>CAVYKO010000001.1:0-804076 GCA_963769095.1 uncultured Acidimicrobiaceae bacterium
GACTGACGGCGGAGTTTCGGGTCTGGCTGCCGAACGAGAGCGCGGTGATGCCGCTCGTTCCGGTCTCGGTAAAGCCATCGATGCGTATCTGCTGCAACACCAACCCGCAACAGGGCCGGTCGTGACGGCACCAGACTGAAGGTCGTAGCCGCCGCGCAGGGCCAGCTCAAGCGAGTGGCCTGCAGCGTCAGCGCTGTTCTGGTCGGTAAAGGCACCCAGCGAGACCTGTCGCGCGATGTGGTTCTGCAAGAAATCATAGCCGGCGATCGCATTGCCCCATAGCGGCCCGGTCCGGTACGCCGCATAGAGGCTCAGCGCCTCGCCCGACTGGCGAAAATAGCCGCCGGTCGAGTAGTCCTGAGTCTGGCTACCCCCTGTCGCCGCCAAGCCCACAATCAATCCGGCGGACGTCCGATAGTCCGCGCCCACGCTGCCGGCGAAAGGAGTACCCGGAGGCGTTGGGAAAGTAGGGCGTGTTGGTGAAGCTCAGGGCATTGGCGCCGGCGCTCGCCCAGACATTGACGCCGTTCGGTCCTCGATGCTGGTCGGTCAGATCGATCTGCCCCTGGATGGTGACCGTCCGCGCCAATCCGCTCTGCACCGCGGTTTCCGCCAGCAGCGAGATCTGACTTGGCGCCGTCAACAGACTGTAGATCAGGTCGGACTCGATCGCCTGCCCTGCCGTGGTCAGATGATTCGCGTCACTCCACAGATAGGTTTGTTGCGCGTTGGGACTGACCTGTTGGGCTGGTGCGCATAAGAGAGCAGGTCGCTCTCCGCATGCCGGGCTGGATGCCAGCACGGTCGCGGCGGTGAAGCCGAACCTTGTTGGATTCCGCGATGCATAGGTCAATGCGTCCTCGACGTCGACCGGGAACGAAGTTGACCCCGGCCGCTTTCAGGCCTGACCAGACCTCCGCGCTGTAGACCGCCGCTTGATTGACGATGACGGCGTTTGCGGGGGTCAAGGTCCCGTCCGCGCCGACCAGCTTCGCGTTAGCATAGACGTTCAGCACCGCGATGGTGCGGGCGCCGGCAGCCTGCAGGTTCGCGATGCTGGAGACCAAGGCCGTTGCCTGCGTTTGGATGTACGGCAGCGGCGCAACGCTCCCACCCTGGATCTGCAGCCAGATCAGATCATTGCCACCGTAGCTGATCATGTACAGGGCGTTCGGGTCGGCGTTGCCGTGGACCGAGGCGAGGTAGTTGGACATCTGCGTAACGATCGGCACGTTGTTGTAGAGGCCGTGCAGGTAGCCGTCGTCTGCGGTCGTCAGAACCGCCTGGGCGGAGCCGTTGGCATAGTTGGTTCCGCCACCGCCGCCGATGATGAATGGCATGGCGGTCAGGCCGAAGCGCGCCGCCACCTGCTCGGTATCGACAACGGCCGGTCCTGCGAAAGCGCCAGTGCCACCACGCGCGACGGTGAGCCGGATCGCTTCATCGATCGTCGTGGGCAGCACGCCGAACGGCAGGCTTGGTGATCCTCCCGTAGGGTTGTAGCGGAAATACCCGCTATCCATGGTGCTGTCGCCGAACCCGACGAACTGATCGAGCCCGGCCGCGCCGGCAAGTCCCGGCGTGCCCAGAGCGGCAGCCGCCAGCAGAGTGGCTTTGATGCCAAATCGTCGCATGGAGAGACGTCCTCGATAGTCGCGGGCCGTCACGTAGCCAACAAAGTGCTAACGAACGGTTAATCGCGCCCCTTGCGGTCGAGGGTGCGTTGGCAGACTCGGATCGTTTCTTATCAATGTGCGGCTGCGGCCCCCGTCAAACCGGATCGGGGTAAAATTTCCGTTTCTTTACAGATATGATCAGAGAAGGTGCGCCGTGGCGAAAGGCGAGACCTTCGCACGGATGCACTTGTTTCTTTGCTCACAAACGTAGGCTGCAGTCCATAACGCGAAAATCAACGCTCACAGACGCCATGGCAGGCCGCTGCTTTCAGGCTCCGCGGCGATCCCGTCACTCAGCGGCTGTGGCCGGGCGTGTCGGGATCGGCGTTTGTACCGGGTAGACTCGACGAGGTCCGCCTCGACAGGCACGCCTGCCAGTTCCGAAGACATTTGGTACGATGCCTCGACAGACGCCATACTGGCCGCTCCCGCCACCGACCTCGTCTCACCGGCTGCCAGGGGCTGCCGCGTCCGGCTTGCGAAGGTCCGGCGCCAGACGCCGTGCAGAAATCCCCCTGCCCCGGCCGGCAGCAGGAACATCACCACGATCAGCAGCACGCCATAGACCGCGCCCGGCGCGGCCTTGGATACCTTGTCCGCAAGGTTGGGAATGAACTCGATGAACGCAGCGCCGATCAGCGTGCCGCCAATTGACGAAACGCCGCCGACCACCAAGCCCACGAACAGGAAGATCGAGACCACCACGCCGAAGCTGTCGGGTGCCACGAACTGCACCGTGATGGCGCCCAGCGATCCAGCCACCCCGGTATACATCGCGCTGACCGCGAAAGTGCGGGTCTTCAGCATGGCGATATTGATGCCCATCGCCTCCGCCGCCAACGCATGGTCCCGGATCGCCATCATCGCTCGGCCGACACGACCCCGCACCAGGTTCCAGGCAATGATGTAGAGGACGACCGCGACGCCGAGGGTGAACAGGTACAGCCACTGATCCTGCGTCAGCGGCAGTCCGAACGGCGCCTCAGGCTTGTCGATCACCAGACCCTGCACACCGCCGGTCCAGTCCTCGACCAGCTTGTACTTCAGCAATTGCGGCACCGCGACCGCCAGCGCGAACGTCGTCAACGCCAGATACAATCCCCCCAGCCGCAGCGCCGGCAGACCGACCAGAAATCCCACGATCGCGCAGACGACAGCGGAGGCCGGCAGCGTCAGCCAGTACGGCACGTTCCAGGATGTCATCAGGATCGCCGAGGTATAGGCGCCGATGGCGTAGAAAGCGCCGTGGCCCAACGAGATCTGCCCGTTGAAGCCGATCAGCAAGGCCAGGCCCAGGATGGCGATGGCGTAGACCACCACCATGGTCATCTGGAACAGATGGTAGCCGCTAAAGTCCATCACCGGGACAATCGCGGCGAGCAGCACCAGCACGGCCAGCAGCCAGGGAGATCGCATGGCGTTATACTCGGCTATAGACGCGTCGGCCCATGAGGCCGGACGGCTTGACGGTCAATACCGCGACGATGATGACCAGCGCGAGGGTCAGTTTCAGTTCGGTGCCGACGACGTAGGCGCCCCCCAGGTTCTCGATCACGCCGACCGCGAATCCCCCCAGGACTGCGCCCAACGGACTGTCGATACCGCCCAGCAGCGCGCCGGCGAAGGCATACAGCAGAATACCGGCCATCATATTCGGGATCGAGGAACACGATCGGCGCCACCATGCAGCCGGCGACCGCGCCGATCGCCGCCGCCAGACCCCACCCCAGCGCCAGCATCCAGCCCACGCGGACGCCGACCAGACGTGAGGAGACCGGATTGAAGGCGGCGGCACGCATGGCGAGGCCCAGTCGGGTGAAGCGGAAGAATACCCACACGCCGATAAGAACAACCAAGGTGACGGCGGTGGCACCGAGTTCATGTCCGGACAAATAGCCGCCCAACATCGGCCGGTCGGGAAACGGGGTGGGGAATTGCTTGATGGTGTAGTCAAAAAACCAGCCGCTGAGGCTGTTCACGATGAGCAGCAGGCCCGACGAAGACTCCGACGGAAGCCAGCACCGGCGCGTTCATCATCGGGCGCATCAGCAGACGCTCGATGGTGACGCCGATGGCAAAGGACAGGACCACGGCGCCGATGAACGCGATCCAGTATGACAAGCCGATATTGATCAAAGTCAGCGCGATATAGGTGGAGAAGGTCGCCATCTCCCCTTGCGCGAAGTTCACATGGTGGGTCGCCTGGTAGATCATGACCAACGCGAGCGCCACGCTGGCATAGATGCCGCCGGTGGCGATGCCCGACATGACCTGATGGATGATGCCCTCCAAAACCGACCCCTCCCGGTGACAAGCAGCCTGACCGCGGTCAGGCCGATCATATTGGCCCCCACGCGCAAACTCCCGGCCGGTCCGTGCCAATCGCCAGGCCAGCTTCCGGGCCGGCCTGTCGTCGAGACCGACGGTACGCCTTCGATGGCTAATTGCAGCCCAGACACCGCCACCGTTCGGATCCCACGTCCTGACCCGGCGCCGCCACAAGCCGGGGCAGATACCGCGAAGCAGGCCACTTTAGTAGCCAAGATAGGATCGGCGGACGCCCTCGTCCTTGATGATATCCGCCGCGGGCCCGGACATCACGATGCTTCCGGTCTCCAGCAAATAGGCGTCTTCGGCAAATTCCAGCGCCAGTGAGGCATTTTGTTCCACCAGCAGGATGCCGACGCCGGCATCGTCGCGGATGCGCCGCAGGATGCGAAAGATTTCCTGCACGACGAGCGGTGCCAGGCCAAAGGAGGGCTCGTCGAGCAACAACAGGCGGGGGCGGAGCAGCAGGGCGCGAACGATGGCGAGCATTTGCTGCTCACCTCCGGACAAGGTTCCGGCCTGCTGTTTGAAGCGTTCCCGCAGACGCGGAAAATAGTCGAACATGTGGTCGAAGTCGTCCTGCGCCTCACGCGCCGGGCGGGTGTAGGCGCCCAGCTTCATGTTCTCCTCGACTGTCAGTTCCATGAAAGTGCCGCGGCCGTCCGGCACGTGGGCAACGCCCAATCGCACGATATCCTCGGTCGCGAGGCCGTCGATGCGCCGGTCGCCGAGGGTGAGTTGGCCCTGGGTCTGAACCAGGCCGCAGATGGCGCGGAGCGTCGTGGTCTTGCCGGCGCCATTGGCACCGAGCAGTGCGGTCACTCCGCCCTGGCGAACGGTGAAATCGATGCCATGCAATACCTTGGTCTCGCCGTATCCGGCGTGGAGGCCTTTAGCCTCGAGCAACCCGGCCACTCAGCCTTGCCTAGCGCCGAACCGGAGAGCCAGCGGCGCGACGGCGATCACGCGGATGGTCCGCAGGTATTTCGTCCAGGATACAAACAACCATGGCCTGCCATTCGCTTCCCCCGCTGGCTGATTTTTTCCGCCTTCCTGAATCGGAGGAACCTGACGAAGTGGCTTGGGCAAGTCAATTGGAAGACTCGATGCCGTGCACGCGACACGCAATGCTGCCAATCCTGCCGCCACCAAGCGGTGCCCGCCACTTCACTACAGGCTGAACGGAGGCGTGGCAGAGACCGCTGGTGACCACGATTGCATGTTCTGCCGCGACCACAACGCAACCGTATGACCGGCGGGGCAAGCAGCTCAATTTAAAATCATCAAATCATCAAACAATCTCTCTCTTGCCTCAATCCGGCCACCCCTCATCCCCATGTCAGAGACGGTCAAGTTCAAAGGAATTGCAGCCATGTGGTGCATTAAATCTCTGCTGATCGCCGCTCCCGTCGCGGCGGGGCTTCTCGCCTCGCCGGGCGCCTATGCCGATTGGCACCAGGGTGGCGGTGGTGGTCACCAGGGTGGCGGTGGTGGTGGGCACCAAGGCGGTGGTGGCGGCGGCTGGCACGGCAACTACGGCCACTACCACGGCGGCTACAACTATTACGGTGGCTACAATGGCGGCATCGGCCTTGGTGGCGCGCTGCTGGGGTTGGGTGCGGCCGCGGTGATCGGGGGAGCCATCGCCTCCCAGGCCTACGCGCCGCCACCTCCGGTCGTGTATGCGGCGCCTCCCGGGTATTACGCTCCCCCGCCGGGTTACTACGCTCCGTCGCCAGTGCCCTACGCTCGCCCGCCGGTTTACTATGCTCCGCCCCCGGCCTACTACCCGCCGCCCGGCTACTGAGCCTGGCAAAAGTCAAGGCCTGGGCTGGTCAATTCCGAATACCCCCATGCAGGTGGATCTTGCGGTCGCCGGGAGAAGAGAAGGCTGTCGGCTCCCTGGCGGGAGATCGCGGTCGCTTCCCCGGCAACCGCCGCACTTCGCCAGCGGCGCCCCACGATGGTTTGACCATTTGAGCGTGGTGTCTTTGGGAGTAGGCTCGAATTTGCTCGATCTGGGACAGGAGGCACCAACCATCATGCCCGCCACAGTAAAAGACATGCTCTCCGCCGCTCGTGCTGCTGTCCCTGCCGTGACGCCGGCCGAGGCTGCGGAGCTCGTGAAAAAGTCCAACGCTTTGTTGGTCGATGTTCGGGACGGAACCGAGGTAGCGGCCAGCGGAAAGATCAAGGGGGCTTTGGCGATCTCCCGCGGACTGCTCGAATTCCGCGCCGACCCCGACCTGCCGACCCACGATCCGGCGCTTCGCAATGATCGTCCTGTGATCCTGTACCTGCGGCTCGGGCGGGCGGGCCGCGCTCGCCGGCAAGACGCTGAAGGACATGGGATTCGTGGACGTACGCAACGCCGGAGGATTTAAGGGGCTAGTCGATGCCGGTTGGGCGGTTGAGCCGGCCTGACGATCGCCCTTGTCGAAAGCCAGTGCGTCGGCGTCAGACAGATCGGACCCGTTGGCGCAGCGCCGCTTGGTTATTTGTGGCAAACCGTGGTCTGCGCTGCATCGTTTGCCACGCCTCGCGTCTTTGAATAGGGCCTGGCGGTCTGCTCGCATTGCTTCGGGCTATCTGCGTTCAGACGCAGGATTCGAGTGGAGCCGCGGTATCGGCAGTCGATGAAGTGGGACGAGACCGGTTCATCGCCGATCAGCCAAAAGTTGTGCCAGACACTCCCACGAAGGTAGCCACGGTCCGGCGCAAGAGTCGGCGGTGATCTCTCGTCGATCGGCTGACCAATCGGCTGGGACAGGACAGCAACCTATCCAGCGACGCCGGCTTTGACAGGCTCCAGTCAGCGGGAGCTTCCCGCGGGCACTCGAGAACCGAAGGTTGCGCGTGCGATGACCATCCGGCGAGAAATGCCATCGCAAAGAACGTGGCCGAGGCAAGCCGCACAAGTTCGATGTTGTGCTGCACTCAGAACGTTTTCAGGCCTGACGGGCGGGGCAGGCAACGCACGGGCGCGACTTCCGCGGTACTCGATCACGGGCACATACGAACGCCGGCAGGAGTCATTGCCGTTCCGCAATCTGCTGCTGCCGACGCTTGTCGCTGATCGTCCGGATCTTCAGCAGCTCTCCCCGAACTTCGGCATTCTCATCATCGGTGCATGGATGCCGCGAACCGTCCGGCGCAAGCCAATGGCAGGTTTCTGCTTCGGCATTGATGATCTTCTCCCAGTCCTTTGGTCGGCTCATCGCGGTTTGGTCCCTGTTGGCATGGCTC
This sequence comes from uncultured Acidimicrobiaceae bacterium, assembly GCA_963769095.1. Taxonomy (GTDB): domain Bacteria; phylum Actinomycetota; class Acidimicrobiia; order Acidimicrobiales; family RAAP-2; genus Bog-473. Next base: position 7,251 of record CAVYKO010000001.1, read on the forward strand.
GTTATTCGCATTGCGGCGACATTATGCGTCACCGTACTTATGAAACGATTATCGCCGTCTGCTGGCAGCGGTGGCGTTCCCGCGCCGCGACACCATCGCCCATTTAGAAATAGAGATATAGCAAAGGGTATCCTGTTCAAGCGAGCCAATGCTCTTCTTCACTCTGATTTTGGCTCCGAAAGCCGCTGGCTGCCCGCAGCCGTCAGGTACGCGATCCGTCCACCGGCGATCGTCGCCAGGACAGTGGACGTGACCGGGTCGACCAGCACAAGATCGGCGCGTCTGCCCACCTCGATCGTCCCCCGGTCCTGCAGACCCGCGGCACGCGCCGGATTTTCCGAGATCAGTTCCCAGGCGCGAGGCAGGTCCAGCACCCCTCGCCGCGCCAGCATGAATGCGGCTCGCGGCATCGCAGGATAGTAATAGTCCGAGGTCAGGACCGAACAAACGCCCGCCTCGGCCAGTCACAGCGGCCGAAGCCCAGCCGAGGTGCGAGCCGCCGCGCACCACGTTGGGGCAGCCCATCACGACGAAGTCGCCAGCAGCGGCGGCGGCCCGGCCGACTTCCTCCGCCATCGGGAATTCGCAGATACGAGCACCCACGCGCACGAAAGCCGTCACGAGCCGCGATGCTGTCGTCGTCGTGGCTGGCCATCGGCAGACCCGCCGCCCGAGCGGCCGCGGCGATCCGATCCATCGCCGCCTCAACCGCCCCGACCACGCTCCCGCGGGCAGCAACCCGTTCGGCAGTGGCAAGAAAATCATCGATGCTCATGCCGGCGCGGTCGCTGTATTTCGCCCCGTCGACCGGGTCTTTCAGCTTCTTCAGGATCGCTGGCGTGTGGTCGTTGAACGCCAGCAGATGCACGCGCCCGGCCGCTATGTCGGCAATGGCGGTGTCGAGGGCGTCCAGGTTGTAGGCCTCCCACCGCAGGTGCACCCGCATGTCGCAGGTCCAAGTGCCGGCATCGAGTGCATCCAGCAGCGCGCGCCAGGCGGTCGGGCTGCGCAGCCCCGGCTCCCACGACAACGTCACGCCGTGGAACGCGGTGGTGATGCCGTTGGCCAGCAACTGCGCCTCGGTGTCGCGCAGCGCCATATCGACGGGAAAATTCACCCCGGGCCGCGGCTGTAACTGGCGTTCGAAGGCGTCGCCGTGCAGGTCGACAATGCCCGGAAGCACCAGGAGGCCCGATGCATCGAGTTGCCGCGGGCCGATCCTCCGCCGATGCGGTCGATCAAGCCTCCGGCAAGCAGCAGATCGGCTGGTGCAGACCATCCGACGCCAGCAAGACGGTTCCACCGGTAATTCGCATGTGATCCATGTGTGCGTGGATCCTTCATGGCTCGAAAACGATCTGCACGCGCGGTGTCGGATAGCAGCCGAGGGAGAATTCCACGATGGCCCCGCTGCGATCGACGTTGATGTTTTCGGTGACAAGCACCGGCCGGTTCCGTGCCATGCGCAGCAGGTCGGCCTCGGCACGGGTGGGCAGGCGCGCGGTCACGCGGGTCTGCTGGCGAAGATAGTCGTCGATCCCGACTGCACTAAGGGCTTCGGTAATGCGCGGTGAGGTCCGCAGCGCCTCCAAAATCCCCTTCAGACGAGCGGCCGGAAAATAGTGCCGGGCGAGGCTGACAGGACGGTCGTCGGCGAATCCCAGGCGTTCCAGCAGGACCACCCGGCCGGCCGGCACGAAGCGCCAGGCGCGGCGGCGACGCGCTGGTCAGCGGCGATTTCGCGCAAGTTGCAGCACCTGGCCCGAAGGCTCCTTGTTGTGCTTCCTGATCCACTCCGAAAAACGGGTGCGCGCTTCGACGGCGTAGTCCAGCACGTCCTCGGCGACGAAGCTGCCGCGGCCTTGCTCGATCCGTACCAGTCCGTCGCGGGAAAGTTCCTCCAGCGCGCGCCGGACGGTGTGGCGGTTGACCTGGAAGAGCCCCGAAAGCTCCGCCTCGGTCGGCAAGCTGTTCGCCTGGCTTGGTGGTCCCGGCGGCGATGTCCTGCTGCAGGCGGTTCCGCGATCTGCCGCCACAGGGCTACCCCGTCCTGGCGCAGGACCGGATGTGCCTGACGGTCATCCACTCGGGCGGCCACATTCATCCATGGTTCATCCTCGATTCGCTCCCGCCGGTGGGCTGAAATTGCGGTTGACGATACTCCGGCGCAGGTCTAGCTGTCTAGACATCTAAACAAGAACGAGGCAGCATGAGCGATCACAGGCCGCCCCCTCCTGCAACCGGTCTCAACACCCGCCACCAACGTCGCCGCTGGATGTCGGTTCTGGCCCGCGCGCCGGCTGACGAGATCGAGGCCGCTGCTGGCCGAATGCGGCGAATTGCCCGCCCACAGCCGTGTTGCGTGGACCCGAGGAGCGGTCTCGTGATGGTGCGCGGGCGGGCAGGCGGCGGCGGTTCCGCGTTCAATCTGGGCGAAATGACGGTGACGCGCTGCTCGGTGCGCATCGCGACGGGTCAGGTCGGGACATAGCTACATCGCCGGCCGGGATGAGCGGCAGGCGGAACTCGCGGCAGTGGTCGATGCTCTGATGCAGGATCGACGAATCGACGGGAGCGTTCTTGAGGCTCGGGTCGATCGCGCCATTGCATCGGATGCAGGCCGAGCGCCGCGACGTGCGGGCGGGAAAGCGGCGGCGACGCGGGTGGAGTTCTTCGCCATGCAGAACATGCGGACATGAGGAGACACGCGAAGGACCGCGCATGAGTGAGGTGCTCCGCCGGGTTCGCCGATCCGGTCGCGGCGGCGCAAGTTTGTTTCCGCGCCGTGCTGGATGCGATGGCCCGTCCGGGAAGTGTGCATCAGGTCGAGTGGTGTGACGGCGCCGCCGCCGCTGGGCAACGCCGGGGCCGCCGTGCTGCTGACCCTGGTGGATCATGAGACGCCGATTTTGGCTCGATCCGGCGGCAAATCGGCGCGCAAGCTGGGTGGCATTCCATGCCGGCGCGGCGATTGTCGCCGAGCCGGCGATGGATGCGGGTCGATGTTGCCTGGCGCTCTCTGCCGGACCTGGTGGCTCTCGGCGGCCGGCACGCACGAGATCGCCGGAAACCTCGGCGACGGTGATCCTGCAGGTCGCGCGTTGTCACCGGCGCGACGCTTTCGGCTGACCGGACCCGGGCTGCGCGAGCCGGCGACACTGGCCGTCGATGGCCTGCCGCGCGATTTCGCATCGATCTGGCGCGCGCAACCATGCGCTGTTCCCGCGCGGGATCGACCTCATTCTGTGCGCCGGCGACAGTTGGCGGCCCTGCCCCGCACCGTAACGATCGAGGAGGCCTGACACCATGGCATATGTCGCGGTCAAGGGCGGTGAGCGGCGATCGCAACGCCCACGCCTGGCTCGCCGAGGAACGCCGCGGCGATCCCGCCATCCCGACCTGGCCGTCGCCCAGATCCGAGAGCAGCTTGGGCCGGGCGATCGACCGGGTCATGGCGGAGGGATCGCTGTACGATCCCGAGCTCGCGGCGCTGGCGATCAAGCAGGCGCAGGGCGATCTGATCGAGGCCGCGTTTCTGCTGCGCGCCTACCGCACCACCCTGCCGCGCTTCGCTCATACGCGCCGGTCGATACGGCGTCGATGCGAGCCGCGCGGCGCATTTCGGCGATTTTCAAGGACCTGCCGGGCGGGCAGACCCTGGGCCCGACATACGACTATACGCACCGTCTGTTGGATTTTCGAACTGCACGGGGACAGCCCGCTCCCGATGCGCCGCCCGCGCCGCGCCCGATCTGTCGCGCGATGCCGCGGGTGCCGGACATCCTCGGGACGCGAGGGACTGCTGGAACCCGACAGACCGGCCCTGATCGGATGCGAACCGGGCGACCTGACGCGCGAGCCATTGACATTTCCCGCCGGTCGCGATGTCCGGCTGCAGGCCCTGGCGCGCGGCGACGAGGGCTTCCTCCTGGCGATCGGCTACTCCACCCAGCGCGGCTACGGCGGCAGCACATCCTTTCGCCGGCGAGATCCGCGTCGGCGAGGTCGTCGATCGAAATCGAGCCGGCGGAGCTTGGTTTCGCATCGATATCGGCGACCTGATGCTGACCGAATGCCAGATGGTCAACCAGTTCGACGGATCGAAAACCCTGCCGCCGCAATTCACCCGAGGCTATGGCCTGGTGTTCGGGTTCGGGGAACGGAAAGCGATGGCGATGGCGCTGGTCGATCGCGCCTTGCGGGCCGAGGAACTCGGCGAGGACGTTACGGCGCCGGCGCAAAATACCGAATTCGTTTTGTATCACTCCGACAACATCGAGGCGACCGGCTTCGTCGAGCACTTGAAACTGCCGCACTACGTCGACTTCCAGAGCGAACTGCAAAACGTCCGGCGCATGCGGACTGCGGCAACAAATGACCCGCTGACCACCGCGACCTTGGAGCCGCCGCCTGACGGGACGGCGCAATCGGAAGATGAACCTCCCCGTGGTGCTCCGGCGCATCATCGAGGAGGCGCGCGATCTGGTCGACGCGCAGTACGGCGCGCTCGGTGTGTTGTCGGCGGACGGACAGACGCTCGACCAATTCCTCACCGTCGGACTGGACAACGAACAGGAGCACGCCATCGGTCCGCGCCCCACCGGGCGCGGCGTCCTCGGCACACTGATCGCCGACGACAAACCGCTCCGGCTGGGCAACCTCTCCGATAGCCCCGACAGCTTCGGAACCCCGGCACACCATCCCGCGATGACGTCGTTTCTCGGCGTGCCCGTCCGGGTCCACGGCGAGGTGTACGGCAACCTCTATCTGACGAACAAGCGGCACGCCAAGGAGTTCTCGGCGGACGACGAGGAACTGGTGCTCGCCCTCGCCATGGCGGCCGGCATCGCGATCGAGAACGCGCGTCTGCACTCGCTGGTTCGAGACCACACGCTGACCGAGGACCGTGACCGGATCGCCCGGGACCTGCACGACTCGGTGATCCAGCGTCTGTTCGCCATCGGCCTGTCACTCCAGGGCACGGCGCGGCTGGTCGAGCGCCCTGACGCGGTATTGCGGATCGCCGAGGCGATCGACAAGCTCGACGAAACGATCCGTCAGCTGCGCAAGGCCATCTTCGACATCGAGCTCACGATCAACAAGGAAGGGCTCCATCCCAAGGTCCTCGACCTCGGGCACGAGCTCCGCCCGGTGCTCGGCATGCTCCCCATGGTCAGCATCAGCGGTCCGGTGGATCACGTGGTGACGGGGCAGCTGTCTGAGGAGGTGCTGGCCGTCCTCCGCGAAGCGCTCATGAACGTCGGCAAGCACGCCCAGGCCTCTCAGGTGATCATCACGATCGCCGCCGGCGAAGAGCTCCGGCTGGTGGTCGCGGACGACGGCATCGGCGTGGGGAGCGCCGCCGAGGGCGCCCCGGGTGGCCTCGGCCTGAAGAACATGCGCCAACGGGCGGAGCGCCTCGGCGGCGGCATGGAGATCAGCACCTCGAGGGAGGGGGGCACCCGCCTCAGTTGGCACGTGCCGCTCGAGTCCGAGGCCGATCCCTTCGGCGCCGCCGCGACCGCCTGAAAGCCGGAAACAGCTGAGTCCGAAGCCCTTCAGCAAATGGCAGGGTGCCGCCCTAGCATCGGGTTGAGGCACTTCCCGCGACGAAGGGGGACGAGGATGAGCACCACGACGGCGGTACCGGATCCCAGCCTCACCCGTCCGTGGTGGTACAAGCGATTCGTCACGCGGCAACTCGACCACTACCCCGACACACTGCCCCGGATCGGCTATCTGGCCATCGTCGTGCTCACGACGATCATGCTCTATTACCTGTACTACGTAGAGGGCGCCGTCACGCCGCTGCTGTTGCCCTACTACCACATGTCGTTCCAGTACTTCCTGTACCTCCTCGTGGTGTCCAACGCAATCGGCGCCTTCAGCGCGTTCATCGGTGGCCTTTCCGACAAGATCGGCCGCGCCAACCTCACCATCTACGGAACGCTGCTCGTCGCCCTCATTCAGCTCTTCGCGATTCCGCACATCACGGAGAAGTTCTGGTTCGCCGCGTCCTACTGCGTGATCGGTTTCGTCGAGGGTGTGATCCTCGTGTCGACGCCGGCGCTGATCCGCGACTTCTCTCCCCAGATGGGTCGTGGCGTCGCCATGGGGTTCTGGGCCCTCGGGCCAACAATGGGTGCCCTGGCCGCCAGCCTCGTCGCGACGCACACGCTGACGCACCTGACGCCGTGGCAGGACCAGTTCATCATCTCGGGGCTCGTGTGCCTCGGCGTGGTCTTCATCGCCTTCTTCTTCCTGCGCGAGCTGTCGCCCCAGATGCGCAGCCAGCTCATGGTCACCGAGCGTGAGCGCGCCCTGGTCGAGGCGCGGGCCATGGGCATCGACGTCGAGAAGACGACCGCCCACCCCATCCGCTCCATGATGAAGCTGGACCTGATCGCGTCGTCCATTGCCATCTCGCTGTTCCTGTTGTTCTATTACGCCTCGGTCAGCATCCTCACCATCTATTGGGTGGTGATCTTCAACCGGTCCACCCCGGAGGCCAACGGGATCAACGTCTGGTTGGCGGCCTTCCTCTCGGGTGGCCTGGTGATCGCCGGGCTCCTCTCCGACTGGGCGCGCGTGCGCAAGCCGTTCATGCTGGTCGGTGCCATCTGCGCCATGGTCATGATGCTGTTCCTGATCAACCAGACGGATCACCCGCACACCGGGTACTACTCCAACGTCCTCGTGATCGTGCTGCTGGCGCTCAGCATCGCGCTGGCCTACGCGCCCTGGATGGCGAACTACACCGAGCAGGTGGAGTCGCACAACCCCGCGCTCACGGCGTCGGGTCTCGCCATCTGGGGCTGGATCCTGCGCATCACCGTGGCGTTGTCGTTCCTCGTGCTGCCCTACGTCATCACCACGTCGACCGTGCTGGTCGACAACCAGACCGCGGCCACCACGCTGCAGGCGATCAAGGCGGCCCAGTCGTACGCCCCGACGACGTCACCGCGCTCGCTTGCAACCCGACTTCGGCACCGGCCTCGGTGATCAGCGGGCTCCAGGCCACGAATGAAGTCGGTCCGAAGACGCTGGCCACCGTCTTGGCGACCTGCAACTCGACCCACAACCTCGGCGATGCTCTGACCGCCGCCGGTGGCTTTGCCAACCCCCAGGTCCAGGGCCTGCTCGCCTACTCCCCGTTGGCCTTGGCCATCAATAACGGCCAGGCGGTGAGCCAGGCCGACATTCAGTCCAAGGTCGGCGTGCACTCGCAGAACCTCGCCTCCCTCTCTGGTGGCCGAGCAGAAGCTCGTGCCCGCCCAGAAGACGTCGCCGGGCGAGTGGAAGCGGTGGTGGACGGTCTGCCTCATCGGCCAGCTCATCTTCGCCCTCCTGGTCTTCACCATGCGCGGCCGCTGGAGCCCGCGGGCCGCCCGGCGCGACCTCGACGAACGGGAGCGCATGGTGTCCGAGGAGTTGGCCAAGCTCGTGCAAGAGGAGCCGGCCGCGGTCTCCTAGGAGGAGCCCGTTCGTTCCGGCCGCCGCCGGCGGTGGGAGGATCGTCCCATGCGTGAGCTCGAGCATTTCGTCGGCGGCAAGTCGGTCGCCGGGTCATCCGGCCGCCACGGACCGGTGTTCGACCCGGCCCGCGGCGTGCAGACGGCGACCGTCCCCCTGGCGTCGGCCGGCGAGGTGGGCACCGCGGTCGACGTCGCCAAGGAGGCGGCGGTCGAGTGGGGCGCCGGCTCGCTCAGTGCCCGGGCCGCCGTCCTGTTCCGCCTGCGCGATCTCGTCAGCCGCGCCGCGCCGGACCTGGCCCACGCGGTGACCGCCGAGCACGGCAAGGTCGTGAGCGACGCCGCCGGCGAGGTGGCGAGGGGCCTCGAGAACATCGAGTTCGCCTGCGGCATCCCCCACCTCCTCAAGGGCGCGCACTCGACCGAGGTCTCGACCGGGGTGGACGTGCACACCGTGCTCGAGCCGCTCGGCGTGGTGGCCGGCATCACCCCGTTCAACTTCCCGGTCATGGTCCCGCTCTGGATGCTGGCCAACGCCATCGCCTGTGGCAACGCCTTCGTGCTCAAGCCCTCCGAGCGCGACCCGTCCCCCTCGCTGATCCTCGCCGAGCTGGCCCGGGAGGCCGGTGTGCCCGACGGCGTGCTCAACGTCGTGCACGGCGACGCCGTCGCTGTCGACGCGCTGCTCGCGCACCCCGACGTCGCCGCGGTGTCGTTCGTCGGCAGCACACCCGGTCGCGCAGCACGTCTACGTGGAGGGCGCGCGCCACGGCAAGCGGGTGCAGGCCCTCGGCGGCGCGAAGAACCACATGATCGTGCTGCCCGACGCCGATGTCGGTGCCGCGGCCGACGCCGCCATCTCAGCCGGCTACGGCTCGGCGGGCGAGCGGTGCATGGCCGTCTCGGTCGTCGTTGCGGTGGGCGGTGTCGCCGACACGCTGGTCGACGCCATCGTCGAGCGCGTCGCCTCCGTCGTCATCGGCCCGGGCGACGACCCCGAGTCGCAGATGGGCCCGCTCGTCACTGCAACAGCACCGTGAACGAGTGCGGTCCTACATCGACGGCGCCGAGGCCGAGGGCGCCCGTCTGGTGGTCGACGGGCGCACGGGCGCGGGAGAACGGACCGACGGCTTCTTCCTCGGCTGCACGCTCCTCGACGAGGTGCGCCCCGGCATGCGGGCCTACGACGACGAGATCTTCGGGCCCGTCCTGAGCGTCGTGCGGGTGCGGGACTACGAGGAGGCCGTCGAGCTCGTGAACGCGAGCCCGTACGGCAACGGGACCGCCATCTTCACCCGGGACGGCGGTGCGGCCCGGCGCTTCCAGCGCGAGGTGACTGCCGGCATGGTCGGGGTCAACGTGGCCATCCCGGTGCCCGTCGGCTTCCATTCCTTCGGCGGGTGGAAGTCCTCGCTCTTCGGCGACAGCGCCATGTACGGCCCCGAGGGCATCCGCTTCTACACCCGGCCCAAGGTGGTGACGACCCGCTGGCCCGACCCGGCGACGAGCGAGATCGACCTCGGCTTTCCGCGCACCCGCTGAGGCCCTGCCTGACCGGCCGGCCTCGCTGACCTGCGCCCATCCCTCCCGGAGGCACGGCCGTCGCACCTGGCCGTAGGGTTGGTATCGAAATCGAGGTCGAAATCGAAGTTCGTTCGAGACGGACACGACGCAAGCAGAGCCTGAGCTCGGGGAGGCACGGATGGCGCTGGCACTAGAGGGGTTGCGGGTGATCGATGCGGACACCCATCTGACCGAGGCCCACGACCTGTGGACCAAGCGCGCCCCGGCCAAGTACAAGGACCGCGTCCCGCACGTGATCGAGGTCGACGGCAAGCCCATGTGGTACGTCGACGGCGCCGAGCTCGGCTTCGCCGGTGGGGGCGGGGTCATCGACCGCCAGGGCGGCAAGGGCCGCGCCGCCGAGGCGCTCTTCGAGTGGACGCAGGACCAGATCCACCTCGGCGCGTTCGACATCAAGGCGCGCATCGACGTGATGGACGACTCGGGCGTCTACGCGCAGGTGTGCTTCCCCAACTCCATCGGCCTCGGTGGCCAGGGGATCTCCGACGTGGTCAAGGACCCGGTGCTGCGCCTGCTCTGCGTGCAGATCTACAACGACGCCATGGCCGAGGTGCAGGCGGAATCGGGCGGCCGACTGATGCCGATGCCCGTCCTCCCGGCCTGGGACGTCGACGAGGCGGTGGCCGAGGCCGAGCGCGTGGCGGACATGGACCTGCGCGGCGTGAACATCACGTCGGACCCCAACGACGTCGGCGGGCCGGACCTCGCCAGCCGCGCCTGGGACCCGCTGTGGGAGGTGTGCACCGACAGGCACCTGCCCGTGCACTTCCACATCGGCGCCAGCCTCACCACCATGACGTACTTCGGCACCTATCCCTGGGAGTCCCAGGACGAGGACACGAAGCTGGCCATCGGCGGCACGCTGTTGTTCATCGGCAACGCCCGCGTCGTGACCAACATCATCCTGAGCGGCATGCTCGACCGGCACCCGAAGCTGCAGATGGTGTCGGTGGAGAGCGGCGTCGGCTGGGTGCCCTTCATCCTCGAGGCCCTCGACTACGAGATGTCGGAGAACGCGCCCAAGTCACTCGAGAAGCTCTCGATGCTCCCGTCCGAGTACTTCCGCCGGAACCTGTTCGCCACGTTCTGGTTCGAGAAGAACAACCTGCCCGCCCTCGTCGACTCGGTCGGCGCCGACAGCATCCTCTTCGAGACGGACTTCCCCCACCCGACGTGCCTGTACCCCAAGCCGCTCGACACGGTGGCCGAGAAGATGTCGACGCTCGCCCCCGAAGTCCAGCGCAAGATCCTGGGCGAGAACGCCGCCAAGCTCTATCGGCTCTGAGCGACCGCCGCCCCGCCCCGTCCCGGCCCTACTTCACGGACGGCTTGGAGTCGATGATCTGGCCCGCCCGCTTGTCCAGGTACTGGGTCACGGCCTGTTGTGACGCCCCGAAGACGACGGCAATCCCGATGAGGGCGCCCAAGGAGGCGTAACCGTTCGTGATGCCGGCACTGCCGGTGACGATGACCCCGACGAGTGCGGTCAGGCTGCCGACGAAGACCTTCATGAGCGCCGCCTGCAGCGGAAAGTTGAACGGGCTCTTGACCCGGGGGATGGCGGCCATGGCCGGGATGGCGGAGACCAGCGCGCCCACGCAGCCGAACGCCATGACCAGGAGCATGAGGGCCCACCCTGATTCGCCGGTCGCGCCTTTCGGGTGCTGGATGATCGAGGCGTCGGGCAGGCGCCACTGCAGGATCACCAGCAAGGCGCTCGTCACGATCGAGATGAGCGAAATGATGATGAGCCGGTTGCGGAACGCACGCGCGTCGCGGTGGAAGGCGTCGTTCATGCCCGACGACTTGCGCAGGACCGAGCTGATCATCGTCGGCAGTGACGCCGGCGGTGCCGGGGGTGTCGTGGGTTCGGACGCCTGGGGTTCGGTCGCCACGCTCAGCTCGAGGTCGTCGTCGAGGTCGAGGTCGTCGTGGTGCCGCCCGGCGCGGCGGCGACCGCGCCGGCATGGGCCTGCACGTGCGCCTGGGCGTGCGCCTCGGCCTGGGCCTGCGCCGTCGACGCACCGTCCTGGGTCATGCCCCGCACGTAGTCCGACAAGCGCACGCGGATCGGATCCTTGGGATCGAGGATCTCCGACTCGGCGAGCGCAAGCTCGAGGGCCGTCGTCTGCAGGTAGTCGTCGTCGGCGTTCTCGACGACGAGCAGCTGCGCCTGGTGGATGGCCGTCCAGGCCTGCTCCACCTGGCTGCCGTACCACCACTCACGCACCTCCGCCCAGGCTTCCTTCCACGACCGGGCCTGGGTGGCCAGCCGCTCCGCCTGGTCGAGGAGCGCTCCGATGTCGCGCGCCGGACGCCGCGTCGACGTGGTCGAGCGAGTTGCGTAGGCCGATGACGCGGCCGAGGACCTCCTGGGACCACGGCGGCAGCGCTCTCCGCCGGGCGTACGAGCCCTCGGTTGGCTCTGCTGCGGCCATCGCCTCGACCTCCCCCAGGTCCGCCCTGGAGTCTCGCCCGTCCTGACGTGCGGACCGCAAGCTAGCCGAAGCGTCGAGCCGGATCACGAAGAACCCGAGGCAGACGGCGAGGCGGGAGAGGGAGCGGCAAGGTCCCGCCACCCCCGTGCAGGCCCGCCGGGCCCGCCCGCCCCCGCCGGGCCCCGCCGGACGTCGACCTTCTGCCGGCCGTGCCGCGACCGGGTCCCGCACAGCTGGTGGGCGAGGCGGGACTTGAACCCGCACATCCTTTCGGACACAGGAACCTGAATCCTGCGCGTCTGCCAATTCCGCCACTCGCCCGAGTGACCGGCCAAGAGTAGTCGCTGCCAGGGGTCCCCAGGTCAGCCAAAAGGCTGATTTTGGGGAGAGGTGACCAGGTCAGACGCCTATCGGGACCCAGGTGAGCGGACAGGACAACTAGTCTTCTGAAGACCATGGGACTCCAGCAGTTTGAGGAGCGCCTCGAGCGTCTGGTGGAGGGCACGTTGGCCAAACCGTTTCGAAGCAACCTCCAACCGGTCGAGATCGGTCGGAGGCTCACGCGCGAAATGGACTTGCACCGGCGAGTCGGCGTGCGCGGCCTCATCGCGCCCAATGCCTTCGCCGTGACGCTGTCGCCCGCGGACGTCAGCCGCTTCTCCAACTTCATCGACGCCCTCTCCCGCGAGCTCTCGGACGCCGCTCGGGAGCACGCCCGCATCGAGTCCTATTCCTTCGTGGGCCCGGTCGAAGTCGAGATCTTCGAGGGATCCAACCTCAAGCCCGGTCGCTTCACCGTGACCGCGGAGGTCCATGAGAGCGAGGACGGGGGCATCCTGGCCGAGCTCGTCCTGCCCGACGGCCGGCGCCTCTCCGTAGGTTCGGAGGCCCTGGTCATCGGCCGTCTCCCCGAGTGTGACGTGGTGCTGGCGGACTCCAACGTCAGCCGGCGGCACGCCGAGTTGCGCCGCAAGGGCGACGGCGTCTTCGTCACTGATCTCGGGTCCACCAATGGCACCAGGGTGAACGGCACCCCGGTCCGGGAGCAGCTCCTCGCCAGCGGGGACGAGGTCAGCGTGGGATCGACGAGACTCATCTTTGAAATGTCGTGACCGCGCCGACGGCGGGGGCGGTGCTCATCGCCACGCAGAACCTGAACGCGGTCCTCCACGTCATGCAGTGGGGGGTCATCGTGTTGATCTTCCTCTTCTTCCTGCGCGTCATCCGCGCCGTCTGGGTCGAGATGAGCCCGGCCACGATCCGCAAGCCTCGCTGGCAGAAGCGCCAGGAGCGCCGCGACGAGAAGGTCGCATCGCAGCCGGCGCGGCGGCGCCCAAGTCCCGCCGTCGCCAGCTCTACCTCAAGGTCATCCAACCGCCGTCCCACGCCGGCCGCAGCTATGACCTCGACGACGAGCTGACCATCGGGCGCTCGCCGGGATGCGGCGTCGCCATGCCCGAGGACATCTACACCTCGACGCTCCACGCGCGGCTCTTCCGTCATAACGAGCAGTTGTGGGTCGAGGACCTCGGCTCGACCAACGGCACGTACGTGAACTCGGAGCAGATCTCGAAGGCGGTTCGTCTCGGCAAGGGCGACATGCTCCAGATCGGATCCACGGTGTTCGAGGTCTCGCGGTGACCGTCCTGCGGTCCGGCTCGGCGACCGACGTCGGCCGGGTCCGCCCGATCAATCAGGACATGCCGCTCGAGCGGCCCAACCTCTACGCGGTGGCGGACGGGATGGGCGGCCACGTCGGGGGCGAGGTGGCGGCGCGTGTCGCCGTCGAGACGCTCGAGCTGGCCTTCGGCAAGGCCCCGACGGTCTCGGGTCTGCGCGCCGCGTTCTCCGAGGCCAACGAGGCGGTCTGGCACGAGAGCCAGGTCAACGCCGATCTCCGGGGCATGGGCACCACGCTCACGGCGATGGCCCTGGTCGGCGCCGACGACGGCCACGACGTCCTGGCCCTGGCCAACGTGGGTGACTCGCGCGCCTACGTCTATTCGGACGGACGCCTGTTCCAGGTGACCGCCGACCACAGCCTGGCCGAGGAGCGGATGCGCCACGGCGAGATGACCGAGGCCGAGGCCGCCGTCCACCCGCAACGCCACATCCTCACCCGTGCCCTCGGGGTGTCCTCAGAGGTGCAGACCGACATGTGGGAGCTGCAGCTGCGCACGGGCGACCGGGTCCTCCTGTGCTCGGACGGCCTGTCCAACGAGGTCGGCATGGACGAGATGGCCGACATCCTCGGCGAGATCGGTGATCCCGACGAGGCGGCCCGCCGCCTGGTCGACGCGGCCAACGAGCACGGCGGGGCCGACAACATCACCGTCGTGATCGTCGACGTCCAGATCGGCGACGACGGTGCCGACGCCACCTCGAAGGTGACCCCGATCGGGGCGAGCACCGCCGCCATCACGATCGCCAGCGCCACCGCCACCGCCACTGCCGGCGCCGCCGCGGCCGCCGCAGCGGGTGCGCCCAACGGCGACGGCCGGAGCCCGTCGTCGCAGCCCGGCGCCGACGATGCGCCTCCCGCCACGCCCGGCTCGCTGTCCGATGACACCCAGGCCGTGCCGCTGAACCGCACCGCCCAGATGTCGGCCTCTTCCGACTCGGACACCCTCGCCCCGGGGTCGCGCCTGGGCTTCGGCAGCGAGGCGACGACGCTGGGCGAGGAAGGCCCGCGCAGCGACGAGTTCTTCGTCGGCTCGGGCGCATCCGTACCGGTGGCGCGCACCTCGACCCGCGTGCCGCTCGCGCCCAGCGCGACGCGACCCGAGGAGGCGGCCAAGCGCAAGGAGAAGGAGACGCGCCGCGAGCGCAGGCGTCGCCTCGGGATCCCTCGCCGCGTCACCTTCCGGGTCATCGGGTTCGTCCTGTTGTTGGCGGCGGTGCCCGTGGCCGCCTACTTCGTGCTCCGCTGGTACGCCTACGACAACTGGATCGTCACGCTGCAGGGCAACCAGATCGTGATCAAGCAGGGCCAGCCCGGCGGCGTGCTGTGGTTCCATCCGAAGATCGTGGATCGTCCCCACGTGGCCAAGACCCAGATCCCGCCCTCCGCCGTCGGCGCGGTGGCGGCCGGAGTGTCGAAATCCTCGCTCGACGACGCCAAGGGTTACGTCCACCAACTGGTCCAGTCGCACCACCACCACGACGACGACCACGACGACGAGCACGACGCGTCCGTCGTTCAACAGCGCGAACTCGGGCCAGGGCACCACGTTCCCGACCGCCACCACGACCCCGCCCCCTGCCACCACCGGAGCCACCCCATGAGCCCGACGCCCGTCCCGGCCGAACTCGGCTCGTCCCTACCCCGCGCCCAAGGGCGCCCAGCGTAGGCTCGGTCCGCCATGCAACCCGTCGAGACGCCCCGCACCTACTCGGGTCGCTACGAGCTCACGCACCTGATCGCGCGCGGCGGCATGGCCCAGGTCTACCGGGCTGTCGACCGCCAGCTCGATCGGCCGGTCGCCCTCAAGGTCCTCTTCCCCGAGCTCTCCGTCGACAAGACGTTCGTGGAGCGCTTCCGGCGTGAGGCCCAGGCCGCCGCCAACCTCTCGCACCCCAACATCGTCCCCGTCTTCGACTGGGGGGAGGACGACGGCGTCTACTTCATCGTGATGGAGTACGTCGAGGGCCGAGCGCTCTCCGCCGTGCTGCGCGACCCCGAGAAGCTGCCCCCGAACCAGATCGCGACGATCGGCGCCGGCGTGGCGGCGGCGCTCGCCTTCGCCCATCGCCACGGTGTGGTGCACCGCGACGTGAAGCCGGGCAACGTGCTCATCACGCCCGACGGCGAGGTGAAGGTGACCGACTTCGGGATCGCCCGCGCCGTGAACACCGAGGAGAGCCTCACCCAGACGGGCGCCGTCATGGGCACGGCCGCCTACTTCTCGCCCGAGCAGGCCGAGGGCAAGGGCGTCGACGCCCGCAGCGACATCTACTCGCTGGGCGTGGTGCTCTACGAAATGGCGGTCGGGCCGCCCACCGTTCACCGGCGATTCCCCCGTTGCGGTCGCGTCCAAGCACGTGCGCGACCAACCCGTCCTGCCCCGCGTCGCCAACCCCGCCGTTCCCGCCGCCCTCGAGGCCGTGATCATGAAGGCGATGGCCAAGGATCCCGGCCTCGCGCTACGGATCGGCCGAGGAACTGCGGGCGGATCTCCTCCGCTTCGCCGACGGCCGTCCCGGTCGAGGCGGGTGACCCGAGCCTCACCTCCGTCATGGGTGCAGCCGGCGCGGCCGCCGGCGCGACCACGATGATGGCGGCCACCACGGGCCGCACCATGGCCGTCCCGGCCGGCGGCGTTGCGCCCTCCGACCGCGAGGAGGAAGAGCGCAAGAGGCGCACGCGCCGCCTCATCATCCTCCTGCTGCTGCTTCTGGTCGCGCTCGGCATCATCGCCTACTTCCTGTTGCGCTCCGTGGTCGGCGGCGACGTGACCGTCCCCAACGTGGTCGGACAGACCGCAACCTCGGCGACGCAGACGCTCCAGAACGATCACCTCGCCGTCGGCTCGACCACTTTCCGGACGAGCAGTAGGACGAAGGGTCTCGTGCTCTCGACCGATCCAAAGTCGGGCGCGTCGGTATCGCGCAACTCCGCCGTGAACCTCGTGATCAGTGACGGGCCCAACATCCCGACGGTGCAGGTGCCGAATGTCGCCAACGAGCAACTGGCACCCGCCATCCAGAAACTCACGGCCGCCAACCTGACGTACAAGGTGAAGTACGTCTCGAGCAACCAGCCGGTCGGCTTCGTGATCAGTCAGAACCCGGCGGGCGGCGCCATGATCAAGGCCAACATCCCGGTCGTGCTGACCGTGTCGGGGAATCAGACGGCGGTGCCCGTGCCGAGCGTGCTCGGCCAGTCGCCGGCCAGCGCGGGCTCGATCCTGGCGCAAAAGGGGTTGAACGTCGGGTCCCAGTCGCAGGGCTGCCCCGCCGGCTATCAGAGCGGGACGGTCGCCGCGCAGAGCCCGGGCGCGGGCGCGAACGTCGCGCCCAACAGCTCCGTCGACCTCGTCATCTCGAACTGTGTGTCCGTTCCGGGTGTGCTCGGGCAGACGTCGAGCTCGGCGCAGAACGCCATCAGCAACGCCGGGCTGACGGCCAACACCACCTTCGACACCGGCTGTGCCAACAACGCCCAGCCCGGCGACGTCGACGGGCAGGACCCGGCGGCGAACGCGCAGGTGTCGAGCGGCAGCACCGTGAACCTCTCGGTCTGCCAGCCGGCGACGACGACCACGTCGTCCAGCACGACGACGACGACGGTCCAGGGCACCGGTCACGGACCGCCGACGTCGACCACGACCGGTGGTCTGCTGCGCACCCGCCAGCCCTGAGGGCCGGCAACCAGCCGCGCCCGGCCGCCCGCGACCTACGTCGGCGTTTGCCCCACCCCGGCGCCCAGCTGTCCGAGGAAGTTCGCCAGCAGCGCCGGCCCCGACGCGGTGAGGACCGACTCGGGGTGGAACTGCACCCCCTCGATCGCCAAGGAGCGGTGCCGCAGGCCCATGACCACGCCGTCGGTCGAGGTGGCGGTGACCTCCAGTTCGGCGGGCACCGACTCCGGCCGCACCACCAGGGAGTGGTAGCGCGTGGCCACGAACGGGTTCGGCAGGCCGGCAAAGATCCCTTGGTCGTCGTGGTGGATCTCGGACGTCTTGCCGTGCATGAGGTGCGGCGCGGCGACGATCTCGCCGCCGAGGGCCTGGCCGATGCACTGGTGGCCCAGGCACACCCCGAGCAACGGGATTTCCCCCCCGAGCTGGCGCACGACGTCGAGGCTCACCCCTCCGTCCTCGGGGCGACCTGGCCCCGGGGAGATGAGGACGGCGTCGGGGCGCTCGGCGCGGATGCCGTCGACATCGATGGCGTCGTTGCGGAACACCACGGGGTCGGCCCCGAGCTCACCGAGCTCCTGGACGAGGTTGTAGACGAAGGAGTCGTAGTTGTCGACGACGAGCACCCGCGGTCCCATGGGCCGACGATCGTAGCCAAGCTCGTGCAACGCCCGAGACGACGAGCCCGCCCGCCCGCTCCGAGGCGCCCGCCGCCGCTGGCTAACCTCTGACTCCGATGGCAACAAGCACCAAGGGTCCCGGCGGCGCGTCCAAGAAGGGCAAGTCGGCCTCGGGCCGTACCACCTCGAAGGTCGGCCGCTACAAGTCACCCGAGGAGAGCGGCCGCTACACGGCGCCGATCCCCAAGAGCGTGCGCCACAGCCCGCCGTGGTTCGGCGTGCTCGTCCTCGTGCTGCTCATCGGAGGCGTCGCCGTCATCACGGTCAACTACCTGGCCCACCTGCCGTTCGCCGCACACGGCTCACCGTGGGGTCTGGTGGCCGGCCTGGTGATGATCTTCGCCGGCTTCCTCATGGCGACCCGCTATCACTGACGACCGCGGGGTCCCCATGGTCTGGTACGCCAGCTATGGGTCGAACCTGTGCGCCGAGCGCTTCGGCTGCTACATCGCAGGGGGCACGCCGCGAGGTGCGACGCGTCCGTGCCGCGGCGCCCGCGACACGACGCCGCCCGCCAGGACCGCCCGCTCGAGATCCCGTACCGGTTGTACTTCGCCGGCACCTCGAAGACCTGGGGCGGTGCGCCGTGCTTCATCGACATCGTCGAGAGCCCGGCCACCCCGGCCCGCGCCCGGGCCTACCTGATCACCTGGGAGCAGTTCGAAGACGTCGTCGCCCAGGAGAACGGTCGTGGCTGTGACCTCGCCGATCGACCTGGCCCCCGACGACCTGGCGGTGGGGCGGAGCCACCACCTGGGATCAGGCCGCTACGAGAACCTGCTCTGTGTGGGTCGCGACGACGACGCTGACGCACCGGTGCTCACGTTCACGTCGCCAACGACGATGGCCCACGCCGAACTGGGCGCGCCCGCGCTCGGATTACCTCAGAACGATGATCGACGGCCTGCGCGAGTCGCACAAGATGCGTGACGACGCCATCGTCGCCTATCTCGGTGCCGCGCCCGGGTGTTCCGAAGAGCTCGTGGCGGACGCCCTCGCCCTCTAGACGAGAGCGAGGACCGGCTCAGCCCAGCCGCTCGATGATGGTCGCGTTGGCCAGCCCGCCACCCTCACACATGGTGAGGAGGCCCCAGCGGCCGTTGGTCCGCTCGAGCTCGTTGAGCAGGGTGCCCATGAGCTTGCCGCCCGAGGCACCCAGGGGGTGACCCAGCGCGATGGCGCCACCGTTGGAGTTCACCTTCTCCATGTCGGGGTGGTGCTCCTTCTCCCACGCCAGCACGACCGAGGCGAAGGCCTCGTTGATCTCGGTGGCGTCGATGTCGTCCATGGTCAGCTTGGCCCGCTCGAGCACCGTGGTGGTGGCCGGGATGGGGCCGGTCAGCATGGTGACCGGGTCGACGCCCGCCAGCGCGAAGGCGTGGAAGCGGGCCCGGGGCCGCAGCCCGAGCGCGTTGGCCTTCTCCTCGCTCATGATCAGCACGGCCGAGGAGCCGTCGGTGATCTGCGACGAGTTGCCCGCCGTGACCTTGCCGTCCTCCTTGAAGGCGGGCTTCAGGTTGGCCAGCGTCTCGACCGACGAGTCGGGGCGGATGCCCTCGTCGGCGGAGAGGATCTCGTCGGTGTCCTTGCCCTCTTCGTCGTGCACGATCACCGGGCACGATCTCGTTCTCGAAGCGACCCTCCGCCGTGGCCCGCGCCGCCCGCTGGTGGCTCTGCACCGAGAAGGCGTCGAGGTCCTCACGCGAGATGCCCCACTGGTCGGCGATCATCTCGGCCCCGATGCCCTGGCCCTTCAGGCCGCCCACCGGCTCGTAGCGTGCCATCACGCGGGGGCCGAAGGGGAAGCCGAAGTCGCGCACGACCGAGGCGCCCATCGGGGTGTGGGTCATGCTCTCGACACCGGCGGCCACGACGATGTCGTAGGCGCCGGCCATGACGCCCTGGGCCGCGAAGTGGATGGCCTGCTGGGAGGAGCCGCACTGGCGGTCGATGGTGGTGGCGGGCACCGACTCGGGCCAGCCCGCCGCCAGCACGGCGTTGCGGCCGATGTTGAGCGACTGCTCGGAGACCTGCATGACGCAGCCCATGATCACGTCGTCGATCTGTGCCGGGTCGAGCTTGTTGCGCTCGGCGATCGCCTTGAGCGTCTCGGAGGCCAGGTCCACGGCGTGCCAGCCGCGGAGCTTGCCGTTGCGCTTGCCGCCGGCCGTCCGGACAGCGTCGACGATGACTGCGGTGGTCATGGTGCCTCCTCAAATCCGGCGGGCAGTCCCGCCCTGCCGGTCCAAATCGCAGGACATCCTACCCGCCCCCGTCTGGGAGGGCCACTTGGGCCGTGACCAGGGACGCGAGCGCCGAAAGCGACGGCCCGGCGCGCCCGCCGCCGCAGCTAGGCCCGCCCAGCGCCGCCCGCTAGGGTCTGGCGCTCGATGAGCCGCACGGC
Source organism: uncultured Acidimicrobiaceae bacterium (assembly GCA_963769095.1). Taxonomy (GTDB): domain Bacteria; phylum Actinomycetota; class Acidimicrobiia; order Acidimicrobiales; family RAAP-2; genus Bog-473. The sequence continues at coordinate 27,189 of CAVYKO010000001.1, forward strand.
AAGGACATGGACCGCTGGCTGGGCGACGGCGGCATGCCGATCATCGAGCTGGTCGGCGGCGCCTTCACCGGCTACGGCGTGGACGGCGAGGACCTCGGCTGGGTGGCCGGCACCTTCATCGCCGACGGACCTGGCCTGCAACCCCCACGGGGTGACCAGGCCGGGATCCACTCCCTCCTTCTCGATGCCTCCATGAACTTCGCCATCAACGCCGCTCTCCCGGGCAAGGCCCGCACCCGGGGCACGCTCGAGATGAAGACCGAATGCATGCGTCCGGCGCTCAAGGGCGAGCCGTACACCCTCCGCGGCGAGGTGGTGCGCATGGCCAAGCAGGTGGCCTACGGCGAGGCCAGCATGCGCGACGCCGACGGCGAGCTCGATCAGCCGGGCGACGGGGACCTTTCTCCTGCATCGACCGACTCCCGAACCGGACTCGTCCGGCTGACCCCGCCGTCCCGCCGGACCCCGGTCCCCGGGGCCTGCCGCCTGTGCTGCGGCCCCGCATCGGGGTCCGACCGGGTGTGCTTCGCCTGCCGCCTGGTCGCCCGCCGCCTCGGCGTGGTGCTGGCGCCGGTCCTGCCGATGCGGCTGTGCCCGCTGCCCGGGCCGCTCTACACGGTGCTCATGGGGTACAAGGAGGCGCCGTCGACGAGGCCCGCGCCCGGTTCGGCGCCGATCGTCCGCTCGCTGACCGCCGGCTTCCTGCACGACCGCACGCGGACGTGCGTCGCCGCGACTGGCGGGAGGCCGTCTGCATTTCGTGTTGCCGGTTCCCTCGACGGTCCGCCCCGGCGGCTCGCCCATCGCCCGCGTTCCGGGGCCTGGCCGCCGAGGTCGAGTCGGCGCTGCCGGGCGTGCGCTGGACGCGGCCTGCTGTACCGGACGAGCGAACCCGTCGGGCACATGCACCCCTCGGCCCGAGCCTTCGCGGTGCCACCGACGCTCCGCTGCCGCGTCGCCGACCGGCGCCTCGTCCTGCTCGACGACACCTACGTCAGCGGAGTCGCGTGCCCAGAGCGCGGCCGCAGCCCTCCGCCGCGCCGGCGCCGCTTCGGTCGTCATCGTTACCCTTGGCCGGGTCCTGCGACCGGACCGGGTGCCGGCTCATGCCGAGTTCCTCGGCCGTCGGCAACCCGACGATCCCCCCGCAGCGCTTGCCTGCCCGAGTGGGCCGTGCGCCCGGTGCGTTCAGACGGCGGCAGGCACCGAATAGGTGACGCCGGTCAGCGCTTCGGACGCCTCCCACAGCCGAGCCGCCGCCTTCGGGTCCCGCGCCCGCCGCGACGGGCGAGCCACGCGGGGAGGCCCGAACATCTGGAAGGCGCCGCCCGGACCGATGTACTGGCCGTTGTGCACGTGCGACGACGTCGCCGCGCACAGCACCGGCAGGGCGCCGCCCGCGGCTGACTGGCCGAGGTTCGCACCGGCGGCCCGACTGAGTCGCCGGCGCACGCGGCTCTTGCTCAGGGACGCGCCGCTCCCCGCCAGGTTGCTGCGCGTCCAGCCCGGGTGGGCGGCCAGGGCCATGGTGTGGAGGCCGCCGGCCTCGAGGCGCCGGCTGAGCTCGGCCACGAAGAGCAGGTTGGCCAGCTTCGTGGTGCTGTAGTGGATCCACGAATTGCGCGCCTTCGTCGTCGCGACATCGTCGGGCCGGACCCGGCCCAGCCGGTGCATGTGGGAGCTGACCGTCACCACGCGGGAGCGCTCGGTCGTCACGAGTCGGTCCAGCAGCAGTCCGGTCAACGCGAAGTGCCCGAGATGGTTCGTCGCCATCTGCAGCTCGAAACCGTCCGCCGTCGGGCGGTGGGGGGTGCCCATCACACCGGCGTTGTTCACCAGGAGGTCGAGGCGGGCGTGCTGGTCGACCACACGCTCGGCCGCCCGGTGCACCGAGGCCTGGTCGGCGAGGTCGAGATCGAGGAGCTCGAGCGAGCTGCGGCGCAGCTGGCTCTCCAGCTTGTCCCGGGCCCGGGCCGCCTTCTCGTGGTTCCGGCAGGCCATGATCACGTGCGCCCCGTGATCGGCCAGGACCCGAGCGGTCTCGTAACCGATGCCGCTGTTCGCGCCCGTGACGAGCGCGACGCGCCCGGTCAGGTCGCCGACGTCGGCCGTGCCCCAGGTGTCGCTGTTGGTCGCCTCGCTGCCGGGGATCCTCTGCACGCCCCGATCATGCCCGCTGGACGGGCGGCCCAGCGCCGCGCCCGCCCGGCCGGTCAGGCGTTCCCGATGTGATCGGCGGGCACCGTGCCGAGGCGCCCGGCTTCGAAGTCCTCGAAGGCCTGGACGATCTCGGCCGCGCGTGTTCATGACGAAGGGACCGTGGGCGTACACGGGTTCACCGATCGGCCGGCCGCCGAGGATGAGGACGTCGAGGGCCGGGTGACGCGACTCCTGCTCGGCGTCCGCTCGCAGGACGATCGCCTCGCCGGGTCCGTGCATCGCCAGCTGCGCGGTGTGGATGGGGTGGGTGTCGGTCCCGACGGAGCCGCGGCCCGACAGCACGTAGACGAGTGCGTTGAACTCGCGCGGCCACGGGAGCACGAGCTCGGCCCCGGGCTCAATGGTCGCGTGGACCAGCGAGATCGGCGTGTGCGTCGAGCCCGGCCCACGGTGGCCGTCGACGTCACCGGCGATGACCCGGACGAGCGCGCCGCCGTCGGGTGTGGTCAAGAGCAGCACGTTGTCGCCCTCGATGCCCTGGTAACGGGGGTCGATCCTCTTGTCGGCCGCAGGCAGGTTGACCCAGAGCTGGATGCCGTGGAACAGGCCGCCGGTGGCGATGAGCTGCTCGGGTGGTCGCTCGATGTGCAGGATGCCCGAGCCCGCCGTCATCCACTGCGTCGAGCCGTTCGTGATGAGGCCGCCGCCTCCGATGGAGTCCTGGTGTTGGAACGTGCCGTCGATCATGTAGGTGACCGTCTCGAAACCGCGATGGGGGTGCCACGACGTGCCCTTGGCTTCTCCGGGCGCGTACTCGACCTCGCCCATCTGGTCCATGTGGATGAAGGGGTCGAGCTCGGCCAGCGGAACGCCCGCGAAGGCGCGGCGGACCGGGAAGCCCTCGCCCTCGTAACCGGCGGGCGCCTCGGTCACCGCCTTGACCGGGCGGATCGCCGAGCGGTCGGCCGGCGGGGTGATGCGGGGGAGGACCAGGTTGTCGGCGACGGTCACTGCGGGCATGGGGGTCTCACTCTCTCCTCGTGTCGCCGCACGACTCCCGGAAGGCAGTTCCGGCGGACAGTTGTCCAACCCGCCGGGACGATGTTCTGTTCCACCGGCGCGGCGGCCGGGCCTTGGATCAGGATGCGTCGAGCCGGGCGACCTGGTCGGGGGTCAGCTCGATCGCGGCGGCGGCCGCCGAGGCGACGGCCGTCTCGGGCCGGCTGCTCCCGGGGATCGGGACGACGCGGGAGCCCTTGGCCAGCATCCAGGCCAGGGTGACCTGCTGGGGGCTGGCGCCCACCTCCTCGGCCACCGCGGCGAAGGCCGGATGAGTGTGTTCGATGTCGTCGGCTCGGCCGATGCCGCCCATCGGGCTCCAGGGGATGAACGCGAGGCCGAGCTGCTCGCAGTGCCGGAGCTCGCCCTCCGACGAGCGGAAGCGCGGCGAGAATTGGTTCTGCACGCTCACCAACCGACCGTCGAGCACCCGCTGCGCCTCGTCGATCTGGGCGACATTGGCGTTCGAGACGCCGGCCATGAGGATCTTGCCCTCGTCGAGCAGGTCGGCCAGTGCGCCGACGGAGTCGGCCCAGGGAACCTTGGGGTCGGGACGGTGGTACTGGTACAGGCCGATGGCGTCGACGCCGAGTCTTTTGAGCGACGCCTCGCACGCCTCCTTGACGTAGCGTGGGGTCGCCGTGCACGGTCCAGCTGCCGTCGCCCGGGCGACGGTGCCCACCCTTGGTGGCGACGAGCACGTCGTCGGTGGCCCCTCCGTAGGTGGCGAGTGCCTCGGCGATCAGTTCCTCGCCGTGACCGTGCTCCTGCACCCCGAGGGAGTAGGCGTCGGCGGTGTCGATGATGGTCACGCCCGCGTCGAGGGAGGCGTGGATCGTGGCGATGGCCTGGCGGCGGTCGGGCCTGCCCTCGATCGAGAGCGGCATCTCGCCGAGGCCGACGGCGCTCACTGTCCGGTCACCGATTTGGCGTTGCTGCATGGGTCCTCCTCGTGGGTGGGACGAAGAGCGGGGTTCTGAGTCGGCACCACCGCGACGCCCGACGTTACCGGTGGCCGCGACGGACCCGCACGGGCTGGGCGCCGCGGCGCTCAACGTTCCCCGATGACGTGGAAGGCGATCCGGTAGAGCACGGTGTCGTCGTCGATCGGGCCCGCGTGGGCCGCCCGCTGGCGCAGCGCCTCCTTGTCGGTCTCGCCGGCCCGGCGGACGTCGGCGGCCAGTGATCGACGCGAAGGGGACAAGGTCAATGGCGTCGACTTCGATCTCGACCCGGCCGACCCGGTACCGCCCGCCCACCTTGGCTTGGAGCCGGCGCCAGAGCCGGAACGAGACGGTGATGTCACCCGCCGCGATGTCGTCGCGCAGCTCCTTGCTGAACTCCACCGCGCCCGACGTTACGACGCGATGTGGCCGGCGTCCTGTGTCGCGGGCGCCACCGGCCCGGCGGATGCCTCAGCCGTACTGCCAGACCCGCACCCAGTCGATTTTGGTCGTCGCCGGCATCGGCGTGTTGCTCGTGACGCCGTCGTTGCCCATGCCGAGCGCCGACGTGAAGGCGAGGAAGAAGGGCTGGTCGAACGGCTCGGGTGCCTTGTCCGGACTGGCCACGTAGGGCGCATAGACATCGGTGATGCACGGGATGCCGTTGAAGTAGGCGGTGATGGTCGTCGGGGTCCACGACAGCGCGTAGGTGTTGTACTGACCGGCGGCCGACGCGCTCGGCGCGGAGCAGCCGGTGGGGATGTCCGAGTTGGGGTCGCCGGTCGACCCGGGGTAGTGAAGGACCGGGTAGTCGTCGGCGGGGGTCTGCGAATAGAACTCGGCGTAGTCGATCTCGCCGCTGTCGGGCCAGGCGCCATAGAGCTTCTGATTCTCGGGGTACAGCCACAGGGTCTCCTGGAGGCCAGGGATCGCCGTCGACGGCATGGCGGCTCGCACCTGGAAGTAGCCGTATTCCTGGCTGAAGAGCTGGTAGGACGAGACCATGCCGCCCTGGTAGTGACTCGACCCGCCGAGGCCGTTCAGTCCCTGGCAGCTCATGGTGTTGGTGCGCTGAATGGAGAGGCTGAGCGCGCCGCCGGACTCGGAGATCGTCTGCGGGTTGTCGACGTAGCAGACCTTGGCCTGGGTCGATCCCGTCGTGAAGCCGCTGGTCGCCGTGAGCTGGGGTTGCCACTTGGTCGTGTCGAGGGACGTCCCGTCGAACTCGTCGTCGAACGTGCACGTCCAGCCTCCGCTCGGTGCGGCGATGGGTGGCGCCGTGTCCGACGCAGGGACCACCCGTGCCCAGCGTTGCCCCGGGCACGGGATCCGGGGCGGGTGCGGTCGTCGTGGTGGTCGGGGGAGGACTGGTCGTGGTGGTCGTAGTCGACGGCGGGGTGGCGCCGGAGCCCGAGCCGCTGTCGCCGGAGTCGGGGCTCATGGTGCACAGGCCGAGCAATTGCGCCAGCAGATTGCAGCTGGCGGTCGGAGCCTGGCCGTCCGAGCCGGCCGTGGCGCCGCACGCGCCCAACAGTCGCCCGAGGATGCCGAGCGCACCGCACGGTGCGGCCGGCGTGGCGGAGGTCAGGTCCAGGCTGGTCGCCTGGGTGTCGACGGTCCGCGGGTGCGCCGGGCCGGGCAAGCCGACCACGAGGAGGGTCAGGGCGAGGACGAGGAGAAGGCCGACGAGCGGTGCCACGGCGAGGCGCCAGGGCCTCCTCCGCCGCGCGTGCCTGGCCGCATGCGCGCGTCCGTGCTTCGGTTCCCGATCTTCTGGCTCCGCCACCCTCGTTCTCCCTCCGCGTCGGGCGAACGTGTACCCCCAACCGGAGTGGGAGAAACCGAAGTCCCTTCAAAAGTTGTTGAAAACTTCGGAACGCAACATTCCCGCTACCGGCCACCAGCGATGCGGTGCCAGCGCTCGCTCCGGCCCTGGTCCCGGCCTCTTTCGGCTGGAGGTCCGAACGAGGAGGGACCGGCGGTCTGTCGCCGGCTCAGCCGTACTGCCAGACCCGCGCCCAGTCGAGCCTGGTGGTGGCCCGGGTCGGGGTCCCCTGACCCGGGTTGTCGCTGCCCACGCCGACCGCCGAGGTGAAGGCCAGGAAGAACGGTTGGTTGAAGGGTCCGGGCGCCGTGTCGGGGCTGCTCACGTACGGCGCGTAGACGTCGGTAATGCAGGGCACGCCGTTGAAGTACGCCGTGATGGTGGTGGGCGTCCACGAGAGCGCGTAGGTGTTGAACTGCCCGGCGGGCGAGGCGCCCGCCACGTTGCAGCCGGCGGCCGTGCTGGCATTGGGATCGCCGGTCGACCCCGGGTAGTGCACCACGGGAAAGTCGGAGTCGGGCTGGCTCGAATAGAACTCGCCGTAGTCGATCTCACCGCTGTCGGGCCAAGGCCCGTAGAGCTTTTGGTTCTCGGGGTAGAGCCACAGGGTCTCCTGGAGGCCCTGTGCTCTCGAAGCGGGTATCTCGGCCCTCGCCTCGAAGTAGCCGTATTCCTGGCTGAACAGCTGATACGACGACACCATGCCGCCGTTGTACGTGCTCACGGAGCTCACGCCATTGAGACCCTGGCACGTTGTCGGCAGGGTCTGGTGGACGATGGAGAGGTTGAGATAGCCGCCGCCCTCCGAGATCGTTCCCGGGGTGTTCACGTAGCAGACCTGATTCGGCGGTGTCCCGGTGCTGTAGCCGCTCGTGGCGGTGAGTTGGGGTTGCCACTTTGTCTTGTCGAGTGACGTTCCGCTGAACTCGTCGTCGAACGTGCATTCCCACTGTCCGCTTGGTGGCGCCAGGGGCGGTGCAGTCCCGGCACACGAGGTCGGCGGTTGTGTCGTGGTGGTTGTCGTCGACGAAGTGGTTGTCGTCGACGTTGACGACGACGTTGTCGTGGTCGAGGTGGGGGCCGTTGGCAGCTTCAGGCGCAGGGAACTGGCCAGGGCCAATTCGAGGAGGAACAGCCCTCCGTTTCCCGATGCGTTGCACTTCCCCAGCAGTATCTGAAAGAGGTTGCACTTGGCCGACGTCTTGGCCGCCGCGACAGCGGCCGTCGACTGAGGGGTCGAGCCGGGGCACGTGCCGACGAGGCTCGAGAGGACACCGAGCGCGCCGCACGTCGGCGCGGGAAGAAGAGCCGACGCGTTCCGACCTTGGCCCGGTGCGGCCAAGGAAGGAGCCGGGCCGGGGCCCGAGAGCCCGACAACCGCGAGAATCGGCAACAGCACCAGGAGCACGGCACCGAGCGGTGCCGCGGCAAGACGCCAGCCGCCGCCCCGGCGTGCGTGCTTCGGTGCCACAGACGCTCGGACGTGCTTCGGACCCGCCGTCCACGCGTGTCTCGGTCCCACCACTCTTCTCCCTTTCCGGTTCCCGCCTCCGGACCAGTGAATGGGCACCCCTGTTGTCTGCGAGGAAAACTGGCTTCAACGATGAAACTTGTTCGAAAGTTGAGATTTGCTTCGCTTGGCCCCGGGCGGAGATCAGTGCGTGCAGGCTGGACCGTCTAACCGTGATTCAGTGAGCACCCGAGGGCTTTGACGCAATATATCGGCTCATATTGGGGTCTGAGCAGCGGATTTCACCGCGGCCATGCGGCCGCCGAGCTGGTGCCGGAGGCCAATCGAGGCGAGCGGGATTTCACGACGAACTGGGACGAAGTGTCCTTCGACCCGTCCTACGACTCAGAACCGCTTGCGAGTTTCGAACCGATGGTGCGGCGAGTGCTCGCCCAGGAGTGGACGGCGCCGGCCGCGACCTGACCGGGACCTGACGGGTTGCGCCCAGGATCCGTGCCGCCCGTGACGCGGCACTCTGAAACGTCAGACGGCGTGGGCGATCGAGAGCCGGTCTCCTGCTCGGGCCTGGAGGCCGAAGCCTTCGAGCAGGCGCCGGAGCCCGAGGGCGAAGAGATGCTCCTCGGCCTCTTCGTCCGCCTCGGTGAGCGCGATGGTCCGATCCAACTCCTCCAACGTCCCAGACGTGGCGGCTGGAGCATCGTCCGGACGCACGGCGGAACTCGAAAACGACGAAACGTCCGGATCGATGCCGAATCGTGCCGAGGCCTGCCGTCGATGGCTGCGGTAGAGGATGGCACCCAAGGTGTAGGTCGTGTAGGCGTAGAAGGCCTCGCCGACGTCCTCGCCCTCGAGGCCTGCCGACTCGAGCAGGCTGCCGAAGATCGCCAGGCTTCCGGCGAGTCGGCCGTCGCCCTCAGGTGTCGGGAGGGCGAGGTTCGGGGCGATCCCGTAGTGACGGCTGAAGGCTCGTCGCGCGCAGATGGCGGCTCGGATCAGGAACTCCACGGGATCACCCGGTTCTGCGACCGGGTCGGGAACCAGAGACAGGAAGTCGACGATGGCCTCCTCCCACACCAGTGAGACGGCCGCCTGGATGAGGGCGCCCTGGCTGTCGAAGTAGTTGTACAGCGCGCCCGGGCTGACCCGGAGCCGGGCAGCCAGCGCCCGCATGGAAAAGGCGACATCAGGCGCATCGAACAACGCCAGGGCCTCCTGCGCCACCTCTTCTTTGGTCAGGTGCGTCGTTCGGCCGACCGCCATACGGGCCACCCTGTCTCCTTCCGCCGAGACGTTTCCGCCCGTTAGTGTACACCGTTCAATATCCCACTGAATAGGGTGCATCCGAACAGATGGGTGGGCGGGTCGTGCCGCACAGGCCGCCGGGCTACGTCCCCAGCGCTCAAGTCGGGCCCCGAAACAGCCGATAGGAGACATTGTGTCGGCCACTGGCGTCGACACACTCAACCCCCGGTGGGCACCATGGTCGTAGCGCAGAACTTCGAGGGCGCCTCAGACGGATCCGATCCGACTGAGGCCGCAGCCTCCTTTGACGTCGCCCCTCCTTCGGGCGAACCCGCTCATCGGGAGGCACCGTCGAGTCAGCCGAGCATGTGGGCCGTCAACGCCTTTTCCGCGACTCTTGGCCTCTCGGCCGTCGCCCTCCTGGTCTGGGGGCCGCTCTACAACGCAGCGCCGATCCGCATCTTGATCCCCCAGCCCGAGATGTTCGTCATCCTCACCGTGATGTGGGCCGCAGCAGCCTGGGCCCCCGTCTCGCTGCACTATCGGGGCAACACCTACCTCTTCGTGCTCGAAGAGGTGCCGATGCTGCTCGGTCTTGTGTTCTTGTCCCCCACCTTGCTCGTCCTGTGCGGCGTCTGCGCCGAGGCGTTCGTCCGGGCCGGGCCGCGCCGGCAGCCGGCGGTCAAGCTGCTGTTCAACGTCGCGTCGGGTGCGTTGAGCATTGCTCTGGCGGCCGTCGTCTACCGCGAGTTGCTCGAATTCCTCGAGTCCGATGAGCGTTCGGGGTTGGATCGCCGCCGCGGCGGCCCTCTGCACCTCCATGGCCGCAACGACCCTCACGGTCCGAGTCGTCATGAGGATGAACGGCCAGACCACGGAACGCCGCACCGGCGTGCAGTTCACCACCGAGGCGATGCTCATGGCGGCGAACATGTGCCTCTCCTTCGTCGTGCTGGACCTGGCGTGGTTCAGCCTTTGGGCCACGGTGCCACTCGTTCTGGTCGCGGGATTGATCATTGGCGCCTACCGGGGCTACGCCCGTCTCACGCTCAGGTTTGCCTCGCTCCAACGGCTCTACGACTTCAGTCGTGCGCTCGGCACCGCACGCCTCGAAGCTCCGTCCATGAGCGTGGACGTGCTGCGGCAGGTCTGCACGGTGATGCGGGCCCGTCGGGCGGAGCTCGTTCTCACCGAGCCCTCGGGGATGGCGCGCCGCATCTCGCTTGACGAGCGTGGGATCTCGGGGTTCGAACCGATCAGTCTCGACCGCTCGTCCATCGTCGCCACGGCGATCACCACGGGAATCGCTGCGCTCCACGACAGCGTGGGACAGAACGGCACGTCCGGGGGCGACCCGATCTCGGGTGCGTACCATCACACGGTCGTTGCTCCGGTGATGAACGGCCAAACGGCCATCGGTGCCATCGCAGCCTTCGATCGCGAGGAGGAGCTCGACAGCTTCGACGACGATGATCTGCGGCTCTTCGAGACGCTCGTCGCGCACGCGAGCGCCAGCCTCGAGCGCGCCCGTCTCGTCGAGGAACTTCGGTTCGAGGTCGACAGCAAGTCGTACCAAGCGACGCACGACGCCCTGACCGGTCTTCCGAACCGGGTGCTCTTCCAGGCCCGCGCCGCACGTGCACTCAGCGAGAGCGAGGGCCTCGCAGTGGTGCTGCTCGATATCGACCGCTTCAAGGACGTCAACGACACGCTGGGTCACGCGATCGGCGATCGTCTCCTGTGCGAGGTGTCCGAGCGCCTGGTGCGCTCGGTCTCTGGACGCGCCACGGTGGCTCGTCTCGGTGGCGACGAGTTCGCACTGGTCATTGGGGACATTTCCGCGCCCGAGCAGGCCGTCACCATCGTCAAGGACCTCCACCGCGAGCTGGCACGCCCGATTCGGATGGACGGGCTGAACCTCGCTGTCACGGCGAGTGCGGGTATCGCGCTGTCGCCCGAGCACGGCGACGATGTCGCCCTGCTTCTCCAGCGGGCCGACATTGCGATGTATCTGGCGAAGGATCGCCACAGCACGGTCGAGCTCTACTCGGTGGACCAGGACCAGAGCATGCGACGGTGGCTCATGATCGGAGGACTTCTCACGCATGCCTTGGAAACACGGTCTGAGCTGAGCGTGATGTATCAGCCGATCGCAGACGTCAAGTCCGGATCGGTCGTGCGCGTCGAAGCGCTGGCACGATGGAATCACCCGATCCACGGAGCAATCCCGCCCGAGGAATTCATCGGGATGGCAGAACAGATGGGCGTGATCAGTCAGATCAGCGACTTCGTGCTCTCGGAAGCGTGCGGCCAATGTGCCGAGTGGCGGCGGAGGGGACTCATGCTGGGTCTCGCGGTCAACCTGTCAGGCCGCGAGTTCGCCGATGCGGGACTTGTCGACCGGATCGCCGGTCATCTCGCAGCGAGCGGCCTCCCACCCGACGTCCTCACCCTCGAAGTCACGGAGACCGAGGTCATGACCGACCTGACCCAGGTGAGCAAGGTCTTGGACGAGCTCGCCGCGCTCGGTGTCTGCCTGGCCATCGATGACTACGGCACCGGCTATTCGTCGCTGGCCTATATCCACCGCCTTCCCGTCCAGGAACTGAAGATCGACCGGTCGTTCGTCACCGGGCTGGCCAACGAATCGAGCAATGCCATCATCGTCCATTCGTCCATTGCGATGGCCCATTCACTCGGGCTCAAGGTGGTGGCGGAGGGTGCCGAGGACGAGGTCACCTGTTCGCTGCTGGCCGAGGCCGACTGTGACTTCGTGCAGGGCTACTACATATCGAAACCCGTCAGTTCTGCCCAGCTGCAAGCCGGGCTCTTGCGGGCCGTGCCGTTCCACTGCACACCGCCCAAGCGCTCGCGTCCAGCTCGGAAACGGCCGGCCCTCCGCGTCGTTGCGTCGTAGGCGATCGCCGTCCAGTAGGCGCCCGCGGGCTCGAGGTCGCCTCGTCGAAGGGATGACCGCCTGACGGCGGTGCGCGGCACAGGCGACTGAGCTTCGTCGATCAGCCTGACGGCTTCGCGAAATTGGCGCATCGCGCAGGACCTCGACCGGGTCGCTCCGGCTCCAGAGGCTCGCCATCGTCCCTGGTCAGGGGCCTGCATCACCATTTCCCCAAATAATGGTTGCAATCGGGTTGCAACAGGGGGAAAACTAACGCGCGGGGAATGGAGGGCACCGGTCGCACGGTGTTGTAGCCCTCGCATTTCCCCACCTGGTGCTGGCTTGCGAAAGGGGGACGGGAAATGACGAACGACTTCGGCACGAAGTGGGGCTGACCCAAAAGGGTTGTATGCGCCACATTTGGCCGTAGCGAGTCACGGCACCCCTCCGCAAGGAGCAGGGTGTTGCTTGCTATGTGTCTATCGACACGGCGGGTCGCTGCCTTGAGCGAGAAGTTGGTTCTCGCTGATGGTCGGGCCCGCCGTTGTCGCGCCCGGGCGGCCCACCAGGGGCATTGCCCCTTTCGTTGAGGTGATTGGGCGGTAGATTCCTCGGGAAATGCGCAACCGGGGGAAGCGGCTCCGGCGCCCTCACGGACGCCCTTTTGCCCGCCTCTGGTTGGGTTTCACGATCGCCAGCTCCGGCGACGGATTCATGCTTGGAGCCGTCCCGCTGCTCGCGGTGGTGGTGGATCCGCACCCCTTCGCCGTTTCTGCAGTGGCCGCAGCAGACAGCCTTCCGTGGCTTTTGATGGCGCTGCCGGCCGGTGCGTTCGCGGATCGTTTCGAACGCGGTCCGCTGATGGCCCTCGCCAACGTGCTGCGCGCCGCCGTGATTCTCGCCGCCGCCCTCCTGATCGTGAGCGGGGACATGCGGCTGTGGCTCCTCATCCTCATCGTGCTGGTCAATTCAGCCGGCCGGGCCGTCTACTACTCGTCGTTTCAGGCCATGGTGCCGACGCTTGTCGAGGCTGACGCACTCGAGCACGCGAACGGACTGCTGACGGGCACGGAGGCCGGCGCCGAGCATCTGGCGGGCCCGATTGTCGGGTCATCGCTGTTTGCCCTCGCCGCATCGGCGCCGTTCTTTGCGGACGCAATAGCGATGGTGGTGTCGAGCCTCCCCCTCGTCCGGTTCCGCACGAAGGTGCCCCAGCAGTCTGGGTCGCGGACCTCGGTATGGGAAGGCGTGCGGCTGCTGTTCGGCGACCGCCGCCTTCGGGTCCTGGTCTTGATCGTGAGCTCTCTGGCCGGGCTTCAGGGGATGGAGACCGGTGTCCTGGTCCTCTTGGCTACGACCATCTGGGGCGTCCACACGGGTGCCTACGGCATCTTTCTTGCCACGGGTGCGGTCGGCAATCTCGTCGGGAGCGTCGTCACCGATCGCATCGTCGGGCGTTTCGGCAGTGCCCCGACACTCATCGCGACGGCCGTCGTGTCCGGCCTGGCCTACCTCGTCATGGCGGCGGCCGACGGCTGGCAACTCGCTGCGCCGGCCTACTTCGTGCTTGGGTCAGCCGTTGCGGTCGGATCAGTGGTCGCGATTTCTCTTCGTCAGCGGCTCACGCCGAGCGATCTGATGGGTCGGGTGGGCGGTGCGTGGCGCGGTCTCGTGTGGGGCGCGGCGCCGGTCGGGGCACTGCTCGCCGGGACTCTGGCGGCCATCGGAGGAGTCCGATTGCCGATTGTGTTGGCGGGAGTGCTGCAGATCGCGGTCGCCGTGGTGCTGGCCCGTCCGCTGTTTCGCAGCATCCGGGACGGCGCGCAGCCAGCAAGCTGAAGGGACGAGCACGTCCATCCGCTGTTCGGCAGCCCGGGTATTGGCAGTCAACGACCGCGAGGGCCACGGTTTGGAGTCCGCCGGTTTGACCGTCCCTCCATGTCCCGGGCTACCCCGTAGCGTCCCATTGCGTCCTGGTCACGAGGCGATCGAACTAGCGACCGGACACAGACCGGGACGGAGCGGGACGTCCAGGGACCCATTGTTGGGATGGAGTTGGGATGACCACGGGCGCTGAATAGCGAGATTGGGTCAGGCTCCGTTCGTAAGCTCCGTTGCAAAACCTGAAGGAGGGAACGGACTATGCGACGTGTGGGCAGGGCATTCCATCGATCGGCTTTGGGTGCAGTGGTGTTGGCCGGAGCCGTATTGGCGTGGCCGAGCCTGGCGAGCGCCAGCAAAACTTCAGACGACAAGGTTGTGAACGGCTGCACGATCGTCGCAAACCCGACGGAGACCCATCACACCGTTTGTGCAACGGCCTTCAGCGGCTCGGATCTCGCCGGTCTCAATCTTGATTGGTCGATGATGACCGGTTCCACCTTCGGCGCCCGCCCCAACCTCACGGACACGACTTTTCGCGACGCGCAGATGAATGGCCTGACGTTCTCCAATGCGACGCTGGTGCGCACCGACATGTCACGAGCCAAGCTCGTGGACGTGAATTTCAAGCATTCAAATCTCAAGGGCGCCAAATTCAACCGAGCCATCATGAAGACGGTGTTTTTCGGGAAGACCGAGATGCCGGACGTCGAGATGAAGGGCGCCCTCGTCACCAACGTGAGCTTCAACCAGACCATCGCGTTGGGCAATCTCAGTGGCATGATCGGCACGGGGGTGCAGATAGTGGGTTGCATGTGCAGCAGCATCGACTTGAGCGATGCCAAACTCAGCCACGTGTTGATTGCCCTTAACGCCGGTGTTTCGGATTTCCGTTTTGGGAGCATGAACGGCGCCTCCTTCGAGGAGACGACCATTGAGAACACCGACTTCTCTAATATGACGTTCATCGGTACGCAGCTGCAGCAGACGAAATTCACGAAAGTGAAGATTCGAAACTCCGACCTCACCCGAGCAAACTTCTATCACGCCACGGGGATCGGCAGCCTTAATGGCAATACCTTGTGCCACACCACCGATTCCTTCGGTGAGGAGCTCAATAACGGCTGTCGACCAGCTAAGTGAGGTTCCTATTAAGGGCTTGAGCGGCTCGTAGATTTGGAACCGTCCCCATGGTGAGGTCTCCGTTCCACAGACTTTCACGTACCGCGCTGAGAAGTTTGTTGGGACGGGGATGGAACCGATGAACCTGATCGATCGGCCCGGCATATCGGGCTCCGATCAACTCACTTGGTGGGGCTAGCTGGAATCGAACCAGCGACCTCAGCATTATCAGTGCTGCGCTCTAACCGACTGAGCTATAGCCCCGTGTTTGGAGGAGCGACGAGGTTACCTCAGAGTTCACCCGGCCTAACCTCCGGTAAGGGTCCTCGACACCAGCGAAGCCAGCGCGATGGCGCCGGGCCCGTCGATCGCCAGGTGAGTCCCGTCGGCCCCGAACCACTGCGGATTCTGTGCCGCCAGTGTCGCCCAGTCGGCGACGACCGCGTTCCGGTAGCGGGTCGCACCTCGTGCCAGCACGGCATTGTTGGGGTCCTGCCACGGGCGGTCGACGTGCACATTGACGAACACGACGCGGGTGGCCCCTCCCAGGATCGACATCATCGTGTCGAAGTCGGTGTCGCTGATCGGACCATTGGTACCCAGCCCGACGACGACCTCACTGCCCAGTCGCCCCTCTGCCTTCATGCTCTGCAAGATTGATTCACCTTCGGCCCACTGGCGGCCGACCGCGGCATCCACGCTGATGCCGGGGACGTCGGTCCTGAGGGGGTCCTGGTAGTCGAGCATGATCGAGTCCCCGACCGCGGTCACCTGCGACGTTGGCGGAGGGGCGAAGGCCGGCGTTCCGTCGAAGGTCGAGGATCCGTAGGCGAACACCCCACCGTCTGCAGCGAGGAAGCGGTAGCCGGTTCCGCTCGCGACAGCCTCCATGCCGACGATCCGCGCGTTCAAGGTTCATGCCGCCGGTTGAGCCATAGAAGGGAGCGTCGTAGGCAAAGATCCCGCCGTCGGATGCGACGAGCCAGTAGCCCTGCGACGCTGGATCGGTGGCCATCCCCACGACCGGCTTGTTGAGACGGATCGACCCCGTCGATCCCCAGTACGGCACGCCATAGGCAAAGACCCCGCCGTCCGAGGCGACCAGCCAATACCCACTTCCATCGCTCGCCGCCGCCATCCCGACCACCGGCTTGTTAAGGGTCATGGAACCGGTGGATCCCAAGAAGGGGGCGTTGTACGCGAAGATCCCGCCGTCCGTGGCGACCAGCCAGTAGCCACCGGTCATCGGATCGACCGCCATGCCGATCACTGGCGCGTTGAGCCGGATGGATCCCGTCGAACCCTGGAACTGAGCGTCGCCGAAACTGAACACGCCGCCGTCCGAGGCGACGAGGTAGTAGCCACCTCCGTCTGCCGTCGCGGCAATGCCGACGATCGGAGCGTTCAGCGACGTTTGTTCACCTTGGAACGAGGCGTCACCGCAGGCGGCGACATGCCCGTCATTGGTGGCGATCCAATAGCCGCCGCCGTCCCGGGTCGCCGCAATGCCGACGGCGCTGCCATAGGCAAACTCGGCGGTCTGTGTGCACGAGGTACTCCCATGAGATGTGGATGCTGCACCCGTTGCCGCCGGCGTGAACGGGGACAAGGTGATGAGCACAACTGCCGACAGCGTGATGACGACCGTCGCCACGATGCGACCGATTGTGGAAGCCGCAGATTCCGTCATTGATGCCGGGGCCTTCTCCGATTCACGCGTCGTTGGACAACCGATCGGATCGGCAGTCCCTGACACGCACCGCTTCGCCAAAGGGTCAAGCTACACCGCGCAGGCGAGGTCGCCGCAGCGGCCGACCCGAGAAATCAACCCGCAGCCAGCGTGGAGGCGACGAGCGCGGCCAGGGCGGTCGCGCCGGGGCCGTCGATGGCCAGATGCGTTCCGTCCGACCCGAACCATCCCGGGTTCTGGGCCGCCAGGGTGGCCCAGTCGGCGATGAAGACATTCGGATAGCGGGTCGCTCCGTTGGCCAGCACGGCGTTGTTCGGGTCCTGCCATGGCCGGTCGACGTGCGTGTTGACGAACACCACTCGGGACGCTCCATTGAGCGTTTGCATCATGGTGTCGAAGTCACCGTCGGTGATGGGTCCGTTGGTGCCGAGGTCCACGATGACCTCGGCACCGAGCTGGCCGGATGCCTTCAATTCCTGGAGGAGTTGCTCGCCCTCGGACCACTGACGGCTCACCGCGCCGTTGACGTTGATCCCAGGGATATCCGTCTCGAGCGGGTCCTGATAGTCCAGGATCACCGAGTCGCCGACGGCCGTCACGTGTCCGGCGACGAAGCCGGGCCCCGGCGGCGGCAGTGTCGAGGCGGTGGTGGTGGTCGTCGGAGGGATGGTGGGCACCGTCGGCGGTGCTGCCGAGGTGCGAGACGCGATGTGCCGGGCCACCGAGAGGCCCTGGCGTGCTGCCCCAGTGCTGGGCCAGGAACAGAGCGCTCATGCCCGCGAGTGCGGCCAGGACGAGAAGGTCGACGAAGATCAGGCGGAGCGATGCCGATCGCTCCGGCGGGAGCGCGCTCGTCGACCATTCGCCCAGTTTCGCGGCCGCTCCGGCGTGAGGCCGCGCAGCCCTACTTCGGGAGGGCTTCGTCGCCGGGCCAGAGCCGGACGGCGATCGACTGGCTGGCGGTGGCCAGGAGCGTCGCCGTCCTCGGACCACAGGAAGGCGGTGCCCTGGCCGTAGCCGCCGACCAACGCATGAATATGGATGTCGCAGAGCACCCACTCGGTGGGTTGCAGCTGGACCATGCGCAGCGTGTTGTCGAGGCTGCGACCCATGGCCCGTCGTCCGATCGGTTGTGAGACCGCACCGGAGACGTAGTCGCCGAAGATGGCCAGCGTGGCCGCCGAAGGCGTGAGATGGCCCGGCACCCTGGCCCACAGGGCGGAGTCGGGACCGCCCGGTGAACCGTCCATCTCCTCGAACGTGCGGCCCTTCGCCGTCCGGGTCTCGACGCTGTCCATGATCGTGTTCCGGAAGAACTCGGGCAGGAAACGAGGTGGACAGTCGTCGGGCGGGAGAACCTGTGGTGGCTCGACCCAGGTCCCGCCGACGTCGAGGTCGTCCTTTCCGAGCGCGGCGTTGACGGTCAGGATCTCCTTGCCATCCACGCGACCGACGGCGCGACCCTGGGTCACGTGCCCTCCGACGGCGGCCAACGTGACCTCCCATTTGAGCTCTGCGTCGGTGAGCGCGTACGAGAGGTACTGCGCGGTCGCCCACACCGTCGGCCGACCGGACGCCGCCTCGAGCGCGACCAGTGCCGCACCGAGGCCACATCCGCCGAACAGGAAGTTGCCCGGCGTCGTCAGCTGAGGAGTGACGAGCATGCGCCAGTGCAGGTCGTCATCGTCGGGCTCCATGCCCAGAAAGGTCCGTGCATCCACGGGGGCGCACGATAATGGGGCCGGTCGGCGTTCCGACAATGCGGCCTCTCCCCGCCCGGGCGCCCCGATCATGCGGTCGGGCTTGCCGAGGCCGCGTTGCGGGATGCCTACCATTGGCCGGTACCACGCCACCTCGGGGGTGTAGCTCAGCTGGAAGAGCAACGGCTTTGCAAGCCGTAGGTCGAGGGTTCGAGTCCCTTCACCTCCACCGACGCCGTTGCCCCTTCGGCGGTGTTGCGGAATCGGCCCGGGCTAGACGACGCCGTCAGTTCGACAACGACGTGATGTCTTCCCACGAGTAGCCGGCCTCGAGCAGCACCTCCTCGGTGTGCTCGCCCAGTTCGGGTGGCCGCACGGGGTGGTGGGCACGCCCTCGGAGAAGCGGACCGGCGTTCGGACCACGTCGACGGTGGAGCCGGGAGCCTCAGGATCCTCGACGGATTCGATGTAGCCGTTGATCCGCACGCCGGGGTCCCGGGCCACCTCGGCGTGGTCGCGGACCGGTGCGAAGCGGAGGCCGGCGGCGCCCAGGAGCTCGCACCACTGCGCCGTGGTCTTGGTTGCGAACACCTCATCGAGGATCGGCCAGAGAGCCGCCTTGTCGTCTTCGAAATAGAGCAGCCCACTGAATCGCTCGATCAAGTCCGGGCGTCCGATGGTCTCGTAGAACCGGTCGCGGAACGCGCCGGCCACCCCGACGATCGCGATCCAGCCATCGGCGGTGGCGAACATGCCGTAGATGCCAGGGACCATGGAGTGACCGCGGTTGCTCGGCCCCGTCATTTCGCCGGACATCAGATATTTGGTCAGTTCGCCGGCCTGGGCCCAGACCTGCCCTCCGAGCAGTGACGTCTCGACCAGCTGCCCGCGTCCGGTCTGCTCGCGGGCATAGAGCGCGGCGAGGATGCCCGTCAGGAGGTTCTGTCCCGAGATGTGGTCGGCGATGGTGGCCCCGATGGGGCTCGGATTGCTGCCCGCCCCGCCCGTCGTGCTGATGATCCCGCCTCCCGCCTGCCCACTCAGATCGGCCCCCTCGCGCTGCGCGTCCGGCCCCTCCGGACCGAAGGACGAGCCCATCGCGTAGATGATCCGAGGGTTCCGGCGCGACCCTTCTGCATATCCGACACCCCAACCGTCCATGGTGCCGGGCTTGAAGTTGGTGATGACGACGTCGGCATTCTCCGCGAGGCGCAGGAAGGCCTCGCGTCCACGGGGGACACGGAGATCGATGGTGACGCTGCGCTTGCCGCGGTTGCAGGCGGTGAACCAAGGAGAGCGGCGGTCCTCCCGGCTGATGGGGAGCCATCGGCTCTGATCGCCGAACCCGGGCAATTCGATCTTGGTGACCTCGGCGCCCCACTCGAGCATCGTCAGGGCGGCTTGTGGGCCCTGGACGAGCAACCCCGCCTCGAGCACGCGAATCCCGTCGAGTGTCCCCATTCGTTCGTTCAGGACGTCGGGGTGGAGGCGAGAGTGGGGTCCATCGGGCTCCCACATTGGTGAGTCCCGGACCGCGGGTCAAGCCGACCCGCCGTGCCGGTCGCTCCGATGGCTATGACGTTTCCGGTACGGCTTGCCCGCTGATGGTCGCGAAACCCTGTTGGACGAGCATGACGATCATGCGGACCACTTCTTCCTGGGACGGCTCCCGGGCGACCTGCCACGACTCGACCATGGCAAAGATGAAGCCGAACATGCCGTCGGTGACGACCGAGACCATCGCCTCGTCCGCGTCGGGGGCCAGCAAGGAGATGAGCATGCCGACGCGGTCGTGCAGCGTGCGCACGAGAGGGTTGTCGAGGACCCCCCGATCACTGTCCCTCATGGAGCGGACGATGAAGCCGTACACCTCGGGCTCGTCAACGAGAAGGCCGATCAGTGCGCTTGCGCCCAGCCGAACCGCCATGGCGGTGTCGAGCGGGTCGCTGTCCGCGAGCTCGGCGATCAACGACCGCTCCATTTGCTGAGCCCGCTCGAGCGCGAGCGCGTCGGCAAGGCCGGCCTTGTCCCCGAACTCGGAATAGATGACGGGCTTGCTGACGCCCGCCTGCGCCGCGATGTTCTCGACCGACACCGACGACCCGTGCCGGCGGATGGCGGCCATGGCGTCCTCGATCAGACGCTGCCGCTGCAACGACCGCTCCGACTCGGTCCGACTCGGACGCCCCGGGGATTTTGCCCTGGTGCTCACGACCCCGCTACCGCAATTGCTTACTCTCGGTATGAAAATACCGAGATCCAGGGGAGTCAGTCATCAACGAGCCACCATAACAGGGCATTAGTAAATCTACTAGGGGTAGATTAACCTCCCCTCCGTGGTGGGGAAGGTGCCAGGGACGCTGGCGAGGGGCGTGAGCTGACACACGATGCTGCCGGCGGGGAACACAAGCGGAACGTCGTCCCGGCCGCGTGCGTCCGCGGGGATCATCGATGAGTAACCGCTTGACGAGCGAAGAGATCGTCAACGGCTACACGACCCCGTTCGACGAGACGATCGCCGCGGTCAAGTCGTTGTCCGGAGGGGGTCGCCGCGCCGTCGAGTCCCTCGGGGCGCTCTACGCGATGGTGCTCGACACGGTGTCCGCATCGGTCCGCGAGCTGGCCCACGGACGGTTCGCCTGGCGGGAGTTCGTCGATCAGTCCTGGTTCTTGGCTTCGGTCTCGGTCCTGCCCGCCATCCTCATCGCCGTCCCCTTCGGACTGGTCATCGTCCTGGAGGTCGGCGGTCTGGCGGGACAGATCGGCGCGGCCTCCTTCGTCGGCGCGGTGGACGCCATCGGAACGGTCCGTGAAGCGTCGCCGATCGTGACGGCGCTCCTGCTGGCGGGCGCCGGGGGATCGGCCATCTGCTCGGAACTGGGCGCCCGCACCATCCGCGACGAGATCTCCGCCATGGAGGTCATGGGCATCAACCCCCTCGAACGACTGGTCGCGCCCCGCATGCTGGCCACGGTCGTCGTCGCGGTGCTGCTCAACGGCATCGTCTCCTTCTCGGCCATCGCCAGCGGCTATTTCGCCGATCTGACGGTGCTCCACGGCTCGGCCGGAGGGTTCCTCAACAGCTTCGCGACCTTCTCCCAGCCCGCCGATCTGATCGAGTCGACGCTCAAGGCCGCCACCTTCGGACTGATCGCGGCGGTCGTCGCGTCCTACAAGGGGATGACGGCGAAGCGGGGTCCCGCCGGGGTGGGTGAGGCGGTCACGCAGTCGGTCGTCATCACCGGCATCGCGTTGTTCTTCGTCGACATCATCCTCACCGAGATCTTCCTCGTGCTCGTCCCGCCGAGGATCCCGTGACCGTCTCCGCGGAGCTCCGTCAGCAGATCGGACCCGTTCCGGCGGAAGAGGAGCCGCGGCGCCCTTCGATTGCTGCTCGGCTGCTCGAACAGCTCGCGTGGCTCGGACGACTCGTGATCTTCGCGTTCAAGACCTTCGCCTCCATCCCCTATGCGCTCGTTCGGCACCGCAACGAGGTGGTGCGACTGGTGGCAGACGTCACCTTCGGGGGCGGGCTGCTGGCGGTGGCCGCGAGCACCGTGCTCGTCGTCTTCGTGATCGCCGCCTTCGTCGGCATCACCATCGGGCTCGAGGGGTACCAGGGCCTCCAGATCATCGGGCTCGCCCCGCTGGCGGGCTATCTGTCGTCGTACGCCAACACGCGAGAGATCGCACCGCTGATCACGGCCTTCGGCCTGGCGGCGCAGATGGGCTGCAAGTTCACGACACAGCTCGGCGCCAT
Source organism: uncultured Acidimicrobiaceae bacterium (assembly GCA_963769095.1). Classification (GTDB taxonomy): domain Bacteria; phylum Actinomycetota; class Acidimicrobiia; order Acidimicrobiales; family RAAP-2; genus Bog-473. The sequence goes on from CAVYKO010000001.1 coordinate 48,939, forward strand.
GCGGATCACCGAGGAGATCGACGCGCTCGAAGTCATGAGCATCCGCTCCCTGCCCTACCTCGTGACCAGCCGCCTCATCGCCGCCTTGGTGGTGGTCACGCCGCTCTACCTGATCGCGCTGTCGGGGGCGTATCTGGCCACCCAAATCACCGTGATCCTCGTCGCCCATCAGGGCAGCGGAACCTACGGGCACTACTTCCACGCGTTCCTGACGGGCCGCGACGTCTTCCTTTCCATGACCAAGGTCTGGGTGTTCGTCGTCCTGGTCACCGTGACGCACTGCTATTACGGCTACACGGTGCGCGGCGGGCCCGAGGAGGTGGGGCGGGCCGCCGGCCGGGCGATCCGCGCCAGCATCGTGTTGATCGCGCTCTCGGACATGCTCATGACCCTGGCCTTCTGGGGGACGTCGAGCGGGATCAAGTTCTCGGGATGAGCGGCCGGGCGCGCGTACGCGGACAGGCCCTCGTCGGGCTCGCGTTGTTGCTGGTGATCGCAGCGGCCTCGTACGGCATCATCGCCGCCTTCACGGGCCACTTCTCGACCTACGACGTGGTCTACGCGGACCTTCCCGCGTCGGGCACCGGCATCTCACCCGGTTCGGTCGTCATCTTCCGGGACATCACCGTCGGTTCGGTGGGCGCCCTGGGCCGTGAGCTGCCCAACGGGTTGCTCCGCGTGCAGCTCCACATGACGCCGGACGACTTCGAGTCCATTCCCGCCGGGGTGAAGGCGGACGTGGAGATCGCGACGGTGTTCGGGACCCAAGGCATCAATCTCGTGCCCCAGCCTGGTGCCGCGCCGGGGCACCTGCAGGCGGGCGAGACGATCGGGTCGGTCGGGGTCTCCAAGACCACGACGCTCCAGGGCGACGCGACCGACCTCGACAACCTCCTCAAGGCGCTGCATCCGGCCGCGCTCGACGAGACGCTCTCGGCCATTGCCACCGCGCTGAAGAACCAGGGGCCCCAGCTCGGCACCACCATCGGCCAGGTCGCGGCCTATCTCGACGAAATGCTGCCCGAGGTGCCCGACATCGTGAACGACGTCGGGCAGCTGACCCCGGTGGCCAATGCGCTCACCCAGGCCACGCCCTCGATCCTGTCGACCTTGTCGAACGGTTCGGTCCTGGCGACGACCATCACCAACTCGGCCACGCAGCTGCACCAACTGCTCGCGCTGGGTACGCCGACCGCCAACGCGATCACCGGTGTGCTCCAGGGCAGCGAATCCGCCTTCGAGGACCTCGTTGCCAATTCGGCCGCCTTGCTCGGTGACATCGCCTCGAACCCGAACTTCGTCGCCCAGACCCTGAACGGCTTCGACAAGTGGTCCAAGGCCTTTGCGGCGGCGGAGTCGCACGGTCCGTATCTGTCGTTTGCCGGCGACATCATCATTCAGGGTTCTGCGCAGGCGGTGGCCGCGGCCTTGGGCGTGCCCGGCTCGGACAAGCTCGTCGAGCAGGGCCTCGGGCCCCAGTACTTCAACCCGCAGACGTACACCGCCGCCGACTGCCCCACGTACCAGGGCGAGTCGGGGCCGAATTGCCCGCAGGCGTCGCCGACGGGCGGGTCGGGGCACGCAGCCGCAGCGAACGGCGCGAACAGCGTGATGACCACAGCCGCCACGCAGCAGGCCTCGGTGAAGATCGCGACGGGCCTCTCCCACGGCAAGACCCCTCCGTCGGCGGCCGTCGCCACCCTCTTGCTACAGCCCGTCCTGCTGCAGCTCGCGAAGGTGCCGTGAGCCGTCAACCGGTCCCGTGGCGGACGCTCGCCAAGCTGGCGGTCTTCGTCGCGGCGGCCGTCCTTGCCACCATCATCGTGACGGCCAGCCTCCTCAATCTCCGCTCGGAGCCCCAATCCGGCTACTCCGCCGTGTTCACCAACGCGTCAGGCCTCCAGCCCGGTGACTTCGTGGACATCGCAGGGGTGCAGGTCGGCACGGTCACCGGGGTCCAGCTGCAGGGCCGGCTCGCGCTCGTGCAACTTCACGGCCGACAGCGACCAGCAGCTCACGACGACCACGCACGCCAACGTCGACTACGCCAACCTCCTGGGTCAGCAGCTGATTGCCCTTGTTCCCGGTTCGACGCCGGGCCGGCCGCTGGCGCCGGGCGCCCAGATCCCGCCGTCACGCACCGCCCCGGCGCTCGACCTCACGGGCATCTTCAACGGATTCCAGCCGTTGTTCTCGGCCCTGACGCCCCGACAGGTGAACGAACTCACCGCTTCGATCATCCAGATCTTCCAAGGGGAGTCGGGCAACATCTCCAATCTGGTGACGCAGACGGCGTCCCTCACCGAGAACCTCGCGCAACGTCAGCAGCTCATCGGCGAGGTCATCGACAACCTGAGCGCGGTGGCCGGGACGCTCGACAACCATGACCAGCAATTGGTCACCATGATCGACCAGTTCGACAGCCTGGTGACGGGACTGGCCAACGAGCGGGGACAGATAGGGACGACGGTCGACAGTTTGAGTGGCCTCACCCAAGCCGTGTCGGGCCTGCTCAGCCAGAGCCAGCCGACGTTGGACCAGGCCATCAACGCGGTCGTGAGCGCGAGCCACACGGCAGCCCAGGACCAGAGCGGCCTCGACGGGGTGCTCGCGAACCTGCCGGCGTTCATCGAGACGCTCGACAAAGTGGCCGATTCGGGCAGCTGGCTCAACGTCTACATCTGCAACCTGACCATCAACGTCCAAGGGACCATCAACCTCAACGTGTTGACCGGGCAACCGAGCCTTCCGCTCACCTTGCCGTCCGGACCCGTGGGCGACCAGAGCGTGCACACGGCGAATTGCCGATGAAGCGATTCAGCGAACGCAACCGCGTCGTCATCGCCCTCGTCGGCAGCGCGCTGCTGGTCGTGGTCGCGCTCGGCGCGATCAACTTCTCCAAGCTGCCACTGATCAACGACCACACGGTGTACGGCGCCGCGTTCGCCGACTCAGCCGGGCTGGCCCAAGGCGACCCCGTCAGCGTGGCCGGCGTCGACGTCGGCACCGTCAGCGGGTTGAGCCTCAGCGGATCACACGTGCTCGTCCAGTTCACCGTGCAGAACGGAGTGCATCTGGGCGACCGCACCGCTGCCTCGGCCAAGGTGCTGACGCCGCTCGGCCAGGAGTACCTCGACCTGCAGCCCGCCGGGACGGGCCAGATGGGAGCCGGGGCGGTCATCCCCCAAGGCCGGACGCACGAGACCCAGACGATCGTCAGCACGATCCGCTCGGGAGCGAACGTCGTGCAGGGGATCAACCTGCCGCAGCTCGAGCAGGCCCTGACCACCACGAATCAGGATCTCGAAGCGGTCCCGCCCGGTGCCACGTCGGACCTCCTCAAGGGACTGTCCCAGCTGTCGAACGTCATCGCCTCGCGTTCGGGTGAGCTGGCGCAGCTCGTGCAGAACGTCTCGCAGCTGTCGGCGACGCTGCAACAGCACGGGACGCAGCTCTTCTCGCTGATCGGGCAGAGCGATCTCGTGCTGCAGGTGCTCAACCAGCGCCATACGGAGGTCGACCAGCTCCTGAAGTCCACCGCCTCGTTGACCCAGCAGCTCCAGTCACTGCTGGCGGCGCATCAAGCGCAGGTGGGGCCCTTGCTCAGCGACCTGCAGACGGTGAGCGGCGTGCTCGCCAAGGACGGCAACGAGATCGAGGCGGCGATTCCGCTGCTCACCGCGGCGAACAAGTATCTCGCCAACGTCACCGGCTCGGGTGCCTTCGGCGACTTCGTGCTGCCGGCCGCGCTCATCCCCGACAACATCATCGCCCAGTGCGCCAAGCCCGGCGCCACCAACCCGGTGACGGGGTGCAACCCATGAGGGTGTCCCGGGGACGGATGGTCCTGGCGTCGATCGCGGCCGGCGTGCTGATCGTCGCCGTCGTCGGGTTCTTCGGCGTGCGGGCGGCGCTGTCGACGCCCACCTATACCGTGACCGCCAACTTCCCCGAGGCGCCGGGCGTCTACGTGGGCAACCACGTCGACGTGCTCGGGCATCCCGGTCGGGACCGTGACCGTCGTCACAGCCCATCCCACCTATGTCTCGGTCGTGATGCAGGTCCACACCGACGTGAAGGTCCCCGCCAACGCCATCGCCGCGCTGATGGCGCCGAATCTGGTGAACGACCGGTACATCCAGCTCGACCCGGTGTACCGGCACGGCGCGGTCATGGCGGACCACGGGGTGATCCCGATGCAGCGGACCGCGCTCCCGCAATCGGTCGACCAGACCATCTCGCTGCTGGACCAGCTGATCCAGGCGCTCGGCCCGATGGGCGCCAACAAGAACGGCGCACTCAGCCAGTTCGTGCACGACGTGGCGCAAACCGTGGGCAACAACGGCCCCAGCTTCCACACCACCGTGCTCGCGCTCGGAAAGGCGCTGCAGGCGCTGTCGGACGAGGGCCCTTCCATCACGAGCCTGCTCGACAACGCCGGGGCCTTCACCAACGAGGCCGCCGCCAATGACCAGGAGTTCCAGTCGTTTGCCAACGACCTCTCCTCGGCGAGTGCGTTGATCGCCTCGGACAGCTCCGACATCGGGACCACGCTGTCGTCGCTCAAGCAGGTGCTGACCCAGGTGACCTCCTACGTCAACGGGAACGTGGGCTCGATCGGCAGTGTGCTGTCGAACGTCAACTCCTTCACGGCCCACGTCCTGTCCCAGCAGCAACAACTGAACCAGGCCTTCGCCTACGGCGGCCTGGTCTTGCAGAACCTCAACAACGCGATCGTGACCGAGCCCGACGGGTCGACGTCGCTGCGCATCCGCTACGACCCGTCGCTCGACACGAAGGGGTTCGTCCAAGAGGTCTGCGGGAGCGAGCTCACCCGCATCCTCGAGCTCGGCGCACAGCAAGCGAAGAGCTCGGAGCTGAACCTCGCCTGCGCCGCCAGCGCCGCGTTGTCGCAGATGGACACGCCACCCGACGCCCAGCAGGGGCCGAACCTGACGTTGCCGGCGTTGCTCGGGGCGGAGCCGTGAGGCGGCCCGTCAGTGCGTGTCGTGGGGGTGTTCGTCGCCGGGCGGCGGCGGTCGTCGTCGGGGCGCTGGCCGCGGCCGTCGCGTGCGCGGGCTGCGGCCTGTCCCTGCAGGCATTGCCCAAGCCCGGCGGCGTCAGCGGGCCGAGCTACCAACTGACCGCGGTCTTCGGCAACGTGCTCAACCTGCCGGTGCAGGCACGGGTCCTCATCGGGTCCGACCAGGTGGGCGACGTCAGTTCTATTTCGACGTCGCACTTCAAGGCGGACCTCACCTTGACGATCCGCAGCGCCATCCGCATCCCCAAGGGCACCACGGCCCAGATCCTCTTCGTCGACCCCCTCGGGGACGAGTTCATCCAGCTCTTCCCGCCGCACGGGCCCTCGCACGGCCCGTACCTGACCAACGGCTCTGTCCTCCCCGAGCGCGACACGTCGAACGCCCCCTCCATCGCCGACACCCTTGCTGCGCTCGGAGCACTGCTCAACGGGGGCGGGCTCAACCAGCTGGAGACGATCGTCACGAACCTGAACCAGGCCCTGGGCGGGCACCAACAGCAGATCCGGCGGATCATTGGGGACGTCTCCTTCACGGTGACGGCGCTCAACGCCAACAAGAGCGCCGTCGACGACGCGCTGGCCTCCCTCGCCGCCCTGAGTGGGCAGTTGGCCAAGGGTGACGCCGCGATCACCAACGGGATCGACGCCATCGGCCCGGCCGTCTCCGTGCTGGCCTCGGAGAACCAGGACTTCTCGAACCTGCTCACGGCCGCGAACAACCTCTCGGATGTGGCCGACTCGATCGTCACGAAGAGCAGCTCGTCCATCCTCGCGACGATCCACCAGCTGTACGCGGTCGTGAACCAGATGGTCGGAGTGGAGTCCCAGCTGGGACCCACGCTGACCGACCTGGCCAAGTTCGAGACGTTGACGAAGCAGGTTGCGCCGGGCAATTACCTCCAGCTCTCGCTGAACGGGACCGCGATCGTCAACCAATCGCCGCTTCTCGGGCCGAACAGTGCGAGCCCGACGTCGTCGTCGGCCTCCGACTCGACGACGAACGCCATCAACGGGCTCTTGGGAGCGGGGCTGCCGTGAGCCGGACCCAGGTCTGGATCCGTGTCACCGCCCTGGTCGTGGCGGCCCTGCTGGGCGTGTCGTACATCGCCTTCGACGTGATCGGCTGGCGCATCGGCGCGCAGCCGTACCAGGTGACGGTCGACCTCCCCCGGGGGGGCGGGCTGTACTCGGACGGCTTCGTGACCTACAGGGGGGTCGACGTCGGGCGCATCACCTCGCTGACGCTCGAGCCGACCGGCGCGGTCGTCACCCTGGCCATCGACCCGGGCACCGTCATCCCGGCGTCCGCCGTCGCCCACGTGCACGAGCTGTCGGTGGCGGGCGAGCAGTACCTGGACCTCGTGCCCTCCTCGGCGCGCGGCCCCGATCTGCACGCGGGCAGCCACATTCCGCTGGAGCACACCGTGGTGCCGGTCAGCGTGTTCCAGCTCCTGAGCGACGCCGGCCAGCTCATCGGGAGCATCAAGTCGAGCGAGGTGCGGACGATCACCGACGCCCTCGGGTCCGGGTTCGCCAACACGGGGCAAGCGCTCCGGAACATCACCGTCGCTTCGCGGCATCTGATCGCCGCGCTGCAGGCCGCGCAGGCCGCGACCGTGACGCTGATCAATGCGGGTGGATCCGTCCTGTCCACCGCACAGGCCTCGAGTGCGGACATCATCTCGTTCAGCCAATCGCTCGCCACCATCACCGCGCAGCTGTCCGCATCCAATGCCGATGTCGAGGCCGTTCTCGCCGACGGTGTCCCGACGGAGCAGGCCGTGCAGCAGTTCATCCAGGCGGACGGCGCCGCCCTGATCCAGCTGATCAAGGGGCTGGACGGACTCTCGGACGTCGCCATCGCGCAGCAGCCCGCGGTCGTGTCGCTCCTGCAACAGCTGCCCGGGTTCGTGAACAAGATCGCCAACACGGCGTCCGGCGGCTCCGTGGCGGTGAACATCTACTACAACACCGAGAACACCGTGTGTCCGTACTTGTCGGGGGCCCAGACGGCCGAGCCGACGGCGGCCACGGGTGCGCCCGACCTGATGCGCACCTGCACCCTGCAAGCGCCCGATCTCCTGCAGCGGGGATCGGCCGAAGCGCCCCTATCCTCGGGAGGTTAGGCATGTCAGAAGAGGTCGTTTTGGACGTGGACGGAGAGGTGGAGCCCGACGGCGTGGCCGAGGCGGACCTGGGCGAGACCGAGGCCCGGCACGAGCAGCGGGAGCCCTCGGCGCGCCGGCGCTTCGGGGTTGTCGAGGTCGTCGCCCTCGTCGTCATCGTCGCCTTGGCGGTAGCCCTCATCATCTCGCGGGTGCAGCTCTCCAACCAGGGCTCGGACAACGCGGACCGGTCGAGCGCAGTGGCGACGGCGAAGCACGACGCCATCGACGTCGCCACCTACAGCTACCTCCATCTGCATCGTGACTTCGGTCAGGTCGAGAGCGAGTCGACCCCGTCGTTCCGGCGCAGCTTCATCAAGTCCAGCGACAGCCTCTCCAAGGTGCTGGTGCAGTACAAGGCGACTGCATCGGCGAAGGTCCTCAAGTCGGCCGTGGAGTCGATCAGCGATTCGAAGGCGGTCGTGCTCCTGTTCGTGAACCAGTCGGTGGCCAACTCGACGCAACAGGGCGTGAGCACCGACGACAGCCGGATCGAGGTCACGCTCGTGCGGAGCGGCGACCGCTGGCTTCTGCAAAACCTGAAGCTGATCTGACCCACGGGCACCGTCGGCGTCCGGCGTCCGGATTCCGGCGTACATCCGAAAGCGGGTCGGCCCTCCCGTCGTCGCCGGCGGGGCATGATGCGGTCGTGCCTGACGTGGCCCCCGAGGACGTGCTGCGCCTCTACGACGAAGGCGTGGACGCGTTCGCCGGCGGGGCCGGGTCGCTGACGCCGGACGGCTGGGAGCGGCCGGCGTGTGGGGAGTGGAGCGCACTCCAGTTTGACCCGTCATGTGGTGGCCGTGGCGGGCTGGTACCACGAGTGGCTCGATCGGGCCGAGCGCGGCGACGCCGCACCGCCGTTCACCGTCGACGAGCTCGCGGCGCGGAACGAGGTTGCGCTCGCAGCGCTGGCCGGAATAGACGCACCGGCGGCACTCGAGCTGTTCGTGACACGGGCGCGGGCCTACCGCGACCGGGTCCGGACGGAGTGGGACCGACCCTACGGCTATCCGCGTGGGACGGTGACCGCCGGGCTGCACGCCGCGGTGGCGGCCACCGAGTGGCACCTGCACGCGTGGGACCTTGCCCGGTCGCAGGGCATCGGGCACCAGCCCTCGGATCCCGCGGCGCTCTACCGCGCCACGGGCGCGTGCGTGGCTGCCGCAGAGGGCGGAGTGAAGGGCCGTCTCGCCGGCGCCCTCGTACCGCTCGGGGCGCGGCTCCGGCCGTGGGAGGCCCTCCTCCGTCGCTCCGGGCGCGCGCCGGTCCCGGGCGACTGAGGGCGCCTCAGCCCGAACGCCAGCCGACGCGTCGCAGGACGTGGGACCGGCAGCGCGCCACTCGCGCGCTGGCGAATTCGCACTCCATCTCCACGATGCAGCCGCAACTGATGGCCTGTCCGTGGCAGGCGGGGCAGCGCTCGAGGGCGCAACCCGGGTGATGGACACCGCCGATCGGGGTGCCGCAGTCCCGGCACTCCTCGGGCTCGTAGCGGTGCCTCGGACGTGGCTCTTGCCCCCAGCGGATGGGTGCGAAGGCCCTCCCGTCGATGACGACCGGGTCGGTCAGGCAGCTGATCCCGTCAGAGATTTCGCCGCCGCAGTGCCAACAGATCGCCATTGACCCTCCTCTGCTCAACCCTGTCGTCGATCTTCCCAGGCCCCTGTGACCGCGGCGCGGATGGCTGGTGGGCCGGACGGACGGCTGCTCTACGCTGCGGCCCATGACAACGACGACGAGCGAGGGGGGGAGCCGGGCGGGCGCAGCGGGGCTGCTGTCCGGCAAGGTGTGTGTCGTGTCCGGTGTCGGCCCGGGGCTGGGACGTCAGGCGGCCCGGGCGCTGGCCGCCCACGGCGCCGACCTCGTGCTGGCGGCACGCCAGCAGGCCCGCCTGGACGAGGTGGTCGCAGAGGTGACCGGGCTGGGCGCTCGTGCGATCGCCGTGCCGACCAACATCGTCGACCCGGAGGCCTGCGACGCGCTCATGTCTGCGGCGGCCGAGGAGTTCGGCGGGCTCGACGTCGTCGTCAACAACGCCTTCCGCAGCGACGTCTTCCAGAGCTTCGAGGACGTCGACCTCGCGATCTGGCGCAAGATCATGGACGTCAACCTCTTCGGCTCGTTGCAGATGACGAAGGCTGCCCTTCCGCATCTCCGGAAGCGCGGAGGGGGCTCGGTGGTGAACGTCGCATCGATGGTGACCCGCCAGCCCCAGCCGGCCCAGGGGGGCTACGCCATCTCGAAAGGCGCGCTCCTCACCGCGACGAGGGTGCTCGCCTATGAGCTCGGTCCCTCCAACATCCGGGTCAATGCTGTCGTCCCCGGCTGGATGGCCGGCCCGTCGGTGGACATGTACATCGAGATGACCTCGAGTGGCCGGGGCGTGCCGCCCCAGGAGATCATCGACGAGCTCAACGCACGGGTGCCCCTCGGGCGGATCCCCAGGGACGCTGACGTCGCCGGTGCCATCGTCTACCTTGCCTCGGACCTCTCGTCGGCCATGACCGGCCAGGCCCTCGACACCAACGGCGGAGAGATCTTCGCCTGAGGTCCGCGGCCCGGGTCCATGTCCGGCGCCGTCAGTCGGTCCCTGTTCGTCCTGCGCAGGATTACGTGCCCTCGCCCCCCTTGGGCGTGCACGAGCGGGGATCCCAGCGAGCGAGCGGCGTCACCGTCGAGGTCGGGGGCTGGAAGGCGCCGTTGCTCGAGCTCGAAGACCCCGACCCCGTCGACCCCGTCGAGCCCGACGCGGCCGTCGTCGACGTCGCGCTCCCCGTGCTCCCCGCCGATCCTCCGGCGCTCGCGGGCGCCGGCGGCGGGTTGACGAGTGAAGTCGGTCCCGGTGACGACGGTGACTTGGGACCCCGGCTTCACCTGGGTGGGGTCGTCGGCCAGGATGACGGCACCCGTCATGGCGTTCGCCACGGCCTGTGCCGCTGCCATCTCCGCATGGGACTTCGACGAGTAGTAGACGACCGTCTCGGCCTCCCGGCCGACGGGCGTCGTGTCACCGAGCGTCCCGATGTTGAAGCCGAGCGCCTTGAGGCTCTGCGCGGTGTCGGTGGCCTGGTTGGTGGTCCCCGACCCGTTCATGACCGAGACGGTCACCTTCGAGGGCGCGGGCAACGCGCCCCCGAGTACGTGTCGGCGTCGGCCTTCAGGCCCAGGAACTGGTCGATGGCCGCGTGGTCCTGGGACTCCGAAGGGAATTCGATGTCGCCGTAGTTGCCCCCCTGGTACACGTAGTTGCCGAACTGGTCGACCTGCACGGGCATGGTCAGCTGGGGCGCCTTGTTGACGTTGACGCCGTCGAATTTGAGCACGAGGCCGATCATGTCGGTCGCCGAGAAGCCCGTGTCCACCGTCAAGTCCCCGACGACGCCCGACACGAGCTGCTGGTCGGTGAGGGGGTTGCTGATCCCTTTGGCTTTGACCGCCGACGCCAGGACGCGCAGGAACTCGTGGTCCCGGCGGATGCGAGCGAGGTCGCTCTGGGACTCCTGGGGCCAGTAGTAGGGATCGGTCGTCGTCACCCCCGGGCCCTTGTACTGGAGGTGCCGGGCCCGGACGACCTGGAGGGCCTGCGTCCCGTTCAACGCGAGGCAACCCGTCGTCTGAATGTTGAGACCGGAGTAGGAGTCGAACACCGGCTCGGGGAAGTACATCTTGATGCCGCCCAGCGCGTTGACCACGTTGATGAAGCTGTCGAAGTTGAGCTCCACGAAATGCTGAATGGGGATCCCGAAGTCCTCCTCGATGGCGTTGATCAACTGGTCAGGCCCTTGATACAACGCGGCGTCGATCTTGTTGGCCCCGTCCGACCGCGCGTTGGGGACGAAAAGGTCGCGGGGGATCGACAGGATCGACAACGTGCCGTTCGTAGGGTTGAGGTGCAGGATCATCACCACGTCGCTGTTGACGCCGGTGACTCCTTGCGAGCAGAGGCCGAAGGCCGGGTTCTGCACCTTGAGCGCGCAGCGCGATGTCGAGCCGATCATCAAGATGTTCTCGGTCCCGGCGTCCGCGCCCCTCGCCGGCGACGACGTGAGGTTGTGGAGGTCGATCCGGTGGATTTCGTTGTTGAGGTACCAGCCGTAGCCGGCCGTCGCCCCCGCGATCAGCGCGAGCACCAAGAAGACCGAGCCGACGACGTAGGTCACCTTGCGGCGGGTCGAGCGCTTCTTCTTGGGAGCCGCATGCGCCGGGCCCCCGCCTGCGCCCCGTCGTCCCTGGCGTGGACCCCCGTCGCCACCGTCGCCCCCGCTGCCACCGGATCCCACCCCGCCGCCCCGGCGTTCCACCTCCTCGATCTGTTGGCCCAGCTCGTGGAGCCCCCGCTCTACCGGGTTGTCGGCGGGAACGGCCGTTGTGGGTGGCCCCTCCTGATCCGGTGGGGCTGAGGCCGCCGGCGCCGCAGGACCGGACCGCCCAGGGACCTCAGGTCCGGCCTCCGCCTCGGACGCGTCGATCTGGCGGCCGAGGTCGTGGAGGCCCTGGTGGACGGGGTCTTGTTCGGAGTTCGAGGGGCTCATGGTCCAGTGCTCTGAATGACGTGCGACCGGTGGATCTGCTGCTGGTCGACGCCCGCGCCCCCGAGACGGCTCCGGTAAGGGCGACCGGAACGGCAAGCCAGCCTAGCGAGGGCGGTGCGGAGGTGGCAGTCGGCGCCCTGACCCCGGGGTCACCCAGGCGGCGGCGGCCGCGGCGCCCTCCATACTGGACCCGTGGTTGCAAGGAGTGCGGGGCTACTCGTCTACCGGGTGAGCGGTGAGGGCGTGGTCGAGGTCCTGCTCGTGCACCCGGGTGGCCCGTTCTGGGCGGGGAAGGACGAGGGGGCCTGGTCGATCCCGAAAGGTGAACATGCGCCCGACGAAGACGCGCTGGCGACCGCGCGGCGTGAGTTCCGAGAGGAGGTCGGACTCCCGGCGCCCGAGGCGCCACCCGTCGATCTCGGCGAACGACGCCAGCCCAGCGGCAAGCGGGTGCGCGCCTGGGCCTTGCTGGCCGACCTCGACGTCACCGACGCGTCGAGCAACACGTTCGAAATGGAGTGGCCACGCGGGTCGGGCAGGAGGCAACAGTTCCCCGAGGTTGACCGCGTCGAGTGGATGACCGTGCCGGTCGCCAGGAGCAAGCTCCTCAAGGGGCAGGTGCCCTTCCTCGACGCACTGATGGCAGTTGCGTCGGGCGCGCCCGGCGACGGTGTCGTCGACGAAGGCTGAGGTCCCTCAGCGACGCCCCGCCAGCAGCTCCGCGAGCAGCGATTCGACGCGAGCATCGATCTCGTCGCGAATGGGGCGGACCTCGTCGGGGGACTTCCCGGCCGGATCGGGCAGCTCCCAGTCGACGTACCTCTTGCCGGGATACACCGGGCAGGCATCGCCGCACCCCATGGTGACGATGACGTCGGCGTCTCTCCCCATTTGGTCGGTGAGCCGTTTGGGCCGCTCGCCCGAGATGTCGATGTCCCATTCGGCCATGACGCGCACGACGGCCGGATTGAGGACCTCACCCGGCGCCGAGCCGGCGGAATGGACGAGCACCCGGTCACCGGCCTTCTTGGAAAGCAGGGCGGCGGCCATCTGTGAACGCCCGGCGTTGTGCACGCAGAGAAACAGCACCTCGGGCCGCTCGGTGCTCATTGCCCCGGGCCGATCCGCTCGGGCACAAGGATCTCGCCGGCCTGCGCCGCCGTGAGCTTCGGGTAGAGGACCAGGATCAGGCCCACGGCGAGCAAGCCGCCCACGACCTGCGCGGCGATGAAGCTCGGCGCCGACGACGGCGCGATCCCGGCGAACGTGTTCGAGAACATCCGGCCGACGGTGATGGCCGGGTTGGCGAAGCTGGTCGAGCTCGTGAAGAAATAGGCGGCACCGATATACGCCCCGACCGCAGCCGGCGCCGCCCGGGACCGTCCGGACCGGGCCAAGGCGAAGATCACCAGCACGAGCCCCAAGGTGGCGATGACCTCGGAGAGGAAGTGGGCCGCGGAGGCGCGGTGCTTGGTCGACAGTTCGAAGGCCGTTCGGGAGAACATCAGGTTCGCCACCGCGGCCCCGAGGACGCACCCGGCGACCTGCGCGGGCAGATAGGCCGCGGCATCGCGCCAGGACAGACCTCCGAAGCCGGCGTCGACGAAGGAGACGACCGGATTGAAGTGCCCACCCGAGACCGGTCCGAACATCAAGATGATCGCGGCCAGTCCCGCGCCCGTCGCCACCGCATTCTCCAAGAGCTCCAGACCCACATTGCCGACCGAGAGCTGCTGGGCGGCGATGCCCGACCCGATCACGAGTGCGGCCAAGAAGGCGCTGCCCACGAACTCGGCGACGAGCCGCCGCCAGAGGTCGGTCGGCTTCATCTCAGCAACACGGGCCAGACTCGTCCGCTCCACAACAGGTCCCGTCGCCGGTGATGCCCGTCTCGGACGGAGCGTCGGCAAGTACGGTGTAGACCTCCCACGGGGCGCCGTCGGGGTCCTCGACCCAGACCTTGTCCTGGAGCGCGAAGCAACAGGTCGTCCCCATCTGCTCGGTCGCCTGGAGCCCTTCGTCGTTGAGGCGCGCCGAGGTCACGGTGACCTCATCGGTCGTCTCGACCTCCACCCCGAGATGGTTGAGTGCGCCGCCGACCCCGTGCGCCCGCGCACCTTCGTGTTCCACCAGGACCAGCTTCAGTGGCGGGTCTGCGATGGCGAAGTTGGCGTAACCCGGCTCACGCTTCGCCGGTGCGACGGCGAAGAGCTTGGAGTAGAAGTCGACCGCGGCGTCGAGATCGGAGACGTTGAGGGCGAGCTGGACACGGGACATGGGTGCTCCTATGCATTGACAGTTGTCGATGGGTCAGTATGCTGATCATATCGACTAGTGTCAATAGGAGGATCCGTGCCGGCAAAGGCGACGTCGAGGCGAGGACGAGGCGGGCCGAGACCGCACTGTGCTGCGCGCCGCTGACCGTGTCCTCATTGACGCAGCGGGAGGCCGAAGCGGCCGCGCCACTCCTCGGCGCCGTGGCCGATCCGATTCGCCTGCGGCTGCTCTCGATCGTCGCTGCCGAAGGTGAGGTGTGCAGCTGCAACCTCGAAGCACCGCTCGGCAAGAGTCAGCCGACGATCTCGCACCACACCCGGGTCTTGGCCGAGGCGGGCCTGATCGTCGGTGAACGCCGGGGCAAGTGGACCTGGTGGCGCGTCGTGCCCGAGCGGCTGGCCGAAATGCGCCGCCTGCTCGGCGGAACGTAGGCCGCCACCGCTCTCCGGCCGCGGCACCGCAACGCCGCGAGTCCGATGATCCGCCCGCCGGGACGGCGACGGGGTACAGCGTGAAGTGCCGAGTCGGGCTGCCCGGATTTGAACCGGGGACCTCTGCGTCCCGAACGCAGCGCGCTAACCAAGCTGCGCCACAGCCCGTCCGCCCCCCGCAGGGAGCGCCAGGAACACTACCGCGCCCTTAGCCGGCTCCTTCCCCGCGCCCGCCGGCCACCGGACCGCTCCTGTCCCCGTCCGCAGGCCCGCCGGACGCAGCCGAACCCCCGGCCGCGTCGGCGCCCGGCGGGGCGGGAACGGCGCCGTCCCCGGCGAAGGTCGCGACCACTTGGGCCACCCGCCGCTTGTCCATCTCCACCACCTTGAGATCCCAGTCGCCGACGCGCACCTGCTCGCCCTCGGACGGGATGTGACCGAACCGCTCGAAGAGGAGCCCGCCCAGGGTCACGTATTCGCCGTCGGGGATCTCCATCCCGAGGCGCTCGCGCACGTCGTCGACGTTGGTCTGCCCGTCGAGGAGCCACCGTGTGTTGTCGACGCGGACCATGCGCGACTCCTCCTCCTCGTCGAACTCGTCGTGGAGCTCGCCGACGAGCGGCTCGAGAAGGTCCTTGACCGTGAGGAGCCCGGCCACACCGCCGTACTCGTCGACGACGACCGCGACGGCGCGCCGGTGTTTGCGCATCTCGGCCAGGGCTTCGAGCACGCCCAGGGTCTCCGGCACCAAATGCGCCGGCCGGACCTTGCGGGAGATCTCCAGGGGGCTCGGGTCGACGGTGTCGCGTTCGCGGTCGGACGATGCCCACCGCGTCACCCCGTGCGCCGGCGCGGCCGCCGGTCCGGAAGATGTCGTTGACGAACAAGATGCCGATGAGGTCGTCGAGGTCGTCGTGCACGACGGGAAAGCAGCTGTGGCCGGTGGTCCGCACCGCCCGCGCGATGTCCTCGGCGTGCACCGGGATGGTGAGGAAGGTGACGTCCACCCTCGGCGTCATCACCTCGCGCACGTCCATGTCGCCCAGGTCCGCCAGTGCCTCGAGGATGATGCGCTCCTGCTCGGTCGCGGCGGCCGACGCTCCGGACTCGTGCGGGTGCGACTGCTCACTTCGCCCACCGTTCGTCCCCCCGCCGTTGCCGCCACCGTGCCCGGAGGCGCGACGGCGTAACCAGCGCGGCCGTTTCGGTGGTGGAGGTTCGGGGGGTTCCCGGCGGGGTGACACGGCGGCGCGCCGGGTCAGGGGGTGGGCTCGGGTCCCGCCTGGAGCTGGGGTCCGGCGCCCACCAGCACGGGCACGGGGGCAAAGGAGTCGTCGGCGAAGGTGCCGTCGTCGAGGAGGGCGTTGACGGCGCGCCGCAGTCGGAGCGGGTCCAGCGGCTTGACCAGCCAGCCCTCGGCCCCGGATCGCCGGGCCAAGAAGACGTCGGGCCGACGGTCGAGCAGCATCAGGACGGCGATGTGGTCGATCGCGTCGTAGGACTCCTGCAGCCGGAGCTCGAGGCAGACCGCCATCCCGCCCATGTTGCCCATCTGCATGTCGACGATCACCAGGTCGGGTGACTCCTCGGCCACGAACGCGACGACCTCGGGTCCCGACGTGACCGAGCGGACCTCAATGTCGGGTCCGCTGATGACCGCCTCGATCTCCTTGCGGAGAGTGGGTGCGTCGCTCGCGACCAGGATGGTCTGCACCGAGGTGACACTATCGGACCCCCTCAGAGCTCGGGAACTCGTCACACGCCGCTCAGCCGAAGAGGCAATCGGCCGCCCGCTCCAGGCCGCCCAGCTCGTGCACGTCCTGGCCGAACAGCGGGATGCGCCCGACCGGGGCCGGCGACACCTGCGCCGCCAGGCGGGCGTAGCCCTTCGCTTCCCGGGCCGCCACCACGTTCAACCCGGCCAGGTTCGCCTCCAGCGGCTCGAGGCCGGGCGCCGCGGCGGCACCGGCGGGCGCCTCCGCGCCGCCGTCCTCCGTCCCGAACGAGGGCGCGATCCGGTTCACCACGAGCGCGGCCACCGCGACCTCGCGCTCGGCCAATTTGGTGGCGAAGAAGCTCGCCTCGGACACGGCGTCGGGCCGGGCCGAGGTCACGAGCACGTAGGCGGTCGATGGGTCCGCCAGGAGCTCGTGCACGGCCGTCGCCCGCGTGCGGAAGCCGTCCTCCATCCCCTCGAAAGCCTGGAAGAAGGCCACGGCGTCCTGCACGATCTCGGCGCCCGCCACCTTGGAGATCGTGCGCAGGAGGGCCTGGGTGGCGACGCCGACAGCCCGCAGCGACATGCGGGTCGGCACCAGGAGCGCACGGAAGAGCCGGTTCTCCAGGAACCGGGTCAGGCGCCGGGGCGCGTCGAGCAGGTCAAGGGCGTTCCGCGTCGGCGGCGTGTCCACGACCACGACGTCGAACTCGTTGGAGTGGACGAGCTCGTAGAGCTTCTCCATCGCCATGTACTCCTGCGTGCCCGACAGGGCGCCGGCGAGATTCTGGTACAGCCGGTTCGCCAGGATCGACTCCGCCTGCTCGGGCGTGCGGGCGTAGTGCTCGACGAGATCGTCGAAGGTGCCCTTCGAGTCCAGCATCAACGCGAAGAGGTGCCCCGGCCAGTCGCCGGCGACTTCGGTCGGGGTGTTCGGGAGCGACTGCACGCCGAGCGCGTCGGCCAGCCGCCGGGCCGGGTCGACGGTGACGACGCAGGCGCGCCGGCCCGCCCGGGCGGCCGCCAGGGCGAAGGTGGCGGACACCGTGGTCTTCCCCACGCCGCCCGACCCGCAGCACACGACGACCGCGCGGTCGCGCACGAGGTCCGACAGGGCCGGGGCCACCGGCGTCGACACCGAGCTCACGCCGCACCCTCGGGCACGAGCGACCCCACCGCCGCCGCGAGCGCCTCCGCCAGCACCTTGGTCTCCGCCGGCCCGATGCGCTCCGTGTCGATCGAGGGGACGAGCAACTGGGGCAGCGGCAGCTCGCGGCGCAACCGTTCCACCTGCTCGGCCGACACCGCGTGGCGGGCCAGGCGGAACTCGCGGGCGGACTCCAACGCCGCCACATGCGCCGGCGGGACCGGCTGGGCCAACCCCGCGGCCGCCGCGACCTCGCTCGCCGGCCGGTCGAGCCCGAGCGGCTCGGGATCGCAGGCGTTCACGATCACCGGCCCCAGCTGGACCCCGGCCTTGTCCTCCAACGTGTAGGCCGACTCGATCGTCTCGGAGACGGGCAGCTCCTCGGGCAGCGTGACCAGGATCACCCGGCAGCGGGCCGGGTCGCTCAGCAGGTCGACCACGTCCTGGGCCTGCGTCCGCAACGGTCCACCCCGGGCCGCGTCGACCATGCCCCGAGCCGAGGTCAGGAACGTGATGGCGTGGCCGGTCGCTGGGGCGTCGACCACGATGAGGTCCGCCGCCTGCTCCCGTTCGAGCTGCTTGACCTTGCCCAGGACCAGGACGTCGCGGATGCCGGGGATGGCCGTCGAGACCACGTCCAGCACCCCGGAGTTGGCCAGCCGCTTGGAGACGCGCCGGAGGCCGTGGTCCTCGAGGTACTCGATCAGCGCGTCGTCGGGCGTGAGGCGCCGGGCCCGCACCAGGCCCGAGTCGCCCAGGGCCTCCTCCTCGTAGCCCAGGTCGCCCGGTTGGCCGAAGGCCGCGGCGATCCCGGACTTGCCCTCCAGCTCGACGATCAACACCGATTTCCCGACGTCAGCGGCCATGCGCGCCACGGCCGCGCTCATCGTCGTCTTGCCCACTCCGCCCTTGCCGGCCATGACGAGGACGTGGCTCTGTGCGCAGAAAGTCCCCACGTCCATGCTGGCCCGAGCGTAGTGGCCGGGCTTGCGACGGAGATCGACCGCTCGCCAAAGATCCTGGTCAAGACCCTTGAAAGCGCGAAACCCCAGCGATAGCTTGGCCCGCAGGGGGGGTTCTGTAGTGCCCTATCGGGGGGTTTCATGCGCCAGGGACAAGAAATGTGGCAGTTGAAGGCAGCGTGCAGAGGGCCGCAAGCCGCGGTCTTCTTTCCGCCTTCACACGCCGAGCGGAAAGAGGAGAAGGCCTCCCGCGAGATCAGGGCAAAAGCGATCTGTGATCAGTGTCGGGTGAGGTCGGAGTGCCTCGACTACGCCATCCGGATCCGCGAGCCCCACGGGATCTGGGGTGGCCTGAACGAGATCGAGCGCAAGACCGTGCTCGATCGCCGGGCCAGCTGAGCCGCGCCCTCCTTACGCCGGCGGCGTGATCTTCAGCGCCTGATCCGCCGCCACGACGCCGCGGCTCTCGCACACGGTCTCGGGCTTCTGGCCGTCCACCGAGCAGATGGTGGCGGTGATCTCGTTCGCGGCGGAGACGACCGCCTGCGTCAACGGGCTGAGCGGCGAGCTCAGGTCGCCGGCGATCTGGTCCTGTGACAAGCCGAGCAGGGCGCCGGGCGTGAAGCTCGATGCGTTCAGCACCCACCGGTTGGCCACGTCGAGCAGTGGGAACGTCGTCGCGCTCGATGCGTAGCCGCTGATCGCCGCGCGCTGGCGCGCGTCGGGAACCTGCAGGCCCAGATACGTGGCCCCCGTCGGGTTCGAGGGAGCTGTAGCGCTCGACCGGCTCGAGGATCACGTAGGGGCTCGTGTAATACGGAGTCGTAGAAGGTGAAGGTCGCCACGTTGGCGAACGCGGTCGTCGTGCTCGACTGCATGAGCCCGACCTGGCGGAAGGAGCCGAAGCGCGACAGCGCGAGCACGAGGGGCCAGCGCTGGGCGGCCGCATAGGGCGCGTACTCGGCGCCGTAGAAGAAGATGACCGGCTCGGGCTGCCCGCCGTTCACCGCCGCCAGCCACATCGGCGCGTTGCCCGACCCCGTGGTCGGTCGCAGTGGGGTGATCGGATTGGCCGGCGAGCTGACGCCCACCGTGTCGTAGACCGACTGCGGCACCGAATGGAGCGTGTCGAGGAGGGAGGAGGGCGCCGGGTTGAACGTCTCGGTGGTGGGTGAGCTGCTCGGCGCGTAGTGGTCCCGCACGAGCACGAGGGTCCCGAGCAAGAAGATGGCCACCACGATGAGCCCGAGGGCGAGATAGCGCCGCGGCATCTGCCGCAGCGAGGACCCCGGCCGCGGCCCCGGCTCAGCCTCGGACGCGGCGGACGGCGCGGGCTCGTAATCGGTGCTGCTCATGGGTTGGGTCAGGTTAGCGAAGGGTGCCCCCGGGTCCGGGGGCACCGCCCGGTACCGCCGGTACCCTCATGGCGTGGTGCGTCCTGAAGGCTGGACCAGTCCAGCGGGTGCAAGTCCCGTCCGGGTAATCGCCGGAGAGCCCGGTAGCAGGCCCCGGTCCGTCACCGAGAGGCGGCGGGCTAAGCGGGGTGTCAAGAGCCTCTTCGGAGGGAGCAAGTGTGCGGGCCGTAGTGCCGAAAGGCGCGAGTCCTGCAGCCCCATCAGAATTACAACGGGGGAGCCGAGCCGCTCACGTCACGGCGAAGGCAACATTCGACCGACTGGCGTTCCGGACATGCCCCTGGTCGAGTCCCCCTGGGGTAGGTGGAGCGGCACGTGCACACGGTCAGGTTCGGAACAGGAGAGACCCGTCTTCCCAGCCTTGTCAGCACAGACCGCCCGTATAAGCCAATGGTGAAAACGAGCGGAGGGAAGCGGGAGTCCGACGGGGTCGTAGTACCTGGGAGGGTGATGATTGCCCGAGCACCAGGGAAGGACCCCGACTTTGGACACGCCGGGAAACGAGGAACGAGTGAGGGCATGGCTGGGACCGCTCAGTCCATCTCCCCCTTGGGGCCACCGTCCCAGGTCAAAGTTCGACGCCTCCAGAACCGGCTATGGGCTGCGGCCAAGCAGTCGAAGGGTCGGCGCTTTCACGCCCTCTATGACCGTATCTACAGAGACGACATTCTCTGGGAAGCGTGGGAGCGGGTCCGAGCCAATCGTGGAGCAGCGGGGGTCGACGCACTGACCATCGCTGCGGTGGAGGGCGACTACGGAGTCGAGCGATTGCTCGCAGAGCTCCGGGTCGACCTCCGTGCAGGTAACTACCACCCTCGTCCTGTGCGACGGGTGGAGATTCCAAAGCCCGACGGGTCGAAGCGCCCGCTGGGCATCCCGACTGTCAAGGATCGTGTGTGCCAGCAGGCGGCCAAGCTCGTCCTCGAACCCATCTTCGAGGCCGACTTCTTGTCCTGTTCGTTTGGGTTCCGGCCCAAGCGCTCGGCCACCGACGCCATGGAGAGGCTCCGGGTCGGCTTCACCGAAGGCAATCATTTTGTCTTCGAAGCCGACATCGTGAACTTCTTCGGCTCGATCGACCACGAGCGTTTGCTCAACTTGGTCGCTGAGCGGGTGTCGGACCGACGGGTGCTCAAGCTTCCTCGACAGTGGCTGCAAGCAGGGGTGCTGGACAAGGGTGTCGTCACCGAGTCGGTCACGGGGACGCCCCAGGGCGGGGTGATCTCACCCCTCTTGGCCAACATCTTCCTGCACGCATTTGATGCGGTCTGGGCCGAGCGTGGCACCGGAGAAGTCGTCCGCTATGCAGACGACTTCGTGGTGTTGTGCCGAACCCAGCTACAGGCCGAGCAAGCTCAGCGACGGGCGACCGCCATCTTGGGTGACCTTGGTCTGCGCCTTCACCCGGACAAGACCAGAGTGGTTGATCTGCGAGAAGGCAAGGAGGGCTTTGACTTTCTTGGGTGCCACTTTCGTGCCCGCATGTCCGGCCGGATCTGGGAGGACAGGCGGATCATCCGTTACTACCTCCACCGCTGGCCGTCGGTGCGCTCCATGAAACGTGCCCGGGCCAGGGTCAAATTCCTCACCGCTCGAAGCCAAGTCGGACAGCAGTTGGACGACGTCATTGCACGTCTCAACCGGTTCCTTCGGGGCTGGGGCAACTACTTCCGCACCGGGAATGCGGCTGACAGGTTCGTCTCCATGGACCGTTACGTGGCGTGGCGGCTGAAGCGCTTGCTTATCAAGAAGCGTGGTCGCAACATACGTCGCGGCCAAGCTGCGACCTGGACCCGTAACTGGTTCCACGACCAGGGCCTGTACAAGCTCATGGGCACTACCCGTTACCCGAAAGCTGCGTAACCATGTCTAGACGTCCATCGGAAAGCCGTGTGCGGGAAAACCGCATGCACGGATTGAAAGGGGGATGGGGAAACGGGCCTGCAATGCAAGCACCGCGCCCCTGACTACCAGTGCCTCCATCGGTTCCACCCTCCGAAGTCGAGATTCGCCCGGCCGCCACGGTCATGCTCGTCCGCGACGCGCCGTCGCCCGGCCGCGACGGCGCGCTCGAGGTGCTCATGGTCCGCCGCAACCTGCGCTCTGACTTCGTCGGTGGTGCCTACGTCTTCCCCGGCGGCGGGGTCGATCTGCTCGACGGCGGGGCCGAAGCCGAGGCCCTGTGCGCCGGACGCAGCGACGCCGGGGCGAGCGCCCTCCTCGGCGTGGGCACCGGTGGCCTGGCCTACTGGGTGGCCGTCGTGCGCGAGACGTTCGAGGAGGCCGGTCTGCTGCTGGCGCAGCGAGAGGGCGGGCCGGGCCTCCTCGCCGGCGATGCCGCGGAGGAGGCGCGCTTCGTGACCGAGCGCGCCGCGGTCAACGCCGGCACCCGGCGGTTCCTCGATGTGTGCCGCGACGAGCGCCTGCGGCTGTGCGTCGGTGACATCCATTACTTCGCGCACTGGATCACGCCCCGCGGCGCGCCACGTCGCTACGACACCCGCTTCTTCGTGGCCGCCGCCCCACCCGGCCAGATCGCCGCGCACGATGCGGGCGAGACCATCGCCGAAGTGTGGATCTCGCCCCACGACGCGCTGGCGCGCCACCGCGCCGGCGAGATCGAGATCATCTTCCCCACGATCCGCAACCTTCAGGCGATCGGTCGGTTCGCCACGAGCGCCGAACTGCTCGACGCGGCCGCCGAAGCGTCGAGCTCGGTGCCGGCCATCGAGCCGCGCGTCGTCCCCGACGGCAACGGCATGCGCATCGTCCTCCCGGGCGATCCCGCCTACGAGCGCGCGCCCGTGCCGGACCCGGGCGGCGCCGCTGCGCTCGGGGACTTCAACGAAGCCGTGCGCGCGGTGTCCATGCAGGCCAACAAGGAAGGACCGGACACCGCGCCGGGCCCGAGGCCCGGCGGCCCGTGATCCCCTCGGTGCCGGACTTCGGAATCGGCCCGGTCCCCGAGCCGGGACGGGTCGACGAGGTGGCACCGGGCGTCCGCCGGATCACCGCCCCGAACCCGGGGCTGATGACGGGACCGGGGACGAACACCTATCTCGTCGGCGACACCGAGCCCGTGGTCGTCGACCCGGGTCCGTCCGACGCCGCCCACACCGCGGCCATCGTGGCCGCGGTGGAGCCGCTCGGGCCGATCCGCACCATCGTGGTGACTCACACCCATGTCGACCACGCTCCCGGGGCCGCGGCGCTCGCCACCGCGACGGGCGCCCGCGTCGTCGGCTTCGGCCCGGCCGAGGGGTTCGAGCCCGACGAGTGCGTAGGGGAGGGCTGGTCCCTCTCGTGCCCGTTCGCCACCGGTGCCGCCGGAGGACCCACCGCCCTCACCCTGCGCGCCGCTGCACACCCCGGGCCACGCGTCCGACCACCTGTGCTGGCTGGTCGAGGAGCACGCGTTGCTGCTCACCGGCGACCACGTCATGCACGGTTCGACGGTCGTGATCCGCCCACCCGACGGCGACGTCCACCAGTACCTGGCCAGCCTGGCCCGGGTGCGCGACGAGCGGCCGTTCGTCCGCACCCTCGGTCCGGGGCACGGGCGCCTCATGGATCACGTGACCGAGGAGATCGACGCCCTGATCGCGCACCGCCTCGGCCGGCACGAGCGGGTGGCCGAGGCGTTGGCCCGTCGCGGCCAGGGCACGGTGGACGAGCTCTTGCCCGAGGTCTACGGCGACGTGACCGAGCGACAGCTCCCGGTGGCCCGTTTCTCGCTGTGGGCGCACCTGCGCGCCCTCGCCCAGGAGGGCCGGGCGACGCTGTTGGCGCCGGACGAGAGGGCCGAGCGTCCGGGCGCCGCCGACACCATCGACAGCCGATGGGCCGCCTGAGTCCCGCCTCCGGCCGCAACTTGGCCCTAGTCGGCCTTCGCGTCGCCTTGGGCCACGGCCGCCTCGACGCGCTCGAGCATGCGGGCCGTGCACCCCTCCGCCTGGATCAACGGCGCCACCTCTTCGGCCACCACCCTCGCCAGCTCGGCGAAGACCGTCGCCAGCTCGCCGTCCTCCGCCAGGGCCACCGGCACGCCGGCGTCGCCACCCGCGGCCATGTCGGGATGCAGCGGGATGGAACCGACGAGCGGGACGCCGAGCCCATGGGCGAGGCGCTCGCCGCCACCCGAGCCGAAGAGTGCGTACGTCGTGCCGTGTTCGCACGTGAAGTCGCTCATGTTCTCGATCACGCCCGCCACCCGGAGGTACCCCCGTCGCGCCATGTCCGCGGCGCGCGCCGCCACCTTCTGCGCCGCCACCGGGGGCGTCGTGACCACGAGGAGCTCGGTGCGCGGCAGCAGACGGGCGAGGCCCATTTGGATGTCGCCGGTCCCGGGCGGCAGGTCGATCAGCAGGTAGTCCAGGTCACCCCAGTGCGCGTCTTGCAGGAATTGTTGGACGGCGCGATTGAGGACGAGCCCGCGCCACATGATCGCCTGCTCCTCGTCGGCCAGGAATCCCATCGACAACACGCGCAGCGTGCCGGGCCCGACGCGCTGCTCGAGAGGCACCATCTTCCCCTGGCGGGCCTCCACGTCGCCCTCCATGCCGAGCAGGCGCGGCACGGAGAAGCCCCAGATGTCGGCGTCGAGAACCCCGACGACAAACCCGCGGGCCGCCAGCGCGACGGCCAGGTTCACGGTCACCGACGATTTGCCGACGCCTCCCTTGCCCGACGCAATGGCGAGGACCCGGGCGTCCGCGGGCACTGCGGTCTCGGGGGCGTCCTCCCGCGCCTTCCACCTGGCGCGGGCCATGACGGCGGCCCGCTCGTCAGCGTCCATTGCCGCCACCTCGACCCGGACCGACTGCACCCAGTCGAGCGACTGGACATGGCCGAGTACGTCCTGCTCGATCTGGTTTCTGAGTGGACAGGCGGCAATGGTCAGGGCGACCTCGACGGTGACGTCGCCCCCCTCGATGGCCACCCCTCTGACCATGCCGAGGTCGACGATGGTGTCGCCGAGCTCGGGGTCCACGACCACGCGCAGGCATTCGCGCACCTCGTCGGCGCGTCCGCCCGAAAAGGGCGGCTCCGACGGCAGGGTCGGGTCGGGTACCTGGGCCATGAGCACGAATTCTACCTGCGTGACAGGAATTTCCGGTCCCTCGGCCGTGGGGTGACTGGACCCGAACGACGCCAGTAACATGAAGGCGTTCCGTGGCGCAGGGTGCGTCGCGTACGGCCGGCCGCCAGGGTGCCGGAGCGACGAGGAGGACCAGTGACGACGATCTCGACTTCGGTGAACATCGGGAAGAAGCCGGCACCGGTGACGCTCAGCGACACCGCCACCACCAAGGTGGCCGAGCTCCTCGGCCAGGAGGAGGGCGACAACCTGGCTCTCCGCGTGGCGGTCAAGCCGGGCGGCTGCTCGGGCTACAGCTACGAGATGTTCTTCGACACCGAGTTCATGTCCGACGACGTGGTCAGCGAATTCGGCGACGTCAAGGTCGTCGTCGACGCCGCCAGCGCCGAACTCCTGACCGGTTCCACGCTCGACTACAGCGACGGTCTCCAGGGCGCGGGCTTCCACATCAGCAATCCCAACGCGACCCGCACGTGCGGGTGCGGCTCGTCCTTCAGCTGAGCCGCGGCGCCTCCGCGCAGCCGGCACCCTGAACAGCACCACTCCGAAACACGACCCCGCCGCGGCCACCGCCGCGCCCGCTGACGGGTCAGCCATGGTCTCCTTCCGCCTCAACGGCGAAGGGGTCGCGGTCGCCGACGGGATTTCGCTGCTCGATGCACTGCGCGACGAGCTCGGATGCCGCTCGGTCAAGGACGGCTGCAGTCCGCAGGGACAGTGCGGGTGCTGCACCGTCTGGGTCGACGGGGCACCGCGGGTCGCCTGTGTCACGCCGGTCAGGCGCGTGGCGGGTCGCGAGGTCACGACACTCGAGGGACTGCCGGAGGCACAACGCGTCCGCTGGGCCGACGCCTTTGTCGCGCACGGCGCCAGCCAGTGTGGCTTCTGCACGCCGGGCATCGTGATGCGCCTGGCCTCCCTCGAGGCGGGCGCCGACGCCCGGGTGCGGGCGGGGCGCGCTGCAACGCAGCGAGGTCCGCCAACAGATCGAGGCCGGATTGCGCGCGCACCTCTGTCGCTGCACGGGATGGCAGTCGATCGTCGACGCCGCCGCCGACGCACTCGGCACGGGGCACGAGCCTCAGGCCGGTTCGACCGGTCCCGGCGACGACGGAGCACGTGACCAGCTGCTCGCATCGTGGCGCGCGCAGGTCGAGGGGCCGGCCTTCCAGTCCTCCGGCCCCGAGGTCGTCCTCGGCGGAGGGGGGTTTGCCGACGACACGGCGCCGCCGAGCGCGCTGTTCCAGCTCGGGGCGGACGCGCCGCTGGCCCACGGGATGCGCGCGGCGCGGGCGGGCATCGGCCGGGTGCAGGGGCGCAACAGCACCGTCGCGCTCTCGCACCCGGTGGCGCCGCCCGCCGGCGAGTGGGCGCTCACGCTGGCGACGACCTGGGTCGAGCCGGCCTACGTCGAGCCCGACGCCAGCTGGTGCCGGCCGGGCCACCGTCCCGCCTCCCCGCTGGCCAACGGCGGCGCGTTCGGCGGCAAGCGACACAGTCCGGTCCCCGCCGCGGCGCGGGCGTTGGCCGATGAGGCCGGCGAGCCGGTGCGCGTCGTGTGGTGTCGCGAGGACGTCGTGCGGCGCGGGCCCAAGCGACCTCCGCTGGGCCTCGCGCTCCGCTCCGACGGCGGCGGGGTGGTCCGCATCGGACGGACCCCGGGCTCGGCCGACCTCGCGCCGTTGGTCGAGCGCGTGCGGGAGCTGTCGCCGGACCTTCACGTCGAGCTCGTCGACGTGACCGGGCCGCCGGTGGGATCCGACCTCCGCGGGGCGGGATGGGCCGAGGTGTTGGCGGCACTGCACGTGTGCCACGCAATGACGGCCGAGGGCCCGCCATCGGACCTCGGCGCATCGTCGGCCGCCGAGGGATCGGGCCGGGCCGACGTGACCGTGCCCGGCGCAGGGCGCGCCGTCGTGGCGTTGCGCACCGGCGACGGCGAGCGGGGCACGCTCGACGTCGACCTGTGGGCCGGCGAGGTCCTCTGTCCGGTGACCCTGCGCTCGTACGCGCTGGGTGCGGCCCACCAGGCACTCGGCATGGTGTGGAGCGAGGGCATCGCGGTCGACGAGTCGGGCGAGCCGGTCGATCTGACCATCCGCTCCTTCGGCATCCTCGCGGCCCGCGACATGCCCGAGGTCGTGATCAGGCTGCACGAGGACGACGGCTGGCCGGTCAACGGGTCGGACGCGGTGTTCGTGGCCACGCTCGCCGCGGCCTGGATCGCCGAAGGCCTGCCCGGACAGTGGCCCACCCGCCGCGCCGCGGTGCGTGCGCCCGGGCGGGGCGTGGCACCATCGGGCCGTCGAGAGGAGCAAGTGTGAGCCCTGCCGTTGGTCCGTACTCCCCCGTGCGCCGCGTCGGCGACTGGGTCATCACGTCGGGTCAGGTCGGACTGGCGACCGACGGTGACGGGAAGGCCGCCCTGGCGCCGGGGGGCACCGTTGCCGAGCTGCGCCAGGCGCTGCAGAACGTGGCCGAGGTGCTCGCCGTCGAAGGTGCGACGCTCCCCGATGTCGTGAAGACGACGCTCTATCTGGTCGACATGAGCGAGTTCGCCGCGGTCAACGAAGTCTGGGTGGAGTTCTTCGTCGACAACCGGCCAACCCGCTCTGCGGTCGCCGTTGCCGCGCTCCCGATCGGCGCGCGGGTCGAGGTGGAGGCCTGGGCCTACGCCCCGGTCGTTTGAGGGGAGGGTGCGCCGGCGGGACTCGCCGGGGCATCGACGGCCCCGGCCCCGTTGCGCTGGCCCACGCCGGGGTGCCAGGCCACCTGGCCGAACCGGTACCCGACCGAGCGCACGGTCTGGATCAGGTGCGCGTGCTCCTCGCCGAGCTTGGCGCGCAGGCGCCGGATGTGGACGTCCACCGTGCGCGCGCCGCCGTAGTACTCGTAGCCCCACACCCGGCTGAGCAGGGTCTCGCGGGTGAACACCTTGGCCGGGTGTCCGGCCAGGAAGCGCAGGAGCTCGTACTCCATGTAGGTCAGGTCGAGCACCCGTCCCGCGACGACGGCCTGGTAGGTCTCGAGGTTCAGCATCAGCGGCCCGTACTCGATGATGTCGGGTCGCATGCTCTGGCCCGTGCGCCAGAACAGGTGCTGCAGGCGCGCCACCAGCTCCTCGGGTCGTGCCGGCAGGACGCAGAAGTCGTCGTAGAGGTCGTCACGCAACAACAGCTCGCCGATCTGGCCCGAGGCGATCACCAGGAGCAGCGGGGCCATCGGCACCTCGCGCATGCGGAGATGGCGGCAGAAGGCCACTGCCGGTGTCATGTCGGACCCTGCGACCACCACCGCACCCGAGTAGCCCCCGATGCGCCCCTCGGAGCCGGGCGCCGCGACCTCGTCAGGGCCGGCAACGCTCTGATGTCCCAGTCCCGCGCTTTGCAGCGCGAGCGTGACTTCCGCAGGCAGGTCGACGGGGAAACAGAGCAGCGGGTCCATTGGCGTCAGAGGAGTGGCAGGTAGCGGTCCAGCTCGAATTGGGTGACCTGGGCCTGGTAGGCGTCCCATTCCTCGCGCTTGTTGCGGATGAACCACTCGAAGACGTGGTCGCCGAGGGTCTCGGCCAGAAGCTCGGAGCCCTCCATTTCGTTCACCGCGTCGTGCAAGCTCGACGGCAGCGGCTCGATGCCCTTCTTGGCCAGGTCCTTGGCCGAGAGTGTGAACAGGTTCTCGTCCGCCTCGGCCGGCAGTGGGTACTCCTCGGCGATGCCCCGGAGCCCCGCCGCCAGGATCACGGCGAACGTGAGGTAGGGATTGCAGGCACTGTCGGGCGCCCGGTACTCGAGGCGGGTTGATTCCGACTTGCCCATCTTCACCACCGGCACCCGCACCAGTGCGGAGCGGTTGTTGCGGGCCCAGCCGACGTGGACGGGGGCCTCGTACCCGCCGATCAGCCGTTTGTACGAGTTCACCCACTGGTTGGTGACGGCCGTGATCTCTCTGGCGTGGTGCAAGAGGCCGGCGATGAAGCGCCGAGCCACCTCGGAGAGCCCGTAGCGATCGCTCTCGTCGACGAACGCGTTGCGTTCGCCCTCCCACAGCGAGATATGGGTGTGCATGCCCGAGCCCTGCACGCCCTGGAGCGGCTTGGGCATGAAGGAGGCGAAGACGCCCTGCTGGCGTGCCATCTCCTTGATCACCATGCGCGTGGTCATCACCGTGTCGGCCATCGTCAACGCGTCCGTGTATCGCAGGTCGATCTCGTGCTGGCTGCGCGCATCCTCGTGCTGCGTGTGCTCGACGGGGATGCCCATCTCCTCGAGCATGAGCACCGAGCGCCGGCGCAGATCGCTGGTCAGATCGGCCACCGACAGGTCGAAGTACGAACCGGTGTCGAGGACAGCGGGTTCGTGTCCGGGGTCGGCGTCGGCGAAGTAGAAAAACTCGACCTCGGGCGAGGCAAAGAAGGTGTAGCCCGCCGCGTGGGCGCGCTCGAGCGTGCGCCGCAACGCGTGGCGGGGGTCCCCTTCGAAGGACGACCCGTCCAAGTTGGCGATGTCGCAGAAGACGCGCGCCACCTGCGCATCGTCGTGGTGCCACGGCAGCAGCTGGAAGGTCTTGGGATCCGGGCGGGCCAACACGTCGGCCTCTTGGACCCGGCTGAACCCGTCGATCGCGGAGCCGTCGAAGGTCATTCCTTCGTCGAGCGCATTCTCCAATTCGGCCGACGTGATGTTGAAGCCCTTGGGCGTGCCGAGCACGTCCGTGAACCACAACTGGACGAAGCGGATGCCCCGCTCCTCCACCGTCCGCAGCACATAGTCCCGCTGGCTTTGCACCGTGCAAGCTTCGCATGCGGGGAAGCGGGGCCCGAAAACGGACGTCCGCATCGGTACCCGACCCCTGAGGGCGGCGCAGGTGGGCCGGTATCCTGGGACGATGACGCACCTGCGCCTGGCCGCCGCGCAGCTCGACACCGTGGTCGGCGATCTGTCCGGCAACGTCGAGCGGATCCTGCGTGCGTTGGCCGACGCGGAGGCGGCGGGGGCCGATCTCTGCGTGGTGCCCGAGTTGGCCATCCCGGGGTATCCGCCCGAAGACCTGCTCCTCAAGCCCGGATTCGTCGCCGACAACGTGGCTGCACTCGAAAAGGTGGCGGCGGCCACCGGGCAGTGCGCGGTCGTCGTGGGGTTCGTGGGGGCGGCTCCGGGTGGGTACGGGCTGGCCAACGCCGCCGCCGTCTGCGCCGGCGGGCGGGTGGCCGGGATCTACCGCAAGCGCTTCCTCCCCAACTACGGCGTGTTCGACGAGCAGCGCTGGTTTCTGCCGAGCACCGAGACGCCCGCACTCTTCGGGATCGGGGGCGCCTGGGTCGGCGTCTCCATCTGCGAGGACGTGTGGTTCGACGACGGGCCGGTGGCGCACGAAGGACGGGGGGGAGCAGACGTGGTGGTGAACCTGAACGCGTCGCCGTACAACCGGGGACGGCGCTCCGAGCGACTGGCCATGTTGCGGGGCCGGGTGGCCGAGGCGGGCTGCGCCATTGCCTACGTCAACCAGGTCGGCGGCCAGGACGAGCTGGTCTTCGACGGCGACTCGCTGATCGTGGCGGCCGACGGCACGCTCCTGGCCTCGGGTGCGCAGTTCGACACCGACCTGGTGCTCGTGGATCTTCCGATCGGGCCGCACCGGCCGCACGGGGTGAGCGAGCTGCTGCCGAGGATCGTGGTGACCGAGCCACGGCGAGGGGAGCGGGTTGCGTTGCCGCCGGCCCAGCCGTCGCCGCCGATGAGCGACCACGCCGAGGTCTATGCGGCCCTCGTGCTCGGCACCCGCGACTACCTGGCGAAGAACGGATTCAGCGAGGCGGTCATCGGGCTTTCCGGCGGCATCGACTCGTCGCTCGTGGCCACGGTCGCCGTCGACGCGCTCGGGCCGGAGCGGGTGCACGGGATCTCCATGCCGTCGCGCTACTCGAGTGACGGGTCGCGCCGCGACGCGGCGTCGCTGTGCGAGCGGCTGGGCATCGACCTGAAGGTGGTCCCCATCGAAGAGGCACACGTCGCGTTCGCCTCCATGCTGGCGCCCGTCTTGGGCCGTGAGCCTTCCGGCCTGACCGACGAGAACCTGCAGTCACGCCTGCGCGGCGTCCTGCTGATGGCCGTGTCGAACGCCAAGGGCTGGATCGTGTTGACGACGGGGAACAAGAGCGAAATGGCAACGGGATACTCGACGCTGTACGGGGACTCGGCGGGCGGCTTCGCCGTGATCAAGGACGTGCCCAAGACGCTCGTCTACGACCTGTGCCGCTACCGCAACACGCAGGCGGTGCTCGAGGGTGCCCCCGGACCGATCCCCGACAGCGTGCTCGACAAGCCGCCGTCGGCCGAGCTGCGACCGGACCAGCGTGACGACCAGTCGCTGCCGCCCTACGAGGAGCTCGACCCGGTGCTGCAGGGCTACGTCGAGGGCGACCACACGGCGGCCGACCTGGTGGCCGCGGGATTCGACCCCGCGGTGGTCGACCAGGTGGTCCGCCTGGTCGACGGGGCGGAGTACAAGCGGCGCCAGATGCCGCCCGGCGTGCGCATCACGACCAAGGCCTTCGGCAAGGACCGGCGCATGCCGATCACCAACCACTACCGCTCCTCGGCCATCGAGGAGTCGGGGGGTGCCTGAGCCGACGGGCGGCGACGCGATGGCCTGGCGGACGATCGACGAGCTGGCCGCCGTCGTGGGCGCCTATTGCTGGCTGGAGCAGCGGCTCTTCGAGATGACCGGCGCCTGGGCCACCGGTCCGGGGCCCGGGCCCGCCGAAGGGGGCGGCGAAGCGGAGGCACGGGTCTGGTGTGCGGCGGTCTCGCGGCGGCACGGGGCCCTCGCCGGGCGCTGGGCCGAGCGGCTGCCCGTGCGCGCCGGCGTCGACGCCGCGGCCCTGGTGGCGGCACCCGAAGGTCCGCCGGGCCTGGGTGAGGCACTCGACGAGCTGGCCGCCACCAAGGAGGTCGCCCGAGCGCCTGGCGGCGCTGGTCGGGACCGTTCTCCCCTGGATCGGCGGGGTCTACGGGGCCCATCTGGCCCACGCCGCGCCGGTCAGCGAAGCCCCGGTCGTCGACGTCCTGGTGGAAGCCCGCCGGGAGGGCTCGGCGGAGATCCGGGGCGGTCTCTCCCTGCTCCGTCGGCTGCCCGAGGCGGGGCAACCCTCCCGTCACCTGGGGAAAACATTCGAACGGACGTTTAAGGGTGAAGCTGTTTTCCCTGCTGTACGGCCATCTTGACAGTGCCTTTACACTGAGTGAGCAGCTCAGTAGCGCCAGGAACGGGTGCCGGCTGCGTTGTACGAGCGCCCGGCGAGTTGATGCCTGCCGAGCTGACATAGGGAAGGTTTGGCGAAGATCTTGGCCAAGGAACGAATTGAGCGTGACGACGAGGACCTCGTACGGCTCTACCTGACAGATATCGGTCAGTACCCACTGCTGACCAAGGACGACGAGGTCCGCCTGGCCCAGGCCATCGAGGCCGGCCGGGCCGCCGAGGCGGACGTGGCCAAGGCGCCCAAGGGCCTGACCACGGCCAAGAAGCGCGAGATGCGCCGCTGCGTCATGGAGGGTGAGCAGGCCCAGCAGACCTTCGTGCAGTCGAACCTGCGCCTGGTCGTGTCGATCGCCAAGAAGTATCAAGCCTCGGGCCTGCCCCTGCTGGACCTGATCCAGGAGGGCAACCTCGGCCTCATGCACGCCGTCGAGAAGTTCGACTGGCGCAAGGGCTTCAAGTTCTCCACGTACGCCACCTGGTGGATCCGCCAGGCCATCACCCGGGGCATCGCCAACACCGGCCGCACCATTCGTCTGCCGGTCCACGCCGGCGACACCCTGGCCCGGGTGCAGAAGGCCCAGGCGAGGTTGGAGCTGAAGCTCGGGCGGCCGGCCACGCTGGCCGAGCTCGGCATCGAGGTCGAGATGCCCGAGGACAAGCTGGTCGAGGCGCTGCGCTTCCGGGCCGAGCCGCTGTCGCTGTCCGAGCCGCTGCGCGAGGACGGGGACGCCGAGCTGGGCGACGTGGTCGAGGACCGCTCGGCCGAGTCACCCTTCGAGGTCGCCGCCGTCTCCCTGCTGCCCGACGAGATCGGCCGGCTGCTCTCGCCGCTCGACGAGCGCGAGCGCGAGATCCTGCGGCTGCGCTTCGGCCTGGACCGGGGCGAGCCCCGGACGCTCGAAGAGGTCGGGGAGCACTTCAACCTGACCCGGGAGCGGATCCGCCAGATCGAGGCGCGGGCGATGTCCAAGCTGCGCCACCCGTCCTCGGACACCGGCGCCCGCGACCTGTTGACGGTCTGAACCCTCGTTTCGGCGCTTCACGTCGTCGCAGCGCCCGCGTAGGATCGGCAGCATGAAGAAGCTGATCATTCTTGCCCTGCTGATCGCCCTCGGCGTCGTCGCCGCCCGCCGCCTGCGCGAGGCGTAAACGACCGTCCGTTCAGGCGGCGCGCCGCCCGGACGGACCCGGCGAGTTCCGGCCGCGGTGGCCGCGGCGCCACAAGATGAGCGCCGCGCCCGCGACCGCGAGGCTCGTCGTCACGACCGGCGTCGTGCGGCCCACGCGGTCGCGCAGGCGGATCGGCTTGGTGAAGTTGCGGATCTCCCAATTTCGCTCGCGGGCGACTTTGGCGAGCGCCCGATCCGGATTCACCGCCACCGGACGACCGACGGCCTCGAGCATCGGGAGGTCGGTGGCCGAATCCGAGTAGGCGCTGCTCGCACCGAGGTCGAGGCTCGTGCGCTCCGCCAGCTCGCGCATGGCCGTCGCCTTGGACTCGCCCTGGGCGTAGAAGGCCATGCGCCCCGTGTACCGGCCCTGCTCGTCGACCTCGCCGCGCGAGCAGATGGCGCCGTCGACGCCGAGCAGGTCGGCCAGGGGCAACACGATCTCCTCGGGTGAGGCCGAGACGAGGTAGACCCGGTGCCCGGCGGCCCGGTGCAACTCCATCAGCTCGAGCGCCTCGGCGTACATGATCGGCTCGATCGTCTCGAGCATGGTCTCGCGGACGATCTGGCGCACCTGGGCCCGATCCCACCCCTTGGTCACCGCGAGCATCGATTCGCGGACCCGGACGAGTCGGTCCTCGTCGGCCCCGAAGTAGAGGTAGATCAGCTGCGAGATGGCGGCCCGGGCGACGAGCCGGCGGTTGATGAGGCCGCCCTTGAGGAACGGCCGTCCGAAGGCGGCGATGGAGGCACGGTCGATGACGGTCTTGTCGAGGTCGAAGAAGGCCGCCTCCATACCAACAATGCTACGGGCGAACCGGTCCCAACCTTGAGCAAGCGTGACAATTGGTGGATCGGCCCGCGAACAGTTCGACGCGCTGAACTGGGCCTACGAACGATTGTGCCCCCGGTTGCGATCCGGTGGCGCGGCGCGGTGGGGCGCTACGCCGTGTGTTCGGCGATGAACAGCGTGTGGACGGCGTCCTCCGCCTCTTCGGTCACCAACACGAGCACCTCGTCGCCCGACTGCAGGGTCGTGTCACCCCGCGGGACGATGAGGCGGTCGGCCCGCACCACCGCGACCACGACGCCGTCGCGCGGGAAGGCCAAGTCGGCGATGGCGGTGTCGTTGGCGGGCGAGTCCTCCGCCAGCGTGATCTCGACGAGATGGGCTGCGCCGCCCTGGAACTGGAGGAGCCGCACCAGTGAGCCCACCGAGACGGCCTCTTCCACCAGCGCCGTCAGCAGCTGCGGGGTGGAGACCGAGACGTCCACGCCCCAGCTTTCGTTGAAGAGCCACTGGTTCTTCGGGTGGTTGACCCGGGACACCACGCGGGGCACGGCGAATTCCTGCTTGGCCAACAACGAGATGACGAGGTTGTCCTCGTCGTCACCGGTGGCCGCGACGACGACGTCGACGGTGGCGAGCCCGGCGGCATCGAGCGACGCCACCTCGCAGGCGTCCGCCGCGACCCAGGTGATGTCGATCGTGGGCCGCAGCCGCTCGACGAGGTCGGGGTCCTTCTCGATCACGAGCACGTCGTGTCCGTTCTTGTGCAGGTCGGACGCAATGGAGGTGCCGACGCTGCCGGCGCCGGCGATGGCGACCTTCACGACTTGGCGTCCGAGCCGGGATGGCGGGCCAGCGCCTCGTCGAGCTCGCGCAGCGCGTTGTCGAGCACGGCGAGGTGCAGGACGTCGCCCTCCTGCCCGACGAGCTCGGCCGCATCGAGGCGCGGGACGCCGGCGCGGGTCACCGCGACCACGGTGAGGCGCCCGGGGTGCTCGAGGTCACTCAGCGGCCGCCCGGCCCACGACTCGGGCAGGGACCGGTCGACCAGGGTGAGGCGACCGCTGGCGTCCGACCACTCGCGCGTGTCCTGACCGGGGAGCAGACGGCGGCGCACCTGGTCGATCGTCCAGGTGACCGTGGCCACGGTCGGGATGCCGAGGCGCTGGTAGATCTCGGCGCGGCGGGGGTCGTAGATGCGGGCCACCACGTTCGGGATCTTGTAGGTCTCGCGCGCGATGCGCACGGTCAAGATGTTGGTGTTGTCGCCACTGGTCACCGCGGCCAGCGCATCGGCGTGGAGCGCGCCTGCCTTCTCGAGGTCGTCGCGGTCGAAGCCGGAGCCGACCAGGCGCTGGCCCGGCCACTCCTTGAGGCGCCGGAAGGCGCGCTCGGACTTGTCGATGACAGCCACGGTATGGCCCTCGGCGCTCAGCGAGATGGCGAGGCCGGAACCGACGCGGCCGCATCCCACGACGATCACATGCACGCCACAGTGCAACACGCCCCGTGCCGCCGTGCAAAAGGTGGCGATCGCAGGCGGCGGGCGGCGCTGCCGGAGCTCCTTCCGCCGTCCGGGGTCTCTGACTGAATGCTTCTACTGTGTGGCCGTGGCGACCCCCGCGACGACCCGGCCCACGGTCCCGCTGCCGGGTGTGGCCGCCGAGGACATCCCCGAGACCCGGCGCTACCGCCTGAAGAACCGCCTCCTCGGGCCGCCCCTCGTCACCGAGCAGCTGGCGTCGGAGCGGCTCAGCAAGCCGATCGCGCTCGGCGTGCTGGCGCCCGACTGCATCTCGTCGTCGGCCTACGGCACCGAGCAGATGCTGACCCAGCTCGTGCCCTACGTCGGCCTGGCCGCCTTCACGCTGGTCGTTCCCATCACGCTGGCCATCCTCGGCGTCCTCTTCTTCGTGACCCTGTCGTACCTCGACGTGATCGCCCTCTACACGAAGGCCGGCGGCTCCTACGTCGTGGCCCGGGACAACTTCGGCCCGCGGATCGCGCAGATCGCTGCCGTCGCGTTGCTCATCGACTACACGGTGACCGTGGCGGTGCAGACGTCCGCCGGCACCGCGGCCCTCACCAGCGCCGTGCCCAGCCTGGCCAACCCCTGGGACACGGTGGCGATCACGGTCGGCGTGATCCTGCTCCTCCTCTACGGCAACCTGCGCGGCATCCGCGAGGCGGGGAGCTACTTCGCCATCCCGACCTACTTCTTCGTCTTCGCGCTGGCCTCGGTGATCATCGTGGGCGTGGTCAAGGAGGCGGCCGGGCTCCTGCATCCGATGCCGCTGCCGCCCGCGAGCGAGCTCTACGGCGGCAAGATCGGCACGCCCGGCTCGGGGTGGCTGATGGGGCTGGCCTTCATTTCGCTGCTGCGCTCCTTCGCCAACGGCGGCTCGTCGCTGACGGGTCTCGAGGCGATCTCCAACGGCGTGAGCAGCTTCCGCAAGCCCGAGTCGCGCAACGCACGCCAGACGCTTGGTGGCGATGAGCACGACGCTGGGCTGCCTGGTGCTCGGCGTGACGCTGCTCGCCAAGTGGACGCACGCCGTGCCCTACGCCAACGGGTCGCCGACGGTCGTCTCCCAGGAGGTGAAGGCGGTCTTCGGCACCAGCGCCCTCGGCCACCTCGGCTTCTACGTGGTCCAGCTGGCCACCATGCTGATCCTCTACACCGGCGGCAACACGAGCTTCAACGGCTTCCCGTACCTGGCGAGCTTCGTCGCCGGGGACCGCTTCCTCCCGCGCCAGCTCACGCGGCGCGGGCACCGGCTCGCGTTCTCCAACGGGATCCTCGTCCTCACCGCCGTGGCGCTGGCGCTCGTGCTCGTCTACCGGGCCCAGCTGAACGGCCTTGTTGCGCTCTACGCCATCGGGGTCTTCACGGGCTTCACCATGGCGGGCGCCGGGATGGTGAAGCACCACCTCGATGCCCAGGGCCGACCGTTGGCGGCGCGGCGTGGTCATCAACGGCTTCTCGGCCTTCCTCTCCTTCACCGTCGTGCTGATCTTCGCCATCGCAAAGTTCAAGGAGGGCGCGTGGCTCATCGTCGTCGTCGGGCCGCTGCTCTACATCGGGCTCATCCGGCTGCACCACCAGTACCAGCAAGAGGAGGAGATGCTCGAGACCGGGGCGGTCGAGGCGACGGAGGCGCCGGTGCTGCGCCGCCACGTCGTCGTGGTGCTCGTCGACCGGCTGGACATGGCGACGGCCCGGGCCCTGCAGTACGCGCGCACGCTGGCGCCCGACGACCTGCGGGCCGTGCACTTCGACATCGACACGAAGGAGGCGCATGAGCTCGAGGCGGAGTGGAGCCGGCTCGGCCTGGCCCGTCTGCCCCTCGACATCATCGAGTGCCCGGACCGGCGCATCGGGCGGGCCGCGATCGAGCTCGTGGCCGACGCGACCCTCGACGGCGACACCGAGTGCACGGTGCTCCTCCCGCGGCGGAGCTACGCGCGGTTCTGGGAGCGCTTCCTGCACGACCGCACGGCCGACAAGATCGCCGCCGTCCTGGGCCAGGTCCCCCACGTCGCCGCGACCATCGTCCCCTTCGCCGTCGGCGGCGGCCGCCTGGCCGAGCGGGTGCGCTCCTACGGCCGCTCGGTGCAGCGGGCGCGCCTCGGCGCCGGCGCCGGCGGCAACGGCGCCGTGGACGCGCAGGCGCGGAGCGGGGTCGACCGCATGGGCCGCCGGGACGGGCCGAGGCGCCCCGGGGTGGTGCTCGCGGCCGACGAGTCCCTGGCCCAGCGGGCCGGGGCGACGACGCCGATCGCCGCGGTCGTGCCGCGCCAACGCGTGC
The DNA here is from genome assembly GCA_963769095.1 of uncultured Acidimicrobiaceae bacterium. GTDB lineage: Bacteria > Actinomycetota > Acidimicrobiia > Acidimicrobiales > RAAP-2 > Bog-473. Next base: position 86,758 of record CAVYKO010000001.1, read on the forward strand.
GGGTGGCCGGGCGGGTGAAGTCGGTGCGCGTCCAGCCGCGGGCCGGCTCGCCGAACCTCGAATGCGTGTTGAGCGACGGCACCGGCGGCATCCTCCTGGTGTTCCAGGGCCGGCCCAAGATCGCGGGCATCGACCCCGGTGCCCGCCTGGTCGCCGAGGGGATGGTGGGGACCTGGAGCCGCCGGCCCGCCATGCTCAACCCGTCCTTCGAATTGGTGCAGGGGGCCCCGAGCGACCCCGCTGAGCCCTGAGGCGCAAAATTGCCCACCCTGGCGCCAGTCGCTAACGTCCCCCCCGGCCCGGCGTCGGGTGCGGCCTCCCCGGCGCGTCCTCGCCCCGGGATCACGATATCGACCGACCTGGTGCTGAGCGCTGCCGCACCACACGCACGAGGGCGCGGCCGTCCTCACGCCAACGGGCGTACTGGAACAGAAAGGGCACACCGGGAATGATCAATCTCCTCGCCGCCGAGGGCGGGTACCAGAACTTTGTTCTGGGCGGGACGGACAAGACCTGGCTGTACATCTGCCTGGCCGCCGGCATCGTCGGCATCGGCGCGGGACTGCTGCTCGCCCGCAACGTGTTGGCGGCCGACCAGGGCACGATCAAGATGAAGGAGATCGCCCAGGCCGTCCAGGAGGGCGCCGAGGCCTTCTTGGCCCGGCAGTTCCGGGCCATCGTGATGATCATCATCCCGCTGGCCATCCTCATCTTCTTCACGGCGACCAAGGTGGTGAGGCCCGACGGTGGGATCGCCCTGACCTTCCAGCAGGACGGCCTCTACCGGGTGATCTGCTTCCTCTTCGGGGCGGCCTTCTCCGGCCTCACCGGGTTCATCGGCATGAGCATCGCGGTCCGGGGCAACGTCCGCACCGCCGCCGCGGCCTCCCAGGGCGGTGGCATGGCGGGCGCGCTGCGGGTGGCCTTCCGCACCGGCGCCGTCACCGGCATGCTCTGTGTCGGCCTGGGCCTGCTCGGCGCCACCACCATCGTCCTCATCTTCCAGAACTCGGCGACCGCCGTCCTGATCGGCTTTGCCTTCGGCGCCTCGCTGCTCGCCCTCTTCATGCGTGTCGGCGGCGGCATCTTCACCAAGGCGGCCGACGTCGGCGCCGACCTCGTCGGCAAGGTGGAGGCCGGGATCCCCGAGGACGACCCCCGCAACGCGGCGACCATCGCCGACAACGTCGGCGACAACGTGGGCGACTGCGCCGGCATGGCCGCCGACCTCTTCGAGTCCTACGAGATCACGATCATCGCTGCGCTCATCCTGGGCTACTCGGCCTTCCGGACCATCGGGCACAACCCCACCGCAGCCGTTCTCTACCCCCTCATCGTCCCGGCCATCGGCATCTTCGCCTCGGTCATCGGCGTCCTCGTGGTGAAGGCGCGCAAGGGCGACCGCAACGCGCTGGCTCCGATCAACCGCGGCTTCTGGCTGGCCGCGCTCCTGACCATCATCGGCGCCTTCCTAGTGGCGCAGTACTACGTGCACGACCTCAAGGTCTTCTACGCCGTGCTGACCGGGGTCATCCTCTCCTTGGTAGCCAGCCAGATCACCGAGCAGTTCACCTCGACCGAGCGCGGCCCGGTCAAGGAGATCGCCGCCTCGGCGCGCACGGGCCCGGCCACCACGGTGCTCGCGGGCATCTCGATCGGCCTCGAATCGTCGGTGTGGGCCATCATCGCCATCGCCATCGCCATCGGCGTGGCCATCGGGCTGGGGGACGGCAACATCGAGCTGACCTTCTACCTGGTGGCGCTCATCGGCATCGGGCTGCTGGCCACGGCGGGGATGGTTGTCTCCGAGGACAGCTTCGGTCCGGTGTCGGACAACGCGGCCGGCATCGCCGAGATGTCGGGCGAGTTCACCGGAGATGCCGAGCGGATCATGGTCAGCCTCGACGCCGTCGGCAACACGACCAAGGCCATCACCAAGGGGGTCGCCATCGGCTCGGCCGTGATCGCCGCCGTCGCCCTGTTCGCCTCGTTCATCGAGACCATCGGCGAGCAGATTCCGAGCCTGCACGCCACGGGCTCGAAGCTCTTCAGCGTGATCCAGATCAACGTGGCCAACCCGACCACCTTCATCGGCCTCCTCATCGGCGGCTCGATCGCGTTCCTCTTCTCGTCGCTGGCCATTCGCGCCGTCGGCCGCTCAGCGGGCACCGTCGTGCTCGAGGTGCGACGGCAGTTCCGCGAGCACCCGGGCATCATGGATTACACGGAGAAGCCCGAGTACGGGCGGGTGATCAGCATCTGCACGGCGGCCGCCCAGCGCGAGCTGGCGACGCCGGCGCTGCTGGCCATCCTGACCCCGGTCATCGTCGGCTTCGGCATCAACTACCTGGCGCTCGGCGCCTTCCTCGCCGGCACCATCCTCACCGGGCAGCTCATGGCCAACACGCTGTCGAACTCGGGTGGGGCGTGGGACAACGCGAAGAAGTACATCGAGGACGGCAACGAGGGCGGCAAGGGCTCGGAGGCGCACAAGGCCGCGGTCATCGGCGACACCGTGGGCGACCCGTTCAAGGACACCGCCGGCCCGGCGCTCAACCCGATGATCAAGGTGATGAACCTGGTCTCGCTCCTCATCCTGCCGGCCGTGATCACGCTGCAGCACAACACCGGGGCGCGTCTCGCCATCGCCGGCGTCTCCCTGGTCATCCTGCTGGGCGCCCTCGCCTTCTCGAAGCGGGCCACCACCGCCATGGACTGCCGACAGCGCAGATTCGACGCCAGCTCCAGCCGCCGTCGCATCGGTCGATTGACCCTGGTCAGCGGCCTAGGCGACCGTTCGGTTCCGGTGCCGCTGCCCGGCCCTGCTCTTGACAGGCGGGTCGGCCGACCCCCACTCTGATTTGACCATGCCCTCCGAGTTCATCGTTCCGGTCAGTGCCCCGCGGGGTGCGTCATGGGTAAGGCACTCGTCATCGTCGAGTCGCCCGCCAAGGCGCGCACCATCGGCGGCATGCTCGGGCCCGACTTCATCGTCGAGTCGTCCATCGGCCACATCCGCGACCTGCCGCGCGGCGCCGACGAGGTGCCCGCCGCGTTCAAGGGCGAGTCCTGGGCGCGCCTCGGGGTCGACGTCGACAACGGCTTCAAGCCGCTCTACGTCGTCTCGTCGCCGAAGAAGTCGGTCGTCGCGAACCTGAAGAGACTGCTGAAGACGGCCGACGAGCTCTACCTCGCGACCGACGAAGACCGCGAGGGTGAGTCGATCGCGTGGCACCTGTCCGAGGTCCTCAATCCGACCGTGCCGGTCAAGCGCATGGTGTTCCACGAGATCACGCCCGCCGCCATCGCCCGCGCCGTCGACGAGTGGAGGGACCTCGACCGCCGTCTGGTCGACGCGCAGGAGGCCCGTCGGATCCTCGACCGGCTCTACGGCTACGAGGTGTCGCCGGTCCTGTGGCGCAAGGTCATGCCGCGGCTCTCGGCGGGACGGGTGCAGAGCGTCGCCACCCGGATGGTGGTCGAGCGGGAGCGGGCTCGCATGCGGTTCCGCTCGGCGACGTGGTGGGGGATCGAAGGCACGTTCACCCGCGAGGCCGCCAACGGCTTCGGCGCCTCCCTCGTCTCGCTCGGCGGGACGGCGGTCGCGACGGGCAAGGACTTCGACGAGCTGGGGCAGCAGAGCGCCAAGGGCGCGGTGCAGGTCCTCGGCGAGGACGAGGCCACCTCGGTGGCCGAGGCGCTGGCCGGGGAGACCTTCACGGTGAAGTCGGTGACCGAGCGCCCGTTCCGCCGCTCGCCGGCGGCACCGTTCATGACCTCGACCCTGCAGCAGGAGGCGGGCCGCAAGCTCCGCTTCAGCGCACAGCGGGCCATGCAGGTCGCCCAGCGTCTCTACGAGCAGGGCTACATCACCTACATGCGCACGGACTCGACGACCCTGTCGGACGAGGCCCTGACCGCGGCGCGGACCCAGGCCCGCGAGCGCTACGGCGACGCGCTACGTGCCGGATGCGCCCCGGCGCTACGAGCGCAAGGTGAAGAACGCGCAGGAGGCCCACGAGGCGATCCGCCCGTCGGGCGAGACGTTCCGCACGCCCGAGCAGGTGGGCCGCCAGCTCTCGGGCGACGAGCTCCGCCTCTACGAGATGATCTGGATGCGCACGGTCGCCTCGCAGATGAACGACGCCACCGGCACCAGCGCGCAGGTGCGGCTGGTGGCCGACGTCCCGAGCGGCACGGCCGCGGGCCAGGAGGCCGAGTTCTCGGCCAGCGGGCGGGTCATCAGCTTCAAGGGCTTCCTCGAGGTGTACGAGGAGGGCCGGGACGACGACGAGCCGGACGCGGAGAGCGCCGAGGAGCGGGTGCTCCCGGCCCTGGCCGAGGGCGACCGGGTGCAGGGCAGCGCGTTCGAGCCCGGGTCGCACACCACCCAGCCGCCGGCCCGCTACACCGAGGCGTCACTGGTGAAGGCGATGGAGGAGCTCGGCGTGGGCCGGCCGTCGACCTACGCCAGCGTCATCGCCACGATCCTCGACCGCGGCTACGTGTGGAAGAAGGGGAGCGCGCTCGTCCCGAGCTTCACGGCCTTCGCCGTCGTGGGCTTGCTCGAGCGCTACTTCACCAACCTGGTCGACTACGGCTTCACGGCCTCGATGGAGGACGACCTCGACGACATCGCCGCCGGGACCGAAGAGTCGTTGCCCTGGCTCGACGCGGTTCTACTTCGGGAGCGACGCGCCCGGCGCCATGGCGAGCGACGGCACCGAGGTGGACACGCTCGGGCTGAAGGCGACGGTGGCCTCGCATCTCTCCGAGATCGACGCCCGCGAGATCAACTCCATCCCGCTCGGGCGACGGCAGCGACGGCCAGGCGATCGTGGCCCGGGTCGGGCGGTACGGGCCCTATCTCCAGCGGGGCGAGGACCGCGCCTCGATCCCCGACGACCTGGCGCCCGACGAGCTGACCATCGAACGGGCGGAGGAGATCCTGGCCGCACCGTCCAACGACCGGGTGCTCGGCACGGACCCCGAGAGCGGGCTCGACGTCGCGCTCAAGGCCGGCCGGTTCGGGCCCTACGTGCAAGTCGGCGAGGTCGTCGACGGCGGCGAGAAGCCGCGCACGGCGTCGCTGTTCTCGACCATGGACCCCGCCACGCTCACCTTCGAGCAGGCCCTGGAGCTGCTGCGCATCCCGCGCACGGTGGGCGCCGACCCCGAGACCGGCGAGGACGTCGTCGCGCACAACGGACGCTTCGGCCCGTACCTCAAGCGCGGATCCGACACGCGCAGCCTGACCAGCGAGGAACAACTGCTCACGGTCACCCTCGAGGAGGCCAAGGCGCTCTTCGCCCAGCCCAAGCAGCGTCGGGGCCGGGCGGCCGCGGCGCCGCTGCGCGAGCTGGGTGCCGACCCCTCGACCAACCTGCCGGTGGTGGTCAAGGAGGGGCGCTTCGGCCCCTACGTGACCGACGGCACCACGAACGCCAGCCTGCGCAAGGGTGACGCGGTCGAGGACATCAACATCGAGCGGGCCTCGGAGCTGCTGGCCGATCGTCGCGCCGCCGGGCCCTCGACCCGCAAGAAGAAGGCGGCCAAGAAGAAGGCGCCGGCCAAGAAGAAGGCGGCGGCCAAGAAGTCCCCCGCCAAGAAGAAGGCAACGGCCAAGAAGGCGGCGGGGACCACGCCGGGCGCCGGCACCACCGGCGGGGCGGCCGACGCCGATGCCGTCGCAATGAGGGCCGCGTCGACCGAACCGTTCTGACCGTGCCCGCCCGCGGTCGCCTCATCGCGCTCGAGGGCATCGACGGGTGCGGCAAGTCCACCCAGGCCAAGGCGGTCGCCGCGGTGCTCGGGGCCCAGCTGACCCATGAGCCCGGGGCAACGCCGCTCGGCTCGCTGTTGCGCCAGGTGCTGCTGTCCCCGGACGCGCCACCCCCCTCGGTCCGCGCCGAGGCGTTGCTGATGGCGGCCGATCGGGCCGAACACGTCGCACAGGTGATCGAGCCCGCTCTGGCGGCGGGCGCCTGGGTGGTGACCGACCGCTACTCGGGCTCCACGATCGCCTACCAGGGTTACGGCCGCGGCCTCGGCGTGGCGGGTCTGGCCGAGCTCGTGGCCTGGGCGACGGCGGGGGTGGAGGCGGACCTCTCGGTGCTCGTCGACGTGCCCGTCGAGGTCGCCGCGGCACGTCTGGCCGGCGGGCGCGCCGGGGGCGGGGCGGGGACCGGATGGAGCGGCTGGGGCCCGAATTCGCGGCCAGGGTGCGCGACGGCTTCTTGGCCCAGGCGGCGGACGACGCCGAGCGCTGGCTGGTCGTGGACGGCACGGGCGACGCCGGCGCGATCTCGGCGCATATCGTCGAGGCCGTGCGCACGCGTCTGGGTCCCGAGCCGGGAGGCCGGTGAGCGAGGAGCACCCGGCCGCCGTGCTCTTCGAAGGGGTCATCGGTCAGGACGACGCCGTCGCGGCACTGCGGGCCGCCGCCAGGAACCCGGTGCACGCCTACCTGTTCCGCGGCCCCGAGGGCAACGGGGGACTGGCGGCCGCCCACGGGTTCGCCGCGGCCCTGCTGTGCCCCGAGGGCGGGTGCGGCCACTGCGCCACCTGCCGGGGCGCGCTGGCGGGCACCGATCCCGACCTGCACGTCATCCGCCGGAGCGGGGCCTCGCTCAGCAAGGACACCATGCGCCAGGTCGTCGCGTTGGCCCAGCGCCGCCCGCTGGCCGCCGCCCGGCAGGTGATCGTGGTCCTGGAGATGCACCTGGTCCTCGAGCGCGCCCCCGTGCTGCTCAAGACGCTCGAGGAGCCGCCGGGACAGACGGTGTTCATCCTCCTCGCCGACGAGCTCACCCCGGACCTGACGACGATCGCCAGCCGTTGCGCCGAGGTGCTGTTTCCGCCCGTGCCCCGCGACGTGGTGGCCCGAGTCGCTGGAGGCGACCGGCGTCCCGGCTGACATGGCCGCCGTGGTGGCCGAGAGCAGCGGGGGCAATCTGGACCGGGCCCGGGTGATGGTGGACGATCCCGACGTGGCGGCCCGGGTCGCGTTGTGGGCCTCGGTGCCCGACGAGCTGGTGGCCTCGGGGGCGGCCGTCGCGACGCTCACCCGCCGGGTGCTGGAGTCGGCCGACCGCGCCGTCGAGCCGTTGCGCGCGGCGCACGACCGCCAGATCGAGTCGCTCACCGAGGCGGCCAAGGAGATGGGTGAGCGCGGCCTGCCCGGCCGCAAGGAGATCGTCGATCAACACCAGCGGGAGGAACGCCGATTCCGGACCGACGCCCTGCGGGCGGGACTCGGCGTGCTCGCCCGGACCTACCGGACCCGGGTCACCGATGCGGCGGCCCGGGGCGTGATCGCGGTGGGCGACCCCGACGTGCGGGCGGGGACCGACGCGGTCGGGCTCATCACGGAGGTGGCGCAGGCGCTGCCGCGGAACCCGAACGAGGCCTTGCTGCTCCAATCCCTCTTCACCCGCCTCGCGGCACTTGCCGCCTAGGAACTCCGTGCCCAAGGTGCCGGCCTCCGCTTTGGCCGAACGAACGTTGCAATGACGGCGTAGCATCACTGGCACCGGAAGAGATCGGGAGTACCGAGATGTCGGGGAGTGATTCGGAGGCGGTCACGAATCGCGCAGACGTCGCGCCCACGCTGGCGATCCGGGTCCTCGGTCCGCTCGAGATCGCCTGGGGCGGCCGGGTGGTCGACCTGGGCGGCGTGAAGGCTCGGGCGTTGGTGGCGCGGTTGTTGATCGACCGCGGCCTGATCGTGTCGGTCGACCGGCTGGTCGACTCCCTGTGGGGCGACCACGACGGAGAGGGAGCCGAGATCGCACTCCGTTCGACGATCTCGCGGCTCCGCAAGCGCCTCCGCGATGCGGGTGTGCCGGAGGACCTGATCGTGACCCGCGCCCCGGGCTACTCGCTCGAGGTCGCGGCGGACACGACGGACGTCTTTACCTTCGAACACCTGGTGGCGGAGGGCCGGCGACGGCTGTCCCGGCGGCGACCGAGCGAAGCGGTCCGCCTGCTGAGCGAGGCGCAGGACCTCTGGCGCGGCTCGGCCTACAGCGAGGTGCGCGACGAGCCCTTCGCACGGGCCGAGGCCCGGCGTCTCGAGGAGTTGCGCGTGGCGGCGATCGAGACGCGCATCGACGCCGCCATGACGGCGGGCCGTCACGAGTCGCTGATCGGCGAGCTGGAGACGCTGACGAGCGAGCAGCCGATGCGCGAGCGCCTGTGGTCGCAACGCATGCTGGCGCTCTACCGCTCCGGGCGGCAGGCGGAGGCGCTCCGTGTCTTTCAGGTCCTGCGCTCCACGCTGGTGGACGAGCTCGGGATCGAGCCGGGCCAGGACGTGTCGTGGATGGAACACGCCATCCTCACCCAGGACCCCGCCCTCTCCTTCCCGGCACCGGAGGAGCCCGAGCCCACGGCCGCCGGGCCGTCCGGCGGCACCGCCCCCGGTGCCGCATCGGAGTACCGGGTGCGCATCCCCACCTCCCCCAACGAGGGGCCGCTGGTCGGGCGGGACCGTGAATCCGTCCTGCTGCGCGAGTGGTGGGCGTCGGTCGGCAAGGGCGAGGGCAGCCTCCTGCTCGTCGACGGCGATCCGGGCATCGGGAAGACGCGTCTCGTCGGCGCGCTGGCCCGCGCGGTCGAGGACGAGGGCACGCTGGTGTTGTGGGGACGCTGTGACGAGGATCCGGTCGCGCCGTTCCAGCCCTTCGCCGAGGCGCTGGGGCGCTACTTCCATGCCGAGTCGGCCGACCGGATCTCGCGCATGCCCATGTGGCAGCTCACGGAGCTCTCCCGCCTCGTCCTCCGGCTGCGCGACTACGCACAGCCCTTCGAGGGGGACGCCGGCGACCCCGAGAACAGCCGCTTCCGCTTCTTCGAAGCGGTCGCGGCGACGCTGAGCGAGCTTTCGGCCAACGGCACGCTGCTGCTGGTCGTCGACGACCTGCACTGGGCCGACCAGCCGACGCTCCTGCTGATGCGCCACGTGCTGCGGAACATCGAACAGGTCAAGCTCGGCATCGTCGGGATGTACATCGACACCGAGGTGCCCTCCGACCACCGGTTGCGTGCCGCCTTGGCTGATTTCCGGTCCGACCACGTCGTCGAGACGGTGCATCTGCGGGGCCTTCGCCACGGACGGCGTCGACGAACTGGTCCGCAGCTGGCCGCGGGCCCCCGTCGGCCTGGCCCCCCAGCTCTTCACGCTCACCGATGGGAATCCGCTGTTCCTCGAAGAGATGCTCCGGCAGCTCCACGAGCGCGCCAACGGGCAGGCCCGGGACGGGGACGTCGCCCCCGTGCCGCCCGACCTCGAGCCCCCCGAGGCGATCCGCGAGCTCGTGGCACGCCGGGTCTCGCGGCTCCCCGAGGACGTGATCTACCTCCTCCAGGCCGCCGCCGTGGCCGGCCAGGAGTGCGAGGCGAGCATCGTGGCCGAGGCGGCGGCGTTGAGCCCGGACCAGCAGCTCGACGCCTTCGACCGGGCCGAAGAGTCCCGGCTGCTGCGCCGCGTCGGCGGATTGGTGCGCGACCGCTACGCCTTCAGCCACGCACTCGTGCGCGACGCAATCTACGGCGAGCTGCTGCGCGGCCGTCGGGTCCGCTACCACCACAAGATCGCGGTGGCGACCGAGCGCGTCCATGGCGATTCGCTGGACACGTACGTCAACGAGCTGGCGCACCACTTCTACATGGGCGCCGCGTTGGCCGACGCCGACAAGGCCATTCGCTACTGCATCGCGGCGGGCGAGCGCGCGCTCCGCCTCCTGGCCTTCGAGGAGGCCGTGGGGCATCTCACCCGTGCGCTCGAGGTGGCGGAGAAATTCGGCGGGTATGACCCCGGGGCGCGCTGTGACGCCCTGATCGCGCTCGCCGAGGCGCAGAACCGGGCTGGTGACGCGGCCCGAGCCAACGCCAACTTCGAACAGGCGGCGCGGCTGGCTCGTTCCATCGGGGACACCCAGCGGCTCGCCACCGTGGCGCTGCGGGCCGGACCGCTGAGCCATCTGGGCCTCGTCGGCGCCAACGAGGAACAGGTGGCGTTGTTGGAGGAAGCCCGGACGGTGCTGCCCCTCGAGGACTCGCACCTGCGCGCCATGGTCACGGCGCGGCTCGGGCTGGTCATCGTGTACGCGGCCGGGGTCCCGGCGCCCAGGAGTAGTCGATCGTTCGCTGGCGCTGAGCGCAGAGGCGGTGGCGATGGCCCGTCGCTTGGGCGATCGGGCCACCCTCGGTTACGCCCTCAACGCGCGGATGCACGCGCTGTGGGGCATCGACCCCGCACCCGAACGACTCGCCACCGGAACGGAGCTGGGCGAGATCGCCGACGACGTGGGGGATCAGCTCCTTGCGTTGCACGGGCACATGTGGCGCATCCGCGAGCTGCTCGCCCAGGGTGACGTCGATGCCGTCAACGACGAACTGGCCCGGTTCGAAGCGCGGGACACGGGCCCGGTGCACCCGCTCGAGGCGTCGTATGCGTACAACGTCGGCGCCATGATGGCGCTGGTGGCGGGCGACTTCGAGCGGGCGGAGTGGTTGAGTCAGCGTGGCTTGGAGATGGGCCAGGACTACAACGACTTCGCGTTGAACTTCTACGGGGCGCTCATGATGTGGACCTGGTGGCAGCGCGGCGAGCTGGCGGTCATGGAGCACACCTTCCACGAGGTGATCGCACGAGCGCCGTCCGACTACCCGACGAGGCGGGCGCCGCTGGCCCTGGTGCACGCCGAGGCCGGGCAGCCCGACGAGGCGATGGCCGATCTGGACGCGCTCGCGGCGATCGGGTGGGACAACGTGGCGGACGACCAGACCGAGGGCGTGTCGCTGGCGATGACCGCGGCCGCATGCGGCGCCCTCGGCGCCGGGGCCCGGGACCATGCCGCGCGCGTCTACGAGCAGATGCGTCCCTACGCGGGAACGGCGGTCGTCATCCGGGCGCCGGCCGCGGCGTGCGTCGGCCCGGCCGACCACTACCTCGGGCTCCTCGCCTCGGCCACCGGCGACCTGGCGCTGGCCGAGGTGCATTTCGAGGCGGCCCTCCGGCTGGGCGCGACGGATGCGCTCGTCACCGTTCGAGACGGCGGCCGAGGTGGAGCTGGCCCGCACGTTGCGTCGGCGCGGGCGCAGCGGGGAGGAGGAGCGGATCGTCATGTTGCTGCGAAACTCCGAGGAGTCCGCCCTGCGCCTGGGCCTGCACCGACTGGCCCGGATGGCCGCCGACCCGGGCTGATCTTCCCGGCTGTCCGGATTCAGGAACCGGCCCGGCCCTCCCCGTCCTTCCGTTCGGCCAGTTCGGCCAACTTGTCGTCGGCCTCGCGAATGCGGCGGCTCATGCCCACCAAGAGCGCGTTGCGGAAGCCCGGGATCTCCATCATGGCGTCGAACTCACGCGGCCCGACGATCAGCACGTCGAGGTCCGACGTCGCCGTCACCGTCGCGCTGCGCGGCGCGGCTTCGATGGCCGCCAGCTCGCCGAAGTAGCCGCCGGGGCCCCACTCGTTCACGACCCGTCCGGCCCGGGTGACGACGACGGTGCCCTCGAGGATGATGAAGAGCTCGCGCCCCAGGCGCCCTTCGCGGAGGATGACCTCACCCCGCTGCACGTGGAGCCGCTCAGCGATGCGCGCGACCTCGGCGAGCTGCTCGTCGGTGCAGGCCGCGAACCACGGCACGCCGTGCAGGCGTTCGGCGACCACGGTGTCGCCGCCCCCAGGTTGTGCTGCCGTCATCCCCACCTCCGGTGCGAACGTGGGGTCAGGCTATGCGAAGGCGATCGCTCACGGAGGCCGGCCTTCCGGCCCGTCGGCACCCGGTCTCGGGCTTCGTCCACTTCTCCGCCGACGGCCGGCCCTCTCGACCGGCGCGCCTCGTCGAGCTGCTTCGTCGGCCTCGCGGAGGCGCTCTGCCATTGCCCTGAACAAGCGCGTCCCGAAATCCGGGGATGGTCGGCCATGGCGGCGAACTCGCGGGGCCCGATGATCAGGACGTCGACCTCGTTGAGCGGCAGTGACGGTCGCGTTGCGCGGCCCCGGGTTCATCGCGGCGAGCTCACCGAAGAAGTCCCCCGGGCCGAGTGTGTTGACCCGGCGACCGCCCATGGTCACCGCCACGTTCCCGTCGAGGATCAGGAAGAACTCCCGGCCGATCCGGCCCTCGCGGGCCAGCGCCTCCCCTTCTCCGACCTGCACGCGTTCGGCCAGGTCGGCCACCTGTTCGAGCTGCGCCCGGGTGCAATCCTGAAGTTGGGCGACAGCCTGGAGACGATCCAGGGTCGCTTGGTGTCCCAGCTTGACTCCCACGGCCCGATCCCTTTCGTGTGCCGGCGGGCACCCGCCCGCCGCCCGCCCGTCCGGTCTGACCACTCTGCGCCCCGTTCCTTGCAGCGGCGTTGCACGCTGATGACACCGGGCGTCAGGGCGGCCGGTGCGGATCACAGGGCAGAGAGCTGGGAAAACGCCAGCCCAGCGGGCGTTTGGTGTACGGACCGGCCCCCCGGGCCGGCCGGAGGAACCCGGGTCGGGCCCGGACGAACCCTGACCTACACTGACTCACCGCCGCCCGCCCGGTGCCCGGGAATCCACACAGCTCCCCCACCGGGCGTGACGGTTGCGGCTGCCTGGGTAGCTCAGTCGGTAGAGCAGCGCACTCGTAATGCGCAGGTCAGGAGTTCGAATCTCCTCTCAGGCTCCAGTTCAGATGGGTTATTTGATCTTATCCACAGTCCGAGTAGGGTTAATCCCAACAGCGATCCCAACAAACGCCGGCGGGGGCCGGCGAGGGACCGTTCTGGAGGGCAATGCCTGGCAGCCTTCGCAAGCGACCTGAGCTCGGACCTGACGCCTGGGAACTCCGGGTCTTTCTGGGCCGCGACGGCCGGGGTCGCGTGCGCCACAGGAGCCGGACCTTTCGCGGTTCCAAGCGTGCTGCAGAGAAGGAGCTCGGTCGCCTCGTGGTCGCCCAGGAGTTCGAGCCCGAGGTGCCAGCCGAGCCGGAGACCCTCCCGTGGAATCAGACGACCACCGTGAACGACGCCATCGAGGGTTGGAAGCACAACGGTTGGGCTGACCTGAGTCCAGTAACCGTTCGCCGTTACGAGAACGTCTGGAAGGTCCACATCGAGAAGACCATCGGAAAGCACCGGATCTCGACTCTCACGCCCTACGAGGTGGAGCGCTACTTCCGCAAGCTCAAGGCCGACGGCGCCGGGCGCGAGACCGTCCGATATGTGCGATCGCTGCTCAACCGGGCCTGCCGACTCGCTCGCAAGTGGAGCAACAATACGTTGCCGAACCCGATCGCCGACTCAGAACTTCCTTCCTGGAGCATCGACGAGCGCACCACACCGGTACGTTCTCCCTCGGTCGCAGAGGTGCAACGGCTGCTCGCCAAGGCCGACGAACTCGACCCGCGCTTCGCCACTTGCCTCCGGGTCATCGCGGCCAGTGGCGTGCGCCGAGGTGAGGCGTGCGCCGTGCGCTGGTCGGACGTTGACTGGAAAAGGAGCACGATCGTCATCGACGAATCGGTGGTCGCGGGCGAAGGCGGTGCCACCGTCAAGTCCCCGAAGACGAGGGCGAGCATCCGAACGATTGCAATCGACCCGGGCACCCTGAAGCGGCTCGAGCAGTTGCGAGCCGTACAGAAGCGGCTAGCCGTCGATGCCGGCACCGAGCTCGGACCGGCCAGCTTCGTGTTCTCGGCCGAACCGGGCGGGGGGAGCCCACCCCACCCCGACTCGATCAGCCATGCCTTTGCCAAGGCCCGCGTCGCAGCGAAGCTACCTAAGGACCTCCATCTCCACTCGTTGCGACACTTCCAGGCGACCGTCTTGGACGCCGTCATCCCCGAGCGTCAGAAGCAGGCCCGCCTCGGGTGGTCGACCGTCCAAATGGCCCGGCGCTACACCGATGCCATCTCCGCCGAGGACGAGAAGGCCGCCGAGCACATCGGGACTCTGCTCGACCCCTAAGGGAACGACTCCGTTTTGTCGACGACGGTCCTCCTCGGGTGTCGTGCCGACATCCGCCAGAGAAGGGCCCAAGCGTCGTCGAGACCGGCGAGAGAGCATCCAGGAGCCCCTGAGGGGCTCCTGCTTCATTGTGGCCGTCGGGACTCCTTGGCACGCCGTCGTCAAGGCCAAGCCCTCCGGGCGGCCTGCGGCCGACCTTGACCACGGCTTCGGTGAACCGGACCTTCGATCAAAAACCGTCGGGGTGAACGACTGCGGGCACTGCGAGTTTCACGCAATGTCGGCGCCGTCTTCACCGCGCAGTGCGTCCTCGCCGTCGAGAAATCTCTGGAGCGCCCGTTTCGGCACGTACCACGTCCCTCCGATGCGATGTACGGGGAAGGGGACCTTGCCGGCCCGCACGGCCCGGTAGATCGTCGAGCGGCCGATCCCGAGGACCAGGGCGGTCTCCTCCAGATTGAGCAGCTGGGCGCTCCGGGACCTCATCGGTGCCTCCGGGAGATCCCGGGTCTTGCGGCGCCGCTCGGCGCCCGACCATTCACCACCGACGATGCTGGGTTACGGTCGCGGCGTGTTCTCCGGGGAGCGAGGAGCACGAGGGGTCGCGCTCGCGGTGGTGCTTTCATGCGCCCTGCTCCTGTGTCGGCGCGCCTGCGGCAGCGGCGTGCGGGCTCCTCGGAACGCAGCGTGGTGCCGGCCGACGGCCGGCTCAACACGCCCGACTACAACTGGCCAAGGTCACCGCCGTAGCCTGGCCGGCGACGCAACGACGGCCAAGAGCCGACGCCCGGCCGGCGTTTCGTGCGGCTTCAGCCTCGAGGTCACCGCGCTCGACCAGAGTGTCTCGCCGACGAGCCCGGCGCCCACCCTCAGCGCGGCGCTCGCGCTGGGACGGCACGTCGCACCCGCTCTCGCTCACCTCATCATCGACGATCGAGCTGACGGCGCCGGGCCTGAGCAAGCCGAGCGCCAGCGGCTCCGCCTCCTACATGGCGAGCGTTCCCGATGACACCCACGACGTCGAGCTGGTGCTGAGCCAAGGAAGCTTCTCGCAGAGCTTCGACCTGTGGACGCTCGCCGGGTCCCGCCCTCTCCCACCGTCCTCTACCGCGACCCCACCCAGACGAGCATCACCGGCGCCGCGGCGGGACCAGCGACGCTCTCGCTGTCCAATCCCTCCGACGGCTTCACCAGCTCGGCCGACGTCACGCTGCAGAGCGCGACGCTCGGCTTCTTCGCGCCGAGCGGCACGACGTTGTCTCCGAACCCCGACCAGGCCGTGCTCTCGGTCGTCCTCGACGGCGAGTTCCCCAACGATCCGAACGACCCGGCGGGCTCGGGCCACTACCTGGGCGCCACCGCGCCGTTGCCCGCCAGCCTGCTCAGCTTCACCCCGAAGCGGAGGCACCGGCGCTCCCGCCACCATCAGCAGCGCCGGCGACACCACCGGCAAGGGCAGCTCGGACGACGGCCTCTTCGACGCCACCTACTCGTTCCTCGTCCCGGCCACGCTCACCTCGCGGGACCCTCCAGGTCGCGGCGGGTCCTTCACCGGGGCGGAGTTCACCCTCTACACCGCGGAGATCGGGCACGACCACGCTCGACGTCAGCGCGCCGGCGACCATGGCGCTCAGCTTCCCCGCTCCTGTGGCCGAGGCGGCCCAGCGCACCCCGCCGTGGGTCGGCCAGCCCGATCCCCCGACGCGCCGGCGTCGACGAACGCCGCGGCCTCGCCGGCCACCGGTAGCTCGACTCCGTCGCACGGCTTCCCGATCTGGGTGGCGGTCGTGGTCCTGGTCCTCTTGGCGGCTGGGGCGGTGCTCTTCGAGCGCTGGCGGCGCAGCAGGAGGCTGGTTCCCGAGGCGGCGACGGCGAGTGCTGCTCCTGTCGTCGTCGATCCCGCGCCGACGGCGACTCCCTCGTCGTCGTGGCTGAACCCGAGAACACCGTGGCGCCCGAGCCCGAGCCCGGAGGGCACCTCGGTCGAGGGCGACGTCGAGGGTCTCGGCTTCAACGTCATCGGTCCCGAAGAGGTCCCCGGTCTGGGCCAACCCCTCGAGCCCCGGCTTCTCGATCTCTTGCGCTATTTGGCCTTCCACAAGCACCGCCACCTCCGCGCCGGCCAGATCCTGACCGGCATGTGGCCGAGCGGTTCCAAACGCGCCGACCTCACCGACAAGACGATCCGCAACTACGTCGGCGAGCTGCGCGCCGTCGTCGGGGTCGAGCACCTGCCCGAGGCGAGTGCCAAGGCGGGCTACATCCTCCTCGACGTCCCCACCGACACAGAGCGCTTCGAGGCGCTGGCCCGCCAAGCCGACGTGGTCGGCGGCGAAGCAGCCGATCGCCTGCGCGACGAGGCCCTGCGTCTCGTGCGCGGCGTCCCCTTCTGCGACCTCGTCGACGAGTGGATCGGCGCCGAGGGAGTGGCCACCCACATGAGCGAGGCCATCGCGGCCTTGGCCCTGCGCATGGCCCAGGACCGCTACCTCGCGGGCGACTACCTCGGGGCGGGGGACGCCGTCCGGCGCGGCATCGTCGGCGCACCCGAGGACCACTCGCTGTGGGAGGCCGGCGCCGTCGCGATCTCGCGCCCGGGGCGACAACACCGCCCTGCGGCGTTGGCTGGCCGACGCGGCGCATCATCTGGACCCAACCGATCTCGCCCGCATCGAAACGACACTGCGCGGCCTTCACGGCGAGTCTCCCCAGTCGTAGGAGCGGGCGAAGGCGGCGAGCGCCCGCTCGGCCCGCTGGCGCTCCATGCGCACCGCGTCGTAGGGGCGCCCGAGGGCCCGGGCTACCTCGGAGAGCGGACGCTCGGCCATGCGGCTCAGGGCCACGATCACCACCTGGCGGACGCTGAGCACCCCCGCGGCGAGCGCGGCAGCCAAGAGGCCCGGCCAACGCTCCAGATGCTCGACCTCGGGTGCGACCACCTCGAGCTCGTCGTCGAGAGGCACGGTTTCGTGTTCGAGCCGGCGCAGTCCGGCCTCTTGGCGCACTGCCCGCCAGATCGACTCGGACAGGCTTCGGATCGAACGCGGGCAACATGGTTTTCTTCGGCCCGAGACGACCTCCCAGGCGACCGAGAGGGTGACTGCCTCTGCGGCGTCGGCTTCGGCGCCGAGGCGCACCAAACGCCGGCGCATGGCCCACAACTCGGGCGCCAACTCTCCGAGGAGGCTGAGCCCCGCCCGGTCCTCGCAGCGGGCCCAGCGACACAGGCACAGCACCCTCGCTGAGCGAATCGATGGGAGGGCATCGAGTTCGTCCGGATCGAGGCCTGCCTACGCGAGGCGGGCGAGCCGAGGCCAGGACGCAAGGTCTCGGGCGCCGTATGGCAATGGGGACCGTGGTGGTGTCATGGCGCCATCGCGCCATACGAGGGTCCCAGAACCTGTCCCAGAACCGGTCCCAGAAACGTCCCGGGCGAAAATTTCTGATTGTCGTTTGTCCAGCTCATGGCACCCGGGTCGAAACTGGGACAGCTTCTGGGACACGCCGGGGCCGGCGGGCGGACGCCTCGGCGAGGCTCAGGGCCAACTCGGCGGCGAGCGGGTCGGCGTAGCCGCGCCCGCTGAAGCGCCACTCGCCGTCGTAGTCGATCTCCTCGTCGTCCCCCCCGCGGGCGAAGGCGACCCGGGCGGCTCGGAGTGCGCTGAACGTGGTGGAAAAGCGTGTGCTCTTGGACGAGAACTGCCCGCCGTAGCCGAGAGCGTGCGCATGGGCCCGCAGGCCCAGGTGTGCCAGTTCCTTGCGGGACCCGAGCCGCCAGGCTGTGCGGACCAGGTCGACGACGTGGGGCCGCAGCTCGAGGCGCTCGATCTGGGCGGCCGAGCGGATGGGATGCGCCAGCCACGCCGTGCCGTCGGCCGTCTTGGTGGCGTACTTGGCCACGTACGCGGCGATGGCCACCGCGTCGTCGGGCTCGCTGGCTTCGAGCACCCGAACGTCGGTCTGCTCGCCCCAGCTGCGCTCGGGCGAGCGTCAAGGCCTGGGGTTGCCGGCACCGCCACGCTGGCCCCTGCGACCGCCTCTTTGATCGCCGCGCTCAACGTCGCCGCCCCCAGCCAAGGTCGGTGGTGACTCTGACGGGCCGGCAGCCCCGTCGGCGCGCAGGACGACGTGGAGGTGGACCAGCCCCCGGCGCTGGAACTCGACCACCTTGAGATAGGAGAGACGGGCCTGGGCCCGCAGCTGGGCACTACTCAGCCCGCCCGCCCTCGCCACCTCTCGGTAGAGGCGCTGCGACGTGCGCTCCCACAGGCGGGGGACGTAGGCGTTCCACACGACGGCGCTCCGGTAGTCGAAGCACTCGGCGCAGAGAGGATCGCCGAGGACGAGGGCGTTCTCACGGTGGCGCTCGAGGCAGGACAAGGAGAGTCCGTGCGGACACCGACGGTCCATTCGCCGGGGCCGGCACGGCAGCAGCCGCTCGTCGCGAAGGACACGGGCATGGACGGGTCCGAAGGAGGGAGCGGTCAAGGTGACGAAGAGCTGGGGGTACCCGAGCACGGCCGGATCGACGCCCTTGCCGCCTCGGAGCCCAGCCGCCACGAGCTGCCAGGCGTCGGCCTGGTAGAGGCGAGCGCAGGCCGGGCACACCGGCAGTGCGCCGGTCCTTGCAGGGGACGAGCAGGTCTCGACCGACGAGCTCGCCCGTGCCGCGGTCGAGCACGAGGCCGCGCAGCCGGATCGGCCTCGAGCACAGCCCGGCCTGATCCACCTCGGCCAGGACGGCACGCCAATGGGCGGCCGAACTCACCACCACGCCGCCCTTCGCTGTGCCGCCGCGATGCCGGCCAGATCGGCGATGGCGTCGTCGTCGAGGTAGTGGGTGCGGACCTTCACCGGCACCGCCCCCTCCGCGAGCAGCCACCCCACCCCGCGCAGCGTCGGGTCGAGGGTGGAGGCCGAGTAGCCCTCCTTGGCCCAGCCTTGGCCCAAGGATCGTGTCGGAGGCCTCGGGCGTCGTGCAGCGCAGCGCCATGCGGAAGCTGAAGAGGTCCCGCACGTAGGTGGGGACGATGTCGTTGGAGGGCTTCTGGGTGGCGGCCACCACGATCATCCCGGCCGCCCGGCCCCGAGAGATCAGGTCCCGGAGCGCCTCGGAGAGCTCGGTCCGCTCGTCCTTGGTGCCGCTGCGCATGTAGAAGGCGAGCTCGTCGATGGCGACGACGTAGAGGCCGAAGTCCGATCCCCGCTCGATCTTGCGCAGGCCCGATGCGAGGAGCACCGAGTAGCGCCGGTCCATCTCGGCGCAGAGGTCTTTGAGCACCTCGATGGCGTCGCCCATGTCGGGGCCGACGAAGTGTTCGGCGCAAGCCGGCCCAGGGGGCGAGCTCCACCTGCTTGCCGTCCATGAGGGTGAGGCGCACCTCGGGGTCGAGCGCCGCGGCGGCGATGAAGAGGCTGAGAGCCACCGACTTGCCTGCCCCTGGCTCGCCGCCGAGGAGCACGTTGCGCTCGACGAGTCCGATCGAGACGCCCGTTCCGTCCTCGTCGACGCCGAGGGACAGCGGCTCCCACAGCGACCCGGGCGCCCCGGGCCACGGGGGCACGGGTTCCGACAGCGGGTCGTGGAACAGGATGGATAGGTGGGCGACCGCGGCATTGGCCGGCTCGCGCACCACGCGCACCTCGCGGGCGCCGACGACCGCCGCGATCGACTCGGCCGCGTCGTCGATCTGTTCGGCCGTCATCCCGGGCGCGAGGCGCAGATCCAAGCGCTGGCCCGCCGGGATGACGTCGCTGCCCTCCACCCGAGGTAGGGCGCCGTGGCGGCTGATCACCTCGCAGGCGACGAGCACCCTGCTCAGCCAGCGCCGCGTCGATCGGCTCCGCAACAGCGTGAAGAGCCGGCGGCGGAGCCGTCCGGAGCGCCACAGCACCAAGACGCCCAGTCCCAGCACCAAGACGCCGAGACCCTCGCCGTCGAGGACAACGGCGCAGTGCCACAGGAGGAACACTCCGAAGGCCAAGACGGCCTCGAGCCCCCACCCCCGGACAGCCAGGGCCACCCGGGAGTAGGGGTCGAGGGTCCTGACGTGGTGGCGCTCAGACACCGTGGCGTCGGACGTAGCGCCCGAGGAGGACGAGTCCGAGTGCCATGAGCACCACGATGCCGAAGTGGGCGAGCACCAGGCTCACCAACATCACGGCGGCCAACAAGGCCAGCACCGTCGTGACGAAGGTGGCCATCACGACGACGTCGAGGACTTGACAACGATCGTCTCGATCTTCGACGCCGAGAACGACACGCCTGAGCGGTCCCCCATGTCCCAGGTGGTGGCCAGCAGGTCGGTCACCTTGACGGGTGTGAAGAGCCCGAGTCCCCGGACCTCGCCCGAGACCTTGACCGTGATGACTTCACGAGTCCCGCTGTCTCCGACGAAGAACAGGTGGACCTGATTGAGCGCCACCCCGTTCGGGTCGAGCTTCGGCTGCTTGGTGTCGAAGTCGATGACCGGTTCGGGCGGTCCGGCCGAGACGAAGTGCGAGACGCTGGTGTCGACGGGTATGCGCATTGTTTGCTCCTTCCAACATCGGGAAGGAACGTCCTTCCCTACCTATGTAGGGACAGCGAGCAATGCGAAACCGAACAACATGGAGGTCACCGGTGCCAGGACGCACGTCGAACGAGCGCGTTTCGTGACAGGTGATCGCGAGTCCGGTGAGACACAAGGGGACACAGTGGGACGGAACGGGATCGGGACGTCAGCGAACAAGCGGACGAAGGACGATCGAAGGCGTGAATCCGAGGAAGCGTCCAGACGGCAAGTTTCGCGGACCCTGGAGGCAGATTGGCAGAGGTTTTCTCTACTGTCTCAAGCCGCCTTTGCCTCGGCCGGCGGCTTCGCCGCCGCCTCGGCGGGCGGATGGGTGCCTTGGATCGAGTAGTTGTCTACTTCTACCGCTGGATATCGATCAAGAGGCTCGGTAGCTGCACGACGGTGCATGCCGCTGCCAAGGGCGATTGTGCTTTCTTAGCCTGATTCACGCTTGTGAGTGAAAACGCCACCACGTGCCACGGTTGACCCTCTTCCGGAACGAGTTGCAATCCGAACCCGTGATCCCTGAAGTCCTTTGCGCTAAGTCGCGCCAGACCATATTGAGCAGGATCCAAAACGAACCGCTCTCGGCCATGCTCGTCGTCGAGAATTTCGTCTCAAGACCCAGCGACATACATCGACCCGGGTATCCCTTCTCCAGCGAGGTCTGCTCAGTTTGCAGCTGAAATGCCGTCCCGAGCACGATCGGTCTTGACTGATCGTCCGGAATGATTCGGTTCAGTTCATCATGTTTGATCCAGTTCACCGGAATTCTTCGAAGAAGAAAACAGGCTGGACCATCGATTCTTAGATCATCCGTAAAGGCATCGAGCTGCGGGACGGGCACGTCGATCTACGAATGTTGCAGATTCATTCATCCCACAATGCCTGGAATATCTGCCACAGCTCCAGGGGTGCTTCCTGGACAGGACCAGCCCAAGAGTCTTCATCTCTGAGGTGATAGATCACTTCGAGTTCGCCATCGTTTGTGATCTCTAGAGTCAGATCACCCTTCGAGGAGCGCCACTCAAAAGCGATGCCGCTCTCGGGTGTCGGCGAGATCATCGGCGCCAGTGGAAACTCGGCCCACGTTGCGAGCTCTACAGCTGTAGAGATTGCCTGTTCAGATATCGGAGGTGCACCGTGACTGTCCCAGTTCGAATCTAGCGACGCCATGTCCTTGATTTGTAGCTGAGCCCCATAGCGCTCATCGTCGTGCCACGCCTGTCCGTAGACCCCGGGCTCGTCCTCGTAGCTCCCGGTGATCGCGACGAGCGGTCGAGACAGTGTTGCTTGGGAAACGCCATGGGCGGAGAGTTCGGTCTTGATTGTCTTGTGTGACGTAAGCGTGGTCGCCGCTCGCTGACGGCTCTTCATTCCTGAGAGTATGTATGTTCGAGTCATTCGGCTCGCTCCGTTCTGGGGCGCCTTCCCCAGTAGTCATGCATGGATTGGGATGTCACTTCGTCGAAGCTTCCAACGATCCAGTTGTGTCCGCTATCGAAGAAACGTAGGACCCCTTCTATATCGGGCGTCAGGGGCCGCCCCCTGAACGTCAAGTTCAATACCAGGAGCTCTTCTCGGCTGTCCGTCGAAAGAGCAGAGTCGATCTGTACGTGAAGCCGCGCGAACGGCTTGTCATTGTCGTCGGTCACGACGTAGCTGAACCTGGCACCGACGCCTTCAACGTTGGCTGGGAGTTTGCTAATAGCTGAGCCGAGCAACGGCGTGACCCGCTCTATGTCGGAGAATCGCGTCCATACTTTCTCATCCTTTTGAATGTGGTTTATGTAAGTGATCTCACACTGGACGGGTACGAGGGCACCGATATCGCCATCTGCTACGAACCTGCTCAGCTCGGTCCATATCGATTCAAACTTGGATCTGCCAGGCTCATATCGGGCATAGCGGTCCCGCTCTGGCTGCTTCCGCCAATTGACCGCCAACCAATCCTGCTGGAGCTGGACCAGATCCAATTCGTCCTCGCTGATGAACCAGTACCGCGGGGAACTGGCATCCCGACTTGGATGGGCAGTCCGTCAACTCGTACTGCTGGGTTTCCGAAGAGCTCCACAGGCATCAGATAGAACGGCTGCTGTTCAATTTTGGTTAATGGATTGGGTGCGCGGTTCCTCAGGTACCCGTTCCAAAAGTCAAAGACCTGAGGACCCGCAAGTGCCTTTATGTCCCGGAACTTGACTCCTAGAACGGTCTCAGCCACTGGGGGCCGTTCGTATTCAACCAGCGATTCCCAAGGTTGCTCAGCCATGGATGCTCAGATTGTCACATCTCCCAGGTGGTCCAGATGGTCGGGCAGTTCTCACGAGGCCACACTTTGAGGATACCGGTCACAACCCCCACCCAGGTGGAATGGCACAGATGGAGCCGCGCTTTCGGCTCAATACTGAGGTTCAGCTCAGACGTAGATATCTAGCCGGGTTGTGACGTGTCGCCGCCAACTCGACCACAAGCACTCCATTGTTCTGCGCTTCCGATGCAACGCTGGGATACGGGTCACTTCCTCGTCGTACGATCTTCAGATGCACGGCCTAACAACGGGAGTCTTGTTGGGCGCCGGGGCATCCGTCGACGCTGAGATTCCCGACACCGTGGGGCTAACCAAGAGAGTCGTCGAATACGTAGCCGAGTTTGGGCGTTATCGCCATCATTATCCGACAGTCTCCCCAGCATTGAACTACGTCGTAGCGACGCTGAATGCCCGCGAGACATTGCGTGGACATACGCCGTTTGAAACCATCGATATCGAGCGCGTGTTTTCGGCTGTTGAGTCGCTTGCCAACCGGGAAGAACTCGATCTTTCTGCTTTCGTAGGTTCATGGAGCAGCGATATCTCGGGCGTTGATATGTCGAATGCAGCCCTCTCGAGGATCGCCAGCGATCTGCGAAAGGAGATTCTGCAGCTTCAATTCCAAAGTGATTCGCGTTCGGCGGATCGCCTGCGGGACTTTGTCACGACTACGATCGGAGGTTCAGGTCATGAGACTTTCACTCGTGCTCTGGACGCCATGATCGAGGCTTTGCAAGCGATATTGACCGTGAAATCAGATGATGCTGTCGCCTACTTACATCCACTAGCCGAAATTGCGAAATCCCAAACCGGCGGGCTGATGGTTGCAACCCTGAACTACGACCTGACTGTCGAAACCATGTGCCTTGCTGAAGGCGTGAGTTACTCCACGGGTATGGACACATGGCCGAACGCGGGTCGATGGGACTTTCCGCAATCTGGCGTCAGTCTTCTAAAGCTGCACGGATCCATCAATTGGCGTCTTTCTAACGGAGCGACAGCACCCGGATCACTACCGCACCAACAGATCATTGAAACCGATCCGAAGGCGTTCATCGCTGGACCTGATGTTGTGACTCGTGACGTCCCGGCGATTGTGTTCGGACAGACGAAACTCCGCCCAGATGGACCATTCGTCGCGCTCCTTCTCGAGTTCGCTCGACGTTTGGAGGGGATTGAGCACCTCGTGATTGTGGGCTACTCATTCCGAGACGATCACGTGAACGAACAACTCCGTAGGTGGATCAACGCAGATACTCGAAGGGAGATCACAGTGGTTGACCCGGGTATGCCGACCACTCATCAATGGGGTTGGCCGCGGGTGGAAGACTCATTCCGTAGTCAGTTGCTATGGAATCTCCTTCCGGATGAGCCAACGAGGACACCCAGCGGAGAAACCATTCCTGTTCCCCCAAACCGTGAGTTCCCCCCTAGGCTTCATGTCGTCCCTGCAACGGCGAAAGACGGACTGCGAATAGCCCTCGACACGGGCGGATGAGGCGCGTTGAGCATCACTACCGTGGCTACTAGAACCGATTCCCGTTCCGTGCTTGCGCGAATTTGGAAGGAGAATCCGACGGCTTGCGGCCACGCATTCTGGCCCGGTTGTTTCCGGTGATCGAGACCGGAGTCAATCCGGTGGTCGCACGCTTTCAGGTCGGACGTGTCTGCCCGGGCCTACTGATAACCGTCGGCCCAGGGGGCGGGAGTCTTCCACAGCACCCAGGCCGGACGCGTGGCGTCCGACCACCTCCATTGTGGGACGTCGGCAGGATCACGGCGCAACCGTCAAGGGTTCGCTACCGCCAGCCTTCGGCTGCGCTTGACCGATGCTCGTCGCTGGCTCGGGACCACTGACGACGGCGGATCGTCCGTGTAAGCCCGCCCCCGTACCGGCACATATGGGCGTGTGGATAACCTGAACTTCGATGGTCAGCGACGCCGACAGAAAGGGCATACCGGCCCCGTTTTCGCCTGACGACATCGACGAAGCCAAGAACGCAGTGGATGACTGCGTGGCTCGGTTGGGCGAGACCAATGGCGAAACGCTCGATGCCATGGCGAACCTCGCCAGCCTGTACGTACGGTTAGGGGACCTTCCTGCAGCCCGCTCATTGCAGGACAAAGTGCTGGCCCGTCGTCAACTGCTCGATTCGGAGGATTGGTCGACGCTTCGGGCCACAAATGATCTGGCAAACAGCCTGCAAAAGTTGAACGAGTTGGAACTGGCCCGACGCCTGCAGGAAGGAAACCTGAGAACGCTCGAGCGGCTCTACGGGAGTGATGCCGAAGTCACCATGATCATTCGTCAGAACCTGGCCAGCATTAGGTACGAAGCTGGGGATCTCGCAGGAACTGTTGAGCTGCAACAGCAGAACGTCGAGGGCTTCCACCGCCTCTTCGGAAATCGCGACCCTCGGACCATCCGGGCCAGGGGGGATTTGTCCTACACCAAGTACCATCAAGGCGACTATCTGGGTGCGATTCCAATGCAGCTGCGATTTATTGCCGAGTCGCTCGTTTTCCGACGAAGGCTGCGCCGTGCCGCCGCAGGTTCCCCTTTCAATTGGTGGTCGACTGCTCCTGATCCGAGGCAATGATCTGACCGGCGGCGACCCTCGGTAAACCGGACGGCCACATGCCCCAGATCGCCGGGACTGGGCCAAATGCGACATGAGCGGGGTGAAGGTCGTCAGTCCGTCGTCCGACCAACACCCGCGCGGCGGAGCACCGACATTAACGGGCCCATGCACATACGGGCCGTACCATCGGTGCATGACTGAACAACAGCAACAGCGCCTTGCGGACCTCTTGAACGACGCCCAGGGCGCCCTTATCGAGTTAGAGGGCCGATTGCCCCGCGAGAACGAAGACGTAGCGGGAGCGCGGCGTTCGTGGGACAGGGCGACGCGAGCCGTGAGTGATGCCTTGGCGCTGGTGGAATCGGAGGATTAGCCATCGGCCACAAGGTCGACAACGGCAAACTACCTGCCACCGTTCGCCGGGTTCGGGCGATAGGGGAGGATGGTGTCATGAGCCTGAACGATGCCGAGCTGGAACAGATTGAGGAACGTGCCCGCCGTGCGAGTCCCTCGCCCTGGGAGGCGTTCGTTTTCCCAAACCCGAATGATCAGGACTTCATCCGAATCGGCGGCCTCGACGATGCTCAGCCCGACATGTACATCGAGCAGTACATCGGCGCCACCAAGCTTGCCGTTCCCGCCAGCGACTTCGATTTCATTGCACATGCAAGGCAGGATGTTCCGGCACTGGTGGCTGAGATCCGTCGCTTAAAGACCGGCGACACAGGCTGAGGCTCCCGTCGTCCCGAAAATGCCCTTGGGTAGCCCAGTTCGCCGGGACGGTAGGACACTTCACCACGGATACCCAAGATCTATCCTTCCCGACATGCCCCCGGCTAAAGGGTTCCTTGCGTCAAAAGGCGGCATAGCGGTACCGGGCGGCGTCGTCACGATCGAACCTCATCCAACGAAGTACCGTCGATTGGGCGCGTTGCACAGTCTCGTGCGACTCTCCGTGATCTTTGGTGCCGACCAGATTCCACGCGACATTGTCGTATGGGACGATGCTCGAGAGCGAGAGCTCTACAAGGATGGTCCGTACACCGCAATCTCCGTGAACAGGCCTCTCGAACGAACCGTTGCCGAGATCAACCGGGTTGGAATGGAACAGTTTCTTGCGACGTGGGTGATTCAGTCGACCCAACCGGCGACCGTCGCGGTTCAACGGGAGACCCCGAACCAGGTCTACGAACGGGCTGCCTTGACTGGGCTTAGCTATTACTGGGAGCGACTCGTCCGAGCAATCAGACGCCGCTAATCGGCCACCCTGGGGCGCCCCTAACGCCGGCTCGGCCGCCTTTACGGCTGCGCGCCTGTGGCTCCGGCCTGCATGCCGACGAGGTTCCACAACACGTGAGGGCCCGTCGCTCCGTAGGGCATGACTCCGAGCTCCTTATTGTTTTCCGTGAACGGGTAGCCAGAGACGTAGAACGGGACGCTCACCTGGTCTCCCGGCGGGATGATGTCCGGTGTGGCGAGACACGTTCTGGGCCTCGCCGTGCGGCCGCTCTGTGTGCTCCCACCGTCTCTGATCACGTGAACCCGGAGAAGATTGCAGTCGTAAGACACCGTCCCGTGGTTGACGAGATGCAGCACGAACGAGAGGCTTTCGTCGCCGCCGAGGGAGGTCTCGCTGAGCCATAGCGTCAGACTCTGCCCTTGTTGCGGACCGGCCAGCCTCTGCACGGCGCTGATCGGTTGCGCCGTACCGCTCGCCAGTCGCGCCGTGGTTGTGGTGGTGGTCACCGCCGTACTGCGCTCGATGAAGGGATGCCGCAAGAGCTTGATGCTGTTCGATGCCAGCGTCGCCACTCCGAGCTGGACCAGAGGCGGGTAGCCGCTCGACACCGATGTGGGTAGTGGCGACTCGTCTCCCTGACCAGTTGGGTTGTGCACAAGGATCACGATCTGGCCCAGTCTGGTGATCGACGCCAAGCCCATCGATTGCGGCGAGCCGATCGGGCATCGGCCCGACGGAGTCATCTCAGAAGACGGCGCGCCAACCGGTGCGTCGTGCGGGTTCGCCCCTGAGAGGTAGATGCAGTTTTCGAGGTCGATCCAGCGGCTATGTGGAACCGGGCTCGCCCCCGCGAGAGGGCGCATCTGCGATTCCAACGCTGCGAAGTCGTGGCCCGGCTGGTCGTAGAAGGACTTCGCAGCATCTGACGAAGAGAACAAGAAGAAGTCGATCTCTGGATCAGTCGCACTTAGCGGGCCACGGGCGTAAACGGTGGACTCGAGGCCCGAGGGTAAACCCAAGGCCTTGAACTGCTCGGGGTAGGCCGGCGGGCGTGTGACCAGGGACCACCCGCTTGGCGTTCCAGGGATCGGCTTGCCGATGATCGGACTAAGTGCGTCGCGAACACCGCCGCCCGCCTGTCCGACCCATGCGCTCAGACAAGCCAGCGTGGACAAGAGAGCGAGACACAGACCAGCGCAATGCCCCCGCCCCCGCTGCCGCTGCCGCTGCCGCACGAAACGGAAACAACCGGGGTTCGGAAACCCCACGGTCTATCGCCGTTGGGTGTCTCCTATCGCCGGCTACGGGCGCCCCGGGCATTGATGGTTGTATAGGTGTTCGCTGTCCTCCTCGACCCAAGGAGGAAGTCATGTCCACCCCGATGCCCAGTTCCGTGGCGCTCGTGAGTGCTCGAGACGCAGATCCATTCGCCCAGGCCCAGATCGCGGCGGCTGCATACCTGGCCCGCTACGGCGGCCGAACGCTCGAGACCTATCGCTACGACCTGCGCACCTTCTTTCAATGGTGCACTGATGTCGGTCTCGACGTCCTCCAGGCCAAGCGGGCCCACATCGAGCTGTGGCGCAACGCCATGGAGGAGCGGGGCCTGGCTGCCTCGACCATCGATCGCCGACTCTCCACCATCTGCGGGTTCTATCGCTTCGCCCACATTGACGGCCGGATCGCCTCGAACCCAGCGCAGTACGCCCGAAGGCCCAAGGTCTACCCGAGCGAAGGGCGTGGACTCGACCGAGGCGAGCTCGGCCGATTCCTCTTCACGGCCGAGCGCTACGACCCCGACCATGCGGCCCTGGCCGCCTTGCTCGGCCTGAACGGACTGCGGGTGAGCGAGGCCTGTGCCACCAACGCCGAGGATCTGGGCTTCGACAGGGGGCATCGGACGTTGCGCATCATCGGGAAGGGGAACAAGCCGGCCGTGATACCTCTGGTGCCCCGGGTGGCGCGCACCATCGACCTGGCCCTCGGCGAGCGATGCGAGGGACCGATCCTGCATCGCCACGACGGTCAACGACTCGACCGGCGCACGGCGCACCGTTGGGTCCGCTCCATCGGCAAGAGGGCCGGCCTCGGGATCGTCCATCCGCACATGCTCCGCGCTGCCTTCATCATGGCGGCGCTCGACGCGGGGGTCCCGCTGCGTGACGTCCAGATCGCCGCTCGCCACGCCGATCCGAGGACGACCACCATCTATGACCGTCGGCGGGAGAATTTCGACCGTCACGCCGCCTATGTCGTGGTGGCATTCGTGGCGGGCGGCTAGAGGTCCCTCAGGTCGATGCCGCGCCGCTCGGCAAGCGCTGACGCGATGTCCTCAGGTGTCCGTCCGGTCCGCTCGGCCGCCACCCGGCCGTAGAGCACCAGGGCATAGAAGGCGTACTCCCACATGTGGTCAATGCCCCACCCGTACGCCTCGTCAAGGAGGTCTGGGTAGACACCGGCCCTAATCATGGCCGCAGCCATGAGGGCGTAGTGGCTGTTGTGCTGCTGAGACTTGCCGCGGAAGTGGTACTCGGGAAGATAGCGATTGCGCATCCCCTCGTACTGAATCGGCTCGGCCGGGGACGCCCCGGACTCCTCGATGGCCTCTGCGGCCAGCTCGAGTAGGACCTCAGCTGGGAACGTGTCATTGCGAGGATGCAAGGCTTCCAACTGCTCCATGATCGTGTCGGAATGCTGGCCGCCATCAGGCCCAGTAGACCGAGGCGGGCGGCGCTGACGTAGTCCTCGTCGGCAGGGCCGGCATTGCGGGCCATGGTCCTAACGCTATCGACGCGTGGGCTGTAGGGCATCCTCATGCCGGCGAACTGGGACACCCGGGACGCGGGCGCTCAGCCAAGCATGGGCGGTTCTGTTAGTGGCTCCACACCCTCGGATACAAGGGCACTCCAAGCTCTCCACAGTTGGCCAGAGCCTGTAGGTCTCAACCAGATCTCCATGGGTTTCCCCGCCTCTGGGCCGGAGAGAATCAGCCATTCAGTCTTACCGGAACGATCCAGTTCGACCGTCGATTGTGGCGCCGAGAGATACCACGACTGGAGTCCGATGGGGCCGAGTACAGCGACCACCTTTGGACTCACGACAAGGTCGAATACCCTGGACCCCAGCGCCCACCTGGGTGCGGTCGCCCGTTTCGACAAGTATGGGCGTCTGAAAGCTGACAGGAGTGCCTTCCTGGCTCTCACGAATGGGTCTGATCTGCCTTCTTCGGAGAATCTCCCTTCCAGCAAATGCGAGAAGGGCAAAGAAAGCGACGGCTACGACGACGTAGGCCATGACTCCATTTGATCACCGCTCAAGACTGACGCCCGTCCGGCGATAGGGGGCAGGTCCTCCGTCAACTCGTTGGCGTCGGCGTTGTCCTGCTCGGGCTTGCTCGACTGACATCAAACACGAGTCCATTTCGACTCTTGGGACTATCGACTGCGATGTAACCCAATGTATGCCCGGTTGTGGAGCTGACTTTCCACGAAGTCATATCCGCCCCGGTAGAACCACAGGCAGCGTTGTCGCTGAACGACCTTCCGGGATCAATCGTCCTGGGAAGGGAATCATTGTGGCAGTATAGTCCCAGGGCAATCACTTAGGACAACTGGGCTGGGCGTGTCGTTCACAATCGTCACGGAGCTGTAATTCGCTGGGTCGGTCGGATCGACTGAGCCACACCCTGTTGCAGCATCGGTTACATACAAGCCGCCCACAGAAACGCAGAGCAGTGTCGCCATGGCGATGCCAAAACCCGTGATGATTCGGCGCCGCATCGACCGTCTCGGCTTCTTCCACCACTGCCAGTTGTCGGGAGGTGGGGGCCAACTTGGATCTGGTGCCCACCCTGGAGGCGGAGTCGCAGCCCTCGGGGGGAGTTGGCCAACCTGGGGGCGCTTGCCATTGAGTCGAGGTGGCCGATACGCAATTACGGCTTTGCTTAGGGGTGCCGCAATCTTGCCGTGGCGCCCACCGTCCCGGCGTTATGGGGCACCCTGCAGCCCCAACGCATCAGAGGTGAACCTTTGTCATTGTCTGAACGCGACAGCCGGTGTTCGGTAGCTCCACATGCTCTCAGCGGAGTTCCTTCGTCAAGATGTTGGCGCCGGTTGGAGCTCTCGCCGAGTCGTCTCGCTTTGGCGCCATTCGAGCGCTTCGGGTTCGTCGACCCAGTTGATGATCGAGGCGTCATAGCCCGAGAGGATGTCGCGGACCTCGGGCGGGGTGGCGCGGAAGAACTCGCGGCGCAGGTTGACGAGGTTGACCCGGCGGTCGGCGAGTTGGTGGTGGAGGCTGGTTTCCAGGCTGACTGCGTCGTCGCTGAAGACCATGGCGTGGACGTCGTAGTGGAAGGGGACTGAGGCGTCGCCGAGTTCGCGGACCCGGTCCATGCGGTTCCAGTCGGCGGGTCATGCCGATCTTGACCATGTCGGGGCCGAACGCGCCGACGTTGGAGATGACGTAGACGTGGCCGGCGCGGATGTTGGCGGCGCGGCGGTTGATGCCGTCGATCGCGTCCTGGATCTCGGTGAGCTTGGCTTCGGCGCGGGCGGCGCCGTCGACGTCGCCCTTGTCGCGCAGCGCCGCCGCGGCGGCCTCGTAGTGGGCTTGTTCTTTGCGGAGCCGTTCCTGCTCGCGCTCGTACTCGCGGCGGGCGATCTCCTCTTCCCGCAGCCGGGCGCGCTCCTCTCGGGCGCGTTCTTTCTCCTCGGCGACCTTGGCCAGGTAGTCGGCGGTCAGCTCGAGTTCCTGGACCCGCAGGCGGTGGTAGGAGTCGGTGATCTGGATGTTCATCGTGCCGCCGAGCTTGGTGATGGTCTCCCGGGCTTTGTCCAGCCGGGCGACCGAGGACTCCAGGGTGTAGGGCTTCATCGAGCGCACCGCGTTGTCGGCCTCGTTGTTGTAGGCGCGCAGCATCAGCTTGGAGAACTCGCGGACCATCCTGGCGCCGCTCGCGGGCCGAGCCGTTGACGGTCCAGTTCGTGGCGCCCCTTGACCGCTGCCGGCCTTGACCGCGTCCTTGATCCGGGCCTGGAGCCCCGCCAGCTTCGCCTTGTAGGCGATAGCGTCGTCGAGCGGGTGCCGGTACTGGTAGATCCCGGCTTCCTGCAAGATCGCGGTCTCGCGGGTCTCGACCACCTGCGATTGGAGCTCGGTCAGTTCAGCTCGTAGACCCGCGCTGTTGCTCTGGAGCTCTCGGAGCTGCTCGGTCTCGGCCACCAGGGCGTCGCGCTGCGGAGCGCAAAGAGGCCACCTCGGCCGCGCGCCGCCTCGAGTTGCTGCTTCTCCGCACCCAAGGTCGCCACCTCGGCGCGCAGCGGAACCACGGTCGCGTTCAGTGTCGCCTGCTCGGCTTGGAGGCCCGGGAGCTCAACCTTGAGCTGGGCTGTCTGCTGTTGGAGCGCATCGCGCTCGGGCACACCGTCAGGAAGCCAGAACCACGTTCGAGGCGCGCGCGACCTCTTCCTCAAGCTCGCGCTTGCCGCCGAAAAGTCGGCGGTGGGGTTCGGCCGGCGCCGGTGGCATCTGAGGGACAGTTGGCGCGCTTGGCGGCGGAGGTGGGCCCAGCGGGCCCGTCCCACCACAGCATGATTGCCGGGTCGTTGGGGTTGGGATACCAGCCTGGGGGAGCTGCTTGAGCCGTCATCGTGCTCGCCTCGCCTCTATAAAGCTCTGGCCATGCTCGCGCACAGATGTCGCTGCCGCTCGAACCCGTTTCGGCCGTGCCGGACTACGGGAGCCAATAGAACTCCCGCCAGCAAGCGATTGTCGTAGCGGTGCCGCAAGCCACGTCCTACTCCCGGCGTTCGGGGTCACCATCGCGCTGAGTAATGACGCCAATACCTAGCCCCGCAAATAGCAACTAATCGAGAGCGCCTGAGCCCAGTTCCTCTCGCATCGCGTTAAGGAGATCGACCGCGACCCCCTCAAGGCTGCTACCGGCATTGATCATCGCTTCTCTAGCATTTTTGAGGTTGTCTTGAAGCTGAAGTTCCTCCGGCTGAGACCGCGGCTCGGCACCCTGCAGGGCTGAGTCACAACTTGTTTCATTTATTGCTGCACCAAGAAACGTTAAAGACGCCGTGAGGAATCGCTGGTAGATCCGGAACACCGCAGGACTCGCCATCAATGACGCCCACTCGAGATCGTCCTGTGACTTTCTTTTCTTCGGCTCCACCGTGGCTCCGCGATCACTGCAGCGCCATTTGGCCCATTCAAGCTCATCTAGAGACCGCTTTCGTAGCTCCAAGTAGCCGGGCCGAATCTGCTCCATCCGGACGCCCTCACGGAAGATCCTCGAGTTGCGCGTCGCCAGTTCGCCGCGCAGCTACGCGCGCGCCCAATGCTCCAATAACGGCCCCCAACACAGTCGCTACGGCGGCAATCACCGCCAACTCGGCAACGGTGAGGTGGTTGGCCATCGCAACTCCGGCGGCAGTGTTCAGTGGCCCACTCACGTCTCTGATCTTTACCCACAATGGGTTCGATAGGTGGCTAAAGCGACCGGTCTTTAGTTGGCGACGTCAACGTCTCCCGACGTCAAACCCCCCGGCCCACTTGATACCGCGCTTCGCGCGCCATCGAGGACCCCCGACTGTCCGAAATTGAGCCTCTTCAACACCAGGAAATTGGCACGAATTATCTATCAACTGTCCCACCTACCCGGCAGCGAGGATTGAACGGGGGCACCCCTCTGGTGGTCACTCCAGAAGAAAAGTGTCTGGGTCGTAGGTCAGGCTCTTAATCAGAGCTCCATCCGGAGCAGACAAATGGATTACGGATGTGACGGTGGCGTCGAAGGCCACGACAATCGCTCCAACGTACGAGTCAACTGGGCGAGAGGTAACTCGGTCGTGGGCGATCAGATCCGAAGTGGTGACCTCTGGACCCCGCACGTAGCCCCACACGGCCGCCCCCGACGAATCAACGCCTCCCGAGATGTGAAGACCTCCCACGTGAACATCGCGTGCGCCAATGGCGGGACGGATTCAACGGCGGATCGAACCATCCGCCGCCGCCATCATCTGAGGTCTCATCCCAGCCACGTGAGGTTCGTCGGAGCACCTGAACGACCGACACGAGTTCATCGGCCTTGGAGGGTTCGGAACTCCGAGACCGTTCCACCCGAAGAACTGCCCCAAAGGCTGGTCCGGCCCATCGGGCGACCGGCACACTCTCACCCTGGTCGAGGATCTCGGGTGGTTGCGGGAGGCCGTGATCCAAGACCCAGAGATTCCATGCCACTAAATCATCCTCGTCGAAGTTGCTCGGGGCTTCGGTCACTATTTCGATGATGCCATCGTCACTAATGGGTGCGCACTCCCGGCGTATGGGGATAGCCCTATCGGGCCGCAGTCAGGTAGACGGTCTCTTCGTCCAGCTTCGTTACCGAGTACATCTCCGCTGGCCCCTTCGGTCGGGCCACTCGGACGGACATCCCGGGTTGGAGGAAGAGCCGAACCTCGTCCTCGTTCGACCGGGAGCGTGGGTATCGGACGTGCTTCCCGTCGTCATCGAAATCTTCCTTCGTCACTGACAGCGTGAGCGGCATGGTCGCCATCGTACGGCGGGGCACCTGGTGGCCTCCGTCCCGGCGAATGGGGGCAGGCTTATGCCTTCCCTGACGGCGCTTCGGCCCGGTACTCGGTGAAGCGGCCGGAGCCACACTGAGGGCAGTGGCTGAGAGCCTCTCTTACCTCGGCATCCTCTTCAGCACCGGCCATGATCTGTTCGCCAACCAGATGAGCCGCTGACTGAAGGTGTGGCGTGAGTTCAATGCCCTCACCAAGGTGTCCACGACTGGGCTCCCTCTGAGGCATCGACCACGTGTACCCACACTGCGAGCACCGACGCATCCGGGGACCACGGTGCCGACGCCACCAACGAATCCTCGCCACGTCGAGAGCGTATCCAAGCTCGCAAATGGGTGACCGACTCCCGGCGAACTGGGTCAGCCCTATTTCTGTCAGCCGCGCAGTTTTGGCGGAACTAGGGCGAGAGGCCTCCGATAGACCCACACTGTTCCAGCGACAAAGGCTCCAATCACTACGAGTACCACTGCGCCGAGAAAAATCGCCCGAAGGAGTCCCCCGCTGTGGACGGCAAATGGGCCTACCCATGCTGCCAACAGAAATAGCCCGCCAGTAACGATCCAGCATGGAGCGCTACGAACGTAACCCCAGCCGAGCTGTCCTCCAGGTACCCGGGTACCAGCCGGGTCGACGTTCCAGAACTTTCGAAACTGTCGAGCGAAGTTCAGCCATCCAAGCGTCAAGAGGCCGAAGATGACGACCTGGGGTGTGCTCATTCCGGCGCTCCAGCGTAGAAAGTTCGCTTAACAGTGCGTCCGTAGCTCGGATCAAACCGGCTCTCGTCTCTGTTGACCGCCATCACGCTCACCAGCACGAGAACGGATCCAGTGCCCGCACCTGTCGAATCTTGCACCCCGTCCCGGCGATCGGGGGCAGTCCGATCTGCCCTCTTCGATCAAGTTCGGCTTTGGCTTCACCTCGCGCCACCGCTAGCGGAACTTGCGATGGCAACCCCCATTCGATCGAATCGCACTGCGCCGCGATCCCTGAATCGCCCCACACCGCCACCAATTTGCAACCGCGACAGCATCGACACGAAGGCGGTCCTGGCCTTAACTTTGACTGAGAACGGAGGGGGGCTTCGTGCGTCGTCTTGTGAGCTGTGTCGCGGCCGTCTGCCTTAGCGCGGTGTTGGGCGCGGTTGGATTGTCGGGTATCGCGTTGGGATCGGGTGCCGCGGGCGCGGCAACGGGCACACCGTCGGACTGGACCTCGATGCCCCCGACAATCACCTACCCAGGACAGGTGGGAGCGCTCGTAACCTCGTGCGCGAGTTCGAGCTTCTGCATGGCGGTCGGTCCGCAGAACGACACCACCCCGCCGTTGGCTCTTGCCCCGGTCTATCAGTGGAACGGCACGTCATGGAACAACACGCTCACCCTTCCGGTTCCGCTGGGGCCAAACCCCTTCACGGGGGTTCTCTATCCGGGCCAAGCGATGTCCGTCTCCTGTGTCTCGAGCACGTTCTGCATGGCGGTGGGCTACTCCGGCAATTTAGCGACCGGCTTCGCCGACGAGTGGAACGGGTCCACGTGGTCCTCCGAGCCGCTGGCGGTGCCCTCGGGCGCCAGCTCCTACTCGCTGTTCGCGGTGGACTGCCTGAGCCCGACCTACTGCCAGGCGGTTGGCGAGGCTGACGGCCCACCGCTCAACGAGCAATGGAACGGAACCGCGTGGTCGGTCGTGCCGAGTGCCGCCTCCGGTGTCGGCTGGCTTTACGCAGTCTCATGCGGTGATGCCAGCGACTGCATGGCTGTTGGCTATGCCCCTGACGGAACACTGGCGTCGGAGCAATGGAATGGCTCGGAGTGGACCAGGGTGAGCATCCCGAACGAAGCGACCGGGTCCGAGGCGCAGAGTCTCACCTCAGTGTCGTGCCCAAGCGCCTCCTCGTGCGTCGCTGTCGGTTGGTACAGCTTCCAGGTCACGCCGACCAGCGGCGGCGAGGCTCCAATTGTCGACAGCTGGAATGGATCCACGTGGTCCGCTGATCAGCTACCGATCAGTCTCGTCGCCGGCCTCGACGACACGTTCAACAGCGTCGATTGCTACAGCGTGGGGGACTGCGTGGCAGTCGGCAGTTCCTACGCCTACAACCAATCCTCGCCGCCAGTGGTCCTGAGTTCGCAGAACGGATCGTGGAGCGAAGTCGGCAACTCGCCGATCGATCCGAACGGCGGCACCGACGCGTCATTGAGTTCGATCTCGTGCGTCACCGGCTGGGCCTGCGTCACCGCTGGCACGGCAGCGGCTCAGAGAGGCAACGACATCTATTTCGCGAGCACCTCCGATACGACTCCGAACGTGCCGATCCCAACGATCACTTCGCCGCCCACCGGGTCCGTGTACACCCCGGGTCAAGTGGTGACCACAAGCTTTAGCTGCTCCGACGGCATCGGCGGCCCCGGACTCTCGAGTTGTGTCGACTCAAGCGGCTCGAACAGTCCGGGCAGCCTCGACACTTCGAACGTCGGCCCCCACACCTACTCGGTTACCGCCACGAGCACCGATGGCCAGAGCTCGACAGCCTCGATCGACTACACGGTGGCGGAGCCACCAACCGCAACGATCAATTCGCCCGCCGCCGGGGGCACCTATCTGTTGAACCAGCAAGTTCTGACCTCCTTCACCTGTTCAGAAGGGGCCGCCGGACCTGGGCTCTCCGTCTGCGTCGATTCGAATGGCTCGAAGGGACCGGACGGTTTGCTGGATACCTCGAGCGTGGGGGCGCATTCCTACGAGGTGGGCGTTCTCAGCCAGGACGGCCTCTGGGGACAGACCTCGATCTCGTACACGGTTGTAACCCAACTCGCACCGTCGGTCAGCATTTCCGCACCGGCCTCGGGCGGGATCTACTCGCAGAACCAGGTGGTGCCGACCTCGTTCACCTGTGCTGAGGGGCAAGGTGGCCCTGGAATCTCCACCTGCGTCGACTCCAGCGACTCCACGAGCCCCGGCGTTCTCGACACGTCCAGTTTCGGAACCCACGCCTATTCGGTCACCGCCACGAGCAGCGATGGTCTCGCGAGCACGCAGTCCCTCACCTATACCGTGGCCGCTCCCCCGACTGCGACCATCGCGTCGCCGGCGTCGGGTGGGACCTATGTGCTCAATCAAGTCGTCGCCACGAGCTTCGTTTGCGGCGAGGGCCTGGATGGCCCGGGAGTCTCCCAGTGCCTCGACTCGAACAACCAGGCCAGCCCGGGGCACCTCGACACCTCCTCGACGGGGACGCACACCTACTCCGTCGAAGCGGAGAGTGGTGACGGGCTCTCCACCCAGACGCCGATCACCTACACCGTGGTGGCCCCGAACGTGGCACCGGCCGTCACGGTCAACCCGATCAGCCAGACCGGCTACGCCGGCGCCACGTTGACGTTCACCGCGAGCGCCTCGGGAACCCCGACGCCGAGCGTGCAATGGCAGGTCTCGACGAACAAGGGTACGTCCTGGTCCAATGCCGCAGGAGCGACGTCGACGAGCCTCACCACAGCGGCACTCACGACCACCGAGAGCGGGTGGGAGGTCCGCGCCGTGTTCACCAACGCAGCCGGTACGGCGACCACGTCGGCGGCAACCATCACCGTACTCCGCGACGTGGCGCCGAAGGTGACGCTCCAGCCGACCAACAAGACGGTTCGTGCAGGTTCAATCGCCTCGTTCATGGCCACGGCCAGCGGCACCCCGACGCCGACGGTCCAGTGGGAAGTGTCATCGAATTTTGGGAGCACATGGAGCAACGTCGCGGGCGCCACCTCGACCACTCTCTCCTTCATCGCCACCGCCGGGCAGAACGGCTGGAAGTATCGGGCGGTGTTCAAGAACGGAGGCGGATCGGTGACCACGAGAGCAGCCACCTTGAAGGTCGACTGAAGTCGTTAGATCGCGGGCGATGATGCGCTCTCGTGGTTTCGACGGCTGACCCGAGAAGACCACGCCTCCATCCGGCGAACTGGGACAGTCATGATCATTCGTATCTCTCACGCCGCCGCCGTCGAAGCCACCAGAGAGCAAAGTTGGCCACAATCACACCAAGGGTGAAAAGGATTGCTGCGGCGCTGGACTGTCCATACCAGTTGTCGAACGTGGCTATGGCCACCACGGACGCGGCTGCAATACCGAATAGCAACCAGTCGAAGACAACATCGCGCCGCGTCCGTGGCCTCGTCACGGTGGATATTCAACCAGGAGTCATTTTTGGGTGCAGGGGCCTTGGTGCATATGCAACCTCTGGCGCGAAGCCAACTGGCCCACCTATCGGGCGGACCGGGGCAGGCCGGATCGGGTCCATGGGGCCATTTACCCATGTCGCTCTAGTCGGGCTGAAGCCAGAATAAAGGGCATGCGACGTCGGGCACTAGTTCTGGGTGGCGCCTGCGGCATTGCTCTCCTTGTCGCACTTGGCGTGTTTCTCTACACACCGACCATCACGATCAACATCCACAACGACACGGCAGCGGCGGTAACGGTGTCTACCTGCGGTTCCGATCCAGAGGGAATCGGACCGGGCCAGTCGAGGGCAGTCGATCCCAGCCCAAATGATCCGCGTGCAGCGTGCATTGTCTATCAAGGAGACACCAGGGCCGAACTCGGTTGTCTGCCCATTCCCACAACCACGTACAGAGATGGCGACACTGTCGACGTGACCAAACTGGTTCGAGGCGTTCCGCCGGAAAAGTGCGGAGACTGACTGCCCCACTCGTGCCGATGTGCCCCACCTAGCCGGCGAACGGAGGCAGTGTCGCTCGGTAAGGATTAGGGACGCTACCGACGTCGCTCAATCATCGAGAGGACGGACTTCGTCAAAGTTACGTTGTCGGAGATAGTCGTGACGGTTCCTGCCTGTTGCAAAGTGAATGGACCATCCGATCCAATGCCGTCGGCTTGAACCATGAGCAAATTCGACCCCGGCGAGCCAGTACGGCGATTCCGTTGACACTGGGGACTCCCCGACGGCAGTGACCCGACGCTGTGGGTGCACCAACCGGGGCACCAGCTGGTGGACCTGGCAGTCCAGTTCCAGAGTCGGTCGTTGAAGTGGTTCCTTGGGGCTCGACACAGATTCTCAATGAAAGCCACTGCGACGGGATTGAGACCGGGCCGACACCCCGGCAATCGCGGTGACATTGACAGGTTCCACCTCGAAGCGTGCCAACGAAGCGGGCCTCGCATAGATCTTCGATGCTGCCCTATCGGTGGCAAACTCCAAGACGAGTACCTGCTGCGTCGCGTAGCGCCCTTGGCTATAGGCCGCCGTTGTGGTTCCCGACGGGCAGCGGTGACCGCACACCTTGAACGGGGTCCATGTTGAAGGTGTCGTTCCAGGGATCTGTCGGCCTGCGAGATTGGTCGCTGGGGCGGCAGCGCTGGTCGACATCTCGCCGGACAGCAGGACGGTCACCAGGCTCACCGCTACGACGAGGGAACTCATGAGCATTCGCCTCATCGTTGACAATTGGCAACCGAACGCGCCAGATCCTGCATGAAGCGATAACGACGCTGTGACGCTAACCCGGAGAACGGGGCAGTCCCAGACCTTCGGTTGGGTCAGTCGTACCCTTGTGTCAATGCCTCTGAGTTACCTCCGTATCGAGCGGGATGCAGTCGTGCTCCGCAGATTCCCTCGCCAGGAGGAGCGATTTCTTCGACCCGAGATCGACAGATTCGTGGTACTCAAGTCGAAGGGCGAAGAGGGCGTCAGCTCACCGAAGCTTGGCATTCGAGAACCGCATGACTACCTGGCGCTTCTGCTGAAAGACGGAACCTCGGTGCGCGTACCAAGCAAGGACCCAGAGCCGGCGGCTGCGGCTCTACGGCTCAACAATGAACTGCTCAATGAGGCGGGCGATTAGGTCTCGCGAGGGGTCACCAGCCCGGCGAACTGGGCTACCCCGGCTACGGGAGGTGGGTAGACAGTTGGGTCGTCAAGGTGTCGTTAGGCCCGATGAACGAGGCGTCAAGAACTCCGCCAGATCTCAGATGGATTGCGAGTCGGCCACCCCTAGTGGCACCGCCTATCCCTGCTGGCGGGCCGGACTCGATTCTGTCGATCTGCGACCATGGAATCATCACGGAACCCCTGACGCCAGCCAGACGGGACAGCATTCTCATAGTCCACGCCAGCCCGCTCTCGCGAACTTCGAAGCGTCCGCTGAGCGCACCAGTATTGGCCCAAATTCGAAGACGGGTCTTGCTACGGAACGTGAGTTCGTGATCCAAGCCCAGCTTTTCGAGTTGAGTAATTCGCAAGGTTCCGTTGCCAGCCCAAAGTGCCGTAGAAGGAACGTGGGCCGGATCCTTCCAGTAGGCCACAAAGCCCAAGAAAGCAGCAACCATCACGAACGCCGTTCCGAGAAGCGTGAGCGGTATCAGCAACCCTTGAGATCCCGCCAGCTCTAGTAAGAGCACGCCAAGGAAGCACGCGCTCGACAGAACCAGGGGCAAGTACTGGGAATTCCAGCGATGCTGAGTCACCTTTGTTGGCGCCTCAAGGCGCGACGAGCTGCCTTCCCCCATGTCGTTAGCCTACGAACGAGCTACCCAACCCGTCATGGGCAAAAGGGCCCATATAGGACCTCCGTCCCGGCGTTCGGGGATACCTGAACCCAACGAGACTTCGGCTCCTAGCCGCCCGTTCGCTGGGCCAAGCGGCGGTCCCATTCCCGCTCTAGGTCGGACACCGCTCCGGCAGCCTCATCTACTGCGTCGTTCAGATCCCCGTGGGATGACGACAACGAAATCCGATCCGACGTGATGCGGATAAGCCAAGAAGCAAAGCTGCTCGGTGGCTTGAAACCCATGCGGACGAACCACAGGCAGGCCCCCATGCCATCGACCAGCATCGCGGCAAAGTCGGCCGACCAGCCGTCTTCCTCGTGATCGGATAGTTCGGCCGCACGCAGTACGGATTCGGCCTTTCCGAGCGCATCGACGGCGGCCGATTGGAACATTTCCAACTGAGCATCGGGCACCAGCTCAGTGTCCCACCGATCCGGCGTTGATGTGGAACGGCCTGTCAACCTCCCACGCGAAGGTCCCGATCACCGTCTTTTGACCGCGACGCACCAAGGCGCGGCGCTCGAGTGTTAATGAGCAGTCGGAGGGGCCCCGGTGTCAACACGGAGCGCCCGGAGCCCGAAGGGTGAGGACGAACGGTGTTGACACCGGGGAGAGGCTGCTACTCGTCTCCCCGTGGCGATGGCGGCGGCGGTCGAGCGAACCATCGACGACGCGCCGGAGCGCAGTGGATCGGAGAACCGCCACGATGATGTACGCGAGTCGGA
Source organism: uncultured Acidimicrobiaceae bacterium (assembly GCA_963769095.1). Classification (GTDB taxonomy): domain Bacteria; phylum Actinomycetota; class Acidimicrobiia; order Acidimicrobiales; family RAAP-2; genus Bog-473. The sequence goes on from CAVYKO010000001.1 coordinate 128,268, forward strand.
ATCGCAGAAAAGCCATTCGCAGTTAGTTGCCTCGGAATAGGGGCGCCCGTGACATCGTCACGAGGATCGATGGTGGGCGTAACGCCGGCGAGGATCGGATCTGCTGCGGCGGTGCTCCGGCGCGTCGTGGAGGGCTCGCTCAGACGCGGCGCCGATCGCGCGCTGAGCGACGGGAAGATCACTGGTTCAGACCTCGGCCACCATCTCGGCCCAGAGGAACCCGGCGAGTTCGCGGGCGATGGCGGCGGCCACGACCGAGCGCACGTTCTTGTGAGCAGCGAGTTGGCGGAACCGCCGCGAGAGGCGTATCTGCGCCGCCCAAGAGCGAGCCACAGTCTCGGGCGGCACACCTACTTGTCGCTCTCTGATGCCGGCGCCCACATTGGGGCTGTGCTGGTAGGCCCAGGCCGCTTCAGTGAGCTGGCCCCGCAGATGGGCATTACCGGCCCGGGTGATCGAGCCCCGACGTTGCGTGAGACCGGTCGAGTTCTCCCCGGGCACGAGGCCGGTGAAGCTCATGAAGCCTCTCGCCCTCGGGAAGCGACGCCAGTCGAACACCTCGGTCGCCAGACACAACGCCCCGACTCTGGTCACGCCCCGGTAGGCGGCCAAGCGTGGCACCTGGTCGCCGAACGGACCCTGTGTGCACCACGGCACGAGATCGGCCTCGACCGACTCGAGCGCGGTGTCGCGGAGCTTCACGGTAGCCAGGTAATGCCCGTACGTCGTTGCAATGGCGGGATCGTCGAAGGACAGCGACGCGAGCCAGCGTCGATGGCGTTCGGTCCACGGCGACCCTCCGCGCCACACGACACTGTGACGGAGGAGGAATCCACTGAGGCGGTTGCGGGCCCGGGTGAGATCTTGGACCATGTCGCCTCGCGTGCGACAGAGGTCACGCACTCCCTCTTGGGCGGGCGTCGGGATGGCGATCGGGGTGAGCTCACCGGCCCGATGCAATCCCGCCAGTCGCCGAGCGTCGCGGCGGTCGGTCTTCACTCGATCGCCTGAGCCCTTGGGAATCAAGGAGGGGGCCACCACGTCGCAGCGCACTCCCATCGAGGTGAGCAGGCGGTGGAGGTCATAGCCCGTCGGGCCCGCTTCGTAGCAGGCCCAGAGCTCCTTGGGCTTGCCCAGTCGTTTGATCAGGCGCCGGACCGAGTCAGTGTCGTGGAAGATCTTGTCGACTTCGGCGGTGTCACGATCGGGCGACAGCACCGCCACCGCGATCGAGTCCTTCGCGACATCCATCCCCAGGTGGACGAAACCTCGGTGGGCAATACTGGACACGGCTGGCTCCTTCCTTCCGTATGTCGGCTCCGTTCACCGCATAAGTGAATGATCCACGTAAATGCGGATGCCGGAGGAGCCGGCCGTTCCATACTGATTAGGGGCTAGGCGCCGGATGTGCCCGAGCGATGCGTTGGTTGATCAGATCTGCCGCTTCGCTGATGACCGCCTGGTTGGCGACAGACTCGTTAACCGATGTGATGTCAAGGTGAGTGCCGGAGATGAACTCCAATCTCACACAGACCCGCTGATACATACCGACGGGACGAGTGATCGCTTCCGCCAGCGAAAGGTCGGCATAGGCAAGCGATCTGGTGCGCAGCATCGACTTGATTCGGAGTTGAGTTTCACCCACGTCGAAACCGTTTGAGAAAATCGACCGCACGCCAATAAGCAGGAGCGCGACGGCCAACACCGCGGCCGACACCTTGCCACCAGCGCCATGAGCACCTGCAGCTGCTCCAAATAGCACTATTGCGAACCCAAACCCGAAAGCCGCCAGTATGAGCTGCATCCGACGATTTACGAAGGCGGTGCCGCTTTGGACGACCGTGGTCACAGCCGGAAAATTACTGCTGCCGGCCCGGCGTACGGGGGCAGGCGACCTTGGCTCGGATACGGTTGCCGCGATGCCGGATCGACCGCCTCTGGCCGTCCTGGTAGGCGGGGCGCCCGGATCGGGAAAGACAACGTTGGCGGACGCTCTCGCCGTCGGTTTGGACCTCCCGGTACTGCACAAGGACCGCTTGGTGCACGGGCGGTGGCGGACTCTGGACAGAGCCACAGAGCTGGGAGAGTCCGGCGTCGAACCGTTCTTTCGATCCATGGAGCTTTGGATCGAGGCGGGCATCAGCTTCGTTGCCGAACAGACCTTCTACCCAGAGGTGAGCGAACCGGACGTGGCACGACGCTTGGCGCCGCGGACACCTTGGTCAACGTCCACTGCCGGAGCACTCACTCATTTGAGCGCTGGGAGCAGAGGATGCGGAACGATCCGCTTTGCGGAGAGATGCGGCTACAGAAGCTGGTCCCCGTTGTGGAGCGGCTCAACTCTGAGCTGTATGAACCGCTGGACTTCGACTGCCCCTCCATTGTCGTGAACACCGACAACGGATACCAGCCGACGCAGGAGACGCTCATCGCCCAAATCGACGATCTGTATGGCAGGCCGGACATTCACGACCTCGACAGGGCTTCACACACGGCCGAATAGCGCCTCGGTCCCGGCGAACTGGGACAGGGACACGTACCTAGAAGAAGGCCGCCCGAGCCACCACACCATCAACGACGAACAGGTTGAGTCGGTACTCCCGGAAGTCGAACGTGATCGTGTCCTCAGGTCCGTCGATGACCCTGACCATCTTCACTCCCAGCCCGACGGCTCTGTCTCGAGCTTCTGCGACCCCCAAGCCTGCGTAAGCCATGGACTCCGGGGTCTCGCGCTTGGCACCGATCCAGTCGCCCTGGCTCACAAATTCCATCCTGCCTCAGACGCGGATCTCAGTGCCGGCGAAGTGGGACACCCTTAGGCGTGACGGTCGCGGTTGGCCGATAATGGGCACAGTGTCCGTGAATGGCCCTGAAACCCCCGAAGTCGGTTGGGCTGTCCAGGCATCGCCTGGGGAGTATGCGACGCGCCAAAAGCGTTCAGCGACCGTGAAGAGCTGGCTCTCACTTCGGAACCTATTCGCCCTCGTTCTCGTACTTTGGAACGGGTACTTCCTCGCGAGCCTTCTCTATGGATTGTCCGTGCAGAGCCCTTCTCGGGATGCGATCACTCGCATCGTCGTGAACCTGTGGCTCTGGGGTGACGTTGCGATCCTTCTCGTTGCCTGGTCAATCTGGGCCATCCGAAGGCGTCGTCGGAACGCCGCATAGCCCGTCGAAGTGGGGCAGCCCCGTCAAGGCGTGTAATGGTGGTGGAGCATGGAGCCGGAGGCAGTAATTAGGGTTCAGGGGCCCTGGCCAACGGGCTTCAACTTGTTGTGGAGACAGGACTGGAATCCCCTTCAGGTACTGATTGACGACAGCGTCTCTGGGCTGCTCAGACCTCGCGAGGTCAGAGTCTTCTCGGTTTCACCCGGACAACACACCGTTCAGGTTCGCTACGCACGGCGTCAGTTCATTCGATCGAAGCCGATAATCGTCGAGGTCCATTCCAACGAATCGGTGAATGTGGCCTGCCCCTTTTGGCGACTACCCACTGTCGGGTTTCCAAAGCTCCGCGTTGCAACAGAAAGGGACCTTTCCAGGGTGTCTCGCTGATCCGGCGTACTGGGGCAGGCTCCACCTAGGCAATAGGTCGCGCGACAATGCGGTCGTGGCGGCGATCTTGTGACGGCTCCTCCTCCGGCAGGCTGGTACCAGGATCCGACAGGTACTCCGGGTTTGCTTCGATTCTGGGACGGGTCGGCATGGACTCAGCAGACCAACGCTCCACCTAGTTCTGCACGCCTCGCAATACCGGTCTTGGCTCAGGACGGACCTGCTTGGGCCACCTATTGGGCTGACCTGAAGCAGAGTGCCCGGATTCTACGGGCGACCCCATTTCTCGTCCTCATCTACGTCGCACTCCTTATCGGCCCGGATTTCCAAGCTCACCGACTGCGACCAGTCGCGCTGTGGACGCTCCTTGGCCTCGCGATCGAACTTTTCCTCCTCGGCTTTGTTGGGACCGTGCGCATTTGGTTCATGCGAAAACTCCGCGGACTGCCGATACAGCCCGGCGAGGTGTGGACTTTTTCCTGGAAGTTCTTCGGGAGGTTCTTGCGTCTGGGATTGCTCAGCGTGCCTGTTTTCGTTCCCGCCATAGCCATCGGAATCGCGACGACGGCTCGTCACCCGGGCACCAACTCCGGAACCGCGCACTTACCACTGGGATTCAATGTGGCGTTCGTGGTGGCGCTCTTGGTGCTTGACGTCCTTGGAACCTTTGTCGTTCCAGCGCTTGCATTGACGGTAAGTACGGTCGGTGAGTCCATTCGACTCGGCTGGACGATCACCAAGACTCTATGGCCGATCAACGTTTGGTATCTGTTTGCGCCCGGCCTCACGCTCTCTGCGATTGCGGGGTTGCTCCCCGCTTCGGTCGTGCCCATCGGCGTCACGATCTGTATCGGAGCCGTCAGCGCAATTCTCGGCCTGTGGTTTAAGGGGGCCACGGTGGCGTTCTATTTGCGCTCGCTGCCACAAACTCCCAGCGATGGGTCCGTCCATCTCTAGGAGTCACAAGTCCGGCGTATTGGGCGAGGGCATCTGCTTCACTTGACGGGATGGACGAGTATCCGCTGCCCGTTGAAGCAGGTACCTGTCCAGTCTGCGGTCACCGGGAAAAGGATCACGCCTACTGGTCTCCCGACACGTGGTGCGACGGGTGGGCGTCGTGCAACGTGGCCGGCTGTACTACCTGCTGGCGTTCCTGGACCGGGCATCCGCCGGCCGAGGAGTGACGCCAGACCGGCGATCGGGGCTACCCCGAAGCTCGCGGTCGCGGCACCTTCTGGGACGCCCTTCAAGGGCGACGGGCCAAGATGTAGGCCCTGCGGGTCTCGACTTCCTCCGGGTAATTCGTGCGCTCCAACTGCGCTTCGATTTCAAACCCCGCAGCCTCCAGGATTTCGACCACTGCCGGCTTTTCGAGAAAGCGAAAGTCAAGATCAACGCCCTGGCCCCAGAGCTCGTCGACGTGTCGGACCTCATCACCCACATGGAAGGCAACGAGTAGGCGTCCCCCGGAAATCAGCACCCGGCGTACTTCGGAAAATGCGGGTGTCAGCTCGCGCGCATCGAGGTGGATGATCGAGTAAAAGGCCACTGCCGATCCGAACTCGCCGTCGCTCGCCGGTAGTGAAAGCAGGTCTCCCTGTCGGAACTCGACTTCTGGATGCTCGCGTTGGGCCACAGCGACCATCCCCGGAGACATATCGATCCCAACGGCGTCAACTCCTTGAGCGGTGAGCCAGGCTGCGACGTGGCCTGGTCCACAGCCCAGGTCGACAATCGACGTGCCAACCATGTGTTGTTCGATGAGCGCACCCAGCAAGCCCCGGTCGAGGGGCTTGTAGATGAGTTCGTCACCCAGCTGAGCCGAATACCGCTCGGCTAGTAAGTCGTAGCTGCGGCGGATCTCTTCGTGGCCCCGACTATCAGTCACGAGACCAGGATGTCACCGCGGGACCGGCATCGCTCGGAGCCGGCGGACTGGGGCATAGGTATCATTGCCGAGTGGCAGCTAGGTGGCTGACCCTGGGCACCTGGGCCCTTGGGATCACTCTTGGTTCCTTGTTCTTGTTTGGTGCGACCGCTGGCGCCAAGCCGTCGGTCAGTGAAGCGCAACTGGTCCATGCCGAACGGGCGTTGTTCGCAGCACAAGGCCAGGCGAAATCCGTATGCGGGAAGGCTCACAATGGAGCTGTTGCCAGCGCAGTATTCGCATTCCAGGCTGCCGACACTTTGCGGAGCGCAGGAATGAATCCGTCTCCGTGGAATCGTCTTCCCAATGAACAAATCGTCTTTCAATGCTTCGCAAGGTTTTCCGCCAACTCGCCTGGGGTCTACGTAGACCTCCACGGCCATCGGAGTAGCGCTCCGATTCTCGGAGTGGCCACCCAATGTCATCAGTCCAAGTGGGAAACCTGCCCGCTGGCACAGCTCGTGGCGCCACGGAAGCATGGTTCTCCTTGAACGCCCTATCGCCGAACCGGCGATAGGGGGCAGTATCGAACCCAAGAATCATGATGCCCGTGCGACCGCCTTTGCCTCGATGGAATCAAATGTCGCAGTGTCAACAGGAACGTCCGCAAACAGAATCGAGAGTAAGACGATCTTGGTTCCGACCACTGCGAAATCAAGAAGTCCTGGGTAGGGATTTGGGTCCACGTTCTTAGAAGGGGAACTAATGCTGGTCGTGAACCCGGTGACCTGGGTGCCGGCAATCGCTGGCACGGTACGCCCTTTGATCAACAAGTTGAACCTCAACGTCGCCCGAGTCCAGGTGGAGCCATTGCACGCTGCATAACGGTGAAGTACGGCGGCGTATCGAGCTCTAAGGACTCTCCGGGGAACCGAGACGACCTTCTCAGTGAACTGGGCGAGTTCGTTTGGTTCGCCTGCACCCGCAACTTTTGCAACCGGGTAATGAGCCAAAGCTGCTCCCGCTGAAGCCAGGCATGGAGGCGTAAAGCCAACGAGCGCCGAATGATTCACCACCCAACCGGCGGGCAGATCGCTCTGTCGCAACACCGAACCCGTCGGCGACTGGGCCGATGCCGGTAAGGCCGCGGTAAGCACTGCGCAGACGCATGCCATTCCCAGGACCAGTAACTTGCGCACATCCGCCATCTAAGTCGATGTGGACGCTGTTCAACCTCATCTTGCTGGCCAAATCAGACGGGAGAAGTCAAGTTCGTGTGGGGCGACGGGTGCCCGACTCGTGCCGGTCAGCCACGCCCGCTCCCGGCGTACGGGGATGCTCACGGTGACTGCCGCCTTCTACGTCGAGGGGTGGAGCAGTACCCTGGTTGATCGAAGAGACGCCATGAGCAATTTGGTCAGACCAGCTAAGTCTGGGCCCCTCATGCATGCGTTGAAGGTCAAGTAGTTGGCTGGCATCCGTGTGGCCACGACAGCACTAATGGTCTCCTGGCTGCCGACCGCTTCCTGTTTTTGATTGAAGGCATTTAGTCCGAGAGCGTGGATCGCCGCATAACAAGTACCACCTGGGGAGATTCTCACCCTTGCGGGTAATCCATCGATCGTCAGAGACTTCCCCTGGCCGAGGACCTGACTCTGGTCCGGGTCGGGATCTCCCATGAGGTCCCACTGGACGAGGGCGCTGTTGCGTTGCAGCCGGGTGAGTGGGGTATGGCAATCCGTGCGACTACCTCCAGCAACTTGAGTGGTCACACACTTGAAATGAATCGCCCGGTTTGATGCGTACAAAATCGTGTTGGACTGCGACGTCAAGGGAACGACATGGTTAAGGACCTTCCACCCAGCCGGAAAACTCGTGGTCAGCACACCGTCGGCGGAATGGCGTACAAGGCCGGAACCGGCGGAGGCGCTGCCAGACAGAATGAGTAATCCAAAAATCGCTCCCAGCACTGTCACTTGGACGACCCGTCCACGAAAGTTCCTCCGCTCTCGCATCACACGACTATGACGCAGAAGGGCGAGGACTGGTTCGGTCTCTGAGCCACTGACGCGTATCCCATCCGATCAACTGCACCCCAGCCCGGCAGGGGGGCTCTGGTCGGACCCCATTTGGATAGGGAGACATCTAGCAGATGGGCAGGCCACCAGTCGGCTTGGGCAGAACGTCTATGACTATGCCCGTTCCCCTCGTGCCGCGTGACGTTCCCAGCGTGAGCATTGAACTACCTCGTACCCAAGTGCGGGTTAAGCCCTTGCGGTGAAACAGGCCGAGGCAACCCGGTCCGTTTGGTGACACCCACGTCCAATCCTTCCAGTCACTTCCCCTTGGCAGTTGGTTTTCGTACCAAGAGTTAAGAGAGGAGAGTTTGATGCCTGCCAGGCCATATTCGATGACCTGGTGCGGATGGTCGACTACAACCGCCGCCTGAATGGGAACCGGCAATCCTTGGATAGCGGAGGCCTTCGCCTTGTCCAGATGAACAACGGTCGAAAAGTTGGAAGGCGTCATGGTTGAGCAACCCGCCATCAACGACGTGACAGCAATCACGACGCTGGCCATGATCGTCCGACGACTCATGGATTCATTCTTGCCCACGGCACGGGCAAGTCGAAGGTGCGTGACCAAGGGATTAGTTCGAGCTCCTGGCACGCCCTCATGGTGCTGAACCGTCCCACCAGCCCGGCGATCGGGGGCACCCAGATTCCGCCTCCTAATCTCAAGTCGTGCGGCCGTTTCGCTTTGGCTTCCAGGTAGCTGAGTGCTCCGCAGACGAGCTGCGCTCACAGGCCCGAGCGGCGGAGGAAGCTGGCTTTGACGTAATGCACTCGTGGGATCACGTCGTCGATGGATGGGCACCCCTGACACCCTTGATGGCTATCGCCGATTGCACGACGACGCTCCGCATTTGCCCGCTCGTTCTGAACAATGACTTTCACCACCCGGTCCATCTGGCCCAGGAGCTGGCCAGTTTGGATCATCTGAGTGGGGGCCGCCTCGAAGTCGGGATCGGAGCGGGACACTCCTTCACCGAGTATGAGGCCATCGGCCAGCAGTTCGATCCACCCTCATTCCGCAAGGCCCGGCTCGCCGAGTCGGTTGAGATCCTTCGTCGGCTCCTGGATGGCGAAACCGTGACCTACGACGGCGCGCATTACAGCCTCGACAATGTGCGAACCCTTCGCTCACGCCAAGACCACGTACCCCTACTCGTCGGCGTCAACGGCCGGCGGGCTCTCGCTCACGCGGCCCGTCATGCCGACATCATCGGTCTTACGATGCTCGGGCGCACCCTCGAAGACGGCCAGCGCCACGAGGTCCGCTGGGAACCAGAGCGACTCGACACGACCGTCAACTTCATCAGCGAGATGGCTGGGGAACGCCGAGGGCTAGTGGAACTCAATGTGCTTGTCCAAGCTGTCGTGGTGACGGATGACAGGCGGCAGGCAGCTCAACAAGTGGCTTCCCGTGTTCCGGGCCTCAGCGTCAACGATGCACTCAATACGCCGTTTCTCGCCATCGGGACCCACGATGAGATCGCCGACCACCTTGTAACTTGCCGGAATCGCTGGGGAATCTCTTATTTCAGCGTTCGAGATATCAGTGGTTTCGCACCGGTCATCGAGCGGCTCCAAGATATCTAGGGCGTATCCCCATGGTGCAGAACTGCCCCACCGTCCCGGCGTACGGGGACACACCTAAGCCAGGGCGACCAAGCCAGCAATCGCGAAAACCAGGCCAATCACGAACACGCCTCCAAATACGATCCGGCGGACCATGTCAATGCCGCGCTCGACGTCCGCCGGGTCCCGATTGTGGGACGCAGAGGCGATCCAATCCGTGGACCGACGCCAGATGCGCTCATAGATGGGACTCCGCATTGCCCAAATGGCGAAGGTGGCGATAGCCAGGCCCGCCAACAACACACCGACTTTCGAGGCCACTTTGGCAACTTAGCTAGTGGCGCTGAAGGGGATTGCAATCCCGGCGATCGGGGGGTCACTCTTGGTTCAGAAACTCTTCTAACTTCCGAAAGAGCAGTTCGACGCATCTCGAACTTTCCTCGTCTGCCAGCCGAGCGTAGATGTCCGATTCTGAGTTGGAGTTGCCGTCCTCTCGGCCGGTCACTTGACGCTCAATTTGGCCCCACCAGACGATGCTCGGAGCGCCTAGCCATTCGTTGAAGCCGGTCAGGAGCGAACCGCCAGTACCAGCATCCAGGCCTTCTATGAACGAGACGATCGCTCCGTAGTGACTGCTTGGGAGCCACATCCTTGGTCGCTCGTGAATCCTGCGGAGGAGAACACGAATCTCGTCTGCATCCGTCATCCACCCATGATGCCTCTTGGTGTGGCCTCTTCGATTGGTAGTTATCCACACGCCCCTATGTGCGATTACATGGGTGATCCGCTGGTCCTGGGCTGAGGCCATGGAACCATACTCAGCCAACCTCGTCGATCTCTCTCAAGAAACCGTCGAGTAGATCCACCCGGTCGTCCTGGCCGTGGCCGGCGGCATCGTCTCGTTGCCGGCGCAAGATGGTGACGAATTGGGGTCCGGTCTCGAAGAAGCCGCAGCGCTCGCACATCGACTCGAAGCTGCAGTCGAGTCCGACCGGTCGGGTGCAGTGACCATTTCCCAGGAGCCGACGGTGCTCAGCTGCGATGCGACGCATGTTGGTCCCTTCGAGGCTGGCCGGCAGGGGTTCTCTCTTCTCGTCGTTGGCCTCGACTGCTTGAGTGACGCGGAAGTACTCCTCGGCGACGGTGCGGTCCGAGATGCGGGCATAGGTCAGCGTCATGCGCATGGAGCGATGGCCGAGCAAGGCAGCGATCACCTCGAGACTCATGCCCTGATTGATGAACTGGGTGGCGATGGTGTGGCGGAGCTGGTGGGGATGGACGTGGCCGATGCCGGCTCGTTTGGCGGCACCCGATCGACATAGCGATGGATGGTGCGCCGGTCGAAAGGCTGGCCGTCGTCGCGTTCGAGAGGCGTCCTGATCGGGTCGGGCCGCGGATGGTTAGACAGTCGTCGATGAGTTCGACGAGCGCGGGAGCAGCGGCACGTAGCGGTCGTTGTGGAGCTTGCCGACCGGGATGCGCAGCCAGATGGGTGTCGCCGAGGATGGACCATGGCGTCGGACTTGAGTGCGGCGAGTTCGCCGGACGCGGATACCGGTCCGGGCCAAGAGCTCGACCATGAGGCGCCGACGCGGGTCGGGTCGGTCGCGAGGGCGGCCATGAATTTCGCGGCGGTGGGGTCGTCGAGGAACTTGGGCAACGGCTCGTCTCGCTTGCGGGAAGTCGCCGGGGAAGATCAGTGAGCGGCTGGGTGCGTCGTCGTAGTCCCAGTCGATGATCCGCTCGAAGAACGTGCGCAACGACCCGAGCCGGTGGCTGATGGTCGTCGTCGAGGGGCTTTCCCGCCTTGCCCGGCCGAGCGGCCAGCCAGGTCTTGTGCGCCTCGATGTGACGATGCTCGATCGCGGCCACGGACGTGCACGTCGGGGTCTGCCTCGGTGATCTGACCGGCGAAGTGCGCAGTTGCTGCTCGGCGGCCCTGACCGTGGCCGTGACGGGCCGAGACGCCGAGTTGATCCAGGTAGGGGGCCATGGTGGCCACCATCCGCGGGGCCCGGAAGCGGTCTCCTCCCAGTGAAACTGATCTGTCGCTCCACCACGGCGACGGAGTCGTGTGCTGCCGCGGGAGGGCGTTCATCGGGCCACCTCCAGCTGGGCTTGGATGGCCTCCATGGCCCGCGGTATTCGTCGGCGAGCCAGTCGGCGCCCAGATGCAGGTAGATCCGCGTCGACGCGATCGAACGGTGACCGGCCTGGGCCTGGACCGCCTCGATCGCCATGCCCGCCCTCGCGCAACCGGGTGAAACACGTGTGGCGCAACTCGTGGCAGGTGCCGTGCGCGAGCCCGGCCCGCTCTGCGTGCTGCGCTGAAGATCTCGATGAGCCCTTCGGCCGAGAGCGGCCGGCCACGCCTCGGGCCCTTCAACGCGACGAACACCCGATCGGTCGACGCATCAGCCGGACGTTCGTCGTTCAGGTAGCCCGCCACCGTGGCGAAGAACGTCGGCGACATCGGCACCAGCCGTTGATGGCCGCCCTTGCCCTCGGCGATGAACACCCGCCACTCGCCGAGACGAAGATCCTCGAGCCGCAGCCCCAGCACCTCGCAGCGGCGCAGACCGCCCAGCAGCATGGCCTGGACCATGGCCCGGTCCCGATCGGTGCGCAACGCCGCCATCAACGTCTCGACCTCGTCGGGCTTCAAGATGCGCGGCAGACGCCGCACCCCGCGCACCAACGGGCACCGACCGTCGCCACGATGGCGGTTGCGGCGGGTCGGCAGACCCCGTGGCACCGGATTGGTCACCACGCCACATCACCACGGATGACGAGATAGCCAAAGAGGCTCGACACCGCAGCCAGGCGCCGCTTGATCGTCGACGCCGACAGCCCCGACTCGCCGTCGGAGATCCGCACCACGTTCTCGGCGCCCTTCCTCGGCCGTTGCTGCGCGGCGACGAAACGCAGCACGTCCTTGGGGGTCACCTCGGCCGGCTCCTTGCCGACGACCCCGAAGAAGACGCTCAGGTCATGGGCATACGCCCGCACCGTGGCCGGCCGGGCCCGGCCGGAGGCGAACTCCAAGAACTCGTCGACCTGCTCATGGCCGACCCGCTACTAGCGCTCACCATCGGCGCGAACGACGACTCCGGAACAACGGAGACCACACCACCACACACCTCCTGGTCGGACTTCATCGTCCGAAGAAGGCTCCCCGGACGTCAGTCCAGCAGGCGGATCACCCATGTAAGTGCCGTACGGGGCGACCCAGCTGCCACCTCGGAAATGCAATTTCAGGGACGGATATCTATCCCAACTTGATCCCAACAATTGGGTTCCAGAACGTCCCAGGGAGTCCCGCTGCATCTCGTGCCAACGACTCGGCACTGCGGTTGAGCAGCGAGATCGGCACTCTGCGGCACCAACCGGGACTTCGCAAGATCCTGCTGGCCTCTCTCGTAATGCGCAGGTCGTCGGTTCGAGTCCGACCTCAGGCTCCTGTAGGCCCTGTTCAGAGGGCTAACCGATCAGTGAGCAGCGCACTGTCCCAACAGTTGTCCCAACAAAGGCGAGGGTTGTCTCTGTCGGCGCTCGGGCGATTGCCGTTGTTTCGGTCCTTTGCTCACTAGCTGAAGTTCAACCCGGGCCGAGTGATCTCCTAGCAGTGAGGGAATCGTCCGAACCGGTGAAACAATCACCACTCCTGACGACGCTGGACAGCCAGAGTGGAGAGAGCAATGCCCGCACGTCGACGAAGGCCACAAGAAGATTCTGCGACGCGCACGGCGCTTCTCGATGCGGCCGAGGCGCTCATGCTCGAGGAGGGCTACGCGGCAGTCACTTCTAGGAAGATCGCCGGAAGAGCTGGGCTGCCCAATGCGATCCACTACTACTTCGAGGACATGGACGATTTGTTCGTCGAGCTGTTTCGGCGGGGTGCCGCTCGGAGCCTGGCACAACAGGAGGAGGCGCTTGCCTCGCCGCAGCCGCTTTGGGCGTTCTGGGATCTCTTGATGGACCGCTCGAACGGGGATCTCACGACCGAGTTCATCGCGTTGGCCAATCACCGCAAGGCCATCCGGTCCGAGATCGCCGAGTCGTCCCGCACCTTCCGCCGCGCGCAGCTGGCTGCGCTGGCCGGCGTGGTCGTGACGTCCCCGGAGTCCACCGTTCTCCTCCTAAGCGCGGTCTCGCGCTTCCTGATTACCGAGCATGCCTTCGACCTCGACATTGGACACGCCGAGGTCGTCGAGTTCGTCGAAGGCCAAATCCGGCAAATCGAGGGCGACCGGCGGGGCCGCGGGGAGTCCTGAACCGGTTGTGTTTCGTCACTTGACGAAATAGGGTGCTTTCGGACCAGGCTGGCGTCGTGAGCGATGGGTGAAAGGCGGAGGAGCGAAGATGGTCACTCGCGAGGAGAACGAGCTCATCACCCGGGTTGAGGGTGATGCCCCCATGGGCAAGCTCATCCGTGAGAACTGCTGGATCCCCTATGCCCTCTCGGACAATCTCGTGGTGGGGGAGGCACCCACCCCCGTCCGTCTCTTGGGTGAGAACTTCGTGTCGTGGCGGGCTCCCGACGGCCGGGTCGGGTTTCTCGCCGAGGCCTGCCCGCATCGTCAGGCCTCCCTCCTCCTGGCGCGCGTCGAAGGGACCGGGCTGCGCTGCATCTACCACGGGTGGAAGACCGACGTCTCCGGCGTCGTGGTCGAGGCGCCGACACAGGTCATCCGGCACGACCGCTTCTGCGCCGCCGTTAAGGTCAGCCATTTCCCGGTGCACGAGGCCGGGAACATCGTCTGGGTGTGGCTGGGCGGCCCCGATCCACCCCCCTTCCCCGACTTGCCCTTCACGGCAGAACATGGGAACAAGACGGCGATGACCTTCTCGACCCTGCCCGTCAACTGGCTCCAGGCACTCGAGGGTGGCCTCGACTCCGTGCACGCTGGGATCCTGCACCAGAGCTGGACCCAGAAGGTCATGGACGAGAAGACCGATTCGATGGACGAGGGGAAGGCGACCGTCGCATTCACGAAGATCCCGACCTACGAGGTCGGTGACGCCTCTTTCGGCATGCGCGCCGCATCGCTGCGCAAACAGGACGACGGCAAGACTTACGCCCGAGTAACCAACTTCTTCTTCCCGCTCGTCATCGTCGCGGCAACCGGCTTCGTCGATCGTTATCACGTCTTCGCCTTTGCCCCCGTCGACGACACCCACCACTCGCTGTTCTTCGGCAGCTACGGCACCGCACCGGTGTCCCAGAAGGAGTTCGGCGCTGTGCGCGGCGGGCTTCGACCCCGACCCGCGCAATTTTCGACGGTCAGCGGCGACCGGTCCAACCGCTGGGGGCAGGACCGGGCGCTCATGGACGCCGGTCACCACACCGGCTTCGCCCGCAGCGTTGTGGACGAGGACTCGGTCGTGCAGGTCAGCATGGGGCCGATCGTCGACCGCTCCAAGGACAACCTCTCGGCCAGCGACGGCGCCGTCGCCAACGCCCGGCTCCTCCTTCTCGACGCGCTGGGCGCCTGTGCGTGGGGCGAGCTCCCGCCGGGCAGCGCCCGGGGTCCGGACGTCGTTCGCATCCCCGATCCGTACGACGCCGTGCTCGGGCCGGACGAGTCATGGCGTGACATCGAGTCCGGATGAGCGAGCTCGTCGTCACCCCGACCGCCAAGACGATCGGCGCCGAGGTCACGGGCCTGGCGCCGGACGATCTCGTGGAGGACGAGTCCGTCGTCGACGCCGTAGTGGACGCGCTCGAGACCTACGGCGTCCTCGTGTTCCCGGATCTCCATCTCGAGCCCGAGATGCAGGTGGCGTTCTGTCGGCGCATTGGGGAGCTGGACTACTCGGAGGGTCACCACCATGTCGCGGGTATCTATCGCGTCACGCGGGAACGCCACCAAGAATTCGGCAGCCGAGTACCTCAAGGGCACGTTCCACTGGCACATCGACGGGTGCACGCCGCTCCACGGTGAGCCGCCTCAGAAGGCGACGCTACTCAGCGCCAAGGCAGTGGCGGAGCGCGGTGGGGAGACCCAGTTCGCCAGCACCTATGCCGCCTACGACGCCCTCACCGATGACGAGAAAGAGCGGTTCGCCTCGTTGCGGGTCCTACATTCGCTCGAGGCGTCGCAGCGATTGGTCTATTCGGACCCGACACCCGAACAGGTGCAGGGCTGGCGTTCCCGCCCGACGTCCGTGCACCCTCTGGTCTGGACGCACGGTTCGGGACGCAAGTCACTCCTCATCAGTGCGCACGCCGATCACGTCATCGACATGGACCCTGACGAGAGTCGCGCGTTGCTCGACGAGCTGATGGACCGTGCCACTCGGGACGAGGTCGTCTACAGCCACCATTGGTCCGTCGGTGACACCGTCATCTGGGACAACACGGGCGTCATGCACCGGGCCACGCCCTATGACGCCGGATCGCGTCGCGAGATGCTCCGCACCACGATCTTCGGCAGCGAGCACATCCGATAGGGCCCGTCCGAGAGGCCCATCTGACTGGAGAGACATGCCCAAGGGCTATGTGATCATGACCGAGGTCATCCGCGACCCAGCGGGGATGGCAGCGCACGGTGCCGTCACCTACGACTCCCTCGTCGAGCACCGCGCCAAGATGCTCGTCGTCGATGCCGACTACGACGTGCGTGAGGGAACCTGGGAATCGGGTAGCCGGCTCGCCATCATGGAATTCGAGTCTCCCGACGTCGCTCGTCACTGGTACGAATCCGAGGCAGGCCAAGAAGCGCACGCGTTGCGCCGGGCCGCCGCCGATTGCAACGTGCTCATCGCCTCCGGATTCGTTCCGAAAAACCCTGGCAACAAGCTGGCGGCCTACCCCGAACCGGTCGCTGCCGAGGAGGGAACGGGCCTTCGGGGCGAAGCGCGGGGCCTCGCTCCCGGCCGGGGCCGCATGGTCGGACGGCGCGTCGTGGTCGTCGGTGGGGGCCAGACCGACTTCCAGCTCGAAGACCAGCCCATCGGCAACGGCCGAGCGCTCGCCGTACTCCTCGGCCGGGAGGGGGCCCAGGTCGTGGTGGTGGATCGCGACGAGGCCTCGGCCGACGACACTGTGACACTGATCCGGGACGAAGGCGGCGCCGCCCACACCGTGGTGGCCGATGTTTCGGATCCTGAGAGCATCGACACCATGATCACCGCCGCACGGAGTGCGCTCGGTGGCATCGACGGCCTCGTCTACAACGTCGGCGTCCCCGGACCCGTCGGATTCGAGGAACAGACGCCCGCGGCCTGGGACACGACGTTGGACGTGAACCTGCGCGGCGCCATGTTGACGGCCCGAGCGGTCCTGCCCGTGCTCGAGCCCGGCTCGTCCGTCGTATTCGTCTCCTCCATCGGTGCCGTGCGGGGCATCGGGAAGATGATCGCGTATGACGCGTCGAAGGCCGGGCTCTCTGCCCTCGTTCGGGCCACGGCGATCGCTCGCCAGGAAGAAGCCGTCAGGGCGAACATCGTGATGCTGGGCATGATCGATACGGGAATCGGCCGCGACGGTGACCGCAACATGCCTGGGAGGGAGAACATCCCCGTTCCGCTCGGACGCCGGGGGACCGCCTGGGAGGCGGCCTATGCCTCCCTCTTCCTCCTCTCGCCCGAGTCGACGTTCATCACCGGCCAGACGCTGGCCGTCGACGGCGGCCGGACGACCTTGTCGTGAAGAGCAACAGGTCCGCTCTGGCCGGCACTCCGTCCGACCAATGTCCCGACATCCTCGCCACGGGCCGGACCGACGTCGCGGTCATTTACACCTCGCTCTCCAAGCGGCACCCCGAGGGCCGCGACGCGGAATACCTGGAGTGGCACTCGCTCGACCATCGGCCCGAGCAGCACCGCCTGGCGCAACTCCAAGCTTCGTTCCGCATGGTGTCGACCCCCGCCTGCCGAGCAGCCAGAGCCGCGAGTGACCAGCGCTATGACGAAGCCGACCACCTCCAGAGCTACTTCTTCACGGACCTCTCCGCCATGGAGAGCTTCAACGAATTGAGCGTCGCCTTACGCAATGCCGGCCGGGCCCCGTACCTGCTGCCGCTGGTCGAACGCGCTCGTCTACCGGGTTGACGGGAGCGCCGCCGCTCCACGGATCAAGATCGGCGCCGACGTCCTGCTGTGGTGGTCCGCCAGGGGCATCTACTTCATGATCGAACGTGGCGGGGTTTCCGTCGCTGATCTGCTCGACGTCCCGGGCGTGGGGGGCGCCTTGTGGGGTGGGGCTGAGCCGCTCGAGCCCCCCTTCACAACCCGGGACAACTCCGGTCTTCACGTCAGCTATCTCTTCCTCGACGACGAGCCGGCCGAGGTGGCCGAGCGCCTGCGCCCCCGGCTACGGGAGCGCTGGTCTGCCACTGGTGCCGAGCCACTGCTGGCTGCCCCCTTCCACAGCCTGGCCGCCTACCAGTGGGACCGGTTCCTGCCATGACCGCTGCCGTCATCGGCCGAGCAAGCTACGGCGCGCGTCCATCTGATCCGGTCTCGTGACACCATGATCCTCCCCCCGGTCTGATGGCGGGGCAACCCCTTACCTGTCCCAACTCTGTCCCAACGTTGCGTCCCAGTGCATCCTGCTCAGTCCCAGTGAGTCCAACCCGGGTCGCGGGCCTGGGTTCTTACCAGGACGTAGTGGGACGGCGCGGGCCCCAGCGGGACTTGGCGGGATTCCGTCGATCCCCCTCGTAATGCGCAGGTCGTCGGTTCGAGTCCGACCTCAAGCTCCAGAGAGGGCTGGTTGAGTCTGTTTTTGGCGACAGCTCTTCCGAGCATCGCCTTGTCCCTGCAGCTGTCCGAAGCGGTCGAGCCGGCTCCTCCAGTCAAGTGGTCGCCGGCGATGTCCCCGCTCAGAAGGCGCCCGGTGTCCGTGGTGCTCATGAGGATCCGATCATTTAGAGACGTCGGAGTCGGGCATCGAAGAGAGAGAAGACACCGAAGGAGACGAGACCGAGGGCAATGGCACTTATGGCCAACGCTCCGAACGGATGGTGGACCAGTGCTCGTAGCGTCTGATCAACGCTCTTTGCTTGAGTTGGATTCGATGTCGCCCCTGCTGCGATGAGATAGATCCCGAGCAGTGCGACGAGGACCCCTCGGGTCAACTCTCCAAACCCACCCAGAATTCTGATTGCTCTTTGGTACGGACGCGACACGTGCTCCAAAGCCGTTCTCTTGTCGCAACGATGAAAGACGCCCCATACCGCCAGTCCCGCGCCCGCTGCAACGAGGCCCGCCCCGGCTACTTCAATCGCCACCGTCCCACCGGACCAGCGCATGACCTTGGCGACCCAGGGCACTGGATTATTCGACGCACCGCCACTCGCCGAACGACCGGTAACAAGCTCCACCGCTCTGAAACACAACACTCCGTAGATGAGGCCGACAACGAGCGATGAAACCCGCCTTATCGTTCCATTCGTTCCAGTGACAACATCGAACCCACGCCACGCTGCATAGCAACCAAGCCCGATTGCCAGAACCACAAGGACGAGCTTTCCTCCGGCGCGTGCCTCTAGCTCTTGGAGAGCGCCCGTACTGCTTGTCTGAGTGGGTGCACTTCCGTGTCGGGCGATGTCAAAGGCGAGATAGCCGAGCAGGAGGTAGATGACGCCCCTTGACGCAATCCCGATCCTTCCGACCGTGCGCACCCAACTAGACGCACCAAGCTTGGCGACCGGTCGTTGCGATCGCGTGTCAACTGCGACCAACGATGACGTCATGGGCAGGAAACCGGCACTAACACTCCGTTGACACGATAAGCCGCGGGGAGGGGGCGTTCTTCGACAACTCCGACCGAGAAGCAAAGCGCCCGTCCGTCGTGTTACTTACTCTTCTCACACAGCTCCCCATCCTCCAAAGCCGTACAAATAGGTGTGCCCATTGGGGAGCGGGTCAAACCGGTCGCACTGGTCGAACCGGAATCCCGAACCGAGCACGGAACGTGCACGCCCGTTAGCGGCAGTCGCGTTCGGGTATAGCCATTTCTCAGCGTTACAGAAGAAGGTGCCAATACCGATGACCACAGCGGAGGACCCAATTGCGACGATCGCAAGAGCACTGCGAGAAGCGCTTCATAAAACAGGCGATCTGGTGGACTCGATGCGTCTCCACTCCCTTGCCGAGTCTGGACATGAGGCGGCCTCCCAATTGCTGGCGTCCGCACCAGACCCGACCTCGCGCTTGGTTTCCACTCCGGTGGATCCGCGTTCGCTCGGTATCTCGGCTGCTCGCAGAGCGCATCAGCTCGCAAATTCCATTAACGATGGAGCGGACGCGCTCGCCCCAAAAACGTCAGGCGGCCACCGATGGCTCAGACGGTTCGTGGTGCTCGCACTGGCCGGCGTTGCAGCTGTTTACATCGGCCGGAAGGTGACGCAGGGGAGAACGCCAAGTCAAAGAGTGATTGAACCGCCCCGCACCGCTCAAGGAGAGCCAGCTGACGCCGTGTCGGACTCTCCAGACTCCATGACCGACGCGAACGGCGCACGAGCCAAGAGGGTGGAGGCCAAGTAGGCGTTCCAACCCTTCGGCGTGGTTAAGCGCCGCCCGAGCGATGTAACCAAAGGGCTGGGCCTGCTGAGAAGTGCTTGCCAGTCCTGTCCCAACAGGTCCCAACATTGGATCCAAACCGATCCCTACACGTCCCCTTGGGTCTCGGGTTGATGGTCTGGCGACCTTCCGACCGGGACGGAGTGAGACGGGCCGGTACGCATTGGGAGCGTCTGCACGATTGCACACCGCGACATTCCCGCTGTGGCTCTGGTGCCACGCCGATAGTGCTTAGGAAAAGCCATTTCTTGGGTAAGGAAATATCCGTTGAACTTGTTGGACTCAGTCTGGAATGGAGGAAGCGTGTCGACGATCAGCACGGAGGCACCGAGACAGCTGAGCCAGGAACGGCCACCCGAGGGGACGATCCGGAGCCTCATCCCGGCCAGGCTCGACCGTCTGGGTTGGTCGCGGTTCCACACTCGTTTGGTCATCGCCCTCGGCGTGGCTTGGGTGCTCGATGGTCTCGAGATCACCATTGCCAGCAACGCCGAGGGTTTCATCAGCCAGAAGCAGGCCCTCAATCTCTCCTCGTCCGAAGTGGCCTTTGCCGTGGGCACCGTATATCTGTTGGGTGAGGTGGTAGGGGCCCTCTTCTTCGGCCGCATGTCGGACAAGTTCGGCCGGCGCAACCTCTTCATGATCACCCTCGGTGTGTACCTGTTCGGCGGCGTGCTCACCGCCTTGACCTTCGGGCACTCACCGGGCTGGACCTATTGGGTGTGGGCCTCGCGCTTCATTGCCGGCATGGGCATCGGAGGTGAGTACGCGGCCATTAATTCGGCGATTGATGAACTCATACCGGCCAAGTACCGGGGTCGTGTCGACATCGCCGTCAACGGGACCTATTGGGGGGGTGCGCTCATCGCCACGGTGCTCACCATCCTCGTGGTGAACCATCTCCCAGTCAGCTACTCGTGGCGGGTCGCGTTCCTCTTTGGACCGGCCCTGGGCTTCGTCATCCTCTTCGTGCGCAAGAACCTGCCCGAGAGCCCGAGATGGCTTCTCATGCATGGCCGAGAGGAGGAGGCCGAGAAAGCCGTGGCCGAAATCGAGCAGCACACCGTCCAGGGCGGCGGCACGCTCGGTGAGGTCGATGAGTCCAAGGCCATCGAGATCACGCCCGCCGACAACATCGGCTTTGTCGCCCTCGCGCGGACGCTCTTCGTCCACTACCCCAAGAGGGCCATCCTCGGGGCCTCCTTGATGATCACCCAGTCGTTCCTGTACAACGCGATCTTTTTCACCTACGCGTTGGTGCTCACCAAGATCTACAACGTTCCGGCCACCGACACCGCCTACTACTTCATCTTCTTTGCGTTGGGAAACCTCATCGGCCCGCTTACTCTCGGGCATTTCTTTGACACCATCGGCCGACGAAAGATGATTGCCGGCACGTACATCCTGTCGGGCGGCCTCCTCGCCTTCAGCGCCGTGCTGTTCAACGCGGGCGTGCTCAACGCAGTCACCCAGACGGCCTGTTGGTGCGTGATCTTCTTCTTCGCCTCGGCCGGCACGTCATCGGCGTACCTGACCGTGAGTGAGATCTTTCCAGTCGAGGTCCGGGCCAAGGCCATCGCCGTATTCTTTGCCATCGCTCAGACCTTCGGCGCCTTCGGCCCCTGGCTCTATGGCGAACTCATCGGCAATGGGCAGGACCACTTCAAGCTCTTCATCGGCTACCTCATTGGGGCTGGCGTGATGGTCCTCGGCGGGGTCGTCGCAGCCTTCCTCGGTGTCGATGCCGAGCAGAAGTCACTCGAGGACATAGCGCAGCCACTCTCGGCAAAACGGCCTTCACCCCACCTCTCGGCGGTGACGGGCGCTCCGCGGCCCCCGGCAGCACGGAGCACGCTGTTCTGACACCGGGGACGGAGCGCCGATGCAGCGCGATCGCCCGAGTTGGCATGGTCAGTGATCCTGGCTAGGTATCAAGCTCGTTCGGGCTCAAAGATCGGCTCCCACGACTCGTTGCATGCCTCTGGTTCCTCGACCGGCTGTACGGGTTCACCGCGTGTGTTCGTGGCCCTCAGCGCGATCACTGCTGCTCCCAGCAAGAAGATGCTGCTGGCTAGTAGCGCCTGATGGAAGCCCTGGGTCAGTGCCAAAGGTTCGGCGACATGACGAGTCACCAGTTGGTTCGTCCGGTTGGTGGCAATCGAAGAGAAGATCGCCAGGCCGAGGGCAGCGCCGAACCATTGAGAGGTGTTGACCAGCCCCGCGGCGAGACCCGCCTTGTCGGGCGGGACCCCGGCGTTGGCAGCGGTGGTCACTCCCGTGAAGACAGCGCCGAGCCCGATCGACATGACCATCAGCCCCGGCAGGAGGTTGGAGAGATAGGTCCCATCGACCGGGATGAGCGACAGCCAATACACGCCTGAGGCGGCCACGAGAGCGCCTCCGACGATGATCGGCCTCGTTCCAACCCGCTCGAACAGCTTCGAGGAGATGCCGGCCGACACGGCAACTCCGAGGGTCACAGGAACGTAGGACACCCCCGCACGGATCGGGGAGAAGTGCAGGACGTTCTGCATGTACAGCGTGACGAAGAAGAACATCGAATAGAAGCCAGCCATGGAGATGACTTGTGTTGCATCGGCGGCGCCTAGTCCCTTGATCCGGAAGATGGACAGCGGGAGGAGCGGCCTGGGATGCCTCTGCTCGTTGAGGAAGAAGGCGACGAATAGGGCCGCTGACCCCGCCAGCCCGCCGAGTCGTGCGCACGTTCCCCCATCCGACTTCCGGGACCCGAATGAGGGTGTAAATCAAGAGGAGCATGCCACCCGTCACGGTCGCGGCACCGAGCAGCGTCAAAGTGCGCAAACGATGCAGTTCGCCTCTCCCCGGTCACGATCCGGAACGAAGCGATGAGGAGGATGACGCAGAGCGGGAGGTTGACGAAGAGCACCCATCTCCATCCGAGCTCCTGAGACAGGATCCCCCCGAGCAAGACCCCGACTGCCGAGGCGATGCCAGCGACGGCGCCCCAGACGCCAAGCGCTTTCAGTCGATCGGTCCCCTCGTTGAACGTCGTGGTGAGAATGGAGAGCGCCGCCGGCAGCATCAGCGCGGCACCGAACCCCTGGGCGAGGCGCGCACCGATCAGGACGCCTGAACTGGAAGCCAGGCCACCCATCAGCGATGACAGGGCGAAGATCGAGATCCCGGCAACGAGGACTCGTCGCCGGCCGAGCAGGTCCGCCGAACGACCGCCGAGGAGCAAGAACCCGCCGTAGGTCAACAGATAGCCGCTCAGGACCCATTGGAGGTTCTGCACCGAGAAATCCAGGTCGTGCCGGATCGAGGGCA
Organism: uncultured Acidimicrobiaceae bacterium; assembly: GCA_963769095.1. GTDB lineage: Bacteria > Actinomycetota > Acidimicrobiia > Acidimicrobiales > RAAP-2 > Bog-473. The sequence continues at coordinate 151,170 of CAVYKO010000001.1, forward strand.
ACGCGACGTTCACGATCGACGCGTCGACGAAGTCGAGAAAGGCGATTGCGCAGACGAACAGCAAGGTGAGCTTGCCGCGGCGCGTCGCCAGCACGGACGCCTCGGGAGGGGTTGTGGTCATGTGGGTGGCTCCTAGTCAGAGTTAGTTATCTGACTTACTATAGGAGCGAAGAAGCCCTCCGTCTAGACTCAAAGTGAGATGACTGACTTAGGCACAAACGAGGCTGGCAAAGCGGTCGATCAGCCGCGGGGCAAGCGGGACCGGCTCATCGACGCCGCAACCGAGTTGGTCTACCGACAGGGAATTGAGACGACCACCCTGGCCGACATCGCCGAGGCGGCGAAGGTGCCCTTGGGCAACGTCTACTACTACTTCAAGACCAAGGACGAGATCATCGACGCCGTCGTCCAGTCCCACCTGCACATCATTCGGGCGACGCTCGCGGCAATCGAAGCGAACCACCGTACGCCGAAGGCTCGTCTGAAGGCGCTCGTGAAGTTCTTGGTGGGGGAGCAAGACGCCATCGCCGAGTATGGATGCCCGCAAGGGTCTCTCTGCTCCGAGATGAACAAGCGGGGCTCTGGCAGCGACCACATCGCGGCGGACCTCATGCGTGTCCCGCTCACGTGGGTCGAAGACCAGTTTCGGCTGATGGGGCGTCGAGATGCAAACGAACTGGCGGTGACGCTCATCGCGACGTACCAAGGCGCGGCATTGTTGAGCAACACACTCGGTGATCCGATCCTGATGGTCCGCGAGAGCCGACGGCTCAGCCGCTGGATCGATTCGCTTGCGCAGTGATGAACTGCTCAGTCCAGTCGCCCGCTAACGATCGACTTCAAAGAACGTGAAGACCCCGGCCGTTCCCGCTTAACTCCTCGGGTCAGGATCCAGCGGGCGAGTGCCGGGGCTCAAGCCGACGCGGGCGTCTCATCGCCGGACGGCGGCGGCGCGCCGCGGGCGATGCGCTCGGCCCATCCGGCGTTGTCCTCGAGGATGGGGAAGGGCTTGGGCATGACCTTCGCCCTCACCTCGTCGGGCAGGCTCAGGTCCCCGCCGGTGTGCCCGACGCTGAAGACGCGTTCGGGCCGGGCCCGGCCGACCATGGAGCGCCCCCAGCGCCACAGCGCCGTGAATCGGTGGCCGAAGCCATTGAGGAACGCCACGTGCACGAAGAGCCACACGACCCAACCGGGAAACCCGCTCAGACGGAGCCCGCGCACGCTCACGATGGCCTTGAAGCGGCCGATGGCGGCGGCGCTCCCGACATCCCGGTACTTGAAGTCGACGCTGTCTTCGTTCTTGATCCGCCGCTTGATCGTGTTGGCCGCGTGCAGGCCGCCCTGCATGGCCACCTCGCAGACGCCGGGGAGGTTGTCGAGCGTCGCCATGTCGCCGACGGCGAAGACCTCAGGATGTCCCGGCAGGCTGAGGTCCGGCAGGACGGCGACCCTCCCGGCGCGGTCGGTCTCGGCACCCGTGGCCTCAGCCAACAGGCCGGCGAGAGGCGAGGCCTGCACGCCGGCCGCCCAGATCACGGTGCCGCACTCGATGCGCCCCTTCTCCCCGTCGGCGCTCTCGGTGTCGACGCCGAAGGGATCGACGCCGACGACCCGCCGCGCCATCTGCAGCTCGACGCCCATCTTCTCGAGTGCGGCGGCGGCCCGTTCCGACAGGCGGTCACCGAAATTCGCCAACGGCTCCTTGCCGCCGTCGACGAGCACGACCCGGATCGCCGCGGGATGGATGGCGCGGAACTCGCCCTTGAGACTGCGGGCGGCGAGCTCGCGGATCTGACCCGCGAGTTCGACGCCGGTCGGCCCGCCTCCAACGATGACAAAGGTCGTCCAGAACTTCTGGAGCGCCGCTTCGACAGTCGTCTCGGCGAGCTCGAGGGCGCCGTACACGCGTCGCCGGAGCTCCATGGCGTCATCGATCGTCTTCATGCCCGGAGCGATCAGGGCGTACTCGTCGTGACCGAAGTACGACTGTCCCGCGCCCGCCGCCACGATCAGGCTGTCGTAGCCGTACTCGTTGGTGCCGCCCGGAACTGATGCGGTGTGCACGACCCGCCCTTCCAGGTCGAACCCGGTCACCGCGGACAGCACCACCCGCACGTTCTCGTGGCGCCGCAGCATGTGCCGCAGCACCGGCGCGATCTCCCCCTGCGAGAGAATCCCGGTGGCCACCTGGTAGAGGAGCGGCTGGAAGAGGTGATGGTTCCTCCGGTCGATGAGGGTGACCTCCATGTCGCGGGAGCGAGCCAGGAGCCGCGTGGCGGGCAGGCCACCGAATCCGCCGCCCACCACGACGACGCGGTGAGGCCGGCCGGCACTCACCGTGACCGCCTTTGTCGAGAAGCCGAAGTGGGGAGCAGCATTGTTAGACCGGAGCGTCGCGTCCTTCGGCCTCGATGAGCCGGCCGACCGCGTCGATGAGCGCCAAGTGGGTGAAGGCCTGGGGAAAGTTGCCCAGGTGCTCGCCGGTGGCGGCGTCGATCTCCTCGGCGTAGAGCTGCAACGGCCCGGCGAAGGCCAGCAGTTTCTGGCAGAGGGCGCGGGCCCGCGCCTCCTCGCCGATCATGGCCAGCGCAGTGACCAGCCAGAACGAGCAGATGGTGAAGGTCCCCTCCTTTCCCGCGAACCCGGTGTCGGTGGAGTCGACCTTGTAGCGCAGGACCAGCCCGTCCTCGGTCAGCTCGTCGGCGATCGCGAGCACGGTGGCGCGCACCCGCTCGTCCTCCGGAGGCAGGAAGCCCAGGATCGGGATCAGGAGAAGCGAAGCGTCGAGCTCCTCGTTGCCGTAGTGCTGGCGGAACCGGCCCTGCGCGGTGACGCCCTTGTCGAGGATCTCGGCCTTCAGCTCGTCCGCCGCCTTGCGCCACGTCTCGGCCCGCTCGGGCTCTTGGCGGATGCGGGCCATGTCGGCGCCGCGATCCATGGCCACCCAGCACAGCACCTTGGAGGCCGTGAAGTGCTCGGGATCGCCGCGGATCTCCCAGATGCCCTGGTCGGGGTCCCCGGTGTGCGTGATGGCCGCCTCCACCATCGAAGCGAGGCCCTCCCACATCGGTCGGACGATCTGCGACGCGCCCTGACGCAAGTGGATATCCACCGCGTCGAGGAGCATGCCCCACACGTCGTTCTGGTGCTGGTCCCAGGCGCCATTGCCCACCCGCACCGGCCGGGAGTTCCGCCAGCCCGACAGATGGTCGAGGGTCTGTTCGGTGAGGTCTGTCCGGCCGTCGATGCCGTACATGATCTGGAGGGTGAACTCGCCGGACCCCCCGGCGAGCGCCTCGATGATGAAGGCGAAGTACTCGAGCGCCTCCCAGTCGAACCCGAGCCGGTACAGCGAGCGCAGCATGAACGACGAGTCGCGGATCCAGGTATAGCGGTAGTCCCAGTTGCGCGCCCCGCCGGGCGTCTCGGGCAGCGAGGTCGTCGCGGCCGCCATGATGGCGCCGGTGGGGGCGTAGCTCAGACCCTTGAGGGTCAGCGCACTGCGCTCTATGTAGCTGCGCCAGGGATGGTCGGGGAAGGTGCCATTGGAGAGCCACTCCCGCCAGTAGGCGACCGTGGTGTCGAGCTCCTGTTGCGCCTCTTCGAGATCGGCGGGCCGGTGGCCGGACCACGACAGCGCGACATAGGCCGACTCGCCCTTCTCGAGCGTCGAGCGGCCGTAGCAGCGGGCCCCGACCGCGCTGAGGCGGATGGACGACGTCACCGTCAGCACGGGATCTCCGACCGGGGGCCGGACGGTCATGGTGTCGTAGCCGTCCCCTTCGTAGTCCCACATGCCGGTCTGGACGCCGTACTCGAAGATGGGGACGACGTTCGCCACCACCTCGACATGACCCTCGATGCAGGTGGCCAGCCGCAGCAGGGTGCCCGTTGCCGCGGCGTCACCAGGTGAACGGCGGTAGTGCTCGCGCCGGGTCGACTCCGTGACGGGCTCCACCACGAGCAGGTCCTCGACGAGCAACCACCCGGTCGGGGTGTGCCAGGTCGTCTCCAACACCATGGTCCCGGGCACATAGCGCCGGTGGTGCGGCACGTGGGTGTTCGACGGACCGAAGCGGAAGTTGCCTGCCGTACGGTCCAAGAGGGCGCCGAACACGCTCGGCGAGTCCGGCCGCGGCAGGCACAACCACTCGACCGAGCCGTCCGGAGCAACCAGGCAGCTGTGCTCGCAGTCCGAGATGAACCCGTAGTCGGCGATCGGAGGAAAGATCTCAATTTGATCGATGGGCGCGGTGTCGTTCACACCCTTGATGCTAGGGATCCGGTGAATGTTTTTCACGTGGTCGGTGCGCCGGCTTCTGACGCGTCGGAAATCGTGACCCGGCATGTGACAAATGGGCGAACTCGACGCGGCCTGGGGCATGGAGAGCGACCCGTCGTGGTGGCTGGGCGGTCCGATATGGTCCCGGTGTCGGTCGATTTCGCCCGGTCGCGGGCGGACGGAGGTGCGCCATGGGTGCGGAGCTGCAAGGGAAGGTCGCGATCGTGACCGGTGGCAACACCGGCATCGGAAAGGCGGTGGTCCTGGCACTGGCCGCCGAGGGAGCCAGCGTCGTCATCGACTACGTCGCGAACGAGACAGGCGGAAGAGGAGCTCGAGCGCCAGATCGCCAGCTTGGGCGAGACCGCGGTGGGGATCCAGGCCGACGTCTCCAAGATCGACGACCTGCAGAAGATGATCGACACGGCGGTCTCCACCTACGGCCGGCTCGACGTCATGGTCAACAATGCGGGGATCGAGACGCGCACCTCCGTGCTCGACACCACCGAGGGACAGTTCGAGAAGGTCATGGCGGTGAACCTCAAGAGCGCGTTTTTCGGCACGCAGCTGGCGGCCAAGCAGATGATCGCCCAGGGCGGCGGAGGCCGCATCATCAACATGACGTCGGTCCACGAGGACTGGCCCATGCCCGGCAACACCCCCTACTGCCTCTCCAAGGGCGGCATGCGGATGCTGACCAGGACTGCGGGCGTGGAGCTCGCTCCCCACAACATTTGCGTCGTCGGTGTCGGCCCGGGCGCGGTGAACACGCCGATCAACGCCCAGACGATCAACGACCCCGTCGCGCTGGCGAAGCTGAACAGCGCCATCCCGATCGGCCGGATGGCCGAACCCGAGGAGATCGCCTCGGTGGTGGCGTTCCTGGCCGGTGACGGCGCCAGTTACATCACGGCGACGACCATCTTCGCCGACGGCGGGATCATGCAGAGCAGCCCCGGTCTCTGAGTCGCCGAACATGACCGGAGTGGCCGTCGTCGGCACGGGCTTCGGGTGCTCCACGCACGTACGGGCCCTGCGGGCCTCCGGCTTCGACGTGCTGGCGCTGGTGGGGCGCGACCCCGAGAAGACGGCCGAACGGGCGCGCCTGTTCGAGGTGCCGCGGGCGCTCGTCTCGCTCTCGGACGCGCTGGCCCTCCCCGGTGTCGAGGCGGTGACCATTGCCACCCCGCCGCAGACGCACGCCGCGCTGGCGCTCGAGGCCATCGCGGCCGGGCGTCACGTGATCTGCGAGAAGCCGTTCACGGGAACGTTGGAGGAGGCGACGGCCGTCCTCGCGGCAGCGGAGTCGGCGGGCGTCGTCCACCTGCTCGGGACCGAGTTCCGCTGGGATGCCGGCCAGGCCGGCCTGGCCCAAGCCGTACGACAGGGCGAGATCGGCGAGCCGCGGCTGGCCACCTGGCTGATGCACGTGCCGGTGCTGGCCGACCCCGACGGCGTCGTGCCGACGTGGTGGGCCGACGCTGCGACGCGGGGCGGATGGCTCTGGGCGCATGGGTCGCAACTCATCGACCAGATCCGGGTGACCCTCGGTGAGTTCGAGGGGGTGAGCGCGCACCTGGTCCATGTCGTCGATCGGCCCGCCATGACCGCTGACGACGGTTTCGTCGTGCACTTTCGGATGCGCTCCGGCACCGTCGGCATCATGGAATCGACCGCAGCCGATTGGGGCGTGCTCGTGGAGACCCGTGTCACCGGTTCGCGGGGCGCGGCATGGATCGAAGGCGTCGGGGCCACGGTCAAGGTGGCGAGCCCAAACGGAGTGGTCACGAGGCCGGTGCCCGCCGGCGTCGCCGACGAGGTGGCGCCGCCGCTCCCGGAAGGAGCGGTGCACACGGCGTACGACCGCATGATCACCTTCGGCGTCGAGTACGGCCCCTACGTTCGCCTGACCGCGGCGTTTCGCGACCTCATCGCGGGGCGGGAGACCGCCGGACCTGCGCCGGCGACGTTTGCCGACGGCGTGGCGCAGATGGCGGTGCTCGAAGCGATCATGCAGTCGGCCGACAACGGCGGGCACTGGACCCCGGTGCCTCCGACGGCTCCGGTCGGGGCGGTCTAGGCGTGGAGGACCGGTGCAGCACCGTGCTCTACCTCGAGCTCGGCGACACGGCGCCCGAGGCCTGCGCGGACCGGGCCCGCGACCTCGTGCGAACCCCGGCGCGCAACGTGCCACGTGGTGGGAGAACCGCGCGCTCGGACGCACCGATCTGCCCAGGCGCGTGCGCGACGGCCGCACCCTGTTGGTCGTCGAGGCCGGCGAGGGTTTCGCCCCGCCCGTGCCGCCGCCTGACTGCGAAGCCCATGCCTTCCGGCGACATCCCCGCCCGAGTCAGGGCGTCCTCACCAACGGTCCGACGTTGGGCTTGCTCGTGGTCTGGATCAGCCCCCGGGCACCGGAGCTGACCGCCGCGCTCCGTGACTGGGGTGACTTCGTGCACCTCCGCCACATCGCCGCGGCCGGCATCCCGGGCTTCACGCAGATCTCGGTCTACGAGAACCAGGCCGAGACAGATCCCCGCTTCATGCACTTCTACGAGTTCGACACGCTGGACGCTGAGGCGACCTTCTCGACCATGATCGACCACGTCGCCCCTCGCCTGGGCGGTACCGGGAGCGAGTCCTACGCCGAATGGGCAGACTTGCGGGCGGCGGGCGGCCGGCTCTTCTACTGCAATACCTTCAGCCGCCTGGGCGAGATCGCCTAACTCTTTGCGTGCGTTGATTGCCGCCGGCGATCGACTCCGTCATACTTCGGGCGGGGCGCCACGCCGGATCGGGACCCGATGGCCGTGGCTCAAGAGGGGGACACGAACGCGCATGCGCAGCGGAGCGAGGAACCACCTCCCAGTCCCGAAGGCTGTGGTGTCGGCGTTGTCAATGGTGCTCTTCGTCGGAGGATCGGTCGCCCTGGTCGGCGGCGCAGCTGCGAACGCGGGCGGGGCCACGCCGGCTGCGGCACGCCCGCACGGCGTCGTGGTGAGCCCGAGCCCCTCGCCGGCCTTCGTCCCGCCGGCGTGCGGCACCGGCACGCCCGCCTACAACTTCGCCGGCAGCGGCGACGCCGCCGACCCCCAGGTCGTGAGCTCCGGCGGCACCTACTACGCCTTCACCACCGGCAACGCCTTGGGCAACCACCTCGCGGCCTCTGGTCTCGTCCTCCGCCAACTCGGGCTACGGCCCGTACACGCACAGTTGCTTCGGGTCGAGCGCGTTGCCGAGCCCGTCACCGTGGGAGCAGCCGAACACGCAGACGTCACCGGGCGTCTTCCAGTACGGCGGGCACTGGGTGATGTTCTACGACGCCGCTCCGGTGGGCCACGGCAGCGACAGCGGGTTCGACTGCCTGGCCGTGGCGACGGCGGGATCCATCTCGCCGACGAGCGTCCAGTTCAGTGACGTCGCGAACGCCCCGCTCCTGTGCCAGAACACCGGCTCCATCGACCCGGAGCCGTTTGTGGACCCGCGGACCGGCGTCGCGTACCTGGTGTGGAAGCAGAACGACGGCGGGCTCGTCGGCTCCTGCGTCCATCTGGTCCCAACAGCTCAACGCCTCGGGCACCGGTTTCGCCGCCGGGTCTGCTGCCAGCCTGCTGCTCTTCAACGACACGGTCACGTACCCGTGGGAAGCCACGGTCGAGGATCCCTCCATGAAGGCGGCCGGCGGGGCCTTCTATCTCCTCTTCTCGGCCGGCGTGTACCAGAGCAGCAGTTACTCGGAAGGGATCACCAGCTGCAGCGGACCCCTCGGGCCGTGCAGCACCCAGAACCAGATCCTCACCTCGTACGGATCGGTGCTCGGCCCGGGTGGGGGGTCACTGTTCGCGGACGCCGCCGGCTCGTGGTGGATCGACTATGCGGCCTGGCAGGGCGGATCGCCCGGGTGCACGAACTACACCTGTGGCGCGGCTCGCCAGTTGTTCGTGGCACCGATCACGCTGCCCAACGCGAACGGTGAGGTGCCCTGCCGCCGCGCCCGCCGAGCCGTACGGCTACTTCATGGTCGCGTCGGACGGCGGCATCTTCAACTACGGCAACCTCCCGTTCTGTGGCTCCATGGGTGGCCTTCCCTTGAACAAACCGGTCGTCGGGATGGCGGCAACGCCCGGCGGCGGGGGCTACTGGCTGGTCGCATCCGACGGCGGCATCTTCACCTACGGCGACGCCAATTTCTTCGGCTCGGCCGGTGGCACGCCTTTGAACCAGCCGATCGTCGGCATGACGCCCACCACCGGCGGGGGCGGCTACTGGCTGGTCGCGTCCGACGGCGGCATCTTCACCTACGGCGACGCGTCGTTCCACGGCTCTGCCGGGTCGCTCCACCTCAACGCGCCCATCGTCGGCATGGCGGCCACCCGTGACGGTGGCGGCTATTGGCTGGTCGCGTCCGACGGCGGCATCTTCACCTACGGCGACGCGTCGTTCCACGGCTCTGCCGGTTCCCTGCGGCTCAACAAACCCATCGTCGGGATGGCGGCCACGCCCGACGGCGCGGGCTACTGGCTCGTCGCGTCCGACGGGGGCATCTTCACCTACGGCGACGCACCCTTCTACGGTTCGGCCGGGTCACTTCCGCTGAACAAGCCGGTCGTCGGGATGGCGGCGACACCGGGCGGCCACGGCTACTGGCTCGTCGCGTCCGACGGCGGGCTCTTCACCTACGGCGACGCGTCGTTCTTCGGATCCACCGGTTCCATCGCGTTGAACCGGCCGGTGGTCGCGATGTCAGGTCCCTGAGTCCTGATGCCGCCTCACCGTTCGTCCGGGACGGTGCGGGCAACCGGCCTCAGCGGACGAGCGCGGCGGCGCCGAGGCCCAGCGGGGCCAGGAGCCATCCCCAGCGCACGGCGGCGACGACGACTTCGGAGCGGTATCCGTAGAGCACGGCGAGCTGGATCGGCTGGAACGACGGCGCGCTCAGCGCGCTGAGCACGGCGACGACGGCGAGCGCGGTCGAACCCGACAGCGCCGCCACCAGCGTGACGACGAGGAAATACACGACGCGGATCACGGTCAGCCAGGCCCACCGGCGGATGGCGTGCTGGGTGCGCGGCACCGCGATGTTGTGCGGGTGGATGACAGACCCGGTGAAGAGGGCCGCGCCCGAAAACGCCAGCAGCGGTCCGGCCAGGGTCAGGACGTCGGCGGTCCAGCCCGGCGCCGGCCCGACCGCATGCAGCAGCAGTCCCACCACCGAGGCCAGGACGGGCGACTGGTCGACCCAGGAGGTGGCCCGGCGCTGGCGGTGCGGCGCGTCCCGGCGCATCAGGTGCACGCAGACGGCGCCCCAGAGCGAGGTGATGACGTTCGCCAGCACGGCGACCATCGCCCCGGCCGAGCCGGCGAACGCCGTGGCCGCCGGCACCACCCAGAATCCGCTGTTCGGGCTCACCGCCCAGGCCTCGAGCGCCCCGTCGCCCCGGCTGCGCCGGCCCCGGGTGACGAGGGCGGCGCCGAGCATCAGCCACATCCCGGCCGCCAGCGCCAGGGGGCCCACCAGCTCGCCGGCCGAGGTGAGGCGCCAGGCGGCCGCGAAGGAGAGGGTGGCGGATGTGACGAGAATCTGAACTCGCAGCACGACGGGCCAGACCCGCTCGACCGTCGGTCCGCCCTGCGCTGCACCCCAGCCCAAAAGCCCGCCCGCCAGGAAGCAGATCAGGCTGAGCACACCCCGATTGTGCCCCCTGACCCGGGGCCGGTCGGCCGGACAAGGCCGTCGCCCGAGCGGTTAAGGTTCCGCGATGCACACTCAACGGATCCACGAGGTGCTGGCGGAGGCGATTGTCGGGCGTCATTTGCTCAGCCACCCCTTCTACCGTCGCTGGGAAGCCGGAACCCTCGCGGACGGTGAACTCGCCGCGTACGCGGAGCAGTACCGGCACATCGAGCGCGAGCTCCCGGTGACCTTGTCGGCGATCGCCTCGGCGCTGCCCGAGGGCCGGGCGCGGACGTTGGTCGAGGCGAACCTCTCCGACGAGCTCGGGTCTCCCGAGCCCCACGTCAAGCTGTTCGAGTCGTTTGCCAAGGCCGCGGGGGCCGCCCCCGACGCACCGGCGACGCCGTCGACGGCGGCCTTGCTGGCGCTCGTGCGCACCGCGGCGGCGACAGATCCGGCGGCGGCGCTGGCCATGGTGGCCGCCTACGAGATCCAGGCGGCCGACATCGCCGCGTCGAAGTCGGACGGGTTGCGTCGTCACTACGGCATGAGTGCGAAGGGCACGCGGTTTTGGGACGTGCACCGCACGCAGGAGGTCGACCACGCCGGGTGGTCCATGGAGGCACTCGCCGAGCTGGGCGCCGATCCCGACGTCGTGCAGGCGGCGGCCATCGTGTCGGCCGACTCGTGGTGGCTCTTCCTCAGCGAGCGCGAGGAACTGGCGCCCGCCGACGTCGCCTGCTGAGGTCCGCTCAGCTGAGCGGCCCGTGCCGCGCCGCTGCCTCGGCGAAGGCGGCCGACCGCTCCCGATAGTCGCCGAACCGCCCGAAGCTCGGCGCGGCCGGCGACAACAGCACGACGCCGCCGCGCTTCGCCCACGAGTAGGCGGCGTCGACCGCGGCCACGAGGTCGTGCGCATCGGTCACCTCGACGCGTCCGTCGCTGACGGCACGGACGACGGATCCGATGCGCGGGCCGTTGTCCGGCATGGTCACCACGAGGGTGGGCGCGGTCCGCGCGGCGATCGTCCGGGCCAACGGCTCGTAGTCGACGCCGCGGTCGTGGCCACCGACGAGGAGCGCGACGGGGCGCTCGGCGAAGGCGTCGAGCGCGGCCTGCGCCGGCAGCACATTGGTCGAGAGCCCGTCGTCGATGAACTCCACCCCGCCGATCCGGCCGAGGGAGCGGAAGCGGCTCGGCAGCCCGTCGAACCCCGTCGCCGCGCGCGCCAACGCCACCTCGTCCCCCGCCTCCTGCGATCCCCAGCCCGGCGAGCACGGCGCGGGCCACCGACGCGTTGCGCGCGTTGTGCGGGCCGGCCAGACCCGAGCGCGGACGACCAGGCGGCGTCGGCCTCGACGTCTGCCGCGGTCACCCACCGGACGTGTGGGCCCAGGAGCTCCGCCTGGGCCCGGAGCCGCGCATCGGAGCCGTCGGCCACGGCCAGGCGGACCCCCGGCTTGGTGCAGAGCGAAAGCTTGTCGGCGTAGTAGCGCTCGACGGTGCCGTGCCAGTCGAGATGGTCGGGCGACAACGAGGTCACCGCGACCACGTGGGGCGCCGTGACCAGGTCGGGCACCTGGAAGCTCGAGGTCTCGACGATCCAGTAGTCGGGGCCCTCGTGCCCGCCGCCTCCTCGCCGGCGGGGTCCCAGGGCGGGTGTCCGATGTTGCCCCCGGCCCGGGCGTCGTAGCCCAGGCCGGCGAGCAGGTGCACGGCGATCGCCGTGGTGGTGCTCTTGCCCTTGGTCCCCGTGATGCAGGCGACGCGTCCAGGGTCGGCCTCCGCGATGAACAGGCCGAGGCCACCGCACACCGGCACCCCGGCGGCCTCGAGCCGCGCCACCTCGGGTCGGTAGCGGCTGATGCCGGGGCTCTTGATCACGACGTCGCAGTCCAACAGCGCGGCCAGGCCGTCGGGCTCGGTCGCCAGGACCCGGTGTCCGTCCATCTCGGACGCCGAGGGTGCGTCGTCCACGAGGGTCGGCACGACGCCCATGGCCGCCAGCCGGCGGATGCTCGCCTGCCCCTCGACGCCCAGGCCCCAGACGCCGACCGTTGCGTCAGCGAGCGCGGACCAGGAGATCGGCTGGTGCATAGCGCTCCGGTAGGTGATGTGGCGTCTGCGGCGCGAGAAGTGCGGCCGCCTCGGTCGCGCGGTGCCGCTGCGACACGCAGCACCTCCTCGCGCAGGCCCTGGAGCAGGCGGGAGCCGGCCCGGTCGGGTCGGGCGGCGGCCAGCAACACGGCGGCGCGGCACTCGTCGACGTCGCCGACGCACTCGAACGGCTTGGCGTCGTCACCGAGGCCCAAGAGCGCGCGGAACCGCCCCTCGTTGTCGGGGTGCTCGAGCGGCTCCGTCACCCCGGTGCCGCGCCCGCTGGCCCCGGCGGCCGCGCCGAAGATCGCCTCGAGGTCGTCGCGCGCCATGAACGGGGAGAGGATCAGGTCGATGAAGCAGCACTTGTCGCACGTCCCGCACCAGTGGTCGAGCCGGCGCGCCGGGTCCTGGTGGAAGGCGCGGTTGCAGCTGCGAAAGACGTGGTGGTACTCGCGCAGCCCGGCGAACCGGTCCGCCACCCACAACTCGGTGCGCGGGCGGAGATACGAGAAGACCGAGAGACCGGGTCCGACGGCCTGGTGGACGAGGTCCTGGAACGATTGCTCGAACTCGTCCCCCTTGGACCACTGGTGGTTGACGGCGACGCCATCGACGACCAGCGTCGGCGCCGAGGCCGACCACTCGTTGGACAGCACCACGGCGTCGCGGCCGCCCAGGGTGGCCGCGACGACGGCCGCGGCGGTGATGATCGCGGTGACGGGGACGTGGCCGTTGAGGAAGCCGAGCTCCTCCGAGCGGCGCACGAGGGGATCGATCTCCCGGGCCACGTGGACGACGGGCAACCCGGTCACGGCCGCCGCATCCTCAATAGCGGCGAAGCGGTCACCGGCGGGGTGGACCACGAACAGCGCGGCATCGGGATGCTCGGCGGCCAGCGCGGCCACCGTCACGATGGAGTCGATCCCGCCTCCGAAGGGGATGAGAGGCCGTCCGGGCTCGGGGTCATAGGCGCCGCCACCGTCGGCCGTCGCCCGCACCCGCGCCCGCAACGTCAGGTCCCACGATCCGCAGGCCGGCCAGGTCCAGTCCGTTGCGGTAGGCAAACTCGCCGAGGCCGTGGACGTAGTAGCGGCCGAGAAAGGCGCGCTCGTCTGCCGTGCTGGTGTGTGCACCGAGGTCGACGACGGGTGGGGCCGCCGTCTTGTAGTACGAGACGCCCGCCAGCAGGAAGAGGATGCGCACGGCCGCCCCGACCGCCGGGTCGTCCCAGTTGCCGCCCGGTCCGAACGTGAAGCGCTCGCTGAACGCATGGGTGGCGGTCGAGTAGCGGCACGTGACGACCCCCGACGAGGGATCGACGGTGACGCCGTCGTAGCGGAACTGGTCGTGGGGAGGCATCGCGAAATGGGAGGGTGCCCGGCCGTTGCGGGGCGGTCCCATGCTACGGCCGGACCGCCGCCGGACCGTCCCACGCGGGCGTGGCCGGCCCGAGCCTCAGCCGGCACTCATCCGCTGAGCCGCGCCAACAGGGCGAAGCGGCCGCAGGGGCGGGCGGCCCGGTCGCTGAAAAAGCGCGCGTCGGCCGTCGTCACACCGCAGTCGTTGATCTGCTCGTCGGGCACGCCACCGAGATGCAGTTGTTGCCGATTCGCCGCGACCAGGTCGACGAGCCAGTGCCCCGGCCCGTCCGCCCGCGCCACCGCCCGGTCGAGGCCCCCCTCCCCCACGGCGTGGTCGAGCGCCCCCCGGACCTCGTCGTCCACTTGATACCGCTCCGGCGCCACCGCCGGCCCCACGAACGCAGTGACCCGTTCGGGTCGCGCGCCCCGCTCGACCATCACATCGAGCGCCGCACCGACCACCCCCGCCGCGCTCCCGCGCCAGCCTGCGTGCACGGCGGCGAGGACACCGGCCACCGGGTCGACCAGCGCCAGCGGGACGCAGTCGGCGACCAGGATCACCAACGTGACGCCGGGCGTCGTCGTGACGAGGACATCGGCGTCGGCCACCGCGTCGTCCTCGGCCGTCGCGCCGCGCCCGGCGTCGGCGCGGCCGACGAACGCCGAGCCCGCCCCGTGGACCTGTCGGGCGAACACCAACGAGTCGAGCTCGGCGCCGAACGCGCCGGCGGCGAGCCCCCGGTTGGTCACGACGTCGGCCGGGTCGTCCCCGACGTGCAGTCCGAGATTGAGCGTGTCGTAGGGCGGCTGCGACACGCCGCCGTGCCGCGTCGTCACCGCGACGTCCACCCCCGACCTTCCGGCGTCGGACCAACGCAGGAGGGGCACGGTGTCGCGGCACGAGCCTGACCATATCGAGCGGCCGGGCCGGTGCCGCCGGAATCGGCGCGGCGGCCGGACCCCGGCGGTCCCTCAGGACGCTCGGCTCTCGTCCTTCTCCTCGCGCCCGTCCCACATGGTCGTCGGGACCAGTGAGAGCAACGGTCGCACGGCGCGCCGCCGCGACGCCCTGGAGGGCTCCAGGTCGGCGAAGCCGTAGAGCTCGGCGGTGTCGGCCGCCTCGGCCGGGTCGGCCACCACCATCTGGCTCGAGCCGGCGGCGGTGGTAGCCGGCTCGGCGACGCCGAGGACCGTCGGCGAGCGACCGGCCGGCGTCGAGGGCGGCAAAGAGCACGCCCAGGGACTCGAGGGAGAAGCCGCGGTCCTGGAGCCGCACGATGGCGGCCAGCCGGTCCCGGTGGAAGGCTCCGTAGAGCCCGGTCCGACCGCGCAGCGCAGGGTGGGGGATCAGCCCGACGGTCTGCAGCGAGCGGATGCGCCGGGTCGTGGTGCCGGCGACGGCGGCCAGCTCGTCGATGGTCAGTTCGGCGTCCGTCCCGTCTGGTGCCACTTGACAATCATGCCAGATTCTTATGTAACATCAAATCCCGTCAAGTAAGAGCTTGCGGCGACCCAGAAATCGAGGTGTGGAGAGATGGCACTGAATCCCGAAGCGGTGGGGTCGGTCTCGGAGCCGGCCGAACGGTCCTGGACCAGCAGGGACACGCTGCTCTACGCCCTCGGCGTGGGCGCCGGGAACCTCGATCCGACCGGATTCGAGCTCGACCTCACGACCGAGAACTCACAGGGCGTGACGCAGCGCGTCCTCCCGACCTTCACCACGATCGTCGGCCAGGGCGGGGGCGCCCGGCAGTCGATCGGTGAATTCGACCCGGCGATGCTCGTCCACGGCGAACAGGGCATCCGCCTGCACGGCGAGCTCCCGCCCGACGGCAACGTGTCGGTGACGACGAAAGTGGCCGGCATGTACGACAAGGGATCGGCCGGCCTCGTCGTCCTCGAGAGCGAGGCGCGCCACGCCGGCAGCGGCGAGCTCGCCTTCAGCACCCGCACCGCGTTGTTCATCCGCGGCGCCGGCGGCTTCGGCGGGCCCCGTAACCCCGAGGGCGACGAGGAGAGCACGCTGGCGGCCGAGCCCCTCCCGACGCGCGAGCCCGACGAGGTGGTCACCTACGCCACCCGCCCGGATCAGGCGCTGCTGTACCGGCTGAGCGGTGACCGCAACCCGTTGCACTCCGACCCGACCTTCGCCAAGCGGGCCGGCTTCGACCGCCCGATCCTCCACGGGCTCTGCACGTACGGGTTCACCGGCCGCGGGCTGCTGCACATGGTCTGCGGTTCGGACCCGACGCGCTTCGGTGCCATGCGCGCCCGCTTCTCGAAGCCGACCATGCCGGGCGACACGCTGACGATCTCGGTCTGGGACATCGGCGAGCAGTCCAAGGGCTCCTACCGGTTCCGCACCGAGACGCAGCGGGGCGAAACGGTGATCGACGCGGGGCTCTTCCAACTCGCCTGAGCACCCGCCCGGGTCGGCCGTACTCTCAGCGCCGCCGGGCGACAGACATCGGGTTCAGCCGCGGCAGTCGGCACAGAGGCCGAAGATCTCGACCGTGTGCGTCACGTCGGTGTACCCGAGCTCCGACGCCGTGGATTCGGCCCAGCGCTCGAGATCCGGCACCTCGACCTCGGCGCCGCGGCCGCACTGCCGGCACACCACGTGATGGTGGTGCTGCTCGCTGTGACAGCGGCGGTAGACGAGCTCGCCGTCGGCCGTCTGCAGCGCATCGAGCCGACCCTCGTCGGTGAGCAGCGCCAGGTGGCGGTACACGGTCGTGAGGCCGACCGTCTCGCCGGCGGCTCGGAGCTCGGCGTGGATGTCCTGGGCGCTGCGGAAGTTGTCCGAGCCGAGCACGACGTCGAGCACCGCCTGGCCCTGTCGCGTGCGGCGGCCGGGTCGGGCCGGTTGGTCCGGGCGCTCAGCCATGGGCCAACTCTGTCAGTTCGGGGGCGACCGATCGGTTTCGCCGCGCCGCCGTGAGGCTTGGGCCGATCACTCTGGCCAGCACATAGAAGGCGAAGCTGATCGCGACGATCAGCACGCTCGGCTTCACGCTCGCGAACTGGAAGCTGAGCAAGAGCCCCCCGTCGGCCGCCAGGACCGCCATGACGACCGAGAGCGCGGTCACCACGACCGGATGGACGCTGAGTCGCTGTGCCGCCGCGGCCGGGGTGATGGCCAGGCTGAGGACGAGGAGCGTGCCGACGACCTGCGCGGCCAGTGTGACCGTGATCGCCAGCACGAACAGAAAGACGATGCCGAGGAGGCCGGTGCGGACCCCGCGGGCGCGGGCGACGTCGGGATCGACGGAGGCAAAGAGCAACGGCCGCCAGATCACGAGCAACACGACGGCCACCGCCACGGCGATCGCCCCGAGGAGCAGGACCTGGCTCGTGCTGACGCCGAAGATGTTGCCGAAGAGGATGTTCAGTGCCTCGCTGGCGTAGCCGTGGTAGTAGCCGAGGAGGAACACGCCGAGCCCGAGTCCGGCAGCGAGGATCACCCCGATGGTCGAGTCACGTTCCGACGCCCGCTGGCCGAGCAGGCCGATGAGCGTTGCGACCACCAGCGCGCCGACGAGGGCGCCCGCCAGGGGATCGTCGGCGACCAGCAGGCCGGCGACGGCACCCGTGAAGGCGAGCTCGCTGGCCCCGTGGACGGCGAAGGACATGGTGCGGGTGATGACGAAGGGGCCGATGAGCCCGCAGCTGACCGCGACCAGGAACGCGGCCTCGAGCGAATGCTGCGCGAAGGGGAACTGGAGGTAGAAACCGATACCCATTTGCTCAGTGCGCGTGGTCGTGGTGCGCGTGGGCACCCGGTTCGGTTGGCATCTCGTCCTCCACGCTGACGACGAGATAACGGTCCCGCACTTTCACCACGTCCACCTCGATCCCGTAGAGGTCGGTCAGCCGTTCGCTGGTGAGGATCTCGCTCGGGGTCCCGATGGCCCAGCGGCCGCGGACGAGGTACAGGATGCGGTCGACGTAGGGCAGCACCGGGTTGATCTCGTGGGTCACGAAGAGCACCGGCGTGCCCGCGTCGCGCCTGCGGTCGTCGATGAGGCGGGTCACGGCGCGCTGGCTGGCCAGGTCGAGTGCGAGGAGCGGCTCGTCACAGAGCAGCACGGTGGGGTCGCCCAGGAGCGCCTGTGCGATGCGCAGCCGCTGTTGTTCGCCGCCCGACAGGAGGCCGACCGGTGCATCGGCGTAGGCAGCGGCGCCCACGGCCTCGAGCGCCGCGTCCACCCGTTGCCGTGCCGTGCCGCGACGCAGCGGGAGGCCCCAGTGGTGGCCGTCGACGCCGAAGCGGACGAGGTCGCGTCCGCGGATCGGAAGGTCGGGGTCGAAGGCCTGCTGCTGTGGCACGTAGCCGAGATCCGGATTCCCCAGCGCAGGCGGGCGGCCGTTCACGCGGACCACTCCTTCGGTGAGGGGGACGAGGCCGAGCAACACCTTGAGCAGGGTCGTCTTGCCGGTGCCGTTCGGGCCGAGGACGGCGAGGAACTCGCCGTCGGAGACGGTGAGGTCCAGGTCGGACCACAAGGTCCGGTGGCCGAGGCGGACGCTGGCGTGTTCGAGTTCGACGGGCGGGACCGGCATGCGATTAGGGACTCCGGCTCTCTTGCAGGGCGTGGAGCAGGGCGGTCAGCTGCGACCCCTGCCACTGCTGATACGACGCCGCCGTGGCTGGCATGGTCTCCGAAACTCCGACCACAGGGATGCCGTGCTGCCTGGCCAACGCGCGCATCTGCGTGGTGACGGGCGTCACCGTCTGCACGTTGTAGAGCAGCACGTTGATGTCGTGGTTCGTCAGGAGCTGGCGCATGGCGACGGTGTCGGCCGCACCGGGATCACTGCCGTCCTCGATGGAGCGGGCGAAGCCGGCAGGCGTCTTGACGTCGAGGTGGGCGGCGGCGAGCAGGTAGCCGGGGACCCGCTCGGTGTACGCGACCGCGACGTTGTGGAAGTGCTCCTTGATCGTGGCCAGGGTTGCGTCGAGCGGCTTCAGCGACGACGTCGAAGGCAGCCAGGTTCTTGGCGAAGGCGGGAGCATCGTGCGGGTCCGCTTTGCTGAACGCGCCGGCGATGGCGGCCGCGACTGCGGGGACACGGGGCAGGTCGTACCACAGGTGCGGATTGGGGTCGCTGCCGCCGACGCGGAGCACCGAGGCCGCATTCACGAGTGCTCGGGTGACCGCCGTCCGCTCCGAGGAGCGAGCCCATCCAGGTGTCGTAGCCGGCCCCGTTCTCGATGACGACCTGGGCCTCGGCGAGCAGCGCGGCATCGTGCGCGTTGCTCTCGAAGAGGTGCGGGTCGGCCGTCGGGCTGGTGATCAGGGAGGTGACCTCGACGTCGCGCCCACCGATCTGCGCGGCGATGTTGCCCCAGAAGTTCTCCGCCGCCACCACGTGCAGGGGCCCCGTCTGTGCGCCGGCCACTGGCGGCGCCGCAACCAGACCACCGGCGGCCACGGTCAACCCGGACACCACGAGGGCGGCCGTGCCCAGCCGGCGAGCGGGAGACCTTGGAACTCATAACCATAACGGTAATCATTTCGGATAGCGTCCGGCAACCGCAATCCTCTGCCCAGGTCGAGACCCCAGGGCGGGTCCGCGTTATACGGCTTCGCGCGGCCCGCCAGGTTCTCCGCGTACACGGGTTCAGCGCGGCCCGCCGGGATCGGCGCGTACAC
The DNA here is from genome assembly GCA_963769095.1 of uncultured Acidimicrobiaceae bacterium. Taxonomy (GTDB): domain Bacteria; phylum Actinomycetota; class Acidimicrobiia; order Acidimicrobiales; family RAAP-2; genus Bog-473. The sequence goes on from CAVYKO010000001.1 coordinate 170,247, forward strand.
AGTCCGAGGCGGCGCCCCCCGGTCCGACCCCATGCCCGGATGCGGCGGGTCAGCCCCCGAAGAGCAGGGAGTAGTCGGCGCCCCGGCGCAGGTGGTGGCCGCCGTCGACGCCGAGCGTCTCGCCGGTCACGAAGGAGGACTCGGGCCCGATGAGGTAGCGGACGGCCGAGGCCACGTCCTCGACCGTGCCGACGCGGCCCAGTGGCATCTGGGCCATGTAGTCGTCGAGCAGCGGCCCGCCGGCGGTGATGAACGACATCAGCTCGTCGTCGATGATGCCGGGGGCCACGGCGTTGACCCGGATGCCGAGCGGGCCCAGCTCCTCGCCCGCCGTCTCGGCCAGGAAGCAGATCCCCGCCTTCGACACCCCGTAGGCCCACAGGTGCGGGTGCGGGAAGCGCCCGGCGCCCGAGGACATGAGCACGATGGCGCCCCGCCCGCCACGAGCCGCGTCCACCTCCTGCGCCTCCATGGCCGCCGCGCCCTGCTTCACGCAGATGACCGAGCCCATCAGGTTGAGGTCGATGGTGGCGCGCACCGCCGCCACGTCGGCCGTGAGCACCGAGCCGAGGTGGAGCGATCCGCCCGCGCAGGCGAACAGCCCGTCGATGCGACCGGTGACCTCGCGCGTCGTCGCCACCGCGGCCACGACGTCGTCTTCGACCGTCACGTCGGCCACGACATAGCGCGCGGTGGCCCCGTCGGACGCACCCGCCGCGATGCGCGCCGTCGCGTCGGCCAGCTTCTGCTCGGTCCGCCCGCAGATGGTCACGTGCGCGCCGTCGGCCGCCAGCCGCTCGGCCGTGGCCAGGCCGATGCCGCTGCCCCCACCCGTCACGAGGATGGACCAGCCGGCGATGCCCCCCGCTCCGGGTCCGGCCATCAGACGGGGCCGACTCCCACGGGCGCCGACGGTGTGAACTCGACGGGCATCTCCTCGATACCCGAGATGAAGTTCGCCGCCCGGCGGGGCAGCGCGTCCCGGTCCGTCGCGAGGCGCAGGTCGGGCAGGCGGGCCAGCAGGCGCTCGACCATGACGCGGAGCTCGAGGCGGGCCAGCTGGTTGCCGAGGCAGAAGTGGGCGCCGAAGCCGAAGGCGATGTGGGGGTTCGGGCTGCGGGTGATGTCGAAGGTCTCGGGGTCGTCGAAGACGGCCTCGTCGCGGTTGGCCGAGGGGTAGAGGAGCAGGAGCTCCTGGCCCTCCCGGATCTGCGCGCCGGCCAGCTCCACGTCGCGGGTCGCGGTGCGGGCCATGTTCTTGATCGGCGACACCCAGCGCAGCATCTCCTCGACCGCCCCGGGCATCAGGCCGTCCGGGTCGGCCGCCAGCCGGGCCTGCTGGTCCGGGTGCGCCAGCAGCTCCTCGATGCCGCCGCTGATCACGTGGCGCGTCGTCTCGTCGCCGCCGATGAGGATCAGCAGGGTCTCGTGGACGAGCGAGTCGTCATCGAGCGAGTCGCCGTCGATCTCGGCGTGGCACAGCACACCGACCAGGTCGTCCGTCCGCTTGGTGGTGCGGCGGTCGGCGAAGACGGGATGGATGTACTCCGTGTACTCGACGAACGCCTGCGCCGCGTTGCCCATCGCGGCGGGGTCGGGCGAGCCCTGGCCCTTCAGCATGTCGTCGGACCACCGCAGCAGGTCGTCGCGGTCCTCGGGGGCGACGCCGAGCATGTCGCCGATCATGATGATCGGCAGCGGCGCCGCCACCTCCCGCACGAAGTCGCAGCTGCCCCGCTCGCACACCCGGTCGATGATGGCGTCGCAGACCAGGCGCAGCTTGTCCTCCATCGCCCGCACCCGTTTGGGGGTGAAGCCCTCGGAGACGAGCCGGCGCCGGCGCACGTGCTCGGGTGCGTCGAAGTCGATCATCATCGGGAGCGGGGGGAACTTGGGGCGGATGCCCCCGGCGTTGGAGAACGACTCGGTGTCGACCGACGCCTGCTTGACGGCGGCATAGCTGGCGGCGGCCCACAGGTCGTTCACCTCGTCGTAGAAGACCGGGGCGTTGGCCCGCATCCAGGCGTAGGCGTCGTGGGGCTCCCGCCCGTAGAACTCGCCGCTCATCAGGTCGATCCCGAGATGGGTCGGCGCCGTGGTCACGGCGGGAGACCCTATCGCCGGGTGGGTAGGGTGGACCCCATGGCAGATCAGGCGACCTTCACCGATGTCGCCATGGAGTTCATGCCCAGCCTGTACTCGGCGGCCATGCGCATGACGCGCAACCGGGCCGACGCCGAGGACCTGGTGCAGGAGACCTATCTCAAGGCCTACCGGTCGTTCGGCTCGTTCCAGGAGGGCACCAACCTGCGGGCCTGGCTGTACCGGATCTTGACCAACACCTACATCAACTCGTACCGGGCCGCCCAGCGGCGTCCCGAGGTGGCCGACGTCGAGGACGTCGAGGACCTCTACCTCTACAAGCGCCTCGCCGGCTCCGGCGGGAGCGAGCCGGGTCGCTCGGCGGAGGACGAGGCGCTCGATCGCTTCACCGACGACGACGTGAAGGACGCCCTCGAGGCCTTGCCGGAGAACTTCCGTATGGCCGTGATGCTCGCCGACGTCGAGGGGTTCAGCTACAAGGAGATCTCCGAAATCACCGACGTGCCGATCGGCACGGTCATGAGCCGCATCCACCGGGGAAGAAGGGCGCTCCAGAAGGCGTTGCACGATGTGGCTGAAGCGCGCGGCCTCGTGGGCAGCGTGCCGGGGGTGAGGGAATGAGCGACGACGTGCACGAGCGCCAGAAGAACGAGCCGGAGCAAGGCGGGGCGCGGCGATGGACACGAGTGGCCTGTTCGGCCCGTCCGTCGACTGCGTCGAGGCGGTGCACGAGCTGTACTCGTATCTCGACGGTGAGCTGACCGAGGTCAAGCGTGAGGAGATCCGCATCCATCTGGACTGGTGCGGACCGTGCGGCGGGGCCGCCCAGTTCGAGGCCGAACTGCGCAAGGTCATCGCCAACCGGTGCAAGGACCGCGTGCCGCAGACCCTGATCGACCGGGTGGCCGACGCGATCGACCAAGAAAGCCGCCAGCACGACGCCAAGCACTGATCTCACCCCCGCGGATCCACCGGATCCCGCGGGTCCCGTCGAGTCCGTCGACGCGCCTGGCGCCGCGCCGCCCGGCCCCGCCATGGTCGACTGGGGATTGGCGGAGAGGGTCGCGGCGGGGGCGCTCATCCTCAAGCCGGCGCCCGCGTCCTACCGCTCGTCGCGGCTGCAGTCGCAGTTCGACGAGCTGACCGCGAAGGCCGAGAAGCTCGTCACCGAGTCGACCGGCCTGCGCTCGGCGCACGGCGAGGCGCGCGCCAAGGTGACCGACCGGCCCGGTTGGGCCGCGGCGAACGTCCGCTCCATCGAGCGGCTGGTCGGGCCCGCGCTGACCGAGCTGCAGCAGAAGCGCGCCCCCAAGATCGGCGGCCCCTCGCTCGCCATCGGCCGGAGCATCGCCGGCATGCAGCTCGGCCTGATGCTGGCCTACATGGCGACCCGCGTCCTCGGACAGTACGACCTGTTGATCGACGACGAGGGTCCCGACGACCAGGACCTCGTCTCCTACGTGGGGCCGAACATCGTCGCGGTCGAGACGCAGTACGGCTTCGCGCCGAGCCAGTTCCGGCTGTGGCTGGCGCTGCACGAGGTGACGCACCGGCTGCAGTTCACCGCCGTGCCCTGGCTGCGCGACCACTTCGTCGGCCTCGTGTCGGAGCTGCTCGGCCCCCTCTCGGGCGACCCGACCAAATTGGCCGACGTGGTGCGCCGGGTGACGACCGAGATCCGGGCCGGGCGGAACCCGTCACAGGACGCCGGCATGGTCGGCGTGCTCGCCACGCCGGAGCAAAAGGTCGCCCTCTCGAAGATCACCGGGATGATGAGCCTGCTCGAGGGTCACGGCGACGTGACGATGAACCGCGCCGGGGCGGCCGAGGTGCCGGGCGCCGAGCATTTCGCCCGCGTGCTGCACGATCGCCGGTCCCAGGCGAAGGGCCTCACCAAGCTGATGTCGAAGCTGCTCGGCCTCGAGGCCAAGATGCGCCAATACGCCGAGGGGGAGCACTTCGTCGAGTCGGTGGAGGCGGCCGGCGGCCCCACGCTCATGGCGCGCGTGTGGGAGGGGCCCGAGTGGCTGCCCACGGTCCAGGAGATCCGTGACCCCACCCTCTGGGTGGCCCGAGCCGGTGGGTGACGAGAGCCTCATCGCCCCCTTCGGCGTCGACCTCCTGACCCGCTGCACCTTCCCGGCGCCGGGGACGCCGTTGGCCTGCGCCGTGTCGGGCGGGCCCGATTCGCTCGCGCTGCTCGTCCTCGCGGTCGCCGCCGGGTGTGACGTCACCGCGATCCACGTCGACCACGGCCTGCGCGCCGGTTCGGCCGACGAGGCCGACGTCGTGGCCGCCGCGGCGGCGAAGCTCGGCGCGCGGTTCGTGACCAAGACGGTGTCCGTGGCGCCGGGGCCGAACCTCGAGGCGCGCGCCCGCGCCGCCCGCTTCGCCGTGCTCCCGGCCGACGTGGCGACCGGCCACACCATGGACGACCAGGCGGAGACGATTTTGTTGAACCTCTTGCGCGGCGCGGGGGCGGACGGCCTCGCCGGCATGGCGCCGGGGTTCCGCCACCCGCTGCTCGGCCTGCGCCGGTGCGAGACGCACCGCCTCTGTGCCGAGGCCGGCCTGGAGCCGGTGCACGACGAGAGCAACGCCGACCCCGCCTTCGCGCGCAACCGCGTCCGCCACGAGCTGCTCCCGCTCTGTGCCGAGCTGGCCGGGCGCGACCCGGCGCCGCTCCTCGCACGCCAGGCCGGGGTGCTGCGCGACGAGGTCGCGCTCTTGAACGCCTTGGCCGCCGATGCGGTGCCGGACCCCGCGGACGCCCAGCGTCGTCGCCCGGACCCCGCGACCGCTGGCGCGCCGCGCCGTGCGCAACTGGTTCCGCAGCGCCGAGACGGCCACCCAGCACCCGCCCTCGCTCGCCGAGGTCGACCGGGTGCTCGCCGTGGCGGCCGGCGACGCCGTCGGGCACCGAGCTGTCGGGCGGACGACAGGTGCGCCGCTCACGCGGGCGGCTCAAGGTGCAGGCCGGGAGGCTCCGGTAGTGTCACGCCGGTGACCGACGAGGCCGGAGCGGGTGTCCCGACCTGGGCCGAGCCCGACGTGGGCCCCGTGCTGGTCGGCCCGCAGGAGCTGGCCGCCCGGGTCGCCGAGCTCGGCGCCCAGATCACCAAGGACTACGCCGACGAGCCGCCCCTCCTCGTGGCGGTCCTCAAGGGGGCGATGCTCTTCCTGAGCGACCTGTGCCGGGCCATCGAGCTGCCGGTCGACGTCGACTTCATGGCGGTCTCGTCCTACGGCAGCGCGACCAAGACCTCGGGCGTGGTCCGCATCGTCAAGGACCTCGACTCCGAGCTCGAAGGGCGCCACGTGCTCGTCGTCGAGGACATCATCGACAGCGGCCTGACGCTCAATTACCTGCGCAAGTACCTCAAGGCCCGCCAGCCCAAGAGCCTGGACATCTGTGCGCTGCTGGTGAAGGAGGGCGAGCAGCGCGTCGAGATCCCCCTCAGATACGTCGGCTTCACCATTCCGGCCGAGTTCGTCGTGGGCTACGGCCTCGATGTGGCCGAGCGCTACCGCAACCTCCGGGGCGTCCACCGCTACAAGGGGACCGAGCAATGAGCGGCCCGGCCCGGGGGATCCGGCCCATAAGGTCCGCCAGATGACCGTCGACGTCGACCGCGTGAAGAAGGCCGTCACCGAGCTCCTCGAGGCGATCGGCGAGGACACCCAGCGCGACGGCCTCATCGCCACGCCCGACCGGGTCGCCGCCATGTACGAAGAGCTCTTCGCCGGCCTCCACGACGACCCGGCCCGGCACCTCGAGGTCACCTTCGCGGCGGAGCACGACGAGATGGTCATGGTGCGCGACATCCCCTTCGCCTCCCTCTGCGAGCACCATCTGGTGCCGTTCCTCGGGCGGGCGCACGTCGCGTACATCCCGGCCGAGGACGGCCGCATCACCGGGCTGTCCAAGTTGGCCCGCCTCGTCGACGGCTACGCCCGCCGCCTCCAGGTGCAGGAGCGCATGACGACCGAGATCGCCGACGCCATCCAGAACGTGCTGTCGCCCCGCGGCGTGTTCGTCGTCATCGAGGCCGAGCACCTCTGCATGTCCATGCGCGGCGTGAAGAAGCCCGGCACGCTGACCGTCACCTCGTCGGTCCGCGGGCTGTTCCGCACCGACCCCGCGACCCGGGCCGAGGCGATGCAGTTCATCCGGGGCCACTGACCCCGCTGACCTCGCGGATCCGCTGACCGAGCAGACCAGGTGACCCCGCCCGGCACGCCGCCCGCTCGTCATGGGCGTCCTCAACGTCACGCCGGACTCCTTCTCCGACGGCGGCCGCTACGACACGTTCGAGCGCGCCGTGGCCCACGGGATCGCGCATGGCCGACGGAGGGCGCCGACGTGATCGACGTGGGCGGCGAGTCCTCGCGGCCCGGTGCGGCGCCGGTCGCCGCTCGACGTCGAGCTGGCCCGGGTCGTCCCCGTCGATCGAGGCCCTGGCCGCCGCGCCCCGAGCGTCACGACCGCCGGGTCCGTCTCTCCGTCGACACCGTGAAGCCCGAGGTCGCCGTGGCCGCCGTGGCCGCCGGCGCCACGCTGGTCAACGACGTCTCCGCCTCGGCCGCCCTCGTCGAGGTGGCCGCCGCCACCGGCGCCGGCTGGGTGGCCATGCACATGCGCGGGCGAGCCCCGCACCATGCAGGACGACCCGCGCTACGCCGACGTCGTCGACGAGGTCGCCGGCCTTCGTCCTCGAGCGGGCCCGCGCAGGCCCGGGCCGCCGGCGTCGCCGAGGTCTGGGTCGACCCCGGGATCGGCTTCGGCAAGACCATGGCAGCACAACCTCACGCTGCTGCGCCACCTGGGCGAACTGGTGGAGGCGGCCGACGCCGGCGCCTGCGCCGGCGTCGTGGTCGGCACGAGCCGCAAGCGCTTTCTCGGCCTGCTCGCCGCCGCCCCCACCCCAGGTCAGGAGCCCGGCGAGCCCCCCACCCCCGCCCCGCTCGAGGACCGGCTCGCCGGCTCGCTGGCCACGGCCGCCGCCGCGCTCGTCGCCGGTGTCGGCATGGTCCGGGTCCACGATGTGGCGGCGACGGTGCAACTGGCCCGGCTGTATGGTCCTGCCGCATGAAGGGAAAGTGGGCTGCGGGTATCCCGCCCCGCAACTTCACGTGGGTGATCAAGGACCACCTCGCCGTCAGCGAGCGGCCCGGCGGGTTCTCGGTCAACCATCGGCGGGTGCGGCGGCAGGAGGAGATCATCTGGTTGCGGGTCCAGGGTTTCGGGCGTGTCGTCTCGCTGCTCCCGTCGCCCCACAACCTGGCGGCCTACGAGGAGGAGGGCCTGGCCTGGGCCCATTACCCCCTCGAGAAAACGGGGGACCCTCGTCCCGTGCTGGCGGCCTGCTACCAGGACATCGACGAGTCGCTCGCCGCCGGCCTGCGCATCCTCATGCACCAGGACGAGCTGGGCGACCGCATCATGGGCGTCGTCGCCGGCTACCTGGTGTGGTCGGGGCGCATCGGGAACCAGCCCCAGGCCGTGGCGCTGGTCGAGCACGTCTGCGGGCACGCCATGGGCGCCCCCGGGCGCGAGCTCCTGTCCGAGATGGAGGGCATGCCCGCCCGCGGCACCCCGACGTGACCGCCCGCCGCCGGTGACCGACCGCATCGAGATCCGCGACCTGCGCGTCACCGGCGTCCACGGCGTCCTGCCCGAGGAGCGCGAGCGGGCCCAGCCGTTCTCGGTCGACATCACCGCCTGGGTGGACATGGGCGGCGGCCCAGCAGAGCGACGACCTGGCCGACACCGTCGACTACGGCGCCCTCGCCCAGGCCGCCGCGGACGTGGTCGGCGGCCGCTCCTACCAGCTGCTCGAGGCGCTGGCCGGGCGCATGGCGAGCGCGCTGCTGATCGTGGACCCGCGCCTCGAGGCGGTCGAGGTCACGGTGCGCAAGCTGCACCCGCCGCTCGCCCTCGACGTCGGCTCGACCGGCGTGCGGGTGCGCCGCGCCCGTTGAGGCACTGATGGCGGCGGCTCCGCCGCCCGCGCCGCCCGGACCGGCCCAACCGACCGTCCGGCGGGCCTTCATCGGCCTCGGCTCCAACCTCGGCGACCGCCGCGCCCACCTGCGCGCCGCGGTCGAGGGGCTCGAGGCGGCCGGCGACGTCGTCGCCGTCTCGCCGCTCTACGAGACCGAGCCGGTGGGTGGGCCGGGCGGCCAGGGCCCCTACCTCAACCTGGTGGTGGAGCTGCGCACGGCCGACACGCCGCGCGCGCTGCTCGAGCGCTGCCGCGCCCTCGAGGCGGCGGCGCACCGCGAGCGGGTGGAGCGCTGGGGGCCGCGCACCCTCGACGCCGACGTCCTGTGGGTGGACGGGGAGCGGGTCGACGAGGCCGACCTCACCGTCCCCCACCCCCGCCTGTGGGAGCGCCGGTTCGTGGTGGCGCCCCTGGCCGACCTGGCCCCCGATCTGGTGACATCGGCCCAGGTCGAGGCGTCTGGTGGCGAGGTCGTCCGTATGGGTAGGCTGTAGCCGACGTTTTCGCATCGTCTGTAGGCGAACGGCACCCGACCGGGGCTGGAACGCTGAAGGAGGTCAGATGCATTCGATCCGCATCATCGGTACCGGCCGGGCCGGCACTTCCCTCGCCGCCGCGCTCTCCCTGCGCGGCTGGGCCTTCGCCGGCTTCCTGCGCCGGGGGGACGACCTGTCGGGCGCCGCCCGCGGGGTCGACGTCCTCGTGATCGCCACGCCCGACGACGCCATCGCCGAGGTGGCCGCCGCCGTGGTGCCCGTGGTCACGACGACCGTCGTCCACCTCTCGGGCTCCCTCGGGCTCGATGCGCTGGGCGCCCACCCCCTCCGGGCCGGCGTGCACCCGCTCGTGCCGCTGCCCAACGGCGAGGTCGGCGCCGCCCGGCTGTGCTCGGGCGTCACCTTCGCCGTGGCCGGGGCGCCGCTCGCCTACGAGATGGTCGCCGCGCTCGGCGGGCGCACGGTCGAGGTCGCCGACGGCGACCGGGCGGCGTACCACGCCGCGGCGTGCATCGCGGCCAACCACGTCGTCGCCCTGCTCGGCCAGGTCGAGCGCGTCGCCGCCGAGGTCGGCCTCGACCTCGAGTCGTTCCTGCCGCTGACCCGGGCCGCCGTCGACGACGTCGCCGCGCTCGGTGCGCAGGCCGCCCTGACCGGTCCGGCGCGCCGGGGCGACTGGGCCACGCTCAGCCGGCATCTCGACGCGCTGCCCGAGTCCGAGCGCCCCGGCTACCAGGCCGGGGCGGCCCTGGCCACCAAGCTCGCCGGCCACCACCAGGCCCGTGCCCACCGCCACCACCGCCGCAGCCGCCGCCGAGACCGAGTCGGTCCCGGCGTCGGTCTGAGCGAGGACCCGAGGAAGCCGAGGGACGTGGCCATGGACGTGCTGGAGTCCGCCGCCGGCTGCCGCGCCCGCCTCGATGCGGCGCGCGCCACCGGGCGCAGCGTCGGCCTCGTGCCGACCATGGGCGCCCTGCACGCCGGGCACGTCTCGCTCATCAGGCGGGCACGAGCGGAGTGCGACGTCGTGGCGGTGAGCATCTTCGTGAACCCGCTGCAGTTCGGTGACCCCGAGGACATCGCCCGCTACCCGCGCACCCTCGAGCACGACCTCGCCGCGTGCGCCGAGGCGGGGGCCGACATCGTCTTCGTCCCCGCCGTCAGCGAGATGTACCCGTCGTGGCCCGAGCCGCCGGCCACCACGGTGTCGGTGCGCGGCGTGAGCGACGCCTGGGAGGGCGCGTCGCGCGCCGGTCACTTCGACGGCGTGGCGACCGTGGTGTCCAAGCTGTTCTCCGTTGCGGGTCCCTGCCGCGCCTACTTCGGCCTCAAGGACTTCCAGCAGCTCGCGGTCGTGCGCCGCATGACGTCGGACCTGTGCCTGCCCGTCGAGGTGGTCGGCTGCCCGATCGTGCGCGAGCCCGACGGCCTTGCCCTTTCGAGTCGCAACGTGCGCCTCTCGGACGCCGAGCGGCACGCTGCCCTGGCGCTGTCCCGAGCCCTGGCCGCCGGACGCGACGCGGTCGCCGCCGGCGCGCGCGACGCCGCCGCGGTCGCCGGGGCCATGCGGGCCGAGGCGGCGGCCGAGACCGCTGGTCGACCTCGACTACGCCGTCGTCGTCGACGCCGCCACGCTCGAGGAGGTCGCGCTGATCGACGACCCCGGCGCCGTGCGCCTGCTCGTCGCCGCCGTGGTGGGGCCGGTGCGCCTCATCGACAACAGCGCCGCGCTCGGGGGCGCTGACGCCCCGGCGCCGCCGAGCGACACGACGCAGGAGACCCCCGAGACCCCGAGACCGACGAGACCCACGACCCCCAGACCGTCCACGACCTTCACCGACGCGGCCGCCCAGGTCCGCCAACTCGAAAGGAGCGGGTGAGCCGATGCGCCGCCGCATGATGAAGTCCAAGATCCACCGCGCCACCGTCACCGGCGCCAACCTCAACTACGTCGGCTCGGTCTCCATCGACACCGAGCTCATGGCGCTGGCCGACATCCTCCCCTACGAGCAGGTCGCCGTCCTCGACATCGACAACGGCGCCCGCTTCGAGACGTACGCCATTGAGGGCGAGCGGGGCCAGATCTGCCTCAACGGTGCCGCGGCGCGCCTGGTCGCACCCGGGGACAAGGTGATCATCATCACCTACGCCGAGTACGAGCGCGCCGAGCTCGAGACCTACGTGCCCCGCGTCGTGCACGTCGACGGGCGCAACCGGGTCATCGACGAGGCGTCGGCCCGTCTCGATGCCGAGCTGGCGCCCCTGACCGAATCGGCGTGAGCCCCGGGGGCCCGCCGGGACCCTTCGACGTCCTGGTCCTGGGCAGCGGCGTCGCCGGGCTGTCCGCCGCCGTGCGTCTCGCCGACGCCGTCCCGGCGGCCGGAGCGTCGCTGTCCCTCGGGGTCCTGACCAAGGGCGCGCTGTCGCAGTCCGCCACCCGCTGGGCCCAGGGCGGCGTGGCCGCGGTGCTCGGGGGCGACGAGGACTCGACCGACCTGCACCTGGCCGACACGCTGCGCGCCGGCGTCGGCCTCTGCGACGAAGAGGCGGTGCGGATCCTGGTCGACGAGGGCCCCGCCCGGGTGCACGAGCTCATCGCCCTCGGTGCGGTGTTCGACCGCGAGACGACGGGCTCACTCGCCCTCGCCCGCGAGGGCGGGCACTCGCGGGCCCGCGTCGTGCACGCCGGTGGCGCGGCAACCGGCGCCGAGATCGAGCGTGCGCTCGTCGATGCGACCTACCGCTCCGCCAGTGCGGTGCTCGAAGGCTGGTTCGCCCTCGACCTCCTCGTCGAGGGCGGACGCTGCGTCGGCGTCGAGCGCGCTGCCGCCGCACGCGGCCGGCGAGGGCCCGGCGCCGGTGGAGATCCGTGCCGCCCACGTCGTGCTCGCCACCGGCGGCGCGGGCCAGCTCTTCTCGGTCACGACCAACCCGGCCGAGTCGACCGGCGACGGCGTCGCCATGGCGTTGCGGGCCGGTGTGCCCACGGCCGACGTGGAGTTCGTGCAGTTCCATCCGACCGCGCTGCACCACCCGGCCATGCCGCGGCCGCTGCTGTCCGAGGCGCTGCGCGGGCACGGCGCGCTGTTGCGCGACCAGGACGGCGAGCGCTTCGTCGACGAGCTGGCCTCGCGCGACGTGGTGAGCCGGGCCATGGCGGCGCGCATGGCCACCCAGGGCGTCGACCACCTCTGGCTCGATGCCACCGGGCTCGAGCGCTTCTCCCAGCGCTTCCCGACCATCGCCGCGTCCCTCGCCTCCATCGGCCTCGACCCCCAGACGGACTGGCTGCCCATCGCGCCGGCCGCTCACCATCTCTCGGGCGGCGTGCTCACCGATCTGTGGGGCGCCACCGCGCTGCCCGGGTTGTGGGCCGTCGGCGAGGTCGCCTGCACCGGCGTGCACGGGGCCAACCGGTTGGCCTCCAACTCGCTGCTCGAGGGCATGGTCTTCGGCGCGCGCCTGGCCGAGCGGATCCCCGCCGGCGGGGGGCCCGAAGCGAGCGGCGCGCTCCGCGTGCTCCTGGGCGGGCCGTCCGTGTCGGGCATCGGCTGCACGTCGCTCCCGGCCCGCCCGGCCGCCGTCGAGCGTGGCGTCCCGGCCGGCGCCCGGGCCCCGGCCGCCGCGCCCGACGTCACCAAGCTGCGTGACATCCTCCAGCGGGCCATGACCCGAGGCGCAGGGGTCGTGCGCAGCGCCGAGTCCCTCGGCGGCGCCCGCGCCGCGGTGAGCGAGGTGGCCGACGTCCTGGGCGACCCGGGCGGCTCGGTGCGCGCGGGCGAGCTGGCCAACCTGCTCCAGGTGGCCGACGCGTTGTTGGTGGCCGCCGAGGCGCGGACCGAGAGCCGCGGCGCCCACGCGCGGCGCGAGTACCCCGAGACGGACCCCGCCTGGCGCCGCCGGCTGGTGTTCGGCGACTCTGGCGCGGCCGACGGGGCCACGCCGTGAACGCGCCGCGGACCGCCGGCACCGGCTCCGGCACCGGCGGCACCAACGCCGACGACGAGGCGTACGCCGCCGCGGTCGCCGACGCCGTGGCGCGCGCCCTGGCCGAGGACCTCGGGCCCGACGGCGACCTGACCGCCGCGCTGGTCCCGGAGGCGGCGACGGCGCACTACGCGCTGCGGGCGCGCCAGCGCGGCGTCCTCGCCGGCCGCGCCTGCGCCGACGACGCGTTCCGCCGCGTCGGCCCCGGGCTCGAGCTGGCCTGGCACGCCGCCGACGGCGACGAGCTCAAGCCGGGCGACACCGTGCTCGAGGTGACCGGGCCGTTGCGGCCGATCCTCACGGCCGAGCGCACGGCGCTCAACTTCCTCGGCCACCTCTCGGGGATCGCCACGCTGACGGCGCGCTTCGTCGCCGCGGCGCACGAGGCCAACCCGGCGGTCCAGGTGCTCGATACGCGCAAGACCCTCCCGGGGCTCCGCCTCCTGGAGAAGGCGGCGGTGCGCGCGGGCGGCGGCACCAACCACCGGATGGGGCTCTCCGATGCCGTGCTGGTGAAGGACAACCACCTCGCCGGCACGACGATCACCGACGCAGTGGCCCGCGCCCGGGCGCTGTGGCCCGGCCGCCTGGTCGAAATCGAGTGCGACGCGCCGGACCAGGTGGCCGAGGCGGCCCGGCCGGGGCGGACGCCGTGCTGCTCGACAACATGGATCCCGCCGCCGTCGTCGAGGCGGTCAAGGTGGCCCACCGCGAGGCGCGCGGCCCCATCCTCACCGAGGTGTCGGGCGGGGTGAGCCTGGAGAGCATCGGTGCCTACGCGGCCGCGGGACCGGATCGCATTTCCGTCGGGGCGCTCACGCACTCGGCGCCGGTGCTCGATCTCGGGCTCGACCTTGTCTGGACGAGCCCTACCGAAGACGGCGAACCCGACGAAGGGAAGAACTGAACGTGCTGCTGGTCATCGACGTCGGCAACACCGAGACCGTGATCGGGCTCTACACGCCGCGCCGACACCGACACGGTGCCGGTGATCGAGGACGGCGTCGGCGTGGGCATCGGCACCGAGCGCGACCCCACCGCGCCGAACGGCCTGACCCACCACTGGCGCCTCTCCACCGTCCCGACGCGTACACCCGACGAGCACGCCGTGCTCCTGACCCAGCTGCTCGACCTCGAGGGCCTCGACATCGCGGCGTCCGTAACCGGCATCGCGGTCAGCTCGTCGGTGCCGCACGTGACGGGCGAGCTGCGCCAGATGGCGACGCGCTGGTTCTCCGACGTGCCCTGCGTCGTCCTCGGTCCCGGCACGAAGAGCGGCATGCCGATCCTCTACGACAACCCCCGGGAGGTCGGAGCCGACCGCATCGCCGACGCGGTCGGGGCCTACGACCTCTACGGCGGTCCCTGCGTGGTCGTCGACATGGGCACGGCGACGACGGTCGAGGCGATCAGCGCCAAGGGCGAGTACCTCGGCGGGGCGATCACGCCGGGCATCGCCATCAGCCTCGAGGCGCTCTACCAGCACGCCGCCGCGCTGCGCCGGGTCGAGCTCGTCGAGCCGCGTAGCGTCATCGGCCGCTCGACGTCCGAGTCGCTCGAGGCGGGAACGCTCTACGGCTTCGCCGGCTTGGTCGACGCGCTGGCCCGGCGCTTCATGGAGGAGCTCGGACCCTCCACCGTGGTGGCCACGGGCGGCTTCAGTTCGCTCATCGCCCCGTATTCGGACACGATTGAGCACGTGGAGCCCTGGCTGACCCTGCACGGCCTGCGCATCGTGTACGAGCGCAACGTCAACTCGTGAGCGACGCCACGCCCGACATCCCCTATCGGTTCGAGCGGACGCACCAGGCGGCGGAGATCGCCGAGGGCTGGTCCGCGCTCGCCCCCGGGGAGGAGTCCGGCGTCACCGTCGGGGTCGCCGGCCGCATCATGCTCTCGCGGCCCCAGGGCAAGCTCGCCTTCGCCGAGCTCCGCGACAATTCGGGCGCAATTCAATTGTTCGCCGGGACGAAGTGGACGGCGGCCTTCGACGAGTTCGCCAGGCTGAACCTCGGCGACTGGATCGGGGCGGTGGGCGAGGTCGTGCGCACCCAGCGCGGCGAGCTGTCGGTGAAGGTGACCGGGTGGGAGCTCCTGGCCCAGGCGCGGCGCAACTTCGGCGACAAGTGGCACGGGGTCAGCGACATCGAGATGCGGTCTCGCCAGCGCGAGGTCGACCTGTGGGCCAACGAGCGCAGCCGTGAGATCTTTCAGCTGCGCAGCGACGTGGTCCGGCACATGCGCCGGCGCCTGTGGGACCAGGGCTTCGTGGAGGTGGAGACGCCGCTGTTGCACCCGATCGCCGGCGGGGCCACGGCGCGGCCGTTCGTCACGCATCACAACGCGCTGGACACCGACTTCTTCTTGCGGGTGGCGCCCGAGCTCTACCTCAAGCGCCTCGTCGTCGGGGGCTTCGACAAGGTGTTCGAGATCGGGCGGATCTTCCGCAACGAGGGCCTGTCACCGCGGCACAACCCCGAGTTCACGATGCTCGAGCTCTACCAGGCCTACGCGGACTACACCGACACCATGGTCGTCTTCGAGGAGCTGGTCGCCGGGTCTGGCCACCGACGTGCTCGGCACGACGCAGCTGACCTACGGCGGACGCGCGCTCGACCTGACCACCCCGTGGCGGCGCGCCCCGATGGCCGAGCTGATCGGCGAAGCCACCGACTTCAGTGTCGACGTGCGCACGCCCCGGGCCGAGCTGGCGAAGGTGGCGAGCGAGGTCGGGATCGAGGTCGACGAGGCGTGGGGCCCGGGGAAGATCCTGCTCGAGATCTATGAGAAGACGACCGAACCCGAGCTCTGGGGGCCGGTGTTCGTCATCGACTATCCAGCCGAGGTGTCGCCGCTGGCACGCCGCCACCGCGACGGGCCCGAGCTCGTCGAGCGCTACGAGCCGGTCGTCGCCGGGCGCGAGCTCGGCAACGGCTTCACCGAGCTGACCGACCCCGACGACCAGCGCGCCCGCTTCGAGGAGCAGGCGGCCAAGGCCCGCGCCGGCGACGACGAGGAGTCCGCGGAGATCGACGAGGACTACATCCGCGCGCTGGAGTACGGCCTGCCACCGACCTCGGGCTTCGGCCTCGGCGTCGACCGGCTGGTGATGCTGTTGGGCGACGTGGCCAACATCCGTGAGGTCATCGCCTTCCCCACGCTGCGGCCCGACCGGGGCTGAGGGGCCTCGGGGCGCCGTGGCCGGGCGGTTTCTTCGGCCGTTCTTACGCTGGCGGGGCAACGCTCACACGGTCCTTACAGGTTCCTCACATCTGGCCCGCAGAGTGAGCGGTGCCGTCGAGGGGCGGCCCGTGCACCGGAGCGGTGCACCCAGGTCCAAGGAGGACACATGTTGCGCAGGATCATCGCAGGGACGGCCGTGGCCGGGGCGCTGACAATGGGCGTGGCCGGCGTCGCCGGTGCGGCGACCCCGAACAGCGGCTCGAGCACCAACGGGACCCCGTCGGCCAAGGTGTGCGCCCGGGCGGCCAAGATCGAGGCCCGGGTCCAGAAGCTCGAGGCCAAGCTGAACGCCTTCGTGCCCAAGGCCGAGGCCCGCGAGGCCAAGGCGAAGGCCAACGGCCACACCAAGCTGGCCACCGCCATCGCCAATCGGATCACGAAGGTGCAGAACCGCGAGGCGAAGATCAACACCCGCCTGAGCAAGCTCGAGGCCAAGTGCGGCACCGCCAGCAGCGGTGCGACCGGGTTCGACGAGTTGAGCGCCGGCGGCGCCCGCACGGCGCCGCACCCGACCAGCCGTGCAGCTAGTCGGGAAGGTCGGTCAGCAATTCGGCCGCCAATCGGGAGAGCCCCGCTCGCAAGTCGGGTTGGGCAATCCCGGTGGTGGCCGTTTGCGCGTCCTCGACGTAGGAGCGGGCCGCCTCCACGGCCGCCGCGATCCCGTCGGAAGCCATGACGATGGCCCGCGCCTTGTCCCGTTCGGGTTGGGCCAGGGGCTGACCGAGCAGGGCGCGCAGGTCGGGCCCGGCGTCGGGGTCCTCGAGCGCGACGAGCGCGGGCAGCGTGTAGATCCCCTCGGCCAGGTCCTGGCCGGCGGGCTTCTGCAGCTGGCCGTCGGTGGCGGTGACGTCCAAGATGTCGTCGCGGATCTGGAAGACCATGCCGAAGCAGCGGCCGAAGTCGGTGGCGGCCTCGACCTCGCCGCTCGGCAGGCCCGCCGGTGAGCGCACCGATGCGGCACGACGCCGCCGTGAGCGCGGCCGTCTTGCCGCTGATGGCGGCGAAGTAGTCGTCGCGGCTGCGCCCGATTTGGAAGGCGGAGCGCACCTCGGTGACCTGGCCCTGGCAGAGGCGCCCCAGCGTCTCGGCGAGGAGCGCGGCGATCTCGGTGCCGAGACCGGCCGCGATGGCGGCGCTGCGGGCCAAGAGGTAGTCGCCGGCGACGATGGCCACGAGGTTCCCGAAGCGGCTGTTGACGCTCTCGACGTTGCGGCGGATGGTCGCCTCGTCAATGACGTCGTCGTGGTACAGCGAGGCCAGGTGGACCAGCTCGACCGCCACGCCGCCCATGAGGTCGTCCTCGGTCGGCTCCCGCTCGCCGGCCGTGGCCGTGGCCAGGGCGAGGAGTGGGCGCAGGCGCTTGCCGCCGGCGGCGATCAGGTGGGTGGTGACCTCATCGAGGAACCCGTCCCCCGTGACCACCGACGCGGTGAGCAGGGGCTCCAGGCGCTGCATTCCCTCTTGCAGGCTGGGCAGGCCGAGGGCCTCGGTCGGGTTCACTCCTACGAACGTTAGGTCACGACCCCAGAATGACGACAACCGCCTGGTAGGAGAGGCGCAGGAAAAACGGGGGCACGAGGTTCCCGATGAAAGGTCTCAGGTTCCTCGTACCTGCTGCCTGTCGAGACGAAGGCCCCAGGTACACTGGGCCGACACGCAAGAGAGGCAAGGAGAGGCGGTCAGGGTGTTCGAACGTTTCACCGACCGGGCACGGAGGGTGCTGGTGCTGGCGCAAGAGGAGGCGCGCCTGCTTAACCACTCCTTCATCGGGACCGAACACATTCTGCTCGGCTTGATCCACGAAGGCGAAGGGGTCGCGGCGAAGGCCCTCGAGTCACTCGGGATCTCGCTCGAAGCGGTGCGCGAAAAGGTGGAAGAGACCATCGGCATGGCCGGGACCGCGCCGAGCGGCTCCCCGCCCTTCACGCCGCGCGCCAAGAAGGTCCTCGAGCTGTCGCTCCGCGAGGCGCTGCAGCTCGGCCACAGCTACATCGGCACCGAGCACATGCTCCTCGGCCTCGTGCGCGAGGGCGAGGGCGTGGCCGCCACGGTGCTGGTCAGCCTCGGGGCGGATCTGGGCCGGGTGCGCCAGCAGGTCATCCAGCTGATGTCGGGCAACCAGGGCAAGGAGTCCGTCGGCGCGAGCCAGGGCGCCAGCTCCGGCGACAGCCCTTCGGGGTCCCCGGTGCTCGACCAGTTCGGCCGCAACCTGACCCAGCTGGCCCGGGACGGCAAGCTGGACCCGGTCATCGGACGTGAAAAAGAGATCGAGCGCGTCATGCAGGTCCTGTCGCGCCGCACGAAGAACAACCCCGTGCTGATCGGTGAGCCGGGCGTCGGCAAGACCGCCATCGTCGAGGGCCTGGCGCAGCAGATCGTCGCCAACGACGTGCCCGAGACGCTGACGGGCAAGCAGCTCTACACCCTCGACCTCGGCGCGCTCGTCGCCGGCAGCCGCTACCGCGGCGACTTCGAGGAGCGGTTGAAGAAGGTCCTCAAGGAGATCCGCACCCGCGGCGACATCGTGCTGTTCATCGACGAGATCCACACGCTCGTCGGGGCCGGTGCGGCCGAGGGCGCGATCGACGCCGCGTCCATCCTCAAGCCGATGCTGGCGCGCGGCGAGCTGCAGACGGTCGGCGCCACCACCATCGACGAGTACCGCAAGCACCTCGAGAAGGACGCCGCACTCGAGCGGCGGTTCCAGCCGGTCAAGGTCGACCAGCCGTCGGTCGCGTTGACCATCGACATCCTCAAGGGCCTGCGCGACCGCTACGAGTCGCACCACGCGGTGAGCATCACCGACCAGGCCCTCGTGGCCGCGGCCAACCTGGCCGACCGCTACCTGGCCGACCGCTACCTCCCCGACAAGGCGATCGACCTCATCGACGAGGCCGGCAGCCGCCTGCGCATCCGTCGCATGAGCACCCCGCCAGGCGCCAAGAAGCTCGACGAGGAGATCACGCGGCTGCGCGCCGACAAGGAGGCCGCGATTGAGAAGGGCGCCTTCGAGCAGGCCAAGAAGCTGGCCGAGCAGGAGAAGGAGCGCCTCGAGCTCAAGGAGGGCCAGGAGGCCGAGCTCCGCGCCGAGGGCGTCGACCTCTTCGACGTGGTCGACGAGGAGGTCATCGCCGAGGTCCTGGCCGCCTGGACCGGCATCCCCGTCTACCGCCTCACCGAGGAGGAGACGGCCAAGCTCCTGCGCATGGAGGAGGAGCTGCACAAGCGGGTCATCGGACAGGAGGAGGCCCTCAAGGCCCTGTCGCGGGCCATCCGCCGCACGCGGGCCGGCCTGAAGGACCCCAAGCGCCCGAGCGGCTCGTTCATCTTCCTCGGCCCCACGGGCGTCGGGAAGACCGAGCTGGCCAAGACGCTGGCCGAGTTCCTCTTCGACGACGAAGACGCCCTCATCCAGCTCGACATGTCCGAGTACATGGAGAAGCACACCGTGAGCCGCCTCGTCGGCTCGCCCCCCGGCTACGTCGGCTACGAGGAGGGCGGCCAGCTCACCGAGGCCGTGCGGCGCAAGCCGTTCTCGGTCGTGCTGTTCGACGAGGTCGAGAAGGCGCACCCCGACGTGTTCAACACGCTGCTCCAGATCCTGGAGGACGGCCGCCTGACCGACGCGCAGGGCCGCTCGGTGGACTTCAAGAACACCGTGCTGATCATGACCTCGAACCTCGGGACGGCCGACCTGCGCAAGGCCAACATCGGCTTCGCCAAGACGTCGGAGGCCGTGACCTACGAGCGCATGAAGGCCAAGGTGGACGAGGCGCTCAAGGAGCACTTCCGCCCCGAGTTCCTGAACCGCATCGACGAGGTCATCGTGTTCCACGAGCTCTCGCGGGCCGAGGTCACCGAGATCGTCGACCTCCTCATGTCGCGCACGGTCAAGCAGCTGTCGGAGCAGGGCATCGGCCTCGAGCTCACGCCGGCAGCGCGGACGCTGCTCGCCGAGAAGGGCTACGACCCCCAGCTCGGGGCGCGGCCGCTGCGCCGGGCCATCCAGCAGATGGTCGAGGACCCGTTGTCGGAGCGCATCCTGTGGAAGGAGTTCCGGGTCGGCGAGACCATCGTGGTCGACGTCGAGGACTCGCCGATCGAGGGTGAGGGCCCGCAGCTGACGTTCCGGGCCATCGAGGGCCTCGAGCCGCCGCCGCTCGAGCTGGCCGGCGCGGGCGCCGACCCCGAATAACGCGGCCGCGCGGCGCAGCTAGGTGCTGCGCTCGTCGCCCTCCCAGCAGTAGGCGAACGTCCCGCGCATCGTCGCGTCGTACGCCGTCGAGCCGTCGCGCCTGGAAGTGCGGTGACCCGGCGCCCACCGGCGCGTAGGTGAGCCCGAGCGGGCCCGCCGGCTCGAAGCCGAAGCGCCCGTAATAGGCGGGTTCGCCCAACAGCACGAGTAGGGGCCAGCCCCGGTCGGCGGCGCGGTGCAGCAGTTCCCACATGAGCGCCGAGCCGACGCCGCGGCCCTGGTGCGCCGGTGCCACGCACACCGGCGCGACGCCGGCGACCGCGCTGCGCCGGCTCGTCCAGCCGGCCCGGCGCGGCGATCACGTGGCCGGCCACGCGCGCCGTCGACTTCGGCCACCAGCTCGATCCGGGCCTCGGGTGGGCCGGCGGCCCACGAGCCGCGCACGATGGCCACCTCCTCGTCGCCGGCGCGCCCGGGGCTGCTGAAGGCGGCGAAGACGACCGTGAGGACCGCCTCCTCCTCGCCGGGTCGTGGGCCGCGGATCGCCGGCCTCACGGGGCCACCGGTGCGGCCGTCGCCCCCGCGCCGCCGCGTCGGCCACCGGTCGTCTCCACGTCACGAGCCTGGCACGGCGGGTCGCCGGCCGCCGTGCCACCCGGCCTCCGACCTGTGACATCCCCTCCCTAACCTGCCCGCCCATGGTCACGGCTGCCCAGGCGCGTCCCCGCACCGACGTCGTGTTCGTGTGCGGGGCCTGCGCCGCCACCTCGCTGCGCTGGGTCGGGCGGTGCCCCGGCTGCGGTGAGTGGAACACGTTCGGACCGGCCGCGGTGCCGGCGCCACGACAGCCCGCGTGGGGGCGCGCGGGCGCGCCTCGACGATCGCCCTGTGCGAGGTGTCGACCGACGGGGCGCGGCCCTTGCCGACCGGCGTGGGCGAGCTCGACCGCGTCCTCGGCGGTGGCGTCGTCGCCGGATCGGTCACGCTGCTCTTCGGGCCGCCCGGCATCGGCAAGTCGACCCTCCTCTTCCAGGTGCTCTCGTCGCTCGCCGCCGCCGGTTCCGAGGTGCTGCTCGCCTCGGCGGAGGAGTCGCTCACCCAGGTGAGCGCGCGCGCCGCCCGCCTCGGGCGGGTGCCGGCGCACCTGCTCGCGCTGGAGGGCCCCGACGTCGACGCCATCGAGGCCGCGACGGAGCTCCGGCACCCCGCCCTGGTGGTCGTCGACTCGCTGCAGTCGGTGGCCGACCCCGCGCTGAGCCAGCCTGCCGGCAGCCTGGCCCAGGTGCGGGCCTGCGTCGAGCGTCTGACGCGCCTGGCCAAGTCGAGCGGGGTGCCGTTCCTCGTGGTCGGCCACGTGACCAAGGACGGCGACCCGGCCGGGCCGCGCGCCGTCGAGCATCTCGTCGACACCGTGCTCTCCTTCGACGGGGACCGCCACCACGCCCTGCGCGTGCTGACCGCCGTCAAGCACCGGTTCGGCCCGGCGGGCGAAGTGGGGATCTTCGAGATGCGCGACGACGGCCTGCGCGCCGTGCCCGACCCCGGGCCGCTGATGCTGGGCGACCGCATGGCCGGCGTCCCCGGCAGCGTCGTGGTGCCCGTCATGCAGGGACGGCGGCCGCTGCTGGTCGAGGTGCAGGCGCTCCTCGGGCCGGGCGCGGGCGGGGGGTCGGCGCGGCCGCACACCCTCGGCCTCGATCCGGCGCGGGCCAACCTGCTGCGCGCGCTCCTGGCCTGCCGCACCGGCGTCGAGGTCCCCGCCTCGGCCGAGTTCTTCGTGGCCGCCGTGGGCGGCATCTCGGTGACCGAACCGGCGGCCGACCTCGCCGTCGCCCTCGCCATGGCGTCCGTGGTCAGCGGAGCGCCGGTCCCGCCGGATCTGGTGGCCTTCGGCGAACTCGGGCTGGCGGGCGAGGTGCGCACGGTGCCCGGGGCGGATCGGCGCCTGGCCGAGGCGCAGCGCGCCGGGTTCGCACGGGCTCTGGTGCCGTCGTCGCTGGCGGACGACGCGGCGGCAGTGGCGCCGCGCGGCATGACGGTCCACGGCGTGCGCACCCTGGCGGAAGCGCTGGTCACGGTGTCCGCCCCGGCCGGAGCGCCGAGCGGGCCGGGTACGATGCCCGGGTGGTCGACGGTCCCGGCGGCAGCCAGCCGCTGAACGACGCGCTGGCCCTGATCGCGCCGGGTACCGCCCTGCGAGAAGGCCTCGACCGGGTCCTCCAGGCCAAACACGGGGCGCTCATCGTGGTGGGCGACGACCCCGGCGGTGCTCTCGGTCTGCACCGGAGGCTTCCTCCTCGACGCCGAGTACACCCCCCAACGGCTGTCCGAGTTGGCCAAGATGGACGGCGCCATCATCCTGGCCTCCGACGCCTCGCGTATCGCCCGGGCGAACGTGCACCTGGTCCCGAAGGCGAGCATCGCGACGTCGGAGACCGGCACCCGGCACCGCACCGCCGAGCGCGTGGCACGCTCCATCGACGTCCCGGTGATCGCGGTCTCCGAGGCGATGGCGACCATCGCCGTCTATCGCAACGACCGCAAGCACACGACGCAGACCGCGGGCTGGCTGATCGACCGCTCCAGCCAGGCCCTGTCGACCCTGCAGCGCTTCCGCTCCCGATTCGACGACGCCCTCTCCGTCCTGACCCGCCTCGAGATGGAGGACTCGGTGTCGGTGCGCGACGTCGTGGCCGTGCTCCAGCCGGGCGAGATGGTCCGCCGCATTGCCGAGGAGATCGAGGGCCACCTCGTGGAGCTCGGATCCGACGGCCGGCTCATCCACCTCCAGACCGAGGAGCTGAGCGCGGGGGTCGAGGAGAGCCTCACCCTGGTCCTGCTCGACTACACCGACGAGAGGGGGATCGCGCGGCTGCGCTCGCTCGAAGCCGACGACCTCATGGACCTGCCCAGTGTCGTCGGCGCGCTCGACCTGCCCTCCTCGCACGACGAGTTGCACGCGGCGCTGGCGCCACACGGCTACCGGCTCCTGCACCGCCTGCCCCAGCAGCTCTCCGAGACGCTGATCAACCGCCTGGTCCAGCGGTTCGGCTCGCTGCCCGAGATCCTGTCGGCGTCGGCGGCCGAGCTCGAGTCGGTCGAGGGCATCGGGGCCGCCACGGCGCGCCACATCCGCGACGGCCTGGCCCGCCTGGTGGAAGCCAGCATCTTCGAGCGATACGAATAACCGAACGCGTCTGGTAAAATGGTCAGTCACCGTCGGACGGTCCGGGCCCGTGCCGACAACCTCTTTTCCGCAACGCCCGCACGACCATGTGCCCGTGCCGGTGCACCCGGTCCACCCAAGGAGCCCTGATTTCCGTGTCCTTCAAGGTCGGAGACAAAGTCGTCTACCCCCACCACGGGGCCGCCGTGATCGAGAAGCGCGAGA
Organism: uncultured Acidimicrobiaceae bacterium; assembly: GCA_963769095.1. Taxonomy (GTDB): domain Bacteria; phylum Actinomycetota; class Acidimicrobiia; order Acidimicrobiales; family RAAP-2; genus Bog-473. Next base: position 193,668 of record CAVYKO010000001.1, read on the forward strand.
CGAAGGTCGCGTTCGGTGAGAAGCGTGAGTACCTCGTCCTGCGCCTGGCCTACGGCGACCTGATCCTCAACGTCCCGGCCGACAACACCGAGGGGGTCGGCCTGCGCGAGGTCATCAACGACGAGGAGGTGGAGGAGGTCTTCGCCGTGCTGCGCAAGAAGGAAGCGCGCATGCCGACGAACTGGTCCCGCCGCTACAAGAACCACTCCGAGAAGCTCCGTTCGGGCGACATCTACCAGGTGGCCGAGGTGGTCCGGAACCTCTCCATCCGCGACAAGGACAAGGGTCTCTCCGCCGGCGAGAAGCGCATGCTGCAGCGGGCCCGCCAGATCCTCGTGTCCGAGCTGACGTTCGCGCTCAACGTGGACGAGGAGACGGCCGAAGAGCGTCTGAACGACGCGCTGACCTGATCGCCCGGCCCGGTCGCACCGTGGCACGGGTGTGGTCGATCGTCGTGGCCGGTGGGTCCGGCCGGCGGTTCGGCGAGCCGAAGCAGTTCTCCACCCTGTCGGGTCGCCCGGTGGTCGCGTGGGCCGTCGACGCCTGCCGCAGCGTCTCGGCCGGCGTCGTCGTGGTGCTGCCGGCGAACACCGACGTCGACCACGTCGAAGGGGCCGACGTCGTCGTGACCGGGGGGGCGACCCGGGCCGACTCGGTCCGCCGTGGCCTCGAGGCCGTGCCCGCCGACGCCGAGATCGTCGTCGTGCACGACGCCGCCCGCCCGCTGGCGCCCCCCGAGCTCTTCGCCGCGGTGCTCGACGCGCTCGGCGCCGAGGACGTCGACGGGGTGGTGCCCGGCCTTCCCCCGAGTGACACCATCAAGGTGGTGGACGAGACCATGCAGGTGACGAGCACGCTCGATCGCGCCGCGCTCGTCGCGGTGCAGACGCCGCAGGCCTTCCGGGCCGCGCGCGCTGCGCGGCGCCCACCGCGCGGGATGCCGCGGCCGTGCCCGCGGCCACCGACGACGCCATGCTGGTCGAGGCGGCGGGCGGACGGGTGCGGGTGGTGCCCGGCCACGCCGGCAACCTGAAGATCACCACGCCCGAGGACCTGGCGACGGCCGAACGCCTGCTGGCGGCGCGGGAGGCGTGAGCGTGCGCATCGGCCAGGGCATCGACATCCACCGCTTCTCCGAGGACCCGCACCGCCCCCTCGTGCTCGGCGGCGTGGTGATCGAGGGTGCCCGGGGATTGGCCGGGCACAGCGACGCCGACGCCGTCTGCCACGCGCTGGCCGATGCCATCCTCGGCGCCGTCGGGCTGGGCGACCTGGGTCGCCACTTTCCCGACACCGACGCGGAGTGGGAGGGCGCCAACAGCGTCGACCTGCTGACCGAGGTGGTGCGCCTGGCCGGGGACGGAGGGCTACGCGTGTGCCAACGCGGACTGCACGATCGTCGCGGACACGCCGCGCCTGGCGCCGCACACCGAGGCGATGGTCGAGGTACTCGGCCGGGTCGTCGGGGCGCCGGTGTCGGTGAAGGCGACGCGGGCCGAGGGCATCGGGGCGCTCGGGCGGGCGGAGGGCATCGCGTGCATGGCGATCGTGCTGATGGAGGCGCGGTGAGCCGGAGCGGGCCGCGCCGGCCCGGGGCCCGCACTCCAACGCGGGACGGGCGGGGCCAGGGCGACGGTCGCGGGCCGGGCGCGCGCCGCGGCGGCGGGCGCCGCCCCTGGGCGAGCTGGGCGGGGACCAGGTCGAGGGGCGCCGCGCCGTGCTCGAGCTCCTGACGGTCGGCGCGCGGTCGGTGCGCCGCGTCCTGCTGGCCGAGGACCAGGACCCTTCGCCGCAGCTGGACCGGATCGAGGAGCTGGCCGCCCGGCTGCGGGTCCCGATCGAGACCGTGCCGCGGGCCCGGCTCGACGCGCAGGCCCGCACCGATGCCCCGCAGGGCGTCGTGGCCCTGGCCCGGCCGCTCGACCCGGTCCCGCTGGAGGAGCTCTGCCGGCCGGGCCACGGCGGCGCCGCCGCCCTTCCTCCTCGTCGCGGCGGGCATCACCGACCCGCGGAACCTCGGCGCGCTGTTGCGCAGCGCCGAGTGCGCCGGCGTGGGCGGCGTCGTGCTCCCGCGCCACCGCTCGGCCCGGCTCTCGGCCACGGTCACCAAGACGGCGGCCGGCGCGATCGAGCACCTGCGCTTCGCCGTGGTGGGCGGCGTCCCGACCGCGCTGAACGAGCTGCGCGAGCTCGGCGTGTGGTCGATCGGTCTCGCCGGCGAGGCGAGCCAGTCGCTCTACGACCTGCCGCTCGGCGACGGACCGGTGGCGCTCGTCGTGGGCAGCGAGGAGAAGGGCCTGGCGCCGCTGGTGCGCAAGCGTTGCGACGCGCTGGCGGCGATCCCCCAACACGGCGCCCTGCCGTCGCTCAACGTGGGCGTGGCGGGCGCGGTGGCTTGTTTTGAGGTGGCTCGTCAGCGCTCTTCCCGCGCGTAGCTGCCGTCGAGTCCGCGTTCCGGCGGTCCACTGCCCGCTGTGCCGCCGGACCCGTCACGGCGGTCCACAGCGGCGACGGCCGGGACGTCATGACGCGTCCGCTCGGCCCGACGAAGGTCAGTTCCTCGTTCGCGTTCCCGGACATGGTCCAGTCACCTTGGTGCACCAAATGGTGGTGATGGACGCACAGCAAACACAAATTGTCGAGATCCGTCGGACCGCGGTCAGGTTTCCAACGTTTGATGTGGTGGGTGTCCGTGAACGTCACGTTCCCACAGCCCGGGAACCGGCAATGTCGGTCCCGCCGCCGCACCTCGCGGCGTTGCGGTCCGGTCGGGTCACGGCGGCTGCGCCCCTCGTACATCGTCCGACCTGCGTCGTCGTCGACGGCGACCGCGACAGTGGCGTCGCAGGCGATCCGTTGCACGGTGGCCGCGCTGAGCAAGCCGTCTCGCTCGAGCTCCCCGGCGAGGTCTGAGCCCGCACCGGACTCGTCGACCAATGCCGCGAGGGGCACGTGGACGACGACGAAGTACGGGCTCTTGGTCGCCCCGTCGACTTCGTTGCGGCCTCTCGAGTGCGAGCGGACTAAACCCAGGAACCCGTCGCACATGCGCCGGTCCCAGGGTGTTTCGCCGTCCGAAGGGATGTCCCGGGCCTTCGACTCGATGCAGCTGCGCGTCTCGGCAAAGGCCTCGGGCGGCAGCTGCACGGTCATCGTGCGGAAGGTGTCGTTGAAGCGCAGCGACCTCCGGTCGTGGTCCCGGGCGGCCTCCGAAGGTGCCGGCGCCTGCCGGTGGGAGCGAGCCACCTCGGCCAGCTCGCGCACAGATCGTTCCCGGGCCGCCTCGACCAACTCGGCATCGTTCTCGGGCGTCGCGATGTCGGCGACCGCCCGCAGTTTGTCGAAGGTGATCTCGCCGTCCCTCAGCGCTTCGGTCAGTTGCGGCAGGTCCCATGCCTTCTCGGCGACCCGCACGAGCGCTCGTGCCGTGGGCACGGCGACGCTGAACCTCTCGACGGCCCAGTTCTCGGCCGACGTCGCGCCATCGTCGCGGAACGCCTGGCGACGCTCCGCCTCTCCCAACAGAACGAGGATCCGCCCGTCGACGGCGGAGCGGAGCCGGAACAAGCCGTCCAGATGTTCCGCCAGCTGCTCATTGGGCATCCCCGCGACGTCGGCAGTCGTGAGGGCCAGACGGCCCAACCCGGGATCCGTGTCCATCGAGGGGTGAATGGTCGGCGCCCACCCGACTGGACGCCGAAGAAAAGTGTGCTGAGCCAGAAATCCGGCGCACAGCGAGACGTCAGGCCGCCGCCGCCACCTCCGACGTGCAGTAGGCGCACCGGCGCGCCGCGAGGGGAATGTCACTCAGGCACTCCGGGCACTCGCGTGTCTCGGGCTCCGGCTCCTCCTTCGGCAAGAGGTTCATTCGCTTCATCAGCGCGTTGAGCGGCACCACGACGGCGAAGAACACCACCGTCGCGATGATGACGAACGAGATCACCGTGTTGACGAACGAGCCGTACTTGAACGTCGAGTTGTGGAACCGGAAGTGCAGGTTCGAGAAGTTGGGCTTGCCGAAGATGGCCGCGATCAGCGGCGTGACGAGGTCGGCCACGAACGCGGTGACCATGGCCGTGAACGCCACGCCCACGACGATGGCGACCGCCAGGTCGACCACGTTCCCGCGCAGCACGAACTTCTTGAAATCAGAGAACATCGGCGCCTCCCAGCAGTGTCCGTTGCCCCGCGCCTTTCCCACCGGGCGCACGGGCAAACCCGACGTGGGGGACCCGGGGCGGCATCTGAGCCCGAGGCAGGAATCGAACCCGCGACATCTTCATTACAAGTGAAGTGCTCTACCAACTGAGCTACTCGGGCGCAGGGCTCAGACTACCCCCGCCGTCGGCGCCCTTTCCGACCAGCGGAAAGGCTTGCACCGGCCGGGGCGGCACGGCAGGCTGGTCGAAATGAGTCGCACGTATGCCTGAAGACGGGCCGCAGCACTCCGGGGGGATGACGGGTTCGCTCAAAGCCGCACGGGCCGCCGTCGTGCTCGTCGCGTTCGTCGTCGCGGTCGCCGTGCTCGTTGCCGTGGGCACGCGTCCGAACACCAGCACGAGCAGCGCACAGACGACGGTGCCGACGACCGTGCCGGCTGGGTCGACCACGACGAGCACCACCGCCGCCGGTGGCGCCGCCGCCTCCTCGACGACGACCACGGCCAAGCACGGGCACTCGACCTCGACCACGACCACGGCCCCGCACAGCACGGTGAGCGTCGTCGTGGCCAACGCCACGGGCACCAACGGCCTGGCGGCCCACTACTCGACCGTCATCGGCGCCGGCGGCTGGAAGATGCAGACGCCCGTCGATGCCGCGACCACCGAGGCGACGTCGGCCGTCTACTACGCGGCCGGCCAGCAGCAGGCGGCCGCATCCATTGCGACGACGATCGGCGTGAAGCCGACGCAGGTGCTGCCGCTCACGACGGCCGCCCCCGTCGCCGGCGTGACCGGCACCGACGTCGTCGTCGTGATCGGCCAGGACCTGGCGACACCGACCGGCTCTTGACCCCGGCGGACGCGGCCGGCGCCGGCACGCCGCTCCCGCACGCGCTCGAGCCCCTGGCCGCGGCGCCCGGGCGCAGCGCCCTCTTCCTCGACTTCGACGGCACCCTCGCTGCCATCGTCGCCGATCCGCGCGACGCCGTCCCGTTGCCGGGCGTGCCGGCGCTCCTCGGCGACCTGGCGAGCCGGTTCGCGCTGGTGGCCGTGATCTCGGGCCGGCCCACCGCGTTCCTCGCCGACGTGCTCGGCCCGCCCCCCGGCGTGGTGCTGGCCGGCCTCTACGGGCTCGAGCGCGCGCTGGCGGGCCCCGACCACGATGCCTGGGCCTCGGCCATCGACCAGGTCGTCGCCGAGGCCGCCGCAACCGCGCCCGAGGGTGTGTACGTCGAGCCCAAGGGCCTGACCGTCACCCTGCACTGGCGCAAGGCGCCGGCGCAGAAGGACTGGGTCGTCGGGTTCGCCGAGCGGGTAGCCGCCGAACACGGCCTGCTGGTGCACGTCGGCCGTCACGAGCGCGAGCTGCGGCCGCCGATCGAGGTCGACAAGGGCACGGTGGTGCGCGGCCTCGCCGCCGAGATGGCCGGCCACCTCGACCACGCGGCTGCGTTCGGCGACGACATCGGCGACCTCCCCGCCTTCGCCGCCCTCGACGAGCTGACGGCGCCCGACGGCCGTTCCCTGGACACGGTGCGGGTCGCCGCCGTCGACACGGAGAGCCCACGCGAGGTGGCCGAACGGGCCGACCTCACCGTGGCCGGTGCCACCGGGGCGGTCGCGCTCCTGCGCGCGCTGGCCGGCGCCGGCGCCGGCGCCTAGCCCCGAGCGGCCGCCAGCTGGTCGGCCCACCAGTCGGCGGAGTTGCGCGCCCCGACCGCCGCCCGCAGTGCCGTGGCGCGCGCCGCCGCGCCGCCGGCTCCATCGTGAGCGCGGCGTGCAGGGTGTCGGCCGTGCCGGCGACGTCGAAGGGGTTCACGCCGAGCGCCCCGTCGCCGCCGAGCTCGAGCTCCTCCCACGCGCCCGCTTCACGCGACAGCACGACGACGCCGTCGTTCGTGTTGAGCAACGGGCCTTCCTTGGCCACCAGGTTGAGCCCGTCGCGCACCGGGTTCACCAGCAGCACGTCCGACAACGTCAGCGCGGCCAGTGAGCGCGCCCGGTCGTCCTCGACCGACAGGACGATGGGGGTCCAGTCGCCGCCGTCGGCGCCGAACGCGTGGTTGATCCGCTCCGCCGTGTGCTCCACGTCGGCGGCGTAGGCGAGATACTCGGCCAGCCCCTGCCGCGACGGGTAGGCGAACGCGAGGTGGACCACCTGGCCGCGCCACTGCGGGACGAGCGGTCAGGAGCTCTTCGAACGCGAGCATCCCGCGCACGATGTTCTTCGAGGGCTCCATGCGGTCCGTCCGGGCCACCACGCGGCGCCCGCCGAGCTCGGCGCGCAGCGCAACCGCCGCCGCCACGCTCTCGGGCGACGCCGCCTCCTCGGCCAGCACGTCGGCATCGGGTCCGAGCGGCGCGACGAACGTGCGCGGGGCGGCGCGGCCCGCCGCGGCGTAGCAGGCGCGGAACCCGGCCTCCCACTTGTGGCAGTGGAAGCCGCAGGCGCCGTACCCGGCCATGCCGTCGAGCAGCTCGGCGGAGACATCGTCGGGGAGCACGGCCAGCATCGACGGTTCGGCGAAGGGCGTGTGCAAGAAGTGCACGGTGCGCAGGTCCGGCCGGCGCTCGGCCAGCATCCGCCCGAGCAGCGAGAAGTGGTAGTCCTGCACCAGCACGGTGTCGCCGTCGCCCGCCCGCGCTGCCGACGGCGTCGGCCATGGCGCGGTTGTAGGTCCGGTAGCCCTCCCACGCCGTCCGCCAGTGCCGGTCGAACCGGGGCCGGTTGGGCAGGTCGAAGAGGTGGTGGTGCACGTACCACAGCGTCGTGTTGGCGACGACGTCGTAGGCCTGGCGATACGTGTCGTCGTCGAGGACGACGGGGAGGAGGTCGAGCCCGTCTTCGTGCATGAGCCCCTGGGCGACGGCCTCGCGGTCGGCCGCCCCCATCGTCACCGAGGCCCACGTCGTGCCGCTGCCGGCGAGGAGCCGGTGCAGCGACGACGCCAGCCCGCCCCCGGCCGGCACCCCGACGAGCGCGCCGTCGGGCCCGGCGCGGAACGTGAGCGGCCCGCGGTTGGAGACGACGATGGTCCGGCTCACGGACGCCGCGGCAGCGAGGACTCGGGCGCACGGGCCAGCGCGGCCCGGAGGACGTCGACGGCCTGGGGTCGCAGTTCGTGCAGGGGCCGGTTGCGGTGGATGCGCTCACCGAGGTCGACCTGGGCCAGGCGGTCGGCGCCCAACGCCTGCGCCACGTCGATGAGCAGCCCGAGCTCGACGCCGTACCCGTCGGCGAAGCCCACCTTTTCGAAGACCCAGCGGTGCGCGGCGGTCTCGCCGGCGAGGGGCTGGCGCACGTCGGACAGCTCGGGGAAGAGGAGCTCGAGCACCGGGCGCGCCACCAGCTCGGTCACGCGGCCGCCCCCCGTCGGGTCGTCGTGCAGCGGGCGGGTGTAGAAGCCCTTGACGAGCGCGACGTCGTCGGTGGTGAGCAGGGGTCCGAGCAGCCCGGTGACGAAGGCCGGCGTGGTGTTGGCCACGTCGGCATCGAGATACGCCACCACCTCGCCCGCACGCCGCCCGGAGCGCGGCGGCCATCGCCTGGCCCTTGCCACCGGCACCACCGGGCCCGGTCACCACCCGCGCCCCGGCCTCGCGGGCCTGGGTGGCGGTGTCGTCGCCCGAGCCGTCGTCGATCACGATCACCTCGTCGACGAGCCCGTTGCCTCCGTGCGCGGCCAGGAACGGCTGGACGACCGCCCGCACCACCGAGCCGACGGTCGAGCCCTCGTCGCGGGCGGGGATGCACACCGAGACGGTGCGGCCGGTGCGGGCCTTGGCCTCGAGGACCAGGCCCGTCGGGAAGTCCCCGTGGTGGAAGCTGCGTGCCACGCCCCCGATTCAAGCAGGCAGGGTGCGTTGTGAGGGTCGGGCCGCAGGCGCTACCATGGTGGCCATCATCCAGAGCGACTGAGGGACGGGCCCGTCGACGTCGCGGCAACCAGTGCAACGCACCTGGTGCCAATGCCCGACCGATGAGGAGGACAGATGGTCGATTTTGTCACCGGGTTGCGTTGTCGTGAGTGTCAGCGCGCCTTCCCCGCCGAAGCGCTGCACGTCTGTGACTACTGCTTCGGGCCGCTCGAGGTGGCCTACGACTACGACCGGATCGCGGCAACGGTCACCCGGGAGCGCATCGAGGCCGGTCCGCGCTCCATCTGGCGCTACCGGGACCTGTTGCCGGTCGACGACGAAGCGCCGGTCGACCTCGGTGCCGGGTTCACGCCGCTGGTCCGGGCGGACCGGCTCGCCGCCGAGCTCGGGCTGGGCGAGCTGTGGATCAAGGACGACACGGCCAACCCGACCGGCTCGTTCAAGGACCGCGTCGTCTCCGTGGCGCTGACCAAGGCGCGCCGCCTCGGCTTCAAGGTGGCGGCCTGCGCGTCGACGGGCAACCTGGCCAACTCGGTGGCCGCGCACGCCGCCCGGGCCGGGATGGACTCGGTCGTCCTCATCCCCCACGACCTCGAGGCGGCGAAGATCACCATGACCGCGGTCTACGGGGGCACCGTGATCGCCGTCGACGGCACCTACGACGACGTGAACCGGCTCTGTGCCGAGCTGACCAGCGAGCGGCCGAGTTGGGCCTTCGTCAACGTCAACGTGCGCACCTACTACGCCGAGGGCTCCAAGACGCTCGCCTTCGAGATCGCCGAGCAGCTGGGCTGGCAGGCGCCGGACCACGTGGTGGTCCCGATCGGCTCGGGCAGCCAGCTGACCAAGGTCGCGAAGGGGTTCGCCGAGCTCGGCCGGGTCGGGTTGCTGCCCGAAGAGCCCGCCGTGCGGGTCTCGGGCGCCCAGGCCGAGGGGTGCTCGCCCGTGGCCACGGCCTTCTTGGAGGGCACCGATGCCATCCGGCCGGTCAAGCCCAAGACGATCGCCAAGTCCCTGGCCATCGGGAACCCGGCGGACGGCTGGTACGCGCTCGAGGTCATGCGGAACTCGGGCGGCGCCTGCGCGGCGGTGACCGACGACGAGGTGGTCGAGGCCATCGGGCTGCTGGCCCGCACCGAGGGGATCTTCGCCGAGACGGCCGGCGGGGTGACCATCGCGACGCTCGCCAAGCTGGCGGCCTCGGGGGCCGTCCGTCCCGACGAGCGGGTCGTCGCCCTGGTCACCGGCCACGGGCTCAAGACCGTGGAGGCCCTGACCGGCTCCGCGGGCTGTGGCCCGTCGGCGACCATCGCACCCACCATGGCGGCCTTCGACGAGGCCTTCGACCGCAACGAGGAGACGCCGACCCGATGAGCGTGACCGTCCGCATCCCCACCCAGCTGCGCACCCTCACCGGGGGCGCCGGCGAGGTCGCCGTGGACGGCGCCTCCGTCGGCGAGGTCCTCAAGGCGCTCGACGCGGCCCATCCCGGGTTGGCCGACCGGCTCTTCGACGACGCCGGCAACCTGCGCCGCTTCGTGAACGTCTTCCTGGCCGACGAGGACGTCCGCTTCCTCGACGGCCTGGCCACCGCGGTGGCCGAGGGCCAGACGATCTCCATCGTCCCCGCCGTCGCCGGGGGCTAGCCGGCGGGCCATCGCCCGCGCCGCGCTGGCGCCCTTGCGTCTCGCCCCTAAGGTGGGTACCGTTAGCACTCAGACGACGAGAGTGCTAATGGAGGAATAGAACCAGATGGCCAAGATCATCTCCTTCCACGAGGAAGCCCGCCGCGGCCTGGAGACCGGCATGAACAAGCTGGCCGACGCCGTGCGTGTGACCCTCGGCCCGAAGGGCCGCAACGTGGTGCTCGACAAGAAGTGGGGCGCCCCGACCATCACCAACGACGGAGTCTCCATCGCCAAGGAGATCGACCTCGAGGACCCCTTCGAGAAGATCGGCGCCGAGCTGGTCAAGGAGGTCGCCAAGAAGACCGACGACGTGGCCGGCGACGGCACCACCACGGCCACCGTGCTGGCCTGGGCCATGGTGCACGAGGGCCTGCGCAACGTGGCCGCCGGCGCCAACCCCATGTCGCTCAAGCGTGGGCATCGAGGCGGCGGTCGAGACGGCCGTCAACTCCATCCACACGCTGGCCAAGGACACCGACTCCAAGGAGCAGATCGCCCAGGTCGCCTCGATCTCGGCGGCCGACACCGAGATCGGCGAGATGATCTCCGAGGCCATCGACAAGGTCGGCCGTGACGGCGTCATCACCGTCGAGGAGTCGCAGACCTTCGGCATGGACATGGACCTCGTCGAGGGCATGCGCTTCGACAAGGGCTACATCGCCCCGTACTTCGTGACCGACCCCGAGCGCATGGAGGCCGTCCTCGAGGACGCCCAGATCCTGCTCGTCGGCTCGAAGATCACCGCCGTGCGCGACCTGCTGCCCGTGCTCGAGAAGGTCATGCAGGGCGGCAAGCCGCTGCTGATCATCGCCGAGGACGTCGAGGGCGAGGCCCTCGCCACCCTGGTCGTGAACAAGATCCGGGGGACCTTCCGCTCGGTGGCCGTGAAGGCCCCGGGCTTCGGCGAGCGCCGCAAGGCCATGCTCCAGGACATCGCCATCCTCACCGGCGGCCAGGTCGTCACCGAGGAGGTCGGCCTCAAGCTCGAGAACGTGACCCTCGACCTGCTCGGCTCCGCCCGCAAGGTCGTCGTCACGAAGGACGAGACCACGGTCGTCGAGGGCGGCGGTTCCGAGACCGACATCAAGGGCCGCATCAACCAGATCAAGACCGAGATCGAGAACACCGACTCCGACTACGACCGGGAGAAGCTCCAGGAGCGCCTGGCCAAGCTGTCCGGCGGCGTGGCCGTGATCAAGGTCGGCGCCGCGACCGAGGTCGAGCTGAAGGAGAAGAAGCACCGCATCGAGGACGCGGTGTCGACGACCAAGGCCGCGATCGAGGAGGGCGTCGTGCCCGGTGGTGGCGTGGCGCTGCTGCGGGCGCAGACAGCGATCCTCGAGGCGGCCGAGAAGCTCGAGAGCGACGAGGCCACCGGGGCGCGCATCGTGGCCCGGGCCGTCGAGGAGCCGCTGAAGCAGATCGCGGTCAACGCCGGCCTCGAGGGCGGCGTGGTCGTCGAGAAGGTCGCGCGGCCTCAAGGGAGCGAACGGCCTCAATGCGGCCACCGGTGAGTACACCGACCTGTTCAAGGACGGCGTGATCGACGCGGCCAAGGTGACCCGCTCCGCCCTGCAGAACGCGGCCTCCATCGCGGCCCTGTTCCTGACCACCGAAGCGGTGATCGTCGACAAGCCCGAAGAAGAGGCGCCCGCCATGCCCGGTGGCGGCATGGACGACTACTAAACGGCCAGGTCGTGGGCGGCCGGGCCACCGGTCGCGGGGCCCGTTGTCACTCCGATGCCACGGGGTTGCAACAGGGCGGTGTGACACTGAGAACCGCCTCACCCCCAACCCGAGGCTGACACCAATGCGATGCGCCCGGCCGCAAGGTCGGGCGCATCGTGCTTTCTCTACACTGGCGCCGTGGCTCTGACGCCCGACGACCGGTTGGGCGGTCCTCCACCTGATCTGCCGACTCGGGCCCGACTTCGACCCGCACGGCCTGCGCAAGGCCGTGACGGCGGCGGAGGCCGACGGCTACCAGGTCGTCCCGGTGGCCCTGCTCGGCCACAAGGGGGACCTCGGCCCTCATGGCCCTCGGCCCCGACGTCTGGCGGCTGCGCCAGCTCCAGACCGAGGCGGTGGCGGCGGGCGTCGTCCCCACGCAGTCGTACGTCTCGCTGACCGAGGTGTCCGAGTACGCCGCCGGCATCCCCGACGAGATGCGCCAGGCCCGGCTCTTCCCGCAGCTGCCGCCGGCGGACATGACCGCGTTCTGCTTCTATCCCATGAGCAAGCGTCGCGGCGAGGGCGACAACTGGTACAGCCTGGGCTTCGACGCCCGCAAGGAGCTCATGCTCGGGCACGGCAAGGTGGGCCGCACCTTCCACGGCCGGGTGCTCCAGGTCATCACGGGCTCGACCGGGCTCGACGACTACGAGTGGGGGGTGACGCTGTTCGGCGTCCACCCCGACGACCTCAAGGACTGCGTGTACCAGATGCGCTTCGACCAGGCGTCCGCCCGCTACGCGGAGTTCGGGCCCTTCTACACCGGCATGGTCGGCCCGCTCGACGACGTGCTGGCCGCCCTCGGCGCGTGAGCGGGTCGACTTCGTGACCGCGTCGCTCGACGACCTGCGCGGCGAACTGCGACGCCTCGGGCGCGTCGTCGTCGCCTTCAGTGGCGGCGCCGACTCGTCCCTGTTGGCCAAGGTGGCGCACGACACCCTCGGGCGCTCGGCCGTCCTGTGTGCCACCGCGCTCTCGCCGTCACTCGCCGGGGCCGAGGAGGAGGACTGCCGCGCCCTGGCCGCCGAGTGGGATCTGCGCTGGGTCGGCGTGCCCACCGACGAGATGCACGACGCGGCGTACGTGGCCAACGGCGCGGACCGCTCGCGCGCGCTGCAAGACGGCGCTCATGGACGCGCTGGGGCCGCTGGCCGAGGACGAGGACGCCACGGTGGTGCTCGGGGTCAATGTCAGCGACCTGGGCGACCACCGCCCCGGCCAGGCCGCCGCCGCCGAGGCCGGCGCGGTCTTCCCCTTCGTCGAAGCGGGGTTCGCCAAGGACGACATCCGGTCGTGGTCGCGCTCGCTGGGCCTGCGCACCTGGGACAAGCCCGCCGCGGCGTGCCTGGCCTCGCGCCTGCCCTACGGCACGCCGGTCACGCTCGGCCGCCTCGCCGCGGTCGAATCGGCGGAGGCGGCGCTGCGGGCGCTCGGTTTCGGCCAGCTCCGCGTGCGCCACCACGGTGAGGCGGCCCGGCTCGAGGTCGAGCCGGGCGCGCTGGCGGAGGTGCTGGCCCGCCGGGACGAGGTGGTCGCCGCCGTGCGCCGCGCCGGCTTCACGTTCGTGGCGCTCGACCTCGAGGGCTTCCGCTCCGGCAGCATGAACCGGTTGCTGCGGCCCGAGGGCGCCGCGCCGTGAGCGAGGTCAGGGTCAAGGTCAGGCTGACGTTCCCCGAGTCCGAAGTGCGCCGGCCCGTCCTGGCGATCATGGTCCGCCAGTTCGACGTCGAGCCCAACATCCGGCGCGCCGACGTCGAGGAGCACCGGGGCTGGATCGTGTGCGAGATCGACGGCGCGGCAGCCCAGGTCGAGGCGGCCCTCGAATGGCTGCGGGGCGAGGGGATCACCGTCGATCTGCTGGGCGACGTCCTCGAGGGATAGCGCCGGCCGGCCCCGCGCCGCTCCGGGAGGCGGGCGATCCGGTCAGCGGTCCTCGGGGCTCCGCGGCACCTGCCAGCCGGCGGAGGACACCTTGCGGGGCTCGTAGAACACGCAGCCCTCGGGGCAGGCGAAGGGGAGGGGCTCGTTGGCGTCGACCTTGCAGCGCTCGAGGCGCTCGCCGCGAGGGGTCGTCCGCATGACGTAGTGGCGGCAATCCTCGTTGACCGGCATGCCCCATTCTGGCGCAGCGGGCGGCCCGCGGTAGCGTCACCGCCCGTGGACCCCACCGACGATCGCGCCGTCCCGCTCAAGACGCTGTTGCGCTGGAGCGAGGCGCTCTCGGCCATCGCGCGCACCGGCCTGGGGTTCACCGAGAGCCTGTACGAGCAGGAGCGCTTCGAGGAGATCCTGAAGGTGGCGGCCGACATCCGGTCCGAGGCCGACGGTGCGGCAGGCATCGAGAACGCCGAGGGGCTCGTGCAGGAGTGGATGGACACCGTGGGCAAGGGCGTGCCCGGCTACGTGACCCCCAAGGTCGCGGTCGGTGCCGCCGTCGGCAACGACAAGGGCGAGCTCCTCTTGATCCAGCGGGCCGACTCGGGCATCTGGCTCTACCCGACCGGCTGGTGCGACGTCGGCTACTCGGCCGCCGAGGTCGTGGTGAAGGAGGTCGAGGAGGAGACCGGGATCATTGCCGAGCCCGTCCGCCTCATTGCGGTCCTCGACGGGCTGCGCCTCGGGTTCACCCGCGTGCCGCTGTACTCGCTCCTCTTTTACTGCCGCGCCGTCGGCGGCGAGCTCTCGCCGCACCCGCTCGAGACGCGCGACGTCGGCTGGTTCACCCGCGAAACCCTGCCGCATCCGCTCGTCGGCTCCGAGCGCTGGGGCGACCACGTGTTCGCCGCCCTCAGGGGCGAGGTGCATGAGGTGCTCTACGACAACGTCCGCCAACCGACGTGGCGGGGCGACTCGGCGCAATCGTGATCTCCGTCGAGGCCGCCGCCTCGGTCGACGAGGACCTCGTCGCGGCGGTCGGCGCGCTCATCCCACAGCTCTCCTCCTCGTCGCCGCCACCGTCCCGCGAGGCGTTGACCCGGATGGTGACCGACCCGGGTGCCACGTTGTTCGTCGCGCGCTCGGACGGCCGGGTGGTGGGGATGCTCACGTTGATCACCTTCGAGATCCCCACGGCGGTGCGGGCCTGGATCGAGGACGTCGTCGTCGACGAATCAGCGCGGGGACAGGGTGTGGCGGCGGCGCTCGTGGGGGCGGCGCTCGAACGGGCTTCGGCGCGCGGCGCCCGCACCGTGGACCTCACGTCACGGCCCGATCGCGAGGCGGCGAACCGGCTCTACGTCCGCATGGGCTTCGAGCGGCGGGCCACCAACGTGTACCGCCGGACGCTCGACGCCGGTACGTGAGCCGGCCGCCCTGCGGGCTCGTTCCTACGGGTCGATCGGGAAGGCCGCGGGGAGCAGCCGCATCAGGGTCGGGAACCATGAGGTGAAGCGACCCTCCCCCCAGGGCAAGTCCGGTTCGTTCGCGATGGCCTGCCCGAGCACGCCGGCGATGAGCGTCGAGACGAGGTAGATCGCACTCTCGTCGTTGGCCCCCGGGCCGAGCTCTCCCTTCGCCACCGCCTCGGCGAGCGCACCTCGTTGGAGATCCACCATCTCCATGCTGACGGCGAACGCTTCGGGAGAGGGATGGAAGCTCGGGACGGGGCGCCAGAAGAGCAACTCGCGCGAGCGCTCGGTTGTTCAGAGCCCCATTGGCCGGCCGCCTCCAGGCCGGCGATGAGCCCCTCGAGCCCGGGTTCGCCCCGCTGCATGCCGGCGCGCATCGCTTCGAGGTTCTCGCGCTGGCCCACGAGGAACAGCGCGTCGTAGATCGCCATGAGCGAGGGGAAGTACTTGTAGAGCGAGGGCGGCTTGACGCCGAGGCGCCGCGCCACCTCGGCCAGGCTGAGGCCGTTCACTCCCTCTTCGGTCATGACGTCACGGGCGATGTCGAGGATCTCTTGGATCGTCTCCTGCCGCCGCCGGGCCCGGCGGTCGGGTGGTCCCGCCCCTCCCGCCGCCGTTTCCGGCTGCGTCTCCTCCGTCCGCGTCATCACAATGAGCATAGCTTAAAATGGCGCTTGACAGCAAGAGCTAATGGTCGTAACCTAGGCGCCACTGACCGTCCGATCGAGGAAGGAGAGCGCCATGGCGCCGAAGAACCAACGCTGGTGGTTGACCGAGGACCACGTCGAGCTGATCATCGAGGCCGACGCCGAGGTGCTCTACGACATGGTCGCAGACCTCCCCCGCATCGGGGAATGGAGCCCGGAGTGCGAGCGCGTGGACTGGGAGGGCGAGGTCGCGGTGCCCGTCGAGGGCACGACCTTCACCGGTCACAACGCCGTCGGTCCCGGGCGCCGCATTCGGTACTCGCGTCACGGTCGGGTGGTCGCGGCGGAGCGGGGCAAGGAATTCACCTTCATCACCGATGAGGGCGGACGGGAGTCCACCCTGTGGCGCTACCGGTTCGAGCCGACGGCAGGCGGTACCAAGGTGACGGAGGGGTACGAGGTCCACTGGATCCCGACCTGGGCCCGCATCCTCGACGTCCCGACCAATCGTCACAAGCAGCTGTTGGCCGGCATGCGCACCACGTTGGAGCGACTGCAGGCGGGAGCCGAAGCCCGGACCCGACCCGAAGAAGCGACGCCGTCGGCGTCCTGACGCATCGCTTTCATTCCGAGACAGAGGAGACCCAACCATGCAGACGTACAAGGCTGCGCCCGACGTCGACGTCGTGACGACCACCGCTGCCATTTCCGGCTTCGGCAGCCTCGCCATCAACGCCTTTGTGATCCACGCCGCCGAGCCGGTCCTGGTGGACACCGGTTCGGTGGTGGAGAGCGACGACTTCATGACCGCGCTGCGGTCGGTGATCGATCCCGCTGACCTCCGGTGGATCTGGTTGACCCACACCGACTTCGACCACATCGGCTCGCTGCCGCGCCTTCTCGAGGAGAACCAGCAGCTCCGGGTCATCACGAGCTTCCTCGGGGTCGGCATCATGGGTCTCTCCGGCACGCCCCTGCCCATGGACCGCGTGTACCTGGTCAACCCGGGGCAGACGGTCGACGTGGGCGACCGGACGCTCACCGCGGTCAAGCCTCCGGCCTTCGACAACCCCATCACCACGGGCCTGCGCGACGGGAAGTCGGGCATCTTCTTCAGCTCGGACTGCTTCGGTGCGCTGTTGGACGAGGTGCCGCAAAGTGCCGAAGATCTCTCGGACGAGGCGCTGCGTCAGGGGCAGGTCTTCTGGGCCACCGTCGACTCGTCGTGGCTGCACCAGGTGGACCGGGCGGCCTTCGGCTCGCAGCTCGATCGCATCCGGGCGCTCGAGCCCACGATGGTCCTGAGCAGCCATCTGCCGGCCGCGCGGGGCTCGTCGCTCGATCGCCTGCTCGGCGCGCTGGCCGAGGTCCCCGACGCCCCGGTGTTCGTCGGTCCCGACCAGGCCGCCTTGGAGCAGATGCTGGCCGAGATGACCGGGGCGCCCGGCTAGCCCATGTTGTCGAGATCCTCGGGAGCCTCGCGCCCGGTGAGCTGCGTGTAGAAGCCCGGGCCGGCCGTGATCACCCAGGTCTCGGCGACCCTGCCGTCCTCGATCCGGCTGAACATCATCTCGTCGACGCTGACCCGGGTCCCCGTCGGTGCCAGATCGAAGTAGGGCCCCCGGTGCACGGCCGAGGTCGTGCAGTGGCAGGCGACCATGTCGCGCGCCGCCACCAGGCTCAGAATTTCCGTGTGCTTGTCCGGGAAAGCGATCCGGTGGGCGGCCATGGTCTTGCGTTCGTCCGCGAGCGTGGCCACTTGGCCCGACGGGGTGTGCTCGCGCCAGTCGTCCGTGAGGCAGGCTGCGAATTCGTCCTCGTCGCCCCGGTCGTACGCCGCCCAGGCCCGTCGCAGCAGAGCAGCGTTCTCCTCGTCCACGAGCGCTCCCTTCGACGCTACACCAGCCTTGCAGACGCCTGCCGCCGGGTGACGTATGGGTGCTCGGCCGACGCCCGGGGACCGGGCGCCGTCCCTGCGTGCGAACGCGCCGGCCCGGTAGGGTCCCACACGGCTAGCGCAGAGGAGGCGACGCGTGAGCGGGACCGGAATGCAGGGTCGTAACTGGGTGCTGGCGGCCATGATCTTCGCCGTCGCGATGACGTTCATCGATCAAACGATCGTGTCCATCGCGGTGCCGAACATCCAGCGCGAGCTGTCGCTGTCGTCGACGGAGGTGCAGTGGGTGGTCAACGGCTACCTCCTCGCCCTCGCCGCTCTGTTCGCCCTGGGTGGACGACTCTCCGACATCTTCGGGCACACCAAGCTGTGTGTGATCGGCGTCATCGTGTTCGTCGGCGCGTCCGTCATGTGCGGCCTGACGCCCAAAGGCTCCGCTGGCGGCGGCGTGGATCATCGGATTTCGGGTCGTGCAGGGGGCGGGTGGTGCGCTCATGTTCCCGGCCGCCCTGGCCATCGTGGTCAACACCTTTCCGCTGCGGGAGCGGGGCAAGGCGCTCGCGCTCTTCTTCGGCATTGCGGGTGGGTTGACCGCGCTCGGTCCCATCCTCGGGGGCTACCTCACCGAGTGGACCTGGCGGGCCATCTTCTGGGTCAACGTCCCGGTGGCGCTCATCGCCCTCGTCCTGATCGCCGTCTCGAAGCCCAAGACGCAGTACCAACGGGCGCCGATCGACTACCGGGGCGCCGTACTCCTCGCCGCCGGGGTGGCGCTCAGCATCTTCGGCTTGCAGCAGTCGGCCCTCTGGGGCTGGAGCGACCCCACCACGTGGATCTGCATCGTCGCCGGCCTGCTGATCATCGTGCTGTTCGGATTCCTCGAGTTGCGCACGGAGTCGCCGTTGATCGCGATCGGCATCTTCAAGATCCGCCCCTTCTTCGTGGAGAACCTGGTCTTGATGATCACGATGATGGCGTTCATCCCCATGTTCTTCTTCGCCAGCGAGTACGCCCAGATCTCGCTCCACAAGAAGGCATCGCAGGCCGGCATCTATCTGCTCTTCTTCTTCATCGGCTTCGTCGTGGCGGCGCAGATCGGTGGGCGGATCCTCGACCGGGAAGGGGCGAAGCGGGCGGTCGTGCTCGGAGCCGCCATCGCCGCCGTGGGCTACGGCGTGTGGGCGTCCAAGGTCATGACGCTCAGCTTCTCCCAGCAGCAGATCTGGGTGATCATCGCCGGCGCCGGCATGGGCATGCTGATCGGACCGGCCAACACCGATGCGGTGAACCGGGCGTCGAGCCTGTCCTACGGAGAGGCCACGGGCATCACCCAGACGATCCGCAATTTCGGGGCCAGCCTCGGCTTGGCGGCACTCGGCACGACCCTGCTCTTCAACTTTCGGGACGAGCTGACGGCCACCTTCCGGCACCAGGGCGTCCCCGGCGCAGCGTCGCTGGCCAACAAGGTGAGCCAGCAGCAACAGGGCGGGAGCGGGACCAACGTGGGTTCGATCCCGCACTACGTGTCCGTGGACTTCGCCCACGCCACGTCGGTCGTGCTCTACGCGATGTGCGGGCTGATGGCGTTCGCCGCCCTGGTCGCCCTGTTCGGCCTGGAGCGAGGGCGCCAAGAGGAACCGGCCTTCGAGGTCGAGGAGGCCCCTCGGACCGCGAGCCAAACCGGTTGACTTCCGCCGCTCGCCACGGCCGAGAGGCGAAGGGCAGGGATGACGACCTTCATCACGCGCTACGACACGTCGGGGCCCGGCGTCCGGCTCGCCGTCAAGGACCTGATCGACATGGAGGGCGAGCCGACGACCGCCGGCTGCCGCGCCGTGGCCACGCGCGCCCAGCCGGCTGACCGCGACGCCGCCTGCATGGCGGGCGCGCGGGCCGCGGGAGCGCGGATCGTGGGCCGGACCAATCTGCACGAACTGGCGCTCGGGGTGACCGGCATCAACCCTTGGTACGGCACGCCCGTGAACCCTCTCGATCCCGCCCGGGTGCCGGGCGGCTCGTCCAGCGGGTCCGCCGTGGCCGTGGCGACGGGCGAGGCGGATGTGGCCTACGGCAGTGACACCGGTGGCTCCGTGCGGATCCCCGCCGCCTGTTGTGGCACCGCCGGATTGAAGACGACGTGGGGTCGCATCCCCCTCGACGGCGTCTGGCCCCTCTCGCCGAGCTTCGACACCGTCGGCCCGATGGCGCGCGACGTCGCCGGGCTGGTCACCGGCATGCAGCTCCTCGAACCGGGCTTCACGCTGGCGGACGTCGGCGCCGGCGACGAGCTCGTGGTCGGTCGCCTGCCCATCGACGCCGACCCCGCCATCACGGCCGCCATCGACCGGGCCGTGGCCCTCGTCGGCTGGCGGAGCCGCGAGCTTGCGGTGCCGGGGTGGGACGAGGCGCTGACCCAGGCCGGTCTGCTCCTCGTGGTCGAGGCCTGGCATTCGGACCGCGCGCTGGTCCTCGAGGACCCCGAGGGAATCGGGGAGGGCGTGCGGTCCCGTCTCCAGTTCGGGTCCGCCTGCAGCGATGCCGTCGTGCGGGCGGCGTGGGAGACCCAGCGGAAGTGGGCGGCGACGCTCGAGCAGGTCTTCACGCAGGTCGAATTCCTCGTCACGCCCACCCTGACCATCTTCCCGCCGCCCCTCGAGGACGGCGACGACCTGCTCGTCGCCCGCTGCACGCTCCCCGTCAACCTGGCCGGCGTCCCCGCCCTTTCGCTGCCGGTACCGACGGGAGGTCCGTTCCCGGCCAGCCTGCAGCTGATCGGTCCCGCCGGCAGCGAAGAGCGGCTGCTCGCGGCCGGTGCGCTCGTGGAGGCGGCGGCCGCCGGGGGGTGACGTTTCCGGTGGTCCTTGCCAGGGCAGAGTGGAGTGGCAAGAATCCGCAGGTCAGCATGGGTCGGAAGACAGGTGGTGCATGGTGAAGAAGATCGCCCTTTCGCGTCGAGTGCGCCGCCTCGCCGGGGTGGCCGCGGTCGCGGTCGTCTCGACCGGCGGAGCGTCGCTGCTCGCCGTCGGCCCCGGCCGGGGCGTCGCCGATCAGCACCACCGCCACGGCCAACGTGAGCCCGGGGACGGTCACCTACGGCGACACGGTCACCTACACCATGCAGGTCACGGCTGCGACGGGGCCGAATCCCACCGGCACGTCACCCGATGTGAGCTTCTCGACGGGGAAGGATGTTCTTGTGCGACGCCACCATCAACAGCGGTACCGCGTCGTGTACGTCGACGAGCGCCACCGGTGGGACCGACACGATTCAGGCCATCTATTTCGGCAACGCGACGTGGGCCAGTGCTTCCGCCACCACGACGCTCACGGTGAACGTCACGCCCCCGAACGCCCCCGCCGGATCGACCAAGTCGTCCAGCAACACGGGCACCAACCTCGACGGCTCGTTCAACACCACCTCAGGCGATCTGTTCGTACAGGCGAACGGTGCCGGCGCGGTGACGGCCGCCAACTACGGGTCGAACCCCACGTCGAGCACGCCGGTCGGGGCGACCGGAACCTACGACGACGTCGCGATCGGAACGGGCTCGAGTTTCAATAACTTGATCATCGCCGTCTGCAACTACGGTCCGGGCTCGTCCCTGCAGTGGTACGACAGCGCGACGTCGAGCTGGGTCGAATTCTCTGTCCAGTCGAAGAACATTGCGTGCCTGTTTGCCACGGTCAGCGGGCAGACCTCGCCCTCGTTGGTCCAGCTGGTCGGCACACCGATCGCCGTGTCGATCCTGCCGTCCCCGACCGCTACTCAGGGCTACTGGCTCGTCGCCCGGGACGGCGGGGTGTTCTCCTACAACCGGTTGTTCTTCGGCTCGACGGGGAGCATCAAACTCAACGAACCCATCGTCGGCATGGCGACGACCAATGACGAGAACGGGTACTGGATGGTGGGCGCCGACGGTGGGATCTTCGCCTTCGGCGATGCGCCCTACGTGGGCTCTGTGCCGGGCCGAGGCACAAGCGTCTCCAACGTGGTGACCATGGTGAGCGACCCCTCGACCGACGGGTACTACGTGATCGGATCCGACGGGTCGGTGTACAACTTCAACGCCCCGCAGCTCGGGGATCTGCCGTTCTTCGGCTTCCACGTCAACAACATCGTCGGCGCGGCACTGACGCCCGATGACAAGGGGATGTACCTCGTGGGGGCGGACGGCAAGGTCTACGTGTTGCTCGGCGACGGATCGTTCCAGGGTGACGCTTCGAACCTCCCGCTCAATGCCCCGATCGTGGGCATGGCGGTCGACCCCATCACCGGGGGCTACTGGCTCCTGGGCAAGGACGGCGGCGTCTTCAGTTACGGCGCGCCGTTCTTCGGGTCGACCGGAAGTCTGACGCTCAACCAGCCCGTCATCGCCATGTCGTCGACCGGCGATGGCGGCGGCTACTGGTTCACCGCGCTCGACGGCGGCGTGTTCTCCTATGGCGACGCCCAGTTCTAGGGCTCGACCGGCTCCATCCGCCTGAACCAGCCGGTGATCGGGATGTCAGGCTCCTGACCCCCGCGCCGCACGCGGCGCGTGTCGGCGGACCAGCCCGCGCCCGATGTCGGCCAAGTGGTTTCGGACCGACGCCGGTGAGAGGACCTCAATGGCGTCGGCGAATCCAGCGAGTTGCCGCGCCATCATGAGCTCGGATTGGGTGCGTACCTCCACGAGGACCCGTCCCGAACCATCCACCGATGCCGCACCCACCCGGTTCCCGAAGATGTACCGCAGCACATCCAAGATGACCTCGTCGGTCCTCAGCTGCACGGTCACCGGCGTCCGTTGTGCGTCCACATGCGTCACGATCGATTGCCAGGCCCGTGACAGGTCGAAGTCGTCGGGACGCTCGACCGGTCGTTCTGTCGCCGTCACCGAGCGCACGCGGCTGACCCGGAAGGTGCGCTGGCCGGCCGCCGTGCCACCCACCAGGTACCACGTGCCGTTCTTGACCACGAGGCCGAGGGGGTGCACCGTGCGCTCGGACACCTCACCGTCGCGGCGCCGGTAGCCCAGCTCGATCTGGACGCCCTCGATGACCGCTCGTTGCAACGCCTCTAAGTAGATGGGCGTCGTGGGCTCGGCGTGGTCCCATCCGGAGGCGTCTCGCATGACGGCGCCTGCCGCGGCTTCGGCCTGCGACCGGAAGGTGGCCGGCAGCGCCCGGACGAGCTTGCGCAACGCCGCGCGGACCTGCGGGGTGGCGGCGTCCGGCCCGGCGATGAGGAAGAGGGCCCGGGTCTCGTCGGCCGTCAGGCCGCTGAGGTCGGTTTTCGCCCCGCCCACGAGTTCCCATCCGCCCCCGCGGCCCGGCTGTGAATAGACGGGGACGCCGGCCAGGGCGAGACCCTCGAGGTCCCGGCGGGCCGTGCGCTCACTGACCTCGAGCTCCCGGGCCAACCCGGCTGCGGTCACCCGTCCCTTGGACTGGAGCACCAGCAGGGCGGCAACGAGGCGGTCGGCGCGCACCCGGCCAGTTTGCCCCACAAACTGGCCAGAAGATGACCGGTTTCGGGGCGCATGATGGCCGCATCGATCCCCACCACGCCGGCCTCGGGCCGGCAGAAAAGGAGCCCCCAATGCCCGGACTCGTATCGCCCATCGCCGACGAGCGAGAGGCCCTGCTGGCTTTCCTCGGCCAGCAGCGCGACGCCCTGCGCTACGCCGCGCACGGGCTGACCGACGAGCAGGCCTTGACCCGGTCGACGGTCAGTGCGCTCTGCCTGGCCGGGCTGATCAAGCACGCCACCGTCGTCGAGCGGACCTGGACGACCTTCCTCGTGACGGGCGACACCGGGGTCTTCGTGGCCGAGGACGAGGACCGCAGGGGTTCCGGTTGGTCGACGGCGAGACCCTGGACGACGTGGTGGCGGGCGCGGCGGAACAGGCTCGCCTCACCGAGAAGATCGTGTTCGAAATCGCCGATCTGGGCATGGCGTTGCCCCCGACCGCCGACCTCGTGCCGTGGATCCCCGGCGGCGTCAGCTGGACCCCGCGTTGGATCCTTCTGCACCTGATCGAAGAGACGGCGCGCCACGCCGGCCACGCCGACATCGTGCGCGAGGCCATCGATGGCGCGACCTGCTGGACGTTGATGGCAGCGGCCGAAGGCTGGCCGGCGACCGACTGGGCCTAGCCCGCTCGGGATGCCCGGCGGCCGTAGGGTGGCCGGCATGGAGGTCGAAGTCTGGTCCGACTTCGCGTGCCCCTGGTGTGCCTTGGGGCTCGCCCGGCTCGAACGCGGCGCGGCGCGACTTCGAGCACGGCGAGGAGATCCGGGTCGTGCACCGATCCTTCGAGCTCGATCCGCGGGCGCCGGCCAGCAGGGAGCGGAGCATGGCGGAGGCGGTCGCCGCGAAGTACGGCGTCCATCCGGCGCAGGTCCAGGCGGGCCACGAGCGGCTGACCGCGCTCGGCCGGGAGGCCGGCGTCGTCTTCGACTTCGATCGGGTTCGCCTGGGCAGCACCTTCGATGCCCACCGGCTCGCCCAATCCGCGCGCGGCACCGACGCCGAGGGCCCGCTGTTGGAGGGGCTGTACCGTGCCTACTTCGCCGAGGGGCGGTTGCTGTCGGATCACGACGTCCTGCGGGAGCTCGCGGCTGCCGCGGGACTGGACGAGGCCCTGGCCGACAAGGTCCTCGCCGGCGATCTCTTTGCGCGCGAGGTCCGGCTCGACGAGGCGGCGGCCGAAGAGCTCGGCGTGACCGGCGTGCCCTTTTTCCTGATCAACGGCGCGTGGCCCATTCCGGGCGCCCAGGACGTCGAGACGATGACGATCGTGCTCGACCGGGCCTGGTCACGCCTCGGACATTGAGGCCAGGATCTCGTCGATCATCTCCACCGTGGTGTTCGGGTGCAGGAAGGCGAAGCGAGCCACCGTCTCGCCCTCCCAGATCGTGGGCGTGACGAAACCGACCTGATCGTGGAGCAGGCGGGCGGACCAGGCGTCATAGTCCAACTTGGTCCAGCCGAGCCGCCGGAAGAGCACGATGGAGAGGCCGGGTGGCCGGACCAATTCAACGTGCGCGGCAGCGGCGATCCGCTCCGCCGCCCGCTGCGCGATGGAGAGGCCGGCCTCGACCGCGGCGCCGTACGCGTCGAGGCCGTTCACCGCCATGGAGAACCACAAGGGCAGGCCACGGGCCCGCCGGGTCAGGTGGAACGCGTAGTCGCTCGGGTTCCACTCCTCGGGGTTTTCGCTGTGCAGCACCTCCAGGTACTGCGCGTCCTGGGTGTGCACCGCCTTGGCCAGGTTCGGCTGCCGATAGACCAGGGCGGCACAGTCGAACGGCGCGAAGAGCCACTTGTGGGGATCGACGATGAACGAGTCCGCCTTTTCGAATCCGGCGAACCGCGACCGGACCGACGGGGCAAAGAGGGCGGCCGCACCGCCGTACGCGCCGTCGACGTGGAACCACAGCGAATGCTCGGCCGCAACGTCGGCCACGCCGTCGAGGTCATCGACGATCCCGGCGTTTGTCGTCCCCGCGGTCGCGACGACCCCGATGACGTCGGCGCGCCTCGGGTCGTCGCGGAGTGCGGCAGCCAGCGCGTGCCCGGTCAGGCGGTGGTCCCTCGTCTCGACCGTGAGCGCGCCCACACCGAGGACGTGGAGCGCCTTGCCGACCGACGAGTGGGCGTCTTCACTGATGGCGACGAGCGGCCGTTCCGGAGCGGCCGTGTGCCGGCGGTGCGCCGCCGTGTCGCGGGCCACCATGAGGGCGGAGAGATTGCCGGCGGAGCCACCGGCCACGAAGCAACCGCCCGCTGCCGCCGGAAAGCCTGCCCGTTCAGCCAGCACCCCGAGCGCCTGGTTCTCCGCCACCACGACGCCGGCTGCTTCGAGCCATGACGTCCCATGGAGGGACGCGCACGAGACGAACATGTCGAACAGCAGTGACGCCTTCGTGGGCGCGGCCGGGATGAAGGACAGGAACCGGGGGCTGTCGCAGGAGACGACCGCGGTGGACAATTTGTCGACGAAGAGGTCGAGCACGGCGGCCGCGTCGTTCCCTTCTGGGCGCATCAGGCCGGCGAGCTCGGCGTCGAGGGACTCGACCAGGCCGCCGAAGTCGAGCGCGACCGGGTCCATCGACAACCGGTCCCGGCAGGCGGCCACGATGAGGTCGGTCATGGCCTCGTCGTAGCGAAACATCGGGTTGGCCATCAGGCGGAGGAGGAGTCCGGACCGGGACGACGATGGTGCGCGGCGCGCCACGCCTCCTCGGCCCGGCTGGCGACCTCGTGCAGCGACGCCCCGGTCTTGGACGCGACGAGCGCCACGTCATCGAACTCGGGTTTCACCCGGCCGCTCGTCACCTTCATCCGAATGCTCATGCCGTCGACGACGACCGTCGCCAGGTCCCTGGCCATGGGCCACCGCTCGACGGGCATGGCGCGGATGCCCATCGTGCCGGTCGCCCGCGCGATCTCGCGTCGGAGGACCTCGAGCTGGGTGGCATCCGCCAGGACGTGCAGCACGTGGCCGGGCCGACCCTTCTTCATGGTCACCGGGCTGACCCACGCGTCCAGGGCGCCGGCATCGAGCGCAGCGGCGACGGCATAGCCGAGCTGCTCACCGGTCACGTCGTCGAGATTGCTCTCGAGGATGAGCGCCGGCTGGCCCGAGCCGACGCCGTCTTGCCGGACCGCCCGTCGCCCGATGACCACCTGGGTGCAGTTGGGGAGGTCCGCCAGCTCGCCCGCGCCGCCGCCGAAGCCCGAAGCCGTGATCGTCATGTCAGGCAGGGGGCCGAACGAGGCGCAGAGGGTGGCCACGATGGCAGCACCGGTCGGGGTCGTCAGTTCCAGGCTGACGTCTCGGCCGTACGTCGGGACTTCTTCGAGGAGCCGCACGGTTGCGGGCGCGGGATTGGGCAGCCAGCCGTGGGCGCTGCGCACGGTGCCCATGCCCGTGGCCACCGCCGACGCCGTCACGATGTCGACCCCGAGGACCTCGAGCGCGGCCACCGTGCCGACAATGTCGATGATGGCGTCATGCCCACCGACTTCGTGGAAGTGCACCTGGTCCAACGGGCGACGATGCAAGGCGGACTCGACGGTCGCCAACGCCCGGAACACGCTGAGCGCTCGCTCCGTGACCCGGGTGGGCAGCGCGGCCTCTTCGATCAGGGCGCTGATGGCGCCATGGGTGCGGACCACGACGTCGTCCCCGCCGACAATGGCCCGGGTGCACGCGATGCCACCACGCAGCGCCTCCTCAAAAGTGAGCTCCCAACCCGGGAGGGAGAGGCGCGCCAGGAGCGCGCGCACCTCGTCGGTGTCGGCCCCCGCGTCGACCAGGGAACCCAGGGCCATGTCGCCGGCGATCCCGGCGAAGCAGTGGAACCAGGCCGTCGTCTCCGACGGAACGACCGGTGTGGTCATGGGAGAAGCCGCGCGACGGCGCAGGCTGCGCCGTAGCCGTTGTCGATCCCGACCACGGTGATCCCCGACGAACAGGCGGACAGCATGCTGAGCAAGGCCGTCACCCCTTCGAACGCCGCCCCGTAGCCGGTGCTCGTGGGAACCGCGACCACCGGGGCCGGGGTCAGGCCGCCGATCACACTGGCCAGGGCACCTTCCATCCCGGCGATCACCACGACGGCGTCGGCCCCCGCGACGGTGTCGATCTCGGCCAATAGGCGATGCAGACCGGCGACGCCGCAGTCCGCGAGCAGCGTCGGGGCGAACCCGAGCGCGCCCAGCACCGCCGTGCATTCCGACGCCACCGGGAGATCGGCCGTGCCTGCGGTCACCACGACCACCCCTCCCGCGAGCAGAGGCGGGGCGGAAGACCAAGGTGGCCAGTCCGCCGTCCTGGGTGACGGCACCGGGGCCGACCCCGGTGGACACGCCGGCCGCCGAAGCCGCCTTCACCTGTTCGTCGGTGGCCCGGGTGAGCAGGACCGGTCCGTCGGTCGAGGTGAGCAGTTCGGCGACCAGGGCCGCGCAGTGCTCGGGGGTCTTGCCAGGGCCGTAGACCGCTTCGGGCATCCCGAGCCGCAGGTCCCGGTGGAGATCCACGCGGGCGAACCCGAGGTCGGCAAAGGGTAGGCGGCGCAGTTTGCGCACCGCATCATCGGGCGGGCACTCGCCCGAGGCGACCTGTTCGATGAGTGCGCGAAGCGAAGAGGCGTCCATGACCTGCTCTATCCTGCCCAACCGTGAACCCGCCTGCGACATCGCTCGCGTACTTCGGCCCGGAGGCCACCTTCACCCAGGAAGCCCTCCTGGCCGAGCCTGACCTCGCGGCCGCCGAACTGACCCCGTTGCCGTCGATCACCTCGGTCCTCGAGGCCGTGGCCCGCGGCGACGTCGACGGGGGCTTCGTGCCCATCGAGAACGCTATCGAGGGCACCGTGAGCGCGACGATCGACGGCTTGATCCACGACGTCGACCTGCATATCCAGCGTGAAGTGGTGATGGACATCCATCTGCACCTGATGACGCCTGCGGGGACCACGCTGGCCGACATCCGTTCGGTGTCGTCCTACCCGCATGCCCTGGCGCAGTGTCAGAAGTTCCTCGCCCGCGCGCTGCCCGACGCCGAGCAGCGTGCGGCCAACTCGACCGCCGATGCCGCGCGGGTGCTCGGAGAATCGCGCTCGGCGGACGGCGCGGCGATCGCACCGCGGCTGGCGGCCGAGCGATACGGGCTGACCATCCTCGCCGAAGACGTGGAGGATCATCCGGACAACCAGACCCGGTTCGTGCTGGTGGCACGCACCAGGGTGCCCAGGCCGACCGGTCACGACAAGACGAGCATCGTGTGCTTTCAGCGCGCCGACCATCCCGGGAGCCTGCACGGGATCCTGGGTCAGTTCGCCGCACGCAACATCAACTTGACGAAGCTCGAGTCGCGCCCGACCAAGCAGGCGCTCGGCGACTATTGCTTCGTGATCGACCTCGCCGGCCATATCGGCGACGAAGTCGTCGCCGACTGCATGCGCGACCTTCACGCCAGCCTCCCCGGCGTGAAGTTCTTGGGGTCGTACCCGGCGGCCGGTGAGCACGGACCGGAGCAGAGGCGCCAGGCGGATGCGGCCTGGCAGGCGGCCGACGACTGGATCGACGGGTTGCGCTCGGCTATTCGTTGATCTGGGACACCGGGGTCCGGTCCAGCGATCCGGGGAGCCGCCGTGCGATCACCAGAGCCAGTGTCGCGGCAAGCCCCGCCGCGGCGAAGGCCACGAGCACCCCGGTCGCGACCGACTGTCCTCGACTCGACGCCGACGCGACCGCGGCACCGCCCACACCCACGCCCAACGCGATGCCGAGTACGTCCGCCAGGTTCAGGGAGGCCGACGCCCAACCTTCGCGACCCGGCGGCGCGGCCCGCAGCATCATGAGCGAGATCGGCGCATAGCTCAGGCCCATACCCAGCCCGGCGACTGACCAGGCGACGAACGCCTCCCACACCGGGACGCCGGGCCGGAGTTGCCAGGCCATGCCGGCCGTCCCGGCCAGGATGAGGATGAGTCCGGTGCGCACGAGTCGGGCGCCTTCCCACGTGTCGTTCAGCTTGGCCTGGATCCACGCCCCCACGGTCCACGCCAACGTGGATGCCGTGACGACCGCTCCGGCCATCGCCACGCTGTGGTGGCGCACGGTCGTAATGGTGAGGGTGACGTAGGCGTCGGCGCCGAAGAAGGCGAACGTCACGAGCGCGCGGCTCAAGATCGTCGCCGGCAATCCACACGCCGCGCGCAGCGTGCCGGCGGGGAGCAGGCGTCGGAGCGACGGGAAACCGACCGCGAAGCCGAGCGCAGCGAGCGCGATCCCCAACGGGACATTGTGGGCTCCCAGCGCGGCTAGGACGAGGGCGGCGCCACCCGCCGTGCGCACGGCGTCGGCGACCCGGTGTTCTTCTGTCGCTCCGGTGTCCGGTTTGCCGAGGCGGACGAGCGCCGGCACGGCGATGGGCCCGGCGACGGCCACCAGGGGGATGAGACCGAGGAACACCCATCGCCACCCCGCCAGATGGGCGACCGCCGCGGCGACGCCTGGGCCGAGCACTCCTGGGATCACCCAGGCCGTGGACAGCACGGCCATCATGCGGGCCCGCTGGGTCTCCCGCAGGCTGCGGCCGATGGCGACGTAGGCGACGGCCGGCACCGCGCCGGCGCCGAGTCCTTGGAGGCATCGCCCCGCGACGAGCACCCACATGGCGGGGGCGAGTCCGGCCACGAGGAGGCCGAGTGCAAACAGAATCAGCCCCGCCACGTAAGGCCGGGCCGGCCCGTGTCGGTCGGCGTCCCGGCCCGCCAACACGATGCCGATGAGGCTCGCCAGCTGGAAAGTGGAGAAGGCCCAGCCGTACAGCGCCAACCCGTGGAGGTCGCGGGCGACCACCGGCATGACGGTGATGACGGCGAGGGCCTCGGATGCGGCAAAGGTCACCGTGAGGACGAGCCCGAGTGTCAGCGCCCGGCGCTGTGGCGCCCACAGGCCTCGGGTCGAGGTGTCCCGGTCCACGGAGGCGAGATTACGAGCAGCGTGCGCTGGTACTCTGCCGCCGGGAGGGCGTATGACGTTGCCGATCATCGACGTCGATCAGCATCTCTTCGAGTCGAGAACCACCTGGTCCGAGTTCATCGAGCCCGCGTACAGGGCGGATGCGCTGGCGATCACCGACGACGAGGCGGGCTGGCCGTGGCTGACCTGGCGCGACGCACGGCTGACTCCCCTCGAGGTGCCCATTCCCGAACGGTCGTCGCTGATCGGCGACGACCGCCTGCGTCGGCAACGCGGCGAACGAGCGCCGGCGTCCTTCGAGGATTTGGTTCCGGACTCGTATCGATCCGCGGCGGCGCGCGTGGCCTCCCTCGACGAGTTCGGACTGGACGCCGCCGTCATGTTCCCCAACTACGGGCTCCTTTGGGAGCAACGCCTGGCGTCCGATCGCGGCGCACAGCGGGCGAACGCCCGGGCCTACAACCGCTTCGTGGCGGGAGTGTGCGCGGAGGGCGAGGATCGTCTCTTCGCCGTCGCCCACGTGCTCCTGCACGATCCGGCCTGGGCCGTCGAGGAGATCGCACGGGCCCGCGCCGAAGGGGTCCGCCTGGCGATGATCGCGCCGGCACCGGTGGACGGGAAACCGCTGTCCCACAGCGACTTCGATCCGGTCTGGGCCGCCTTCAGCGACCACGGCGTTGCCCCCGTGTTCCACGTGTCCGAGTTCGAGAGTCCGCTCCACCCCGCCTGGCGCCAGGGCGAGGCCGAGGATGGTGAGCGGCTCTTCGACTCCATCTTCTTGTACCTGGCCCCGGCGGTCGCACTGGCCGACCTGATCTTGCACGGCGTCCTGGAGCGGTTCCCCGAGCTGCGCGTGGGCGTCGTGGAGCTCACCGCGAGCTGGGTGCCGCACTTTCTGCTGCACATCGACGGCGCATCCGACTTCTACGCGCTCCGCCACGGCGAGCCCTACCGGCGGCTGGCCCTGCGCCCCTCGGAGTACTTCATGCGGCAGGTGCGCGTCGCGGCGCTGCCCTATGAGATGCCGAATCGGCTCGTGCCCCGTGTGGGCGAGGAGGTTTTCATGATCGGGAGCGACTGGCCGCACGCCGAAGGCGTCGCCGATCCGATGGCTGCGGCCGAGCGCGCCGTCGCCGGGCTGACGGGGCCCGCACGGGCAAACCTTTTGGGAGCCAACGCGTCGTGGCTCCTGGGCCTGTGACCGTCGACCTTGAGGCGGCCGCCGCCGAGCGGGAGCGGCTGCGGACGAAGTACCTCCAGGTGCCCTCGGACCGGCCGAAGTCCACCGCGCAGGGTGTCCATCATCTGGCGCTGCTCTGCTCGGACGTCGAGCGCACGATCCGCTTCTACCAGGAGCTCCTCGGCTTCCCGTTGGTGGAGCTGTTCGAGAACCGCGACTACCAGGGCTCGACCCACCTGTTCTTCGATCTGGGCCATGACAACACGTTGGCGTTCTTCGACTTTCCGAATCTGGGCCTGGGCCCCTACGCCGAGGTGCTCGGCGGCTTCCACCATCTCGCCATTTCCGTCAGCCGGGAACAGTGGGAGGCCGCCCGGGAGCGCCTTGCGGTGGCAGGGGTGCCCACGCAGATCGAGAGCGAGGTGTCGGTCTACTTCTCCGATCCCGACGGGGTACGGCTCGAGCTCATCGCCGAGGATCTCGGATCGCTCTACGGCACTCCCCTGCACTGATGCCCGTCACGGGCATGGCCAATCTGGCCGTGAAGGTGGCCGATCTCGAGGCGGCGTGCGAGTGGTACGAAAAGGCCGGTGCGCTCGTCACCGAACCGGTGGCGTGGGAGAACGGCCGTCGCGCCGACGTCCAGCTCGGCACCCTCGCGCTGACACTGTTCACGCGGGCCATTTATGAGGACGCCTGCCCGCTGCCGCCCGAGGGGTTTCTGCACCCCGCCCTCTTCGTCGACGATCTGGATGCGGAGCTGGCCCGGCATCGCGTGCTGTGGGGGCCGCGCACCGTGACCGGCTCG
The DNA here is from genome assembly GCA_963769095.1 of uncultured Acidimicrobiaceae bacterium. GTDB lineage: Bacteria > Actinomycetota > Acidimicrobiia > Acidimicrobiales > RAAP-2 > Bog-473. The sequence continues at coordinate 225,489 of CAVYKO010000001.1, forward strand.
TTCGGCACTCGCCGCATTGCCTTCGTCGAGGCCCCCGGAGGCATCCGGCTCGAGTTCATGGAGCAGCTGGAGCCTCCGGTGGGCTGACCGCCGGCCCGGCGCCACCGTCGTTGGTCCGGTGAGCGTCTCGCACTGCGTGTGAGAATCCGCCGAGAAGCCAGCGCAGAACCCGAGTCACAGGAGGGCTGGGCATGACCACCACGACCCACGAGCGGGCGCCGAAGCACGGCTACACCAAGGACGGGATGCCCGTCCACGCGAGGACGCACGACTTCGTGAAGAGGGACACGGTGATGCAGCGGTTCAACTCCGCGGTCGGGCTCAAGATCACCGTGCTGGTGGGGACCATGTGGTGCGCCTACGTGTTCGCCTGCATCGCCCTGGTTTCACTTCCCGACAACGTGCACTCCAAGCAACTCCTCATTCTGTGGATCAGCTCGTCGTTTCTGCAGCTGGTCCTGCTACCGGTCATCATCGTGGGGCAGAACATCCAGGCCCGGGCCGCCGATGCCCGCGCCGCCAAGACGTTCGAGGACGTTCTGGACGTACGGCGGAAGATCGAACACGCCATCGGCTTGCTCGATGTGCACACCGAAGGCGGCCTGCATGACGCCGTGGAGATAATTGTCGACGCCATCAACGCAAAAGGCTCGCCACCGGCCGTCGCGACCCTGACCTTCTCAGGTGCGCTCGAGCGCCTCGTCGAGCTCGAATTGCGGCGGCCGCTGCTCGGTGCTCGCGGGCCCCGGCCGGCCGATCGCTCGCAAGGAAGGCAGGGTCACCACGGCGACCGCGGCGGTCGCCACCAGCAGACCGGCCGCAATGGCGAAGGCCAACGTGTAGCCGTCCGTGAGGGCGGCCGCGGTGTGCGCCGCTGTCGCCACCTTGCCGGCCAGGGCGCTCGCCGTGCGGGTGGCGGCAATCGTCGCCAGCGCGGCGAGGCCGATGGACGCGCCGACCGTCCGCGACGTGTTGAGGAGGCCCGAGGCGAGGCCGGCGTCGCGGGGCAGCACCCCTGCCGTGCCCGCCACGGCGATCGGCGTGACCGCCAGGCCCATGCCGAGCCCGATGAGGACGAACGGCCCGAGGAGGCCGCCGACGAAGCCGGTGGTCGTCGTCGCCTGGGCGAGCAAGGCCAATCCTGCGCCCGCCACCAGTGCCCCCGTCACGATGAGCGGGCGTGGGCCGAACCTTGGCACCAATCGCGCCGTCACCTGGGCTCCCGCCGCAATGAGCAGGGTCTGTGGCAGGAAGGCGAGCCCGGCCTGGAGCGGGCTGTAGCCGAGGACGTGCTGCATGTAGAGCGTCTCGAAGTACCAGGAGCCGAAGAGCGCGCCGAACAACATGAGCATCACGACGTTGGCGCCCGAGACCGAGCGCGAGCGGAAGATGCGCAAGGGCACCAACGGTGCCTTCGAGAACCGGGCTTGGAGAACGACGAAGACCACGAGGAGCGCCACGCCCAACGCGAGGGGCAGCAGGACCTCGCTCGACCCCCACGAGTAATTCTCCGTGCGCACGAGCGCATAAACGAGGGCCACCAGGCCGGCCGTCACCGTGACGGCGCCGGCCACGTCCAGGTGGTGGTGATCCAGTTCGGCCCGTGACTCGGGGAGATAGCGGCGCGCCGCCACCAGGGCCACCACGCCCACCGGCACGTTGACGAAGAGGATCCAGCGCCAGTTGAGAAAGTCGGTGAGGATGCCGCCGAGCAGCGCACCGGCTGACGCACCGGCCGAGGACACGGCGCTCCAGGCTCCGAGTGCCCACGCCCGAGCCGGCCCTTCAGGGAACGTGGCGGTGAGGATGGTGAGCGTTGCCGGCGCCAGGATGGCGGCTCCCAACCCCTGCAACGCCCGGGCCGTGACCAGCCAGGCTTCACTCTGGGCGAGGCCACCCAGGAGGCTGGAGACCGTGAACACGGTCAGACCGACGAGAAAGACGCGACGGCGGCCGTAGAGATCGGCCGCCCGGCCGCCCAGGAGGAGGAAGCCGGCGAAAGTCAGCGTGTACGCGTTGATGATCCACTGCAGGCTCGACGTGGTGAAATGCAAGTCGCGCTGAATCGACGGCAACGCCACATTGACGATGGAGGCGTCGAGCACGACCATGAACTGGCCGACGAGGACGACGCTGAGTACGAGCCAGGAGGGCACGCTCCGGCCGGGGGCGATCTCAATGGTGGTGGCGGTGTTGCCGCGCATGGGACTCCTCGTTGCAAGTGCGACTGGGTCCGTCGGATCCCGACAGTGGGCCAACCTGGTGCGGCGGGCCGTTATTCCCACCCTACGGGTGAGGGGGCGAAGGTTCCGGCGGGAATCGGACCTCTGATGTGGACGATAGGAAGACCCGGCATACCGTCCGGATGTGACACACCCGACGACGCGATGCGGGTGCTGGAGTGCCCGGTTCCGGGAAGTTTCCCGAGAGCTGTCGAATTCGACCTCGTGCCGCTCGTATAGGTGGTGGCTGCCGGCGCGAGGCCGGGAGCGACTGATCGAAGGAGGCAGCGATGGGCAGGATCGTGGTCAGCGAATTCGTCTCGATCGACGGTGTGATGGAGGACCCGGGAGGGTCCGAGGGCACTCGCAACGCCGGCTGGACGTTCCGCTTCAACCGCGGCGCGGACGGCGATCGCTTCAAGCTCGACGAGGTACTCGGGGCCGAAGCCCTGTTGTTGGGGCGGGTCACCTATCAGGGTTTCGCACAGGCATGGCCGACCATGGAGGACCCGGTGGGATTTGCGACCAAGATGAACGCCATGCCCAAGTACGTCGTGTCGAACACCCTTGCTGATGCCGACGCGTCCTGGAACAACAGCACCGTCGTCCGCGGTGACGTCGCCGCCGAGTTGACGGCCCTCAAGGCGCGTCTCGAGGGCGACCTCCTCGTCAACGGAAGTGCCTCGCTCGTCCAGCTGCTGGTCGAGCACGAGACTGGTCGACGAGTACCGCCTGATGATCTTCCCGATCGTCCTCGGCGAGGGCAAGCGGCTCTTCGGCGAGCTGACCGTGGCACCGCGCCTGGCCCTCGACGAGGTGAAGACCGTCGGCGACGACGGCGTCGTGGTCGTGACCTATCGAGCCAAGGCCGCCGGCGAGCAAGCCGGTTGACCGGACGCGACGACGAAACGAACAGAGAACGAACAGCGAAGAAAGGGTGTACCGATGAAGCAGTACCTGCTCAGTGTGGCCATGATCGACGGCGCGCCACCCCGTCCGCCCGACGAGATGCAGCGGGCCTTCGACCGGGTGGACGAGTTCAACGCAGAGATGCAGTCCGCCGGTATCTGGGTCTTTGCCGGCGGGCTCCAGCCGGCATCCATCGCCACGGTGGTGCGCGAGGACGGCGGCGAGATCGTCGTCACCGACGGCCCCTTCACGGAGTCCAAGGAGCACATCGGTGGCTTCTGGGTCATCGAGGTGGACGACCTCGACGCCGCCCTGGCGTGGGCGGCCAAGGCCACCCGCGCCTGCGCCGAACCGGTCGAGGTCCGGCCGTTCCAGGAGGATCCCGAGGGCTGAGCCTTCGCCGGTCCATGAAGGAGCGTGATCCCAGTGTCGAGACCGTTTTCCGGCAGGAGTACGGCCGCGCCGTCTCCGTCCTCGTCCGCGCCTTCGGGGACATCGACCTGGCCGAGGAAGGGGTGCAGGAGGCGTTCGCCGTGGCAGCCGAGCGGTGGGCCGCTGACGGCCTGCCGCCGAGCCCGGCCGGATGGATCATCACGACCGCTCGGCGCAAGGTCCTGGATCGTCTGCGCCGCGAAGGCAGTCGCGCCGATCGCCACGCCCAGGCCGCGCTCTTGCACGAGCGCGACGAGCCCGACGAGGAACTCGCCGTGCAAGACGAACGCCTCCGGCTGATCTTCACCTGCTGTCACCCCGCCCTCGCTCCGGCGGCACGGATCGCCCTGACCCTTCGTCTGCTCGGAGGTCTGACGACCGGCGAGATCGCCCGCGCCTTCGTCGTACCCGAGCCGACCATGGCGCAGCGGATCACGCGGGCCAAGGCGAAGGTCCGCGATGCCGGCATCCCGTACCGGGTGCCGTCCAGTTCCGAGTTGCCGGACCGAATCCGCTCCGTGCTGGCCGTGATCTACCTCGTGTTCAACGAGGGGTATGCCGCCACCGCCGGGAACCGGCTCGCCCGCGCGGAGCTGACCGCCGAGGCCCTTCGCCTGGGTCGGACGGTGGCTGCGCTGATGCCCGACGAGCCCGAGGTCCTCGGCCTGCTGGCGCTGATGCTGCTTGTCGAGGCCCGCCGGCCGGCTCGGGAGGGAGCGGACGGCGTGCTGGTGCCGCTCCCCGAACAGGACCGCACACTCTGGGACCGGGACCTGGCGGCCGAAGGTCAGGACATCGTGCGGGCCTGCCTACGGCGCAACACGCCGGGCCCGTACCAAATTCAAGCCGCCATCAACGCCGTGCATTTTGACGCGCCCGTCGCGTCCGCCACTGACTGGCGCCAGATCCTCGCGCTCTACGATCAGCTGCTGCTCTTCGACGGCTCCCCGATCGTCGTCCTCAACCGCGCCGTGGCGCTGGCCGAGGTCGAAGGACCGCAAGCCGCGCTGGCTTCCATCGGCGATCTGCCGCTCGACTCGTACTACCTCTGGCACGCCGTCCGGGCTGACCTTCTGCGCCGACTCGGACGCGTCGCGGAGGCCGTCACCGAATACGACGCCGCGCTCGGCCTGACGGACAACATGGCCGAACGTGCGTTTCTGGTTCGGGCCCGTGACACGCTCGAGCGCGTCGCCCACCTGAGGTGCCGGGCGCTTCGTGTGGAAAGCTCCCCCTCATGAGGGTCCACCTCGTCGATGGCACCTACGAGTTGTTCCGGCATTTCTTCGGTGCGCCACCGCATCGGAACGCCGAGGGAGACGAGGTGGCGGCGACGCGCGGTGTCCTGAGCTCCGTGCTCCAGCTGCTCGAGGAAGGCGCGACGCACATCGGCGTGGCCACCGACCATGTGATCGAGTCGTTCCGCAACGACATGTGGCCGGGGTACAAGACCGGCGACGGCATTGACCCGGATCTGAAGTCGCAGTTCTGGCCCCTCGAAGATGCGCTGGTCGCCCTGGGTGTCTTCGTGTGGCCCATGGTGGACGTCGAGGCCGATGATGCGCTGGCCAGCGGAGCCGCGGTCGCCGATGAGGACACGCAGGTCGACCAGGTCGTGATCTGTACGCCCGACAAGGATCTCGGCCAGTGTGTCCGGGGGCAGCGGGTCGTGCAGCTCGATAGGCGCCAGAACCGGCTCATCGACGAAGCCGGGGTCGTGGCCAAGTTCGGCGTGCCGCCCGCCTCCATCCCGGACTACCTCGCGCTCGTGGGCGACAGTGCCGACGGCTTTCCCGGCCTCGCCGGGTGGGGGGCGAAGTCGGCCGCCACGGTGTTGGCGCGCTGGCACCACGTCGAGGAGATCCCTCCGGACGCCGCCGATGGGATGTCACCGTGCGGGGCGCAGCGAAGTTGGCGAGCACCCTGCGCGACGGCTTCGACGACGCGCTGCTGTTCAAGGACTTGGCGACGCTGCGCATCGACCGCACGCTGCTCGCGGAAGTGGGCGAGTTGCGCTGGAGCGGGCCGGCGGGGGATTTTCCCGATGTGTGCAGGCGCCTCGATGCCAATGGGCTCGTGCCGCGCGCCGACGCCTTGGCCGTCGAGAGGGCGCGCTGACCGACGCAGTGATCGGCGCCCGGGTCCGGTCAACCCCCTCCGGGCGCTGCGACTGCCGGCACCGCGCCGTTGAGATTGAGTTGGCGCAGGTAGAGGTCGCGGCTGTTGGGGAACCCGACGGCGCCCGGGACCCAGGCGTGGAACGCGATCCAGGACGCTCCGTTCGTGTCCGTGAACACCGACTCTCCGCCCGGTCCGGCAATGCCGGTGCCCGACGAGAGGATCGGAGTGGGCGTGGCATCCGCGCACGGGCCGAGCGGCCCGGTGCATGCGGCGACCCCGACGGCGTAATTGGCGGTGTTCCAGTCGTTGCCGGAGAAGAAGAGGAGGTAGTGGCCGTGGGACAGGACGAGGTCCGGCGCTTCCACGGTTCCCCCCTCCCAGGCTCGATCCGGGACGAGCAACTGGGTCGGGCTGGTCGCGTTGGCGAAGCCCGTTCCCGTCGCGCTCAGCGCCTCTGACCAGATCTTCGACGAGCCGGGACCACCCGACTTCCAGACCAGGTACGAGACGCCGTTGGCGTCGGTGAACGTCGAAGGGTCGATGGAGCCGCCCATCGATTGCTGGCATTCGAGCGGGGCGACCGAATTGTCGATGAACGGGCCCTGGGCCCGGCTGGCCGTGGCGACCGAAATGCACTCGGTGCTGGTCGCCGCGACGTCGACGGCGTAGTACATGAGGAAGGTGCCGTTGACCCGGGCGACCGCAGGAGCCCACGTGTTGTTCGGCTTGGCCCAGGCGGGGAGCGACGGCAGCGCGTTGCCGACCGATGTCCAATGGGTCAGGTCGTTCGACGCGATGATCTGGATGTTCCCCGCGACGGAGTTCGTGGCGTAGGCGAAGTAGGTCTGCCCGACGAGGATCACGTCGGGATCGGGAAAGTCGAACGGATAGACCAGGCCGGCCGCCGCGCCACCGTCGAGCTGGGCACATGGGCCCGAGACGGCCGAGATGTCCTTGGCGGCGCCTGCGTTGTTCTTCGCCGAGATCTGGCTCAGTGCCGCCTGCACGCCGCCCAAACAGGTGTGGAGCGTGCTGATCCCGAGTCCCTCCAGTGACGCGCCGGCGTTCGCGCTGTGCACGGACGCCTCGACCCCGGCCAACTGATTCAGGGTCGTGCCGATGGAGGCCTCGAGCCCGTTGCGTTGGTTGGTCGTGACCGCGTTGGCGTACTCGGTGAGCGCCGTGTCGTGGCGCAGCACGGCCAGGTGATGCTGGGCGGCTGTCAGGGTGGATGCTTCGCCACCGGCGCGCAGGTGCGCGTGGGCGTCGTACCAGACCGCGGTCGCGAGGCCGGCCACCGCCACCACGGCGGCCACGACGACCACCGACCGTCGGTGCGCAGGTCGTTCAGCCACTGGCGTTCACCGCGGCCGCACAGCTGGCCGAGACCGCGTGCAGCGCCGCCGCCGCGTTGGACTGGCTGCCGACGGCCAGGGCGTTCAGGGCCTGCTCGACGCCGCCGAGGCAGGCGTGGAGCGAATTGAGCAGGGACCGCCTGCTCAAAGACGTGCATCTGCGCGGCACTCAGCGCGGACTGTGCGCCCTGGAGCTGCGAGGTGTCCTGCGCCAGGGCCGTGGTGTCGCTCCCCACCTGTTCGGTGACCAGCCTGAGGTCGACCCGCGCCCTGTCGAGCTCCCGCGAGACGACGGCCGTGGTGGCACGCGTGGTGCCGAGCGTGTGCCGCGCCCGGTCGTAATGGTCGTTCGCCTGCGCGGCGTCCGAGAGGAGGTAGCCGAGACCGGCCCCGAGCAGTGCGGTGCACGCGAGAGCCGTCGCCCAATGTCGGCGTCGTCGAGCGCGCGGGACGCGGTGGCGACGGCACCGGGACGGGCGGGGACGGCCTCGGCTGCGTCAGCAGCATCTCCGTCACGCGTCCACACCGCCTCCCGCAACCCACCGCCGGCGCCCACCACCGGGTCCGAAACCGCCCCAACCCTACGTCGGCGCCTCACCCCGTCTTGCCCGGGGTCCACCAAGGACCAAGGGGCTCCCCGCCGGGGACGCCCGCGCGGACGTCAGGGCAAGGTGAGAACGCCCTCAGCCGCGGCGACCACCAATTGGTGGTCCTCGCCCTAAGGGGTCAAGCTCCGGACGCGGAGGGAGTGGGATTCGAACCCACGGAGGCTTGCACCTCGCAGCTTTTCAAGAGCTGTGCATTCGTCCGCTCTGCCATCCCTCCCGGCGCGCTCATGCTAGGTGCGCACCCTGACCGGCCGACCCGCTGACCCACTCGGCCAGCTCGACGACCACCCCCGGACCGTCGAGGAAGACGAGGCGCCGGTCGTGGAAGTCCATGATCTCGTTGCGCGGCGTGACGCCGTGCGCCGCCAGGTGGGCCAGGGTCGCGTCCAGGTCGGCCACCCGGAAGCACACGTGGTTGAAGCCCAGGCGGGTCAGCGTCCCCGCACCCCCGTCGGCCCGCGCCGGCGGCTCGTGGAACCGCAGCAGCTGGACCTCCTGGTGCACCGGCGCGCCCTCGAGCACGAGGGTGACGTGGTCGGCCTCCCATCCGTCGATGCCCATGTAGCGGGCGATCTCCTCGCCCCGGGCGACGCACGGTCACCCGTTCGGCGAAGCCGAGCAACCCGAAGAAGTGCTTGGCCTCGTCGAGGTCGGCCACGACCACCGTCATGTGGTCGAACCCCTCGTTTCTCACCGCTCCGTTGGCCACGGGGGCCTCCTCCCGCTTCTCGTCGCCGGCCACCGCCTGGTCCTCGCTACCTCTTGGTCCCTGCCTCTCGCAGGTCGCGGGCTCGTGAGCGCTGGCGCGCCCGCGTCGGCTGGTCCAGCACCACCTTGCGCAGGCGGACGGCCTTGGGCGTCACCTCCACGCACTCGTCGGTCGCGATGAATTCGAGGGCGTGCTCCAAAGAGAACGTCATGGCCGGCGTCAGCCGCACCAGCTCCTCGGCCGTGGAGGAGCGGATGTTGTTCAGCTTCTTCTCCTTGGTCGGGTTGACGTCCATCTCCTCGTCCCGCGCGTTCTCGCCGACGATCATCCCCTCGTAGACCTCTTCGGCCGGGCCGACGATCATGCTCCCGCGCTCCTGCAGGTTCATCAGCGCGAACGTCGTGGTGACGCCGCGCCGGTCGGCGACCATCGACCCGTTGCGCCGCGTGCGCAGCTCGCCGTGCCAGGGCTCCCACCCGTCGAAGACGTGGTGGAGGATGCCGGTGCCCCGCGTCTCGGTCAGGAACTCGGTGCGGAACCCGATGAGACCACGGGCCGGCACGCGGTAGTCGAGCCGCACCCACCCCGTCCCGTGGTTGACCATCTCGAGCATGTTGCCCTTGCGCAGCGCGAGCAGCTGGGTCACGACGCCGAGATACTCGTCGGGCACGTCCACGCTCACCCGCTCGACCGGCTCGTGCACGCGACCGTCGACCTCGCGCGTCACGACCTGGGGCTTGCCCACGGTGAGCTCGAAGCCCTCCCGGCGCATCGTCTCGACGAGCACGGCCAGCTGGAGCTCACCGCGCCCGAGGACCTCCCACATGTCGGGCCGTTCGGTCGGGCCGACCCGGATGGCGACGTTGCCGACGAGCTCGGCGTCCAGTCGCGACTTGAGCAGCCGGGCCGTGAGCTTGGTGCCGTCCGTGCCGGCGAGCGGCGAGGTGTTGATGCCGATCGTCATGGCCAGGCTCGGCTCGTCCACCGTGATGGCCGGCAGCGCGACCGGCCGGTCGGCGTCCGCCAGCGTCTCGCCGATGGTCACCTCGGCCAGGCCGGCCACCGAGACGATCTCGCCCGGGCCGGCCGATTCCGCCGGCACCTGCTCGAGCGCCTCGGTCACGTAGAGCTCGGTGATCTTCACCGTCTCGATCGATCCGTCCAGGCGGCACCAGGCGACCGGCGCCCCCTTGACCAACGTGCCGTTGTGCACGCGGCAGATCGCCAGCCGGCCCACGTAGGGCGACGCCGACAGGTTGCACACCAGCGCCTGGGTCGCCGCGTCCTCGTCGAAGGACGGTGCGGGGACGTGCTCGATGATGGTGCGGAAGAGGGGCTCGACGTTGGTCCCCTCGACACCCGCCTCGGTGCTGACCCAGCCCGCCCTGGCGTTCGCGTAGAGGATGGGGAAGTCGATCTGGTCCTCGTCGGCGTCGAGGTCCAAGAACAGCTCCTCGACCTGGTGCACCACCTCGGCGATGCGGGCGTCCGCCCGGTCCACCTTGTTCACCACCAGCACGACCGGGAGGCGGGCCTCGAGGGCCTTGCGCAGCACGAAGCGGGTCTGGGGCAGCGGGCCCTCCGAGGCGTCGACGAGCAGCAGCACCCCGTCGACCATCGTCAGCCCGCGCTCCACCTCGCCGCCGAAGTCGGCGTGGCCCGGGGTGTCGACGATGTTCAGCTTCACCCCGCCCCAGCGCACGGCCGTGTTCTTGGCCAGGATGGTGATGCCCTTCTCGCGCTCGAGGTCGCCCGAGTCCATGACGCGGTCGGTGACCTCCTGGTGCGCACCGAAGGCGCCGGTCTGGCGCAGGAGCGCGTCTACCAGCGTGGTCTTGCCGTGGTCCACGTGGGCCACGATCGCCACGTTTCTGATGTCCTCGCGTCGGCCCATGGGAGGGGCCAACGATAGAGGACCCTTGGGCCTCCTCAGGCCGCAGCCCGGGCCCCCGGGCCGCCGGCCAGCACGAGCGCCACCGCATCGGCCGCCAGGGTGAGCACCGTCGGGTGCGGTTCGAGGCGCACGACGTGGCCCGAGTCCGGCCACCAGCCGACCACCCGCCCCGGCGCCGGCTCGCCGCGGGCGCGCAGCGCCTCGACCAGCGTCACGAGCGCCAGCTCGGCACGCACCGACTCGCGGCGCGGGCCCGACAGCACGACCAGGTGCGCCGTCGCGGTGCGCACGTCGGCCCGGCCCCGCAGGGCCAGCAGGGCCGAGTGCGGGCTGTCCCACCAGTGGTCGCGCCCGACGACGGGGGCGGGGCCCAGGGCGGGCCAGTCGAGCGCGCACCACAGCCGGGTCGCCCACGTCGCCGCCTCGGCCGTCACGGCGCTGCGCCCGGCCGCCGGCAGGGTGGCCACCCAGCGGTCGAGCCCCGAGACCGTGGCGCCGCCGTCGCGCACCCCCCGCTCGGAGTCGGCCAGACGCGCCCGCACGGCCTCGAGCGGGCTCCGCGCCTCGCCCGCCAGCAGGGCGCGCACCGCGGCCAGCCCGACGGAGCGACGCGCCGTCCGGGCCGACCAGGTGAACGGCTCGTCGTTGCCGCCCGCCTCGCCGTCGCCCAGGGCACAGCGCACGTCGTGGTCGGTCACCCGGAACGGCCCGGCTCCGGCGCGGCGGACGGCCAGGCCGGCGAGTGCGGCGCGCGCCGCCTCGAGCGCGGCCCGCCAGGCGCCGACGTCGAGGGGCACCGTGGTGGCGGGCGGGGCCACCAGCGCCGCGGTCAGCCCCTCACCCACCTGCCGCCGGCCCTCCGGCCGCACCGGCGCCCGCCTGGCCCTCCAGCCAGGCCGCGAGATGCGACGCGATGGCGCGCAGGTGCTCCTCGCGCACGTCCTCGATGCCGTAGCGGCCGCTGCCCGTTTCGAGCAGGGCCAGCCGGAACGGCGGTGTCCCGCTGCGCAGGGTCTCGAGGAGGGCGAGATAGTGCAGCGAGCGGCGCGCCCGGGCCCACGACCCCCCCGTCGACAGGCCGAGCGCGCACAGCGACTGCGGTGCCGGGCTGCGGCACGCCGACCAGGAGGTCGAAGACGCCGTGCAGCGCCACGCGGCCCCCGGCCAGCGGGATGGCCACGCGGTCGTCGGTCCGCGGCATCCACCCCGGGGCGAGGCGCGGCATCAGGTCGGTCAGGTGCGTGGCGTGCCGCGTGACCACCGCACCGAGCGCCGCCCGCGCCGTCTCGTCCAGGGCCTCGGCCCGGGCCACCGTCCCCGCGCCGGCCGGCCCCTCGGCGCGCAGCGCGTCGAGGGCGTCGCCCCACGGGTCCTCGATGGCGCCGTGCGGTGACCAGCACCCGCAGCAGGGCGTGCACGAGCCGGGACACGACGGCGTCCTCGGAGCCGCGCTCGGGGCCGCCCGTGGTCTCCCCGGACGCCGGCCCGAGTAGCTCGCGCGGCCCGAACACCAGCGGTGGCGCCAGGTCGCCCCGCCGGGCCACCACCCCGTAGGCCGCATCCTCGAGCCAGGCCCGGAGCCCGCCGGCCAGGCCCGGGTCGAAGCTCGGCCGCGCCGCCGTGTCGCCCCGCAGCAGCGCCAGCACCTCGCCGCCCGGGCCCGCCGTCGCGGCCCCGGACGGGGGGGAGCGCAGGGGGCGCGGGGCGACGAGGACCATGGGCGGCAGTGTGCCCAGGGCGTGTGACAGGGCCTCTACCCTGGCTGGTGCATGGCATCCGCCCTCGTCTTGCCGGCGCCCGCCACCAACGTCGCGTTCGCCGTCGTGTTCGGGCTCTTCGTCGTCGCCCTGGTGGTGCTGGTCGTGATCATCATCGTGTGGGCGGTGCGCCACGATGTGGTCGGGCGCCGGGCGTGGCGCGAACGCCAAGCGCGCGCCTGGCAAGCCCGCGAGGAGCAGGAGCAGGCCCCGTGACGAGCCCGGGCCCTTCGAGCGACGGCGCCGGCGCGCCCACCTGGACCGAGCGCCTCCGCGCCCGCTGGGGTCGGCGGCGCCACGCCGCCGACGGGCGGCACGTCGGGACCCCGCAGCGCACGGCGTTCGTGCTGGCGGGCGGCGGCAGCCGCGGCGCCGTGCAGGTCGGCATGCTGAACGAGCTCATCCGCCGGGGCATCCGCGCCGACCGCGTCTTCGGCGCCTCCGTCGGCGCCATCAACGGCGCGGCCTACGCCGGCAACCCGACGCTCGAGGGCAACGCGCACATGGCCGACGTCTGGCGTGGCATCCGCGGCGCCGACATCTTCCCCCGCGGCACGTTCGACGGGCCGTGGGCCTTCTTCCAAAAGCGCGCCGCGGTGCATGCGAACACCGGGCTGCGCAACATCATCGAGGCGGGGATCGACTACGAGAACCTCGAGGACGCGCTGATCCCGGTCGAGGTGGTGACCACCTCGCTCACCGACGGGCGCGAGCGCTGGATCGCCCACGGTCCCGCGGTGGAGGCCGTCCTGGCGTCGTCGGCCATCCCGTCCATGTTCCCGCCGGTGACGATCGACGGCGACGTGCTGGTCGACGGCGGCGTCGTCAACAACGTCCCGATCAGCCGGGCCCTGACCGCTGGATGCGACCGCATCTACGTGCTCCTCTGCGGCCCGCTGCACTATCACCCCAAGCCCCCGCGCCGACCGGCCGAGGCCGCGCTCACGGCCTTCTTCGTCGCCGTGCACGCGCGCTTCGTGCGCGAGCTGGCGGCGCTGCCGCCCGGCGTCGAGGTGATCGTGTTCAGCGGCGGCGGCGATCCGGCGGGGCAGTACCGCGACTTCTCGGCCACGCCCACGCTCATCGAGGAGGGCCGGGCCGAGGTGGCCGACGTCCTCGACCGCTACGTGGGGACCTCGCACGATCTCGGCCTCGCCCCCATGGACGGCCGGCCGCCCGTGGCCGCCGGAGCCGGCGCGGCGGCCGGACCCGCGGCCGGACCCGCTGCGGGACCCGGACCGGCCCCGGGACCCGCCGCCCCCGGCGACGCCGACCCCGCTGCCGAGCCGGCGGCGTCGCCGTGAGCGCCGGTGCCGGCGCGGCGGGCGGGGCGCTACCTGCTCGGCAACGACGCCCCCGAGGCGATGGACCGCTTCACCGCCTTCGCCACCCTGTTCGACCCGTCGACGTTCCGCCACCTCGATGCGCTCGGCCTGGCGCCCGGGTGGCGCTGCTGGGAGGTCGGTGCCGGGGGGACCTCGGTGGTGGCGCACCTCGCGGCGCGGGTGGGCGAGCGCGGCCACGTCCTGGCCACCGACATCAACCTCTCGTGGGCGGCCCACGCCGCGGCGCCCAACGTGACCATCCTCGAGCACGACGTGGCGGGCGACCCGCCGCCCGGCGGCCCCTTCGACCTGGTCCACGCGCGCCTCGTGCTGGTGCACGTGCCCGAGCGCGACGCCGCGCTGGCGCACATGGTCGCCGCGCTCCGCCCCGGCGGCGTGCTGCTCGTCGAGGACGCCGACCCGGCGCTCCAGCCGCGCAGCTGCCTGGAGGAGACGGGGCCCGAGGAGGTCCTGGCCAACCGCCTGCGCCGGGGCTTTCGCCACCTGCTCTCCGAACGGGGCGTGGACCTGGCCTACGGCCGCACCCTGCCCCACCGCCTCCGGGCCGCCGGACTGGAGGACGTGGGCGCCGACGCCGCCTTCCCCATCCGGCACCCGGCCTGCATCCCGCTCGAGGTGGCCACGATCGACCTCGTGCGCGATCAGCTGGTCGCCCGCGAGGTCGCCACCGAAGACGAGATCGAGCAGCACCTGGCCAGCGTCGTCGCCGGGCGCCTGGACCTGACCCAGCCGCCCATGATCTCGTGCTGGGGGTGGCGGGCCGCCGCGTGAGCCGTCACCCGGGCGGAGCCGGCGGAGGCCGGCGGCGCAACGGTCACAGCATCCTGGTGGAATAGGGGGACGATGCCCGACGCCGCGCCCGAGTCCCTGTTCCACCCGGCCGTGGCGCGCTGGTTCGCCCGTCGCTTCCCGGCCGGGCCCACGCCCCCGCAATCGGCCGCCTGGCCGCACATCGCGGCGGGCCGCGACGTCTTGGTGGCCTCGCCGACCGGTTCGGGCAAGACGCTGACCGGCTTCCTCGTCGCCATCGACGCCGCCTACCGGGCGGCCCAGGCCGGCACCCGCTCGGCCGGCACGCCCGAGGTCCTCTACATCTCGCCGTTGCGCGCGCTGGCGGTCGACGTGCACGAGAACCTGCACGTCCCCCTCTCGGAAATCCGCGAGGAGGCGGCCGCGCTCGGCTGCCCCGACCCGGGGCTGCGCGTGGCGGTGCGCACCGGCGACACGCCTCCGGCCGAGCGCGCCGCCATGAAGCGCCAGGCGCCCGACCTCTTGGTCACGACGCCCGAGTCGCTCTACCTCCTCCTGACCGCGCCGTCGTCGCGTGCGCTGCTGCGCGGCGTGCGCACGGTGATCGTCGACGAGGTGCACACGCTGGCGCGCGACAAGCGGGGCAGCCACCTCGCGCTCAGCCTCGAGCGCCTCGACGCGCTGGTCACCGAGAGCGGCGGCCGGCTCCAGCGCATCGGGCTCTCGGCCACGCAGCGCCCGCTCGACCTCGTCGCCCGGCTGCTCTCGGGCGTCCATCCCGGCCGCGAGGAGACGGTGATCGTCGACTGCGGGCACGCGCCGCGACCTCGAGGTCGCCATCGAGCTGCCGACGACCGAGCTCGAGGCGGTGATGGCGGGCGGCCAGCTCTCCGACATCCTCGACTCCATCGCCGAGCACACCCGGCACCACCGCACCACGCTCGTGTTCGTCAACACGCGCAAGATGGCCGAACGGGTGGCCCATCTGCTGACCGAACGGCTCGCCGAGGACGAGCCGGGTCGCGGCGGGGACGACGTCGACGCCTCGCTGCTGGTGGCGGCGCACCACGGGAGCCTCTCGGCGGCGCGCCGGCGCATCGTCGAGACCCGCCTGCGCGCCGGCGACCTGCGCGCGCTGGTGGCCACCGCCTCGCTCGAGCTCGGCATCGACGTCGGGCCGGTGGAGCTGGTCTGCCAGATCGGCTCGCCCCGTGCCATCGGCACCTTCCTCCAGCGTGTCGGCCGGGCCAACCACCACCGCGACGGCACGCCGGCCGGCCGCCTCTACCCCCAGACGCGCGACGAGCTCGTCGAGTGCACCGCGCTGCTCGCCGCCGTGCGCGAGGGCCGCCTCGACCTGCTGGAGCCGCCCGTGGCGCCGCTCGACGTGCTGACCCAGCAGGTGATCGCCGAGGTGGCGGCGGCGGGCGAGTACGACGTCGAGGCCATGTGGGAGCTCGTGCGCCGCGCCGCCCCCTACGCCGAGCTGTCGCGGCAGGACTTCGACGAGGTGGTCGCGCTGGCCAGCTGGGGGATCGAGACCGGGCGGGGGCGGCGCGGCGCGCACCTCCACCACGACGCGGTCAACGGCCGCCTGCGCGCCCGGCGCGGGGCGCGGTTGGCCGCCCTGACGGGCGGGGGCGCCATCCCCGAGACGGGCGACTACCGCGTCGTGCTCGACCCCGACGGCGTGACCGTCGGCTCGGTGCACGAGGACTTCGCCGTCGAGGCGACGGCGGGCGACATCTTCCTCCTCGGCACGCACTCGTGGCGGGTGGCCAAGGTCGAGGTCGGCACGGTGCGCGTCCACGACGCGGGGGACCTGCCGCCGACGGTCCCGTTCTGGCTGGGCGAGGCGCCGGCCCGGACGGCCGAGCTCTCCGAGGCCGTGAGCGACCTGCGCGCCGCGCTCGAACCCGTGCTGCACGCGGGCGACGGTGACGGCGCGCGCCGGCTGGTGTGCGAGCGGGCCGGCGTCTCGGCCGACGTGGCCCAGCAGGTCGTGGCCTACTGCGCCGCCGGGCTCGCTGCGCTCGGCCACCTGCCGACCCGTGAGCGCATCGTCGTCGAGCGCTGCTTCGACGAGAGCGAGGGCTCGCAGCTCATCATCCATGCGCCCTTCGGCGGCCGCATCAACCGCGCCCTCGGCCTCGCGCTGCGCAAGCGCTTCTGCGTGTCCTTCGACTTCGAGCTGCAGGCGGCCGCGGACGACGACACGGTCGTGCTCTCGCTCGGCCCCCAGCACAGCTTCCCGCTCACCCGCGTGCAGTCGATGCTCTCGAGCGCGCAGGCGGCGCAGGCGCTCACCCAGGCCGTCCTGTTGCATCCCATGCTCGGCGCACGCTGGCGCTGGAACCTCACCCGCGCGCTGGTCATGCCCCGCATGCGCGGGGGCAGACGGCGGCCGATCCACCTGCAGCGCATGGAGGCCGACGACCTGCTCGCCGCGGTGTGGCCCGGCCTGGCCGCCTGCCAGGAGAACGCGCCGGCCGGCCCCGGTCGCGGTGCCCGACCACGTCCTGGCGCGCCAGACCGTCGACGACTGCCTGCACGAGGGCCTGTCGGTCGAGGGCCTGGTCGACCTGTGGGCCAAGGTCGAGTCCGGCGCCGTCGCCGTGCACACCGTCGAGTCCGCCGAGCCCTCGCCGCTGTCGCACGCGATCTTGAGCGGGCGTCCCTACACCTATCTCGACGACGCGCCCGCTCGAGGAGCGGCGCACCCGCGCGCTCTCGTTGCGGCGCGGCCTGGGCGAGCTCGGTCCCGACGGCCTGCCGGTGCCGGTCCACGAGATGGCGGCGCTCGACCCCGCTGCGGTGGCCGCCGTGCTGGAGCAACTCTGCCCCGCGCCACGCGACCCCGACGAGCTGCACGACCTCCTGCTGTCGCTGGTGATCTGCCGGCCGCACGCGCCCTGGGCCGCCTGGTTCGATGCGCTGGCGGCCGACGGCCGGGCCGGCGAGGTCGACGGCTGCTGGGTGGCGACGGAGCGTCGTGACGCCGCGGCCGCGCCGGGCACCGACGACGAGGCCGCCGCGGCGTGCGCGGCGGGGCACCTGCAGCTGGCCGGGCCCGTCACGATCGAGGAGCTGGTGGCCGACGCGCCGTTGCCCCCCGGGGCGCCGCTCGGTGCGCCGTTGACCGTGGCGCGGGCGCGTACGGCGTTGGCCCGGCTCGAGGGCACGGGCGTGGCGATCGAGCTGCCCGACGGGCGCTGGTGTGCGCGCCACCTGCTCGTCCGGCTGCAGGCGGCCGGCCGCCGGCGCCGGCGTGGCCTGGTGGAGGCGGTGCCGATCAGTCACTACGTGCGCTTCCTGACGCGCTGGCAGCACGCGACACCGGGAAGCCGGCTGGAGGGCCGCGCCGGCCTGCTCGAAGTGCTCGAACAGCTGGCCGGCATCGAGGCGCCGGCGGCGGAGTGGGAGGCGCAGATCCTGCCGACCCGGGTGCACGGCTACGACCCGCGCTGGCTCGACGAGCTCTGCCTGTCGGGGGAGGTCGTGTGGGGACGGCTCACGCCGCGGGCCGAGCCCACGGGGCGCAGCGGCGCGCCCTCGCCCGCCACGCCATTGGCGTTCGTCGTGCGCGACGAGCTCGTCCCGATGCTGCGCGCCGTGCGGGCTGGGGCCGGCGCGCCCGAGCCCGAGGTGGGTGCGGGCGCCGACGTGCTGGCCGCGCTGCGCACCCGCGGCGCGTGCTTCCGGCCCGAGCTGGCGCCGCTGACCGGCCGGCTCCCGGCGGAGGTCGACGAGGGGTTGTGGGACCTCGTGGCCCGCGGCCTCGTCACGGCCGACGCGTTCTCGGCCGTGCGCTCCCTGCTCTCGGCCCGCGACCGCTGGCGCACGCGCACCGTGCGGCATCCCTCGAGCCGACTCGCCCGCCGCCGCGCCCCGGCCGGGCTCGGGCATCGGCGAGGGTCGCTGGTCGCTGCTCCCCGGGGCCGAGGTCCTGGGCGTGCCGGCGGTGGCCGACGGTGTGCTGTCGCCGGGCAACGAGGAGCTGGCCGAGGTGGTGGCGCACCAGCTGCTGTTGCGCTGGGGCGTGGTCACCTGGGACCTGTGGGGCCGCGAGTCGTTCAAGGTGCCGTGGCGCGAGGTCGTGTGGGCGCTGCGGCGGTTCGAGGCGCGGGGGCTCGCCCTCGGCGGCCGCTTCGTCGCCGGGCTCTCGGGCGAGCAGTACGCGCTGCCCGAGGCGGCCGAGGAGCTGCTGGCCGTGCACCGCCGCCCGGCCGACGGCGAAGAGGTCGTCGTGGCGGGCGCCGACCCGCTCAACCTCACCGGCTCCATCCTCGGCGGCACCCGGGTGCCGACGCGGCGCCATCAGCGCGTCGTCTACCGCGACGGGACGGTGGTGGACCGCCTCGAGGCGGGGTGACCGGTGTCGCCGTCGCGCCGGATCGACCTCAACGCCGACGTCGGTGAGGCGACCGACCCCGCCGGCGTCGAGGCGGAGCGTGGCCTGCTCGGGCTCGTGACCACGGCGCACGTCGCCTGTGGCGGCCACGCGGGCGACGCGGACACCATGACGGCGACCGTCGCGGCCGCGCTCGAGCACGGCGTGCGCGTGGGTGCGCACCCGTCGTATCCCGACACCGAGGGCTTCGGCCGCCGGCCGATGGACATCGACCGCGACGAGCTGCGGGAGTCGCTGGGCGCACAACTGCGCGCCCTGGCGACGGTGTGCACGTCGGCCGGCACCGCGATCGCATCGGTGAAGCCGCACGGTGCGCTCTACGAAGAGGTGGCCAAGGGCGGCGCGATCTACCTGGTCCTGCGCGACGTCGTGGGCGCGGTCTGCCCGCCCGACACCACGCTCGTGCTCCCGTCGGGTTGTCCCGCCATGGGCATGACGGTGCGCGACGGTGTCGCGGCCATGGAGGAGGGGTTCTGCGACCGGGCCTACCGCCCCGACGGCGGCCTGGTGGACCGGGCCACGCCGGGTGCGGTGCTGCGCGACGCCGAAGAGGCCGCCGGTCAGGCGCTCAGCCTCGCCCGCGGCGCGGTCGCGGCCGCCGACGGCACCCTTCTCACGCTGTGGGTCGACACCCTGTGCATCCACGGCGACTCGCCGGGCGCCGTGGCCATCGCCACCGCGGTGCGCCGCGTGCTGGCGGACTCGGGCATCGAGGTGCTGGCCCCGACCGCTGCATGACGCAGTCGGTGCCCGTGGGGGAGGTCCGTCCCCTGGGCGACCGCGCCCTGCTGATCGGCGTCGCCGACCCCGCCGCCGCCCGCACCCTCGCCGCGGCGCTGGCGCCGGCGCTGGCGGCCGGCGACGTGGAGGTGGTGTGCGGGCTGGCCACGGTCGGCGTCCTGGTGCGCGACGCCGACGCCGCGCTCGACCCACTGCGCGCCGTCGTGCGCGAGGTGCTCGACGCGACGGCGGGGCCGGGCCCGGCGAGACGACGCGGCGCCGCTGGGCCGCCTCGTCAGCGTCCCCTGCCGGTTCGACGGCCCGGATCTCGCCGAGGTGGCCGCCGCCGCCGGGTGTTCGAGCGATGAGGTGGTGGCGCTGCTCACCGGGGCGCCGCTGACGGTGGCGGTGGTGGGCTTCTCGCCGGGCTTCGCGTATCTCGACGGGCTGCCGGCGGCGCTGCGCCGGGTGCCCCGGCGCGACCGCCCGCGCCCGGTCGTGCCGGCCGGCTCCGTCGCCGTGGCCAACGGGCACGCCGCGGTGTACCCGACCGCGTCGCCGGGCGGCTGGCAGCTCGTGGGACGGACCGGCGTCCCGCTCTTCTCCTTGGACGGGCCGCCCTTCGCGGTGCTCGCCCCGGGCGACCGCGTGCAGTTCGCTGTCGCCGGCGACGGCGAGCCCACCGAGCCCGCACCGGCGGCGCCACCGGCCTGGTCGCCGCCCCGTGGGGCGCGAGCGGTGCTCGAGGTGCGGGCGCCGGGCCTGCGCGCGGTCGTCCAGGACGCCGGTCGCCGTGGCGTCGCCGGGTCCGGGGTCCCGGCTGCGGGCCCGGCCGACCCGGTGTCGCATGCGCTGGCCAACGGCCTGGCCGGCAACGTGCCGGGGGCGGCGGCGCTGGAGCTCACCGGGGGAGGGACGCGCCTGCGCGGCCTCGGGCCGTGCCACGTCGCGGTCGCCGGCGCTTCCCCGGTGCTGCGCGTCGACGGCACCGACGTCGCGGCGGGCCGGCTCGTGCCACTCGACGTCGGCCAGCTCCTCGAGGTCGGCGCGGTGCGCCGCGGGTGCCGGACCTACCTGGCCGTCGCGGGAGGTCTGCTGGGGCCCGCGGTCTTCGGGAGCCAGAGCAGCGACGAGCTCAGCGGCCTCGGGCCGGGGCCGCTCGGGTCGGGGGCGCGCCTGCACGCCGGATCGTGGACTCCGCCGCTCGGTGACCACCTGGCCCCGGGTGCGGCGAGCGAGCTGCCCGGCGGCGGACGGCCGGTCGAGCTGCGCGTGCTGCCGGGGCCGCACGCCGAGCGGTTCGCCCCCGGGGTGCTGGACCGGCTGGCGGCGGCGGCGTTCCGGGTCGGCAGCGACAGCAACCGGGTGGGCCTGCGGCTGCGGGCCGAGCGGGCGGTCGAGTGGGGGACTTCGGGCGGCGAGCTCGACTCGCAACCGATGGTCACGGGGGCGGTGCAGCTGCCGCCCGGCGGCGAGCCGGTCGTCCTCCTGCCCGATCACGCCACGCTCGGCGGGTATCCGGTGCCGGCGGTCGTCATCGCGGCCGACCACGGCCTGCTCGGCCAGTGCGGCCCCGGCACGGCGATCCGCCTCGTCCCGGTCGGCGCGGCGGAGGCCGACGCGGCTCTCCGGGCCCGGCGCCGGGCGCTGGCGGGTGCCGTGCTCGGGCACTACCCGCTGGCGGCGGGCTGAACGCCGCCGCGGCGACTCAGACCAGGAGCTTGACCGCGGTCCCGACGCCGATGACCACCACCGCCACCCGCAGGGCCGGGGCCGGGAGGGCCAGGGCGAGGCGCGCCCCCACGTAGCCGCCGGCCAGGCTCCCGATGGCGAGCCAACCCACGGCGGCCCAGGCCAGGCCCCCGTGCAGCAGGAACACGACGGCGGCGATGCCGTTGACCACCATCGACAGGACGGCGCGCAGGCCGCTGGTGTGCGCCAGGGAGACCGGGAGGGCGAGGCCGAGCACGGCGAGGAACATGACGCCCATGGCGGCGCCGAAGTAGCCGCCGTAGAGCGAGGCGACGAACACCCCGACCACCAGCAGCACCGGGCGGGTGCGGGGGTGGGCCGAGCCCCGGTCCAGGGCACGCCGCAGGATCGGCTGGAGGGCGAACAGGGCGGCCGCCCCCAGGACGAGCCAGGGCACCACGTCGTCGAAGGTGGCCGCCGACGTCGTGAGCAGGAGCAACGCGCCGCCCACGCCGCCGGCCAGGGCGACCGGGGTGAGCCGGGCCAAACGCCGGGCCTGGTCGCCGATCTCGCGCCGGTACCCCGCCGCCGAGGCCAGGTACCCGGGCCAGATCCCGATCGTGTTGGTGATGTTGGCCGTGAGCGCGGGGTAGCCGAGCCCGAGCAGGATCGGGAACGAGATCAGGCTGCCGCCGCCGGCCACCCCGTTGAAGATGCCGGCCGCGACCCCTCCGAGCAGGAGCAAGAGGGCGTGCGATGCAGGCATGCCGCGCCAGAGTACGGGACCACGGGCGTTTCGCGTGGCCTCTCGGAGGGCGATCTGTGCACGGCATCGGCTTACAACCGGGGTGTTCAGCCGTGAATTTCTTCACCGGGATGCGAAAGATTGGCTGACCTCCCCCGTTTCATTCGCAGAGAAGAGGAGTCGGCGCGTGTGGAAGCCGGCGGTTAGGGGTATCCAAATGAAGGGTCGAATCCGGATCGCCGCAGTGGGGCTGGTCGTGATGACCGTCCTCACCGCGCTGACATCGACAGCGCGGGCGGCGACGACCGTCACGAACTGGAACGTCACCGGCAACGGAGGATTCGTGTCCCTGGACCTCCTCAACCTCTTGCAACTGGCGGGCGGCGGCTCGGAAGCCGACGCCAGCAGCGCGCCCGTCGCCGAGGCCGAAGGCACCGGCCTGTGCGCCGACACGGCGGTCACCACGAACCCCTGCCCGACGACGGCGACGTCGTCGACCTCGGGCAACATGCTCAACTCCACCCAGGAAGCGGTCGCCAAGGGCAAGGGCGTCACCGCCACGCCGACCGGCGCCAACGGGTGCACGATCCCGCTCAACACCGGCGTCATCAACGTCGACGTCTCCTGCGGCACGGCCTCCGCGTCGGAGGACGCCAACGGCAACCCGACCTCGACCGGCACGGGAAGCCTGGCCGCCGTGTCGGTCAGCCTGAGCCTGACCAGCGTGCTGCAGAGCCTGCTCGGCGGGTCCCTGCCCTCGGCGGGCGCCTTGTGCGGCGGTGCCACCGCGGCGAACACCTCGGGCGGCTCGAACTCCAACCCGCTCGACGGGACGCTCAGCACGGTGCTCGGCGTGGCGAACGGCCTCCTGGGCAGCCTCAAGCTCGCCCCGAGCAGCGTGGCGACCGGCAGCGACACCACCGGTGAGTGCTCGATCCTCGGCGGCCTGCTGAACCAGCTGACGGCGACCAACGGCACCAACTCGCTCACCGGCCTCGTGAGCGGGATCTTGGACCAGCTCCTCGGCCTGGCCGGCGGCAACAGCGTCGGGATCTCGCCGCTCACGGTCGACCTGGGCGGCTCGACGACCACGACCAGCACCAACGGCAACGTCGTCACCGACTCGGTGACCCAGCACGCCGTCGACATCAACCTCTTCGGCCTGGCCGACCTGCAGGTGGCGCCGACCACGGCGGCGGTCGCCCTCGACCGCAGCACCGGAATCGTCACGCCGTCCTGCAACGCCGGCGTCCTGTCCTACTCGGTGGCCAGCGGCGTGCAGCAGTTCCTCCAACTGGGCTCGCTGACCTCGCTGGTGAACAACATCCTCACGCAGCTGAGCGGCGCCGTGGACAACCTGCTGGCGCCTCTGTCGTCGCTGATCGGCGAGCTCATCGCCTACAACCCGACGGGCAACCTCCTCAACTGCAGCGTGTCGAGCCCCGGCGCCACCGCGCACGCCACGGTGAGCGTCGCCAACGCCGGCCTCCTGACCGGGATCATGGGCGGCATCGGCCTCAACGTCGGCGACGTGAGCGCCTCGGGCAGTGCGACGACGGCCACGCCGGCCGCCGTCACCACGTCGGCCGCCACGCCGGCCGCTCCGGCCGCGGCAGCTCCACCGGCCGCCCCGACCGCGGTGCCCAACGTCACCACCGTGCACACCGGCGAGTTCTGGTCCGGCAGCCTGCCGATCATCCTCATCGTGGGGATGGGGCTGGCCGGGGCCATGCTGATCGGCCGCCGCCGGGTCGTCTCGGTGGCACGTTCGCTGAACCCACTCGCCCGTCGCCGGGGTGGCCAATGAGCCGCCTCGACCGATCCGTCCCAACGGATCGGGCGACGGACCGCCACCGGGCCCGGCCTTCGGGACCTCCTCCGTTCCCCCTCCGGTCTCGGGGGCCGGCCCGGCGGCAGCCTCAAGGAACATTCGTCACCGGCCGCTAGGCCGCACACCATCTGGACGGGGAATCCGCCGTAAGCATTCACCACCCCCCGGCCGGCAGTAGGACCACAACACAGATCTCGGAGGATCTGGAGAGGGAGAAGCAGATGCAGCGGGAACCGGTGCTGCGAGCTGCTCGGAACGGGAAGGCGGAATCCCGTTCCGAGCAGATGCAGCCGGCCACAACGACAGAGCCGGGCCGATGGCGTCACTGAGCGACGCGCGGCGCATCGGCGTCACCGCGCTCGGCGCGCTGCTGCTCTTCACCGCCCTCTTCGCCGGCACGTACGCCGTCGCCCACCAACTGCACCAGAAGCACGCGGGCAAGGTGCTGGTGTCGAGCGAGCAGGCGCGCCATCGACAAGGCCAAGAAGCAGAACCACGGGGCGTCGTGCCAGGTCAGTGGCGTCAAGGCGGGCCAGCTGTCGGGCATCCTCTCCATCCCGGCCATCAACCTGCAGGCGCCGGTGGAAGAGGGCACCGACGACGCGGAGCTCAACGTGGCGGTCGGCCACAACCCCCAGTCGGTCTGGCCCGGCGGGACCGGCACGTCGGTCTTCCTGGCTCACGACGTCAGCTACTTCGTGCACCTCAACGCCCTCAAGCCGGGCGACACGATCACCTACGCGACGGCCTGCAACACCTGGAAGTACCAGGTGCAGGACCAGCAGGTCGTCCCATCCGGCACGGAGGTGCTCAACACGCCCGGGCCCTCGATGGTGCTCGACACCTGCTGGCCGCCCAACGCCCTGTTCTTCACCCCCGACCGCCTGCTGATCCACGCGGTCGAGCTGGGCACGGCGAGCAAGGGCGGCGGCCTGAACCCGGGCAAGGAGTTCATCAACACGGTCCAATCGACCAGCTACACGACCTCGGCCCCGCCGCAACTCCAGGCCCAGGGGCTCTCGCTCGACCAGAACTACGCGCCGATGGGGACCATGAACCTCGTCAAGGCCTCGGTCTCCTTCGCCCAGTCGCCCGGGCCGCTGTCGCTCGAGGCGGCCGCCCTCCAGACCTACTTCGGCGGCCTGCACTCGGCCGCCCAGCGCAACGCCCAATTCTGGGGCGCCATCGCCCCGGGCGTGGCGATGCCGCCGCAGCTCAGCGGTGCCTCGATCAGCAACCACGAGTCACCGCTCAACGTCGAGATCGACTCGACCAACGGGACCCCCAGCCAGGTGGTGCTCACCGAGACGGTGTCCCTCTCGGGAGGCTCGGATCCCGGCGAGCACGCCGAGACGGTCGTTCTCCCTGTTCACGGCTCTGTCGTGACGATCGGAAGCTGGACGTTCAGTTGAGCCGCCGGGGCGGAAGAGGTCCGGAGAGGACCGTAAGAGTCGCTGGTCATAGCCGTTTCCCAAGGGAGAACCCGGGAGAGGGATCGCAGGAATCGCAGGGGAGGATGGGAATCTCATGAGCTTCGACAAGATGTACGACGAGATGCTCCACGACGAGTTCAGCTCGCGGGGCCGTCATGTGGCGAAGGCGGGCGAGGCGGCGGAGATCGTGCCCCTCGAGAGCGCCTCGACCGGGCGCCACGCGGCGGTCGATGGCCGACGACGTCCATGCGGCGGACACGGCGGAGGCGGTCGACGCCGAGGAGGTCTCCGTCGAGAGCGATCGCCCCCGTGGTCTCCAGCGCTACCGCACCGCCGGCCTGGTCGGCGCGGGCGGCATGGCCTGCGCGGCGGCCGGCGCGTTCCTCGGCGGGCTGGGCGGCTACTTCACCGTCTCACCGGCGGCGGCCCACCCGGTCGCCTCCTCCACCATCACCCAGGACCTCCCGCTGGCCCAGGCGGTCAACCAGGCCGCCCACTCCTCGGCCTCGTCCGCCCAGGGCACGGCTGCGGTGGCCGCGGCGAGCTTCTCCCCGGTCTCGGGCTCCCTCACCCAGGGCATCGCCCCGTTCGCGACGCTGACCTCCGAGCCGCTGCAGAACCTCCCGGTCGTCGGCCTGCCGGGCCTGCCCGGCACGTCGACGGTGACGGGGTCGACCGGCGGCACCACCGGCACCGGCACCGGCACCGGACGACGGCGGCAGCACGGGCGGCGGCACCGGCACGGGCGGCGGCACCGGTTGTGCGTCCGGCGCGAGCGACCTCGGCCTGACCTGCATCCTCGACAGCCTCACCGGCGCCCTCAGCAACCTCGGCTCGCTCTCGGGCAACCCCGGCACCATGTTGGACGGCCTCGTCCCGACCCTCACCGGCGTCGTGACCGACGTGACCGGCACCCTGGAGAACCTGACCTCGCTCCTCCCGATCGCCTCGCTGCCGCTCCCGGGCGGCGGCGTGCCCACGACGGTCCTCGCCGGTACCGGTCCGGTGACCGGGGCTCCGTCCACCACCGGGTCGTCCACGGGCTCCTCGCCGATCGTGAGCGCACTGGCCCCGGTGCTGAACGGCGTGGCGGCCTTGACGGGCGGCGGGTCCGGTTCGACCGTGCCCACCCTCCCCTCGCTCCCCCTGTCGTCGGGCGGCACGACGCTGCCGAGCCTGCCGATCATCTCCTCTTCGGGGTCCCAGACGAGCACGCCGACCGTCAGCACGCCGACCACCTCGTCGAGCGGCGGCTCCAACACCATCAACGTGCCCGTGCCGGTGAACCTGCCGATCAACGTGCCGACGATCTCGATCGGCGGTCTCTCGATCGGGATCAACACGACCGACTCGGGCAACGGCCTCACCCTCACGCTCCCCTGAGGCCGCCCGCCGTCTAGGGTGCCGCCCGGCCGGGCGTGCCGCGTCGGTGCGGCCCGGAGACACCGAGGAGGTCCGAGTCTGGTGGTCCGGCTGACTTGCCTATTGCGGCGCAAGCATGGTCTCACGCCCGCCGAGTTCCACGAGCACTGGCGCGACGTCCACGGCCCGTTGATCGCACGCAGCCAAAGCGGCCGGCACGTGCTGCGCTACGAGCAACATCCGCGCCCGCTCGACGACTACGCCGGCGACGACGATCCCGGCTTCGACGGGGTGACGGTGCAGTGGTTCGAGAGCATGGATGCCTACCGGGCGCACATGGCCGAGCCGGACTTCGGAGAGATCTGGTCCGACATCGAGCGGTTCCTCGACACCGACAAACTGCACTTCATCCTCACCGAGCATCCGCACGTCGTCATGGGCGACGACGCGGGCTCATTCCCGCTGGCGTGAGGGGCTCGGTGGCGCCAGCGCAGTGAGCCCACCCCCGCCCGCCGGGTGCCCGGCGGCGTCGCCGGCCTCGGGGGCCGGAGCGTCCGGAGGCTCGGTCTGGGTCGGGGTCGGGGTCTGGTCCGCGGGCTCTGGGGTGGGACGGGGCACGGCGTGCAGGGTCCGCCGCACCGGCGGCTGCGCCGCTTCGGCCTCGGCCCGCCGTTCCTCCATCAGTTCCTCCAGGTCGCGCCAGGCGCGCCCGCCGACCCGCGACGCATGCTTGGGCAGCCGGCGGAGGTAGCGGTTGACCTCGCGCCGGTGCCGCTCGGCCACCCCGCCCATGACGAAGACGGTTGGGGCCGGCAAGGCCGTCTCCCCCGTCGCCAGCTCGGCGAGCCGCAGCGAGGCGACCTCGGCGTCCTGCATGAGCCCGAGCTCGTCCTGCACCGCGGTCAGCTCGCGGACATAGCGCGCCGTGCGCCCCGCGTAGACCTCTGACGTGAATTCGAGGGCATAGCGCAACCGCTTGCAGCGGATCCGCAGGCGGTGGAAGTCACCGACCAGGTCCGATTTCCTCGCCCGCTTCGCCGCCTTTGCCACGGCGTCGTGGCGCGCCACGACGAGCGCGGGCATGCCGATCACCGCGGGCACTCGGGTGGCGACCGAACGACGGGCCGGCCCCTGTTGGGCCAGGGCGGCGAGTCCCTTGGCCAGCCGCTCCCAGCGGACCGAGTCGAGCGCGCCGAGCATGTCGACGCGGGCAGCCTCGCGGGCGCGCCCGAGGAGCTCGGAGAGGTCGGCCACCGGGTCGTGGCCCTCGTCGCGCATGCCGTCGCTCCATCCGGACGTCGTGGCCGCCATGTCGGCCAGGCCCGCCAACTGGACGTCGAGGTCGCGCACGGCACCGAGGACGCGCCCGAGCCATCCGAGCTCCTGGCGAAAGACCTGCGCCCGTACGGGAAGGACCTCGGCGAACAAGGACAACGCGGCGCGCAGACGCCGGGTGGCCACGCGCATGTCGTGCAGTTCCTCGGGGTCCTCGCCCAGCCGTGTCCCCGGCTCCTTGGCGCGCAGGATGGCGAGCTGTCGGCGCACCACGGCATAGGCGAGCTCACCCATGGTCGAGGTCTCGGTGATGCCGGTGGGCCCGAGGTCGGGCGAGCCCGGGATCTCCAGGCCGACGGCCAGCAGGCCCGCCTCGAATTTGGACAGCCGGGCCGGTTGGAGCCCGCACGAGGTGCGCAGCTGCTCGACGATCGGCGCGAGTGCCTCCAACCAGTCGGCCTGCACCTCGACCTCGACCCGGCGCAGCTGCATCGGGCGCTGGCCGTCGCCGACGACGATGACCGTTTCGTCGAGCGCGACTTCGGCCACGTCCACGCCACCGATGCGCAGCGCGAAGGGGCGCCGGCGGGTGCGTACCTGCAGCACCTCGCGCAACGGCCGCGCCCCCACGATGGCGCGCAGGCGGCGACCGACCGGGCCGGCGGCACCAAGGTCGCGCACGCCGCCGGGCGGCAACACCTCGGTCACCTCGAGCCGCTGGCGCAGGCCGCTGCCCTCCGCCGGGCGCATGTCCTTCATGGTCACCTCGTCGTGGCGCCCCCGGTGCCGGGTGCGGGCGACGAACCCGGCGCGGGCCACGCGCCAGTCGTCGGTGTCGACGTAGGAGTCCACGAGCCGGCGCGGCGTCTGGGCCAGCGCCGTCACCGTGCCGCCGTCACCGGCCTCGACGGCCAGCGTCGGCAGGGTGGCGAGCCAACGCTCGACGGGCCGGAGGTCGAGGGCATCGAACTGCCACTCGATCTCTACGGGATCGGCCTCGTCCCGTGCCCCTTCGACCGTGGTCTCGGACATTTCGCTCAGGCTACTGCGGGACACCCGGATGCCCTTCGACGAAGCCGAATTCCGCCAATTCGGCGTGCGGCGCCGGTAGTCTGCGGGAACAGTGGCGCGACGAGCGATGACCGCGGAGCCCCCTTCACCAACCGAAGTCGTACAGGCGGCAGGCGGGCTCGTCGTGCGCCGCCACTCCGGGGCGCTCGAGGTCGCGCTCGTGCACCGGCCGGTGCACGAGGACTGGTCGTTCCCCAAGGGCAAGCTCGAGGAGGGGGAGACCTTCGAGCAGGCCGCGCTCAGAGAGGTCCAGGAGGAGACGGGCATGACGTGCCGCCTTCTCCGTTTCATCGGTCACACCGAATACGTGGATCGCAAGGGTCGTCCCAAGGCCGTCGCCTACTGGGTCATGGCACCCGAGTCGGGGAGCTTCGCTCACAACGCCGAGGTGGACGAACTGCGCTGGGTGACGCTCGAGGTGGCCTCCCGGCTGCTCTCGTACCCCCGAGACCGGGAGCTGGCGGCGGTGCTTATGGCCGCTGACCAGGTCGAACCCGTGATCTGACCCCTACTCACCATTTTCTGAAATTTTGACGTTTAGAGGGTCCCTGATCGGGAATAATGGGGCTTAGCGATCTACCGCCTGATCGCACTGCCGGCGTGCGTGCCCCAGTCGAGAACTCCAGGACCTATCGCCAAGGGCCCTGCGACAGCGCTTTGACGTCAATCGACTGGGGCACCGTCGGCGTTTTTTCTTTCCGCTGAAACCGGGGTGTCGAGGGCCTCGGAAATCCGCCGCGGCGCGAGCTCCCGCCGCCGGTTCAGGCCACGAGCACCGCGGCCCCGTTGACGCGATCGTGCGCCAGGTCGCGGAGCGCCTCGTCGGCCCGTGCCATGGGGTAGGCCGTCGTCGTCACCCGGACACCGACGCGCGCGGCCTCGGCCAGGAACGCCTCGCCGTCGCGCCTCGTGTTGGCGGTGACGCTCTGGAGCGTCCGCTCCTCGAACAGGTGGCGCTGATAGTCGAGGGGTGGCACGTCGCTGAGATGGATGCCGGCGATCGCCAACGTCCCCCCGCGATCGAGCGCGGCGAGTGCCACCGGTACGAGCGAGCCCACCGGTGCGAACAGGATCGCCGCGTCGAGCGGTTCAGGCGGGATCGCGTCGGCCGCACCGGCGCTCGCCGCGCCCAGCTCCAGCGCCAGCCGCTGCGCCTCGGTGGCGCGCGTCATGACGTGGACGCGGGCGCCGCGGGCGAGCGCCACCTGCGCCGTGATGTGCGCCGAGCCCCCGAAGCCGTAGAGCCCGAGCGTCCCACCGTCGGGCAGATTGGCCCGCTGCAGGGCCCGGTACCCGATGATCCCGGCGCACAGCAGGGGCGCCGCCTCCTCGTCACCGAAGACATCGGGCACCGCGTAGGCGTACGCCTCCTCGACCAGTGCGTAGTCGGCGTAGCCGCCGTCGACGTCCCAGCCGGTGAAGCGCGGCGCGAGGCACAGGTTCTCGCGGCCCGAGGCGCAGAACGCGCACACGCCGCACGTGTGCGCGAGCCACGGCACGCCGACGCGGTCGCCTTCGCGCCAGCGGTGGGCGCCGGGGCCGAGGCGGTCGACCGTCCCGACGACCTCGTGGCCGGGCGTCACGCGGGGCCGGTGGACCGGGAGGTCCCCTTCGGTCACGTGCAGGTCGGTGCGGCAGACGCCGCAGGTGCGCACCCGCACCCGGATCTGTCCTTCCCCCGGCTCGGGGACGTCCTTGTCGACGCGTTCCAGCGGGCCGGTGTCGACCGGGCCGGGCCGTACGACCTCCCAGGCATGCATGCGGGCCGCGCCCATCGCCTTCAGCGTACGGGCCGCCGACCCGGAGGCCCTCGGAGCGGTGCCCCTAGCATGGCCACACCGAGGAGTCAGCCATGCCCACACTGTCGGCACCCGAGGGTGCGTCCGCCCCTTCCGGTTATCCGAGCCAACTCGAGCGCGACGTCGTCGCCGAGGGGTTCCGCTTCCACGTGCGGCCGATCCGGCCGGACGACGGTCCGCGGCTCATCGAGTTGCACGGGCGGCTGTCGCCCCGCTCGCGGTACCTCCGCTTCTTCTCGCCCCACCCCACCCTCAGCGACGCCGAGGCCGAGCGCTTCGCAACGGTCGACTATGCCGACCGGCTGGCTCTCGTCGCGACGGTGGGCGACCGCATCATCGCGGTCGGCCGCTACGACCGAGGCGCCGGTGAGCGCGAGGCCGAGGTCGCCTTCGTGGTGGCCGACGAATATCAGCACCACGGTGTGGGGTCGGCACTGCTGGACCAGCTGGCCGTCGCGGCCAGGGAGCGAGGCGTCAACGCGTTCCGGGCCGAGACGCTGGCCGAGAACCGCGCCATGCTCGAGGTGTTCCACCACTCGGGATTCCCGGTGACGTCGAGTACCTCATTCGGCACGGTGACCGTGCGCTTCCCGATTGTGCTGGCGGCTCCGTGAGCACGCTCGTCGTCGCGGGACCGTCGGGCGCCACCGAACACGACGGGGGACCGCGCCACCCCGAGCGTCAGGCCCGGGTGCTCGCCGTGATGGACGGCGTCGGCGCGCTCGCGCGCAACGGGGTCGAGATCGCCTCGCCCGCCGTCACCGAGGCACCGATGGACGCACTGGTCCGGGTGCATGCGCCGACCTACCTGAGCCAACTCGAGGCGCTCTGCTCGGAAGGGGGCGGGCACATTGACGCCGACACCTACGCCCGGGCGGACTCGTGGGCGGCGGCCCGACGCGCCGCGGGCGCAGGCCTGGTCGCGCTCGACGAGCTCGAGCGGCGAGGCGAGGGCGTGGCCTTCGTGCCGGTCCGACCGCCCGGACATCACGCGCTGGCCGACCGCGGCATGGGCTTCTGCCTCCTCAACAACGTCGCCATCGCCGCCGCGTCCCGCACGAGCAGGGGCGAGCGGGTCGTGATCGTGGACTGGGACGTGCATCACGGCAACGGGACGCAGTCGATCTTCTGGGACGATCCCGACGTGCTCTACGTCTCGACCCACCAACATCCGCTCTATCCCGGCACCGGGGGCGCCGACGAAGTCGGGGGCCCGGAGGCGGCCGGCCTGACGGTCAACCTGCCGCTCCCGCCCGGCGCAACCGGTGACGTGGTCCGGCGCGCGCTGGACGAGGTGGCACGGCCGGCGATCGAAGCGTTTGCGCCCGACTGGGTCCTCGTCTCGTGTGGCTTCGACGCGCACCGCGACGATCCGCTGAGCAATCTGGACCTCGTGAGCGGCGATTTCGCCGAGTTGGCCCGCGTGGTCGCCGAGTTCGCGCCCCGGCCGGGACGAGTCGCACTCTTCCTCGAGGGCGGCTACGACCTCGAGGCACTCAGGTCGTCGGTCGAGGCCACGCTCGGCGCGCTGGTGGGCCACCGGGGCGCCGCCGAGGCCGGCGCGGCCACCAGCCGCGGCGGGCCCGGGCAGGCCCAGTTGCGGGAGGCCGACGAGGTACGAAGGCGAGCGATCGACCGGTTGCTCGGCGCTCCGGGTCCCTGACGTCGCCCGAGAGGCGTGAGGTGCGCTCAGCCCGCCGCGCGGTGCACCAGCACGGGACAGTGCGCGTGGGCGGCGCAGTACTCACTGACCGAGCCGATCACCATGCCCACGAACTCTCCGTGGCCACGGCTTCCGACGACGAGGAGCTCGGCCCCGCTTGACGCCGCGACGAGAGAGGGCGCCGGGATGCCCCTCGACCACCTGCACCTCGATGGTGACCCCGGGATGGGCGGCGCGCACCGGAGCGACGGCATCGTCGACGGTCCGGCCGACCGCAGCCTCGGGATCGAAGTCGTCGGGGACGGGCATCGCCCAGCCGTAACTCGACGGCCATTCCCAGGTCATCACGACCTGGAGTCCAACCCCCGTGAGCTCGGCCTGCCGGGCCGCCCAGGACAGTGCGTCGAGCGACGGCGGGGAACCGTCGATGCCGACGACGATGTGCCCCGTCCCGCGTCTGCGCTGCCGATGTCATGGACTGCTCCTCGGTTCGGTCGGATGCGCCGCCGGCGCAGATCGGACCCCCACGACGATAGGGGCGCCGAGGGGGTCCCGAACCGTCCGGCGGGCACCGGGTGAGTAGCCCCGCCGCCGGTGAGGTGGGAAGATGCCCTCGTGGCGCTCGGCGTGTTCCTCCTGGACGATCACGAGGTGGTGCGCACCGGCCTGCGTGCCCTTCTCGACGCCTGCGACGACATCGAGGTCGTGGGCGAGGCTGCGACCGTGAGCGAGGCGCTGGCGCGGATCCCGACGGTCCAACCGGACGTGGCGATTCTCGACGTGCGGCTCCCCGACGGGAGCGGGGTGGAGGTCTGCCGCGAGGTCCGGTCGAACGCGCCGGAGATCGCATGCGTGATGCTCACCTCGTACGCCGACGACGAGGCGCTCATCGCGTCGATCATGGCCGGCGCGGCCGGCTATGTCCTCAAGCAGGTCGGGAGTCTCGACCTGCTCGACACGATCCGGCGCGCCGGGGCGGGACAATCCTTGCTCGACCCGGCGCTCACCGAGCGGGTCCTCGAGCGTCTCCGCGAGGGCCCAGGGTGGACCCGCGTTTGGCCAGCCTCACTCCGCAGGAGCGGCGCATCCTCGATCTCATCGCCGAGGGCTACACCAACCGCCAGATCGCCGAGACCATGTTCCTCGCCGAGAAGACGGTGAAGAACTACGTGTCCAACCTGCTCGCCAAGCTCGGCATGGAGCGGCGCACGCAGGCGGCGACGTTCGCGGCTCGTCTCAGCGAGCGTTCGAACCAGGACGCCCGGTCGGACGCCAGCGGCACCTGACCGGCGCGCCCGTCAGGTGCCCGAGGCCTCGGCGTCGACGGGCTCCGTCGACGGTCGGTCGCGGTGTCGAAGCTGATCCCCCGGGCGCGCAGCGCACGGCGCAGTCGGTCCCGCTCCAATTCGGGCTGCTCGAAGCAGCTGGGTCCGCTCTCGATGCCCATGACCGCGGCCAGCTCGAGCAGCGCGACGTCATAACCGATCTGCAGGGCCAACACCGCCGGCACCGTGTCGAGGTCGGCGCCGTCCGGCACGCCCACGTCGAGCTCGTCGCGCCGCCGCCTGACCTCCTCGACGGCGTGATGCGGGCTCGACTCGCCTCCGTGCAGGGGGCGCTGTTCGAGCGCGGCGTCCAGAAGCTGGGTGTACATCGACATGAGCGATCCCGTTCGGATCAGAGCCCGACCTCATCGCCGGCACGTCGGAGCGAGGGGTCGAAGACGACCTGGCCGACGTTGGGGGGGAGAAGGTACGAGGGAAGGACGGCTGGATAGAGCGCCCGTCGCCTGCGCAGCCTGCGCCTCGATCTCCTCACTGTGCACTCCTCTCGCCGCCACCTCGCCGGCGGGGTCACCGCCGGCCGTCCTCTCAGCTGCGACCAGCATGCGCTTCCAGGTCCCCGGCGCGACAGGGCCGGACGTCACATGGGTTGGTGGCCGTGTCGACGCACGACGACATGCCGCGGAGCAGGCCGAGCACCTCGGGATCCGAGCCTCCCTCACCCCGAAATTGGAAAATGGCGACCGAGGGGGGTGGCCGCCATTCTCCAAGCACCTTGTCTGGGAAGAGGAGGGTGTCCTGAGAATTGTGCCGCCCAGGCCGCGAAAGTCGATAGGGCCGAAAGTCATGGATTCCACGCCGACGGCCCCCCTACCGGGGCAAATCAACGTTGGTCTGAACGAGGCCGCAATGCGAGAGTGGGGACCGTGACGAAAGTGCTCGCCGTCGAAGAAGCCGTCGCGCTGGTCCACCCGGTCGACACGCTGGGGTTCGGGCTCGGCCCGGCCAACCCCGACACCTTCCTGACCGCATTGGGCGCCCGCAGCGACTGGGAGGACCTGCAGGTGGGCGGCGCGCTGTGCCTCAACTACTACGAGGTCTTCACCAGACCGGGCGTGGCGTACCGCTGCGGCTTCTTCGGCCCCGCCGAACGATTGCTCCACGACGGAGGGTTCCCGGTGGAGCTGGTGCCCGGGGGATTCCGCCAGATGGCGCCGATCCTGGCCCGGTTTGCGCCACGGGTCATGGTCGCCCAGGCGGCTCCGCCCGACGAGGCCGGCAACGTGAACCTCTCCCTTCACCTGGGAGCCACCAGGGAGGAACTGCTGCGCGCCGGACGCGACCCCGAGCGGCTGCTGATCATCGAGGCGAACTCCAACCTGCCGCGTACGAGGAGCCTGCCGCCCGCCTACGACAACACGATCCCGCTCGAGGTCGTCGACGTCCTGATCGAGACGGACGCGGCACCTTTCGTCCTGGCCGACCCGCCGACGGACGAGGTGGACGCGGCCATCGCCGGTCACGCCCTGGCCTACGTGAAGGACGGTTCCACCCTGCAGACCGGCATCGGAGCGATCCCGAACATTGTCGCCACCGAGCTCGCCAAGGGCCGGCTGGGCGGCTTCGGCATCCACTCCGAGATGTTCACCACCGGGCTGATGAAACTGCACCAGGCCGGCAAGGTGACCAACGACGCGAAGGGCGTGTTCGACGGTGTCTCGGTCACCACGTTCGCCCTCGGGACGGCCGAGCTCCACCAGTGGCTGGACGGCAACGGCGAGGTGGCGTTCCTTCCTGTCGAGACGGTCAACGACCCCACCGTCATCGCGAAGAACGCCAGCCTGGTCTCCGTCAACGGTGCGCTGGCGGTCGACCTCTACGGCCAGGTCGTCGCGGACAGCATCGACGGGCGGCAGATCTCGGGTGTCGGCGGGCACGAGGACTTCGTGGCGGGGGCGGAGCTGCATCTCGACGCCCATTCGCTGATCTGCTTGCGTTCGACCGCGGTCCGCGACGGGGAGCCGCGGTCGCGGATCGCGGGCCTGTTGCCCGAGGGCTCCGTCGTGTCGACCCCGCGCCACCACACCGGTGTCGTCGTCACCGAATACGGCGTCGCAGAGCTGACCGGCCTGACCGTGCGTGAGCGGGCCCACCTCCTGGTGGACATCGCGCACCCGGACTTCCGCGACGATCTGCGCAAGGTGGCCGACGGACTGGGCCGGCCGCTGACCGCGGTCAGTCCGTCGGCGACACGCCGAGCAGGAGGCGCAGCTGGGCGTCGGACCAATCCGGCGCACCCGCCAAGAGCTTGTGGATGAACCCCCGCACGCGCCGGAAGACCTCGCGACTGTCCTCGAGCCATGGCATGAGGATCGGGAAGACGTGGAACATCCCGTCGAACTCCTGGGCCTCCGTGGGCACTCCGGCGGCGCGGAGCCGCTCGACGTAGCGGCGGATCGGGTCGCGGAACATCTCGTCGCCGCCCCAGGAGACACAGGTGGGAGGGAACCCGCTCAGGTCCGCGGTCAATGGTGAGACCGACCGGCTCGACGCGTCGGCGCCATGGAGGTACGAGGCGGTAGGAATGTTCCACGGCAAGATGTCGTGCTCGGCGTTCTCGGTCACCGACGGCTCGTCGAGCCGCAGGTCGACTTCCGGAGAGAAGAGGACCAGGCCGGCCGGCTTGATGGGTGCGCCGTGCTCGGCGTCGAGGAGGACGGTGTTGGCCAGCCCTCCGCCGCCGGAGTCGCCGGCCAGCAGGATGCGCTCGCACGGGATCCCAAGGGCCACCAGCGCCGTGAAGACGGCGGCCGCATCCTCGGCCCCCGCCGGATAGGGGAACTCGGGGGCCAGGCGGTAGTCAGCCACGAAGACGGCGCACTCCGTCTCCCGGCAGACCCGCGACGTGAAGAAGGCGTACATCGTGGGCGAGGTCCCGATGTAGCCGCCGCCGTGCAGGTAGACGATGACGCCGAGCGGTGTCTGTTGCCGTCGCCGGTAGAGGATCCCGGGCACGCCGCCCAGCTCGGTCCGATGGCCGGCGACGTCCAGAGACCGGACAAACGGCGGCATGACCCACGAGCAGATCTCGTCCAAGAACAGCTCGAGCGAGCGGAACTCGGGGATCCGCAGAGACGACGCGTACCCCATGAACGAGCGGATCACCTCGCGGGTGACCGACACCCCGAGGTTGGGCAGCGGCGAGGAGGTGCCGGCGAAGGGATGCCGAAACGGCACACGGGCCAAGGCGGCCGCCATCTGCTGGGCGCCGAGCGCGACATCGAGTGCCACGATCGGCGCCGGCGCCGTCTGCACCTCGGGACGATTGCCCATGGCCATGCGGTGCCCTCCTTCTCATTCGGCGATTCGACGGACTCCGCTACGTTCCCCGTCGAACCACTCAGGCGTCGCCGCCGCGGTCAACGCGTTCCAGAACGCGTGGACATTGATTTCTCCACCGACCAACGTGCCACCACAGAGAGCTTGCCAGGCGTCCGCCCACGGCGCTCCAGTTGCCGAGAGCCGGGCTCAGTGGCGCGCGCCGGACGCGTCCTCTGCCGCCTTCACGTCATGCACCAAATCGCCCAGCGGCAGGTTGACGTCGACAAGGTGGTACCCCCACGTCGGCCCCAGTGGCTCCGTGACGACCGGTCTCCCGGCGACGTCGAGGGTGTCGACCTGGAGCCAGGTGGCCCCGCCGGAATCCATGCAGGTGGCCGAGTAGAGGTCCGGGTAGGTGACCCAGGGCGTCGTCACGGGAGGAGGGGGAGGCTTCGACGTCGGGGTCAGGAAGTACGGGGTGAGGTCTGCGGTTCCTCCCGCGATGGCCGCAGGGTTGACGCAGGCGACCTGCAGCCCCGACTTCGCCGTCTGTCCCGATTGCAGGCTCACGCCCTGGCCCGGCCGACCGAAGATGGCGTTCGCCGGAGGCTGCCCGGGGAACGTGGAATAGGCGATCACACATTGGGACTGGCCCGTTGCGGTGCACAGCGGCAGGTGCTGAAAGGTGGCCCCGACCGTCTTGCCCATCGGCACCGTCACGTTGCCTCCGGGGAGGATGGCCATCAACGTGCGGGCGCGCAACGTGGGGTTGGGATCGATCTGTTGGGCGAGCAGTTTGATCAGCATGGCCGACCCCTGGGAGTGCCCGAGGAACACGACCGGCCGGCCGTCGTTGTCGTGCGCCAGATAGTCCTTCCACCCGGACAGGACGCTGTCGTACGCCACGGCGTCGGCGTGGGGATTGACGGTGAAGAGGGTGGGCACCGTGCGCTGCCGGTACATCGGGGCCCAGACCCGGCACACCGAGGAGAACCGCGACGCCTGCGCCATCGCCGCGTCCACCTCCGCCGGCTGCACGGTCAGGTCGGCGTTCGGCGTCCGTTCGGTGCTCACGGTCGGATAGACGTAGAAGCAGTCGAACTTCGATGCCGGGTCGTCGGCCCCGGGTTGCGTGGTCCGCGCACCGTTCGCCGGTACCACCGTGGCGGTGAGAGAAGCCGTGCAGGGGTCGTCGGCCAGCCCGGGACGGCACAGCCAGACCGTCCCCGCGCGGTCCGTTCGGCTCGGCGGCCGAGATCCCTTGGACGAGGAGGAGGACGGACTCGACGCGCAGGCAGCCAGTCAGGACGCTCAGGACTCCCACGGCGGCCAGGGCAACGACTCGTGGTCGCCGCCGGACCAACCTCCCGCCGGAAGATACGCAACTAGGTTGCATAATGCCTAGGATGGTCGACGGTGCCTCCCGTGTCAACCAGCGCCTACCGATTCGGCGATCTCCTGGCGCTCGCTCGCCAGAGTTGGATCGCGCAGATGGCCGAAGGGCTGGCCGACCTGGGTTACGACGACTACCGGCGGAGCGACGCCGCCGCGGTGCGACAGCTGCAACGCAGTCCGATGTCGATCGGCCGCCTGGGTGCCGGCCTCGGGGTGAGCCGCCAGGCGGCGCGGAAGGTGGCCGATGGGCTGGTCCACCGGGGCTTTGCCGCCACGGCGCGTGACGAAGGGGACGCCCGCCAGGTCAATGTGACGCTCACCGAAGCCGGGGAGGCCTATGCCGGTGCGGTGACTGCGGTGATCGAGCGTCTGAACCGTGCGCTCATCCGGCGGCGTGGATCCGGCCGACCTCAAGGGCGCCGACGCCGTCCTGCGCGCCGTGTTGGCCGACGAACGCAGCCAGCGGAGGGCCGAGTTCTTGAGTCGCCCCCCGAATCCGCCGTCTTGAGGCACGGCGGCCGCCGCTATTCCGGCTCTTCGCGAAGGCGCGTCCGGAGTTCCTCGCGCCATCGGAGCGGGCCGCTGTAGAGCGACACGAGGCGAGCGAGCAGGACGACGAGGAAGATCTGGCCCACGAGGGCGTCGAGCACCGACAGCGTGCGGGGGAGGCCCGGCGCCGGAGTCAGGTCGCCGTAACCGACGGTCGCCATGGTGATGTAGCTGAAATAGGCGAAGTCGGGCGGACCGTGATGGCCGGACTGGGCAAAGAACGAGGTTCCCGAGGCGAGCTGCAGGCCGTAGTCGAAGATGGCGAAGATCATGCCGATGAGGATGTAGATGCAGACGGCACCGGCGATGGTCTCTCCGGACACATGCTCGTGGTGCAGGATCCTCCAGGCGATCGCCAACGTGCCCGTGAGCAGCAGGACCGAGGTGAGGAGGGTTACCGCTCCGTTGGCTTCGGTGCCCCCGGCGATCGCGACGGCGACGGCCAGCACCACCGTCAGGCCGAGGGCGGCTCGGACCGCGAGCTGGAGCCGCCGGTTCACCCGCGAGGTGTGGAAGGCGAGCCCGATCGTCAATGCGAACAAGACGGTCCGGACGACCAACGCAGCGCCGCTCGTCCAGTTGATGGTCAGGGTGACGTAGTCGACGATGAGCAGGAGGAGAAGAAGGACATACGAGTCGGGCGCCCGGATGACAAGGCGAAGCAGGTGGCTCCGCTTCGGGACGGCTGGCGCCTCGGCCCCGCCGTCGCCCGTCCCCGCCTTCTCCGTCTCCACGGCGCCCATCTTGTCCAGGTGACGGGGGCAACCCGCGGACCATCCGAGGTCTGCGGCGGCGGATCAGCGCAAGATCTCGGCGCCCGCCGG
This sequence comes from uncultured Acidimicrobiaceae bacterium, assembly GCA_963769095.1. Classification (GTDB taxonomy): domain Bacteria; phylum Actinomycetota; class Acidimicrobiia; order Acidimicrobiales; family RAAP-2; genus Bog-473. The sequence goes on from CAVYKO010000001.1 coordinate 264,966, forward strand.
GACGGCGTCGCTGCGCGCCGGGTGGAGCAGCTCGGCCAGCAGCTCGACGCCGTCGACAACCCGCGGCCCCGGTCGTGAGAAGTAGGCGTTGGCATCGACCGCCACGATCCGCCCCAGGTCGGGCAGGTCCGCTCGATCCAGGAACGAGGCCGCCTGTTCCACGGCCCCGGGCAGGTCGAAGCCGCATGGGCTGAAGATCGTGACGTCGATCGACTCTGGCGCGACCTCCTCCCACGCCAGGCGACGCGACGGCTTGCCGGCGGCGGCGAGGACCGGCTCGCCTCCGGCCGCCTCCACCATTTCCGGCACCCAGTGTCCCGCGTTGAAGGGCGGGTCGGGCCATTCGAGGACGAAGACCCTTGGGCGCGGGAGGCCATCGACGCGCGCGCGGACGGCCTGCACGCGCCGGCGGAGGTCGGCGACCAGCTCCGCAGCGATGGGCTCGGTACCGGTCGCCCGGCCGACCTGCGCAACGCAGTCGATCACGTCGTCGAGGCTCGACGGGTCGAGCGACACCACTTCGGCCTGGCAGCCGATGACCTCGAGGGCCTCTTCGACCGCTCCAGAAGGGACGGCGCAGACCTGGCACAGATCCTGAGCCAGGATGACATCGGGGTCGATCGCCCGGATCGTGACATCGTCGAGGGTGTAAATCGACTCGCCGACCGCGACCTTGGCGCTCACCTCGGCGTCGACCTCCGCCGCTGTGAGGGTGCGGTCGAGCCCGAGCGAGGTCCCCGACACGACCGGCACACCCCTGGCCGCCTCGGGGAAGTCACATTCGAAGCTGACGCCGGCGAGCTGGTCGCCGAGCCCGAGCGCGAAGACGATTTCGGTGGCCGACGGCAGCAGGGACACGATCCTCATGACCGCATCATTGACCCCGGGTCTGCCCCGGGACAAGGAGCCGCAGATCAGTCCGCTTCAGGGACGGAGGCGACCTCGACGGCCGGACTGACGCGGCGGCGGCGCGTGACCGTGACGATGCCGAAGGCCGCGGCGCCGAGCACGATGACAGCGCCCCCCGCCACGAGCGCCACCATCCCGGCGGACCAGCCCGAGCCGGAGCTGCCGCTCGAGTTCGAGGAAGCGGCCACCGGGGTCAGCGCGGTCGCCAGCTTCACGTTCGCCTGGTTCCCCACATAGGTCGTCGACGCCTGCAGGCCGGTTCCCGACTGCGACGAGGACAGGATCCAGGTGAATGTCGACGCCGTCGACGTGTGCGTGACGGCCTTGGCGTTGTTCTCTGCGGGCGCTCCGGGGAGCTGCACGACGAGATTGATGGTGATCACCTGGTTGACGAGCGTGCCGAGCGCGCTGCTGCCGCCGGTCGAGCCGGGCGGCGTGATCAGGCTGTGCGCGGTCGAGGCGGAGAAGTTCCAGCCATGGTCGTCTCGGTTGATCGTCACGCCGATGGCGCCTTTCCCCGCGGCGGCCAGGCGCTGGCTCTCTGCGTTGAGGTCGGCCAACGAGAGAAAGTGGAACGTCATCTTCGCCCCGCTGTTGCCGCCCGAGGAATAGGGGGTGACGGTGAGGGGGACGTTGCTGCTCGCTGCACCCCGGCGCACCGCTGAGTAGATCGCCTGGCCCGGATGCGACGGCGCGTTGGGGACGGTCATCATCACCGAGTAGTAGCCCGAGCCATCGGGCTGGACCACGACGTTGGCGGCCAGGTTGCAACCCGCCAGGAGGACCAGGGCGGCGAGCGCGGCGGCGATCCACTTGAGGCGGCGCATCGCCTCAGACCCCGACGTCGAACTGGCTCGTCGTGCACCCGGACGGATAGATGTTCGGCGCGCTGCCCCACGCATCGCCGAAGCCCATGCTGATGCCGCCAAGGGTGCCGCAGACGCCGATGCCCTTGGTGGAAAGCACGCCCGACGCACCAGCGATCGTGACGCCCGCTACGACGATCTGACCGGAGACGTCGATGGAGAAGCCGTCGGCGCCGATGTCACCCGAGAACGTGAGGTTGGCGCTGACCGGGATGCTGTCGCTGATGGAGAGGTCGATCGGGCTGTCGGCAAAGTGGAAGTTGAACGGACTGGTCGAGATGTCCGCCTCGATGTTGGCCAGGTTGATGCACGTTCAAGAAGTTCAACGTGCCGCTGAATTGGATGCCGAAGCCCGCGGGGTCCTCGTACCCGGTGTCGAAGCCGCCCGCCTGGTAGGTGAGCTTGGCGTTGAAGAAGAAGAAGTTGGTCGGGCAGGGCAGGTACAAGAGATTCTTGAGCAGGCCCGTCACCAGCCCGAGGTTCTGGTCGACCTGGCAGCCCGTCGGCGGTCCCACCCCGAACACCGGGATCGAGCACGACCTTGGTCACGTCCTGGGTGGCCGGGTCGAGGTCGATCTCGCCGGAGAAGGCGTTGAGGTTGAACTCCGGGTTCGTCTTGACCCCGATGCCCGGGTTGAGGAGCGACACCGTGATCTGGGACACCTTCGTCTCGACGCCGGGCACCGGTGAGACGGGCGCGAAGGTCACCGTGGCGCCGAGGAGGCAGAGGTTGGGTCCGCCGCTCAAGCCCAGATACGACGAAGAGCTCGGACGGGACGCCGAGGCACCCGCCCTGGGTCACGGTCCCGCTCTTGGTGATGTTCCAGTAGAAGTTGTAGAAGTTCACCTGGTCGGTGTTGTTGGACGAGGGCAGCGTGGCGGTCGTGCCCGACGGGGCCGGGTAATTGAGCGTGAGTCCGACGTTGCTGTCGAGCTCCATGACCAGTGGGACGTCCCCGTTGAACCAGGGGACGTCGACGTCCATCTCACCCACCATGGCCGGGGCGCCGGTCAGCCCGTCGACCTGGAAGTAGCGCTCCGCAACCATCGTGTTCGCCGGCCAGTCCGCGAAGCTCGGTTTGACCAGCGGGAACGGTGAGCGGTGGCAGCAGCGTGTCGCCCGGCGCCACCCCGAGCCCGTTCGTGCCGTCGGTGGTGTTCCAGTTCAGGTTCGGGAAGGTGCCGAGGAAGTAATAGTTCTCGAATCCGTCCGAGGCGCTGACGGTGTCGGGCGACCCGTCGGGTCCGGTGAGCGGCGAGTCGACGAACGCCGTGGCGTTGCCGGTCACCGTGCCGGTGTCGGTGTTGACCCGCAGGATGGTGTTCGGCTGCGGCATGAGCCAGAGCCCGACCGGGTTGTCGCCCCCCGCCGGCGAGCTGTCGGTGCCCGGGACGTACTGCCCGAACACCAGCGGCGCGGTGGTGATCCAGCTGTGACTGAGGTGCTGCATGCAGGCGGTGGGACTGCTCGGATTCGTCCTGTCCCAGGCCTCGAAGTTCAGCTTGTGCCTACTGCCGCTGGCCGTGGTGATGTTCGCCTGCACCTGCTGGTCCCCGCCACTCGTGCACGTGACGATGGAACTCGGATCGATGACCATGACGTCCTCGAGCTCACCGGTGGTGGCATTGATCAGGTTGAACCGGAGCGGGAGGTAGCGATACGCCGCCGGGGGCGCGAAGGACACCGTGATGTCGCTCGTCTGACCGGTGCCGAGCGACGAGGTCGTGTAACTCCCGCTCTCGACCGCGGCCGTGATGTCCTTGCCGCCGGCGGTGATGATCGGATGGATGTAGGTCGGCCCGAGCACGAGCGGGTCGGGTGTGTTGAAGCTGGGCAGGTACTGACGCTCCCAGAGCGGCAGCCCGTAGAGGGAGGGACCCGGGTCCAGCAATTGGATCCGGTAGGCGGTATGGGTCACCTTCTCCGAGGCCACCTGGAGGTCGAACGTGTCGTTCGCCGACACGTAGGCGAACTTCTGTCCGGTCGGGTCGGCGTAGGCGCCGTAGGTCACGCCGGGTGCATAACCCGCCGAGGGGAACGGGGCGACCCGGTTGGCGTCTTCGGGGTCCCGATTCACCTCTTGGGTGATGTCGCTCGGCTCGGGTTGGGGGAGGCCGGCGAAGCGCAGCTGGCTCTGGCCCGTGTTGTAGAGGTTGACGACCACCACGTCGGCCAGCCCGGCCGGCAACGAACTGAGCGAGGTCACGGTGAGCGGGTAGTAGGCCGGGTGCCCCGCGAGGGCCGTCACCGCACGCTGCCGCGGTCATCGCGATCACCGGCGTCGGCGCGCCTGCGCCGGTTGGGCCGAGGGTCAGCGTGAGTCCCGGATCCGGTGATCGCCGCCGTGACGTCGGTCGAGGTGCCGTTCTGGAGCAGGGCGTAGCTGACGTCGAAGTTGGAGTCGACGGTCGGGGACTTGACCACGACGGCGTCGGCGGCGCCGGGCGGCCAGTGGCCCTGCCCCCGGTCGGCCAGCGTGACGTCAATGGTGGTCGGGGACTGGTCGATGTCGTACTCGGCCTCTTGGCTGTTGCCCACCGGGCCCAGGTAGCTCTGCTGGTAGACGCCGGCTCCGATCGGCGAACCGTCGGGACCGGTCAGGACCGCGTCGGGACGGAACGAGTAGGTGGGGAACGTGACCTTGAAGGAGTCGACCTTGACCGGGTCCAGCTGCGAGGTGGCGGTGAGCACGACCTGGGGCGGGGCGGTCGCCGTGGTCGGGCCCGCCGTGTCGGTGATCTGGAGATCGACGTAGTCACCGGCCGGGATCGTCACCGCATAGCCCGTGCCCGTGATCGACCTCGTCACGTCCGTCGCCGGGCCCAGGATCGCCGAAGCCGGGAGGGGTGGCCGCGACGTTGATCGAGCTGGCGTCGCCGCTCGCCAGCGTGACCGCCGCCTGGACCGTGAACGTGTCGGTGACGTCGCCGTCGTTGTGGAGGTGCACCGTGCGGCTGGCGGAGCCCGACAGCTCCACCGGCTGGGAAACGGTCTGGGTCAGCGGCGTGGCCTCGTAGACCCCGACGCCGAGGTTGGGGAGGCTCGTGGAGAGGTCGGGCCCGACGTGCCCGGCCAACTGGGCCACGGCGAACACCTGGGTACCCTGTTGGTCGATGGTCGATTGGACGGTGACCTCCATGCCGAAGTTGCCCGATCCCGAGCGCGGGCGGCGTCAGCACGGCGTGCATCGGTGGGCAGCCCACCGGGGCCGCGTAGCAGGTGATGACCTCGGTGCCGGCCAGGACGGCGGCCGTCACGTTCGTGGTGCCGACGAAGAAGGTCGGGGTCACCGCGGCCGAGCCGGACGTGGGCACGGCATGGACGGTGTAAGGTGTTGATGCCCGTCCCCTGCAACCCGGCCTCGATGTCATGGTGCCGGCGGGGCCGCCCGCGAAGAGCGGAGGCGACAGGAAGAAGCTGTTGGGGAACGAGACACCGCCGCTGCCGTTCGCCTGGGCCAGCGTCAGCGTGGGGTTGGAGGTCCCGTCCTGTATCTCGATCGGCACCGAGGTGGACACCGACGGGTCGTTGCCGGACACCGCCAGCACGTGGGTCGAGACCACGGCGGGCGCCGGGATGGTGAGCGGGGCGAACACGACGATCTGCACGTCCACTGAATCCGAGCTGGACCCGGCGGGCCCGAGTGTGACCGTCAGGCCCGGCCCGGTGAGCTGCGCCGTGTCGTCGGAGCCGGCCACGTCATAGAAGAACGGCCATTGCGAGGTGCCCGCCGGTGCGGTCAGGGTCACGGTGTCACTGGTGCTGCTCTCGTTCGTGATGGTCTGCTGCAGTTGGAGCTCGGCGTCGGGTGCGCCCGAGGTGTGCGCGAGCTCGAGGGCGCCGAGGATGGGGTTGGAGACGTTGGTCAGTGAGCCGTTGCAGGTGAACGTGCCTTGTCCGAAGTCGATCGGGGTGCCGGCGTAGCAGACGCTCGACGCCAGTCGTGGCGTGGTGACGTTGATGTTGACCGTGGCGGGCGGGCTGTCCGCCACCCCGTCGTTGGCGACGAACTGAAAGGTGTCGGTGCCGTTGGCGATCGAAGGGGTGTACACGAGGTGGGGTGCCGTCCCGCTCAGGGTCCCGTGGGACGGATTGCTTGTGACACGGAAGGTGAGCGTCGACCCCTGCAGCGAGGAGCCCGCCAGCGTGATGGCGACGGGCTGTGGTGCGATGTCCGTGACCGTCTGGGGCGTCGCGGTCGGCGGGATCTCCACCTTGGCCACGGTCAGGTCGATGAAGGCCTCGGTCCGAGGTGCGGCCCCCGGATGTCGCCGTGAGCCCGATCTGGTCGGATCCCGAGTACAGCTGGGTGGGGATGTAGCGCTCGTAGCCGAAGGGGAGGTAGCCGGTCGGGCAGACCGGGCCGTTGGTGGGCGCGACCAACTGGTCGAGGGTGCCGTGGGACGGGACCGACGAGGGAGAAGGTCGGCGACCCGTTGGGCGCGGTGGAACAGAGGACGAGGCCGATGGAGCTGTCCTCGTTGACCGTGGCCGAGTACCCGACCACCTGCGGCGTCAAGGTCGCCACGTGGATCGTTCCCGTCGCTTGGTCACTGACCGTGCCGTTGCTGACCCTGTAGAAGAACGAGTCCGTGCCGTCAGTCCTGAACGTGTTGGCGTTCGGCGTGTAGGTGAAGTCCTCGGCCACGTTGCCCTGGCTGCACGTGTTGATGCTGGCCGGGCCGGCGTCGGTCAGCTGCCGAATCCGGGGCTCCCGGTGATGGTGAAGGTGAGCGTGGGCGAGCCGCTCGTTTCGGGATTCTCACCGCACAGCACGATGGTGACGGGGTGATCCTCGGTGGTGAAGGCCGACACGTCGTAGGCCGTCGGCTTCTGGTGTTGGCTGACGGTGATCGTCACCGTGTTGTTCATGCTCACGAGGCCGGTGGTCGGGTCCGTGATGCTGTAGATGAAGCTGTCCGGTCCGGTGAAGCTGTTGCTCGGCGTGTAGACGAAGGCCTCGACGTTGGTCGTCGGCGAGCACCCCGAGAACGCGGGGTCTGCAGAGCGGGTCGGCGACCAGCGTCCCATGGGTCGGGCTCGTCGTGATGGCGAAGTTCAGCGCGTCGGCGGGCGGGCCGCCGCCACAGAGCCACACCGTCGCCGGCGCGTTCTCCAAGGTGGTGAACGACGTCGTGCCGAAGGCGAACGGCGCCTCGATCACCGTTGATGGAGATCTGTTTCTGGGAGGCGCCCAGCCCGGTGTCGGGGTCGACGGCCGACGCGCTGAGGGTCACGGTCACCGACCCCAGCGTCGAGGGGTCGAAGGTCAAGTCCGGCAGGGCCTCGTTGATGTGCGCCACCGTGCCGGTGATGTCGAACGAGCTCCCGCCGCCAGAGCTCTGCACCGTCACCAGCTGGGTCGATCCGCTCGTGTCGGATGCCGGCAGGGCCAGGGTGCCAGCGCTCACGCTGAGCAGCACCTCGTCCTGGGTCGTGGAAGAGGCGCCGGCGTCGGTCAGGAAGAACCCGGTGGCCGTTCCGCTGGGGAAGGTCAGAGGCCCGGCGTTGTTGGCGATGGACAACGAGCCGCTCGGCACGGCCAGGGATGGAGGCGGGTTAGTGACGATCCCGTTGAAGGTGGTCGTTCCTTCGGTCCCCGCCGTGAACGGCCCGCTCCCGGTGGGACCCATGTCGGTCGGGGACATGTTGATCGTCGCGGTCGGGGTCGTGCCGTCGGGCGGGAAGTAGAGGAACTCGCCGATCGCGGTATTCAGCTTCGACACGCTGCCCGCCAGGTAGATGGTCTGGTCCCCGCTGGCCGTCCCGTTGAGGAAGGTCACGCCCGACGCGACGGCGTTCGGCAGGTCGATGGTTCCCGAGGACGCTTGGAGCTGGAGCTGGACCTCGTCGGGGAAGTTGGACGGCCCAACGGTGACCGCGCCCGAGAGGTCGCCGGCCTGCACCAGGTTCCCCCCCTTCGAGAGTGTGGTGTACGACTCGTTGGCCGGCGTGGTGACGGCGGCGACCTCACCGGCGGCACCACCGGGAAGGATGTCGAGGTCGACCTGGGCCGGACTGCTCACGTTGCCCTCGGCATCGTGCACCGTGAAGCTGAAGGGGTCCACGCAGAGGAAGCCGGAGACGCCGTTGGGATCGGGGCAGCCAAGTGCGGGCGGGGAGTACACCACGCTGGCGTGGGTGTCGTCGATCTGGGTGATCGAGCCGAGGCTGCCGATGCTCGGCGGAGTGGAGATGGCGAACTCGAGGGAGTCACCCGTCGGGTTGGACGACCCGGAGAGCTGAATGGTCACGGGCGTGCCGGCGACGATGTGCGGATAGACGGTGTTGCTGATCGGGTTGGCCGTAAGGGTGTAGGGGATGTTGGGCACGGTCCCGGTGATCGTGACGTTGGAGATGGCCCAGGTCTCGTCGGAGGTGCCCGAGCCGTCAGCTGAAGGACGACCAGCGGAACGCCAGCGGCAGGTTGTCGTTGGACAGGGAAATCGTGTGCAGCACGGGCGTCCCGGTGGCATCGTTGCCGCCGGGCCCGGCGATCGAGGCGAGCTGGCTGAAGTCGTCAGTGGCACCTGGGACGGACGCCTGGCCGACAAAGGCCGTGTCGACCGAGGTCGTGGCGTCGGGGCTGAAGTCCGAATAGAAGGAGAGGGTCACGTTCTGCAGGTTGGACGGGATCCCCGACGCGTCGGGTTGAACAGGAGCTCGTTCAGTCCGGGTGAGCCATGGCTGAACGAGGCCTGCGCCGCGCACCCGGTCATCGGCGTGGTGACGCCGCACGTCTTCGACCAGGTGCCGTCGGGGGTCGTCCAGTTCGTCGGCGGGAAGGTCGTCTCGGTGAACTGCTCGTTCAAGAACGTGAGCGGCGTGTCCGCCGCGGCGGGAGTGGTCGTGCGGGCTCCGAGCAGCGTGACGCCGGTGGCGACGACCATCAGCGCGGCCAGCAGCCGCAGCGTCACGGCAAGGCGCCCGCGTCCACGCAGAAAGCCTTGGAAGTTACCGCCTACATTCGCCAACCCGCTGCCGCCGTTTCTGGACAGTTGCACACGCCGCTCGCAGGGCGATCTGCCCGGTTCCCCCCGAAGCAGGACGAACGCTACTGCACGAGGCGCAATTTGGGATGTGCCGAACGGCTCTATTTGTCTGCCTGAGTTGTCCTGTGCCGAGTCAGAGCGCGAACAGAGTGTTCACAATTTCGCGCGGCCGTGGCGGCTTGTGGACGCGTACAGAGTGTTCACAATCCGATTCGCATGAAGCCGACATTGCGACGATCGTGACGGACACCATCGCCCGGGGGCACGCGCGCCGCCATATTGGCAGTGCCGATGAGAGAATGAGAGACGCCTTCTTTGCCTCGCCAGTCAGCCCGGCTCGTCGTCCTGCGGTGGTGTCTTCGGCCGCGAGAGCAGGGACCGCGCGTGGCGAAGTGTGCGCGTGGAAAGGGTGGGACTCGGGCTGTGCTCCCGGCGGTGCCCCTCGAGATGCTGCCCCGCATAAGAGCCGTAGCGGGCGGACAGGGGTGACGCACTCACTCCGTGGAGGAGCACGCTCAGCGCGACGGTGAGGGTGACCGAAGCCAGCACGACGTTCGCCTGTCGCGGTTCCAGCGCGTCGACCGCAAGAAGGCCGAACACGACGGACGCCAGCCCGCGGGGGCCGAACCAGCCGATGAAGGCCACGGTCGCGCGGTCGAGCCCCGCTCCCGCCAGCGCGATGGCCACCGGGACCATGCGGAGGATGGTGAGGGCGAGGAATGCGAAGACGGCGTCGCGCCAGCCGACGTCCTCGAGGCCGGGCACCGAGCATGACGGCGCCGAAGATGAACCACACAAGGAGGGACAAGCAGCGTCCCCGCCTCCTCGGTGAAGCGGAGCATCGCCTCGTCGTTGTGATGGTCGGCGCTCCCGAAGGCGAGGCCGGCCACGAACGCGGCCACGAAGCCATTGGTGTCCGGCCACCAGAGCCGTCGAGTAGGCGAAGAGCGCCAGCGCCAAGATGGCGAGAGGTCGGAACTCGGGTGAGCTCCACCCGTGGCGCCGGGCCAGGGCCAGCAGCGTCGCGCCCACCACGCCGATTCCCACGCCGAGCAGAACCCCACCGATGAGTTGCACGACCGCGTCGCCGAGGTGCGTGCCGTTCAGCGCGTCCGCCGTCACCGCTCCGGCAATGAAGAGGTTCACGAAAGGGGTGGCGATGCCGTCGTTGAGCCCGCTCTCCACGTTCAAGGTGCGGCGCACGGCTACCGGCACGCGCGCGTCCTCCATGATGACGGCGCCGAGCGCGGCGTCGGTCGGAGCGACGATGGCGCCGATAGCCGCCGCCACCCAGAGGCCACTGTTCCCGAACAAGAGTGCGGCCGTCGCGGCGCCGGCGGCGATCGTCAGGGGAAGTCCTATCGCCAAGAGACGGGCGGGGATGGCGGCCTGGGCGCGGAGCGCGCGCAGGTTGACCCGCGAGGCGTCGGCGAAGAGGACGATGGCGAGGGTCACTTCGGCCAGTGCCCGGACCGTCGACGAGCGCAGGTTGAAGTGGACCATTGCTGTCGGCCCATGGGTGACGATCACGCCGAGGATCGACGAAGGCGATGGGGGCCGAGATGTCCCAGCGCTCGAGCCGGCCTGAGACCAGGCCCCAGATCAGCACGCAGGCGGACGTCACTGCCAGCACAACGAAGTTGATGTCGTGGCCCATGGCGCGTCCCTATTCTGGGGTGTCGCGATCCTCGAGCATGTCGTCGTCCAGCCTTTCAAACGCGGGGACGGCGGCCGGGATCTTGGGCCGGACGTCGGATGCGAACAGGATTGAGAGTGCGACCAGCCAGGCAGTAACGAAGATCGTGCTCGCGAGGACATCAGTGGTCCAATGCACCCCCAGCTCAATGCGTGAGAAGGCCACCGCAGCGACAGCGACGGCCGCCAGTACCCAGGCGAGGGCTCGATACGCCGCGTGGGGGACGAGGGCGCTCACGACGACGGCCAAGGTGGCGAAGATCACGATGGCTACGGCGGTGTGACCGGATGGCCACGACCAGCCGTGCGCCGAGACAAGCCGCAATTCTTGCGGCGGACGGTCGCGTCTGACGACATATTTGGCCAACGTCACGCCACCCGTCTCCCCGGCCCAGGCCACCAACCCGAGCAGCACGGCGGCCACCGGTAGGCGACGCAAGACCGCCAGGACCACCAAGAGGATCCCGGTCGCCACGAGCGCCACCCACGAACCGAGCCAGGTCACCACCTTCATGACCGCGTCGAGCGTCGACGTCCGGTGAGCGACGACGACAGAGGTCACGTGGCGGTCGAATGCGTTGATGGAGGAGGAGTGCGTGACGCCCACGCCGGCGGCGATCAGGATTCCGGTCAGGCCGGCCCAGGTCAAGATGAGTACCAGGGCCGCCATCCGGCGACGGTCCCGCTGGCCTCCGCCTTCCCCTGTCGCCGTCACCGGTGCGTCACGGTCGCTGATCTTGTCTCCCCACGGGCGGTACCGGCTGGACCGGTCCATTGTGACCATCCCGACCTTCTATTCCACTCGTGAGGATCCTGGGCCTGGAACTAGGCTTGTGGGGTCGGAGGGCCGAGTGGGTTTCTTCAAGCGCGGAAGTGATCGGTTGGCTGCCAGCGGCGCCGGGCGGACCACGGCGCTGGTGGTGTCGGCCGATTTGCGCCCCGAGGGTGGCGGTCCGGCGACGGGTGTCGTGCGGGTGCTCGTGGACCCCGGAGCGCACCAGCGGGTCCTCGAAGCCGAGCTACGGCTGGACAAAGAGCGATGGCTGGTGCCCGGCATGGATATCGAGGTGCTGGTCTCCCCGGACCGGACGAAATTCGACGTCGACTGGGAGAGCGTGCCAACGATTGAGGAGCGGGTGGCGGCGAACGATCCGACGCTGGCCGACCCGGCCGAGGCTCGGCGCAGGGTCGCCCATGCGCTCGGATACACGCCGGCCGATACCGGAACCTCCCGCGCCGAGCATTTTGAGGAAGCGCTGCAGAAGGCGGCCCGTGCGGCCCCGCCGGCGGGGACGGTGCGAGCCGTGGTTGTGGTCGTCGCGGTGCGGGGTGCCATGGCGGGCGGAAGCGGTCCTAATTTGATCGGGAGCGACGAAGTCAGCCTGCAGCGGCGCAGCGCCGCCGTGCTGTCGGTCCACGTTCCCGGTCGCGCTCCGTATGCCCTCTACGTCCCCAAGTTCAGGTTCCCGCGTCATTCACGGACCGAATACACCGGAGCCGGGTATCCCGCGCTCGTCTCGGAGAGCGATTCCCACGACGTCGAGATCCTCTGGGACGAGATGCCTTCGGTCGAGTCCCAGTTGGCGGATCGGATGGCGAGCTCCGCCGCGTTGGCCGAATCGCGCCGAGCGGCGATGACCGAACAATGGCAGGCGGCGCTGGAGCACGCGGGCGCAGACAGCGCCGGGGGTGGCATGTCGCCCGAGGGCGGAGCGACCTTCGCGGCGGAGATGGCGCCTGAGATGCGCAAGCTCGCCGAGGACAGCGCTCGGCAGGCCCTGCAGTACGTCAAGGATCCCGCCATGCGCAAGATGATGATCGAGCAGTACCGGGCGGCCGGCGTCGAGATACCCGAAGACCAGTGTGACAGTCACTCAGGCAGGCGATGTTCGTTGAGAAGATGGAATACTCGGCGCCATGCCATCGCACCTGCTTGACGTGCTCGACGTTGATGAGCAGCGAGCGGTTCTGGCGGCAGCGAGACGGAGACGGTTCACGCGGAACGAAGTTGTGTTTCATGATGGCGACCCCGCGGACTCATTGCACTTGGTTGTGAGCGGACACTTTGCAATTCGCATCACGACACCGATGGGCGACCAGGCGACGGTGCGGGTGTTCGGCCCCGCCGACTACTTCGGTGAGCTGGCGATGCTCTCGTCGAGCCCTCGTTATGGCAGCGCCGTCTCCCTCGATGCGGGCGAGACCCTGAGCTTGCACCGTGAGGACTTCCAAGAACTCCGAGCGACGAGACCGAGGATCAACGAGGTGTTGACGGACGCGCTCGTCACGGAAGTGCGCCGTCTGTCGGCGTCGCTGATTGAGGCGCTCTACGTACCGGTCAAACGGCGCGTCTGGCTTCGTCTGATTGACCTTGTCGAGTTATACGGAGGCGGACACGCCTGTCGTGATCCCACTCACGCAAGATGACATCGCCCAACTCGCCGGTACGACGCGCCCGACCGCAAACCGGGTCCTACGCGCAGGCGAGGAGCAGGGTGTCATTCGGTTGGCACGTGGCCGCATAGAGGTCCACGATCGGGCCGCGCTACGACGCCTCGCTCACTGATTTCACGGCCAAACGGAACGACGCCGTGCATCGGCAACGGATCGTCATGCTTGGCCAGCCCGGCTCCGAGGCCGGACACCCCCGCGCCCGGGTGCGGCGGGGTAGTTCCAGGGCGCCTCTGACCGATTGAGGCAACCGTGTCGACGGCAACACCCGCTGCGTGTCCTTCGACATATACCCAATCGCCGTTGCCGCTCAGCCTGTTCTTATGGGTTTGCACCGCGACGGAGCGTCGGAAATGCAGTCGCCATCGGCGACGACGGAGCAGGAGCGCGGGTGGCAGCGGACGGGCAAGCGCACCAGGATGCTGGCCGCCCTGGCCCTCCTGGCCGTGTCCGGTGCGCTGATCCTTTCCAGGTCAGAAGCCTCGGCGACCTCTTCGAGCCGACAGTTGAAGACCACTGTGGCAGTCCCACAGGCCAAGCTCTCCGATTCCGCGGTTGACCCGGCGCCCGAAGCGCCGGCCAGCGAGACCGTTGACCTCTTCGGGGACTCGCTCGGGTACCAGGCCGAGCCCTATCTCGACATGTTCTTCGCACAGGCCGGGAACTACACGGTCTCGAACAACACCTTCGGCGGCACCGCCACCTGCGATTGGTTCACCAAGATGTCCGCCGCGGCCGCCGAGCACCCACAGGTGGCGGTGCTGGTGTTCTCGGGCAATGCGTTCACGCCCTGCATGGGTGGGGTCGCCCTCCGGAGCCCCCAGTACTACGACCGCTACACCACCGACACCGAGCAGGCCATCGGGATCTTCGAGCGCGGTGGGTGCCCACGTCTTCTTGGTCGGGACCCCGATCGACCAGGCCTCGGTGGCTGGGTGGGACCGACTCGACGACATCTACCGGGAGCTCGCCCAGGCGAACACCCTCGCAGTGACCTACGTCGACTCCGCAGCGGCCGTGGAATCCTCCACCGGAGGGTTCACGTGGGATCTCCCCTGCATGAGCATCGAGCCGAGCTGTGGGGCGAACGGCACCAACGTGGTGCGCTCGCCCGACGGCATCCACTTCTGCCCGGACGGAACGCCGTCGACCCGTGGCGTCACCGGACCGTGTGACGAGTACTCGCCGGGAGCCTTCCGGTTCGCCCTTGCCATCGTGAGTGCGATCACCGAGTACCCGCATCGCGGACTGGCTTCGTTGGTCCTGAACGCTCGGTGACTGCGTCCGACCAGGAGCGACCAGAGGGGCGGTCCTTTGTCAGGCCCGCCCGACGACGCCCGGACCTGCAAAACGCCAGGCGAGCGTTCACGTAGGCTTCCGGGACGGAGCCAGCCTGGCGACTATGGCCCGAGCTGTGGAAAGGCCGGCTCGCAACGGCGAAACTCCCACTGGAGAGGTGCGAGAGCGGCCGAATCGGACTCACTGCTAATGAGTTGACCTGGGTAACTGGGTCCGAGGGTTCAAATCCCTCCCTCTCCGCTCGGACGTCGGGCACCAGGTGCCTGACGACCCGAACAGTGGGGCCCGCCGCGGCGGACCCGCCGAGCACCGTCGTCCCGGCGGGAGCCGGCCCGGTGCGAGGAGTGTGTGCGAGGTCGTGGGTCTCTATTACATGCAGACCCTGGGGTGCCCCAAGAACCAGGTGGACTCCGACAAGCTCGAGGGGTACCTCGAGGCGCAGGGCTACAGCACTTCGCCCGACGCCGCCTCCGCCGACCTCGTCGTCGTCAACACGTGCGCCTTCATCGACGCCGCCCGCCAGGAGTCGATCGACACGATCTTGAGCCTGGCCGAGCGCCGCCGCGCCGGCGCCCGCCTCGTCGTGACCGGCTGTATGGCCGAGCGCTACGGCGACGAACTCCGCGACGCGCTGCCCGAGGTCGACCTCGTCGCGGGCTTCGGCCACGACCTGGTCGAGCCCCTGACCTCGGCCGCACCCGTCCCGGTCGCGCTCGGCACCACCCGAACAGCTGCCTCGACCCCTGCCCCCGCCGGCGGCTTCGACCTGCTCGAGCTGCCGCGGCCGGCCGCTCACGCGCCGTGGGCGTACGTCAAGGTGGCGGAGGGGTGCGACCGCATCTGCGGCTTCTGTGCCATCCCTTCGTTCCGCGGCAAGCAGCGCTCCAGGTCCGTCGACGACGTCCTGGCCGAGATCGACCGTCTCGTCGAGGCCCCCGCCGCCTCCGACGCGCCACCCCTGCGCGAGATCGTCCTCGTCGCCCAGGACCTCGCTTCCTACGGGCGCGACCGCACCGGCCCCGGCCGCGCCACCCGCGCCGTCGCCGGCCGTCCCTCGCCCATCGCCGCGCTCACCCGCGCCGTCGCCGCACGCGTCGAGCGCACCCGGCTGCTCTATCTCTACCCGTCGGGGCTCACCGACGAGTTGATCAGCGCGGTCCTCGATACGGGCGTGCCCTACTTCGACCTCTCCCTCCAGCACGTCTCGCGGCCCCACCTGGCGCGCATGCGGCGCTGGGGCGACGGCGAGCGCTTCCTGCGCCGCATCGCCGACATCCGCGCCGCCGAGCCGCAGGCCACGTTCCGCTCGTCGTTCATCCTCGGCTACCCCGGCGAGACCGAGCGCGACCACGACCTGCTCCTCGAGTTCCTCGCCACCGCCCAGCTCGACTGGGCCGGCTTCTTCACGTTCTCCCCCGAGGACGGCACCCACGCCGCCGGCCTGCCCCACCAGGTCGCACCCGAGCTCGCCCTCGAGCGCCTGCGCGAATGCGCCGAGCTCCAGGACGCCATCACGGCGGCCGGGCCGCGACGCGCTCGTCGGCCAGACGCGCCAGGTGCTGGTCGACGCTCCCGGCCGCGGGCGCACCGTGCACGAGGCCCCCGAGATCGACGGCATCGTGCATGTGCCCGCCGACCTGGCGGTCGGCCGCCTCGTCGATGCCGCCCTCGTCGGTGCGGAGGGCCCCGACCTGCACGCCGTCCCCCTCGACGCGCTCGCCGCCGCCACTGCCGCTGGAGCGGCCGGCCCATGAGCGAAGCCTCGCCCGAGCACCCCGGCTACACGTTCGGCCCGAGCGCGCTGGTCACGCCGGCCAACGCCGTCACCGTGGCCCGGCTCCTCGCCGCCCCGGTCTACGTGCTCATGCTCGTGGCCTGGGGCGCGTCCTGGGTGAACGTGGTCGTCGGCTTCCTCCTCGCCGCCAGCGACGGGCTCGACGGCTACATGGCCCGTCGCCACGGCACCACCCGCTCGGGCGCCTTCCTCGACCCGCTGGCCGACAAGGCCGTCGTCCTGGGCGCGCTCATCACGCTGGCCGCGCAGGGTCACCTGCCCTGGCTGCCCGTCGGTCTCATCTGCGCCCGCGAGGCCGGCATGCAGGGCTACCGCTCGTGGGTCGGCCGACGCGGGGTCTCCATCCCGGCGCGCCCCACCGCAAAAGTGAAGACGTTCGTCCAGGACCTCGCGGTCGGCGTGTGCATCATCCCGCCGCTGGCCCACCAGCACGGCCTGCAGGTGACCATGATCTGGATCGCCTGTGCCCTCACGCTCTATACGGGGGCCGAGTACCTGGTCGACGGGCGCCGGGCCATGGACGTACCCGCCGCCTCCTAAGGTCTCGGGCCGTGAGGATCGAGATCGTGGCGGTAGGGACCGAACTGCTGCTCGGCCAGATTGCCGACACCAACTCGGCCTGGCTGGGCGAACACATGGCGGAGAACGGCGTCTCGTCGCACTTCCACCAGGCGGTGGGCGACAACCACGACCGCATCGTGCTGGCGCTGCGCACGGCGTTGGCCCGCAGCGACGGCGTCATCATGTGCGGCGGCCTAGGGCCGACCCAGGACGACATCACCCGCGAGGCGATCGCCGAAGTGATGAACGTGCCGCTCGTGCGCGACCAGGAGATCGTCGACCGCATCGCCTCTTTCTTTGAGGCCCGCGGCCGCACCATGTCGGCCAACAACGCACGCCAGGCCGACGTCCCCCGGGGCGCCGCCGTGATCCCCCAGACCGCGGGGACCGCGCCCGGCCTCATCTGTCCGGTCGGGAACAAGGTCGTCTACGCCGTCCCTGGCGTCCCCTACGAGATGGCCGAGATGTTCGAGCGCGCCATCCTCCCCGACTTGCGCGCCCGCATGGCCGACGCCGGCGAGGAGGGCGTCATCGCGAGCCGCGTGCTGCGCACGTGGGGTGCCAGCGAGTCCGGGCTGGCCGAGTCACTCCAGGACCGGATCGACGCGCTCGACGCGACCGGCGAGGTCACCCTCGCCTTCCTCGCCTCTGGCATCGAGGGCATCAAAGTGCGCATCACCGCCCGCGCCCGCACGCTCGGCGACGTGACGGCGCTGCTCGACAAGGAGGAGGTCGAGGTCCGCCGCGCCATTGAGGAACGCCTCGGCGACATCGTCTTCGGCGTCGACGACGAGTCGATGGAGGTCGCCGTCGCCGCCCGCCTCATTGCCCGCGGCCTGACCTTCGGCGTGGCCGAGTCGCTCACCGGCGGGCTGATCGCCTCCCGCCTCGTCAACGTGGCCGGCGCGTCGGCCTGGTTCCGCGGCGGCGTCGTGGCCTACGACTCCCAGGTCAAGTACGACGTGCTGGGTGTGCCCGCCGGGCCGGTGGTCACCGAGTCGGCTGCGGCGGCTATGGCCGAAGGCGTCCGCCGGGTGACCGGCGCGCACGTCGGCCTGGGCATCACCGGCGTGGCCGGGCCCGACGAGCAGGAGGGGGTCGCCCCCGGGACGATCTTCGTCGGGCTCTCCCTGCCCGACCGGCCCACCGAGACCCGCCAGCTGCGGCTGCCCGGCGACCGGGAACGGGTGCGCCAGTACGGGGCCATTTCGGCTCTTGACCTGCTGCGACGCGCCCTCGACGTCCCGCCGGCCTGACCCGCCCGCCCGGAGGGCGCGTTCACAGGAGGCCCACAGCCGGGTCACACTGGGACGGGAGTCGAAAGCGCGACTCTGGTTGGCCAGGGAGGTATGACCAAGTGAAGATCGAGAACGGGCCACGGGTCCTGGTGGTTGACGACGAGCCTTCCATCGTCGATGCGGTCGCCACGTCGCTGCGTTACGAGGGCTTTACCGTCGACGAAGCGATGACGGGCCGAAAGGCCCTCGCGCAGGCCCAGGAGGACCCGCCCGACCTCGTCATTCTCGACGTGATGCTGCCCGACCTCGACGGCCTCGAGGTGACCAGGCGTCTGCGTGCCGACGGGGTGCGCGTCCCCGTCCTCTTCCTGACCGCACGCGACACGCTGTCGGACAAGCTGGCCGGCCTCACCGTGGGCGGCGACGACTACGTCACCAAGCCCTTCGCCCTCGCCGAGGTCATCGCGCGGGTGCACGCAATCCTGCGCCGGACGGGCTACGAGCCCGAGGACGACGGGATCCTCCGCTTCTCGGACCTCGAGCTCGACGAGAGTGCCCACGAGGTGCGCCGGGCCGGCAACGCGATCAACCTCACGGCGACCGAGTTCAACCTGCTGCGCTACTTCATGCTCAACCCGCGCCACGTGCTGTCCAAGGCCCAGATCCTCGACCACGTGTGGCACTACGACTTCGGCGGTGACGGCAACGTGGTGGAGACCTACGTGAGCTACCTACGCAAGAAGCTCGAGAAGTTCGGCCCACCGCTCATCCACACCATCCGACTCGTCGGCTACACCCTGCGCGAGCCCGAGTCCGCCAACGGAGCGGCCTAAGTGTCTCTCCGGCTGCGCCTGCTCGTCGCGGTCGGGCTGATCTCCATCGTGGCGCTCGTCGTGGCGGACTTCGCCACGTACTCGGCCCTGCGCACTTCGCTGTACAACCAGGTCGACCAATCGCTGGCCCAGCACCGACCTGGTGTCCCGGTCAGCGTCGGGACCGGCACGCTGGCCTGCCAGTCGCCCAAGACCGGCCGCATCGGATTGAGTCCCTTCGCCGGCAACAGTGGCGGGGGGCCTGGTGGCAACGATTCCGACGGCCGCAACGGAGGCGGCCCGAACGTTTCGGGGATCTACTACAGCGCGCTGGTGAATACGAGCGGCTCAATCCTCAATGGGCTCGAGTGTCCTGCCTACATCGGCTCGCACGCGTACAAGCCGGACTTGCCGTCGCAGATCTCGGGTTTCACCCCCGAGCCGGACGGGAGCCAGGTCGTCTACTTCACGACCGGTTCGAACACGCCTGGCGGGCCGGACTTCCGCGTCCGCGCCGTCAAGCCGCCGGGCGGTGCGAACGTCGTCGCCATCAACGCACAGCCCCTGACGGACCAGGACAGCACGCTGCACACGTTGTTCCTCACCGAGTTCGCGGTCACGGCCGGCGCCATCGTGCTCGCCGTGCTCGGTGGGTGGTGGCTGGTCCGCCTGGGCCTCCGCCCGCTCCGCGACGTCGAAGCCACGGCTGACTCCATCGCCGCGGGCAACCTCGACCAGCGTGTCCCCGGCGCCGACGAGCCCACGGAGGTCGGCCGCCTCGCCCGGGCCCTCAACGTGATGCTCGAACGCATCCAGGCGGCGTTCGACGCCCGCGTCCGGTCCGAGACCAGGTTGAAGCAGAACGAACAGCACCTGCGCCAGTTCGTCGCCGATGCCTCGCACGAGCTGCGCACGCCGATCGCCGCCGTGTCGGCCTACGCCGAGCTCTTCGAACGTGGCGCGGCGACGCGCTCCGAAGACCTGCCGCGCATCGCCGCGGGCATCCGCACCGAGACCGCCCGCATGGAAAGGCTCGTGAGCGATCTTCTCACGTTGGCTCGCCTGGACGAGGGGGTCCCCATGGACCGCGACCCGGTCGAGCTGGTCGGTCTGGTATCGGATGCGGTGCGCACCGCCACGGCGGTGGGGCCTGAGTGGCCCGTGCAGTTCTGGGCGGCGCACCCGCTCGAGGTCACGGGCGACAGGGACCGGTTGCGCCAGGTCGTCGACAACCTGCTGGCCAACGTCCGCGCCCACACGCCGGAGGGCACGTCGACCACGGTGCGGGTGGACGAGATCGGCGATCAGGCGGAGATCGAGGTCCGAGACACGGGCCCCGGCATGCCCGGTGACGAAGCAAGCCGGGTCTTCGAGCGCTTTTACCGGGCCGATCCGGCTCGATCACGAGTGAGCGGCGGCAGCGGTCTCGGGCTCTCGATCGTCTACGCCATCGTCGAGGCGCATGGTGGGACCGTCACGGCCAGTTCCGCCCCCGGTCAGGGCATGGCGGTGACCGTGCGTATTCCGACCAGCGCAGTCCCGTCGGACCCCCTCCCCGTCACGAGCGCGCCGACCCCGGTCCCTTAGCGCCCTTCCGCGCCACCGCCGGCTCACCCGCCGGCGACGGCTCCGACAGGGACGCCGCGATTCACACCGGGTCCACAGCGGAGGTTCACCGAGGCCGGAGCCCGGTCTTGCACCATGCAGGCATGACAGCCCTGGCCCACCACGAGACCGACGTGGATCCACGCCAGATCCCCATGGACGTCGAGATCGTCGTCCCCGTCTACAACGAGGCGCCGCAACTGGCCCATCGGATCACGGAGCTCCGCGCCTTTCTCGACGAGTCCTTTCCCTTCCGGGCGCTGGTGACGATCGTGGACAACGCCAGCACCGACGACACCATGCAGGTGGCGCGCGTGCTGGCGGACAGCGGGCCCGGAATCGCCGCCATGCATCTGCCTCGCAAGGGGCGGGGCTACGCGCTGCGTTCGGCGTGGTCGACGAGCATCGCTCCCGTCGTGGCCTACATGGATGTGGACCTCTCCACTTCGTTGCCCGCCCTGCTCCCGCTCGTGGCCCCGCTCCTCTCGGGGCATCGGGACATTGCCATCGGATCACGGCTCGCGCGGGGCGCCCACGTCGTGCGCGGACCGAAACGCGAGCTCATCTCCCGCGGCTACAACCTGCTGCTCAAGCTCACGCTACGCGGGCACTTCAGCGACGCCCAGTGCGGCTTCAAGGCACTGCGGCGGGACGCGGCCGAGCAGCTGCTTCCACTCGTCGAGGACAACGAGTGGTTCTTCGACACCGAACTGCTCGTCACGGCCCAGCGCCTCGGGTTGCGCATCGGCGAAGTCCCGGTCGACTGGGTCGATGATCCCGACTCCCGCGTCGAAATCGTCTCCACCGCCCTCGGTGACCTGCGCGGCGTCCGGCGGCTGCTCTTCCGGCGACCCAAGGGCATCCGGAGGGTCGAAAGGATCGACGTTCCGGCCGACCAGCTGCTGCGTTTCGCCGGCGTCGGCATCGTCTCCACGCTCGGCTACCTCTTCCTCTTCGTCGCTTGGCGGCCGATGCTGGGTGCGCTCGGCGCCAACGCCGTCGCCATGGCGATCGCCACGCTCTTCAACACCGCTGTCCACCGCGAGCTGTCACAGACTCGCGACGGCCAACTCCGGCGCGGTCGCATGATCGCCGTGGTCGGGTCGCTCTATGCCATCAGCCTGGCCCTGACGACGCTCGCTCTCCTGATCGCAGGATTGATCGCCCCCGACGCCCTCGTCCCCGAGCTGATCGCCATCACCGCCGCCAACGCGGTCGCGGCGATCTTCCGCTTCACCGTTCTGCGGGCATGGATCTTCCGCCCGCGCGTCCTGACCACCCGCGAACCCCGACTGGAGATGTCCCGATGACGGACCTCACGCCCGGCCCCGACGCCCCCGTCGCAGTCCTCGATCCGCCCGCGACGATTGCCGCTTCGACCGAGTCCGACGCCCCGCCGGCGGCCGCCGGTGGGTGGCCCCCCGGACCCCGTCCGGGCCGGATCGTTCGGTTCTTCCGTGGCAAGGAGAGCGACGCGCCGTGGGTACGCCCCACGCTGCTGGCGCTGCTCGTGGCGACTGCAGTGCTCTATCTGTGGGACCTCGGCGCCAATGGTTGGGCCAACTCCTTCTACTCGGCCGCCGTCCAGGCCGGCACCAAGAGCTGGAAGGCCTTCTTCTTCGGCTCATCGGACACGTCGAACTTCATCACCGTCGACAAGCCGCCCGCGTTCTTGTGGCCGATGGAGATCTCGGCCCGGATCTTCGGCTTGCACTCGTGGAGCGTCCTCCTTCCCCAGGCCCTGGAGGGCGTCGCCACCGTCGGTCTCGTCTACCTCTCTGTCCGGCGCTGGTTCAGCGCACAGGCGGCCCTCCTCGGCGGCTGCGGTGGTCGCGCTCACTCCGGTGGCCGCCATGATGTTCCGCTACAACAACCCCGACGCGATGCTGGCGTTGCTGCTCACCGCCGCGACATACGCGACCATCCGTGGTCTCGAGCGGGCCCAGACCAAGTGGCTCGTACTCGCCGGCGCGCTCGTCGGGTTCGGCTTCATCACCAAGATGATGCAGGCCTTCCTGATCCTGCCGGTCATGGCCGTGGTCTACCTGCTCGCTGCGCCCACCGGATGGTGGCGCCGGGTCTGGCAGGTCGCGGTCATGGGCGCATCCGTCGTCGTCGCGGCCGGATGGTGGGTGGCCGCGGTCGCGCTGACTCCGGCCGCCGATCGCCCCTATGTCGGGGGTTCGCAGGACAACAGCATCCTCAACCTCATCTTCGGCTACAACGGCTTCGGACGTCTGACCGGCAACGAGTCGGGCAGTGTCGGCGGGGGCAACGTGGGCGGCTCGATGTGGGGTCCGACCGGTTGGACGCGGCTCTTCAACGACTCGTTCGGCAACATGATGTCGTGGCTCTTGCCGGGAGCGTTGGTCATGGGCGCGATCCTCCTCGTGCTGACCCTCAAGGCCCGCCGCACCGACCGCGAACGCGCCGCGCTGCTCTTGTGGGGCGGCTCGCTGGTGGCCATCGGCCTGACGATCAGCCTGGCGCAGGGGATCATCCACCCCTACTACCTCGTCGCCCTGGCCGCGCCCCTCGGCGGCCTGGTCGGGATCGCCACCATGGGGTTGTGGGAGCGGCGCGCCACCTGGGCCGGCCGAATCGGCCTGGCCGCCGGATTGGCCGCGACCGTCATCTGGAGCGCCGTGCTGCTCGGCCGCACTTCGGACTGGTTCCCGGCGCTGCGCCCCTTCGTCATCGTGGTCGGCACGCTGGGTGTGTTGGCCATCCTCGCCCTGCCGCTCCTCCGCGCTGCCCCGAAAGCCGCCGTTGGCGTGGTGGTCGCGCTCGGCCTCGGTGCCGCCCTGGCCGCGCCCCTCTTCTCCACCGTCGCCACAGCGGCGACGGTGCACAACGGCGCCATCCCTTCGGTGACCCCGACCCCCGCCGGCGGGCAAGGGGGACCGGGAGGACCCGGCGGCGGCTTCCCCGGCGGTGCAGCCCGCCGGGCGTTCGGCGGCGGCTTCCCCGGGGGCGGCTTCCCCGGCGCGGTGGGACGGGGACCTTCCCGGGCCGCGGCGCGGGCACCTTCCCCGGCGGCGGCACCAGTTCGGGAACCGGCACGGGGACGAACCCGTTTCCGGGCGGCTTTGCGGGCGGTGCGCCCTCCTTCGGGGGCGGCGCGACCCGGCGCGGCTTCGGAGGCGGCGGCGGCGGGCTCTTGAACGCGAGTCAGTCGAATCCGGCGCTGAACAAGCTGTTACAGGCGAACGCGAGTCGGTACACCTGGGCCGCGGCCACCGTGAACGCGAACAACGCGGCGGGCTATCAGCTGGCGAGCGGCGAACCGGTCATGGCGATCGGCGGCTTCAACGGCACCGATCCGGCTCCGACGCTCTCCCAGTTCGAGCGCTACGTCGCCGAGGGCAAGATCCATTACTTCATCGCCTCGGGCGGCGGTTTCGGTGGCGGCTTTGGTGGTGGCGGTGCGGGCGGCGGGACATCCGACGACGCATCGCAGATCACCTCGTGGGTGGAGTCGCACTTCACCTCGGAGACGGTCGGCGGCGTGACCGTGTACAACCTCAGTGCCGCGTCGTGAACGGACGCACCGGGTCGAGTCTCAGCCGAGCAAGCGCCGATAGTGACCGAGCGTGGCGTCGTCGAAGGCGACGAAGCGGACCACGGTGACGTCGGTCTCCGCGGCGGCGACGGTTGTCACGGCGATCGCGGCGGCCTCCTCCGGGGGATAGCCGTACACGCCGGTCGAGATGGCGGGGAAGGCCAGCGACGCGGCCTCGATCTGGTCGGCGATGGCCAGGCTGTTGCGGTAGCAGGCGGCCAGCGTCTCGGGTTCCCCGTCGAGACCGCCCCGCCACACCGGACCCACGGTGTGAATGATGAAGCGCGCGGGCAGGTCGAAGCCGTCCGTCACGACGGCAAGACCAGGTGGACACTCACCGATCTCCCGGCATGCGGCCTGCAACCGGTCGGCTCCCGCCGCGCGGTGGATCGCCCCATCGACGCCGCCACCGCCCCGGAGCTGGCGGTTGGCCGCGTTGACGATCGCGTCAACGCGTTCGATCGTGATGTCCCCGGCCGCGGCCTCGAGACGAGGGGGCACGGTCAGCCGGTCAGCCGGCCCGGTCGTCGAAGTTGCGCCGGAGCTCGTCGGTGGCGCGAGCTTCAGGATCGACACCGAATGTGCCGGCGCCTTCACCGAGGTCTTCTCGCCCCAGTTGGAGAACGTCACCGTGCCGTGGATGGTCGAGGCGTGTGCCGACGCGCTGGGGTTGGTCACTTCCTCGATGGGAAGCGGGCTGCCCTTCGCAGGGACATAGAGGATCTCGGTCACCTTGCCGCCGCTGTCGGTGCTGACGCTGCCCTTGATGGCGATGGCGTGCTGACCGTTCACGGTGGTGGCGGTACCGAAGGTGAACGGTCCGTCAACACCGAGCTCGGTCGCCACCTGTGACTTCAACAGTCCGCTCACCAAGCCCGCCAGGGCGCTGTTCGACGTCGGGAAGGACAGCCACTTCCCGGCGTACTTCTTGGATTGGGCGGTGGTCAGGCCGATGACGTTGTGCAGCGCGTTGTTATTGCCGTTCACGTAGCCGGTGGACCCGACGATCTCGGCGCTCATGTGTTCGGTCACCTTGCCGTTGTTGACGGTCAAGGTCTGCGCCCCCGAGGTGGTTCCGGCGTCGCCGACGACGTGGAGGGTGACGTTGCCCTGGGTGACGACCGAGACGAAGTGGACGCTCTGGTTGCCCGCCGCCTTCACCGCGGCGTCGTATTCCGACTGCGCGCTCGTGGCCGGTGCGCTCGCCGCGCCGGCCGGAACCGCGCTCGCGCCGAACGCGACAAGCAGGGCCAGCGCGGCAGGCACCGCCACGCGGACAGCGGCCGCGGCGGGACCAACGGGGACAGGGCGGCGCATAAGGTTCACTCTCCTGGGAGTCCCGGGTCCAGCGGCGCCGTCGGCGCTCGTCCGTCCCGAGTAAGGGGGACGGGTCATTCTCCCATGTTCCCGAGCGCCCCCGGGTTCGGGCACCCCGGCTCGGAGGGTCAAACGGCGCTGACCGGTCCGAGCGGCACGGCGCCTTGTGGCGCCTCGGGTCGCACGGTCTCACCCCAATGGGAATAGGTGATGTGCAACGTCCCCGTGGTCTTGCCCTGGGCGTCGACCGCGTCCTCTTCGACGGGCACGTGGCGGCCGTGGGATCGGACGTAGAGCACCACGCGTCGTTGACTTGTGCCCGGTGAACGTCTGCGTGCCCTGAATGGCGTCAACGGCGATGCCGTCGAGTGTCCGGGCATGACCGAGGGTCAGCGGTCCCTTCAGTTGGAGCTCGGTGGCCACATCGTGCGACCGCACGCCGGCCACGACCTGAGAGAACGCTGAGTTCGTCGTCGAGAACTCGATCCAGTGTCCGGCCGCGGCCACCGCCTCGGCCGCGTTGAGGCCGGCGAGGACCTCGAGCCCGCCGACGTTGCCCTTCACGTAGGTGAGGCCGCCGATCACGGAGATGGTGATGGTGTCGTTCAGGTTGCCCTTCCCCGTCGCCACCGTCTGGGTGCCCGAAGCGGGACCGGCGTCGCCCGACTCGAGAAGGGAGACCTGGGACTCGCTCGACGAGGAGACGTAGTGGACCGACCACGTGTGGGTCGTGGCCAATACCTCGCGGTACAAGGTCGAGGCGTCGGGCGGGGCGGGATGGGAGGCCGCCGCGACGGGGGCGGCGGCGCACAGGGCGGCCAGCCCGCCGACCAGCGCCGAGCCGGCCACCAGCCTTCGTCCCAACACCGGTCCTCCTCTGTCGCGGCGCCCAGTTCGGGCGGGTCAGCCAGCATCCCACGCGTCCGGGGTGTCCCCGGGGCAGGCTGGCCGGGTCCGCCTCCGGGGATCCGCGGCGCGGGGCCGACCGTTCTCCGGCGACGGGTCAGGCAAGCGGGAGGATCCTCGCCTTGCGAACACGTGTTCGTTAAAGTGGCAGACAAGAAACGTCAGGCGGGGACGTCACAGCCCCGCCGTAGGGTCGTCGCCACGCCGGCGATCGAGGCCCACGCAGGTCGCGGAACAGACATAGAGGAGAGAGGGATGGCCGAAACAGAACGGGACAAGGCGCTGGACGCCGCGCTGGGCCAGATCGAGAAGCAGTTCGGCAAGGGCTCGGTCATGCGAATGGGGGACAACCTCAACATGAACATCGAGTCCGTCGGCACCGGGGCGATCTCCCTGGACATCGCGTTGGGTATCGGCGGGCTGCCTCGGGGCCGGATCGTCGAGATCTACGGCCCCGAGTCGTCGGGAAAGTCCACCCTGGCCATGCACGTGGTGGCCGAGGCACAGCGCAACGGTGGGATCTGCGCCTACATCGACGCCGAGCACGCCATGGACCCCGTCTACGCCCGGGCCATCGGGGTCAACGTCGACGACCTCCTCATCTCGCAGCCTGACACCGGTGAGCAGGCGCTCGAGATCGCCGACATGCTGATCCGCTCGGGCGCGCTCGACATCCTGGTGATCGACTCCGTCGCCGCGCTCACGCCGCGAGCGGAGATCGAGGGCGAGATGGGTGATACCCACGTCGGCCTCCAGGCCCGCCTCATGTCCCAGGCTTTGCGCAAGCTGACGGGGACGCTGTCGAAGTCCGACACCATCGCCATCTTCATCAACCAGCTGCGGGAAAAAATAGGAGTCATGTTCGGTTCTCCAGAAACGACGCCGGGGGGCCGGGCGCTGAAGTTCTACTCGTCGATCCGCCTCGACATCCGCCGGATCGAGGCGATCAAGGACGGCACCGACGTGACGGGCAACCGGACCCGGGTCAAGGTCGTCAAGAACAAGTGCGCGGCGCCCTTCAAGCAGGCCGAGTTCGACATCATGTACGGCAAGGGGATCAGCCGCGAAGGGTCGTTGCTCGACGTCGCGCTCGACCTCGGGTTCGTCAAGAAGTCGGGCGCCTGGTTCACCTACGAGGGCGAGCAGCTCGGCCAGGGCCGGGAGAACGTGAAGGTCTTCCTCTCCGAGAACCCGCAGCTGATGGCCGAGATCGACGAACGGGTCCGCGCGCAACTGGCGCCCCCGGAGGTCGATGCGGTTCCCGACGAATCCATCGTCGATCCCGACGACCTGCCGATCACGCTCGACGCTCCGTCCTAACCCCGCCCTCACAGCGGCACGAAGCCTCCGGACGGTCCCCGCTACTCCCACGGGCGACCGGTCCGGAGCGCTTCGCGTCCGGGCCGAGACCCTGCGTCCCACCCGACAGAATGGTGCGATGCCAGCCAACGGATGGAAGCGACGCGCCTATCGGGTCCTCGACCGCTGCGTCCCGACCATCCCGTTCCGCTATCTGCCGCCCAAGCAGTCCGTGCGAATGGCCTTCAACGTCATCCTCGATCGAGAGCCCGACGCTGCGGGGGCCGCCGACTACACCCACCGACTGGCCAACGGCGAGCTGTCCCGGCGTGGCGTGGCCGAGGCGCTGGCGCACTCCGAGGAGTTCCGACGCCGCGTGCCAATTGGCAACGTGCTGCTCTCCATGCACGTGAGCCGGAGCGAGTTCGTGGCCGGCCTGCCCCGGGCCGCCCGCATCCTGGACCTGGGCGGCACGCACCAGGGCCTGCCCGACGGTGCGCTCGTCCATCTCGGCTATCCCTATCCGTTCGAGCGACTCGTCGTGGTCGACCTCCCGGTGGAGGAGCGCGACGAGATCTACCAGGGTGGCTCGAGCGGTGAGACGGTGGTCTCCGAGCTCGGGCCGGTCGAGTTCGCGTTCCACTCCATGGTGGATCTCGACCGTTACGGCGACGGCACCTTCGACCTCGTCTACAGCGGCCAGACGTTTGAGCACGTCACCGAGGCCGACGGCGACATCGTGGTGCGCGAGGCCTTCCGGGTGCTGGCGCCGGGCGGGTGGTTCTGCCTCGACACGCCCAACGGTCCGGCCTGGCGGCTGCGCTCGGACGAGCCGATGAACCACGACCACAAGATCGAGTACAGCGCCGAGCAGTTGGTGACCAAGCTGGAAGGCGCCGGATTCACGGTGACCGAGTGCAAGGGCCTCAACCTGATGCGACAGGGGGTCGCCGCCGGTCGTTTCGACGAGGCCGAGGCCAGCGCGCACCCCGGCGTGTTCGCGGCGGCCGACGAGTGCCTGCTGCTCGCGGTGGTGGCGCGCAAACCGGCGTGATGTGACCGACGGCGCGGCCGCGGTCGATCAGGCTACGGCGTCGAGGTGACGGTGACGCTGCTCGGCACCAGCTCCACCCACGTGGTGCCCGGCTCGAGCGGGATGGGAACGCCGAACGCGTTCACGAACTGGGTCGGGGAGCCCAGGTCGCCACGGTGCCACGTGGCCTGGAAGGCCTGCCCGTTTCGGTAGACGATCGCCGCGCCGCTCGCGTTGGGATAGAGGTCGGCCTGAACCTCGAGGCCTCCCTCTGAGTTCTCGGCCCAAGGGCCGTAGCTGATCTGTACGTACTGCACGACGACGTTCGGGGTCTGGTTCTGTCCGCCGCCCATGAGCATGTCGGGCTGGAGCCCGTTGTAGAAGCGCTGGAACGTGTTGGTGGTGGCGTTCCAATGCCAGGTGACGTTCGAGGTCCCGGAGAACGGGATGTTCACGCTGGAGACGGGCGAGCCGGCGCCGGGGAGAGTCGTCGAGTAGGTGAACAGCGGCTGGGGGGGCGTGTTCATGGTGGGGTGGGTCCCGTAGACGAGCGAGGTCGAGGTGAAGTCGGCATCGGGCGGCACCCGGCCGGCCGGGTGGATCATGAGCGAGTCCGACGCACCGAGGTTCACGTCCTGGATGGGAGAGGCGTCGATGTTCGCAATCACGGGGTTGATGCCCCCGACGTGGGCTTCGAGCGGGTTGCCCAGCTGCCCGAGGATGCCGATGTCGATGTTGCGGGCGGACCGGGCGGGGCCGATGAGCGAGGCGTCCTGGCACTGGAAGACGGCGGCGTAGCGGGTGATGCCGCCTTCGACGGGCTCTTCGAACACGATGTCGGCCTTGTCAAGGCCGGCTTGGGGACGCCCGTCCGGATAGTTGTCGATCTTCACCGCCATGGCCGGCCGTTGGGGCACCGCGCCGTTCGGCGCGGGCAGGCCGGTCAGCGGGCACGGCGGTGCCGGGGCCGTGGTGCTCGTCGTGGTCGTCGTCGGCTTCGGCTTGGGCGCGGCGGCCTTGTGCGGCGGAGTGGAGGAGCAGGCGCTCAGCACCAGCCCGGCGATTCCGGCAGAAGCCAGCACGCCCCAGGCGAGCGATCGGCGTGCCCGGGTGCGGTGTGCGTCGGGATTCTTCATTTCAGCGGCTCGATCGTAGGGGGGCGCCACCCAAAAGTGGTGTCACTCCACGCCAGCATCCGAAGTCCCGCGCCGGTGCCCGGCGTGGCGCGGATGTGTTGCGTCGGCGCGCGGCCGCCGGAGAGGTTCTTCGGGGAGCGGGATCCCGGGCCCGGCCGGATCAGGCCGAGGGGGTACCCGCGGCGGTGCCGGCCGAGGCGGCGGCACCGGTGTAGACGGCGCTCCAGTTGCCGCTCGAGCTGCCGTAGGAGCTGGCGGGGCCCAACCCGAAGCGGCCGTAGACGTTCTCCATGGCGCGGTTGAACACGTCGCTGATGCCGGGGAAGGGACCGGGGACCACCAGGGGAGGGATCACCCCGGTGGTGGACAGCTGCGCGACGAAGCTGGCCGACCCGCTGGCCAGCACGCCGCCACCGTTCTTGGGCGCCGTGTAGTAGGTGATGTCGGACCAGTTCGACTGTCCGGGCACCGGTGAATGCGCCAGCACGTCCGCGTTGTGCGGTCCGGGGAACGACGGCACGAAACGGTCGTATTCACCCAGGATCGTCTGGGGGAAGGCCTGTCCGTCCTTGAGGTTGCAGCCGTTGTAGAACCACGACGAC
Organism: uncultured Acidimicrobiaceae bacterium; assembly: GCA_963769095.1. Lineage (GTDB taxonomy): Bacteria > Actinomycetota > Acidimicrobiia > Acidimicrobiales > RAAP-2 > Bog-473. The sequence goes on from CAVYKO010000001.1 coordinate 295,045, forward strand.
GCGTCGGTCACGATGGTGTCGGCCTTCGCACCGACGGACTGGTACATCGACACCGATCAGGGTCGACTCCGGCTGGTTGACCGGCGCCTGGCCCCAGTTGACGGTCGTGAGCGCGGGGGTCTCCTGCGCCACCGGATCCTCGGCCGCGCTCTTGTAGCAGACCTGCAGGCGGTTCGGTCCGTTCGACGACGGCTCCAGGCGGATCTGGCGGTAGCAGGCATTGGCGCCCAGGAAGGCGAGGTTCACCCCGCTGTTGTTGGCCTGTGCGGCGCCCTGCCGCATCTCCTGGGACCAGTACTCGTCGTGACCGAGACTGAACAGGCAGCGATGGTTCATGAGCAGCTGCGGCCGCGCGTGCAGGTCGACGTCGGTCCAGTAGGTGAGGTCGAGGCCGAGGCGCTCGAGGTTGAAAAGGAGCGGCAGCTCGTTCCCGACGAAGTCGGCGGCGCCAGAAGCCCAGTTCTGCGGGTAGGGCCGATCGAAGGACACGATCCGCGCCCGGCTGGCAAAGTCCTGCCCGCCGTGGGCGGTCGGGCCGTAATAGAGGCTGTAATTGCCAAAGAGGTTGTAGGCCTGCCAGGTCGTGACGCTGTTCTGGATCACGTAGGCCGCCATCGACTTGTCGTCGCGAATGGTGAGCGGCACGAACTGCTCCTCGCCGCCGCTCCCGACGAGCTTGACGAGATAGCAGCCGGGGAGCCAGTCCTTGTCGATGCTGAGGGTCAGGGTCGGCTTCCAGGGGCAGCTCACGGTGCCGGCGCTGTTGGTGACCGGGGCGGGCTGCGCGCCGGCAGCGACGAAGTCGGTCTGCAGAAGCAGGCGCCCGCCCAGTCCCTGGTAGTAGCCCATCCGGTACACCTGTGCCTGCACGGCCGAGGCGGTGGTGTTGACGAAGAGCACAACGTCGTCGCCGGGCACCGCGCTGACCTGGCTGGCGAACCCCTCGAGGGCGTGATTCGGCTGCACGTGATTGCAGATCCAGTTGAGCGTGCCCTTGCGTGCGTTCTCGGCGATCAACCACGGTGCCGTCGGCACGATCACTCCGCTCTTCAACTTGGCGTTCACGACCGCAGGACCATGCGACGTCCCGCGACGCCGCGGGCGGGCGGGCACCCGGGCTTTGGCGGCTCTTGCCGTGCGGCTGGGTGCCCGCGGCGAGCCCCGCAGCGCCGAGCGCGGAGAACTGCAGAAATTGGCGGCGGTTCAGAGGGCGGCGCTGCGCAGGATCTTCGAGCGGCGCGGGGTCGGAGCCGCCGTCCGGAGGGAGCGGCTGCACACCCCGAGTGTACCCAAGCCCCCTGCGTGACCGAGATCGGCTGCCCGTTCGGATCGGGTGGCTCCACCCCCTACCATTCCGACGTGACCTGGGCACGCTCGCTTCCGGGACCGTTGCGGCGGCCGCTGTCGCGTCTCGTGCGTGCCACCTGGGAGGCGGCCGGCGATCTGGGCGCCATCGGGCCCGACGACGAGCGAGGCCGCCGGTTCGGCAGGATGGGCCGAGGCGCGTGCCTGATCTTCCCCCAGGGCGCCATCTACAACGAGCACCTGATTCACATCGGCGACGAGACCATCGTCGGCCCGGGTGCGTGCCTCACTGCCGGCATGGCACCGGGCCAGGTCATGCCGACCGACCCGGTGGTGTCGATCGGGCAACGTTGCCTCATCGGGCGCGGCTCGCACATCGTCGGTCATTGGGAGATCATCATCGGCGACGACATCCAGACCGGCCCCTACGTGTACATCACCGATCAGAACCACACGTACCTCGACCCGGTGGAGCCGATCGGGCGTCAATGGCCGACGGAGGCCGGCGTGCGCATCGGCTCGGGCAGCTGGCTCGGCGCGAACGCGGTCATCCTGCCGGGCTCCCAGATCGGCGAGCACGTCGTCGTCGCGGCCGGAGCCGTGGTGCGCGGCGTGGTGCCGGATCGCTGCGTGGTGGCCGGGGTGCCGGCCCGAGTGGTGCGGCGCTGGGTCGAGGGCACGGGTTGGGTCGACGAAAAGGACCTCACGCTGTCGTGACCGAGCATGGCGTGGCCGCTCCGCATCTGGTGACGGTGAGTGGACAGGACGGGCCCGGCATCGCCGCCAGACTCTTTGCGGCCCTGGCGCACCAGGAGATCGCAGTGGAGGACGTCGAGCAGGTCCGCGTCCACGGCCGCCTTCTCCTCTGCGTCGAGGTCGCGCTCGCAGCGCCGGTCGCCCTGAGCCTCCGCGCCGCGCTGGCCGACGAACTCCGGGGGACCGGGGTGGAGGTCACGGTCGAACCTCTGGTGGAAGCCGAGGTCGCGGGGGTGGCCGACCGGCACCTGGTGACGGTCCTCGCACCCGACATCGATGCGCGCACCCTCGAGCACGTCTGTGGCACGGTCGCCGAGTGCGGCGGCAACATCGAGCGGATCGTGCGCCTGGCCGCCTACCCCGTGCACAGCTATGAGCTGACCGTCGTCGGGTCCGACCTCGACGAGCTCCGGCGGCGACTCGCCACGGAGGCGGCTGATCGCCAGGTCGATATCGCGGTGCAGGTGGCGGGCCTCCATCGCCGGGCGAAGCACCTGATCGTCATGGACGCCGACTCCACGCTCCTGCAGGGCGAGGTGATCGATCTCCTGGCGGAACGATGCGGGTGCGGCGCCGAGGTGGCGACCGTGACCGAGGCCGCCATGGCCGGCGAGCTCGACTTCGAAGAGGCCCTCCGCCGGCGGGTCCGACTCCTCGCCGGCCTGAAGGAGTCGGACCTCGACGCCGTGCGCGAGGAAATGCTGCTCACCCCGGGGGCCCGGACGCTGGTCCGTACGCTGAAACGGCTCGGTTACGAGATCGCGGTCGTGAGCGGTGGGTTCACCCAGGTGATCGAGGCACTGGTGCGGGACCTCGGTATCGACCACCTGGCGGCCAATGAGCTGGTGCTCGACGGAGGCGTCCTCACCGGCGAGCTGCGCGGACCTGTCGTGGACCGGGCCGGCAAGGCGACCGCGCTCGCTCGGCTTCGCCGCGGCGGCCGGCGTGCCGGTGGCCCGGACCATCGCGGTGGGCGACGGCGCCAACGACATCGACATGCTGGCCGCGGCCGGCCTCGGGATCGCGTTCAACGCCAAGCCGGTCGTGCGGCACGCGGCCGACACCGCTCTGAGCGTGCCCTATCTTGATGCCATCTTGTTCCTGCTGGGCATCTCGCGAGGAGAAGTCGAAGCGGCGGATCGTCAGGAGGGTGCGGGCCCATGACCGTGCTGGCCCAAGGAGAACTTGGGAAGGCCGCCGACAACCGCGGCCAACGGCCCCTGCTGCGGGGCTGGCTCCACGTGGGCGCGTTCGTGGGGTGGTTGATCGGAGGGCCCTTCCTCATCGCGGCCGGTCCCGACCTGGGTGCGAAGGCCGCCCTGTCGGTCTATGTCGCCGGCATGCTGGCGATGTTCGGCATCAGCGCGGCGTTCCATCGGATCCGATGGTCGGCCGCCGCGTGGCGCCGCATGCGCCGGGCGGACCACAGCGCGATCTTCGTCGGGATCGCCGGCACCTCCACTGCCGTCGCCGCCCTGGCGCTCACCGGGTGGGCGAAGGTGTTCCTGCTCGTCTTCGCCTGGGCGGGCGCGGCCGCGGGCATCGCGCTCCGCCAGATCTGGCTCGACGCGCCGCAGTGGGTCGTGGCCATCCCCTACGTGGTGGTCGGTTGGTGCCCGATCGTGGTGGCGCCCCAGCTCGTGCGCAGCGTGGGCTGGGGCGGGTTCTGGCTCATGTTGGGGGCTGGCTTCGCCTACACGGCCGGCGCGCTGGTCTACGCCCGCAAGTGGCCAGATCCTTGGCCACGCGTGTTCGGCTTCCACGAGGTGTTCCACGCCTGCACCCTCGTGGGCGCCGCGCTGTTCGCCTACCTCATCGCCTTCGTCGCGCTGCCGCGGTACTGAGCCGGCCTCAGCCGATCACGCCGTCGGCCCGCAGCGTCGCCAGCTCGTCGGGACCGAGGCCGAGTTCGCTCGCCAGCACGTCGTCGGTGTGCTCACCGAGCCAGGGCACCCGGGCCTCGGGGCCCTCGGCGACGTCGGCGAACTTGACCGGCAGGCCCGGGATGAGCACCGGCTGCGCCTCACCGTCACTCCGTGGATGCTCGACCAGCATGTGGCGCGCCGCCAGGTGCGGGTCGGCCACCACCTCGACGTCGGTGGCGACCGGCCCGGCCACCAGGCCCGCCGCGTTGAGCGCATCGCTGGCCTCGCGCTTGGTCTGCTGGGCCGCCCAGGATTCGAGGGCGGGCCGGATGTCGGATTCGAGGTGGTCGAGCCAACCCTGTGGGGTGGCGAACCGGGGGTCGTCAGCCCAGTCCGGCCGCCCGATGGCGCGGGCCAGGTCGGGCCACTGATGCGGGCGCAGGACCTGGAGCATGAGCCAGCCGTCCTTGGCCCGGAAGCCGTGGAGGATGCCGGGCCAAGGTGTCCCCATCGGCGCACCCATGGACCAGAAGTTGGGCACGACGTCGAGGACCGCCACCATGGCGTCGAGCATGGCGACGTCGACCTGTTGGCCCCGCCCTGTGCGGTCCCGTTGGCGCAGTGCGGCCAGGGTGCCGATCACCGCGAACAGTGCGGTCACGATGTCGCCGAGGCCGCCCATGGGCGCGCCGATCGGCGGCTGGCCCTCGGGGCGCTTGAACTCGTAGGCGCCGCTCATCGCCTCGACGATGGAGGCCAAGGCCGGCCAGCCGTCGTAGGGCGACGTGCCTGCTCCCGCCTGGACGGGGCGCCCGAAGCCCGAGATCGACAGGTAGACGACCCGGTCGTGCACGGCGGCGATGTCGCGGTAGGCAACGCCGAGCCGTTCGGCGGCGCCGGCCCGGAAATTCTCGGCGACGACGTCGAAATGGGGAGCCAGCCGCAGCACCAGCTCGTGCCCGGCCGGCTGCTTGAGGTCGATCACGACGGAGCGCTTCGACAGGTTGTTGCGCATGAAGGTGGCGCCCACGCCACGCCCGGAAGGGTCGGTCATGGCCGGCATCGCGCTGCGGCCGAGATCCCCGGTGCCGGGCGCCTCGATCTTGACCACTTCGGCTCCGAGCCGACCCAGCAACTGGGTGGCGTAGGGGAGGGCCTGCATCTGCTCGAGGGCGAGGACGCGCACGCCGTCGAGGGGCTTGCCCCAGTGCGCCGCCTCCGCGTTGACGACGTCGCCCAGCTTCACGCGAGATCGAGGCCGAGCATGTCGATGGCGTTCCCGCGCATGATGGCGTAGACGTCTTCGTCGCTCAGGTGTTGCACCATCTGCTCGGCCACCGTCCGCGTGTCCGGCCAGGTCGAGTCGGTGTGGGGGTAGTCCGTTTCGAAGGTGATGCGATCCGCGCCGATGACGTCGAGGGAGTCGAGGCCATGCTGGTCGCGGAAGAAGCAGCCGTAGACCTGGCGGTGAAAGTACGTCGACGGCGGCTCGGGCACGATGTCCTTCACGCCGCCCCAGGCCCGGTGTTCGCGCCAGACATCGTCGGCCCGCTCGAGGATGTAGGGCAGCCATCCGATCTGACCCTCGGAGTAGGCCAGGCGCAGGTGCGGGAAACGGACCAAGACGCCCGAGAAGAGATAGTCGGTGAGCGAGGCCATGGCGTTGCCGAAGCTGAGTGTGGCCGCCACCGCCACCGGTGCGTCGGCCGAGGTGGCAGGCATCTTGGAGGACGAGCCGATGTGCATGCAGACCACGGTGCCCGTTTCCTCAGCCGCGGCGAAGAAGGGGTCCCAGTACCCGCTGTGGATGCTCGGCAGCCCCAGGTGCGGGGGGATCTCGCTGAAGCAGACGGCACGAACCCCTCGGGCGGCGTTGCGCCGCACCTCGGCCGCAGCCAGGTCCGCGTCCCAGAGCGGGATGATGCACAGCGGCAGTAGCTTGCCGCCGCTGTCGCCGCACCACTCCTCGACCATGAAGTCGTTGTAGGCGACGACGCACGCCTCGGCGAGCTCCCTGTCCTTCGCCTCGAGGAAGGTCTGGCCACAGAAGCGCGGGAAGCTGGGGAAACACAAGCTCGCCTCGACCCAGTTCGCGTCGTTGTCGGCCATCCGGGCCTTCGGTTCGTAGCATCCGGGTCGCATTTCGTCGTACGTGATCGGCGACATGGTCATGTCGTCACGGTCGAAACCCACCGCAGCCACATGGCGCTTGTTGATGTAGACGAGATCCTCGTAGACCCAGCAGTCGGCCTGGGGGCCATCGGGATCGAAGGACTGGCGGTAGGTCCCGCCGCCGATGTGCTCCATCTCGCCGATGCCGCGCCGCTCCGCTCGGGGCCCGTGGTCGCGAAAGCGCGACGGCAGCCATGTCTGCCACAGGTGCGCGGGCTCCACGATGTGGTCGTCCACGCTGATGATCTTCGGCAGCGGCGTCGTGCCGCCGAGCCGGGGTGTCGTGTCGTCGATGAGGTCGGTCATGCGTGCTCCAGTGTGGCCGCGAACGGGACGAGGGGGGCGAGGGCCTCGAGCTGTGCCCTCACCTCGGGCGCCCCTCCGGCCCGGATGCGCAGGACCACCTCTCCGATGCCGAGGTGGGCGTAGTGCTCGAGCTTGCCCTCGTCCGCGATGGTGCCGAACGGGATCACGCTCAGCGCGTGCGGGTCGCGCCCGGCCGCCTCGACCCGGGTGCGCAGGCGAGGCAGTGCTTCCCCCAGCCCGCGGCCGCCGATCGGGATCCAGCCGTCGGCCCATTCGGCCACTGCGGCAAAGACGGCGTCCGTGGCGCCCCCGCCGACCAGCGTCCGCACCCGAGGCTGTTGCACCGGCTTCGGCCAGGACCAGGTCGGCTCGAAGTCGACGAACTCGCCGTGGAACTCCGCCTGCTCGTTCGACCAGATGGCCTCCATGGCGCACAGGTGCTCGCGCACGACGTCGTGGCGGCGAGCGAAGGCGACGCCGTGGTCGGCCGCCTCGGCCCGGTTCCAGCCGAACCCCACGCCGAGCGTGACCCGGCCCCCCGAAAGGTGGTCGAGGGTGGCCACCTGCTTGGCCAGGACGATGGGGTCGTGCTGCGCGGCGAGGAGGATGCCGGTGCCAAGGCCGATGCGGGTGGTCGCGGTGGCCGCGGTCGAGAGCGCGACCAGCGGGTCGAGACAGCGCTTGTAGTCGTCGAGGCGCACGCCTTCGACCAGCGCGGGCGGGATGTCCTCGCGCACCGGGAGATGGGTGTGCTCGGGCACCCAGATGGAGTCGAAGCCCATCTCCTCGACCATCGCCGCGAGCGCGGCCGGCGCGACGTCGAGATCGGTGAGGGCGGCCGTGATCCCGAGGCGCACGGTCAGGGTGTCTTGTCGGCGAAGTCGGCCAGGGTGCCGTGTTGGGCCGCGCCCCCGAGCAGTTGGGCGAACGCGCCCTGTTCGCGACGATTGGCCTCGAGCACGGCGTCACGGCGCGCCGCCCGCATCAGCGAGGTGATGGCGCGGGTCGGCGGCGCGAGGGTGTGCAGCGACGCGAGCCGCCAGTTCCACCGTCTCGTCGAGGACGCCGTCGGGGTCGCACGAGCGCAGCGCCAGGCCCAACGAGACGAACTCGTCGGCCTGACCCAATCCGAGGTGAGCAGGATCCGCGCCGCCTGTTGCCAGCCCATGGCGGCCGGGAACAAGAAGCTGCTCGCGGCCTCGGGCGGGACGCCCAACTCGGCAAAGGGCACCCGCAGCCGGGCGTCGGATGCGACGAGGACGAGGTCGCAGTGGGCGAGGAGGGTGAAGCCGAGCCCGACGGCCACCCCGTTGACGGCGGCGAGGAGCGGCACCGAGAGCTCGGTGAGGCAGTCGAGCAGGCCCATGAAGCCCTGGCCGGCGCCCTCGACGGCCGTGCCGGTGGCGATGGCCGCCATTTCGGCCAGGTCCTGGCCCGAGGTGAAGGCGCTGCCGCGGCCGGTCAGCACCACGGCGCCGATGTCCTCGTCGGCGTCGGCGGCACGCAGGGCGGCCGTCAGCTCGTGATACATGGCGGTGTCGAAGGCGTTGCGCACCTCCGGCCGGTTGAAGCGCGATGACACGGACGCCGGGGCTGACGTCCTCGGTCTCGATGCGGCGCCGAGCGGCGCGCCGCCGCCCCCGGGCACTAGCTCTTGTCGGCCGCGGCGGCCTTGGCCCGACCGCGCGATCACGTTCTCGGCGGTCTGGTTCATGCCGGTGGACATCGGCCAGCCGATGTAGTGGGTGATGTGGACGATCACCTCACGGAGCTGGTCGACGGTGAGCTCGTCCCGCTCGAGGGCGCAGTCGAACTGGATGTCGAGCAGGTCGCTCTTTCCGAGGGCGGCCAGGATGCCGATCGTCATGAGGCGGCGGTCGCGGACGTCGAGCTCGTCGCTCGTCCACACGGTCCCGAAGAGGTGGTCGACCGTCATCTCCGCGTAGCGGCCGGGGATGGTGTCGGGGTCGACGCTGAAGCCGTAGACCTCCTGCATCTTGGCGATGCCAGCCGCCCGCTTGTCGGCCTCTGCGTTCATGAGTCGCTCCTCGTCAAAGCTCGGTGGGGTGCCCGACGCTACCGAGGTGACGGGGGATCGGCCCAACCGCACGGCGCGGGAAGATCACTTCGAGTGGGGCAGCCCGAAGATGCGGTCGCACCGCGAGTCGGTCAGTTCCGCCACCGGCATGGGCACGCGGAGCTGGTCGCCGAGCGAGCGAGCGGCGTCGAGGTCCTTGTGGGCCATGAGGGCCTTGTCCCGGAGGAAGGTCAACAAGCCCGCATCGGCATCGCCGGGCCAGGGTTCGGCGGTCGGGCGGAACATCATCCGGGCCGCGCCCCCGATGACCTGGTCGCTCTCGCGAATGGCCTCACCGAGCTTCACCAGGTCGACCCCGGCCGCCTCGGCCAGTTCCTGGGCCTCTTGGGCGGCCAACCAGGACCCGTACTGCACCAGATTGCGGGCCAGCTTGGCGGAGAGACCGGTCCCTGCCGGTCCCATGTGGAGCACCAGACGGCTGAACACGTCGAGCGCGGGGCGGATGCGGTCGACCTCTTCCTCGGTCCCGCCCACCATGCACACCAACTCACCATCGGCCGCGCCCTGGGTGCCGCCGCTCACGCCGCAGTCCACCACGGTCACCCCGTGACGCGCCCCGGCCTCGCGCATCGCCATGACCGTGTCTGTCGTGATCGTGCTCACCACCACCGCCGTCGTCCCGTCGGCCGCGCCGGCAAAGACGCCATCGTCACCCTCGAGCACGGCACGCACCTGGGCGTCGTTGAGGACGGCGACGAACACGACGTCACAGCCGGCGGCGAGCTCCCGGGGCGACGCCGCCACGCGGGCCCCCTCCCGGTACGGGGCGGTGGCCTCCTCCCGGATGTCGCAAACCGAGAGGGTGACGCCGGCCTTCATCAAGTTGCCGGCGATGCCGCCGCCGATCTCGCCCAACCCGACGACGCCGGTGGTCGGGACGCGGCTCTCGTTCTCGGGCACGTGGCCCACCTCCCCGGTTCGTCTCCCGAATCCGGGATGAACACTAGATCTGGACAGCTGTCTGGACTATAGTCTGGACATATGACCGAGCGCAAAGCGGAGCGGGCCGACTATTCGGGCGAGTTCGACCCGGGGTTCGACTACGAGGACCTGTCCAAGGAGGCGCTGGTCCGGCTGGTGCGCGAGTACGGGCTGATCGTCCACCTGCTCGACCGCTCTATGTGCGCCGCCATCGGCCTGCGCTACGGGGCCGACGCGGTGAAGGAGCTGGCGATCGAGGAGTGGGCCGGCGCCAGCCCGGTCTACGGCGACCGGCTGCGCCAGATCATGAACATCGAGGGCGACGGCGTCTCGGCCATCTTCAAGGTGCTGCAGCTCGACCCCGGCTTCCCCCACCACTACATGGACGTGCACTACGAGCTCGTCGACGAGACGCACGGCTACTTCGAGCTGGCCTACTGCGGCGCGTTGATGGACGCCGAGCCCTGGGGCGACGTGATGGTGACCAACATGTGCCACCACATCGAGGACGGCACGTTCGACGTGACGGCACAGGCGATCAACCCCAAGGCGCACATCCGCCACGTGCACCGGCCGCCGCGTGTGCCGTCGGACCGCTCCCCGCACTGCCGCTGGGAGGTGGTGATCGAGGACGACACCGAGACGCTGCCCGAGAAGGACATCACCAAGATCACGCGGGGAACCACGGCGGCGACGTTCACCTTCCCCGACATGAAGGACGGGACGCCGCACCAACCCGGCCAGCGCGTCGAGCTCTCACGCAAGGCCTGAGCATGAGCGCGTTCGAGCCGACCCCGGCGCCTGACACGTCGCCCCAGCCGGGACGGCGTCATCTTTCCGAGCGCCAGGCCGAAGTGATGGACCGGCTCGTCGCCGCGGCGGCCGACGAGGCGGAGGAGCGCCCGTACGGAGAGATCACGGTGCGCACCATCGCCAAGCGGGCCGGACTGGCGCCCGCGACCGCCTATACCTACTTCTCTGGCAAGGACCACCTGCTGGCTGAGGTGCTGTGGCGGCGCATGCAGTCCTCGCCCTCCCTGGTCGACATCAACCTGCCGCTGGGCGACCGGGTGGCGGCCACGGTGCGAGCGATGGGGTTCGGCACGCTGGAGACGCCGGCCGTCGCCGTGTGCACGACGGCACTCTTGTCCGACGGGCCCGACGTCAAGCGCGTGCGCACGCGTATCGGGGTTGAGATCGGGCGTCGCCTCGCCGCCGCCCTCGGTCCCGACGTCGACCCATCGGTCCTCAACGTCCTGCAGGTGACCTACACCGGGGCCGTCCTCAGTGCCGGGATGGGTCACCTCTCCTTCGAGGCCGTGCCGGCGTTGATGGCGGAGGCCGTGGCGCTGATGACGGGAGGTAGCGCGTGACGACGGTGGCGCCGCTGACCTACAGCCCGTACGACTACGCCATCCACGAGGACCCCTACCCGACCTACGCGCGGCTGCGGGCGGAGGCACCGGTCTTCTACAACGAGGAGCTCGACTTCTTCGCCTACTCGCGCCACGCCGACGTCCTGGCGGCGTTCCGGGACGTCGAGCGCTACTCCAATTCCTACGGCGTGAGCCTCGACCCGGCGGCGTACGGCCCTGACGCGCATCGAGCGATGTCGTTCCTTGCCATGGACCCGCCGCGCCACACGCGGATGCGTTCGATCGTCGGCAAGAGCTTCACGCCCCGGCGGGTCGCCGAGATGGAGGACCGCATCCGGGAGCTGACGCTCACGCATCTCGGCCCGGTGCTTCGAGGCGGGGGCCTTCGACTTCGTCGGCGACTTCGCGGGGCGCCTGCCCATGGACGTGATCTCCGAGCTGGTGGGCGTCCCGCCGGCCGACCGGGCCGAGCTGCGGCGGCTGGCCGACCTGTTGGTCCATCGCGAGGAGGGGATCGACGACGTGCCGCCCGAGGGAGTGGAGGCGGCGCTGACGCTCGCCGGGTACTACGCCGACATGGTGGCGGACCGGCGCCGGCACGAGCGCAACGACCTGACCTGGTCGCTCCTGCAACAGTCGATCGACGGCGTGGGCCTTACCGACGACGAGATGATCTCGTTCCTTTTCCTGTTGGTGGTCGCCGGCAACGAGACCACGACCAAACTGCTCAGCAACGCGTGGCTCTGGGGCCGTCGCAATCCCGACGAGGTGGCCAAGCCGCTGGACGACCCGGCGCGGGTGCCCGACTGGGTGGAGGAGACGCTGCGCTACGACACGTCGACCCAGATGCTGTTGCGGGTGACGCGGGTGCCGGTGTCGGTGCGCGGGGTCGACATCGACGCCGGGCGCCGGGTGCTGCTCCTGATCGGGTCGGCCAACCGGGACGAGGAGGTCTTCGCGGACCCGGAGCGCTACGACCTCGACCGCGACACCCAGAACCTGATCAGCTTCGGCGGCGGCCGCCACTTCTGCATGGGCGCGGCGTTGGCCCGGATGGAGGCGCGGATCGCCCTGACCGAGCTGGCCCGGCGCGTGAAGTCCTACGACATCGACGAGGAGGGACTCGTCCGGGTGCATTCGATCAACGTGCGCGGCCTGGCCGCGCTCCCGACGACGGTCACGCTGCGCTGATGCCTCGCTTCGAGCCACCGCCGTCGCGCCGTCCCGCCGTCGTGACCGGCGCGTCGTCGGGCATCGGCGCCGCCACGGCGCGGACGCTGGCCGCGGCAGGACTGCCGGTCGTCCTCGGCGCGCGGCGGATCGAGACATGCGAGTCGATCGCCGGCGAGATCCGGGCCACCGGTGGCGAGGCGGCCGCGTTCCACCTGGACCTGGCGGATTCCGGCTCGATCAGCCAATTCGCCAAGCAGGCCGAGGATGCATTCGGGCCGGTTGAGGTGCTCGTATCGAATGCGGCGCGGATCATGCCCGGGGACGCCTTCGAGACGGCCCCCGAGGACTTCGAGGAGGTGCTGCGGGTCAACGTCGGCGGCGCCCAGCGACTGGTGCAGGCGTTCGGCGCCGGGATGGTGGAGCGCCAGCGGGGCGACCTGGTGTTCGTCACCTCCGACGTCGTGGCGCACCCGCGGCCGCGCATGTCGGCCTACGTGTCGTCGAAGTGGGGGCTGGAAGGCTTCGTCGTCGCGCTCCAGATGGAGCTGGAGGGCACGGGCGTCCGCGCCGTCATCGTCCGTCCCGGGCCGACGCTCACCGGCATGGGCATGGACTGGGACCCCGAGGTCACCGGTGCCGTGCTCGAGGACTGGACGCGCTGGGGGCTGGCCCGGCACTCGGCGTTCCTGCGCCCCGAGGGCGTGGCGCTGGCCGTGGCGCACGCGGTCGCGGCGCCCCGGGGCACGCATCTCTCCGTCGTGGAGGTCCAGCCCGAGGCGCCGCTCCTCGATCGGAGCACGAAGGGAGAGACACAGTCATGACGACGAACACCGAGCTGCGTGAGCCGCCGCGGGTGTCGGGTGGCGAGGGGGAGAACGCCCATCTCGGCGAGCTGAGCCGCGACCCGATCGGCCTCATGGCGCGAGTGCGGGCCGAATGCGGGGACGTCGGCGAATTCACCATCGGCGACCGGGACGTCGTGCTCTTGACCGGGGCGGACGCCAACGAGTTCTACTTCCGGGCGCCGGAGGAGCAGCTGGACCAGGCCGAGGCCTATCCGTTCATGACGCCGATCTTCGGCGAGGGCGTCGTGTTCGACGCCCCCCCGGAACGGCGGCGCGAGATGCTGCACAACCAGGCGCTGCGCGACAAGTTCATGCGCGGGCACGCCGCGACCATCGCAGCCGAAGTCGAGGGGATGGTGGCCGGCTGGGAGGAGGAGGGCGAGATCGACCTCCTCGACTGGTTCGCCGAGCTGACCATCTACACGTCGTCCGCCTGCCTCATCGGCCGGCGCTTCCGCGACGAGCTCGACGGTCGGTTCGCGCAGCCTGTACCACGACCTCGAGCGCGGCACCGACCCCATCGCCTACGTCGACCCCTACGCAGACATCGAGAGCTTCCGGCGCCGCGATGCGGCCCGGGTGGCGCTCGTCGAACTCGTGCAGGGGATCATGGACCGCCGGACCGCCGGGCCCCCAGCGCCCGAAGGTGAGGCCGACCTGCTCGACGTGCTCATGTCCATCAAGGAGGAGGACGGGTCGCTGCGCTTCAGCGCGGACACCGTGACCGGGATGTTCATCTCGATGATGTTCGCCGGGCACCACACGACCTCGGGCACGGCGGCCTGGACGCTGATTGAGCTGCTGCGCCACCCCGAAGAGCTGGCCGCCGTGGGCGCGGAGCTCGACGAGCTGTACGCCGACGGGTCGGAGGTCAGCTTCCAGGCGCTGCGCGAGATCCCGAGGCTCGAGTCATCGCTCAAGGAGGCGCTCCGACTCCACCCGCCGCTGATCCTGCTCCTGCGGGTGGCGATGGAGGACCTGACGTACGGGGACTATCGCATCGCGGCCGGCAAGTTCGTGGGCGCGAGCCCGGCCATCTGCAATCGCATTCCCGAGGACTTCCCCGACCCGGACGCCTTCGTCCCGACGCGTTACCTCGAGCCGCGGGAGGAGGACCGGGCCAACCCGTGGACCTGGATCCCCTTCGGGGCCGGACGGCACCGCTGCGTCGGCGCGAACTTCGCCATGATGCAGCTCAAGGCGATCTTCTCCGTGCTGCTGCAGGGATGGGAATTCTCGGCGGCCCAGCCGCTGGACTCGTACCGCAACGACCACTCCAAGATGGTCGTCCAACTCGAGCAACCGTGCCGCGTGCGCTACCGGCGGCGTCAGCGAACCGAGATCGAGGCGGCCGGGCCCGTGGGGTCGTCAGCATGAAAATCGTCGTCGACCGCGACCTGTGCCAGGGGCACGCCGCCTGCGAGGGAGAAGCGCCCGACGTCTTCTCGGTCTCGAAAAAAGGGGAGCTGACGATCCTTTTGCCCGAGCCGCCCGAGGAGCTCCGCGCCGCCGTCGAGCTGGCGGTGAAGTACTGCCCGACCCACGCCCTGTCGATCATCGAAACCGAGGAGGACTGACCACCATGCCCGCCTACCCACGTGCGGAGTTGGAAGAGATGGTGGAGCGCTGGCTGGAGGTGAACCGTCAGGGTGAAGCGAAGCGCGACTGGCGCCACATGGCCGACATGTACACCGAGGACGCGACCTACGGATGGAACGTCGGGTCCAACGACGAGTTCATGGCCGTCGGGCGCGAGGAGATCCGCGAAATCGCCCTCGGGCTCGAGATGACCGGCCTCGAGGGCTGGACGTACCCGTATCAGAAGGTGCTCATCGACGACGCCCAGGGCGAGGTCCTCGGTCTGTGGAAGCAGGTGGCCAACGCGCAGCGGGCCGACGGCACCAACTACGAGATCGCGGGCTTGGGCGGCAGTTGGTTCCGCTACGCCGGGAACTTCTTGTGGTCGTGGCAGCGCGACTTCTTCGACGTCGGCAACGCGGGCGCCTTGTTCATGGAGATGATCCGTGACGGGACACTGTTGCCCGGCATGCAGAAGCGCATGGAGCGGGCCATGTCCGGCGAGCGCCTGCCGGGCCACTACGCGCTCGGTGGCGCTCCCGTGGGGCTGTGGGAGGTGCCCGAAGGGGCCTAAGGCGTATACGTCCAGGAGGAACGGTCGGCGGGAGCCCCGGCTTCACTGCTCCGCCAGCACGTGGCTCCAGCCGATGGCGCCGATGATCGCGACAAAAGGCGTGCCAACCTGGCTGCGTGAGGAGGACGCCCGCCCGTTCGGCCCTGGCCGTGGGGGCTCTCCTGGTGGCCGCAGCCGCCACCGCCGGCTGCGGAGGCGCCGGCCCACGAGCGCGGGCCGCCGGAGCACACCGTCACGGACCCGAGGCCACCACCACAACGGTCCGACCCACCACGACGACCACCTCTCTGGTGCCGGTGACGGATCCGCCCATCGCCCCGATCAGCTGGACGGCCTGCAACGGAGACCTGCAGTGCGGCAACCTCGTCGTCCCGCTCAGCTATACGGATCCGGGGAACGGGCAGACGATTTCCGTCGCCGTCACCCGGCACCTTGCGGAGACTGCCGGCCGACCGCATCGGGTCACTCGTCATCGATCCCGGCGGGCCCGGCGTCTCGGGAGTGGACGACATGGCCAACGAGTTGAGCGTGCTCACCCCGGGGCTGCTCGATGACTTCGACATCGTCATGTTCGACCCCCGCGGCGTCGACCGCAGCGATCCGGTCACGTGCGGCGAGACGCCGGGGAGCCCCCCGACCCCGTTGCCCGACCCGGTCCCGGCGACGCCCAGCGCGGAGTCAGCGACCATCGGCGGATTCCGGCAGTACGCGGACGCCTGCCAAAAAGCCAGCGGCACGGTGTTGCCCTACGTGGGGTCGATCGACGCGGCTCGTGACATGGAGCGCCTGCGCATCGCCCTCGGCGACAGCGGGCTCAGCTACATGGGCCAGTCGTACGGCAGCCTGCTCGGGTTGACCTACGCGTCGATGTTCCCGACCCATGTGCGCGCCATGGTGCTCGACAGCGTGATCGATCCCGCGCTCACGCTCAACCAGCTGAGCGAAGGACAGGCCGACGGCTTCGAGGCGTCGCTCCAGTCCTTCTTCTCATGGTGTGCCGGGACAAGCGCCTGCCCTTGGCACACCGGTGCCGACCCCACGAGCACGCTGCTGGCGCAGATCGCCGCGAGCACCGCGACCCCGGTCGCGGCGGGCAGCGGCCGCACCGCAGGAGCGGGCGAGCTCTACGACGCCTTGTTGGACGGGCTGTACTCGCAGACGGACTGGACGCAGCTTGGCGACGCGCTGGCCGCCGACGCCGCAGGCAACGGCGCCCAAGTGGTCGCGATGTCGGATCACTACAACCAGAACGGATCGTCCAACGGGAACGATGCCGCGGTGGCGATCGACTGTCTCGACCATCCCGTGTCGCACGACCTCGGAGCGTTCGGTTACCTGGCCGATGTCTTCAAGTCGTCGGCGCCGATCTTCGGCCCGCTGCTCGCGTGGGGCGAAGCGTCCTGCGCGGTGTGGCCCACGCCGCCCACCCGCACGGTCGGGCCCGTCACCGCGAACGGATCACCGCCCGTGCTCGTGGTCGGCACCACTGGTGATCCGGCCACGCCCTACGCCTGGGCGGTCAACGTGGCACACGAGCTGAGCCATGGCGTGTTGCTCACACGCAACGGCGTGGACCACGTGTCCTACTTCTACAGCGCGTGCGTCCGCGGGTACGTCCAGACGTATTTCGTGTCCGGCACGGCGCCTCCATCGGGCTCGACCTGCACGTCGTAGTCGCGTTGCCGAACGAGGTCAGCTGCTCGTGAAGCGATAGCGCCCGCTGCCCACCTCGAGTACGGCGAGACCACCGCCCACGGAGTCCACGGCCACCCCCGGCGACCGGTGGGCGGCGACGCCTCCCTCCCGCACGTTCGATCCGGCGGTCGCCGGCAGATGCACGAGCGCGGACATGTTCGCCGGCACCACGAGATCGAGCTGCATCGCGGCCCCGGATCGCCGCCAGTCCACCGTCA
This sequence comes from uncultured Acidimicrobiaceae bacterium, assembly GCA_963769095.1. Lineage (GTDB taxonomy): Bacteria > Actinomycetota > Acidimicrobiia > Acidimicrobiales > RAAP-2 > Bog-473. The sequence continues at coordinate 311,927 of CAVYKO010000001.1, forward strand.
CCGGGCCGGCGATGGTCGGCGCCGAGCCCGATGCACGCCGGAGCCCCCGGACCGGTGGGGCGACGGTGATCCTCGTCGTGCCGTCGGGGTTGGGGGGCCGGAACGACACTCCGAGAAGCGCTTCCTGCATCGCGACGAGCGCGGAGGCGCCCCAGCCATGCGACATGGAGTCGCCGATCAGGTCGCTCGGTGACCAGACTTCCCAGGTGAACGTGCTACCGGCCGCAACGATGTGCGCCCAACCGGGGCGGGAGCGGTCGGTCAGCGTCTGCACCATCGCTTCGGGCAGGCCCGCCGCCGACAGACCCCGCAGAAGCTCGAGGCCGTGGTTCGGTCCGAGGTGGATGCCCAGGCCCGCCACGTAGGCGCCCACGCCTGCGAGGTTGCTCGCCGGGACCACGCCGTAGGCCAGGGCAAGGGCGTTGGCCTCCTGGGACGCGGATCCGCTCTGCGCACCGCTGGCCAGGACGCCATCGACGTACACGCCGTCCGGTCGGCGCAGCGTCGCGTTGACGGCCGCCGACAATTGGGCCGCCCGGGACTGCCAGAGGGCGGCGCCGGCTTGGTCGCCCGCGACGGCGGCCAGCTGCGAGACCCGGCCGAACGCGTTCACCGCGAGCACGTTGCTGGCCGTGTCCGCCGCGACCGAGAGGTCGTAGCCGTAGACCGGGTCGCCGTTGCTCTGATCGGCCAGTCCGTAGAGCAGGCCGTTGCCGGTCTGCCGGGCCGACCAGAGCCACGCAGCCACCTTGCCGGCAGACGGGTAGAAGAGGGTCGCCGTGGCGCGGTCGCCCGTCGAGGCGTAGTAGCGCCACAGCCACTCGGGATAGCGGGCCGTGAAGGTGCCGAACGCACGTGCACCGTCGTCATTCGGATAGACCGCGTTGACGCGGCCGTCGGGCCAATAGCGATCCTGCCCGCGCACGACGTCACGCAACCCCTGCCAGGAGAGGTTCTGGTCGCCGTAGGCGCGCATCACGCCCTCCGATTCGTTCGCAGCATCCCAGACGAACTGCCCCTTCTCCCGGGTCGGGGTGTCGACGAACTGCTCCTGGCTGCAGTAGAGGCACGAGCGGACGTTGAGTTTCCAGACCGCGTCGAGCACACGGTTCCCGGTTGAGAAGGTCGCGCTCGGCACATCGGGCATCGCCGCGTGTCGGGCGATCGCGACCAGTTGGTGTGGACCGAGGTCCTCTCCCGGGTTGTCGACCTGGAGGTAGCGAAAGCCGGAGTAGGCGAAGGCCTCGTAGGCCTGGGCGCCCTCCCGCATGATGTAGGAGAACGACAGGTTCGTCCCCTGCGTGCCGTGCAGCGTCGAGACCTGGCCATCGGGTCCAGCAGGTAGCCGACGCGCCCGGTCACGGTGCGGCCGGGATCGCCGTCGGCCGAACTCCACCCGCGGCCTCGCTGCGTAGACCGCGCCGAAGTCCGCGACGACGGCGCCGCCGGACAACGCGGTGGACGCTGACGGGGGACACCACAACCTCTGCGATTCGAGTGCGCTGCGCAAAAAGCGCGCGTGAAAGGGTCGGTGCCGACGGCCCCGATGACCGTGGCGTGCGCCCAGGCGCGGTCGTCGAAACCGGGGGCCGACCACCCCTGGGGATGGGCGCGTCCGTCGACCCACTCCACGAAGTCCCCGTTGTCGGAGTTCCGTTGCGGTGAGGGGAGCCACTCGGCCGGGAGCTCGCGCCACGTGCCGTCGGACCCGAAGACGACATGACGCCCGTCGGCGTACCACAGTGAGAGCTGGGCCAGGAGGCCCGGTGACGACGCCGGGCGGCCCTGGCCGCCGCCGTACCACCGGTGCAGCACGCCCACCGCGTTGGCCTGGCCGGCGCGCACGACGCGCGTGACGTCGACCGCGCGGGCGTACTGCTCGTCGGGGTAGGAGAAACTCGGCCAGGCATCGACGCCTTCGCCGTTGACGTACAGACGGTAGGTATGGGCGGCCGAGACGAACGCGGTCGCCCGGCGGAGCCGACCGGGCGGCGGCGTGACCTCGGTCCGGAGGTACGTGACGCGGTCGGGCTGCGCCGACAGGCCGGCCGGGCGGAGCCACTGCGCCTGCCAGTCCGCCGTGCGCGGCGCCGTGGTGAACGTCGCGGGAGCCGACACCGGGCCCCACCGCCGGGCGCGGCCCCGTGGCTGCACGGTCCACGAGTAGGCGGCGTCGCCGGCGAGGTCCGGCCCCGCGTAGAGCACGAAGGCCTGCTGGGCCGATGCGACGGGGCCGCTGTCCCAGGTCTGGCTGACGTGGCCCGGGTCCGGTGCGCCGCACGACGATCCGGAATGCCGTCTGGACCGCTCCCCGACCCTCCGAGTGCAGGGTCCACGCGAACTGGCAGTCGTCCGGGTCGATCCCGACCGCAACGCTGAGCCCGTTGACGGTGAGCGAACCCGCCCGAAGCGAGCCGCGCGCTGCGGCGACGGCAGCGTCGTGTTCCACGCGCGCCGTGTCCTCGACCGCCTCGTCCGTCGCCCCCGCGCCGCGTGCGCCGAGGGCCGCCGAGGCGACGGTGCCCGCGGACAGGGCCACACCGGACCCCAGAAAGGCGCGGCGGCCAAAGGAGGGCGCGGCGTCGCTCATCCGATCCTCACGACAGCGCCCGTTGCGGCGTCGCAGTACAGCACGGCGCCCCCCTTCGTCACCGCCACGCCCGTCGGCGTGCCCAGGCGCGTGATCACCCAGCGCGTGCCGTTGCCGGCGCCGGAGGCCGTCTTCACCGGGAGCGCGCCGGCCACCGTGTAGAGATTCCCGGCGCGCATCGGGCGGCCGAACTGCGTGCCCGCTTGCGCGGGGACGATACGGACGACGTGCATGAACCCGTCGGTCATCACGAGCGCACCGGTCGGGCCGAGTGCGATGCCACGCGGGTCGTTCAGCTCGGCCCCGACGCTGGTGGCCGACAGCCCGTCGGCGATATAGGGCCCGTAGCTCCCGGTGCCGCCGACGACGACCCCGATGTCGCCCGCGCCGATGGCGGTGCCGTAGTACGTCCCGCTGTGCTCCGTCGCCAGCAGGATGGACTGATCGCCCTGATCGGCCACCACGAGGTCGCCGGCGAAGTCGACCGCCACGGCGACCGGGTCGAACAACTGAGCGCCCGCCAGCGCGCCACCCTGCCCCGCCGTGCCGCAGACGCCTGTCCCCGCGACGGTGTAGATGTGGTCTCGCTGGACCGGTTGGCCGAGCAATTCCCCGCTCGCCGCGGGGACGGCCCGGACCTTGCAGTTGGCGGTGTCGGCAATGAAGACGTCGCCGCTGCGGTCGACCGCGACGCCCGTCGGCTCGTCCAGCTGCCCCGATGTGGCCACGCCTCCGTCGCCGCCGTCACCCGCCTTCCCGGTCCCCGCCACGGTGGCGACGGCGCCCGATGGCTCAATGACCTTGATGCGCTGCTCGTTTGCCTCGGCGACGTAGATGTCACCGGTGAGGTCGACGGCCAGACCGCTCGGGTGCCCGAACGATCCACTTCCGCAGTGGCCCCCCGCGATGGTCACCGGTTGCCCCGGATGGAGCGTCACGCCGTAGGAGTGGCCGGTGCGCGCCGGGATCACGACCACCCGGCAGTGTCCCGTGTCGGCGACGACCGCGTCCCCCGCACCGTCGAGCGCGAGCGCCCCCGGAGAATCGAGCGTGCCCGGACCGAGGATGGTCCGCACCGCCGGGTTCGGTTTGGCGCCGCTCGGTGGCAGGGGTGACGCGACAGCAACGACTGCCGGAGACTGCCGCCACCGACACGGCGACGTCGAGTGCTCTTGGCAACAGTCCCCGGCGCCGCACGGAGCACATCTTGCCGGTCGACGGGGGTTGTCGCCCGCTCACTGCGCTCGTCGCCCGCGTAGGGTGCGGAGAACCGTTCGCAAGATACGAAAGGGGTTCCCTGTGGCCGCACCCGAAGAGGCGCTCAGCGCCGGCAATGTCATGCTCTCCGGCGCCGATGGCGCGCCGATCAACGCCTATGAGGCCCGGCCCGCCGGCGAAGGCCCCTACGGCGGCGTCCTCGTGATCCATCACCTCCCCGGATGGGACTCGGGGACCAAGGAGATCACCCGGCGGTTCGCGGCGGAGGGCTACAACGCCATCTGCCCCAACCTCTACGCCCGCCAGGGCCTCGAGGTCGATCCGGACGACGCCGCGGCGGCCACCCGCGAGGCCGGTGGCGTGCCCGACGACCAGTTCGTCTCGGACGCCAAGGTCGCCACGGAGGCGCTCCGTGCGCTCCCGACGTCGAACGGCAAGGTCGGTGTCATCGGTTACTGCTCGGGCGGGCGCCACGCGTTCCTCACCGCGGTGAGCCTTCCCGTCGACGCCGCCGTCGACTGCTACGGCGCGTTCGTCACGGGGACGGTGCCCGAGGGCTTCCCGCTCAAGGTCACGGCGCTGGTCGGCCGCGCCGGCGAGCTCCACTGTCCTCTGCTCGGACTCTTCGGCAACGACGATCAGTTCCCCAGTCCCGAGCAAGTGGACGAGCTGGAGGCCGCGCTCAAGGATGCCGGAAAGCCCTACGAGTTCCACCGATACGACGGCGCCGGCCACGCCTTCTTCTCCGTCGACCGCCCCGCCTACCGGCCCGAGGCGGCCGTCGACGGCTGGCAGCGCATCTTCGAATTCTTCGGCACCCACTTGGAGGCTTGACCATGTGCTCGTACCTCACCGTTCCCACCGACGTCTCCGGCAGCGCCAAGGGTGCGCAGGGCTGGTTCAGCGTCACCTCGGCGCAGGTGTATTTCGACCATCCCTTTCACGCGCCCTTCGATCACACGCTGAACATCGACTTCATCGACCCGGCGAAGGGCCCGGGCGCACGCGTCGCCGTCGAGCTCAGCGCGGAATCGGCGCGCCGTCTCGTCGCCAGCATCACCGAGGCGCTCGCCGCTGCCGGGGCCGCCGCCTCTTGACCTCGCCCACCGGTCCGGCGGCCGGCGTCCACCTGCCCTGGGCGGAGGTGCCCGCCGCGGTCAGGGCGTGGGCGGCCGCACTCGGAGGTGGCGCGCCGACCGAAGTCCGCGACCTGCGCGGCGGGTTCTCGCCGGGTGCGGCGGCGCGGCTCGAGTGCCCGCGTGGTGCGGTGTTCGTCAAGGCCGTCGGTGAGGAGCTCAATCCCGAGTCGCCGGGGCTGCATCGACGGGAGGCGATCGTGTCGGCCGCGCTCCCGGCGTCGTCGGCCTTTCCCGTGCTGCTCGACACCTACGACGACGGCGCCTGGGTGGCGCTGGCGTTCGAGGCGATCGAGGGGGGCCCGCCACGCCATCCATGGGACCGCGCCGAGCTCGACGACGTGCTCGGTGCCCTCGAGGAGGCGCACGACGCCCTCACCCCGAGCCCGGACCCTGACCTCGAACCGGCCGGGATCCTCTTCCGCCAGCTCTTCGGCGGCTGGGCCGAGTTGGCTGCGGCAAAGGTCACGCCCGGGCTCGATCCGTGGTGCCGAGACCACCTTTCCCGCCTGGCCGACCTCGAGGCGCGGCTGGCCTGCCGCGATCGAGGGCCCGACCCTCGTCCACGGGGACATCCGGTCCGACAACATCCTGTTGGGGCCGATGGGGCCCGTGTTCGTCGACTGGCCCCACGCCGCCGTGGGCACCCCGGTCTTCGACCTGGTCGCGTGGGCGCCCTCGGTCGAACTGGAGGGCGGGCCGCAGCCCGAAGAGCTCCTCGCCGGCCACCGGCCCTCCCGGGTCGCGGACCACGACGTGGTCACCGTGTTGCTCGTTGCGGTCAGTGGGTTCTTCGTGGCCCATTCGCTCCGGCCGCCACCGCCCGGGCTCCCGACGCTGCGCCCGTTCCAGGCGGCGCAGGGGGAGGTCGCGCTGTCCTGGCTGCGCCGGCGCACCGGCTGGTGACGACCCGGCGCACTCGCTCCATCCGCCGCTAGCTTGCGGGCATGCGCTTCGGATTGCAGATCCCCAACTTCACCAACGGCGCGCCGGGTGAGCTCTTCGACGACGTCGTCGACCGGGCACGCGCGGCCGAGGAGACCGGCTACGACTCGGTGTGGGTGATGGACCACTTCTTCCAATTGCCGCCGATGGGCGGCCCCAGCCAGCCGATGCTCGATGCGTACACCCTGCTCGGCGCGCTCGCCGCTCGTACCAGCAAGGTCCGGCTCGGCGCTCTGGTGACGGGGGTCACCTACCGCAACCCCGCGCACCTCGCCAAGATCGTCACGACGCTCGACGTGATCAGCGCGGGCCGCGCCATCCTCGGCATCGGGGCCGCCTGGTACGACGTGGAGCATGACGGATTGGGCTTCGACTTTCCACCCGCGGGGGAGCGGCTCAAGCGCTTGGAGGAGGCACTGCAGATCTGCCGTGCCATGTTCGCCGGGTCGGCCCCCTCGTTCGACGGGACCTACTACCGCACGCACGAGGCCCAGAACGTCCCTCCTCCGGTGCAGCCGGGCGGGCCGTCGATCCTCGTCGGAGGCGGCGGCGAAAAGAAGACGCTACGTCTGGTCGCGCAGTACGCCGACATGTGCAACCTCTTCGGTGATGCTGCAACCATCACCCACAAGGTCGAGGTGCTCCGGCGGCACTGCGAGGCGGTGGGGCGCGACCCCTGCCGATGTCACGGTCAGTCGCTTGGCCACCCTCGTGCTGACCGAGAACGAACAGGAGACCGCCGCCACGAAGGACTTCTTGCGGCAGGTCACGGGCGAGGAGCCCTCAGGGTCGAACGTCGGCACGGCGGACGAGCTCGTCGCGCAGGTCGAGGATCTTGCGGCCGCCGGTGTCGACTACTTCATCTTCAACATGCCAACGGGCACGGCCGAAACGGTGCGCCGTGTCGGTGAGGCTCTGGTGGGCCGCTTCGCCGACTGAGCCGGCGTCACGTGGCCGCCGTCACCACGCCGAACTTCCCGTGGTGGCCGGGACCGGCGAGGCCGTTGCCCGTGGTGATCGACGCTGGGTTCAGGGGATTGCCCGTCGACGGGTCGATCTGGGGCACCTCGCCCAAGTAGAGGTAGAGAGGCTTCCCATCGAAGGTCAGCTGGTGGGTGCCGTCCGCCCGACGGAACTCACCAAGTGAGCTCGTCGACACGCCGGCGTCCGCCTGCACCGGTGTGGTCGTGAGCGGGGGCATCCAGCTGAGCGCGCACTCGCCGGTGCAGTTGCTGTGGTTCCTTGTTGTAGCTGTAGAAGAGGAACGGCGTGGTGCCGACGCCCTGGAACATCGCGACCGCGAGCACGGTCGAGCCATCAGGCTGCTTTCGGGTGGAGATTGCGATGGGCCCGGCGGGGGAGACCGCTCTTGGCGGAAACCAGGCGCCACACGCCATGCCAGGGAGGTATGTGCACGCGTGAACATGTACCTATTGAGGCAGAGAGGCAAACGGGACAACTGGGTGCACCTACATCCTCCGGCGTGTTGCCGGCACCACTGACGGCGGTGCGTGAGCGCTATTCAGCGCGCAGCAATTGGGCTGTCGAGGTGCGGGCAGCGATGCGTCCAGGCACCATGGCCACGAGTACGGCCAACGCGACGGCGACGAGTCCGATCGTGACGACAGCGGTCATCGGCACGGTCGGAAGCGGTACCGCGCTGATCTCTCTGGCAAATAGGTTCCACAGCACGCGCCCGAGCGCGATGCCGGCAGGGATCCCGACCGCGCAACCGATGACCGCGGCGACACAGGCCTGCACCCCGACGGCCGCGGCGAGCTGTCGTCCGGTGAATCCGAGCGTCTTGAGTACGGCCAGGTCCCGTCGCCGCCTGCGCACCGACGTCACCAGTGTCAGGCCGAGGGCGACCGAGGCGCCGACGGCCAACGCAGCGCCGAGCAAGGTTGGAATCGTCCCCAGCGACCCGTAGTTGAGGATCTGGGCGGGCCGCTGGACCGAGAGCACCGATCCACCGTTGGCCTCAATGTCGAGCTTGTTGCCGATGGACCGCAAAGACCGCAGCGCCTGGGAACTGAAACCACCTCTGGTCCGGACGAGAATGGCATTTGGTCCAGGCGGCACCTCGAACAGGTTGCGGGCGGCCGCCGGAATGTGCTGGTACGCGACGATGGCGCCGGTGCCCATTTCGAGGTGGGACGACCCGGCCACGCCGATCGGCGGCAGGGTGGAGGTGCCGACGATGGTGAGCTTGATGGGCTTGGAGTTTAGGGACCGCACCTCCACGGTGTCGCCGAGTTGCTTGTGTAACTCCCTCATGGTCCCCGGCGCGAGGACGGCCTCATTGGACCCGGACAGCTGGTGGCCACTCAGGAGAGGCGGGGTGACAGCGGCGCGCACGTCGGCGCCCAACACCGGCACGTTCTGCCCGTCAAAGGACAGAGTGGAGAAATAGACGCCGGTCCAAGCTTGGACATGGGGGTCTGCCCGTAGGAGGGCGGCAGCCGGAGGTCCGGGAATGTCGCCGAGCCCACCACCGCCGTCTATCTCGTAGTTCCAATTCCAGCCATAGAGCGCCGGATGTGAGACGAGGGTGCGAAGGCTCGAACCGAACGTCACCGTCGCCACCACGACGGTGACCGCCATGATCGCCCCCAAGATGGCCGACCGAACCGGGACGGTGCTGCGGCCAGAGCCTGGCTCCAGCGCGAAGCGGACGCCGGTGACGGCGGCGGGTGGCAGAGCCGCCCTGGTTGCTGCGGTCGTCACACTGGACGACGGGACCCGTTCGGATCTCGATCGAGTGCGGTCGGGGCGCGTGTACGCCGACGCCGCGACCGCCACGGCGCCCAACGAGAGCACCAACACGGCTACGCCGAGCCCGAGGACCGCCCAGTCGGGACGCAGCGCCCACCCGAGGAGCGGATGAACCGGCCCGAGCGGGGCGAGGGGAGACAGCGCCAGGGCGACCAGGCCGGCAGCGACCGAGCCCACCACGACGGCACCGAGTGTCCCCACGAGGGGATCCCAGACCGTCATGCAGGGTGACGCCCCGAGGGCTCGCGCCACGACAACGTCGGTGGCGCCGAAGCGGACCCGTCGGCTGACGACCTGTCCAGCGATCAACAGCGTCGCCAGACCCGCGATCCCCCCGAAGACGGCCAAGGCGATGGCTTCGGGCCGCAAGGTCGCGTTGGCGGTCGCAATGACGTCCTTCGATTGGATGTAGACGAAGGGAAGGCCCTTTGGAAGCGTGGCCCGGACCTCGCCCTCGACGCTGGACAGGTAACGATTTCCGTCTTGAAGCGTCAACCCACTCACCATGTCGTTGCTGCAGCATTCGAGGAGCTTGTTGGTGAGTGCCGGGGTGAAGAGGATCGTCCTCCCACCGCTCGCGTTGTCCTGATCGTGGATCAGTGACGACGCCTGTCCACCCGAGATGCCAACCACGCTGACCTTCACCCGCTGGTTCTTGGGGATCGGTTGGTTTGGTGTCAGGTTGCCCGACGATGCCTGCTCGTTGGTGAGCCAGCCGACCGGGATCTTGTCCCCGACGTGGTAGCCGAGGGCTTTGGCGCTTGCTGCGTCGATCACTATCTGGTCCGCCCGACGCGTATCCGCGATGTGGCCTGCCGTAATGACGAGCGGATCCTCGCTGTAGTCCAACCCGCCGACACTCGCTTCTGAGGAAATCGAAGACGCAAGAAGTGGAACACCTTTTTTGGACACGGGACCCAGGTTCAGATCCAATTTGCTCTCGACTCGAGCGACGTGCGGCAGCCGGGAGAGCTTCCGCAGCAGCGTCGGGTTGTAGGCTGAGTTGAGGCCGATCGTGGGGTTGATCACTCCGTCGAAGACGTAGAGCTGCGGAACCCGCACGCTCGCTGCGTAGTCAGCAAACGATGACTCCGTCGTTCTGGCCGCGGCCAGGGATCCGATGGAGAGGCCACCGAGGAGGCCCATGAGGACGACGATCGAGACGAGATAGGGCAGCTCGGACGCAAACGTCGAGCGGAACCGGTACCAGGCATAAGACATCGTGGTACCCATTAGGCGCCCGGCCGGCTTCCTCCTCGCCCTCCGAGGTCGTGAAGCGCCGTTCGCGCCGCCCCCAAACCGCACATGCCGTGTACGCCGCCGCCGGGAGGCGTTGCCGCCGAGCAGAGGTAGACGCCACGGAGCGCCGTGCGGTACGGGTTCCATCGAACGGTCGGGCGAAAGATCATTTGGCGGAGTGTCGCGGCGCCGGCGCCGATGTCACCGCCGACATAGCTCGGATTGTGCTCCTCGGTGGCGGTTGCGGTGGACGTCGCACGAGCCAAGATGAGATCGCGGAAGCCCGGAGCGAACCGCTCGATCTGCTGCTCGATGCGATCGGACATGTCCACGTCGGAGCCGTTCGGTACGTGGCAGTAGGCCCACAGCGTGTGTCGACCCTCCGGGGCGCGGCTCGGATCGACGATGCACGGCTGGGCGACGAGGCAGAACGGGCGCTCAGGATGGCGTCCTGCGTTGACGTCGGCCTCGCTCTGCGCGACCTCCTCGAAGGTCCCGCCCACGTGCACGGTCACGGTCCTGGTGCACGGCGCGGCGGCCCAGGGGACCGGCCCGCTGAGCGCCCAGTCGACTTTGCACACCCCCGGTCCGTACCGGTAGCGCGACAGCGCTCGCGCGTATCGAGCGGGCAGCCGGTCGCCGGCGAGCTCGAGCAGCTGCCGCGGCGTCACGTCGAGGAGGACGGTCGGCGTCGGGGGGAGGTCGGCCAGGTTCTTCACCAGGTGATTGGTCTCGATCCGCCCGCCGAGGGAGCTGAGCTCGGCGACCAGGGCATCGACGACCGCGGCGCTTCCCCCCTCCACGACGGGCCAGCCATAGCGATGGGCGAGTGCCCCGAAGAGACGTGGGAACGCACCCGAGAGGGGCGCGGTCAGTGGCAGCATCGAGTGGGCGCCCGCTCCCGCGATGACGGCTCGCCCTTCGTCGGTTCGAAATCGGCTGGCCATCGCCTTGGCCGAGGTGAGTGCCTGCAGCCCGAACCCGGCTGCCGCGACGGGGTGGCGCGGGACCGTCCGCATCGTGCCGAGGAAGACGGGCAGGATCTTGTCCGTATCCCGCACGAGCGAGGTGAAGGCACGGGCATACGCGGGCCCGTCCGCTCCGAGAGACGCGGCCACGTCGGCGACGGTGCCGCCCACGCTGGCGGCGCGACCACCGTCGAGCGGATGGGCGAATGCAACATCGGGCGTGCGCAGCCGCACCCCGTGACTTCGACAGATCGATGTCTTGGAAGGCGGGTGAGGCCAGAAGCAGCGGATGCACGGCCGAGCACACGTCATGGCGGAATCCCGGAAGGGTGAGTTCGGCCGTGCGGCAGCCGCCGCCCGGGTCACTTCGCCGCCTCGTAGACGTCGACCGTCAGCCCTGCCCGGGCCAGCGTGACCGCGGCAACGAGCCCGTTCGGACCGGCACCGACCACGATCGCATCGGCTCGCCTCATCGTCGTCTCACAGCTCGACCGTCGCGCCTTCCTCGGCGGCGACGACGGGCACGGCGTTGCCGGCGAACCGATCGACCGTGCGGTCGACTTCGTCGTCCGTGCGCTCCGGGCGATGATGGAACAGCACGACCCGTCGGGCGCCCGCCAATTCGCCGAGCCGGACCGCGTACTCGGCTGCGGCATGGCCGAACGAGCCTTCGGCCTCGACCTCTTCGGCTCGGAGGTGCGAATCATGGATCAGCACGTCCACACCGCAGGCCAGTTGGAGCGCGGATTCGTGGTACACGCCGATCTCTTCCGGCCCCGTGCCGAGCTCGGTGGGGCAGTGGTCGGGGATGTAGGCCAGAGACGTGCGCCCATCGCTCACCCGAAACCCGACGGTGTGGCCGCCCTTGTGGGGGACGTCCTTGGCCAGCACCGAGAAGCCCTCGACCTCGAATTGGCCCTCGGGAACGAAGCCGAATGTCCAGTCACCACGAAGCTGCGTCGGCCCGATCGGGAAGAACGGTGGGGACATCATCCGAGCCAGCAGATCGGTCGCGTCCGTCTGGCCGTTCGCCGGCACGAGGAGGTTGACCCGCGACCCCACGCAGTCGCCCGAGGGGAAGAAGGGCAGGCCCTGGACGTGGTCCCAGTGCAGATGGGTCAGGAGCAGTGAACCCTGGAAGGGTCGCCCACCGAGGAGCTCCTGCACCCGGCGCAGACCGGTCCCTGCGTCGAGGAGCAACGACGGCCCGGCGCCGTCATCGTGCGCCACCGCGATGCACGAAGTGTTGCCGCCGTAGCGGACGAAATCGGGGCCGGGTGACGGCGTCGACCCTCGGGTCCCGCAGAAGGTCACGCGCACAGGATCAGTCTCGCGCGGCGTCCTCGCGGCGATGACCCGCCGACAGCTCCTCGAGATGCGAACGCTCGATGAGCTCAGCCTCGAACAGGGCGACTCGGCAGGGAGTCACCGCGATGTTGCTCGAGGTGCGGATACCACCTTCGAGGTGCGCGCGCTCTCCGAGCAACGCACCCGGCCCGTACTCGGCAAGGCGTTCGCCGTCGCGTTCGATCCTGACGATGCCGTCGAGGATCAGCAGGATCTCGGTGCCCGGCTCGCCTTCCTTGAAGAGGATCGTCCCCTCCGGGAATCGCTCGATGCGCCGCTTGCCACCGCCTTGCATCAGCTGAGCTGACAGCGACGTCTCGAGGGCCGACTCGACCGCGGACACCAGTGCCTCGGAGTCCTCGTCGCCCCACGGGCTGTGCTTGCCGAAGGACTTGCGATACCAGTCCTTGAAGTCGGTCAACCCCGACTTGTGCGACAGCCGGTTCTTGCCGTCGTACACCCAGTGCCGGGGGAACCTGCTTGCTCCGATGAGCGCGTGCTCCGACCTGCCGTCCGCGTAGAGCGTGAGTGACAGGGTCGTCCAGACCAGTGGCGCCTGCCACTGCACGAAGGGGCGACGACGAACTCGGCGCGGTGCGGGGACGCCCGTGCGTCCCCCGCACGTCTGGACGAACCGCACCCAGCCGTCTCCGTACTCGGGATCACGCTGAATGGTGGGGAGTTGGACCGCCTGAAAGCGATGCTTGACCGCGCGCAGGTTCACGAGGGTCGTTCCCATGAGGCCGCGCCCGCTGTAGCCACAATCGACGATGTGCCCGGAGCCATCGACCGCAATGAACGCCCTGAGCTCGTTGGCGAAGCGGAACCGGTCCTCATCGCGCAGCTGCTCCACGTCCATGTCTTCCGCCGGCGGCGGTGGGTCGTAGTGCGTGATGCCAGAGTCGAACGCCAGGCGTTGGGCGCCTTCGATCGCCTCGGTGGGGATCCACGACAGCGAGGTGACGACCGCTTCGTGGCGGATGGTCGTGTCCGTGCTCATGCGTCCAGCCTGAACGGGCGGACCTGGGCTGACGAGTGTGGTGACAGGCATCCGGGGGTGTGCCTAGCACCACCGTTGTCGGGGGGATTCCCACCTTTTCGGCGACCCGCGAGTGTGTGAGAACTGTGGCAATGGTTGACGGCGCAGATGGACCCGGCACGATCTCGGTGTTATTGGCCGATGACAATCTGATCGTTCGAGAGGGAGTGCGGGCCCTGATCGAGCGCCACAAGGACCTGCGCATCGTCGGCGTGGCGGCCGACTACGACGAGGTCGTCCAAGGGGCTGCCGAGTTGGAACCCCACGTCCTCGTCACCGACATCCGCATGCCTCCTGCGTTCAATCGAGAGGGCATCGACGCCGCCAAGGAGGTCCGGAAGCGCCATCCCGGCACCGGAGTGGTGATCCTCTCTCAATACGACGACCCGGAGTACGCGGTCTCGCTGCTCGCCGAGGGTTCCGCAGGATACGGCTACCTCCTCAAGGACCACATCGCGCAGGGAGATCAGCTCGTCGACGCCATCCGTGCCGTCGCCAGTGGCGGGAACGCGCTGGACCCGGCCATCGTCGACGCCCTCGTCCGGCCGGTGACGACCCACGGAGGCCTCTCTCCGTCCGAGGAGGCGTTGCTTGCAATGGTCGCCGAGGGCAAGCCGATCAAGGCCATCGCCGTCGCCAAGAACTTGCCACCCGAAGCTGTCGATGCCGAGGTCGAGGCGGTGTTCGTCAAGTTGGCCGAGGGCGTCTCGGCTGGAACGGAAGGCGCCCTCCAACGCCTGCGGCTCCTGCATCAGGCCATCGTCGACCGCGAGGAGCAGGGTGAGACGCTCTCGCGCCTGCTTCCGGGGGGACTGGCGGAGAAGCTTCGCCGCGACGGCAGGCGGCTTGGCGAGACGGAGCGGGTCATCGTGACCGTGCTCATGAGCGACATCCGCTCATATTCGAGCATCGCCGAACACGCGGACCCGAGTCAGCTGGCCGGGCAGCTCAACGTCCATCGCGCCGCCATGAACGACGCGATTCTCGGAGAGAACGGCACCGTCATGCAGTTTGTGGGCGACGCTGTGATGGCGGTGTTCGGCGCCCCGTTCGAGCAGGAAGACCACGCGGACCGCGCCGTGGCGGCGGCACTGGCAATGCACGAGAAGCAATCGGTGATCAACAAACGGTGGAGCGACGAGGGCCTTCCTCCATTCGGTCTCGGGCTTGGCCTCTCGACCGGCGAGGCCGCGGCGGCGCTCCTGGGCTCCGAGGAGCGGTTGGAGTACACCCTCGTTGGCGACACGGTGAACATGTCCCAACGGCTTCAGCAGCTGGCCGACGCCGGCGAGACCGTGGTTTCGCAGGGGACGGTCGAGGGATGGCGCTCACCCCGCGAGACGATTGCCCTGCCCCCACAATTGGTCAAGGGACGCGAGACACCTGTCATTGCATACAAACTGGTAGAAGGCGCATGCCTGGGTGGTGGCGCGACGAAAGAGGGAATCTGACATGGAAGCCTTGGTTGTCGACAAGGTCCGCAAGACCTTTGAGGCGGAGAACGCTCCGGTGCGAGCACTGCGGGGGGCGAATTTGGTGGTGCCGTCAGGCGACTTCATCGCCCTGATGGGCCCGTCCGGTTGTGGAAAATCGACCCTGCTCAACCTGATCGCCGGACTCGACGTCGCCGACGAGGGCACGATCACCGTCGCGGGTGAGCTCGTGACGGGACGGACCGAGGACGAGCTTTCGCAGATGCGACGGCGCCACATCGGCATCGTCTTCCAGTTCTTCAACCTCCTGGAGGGGATGACCGTGCTGGAAAACGTGGCGCTTCCTGCCGTCATCGCCGGGCGAAAGCGCAAGATGGCGGAGAGCCGGGCGCGCGACCTGCTCGACCTCCTGGGAATCGGCGACAAGGCCGGAACCGTGCCGGGCATGCTCTCGGGCGGCCAGCGCCAGAGACTGGCCATCGCACGGGCGTTGGCCAATGAACCAACCCTGCTCCTGGCCGACGAACCCACAGGCGCATTGGATTCCGAAGGTGGGCAAGAGGTCATTGAGCTTTTGAGCCGGCTCCACACCGGAGGGCAGACGATCCTCCTCGTGACGCACGATCCTGGCGTGGCGTCCGCCGCCGGGCGGATCGTGCGCATGCGCGACGGGCGGATCGAGGTCGACGAGGTTTCCGAGGTCCCCGTCGTCGTGCCGTCCTGAGCCAGGAACACGACGTCCGTGACCATTCGGGATGACGTGAAACTTGAGGTAGCGGAGCCCTCGGTCATCCCATCGGAGGCCGACGCGCCAGCACTCGGATGGATCCGTCTGCTCCATGTCCTGATATTGGGACTGACGATAGCCGGGGTGATCGTCGGGATCCGCATCGTGGTCCCCGGCGGTATGACGGCGGTCAATGCGGTGGCGTTCGGACTCGACCGTGGCGTGGGCCCTCGTGGGGTTCGTGGATACGCACGCTCGCGAACGCGCCGAGACCGGCGTATCGCCCTACCACCTTCTGGCGGCGATCGATGCGCTCGTCGCGATGGTGGCCCTGACCGCCGGGCGTCAGGCGGCGACCCCGCACGCTTCGACCACCGCGCGTGACGTCGCAACCCTGGCTGCGGTCTTCGTGACCGCGATCTCGTTCCACTTCCTGCTTGCCCTTCCAGACGGTCGTCTCCACGACTCACTCCGCCGAGGCGCTGCCGGTGTTGCGTACGTCGCCGCCCTCGGCGTGGGTCTCGCACTCGTCGTCGCGCATCAACCGTTCACGGTGGTGGACGGCGCGATCAGCTGGACGATCGCAGCCGCGTTGGCCCTGGCGCCGATGCGTGCCCGCTATGTCACGTCCATCGGGTTTCGGCGGGAGCGCATGCAGTGGCTCGGGATCGGTGTGACCGTGGCAGTGACGATTGCCCTTGCCGCAACGGTCCTGCACTTGCTCGTCGGCTGGCCCGGACCTCTGGGTGCCGTCGTCGCGGCAGGGACAGCCGTGGTTCCGCTCAGCCTGCTCGCCAGTGAGAGCAGGCGCTTGGCGCCGCACGGGAGTCGAGGGCTGGTGCAGGTCCTTGCGATTCTTGGCTTCGTCGTCGTCGTCTCGGCGATCTACCTCGTGCTGGTGCTCGGACTGGGCCACGCGCCGAAGACCACAGGAGACAAGGAAGTCCTGGCCCTTTCCATGGTGGCGTCGGGCGTGGCTGCGCTGATTTTCGTCCCCGTGCGTGAGAGGTTCCTGCAATCATCGACGCGTTTCGTCTACGGCGCGCGTGAGGCGCCGGACGAGGTACTCCGCACGTTCGGGAGCAGGCTCACCCGAGCGATCCCGATGGACGAGCTGCTGCTGCAACTGGCCGAATCCTTGCGAAAGACCATGGCCTTGACGAGCGCCGAGGTCTTCACTGGTGCCGGTGAGGTCCTTGAGCGCACGGCCTCGGTGCCGGACCTCGGATCGGGATCGATCGTCGTCTCACCGCGGGAGCGGCCGGTGGTCACACGAGCAGGCGTCTCCGGTACGGCCTGGGCGTCAATCTGGCTCCCTGCGCTCCTGGCCGGCCGCGAGAAGGAGCAGATCCGCGTTGCTCCGGTGAGTCACGCAGGGGAGTTGCTCGGACTCATCGTCGTCGAGCGGTCGTCGGAGGCAAGTGGGTTCTCCGAGGACGACGACCGCGTCCTGTCGGATCTGGCTCGCCAGGTTGGGCTCGCGCTCCACAACTCCCAGCTGGACACCGCTTTGCAGACCACACTGGACGAGGTCCGGAAGCAGGCGGACGCGCTCCGTGAGTCAAGAGCGCGGGTCGTCGCCAGCGGGGATGCCGAACGGCGACGCATCGAGCGGAATCTCCACGACGGCGCGCAACAGCATCTCGTCGCGCTCGCCGTCAATCTGCGTCTCACCCGGGACATCATCGTGGACGACACCGACGCGGGACTCGAGATGCTCGACGCACTTGCCGGTGAGGTCCAAGAGACCATTCAGGAGGTACGCCAGTTGGCGCACGGGATCTACCCACCGCTGTTGGTGGACAGTGGGTTGGTGGAGGCGCTCCGTGCGGCCGCGAACCGGAACCCACTTCCCGTCGAGCTTTCGGCGGATGGGATCGGGCGCTACCCATCAGAGACAGAGGCGGCGGTCTACTTCTGTTGCCTCGAAGCACTGCAGAACGCGGCGAAGCATGCTCCCGACGCGCGTGTGGACCTCCGTTTGTGGGAAGAGGCAGGCGGACTTCTGTTCACGGTCACCGACGACGGTCCCGGCTTTGACCCCGACCGAGCGCAAAAAGGGCACGGCTACGTCAACATGGCAGACCGGTTGGGTGCAATTGGTGGCACCGTGCGGTGGGAGTCCGAGATCGGCAAGGGCTCGGTCGTCCGCGGGTCGGTGCCGCTCGTCTGAGCGACGGCGATCTCAGACGGAGTTGAACTTCTGTTCGTCTCGCTCTTCCCAGAGCCGGTGGAGGGTGTCGGCGCCGAGGTGCTCCTTGTTGAGATACGCGCGCGCCCCGCTGGTGGCCACCTCGGGCGGCAGGTCGCTCGCGTCATAGGTGGAGCAAAGGATCACGACGACGCCCGGCTGCTGGGACACCAGGGTCCGGGTCGCCTCGATGCCATTCATCTCGGGCATGTTGATGTCCATGAGGACGAGTGCAGGCTTGAGCTGCTCCGCCAACGTGACCGCCTCGCTTCCGTTGGCCGCCTCGCCGACGAGCTCGAACTCGGTCGACCGGCGCAGGACGGCCTTCATGGCTGCCCGGAACGGGGCCTGATCGTCCACGATCAGGACCGGAAGGCGTTCACTCACCACCCCAGTTTCGCGCCAGGGCGCCTCCGAGCACCCGGGTGGTGCCACTCGGCTGGTGGTGGTGGTGTCACCCGGCCCCGGGATCGCTGAGATAGACCAGCACGGCCTTGACGCGGCGGTTGACGTCGCGCTCCTCGCTCAGCCCCAGCTTGGAGAAGATGGAATTCGTGTGCTTCTCCACGGCGCGCTCGGAAACCTGCAGCGAGGCGGCGATGGCGGCGTTGCTCTTCCCGGTGGCCATCTCGCCCAAAATCTCGGACTCCCTCGGCGTCAGCCAGGAGAGATCGGACTTTCGGCGGGATGACTTGGCCTCGATGAGCTCGTCCACGATCTGGGGATCGATCAGGGAGCCCTCCTGGGCGACGATGCGGATCGCCTGGGCCAGCTCGTCGGCCCCGGCGACCTGCTCTTTCAGCAGGTAGGCCCGACCAGCCGACCCCGTCTCGAGGAGGGCCAGCGCGTACGACGGCGTCTTGTACTGGCTGAGGACGACGACCCCCACATCGGGCTTGTGCTCGCGGAGCCACGACGCAGCCTGGATCCCCTCGTCGGTGCCCGTCGGCGGCATCCGGATGTCGGTGACGACGACCTCGGGGGACTCGCTCTCGATCAAGGTCAGGAGCTGGGGCAGGTCGCCCGCCCGCCCGACCAGGTCGAGGTCGGGCTCCCCGTCGATGATCCGTGCAATGCCCTCTCTCAACAGGGCGTTGTCCTCCGCCAGCACCACCCGGATCTTCGACATGCGAGCGTACGGTAGCTCAGCTGCCTGAGCGGCCGGCCTGCAGGACCGGAGACTCGGATCCCTTGCTCGACGTAGTCGACAACCTCCCTGATGGCTCCGGCGATGAGATCGGGATCGGTGCGGATGACCCAATGTCCGGCGTCGACCGGGCGGCGCCACATGAGCGCGGTCCAGTCCTCGAGCCCGTCCAGCAAAGGAGGGGTGACATAGCGATCTCGCAGCGGGATCACCAGCTGCACCGGGACGTCGGTGTGCCGGGTCTCGGGATGCAACATCCGGCTGCGCACATTGGCGCGGTAGAGCTCGACCCCGTGCGCAAAGTCCGAACCGAAGGTGGGCGCTGGCCAGCGCTCGTCGGTTGGCGCGCCTTCGATCCGATGGAGCGCCCTGGCCCAGAGGGCGGTGGCTCGGCGGTTCCGTACCATGAGCTCGGGGAGCAACGGGAGGTGGAAGAACGCGATGTACCAGGAGTGCAGAGCCTGTCGGGCGGACCGCAAGAGGTCGGCGGGTCGCCGGGTCCGGTGGCGCCGAGCCCACAGTCCTGCGTGGTCGAGCGGAGGGCCGGACACCGAGGTAAAGCTGGCGAACCGGCTCGCGAGGTCCTTTGTCGTCACGGCTTCCCATCCCTGGACCGACCCCCAGTCGTGCGCGACCAGGTGGACGGGCCGGTCGGGACTTACGGCTCGGGCCACGGCGGCCATGTCGTCGACGAGCAGACGGAGTTCGTAGTCCGACCGAGATCCGGGAGTGTCGGACTTTCCGGCGCCCCGGACGTCGTAGCGGACAACGTGGAACGAACCACTCAGCCGCTCCACGACCGGATCCCACACTGCACTGCGTGTCCGGGAAGCCATGCACCAGAAGGATCGTGGCGCGTTCTGGGTCTCCCGTTTCGGTGACGAAGAGGCTGACGCCGGCCCCGTCTACCCGCCGAGCGGCGCTCATGGCGCCCACTCAAGCACGGGAGAAATGGCCTGTCGAACCACCCGAGAGGCGGAGCTCGAGCTGGCACTCGCTACTTGGTTTGCGCCACCGCCGCCTTGAGCTCACGAAGCGCTGCCTCGAGCTCGGTGGTTCGGATTCGTCGAGCGGAATCGGCGGCGGCGAGTTGCTCGCCCGTCGGATGCTGGCCCCCGGAGCGCATCAGATGATCTGCCTCGACGGCAAAGGCGAGTCCTCGGAGGCTCTCCGCGCATCTCGTGCACATGGCGGAGTGAACGTCGTCCGGCGCGGACGCGGCGGACCGCTCGAGGCCGGCGACGGCATCGTCGACCTGGACGGCCACGCTGGCCCTCCGTTGCGGGTCATCCTCTGGCGCCTGCGACAAGACGAGGTCACGTGCCAGCTCGGCCGCCGTGATGGCAGGCGTCGTCAGGCGCCGCCAGTTGGCGTCACGTCCCTGACGCTTCGTCCGCGCGATGAGCAGGACGACCAGCAGAATGGCGAGAAGGATGACGACGGCCAAGAGAACCCAACCCCACGCCGAAGAGCTCGAGGACGACTTGGCGGTGGTCGTGGTGGTCGTCGGATGCGTGGTCGATGTGGTCGTTTGACGCGGCCGAGTTGTTGTCGTGACGGGGGCGCTCGTCGTGGTGGTCGGCGGCACCGTGGTCGTCGTGGTCGGCGGCACCGTGGTCGTCGTTGTCGGCGGCGCAGTCGTCGTTGTGGTGTCCAGAGCGCCCGCGCTGGTCGCGAAGAGTCCCAGCAGCAATGGTGCGAAAGCGATCAGAAGCCAACCGACCGACCGCCTGGACCCGCGAGCCTCCACGACGCCAAGCCTAGGGACGTCGACCGGGTTGGGGTGGGACGGTGCCGTCCGACAGGCTGCGTGCGTGGCCCGGGCAGCGAGATCTCGTGGAGGGCTGTCTCTCCGGCCTGGCCAGACGTAGATTGCAAAGGTGCGACGAAGCCCATGTGGGCCGGGCGGTGCTTCGCGTTCAGCGAGGTCATTAGTACGGTGACCTCCGCCTCGCACGCTACGGAGCGACGGCAGCTGACCGTGGTGTTCACTGACCTCGTCGGATCGACCGAATTGGCTTCGGCGCTCGATCCGGAGGACTGGCACGTGGTGCTCGACTCCTACCAGCACCAGGTCGCCGACGTTGTCACTGCCCACGGCGGCGTGATCGCGCAGTTCCAAGGTGATGGTGCCGTTGCCTATTTTGGCTACCCCGAGGCCACGGAGTCGGCGAGTCGGGAAGCGCTCTCTGCCGCGATCGAGATCGTGGACGCCATCGCGGTGTTGGGAAGTCAGCTCCCGCCAACTCTCGGTATCGGCGAGCTCCGGGCGCGGGCGGGCATTCACACCGGCGAAGTCCTGGTCGCGGCGGTGACGGCGGGTGGGCCGGATCGCTTGGCCGACGTGTGGGGTCAGGTGCCGAACATGGCGGCCCGCTTGCAGGCCGCGGGCGAGCCGGGTCACATCCTCATCAGCGGCCACACTGCGGAATTGGTGGCCGGATTCTTCGAACTCGAGTCCCTCGGCGCTCTACGCGTTGAAGGGCATCAGCGATCCGGTCCCGACGTTCCGGGTGCTGCAACGCAGTCGGGCGCGTCACCGACTGGAAGCACGTCCGCTCAGTGTCTTCGTGCCGCGCCCGGAAGCTTGGCAATGGTTGGACGAACAATGGGCGGCTGTCCAAGGCGGGACCGGGCAGCTCGTCTTGGTCTCGGGCGAACCCGGGATCGGCAAGTCGCGCCTGCTCTTCGAGTTCGGCCAACACCTCGGCGCGCACGGCAACGCCGTGCTGACGCTCCTGTGCAACCGGCGAACAGTCTTGAGTCCACTCCACCCCTTTGGCGAGCTGATGGGGGAGGTGCCCGCCACACCGCGAGAAGCGGCTGACTGGGTCGAGGGCCTCGCCCGGAACGGTCCCGTGCTGTTGATCGTCGATGATGCCCACTGGGCTGACCCGAGCACCGCTTGAGTCCGTGCACCTGATCGCACATGAGAGCTGCCCCGGTCCTCGTGGCGCTGAGCGCCCGGCCCGAGATCGGGGAGGACCAGCACGTGCAACCTCGACGCGCAGTTCCGCCTCTCCGGTTTCGACGGTGATGACGCACGAGCCTTGATCGAACAGCTCCCGGAGTCGGATCGATTGACCCGCGACATGCGCGCCGCCCTCGTTGCGCGTTCGGAGGGCGTGCCTCTCTTCTTGGAGGAGCTGGCCCGCGGAGTAGCAGATGACCTGGACGGAACCGGTTCGGCCCTTCCGACGACGTTGTCCGAGGTGATCACCGGCACGGCTCGACCGAGTCGGAAGCGATGCCAAGCACGTGGCGCAGGCAGCCTCAGTCATAGGCCGGACCTTCGATCGCCCGGTCTTGATCGCGGCGACGGGACTCGAGGGTCCCGAACTCGACGCCAGCATCCAGCGACTCCGCGAGCATGCCGTCATCGAAGCAACCGACAAAGCGGAGGGGCTTCAATTCCGTCACGCCCTGTTCCATGAGGCGTCCTATCGATCCGTCTTACGTCCGGACCGGACGCGCATCCATGGCGCCGTCGGAGAGATGCTCGTCCGGTCGGGCCGCGCCGGCACCCGTCCCGAGATCGCGGCCTATCACCTTGGCGCGGCGGGCCGCGCAGCCGAAGCGGTTCCCTTGTGGAAGCAGGCCTCCCACACGGCGCGTCAGAACGCCCGCTTCCGAGAAGCGGCGGGACATGAGCGCGCTGTTCTGGCCCTGGTCGAGCTTCTTCCCGAAGAAGAAAGGGATCGGACCGAGCTGAGATCCCGCAGCCGACTGGTGATGTGCCTGACGGCGGTCGATCAGAGTGCACCCGAGGCGCTCGAGGAATCGCGGCGGGTCGAAGAGCTTGCGCGCCGCCTTGGAGATCGCGAGATCCTGCTGCGGAATTACATGATTCTCATTCCGTGGTGGCAGGCAAGCGCCGAGTATCGAACGATCAATGCGATCTTGGCCGAAGCTCGTAAGGAAGCCGAGCAGCTCGACGACTCCTGGACACTGCAGCTGATCACGACCTACGAGGCAACGACGTGGATCTGGCAGGGCATGATCCGCGAGGGTCTCGAGCAGATGCGTATCTCCTATGCCGCGAACGGCCTCCCATTGGAGGAGAGCCTGCGGGACCTGCCGCCGATGCGCTCGGTGGAGCTCATGGCGCTGGCAGCGCCGCGCATCGCCACAGCCCTCGCTCTGTGGTTGCGCGGTCGGTCCACCGAGGCATGGCGGATCGCAAACGACGTGCTGCACTGCACCACAGAGCGGCGGGTGCCCCAGGCTCAGGCGGTTGCCGCAGTCACGGCTGCGATCCTGGCCCAGCTCGATGGCGAGCGCGAGGTCGTGCTCAAACTGTCGAGCGAGGCTCTCCACGTCGCCGACGAGATGAGCACGCGTCAATGGAAGCAATGGGCACGGTCGCTCGAATGGTGGGCGGGGGAAGGTATCGAGGAACCTGAGCTCCCGGGTCCCTTGTTGCACCCGTACTTTCAGATGTTGGCCGCCGACGCCGAGCGTGTCGACGACGCCCGGGCCATCGCCTACCTCACTGCTGCCCTCGAGACGTCGAGTGCGACCGGAGAGCGCTTTTGTGAAGCCGAGATCCTCCGGCTTCGGGCGGACCGACAGGGTCGGACGGGGGGCCCCGGCGCGCTAGAGGACTACCGGGCTGCGGTGGAGTCTGGCGCGCCAGCAGGGGGCCAAGATGCTTGAACTCCGGGCACTCACGAGCTGGGCTCGGCACTCGTCGACGTCGCACCGCATTCGGGACGCAGCTCGCCGCCTGCGTTGAAGACGTCGCGTCCGGCGGGCCGAGCCGAAGCTTGGACGAGGCGCGAGAGGTCGTCGGGCCATGAGCGTCAGATTGGAGCGACGAATTCCCCGTCGAGGTTGTAGCCGGTGAGCGAGGCCCGGCTACCTCGTCGAAGCCGGCGGGGGTGGAACCTTGACGCGGCGGCCCGGAGTCAGCAATTGGCCGACGGGACCCAAGATGACCTCCTCGAATTGCTCCCGCCGGTGGGTGACCGAGATGCCGTCCCAATAGCGCCCGCCGTAATAGAACTGATCCCGGATACGGCCCTCGACCGTGAAGTAGCCCGCCGCCTCGCCCGATGAGAAGTTCTGGTACGCGATGCCGACCGTCTCCATGATGATCATGCGGAAATCCCACCCGTAATAGACGTAACGGGCGAGGCCCATGAACGCCTCGATCCCGAGTCCCCTCCGATGCAGGCGTGGGTGCATGACGACGGCCGCATGGCAAAAGCGGTGTCGGAAGTCGGCGTTGTAGGCGACGACGAGCCCTAACACTTCTTGCGACCCGTGGGGGCTGACCACGAACTGGCAGAGGACGCCCGGGTAGAGCTGCTTGAGAAAGTCGTCGTAGCTGGGCGTCGTGCCCCGGAAACGCCATTGGAACGTGACGTCGGGGTCGCTGGAGAGTCGGTAGAGCGGTGCGTGGTCTTCCTGGGTCAACATCCTCAATTGGAGGCGTCGCGTCTGGAGGCTCGGAGAGAGTTGGTTGCCGTCCGGCCCGCTGGGCGTGCTGGTCACCGCGGCGCCACTCCCTCGTAGGGCAAATGCGCGAGCGCGCAGTACTGGAGGTAGGCGTCGCGCACCGTCGTGATCTGCAGCATCAGCTCGATGGGCATGATCACGTCGCCCCCCACGGCATCCTCGATGGCGGTCATGAGGTAGACGGCGCCGACCGAGTCCATTCCGAGGTCCTCGACCAGATCGTTCTCCTCGAAGATCTCCGGCGGGCTCCAATCAATTTCGGAAACGAACCACGTCTTGAATTCGTCCAGCGTCATGACGTTTGGACGGGTCTCGTCGGTAGGCATATCTCCTCTGCGTTCGTGCTCGACGCAAGTTACCTGGAATTGTCCGGCTCGAGGAGGGCCGGACGTGGCGGCGTTTCAGGGATATGGCCCTGCCGGAAGCTTGCCGTTGAACGAGCCCGTGGTTGGGATGGCTGAGGGCTGAACGCGAGTTCAACCCGACGCCAACTCGATCAGCTTGCCCTCGGTCCAGAGAGCCCGCAGATGGTTCCGACGTACCTTGCCACTCGGTGTCTTGGGGAGGGTGCCCCGCTCAATGAACACGACCGCCGACGGAGCGGCGGCAAAGCGACGCGTCAGCGCGGCGCGGATCTCCCGCGCCCGGCGCGAAGGTCGCCGATTTCGGCTCCTGGCACCATGGGCTCGGCCACCACGACATAGCGTCCGGCGCCATCCGAGAAGGTCGCTGCGTTTCCGGGACGGCACACGGCGTGGGCAGCGACGACGGCGTCGAGCGCCCGGGCATCGATATTGCGGCCGGCCACGATGAGCACATCGTCGGTGCGTCCGGCGATGCAGACCGACCCGCTGTCTATGTACGCCAAGTCGGCCGACCGAAACCACCCCTCGTCATCGAGCGGGGAACCCGTGTCGGGCACGTAGTGACGCAGCAGCGACGGGCCGCGTATCTCCAGCTCGCCGAGTGGTCGATCCCCGGCGATGCGGAGTTCCGTGCCGAGCACGGGGGGCCCGCAGGTGACCAGCTCTGTACCCTCCTCGGCGACCGGCTGCCACTCCCGTTCGGCCAAGGACTCCGAGTCCACACGGACGGACGACCAGGCGGTGGTGGTGGGGTCGATAGCGACGGCAACGGTGGCTTCGGCCATCCCGTAGCCGGGGCACAGCGCGTGGGCCGACATCCCGGCGTCCATCGCAACCGCTTCGAACTCGCGCAGCGATTCGGCGGGGATGGGTTCGCTCCCCACCACGAAACTCCGGAGTGACGAGAGGTCGAACCGCCCGGTGCTCCGCAGCGCCCGTGCGGCCAAGCGCAACGCGAACGGCGGCGAGGTGGTCGAGGTTGCCCGGTAGTCGCTACACGCGCGCATCCACGTGACGGGATCAGCCAGGAAGGACTCGGGGCTCATCAGGACAAGGTCGGAAGGGACCGACCACGGCGGATTGACCGAGCAGATTGCGGTGAGGGCCAGCCCGATGAGGCCCATGTCATGGGAGAGCGGAAGCCAACTGCACACGACGGCTCCGGCGCGTGGCTCGAGCCAGTCGTACATGGACGCGACATTCGCGTCCAAGGCGTCGAGGGAGAGGGCGATGCCCCGAGGGCCGCCGGTGCTGCCCGATGTGAATTGCACGAAGTCACCGGGCTCCGAGACGGCATCGGCCCCGGCGCGGGAATGGTGCTCACCGAAGGCGTGCACCGGTACCCCGGCGTCCGAAAGGAGCGCCATGAGGCTCGGGTCGCACACCAGATGCGTCGCCCCCGTCTGTGTACACATCCGGGCGATCTGGGCCAAATACTCCGCCCCGTCCATTCCGCGGGCCGGATGAGGGAGGGACACGAGGGTCTGCCCGGACCTCAGCGCTCCGAAGAAGGTCGCCAGGCAGTCGTGTGACGACGTCAACAGGGCAGCCACGGTGCCGTTCCGCCCACTGAGGTTCTGTAACCAGGACCCCGCGCCGCGGGCACTCCGACCGAGCTCGGCCAACGTGATCGGTTGTGAACCGTCGGAAAGGCAATGCACGTGTGCCCGATCGGCGAGCGGCGTCTCGAGCGCGTCGAACACAAGGCTCATTGGCGCCCGACAGTACCGTCCATGCCGGCGACGCCGGACGGCCTCCGGCGAGCCGTCCCGCGGTACCCTCGGCACGACCCACGGAGGAAGCCCATGCAACTGGACCTTCATGTGCCGCGTTTCACCTGGCCTGGTGGCGCCGGCGCGATCGGCCCGACCTTTGCGTCGCTGGCCGAGACGGCGGACGCGATCGGGGTCCGCACGCTCTCGGTCATGGACCACTGGTTCCAAATGGACATGATGTGGCCCGCGGAGGAGCCCATGCTCGAGGGGTATACCGCACTCACCTTCGCCGCCGCCAAGACCGAACGACTGCGTTTCCGGCTTCTCGTCGGCGGGGTGACCTACCGACCCCCCGGGCTTCTTGCCAAGACAGTGACAACGCTGGATGTGTTGTCGCAGGGGCGCGCCGAGCTGGGCTTGGGCGCCGCATGGTACGAGCGAGAGCACCGAGGGTTGGGCGTTCCGTTCCCCCCGCTGCGTGAGCGGTACCAACGCCTCGAAGAGACCATCCAGATCTGCTTCCAGATGTGGAGCGATGACAATGGGCCGTTCGAAGGCACGCACTATCAGCTGGCCGAGACTCTCTGTTCGCCTGCTCCCGTCAGCGCTCCCCGGCCACGGTTACTCATCGGAGGAGGCGGTGAGCGCAAGACCCTCCGCCTGGTCGCGCGGTATGCCGACGCGTGCAACATCATCGGTGATGCCGCGGTGGTCCGGCACAAGGTCGAAGTCCTGCACAGGCACTGTGCCGACGTCGGACGCGAGCCTAAAACCATTGAGGTGACGGCGCTGATGACGATTGCCGAAGACGCCAAGTCGGACGTCATTCTTGCCGAGGCCCAGGCATACTCGGACGCCGGGGCCGATGCGATCGTCGTCCGCTCGACCGGACCGGAACCGACTCGCTGGTTGGAAGAGACGTGGGCGCCGGTTCTGCCTCGTCTCGCATCGATCGGCTGATCTCGACCAAACGTCGACGCACGCGCCGCGACCACGCGCCGGTCCGTTATGTTGCTCTCCCGGGCCGCTAGCTCATCCGGAAGAGCAGGGGACTTTTAATCCCAAGGTGCCGGGATCGAGACCCGGGCGGCCCACTAATAACGGTTCTTCGGATCTGATCGGGGTCGCGCCCATTCAGCGGACGACGATTGAGCCGAGCACACGCCAGTTCGGGCTGGCCGGCGTAGAGCAACGCTCGGATGCGGTAGTTCTCGAAGTTGCGGAAGCCGAAGCCGATGCGCTTGATCCGTTTGATCAGGTTGTTGAGGGCCTCGGTGGGGCCGTCGGACACCCGGGCCACGTGGAAGTTGCACGATCTTGTCGAACCAGTCGCTAAGGGTCCGCCCGAGTCGTTGGATCTCAGGAGGCATGGCCCGTTTGGGGCAGTGGGTCGGTGAGCTCGTCGAGCATCTCGCGGGCCGCCTCGAGGTCGCTCGCAGCGATAAAAGTCGCGCAGGCGCTCTTTGACCCGATAGGCAATGGCGACTTCGGCCGTTCGGGTCGCCGAGTTCGAGGAGCGACCACAGGTGAGCCGTGGCCTCTTGGTCGAGCTTCTCTTCGCCCATGACGCAGTACGCGCCGTGCCCGATAGAGCGGGTCATCGCGCCGCCTCGGTGCGCCGAACGGAGCTGCTCGGCTTGCACCCGGCGTCGCACCAGGTCGAGGCAACGGTTGGCAAGGGAGACGACGTGGAAGGGGTCGACAACCTGGGCGGCTTTCGGCAAGATCACCGAGTACACGGCCGCATAAGTGGCCGACATGTCGAGAGCCCCGAAGGCGGATGCGCTGCCTTCCAGCTCTCTGGTTGTTTGTCCAAAAAGCCGGCCACCTCAACGAAATTGCGCGTCGGGAGGATGTCGATGATCTGGTGGTGCTCGACATCGCAGACCGTTGTCGCGTAGTCGGTGTGGATGGCCGCGCTTGGCGCGACGAATGAGGTCTCGTCAAGGCCAATCGCGGTCGTCTTGTTCAGCCGTTTTCGATCCGCCGCGAGCAACGCCGTCGCCATAGGTGGTGACGGCGTCGTTGACGGTGTGCCAGTCACAGGCCAGCTCTGCGGCCACCTCGCGCAACGGTCCTGCCCCTGCCGACCTGCACGGTCGCCCACTTGGCTGCTCGGGTCGTCAGCAAGCAGTTCTTCGCAGCGATGCGGTGGTCGTCGCGCACAAAGGACTGTCGAGGACACGCGCCGGATTCGCACAGCGCATCCGGTGCTTTCTTCCACGACAGTCGCATCGGTGACCCATAGACCGGCAGGTCGACATAACGCACGACCGGGCGCTCTTTCACCTCGGCTGGACCACGCAAGTCGGACATCGGGGATCATCAACGACCTGCTCGATGACGAGCTCGACCTCTCGGGCCCCGTCGCACGTAGCGAAAGGACGCGGACGTCCTTCAGCCCCACGAGGGCAGGCAAGGATTTCGGTAGGGTCGGTGACGACGAAGGTGCTTCTTGTTTTTTGGCTCACACCTCAAGCTTGAGGCACCTTCGTCACCTTTTGGGTGATCCTCCGGTAGAGCGCGACTCCCCGCTGAAATCCGAAGAACCCTAATAACTCCCTGCTCAGAGGCTCCAACCTCGACCGGCGATATCGTTGGCGTTTTATTCCACAGAGATGATCCACTGAAGTCTTCCGAATAAATTCCGGATCACGTCTTCCGGATCACGCTTGGCATTCCGGATCACGCTGGATCACGGGAAAGGTCGACTGATGGCCTATGTCACAAAGCGGGTGTCCGAAAGGACGGCAGCACCCATCTTCGTGTGAGACGCAGGATATCGCGGATTTGCGAACACGAATCAACGACTTGACCGAACGGAAGTCTGCACAGCACAAATGACGTTGAACTGCGAGTTCGGTCAGTTGGCCTGCAGTAATGGCAATCGAAGCCGCACAGTGAGCCCGCGTACTCCCGAGCGACCGCTGCGACGCGTCGGTTCGAGGAGCAGCTGACCTCCTTCAGCCGCCACGAGGTCATTGACTTGCGCCAAACCCAGCCCGCTGCCCGGACGGTCAGCAGACCTGCAACTGCGCCATCCCCGTTGTCGCGCCAGCTCGAATTCGGCCTCCTGGAGCCCGGGGCCGTCGTCTGATACCACGACCTCCAAAATGTCGCCGTTGCCGCGGCCGCGGAGCCGGTGGGCGGCCAACCTGGCCCTCGCTTCTGGCACGTGAACGGCGACGTTGACGAGAAGGTTGTCGACAGCGATGGCAAGGCGGTACGGACGTCCCTGGACGACCAGGTCGGGCTCGATGTTCGCCAGCACTTGCGCACGGTCGCTGCGCCGAACGTCGATCAGGGAACTGAGGAGTTCCGACGCGTAGTATGAACGTGCCTCGATGCTCTCGCCCACCACGAGTTGCAGCCACTGCACCTCGTGGCGTACGGCGGTGATCATCCGGTCGACCTCCTCCTTGCGCAGGCGTCCCGTTGATCCGCCAGCACATGAGGGTGCAGTCGACGCCCGTCAAAATGTTGCCAATATCGTGCCGCCGCCCTTGAAGCGACGTCCGCATTTCGTGGAGTTCGGCTTGAGCTGCCTCCCACCGACGGGTTCCCGTACGTCGTGGTTCACGACGGTACTGATGGCGCTCTGGAACTCGCCGGCCGTCGCCGCCACCAATCCCACCGCCCGGCGAGTAAACGCACGGCGGCCACGTCCAGCCACGAACCACCGGGATGCACAGCGCGCAGCGCGCTGGCAGTGGCAACGGTGAACAACATGATGGCGACCGCGACGAGAAGGGCGCGCTCTCGACGTACGGCCGCGAGCAGGACGACGATGCCGAGGCCGAGCTCGATGAGGGCTTCCGCGACACCCCATGTCTTGATCCCGGCCAGTTGGCTGACGACGATAGTCCGCAACGGCCATACGCTCAGTGGCAACGCCACTAGACCAGTGACGAGGAAGCTCAGCGTGACGAAGCGCACCGGACGAAGGTCCGAGCGCACTTCCTCATAGCGCAAGGCGTAAAGGACAGCACCACCAGCATGGCTCCTGACGCCAGCGGAAAGCCGATGACCAGATCGGGGTTGGTGCCTACGTGGATCGTGGGCGGCACGTATCAGAGGCCGACGACGGCGGTCGCCGCGGCCAGAGGAATGCAAATGGCTTCACCGAGCACACGCCATCGCAATCCGAGCAATAACGCCGCACCGCCGTACGCGATTAAGGCGGCATCACCCATCCCCGATTCCCACGCTCCGAAACCCAATACCGATGCAGTCATGAAGGCGGCGACCAGCAAAAGGACGGCCACCAAGCCGACCGCCGCCGCCGTGAGCCACCAAATTTCGACCGGTCGGACGTGGCTGGCAATGATGTGACGGCGATCGGGCCCTCGGTAGGTGACCCACGCCGGCTGTTGTCGGAATGCAGCCAAGAAGGGAGCGGACATTCAGGCGCTCGAGCGCAGTGGAACTAGCAGGTCCTCGTGATTGAGGCCTCGCTTCGAAGCGGCCCACCCAATGGCGACAGAGGCCGCGGCAAGCTGACTGGAGACCCCGAGCTTCGCCAGCACTGATGCGATGTGGCTTCGTACGGTCCCGACCGAGACCACGAAGCGTTCAGCTATCGCTTGTGCAGAGTCGCCGTGAACGAGGGCGGCCAGCACCTCGCGTTCACGAGGTGTAGCCTCGCCATTCTCGCTTGGACTTCACCGTCACTGTTCACATATTGCCGACCGGCAGCCACGAGGCGATCACGACGTTCGGGAGCGAGCACGGGTCGATTCGCGCACGCAGACACGGCGGCATCGATCAGCTCTTCGAAGGGTCTGGCCTTGGCAACCCAGCCAATGGAACCCAAAGCGACGGCTGCAGCCAGACGTCGATGGTCTTCGCAACTCGTGACGACGAGCACACGTCCTGCCGCTCCCAGCGGAGCGACCAGCTGAAGCCCGTCGATGGAACCCAGCTGGAGATCGAGGAGGATGAGATCGGGCGACGTCCGAGCAGCCTGCTCCACCACCCCTTCTGCCGAGCCAAGCTCGGCCAAGTGGCAGCGGAAGCCCCGAGCGGTCAGAGCCCGTTGCAGAGCCTCTGCCAGCATCAGGTGGTCGTCGACAATGAGAACCGAGGGTCGCTCCGCTCCCGGCTCAGTGATGGTGCTTCCCTCGGAGTCCCGTTGCATTTCACGCCTATCGCCAGTGCCGCCGCCACGGCGGCGCCATCTTCCCCTATAGGGATTCCGTTCGACTAGGGCCTTTGTGCCTCGCAACAGGAGTGTCAGGGAACAAATTTTGAACAGATTTTCTCCAGAACGGTAGCTGCGGTGCTCTAACCATTCTTCTGGTGCGCTCGCCTCTTCACTCGAAGGTTCGAAGCTCTCGGTACAGCGGGCTGAGGCTGGCAGCGGTTGCGAACGGCGACAACAGGGACCGGACAAGTTCTCGGTAGTCGAGGCACCGGCCGACCAGGTCCGGGCAGACGCCAGTCAGGGCGATCCGCGTTGGACGGCTACGGAATCCCGAATTTTGCAGATGTGCGGTCGGCGTCGGCGGCGTACAAATGCAGTGGCGTCGCGTGGGTCTCAGAAAGTGAGGAACCGGGAGCCGACGGGTGAACAGTGCAGAGCCGACCGCGGGGCGACGTCGAGCGGCCAACTGAGCAAGACAAAAGAAGAGTGCCACCGGTCAGGCTTCGAGGCACGACCGGTGGGCCGATCAGAGAAAGGAAACCCGAATCATGACCAGACTACCTCGTCGCCTCCTTCTGTGGGGCGGTGCGGCAGCGGTGGCTGCAGGCGGTTTCGCCTTCATGGCTGCCAACACGTGGCCGCCAGCAGCGCCGGAGAAGGTGCAGGAGCTGTCACCGGTTACGCAGTGAGCGGCATCACCTACACGGTGCCTGCGTCGGTCTCCGGTGCCAGCGGCGACTCGCGTACTGCTACGGGAACACGCAAGGCAACCTTGAACTGCTACGTCTGGCCGCAGAGTTCACCTGACCTCGAACGCCACCGCAGCCCGGCCAATGGCCAGCGCACGTGGTGGTGGCGAACCTCCTTGACGGGAACAACGTCCCAATAACAGGACAAACGAACGAGGCCACGCCGAACTGCAAGATAGTAGGCTCCTGGAGCTCCGGTAGCAACGCAGCAGGGACCGGTACCTACGTGTGCACGTTGGCCAGACGAGCGCTCGTACCAGCCAAGGTGCCGACGTGCAGCAGCTCAACGTGGAGGCCACCAGTAGCAGGGCCGCCGTAGTCATGATGCCGGAGTGCGGGACGGGCGGACATAGTCCGTCCCGCACCTCTGGCTCGTTGCAGGGCACGCCGGAGAGGAGATGGAGAGATGAGGGTACGTCGGCGGATCATCGTGGTCATCTTGGCCGCGGTGATGGTCAGCAGCTCCACCGCCTACATGGCCAGCGACACGGTTCCGGGCAGCAGTGCGGGCCAGGGAGCCGGCTCGGTCACCCAGACCACCTCTGACACGTCGATGCCAACCACGGCTCGTGAGCGTCACTGAACAACTCTGCATTGACATGAACACGGTTGTCCCCCGCACACGGACGTCCGTCCGGGAAACCGGCACCTACCGGCCGCCCGGACCGCCCCCGCCGCGCCAGTTGAGCGGCCCGGACGAAACTCCTGGGTGCTGGCCGGGCGCGGCCCGATTCTCGGCATCCTGCTCTGCCTGGCCGTGGTGGGGGCCGGGTTGCTTCCTCCGCAGCTGGAGGGGCGACCTCCTACGTCATCACCGCGGCGTGAGCATGCTGCCGCACTTCCGCGCCGGCGACCTCGTCGTTCTCCGCCGAGAGCCCGCGTACCGCGTGGGCGAGGTCGCCGCTTATCACAACAGCCAGCTGGGCGTCGTCGTGATGCACAGGATCTACGCCGTCCATGGTGACCGCTACGCCTTCAAGGGCGACAACAACGACTTCGTCGACACCTACGAGCCGACCCAGAGCCAGATCCTGGGCGCCGAGTGGATCCATCTGCCCGCCGCGGGCGCCTGGCTGGACAAGCTCCACCGCGCCCGCCGTTGCCGCCGCGCTCCTGGCGGGGTTGTGGCTCTACACGTTCTCGTCCCGTTCGACCTCACGACGCCACCGAAGGAGACGCCGCCATGGCCGCTAAGCACACCTCGTCCAAAGGAACCGCCGCCGGGCCCGGTGCCCGGATCGACGTCCTGCTGGGCGCCGGCGCCCTTGCGCTCTCGCGGTGGTGGTGGCGGGGTTCGCCTGGACCAGTCCACGCGAGCCACAAAGGTCCTGTCCTACGAGCAGACCGGTGCCCTCTCCTACTCTGCTCCTGCTGGCGCCGACTCCCTGTACGGCGCCGAGCAGGCGTCACCAGCGGGCAGCCGGTGTACTCGAACGTCGTACAGAGACTCGCCCTTTCCTACAGCTACGCCGCCCGGTCTCTGCCGAGCTCCGCCTCACCGGCAGCGAACAGCTCGTGGCGACGGTGAGCGACGGGCTCGGAGCGACACGCACCATCGCTGTGCAACCGCAAATGGGCCGCTTCTCGGGCGCCTCGACGGTGGCGCTGGGCTCCCTCGGGATGGGAGACCTGGCGTCGGCGGCTGCCAGCCTTGCCCGAGCGCGGGTTCCCGGGCTCCTCAGAGCTACCGGGTGTCCGTGACGCCGACCGTCTCGGCCCATGGGCTTATCGACGGGCACGCTGTGGGGATGCGATTCGACGAGCCGGTGAACCTCGTCTACACGCCCGGCACGTCCTCGGGACCCGCATCGCTGGCGCCTGCCGCCCCAGTGCAGAATGCCTCCTCCAACGGGCCGGGGACTCTCGCCAGCTCCGCCGGAGGGTCGGTGCGCATCCCGGAGGGCGAGGCGGCCATGCTCCCTCTCGGGCTCCCGGTACTGGAGGGCCGGATCGGTTCCATCCTCGTTCTGCTGGTGGCCGGAACGCTGGCGATGCTCATCGGACGGCGGCTGCTCGCCGACGCCACGTCGGACGACGAGCGAGTGCGCATCGCCACCCGGTACGCCTCGTCGCTCGTCGAGGTGGCCGCGCTGCCCGGGCCGCCCGATCTCGTCGTCGTGGAGATGGCGTCGTTCGAAGGGCTCCTCCAGGTTTCCAAGCGCCTGGAGTGCCCAATCCTGCACCACGGGGAAAAGGGTGATGCCTACGCCGTCGTGGACAGCGGGACGATCTACCGCTACTCGGCGTCCACCTTGACGGAATCGCCCCCCGAGAGCCCCAACGGTTCGGGGCCACATGCAGAAAAGGACCACAGGCTGTTGACGCCCATGATCAGCGTGCGATGAGAGCCGCGGGGGGAAACCATGTCTCGACGGAGGTACATCAACCCAGTGCTCGCGTGCGTGCTCGTGGCGTCGATCATGACGGCTGTGGGCGTTGTGGTGCTGGCGTTCCTGGCCCCACCAGTCTCGGCCCAGGGCTCGTGCGACACGTCGACCCCTGTCGTCGTGAGCTACACGGTCGGCGGCCAACCGGGATCGATGAAGGTCTCGTCGCTGGATCTCAGCGGCTTCCCGGTGAACTGCGACGGCGCCACCGTCGTAGTGCAGATGTGGGGGAACACCGCTGGGGATCCCTCGGTGCCGATGAGCGCTGACACGCTGCTGTCGACGGCCGACTCCACGCTTGACCCCTGCACGCAGACGACATTGGCGACTCCGATGACGGTCGCCGGCGGGACCATCGACCTCTCACTCTGTCCGATCAGCGGGGCAGCAGGCGAAGTCAGCGTCCGCGAGTTGACGCTCGTGGCGTTGGTCGTGAACGGTCTCCCTGTCCCCACCACGTTGGGGGTTTCCGGTGGAAAGGCCTCCGATGCGGCCACGAGCACCGGCCACAGCAAGAGCTCCGGGATCTTGGCGTTCACCGGATCGAACATCGAGGTGGCCCTGGCCTCGGCCATCCTGGCACTGTTGGTCGGGCTCGTTCTGTTCGTCGTCAGCCGGCGTGCTGGACCAGTTCCATTGTCAGTCCGGATGGGCCGCCGTCAACGCTGAACCCTTCTGGCGGCCGTTGGCCGGCCTTGGCTGCGAAGCCGTCTAGGGGAGGAGTTCCGCGTATGACGCCGTTCGCCAGATACAAGAGGCGCGGCTCGAAACTCGGCGACGCAGTCGATGTCGTTCCGGTTCCAGCTCGGTCCCAACATGGGCGTCTCACCCTGTCGCACCCTGTCGCACGCCGTCTTGGCCGCCTCCGACCAATGAATTTCTACCTGCGATTTCAAGACGAAGCGCGACAGTCTGAAACACAGGGTCATGCTTTGACCTGCGCTTTTAATCCCAAGGTGCCGGGATCGAGACCCGGGCGGCCCACGGAATGCGCAGCTCCCGGGTGCGCCGGTCGCACCCCGAGCACGCTGTCTGCCTCCGCGCCACGTGGTCCTGGCGACTCGTGAATGACGTCACATTCCGATGCCAGCACCATCACCCGAGACCTTGTCTGGGCGCACGACGCCACACATAATGAGACGACGGCGGATAGCGAGGAGGAGACGGCGAGATGCTCGTGACCCTCGTATCAATCATCCATTTTGGAGGCGATGGTCCATGACGAGCCGACATCTCATCGCTGGTGGTGGGCGCATCTTTCTATCGACCCTCCTCGCTTGCGGACTTTCCGCAGCAGCGGTCGCATCTTTGACTTCGATGCCGGCCTCGGCATCGTCACGGGGATCGGGAAGCGGTTCGTTCACCTTTACTGGTGCGCTCAAAGGGAAACTCAACGTTTCCTCGGCCCAACAGTGCTCCGCGATCGCTCCACAGGCCGGTTCAAACGGACGAGTTGACATCACCTGGTACACGGCCTCCCTTGGAGGCTCAAAGGGGGTGAAGGAAGGCGCGTACATGCTGGAGATCAACGCCCCGATCGGTCAGACGATGCTGAGCAAGTCTGCCGTGGAATCAAAGAACATCTTCGTCCAGATCAATGACCCCAAGGAACGACTGTGGCAACCGATCTCCGGCGCGGTGACCGCCGGCCAAGGAATGCGTTCCGGCCACGTCAGTGGCGCGGTACTGACCTATGCCGGAACCAGGACAACGAAGCTGTACACCACCGGCGGGACAACGAAGGTGAGCGGCTCGTGGAAATGCCCGTGATCGGCTGAAATCAGCCGGCTCGGGCTCCGAGCCCCGACAATGACCCAAGTCAGCGCCCCCTCATCGTTGGGCGGGGACCGGCCCTATTCGGGTACCGCTGAGAGCGTTGGCAGCGGGACTGCGAGTGGGCCGAACCTCTGCCGCTCTCGCAGGGTGCTGAACCAAATCACTGCGAGCGCCAGGATCCCGACGAACCAGACCAGCGCCCCGAATGGCAGCACGCTCGCGCACATCATGGCGGTCAGCACGACGACGCCGGCGCGCCGGGCCCTCGTATCGGGAGCGGCGCACGCCAGGACAGGGAGCACCCACAGGAGGTACCACGGCTGCGGGTTGGCCGAGCTCAGGGCCATCACGGTGAAGCCCAAGACGAGTCCGCCGACCCAGTGTCCCTCGGCGCCCCGCAAGGAGAACGAGGACGACCGCGACGACGATCCCCGCCAACTGGACGGCGTTCACCCGACCCGACGAAGTGATTCCCGCAAGGCGCAGAACCGAGAAGGAACTTGCGACCGTGCCGACGGAAGCAGACCGGAGCCAACCGAAGCCGCCCCCGACGCCGAGTCCCGTGACGGCCAGCGCCACCAGGGTGAGGGCCACGCCAGCCACCACCGACGCCGCCCGCCGCCACCACGCGCCGTTCCAGCACCACCAGGCGATCGCCACGACGGCGAGCGCCGCCGGCGCCTTCACGGTGACGGCCAGCGCGGCCAGACCCAAGGCCCACCACGGCCGCTTGGTGAGGGCGAGGGCGATGGCCGCCACGATCAGCCCGGTCATCACCGCGTCGTTGTGGATGCCGGCGACGAAGAGGATCAGCACGCCGGGGTTCGCCAACTCCTGCGACGACCGCTTCGGCCGGGTTGGCGCCGCGAGCGGCGGCCACGCGGGCGACCCCCCAGGCACACAGGAGCAAGCTCGCAATGACGGCGAACCGCCAGACATTCGACGGCAATCCAGGGGTGGCCGCCGGAGATCCTCGCGGCGAACGCCGAAAGATCGAGCGCGCCGGGCCCGTAGATCGACGGACCGTGCAGATATCTCGGGTCGATACCGGAGACCCAGACCGAGTGGCCGAGGAGATGCACCGGGCTCATGGCGCCGTATCCGGACGCCACCAGCTTTCCCTGGGCCGCGTACACCCAGACGTCCTGGCTCGCGAAGGGCGCGGCGAGCAACAGGGGCGCGGTCCAGGCGCCGACAACCCACCACCAGCCACGGAACTGGAGGCCCGGATCGGCGCGCACGGCATGCCAGAGCCGCAACCATCCCATCCAGAGAAGCGCGACCCCCACGAGGACAGCGGCCAGGACCAACACCTGTCCCG
Source organism: uncultured Acidimicrobiaceae bacterium (assembly GCA_963769095.1). Taxonomy (GTDB): domain Bacteria; phylum Actinomycetota; class Acidimicrobiia; order Acidimicrobiales; family RAAP-2; genus Bog-473. The sequence continues at coordinate 349,598 of CAVYKO010000001.1, forward strand.
ACGGCACGCCTGGGCCGCGGTTGGCCGGCCCGGCCCAACCGGGCACCGCCGGCCCTTCCCAGCCCGGCGCACCACCTGACGCCGCGAGCGGCCAGAGGCCACCCGCGCGCGGCCCGAACGGCGAAGCCGGAAGATTGCTCGCCACGGTCAACAGCGCCGATCCGGCGGCACCCAGGGCCGCCGTCCCCACCAGTCCCGCCCTCGGCCGATGGCCGCGATCTGACACCGAGAGACCCGCGGTTGATCCCGGCCGATCCACGCTCACTGAAAAAGTATCGGGCATGCAGGCCCAATCCGGAATGGTCAATTTGGCCTACTCCGGCCAGGTCAACAGCACTTCTCCGGTTGGCACGGCATCCCTGCGACTCGGGTCCGGCCACGTGTGTCCTCACGGGTGCGCGTCCCCGAGCAGATCCGCAGCACCTTGGTAGTGTCCGACCGGTCGAACTGCGAGGTCACATGTCGGACAACTTGAGAACGCTCGCCAAGTACAGCGAGGCCATGGATTCGGGGGACACCGCGGCCGTCTACGAGTTTTGGGCTCCGGAATTCCACAGTCACGTGACGTCCCGAGTGGCGCCTGATCGGGTTGGCGACGATGTCCGGGGCGAGGAACAGAAGTGGTGGCAACAGGCCCGTGCCGCCTTCCCCGACATGGTCTTCACGGTCAACCTGGTGATCGAATCGGACGATCTCGTGGTGTCCAACTGGACGGTGCAGGGCACCCACACCGGCGAGCCCTTCTACGACGTCCCAGCGTCAGGGAACCCTGTCACGATCAACGGGACCGCCATCCTGCGCCTTCGGGACGGATTGATCGTCGAGCACTGGGGCGGGCCCCACTGCCAAGAGGGTCGTGGTCTGATCCGCTGACGCCTAGAGCGCCGCCGGCTCCACTTCGGCGCCGAGTTGGAGTGCGGTGGCCCCTTCCGTATCGGCCTTCGCGGGCGCCTTGCCTCCCCGGGTCCATGAGCACGCGGCACCGACGAGGCACATGACGATGCCGAAGTTGAAGGCGGCGTGCAGCCCGCCACGGAACGCATTGGTGATCAGGCTCGGGAAGAATTGCTCGCCGGTCACCGTCGCCCGCTGGCCCGGCGTCAGCTGCGACAGGACGTGCGGGCCCAGAAGGTGGCTCGCCGGGTTGTAACCCAAGAACGCCGCGAACAATGTCGAAACCGGCGGCAGATGCGAGATCGAGACCGCCGTCTGGACGGGGACGCCGTGGGCGCTCAGCCCGCGCACCAGGGCGGCGGGCAGCGTGTCGGAGAGCCCGACGATGATCAACGTGAAGAAGATCCCGATGGAGAGCACCTGGGCCGAAATTCTGGAAGGTCGTATTCATGCCCGATCCGGCGCCGCGGTCGGTCGCCGGGAGGCTGTTCATCACTCCGGTGCGGTTGGACGCACCGAAGGTCGACATGCACGCCCCGGTCACGAACAGGAGCACGGCGAACTCGCTGTAGGCGAAGTTGACCGGCAGCGTCTCGAGCAGCAGGAAGCACACCGCCGTACCGAGCATCCCGAAGGTGGCGAAGGGCCGCGGGCCGTAGCGGTCCGACAGCACGCCCGAGAGCGGGCCGGCGGTGATGAAACCTGCCGTCAGCGGGATCATGAAGATCCCGGCCCAGAGCGGCGTCACCTCGAAGGTGTAGCCGTGCTGGGGCAGCCAAATGCCCTGCAGCCAGATGATCAGCATGAACATCAGGCCGCCGCGTCCGAGCGCGCCGAGGAAGCTGGCGAAGACGCCGGCCGTGAAGGCCCGGATCCTGAACAGCTGCAGCCGGAACATCGGTTCGTCCGTGTGCACCTCGATCCAGCAGAACAACAGGAGGAAGGCGACGCCGAGTCCGAGCTCGGCCAGGACGGTCGGGTTCGTCCACCCCATCGGATGGTGCCCGTACGGCTCGATCCCGTAGGTGATGCCGACCATGATGAGGATCAGCCCGATCGCGAACGTCACGTTGCCGGCCCAGTCGATCTTTCCCCCCGACCCGCGCTCGATCTCGCGCAGCGAGAAGTAGCCCCAGATCGTGGCGAACAGTCCGATCGGCACGGAGACCAGGAAGATGAGGCGCCAGTTGATCGGGGCGAGGAGGCCGCCGAGCAGCAGGCCGATGAAGGTGCCACTGATGGCCGCGGCCTGGTTGATCCCGAGGGCGAACCCGCGGCGGTCGGGCGGGAAGGCGTCGGTGAGGATGGCGGCCGAGTTCGCCAGCAGGAGTGCGGCGCCGACGCCCTGGAAGATGCGCATGACGATGAGCCAGACGCCGCCGGCGGTGCCGGTCATCCAGGTGATGCTCAGCAGCAGGGAGAAGAAGGTGAAGACGGCAAAGCCGAGGTTGTACATGCGGACCCGGCCGTAGAGGTCGCCGAGCTTGCCCAGGCTCACGACGAGCACGCTGGTCACGATCAGGAAGCCGAGGATCATCCACAGCAGGAAGAACGTGTTCGAGGGGAGCAGCGGGTCGAGGTGGATGCCCCGGAAGATGGCGGGGAGCGCAATGAGCACGATCGAACCGTCGATGGCCGCCATCAGCACGCCCAGTGTGGTGATGAACAGCGCGATCCATTTGTGGTTCTCGTTCACCAGGCCGCGGGCTGGCCGCAGCGCCTGCGTCACCACGACATGGCGCGGCCGCGGTCAGGGGGAGAGCACGCTGTCATCTCAGCCGTCGCGCACCGCGCGGGCGACCGCAGCCGCCCCCCGCTCGCCCATGACGAGCGTGTAGTGGTTGACGTCGTCGACGACCTCGGCGCGCAGGTTGGGAAGCTCACCTAGCCAGTGTCGCACGACGTCATCGGGGATCAGCGGTGCTGGTTGGTTCAGCAGTCCCCGCGGCGCGCCGATGAAATGGATCGGACACCGCACGGAGCGCAGCGACTGTGTGAACAGGTCGGCCGCCATGATCTGTTCGGCGCCGTCGGCCCGCACCGCCTGTTCGACGACGCGCGACCGGTACCCACCCTCGACCGGCCGGAGGTCGTAGCGCAGGTACGCCTCCAGGTCGTCGCCCCACTCGTCCATGGCCGGATGGGCCCGCCAGAAGTCGAGAGCGGCGTCCTCCGTCGGGAACGTCATCGCCAACCGGGCCATCGCGGGTCCCAGCACCGTGTCGATCATCTCGTCGGGGTCGATGTCGCCCGCCTGGCCTTGCGGCATCGGCAGGGGCAGCCCCCCGTCGGCCAACACCAGCCGCTCGACGATTTCTGGATGCGTCGCGGCGAGGACGACCGCCACGTACGCGCCCATGGAATGGCCGAGGACCACGACGGGCGGCTCGCACGCGCGGCCACCACGGCCGCGCAGTCGTCGGCGTGGGCCCGCATGCCGTAGGGCCCGGACAATCCCGCCGAGGCACCGCGGCCGCGCAGGTCGGGTGCGAACAGTGTGGCGTCGGCGCCGAGCTGACGCGCCACGGCGGCCAACGACATGGAGGATGCGGTGATGCCGTGGATAGCCGAGCACGATGCGGGGTCCCGACCCGAACACGGTCACGTGCAGGTGGCCCCCCGCCACCTCGACGCTCCGCTCGTTCGTCACCGCCATGGCATTTCCTCCTCCCGATGCGAGCCGAGGTCGAGCATATGCACCCCGATCTGGAGCAGGGCCGGCGCTCACCGGGAGGCGTCGCTGCGTGCGGGGCCGGTAGCGTACGGAGCGGCGCCCCTGCGCCACACACCCTGGGGAGGCACCGTGCAGACCGAAGCCGCCGTCTTGTGGGAGCGTCACGCCGACTGGAGCGTGGAGCCCATCGAGCTCGACCCGCCCAAGGACGGCGAAGTGCTGATCAAGCTCGCCGCGTCCGGCATGTGCCATTCCGACGAGCACCTCGTCACCGGCGACATGCCCGTGCCCCTGCCGGTGATCGGCGGCCACGAGGGTGCCGGCGTGATCGAGGAGGTCGGTCCAGGGGTCACGGCGCTCAAGCCGGGTGACCACGTGGTGCTCGGCTTCGTGCCGGCCTGTGGCAAGTGCCCGTCTTGTGCGACGGGCCACTCCAACCTGTGCGACGTGGGCGCAGTGCTCATGGCCGGCCGGCAGATGGACGGCACGATCCGCCACCACGCGCAGGGGCAGGACGTCTCCACGATGGTGTGCCTCGGCACCTTCGCCCCCTACACCGTGGTCAACCAGGCCTCGTGCGTGAAGATCCTCGACGACATTCCGCTCGACAAGGCGTGCCTGGTCGGCTGCGGCGTGACCACCGGCTGGGGCTCGGCTGTCTACGCCGCCGACGTCCGTCCCGGTGACTACGTGGCGGTCATCGGCATCGGCGGCATCGGCGCCTCGGCCCTCCAGGGAGCCCGGCTGGCCGGCGCCGAGATGATCTTCGCCATCGACCCGGTCGAGCTCAAGCGCAAGCTCGCCCCGTCGTTCGGCGCGACCCACACCGCCCCGTCGGTCGACGAGGCCTTCGAGTTGATCCAGCGCGAGACGTGGGGCCGCATGTGCGACAAGGTCATCTGCGCCATGGGCATCGGGCAGGGGTCGATGATGGACTCCATCTTGAACCTCACAGCCAAGCGGGGACGCGTCGTGGTCACCAACATCCACCCCATGGGCGAGATGGACGTGACGATGAACCTGATGTACCTCACGATCATGGAGAAGCAGGTCGTGGGGAGCATCTTCGGCTCCGCCAACATCCACTCCGACATCCCGAAGTTGTTGAAGCTCTATCGAGACGGGCAGCTCGACCTGGACTCGATGATCACCAACACCTACAAGCTCGGCGACATCAACCAGGGCTATCAGGACATGCGCGACGGAAAGAACATCCGCGGCGTCCTGGTCTACGACAGCTGACCCGAGCGATCAGGCCGCCGCGCCGTGCGGTGAGGCCCAGACGTCGTTGCACCGTTCGCACACCTCGTCCGGTACGACGCCGGCGCGCATGAGCACGCCGAACGTCATGCAACCGAGGCAGATGGCGAAGGCCGATTCGAGCGTCGCCGCCACCACGAGCAGGCCGAGGACCACTTGCGCCGCGGGCCAGAGGCCCACTGCCGTCAGGATCAACGCGGTCAGCGAGAACGCCGCGCCCATGCCCTGGGCGAAGCGCTTCGGTGGCCCGGCCACCGGACGCGGCGGCACGCCCAGGAGCGGGGTGACGACCCGTGTCACCAGCTGGCCGAGCGGGCTGAGCGTCGGGCCGGTCAGGACGCGGGCGACGAAGCCGTAGGCGATCACCACGGTCATCCACTTCAGGTCGAACGCGATGGTCACGACGGACATCAGCACGACCCCTGCCGCGACCAGCCGGGCCGACACCTCGTTGACCGGGTTGGGGAAGGAGAAGATCGACCGCATAACCCTGACCATTTTAGTCAAGAATGCGCCCGGCCCGACCGGTCCGATGCCGCCGGAATCAGGCCCGTGGCCCGCGCCGCGTCAGGCCGCAGGCGGCACGGGTTGCGGCGGCGGGGGCCCCGTGTAGCGGGCGGCGGGGCGGATGAGGCGGTTGTGGGCGGCCTGTTCCATCACGTGCGTGCACCAGCCGATCATCCGCCCGGCGGCGAACGTCGGCGTGAACATCTCGCGCGGGATGCCACAGGTGTGCATCACGACGCCGGCGTAGAACTCGACGTTCGTGTACAGCTCGCGCCCCGGCTTCAGCTCGGCCAGCACCTGCACCGTGGTGCGCTCGACCGACTGGGAGAACTCCACCAGCGGGCCGCCGAGCCGCTCGCTGACCCCTCGCAGCAGGAGGGAACGCGGGTCGTCGGTCTTGTACACGCGGTGGCCGAACCCCATGATGCGCTCGCCACTCTCGATGGCGTGGCGGACATAGGCCTCGGCGCGATCGGGTGTCCCGATCGCGTCGAGCATGTCGAGGGCGCGGCTCGGTGCACCGCCGTGCAGCGGGCCCGAGAGGGCACCGATGGCGGCCACGATGCCGGCGCCGAGGTCGGCTCCGGTGGACGTGACCACGCGGGCCGTAAAGGTCGACGCATTGAACCCGTGGTCGATGGTGAGGATCATGTACTGCTCGATCGCACGTGCGTGGTCCGCCGGGGGCACCTCGCCGGTCAGCATGGAGAGGTAGTTGGCGGCGTGACCGAGATCGGCCCGTGGCTCGACCGGCTCCTGGCCTTCGCGCAGACGGTGGGCGGCGGCGAGGATCGTGGGGACGACCGCGCACAGCCCGATGGCCTGCTCGGCCAACTCGTCGGCGCCGATGTCGTGGGTGGGTCGCCATCCGAGCTCGGCGGCCAGCACCGAGACGGCGGTGCGCAGCACCTGGAGGGGCGTCCCCCGACGCGACAGCGCGGGCAGGAGCGTGCTGAGCCCGGGCGGCATGGCGCGCCGTTGGCGCACCTCGTCGGAGAACGCCTGCGCGGCCGCCGCGTCGGGCAGCTCGCCGCGGAAGAGGAGATGCCAGACGTCCTCGAGCGAGCGTTCCTCGGCCAGGTCGACGGCCGAGTACTGGCGGTAGTGGAAGAAGCCCTCCCGCCCCCGCACGTCGCCGATCGTGGTCTCGGCGACGACGACGCCCTCGAGCCCCGCGGGCACGTCCCCGCTCGTCTCGCCGGCGGGCCGGATGCGGGCGACCCCCATGAGGTCCCGCAGTGAGACCACGCCGACGCAGTCGTCGCCGTCCACCACGGGCAGGTGGCGGTAGTGGTGCGAGGTGAGGCTCGCCCACGCGGCGTCGACCCGCTCGTCCGGTCCGAGCACGTCGGGGCGGGCCGTCATCCAGAGTGCGACCCGCTCCCGTCGCGGGTCGCCGGCGCCCACCGCCGCGCGCAGCAGGTCACGCTCGGTGAGGATGCCCACGACCTTGCCCTGGTCGGTCACGACGACCGAACCGGTGTCGGCGTGCTGCATCACGCCGGCCGCCTCGGCCAGGGTGACGTCCGCCGGGCAGGTCACGGCCGGCGACGTCATGAGGTCTCGCACGATGGTTTCCATGGAGCCCACTATGCCGCTCTCGAGCAGGCATTGTAAACGTTGATCAAGTCAATATAAAGTGCGGCGTGGACCGGATGCTCACGACCGAGGAGGCGGCCCGCCGACTCGGCGTGAAGGTGCCGACGCTCTACGCCTACGTCAGTCGCGGGCCTGCTCGAGTCGCACCGCGATCCCAACGGGCGAGGGGAGCCTCTTCGACCTCACCGACGTCGAGGCCCTCTCCGCCCGCAGCCGGGGCGGCCGGCAGACGGCCACCCGGCTCGCCACGATCACGACCGGGGTGACCCAGCTCCACCAGGACCTCGGGCCCCTCTACCGGGGCCAACGCGCCACCGAGCTGGCGGCGCACGCCACCTTCGAGGAGGTCGCCGAGCTCCTCTGGCAGTCCGAGGGCGGAGGCGACTGGCGCGCCCCCGATCTGGGGCCGTGCCCGCTGAGCCAGACCCTCGACCGCATGCGCTGGGCGCTGGTCATGTGCGGTGCCCGTGACCCCCTCCGCTCGGACCTGCGGCCGGCCGCCGTCGCTCGGGCGGCCCGGCGGTCGGCCGCCGCGCTGGTCGACGCCGTGGGCCCCGCACCAGGCGACGACGCCATGGCCTCCATTGGGGCGCGCCTCGCCGCCGCGCCTCACGACCTCCTCCGCCCGCGTCCCCGAGCAGGCGGTCAACGCCGCGCTCGTTCTCCTGGCCGACCACGAGTTGGCCACCTCCACCGTGGCCGTCCGCGTGGCGGCATCGGTGCGCGCCGATCCGTACGACGCGCTGTTGGCGGGGTTGACGACGCTGGCGGGTCCGCTGCATGGCGGCGCCAGCCAAATGGCCTACGAGCTCCTCGTCGTGGCCGAGCGCGACGGCGCGGTCCGCGCGCTCAACGCCGTGCTGCGCGAGCAGGGCCGCCTGCCCGGGTTCGGCCACACCGTCTACAAGAGCGGCGATCCGCGCTTCGGCGCGCTGCTCGCTTTGGCGGAGCCATCGTTGAGCGACGACCAGCGCAACGTGCTGCGCGACGTGATCGCCCTGGCCGCGGCGCACGATGTGCCGCTCCCCAATTGCGACCTGGCGCTGGCGGCGCTGAGTTGGGGCACCGGCATGCCACCCGAAAGCGGGCGCACGATCTTTGCGGTCGCCCGGGTCGCCGGCTGGGCCGCGCATTACATGGAGGAGGTGACCGAGCGTCCCGTGCGGTTCCGGGCCCGTGCCGTGTACAGCGTCTGATCGAAGGTCTGCGCTGGGCGGCGCCGCTCAGCCCGCCCCGATCACGATGGCCGACGGATGCCCCCCGAGGTGCAGCGGCCGTCCCACCGTTCCGGTCGTCACGGTCACGGGGACCAGCCCACCCGCTGTGCTGCGTGACCCAGGCCGTCGCGTTGTCGGCGCTCGAGCGCGACGCCCTGGGCTGCGTCGGGCAGTTCGATCTGCCTGCCGACCGCCAACCCGCCGACCGCCAGACCGCCGACCGTGACCGGCACCAGGCCCTCGCCGCCGCACACGTAGGCGGTGACGCCCGAAGCGGCGACAGCGATGCCTGTCGGGTTGAGGGGCAGGCCGACGGTGGCTCCGACCCGGAGCGTCGCCCACGTTGATCGCGGTGAGCGTGGCGTTCCCGAAGTTCCCCACCAACACCTGTCCCGACGCCACCGCCAGGGTCTCGGGCCCGGGCCCCACCGCAATGGCCGCACCCGCTTGCCGCGTGGCCAGGCTGATCGGCGTGACGGTGTTGCTGCCGTAGTTCGCCACGAACGCCGTGGCGCCGACCCCGCCCCGGCGCCGGCACGGACACCGCGATCGCCACCGGTTCGGCTGCCGACGGGGATCGGCGCCCCGGCCTGCCACGTGCCGAGGTCCACCGGTGTGACGCTGTCCGCGTCCAGGTTGGCCACCAGGGCGATCCCCTGTCCGTGGGTGCCGCCGGGCGCGAACGCCACTGCGTCGGGCTCCACTCCGACGGTCACCGAATGGGTCACCTCGTGCGTGGCCGGGTCGATCTCGTGCAGCGTGTCGTCGCCCTGGGTCACGACCAGCAGCCCGCGGTCATCCGCCGTATAGGCGAGTGCCGAGGGAAGGCTGCCCACGGGGACCCCGGACCCGAGGTAGTGGCGCTTGGCCAGGTCCACCGGCGTGACGTCCATGCCGGGCAGCGTGACCGACGCGCCGGTCGTCACCCAGGCCACGTTGCGCACGGACGTGCTGCCGACCGGCTTGGCACAGGCCGCCAGCGCCGGTGCGAGCGCCAACAAACCGAGCGCCAATCCGGTCGTCCGCTGCCGCCGGGACCCGACCCTGTCACGCCCCGCGCAACTCATCCTCGTGCGCACGCGGCCCCGGCCGGCCGGTCGGCCGAGGACCAGCCGGGTGCGTCGCCCTCCGGCCAGTAGTCCCCGGTCACGCGGTCTTGGACGTAGTCGACCGGCGCCGGCAGACCGGAGGCGAGCGCTGTCACCGCGTCGACGAGCGCGTCGACGTCCTCGCTCGACGTCCCCAGGCCGCAGCTGGCGCGCACCGCACCGGGGATGCCGCTGCGGTCGCCGCGTTGGACGGCCGCCCGCGCCTCGGCCAGGCCCGGCGGGACCGACGCCGAGCAGGCGGATCAGGTAGGGGTGCGCGCAGAAGCAGCCGTGCCGGACGCCGACCCCGAACTCCGCGCTCAGCCGCGCCGCCACCAGTGCGTGGTGCATGCCCTCCACCGTGAACGGCGCCACGGCGAGCCGGTCTTCGCCGGCGCGCTCGCCGTCGAGCGGCGGCCCCAGCACCCGGACGCCCGGGATCGCCCGCAGCCCCTCGTGGAGGCGGGCGCACAACGCCACTTCATGGGCGCGCACCGCCTCCCAGCCGATCCGCTCCAGCTCGTCCATGGCCGTGCCGAAGGCGACGGCGCCGACGACGTTCGGCGATCCCGCCTCCTCTCGCTCCGGCGGCTCGGTCCAGATGACCTCGTCCAGGTCGACCAGGTCGACCGCCCCGCCGCCCGCCAGGAAAGGGTCGCCCGTCTCGAACGTCTCGCGGGGCCCGATCAGCGCGCCCGCACCGTAGGGGGCGTAGAGCTTGTGGCCGCTGAAGGCCACGAAGTCGGGACCGGCCGGGAGCGGCCGGTGTGGCGCCAGTTGGGCCGCGTCGAGCAGGACCGCGACGCCGCGCTCGTGCGCGGCGGCACAGATCTCCTCCACGGGCGGCAACCATCCCGTGACATTCGACGCGCCCGTGAGCGCGAGGAGCGCCGGCCGGCGGCCGTCGTCCAACACCCGCACGACGTCGTCGACGCCGAACGTGCCGTCGAGGCCGCATTCGACCCAGCGGCGCGTGGCGACGCGCGCCCACGGCAGCAGGTTGGCGTGGTGCTCGACCACGGTCGTCACTACCACGTCGTCGGGCCCGAAGCCGAGCCGGTAGGCCAGATGGTTGATCGCCTCGGTCGTGTTGCGCACGAGCACCACTACGTCGTCGCGGTCCGCCGGCCGGCGGGCGAAGCGCTGCGCGCTGTCGCGTGCTGCTTCGTAGGCGGCGGTGGCGCGCCGCGACTTGTAGCCGGCCCCTCGATGCACGCTCGAGTACCACGGGAGGAACTCGACCACCGCCTCCGCCACCGTCTCGAGCGCCGGCGTCGACGCCGCACAGTCGAGGTCACGGTACGGCCGTTCGCGGCCGTCGACGCAGGGGACCGGGAGGTGCGCCCCCACGAGGGCGGCGAGCGGGGCCTCGGATGTCACGCCGTCACCTTACGAAGCGGCCACCACCTGCTCGGTCAGGCGCCGCTCCCCGGCCCTTCCGGCCGCCGCCGCGCCGCCAGCACGACGACGTCGTCGGAGCTCCGCTCGTCAGCCGTCATGGCGTCGATCACGAAGTCGGAGACGGCATCGGGCTCCATGGTGGGGGCTGCCCGCAGCGAGGCCTCCAAGAGCTCGAGCCGGTCGTCCAGGTAGGCGCCGCGGCGCTCGACCAGGCCGTCGGTGAACATGACCAGGCAGCCCTCGGCCAGCTGGTACTCGTGGTCCTTGTAGTGACAGCGCTGGACGCCGAGCGGCGGACCGGGAGGCACCGCCAGCTCGACGGCCCGCCCCCGCTCGATCCGCACCGGCGAGGGGTGGCCGGCCGAGGAGAACGTGATGAGGCCGGTGACGGTGTCGAGCACCCCGATCAGCGCGGTCGACAGCCTCGACTGCACGCTGGAGAGCGCAACCCGGTTCAACCGCTCGAGCGCCTTCCCGGGCGCCTGTTCCTCGAGGACGAGGAGGCCCAGCGCGTGGCGCAGCTTGCTCATGATCCGGGCGGCCTCGAGGTCATGGCCCTCGACGTCGCCGACCACGAGCGCCACCAGCCGGTCGCTCACCGGGACCACGTCGTACCAGTCGCCGCCGACCTCGAAACCCAACGCGGCGGGGAGGTAGCGAGCCGCGACGTCCCAACCGGGGAGCTCGGGGATGGCGTCGGGCAGCAGGTTGCGCTGCAGCTCGTGCGAGATCCGCCGCTCGCGGTCGTAGGCCCGGGCGCGGCTCACGACCGAGCTCACCTGCGTCGCCAACTGTTCGGCGAGCCCGAGGTCCTTCTCGGAGAAGCGTCGGCCCGACCCGGCCGAGATCAAGGTCACGGTGCCGATGACGCCGTCGCCACCGCTGCCGAGCGGCACCGTCATGTACGAGGTGAACCCCAGCAGCTTGGTCAGCTCGTAGTGCCGTTCGTCGCGGCTCGTCTCGCGCAGGAACTCGTCGGTCATGTGGTCGCTCCACTTGGACCTTCCGCTGCGCATGACCTCGACCATCGGATGGAGGCCCTCGGGATCGGGCGGGTACCCGGTGCGGAGCTCCTCGGTGAGCGAGCGCTTCTCGGGGTCGGCGTGCCAGGCGGCCATGCGCCGGATCTGCCCGTCCTCTTCCGCGATGTCGATGATGCACAGGTCGGCGAGCACCGGGACGGCGACCTGGGCGAGCCGCGTGACCATGTCGCGGTAGTCGAAGACCTCGGAGAGCACCTGCGAGGCCAGGAGGAGGAACTCGTTGCGTCGCCGCTCCTCGAGCAACTCCTCCACCAGCTGTTCGCGCTCGGCCGCCAGGTACGAGGCATACAGCAGCTCGCCGAGATGCGCGCCGACGGCGTCCATCAATTCCACGACCGAGAGGTCGTGTTCGCGCGGGCGGCTGCTCAGCATCTTGACGATGCCCACGACCGAGCCGCGGTGGCGGATCGGGAAGGCGTACGCGCTCTGCAGTCCGTGGCGCACCAACCCGTCGCCGGCGACGCGTTGGTCGCTGGCCAGGTCGGTCACCCAGATCGGCTCGCCGTGCTCCAGGACCCAGCGCGGCAGGCCGTCGCTGCCGCTGGTGGGGTCATCGGCCTTCTCCCGGGCGAACGTCGGGGCGACGCTCGGGGTGCGCGTCCACACGTGTCGGCACACCAGTTGGCCCCGCCCGCTCAAAGTCCACAGCGTGGTGACGTCCCACTCGAGGCGGCGGCCCAGGGTCGCCAGGAGCCGCTCGGCGGGCGGGTCCTCGATCGGCGCGTCCGCCAGCTGCTCCAGCAACTCGCTGGTCAACTCGGACCACCGCTGCATCCGGCGCTCGTCACGGCGGCGGAAGATCCCGACGACAACCCGTCCGGCCAAGGGGTGCTCGAACATCGAGAGCACGAGCTCGGTGTGGACCTCGCCGCCGTCGGCCCGCTTCAGCATCGCCGGCAGGCGTCGCCCGGCGAGATCTTCGGCCTGCGACCGCATGAAGCCCTCGAAGCCGTCACGCAGGGGCCCCACCAACGAGTCCGGCACGAGGTCGAGAGCCGAGCGCCCGCGGAGGGAGCCGTGCGGCCACCCCGTGAGCTCTTCGGCCGCGAGGTTGGCGTAGTGAATGACGCCGCGCTCGTCGGTGGCGACGACCGCGTCGTGGAGCCCGTCGAGCACGGTCCGCACCCCTGGTACGGGCCACGAACCGGTGGCGACCACTGCGTCCGCCGTGTCCGCCGCCTCCGCATCGCTCCGCCCGTCCGCCCGGCCCATCTCCGAGGCCGGACCCGCGGCGGGGGCGGCGGCCGGCCCGAGCCGCGCGGCGCACCACACGGTCTTGCCCGGGTGCCCGTGCCGCACCTCGATCCCCCAGGCGTCGGCGAGGGACTCGACGATGCGCAGGCCGCGTCCGTGCGGGGCATCGGGCGGCGGCTCTTGGGGGACTGGGAAGCCTGGGGCTTCGTCGCGCACACTCACCCGCACCCGTCGCCCGTCGCCCGCTTCGGTCACGGTGATGGTGACCTCGAACTCCGTATCGGCGTGCTGCACCGCGTTGGTCGCCAGCTCCGAGAGCATCAGGACCAGGAGGTCGGCGCCCTCGCTGCAGCCGCCTCCGCCGCTCTTCGCTCCGCCCGCGTCCCCGGTCAGTTCCTGGAGCAGGAAGCGCCGGGCCTGCCCGACGGAGGGGCCGTCGGCAGTGAAGCGGCGGGTGACCGTGCTGCTCGATCCGGCCTCGCCTCGCTCCGGTGGGCGCAACGGCAGCGGCGTTTCCCGCCGGCCCACCCCGGTGGGTCGCCGAGCCGGGCTCGTGCCCCGGAATCGTCGGGCTCTGCATAGCGGTTGCGCTACATCTGCCCTCCAGGCCGTGCGGCTAAACGGCCCAGATCGGCAATTCGGAAGCTACCCTGCCTGCGTGGAGGAGCGCTACGAATCCGAATTGACCCGATCCGCTGCCGTGCTCGACGACATCGACGGCGCGTTGGAACGTCTGAGCGCCGGCGGCTACGGAGCCTGCGTCACCTGCGGGTCGCCCATCCTCGATGCTGATCTCGAGCGCGACCCGACACGCCGATTCTGCGAGCAACACCTGGCGCTCGGCTGAGCGCTCCGCGGAGCGCCCGGCGCACACGCCGCCGGTTTAGCCCTCGACCTTGAGGCCCTTCGCCGAGTCGAGGCGGGCCGCCACGTCGGACCAGTTGACGACGTTCCACAGCGCGGCGAAGAAGTCGGCCTTCACGTTCTTGTACTGCAGGTAGAAGGCGTGCTCCCAGGCGTCGAAGACGAGCAGCGGGACCGAGCTCTGGCCGATGTTGCTCTGGTGGTCGTAGACCTGCTCCACGATCAGCCGGCCGGCCAAGGGCTCGTACGCCAGCACGCCCCAGCCCGAGCCTTGGATCGTCATGGTCGCCTGGGTGAAATGCGCCTTGAACTTGTCGAAGGAGCCGAAGTTCTCGTCGATGGCCGAGCCCAGCGCGCCGTCGGGCTTGTCGCCGCCGTCGGGACTCTGGTTCTTCCAGAAGATCGAGTGCAGCACGTGGCCCGAGATGTGGAAGGCGAGCGTCTTCTCGAGCCCGACGATGGCACCGAAGTCGTCCTTGTCACGCGCGGCCGCCAACTTCTCGAGCGTCTGGTTGGCGCCGGTCACGTAGGCGGCGTGGTGCTTGTCGTGATGGAGCTCCATGATCTGGGCCGACACGTGGGGCTCGAGCGCGGCGTAGTCGTAGGGCAGGTCGGGGAGGCTGTACTCGGCCATGGCGGTCTCCTGTGGTCGTGGGGGGTGATGGTCAACGCTGCGTGCTGGACCATACCCGAACCTCGCCCGATCCCAACCGGGACCAATGACCATGCGAGCAGGTCGGGGACGTGTTTGCTTCGAGCAGGCGGCCGCCTCGGACCGCCGCAGGCCGGGCGGCGGCAACCCCTGGACGGCGCCGGCGCGGCGGTACGCTTGCAACAGTGAGCACGGATCCCAAAGACCGCTGGCTCGACCTTGGGTCCTTCATCCGTGAGCAGCGCGGCTCGGCCCGGCTGTCGCTGCGCCGGCTGTCCGAGCTGGCGGGCATCTCCAACCCGTATCTGAGCCAGATCGAGCGCGGGCTGCGCCGGCCGTCGGCCGAGATCCTCCAGCAGATCGCCAAGGCGCTGCGCATCTCCGCCGAGACCCTCTACGTGCAGGCGGGCATCCTCGAGGCTCCCGTCGGTGCCCCCGACCTGAGCCCGCCATCATGGCCGACCAGACCATCAGCGAGGAGCAGAAGCAGGCGCTGGTGCGCATCTACCTCTCGTTCCGCCGCGATCACGAGGACGAGCGGACCAGGCCGCCGGCTCCGCGCTCGGATTCCGCCCCGGGCACGGCCGCGGCGCTCCGGACGAGAACGAGCCGGCGGCGGCCGACGAGGCCATGCCGGCCCCGGCGACCGGCGTCGCATCGTGCCGCCACCCGGGCAGCGCCGCCACCGCCTGAGCCGGCCGGTCGACCACCGATCGCCTCGGCGCCGGGTCCCGGCGCCCAGCGTCGGCCCAGGTGGCCGGAGGCGTTTCGCCCGAGCGCCGGTAGGATCTGGCCCGGCATGCGCCGACTCGCGGTTCTCTCCCTGCACACTTCGCCCCTGGCCCAGCCCGGCACGGGCGACGGCGGCGGCATGAACGTCTACGTCCGCGAGCTGACGGCCGCGCTGGCCCGCACGGGGTCGCCTGCGACGTGTTCACCCGGGCCTGGTCGCCCGACCTGGCGCCGGTCGTCGAGGTCGAGCCGGGGCTCCGGGTCCACCACGTGCCGGCCGGCCCGCTCGAGTGCGGTCCCCAAGGAGTCGCTGCCCGCCGTGGTCGAGGAATTCACGGCCAACGTGCTCGAGCGCATGGCCGCCGCCACCGGGTCCGGCGGCACCGAGGGCGGCGGGCTGCCCTACACGTCGGTCCACGCGAACTACTGGCTGTCCGGGCTGTCGGGCCACGTGATCAAGCACGAGCTGAACCTGCCGCTCGTCTGCACGTTCCACACCCTCGACCGGGTCAAGGCCGAGTCGATGCCCGAGGAGGTCGAGGCCGACATGCCGCACCGGCGGGCCGAGGCCGAGGCGTACATCATCGAGTGCTCCGACGCCGTGCTGGCGTCGTGCAGCGTCGAGGCGGACCAGATCGCGTCGCTCTACGGCGGCGAGCCGGGCCGCATCCGGATCGTGCCGCCCGGGGTCGACCACGCGTTCTTCGGGCCGGGCCACCGCCCCCAGGCGCGGCGCGCGCCCTCGGGCTGCCGCTCGACGGGCGCCTGCTGCTGTTCGTCGGGCGCATCCAGCCGCTCAAGTGCGCGGACGTCGCCATCGAGACGCTGGCCGAACTGCGCGCCGCCGGCGGCGAGCCCTACCGCCTCGTCGTGGTCGGCGGGCCGAGCGGGCCGCACGGCGAGAAGGCGCTCCAGGGGCTGCACGACGTCGGCCGACGCCCGGGGGGTGCGCGAGTTCGTGCACTTCATCGAGCCGCAGCCCCACGAGCTGCTCTCGTCGTACTACCGCGCCGCCGACGTCTGCCTCGTCCCGAGCCGCTCGGAGTCCTTCGGCCTCGTCGCCCTCGAGGCGGCCGCCTGCGGGACCCCCGTCGTCGCCTCGGCGGTCGGCGGGCTCACCACCCTCGTCGACCACGGCCACACCGGGTTCCTCGTCGATGCGCCCGACCCCGGTGCCTACGCCGCCGCCGTGCGCCGGGTCTTCGACGAGCCGCTGGCGGCCGAGCGCCTGTCGACGGCGTCGGTCCTGCGGGCCCGGCTCTACACCTGGCGCGCCGCCGCCTCGACGCTGGTGGAGCTGCACGACGAGCTGGCCGCCGGCCGCCTCGTCGAGTGCGGCTGAGACGGCTGAGCGGGGCCGGCCGCGCCGGCGTGCCGCTGATCGACCTGCCCGCCGACGACGAGATGGCGGCGGCGGTCGCCTGCATCGACGCCTGGGCGAAACGGGAGCTCGACGCCGACGGGCCGCTCGTGGCGGCCGAGCGCCAGGAGGTGACCGACCGCACCGCGTCGTTCCAGTGGTATCTCCGTTTCAAGGGTGACGAGAAGGACTTCATCACCGTCTGGTTCACGCTGAAGCAGCGGACGCTGTGGCACGAGGCGCAGTTCATGCCGGCGCCCGAGGAGAACAAGGAAGAGGTGTACGCCTACCTGCTCCGGCGCAACACGGCGTTGATGGGCATGTGGTTCGCGCTGGGGCCCGAGGACGCCGTCTACCTGGTGGGCCGGGTGCCGGCCCGCCTGATCGACGACGAGGAGCTCGACCGCATCGCCGGCGCGTCGGTCGTCTACACCGACGACCACTTCCCGACGGCCATGACGATGGGCCACCCGTCGACCTACCGGCGGCGGCCCCGCCGTTCGAAGGTTCTCGCTCCGAGGGGCGACGGGCCTGGGCGAGGCGGATTCCGGCGGTCGTGAGGCCGCAGTCAGTAACGTCATGCGGGTGTCGAACCTCCTGATCGTCGGCGGCGGAAAGATGGGCGGCGCCCTGCTCGGGGGCCTCCTCGGCCGCGGCCTGGACACGGCGCGGCGACGGACCGTCGTCGAGCCGGACGCGGAACGCCGCAAGGAGCTCTAGGAGCTCTACCCGGGCCTCCGCACCGTCGCGGCGCCGGAGCCCGGTCTCTTGGAGCTCGACGAAAGCGGGCGAGGACCTCCCCGGCGCCGTGCTCGCCGTGAAGCCCGACCAGGCCGACGGGGCCTGCCGTCTGCTCGGCGCGAGCGGCGTCACCCGCCTGCTCTCGATCGTGGCCGGGCGTGCCCTGCCAGCGCCTGGAGTCGGCGCTCGGAGGCCAGCCGGCCGTCATCCGGGCCATGCCCAACACGCCCGCGCTCGATCGGCGCCGGCGTGGCCGCCATGTCGGGGGGGTCGTTCGCGACCTCGTTGGACCTCGGCTGGGCGGAGGGGTTGCTTGGGTCGCTCGGCGCGGTGGTCCGACTGCCCGAGCGCATGCTCGATGCGGTGACCGGCCTGTCGGGCTCGGGCCCGGCCTACTTCTTCCTGGTGGCCGAGGCGCTGATCGATGCGGGCGTGCAGATGGGCCTGTCCCGCGAGGTCAGCCACACGCTCGTCGTCCAGACGATGCGGGGCTCGGCGGAGCTGCTGGTCGAGACGGGCGCGACCCGGCGGCGCTGCGGGCCGACGTGACATCGCCGGCGGCACGACCGCGGCCGGCGTCCGTACGCTCGAGGCCCGCGCCGTGCGGTCGGCCTTCATGGAGGCGGTGGCGGCGGCCACGGAACGCTCGCGCAACCTGCAGCGCTGAGCTCGAGCGCACGGCATGTCCCCACCGAGCCCACCTGAGCCGAGCCGGCCGCCGGGCACGGCCGCCGGGCACGGTGTTCTTCCTCTCTGACTTCGGGACCGAGGACGAGTTCGTCGGGGTCGTCCACGCGGTGATCGCGGCGCGGGCGCCCGGGTACGACCGTCATCGACCTCACCCACCACATCCCGCCCTTCGACGTGCGCGCCGGCAGCCACACGCTCGTGCGGGCCGTGCCGCATCTCGGGGCGGGCGTCGTGCTCGGGGTCGTCGATCCCGGCGTCGGCACCGTGCGCCGCGGGATCGCCCTCGAAGTGCGTCCTGCCGGCCGGGGGGCGCCATGTGCTTCGTCGGGCCCGACAACGGTTTGTTCGTGGCGGCGGCGAAGTCGGTGGGCGAGTCGCCGATCGCGGCCGCCGTCGAGCTGCGCCGCAGACGCCGTGCCGCCGGACCGCGGTGGGACCTTCGACGGCCGCGACGTGTTCGCGCCGGCGGCGGCCCGCCTCTGTGCTCGGGCACTCCGCTGGCCGAACTCGGCGAGGCGATCGAGCCCGAGTCGTTGGTGCGGCTGATCGGCGGCGTCGTCGAGCAGGGCCGCCTGCACGACGGCCGGTGCCTGCCTCCGGGCGGAAGTGACCTGGGTCGACCACTTCGGCAACCTCCAGCTGGCCGCGACCGTCGCCGACGCGCAGGTGGCCGGGATCCCGGTCTCGGGCTCGATCGAGCTGGCGGCCCGCGTCGAATCGGGCCGGGTGGACGTCGACGGCCTGCCGCATTCGCTGGTTCCCGACGGGGTGCAGCTCCGCTGCGTCGAGGCGTTCGGCGAGCTGAAGCAGGGGGAGTTCGGGCTGCTGGTCGACGCCAACGGGCATCTCGCCGTCGTCGCCGGGGAGGCTTCGGCGGCGCACTGGCTCAATGTCGTCGCGGGTGAGCTGCTGATCCTCGCCTGGTGAGGCGCTCACCCCCGTAGCCGGTTTGGTGCTGTCGCGAGGCTCCTCGGTACCATCCGACGCAGTGAGCGACGACCGACCGACCGCCGCGCCCGAAGCGGATCCCCGAGGCGACCGTGCTGCGGCTGCCGGTGTACCAGCGCATCTTGACCGAGCTCGTGCGCGCCGGCGCGCGCACCGTCTCGTCCGAGCAGCTCGCCGAGCTGGCCCGCGTCAACGCGGCCAAGGTGCGCAAGGACCTCTCGTTGTTGGGCTCGTTCGGGACCCGGGGCTCGGGGTATGACCCCGGCTTCCTGATCGCGCAGATCGACCGCGCGCTCGGGCATCGACGAGAACCGGTCGGTCGTCATCGTCGGGATCGGAAATCTGGGCCGCGCGCTCACCAACTCGGCCGGCTTCGCCTCCGGGGGCTGCCAGGTCACGTCGCTCTTCGACGTGGATCCGGAGGTCGTGGGCGAGGAGATCCGCGGCATGAAGGTGCGCCACATGGACGAGATCGCGCACCCTGCGGCCCGCCGAATGCCCCGACATCGGGGTCATCACGACGCCGGGCTGGGCCGCCCAGGGCGTGGCCGACCTGTTGGTCCGGGCCGGCGTGACCTCGTTGCTCAACTTCGCGCCCCGGGTGCTCCACGTCCCGCCGCAGGTGCATATCCGCTACGTCGATCTCTCCATTGAGCTGCAGGTGCTCGGCTTCTACCGGGCCCGCCAGGAGGCGGCGGCCCGCTCCGGCGGCGCCGGCGACGAGCCCGTTCCGCTCATCCGCGCCGTGGGGATGTCGCCCCCACAGGACCCGGTCTGAGCGTTCCCGGCCCGGCGACTGGCACGTCGGGCGGCGGGACCGGCACAATTGAGGTCCCGACCCAGGAGGTTCCCCGAGTGTCCGTCGTCGTCATAGGGCTGCAGCACACGCAAGCCCCGCTGCCTCTGCTCGAGGCCACGGCGATCGCCGACGCTGACCTGCACAAGACGCTGACCGCCCTGAGCCATCGGCGCAACGTGCAGGAGGCGGTCGTGCTCTCGACCTGCCTGCGGACCGAGATCTACGCGGTGGTGGACCGCTTCCACGACGCGGTGGCCGAGATCTACGACGTCCTGTCGGACCAATCGGGGGTCTCGGTCGAGGAGCTGTCGCTCCACGCCGTGATCCGCTTCGACGACGACGTGACGTCGCACCTCTTCTCCGTCGCCTCGGGCCTCGAGTCGGTCGTGACCGGCGAGACCGAGGTCGTCGGCCAGGTGCGGCGAGCCTTCGAGCGAGCCCAGGAAGAGGGCACCTGCGGCCCCGTCCTCTCGGCGCTGTTCCGTCACGCGTTGCAGACCGGCAAGCGGGTGCGCACCGAAACCGGCGATCAGCCAGGGCACGACCTCGTTCGCCTACGCCGCGGTGACCGTGGCCCGGGGCGAGGACGGCGCCGGGCTCCGCGATGCACGCGTCGTCGTGGTGGGCGCCGGCGAGATGGGCGTCGGCGTCTTCCGGGCGCTGTCCGACCTCGCGGCCGAGGATGCGCCGCGGCGCGTCGTCGTGGTCAACCGGTCGCCGAAGCGGGCACGCGACCTCGTGCGGGACAGCTCCGGTGCGCCCCTTCGAGGTGGGCACCTCCTCGCTCGAGCATGTCGCCACGGAGCTGGCCGACGGGGACGTCGTGCTGACGGCGGTGGCGGCGGAGTCCCACGTGCTCGACCTCGAGGACTTCTCCAAGGTCACCGGGCCCGCTGCGGGTGATCGACCTCGGCGTGCCGCGCAACGTCGATCCGGCCGTCGCCGGGCTCGACGGGGTGTCGTTGCTCGACATGGACACGCTCGGCGAGTTGGTGGCGCAGGCGCTCGGGGACCGCCAGGAGGAGGCGGTGGCCGCGCGCGCCATCGTGGCCGCGGAGGTGGAGCGCTACCGCACGGCCAGCCGCCAGCGCGGCGCCGCGCCGGTCGTCGCGTCCCTGCGGACGCGGCTGGAGTCGTTGCGGGTCGCCGAGCTCGAACGGCACCGGGCCCAGCTGGCCGACCTCAGCGAAGAGGAGTGGGACCACGTAGACCAGGCGACGCGTGCCGCCCTGGCCAAGATGCTCCACGAGCCGACCATGCTGCTCAAGGAGACCGCCGGCACGCCGCGCGGCGAACGCCTCGTCGAGGCGTTGCGCATCCTCTTCGACCTCTAGGCGGCGCGCCGCATGGGACGCCTCGGACGGCAGTGACGGCGTCGTCGGTACCGTCCGTCTGGCCACCCGGGGTTCGCCGCTGGCGCTGCGCCAGACCGAGGTGGTGGCGGACCTCCTGCGGGAGGCCCACCCGGGCCTCGAGCGTCGAGCCGGTCGTGGTCCGCACCCGGGGCGACCGCGACGCGTCGGCGCCCCTCGATCAGATCGGCGGGCAGGGGGTCTTCGTGGCCGAGGTCGAAGCGGCGGTGGCCGACGGCCGCGCCGATGCCGCGGTGCATTCGGCCAAGGACATGCCCTCGGTCATGGCGGCGCCGCTCGTCCTCGGCGCGGTGCCGACCCGGGCCGACCCACGCGACGCGCTCGTCGGCTGCCGGCTGGCCGAACTGCCGGCCGGCGCCCTGATCGCGACGGGCTCGGCCCGACGCCGGGCCCAACTGGCCTACCTGCGGCCCGACCTCGTCTTTCGCGACCTGCGCGGCAACATGGCGCGGCGCGTGGCCGCCGCCGGCCCCGACGGGATCACCGCCGTGGTCGTCGCCATGGCCGCCATGGAGCGCCTGGAGTGGCTGGACCAGGTCACCGACGTGCTCGACCCCGTCGACATGCTGCCGCAGGCGGGCCAGGGGGCGGTCGCCGTGCAGTGCCGGGCGGACGACGAGCGGGTCCGCGCCCTGCTGGGCGCGATCGACCACGGCGCCACCCACCGCGCGCTGCGCGCCGAGCGGGCCGTGCTGGCGGCGCTCGGTGGGAGCTGCACCGTCCCGGTCGGTGCCTACGCCGAGGTCGTCGGGCGAGCGGCGGCGCCGCTGCTGCGCGTCGCGGGCTTGGTGGCGAGCGCGGACGGCCACACCCTGATCAGGCTCAGCCGGCAGGGCGACGACCCCGACGTCGTGGGTGCCGCGGTGGCGCAGGCATTGCTCGACGGCGGGGGGTCGGCGATCGAGGGGTTCGACTCCGGAGCCGTCGGCGGCCGGCACCACCGCGGGCGGAGGGGAGGCCCGGTGACGGTGTACCTGGTGGGCGCAGGACCCGGTGACCCGGGGCTGCTGACCCGACGCGGCGCCAAGCTCCTGGCCCGAGCGGACGTCGTGCTCTACGACCGCCTGGTGAGCCCGGCCGTCCTCGACCTGGCGAACTCCTCGGCCGAGTTGATCGACGTGGGCAAGCGGCCCGGGACGGCGCGCTCCCGGTGGCGACGCCGGAGCGCCCGGTCGGGACCGGCGTCAGGACCAACGCCAGGAGGAGATCGGGCGCCTCCTCGTCGAGCACGGCCGGCGGGCCGGGGTGGTGGTGCGCCTCAAAGGGCGGCGACCCCTTCCTCTTCGGCCGCGGCGGTGAGGAGGTGGAGGCGCTCGCGGCGGCCGGCATCCCGTTCGAGGTCGTGCCCGGCGTGAGCTCCGCCTTGGCCGCTCCGGCCGCGGCCGGGATCCCGGTCACGCACCGCGGCATCGCCTCGTCGGTGACCGTGGTCACCGGCCGGGTGGGCGGCGCCGACGGGGCCGACGGGACGGAGGTGCCGGACTGGGAGGCGCTCGCCCGCGCCGGCGGCACGCTCGTGATCCTCATGGGCATGGCGACGCGCGCGGCCATCGCCGAGGCGCTGGTCGCGGGCGGCCGGGCGCCGGGCACGCCGGCGACGGTGATCGCCCAGGCGACGCACGGCGGCCCAGCGCATCGCGCACACGACCCTCGGCGGGACTGGCCGATGTCGACCTGGAGTCACCCGCCGTGATCGTGGTGGGTGAGGTGGCCGCCCTGGCGCACTCGTCACCCGCGGCGGGAGGCACCGGAGCGCTCTCGGGGCGCACGGTCGTGGTGACGCGTCCCGGCACGCGGGCCGTCGGCCTGGTCGACGCGCTCGAGCGCGCGGGCGCGTCCACGCTGGAGCTTCCGCTCACCCGCCAGGTCGATCCGGCCGACGGCGGCGTCGCGCTGCGAGCCGCCGCCGCGTCGGTCGCGGACTGCCGCTGGGTCGTGTTCACGTCCATCAACGCGGTCGACCGCTTCTTGGGGGAACTGCGCGACGCCCGCGCGCTCGGCACCGTCGGGGTGGCCGCGGTCGGGCGGGCGACGGCGGACGCGCTGCGCCATGGGGGGCGTCGAACCCGACCTGGTGCCGGGCGAGCACAGCGCACGAGGGTTGGTGGAGGAGTTCCCGACGGCGGAAGCCGACGGCGCAGCACGCCGCGTGCTGTTCCCCTGTGCGGACATCGCGCCGGCGACGATCGATCGACGGTCTGGCGCAGAAGGGCTGGGACGTCGGCGGGTGGAGGCCTACCGCACCGTGCCGGCCGCGGCACCCGAGCCGGCACTCCTCGCACGGGTGGCGCAGGCGGACGCGCTGGTCCTCACGGCGACCTCGTCGGTGCACGCGTTCGGTGCGCTGCGCACGACCGAGGGTGCGCCGGTCCGCGTGCCCGCCCACGTCGTGTGCATCGGGCCGACGACCGCCGAGGCGGCGCAGGCGGCCGGGATGACCGGCGTCCGCGTCGCCTGGGGCGCCTCCACCGAGGGCATCGTGGCCGAGCTGTCCGACCACTTCGGGCACGCGGATCCGGCGCACACCCGGGAATCGGGCGCCACGGGCGGCTCCTAGGCTGGTCGCCATGGCCGAGGTCGACGCCACCGCGTCTCGCAGCGGGTTCCCCGTTCGCCGCCTGCGGCGGCTGCGTCGCACGCCCGCACTGCGTCGCCTCGTCGCCGAGGCGCGGCTCGGGGTGGACGACCTCGTGGCGCCGCTGTTCGTCCGCGAGGGGACCGACGGGCCGACCCCCATTCCCTCGATGCCGGGTGAGGTCCAGCACACCGTCGACTCACTCGTCGTCGAGGCGAAGCGACTCGTGTCGCTCGGGCTGCCCGGACTGATCCTCTTCGGTGTCCCGGCGCGCAAGGACGCACGGGGCAGCGGGGCCTGGGACACCGACGGCATCGTGCAGGTCGCGCTGCGGGCGGTGCGCGACGCCGTCGGTGACGAACTGGTCGTGATGGCCGACCTGTGCCTCGACGAGTACACGGACCACGGGCACTGCGGCGTGCTCGGCCCCCAGGGCGAGGTGCTGAACGACGAGACGCTCGAGCTGTACCAGCGCATCGCGCTGGCTCAGGCGGAGGCGGGCGCCGACGTCGTCGCGCCGAGCGGGATGATGGACGGGCAGGTGGCGGCCATTCGCGCCGCCCTCGACGGGAGCGGCCAGGACGGGGTGGCGATCCTGGCCTACGCGGCCAAGTACGCGTCCGCGTTGTACGGCCCCTTCCGCGACGCGGTCGACGTCACCATCGCGGGTGGCGGGGACCGCCGGGCCTACCAGCAGGACCCGCGCAACGGGCGCGAGGCGCTGGCCGAGATCACGCTCGATGTGGCCGAGGGCGCCGACATGGTGATGGTCAAGCCCGCCATGACCTCCCTCGACATCCTGGCGGCGGCCCGCCAGTCGGTCGATGTGCCCCTGGCGGCGTACCACGTGAGCGGGGAGTTCGCGATGGTCAAGGCCGCAGCGGCCGCCGGGTGGATCGACGGGCCGGCCGTCGCGCTCGAACAGCTGACGGTCGTCAAGCGGGCCGGCGCCGACTTCGTCCTCACCTACTTCGCGGCCGAGGTGGCAGAGGCGCTCGGTGGCTGAGCCGACGTCGTCGGCCCTCCCCGCGTCCAACGCCGAATGGTTCGCCCGGGCGGGGCGCGTGATCCCCGGCGGTGTCGACTCGCCGGTCCGCTCGTTCGCCTCCGTCGGGGGCACCCCCTACACCGTGGTCGCAGGCGAAGGGCCCTACGTGACCGACGCGGAGGGGACGCGCTACATCGACCTGGTGCAGTCCTACGGCGCGGTGCTGCTCGGGCATGCGCACCCCGTCGGTCACCGCGGCCGTGACGGCGGCGGCGACGCTGGGGACCACGTTCGGCGCCCCGACCCCGGGCGAGGTCCTGCTGGCCGAGGCCATCTGCGCCCGCGTGGCCGGCTGCGAGCAGGTCCGCCTCGTGTCGTCGGGCACCGAGGCGGCCATGAGCGCGGTGCGCCTGGCGAGGGGCGTCACCGGCCGCGACCGGGTGGTGAAGTTCGACGGCTGCTACCACGGGCACTCCGACGGGTTGCTCGCCGGCGGGGGGAGCGGGGTGGCCATGCTCGGCCTGCCGGGCTCCGCCGGCGTGTCGGCCGGCGCGGTGGCCGACACCGAGGTGGTGCCCTACAACGTCGTCCCGGAGCTCGACGAGCGCGTGGCGTGCGTGATCGTCGAGCCGGTGGCGGCGAACATGAACCTGGTGGCCCCGGCGCCGGGGTTCCTCGAGGGGCTGCGGGCGGCGTGCGACGCGGCCGGTGCGCTCCTGATCTTCGACGAGGTGATCACCGGCTTTCGCCTCGGGCCCGACGGGGCGACGGGATGGACCGGCGTCCAGCCCGACCTGTGGTGCTTCGGCAAGGTGATCGGCGGCGGGTTGCCGGTGGGCGCGTTCGGCGGCCCGCGGGCGTTGATGACCGAGCTTGCCCCGGCCGGGCCGGTGTACCAGGCCGGGACCCTGTCGGGGAATCCGCTCGCCACGGCGGCCGGGTCTGGCCGTGCTCGGTGCGGTCGGGCCGGCCGACTACGAGCGCTGACCGCCCGGGTGGCCGTGTTCGCCAAGGACCTGGAGGCGGCGCTCGCCTCGGGGGGCCTGGCCGCGGCGGCGCCGGCGGTGGGGCCGCTCGTCGGGCTCTTCGTCGCGCCGGCTGCCGACGGGCCCGTCAGTCCGCCGGCCGACTTCATGGGCGCCCGGGCCCTGGCCGCCAACGGGGTCTACGGCCGGCTTCTTCCACGCCATGTTGCGGCGCGGCGTGGCGCTGGCGCCCGGGCCCTACGAGGTGCTGTTCCCCGGCCTGGCTCACGACGAGGCGGTGTTGACCCGGGTGGTCGAGGCGGCGGCCGACGGCCGCGGCGGAAGTGGCGGGCGACGTCGGCTGAGACGGGCCGACGGCCGAGGGGTCGGCGTCGCTGCCGGCCGAACACTTGGCAGACTGGCGTGTCATGAGTGAGACCGGCTGGCCGGCGGATTTCGACGCGCTGGTGCGGGGCGAGGGTTGCCCCATGTGCGAACCGGGGGCCGACGAGACGGCTTTCGGGGTGCGGGTGTTCGAAGGTGCCTGGTCGGACGCCTACCTCGGGCGGTATCCGGTACGGCCCGGCTACGCCTACGTCATCTGGAAGGGGCGCCACGTGGCCGAGCCGACGGACCTCTCCGACGAGGAGGCGGCCGGATTCTGGGGCGAGGTGGCCCATGTCGCCCGCGCCGTCGCCGCCCGCACCCGGCCCGTCAAGATGAACTGGCTGAGCCTGGGCAACGGGGTTCCGCACCTGCACGTGCATCTCGTGCCGCGCCCGGCCGACGACGCCCGGGCCGGTGGGCCGCTCGAGAGCGAGGCGTTCGACCGGGACCAGACGCCGGAGGTGCCGGCCGAGGTGCTGCGCTCGGAGGCCGAGGCGCTGCGGGTGGCGCTGGCCCCTCGGTGAGCTCGGATCGGAGCCCTTAGGCGGCGGGGCTCTCCATGACGTCGGGGTCGGGCAAGAAGCGCGACACGAGTTCCATGGCCCGGTAGCCGATCTCGGCCGGGCCGGCGGCATCGGGCCGCATCAGGTTGGCCATGATCCGCAGGAGCTCGTTCATGAGGAGATCGGAGCGCATGCCGATGCTTCACGCAGACCCGCATCGCGTCGGGATGCGAGATCAGGTGCACGAACGCCCGGGCCACCTTGTAATACGGGCCGTAGGCCGCGGTCAGCTCACGGTCGTACTCGGCCAGCGCCCGTGATCCCGCGCCGGTCATGGCGTGGCCCACCGCGGCCGCGGCGAGGCGACCGGTCTCGTAGCCGTACGCAATGCCCTCGCCGTTGAAGGGGTTGATGGCGCCACCGGCGTCGCCGGCGATCACGACGTTGGGCCCGACCCGCGGTCCCACCGAGAGCCCCATGGGCAGCTTGCCGCCGGTCGGTGGCCCCAGGCTCGTCTCGGGGCTGAGGCCCCAGGACTTCGGGCGCGTAGTCGACGAACGTGTCCATCAGGGTGCTCGTGTTGACACCCTTCCAGCGCTGCTCGGTCGACAGCAGCCCGACGCCGACGTTCACCCGCCCGTCACCCATCGGGAAGATCCAGCCGTAGCCGGGGACGACGTTGCCCTCGGTGTCGCGGATGTCGAGGTGCGACTCGATGAAGGGATCGTCGTGGCGCTCGGAGCGGTAGTAGCCACGCAGCGCCATGCCGAGCGGCAGGTCGCGCCGGCGCGTGGTGCCCAGCATGCGGCCGATCCGGGAGTTCGATCCGTCGGCCACCACGACGTAGCGGGCCTTGATGGTCCGGGTGCTCGTCGCACCCTTCTCCTTGACCTCGACGCCGGCGAGCGCCGGCAGCGCCGACCCCGGCGCAGCTTCGTCGTCGCGGATCACGGCGACGACCTCGGTGCCCTGGAGCAAGGTCGCACCCGCCTCGGCCGCTCGCGCCGCCACCAGGCCGTCGAGGTCGTGCCGTGTGATCGTGTAGCCGTAGGCGGGGAAGTGCGGGTGCTCGGGCCACTGCATCTCGATGGACTGTCCGAAGCCGAAGGCACGGAGCCCGGTGTAACGGTGTGATCCCGACAAGGCGCCCTCGAGACCCATGTCGGCCAGCTGCCGCACCGCCCGGGGGGTGAGCCCGTCGCCGCAGGTCTTCTCGCGGGGGAACACCTTCTTCTCGACGACGACGACGTCCCACCCGGCATCGGCCAGCCAGAAGGCGCACGAGGACCCGGACGGACCCGCGCCGATGACGACGACGTCGTGCACGTGGTCCCCCGCGCCGGCCCGTGGCTTGGCCGGCGCACGTCGCGCCGTGGTCGCGGGGGTTGCCTCGACACCCTTTGCCGCCGACCGGGAAGACGCCTTCTTGGCCGGTGCCCGCTTGGCCGCCGCCTTCGACCCGCTTGCCTTGGCGGCCGCAGGCTTCGATGCTGCACTTTTGGCCGCTGCCGCCTTCGACCCCGCGGCCTGCGTTTTCGCCTTCTTCGCTGGGGCCTTGGCCGCCCGGGCCGTCTTCTTCGGAGCGTCGGGCGGCGGCGTCGCGTCGGGAGCCGTCACGAGGGCATCGTAGGCCCGGCGCGGGGGCCTCTGACCAGCGTCGCGGATGTGCCCGGCAAAGGAGTCCCATGGTAGAAACGAACCACAGTGGACCAGTACCTCCCGATCCTGATCCTGGGGCTGCTCGGCCTCGCGTTTACCGTCTTCTCGCTGCTGTCGTCCGCGCTCCTCGCGCCCAAGAAGAAGCCGTCCGCCGCCAAGCTCGCTCCTTACGAATGCGGCATCGTGCCCAACGTCGAACCGCCCCAGCGGTTCCCCGTGCGCTTCTACCTCGTCTCGATGATCTTCATCATCTTCGACATCGAGATCGTGTTCCTCTACCCCTGGGCCATCGTCTTCCACCAGATCGCGACGTTCGGGCTGATCGAGGTGATCGTCTTCGCCGCCGTGGTGTTCGTCTCGTTCGTCTACCTCATCTCCAACGGCGCTCTGACGTGGGGCCCGCCGAAGACCTTGCAGCCCGGCATGCCGAGCCGCACCTCAGAGTCGACCATCACGCGGATCAGCGCGACCCGCCCGGTCCCCGACGAGGCGGCCTGAGGATGGGGATCGAGGACCTCCAGCACAATTTCCTGACCGGGCGGCTCGAGGACATGGTCAAGTGGGCCCGGCGTAACAGCGTCTGGCCCGCCACGTTCGGCCTGGCCTGTTGCGCCATCGAGATGATGTCGGTGGGCGCGGCGGACTATGACATCAGCCGCCTGGGCATGGAGGTGTTCCGCGCCTCGCCACGCCAGGCCGACCTCATGATCGTGGCCGGCCGGGTGTCGCAAAAGATGGCCCCGGTGCTGCGCCAGGTCTACGACCAGATGATGGAGCCCAAGTGGGTCATCTCCATGGGCGTGTGCGCCTCCACGGGCGGGATGTTCAACAACTACGCCATCGTCCAAGGCGTCGACCAGATCGTGCCGGTCGACGTGTACGCGCCCGGGTGCCCTCCCTCGCCCGAGACGCTGCTGCACGCCATCCTGACGCTGCACGAGAAGATCCGCACGGGCGAGATCACGCGGCGCCCCGGCTCCTCGGTCCCTGCCGGCGAACAGGCGACGGGCGGCTGGGTGCCGACCGTCCCCGACGCCGTGCGGGTGGCCACGCCGCGGTGAGCGACGCCGCCCCGACCGCCGCGCCGGCGGTGACGCCCTCGAGTGTCCTGCCCGAGGTGCCAAGGCTGCCCGACAGGCTCGTCGACCAGCTTGCGTTCCCCGGCCGCGACACCTACCAGCGCATGGTCGCCGCCTTCCGCGACGCCGGCTTCGAGATGTGCGCCGACCTCTGCGCGGTCGACTACCTGACCCACCCGGGACGATCGTTGCCCGAAGGCGTGACGCCGGAGCGCTTCGAGGTGGTCGTGAACCTCGTCTCGCTCTCCATGCGCCAGCGGGTCCGCGTGCGTGTGCAGGTGCCCGAGTCGGACCCGGTGGTGGACAGCCTCTTCGACGTCTACCCCGGCACCGACGCCATGGAGCGCGAGGCCTACGACATGGTCGGCATCGTGTTCCGCGGCCACCCCGACCTGACCCGCATCCTGATGCCCGAGGACTGGGAGGGGCACCCGCTGCGCAAGGACTACGGCGTGGGTCGAGTGCCGGTGCAATTCAAGGAAGCGCCAGGACCGCGATGACCGACGAGCAGCAGCCCGGCGGCTCGCCGGAGGCCGGCGACGGGGCCCCCGAGACCGAGGAATTCGGACTCGAGACCTCCGAGCGCGCCCACCGCGAGGCCGAGGAGCAGCGCTACTTCCTGGCCGAGACCTCGGAGGGTGCGCAGGAGCTCCTGCCCCGCGGCACCCTCGGCGCCGACGAGCTGCGCAGCGAGGTCGGAGCCATCCTCCGCCTGCCCGAGGGTGGGTTCGTCGACCCCGGCGACATCGACATCGAGCGGCGTGACGACCAGACGATGATCATCAACATGGGCCCCCAGCATCCGTCGACGCACGGGGTGCTGCGGCTGATGCTCGAGCTCGACGGCGAGACCGTGCTGCGCACCAAGCCGGTCATCGGCTACCTGCACACCGGCATGGAGAAGACGGGCGAGGAGCTCACCTACGTCCAGGGCTGTACCAACACGACCCGCATGGACTACCTCTCGCCGCTGCACAACGAGCTGGTGTTCTCGCTGGCGACCGAGGCGCTCCTGGGCGTCGAGCTGCCGCCCCGGGCGACGTGGATCCGCATGCTGATGTGCGAGCTGAACCGGGTGTCGTCGCACCTGATGTGGATGGCCACGAACGGCATGGACCTGGGGTCCACGTCGATGATGATCTACGGCTTCCGCGAGCGCGAGATGGTGCTCAGCTTCTTCGAGAAGACGACGGGCCTACGGATGAACCACAACTTCATCCGCCCGGGCGGCGTGGCCGCCGACCTGCCCGACGGGTGGCAGGACGACGTCGAGATCATCTGCGAGACGGTGCTGGCCCGCACCTTCGAGTACGACGAGCTCCTCACCGGACAGCCCATCTTCCGCGAGCGCACCGAGGCCGTCGGCAACATCTCGGCCGAAGAGGCGCTCGCCCTGTCGGTGACCGGACCCATCCTGCGCTCGACCGGCGTGCCATGGGACCTGCGCCGCACCATGCCGTACCTGGCCTACGACAAGCTCGACTTCGACGTCATCGTCGGGAGCTACGGCGACAACTTCGACCGCTACTCCGTGCGGCTCAACGAGATCCGCGAGTCGATCCGCATGATCCGCCAGATCGTCGAGATGATGCCCCCGGGCGACTACCGGGTGCAGGACCGCAAGGTGACCCCGCCGCCCCGCGCGCATCGACGAGAGCATGGAGGCGCTGATCCACCACTTCAAGATCTTCACCGAGGGCTTCCGGGTCCCCGAGGGTGAGGTCTACGTGGCGATCGAGTCCCCCGCGGCGAGCTCGGCTGCTACCTCGTCTCCGACGGCACGTCCAAGCCGTACCGCATGCACATCCGCGGACCGAGCTTCGTCAACCTGCAGTCGCTACCCCTACTCCTGCGGGGCGGCCTGATGGCCGACGCCGTCGCCGTCATCTCGTCGGTCGACCCGGTCATGGGCGAGGTGGACCGGTGAGCCATCTCAACGTTGAGATCCGCCGGCGCGCCGAGGAGCTCGTCGCGCTCTACCCCGAGCGGCGCTCGGCGCTCATCCCCCTGTGCCACCTGGCTCAGGAGCAGGACGGCTGGTTGCGTCCCGAGGCCATGGCCGAGATCGGCGAGCTGTGCGGCGTCACGGCCGCCGAGGTGCAGGGGACGGCCACCTTCTACGACATGCTGCACACCGAGCCCGTGGGAACCTACGTGCTCTCGGTCTGCACGAACATCGCCTGCCTGCTCGGGGGCGCGCTCGAACTCCTGGAGCACGCGGAGGCCACATTGGGCGTGCGCGCCGGCGGGACCACCCCCGACGGTGTCTTCACGCTGCACGAGGCCGAATGTCTGGCCGACTGCGACCGGACGCCGTGTGTCCAGGTGAACCACCGCTACGTCGGGGCGCAGAGCCCGGACAGCTTCGACGCGCTGCTCGACGACCTGCGGGCCGGACGGCTGGCAGAGACGGTGCCCGCGCACGGGACCCTGGTGCGCGTGCGGCGCAGTGTCGGCCTGCAGACCGACCGCACCGCCATCGCGGCCGAGCGCGCCAAGGAGGCCCAGTCCCGGGAGACCCGCACCGCCGCCACCGCCGGGGCGGGGGAGAAGAAAGCCTGATGGCGATCACGGACGCACCCAAGATCGTCACGGCGCGCCTGGGCTACGACGACTCGCACACCCTCGAGCGCTACCTGGCGACCGGCGGGTACGCGGCGCTGCGCAAGGCGCTGACCATGTCACCCGAAGCGGTGGCGGCCGAAGTCGACGCGGCCAGCCTGCTCGGGCGTGGCGGTGCCGGCTTCCCGGCCGGGCGCAAGTGGTCGATGCTGCGCAAGAACCCCGTCACGTACCTGGTGATCAACGGCGACGAATCCGAGCCGGCCACGTTCAAGGACCACATGCTCATTGAGCGCGACCCCCACCAGATCCTTGAAGGGGTCCTCATCTCCGCCTATGCGCTGCAGGTGAGCCAAGCCTTCATCTACCTGCGCGGCGAGTTCGCCCTGGGGCTCGAACGACTGCAGCAGGCCGTCAACGACGCCTATGCCCACGGCGCCGTCGGGACCGACATCTTCGGCTCGGGCTTCTCGCTCGACGTGGTGGTCCACCCGGGCGCGGGCGCCTACATCTGCGGCGAGGAGACCGCGCTGATCGAGTCGCTGGAGGGCAAGCGCGGCTTCCCCCGCATCAAGCCGCCGTACTTCCCCGCTGCCATCGGGCTCTACGGCGAGCCCACCGTGGTCAACAACGTCGAGACGATGGCGAACATCCCGTGGATCGTGGACAACGGCGGGGCCGCGTTCGCCGCGTTGGGCGGCGGGCGCTCGACCGGCACTCGGCTCTTTGCCCTGGCGGGGCACGTGCGCAACCCCGGGAACTACGAGCTCGAGATGGTCAAGACGACCTTTCGCGACCTCATCTACGCGCCCCTGCTCGGCGGCGGCATCCGCGGCTCCAACACGCTCAAGGCCTTCATTCCCGGCGGCGTCTCCGCCCCATGGTTCGGTCCCGACCAGGTGGACCTGCCGCTCGGCCAGGACGAGGTGGGCGACGCCGGCTCCATGCTCGGCTCGGGCTCGATCGTCGTCATGGACTCGGCCACCTGCATGGTGCGCGCGGCGTGGCGCATCACCAAGTTCTTCGCCCGCGAGTCGTGCGGGCAGTGCACGCCGTGTCGTGAAGGGTCTGGGTGGCTTGAGCGCATCATGTTCCGAATTGAGAACGGAGAGGGCCGCGAGGAAGATCTGGACCTCCTCATGGACCTCTGCGACAACATCTCGCCCGGCGTCGCCTGGCCGCCGCAGCAAACGACCATCTGCGTCCTCGGCCCGTCGATCCCTTCGTCGATCGCGTCGGGCATCCGCATGTTCCGCGACGAATTTCTCGTGCACGTGAAGGAAGGGGGGTGCCCCTTTGACTGACACGACCGCGTCGACGCCCACGACCCAGAAGACCGACGAGCTCACCTTCACCATGGACGGCCGCGCCGTGAAGGCGAAGAAGGGGGAGCTGATCATCGCGGCGGCCGAGCGCGCCGGCACCTACATCCCGCGCTTCTGCTACCACCCGCGCATGGAGCCCGTCGGCATGTGCCGCATGTGCCTCGTCGACGTCGAGGGGCCGCGTGGCGCCACGCTGACGCCGGCCTGCTTCGTCGAGGTCACCGAGGGCATGGTCGTCGACACCGCCAACGACCGGGTGCGCAAAGCCCAGGACGGCGTCCTCGAGTTCCTCCTCGCCAACCACCCGCTGGACTGTCCGGTCTGTGACAAGGGCGGTGAGTGCCCGCTCCAAGACCAGACGCTGGCCTACGGGCCGGGCGAGAGCCGCTTCGTCGAGGAGAAGCGTCACTTCGAAAAGCCCATCGCCATCTCGGATCTGGTGTTGCTCGACCGCGAGCGCTGCATCCAGTGCGCGCGCTGCACCCGCTTCGCCGAGGAGGTAGCGGGCGAGGCGCAGATCGACTTCGCCGGCCGGGGCGAGAACGTCGAGGTCGCCACGTTCCCGACCGAGCCCTTCGAGTCGTACTTCAGCGGCAACACGGTCCAGATCTGCCCGGTCGGCGCGCTCACCGCCACGCCCTACCGCTTCACCGCCCGACCCTGGGACCTCGACCAGGTCGAATCCACGTGCACCACCTGCGCCGTCGGCTGCCGCGTCGCCGTGCAGTCCTCGCAGAACCGCCTGACCCGCTTGCTCGGCATCGATACCGAGCCGGTCAACCACGGCTGGCTGTGCGACAAGGGCCGCTTCACCTACGAGTCGGTCAACGGGGACGAGGTGGACTCCGGCCCGGAGCGCAGCGAGCTGGCCGACGAGGCCGTTGACGTCGCGCCGGCCACCGCGTCGCAGGTGGTCAGCCTCGGCGCCAGCCGCGGGCAGTTCCTGGGTGAGGCACGTGAGACAGGCCGCTTCGAGCACGGCCGGCTGGTCGAGCCGCGGGTGCGCAAGTCGGGCGAGCTGGTCCCGGTCAGCTGGAGCGAAGCCCTGGCCGCGACGGCCGCGGGCATCAACGCGGCCAAGCAGTCCGGCGGCGCCGGCGCGGTCGCCGTCATCGGCGGCGCCCGCCTCACCAACGAGTCGGCCTACGCCTGGGCCAAGCTGGCCAAGGGCGTCATCGGCACAGACTCCGTCGACGCGCAGCTGGGCGACGGCCTGCCCGCCGACCTGGTGCTCGGGCTGCCGCGGGCCACCATCGACGATGCGGCATCGGCGCCGCTGCTCGTGACGCTCTGCGGCGACCTGCGCGAGGAGCTGCCGGTGCTGTTCCTCCGCCTGCGCGAGGCCGTCGTGCAGCACGACACGGCGCTCATCGAGATCGGTCCGACCCCGACGGCGCTCAGCCCGCGGGCGAAGGCCGTCCTCCGCGCCCGCCCTGGAGACGCGCCGCTCGTGGCGAAGGCGTTGACGGGCGACGACGCCGCCACCACCGCGCTCGGCGCGCACCACGAGGGCTCCGCGCTCGATGCGGCCGCACTCGATACGGCGCGGGCGCTCCTGGCCGAGCACCCCGGCGGCGAGGGCGTGGTCATCGTCGCCGGGCGGACGTCGTACGCCGAGTCGGGCGAGATCGCCGCCGAGGCCGTGCGCAGCCTTGCCACCGCACTGCCGAAGGCCAAGTTCCTGCCGGCCCTGCGGCGCGGCAACGTGTTCGGCGCGCTCGACATGGGACTGGCGCCGGGCATCCTGCCGGGCCGCGTCGGACTGGACGCGGGCCGCACCCGCTTCACCGTCGCCTGGGGATCGGTCCCGGAGGCCCAAGGTCGCTCCACCGCCGAGATCCTGGCCTCCATGGCCGGCGAGTCCGCCAGCCAGCCGGGCGGGGGCGACGGGCCGCCCGTCACGGCGCTCATCATGCTGGGCTCCGACCCGTTGAGCGACTTCCCCGACCACGAGATGGCGAAGCAGGCGCTGTCGGGCGGGCACTTCATCGTCGCGGTGACGGGTCACCCGTCGCAGTCGGTCGACGCGTACGCGGATGTCGTGCTGCCCTGTGCGGTGGCACACGAGCGGCCCGGCACGACGACCAACCTCGAGGGGCGGGTCAGCCGGCTCGGCCCGAAGGTCACCGCGCCCGGCTTCGCGTGGCCCGACTGGATGATCGCCGCCGAGGTGGCGGACGCGCTCGGGGGAGACCTCGGGGTGACGAGCCTCGTCGACCTGACCGAAGAGTTGGCGGTCGCCGCGCCGGCCTATATCGGGCTGACCGAGGACGTGTTGCTGTCGGACGTCGCGCACGACGGCATCATCGTGCCGCTGCGCGTCGGCGCCGCCGGCCGCGTCGACGTGGAGCCGATCGACCCGGTGGCCCTGCCAGGCGTCGAGTCCGTCGAGCGCCAAGGGGCGCCGCCGCGCGTGGGCACCGGCGGGCGGCCGCACGCCCTGGCTCGCGCCAAGGACCTGGGCAGCCCGCCGCACCTGCTCGCCGTGGCCGACACCGGCGGGGTCGGGCCGCTGGGCATCCCCAAGGCCGACAACTACACCCTCCGCCTGGTGGCCGGTCGCCGCCTGTACGACGCGGGCAGCTCCATGACCGGCTCGCCCTCGCTGACGCCGCTCGTGCCCGGGCTGACGGCGCGGGCCAACCCCTACGACCTCGACCGCCTGGGCGCGGTGACCGGGGACCGGGTCAAGGTGCGCTCGGCCCGGGGTGAGCTGATCCTGGGCGCGGAGGCCGACGAGGGCGTGCCGCGCGGATGCGTGGCCATCGACTTCAACGTGCCGAGCGCCGAGAGCCCCGGCAACGCGGTCGCCACGCTGATCGACAGCCGCGCAACTGGTGACCGACGTCCGACTGGAGTCGGTGTGATCACGTCCGTCTTCGCCGATGTGGCCAATACGGTCGCGCACAACCCCCAGCTCCTCACGCACAGCGCGGACAACGGCAACGGCGACCCGCTGTTCTATTTCGGCCTCAACTGGGAAGTCTGGGTGATCGTCATCATCAAGTGCCTCGTCGCGTTCGTGGCACTGCTGGTGGCGACGGCGCTGATGATCTGGTTCGAGCGCAAGGTCATCTCGGACATGCAGAGCCGGATCGGTCCCAACCGGGCGGGGCCCTGGGGCCTGCTCCAGACGCTGGCCGACGGGACCAAGCTCGTCTTCAAGGAGGACCTGCTGCCCGACCGGGCTGACGCGTTCGTGTTCAAGCTGGCGCCGTATCTCGCGGTGATCCCGGCCGTGCTCGTCTTCACGGTCGTGCCGGTGGGCGGCACCATCACCATCGGCAGCCATACCTTCGAGCTCCAGGTGGCCGACCCGCCGATGGGGATCCTGCTCGTGCTCGCCATGTCCGGCATCGCCGTCTACGGCGTGATGCTGGCCGGCTGGTCGTCGGGCTCGAAGTACCCACTGCTCGGCTCGGTGCGCGCCTCGGCCCAGGTGATCTCCTACGAGGCGGCGCTCGGCATGACCACCGTCATGGTGGTGCTGGTGAGCCACTCGCTGTCGACCCGGGCCATCGTGGCCTCGCAGGCCGACGGGTTCTGGAACTGGAACCTGATCCGTCTCGGCTTCTTCCCGTTCATCTTCTTCATGATCGCGATCACGGCCGAGCTGACGCGGCCGCCGTTCGACCTCACCGAGGCCGAGCAGGAGCTGGTCGGCGGCTTCCACACCGAGTACTCCTCCATCCGCTTCGGGCTCTTCTTCCTCGCCGAGTTCATGAACACCATCACGATGTCGGCCATCGTCGTGACGCTCTTCTTCGGCGGCCCCAACGGCTACATCCCCCACATCCCCGGGGCGACCATCTACATGCCGATCATCTACTTCTTGCTGAAGACGGCTGCCTTCTGCTTCGTGTACGTCTGGTTCCGGGCCGCCCTGCCGCGGCTGCGCTACGACCAGCTCATGGACCTGGGCTGGAAGCGGCTCATCCCCCTCACGTTGGGATGGCTGCTCCTGGTCGCCGCCGTCATCGCGTGGGGCTGGGGCGGCCTCATCCTGGTGCCCGTGATGTTGATCGCCACCGCGCTGCTGCTGCGGGCAACCCACCTCGGTGCCGGGCGCAGCGAGGATGACGTGATCATCCCGGCCATCGGCCGCCGGGTCACCCGGCCGACACGGGGAACCATCACGCCGTTGGGACCGGTTCCGGGAGGTGAGGCGTAGTGGGCGTCGGCGACGAGATGAAGGACCAGCTTTCGTTCCTGGGTGGCTTCAAACTCACCTTCCAGCACCTCACCCGTCCGCGGGTCACCACGATGTACCCCGAGGAGAAGAAGCCCAAGCAGCCGCGTCAGCACGGCCGACACGTCCTCAACCGCTACGAGGACGGCATGGAGAAGTGCATCGGCTGCGAGCTGTGCGCCGGGGTGTGCCCGGCCGACTGCATCTACGTGCGCGGCCTCGACAACCCGCCGGACCACCCGGTGTCGCCCGGCGAGCGCTACGGCTTCGTCTACGAGATCAACTTCCTGCGCTGCATCCACTGCGACATGTGCGTCGAGGCCTGCCCGACCGAGGCCATCACCGAGTCCAAGCTCTTCGAGTTCTCCTTCACCAACCGCTCCGACGCCATCTACACCAAGGACGAATTGCTCGTGAACGACGACGGCACGCCGAAGAAACTGCCGTGGGAAGACTGGCGCGAGGGCGACGACGCCATGACCTCCGGCTGGATGCGCGCCACCTCCCCCTCCGGCAACGCCGCCTACGAGGGCGAGGTGCAGTGGTCAGGCGAACTCGGTTACGGCGTGCGCGCCCCCGAGGGCGGGCAGTCGGGTCGCCGCAACGACGACGCCACCGGCACCAAGCCGCTGCGCGAGGTGCTCGAAGTCGCACCTGCTCGACGAGGACATCCCGCTGGCCCACCGAGGCATGCAGGGCCGCGTCTGGCGGGCCCGCAAGGGCGCGGAGCGCAACCGCAAGAAGATGGATGCGATGCGCGGGCGCATGAAGGAAGGGCGCGCGGCGCGCAAGGCGGCGAAGGCCGACGCCGGCGCGGCCAAGGCGGACGCCAAGGAGCAGGAGGCGGCTGCCGAGCTCCGCGAGGCGGACAAGGCGTTCTACGGGGAGAGCGACTGACCCATGCTCCACTCCGGCTTGCTCCTGGCTTCTACGCGCGCGGCGTGGCCCGACATCCTGGTCTTCGCCGCGTCGGCCGCCGTGATCCTGGTGGGCGCGGTGGGCGTCGTCACCTCGCGCAACCCGGTGCATGCCGCGCTGAGCCTCGTGATGACGCTCTTCGGCGTGGCCGTCCTCTTCATTGAGCAGCAGGCCGACTTCCTCGCCGCGGTGCAGATCATCGTCTACGCCGGCGCCATCGTCGTCCTGTTCCTCTTCGTCATCATGTTCCTCGGCGTCGACCGGGCCGAGGACATCAACGTCGAGCCGCTGGTGCGGCCAGCGGCCGCTGGCCGATCGCCTTCTCCGCCATCACCCTCGGTGGCGTGCTGGCCATGGCGGCGACGCGCGCACTGGGTGACCGGGGCGCGGCAGGTCGTCGGCCCGATTCAGGGACACGTCACCAAGAGCCTCTCCTCGCCGTCGGGTGAGCCGGCCCAGCTCGGCAAGCAGCTCTTCACCACCTACCTCTTCGCGTTCGAGGCGACCGCGGCGTTGCTGGTCATCGCCGTCGTGGGCGCCGTCGTACTGGCTCGCCGCCCGCCCACCGTGCACGCCGAGTCCGAGGACGCCTCGGAGAGCGAGCTGCCGGCATGAGCCTCTCGGGAGCCTGGTACCTGGGCCTGGCCGCCATCGTCTTCACCATCGGCGCCATCGGCCTGCTGGTGCGGCGCAACGTACTGATCATGTTCATGTGCATCGAGCTCATGCTCAACGCGGCCAACCTCACGTTCGTGACCTTCTCCCGCATGCTGGACGACATCGGCGGCCAGGCGCTCGTGTTCTTCGTGCTGGTGGTGGCGGCGGCCGAAGTCGTGGTCGGGCTCGGCATCGTCGTCACCAACTTCCGCCGGCGCGCCACGACCGTGGCGGACGACCTGGATTCGCTCAAGGGCTGACCCGTGGTCCATCTCGCGTACCTCATGCTGCTGTTGCCCCTGGCCGGCTTCGTCGTGCTCGTCACGGTCGGGCGCCGGGTGGGCGATCCGGTGGCGGGCTGGATCGGCACCGCCGCCGTTGGTGGCGCGTTCGTCATCGCCTGCCTTGTTCTGGTCGGGCTGATTCACCTGCCAGCGGATCACCGGGTGGTGGTGCACCAGTACTTCACGTGGTTCAGCGCGGGCGGCCTCAGCGTGCCGGTGGGCACGCTGGTGGACCCACTGTCGATGACGATGTGCATGTTCGTCACCGGGGTCAGCGCGCTGATCCACCTGTACTCCATCGGCTACATGAAGAAGGACCGGGACTACTCCAAGTTCTTCGTCTACCTGAATCTGTTCGTCTTCTCCATGGTCCTGTTGGTGTTGGCGAACAACCTCCTGCTCACCTTCGTGGGCTGGGAGGGCGTCGGTGTCTGCTCGTACTTCTTGGTGGCGTTCTGGTTCGAGCGCGAATCGGCGGCCTCGGCGGGCAAGAAAGCCTTCATCTACAACCGGATCGGCGACGCCGGTTTCCTCGTCGCCATCTTCCTCATCTTCGAGAAGACGGGGACGGTGCAGTACGAGAGCGGGCCGGGCGGGGGGATCTTCGGCCAGCTCTCCCATTTGGGTGGCGGGACGGCCACCGCGGCCGTGCTGCTCCTCCTGCTCGCCGCGACCGGCAAGTCGGCCCAGATCCCGCTGTTCAACTGGCTGCCCGACGCCATGGAGGGGCCCGACCCCGGTCTCGGCGCTCATCCACGCCGCCACCATGGTCACGGCGGGCGTCTACCTGCTGTGTCGCATGAACCCGCTGCTGCACCTGAGCGCCGACGGGATGGAGGTCATCGCGATCATCGGTGCCGTCACGGCGTTCGTGGCGGCGACCATCGCCTG
Source organism: uncultured Acidimicrobiaceae bacterium (assembly GCA_963769095.1). GTDB lineage: Bacteria > Actinomycetota > Acidimicrobiia > Acidimicrobiales > RAAP-2 > Bog-473. Next base: position 389,616 of record CAVYKO010000001.1, read on the forward strand.
CGCGCAGCAGGACATCAAGAAGGTGCTCGCGTTCTCGACCATCTCGCAGATCGGCTACATGGTGCTGGCCGTCGGCTCGGGCGCCTACGTCGCCGCCATCTTCCTGATGGTGGTGCACGCCTTCTTCAAGGGCCTCCTCTTCCTCGGCGCCGGCTCGGTCATCCACGGACTCGAGGACGAGCAGGATCTCAAGCGCATGGGCGCGCTGCGGCGCTACATGCGCTGGACGACGGTCACCTTCACCGTCGGCTTCCTCGCCATCGCGGGCATCCCGCCCCTGTCGGGCTTCTGGGCCAAGGGCGACGTGCTCGACAACGCGTTCGCGCACTACAAGCCGCTGTGGGCCATCGGCCTGATCACGGCCGTGCTCACCGCCTACTACATGAGCCGCCTGGAGGTCCTCGCCTTCGGCGGCGAGCCGCGCTTCGACAAGGTCGGACTCGCACGGCGAGCCGGCGCTGCACACGCCGCACGAGTCGCCCTGGGTCATGCGCGCTCCCCCTCGTGATCCTCGCCTTCTTCGCCTTCTTCGGCGGTCTGCTCAACCTGCCCTGGGTGCACACCCACGACCTGGAGAGCTGGCTGGCGCCGGTCTTCTCGGGCACGCTCTACAACGACAACCTCAGTGCGGCCGCCGAATGGGCACTCGCGGTAACCGACATCGCCGCCGCGCTCATCGGCGTGATCGTGGCCTACTCGCTGTGGCGCGGCGCGCAGGTGGACAAGCCGGCGCTCGAGCCGGCGTTCCTGCAGCGGGTCTGGTACTGGGACGACTTCTACGACACGATCATCGGGAAGCCGAGCCAGCGTCTCGCGACCTTCTTCGCCTGGGTGGTCGACGTCCGCATCATCGACGGCGCGGTCAACGGGACGGCGCACCTGGCCAAGCTCACCGGCACGGCGGCCCGCCGGCTGCAGACGGGCTACGCCCGGAACTACGCGCTGGGCATCGCGCTCGGCATGGCCTTGCTGGTCGCCTTCATGCTGAGCAGGACGTGGTGGGGATGACGCACACGGTTCCCTTCCTGACGCTGTTGGTCCTCATCCCCGCCATCGGTGCCGCCGTGCTCGGCCTGCTGGGCCTGGACCGGCGGCTGCCGAAGGAAGTCGCCTACGCCCTCGCGCTCATCGCGTCGCTGGCCACTCTCGGCTTCGCCATCGCCGCCCTGGTCGCCATGAAGGTGCACGACGGCGGGTTCCAGCTCGTCTCGAACCACGAATACACGGGCACCTCGCTCGGGCGTGCACTGGTACCTCGGGGTGGACGGCATCTCCATCTTCCTCGTCATGCTCACCGCGGTCCTGTTCCCGCTGACCATCGTCCTGGGGCGGAACCGGGAGAACAGCCGGGTCTACTTCGCATGGATCCTGTTGCTCGAGGCGGCGGTGATGGGGAGCTTCTTGTCGCTCGACCTCATCGTGTTCTTCTTCATGTTCGAGCTGACGCTCGTCCCCGCGTACTTCATCATCGCCGGCTGGGGCCACCAACGGCGCGCCTACGCGGCGATCAAGTTCTTCCTCTATACGTTCCTCGGGTCGGCGTTCCTGCTGGTCGGGATCCTGGCCCTCGCCTTCATCCACCAGTCGCAGTACGGCTATCTGACGTTCTCCCTCGGGCCGCTCATGCAGACGCACCTGTCCGGGACCCAGGGGGTGCTGCTCTTCTTGGCCTTCACCGCCGCCTTCGCCGTGAAGGCCCCGCTGTTCCCGCTCCACACCTGGTCGCCCGACGCCTACACCGAGGCGCCCGAGGAGGGCTCGGTGCTGCTCTCGGGCGTGCTGGCCAAACTGGGCACCTACGGCATCATCCGCTTCGACCTGAGCCTCTTCCCGCAGGCCACCCGCACCCTGGCCCCGCTCGTGCTCACGCTGGCGGTCATCGGCATCGTCTACGGCGCCATCGTCGCGTGCGCGCAACGCGACCTGAAGCGGTTGGTGACGTACTCGTCGCTTGGCGCAGATCGGCTTCATCGCACTGGGCATCATCGCACTCAGCAGCCAGGGCCTGTCCGGCGGCGTGCTCCTCATGTTGAACCACGGCCTGATCGTCGGTGCGCTGTTCATCCTCATCGGCTTCATCTACCAGCGGCGCGGGACATGGCAGACCGGCGAGATGCGCGGGCTGCAAAAGGCGGCTCCGGTGATGGCTGCCGTCTTCACCGTCGTCATGATGGCGTCGATCGGCGTGCCGGGGCTCAACGGCTTCGTGAGCGAGTTCCTCGTCCTCTCGGGCACGTTCATCACCCACCGCTGGTGGGCCGTGGTGGCGGTGCTCGGCGTGATCGTGGCCGCCATCTACCTGCTCTGGGCCTACCAGCAGGTGTTCCACGGCAAGCCGCGCGAGGCCGACGAGAAGACCCGAGACCTCGCCCTGCTGGAGCGGGCGGTGATGGCGCCCGCTCATCATCCTCATCGTGTTCCTGGGCGTCTACCCCAAGCCCGTGCTCGACCGGATCAACCCCTCGGTCAACCAGCTGATCGCGCACGTCGAGTCGACGCACCGGGCAGAGCCAGCCCTCGGTGGCCGTGAAGGGCGTGGAGGGTGTGAAGTGATCGCGACCCTCCTGGCCACGGCGGCGCACGCCCCCTCGGACACCATCCCCGTGCCCTCCATCCGGTGGCTGGCCATCCTGCCGCCCGATCATCATGATCGGCGGCGCCGTGCTGCTGCTCGGCCTGGCCTCCCTGGTGTCGCGGCCGCTCCGGGTCGCGGTGTCGACGATCGCGACCGTGGTGATCTCGGGCGGCGCGCTCGGCGTGGCCATCTGGCAGTGGACCGACGTGCAGGACCACGGCGCGCACACCTACATCAAGCAGGCCGTCGTGATGGACGGCTTCAGCGTGTTCATCACCATCCTGGTGGCGATCGCCATGCTGCTGAGCGCGCTGGTGGCCGACGGCTACCTGCGCCGCGAGGGCGTCCAGGGCGCCGAATTCCATGTGCTGGCGATGGTGTCCGCGTCGGGCGCCATGTTGATGGCGCTGGCGAACGACCTCATCATCGTCTTCCTCGGCCTGGAGATCCTCTCCATCGCGCTCTACGTGCTCACGGCCTTCAACTACCGCCGGGCGGCCTCCGGCGAGGCGGCGCTCAAGTACTTCATCCTGGGCGGCTTCTCCTCCGCCATCTTCGTCTACGGCATCGCCCTGACCTACGGGGCCACCGGCTCGACGAACCTGACCCAGATCGCCGACTTCCTCTCCAAGAACGTCGTGCTGTCCAACGGGCTGCTGCTGGCCGGGCTGGCGCTGCTGCTGGTGGGCTTCGCGTTCAAGGTGGCGGCGGTGCCGTTCCACATGTGGACGCCCGACGTCTACCAGGGCGCGCCGTCACCGGTGACCGGGTTCATGGCGGCCGTGGCAAAGGCGGGCGCTTTCGCCGCGATGCTGCGGGTCCTCTTCTCGGCCATGGGCGTCGTGACGACCGACTGGCGCCCGATCATTTACGGCCTGGCCGTGCTGTCCCTGGTGCTCGGCGCCTTCGTGGCGCTCCGCCAGCGCGACGTGAAGCGCATGCTGGCCTACTCGTCGATCAACCACGCGGGGTTCATCCTCCTCGGCGTCGTCGCCGGCACCGCGCGTGGCGCGAGTGCCGCGCTCTACTACCTCTTCGCGTACATGCTCATGACGATCGGCAGCTTCGCCGTCGTCACGTTGCTCGGCCGAGCCGGGGACGGCGACCACGACCTGTCCCGCTACCGCGGCCTCGCCGGGCGCCAGCCCGTGCTCGCCCTCGCTTTCGCGGTGCTCCTCCTGGCCCAGGCGGGCGCACCGTTCACGACCGGCCTCTGGGCCAAGCTGCAGGTCGTCTTCGCGGCCATCGATTCCGGCAGCAGCGTGCCACGCCGGTCTTTCATCCGGCGCCGCAATTCCGCTCGCCGTCATCGCCATGGTCACGGCCGTCGTCGCGGGCTACTTCTACCTGCGGGTCGCGGTGCTCATGTACTCGGGCGGCGGCCTCGGGGAGCCCGAGGGCGCGGGTGGCGGCTCGGCCGAGCTCGGGTACGACGAGTCCATGGTCGGCGGGGGCACCATTGCCGCGACGTCGCCGCCGGAGGTCCCCGAAGAGGGCGTCGCCGTGCCGGTCGCGGAGCGACGGACGGGCGGCGGGCTGGAGTGGGCCACTCCGGCCTCGGCCGCAGGTGCGGTCACCACGCTGAACGAGCAGATCCTGCTGGCCGACGAGGTCGAGGGCGAGGGCGAGCCAGCGGCACCGGAGCGGGTCGAGGTGCCGGTCCTGAGCGCCCTCGCCATTGGGCTGTGCACGGGCGTGACCGTCCTCTTCGGCTTCTGGCCGCAGCCGCTGATCGACTTCGCCAACCACGCCACGCTGCTCTTCCTCCCGCACTAGCGGACCGTCCGGCTCGGGCCGCCTATGGGCGTGTCACGAGGTGGGACGAGGGCCAATGCCGGACTGGGCCAGGCCGGCCCGACAAGGACCGGGCCGGTCCGTCGTAAGCTAACGGCGCTGGTAGCGGTTTTCCTCAGGTGGGAACCGCCGGCATTCCCGGTGGACGAGGAACGGATCGACGATGAACGACGGACTGTCCGGGCTCGAGCCCGGTGACGCGGGGCAGCCGGAGGCATCCGGCGTCGCCGAACGCCTCATTCGTGACGAGTTCTCCGAGGCCGTGCCCGCGCACCGGAGCTGGTTCCATCGGGAGGCCAGGGAGGGCGCCACCGCGCAGCCTGTGGACGACAACGAGGCCGGGCGCGTCACCCATCCGACGATGGAGCTCCCGATCGTCGGCCCTCGACGGCGCCGGGGACGAGACGTTGGTCGCCGTGGGCTCCGATCATCCACGAGGAGTTCGTCGAACCAGCACGCGTGCCTCGCTCGCGTTCACATCGCACAGGGATGTTGGCCGGCCTCGGGGTCGTCGGCATCCTCCTGGCCGTGCTGGTGCTCCTCGCGCCGGGTGGATCCAAACCGCGACTCCCGGCGCAGAGTGTGCACGACGTGAGCCCGATTGCGGCCAGCGGGCCCCGGACCGAAGCAGCCACGACCCCGTCCACCGCTGCCCCGTCGACGACCTCGTCGGCACCCGGGACGAGCACGCCCACCACCCAGCCGCATCAAAGCGAGACGGTGTCCACGACCATCACCTACGTGTACCTGCCCGGGACGACCACACCCACGCCGGCGCCGACTCCGGACACGGCACCGACCACGACCGCCACGACCGCCGCGCCGGCAACGACCACGACCCTGCCGCCGACGACCACGACGACAGCGCGACACTGCCTCCTCGGCATTCTCTGTTGAGTGGGCGCCCGCGTGGTCTAGCTGTATTGCTTTGAGAAATCTGCCGTGCGCCAGCGCTCGGGTGCAAGCCGGAACATGACGCTGTCGGGCGCGTCGTCTTTGGTGGCCGCGAGATAGAAGTCGCCGAACTCGGGGCCCAGGTATCGGTGCGCCAGGGCGCGCAACATTTCGGGTGGTGCCGGGTCCACGACCTCCGCGATGGGTCCGTCGACGCTGACGTAGCCATAGGGCGGGGCCTCCGTCTGGGCGCACAGAGAGAAGCGTCCCGCGGCGCGCAGGCAGCGGGCCTTGGCGCTGTCGCCGGGACGTGGTGACATCGACGGTCGCGCCCGGCTCGTAGGCGTACCAGACCGGCACCGTCAGCGGCCCGTGCCCCGGATCCTCGACGCTCAGGATGCCGACGTGGACACCGGCGAGGAACGCCTCGCGCTCGGTGGGGCTCATGGCGGTCGTCATGGCGTCACGGCCGGGGACCGGTCGCTTCGGTCTGTCGCTCGGCGGCGTCGCTGCTGTCGTGGCCCATGGCGGCCACGATCTCTTCGGGCACCGCGGGGCCGGCGCGCTTCGCCACGCCGGTCGTGAGGAGCCGCCCGATGACGGGCACCTCGGTCAGCGACTCCGCCCGCATGATCTGGATCGCCACCGGCACGAACTGCTCCGCCGAGTCGAACACGATGTAACGAGGCAACCACCTGGGCTCGTACTTCGCGTTGAACCGCCACAGCGTCTCGATTTGCAGGACGCCGGACAGTCGGCGGATCGCCCATCGCTCGACTCGCTGGGTCACCCCGTCGCCGGAATCGCCTTCCAGGATCGACCGCATTGCCGCGAAGTTCAGGCTGAGACCGGTCATTCCCCGTTCCTTGAGGTGGCTGATCGTCGAGCACAGGGCGAAGTCGAGCAGGCCGTTCGGATGGTCGGCCGGGTCGCGGCGCATGAGGTCGAGTGAGAAGCCGCCGATCGCTGGCGAGGGGACGAACTGACACATCGCCACTGGTGCGCCATCGGGCCCCTCGACCAACGTCAGCAGCAGGCCCGAATCCCGCGGGTCGAACAGGCGCCCGAGCATCATGGAGAACCCACGCTCCTGCTCGCCACGGCGGCTCTTTGCCATCAGCTCGGCCATGTGTGCGGCGTCGTGAGGATCGAGACGCGCCGGGTCCAAGAAGCGCACCGTGTAGCCGTAGCGGGCGACCCGGTTGACCGCCTGGCGCAGTCCCTTCATCTTTCCCCCGTCGAGCGAGAAGACCCGGGGATCGACGACCGCCTCGTCGCCGATGTACACGAAGCGCATGCCCGACGCCTGATACGTGGGGAGCCACTCTTCTCCCGCACCCATGACCCCGAGCCCCCAGCCGTGGCGGTCGACATACCGGCGGAACGCGTCCCAGACGTGAGCCCGTTCTGAGAACGGCCCGATGGGATCGGGCGAGACGAGGCAGACCCCTCCGAAGACGGCATACGCGACGAGCGAATCGCGATGGAAAAACCACTGCTTGTCGTCGCGCAGCGCGAAGTAGTCCAAGGTTCCGGTCCCGTGACGGCGCACGATGTCGCGTGCCCGCAGCTCGGCGGCCCGTCGCCCGACAGAAGCGCGTCCCAAGCGAGAGGCTGCGGTCGACGACCGGACGCGTCAGGAAGTACAGGGCGACCAGGATGAGGCTGATCCCGACGGCCAACAGGCTGATGGACGCGAATCGGTCGATCCCGGTGGGGAAGGCCACCCATTCCACGCCGACCAACCGCTCGGCGGAACCAAGCAGGACGTGGGGCCATCCGGGAAGGGAGTGGTGATGGACATGCCCCGCGACCTCGACGGCAATGAAGCCACCCAGGGTCGCAAACAGTCCGCCGACGGCGAGAATGGCGAAGGCACCGATCAACGTGGCCCGCTCGGTCTGGGCGCGGAAAAGGTCGCGGCGGACGATCAAGAGGATCAGCACGCCCACGCACACGAAGAGCGTCACCACGTCGGCGGCGTGCACGAGATGGAGGGCGAGCGATCCGGTGAGCAGCGCGATCGCCACGAGCCAGGACCGGCGCTGTCCTTTCAGGATGCCCCGGGACAGCATGATCATCCCGATGCCGGAGATGGCCACGAGCGCGCCCGCAGCCTGGACGACGGCGATCGGAAGGTATTGCGCAATCAGGTGCAGATGGGTGCGCAACGGTGCCGTGACGGCGGAGAGAAGGTCGATCGCCCCGGCGGCGAAGAGGGAGACGGCCGCGATGCGACGGACCCGGCGCACCCGGATGCGGTCCGCCGCCACGTCGGGGGCGGGGGGCCACGAGGCGCCCGTGGGCCACCCCGCGGCCAACTCGGCGTGGACCTCAGCGGCCTTGGTGCGGCCCTTGATGACCGAATCGGCGGTGACCAGGCGCTCACCCAGCGTGGCGGACGGCAGGTTGGCGTCGGCCAGGAGGAGGCGGACGTGCAGCTCCGCGCCGGTCTCGATCTCGATCGTGGACTCCTGTCGATGGTGCAGGAAGGTCGGGGGCAACCCGAGGCGCCCGCGGTGCTCGTGCACCACTTCCGAGGTGGCTCCCGGGCAGGCGAAGAACCCTGCATCGAGGTGGGTGAGCTCGGGCACGAGCGCACCGCCCGCAATGACGCCGGCGGCGCCGTTCTCGAGGGCGGCGCGGGTCCAGTCGAGCGCGTCCTCGCCCTCGATCTCCAGCTGAGCGTGCGCGATCGGGCCGACGCCCGACCCGCCTCCCGCCCACGGAGCGGGCAGCCCCTCCCCGCCCAGTGCGCGCCAGATGCCACGCGACGTGATGGCCACCACGACGGCCAGGACGACGAGCAGTGCGACGGCGATCACGACCGTCACAATGAAGCGGGAGAACCACGACGCGTCGTACGCGCGCTGCAGGGCGTTCTGCTGGCGCGGCGATCGAAAGACGTGTCCGAGGCCGTCGACGACCCACTCGATCCGTAGCAGCAACGCGATGGCGGCAAGCAGGAGCGGCGGCGCCCACAGGTAGCGGCGCAGCCGCCGGTAGAGCAGGCGCGAGGTGACGAACCGTCGCGCTTCGAGCGGGTCGTCCAGACGTTCGATGCCGGCGAGCCACGGACGGTCGTCCCTCGGGTGGGCGTCGAAGGGGGGGTTGGCGTCGGGCCGCATCGACCCCGCCCGCACGAGCACGGTGCGCGAGCCTGCCCCTGTCTCGCAATCGAGGTCGACGCCGTCGACCACCTGGACTCCCGCGCTGGTCAGGACGTCGACCAGCTCAGGATCGCGACTCGACGTCGCCATGACGACCATCACCTGGGAGTCCGGGCGTGCGGCGAAGGCCTCCAACGCGCCGGTGAGTTCGGAGTGATTCTCGAGGGCGCGGCGCGCAGAGCCTTCCGGGCACCCGGTCGCGACCACTCGACCACAGACGATGACGATGCCTGGGCCCTGCCATTCGCCGAGGCGATGTGCGACGTCGTGGCACGCCGCCGTCGATGACGCGGTCGGCTCGAGCGGGAGGAGGAGGTCGCCGATGACCTCGACCCGTCGGCCCAGCGCCACCCCGATCCGGCGGTCGGCGTGCCGGGGTGCGGGCTCGGTGCCGGCCGCAGCCGTGTCGACGTTGCCGTGCATGTGGCGTCCATCGTGTCACTTCCAGGGGCATCGGAAGCCCCCCGTGTGGGTGGAGTGGCTCGGCCAAAAGGTGGAGGCCAGGTCGTTAAGCTGGAATTTCGTGCCCGGCTCGCGTCCCGACAGCGACCGGACGAACTGGGCCTGGCACTCGGATCAGACCCCGGCGGGAGGACCGGCAGTCGTCTTCGACATCGACGGCGTGCTCTCCGACGCGGCCGGACGCCAGCATTTCTTGGAGCGGGGCCGGCGGGATTGGACCGCGTTCTTCGAGGCCTGCGGTGACGACCCGGTGATCGAGGAGATCGCGCGGCTCCTCGAACTGCTCGACTCATCGCTCCACGTCATCCTCTTGACGGGGCGGCCGGCGCGGGTGCAGCCCCAGACGCTGGCCTGGCTCCACCGCTATGGCCTGCGGTGGGACCTCCTCGTGATGCGGTCACGCGGGGACTACGCGCAGGTCACGGCATTCAAACAGTCCGTCGTCGAGGATCTGCGGGACTATGGCTTCGATCTTCGGCTCGCCTTCGAAGACGACCCGTCGAACCACGCCATGTACGTCGCGGCCGGGGTGCCGTGCGTCTACATCCATTCGGGCTACTACGAGGAGCGGAACTGACGTGCCCAGCCGGCGGCGAGGGCGAGCGCCGAGAGGATCAAGACAGGCAGGTCGCCCCAGTGGTCATAGGGCGTCAGGCCGCGGCGCAGGTCCACGGTGGAGGAGAGCACCTGGCGATCGCCCAGCGTGCTGCGCTCCACGACCACGCCGCGCTGGGTCACGACCGCGCTGAAGCCGGTCGGCGCCGCCTGCACGAGGTCGCGTCCCGTTTCGACCGACTGGACGACCGCGGCGGCGATCTCCTGGGCCGGCACCTGCGACGTGCTGTACGAGGACGTGTTGGTCGGCACCGCGAGCAACTCTGCGCCGGCGCGGACCGAATCGTGGCTCCGCCCCGAGTAGAAGATCTCGAAGGAGACCATCAGGCCGAGGGGGCCCGCGGGTGTGCGCATGAGACCCGTGCCACTTCCCGGGATGGCATCCGTCGGCACACCGGACAGGTCCGCGAAATGCGCGAAGAATGATCGCAGGGGCACGTACTCGCCGAACGGCACCCGGTGCACCTTTTCGAACACGCCGACCACTCTGCCGCTGGGTCCCCAGGCCACGACCTCGTTGCGGAACGTCGTGGCTGACGCCGGCTCGGTGATCCCCACCATCAGCGTCGTCCGCAGTGCGCGGGCCAGGTGGCTGAGCATCGCCGCCTCCGGTGAGCCGGTCAGTGGCCGATCCAGGGCGACGACGTCTTCGGGCCACATCACGAGTTCAGCGTGCCGGAGCGCCGACGCTCACGTCCTCAGTTGCCGACAACTGCGCGTCGTAGACCGTCGTGGGTGACACCTGCTCCTTGCTCACTCCCCTGGCCCCTCCGCCCTGGACCAGGGCAACCCGCACCGTGCCCACGGGAGCGCCACCGTCAGGCGCCACCGCACCGACGGAGGCCAGCACGAGAAGCCCTACCGCGATCAGCGAGTGCGCCGACGATGGACGGCGTGGCGGATCGGGACCGGCGCGCTCCGGCCCATGAGACCAGGCTCGCCACAGCGACGCCGCCGGCCCACACGCCCGCCGTCACGAGCAGCGGGCCGCCGAGCCGCGCCAGCTGGACGAGCGGGCCACCCGCCTGGCCAAGGAACACGCCCCCCAGCGGGAGCCCGCCGAAGGGCCAGGTCATCCGCAGCGCCTCGGCCAGTGTGCACGCACCGACAAACGCCGGTGCTCGTCCACGTGCGGGTGGTGTGAGGGCGGCGGCGGCGGCAAAGAACAGGGCCTCGACCAGGATCAGGACGACCGCGCCGTACCAGTTGAAGGCGCGGGCCCAGAACAGCCCGATGGCATAGCAGCCCAGACCGGCGAGCCAGCCGGACCACACCCGCGTCCGGAGCGCCAGCCCGGCGAGCCGCCAATAGAGCAGCCCGGCGCCGGCCAGTCCGAGCGGCCACCAGCCCCAGGGTGGCAACGAAAGGGCGAGCAGGATGCCGGCGGCGACCGACGGCGCGGCCACGCGACCCCGGCGCGGTGGCCAGGTCACGAGATGGCGTGTGCCGCGGCCCGGCCGCTCGCGATGCAGGCGGGGATGCCAACGCCGCGGTACGCGGCGCCCGCGACCGCAACGCCACCAAGCCGCGTCAGGGCCGCTTCGACTCCAGCGGTGCGCAGGAGGTGATGGACCCGGTACTGGGGCAACGCATCGCGGATGGCGCGCGACGACGGATTCCGACGGCTCGCCGGTCAGGCCCATCAGCTCACCCAGCTCGTCCCAGGCTCGGCCGGCGCATTCGGGGTCCGTCCACTCCTCGTGGCGGGTGTCGTCGATCCGGCCAAGCGACGCACGCAGCAACACCTCGCCTTCGCGAGCGAGGTGCGGCCACTTGCGGTCGAGATAGGTGCACGCAGTCACGGCCCAGGGGTCGCCGCCCTTCGCCGCGGCATGGCGCGGCACGAGGAAGCCGGTCCCGTAGAGATCGGACGGTACGCAGCCGCCCGCGGCGCGGAACGTCGCCACCGTCACCGAGGCGTAGTCGATGGAGGCGAGCAAGCCGGCGGCCTCGTCGTCGTGGGGCCGCAGGAGTGCCGCGGCGCTCGGGGTCGGCACCGCCAAGACCACGGCGTCGGCGTGCTCCGTGCGCGCCCCGACCAGCGACCAGCCGTCCGCCCTCCCGTTCGAGGCGCTCGACGCGGGAGGAGAGCCGGGCTTCGATGCCCCGGCGCTCGAGGCCGGTAGCGAGCGCCTGCACCAACGCGGCCATGCCACCGTCGAGAGCCCAGAACAGGGGCGGCCCGTCGGGGTCCGGTTTCGGCACTTCGGCGCGTAACGCGCGCATGAAGCTGCCGCGGCGCTGCGCGGCGGCCAGAAGAGGTGGGAAGACGGCGGCCGCGGACATGTCATCGACCGTGCCGGCGTGGATGCCACCGATGAGGGGATCGGCCAGCGTGTCGACCACCCGCCGCCCCAGCTTGTGCGCGACGAGAGGGCCGATGGCGCGGTCGCCGATCGGGCCGCGGACGTCGGGCCGCGGCAAGAGCGCATCACGGGCAAGCGCCGCGGCGCCGCCGAACCCCAGCATCCCTGCGCGGGCGGTCGGCCAGAACCGTGTGGGGATCCCCATCGCGTGCCCCTCGGGCAGGACCCGCAGCCGTCCCCGGGCCCAGACCGACGCGCCCCGTGCCGCGATCGGAACCAGGGCGTCGGTAAGACCGAGCTCCCGGGAGAGCTCGACCGCCTCTGGCCGTCGCCCGAGGAAGCCGTCGGCCCCCAGGTCGACGACCCGCCCGGCGAGGTCCTCGCTGCGCAACGCGCCGCCGAGCCGCTCGGAGCCCTCGAGGAGGACCACTTCGGGTGCGTCGGCGCGCGCCTGAGCCCCGCCGCTGAGCTCCCAGGCCGCGGCCAGCCCGCTGATGCCGCCGCCGACCACCACCACCCGCCGGCCCGCCACCTCAGGACCCGGCGGCCGTGACCAGATCGGCCAACACCTCGATGAAGACAGGGTCGTCGTTGAGCGAGGCGGTGCGCGTGTAGGCCAGGCCGCTCGCCGCGGCGATGCGGGCGACCTCGATGTCGAGGTCGTAGAGCACCTCGAGATGGTCGGCGACGAAACCGATGGGGCACACGACCACCGCGTCGGTCTCGCCATCCGACCCCAGGCGGCGCACCTCGTCGCCGACGTCCGGACCGAGCCACGGCTCCGGGGTCCGGCCCGCGCTCTGCCATGCCACGAGCCACTCGTCGAGCCCCGCCGCGGATGCCACGAGGCGGGCGGAGTCGGCCAACTGTTCCGGGTAGCGTGTCGCCGGCCTGGCGTATGCGCTCGGGCAACGAATGCGCGGTGAAAAGAACGCGTCGACGTCCCGTCACGGTGCCGAGGCTGGCCGTGACACGGGCCGCGAGCAACTCGACGAGAGGGGGTGTTCCGTACCAGGGGCCGATCGCCACGAACGGTGTCGAGCCCAGCTCCTTGGCGGCCCGGTCGAGGTACTCCTGGGAGCCCAAGGACGAGGAGTGAGGCGTCAGGACGAGTCCGATCACCCGGTCGTGCCCGGCGGCCGCAAGCCCGGCCGCCGCCTCCTCGATGAGCGGATCGGTGTGCTTCGCGCCAAAGGAGACGACATAGTGCCCGGGGGCGCGAGCATCGAGCACTGCCCGCACCGCGTCGACCTGGGCTCGGGTACGTTCCGCCAGCGGGGACACGCCGCCGATCGCCCGGTAGCGGCCCTCGAGCTCAGCGAGTTGCGCCGGCTCGGGCGGTCGACCGCGCCGGATGCGGGTGTAGAAGGCGCCGATGTCGTCGGGGCTTGCCGGAGTGCCGTGGGCCATGAGGAGGACGCCGGTGGTCACTCCCGGGTGGTCTCCCGGTGCACGACCTCGACGACCGCCTCCAAGATCCCGGGATCGGTTTCGGGCAGCACTCCGTGCCCGAGGTTGAAGATGTGGCCGGTGCCCGTCCCGTCGTCGGCCCGGCCCAAGCACCTCGCGGACGGCGTCCTCGACGACCGTCCATGGGGCGAGGCACCGGGCGGGGTCCAGGTTTCCCTGCACGGCGTGGTGCGCGCCGACTCGCCGGCGGGCCTCGTCGAGTGGCACCCGCCAGTCGACCCCCACGACGTCAGGGCCGGCATCGGCCATCTGAGCCAGCAACTCTCCCGTGCCGACGCCGAACAAGATGGTCGGGACCCCGAGGTCGGCAATGCCCGCGAGGACGGCGCGGGTCGCCGGCAACGCGAAGCGGGCGTACTCGTCGGGCGACAGCGATCCCGCCCAGCTGTCGAACAGTTGCACCGCCTGCGCGCCCGCGGCGACCTGCGCCCGGAGCGAGGCAATCGCCATGGCAGCCAATCGCCGGGTGAGGCTCTCCCACAACGCAGGGTCACCGTGCATCATCGCCTTCACCCGGCCGAACGTCCTCGACGGGCCGCCCTCCACCGCGTAGCTCGCAACCGTGAACGGTGCGCCCGCGAAGCCGATCAGCGCGACGCCGGTGCCGGCGAGCTCCTTGGCCGCGAGCCGCGCCGCCTCGGCGACGTAAGGGGCGTCGATCTCGGGCTCGAAGGGTCGGAGGCGGTCCAGGTCGGACTTCGTCCGGAACGGCTGCGCGACGACAGGCCCGCGGCCCTGCTCGATGTTCTACCCCGAATCCGATCGCGTGCAGTGGCACGACGATGTCGGAGAACAGGATGGCGGCGTCCACTCCATAGCGTCTGACCGGCTGCAACGTGAGCTCAGCGGAGAGGGCCGCGTCCTCGATCGCCCCCAGAATGGGCCCGTCGCCTCGAGCAGCGCGGTATTCGGGGAGGGCCCGCCCCGCCTGCCGCATGAACCACACCGGCGTGCGGCCAACCGGCTGCCGTCGGCAGGCCCGCACCAGGTCGGGCACGGCGTCTGCCGACGTGGTCACCCGACCGGCTCGATGACGACCGCGGTGCCGTAGGCACAGATCTCGGTCCAGTTGCCGCCCATCTCCGAGGTGTCGAAGCGCATGGACAGGACAGCGTTGCCACCCCGCGCCTCCGCCTCTTCGACCATGCGGTTGACGACGTCCTCTCGGCTCAGCTGCAGGTTCTTGGTCATCCCCTTGAGCTCGCCGCCGGCCAGCGACTTGAACGCTGCGCCGAACTGGGAGCCGACGTTGCGCGAGCGGACGGTCAGGCCGAAGACCTCTCCGAGCACCGAGGTCACCTTGTAGCCGGGCACATCGTTCATGGTCGAGATGAGCATGGAGGTCCTTTCGCTCCGGGTCATCGTAGGCGTCGCCATCCGGGCCACCCGGGCGTGCGGGACGTCTAAAATGAACCGTTTCCCCGGCGACCGGGGCGAAAGGGGAGAGGTGCCCGAACATCCGGATCTGGAGGATGAGCAGGAGTTCCTCAACCTGGCCTACGACGGGCTCGAGTTCATGCGAGGAGAAGCCCGCCAGATGCTCCAAGGCGTGCTGGACCTCGGCCGTGGCGGGACCTTCCAGTCCCGCACCGAACGAGACATCGTCGTTCGGACCAGCCTGGCCCGCCTCGAACAACTCGATATCGGGGACCAGGCCCTCTACTTCGGCCGCATCGACCGCCAGCCCGAGCCCGGCAACGGAGCGGCCGACGGGGCGCTCGGGGAGTCCTTTCACATCGGCCGGCTCGCCGTGTCCGGCCCCGACCACGAGCCGCTGGTCGTGGACTGGCGGGCGCCAGTGGCTGAGCCCTTCTACCGGGCCACTGGCCTCGATCCTCAGGGATTGGCCCGCCGGCGCCACCTCGCCGTGCGGGGCCGCACCGTCCTCGGTCTGGAGGATGAGTACTTCGTCGACCCGGCGGGCCGTCCCGTTGGCCCGACGGAAATACGCGAGGACGGGGAGGCCACTGACCGCCTGGTGTCCGACGGCATGGTCCTCGGGGGACCGGGCGCGCTGCTCTCGGCGCTCGGACAAGCTCGGACCGGTCGCATGGGCGACATCGTGGCCACGATCCAGCGCGAGCAGGACGAGATCATCCGCTCGCCGCTGCCCGGCGTCCTGGTCGTCCAAGGTGGGCCCGGTACCGGCAAGACCGCGGTGGCGCTCCACCGGGCCGCCTATCTGCTCTACACGCACCGATTCCCGCTCGAGCGTCAGGGCGTCCTCGTGGTCGGGCCCAACCCGTTGTTCCTGCGCTACATCGAGCAGGTCCTGCCGTCTCTGGGCGAGACGGGCGTCAGCCTCTCGACGGTGGCGGGACTCGTTCCCGAGGTGCGCGTTCGGGGGGTGGACGGTCCCGCCGAGGCAAAGCTGAAGGGCGACGTGCGGATGGTGAAGGTGTTGGCCCGGGCCCTCCGCACGCGCCAGCGCCCCCTACGGACCGACGCCGAGATTCCCTTCGGCGCCGGGCTCCTCCGGCTGCGGGCAAAGGCGACAGAGGAGATCGTCGCCATGGCCCGCCGTCGGCCCGGGACCCACAACGCGCGGCGCCGGTTCGTCGAGGCGCACGTCGTGCGTGCCTTGTCCGACGATTACCGGGCCAGGCTGTCCCGGGGCGGGATCGGGGCGACCGAGGACACACCGAGCCAGGAAGAACAGAACGACCTGGCGCGGCGGCTCCGACGCGCGCCGGAAGTCATTGCGTCGCTCGACCGGATGTGGCCGCGCTTGTCGCCGCACGAGTTCGTCCACGACCTCTTCGGCGCACGCCCCCTCCTGGCTGCGGCGGGGAAGGACATTCTCAGCCCAAGTGAGGTGCAGCGCCTGTACCGACCGCGTGGCGAGTCCCTCGAGGCGGTGCCCTGGACGATCGGCGACGCCGCGCTCATCGACGAGGCGAGAACGCTGCTCGGCCCCCGCCGTGGTGGTCGCTCCAACCGGGTTCGGACGCAGCGGAATGACGAAGCGACACCGCAAGAGGGGGGATTCTGGCCCCAGGGCCTGGCGGCGTCGCCGATGCCCACCGCTGCCGCGGCCTCCGGGGGATCCGACGACGAGGTCAGGTCCTTTGGTCACATCGTGGTCGACGAGGTCCAAGACCTCTCCCCCATGCAGCTGCGCATGCTGTCCCGGCGCTCGTTGTCCGGCTCCATGACGGTGGTCGGTGACATCGCACAGGCGACGGGGCCATGGGCGCCGACGAGCTGGGAGGACATCACTCGTCACTTGAGCCCGCAGCGTCCGACTCGACTGGTCGAGCTCACGGTCAGCTATCGCACCCCGGCCGAGGTGGTGGCGCTCGCGGCGCAGGTGCTGGCCGTGGCAGCGCCCGTCGATCGCTCCGCCCCGGCCCGTCCGGGAGTCCGGCCAGCAGCCGCGCATCGTGCAGGCGGGCCGCGTCGGGCTTGGCGGCGCGGCTGGCCGAGTTGGCGCGCGAAGAGGTGGCGGCGGTGGCGCCAGGCAGGGTCGCCGTCCTCGGAGCGGCGGTCATGCTGCCCGAACTGGCCCGTAGCCTGGCGGATGCCGGCCTGGACGCCATCGACCCGCGCGATCCGACCGGAGAGGGATTGGCCGCCGGACTGGTCCTCCTGCCGGCCGACGAGACGAACGGGCTCGAATTCGACTCCGTCATCGTCGTCGAGCCCTCGCTCATTTCGTCCGTCGGTGACGAGCCCGCCGGGGAGGCTCCTCCAGTGTCGACGACACGGGGATTGCGAACCCTCTACGTGGCGCTCACGAGGCCGACCCGACGGCTGACGATCCTGCATGCGGATCCGTTGCCGGTCGACCTTCACTGACCTGGGAATTCACAGCCGAGCCCGAGGTCGTGGCGCCGTCACCTGCTTGTTGGCGCCTTCCGCACCGGGTCGACTAGAAATTGCCCTGTGACGCAGGCTGTTTCGGCGGAGGTTCCCGCGCCCCAGGGGAAGATCGTTCACGACCGCCCGCCGATGTTGGCCGTGGGCGTCATGATCTGGCTCGGCTCCGAGCTGATGTTCTTCAGCGGCCTGTTCGCCGCCTTCTTCACGATCCGGGCCAACACGGTCGGGCCGTGGCCCCCGGCGGGAACCGAACTCGACACCCTGCGGGCGGGCATCTTCACGCTGGTACTGGTGTCGTCGAGCTTCACCATGCAGTACGCCGTCTACCAATCTGAGTGGCGGCGGCGGCGTTCGGCCCGGATCTGGATCGTGGCCACGATCATCCTGGGCGTGGCGTTCCTGGGCAATCAGGTCTTCGAATGGTTGTTCAGTCCGACCCGTTGGTACACCAACTCGTACGGATCGCTCTTCTACATCATGTCGGGTCTGCACGGTCTGCACGTCTTCATCGGTTTGCTGGCGATGGTCTTCCTCCTGGGCCGCATGCGAGGGGACATCGGCGGTGACCCCGGCGAGCTCTCCGCTATCCAAGGGGTCTCCTACTACTGGCACTTCGTCGACATCGTCTGGGTTGGTCTCTACAGTTGTCTGTTCCTTCTCAAATAGGCATGCGAGGCGTGCGCGCACCACTGAAGCGGACGTTCCGCACCCAAGTCCTCCTGCCGGGAGGTCTGTTGGCTGTCGCCGCGATGGCGTCACTTGCCGTCTTCTTCCCCGGCACCGGTGCCGGGGCGAGCGGGCACACCGACGCGTCACAGGTCTCCACGAACACGAAGCAAGTGTTGAAGGCATGTGGCAACGTCAATACGAAGGGCGTGAGCCCCACCCCCAATTCCGGGAACCCGTTCACCAGCACGAACCTGATCTGCCACAGCGGTGGGCTGATCTCCTATGGCAATAGCTCCATCACCTACGCCAACCCGCCTGCGTCCTACATCGCCGCCGGGCGCGACCTCTTCGCCACCTTTTGCTCGAGCTGCCACGGCAACCAGGCCACGGGCACCACGACGGTGAACGGCAAGCTCGAGTCCACGATCGGTCCGAACTTGGTGGGCGTCGGCGCGGCGACGGTGGACTTCTGGGTGAGCTCGGGCCGGATGCCGGCCGCCGATGTGAAGGCCGTCGAGGCGGAGCGACGGACAAGCAGGCTGACGTCGCAGCAGGCGCTCGAGCTCGCGGCATGGGTCAACTCCCTCGACCCGGCGGTGCCAGCGGTGCCCTATCCGCATCTCAAGGGGGCCAACCAGTCGGTCGGCGCCGACCTCTTCTCACTCAACTGCGCGGCCTGCCACACCATCGAGGGCTCGGGTGACGCGTTGGCCTTCGGCACGAACGCGCCGTCGCTGGTGAATCGCCAGGTCACGTCACAGCAGGTCGTCGAGGCCATCCGCACCGGCCCGGCCAACATGCCGCGTTTCTCGGGCAACCTCAGCGACGCGCAGGTACGGGACATCACCTCCTACGTGACCGGTCGGCTCCAGCACCCGACGAACCCGGGCGGTTTCGCCCTTGGTGGCGTTGGGCCGGTCGCCGAAGGTTTCGTGGCCCTGCTGATCGGCGTGGGCGGTCTGGCCCTCGTGTGCTTCTGGATCGGAGAGCGGTCGTGAGCGACGCCGATCACCAGCCCTCGAGGACGCGGGTCCCCATGCCTGTCGCCGCCCTGAGCGATCCGCACATGGGCGACGCGGCGCGGCACCCCAAGCGCGTCGAGAACATCATCGCCGTGACCTTCGTGGTGGCGATGGTCTTCTTCGGCATTGCCGGCGCCGCCTACTGGCAGAACTGGAACCCATGGGTGTTCGGCGGCGCGCTCGGCGCCGGGCTGTTCGCCCTCGGCTTCGGGCTCACCGCCTGGGGCAAGTACCTCATGCCGCAGGGCCCGTTCGTCGAGGAGCGTCACGTCTTGGCGTCGACCCCCGAGGAGCGCGACTCCATCTCGGCGGCGCTCGTCGAGCGCTCGGCCGTGGTGGTCAAGCGGCGCAAGATGTTGGGCGGCCTGTTCGCCCTCGGCGCGGGCATCTTCGGCATCGTCGCGGCCTTCCCGCTGATCCGCTCTCTCGGCCCCGTGCCCGCGGACGAGTACGACGTCTCCCAGTGGAAGGCCGGATCCGTCCTAGTCGACTCCAACGGCCGGCCCATCCGCAAAGAGACGCTGGTGATCGGCGGGATCATGACCGTGTTTCCGCGCAACCAGATGCGCATTGAGAACGGACAGGTGACCTTCACCGATCAGGGCCTCGCCACAGACCAGACGGTGCTGATCAGGGTCTCGGACCAGCCCCTCAATCCTCCCACCATGCCCGGACGCGAGAATTGGACCCCCGACGGCTACGTGGCCTACTCCAAGGTCTGCACGCACCTCGGCTGTCCCGTCGGACTCTACGAACAGGAGCTCGAGCTCCTGGTCTGCCCCTGCCACCAGTCCATGTTCAACGTGCGCAACGGTGCGGTGCCCCAATTCGGGCCCGCCCCCCGCCCCCTGCCCCAGCTGGCGCTCGGCTACAACGATCAGGGGTACCTGATCGCCACGGCGCCGTATGATCAGCCCCTCGGACCCGGTTTCTTCGAGCGGACCACATGAGCGACACCGCAGCCAGGACGAAGCGCAACACGAAGCAGGCGATGGGCCCCTACGGCCACGTCAGCAAGGTCGTCGACGAACTCGACGAGCGATTCGGCGTGGCCAAGGGCGGGCGCGTCTTCCTGGACAAGATCTTCCCGGACCACTGGTCCTTCATGTTGGGCGAGATTGCCCTCTATTCCTTTGTCGTCCTGATTGCGACCGGCATCTTCCTGGCGCTCTTCTTCGTTCCTTCGGCCCACGAGGTCATCTACAACGGGACCTACGCGCCGCTGCGTGGCCAGCGGGTCTCGGAGGCCTTCCAGTCGACGGTGAACATCTCCTTCAGCGTCCGCGGCGGCTTGCTGATCCGCCAGATGCACCACTGGGCGGCCGACATCTTCGTCGGTTCCATAATCGTGCACATGGCCCGCATCTTTTTCACCGGGGCATTCCGCAAGCCGCGCGAGCTGAACTGGACCATCGGGATCCTGATGCTCGTGCTGGCGGTCCTGGAGGGCTTCATCGGCTACTCGCTGCCCGACGACCTCATCTCGGGTACCGGCCTCCGCATCGGTTACTCCATCGCCGAGTCGCAGCCCATCATCGGCAGCTACATGACCTCGTTCCTCTGGGGCGGCCAGTTCCCGGGCGACGGGAGCATCATCCCCCGGTTCTTCATCATCCACGTCCTGATCATCCCGCTCGCCTTGTTGGGTCTCATTTCCGTGCACCTCGCCCTGCTGGTGCGGCAGAAGCACACGCAATTCGCCGGGGAAGGGCGAACCGAGGACAACGTGGTCGGCTCGCCGATGTTCCCGACCTTTATGGCGAAGACCACGGGTTTCCTGTTCATGGTGACCGGAGTCACGGCGCTGCTCGGCGCCTTTGCCCAGATCAACCCGATCTGGCAGTTCGGCTCCTACGACCCGTCGAAGATCTCGTATGCCGTACAGCCGGACTGGTACATGGGGATGCTCGACGGGGCGCTCCGCATCATGCCGTCGTGGGAGTTCGCGGGCTTTGGTCATACCGTGCCGCTCGAGGTGTTTCTGCCCGGCGGTCGTCTTCCCGATGTTGCTGATCACGCTCTGGCTCTTGTATCCGGGCTTAGAACGCAGATTCACGGGTGACCACGCCATGCACAACCTGTTGGATCGGCCGCGTGACCGGCCCAAGCGCACGGCGGCGGGCGTCGCCATGTTCTCGTTCATGTTCACGTTGTTCGCCGCCAGCTCCACCGACGTCCTCGCCAACTTCTTCCACGTCTCGCTGAATGTCACGCTGTGGTTCTTCCGGATCGCGACGATCGTCGTGCCGATCGTCGCTGCCCTGGTGACCTACCAGCTGTGCAGGGAGATGCAGGGCGTCCACGGGGTCGGCAAGCGCAAGCGGTCTGTCGTCGTACGGCGTTCGGCGCAAGGCGAGTACTCCACCGTCCCGACGGCGCCTCGCCAGGACGACGAGCATGTGGAGCTCGACCCCGAGCCGGTGCCCGTGCGCATCGACATCGAGCCGTTGGGCAACGGCGACGGGCAACAACAGCCCGAGCCCTCGCCGACGGGCGCGCGCCAGGTCACGCGCTGAACCAGGCGGCGCAACGGCCCGGGGCCCGGGACCTGTGGGTCGCCCTCGAAACCGTCCACGCCGTCACCTACTTCGACCCCGGCTGCCGCGCCGCACTGCGTGACGCAGGTCTCCGAGGGTTCTGGGCCGGCTACTTCGCCGGCCGGGCCGCTCCACTGGGACGAGTCGGCGCGGGTCCGGTCACCGCGTCGTTCTTCAACTTCCACCCGGCGATGGTCGCCAAGGCGGTTCCCGGATGCTGGGAGAGCGTGGCGCCGCTGACGCTGTGCCGCGTCCGGGCGATCGCCGCGGCGGAGGCTCTCGGCGAAGCCTGCAGCGTCGAGGCGCGCTCCGACCTGCTGGCGGCCCTGCCTCTGCTCCGCCGGGCCACGGCGGGTTGTGAGGTCGCGGGCCGGATGATGGCGGCTGCCAACCGCGGCCTGTGGCCGGCCATCGGCACCGCGCTCGGGACCGGGGGACTCGCCGAGGCCTGGCAGGCGTGCACCACCCTGCGCGAACACCGCGGCGACGGGCACGTGGCGGCCCTGGTGGCGCACGGCGTTGGCGGCATCGACGCCCACCTGCTGGCGGCCGGGACCAAGGCGGTGCCGCCGGAGTTGCTGCGGGACAACCGGGGCTGGAGCGAGCAGGAGTGGGAGGCCGCGAGCTCGCGCTTGGTCGCCCAGGGGCTGCTGCACGCCGACGGTCGGGCCACCGATGCCGGACGGACTTTGCACGGAGCGGTCGAGGAGCAGACGGACCGGCTGGCGGGTCCGCCCTTCGCCCAGTTCGGCGACGCGGCGCTCGCCGACCTGCACGGGGCGGTGGCGGCCTGTGCCCGCCAGGTCGTGGCAGCGGGCATCCTGCCCTTTCCCAACCCGATGGGGCTCCCCCGCCTGACGTAGGGCGTCGCTACGAGGGCTTTGCCGCCGGCCGCGGCGGGGGCCAGCCGGCCACCAGCCCGAGCTCCTTGCACAGCGAGCGTGACGACACCATCTGCCCGGCGTAGCGGGCTGCACCCGGGTCGTCGGCGAGCCACGCCACCACCTCTCCGGCGACGTCGGGCGGAGCGGGCACATGGCCGGCTCGCACGAGCACCCTGTCCGTCCCCGACGCGCGCATCGACTCGGTGAGGGTGAGGCCCGGCGCGATGGAGAAGGCAACGATGCCGCGGTCGAAGAACTCGACGTGGCACATGTCGGTGACGCGGTGGAACGCCGCCTTGGCGGCGGCATAGGCCACGCCCCATCCACCGGCTCCTGCGGGCGCCGGCGGGGTGGTGAAAGCCGCCTCCGAGAGCATGTTGACCAGACGCCCCGTGCCGCGCTCGAGCATCTGAGGCACGACCAACTGCGTCAGCAGCAGCGGATGGAGATAGTCGCCGACCAGGCAGCGCTCGGCCAGTTCGAGCGGGAGATCGAGGATCCGGTCCATGGTTCCCGGACCTTGATAGATGGCGTTGTTGACCAGCACGTCGATGCGGCCCCAGGTCTCGAGGGCTCGCTCGGCCACCCGTTCCACCGAGGCACGCTCCATGAGGTCCATCGGCACCGGAAGGCAGCGGCGACCCAGCGCCTCGATCTCTGCGGCCGTCGAGTCGAGGCTGCCGGCGATCGGCACCGGGTCGGTGTGGGCCAGGGTGCTCGACGCGTGGGCGCGGCCGTCGCCCTCGTGCACGGTGCGCGCGGTGATCACCACGTCAAAGCCGCGCCGCGCCAGCGCCACGGCGGCACAGCGCCCGATGCCGCGGCTGGCGCCCGTGACGAGTGCGACCCTCGTGCCCTCTGTCATCGCTCCTACAGGATCCCGGCGATCTGATGGCCGCCGTCGACGTGGAGCACCTGGCCGTTCACGTATGCGGAGGCGTCGCTGCAGAGGAACACCACGACCCGGCCGATGTCGGAGGGCGTCCCGAGACGGCGGGTGGGGTTGGCCTCGGCGAGGCGCTGCTGGACGTCCTCGGGCACGTTGGCGGCTGCCGTGCGGGTGAGGATGAAGCCTGGCGCGATCGCGTTGGCGCGGATTCCCTCGCGCCCGTAGCGGACGGCCAGGTGGCGGGTGAGCTGGTTGAGCGCGGCCTTCGACACGCCGTAGGCGACCCGGGTCGATTCTCCGATCGTGCTCGTGCCCGAGGAGATCGTCACGATGGAGCCGCCCCCGCGGCGCGTCATCGCCGGGATGCAATGGCGCGCCAGCAGCAAGGCGCCGCGGGTGGTCGTCTCGATCACCCGCTCCCATACTCCGAGGTCGACGCCGACGGCATCGGTATCGAGTCGGGGATGGCTCCATGCTGCGTTGTGGTCGACGCAATCCACGCCACCGAACTCCGCCACGGCTCGGTCGACGAAGACGGCCACTGAGTCCTCGTCGCGGACGTCACAGCGCAGGCCCAGCGCCCGCCCACCCGACGCCGCGACGTCTTGCGCCACCGCCTCGGCCGCATCCTCGGTGACGTCGCCCACCACGACCGCCGCACCTTCTGCGGCCAGGAGCAGCGCCGGTGGCGCGCCCGATGTCGGAGGCGCCACCGCTCAACAGCACAACCTTTCCGTCGAGCTGTCCCATGCTCAGCTCATCACGCCCCGGGGCCGGTGATGGGCCGACCTTGCTGCGCCAACGCGGTGCCTGGCCGCGACGGGGATCGCGTTTCTCTCCGGAGCGGGCGGATCACGGCGCCATCGTAGGACCAGGAACGCTGGCGGCCGGGGCCCGCTGAATTGGGCGGCGACCAGGGCTGCATGGCACGATCAGGGGCGTGCGCGTGCACCGCAGCTTCGCCTTCATCGACGTTTCGGGGTTCACGGCGCTGACCGAAATCGAGGGCGACGAACGAGCGGTCGACGTCCTGACGGCCTTTCGTGCCCTCTTGCGCGACATTTGCGCGCGGCGCGGCGTCAGGATCGCAAAATGGTTGGGTGACGGCGCCATGCTCGTGTGCGTCGACACCCGGCCCCTGCTCGAGACGGTGCTCGAAGTCCACTACGTCGTCACCGATGTCTCCGGACCGGTGAGCACGGTGTCGATCCGATCTGGTGTCTCGTCTGGCGACGTCATATTGATGGAGGGCGACGACTACGTCGGGCACTGCGTGAACGTCGCGTCCCGGCTGTGCGACCTGGCGCCGGCTTCCGAGGCGTGGGCGGCGCCATCGGTCATGGACCACTTGCCCAGCTGGGGCGTGGCCGCAAGCGAGACGCCGGTCAGCTTGCGCGGCGTGGAGAAGCCGGTGCCGGCAGCGAGCATCCGCATGGCGCTGGCCGGCGAGGACGGCTCGCGCGATCCCATCTGCGGCATCCCGCTGTCCCACGACACGGCCGAGGAGATCGCGCACGACGTCCGAGGCTCCGTGGTGCTCTTCTGCTCGTCTGGCTGCGAGGACACCTGGCGACGGAGGCCCTCGGCGAGTCGCACCGGATGACGACGGGCCACGCCGGCCGCCGAGGTGGCCCGACTCACTCCGGCAGGTGGACGCTTCCGTCGTCGGCCAGCACCCAGCCCGGATTGTGTGCGACCTCCCACGGGTGCCCGTCGGGATCGATGAACACGCCCGAGTAGCCACCCCAGAAGGTCGTGTCTCCCGGTCGCCCGATCGTGGCCCCTGCCGCCTCCGCGTCGGCCAACACGGCGTCGACCTCCGCCGGCGACCCGACGTTGTAGGCGAGCGTGACGCCGCCCCAGCCGCCCCGATCGTCGACCGTGCTGTCCTCGGCCAGCTTGTCCCGGCCCCAGAGCGCCAGGATCATGCCGCCGGCCTGGAAGAACACCACGTCGCCGTCGGGAGACATGCCCGACCAACCCAGCGCCTCATAGAAGGCACGGGCCCGGCCGGTCTCGGCTACACCCAGCGTCACCAGCGAGATCCCGTTCTCCACGACCTCTGTCATAGTCCGGCGCCGCGACCCGGACTTGGCTCGCTGGGCTTGTCAGTACATATAATGTGTTTATGTACCAGACCGAGCCCCACCTGCGGGCCGGCCCCGATGCGGAGCGCAGGGATCTGGGCCCCGACTCGCTCCTGTGGCGCTGGGCGGGGGACACCCGGATCGCGTTCATGGGGGCCTCGATCGGCCTCCTCCAGCTGCTGCACCCGGCCATCGGGGCCGGCGTGTTGGAGCACTCGGATTTCTTCGGCGACCCCTACGGCCGCGTCTTTCGGTCCCTGCCGCGGATCCTGGGCGCCGTCTACGACGGCCCGGAGGCGGTGACCACCGGCCGCGAGGTCCGCGACTTCCATCGCACCATCAAGGGGGTGGACGATCAGGGCCGGCGCTACCACGCGCTCGACCCGGAGACCTTCTGGTGGGCCCACGCCACGTTCCAGTACATGGCCGAGCAGGTGGCCGATCGCTTCGATCGGCATCGCCTGACGCCCGACGAACGGGAGCAGCTGTACCAAGAAGGGGTGGAGTGGTACCGCCGCTACGGGGTGAGCGACCGATCGGTTCCCCCCGACCGCGCCGCTTTCCAGGAGAAGTGGGACTCCTTCTGCGGCGAGGTCCTCGAGTTGAACCCGGCGGCCGAGTGGGTGCTCGATTCACTGCGGCGCCCGGTGCTCAGCGCGGAACCGCTGCTGCCGCCGCAGCTGACGCTCCTGCGGCCGTTGGCCAAGACGGCGCTGGCCCGGCACTCCGTCTTCCGCTTGGTGCGTCTGTGTGCCTTCGGCGGCCTGCCGCCCGTCGTGCGTGATCGGTTCGGCATCGAGTGGTCCGCCGTCGACGCCGTTGCCCTCGAGGGGTTGGAGCTCGCCGTGCGCAACGCCTGGCCGATCGTTCCCTCCACCGTGCGCTGGCAGCCCCGGGCGCTCGAGGGTTGGCAGCGGGTGCGCGGCGAGCGGGCCCAGCAGGCGGCCTGATGTCGAGACGCAAGGTGACCATCGAGTTCGAGCCGATGTTGGGGGCCTTCGCCACCGTCTCGGTGGCCGGATCCCCCGAGGACCGCATCCTCGACGCCGCGGCGCACCTGATGCGCACCTACGGGTTGAAGCGCTGGAGCATGGAGGACGTCGCCGAACGCGCCGCCATCGGCCGGACGAGCGTCTACCGCGCCTTCTCGACCCGCGACGAGCTCGTGCACGCCGTCCTGGCCCGGGAGCTGCGCGCAACCATCGGCCAGATCACGGCGGCCGCGACAGCCAGTGGCTCGGTCGAGGACGGCATCATCGAGGGTGCGCTCGTCGGCCTGTCCGCACTGCGCAGCTCGCTGGTCGAGCAACTGCTGCGGACGGATCCTTCGACGATCCTCCCCTTCCTGACCACCAGGGCGGGACCGCTCGTCGCCCTCACCCGGCAACTGCTCGCCGTCCAGGCGCGGGCCGCCGGCGCGTCGATGACCGAGGAGCACGCCGGGGAGCTGGCCGAGATCACGGCCCGGTTGGGGCTGTCGTTCGTCCTGACACGCGAATCGGTCTTCCCGGTCGACGACGAGGACGAGCTGCGCGTGTCGCTCCGGCGGGTGTTGCGGCCCGTGCTGTCGCCGCTGTTCGCGAACGGGACCGGGCGCGCCTGACCACAACGCGCCGTGCCGCTGGGGGAGGTCGCTCTTAGAAGTTGCGGCCGTGCGGCGTCACCAGCGTGATGCTGACGCGCTCGGCCATCGGTCCCGACGCGGTGGCTGATGCCCGAGTCGGCCGTGTTCTCCTCCCAGATGACTTCGACGGAGGACCCGTTCTCGAACGCGGTGCGCAGCGCATCGAGCACGCCCCGATTGACCTCGTCGGGCAGCGCGTCGAGCACGGCCCGTGCCTCGCGCTGGATGGGCTCGTCGAGGCCGTCCAGCAAACCTCCGCTTTCCACCGCCTCGCGGAGCGATCCAGCGCCCTCGATGGCGGAAACGGCGGCCTGATAGCTGCCTGAGCCGGGCGAGGCGAGGGCATCGTTGGCCTTCGGCATGACAAAGACGACTGCTGGCATGAACGCACTTTACGCAATAGCGATGTGACGTGCCGGTAAATCGTCAGAACGGGCAGACAAGGCTTTCCCCGGCCCAACCCGGGTGCCACACTTCACCCATGCGGCGAGGCGCTGAGTCGGCCGGTCGGTAGCGGTGCTTACCGCGCCACCGATTCAGTTCGCCCAACGTGGCGAGACCCACCTGGCGTATCAGGTGGCCGGCACCGGTCCGCCCGACATCGTCTACGTGGGGGGCTCGTTCGCCCCGAGCCTCGCGTGGGACGAGCATTCTTCGGCGCCGCGGGTTCCGGCGGTTGGCCAGCTTCGCCCGACTGGTCACCTACGACCAGGTCGGCATGGGCTATTCCGATCCCATCGACTCGTCGGCGGTGCCGTCCGTCGACGATCTCGTCGCTGACCTCGAGACCGTCATGGAGGCAGCCGGCGCCACCGATCCGGTCCTCTTCGGGACGCACAACGGGGCAGCCGTGGCTGCCGTCTATGCGTCCGCGCCATCCGGTGCAGCGATTGATCTTGTGCAACGGCTGGGCCCGCCTCCCCATGGCGGACGATTACCCCATCGGAATCCACGTCGATCGCCTGGACGAACTCGAGGCGCACTATCGCGAGGAGTGGGGGCAGGGCACCATCTCGGGCTACTGGTCCAGGCCGAGGCCCGATCTCGAGGCGCGACGTGCCGAGTTGAGCTCGACCAGTCGCAACCAGGCCGTGACCCTCTTCCAGATGAACCGCAACCTCGATGTGCGCGACGTGCTCCCTTCCATCACCGCGCCGACGCTCGTGATCCACCTCGAGGACAACTTCATGCTGCCGCCGGCGTTCGGCCGCTATCTCGCGGACTCGATCCCCGGGTCTCGGCTGGCGCTCGTGCCGGGCAGTGACCAGATCTTCCTGCGCAACACCGCGGACCCGGTCATCGACGTCGTCGAGCCCTTCACGACGGGAACCCGCACTGTCTTCGTGGACCGCATGACGACCACGATGCTGTTCACCGACATCGTCAACTCGACCCCGATGGCCGCATCCCTGGGCGACGAGCGCTGGGGCGAGCTCATCGACCAGCACAACGCGCGGGTGCGGCGGCACGTCAAGAGGACGAACGGCAACGAGGTGAAGTGCACGGGCGACGGCTTCCTCGTCGCCTTCGAAGAGACGGCGGACGCCATCCGCTGCGCCCAGGCCGCAATCGAGTCGATCGCCGGCCTCGGGCTGGAGCTGCGGGCCGGCGTCCACGTGGGTGAGGTGTCGCGGATGGGCAGCCACGACCTGTCCGGTCTGGCCGTGCACTTCGCACAGCGGCTCTGTGCCCGCGCCGAGGGAGGCCAGGTCCTCGTCTCCGACGCCGTGCGCACCGCCTGCGCCGACGGCGACATCCGCTTCGAGCAGCGGGGCAAGGCCGAGCTCAAGGGGATCCCGGGCCGCTGGGAGGTCTTCGACGCCCGCCTGTAGTGGCCCGGCGGGACGGTGCGGTCGGCTGGTCCCTGACCGGCTTGACATGTGACTAAAAGGTCACATATAGTCCTTGGGGTGGATGAAGTGTTCAAGGCGCTGGCCGATCCCACCCGGCGGGAGCTGCTCGACGAGCTGTTCCGCCAGGACGGCCAGACCCTGGGCATGTTGGAGGAGAAGTTCTCCATGACGCGCTTCGGCGTCATGAAGCACCTCAAGCTGCTGGAGGAGGCCGGGCTCGTCGTCACGCGGCGGCGGGGCCGGGAGAAGCTCCATTTCCTCAATCCGGTGCCGATCCGGCTCATCCACGACCGCTGGGTCAGCAAGTACTCCGAGCCCTGGGTGGCAGGGCTGAGCGAGATCAAGGACAGATTGGAGAGGCAGATGGAAAAGGTCTACGAGATCTTCATCAAGACGACGCCCGAGCAGCTGTGGGACGCCATCGTCAACCCCGAGATCCGCGCCAAGTACAACTTCGGCGCCGCAGTGAACTCGGAGTGGAAGGTGGGCTCGCCGCTCAGCGTGGACGTCGACAAGCACGGGGTGCATCTCGGCGAAGGCGAAGTGCTCGAGGTCGACCCGCCGCGGCGATTGGTGCACACCATGGCCTGCCTGTGGGATGACGACGTGCGGGCCGAGGGGACGACGCGGGTCACCTGGGAGATCGAAGAGGTGGGCGACTCGTGCCACTTGACGCTCACCCACGACCAGATGCGCGAGGGTGCCAACTCGCAGATCTTCGGCGGCTGGCCGATGATCCTCTCGGGGCTCAAGACCTGGCTCGAGTCGGGCGAGCTGCTCACCACGCCCGGATCGCTGCGCTATGGCTGAGCCCGTGTCCGACCGCCTCAGCGCCACCGGGATCAGCGACGTCGGCGGGGTCGCCGTTCCCGTCGCCGACCAGGAGCGCGCCCGGCGCTTCTACGTCGAGCAGCTCGGCTTCGAAGTCCGCCTCGACGTGCCCCTGGGCGACGGCGGGCGCTGGCTGCAGGTGGCGCCCGTGGGCGGCCGCGTCCCGGTCGCACTCGTCGCCGCCGGCGCGGACGGCAAGGTCGGTGTCGACTCCGGCATCACGTTCGCCACGTCCGACGCCGAGGCCGACCATGCGGCGCTGTCGGGGGCCGGCGTCGACACGGACGAGCTGTTGCGCTGGCCGGGCGTCCCGCTCATGTTCATCGTGCGCGATCCCGACGGCAACCAGCTCAAGGTCATGGAGGCCCTGCCGCGGTGAAGCTGGACAGGCGGTTCACGGCGACCATCGTGCAGTCGCCCGGCAAGGGTGGCTGGGGCTACGTGGTGATGCCGGGCTCGGCCGAGTACTTCGGGACGCGGGGACTGGTGAAGGTCCGCGGCACAGTCGACGGGACGCCCTTCCGCAGCTCCTTCATGGCGCTCGGGGACGGGACCCACAAGCTCCCGATCAAGGCCGCGCTGCGCCAGCAGATCGGCAAGGAGGTCGGCGACCGGGTGTCGGTCAGGTTGCTCGAGCGCCTGGACCGGTGAATTCCTGATCAGCTGTCGGCTGTGGGTGCCGCCGGGAAGGCGGGCGCCAGCGCTCGTACGCCGAGAGCGCGAGGGTGGCGACGCCGAAGCCGACGCCGAGCAGGCACACCCCGGCCCAGCCGTGGGAGGCGTAGAGCGTGCCGGCGCTGACCGAGCCGACGGCACCGCCGATGAAGTAACAGACCATGTACGCGCTCGTGATGCGGCTCCGGGCGTCGGGGCGCAGGGCGTAGATCACGGCCTGGTTGGTGATCTGCATGCCCTGGGTCCCCATGTCGAGCACCACGATGCCCACGATCAGCGCGGCCACCGACGTGCGGCCCGCCCAGAGCAGGGCGAACGAGCCGGTGAAGAGCACGCCGGCCACGACGGTCGTGAGCGTGGTGCGGGCCGAGTCCGCCAGCTTGCCGGCGACGTTCGCCGCCAGGATCCCGCCCGCGCCGACCAGGCCGAAGAGGCCGATGACGGCGGTGGAGTAGTGGTACGGGCTGCCCGAGAGCAGGAAGGCGACGGTGGTCCACAGGACGCTGAAGGCGCCGAAGGCCACGGCGCCGTGCCAGGCCCGTCGGCGCAGGACGGGCTCGGTGGCGAGCAGGCGCAGGGAGGTGCGGACCAGCTCCGTGTAGGTCCGGTGCGGGCGCGGCGCCTCGTCCGGCAGGGCGCGCCACAGGATCAGGGCGAAGCAGAGCATGAGCCCGGCGGAGAGCCAATAGATGCCCCGCCATCCGCCCGTTGCCTGGGCGACCAGGCCCGACACCGTCCGGGCCAGCAGGATGCCGAGCAGCAGGCCGGTCATGATCCGCGCCACGACGCGGCCGCGCCGTTCCTCGGGGGCCAGGTCGGCCGCGAACGGGATCATGACCTGCCCCGCCACGGACGCCGCGCCGACGGCGAGCGAGGCCAGCGCGAAGAACCACAGGCTCGGCGCCAGCGCGGAGGCCACCAGCGCGGCGGCGGTGAGGCAGAACAGCCGCACCACCAGGCCCCGGCGGGGGTGGAGGTCGCCCAGGGGGACGATGAGCAGCAGCCCGGCGGCGTAGCCGACCTGGGTCGCCGTGATCACCCAGGAGGTGGCCCCGGGCCCGCGGTGGAAGTCGCTGGCGATGTGGTGCAGCAGCGGCTGCGCGTAATAGAGGTTCGCCACGATGGCTCCGGTCGCCACGGCGATGAGGGCAACCAGCGCCGCGACAGCGCACCCTCGGGGGGTGGCGGGGACATCGGATCAGGGTACCGGGACCCTCCGCCGGGCTGGCCGGCGCCGAAGGTCTGTGGCCGGCGCGACGACACCCACGCCGTGGGCGGTCGGGCGCGGGGGTTCAGGTCAGACGGTGCCGCCGCGCCGGCTCTCGGCGGTGACGCCGGTCAGCGCGGTGAGGATCAGCGGGATGCCGATGAAGGCCAGCCAGCTCCCGAAGACCATGGCCAGCACGGTCGTGAAGGCGCCCATGCCCATCACGAAGGGCCAGATGGACGAGCTCGGGAACGAGTCGATGTTCCCGGCCCCGTCGGCCAGCTCGGCGTCCTCGCGGTCCTCGGGCCGGTCGCCGACCTCGTCGATCTTGCCGACGAAGAAGTACTTGTGCCCGTGGAAGCGCCGATGCCAGAAGAAGTAGTAGAGCCCGGGCAGGAAGCCGAGCAGCGTGGCGCCGAGCAGCATCACCGAGCCACCGTCCTCGTAGCCCCAGAACCAGTACCAGAGGCCGATCGCCCCGAAGAAGGCGCCGAGGAAGAGCAGGAAGAGCGCTTCGATCTTCATACGCCGGCCTTGACCTTTCCGTTCTTCCCGTTGGCGTGCCCGTTGGACCCGGACCCCCGGGCGTGCGGGACGGTGATGTGATCGGGGTGGTTGTAGTCCCACGTCGGCCGCTCCGAGCGGATGGGCGGCAGGTGGGTGTAGTTGTGGTGCGGCGGCGGCGAGGTGGTGAACCACTCGAGCGTGTGGGCGTCCCAGGGGTTGTTCCCGGCCGGGATCGGCTTGCGCCACGACACGAAGAAGTTCACCAGCAGGAACACGAAGGACACGCCGATGATGAAGGCGCCCACCGTCGAGACGATGTTGTAGCTCTGCCAACCCAGGTTCGACGGGTAGGAGGCCACCCGCCGCGGCATGCCGAGCAGGCCCACCACGTACTGGGGCATGAACGTGACCCAGAAGCCGATGAACATCAGCCAGAAGTGCCACTTGCCCAGGTTGTCGCGCAGCATGCGGCCGAACATCTTCGGATACCAGTAGTAGAGGCCGGCGAAGCCGGCGAACACCGCGGTGCCGAAGAGGACCTGGTGGAAGTGGGCCACCACGAAGTAGGTGTCGTGGGTGGCGAAGTCGATCGGGGGCGAAGCCAGCATGATGCCGGTCACGCCGCCCATCAGGAACGCGAACAGGAAGCCGAGACTGAACAGCATGGGGGTGTTGAACGTCAGCTGCCCGTGCCACATGGTGCCGATCCAGTTGAAGAACTTGATGCCCGTGGGCACCGCGATCAACAGGCTGAGGAACGAGAAGAACGGCAGCAGCACCGCGCCGGTGGTGAACATGTGGTGCGCCCACACACCCGTGGAGAGCGCCGCGATGGCCATGGTGGCGAAGACCATGCCCTTGTAGCCGAACACCGGGCGCCGCGAGAAGACGGGCAGGACCTCGGTCACGATGCCGAAGAACGGTAAGGCGAGGATATAGACCTCGGGATGGCCGAAGAACCAGAAGAGGTTTTGCCATAACAACGGTGACCCGCACGAGGCCATGGGCGCGCCGTTGACGAGGTGACACCCCACCGCCGTATAGATGTGGGTGTCGAAGTGGCGGTCGCAGAACAGCATCACGAGCGCCGCCGTGAGCACCGGGAACGCGATCAGGATCAGGATCCCGGTCACGAGCATGTTCCAGGTGAAGATCGGCATGCGGAACATGGTCATGCCGGGCGCGCGCAGGTAGAAGATCGTCCCGCACAGATTGACGCCGGTGAAGATGGCGGAGAACCCGGTGAGCACCAGGGCCATGATCCAGACGTCGGGCCCCGCCCCCGGCGAGCTCGTGGCGCTCGACAGCGGTGCGTAGGCCACCCAGCCGAACTGGGCGGCGCCGCCGGCCACGAAGAAGCCCATCATCATGGTGATGGAGCCGGTCAGGTAGAGCCAGTAGCTGAGCGCGTTCAGCCGGGGGAAGGCCATGTCGGGCGCGCCGATCTGCAGCGGCACGATGTAGTTGGCCAGGCCACCGAAGGCGAACGGGCCGGCGAACAGGTACAGCATCAAGCTGCCGTGCATGGTGAACAGCGCGTTGAACTGCGAGAAGCTGAGGAACGACGAGTGCGGCGAGGCCAGCTGCAGCCGCATGAACAGCGCCATGATCCCCGAGATGTAGAAGATCGCGATCGCCGTGATCATGTAGCTGAGGCCGATGACCTTGTGGTCCGTCGAGGTCAGCCACTTGAGGATGCCGCTCGGGCCGTGCTCCTCGTGCCCGCCGTGGGCGTCGTGGCCGTCGCCCGGGACCTGCGGCGGGAGATGGACGTCAGGCTCTCGTGCGCCACCAGGGGCGATGACATCAGTCACCGTACAACGCACCTCCCGTATTGCCAGTGTTGCCTGAGCTGCCGGTGTTGCCTGTGCCGGAGTTGCCCGAATTCCCAGAGTAGCTGGGTGCGGTCCCGTTGCTGTTGGCGTGGACCGAGCCCGGCAGCTGCCCGATGGAGTTCGGGTGCGTCCGCTGGAAGGTGCCGGTCGTGCGCAGCCACGTCTGGTAGGCGCCCGGATCCACGGAACGGACGTTGAAGAACATGATGGAGTGGTAGAGGCCGCACAGCTGCGTGCACTGCCCTCGATACACCCCGTTGTGCAGCACGTTGAGGTCGAACGACGTCCAGTAGCCCGGGCTGGCGTAGCGGCTGAAGTTGAACTCGGGCACGTAGAACCCGTGCAGCACGTCGAAGGAGCGCAGGTACACCCGCACCGTCTTGTTCGTCGGCAGGACCATCGTCGGCGCGTCCGTCGTCTGTCCGATGACCTTGACGCCGTTGTCGTACTGGAACTCCCAGCCCCACTGGAAGGCGTAGACGTGGATCGTCGTGTACGGGTGTGGCTCGACGGCCGTGACCGTGTTCTCGACGAACACGGTGGCGACGAAGAGGCCGATCACGGTCAGGATCGGCAGCACGGTGTAGGTGATCTCGGTGAGCGTGTGGTACTGGGTCTGGCGCGGGATGTCGTCGGAGCGGCGCCGGTAGCGGATGATCGCCCACAGGATCAGCAGGAGGACGAAGCCGCCGACGATCAGGCCGGCGATGAAGAAGCCCTGCCAGAGGTGGAAGGTCGAGCGGCCCTGCGACGTGGCGCCTTTGTAGGCGCCGAAGGACGGGAGTTGGCAGCCGGTGAGCAGGAGCGCCCCGAGGAACACGCCGCCCGCGGCGAGCCGCCGACGACGGGGACTCTTGGCGCCGTGACCTGGGGTTTCGGGCGTGTCTGTAGAAGGGCCGGCCAGCGACGAGTCCACCGCGCTGACACTATCTGAACAGGCTCAAAAAACACGAAACGACCAGCGCAGGGCTTGCAGCGTCCACGGGGCTCAGTGGGTGTGTCGGCTGCCCGTCCCGGCCGACTCGTTGGCGGCCCAGGTGAACACGCCGCGGGCCATGGTCGAGGTGGCCCGGGCGGCCCGGGCGGCGAAGACCTCCTGACGGGCCCGCTGGGTCGCCGGGTCGTCCGGCGCGGCCAGCCAGGCGTGCTCGGCCAGGTGACCGGCTAGCCGCAGCGCCCCGTCTGCCTCGGCGGACCCGGACCCGGACCCGGTCCCGGGCGTGTCGCCCGCCACCGCCAACAGCTCGAGGGCCCGCTCGGCCAGGGCGCCGGCGCCACCGGCCAGCTCGGCCAGCTCGGCGGCCAGCGCGCGCTCGGGTGCCGGCTTGAGTGTGGCCGGGTTGCCGTCCCACCAGCCGCCGTACTGGCGCCACACGGTGTGGACGATGAACTCGGGCTCGTCGTAGACCGGCTGCAGGAACGGGCGGGCCTCGAGCTCGGCCGGCACGCGGACGCTGTGCAGCGCGTCGTCGAGGCGCCCGCCCGCGTTCATGACGGCGAGCGTCTGGTCGACGAGGGAGTCGAGCAGGTCGGCCGTGTCCGTCAGGGCCTGGCGGACCCGGTCGGCCCCCATGACGGGGAAGCCGTGCCCGGGGAGGAGGAATTCGGCGTCGAGGGTCAGCATCCGGCGCAGCGCGTCCGCCCACTCGCGGGGATAGCGCTGCACCTTCTGAGGGTTGCCGGCGTTGGGCGAGGCCCAGATGAACAGGTCGCCGCAACAGAGCACCCGCGACTCGGGCTGCCAGGTCACGGTGTGGTCGTCGGTCTCGCCCTTTTCGTGCCGCAGGGAGAACCCGACCCCGCCGACCGAGAGGTCGAGCGTGTCGTGGTAGGTGCGGTCGGGGTAGCGGTACTCAGTGGGCCAGTTGAGATCGGTGAAGCCGAACTGGCGGCGGTTGATGATCGTGTTGTAGCCCGCCGTGAAGATGTAGCGGTCGAAGCGCGCCGGCAGCGCGTGGTGGGCGATGACCTCGGGCGCCGCCCAGCCCTGCTCCTGCGCCTCGGCCTCCCAGACGGGCACGCCGAAGACGTGGTCGATGTGGCCGTGCGAATAGACGGCGGTGTTGAGGCGGTCGGGGCTCCAGGTGCGGATGTCGTCGTGCACGACCTTGGCCAAGGGCGCGCTGCCCGTGTCGACGAGCACGAGGCCGTCGTCGGTGGCGAAGGAGGAGACGTTGGCGAAAGAGGGGCAGAAGCCGACGCCGTCGGTGATCTCGACGAACCCGCCCATGTGGTCGACGGGATGGAAGGTGGACGTCGACAGCTCGCCGTTCCAGAGGCGTTCGGCGACGGACAGGACGTCGGATGTCATGGTGCCCCGAGTCGCCGTGGTCGTGGTGGGCGCCGGCTGCTCGGCTGCCGGTGAATCAGCCGCGCGGGAGAGCCGAGCGGATTCAGCTGGTCGGCGACTTGCCTTCGACGGGAGGCGCCGGGGCCGGAGTGTCGCTGGCGGGCGACGTGCCGTTCTTCGACGCCGAGTCCACCTGACCCTCCTTCTGACCCTCCTTCAGCCCCTGCTCGAACTGGTTCTTGGCGGAGCCGAGGCTGCGGGCCAACTTCGGAATCTGCGTGCCGCCGATGAGCAAGACGGCCACGATGACGATGACGATGACGAGGTCAGCCCCAAAAATTTCAGCGAGCATGCGATTCTCCTTCACCTGGGATGACGAACCGGTGATCTGGGTTCCAGGTTAGACCCATTCCCACTCCCCGGTACCTCCAGGGGCAGGACGCCGGGGTGGGCCGCCGCCAGGCGGCCGGCCGGACGGCGCTCACGCCTGTGTTCGGAGTCAGCCGGCCAGCAGGATGCCCATGACGAGGGCGGCCACGCTGGCCAGGCCACCGACCGAGCCCCACAGGGCGAGCTGGGCCTTCGAGGTCGCCCGCTGGTGCACGAAGGCGCCGACGCCGGCCAGGAGGACCACGACGATCTTGGCCATGAGCACGGCCTTCCAGGCCGAGCTCTGCGAGGAGGCGTGGACGGCGGAGATGTTCCAGATGCCGGTGGCGAGGAGCACGACGTAGGCGGGCCAGGCCAGGCGGGCGAAGGCGTGGGCCAGCACCCGGGGCGCATCGCCGCCGATGGAGCGGGCCGGGCCCACGAGGCCGGCCATCACGATCTGGCCGCCGACCCAGACGGCGGCGGCGAGGACGTGGAGGGTGAGGCGGACCGTATCGAGCGCGGGTGCGAGCACGGTGGAGCTGTCCTTGCCGGTCGACGCGCCGACTCGGCTAGGTGGCTACTTGCCCTGCCACTTCGGGGCCCGCTTCTCGGCGAAGGCGATCGGTCCCTCCATGGCGTCGGCCGACGAGAAGACGACGCCGACCGCCTCGGCGTTGATCTTCCAGCCCTCTTCCTCGGACATGTCGGCCGCGTGAATCATCACGTGCTTGGAGTGGCGCACGGCGAGCGGCGCGTTGGCCGCGATGCGCTCGGCCAGCGCGATGGCCTCGTCGAGCAGCTGCGCCGAGGGGACCACCTTGTTGAGCAGACCGAGGGCGTAGGCGCGCTCGGCGTCGATGGGGTCGCCGGTCATGGCCATCTCGAGCGCGATCGCCAGGGGGAGCCGCTTGGGCATGCGGATGAGGCCGCCGGCGCCGGCGATGAGGCCGCGCTTGGCCTCGGGGATGCCGAAGGTGGAGTGGTCGGCGGCGACGACGAGGTCGCAGGAGAGCATGATCTCGAACCCGCCGGCCAGAGCCGACCCGTTGACCGCGGCGATGATCGGCTTGGGGAACTCGCGCTGCGTGAGGCCGGCGAAGCCACCGCTCGCCCCGATGATGTCCCCACCCTCACCGCTGCTGAAGGCCTTGAGGTCCATGCCGGCGCTGAACGCCTTGTCGCCGCTGCCGGTGATGACCACGACCCAGCACTCGGCGTCGCGGGTCAGCTCATCGAGGATCGACGACATCGCACGGCTCACGGCGCCGTTGATGGCGTTGCGCGCCTCGGGCCGGTTGATGGTGAGGATCTCCACGTTGCCGCGGCGCTCTCGCAAGACTTCGTCTGCCATCGCTGTCACTGCTCCCTTCGGTG
Organism: uncultured Acidimicrobiaceae bacterium; assembly: GCA_963769095.1. Classification (GTDB taxonomy): domain Bacteria; phylum Actinomycetota; class Acidimicrobiia; order Acidimicrobiales; family RAAP-2; genus Bog-473. The sequence continues at coordinate 427,380 of CAVYKO010000001.1, forward strand.
TGCTCCCGCTCCCCGTTCGCCGCTCGGGCGTCGGAGCGCCGCCGAGGATAGATGCGGGGCCTCGCCGGGGCCTAGTTCCGGGCGTCGGGCCATTCCCCGGCGGTCGGAACCGGGCCGTCGTCGCCCTCGGCGGTCGGCCCGGGCTGCGGCGGCGCCGCCCCGGCGCCGACCGCCGGACCTGGCCGCGGTGGCCACGAGGATCGCCGCCTCGGCCTGGGCGCGCTTGGAGTACACGACCGTGAAGGCGAAGAGCCCGCCGATGACGAACGCCGTGATGAAAGGGGACACGGCGAGGAACGTGCTGGTGTGCAGCGACTCGGCCAGCACCATGCGGAACGACGCCTCGATCACGAGGCCGATGCCCCACACCACCGACAGGACCTTGAACGTGTGGCGTCCGATCGGGATGTCGTGCATCTGGTTGTAGGCCTCTTGCTTGGCTTGGTCCTTGCCGGCGGAGAGATAGCGGCTGACGTAGAAGAGCGCCGGGCGGTCGTGCGTGTAGATCGTCACGATGCAGGCGATGCCGAAGATGACGGTGAAGAACGCGTCGCGCACCTTGAGCATGTAGGAGTTGCCACCGAGGAGCGTGGAGCTGAGGACGCCGATGGCGAAGCCGGAGAGGACGATGGCGCCCACGAAGTCGATCCGGCGCTGGCGCACGACTTGGAAAAGGATCCAGGCCACGGAGAAGGAGCCGGCGATGATCAGTGCCTGCGCGTCGGTGCTGACGTGGCTGCGCACGCTGAAGTAGACGGCGATCGGCACCGCGGCGCCGAACACGATGCTCGGCAGGTGCTCCTTGACCGAGGGGATGCCGGGCGTCCAGGAGGGGTCGACGGGCGGACAGGCGGCACGGATGGCAGGATGCGTCCGGGCCCGGTGGTTCCGGTCCGACGGCCACCGTCGGTGCCGCGTCTGCCCCGCCTGCACCAGGTGCGGACCCCGGTTCCATGGCCCAAGGGTACCGCCCGGAATTCTGCGATTGGCCGCGTAGAATCTCGGTGGTGAGCTTCTTGGTCCATGCGTTCGAGTTCCTGGTGATCGCGGGACTCGTGGTGGCCGCGGGCCTGGCCGTCGCCTTCCTCTTGGCCCGGCGCTATGTGCGCCGTCGCTGGCACTTCGTGCGCGGGCATCCCGTCACCCGCGGCGTCCTCGCGGCCGGCGCCCTCGCGCTCGGCCGGCCGGGAGCGTTGGTGGGGCCGGGCCACCCCGGCGCAACTCAGCTCCGGCTCAGCCGCGCGGGTGCGGCGTCGCATGTGGGTGGCGGTCGAGGACGCCGAGACGGCGGTCGACCACGCGTCGTCGCACGAAGCGCCGGTGGCCGACCTGTCGTCGGTCTGCCGCTCGCTGCGCGGGCTGGCGGGCGAGCTCGACGGGCTGCTCCGCCTCGAGCGCCGCCTGCCCACGTCCACGCCGCGGGCCGACGGGGTGCGGAACCAGGTGGCCGAGCTGATCGCCGCCAGCCACGACGTCCAGGCCGCCGCGTTGCGGGCCGGGAGCGAGGCGGCCGAGCCGCAGGTGCGTGCGCTGGTGCGGCGCGCCGCCGACGAGATCGACATCGCCTCGGCCGGCCTGGCCCGCCTGCGGTCGGTGGCGCAGCCGCGCTGAACCGCCCGGGCCACGGCGAGACCTCCGGTTCGCCGAGCCTGACAAGCTGAGCGGATGCCCGCCGCCGACCCGTCACGCAAGCCCGCGACGCGTGCGCCGGCGAAGCCGCGGGCGCCGTCGAAGCCGCGGGCGACGTCGCGGGCGAAGCCGGCGGCCAGGGCGAGCCTGCTGGGTGAGGGATTTCTCGCCGGCGTCGCCACCTCGGGGTACCAGATCGAGGGTGGCTTCAACGGGCCCAACGAGCCCCACAACAACTGGTCCGGCTGGGAGGCCACGGGACGCGTCGAGCGCTCGGGCCTCGCGTGCGACTTCTGGCGTCACCCGGAGGAGGCACTCGACCGGGCCGCCGCACTGGGGTGCAATGCGTTCCGGCTCTCGGTCGAGTGGGCGCGGCTCGAGCCCTCGCCCGAGGCCTTCGACGGCGCCGCGCTGGAGCGCTACGCCGAGATCCTCTCGTTGTGCGCCGCCCGCGGCATGGCGCCGATGGTGACGCTGCACCACTTCACCCATCCGTGGTGGCTGGGCGAGGAGTTCTGGCTGCGGCCCGGCTCGCCCGACGTGTTCGCCCGGCACGTCCGCCGGACGTTGCCCGCGCTCGCCCCGTACTGCCGGCACTGGGTCACGATCAACGAGCCCAACATCGTGATGCTGATGGGCTGGGTGGAGGGTGCCACGCCACCGGGTCGCCGCATGGCGCTCTCCGACGCCTACTGCGTGCTCGACAACCTCCTCGAGCGCGCACGTGCTGGCGGCCGACGCCATCGCCGAGATCCAACCCGAGGCCGAGGTGACGATGAACACGAGCTCGTCGTCGATCTACGAGCACGACCGCATGCTGGTCGACCTGTTGCAACTGCGCGAGGCGGGTATCGACCCGTCCGACGTCGACCGCTACGTCGACGAGCGCCGCGTCGTGCACGACGCCGCGTTCCCGCCGCACCACGTCGGGGAGGCGGCCGTGCGCCGGTTCTTCGCCGCCGTGTCGCCCTACGGGAGCGACCGCACGCCCGGGCTCGGCGACAGCCTGGGCCGCCCTGCGCGCCCGCACCCGCCGCCCGGTGCCGCGCCGCGTCGTCGACGTCGTCGCGGCGTCGCCGCGGGCCCGCGTCGTCGACGCGGCCGGCTTCGACTGGTACGACCCGGTCGCGAGCCACGCCATGCGCGTGCCCGGGCGACGCAGCGCGGACGGCCGGGACTGGACGTTCGGGCGCGCCCTGTGGGAGACGAAGTCGGACCCGGCCGGCCTCACGTCGTGGTGTGCCACCGAGGCCGCGTTGCGCCCCGGCCTGCCGCTGTGGGTCGTGGAGAACGGGATGGCGACGCGGGGGCCCGACGGGCAGGCCCGCCCGCGCCCCGACGGCATGGAGCGGCCGCGTTATCGTGCGCGAGCACCTGGGCGCCGTGGTCGAGGCCGTGGCCGCCGGCGTGCCGGTGCGGGCCTACCTGCACTGGTCGCTCATGGACAACTACGAGTGGGGGACCTACGAGCCGCGCTTCGGCCTCTTCGGCCTCGACCGCCGCGACCCGACGACGGTGCGCTGGCTGGACACGGATGCGGCCGGCGCCGATGCGGCCGGTGAGTTCGCCCGCGTGCTGGCCGGCCTGCGCCGCGGGGACTCTTCCGTGCTGGCGCCGGCCTGAGTCACGCTCAGTCGCCGTCGGTACCGGTGCCGGTGCCGGGCGCGCCCTCGGGCCCTCCAGGCCGGCCGTCTCCGCCGTCTGCCGCAGGAGCCGGGCCCTCGAACTCGCGCTTCTCCTTGCGCCGGTGCCGGATGAACAGGACCACGATCAACACGACGATGAGGCCGGCCAGGACGTCGGACGCGATCCCCGTCACCTTCTCGACCCGCTGGCCGACGAAGTAGCCGAGTAGCACGAAGAGCACGCCCCACACGAGCCCGCCGAGCGCGTTGGCGGGGAGGAAGATGCGGTAGCGCATCTTGGACAGGCCGGCCAGGCCGGGGATGACCGCGCGCAGGAAGGCGGTGAAGCGCCCGACGAAGACCGCCGTGGCGCCGCGCCGGCGCAACTGTTCGAGCGCGACGGCGATCCCTTTCTGGCGGCTCTTCAGCGGGCCGAGCTGCAGAAGGGTGGGGCCCCACTTGTCGCCCACCCAGTAGCCGATGGTGTCGCCGACGACGGCGCACAGCACGACGAGAATCGTGATGCCGGCCACGCTCACCCCGCCCTTCGAGGCGAGCACGCCGCCGAGGATGGCGGCGGTCTCGCCCGGGAAGACGAAGCCCAACATGATGGAGGCCTCCGCCGCCACGAGCAGTCCGACGAGCAGGTAGGCCTCCCACCCGTGCAATGAGAGGAGCGGGTGGAGGACCTTGTCGATCACGGCCCGGTCCGGCCGCCCGGAGATGCGCCGGCGGAGGGGGGCGGCCGCCCGAAGAGAGGGGCCGTCAGTTGACGGCGCGCAGGGTGGACTCGCGGGGGTGAGCTGGCGCCAGCGGTCGTCGATCCGCGCCATGAACTCGTTGCCCCGCACGAGGTGGGTGAGGATGTCCGCCTGGCCCTGCGGGCGGGCGAGCATCCAGCTGTGCCCGCCCGGCACCCACAGCACGGGCGAGCGGGCGATGGCGGCGAACTCGAGCGCCGTGTGCCCCGGGGTGATGCGATCGAAACAGCCCCACTCGTTGAGGATAGGGATCTGCTGGGCCGCCAGGTGCCGCACCTCGCTGCGCTGGTCGACGCTCATGAGCATGCTGCCGATCGGGAGCGTCTGGGTCACGGTGCGGATGTTCTGGCGCATGTCGGGCAGGACGGCGCGCACCGTCGAGTACAGGCGGCCGAGGGCGAGGTCGGGCAGGTCGAAGATGACTGCGGCGATCATGTCCACCATGGGCGCAATGTCGGGCATGACCGGGGAGAGCAGCGCGGGCAGGATGCCGGTGCGGTCCTTCCACGCCGGCGTGCTGATGCCGTCGCGGTAGATGATGCCGAGCGTCCGCCGCGGATGGTCGTGCGCGAACTGCACCGCCACCGCACCACCCATGGAGTGGCCGAGCAGGACGACCGGGCCGGCCTCGACCTTGTGCACGATCGCCATGACCTGATTGGCCAGGTTCTCCATGGAGACGTCCTGCCACTCGAGCGGGTCGCTGCCGCCGAAGCCGGGGAGGCTCGGGTTGATGACGCGCCAGCCGAGCTGCTCGGCCAGGCGCGCGCTCTCCCGCCAGTACATGCCGCCGCCGGCGAAGTAGCCGTGGATGTTGACCGCCCACACCGGTGGCGTGCCGGGGCCGTCGGGGCCGTAGGCGTCGACGTTGTCCGACACGGCGAAGCGGAGGCGGCGGCCCTCGATCATGATCGAGCTCGGGACCATGCGGATGGTCGGGGTCTTGCGGATCTTGCGGGCGTACTGGTCGCGCACGACACCGAGGCCGAGCGCGGGGTGCCCGGCGTCGACCAACTCGACGGGGGAGGGGCCGTCGCTGGGCGCGACGATGGCGCCGGAGATCTGCAGGGAGTCGTCCGACTGCGGCGATGTCTTCTTATTGAAAAATGGAACCGCCATCGTGCACTCCGATCCTGCGCTCGCTCAGCGCGTCGTTCCTCCGTATGGCGGGAACGACGGTCGCCCGGCTAACCCACGGTATCCGAACGCCGCCGCTGGTCGGCACCCTGTTCGTGCACGGCACCCCGGTGGCTGCGACGATGGGTGCCATGAGCGCTGACATCGTCATTCGGGGGGGCACGGTGGTCGACGGCACGGGGGCACCGGGCCGAGCCCGCCGACGTCGCCGTCACGGGAGGCCGGATCAGCGGCATCGGGACGGGACTGAGCGGGACCCGGGTGCTCGATGCATCGGGCCAGGTGGTGTGCCCCGGCTTCGTCGACATCCACACCCACTACGACGCGCAGGTGTTCTGGGACCCGGACCTCACGCCCTCCTCGTTCCACGGCGTGACGACGGTGATCGCCGGCAACTGCGGATTTTCCATCGCGCCCATCCGCGCCGACGGGGTGGCGCTGCTGGCGCGCACGCTCCAGCACGTCGAAGACATGAGCTTCGACACCTTGTCCGCCGGCGTGCCGTGGGGCGAGTTCGAGACGTTCCCGCAGTACCTGGACGCGGTGTCGGCTCGTGGCGTGTCGCTGAACTACGGCTGCTACGTCGGGCACACGGCGGTCCGCTTGTACGTCATGGGCGAGGACGCCTACGAGCGGCCCGCCTCGGCCGACGAGATCGCGTTGATGCAGTCCGTGGTGGCCGACGCCATGGCGGGCGGCGCGGCCGGCTTCGCCTCGAGTGCGTCGCCGACGCACAACGGCGACAGCGGGCGGCCAGTGCCGTCGCGGGTGGCCGACCTGGCCGAGCTGCGGGCGCTGCTCGAGCCGGTCAAGCAGAGCGGGCGTGGCGTGGTCGCGCTACTGCCCGGCGGCGTGTTCCCCAACCAGGAGGTGTTCCAGCTCCAGCGCGAGGTGGGGCGGCCGTTCACGTGGACGGCGCTGCTCACGGTGAAGGGCTACCCGTATCACGAGAAGGTGATCGCCGAGCACGACGCCGCCTGGGCGGACGGCGTGGAGGTGTGGCCGCAGGTCTCGTGCCGGCCCCTGGTCTTCCAGATGAACCTGTCCGAGCCGTTCACCCTCAACATGCGCCCGACGTTCGCCGCTTTATGGGCAAGCCCAAGGCCGAGCGGCTGGCGGCGTACCGCGACCCCGCCTGGCGCGCCACCGCCTGGGAGGACGTGAGCGGGAAGGCCGGCGGGTTCCCGCTCAACTGGGCGGCGATCTCGGTGGCGGAGTCGCGGTCGCACCCCGACCTGGCCGACCGGCCGGTGGCGGTGCTGGCCGAGCGAGCGCGGCTGCACCCCGCTCGACGTGATGCTGGACGTGTCGCTGGACGACGACTTGGAGGCGCGCTTCTGGTCGGTGTTGGCCAACGACGACCCCGACGCCATCGCGTGGCTGCTGCCCCGGGACAACGTGCTGCTCGGCCTGGCCGACTCGGGCGCCCACGTCTCCCAGCTCTGCGACGCCTGCTTCTCGACCGACTTGTTGGGGAACTGGGTGCGCGACCGCGAGGTGATGCCGCTCGAGCGCGCCATCCACAAGCTGACCGGGGAGCCGGCGGGCGTCTACGGCCTGGCCGACCGTGGCACGGTGACGGAGGGCAAGGCGGCGGACCTGTGCGTCTTCGACCCGGCGACGGTGGCGCCGGGGCCGCTGCGGCGGATCCGCGACTTCCCGGCGAACGGCGAGCGCCTGACGGCCGATGCGCCGGTGGGCATGACCCACACCCTGGTCAACGGGGTGCCGATCCGGGTGGACGGGGCGCCGGCGGCCGAAGGGCTGGCCGAGCGACCGGGGGTCGTGCTGCGGGGCTGAGGCCTCAGACGGAGGCCGAGGCCGAGGTGCGCCGCTCGACCAGCTCGTCGGGCAGCAGGAGCCGGACCGAGACCGCCAGCTCGTCGTAGACCCGGGCCATGGTGGACCAGCCGTTGATCCATCCGACCAGGGCCGAGTACCAGACGTGGCCGATCATGCGGGCCCGGTTGGACATGTCGGGCACCGCGCCCTCGGGCTCGCCCATGGCGCGGGCGATGATCCCCTCCATCAGCAACGTGATCTGCTGCTGGCAGCCGACGGCGGCGGGGTCGGGTGACGACAACGAGGTGAAGACCGCGGCGACCAGTTTGGGCTGTCGTCCCATGGCACGCAGCGCGCGGTCGAGCACATCGAGCACGCGGTCGGCCGGGTGGTCGCCGCGGGGCGGGTGCTGCCCGATACGGGTGTCGAGCATCTCGACCCAGTGCACGAGCGTCGCCGCCAGCAAGTGGTCCTTGCTCGTGAAGTAGCGGTACACCGTGCCCATGGCGACGTCGGCCCGCGCCGCCACGTCACGCATCTGCACCGCCTCGTAGCCGCCTTCGAGCCCCAGCGCCATCGCGGCGTCGATGACGCGCTGGCGCCTGGCCTGCTGCGCGCGGGTGAGCGGGCGGGTCACCGTCTGCTCCATTCCGACAGGATATCCGCGGTGTCATCAGGGCCTTCGGGACCGGCCCACTACGCTGGCCAGCCATGCCAGCACAGGAGCCGGCAGGAGACGCCGCCATCGTCGGCCTCAGTGAGTACGCCGAGCGCGTGGCCGAGCCGGTGGCGACCACCGACGGCCGGGTGCCGGGCGAGCGGGGCCGCCAGACCCGCCAGCGCCTCCTCGACGCCACGGTGGAACTGCTGACGACGACGTCGTGGCGCTCGGTGAAGGTGACGGACATCGCGCGCCAGGCCCGGACCTCGCCGGCCACCTTCTACCAGTACTTCGGGAACGTGGAGCAGGCCATCCGCGTGCTGGCCGAGGGCATGGTGGACCAGGCGGCGCAGCTGGCCGAGCTCGTGGGTGGCGACTGGTCCGAGGAAGCGAGCTGGGACACGGCGCGCGCCGTGACCGAGGGCTTCCTCTCCTATTGGGAGGACAACCGCGCCGTGTTCCGCGTCGTCGACCTGGCGACCGAGGAGGGCGACGCGGAGCTGCGCGGCATCCGCGTCCGTGCGCTCAACGCGGTCACGGTGGCGCTGGCCCAGGTGATCGTGGCGGCGTCGCCGTCCGTTCCCGGCGCGACCGGCGCGCCCGGCACGGCGACGGGCTCGCCGGCGGGCTCGGACCCCATGGCGGTGGCGGGGACGCTCGTCGCCATGTTCGCCAGCGTGTCGGCCCACCGCTACGGCTTCGAATTCTGGGGAATCCGCACGCGGCATCTCGTGGACACCCAGGCCCGGGTCCTGCACTGGGCCGTCACGGGGCGCGAGGCGCCGGCGGCCGAGGTCCCCTCACGCGAGTCGATCCGCCCGCGCACCGGGCCGGTGCTCGGCGGGGCCACCGCCCGGCGCCGCAGCGGCATCTCGCCGACCTGACGCCGCGGCGCTCGACTACTTGAGCGCCACCGGGTGGAGCGGCGAGCCGAGGCCGGCGGTCAGGGGCAGCGGCGTGGCGTCGAGGAGGAACGTGTAGCGGCCGTCCGCCGCGCACTCGTCGGCCAGGGGGTCGAGCACCCAGTTCTGCCCCTGGGTCAGGCCCATCTCGACGAGGTGCAGCACGTGCACGGGCAGGTAGGCGTCCTCGTACTGGCAGGGGTAGACCTCGAAGACGAGCGTGTCCGTCGCCACCGCCGCCACGTCGTACGCGTGGAACCACTCGGCCGTCTCGATCGTCAGCCCGGGCGACGGCCAGGTGTAGGCGACGAGGTCGCGGTGCGCCGGCTCGAGATGCACCATCTGGCCCGTGCGCACCAGCACGATGTCGCCGGGCGCCAGCGTGACGCGCGCCAGGTCGGCGGCCGCATCGAGGTCGGCCGGCGTGATCGGGTAGCCCGGTTCGAGCACCGCGCGGCCCAGGGCGCGCGCCACGTCGAGCAGCACGCCGCGGCTCACCACGGTGCCCGCTCGATGGATGCCACAGCGCGCCGCGCCGCCCTCGGCCGTCACGCTCGAGGCCGGGTAGCCGTTGTACAGCTGCCCGGCGTGGCTGCAGTGGGCGAGCGCGTCCCAGTGGGTGGCGGCCTGGGTCCCCATGGCGAACACGTCCTCGCTGAAGGCGATGAACTCGGGGTCGGGCCCCTCGGGCTTGTTCACGTGGACCATCGTCCGGGTGGGGTTCGCCCGGCCCTCGACGAACCCGAGCTGGATCCCCTCCTCCTCCGACAGGGGGAGCCCGAGGCCGAACGCCCGGCCCGACATGACCGCCGTGGCGCCCCGCCGCCGCGCCTCGTCGTCGATGAGGTTCAGGGTGCCGATCTCGTCGTCGGGCCCCCACCGCCCCCAGTTGCGGACCCGGGCCGCGACCTCGGTGAATGCGGTCGGCTCGGGCACGCGGGCACATTACCGCCGCGCCTCGGACGCACTCTGGGGGCGGCGGCGGGACGACCCCGGGCCCGCCGGGAGGACGCCGGCGGACGCGCTCGGTTGTCCCCGCCAGGGAGGCGGGCGATACTGGCGACGACAGCAGACCGGCGGACCGGTCCGTGGAAGCAGCCTCTGGGAGGGATTGCGAAATGACGACGACACGTGCGGCGGTGTGCGTAGGGCTCAACGAGCCCTGGAAGACCGAAGAGGTCGAGATCGACCCCCCGGGCAGCCGGGAGATCCGCGTGAAGATGGTCTATGCGGGCATGTGCCACTCGGACGAGCACCTGCGCACCGGTGACATCAGCGCCCCGCCCGAGGTCCTCGAGATGATCGGCGTGAAGTCGATGTTCCCGGTGGTGGGCGGGCACGAGGGCTCGGGCGTCGTGACCGAGGTCGGCCCGAACGTGACGCAGGTCGCGCTCGGCGACCACGTCGCGGTGGCCTTCATCCCCTCGTGCGGGACCTGCTTCTGGTGCGCCTCGGGTCGCCAGAACCTGTGCGACCTCGGGATGATGACGCTCGCCGGCGGCATGATCAGCGACGGGACCTACCGCTACCACCTCGGCGGCGAGAACGTGAACCGCATGGCCCAACTCGGCACCTTCGCCGACGAGATGGTGTGCCACGAGAACTCGGTGGTCCGCATCAACCCGTGGGACAACATGAAGGCGGCCGCGCTCATCAGCTGCGGCATCGCGACCGGGTTCGGCTCCGCGGTGGACCGGGCCAAGGTCAAGCCGGGCGAGACGGTCGTCGTGGCCGGCTGCGGCGGCGTCGGGCTCGGGTGCGATCCAGGGCGCACGCATCGCCGGGGCGCGCCACATCATCGCCGTCGACCCGACCCCCTTCAAGCTCGAGAAGGCGAAGGAGATCGGCGCCACCCACACGGCGGCCTCGCTGGCCGAGGTGCCGTTCCTGCTGCCCGAGCTGACGATGGGCCGCAACGCCGACGTCGTGATCCTGACGCCCGGCGTCCTGCACGGCGAGATGATCGCCGAGGCCGCCGCCTGTGGCTCGAAGGACGCGCGCATCGTCGTCACGGCTATCTCGCCGTTCTCCGCCATGGACGTGCAACTGAACCTGTTCAACCTGGCCATGTTCAACCAGTCGGTGCTCGGCACGGTCTTCGGATCGCAGAGCCCGCGCGTCCAGGTGCCGAACCTGCTCAACCTCTTCGAGGCGGGCCAGCTGAAAATCGACGAGCTCATCACCCAGGAGTACACGCTCGACCAGGTGCAGCAGGGCTACGACGACCAGGCCGCCGGCACGATCATCCGCGGCGTGGTCAAGTACGACAGCTGAGTCGACCTCGCCGGCGCTGCCGGACGCCGGCGGGGGAGGTATTCGTCGGCGTCGCCGCCGAGATGCCGGGTGAAGCCGTCGGGTACCAAGATGTCGTCGGGCGCCCAGCTGATGGATGGAGGAGTGCCCGAGGCCGAGCAGCGCTGACTCGATCCCGCTGCGCAGGATGTCGAGCACGTTCTCGACGCCGGCCTGGCCGTTCGCGGCCAGGCCCCACAGATAGGCCCGCCCGATCATGACGGCACGGGCGCCGAGCGCGACCGCCTTGACGACGTCGCTGCCGCGGCGGATGCCGCCGTCGAGGAGCACCTCGATGTCGCCGCCGACGGCGTCGACGACGGCGGGCAGCGTGCGGATCGTCGCTGGCGTCCCGTCGAGGTTGTTGCCGCCGTGGTTCGACACCGAGATCGCCGTCACCCCGGCGTCCGCCGCCCGCTTGGCGTCGTCGACCCGGGTGACGCCCTTCAGCATGAACGGCCCGCCCCACTGCTCGCGCAGCCAGGCCACGTCCTCCCAACTCGGCGGCGGCGTCCCCATCCACTCGCCGTAGGCGCCGAAGAAGGTCGGGCCCTTCTGCCCCTTGGCGACCATGTTCGGCGTCGTGAGGTCGGGCGCCTGGCCCGTCTTGGCATAGGACCAGAACCACCGCGGGTGGGTCAGGGCCTCCGGTGCGAACTGCAGCATGGTCCGCAGGCTCATCGATTCAGGGATGGTCGGGCTGCCCCAGTCGCGCCCGTGCGAGAACGACCAGTCGAGCGTCGCGATCAGCCCGACGGCGCCGGCGGCGCGGGCGCGTTCGGCCCGGGCCAGGATCTGCTCGCGCGAGCCGATCCAATAGATCTGGAAGAAGGTCTGCGGGTTGGCCGCCACGACGTCCTCGATCGGCTTGCTCCCGAACGAGCTCAGGCCCACGGCCGTGCCCCGGGCCGCCGCGGCGCGCGCGACGGCGACCTCGCCGTCGGGGTGCACGGCCTGGACGCCCGTGGGCGAGATGACGACGGGGAACGAGATGTCCTGGCCCATGACCGTGGTGGCGAGGTCCCGCTTCTCCGAGAGGCCGGCGACGTGGGGGGCGAAGCCGAGCTCGCCGTAGGCGGCGACGTTGTCCTCGACCGTGATGCCCCGTTCGGATCCGGCGATGAGCGCCGCGTACACCGACTTGGGCAGGCGCTTCTTGGCCCGTCGCTGGGCCTCGGCGACCGTCTCGAACCACTTGTTTGCCATGCCGTCCCTCTCGTGACGACCCGCCCGCTTGCTCGCCGGACGCGTCCGCGACCGAGAGACTCTAGGCGCACCACCCGCTCCGACCCCACTCCCGCCGGCCCGGCGCCGCGTTGTTAGGGTCGGCGCTGTGACCGGCGACGCGGCGGAATCCCCCACCCTGACGCCCGAGGAGAAGGCCCGGCGAGCGAGCAGCTTCGGGGGCATCGCCTCGCACTACGAGCGCTACCGCCCCGGACCGCCGATGGCGGCGGTCGACTGGATCTTGCCGGAGGGTGCCCGGACCGTGGTCGACCTCGGAGCCGGGACGGGCGGGCTGACCCGCCTGCTGGTCGAACGGGGACTCGACGTCATCGCCGTGGAGCCCGACGACCGGATGCGCGCCGTCCTGTCCGAGGGCGTGCCGTCGGCCCGGGCCGTCGCCGGACGCGGGGAGTCCATGCCGTTGCCCGACTCCGGCGCCGACGCGGTCATCGCCTCGACGTCATGGCATTGGATGGACCTGGTCCCGACGTTGACCGAGGTGGCCCGGGTGCTCACGCCGGGTGGCGTCCTCGGGGTGATGTGGACCGGACCGGATCCCGACGCACCCTTCATGGCCCGGGCGCGGGCGGCGATGGCGCGCGTTCGGACTGTCCGACGATGCCGACGGTGGCGGACGACGCCGACGATGCCGACGGTGCCGACGAAGGGGCGGCCGTGCTGGCCAACATGATCAACGACCCGGTGGCGGGGCCGCACGTGCTCGAGATCCCGCCCGGCGTGCCGTTCGAGCAGCCCGAGACGACGGAGTTCACGTGGGACCAGGCCCTCACGGCCGACGACCTGCTCGGACTGCTCGGCACCTTCAGCTTCGTGATCCTGATGGACGAGGACACGCGCAACGGTCTCTACGACATGGCACGCGCGCTCCTGCACCAGGAGGGGATCGTGGGCGATGCGACCATCGACGTCGGGTACCGCGCCGGCGTCTGGAAGGCGCGGCGGCACCCGTAGGCGGAATCCGGCCCCGTCCGGCCCAGGTCGGCACAGCCAGGCACCGCCGCTGCCTGGCGCGGTGCGGCGCCCATGGCGGGACAACAGAGCGGAAGAAATTGCGCCGCGCCACGCTCGCGCGGCGAAAAATTGCGGAAAATTTCTCAACGTGGGGCCGACGACCGCCGAAAGACCAGCGTGACCGAGGAAAAGGAGGCGCCGGATTCCGGATCCATGCGGGTGATCGCCCTGCTGACGATGGCGGATCTGCCCGCCCCGTTGGCCCTGGCGGTCATCGCGGCGCTCTTCCCGGTCTCCTGGGCGGCCGCGTACTGGCTCGGCGGCGGCACCGTCGTGGCGCCGGAGTGGCTCTTCCTGCCGATCCTGCTTGCCGGCCTGCGCTTCGGCCCGCTCGGGGCACTCGCAGCGGCGGTGGCCGCGACGGTGGTGGCCGGGCCGCTCCTGCCGGCGAACTCGGCGACCGGTGAGGCGCAGGCGGCCAGCGACTGGGTGAGCCGCGGCGTGTTCTTCGTCCTTATCGGCGAATTCGTCACCTACCTCTTCGTGACGGTGCGGCGCTCGAGCGGCGGCGCGGCACAAGCGGAGGCCAAGCACGAGAGCGAGCATCGTTTCCGCGCCCTGGTGCAGCGGGCCACGGACATGATCACGGTCATCGATGCCGACGGGTTCTTGCGCTATGACTCACCGGCCGTGGAGCGGATCCTCGGCTGGGCCCCGGACCACCGACTCGGCATGAGTGCGGAGGCCTTCGTGCACCCCGAGGACCGCCCGACGGCCGAGGCCGCCTGGAACGCCGTGATCGCGGATCCGGCGCGTCCGCAGACGATGGAGGTCAGGTTGCTCGACGCGCGGGGTTCGTGGCACTGGGTCGAGTCGACCCTGGCCAACCTGCTCGACGAGGCCACGGTCGAGGGCATCGTCATCAACCATCGAGTCGTCGACGAGCGCAAGGCGCTCCAGGACGAGTTGCAGCACCGGGCCTACCACGACTCCTTGACCGGGCTCGCCAACCGCGGCGTGCTGCGGGGTCGCGTCGAGGGCTCGATCCCAGGGGCGGTCGCCGCGGGTCATCCGACCTCGGTGCTCTTCATCGACATGGACGACTTCAAGACGGTGAACGACGGACTCGGCCACGAGGCCGGCGACCGGTTGCTGATCGAGGTCAGCCGGCGGCTTCTCCGTTGCGTGGGGCCCTCCGATCTGGTGGCGCGTCTCGGCGGAGACGAGTTCGCGGTGCTCGTGGAGGAGTCGTTCGACGGCCCCGGTGCCGCGAGCTTCGTTGCGCAGCGGATCATCGATGCGATGCAGGAACCCTTCGACGTTGCCGGGCACCAGACCCACGTCAGCACCAGCATCGGCATTGCGAGCTGTGCGGCTGACTCCACGGATTCCGATTCCGTCCTCATGCAAGCCGACATCGCGATGTACCAGGCCAAGGCGAACGGCAAGAACCAGTTCGTGTTCTTCACGAACGAGATGCACCAGGGCGTGCAGCACCGCTTGGCCGTCGAGTCGTGGCTACGCGAGGCCCTGGTCGGGAACCAAATCCGTGTGCACTATCAGCCGATCGTCACCCTGGCCGATCAGAAGGTCGAAGCCGTCGAAGCACTGGTTCGCTGGCAGCATCCGACCCTGGGCCTGCTCTCGCCGGACGAATTCATCGACGTCGCCGAGGAGACCGGACTGATCGTTCCTCTCGGCAAGCTCGTCCTGCGCGACGCATGCCGGCAGATCCGGCGGTGGCGAGACGACTACGACGAGCACATGATGGTGAGCGTCAACCTGTCGGCGGCCCAACTCCGGGACCATGACCTGGTTGACCACGTGCGCCTCGCCCTCGCCGAGGCCGACGTCCCGCCGGCGGCCCTGATGATCGAGGTCACCGAGGGCGCGCTGATCGGCGACGTCGCCGGCGCGACCGCGGTGCTCGAGTCGCTCTCCGCCCTCGGCGTGACCATCGCCATCGACGACTTCGGGACGGGCTACTCGTCGCTGTCGCACCTCCAGAAGTTCCCGGTCGACGTGATCAAGGTCGACAAGTCGTTCGTCGACGGCCTCTGCGGGAGCAACGACGAGGCGACGCTCGTCCGGTCCGTGCTCGCCATCGGCTCCGAGTTCGGCCTCCAGGTCGTCGCCGAAGGGATTCAGTCGCCCGAACAGGACGCCGAGCTACGCCGATTGGGCTGCGACTACGGCCAGGGCCATCTGTACGCGACCGCGGTGCCGGCCGCATGTGTCGACGAGCTCTTGGGCGTGGAGCGTGCGCTGGTGGTGCTCGGGTAGCGCGTCCGTAGCATGACCGGATGGGGATCGACATCCGGCCGGCCGGGCCTCAGGACATCGAGGCGGTCCTCGCCCTGTGGCGCGACGCGGCCGCGCCGACCACCACCGACGATCGCCACGGGGTCGCCGCGCTGTTGGCGCGGGATCCCGGCGCGCTCCTCGTCGCCGAGACCGACGGGCGCATCGTCGGAACGGTGATCGCCGCCTGGGACGGCTGGCGCGGGTCGGTGTACCGCATCGTCGTGGCGCCCGACTGCCGACGCCAGGGGCTGGGCCGGCGTCTCCTCGGCGAGGCCGAGCAGCGTCTCCGCAGTGTCGGGGTGCGGCGGATGCACGCGATCGTCGTCGAGACCGACGAGCAGGCCAGTCGGGTTCTGGCGCGGCTCGGCCTGGGAACCGCAGCGTTCCCAGCTGCGCTTCACGAGGGGCTAGCGGGCCGTTCCGGTTCCGGTCCGGGCGCCGGCTGCGCTCCCAGACTGCTGCGCAGCGATCGCGTCGACCACACCCGGGCCCGGAACGACAGGCGGGGAACCAGCGGCACGATCGTCGTCTTCGCGTGCGCAGCCCAGCCACACGCCCGCACCGTACGCGGCGTCATCGGCCACATGGAGCGCCACGTACGACACGGGGTCGAGGGTGCCGCGACCGCGATCGACCCTCCAGTCGGCCAGCGCCGGCACGACCAGGGCCGCCGCGGCGGCCCTCCGGGTCCGCCGGAAGGCCAGGCCGAGCAACAGCGCCGGGCTCCATGCGCGCGCCAGCCCGGCCAGTGCCGGCACCGCCGAACGCACCGTCCCGTCGCCCGCGATGCGCGTGGCGACCGCGACCGGGTCGTCGGTCAGCCCGCGCAGGCGGTGGGCCAGGAGGCCGATGGACCCGGCCAGGGTCGCCGCCGCGAGCCCCGGCCGCCGCGCCAGCGCGCCCAGCCACACCGCCAGCGACCACGCCGAGACGTGGAGCGGCGCGAGTGCGTCGGGGTGCCGACGGGCCAGCGGCGCCGCCGAGGTGCCGTAGAAGGCGCGGCGCGCCAGGAACCCCGAGAGGGTCGCGGGCCCGTCGTGCTCGACCGTGCTGACCGGGACATAGCGCACGTCCCATCCGGCGTCCGCCAGGCGCCAGACGAGGTCGACGTCCTCGCCGCCCCGCAGCGTGGCGTCGAAGAGGTCCCCTCCGGGCGCCACCCCCGAGCGCACGACCAACGCCGCGCTCGGCACGTAGGGAATCGGCGAGCCCCGGCGCACCGGTCCTTCGATCGCCCCGCGGTCCAGTGAGGAGCGCACCGCCTCGTACCGCCGCAGCGCACCGCCGCCCGCACCCGCGCGCGCCGCGGCCGGAACGACGCGCGGCGCCACGGCACCGACGACCGGGTCGTCGAAGTGGCCGAGCAGCGGGCCCAACCACCCGGGCCGTGGCACGCAGTCGGAGTCGACGAAGGCCACCAGGGGGGTGTGCACGAGGGCCAAGCCCGCGTTGCGGGCGCCCGCCGGCCCGCCGTTGGCGGCGAGCGGCACGAAGCGCGCCCCGTGGCGTTCGGCGATCTCCTTGGTGGTGCCGGCGTCGTCCGACGCGTCGTCGACCACGACGCAGGACAGGCCCGAGACGGCACGGAGGAGGCGATCGAGCTCGTCCGGGCGGTCCCGCACCGGTATCACGACCGTCACGTCCTCGTCGCCGAAACCCGACGACGTCGGGCGCGGGAAGTACGCGCCGGACGAGACGAGCCGCCGCGCCAACAGCCGCGCCGCCGCGTGGTCGCCCACCGGATGGCCCTGGCGCCACCGCTCGAGCAGCCGCCCGGCGCGCTCGGAGACCCGGAACAGGCGAACCGGGCTGCCGCCGAGCACGACCGACCCGTCGTCGAGATGGACGGTCGACGCCGCTTCGTGCATCGTGAACGACCCCGGCAAGGGCGTCGACCCCCGGTCCGGTGCGGGGACCAGGGCCGTCGGCCGGTCGGGTGTCGACATGCGGGCCACGTCCCAATTTAGGCAGCGGTCGCCGGCGATAGGCTGGGCCATTGCCCAGAGGAGGTCGGGATGCTGGCTGAGGACCAAGACACCCAGGACGTCGAGGACCTGTCCGAAGAGGACATCGACGAGCTCCTGGTGGAAGAGGTCTCCATCGACGGGATGTGCGGCGTCTATTGAGCGTGACCGAAGCGCGGTCGTCCGAGATCGCGTTCGCAGTCGAGAGGGCGTGGCGGCTCAATCCCCAGGTTGCACTGCGCGACGAGGCCTTCGGCGCGCTCGCCTATCACTACGGCAACCGTCGCCTGGTGTTTCTCAAGTCGCGCACCTTGGTGGCGCTCGTGACGTCACTCGACGAGTACCCGAGTGCGGCGGCGGCGATCACCGCCTGCGTCCCCGAAGAAAGCCGCGCCACCTACGAGCGGGCCCTGGCTCGGCTGGCAACCTCGGAGGTGATCGATGCCCGCTGAGACCGCCCCCCTGCCGCTCAAGGACCAGTTCACCCGGGGGCTCGATGCACCCATCTGCCTGACCTGGGAACTGACGTACGCCTGCAATCTCGCCTGCGTCCACTGCCTGAGCTCGTCGGGCCGGCGTGACCCGGCCGAGCTCTCGCCCGCCGAGGCCCGGCACATCGTCGACGAGCTCGTCGACCTCAGGGTGTTCTACGTCAACATCGGCGGGGGCGAGCCGATGTTGCGGCCGGACTTCTTCGATCTCGTGGGCTACGCCACCGAACGTCGGGTCGGCGTGAAGTTCTCGACCAACGGGACCCGGCTCACGCCGGCGCGGGCGAGGGCGCTCACTGCGCTCGACTATCTCGACGTGCAGATCAGCATCGACGGCGCCACCGCGGCCACCAATGACGCCGTGCGCGGTGCCGGCTCCTTCGCCGCCGCCCGTGGTGCGATGGACAACCTCGCGGCCGCCGGCTTCGGACCCTTCAAGGTCAGCGTCGTCGTGACACGCCAGAACGTCGAGGAACTCGATGCGCTGGCCGCGCTCGCCGATTCCTACGGCGCGCAACTCCGCCTCACCCGCCTGCGGCCCTCCGGTCGGGCCGTCGACTCCTGGGACGAACTGCATCCGACGGCCGAGCAGCAGCGCCGGCTCTACCACTGGCTGCTCGAGCGTCCGGGCGTCCTGACGGGCGACTCCTTCTTCCACCTCTCGGCCCTCGGCGAGCCCCTCGACGGGCTGAACATGTGCGGGGCCGGACGGGTGGTGTGCCTGATCGACCCCATCGGCGACGTCTATGCCTGCCCCTTCGTCATCGACCGCCAGTTCCTCGCCGGCAACGTGCGCGACCCGGGCGGCTTTCCTGTCGTGTGGCGCGAGTCGGCCCTCTTCACGACGCTGCGCGAGCCGCAGAGTGCGGGCGCCTGCGCGTCGTGCGGCTCGTTCGACGCCTGCCGCGGCGGATGCATGGCCGCCAAGTTCTTCACCGGGCTGCCCCTCGACGGCCCCGACCCCGAGTGCGTCTACGGCCACGGCGAGGCGGCGCTGGCCGAGCTCGACGCGCGGCCGCGGGCGGTGCTCGGGCACTCCAAGGTGACGCGCGACGGCACGCCGGTGCCCGTACCGACCCCCGTGCGCTTCCGCTCACCCGCCCGCACCTGATCGGCATGGATGTCGGGCGCGCCACCTGGAGGCAGGTGGAGGCGACGGCGGGCGAGGCCCTGTTGGCCCTGCCGCTCGGCTCGCTCGAACAGCACGGGCCGCACCTCCCGCTCGACACGGACACCCGCATCGCGGAGGCGATCGCACGCGGTCTGGCCGAGCGTGTGCCGGGCGTGGCCGTCGCGCCGGCCGTGGCCTTCGGGGCCAGCGGCGAGCATGCGGCCTTCCCGGGCACCCTCGTCGTCGGGCACGAGGCCCTCGACGGCCCTGCTCGTCGAGCTCGTGCGGAGCGCCCGCGGCTCGTTCCGCGGCGTGGTGGTGGTCAACGCACACGGCGGCAACGACCAGGCGCTCGCCGCGGCGGACGAACAGAGTGCCGCCGAGGGCGACGCCGTACTCGTCTGGAGTGCGGCCGTCCGAGATGGCGACGCGCACGCCGGACGGACGGAGACCTCACTGATGCTGGCGATCGACGACAGCTCCGTCCGGCTGGACCTGGCCGAGCCGGGATGCACCGAACCGATCGACCGGCTGTTGCCCCGTCTGCGCGCGGAGGGAGTGCGCCCGGTATCGTCCAACGGCGTGCTGGGCGACCCCACCGGAGCGAGTGCCGCGGAGGGCGGGGCGCTGCTCGAAGCGCTGGTGTCGGACGTCGCGGCGTCGGTGGCGCGACGCTGGCCTCGTTCGTGAGCCCCGCGGCCGTCGTGACGGGTGCCGCCCGCGGCATGGGGGCGGCGACCGTCGATGCGCTCGTCGCGGCCGGATGGAACGTCGTGGCCGTCGACCTCGGCGCGGACGATCCCGCGATCGAGTACGCGCTGGCGACGAAGGCCGACCTGGAGGAGGTGGCAGCCCGGCACGGCGAGGCGGTGCGCACCGTGGTCGGCGACGTCCGGAGCCCGGCGGACATGCGTGCCGCGGTGGACGAGGCGATCCGCCACTTCGGCGGCCTGCAGGCGGCGGTCGCAGCAGCCGGCGTCATCGCCGGGGGCCCGCCGCTCTGGGAGACCGCCGATGCGCAATGGGACGTCCTCTTCGACGTGAACGTCAACGGCGTGCGCCACCTGGCCGCCGCAGCCGTGCCCGTGCTCCTGGAGGCGCCGGCGCCGCGCCAGGGGCGCGTCGTCGCCGTGGCGTCGTCGGCCGGCCTCCTCGGCCTCCCCCGCCTCGGCGCCTACAGCGCGTCCAAACACGCGGTCATCGGCCTCATGCGCTCACTGGCCGCCGACCTGGCCGGCACCGGCATCACCGCCAACGCGGTGTGCCCCGGGTCGACCCGGGGGCCGATGCTCGACGCGTCCGCCGCCGTGTACGGCCTCGCCTCGGCCGAGGAGTTCGCCCGTCAACAGCTGGTCGAGCGCCTCCTCGAGCCCTCCGAGCCGGCCGCGCTCATCGCCTGGCTGTGCGGCGCCGAGTCGGGCGGCGTGACGGGGGCCGCACTCCCGGTAGACGGGGGGATGACGACGTCCTGAGCGGACCGGGACGCAGACGGGAGGATCCATGGCCGAGGCCGAGTGCACGCACCTGGACCAGATCGAAGACGTGACCCCGCAGACGCCAGGGCTGCGGTGAATGCATGAAGACCGGCGACCACTGGGTGCACCTGCGGCTGTGCCTCACGTGCGGCGGCGTCAATTGCTGCGACTCGTCGCCCAACCGGCATGCGACGAAGCACTTCCATGCCTCGGGGCACCCGCTCATGCAGTCGTACCAGCCCGGCGAGGACTGGATCTGGTGCTTCGTCGACGAGTTCGCGATGGAGCCCGGGTAGACGAAACGAGCCGCCTACGCGCTCTTGCCGTAGGTCGTGTCGCGCCGCTCTGTCGCGGGTCGAACCGATCGTCGCCACGGCCCGCTCCAGGTCGGTGACCAAGGCCGGCACGGTGGCGGCGCTGCCGGCGTGGACGGTGGCGTGCAGCGAGTCCGGGCGGTTCTGACGGTCGAGATACCAGCCGTCGGCGGCCAGCCGCTCGCCGACGGCGAAGATGTCGAGGGTCTCGGGATCGCGGGCCCCGAACGCGAGCACCGTGGCCGGCGGCTCGCCCCGCACCTCGAGGGCGTCGATCGCCTCGATGCCGCGCCGAAGCTCTCGCGCCGCGTCATGGGCCACGCCGGGTGAGCTCGAGGTACCCCTGGCGCCCGAGATGCATCATGGCCGCCCACGCCGCGGCGATCGGCCCCGCCGGACGGGTGCCGGCCATGGCCGTCGATGCGTAGAAGCCGCCGAGCCAGTCGCTCGTCACGAACAGCTGCTTGCGCGCCAGCTCGTGGGTCCGGTACAGGATCACCGAGACGCCCTTGGAGGCGTAGCCGTACTTGTGCACGTCGGCCGACATGGACGTGACCCCGGGAAGGCGGAAGTCGAACGGCTCGTCCAACCGGCCCAGGTCCCGCAGGAAGGGGAGCAGGAAGCCGCCCATGCAGGCGTCGACGTGGCACAGGATGTCGCGCCGCTCGGCCAGCGCGGCGATGTCGGCGATCGGGTCGATCACCCCTTGGGGGTAGGTGGGCGCCGAGCCCACGACCATGATCGTGTCGTCCGAGCAGGCGGCCTCGAGCGACTCGGCGGTGGTGCGGAAGTCCGCGCCGACCGGAACCCGGATCAGGTCGACGTCGAAGTAGTCGGCCGCCTTGGTGAACGCCGCGTGGGCGCTCTCCCCGGCCACGACACTCGGTCGCACGATCCCGCGCTCGCGCCCGACGTCGCGCGCCGTCTTCACCGCCTGGAGCAAGCTCTCGGTGCCCCCCGAGGTCAGGTACCCCTCGACCGCCCCGCCCGCCTCGGGCTCGTCGGCGCCCAACAAGGTCGCGGTGTTGCAGATGACGTCGTGCTGCATGACGCCGATGCTCGGGAAGGCCAGCACGTTGAGCCCGTTCTCGGCGCTGAAGAGCGCCAAGGCGTCGGACAGGAGCTCGTGCACCTCGTCGCCGGCCGAGTACACCAGCGAGAAGACGCGGCCGCCCCGCCAGTCCTGGTCGCCCTGCTTGAGGGCGATGAGCTGCTGCATGACCTCGCCCCGCGGCAAGCCCGTCTCGGGCATCGGCGTGTGGGGGAAGACATCGGGCACTACGTGCTCCAGATAATGGCCTGGGGCTCGGTGTAGGCCAGCAGCCCGTAGTCCCCGCCGTCGCGCCCGACCCCCGACATCTTGAAGCCGCCGAACGGCGCGTCGTGGTTGCGTTGCGCGGTGTTGATGCCGACGTGGCCGGCCTGGAGGCGCTTGGCCACCCGCAGGGCCCGGGCGCCGTCGCCGGAGAAGACGTAGTCGTAGAGCCCGAACTCCGAGTCGTTGGCGATCGCGATCCCCTCCTCCTCGTCGTCGAAGGGGATCATCGTGATCACCGGGCCGAAGATCTCTTCGTGCGCCACGCGCATGTCGTTCGTCCCTGTGATCAATGTCGGCGCCACGTAGAACCCCTTGGGCAGGTCCGCCGGCCGCTCGCCGCCGATCACCACCTCTCCGCCGTCTTCCTTCGCGGTGGCGATGTGCGCCTCGATCCGGCCTCGATGCACCGCCGAGATCACCGGGCCGACGATCGTCTTCGTGTCGGTCGGGTCGCCCACCTTGAGGAACCCGGCCATCTGCACGAGACCCTCGCGCACCTGGTCGAACACGCTGCGGTGCACCACCGCCCGCGTCGGCGCGGTACAGATCTGCCCCGAGTGGAACGACCACGTGGAGCCGATGCACCCGATGGCGCCCTTGATGTCGGCGTCCTCGAAGACGATGCAGGCGCCCTTGCCGCCCAACTCGAGCAGCGTGCGCTTCATCGTCCGCGCCGCCTTCTCGGCGATGGTGACGCCCACCTGCGTCGAGCCCGTGAAGCTGACGCAGTCGACCTCGTCGGCGTCCACCAACGCCGCTGAGGAGGCCGGACCGTTTCCGTTGACCAGGTTCACCACACCGGGTGGGAAGCCCACGTCATTGAGGATGCGGACGAGCTCCACAATGGCCAGTGGGTCCTGCGGCGCCGGCTTGATGACGACGGTGTTGCCGGAAGCCAGCGCCGGCGCCACCTTCCCGGCCATGTTGACCATCGGGAAGTTGTACGACGTGATGCAGGCGACGACGCCGAGCGCCTGGCGGTTGACCATGCCGCCGATGATCCCGCCCGGCGCCAGCGGCGTGGCGCCGGCGGGTTGGGGCAGGAGCGGCGTCTGCAGCACCTGGCGCGGGTCACGCGCGTAGCGCTCGAAGCGATCGGCCGCCACCGGGACCTGCATGCGGGAGCCGACCGTGGCCGTCGCCCCCGTCTCGGCGATCACGAGCGGCAGGAGGTCGGAGGACTTGGCCCGGATGGCCGCCGCCGCCTCGCGCATGAGGGCGCCGCGCTCCTCGACCGACCAGGCGGACCAGCCCGGCTGGGCCTCCTTGGCCGCGGCCGCCGCGGCGAGGGCGTCGTCTGCGCTGGCGTTCGGCGCCCGCCCGACGAGCTCCTCGGTGGCCGGGTTCACGATCTCGTACGTGCCGTCGGAGGCGTCGACCCACTTGCCCCCGATCAGGAGCTGGTGTTCGTCGCGCTTCGTCGTGTCGGCCATGTGGACTCCCAGGTCGGGCGTGCGCCAGCGCATCTGACGCCTCGTCACATTCAACCCCGCACCGGCTCGGTCCGCCAAAGTGCCAGTTCGCCCGACCCTCCGGCTCCATCGGCCCAGCTCCCTCGAGGCGTGAGTTGAGATTGTTGTGCGGAATTTGGGCGTTCGGCGTGACCTTCGACACTTCGCAAGGTCACGGGAGCTGTGCGATTCTCTAGATTGGAAGAGTCCACGGGGGAGTGAACGGAGTCTGGTAATGGATCGGCCCGCCGATTTGGTCCCTGCTTCACCGCGCCCGAGTGCCGGTGGTCCAGACGAAGTGTCCGCCATCGTGGGCGACGCCATCCTGGGCGCCGCCGACGTGGCCCGCACCCGCGAACGCCGCCGCCTCAGCCGCATCCGTCGCCTGGTCGCGATGGGCGCGCTCGTCACGGGGTGGATAGTCATCCGCAGCCTGAGCGGGCGCGGCATCCTGCCGTCGATCCATCTCCCGCACGGGCTCGGCACCGCCCTGCCCATCATCATCATCGTGCTCATGCTCGGCGCGGTCATGGCGGCTCCCTTCCTCGGCGCGGGCCGTTCGCCGCACACGCTCATTCGGCCGGGGGAGACCGCCGTCGGCTTGCACGACCTGGTCGGGATCGATCCGATCAAGGCCGAGGTGGTGCGTTCCATCAACCTCTTCCTGGCCCACCAGACCTTCCGCGACACCATGGGTGGCTCGGCCCGACGCGGCGTCCTGTTCGAAGGCCCGCCGGGAACAGGCAAGACCTTCGTCGCCAAGGCCATGGCGAAGGAGGCGAACGTCCCGTTCCTGTTCGTGTCCGCATCCGCCTTCCAGTCGATGTACTACGGGCAGACGAACCGCAAGATCCGCACCTTCTTCAAGCAGCTGCGCAAGCACGCGCGCAAGGAAGGCGGCGCCATCGGCTTCATCGAGGAGATCGACGCCATCGGCGCCTCGCGACGTGGCCTCGGCGGGAGCGGCGGGACCGAGGGCGTCTCGGGCGTGGTGAACGAATTGCTCGTGCAGCTCCAGTCGTTCGACACCCCGAGCCGGGGGCAGCGCTTCGCCTGGGCCTGGATCGACCTTCTCAACCGCTATCTCCCCGAAGGCTCCAAGCTGCGCAAGCCCGCGGTGGTGCCGGCAAACGTGCTGGTGGTGGGCGCAACCAACCGCAAGGACGACCTCGACCCGGCCCTGATCCGGCCCGGCCGATTCGACCGCACGATCTACTTCGGCCTCCCGGGCCGCCGGGCCCGGGCGGACATCGTCGCCTACTACCTCGGCAAGAAGGCGCACGGGCCCGACCTCGACGAGCACGGTGCGGTGGACATCGTGGCCGGCATGACGTTCGGCTACTCGCCCGCCGCCCTCGAGAGGCTGATGGACGAGGCGCTGGTGATTGCGCTCACCCACGGCCGCTCCGCCATGACCATGGCCGACGTCGCCGAGGCGAAGATGCTCGTCGAGCTCGGGGTCACCGACGAGACGATCTACACGCCCGACGAGCGGGATCGTGTCGCCACGCACGAGGCCGGCCACGCCACGGTCGCGTACTTCGTGGGGCAGACCCGCCAACTCGACGTCCTCTCGATCGTCAAGCGGCGTGACTCACTGGGCCTGCTGCAGCACTCCGACACCGAAGAGCGCTTCACCAAGAGCAGCGAGGAGATGCACGCGCTCCTCCAGATCGCCATGGGTGGCATGGTGGCGGAGGAGCACTGGTTCGACGAGGTGTCCACCGGCCCCGCGTCCGACCTCGCGGCAGCCACGAACATCGGCGCCCAGATGATCGGCGCCTGTGGCATGGGGACCTCGCTGATCTCCGTGGCTGCAGGCGGCAACGGCTACCTCGAAGGCAGCCTGGTCGACAAGGTGCTCGGCGACAAGGACGCGCGGGCCGAGCTCGATGCGCTCCTGATGGGTGCGTGCGACGCCGCCAAGGAGATCGTCACCAAGCACACCGAGGTGGTCGAGGCGTTGCGCGACCACCTGCTCGAGCGTGACGAGCTCGTCGGCTCCGAGATCACCGACGTCATCGAGGCGGCCCTCCAGGAGGCACCGGAGCCGGCGGTCATCACCCCGCTGCCGCGGCCGTCGGCCGCCGCCGCCCAGGGCTGAGTCGCCGAACCTCAAGCCTCCGTAAGAATTTCGACTTCACCTGGGCTTTCCCGTCCTTCGCGCGGCGAATTCGTGGGGTCTGGCCGGTACCATCCGGAGGGATCACCCCGTGACCGCCGACCCCGGAAGGGAGCCATGACCGCAGATCAGGACAGGCGAGCGCGCCCATCTCGCTCGGGGCGCTCTCGGGGTTGGTCATGGCCGCCGCGCTGATCGTCCCGAGTGCGTCTGCCTCGGCTGCCGCACGGGCTGCCGCACCGACGACGGCGACCGCGCCCACCACGACGACCTCGGCCTCGGTGCCCGCCAGCGGCTCGGCTGGATGCCAGGCGGCCCGTCCGGCCGGTTCGGGGACCACCATCCAGTACATGAAGGCCGGCGGAGACTCGGGCGGCTACATCCGCCAGCTGCCGTCTTCGTACACCGGTCGGACGCCCATGCCCGTCGTGGTGGACCTTCACGGTTACGCCGTCTCGGCAGCGGACATGCTCAACGTGACCCAGCTGGGCACGTTGGGCAACCGCGACGGCTTCATCGTGATCACGCCGCAGGTGGCGCGCCATGTGCCCTACTGGCAGACCGGCTACAAGAGCAAGGATCTCGCCTTCTTGCGGGGCGTGCTCACCAACGTGGCATCGTCGCTGTGCGTCGACCAGAACCGGGTCTTCGTCACCGGATACTCGAACGGCGCCATCATGGCGTCGGTCCTGGCGTGCGTGGACGCCGCCCAGGTGGCGGCCATCGCCCCCGTGGCCGGCATCGCCAACCCCGCCCACTGCAACCCGTCGCGCCCGGTGCCCGTGGTCGCCTTCCACGGGACGAGCGACCCGCTGGTCTCCTACACCGGCGGGCTCAGTCCCGCGGCGTACAAGCTTCCCCTTCCGCCCGGGACCAAGGGCACGATCAGCCAGCTGCTCGGCAGCAACGTCCCCCAGTCGACCAAGGGACCGTCCATCCCGAAGACCACGTCCGCCTGGGCCACACGCGACGCCTGTGCGTCCGCCTCGACCACCCGCGTCGTCGCGAAGAAGGTGACCCTGATCTCCTATTCGTGTCCCAACGGCAACGCCGTCGAGCTCTATCGGATCAGAGGTGGCGGACACACCTGGCCGGGCAGCGTCCTCGACAGCAAGTCGACGTCTCTGGGCAGCACGACGATGGCCATCAACGCCGACAAGATCATCTGGAACTTCTTCAGCGCCCACCCGCTCGCGCCGTGACCCCGGCTTCGGGAGCCGAAGCCTGACGCCTGATCGTCATAGATCGTCACACAACGACAACGCGATTCTGACGGGGTCTTTATCTCGTGGGGACACAATTCCCCTATGGCCCCGACGGTGTTCGAGTCGTGCAACAGCACCTGGCTGTTCGACCAGGAGCACATGCGATTCCGGCGGATCCTCAAAGGCATCGAGGTGGACAGCCGAGCGATCTTTACCGGTTGGCGCCCCTACTACGGACTGGAAGCGGCGGACGGCTCCGAAGCGTTCACCGTCCTGCTCAATCCCGAGGGCACCCGCCTGATCCGCTCGTGGCGCCATACGGGTGAGTGCGCGCAGTGCGGTGGTCACGTCACGGCCGAGCTGTCGGTCGAGGACATCGACGCCGCGCTGGCCTAGTCGTGGCCCGGTCCGCTCACCCCCCTGGCTTCTGGCCCAGGATCCGCAAGACGAACCGGCCCACCGGTCCAGGTGTCCGGCCTCGTTGCGCCGCAAGCGCCTCCTTCTCGTTGGTGCGCGTCAGCGGCCCGCCCAGCCGCCAGTAGCGACGCCCCCCGCCCGTGTAGCGCACGTAGTCGGGGACCGGGGGCAGGGTCCGCCTTGGCTTGCGTGGTCGCTTGCCGCTTTCTGGCATCGAGCGGACGGCTCAGCCCGTCAGGTGGGAGGTGTCGTTGAAGCCTCGGATCACCCAGCGCTCGCTCGTGGTCACGATCTTCGAGATCGACGCGTTGTCGGCCCCGAGGAAGGCGAACGGCTCGGACCCGGTGGCCTGCGCCAGGATCTCGCCGATCGCGGCGCCGTGGCTGAAGACGATCACCCGCCCCCCGGGGTGGGCAGCGGCGATCCGCTCGATCGCCCCTCGCAGACGTCCCCCGAACGCCGCACGCGACTCCGCGCCCGCCACGACGTCCCAGCGCTGCTGGGCGAAGACCTGTTCGAACATCGGGTCGCGATCCGCCGCCTTTTGACGCAGCAATCCGCCTTCCCATTCGCCCAGGAACACCTCGCGCAGGTCGGCGTCCACGACGGGGGTCATGCCGGTGCGGTCGACCAGCGGAGCTGCCGTCTGCGCCGTGCGCCGCAGGGTGCTGACGTACATGCCGTCAAAGAGTTCGTGACCGAGCCTGGCCGCGACCAGTTCGGCCTGATGACGGCCGACGTCCGAGAGCGGGGGATCGCCCTGGCCCTCCACCAGCTCGAAGGTCTCGCCTTCGACCGAGTCGGCCGACGCGCCGTGGCGAACGAGCAGGAGCTCGGTCGAACCCGGAGGCCCGACGTAGGGGCGTTGGCTGAAGCTCCGCGGCGACGTCACGGTCGCCGAGTGTAGGAACGTTCAGCGCGGTGCGTGCAGCTCCGGCGGCCCACGCTCGTCGTCGTCTTCGACCACGTCGACGTCGATCACGTTGGGGTCGTAGGTCGTCGTAGCGGTAGGACCCCACCCCTGCTGTCCGCCCGGGCCGGGGACCCCGCCGCCGAAGGTGGCGAAGAACGCGCCGGGACCCTGCGAGAAATTCAGCACGAAGGGACGGCCGGCGTTCGGGCCGAGGCGGGCCCAGAGCGGCTGGGCGCGCCGGAACACGACGTATTGCTGCACCGCCAGGGTGAGGCCCAGGTAGAGCAGGAAGCTGGCACCGACGAGCCCGGCGGCGCCGGTCCCGGACTGGTTGCCGGCGACGTCGACCCCGAAGTGGACGAGCAACGAGACCAACCACAACGCCATCGTCACGACGTTGCCCTGGCGCACCACCCATCCATTGGTGTCCCAGACCCGCATCGACAGCCCCCGCAAGGCCCCCAGCCCGACCGCGCCGACCACCAGCGTGCCGATCAACCAGCCCCACGCCGTTGAGGTGACGTGGTGATCACCCGCGTAGCCCGACATGGTGAACAGACCGATCACCCCGAGGACCAACGGCAGGCGGGGGATGTACGCGCGCGGGACCGGGACCACTCTGATTTGGCGCAGCAGCACCAGGGTAAGGAGCAGCACGCCCAGGACGTAGGAGAACACGACCATCGATTCCACCCTAGGGCCGAGGGTGCATCAGTGGTTCAGCAGGGGTCCGACCTCGGCGCCGAAGCGCGCCGTCTGTTCGCAGAACTCCTCCGCGCTGCGGGACATGAAGCGCACCTGGAGATGGTTCACCCCCATCTCGACCAGCTCGCGCAGCGAGCTCGCGATCTGCTCGGCCTGCCCAGCGAGTACCCAGCCCGGCAGGTCCCAGCCCGAACCGCCCGAGTGGAGGTAGATCGGTTCGACGATGGTGCCGATGTCGATCGGTGCCCCGGAGCGGAGTTCGGCCCGTAACGCACGCAGCCGGGCGATCTGTCCGGGCAGGTCCCGTCGGCGGGTGCCCTGGGGGAGCCACCCGTCGCCGTAGGCGGCGGTGCGACGGATGGCCGCCGGCGACGAACCGCCGATCCAGATGGGCGGGCGCGGCTGGCGGATCGGCCGGGGCCCGAGGCCCATGTCGCGTGCCGGAAAGCGCGGACCCGGCAATTCGGGGAACTCCTCGGTGAAACAGCGGGCGAGCGCGGCGACCGCCTCGTCGGTGTGACGCCCCCGCTCGGCGAAGCCGCCGGTGAAGAGCTCGTACTCCTCCGGCACGTGCCCCGCGCCGACGCCGACGATGAGCCGCCCGCCCGAGAGCGCGTCCAACGTCGAAAGCTCCTTGGCGGCCCGCAACGGATGGCGCTGGGCGAGGATCAGGACGTGAGAGAGCAGGTGGGTGCGCGTGGTCAACGCGGCCAGCCAACCCAGGGTTGCGGTGGTGTCGTACCAGACCGTGCCCATTGCGTCGGCCAGTCGACGCGGGATGGCCGTGTGGTCACAGACGCCGAGATAGAAGAAGCCCGCCTCGTCGGCCACACGGGCGATCCGCGCCAGCTCGGCCGCACCCGCCTCCTTCTCCCAGTCGGCGACGTACAGCGTCGACTGGGACTGGATCGGCAGCTGCATGCCGTACACGACCCGTCCCTCGGGGACGGTGCGCACCACGTCAGCGGGCAGCTGGGCCGGGTCGGTCATGGCAGGGCCTCCGTTCGGTCAGGCATAGGCGGCGAGTGCGGCCGACGCGTCAGCCGGTGTGCGGAAACTCGTCGAGAGCACGCGGGAGCGCTTCAGGTGGAGATGAAGCGGCACCTCCCAGGTGAACCCCATGCCCCCGTGGACCTGGATGGCGGCACGCGCGTTGGTCAGCGCGGCCTCGTCGGCCAGGAGCTTGGCGCCCGAGACGCTCCGCTCGAGCAGCTGGCGCGGGGTGCAGCCGGCCACCTCCGCCTCCGAGGCCACGACGTCGGGTGCGTCGGACAGGCAGGCCGCTGCATGGACCGCCGCACGAGCGACCTCGGACCGCACGAGCATGTCGGCGCACATGTGCTTGATGGCCTGGAACGAGCCGATGGGCTTGCCGAACTGCTGTCGCTCCTTCGCGTAGGCGACCGCCAGTTCGAGCACCTCCGCCGCGTGCCCCAGCTGCAGCGCGGCGCTGAGCAGCGCACCGTGGTGCCACAGCCGGCCGTTGTCGCCGGCGACCGCGCCGCCGAAGGGCAGCGAGTCGAGCCGCCACAGGGGCGTCAACGGGTCGAGGGGATGCTCGATGCGGCGTGCCCCACCGATCGGCGCCGGCTGGAGGAGCTGGCCGGGCCCGTCCTCGTCCAGGACGAGCAGCGCGTCGAGGGACCCCAGGTGCTCCACCAGCACCGGACCCTGCCCGCGGGCGGCGTACACGCCCACCTGGGCGGTGCCGTCGGCGGCCCCATCGACGACGCCGGCGCTCGCGGCCAGGAACGTGCCGACGAGCGGCCCGGGGACGAGGGCGCGACCGAGCTCTTCGAAGACCACCGCGGCATCGGCCAGCCCGAGGCCGGTCCCGGCCGGCTCGGGCACGGTGAGCGCGAACACTCCCGTCGCACCGAGGGCGGCCCAGTCGTCCGCGTGCGATCGGCCCGCTCGTTACCCTCGCGTGCCCGCAGGTGCTCCAGCGGCAGCCGACCCGCCACCATCGACCGGATGCCCTCCGCCAGCTCGCGCTGGTCATCGCCGACCCGGAAGTCCATCAGCGCGCCTTGGGCAGCCCGAGGATGCGCTCGGCCACGATGTTCCGTTGCACCTGCGACGTCCCCGCCGCGATCGTCAGCGTAGATCGACTTGAACCACGCGTGCAGCTGCTCCCCGTTGCCCAGCGCGACGCCGTCAGGACCCTCGAGCGGGTCCGCGCACAGCGCGGCGCGGTCGAGGACCTCGACGGCCAGGTCGCCGAGGGCCTGCGCGTGCTCGGAGAACGACAGCTTGAACACGGAGCCTCCGATGCCGGGGATCCCGGTCTGCGCCGCCTCCGACACGTTGCGCTTGGTCAGCGCCCACAGCGCGTCGAACGCAGCCACCAGGTGGCCGATCCGCCGGGCCAGCCCCTCGTCGCCGAGGAGCCCGAGCCGGTGGGCCACCGCCCGTACCTCGCCGAGCAGGCGCACGGACTCGAGCAGCTCCCCGACGAAGGCCGTCCCCCGCTCGAAGGACAGCGTGACCATGGTCACCCGCCACCCGTCGTTCTCCTCGCCCACCCGGTTGGCCACCGGGATGCGGACGTCGTTGAGGAACAGCTCGGCGAACTCGGTCGTGCCCTCGATGGTGCGCAGCGGGCGGATCTCAATTCCCGGCGTGTCCATCGGCATGATCAGCCAGCTGATGCCGCGATTGCCTGGCGTCGCCGGTGCGCACCAGCAGCTCGCAGTAGTCCGCCACCTCGGCGTGCGAGGTCCAGATCTTCGAGCCGGTGACGACGTAGTCCTCGCCGTCGCGCACCGCCCGCGTCCGCAGCGACGCCAGGTCGCTCCCGGCGTCGGGCTCGCTGAAGCCCTGACACCAGACCTCCTCACCGCGGAGGATGGCCGGGAGGTAGCGCTCCTTCTGCGCCGGCGTGCCCTCGGCGATGATCGTCGGGCCGGCGTGCAGCAGGCCGACGAAGTTCACGCCGACGTAGGGGGCGCCGGCCCGCTCGCACTCTTCCTTGAAGATCAGCTGCTCGACCGGCGAGGCCCCTCGGCCCCCGCCCTCGGCCGGCCAGTCGACGCCGGCGTAGCCCGCGTCGAAGAGCAGGCGCTGCCAGCGCAGGTCGTAGGCGCGCCGGGCGGGCCAGTCGTCCGGCGGCGGCGGGGCGCCCACCGTGGGCAGCGTCGCGGCGAGCCAGCTCCGCAATTCGTTACGGAACGCCTGTTCGGACGCGGTGTAGCGGAGGTCCATGTGCAGCGAGGGGTCAGCGGTGGCGGCTCAGCCCGACGGGTGCTGCGTCAGGCGACGAAGTCGAGGCCGAAGAGCGTGATCGCGTTGCCGCGCACGATCTTGCGGCGCTGCTCGTCGGTGAGGTCGGCCATCTGCTCCTCGGCGATCTGGCGGGTACGCGGCCAGGTGGAGTCCGAGTGGGGGTAGTCCGACTCGTAGGTGATGTTGTCCACGCCGATCTCGTCGACCGACTTCAGCCCGTGCGCGTCGTCGAAGAAGCACCCCCACACGTGGTCCTTGAAGTAGCTGCTCGGCTTCTCGGGCACGATGTCGGCGACGCCGCCCCAGCCGCGGTTGTCCTCCCACACGCGGTCCGCCCGCTCCAAGATGTAGGGGATCCACCCGATCTGACCCTCCGAGTAGGCCACCTTGAGCTCGGGGATCCGCACGAAGACGCCGCTGAACAAGAAGTCGACGAGCGAGAACGTCGCGTTCGTGTGCGTCAGCGTCGAACCGACGGCCGGCGGCGCATCGGCGGAGGTCGACGGCATCTTCGACGACGACCCGATGTGCATGTTGACGATGGTCTGGGTCTCGGCGCAGGCCCGGAAGAACGGGTCCCAGTAGTGGTCGGGGTCGTGCACGCTCGGCAGGCCCAGGAAGGGCGGGATCTCGCTGAAGCACACCGCGCGCACGCCGCGCTCCGCGTTGCGCCGCACTTCCGCCGCCGCCAGCTCGGCGTCCCACAGCGGGATCAGGCACAAAGGGATCAGGCGGCCACCCGAATCGCCGCACCACTCGTCGACCATCCAGTCGTTGTAGGCCTTGACGCAGAGCAGGCCGAGCTCGTGGTCCTTGGCCTCGGTGAACGTCTGGCCGCAGAAGCGGGGGAAGGTCGGGAAGCACAACGCCGCCTCGATGTGGTTGGCGTCCATGTCCTCGAGCCGGGGCTTCACCTCGTAGGACCCCGGGCGCATGTCCTCGTAGGTGACGCCCTTCATGGTCACCTCGTCGCGCGGCACGCCGACGGCCGAGTCGACCCGCAGCAGCGGCCGCTTCAGGTCCTCGTAGTACCACCAGTCGACCGGCGTGCCCTTGGACCCCTCCTTGACCTTGAGCGACCCGCCCCGGAACTCGACCTCGGGCATCGGCGCCCGGACGATGCGGGGCCCCACGTCGGCGTACTTGGACGGAAGCCGGTCCTGCCACACGTTGGGCGGCTCGACCACATGGTCGTCGACCGAGATGATCTTCGGCAGAGGCTCAGGCATGGGCATCGAGCGTAGCCCGCACCTGACGGGGCGTCAGATACGACCAGGGCCCGTCCAGCGCCAGTTCAGAGCGCCTCGGCGAAGAGGTCGCACATCGCCTGCCACGAGCGTCGGTCCGTTGGCTCGTGGTACTCGATCCCGGGAAGGTCGATGTTGGACGCCCGCGGGTTGGTGAACGAGTGCACCGCGCCGCCGTAGACGACGAGCTGCCAGTCCACGCCGCCGCCGGTCATCTCCTCTTCGAAGGCCTTCCGCTGGGCGTTGTCCACGATCGGGTCGTCGGCGCCGATCATGACCAGCACCTTGCCCACGATGTTGCCGGCGTCCTGCGGGCGGGCGGTGGCGAGGCCGGAGTGGAAGCCGACGACCGCCTTGAGGTCGGCTTCGCCCGCGTGCCAGTTCGAGGGCGAGGGTGCCCCCGAAGCAGTAGCCGATGGCCGCGAGCCTCTGCGGGTCGGTGCGCGGCTCTTGGAGGAGGATCTCGAGTCCCGCCATCCCGATGTTCCGGACGCGCAGCGGGTCGGCGTAGAACGCGCCGATGCGCTCCATCATCTGTTCGCGGTCCTCGAGCGGTTTGCCCCCGCCGTGATAGTCGAGGGCGAACGCCACGTAGCCGAGCTCGTCGGCCAGACGGACCGCCCGAGCCACGGGCGTGATCGTCGAGCCCCGGTCCCTCGTGGCAGACGAGCACGCCGGGCCGGCGGTCGTCGCCGTCGGGCAGGGCGAGGGTGCCGACCATGGTGCGGCCGTCGGCGTCGTAGGTGATGTCACGTGTGGTGGCCATGGAGCGCACCGTACCCCGGGGCGGCTGACGCGATACTGGCCCGATGCGCGGCGAGCCCGGCCGGGTACGGCAATCCGGATTGGCCGCACGGCTCGCCGCCGTGCCGGCGGTGCTGCTCGTTGCCGCCGGCGCCGGCGCACTGGCCTCGTGCAGCTCGAGCCCGTCGACCCCGGGCGCGGCCACGACGCACCACCCACCACGGCGGGGCCCCGGCGGCCACGTCCACGTCCACCACGCGCGACCCCGGCCTCGACGCTGCCACCCGTGGCCACCTCGGGGCCGCTGCAGGCGGGCAGCCCGATCGCGGTCCCCTTCGCCGCCGACCGGGTCACCGCCACCGAGAGCCCCGACGGCGCCGTCTTCGCCGCCCCCCAAGATCCGACCAACCCCGCGCCCGCGGTCGCCTGGGTGATCGACGCCAACGGCCCCGCCGCCATCGCGGAGCACGTCGCCACCGGCATCGCCGCGCTGGCGGCCGACGGCAACAACTTCTACGCCGCCACCTACTCGAACCTGTACGCCTACAGCCGGGCCAGCGGCGACCAGGACGGGCAGTGGAACATGCCGGCCGTCAACGCATCCAACAGCTCCGACGCCGACCTGGTCGCGCTCGCGACCGGAGGCGGCAACGTCTACATCTCGGTGACCCGGGGCAACACGGTCAGCGTCTACCGCCTCAACCCGGGCACCTCCGCCGGCCCGCACCTCGTCGTACGAGGTCTCGGTGACGCCATCGGGGCCGACGGCTCGGTGTACTACGAGGGCGCCGACCACCACCTGGCGGCGTTGCGCCCCGACGGCAGCACGACCGTCGGGCCGGCCCTGGCGCACGCGCCCAACGGCGAAGGCGGGGGCGTCCAGTACGTGGACGTGATCGCCGCCGGCGCCGTCTGGGTCAGCGAGCCGGCCGGCCAGGGCCTCGATGCGGCCTACACCACCTACGACGCCCGCACGCTCGCCCGCGTGGGCTCGTACAACGGCTCGGTCACCAGCTCCGTCGTCGACACCGCCGCCGGCCCGCTCGTGCTCCAGCCCGCCGGCTCCTCGACGGCCTGCCCGTCGGTGCCGACGCCCGAGTCCTGCGTCCTGCGCATCGACCAGCACGGTTCGATCAGCGACCCCGTCAACGTCGGCGCCGCGGTGACCCTCGTCGGCCCCGGCCCGGCCGTCATCGTCTCGGACACCTCGACCGGCCAGTTCGACCTCGTGCGCCTGTCCTAGTAGGACATCGCGACGCCGCCGTTCGGGCTGAGCAACTGCCCGGTCACGAAGCTGCTGGCGTCCGAGGCGAGATACAGCACGCAATACGCCACATCGGCCGCCTCTCCGACCCGCCGCAGCGGCGCGTGCCGCGCCATCGGCGTGAGCACGGCGTCCCGCAGCTCCTCGTTCAACGAACCGTCGGGGTTCGTGTAATACCGCGCCGTCATGTTCGTCGGGATGAAGCCGGGCGCGATCGAGTTGACCCGCACGCCGCGCTTGCCGACCTCGACCGCCATGGACTTCGTCAGCTGCGCGACGCCGGCCTTGCAGATGGCGTACGGGCCGATGCCCGCAGCGGGTGTCAGGACCGCCGCCGAGGCCATGTTGATGATGGAACCGCCGCCCTGTTCCACCATCACCTTCCCGGCGGCCTGACATCCGTACAGCACGCCCTTGAGGTTGACGCCGAGGATGCGATCGAATTCGTCCGGGTCGACGTCGATGATGGCGCTGTCGATCATGACGCCGGCGATGTTGCACATGACGTGGAGGCCGCCGTGGCGGGCGGCGATGTGGCCGACGAGTGTCGACGCCGCGCCGCGCACGGACACGTCCAGTTCCGCGCTCTCCGCCTTGCCACCCGCGGCGACGATGCCGCGCGCGGTCTCGGCCGCGCCCTCGGCGTTCAGGTCGGCGCAGACGACGGTGGCGCCCGCTCCGGCCAGGACCTCCGCGCTCGCCCGCCCGATGCCACTGGCGGCCCCGGTGACCAGGGCCACGCGCCCGGTCAGGTCGAACGCATTGCGCACACTCTCGGCTGTTTCCACCGGCGCACCCTACGCGCGCCGGCCGGGTCACGGCCGAGCGGGCTCAGGCGGTGACGCCCTCGATGGCCAGGAGCGCCCGCTTCACCTTCAGCCCGCCCCCGTAGCCGCCGATGCCGGTGCTCGCCAGGACCCGGTGGCAGGGCACGATCACCGGGATCGGGTTGCGACCGTTCGCCTGGCCCACGGCGCGCGGCCCGTTGGGCCGCCCGACCCGGCGGGCCAGCTCGCCGTAGCTGATGGTCTCGCCGTAGGGGATGCGGGAGAGCTCGGTCCAGACCTCGCGCTGGAAGTCGGTGCCGTCGAGCTCCATGGGGACGTCGAAGTCGGTCCGCTCGCCGGCGAAGTACTCGTCGAGCTGCGTCGCCGCCTCCTTCAGCACCGGCGGCACGTCATCCGCGTCGTTGCGCGCATGACGGCGCTCGTTGGGCAGCCAGAGGCCGACCAACACGTCCCCGTCGGACTCGAGCACGAGGCGTCCGATCGGCGCTTCGTAGGGGATGGTGACGGTGGTGGAGGTGGCGGTGGTCATGCTGCTCGTCCTTTCGATGGTCGGGTCGATGGTCGGGTGGGGATCTCGGCGTTGGGCGTGGCGAGCGCCCAGAGATGGGCCATGACGTAGCTGCGCCACGGGCGCCAGCTCTCGCTGGCGGCCACGAGTTGGGCCGGGTCGTCGGGCAGGCCCAGTGCCCGCGCCCCGCGGCGGATGCCGAGGTCGGTCGGCATGAACGCGTCGGGATCGCGCAACACGCGCATCGCGACGTACTCCGCCGTCCAGGGCCCGATGCCGGGCAGCGCGACGAGCGAGCGCCGCAGCTCGTGCGGGTCCGCACCCGGGTCGATCACGACGTCGCCACTGTCGACGCCCTCGGCCAGCGCCACCAGCGCCCGGCGTCGCCCGGCCGGCATGGCGAAGACGCCCGGGTCGCGCTCGGCGAGCGCCACGAGGGCCTCGGGCGTGGGGAACAGATGGGTCAGCGATCCGTCGGGCACCGGGAGCGCGTCGCCCGCCGCCTCGACGAGGCGTCCCGCGACCGTGCGGGCGCCCGGGCACCGAGACCTGCTGTCCGATCACGGCGCGCACGGCGAGCTCGAAGCCCTCGGCGGCGCCGGGCACGCGCCGCCCAGGATCACGGGCGACCACCGGGCCGATCTCGGGTTCGCCGCGCAGCGCCTCGCACACCGCAACGGGGTCGGCG
Organism: uncultured Acidimicrobiaceae bacterium; assembly: GCA_963769095.1. GTDB lineage: Bacteria > Actinomycetota > Acidimicrobiia > Acidimicrobiales > RAAP-2 > Bog-473. The sequence continues at coordinate 464,622 of CAVYKO010000001.1, forward strand.
TCGAGGTCGAGGAGCTGGCGGCAACGCGCCACCGCCGTGGTCAGGTCGCGCAGGTCGGAGAGAACGAGGTCCGCCCCGACGTAGGCCGGCCCGTCCGCCGGCGATGGCCGGTCCCGCTCCGAGATCCGGCGCCTCCAATCTCACGGTCGCGTGGCCATGCGGCAGGCGCAGCGTGCGCCGGTACGACGCGCCCTCGAGGGACTCCACGCCGGGCAACGCGCGCATGCCGAGAAAGTCCAGCACCGAAAGCGGGTTGAACGGCCGGCGGACCGGGAGGCGCAGATGGATCGCCTGCGGCGCAGCAGCGTGCCGATCGCGCCTGGCCTGGACCGACCTCGCGGCGCGGGCCCGCAGGCCGCTCGGCGTGTCGGCGAAGATCACGCGCATCGTGTCGTTGCACTGGCGGACGCTGGCGAAGCCCGCGGCGAACGCGATGTGGGCAATGGGGAGATCGGTCGTCTCGAGCAGCACGCGTGCCGTCTGGCTGCGCTGCGCCCGGGCGAGCGCGAGTGGCCCCGTGCCCACCTCCGCCGTGATCAGGCGGTTCAGCTGGCGCGTGCTGTACCCGAGGCGGCGGGCGAGGCCCTCGACTCCCTCGAGGTCGACGATGCCGTCGCGGATGAGGCGCATGGCCCGCGCCACGACGTCGGCCCGGAGGTTCCACTCCGGCGAGCCGGGCGTGGCGTCGGGCCGGCAGCGCAGACAGGCCCGGAAGCCGGCCTGCTGGGCGGCGGCCGCCGTGGGGTAGAAGCGCATGTTCTCCCGCTTGGGCGTGCGGGCCGGGCAGCTGGGCCGGCAGTAGATGCCCGTCGAGGTCACGGCGCAGAAGAACACCCCGTCGAAGCGGGCGTCCTTGCTCTTGGCCGCCTCGTAGCAGCGCTGCGGGTCCTCGATCACGGGTGCCAGCGTGGCACGCCGTTGTGACGATTACTGGCGGGAATCGGACATTGCCATTTGCGGCGGTCCGGATGTCGCTAGAGGGCACCCCGCTGCGTCGCCAGCGCAGACGACAACACGAGCCGGCGGTGGGTGGCGGCGTCGCCCCAGGCGCGGGAAACCGCCCAGGCGCGCTTCATGAAGAAGTGGAGGTCGCACTCCCACGTGTAGCCGATGGCGCCGTGCACCTGGAGCGCCACCCGTGCGGCCAGGTCGGCCGCGTCGGACGCCATGGCCTTGGCCATGGAGGCGTCGTGCGAAAGCGACGGTTGCGCCGTTGCCAGTGACCACGCGGCGCGGTACGTCGCCGGGCGCGCGAACTCCAGGGCGACGCGCGCGTTGGCGAGATGGTGCTTCACCGCCTGGAAGCTCCCGATCGGCTTGCCGAATTGGTGCCGATCCTTGGCGTAGGCGGCGGCCATCGTCACCATGCGGTCGGCCAACCCGATCAGGAGCGCCGCCGATGCCGCGGCGGCACGGTCGGACAGCAGGGTCACGGCCGCTTCGGCCGCCACGCCGTAGGCCAGCAACGTTTCCGAGGCGAGCGGCCAGTGCACGGTGGACAGGTCACGGGTCGCACTCAGCGCCGGCGTGGGCGCAATCGTGCAGGACGCCACCGGCACCGCGTGGAGCTGCCAACCCGATTCGTCGTCCCGGCACGCCAGCAGCAGAATCGACGCGTCACGCGCACCCGCGACGCGTGGGGTGCGCAACGTCCCGTCCGCCGAGACCTCGCTCGGTGACACCGTCCCCGCCGGCGTGACATCGACCCCGCCGACCCCGAAGACCGCATCGTCCTCGACGAGCGCGCCGAGCGCCGCCGCCGCGGCCGCGTCGGGCAGCAGCGCGGCGAGGGTGGGCGCGGCGAGCGCGGCGGTCTCGAGCAGCGGCTCGGGCAGGCAGGCGTGCCCCGCTTCCTCGAGGACGCCGACAAGATCGACGTCACTCAGCCCGAGTCCGTTGGCGGACGACGGCACCACGAGGGCGGGTGCGCCGAGCTCGGCCAGCACGGCCCAGCGGTTCGCGGCGAGCTCGGTCCGGGCGTCCTCGTCGGCGAGCTCGAAGGCGCGCAGGGCGTCGACGTTGCACTCGGCGTCGAGCACCGTGCGCACGCCTCGGCGCAGCTCCTCCTGCTCTTCGGAGAAGGCGAAGTCCATCATCGCGGCAGTCCGAGCAGGCGCTCGGCCACGACGTTGCGCTGGATCTCGTTGGTGCCCGCGTAGATCGGTCCGGCCAGGGAGAAGAGGTAGCCGTCGAGCCACTCGCCGGGAGCGCCTGCGGTGAGCAGCTCGGCCTCGGGGCCGAGCAGGTCGAGGGCCGCCGTGTGGATGGCGACGTCGGTCTCGGACCAGAAGATCTTGTTGGCGCTCGCCTCGGGGCCGACCGCGTGGCCGCGGGCGACCTTGGAGGCGGTCCAATACGTGTGCAGCTTGTACGCCTCGGCGTGCATGTGGGCCAGGGCCACGGCGTCGGCGGAAGCTTGAGGGCCGCCGTGCGAGGCGTAGAGCTGAACGAGGCGGTCGGCGGCCTCGGTGTAGCGCGCCGGACTGCGCAGCGAGAGTCCGCGTTCGGAGCCGGCGGTGGCCATGGCGACCGACCACCCGGCGCCGACCTCGCCGAGCACCTGGTCCTCGGGGACCTCGACGTTGTCGAAGAAGATCTCGGCGAAGCCGGTCTCGCCGTCGATCTGGGGAATGGGCCGCACCGTCACGCCGGGCGAGTCCATGGCGATGAGGAAGTAGGTCAGGCCCCGGTGGCGCTCCGCTTCGGGGTCGGTGCGGAAGATCCCGAAACACCACTCGGCGAACGCACCCCGGCTGGCCCACGTCTTCTGGCCGTTGAGGATCCAGCCGTCGCCGGCTTCGTTGCGGGCGGCCCGGGCAGCGGATGCCGGCGAGGTCGCTGCCGGCGTCGGGCTCGGACCAGCCTTGGCACCAGATCTCGTCGCCGGAGGCCATCGGCGGGAGGTACCGCGCCTTCTGCGCGTCCGTGCCGTACTCGAGCATGGTCGGGGCGAGGAGGAAAATGCCGTTCTGGCTCACCCGCTTGGGCGCGCGGGCTCGGTAGTACTCCTCTTCGAAGACCAGCCACTCGAAGATGCCGAGGTCGCGCCCGCCGTATTCGGTGGGCCAGCTGACGACCGACCAGCGGTCGTCATACATGGTCCGCTCCCAGGCCCGGTGGGCCTCGAAGCCAGTCGGCCGTGTCGAACGAGGGCAGCGGCTCGGCGGGGATGTGCGCGTTCGAACCAGGTGCGGGCTTCGGCGCGGAAGGCCTCGATCTCGTCGCCGAAGGTCAGGTCCATGGGGCAGCGAATCTTCCACAGCCGCACGGGCGGTGCCAAGGTGGACCGGGTCCGCCCGTGGCCAGCCCTTTTACGATCGGTGCGGCGGCGGCCGGGGCGGGAGGTCGTCTACGAGGTCAATGGTGTGCGGCGTGGTGGGCGCTCGAGGTGGCGACCGGGGCGGGCGCCTCCGTCGTGGTCGTGCTGCTCGCCGCGCCCCCGTCGCTCGGGTTGGCGGCGATGGGCTGGTGGTACACGAGTGTCCGCACGAAGAACTGGACGATGGCCCGGGCGATACCCGCCTCGTCGGGCTGCTCGCCGGCGTTGTCGAACTCGTGGCCGCCGCCGTCCACGCTCACGAGTTGATGGGCCACGCCGTTGGCGGTCAGGTCCCACGACATCTCCTGCGTTTGCTGGGGGTAGATGATCTCGTCGTCCGTCGAGTACATCAGGAGGAACGGCGGGTCGTCGGGTGCGATGTAGGTCACCGGGCTGGCCGCCCGCATGTCGGCTCCGAGTCGCTTTTGGGGGATCGGGCCGAGCAGCGACACGAAGCTCTCGGTCGACGCCGACGCTGTCGCCCTGGTTGCCCAGTGTCAGCAGGTCGCTCGGCCCGGCCATGTCGACGACGGCCTCGATCTTGCTCGACTGGTCGGTGTACGCGCCCACGTCCCACCCGGCGGCGGGACCTGCCGTGCCCAACAGCCCGACCAGATGACCGCCCGCGCTCTGACCCCACGCGCCGATCTCGTTGGGGTCGATGTTGAGCTGGCGGGCATTGGCGCGCAGGTAGCGGATGGCGCACTTCACGTCGACGATCTGGTCGGGCCAGCGCGCCGACGGGCCCAGCCGGTAGTTGAGACTCACGACGACGAAGCCCTTGGACGCCAGCTCCGGCCCGATCGTGTTGATGAGGAAGCCGCCGGTCTTGAAGTTGCCCGAGACCCACGACCCCCCGTGGACGTAGACCGCGGCGGGGGCGGGCCCGCGGAGCGTGGCCGGCTCCGTGATCCGGGCTTGCTCGTGGTTGCAGTAGGTGACGGTGGCGTGCTGGCCGGCGCTGAGCGCTGGCCGGGGCCGGGGCAGCCGGGGCCTTGGTCGTGCTCGAGGACGTCGGCGCCGGCGGGGTCGGGCTGGCGCTGGTGGCGCAGCTCGTGAGCCCGGCGAGGGCGACGGCGCAGACGAACGCGGCGGCGAGGGGTCTGCGCATTGGTCAATATGTTGGCCGAAAGGGCTCCCGGGCTGGCTCCACCCCCCGTCTGGCACCAAATCTGATTCGGCGTCAGAATTGGGGACCATGCCCACCGCCGTGATCATCGACGCCGTACGGACCCCGGTCGGCCGGCGGGGCGGGCGCCTCTCCGGTTGGCACGCCACCGACCTGGCCGCCCAGCCCCTGGCCGCCCTCCTCGAACGCAACGACCTGGATCCGGGGCTCGTGGAGGACGTCGTCATGGGGTGCACCATGACGGTGGGCGAACAGGCGATGAACATCGCCCGCAACGCCGCCCTGGCCGCCGGGTTCCCCGAAACCGTTCCGGGCACGACGGTCGACCGCCAATGCGGCTCGGCCCAGCAGGCGATCCACTTCGCAGCCCAGGCCGTGATGTCCGGAGCCATGGACGTGGCCATCGGCGCCGGGGTCGAGTCGATGAGCCGGGTCCCGATCGGGTCGACGACCGAGCCGGGTCCGGGTGAGGCCTACGGGCCCCTGTACAAGGAGCGCTTCGAGCTCATCCACCAGGGGGAGTGCGCCGAGGAGATCGCGCGCCGCTGGAAGGTCTCCCGTGAGGAGATGGACGCGCTGGCGCTGCAGTCGCACCAGCGGGCGGCCCGGGCCACCGACGAGGGACGGTTCGCGCACGAGATCGTGGCGCTCGAGGCCAGGGTGCATCCCGACGTGCCCGGCGCGGCCGACGTCAGCGGACTCCTCGAGGCCGACGAGGGCGTGCGACGTGACACGTCGCTCGAGAAGCTGGCCGGCCTGAAGGGGGCGTTCTCCGAGACGGGCACGGTCACCGCGGGCACGTCGTCGCAGATTTCGGACGGCGCGGCTGCCGTGCTCATCATGAGCGAGGAGCGGGCGTCGTCGCTCGGGCTCACGCCGCGGGCCCGGTTCCACACCTTCGCCGTCGCGGCCAACGACCCGCAGATCATGCTCACCGCACCGATCCCCGCCACCGAGCTCGTGCTGGCGAAGGCGAAACTGAAGCTCGACGAGATCGACCTGGTCGAGATCAACGAGGCGTTTGCCTCGGTGGTGCTCGCCTGGGAGCGCGAGTTCCACCCCGACATGGAGAAGGTGAACGTCAACGGCGGGGCGATCGCCATCGGGCACCCGACCGGCTGCTCGGGGGCCCGGCTGATGGCCACGCTGCTGAACGAGCTCGAGCGCACCGGCGGCCGCTACGGGCTGCAGACGATGTGCGAGGGCGGCGGTCAGGCCAACGCGACGATCATCGAGCGGCTGGGCTGATGGGCGGCGCTGCTGCGGGCACGCCGGCCATCGAGGGCTGGTTCACGACGGGCGAGGACGGCCGGCCCCCGGCGCTGCTCGGGTCACGCTGCGAAGGATGCGGCACGTTCGCGTTCCCCGCGGAGTCCAGCTACTGCAAGAACCCCGACTGTGCCTCGACGGCGTTCGAGACGGTCGAGCTCTCGCGCCGCGGCCGCATCTGGTCGTACACCGACGCCCGCTACCAGCCTCCACCGCCTTACGTGGCGGCCGACCCTTACGAGCCGTTCTGCCTGGCCGCCGTCGAGCTGGCCGCGGAGAGACTGGTGGTCATGGGCCAGGTCGTGCCCGGGGTCACCGTCGAGGACCTCGCGGTCGGCGACGAGGTCGAACTGGTGATCGACACGCTGTACTCGGAGGACGGCTCCGACTACCTGGTGTGGAAGTGGCGGCCGCTGGCCGCTGCGCCCGCCGGCGGGGAAGGCTGAGCGATGGCCGACGACAAGAGAGTGGCGGTGCTCGGCGCCGGCATGCACGAGTGGGGCAAGTGGGGCCGGCCCTTCGTCGAGTACGGGCTGGCGGCGGCGCGCGACGCCCTGGCTGACGCGGGGCTGACCTGGCGCGACATGCAGTTCGTCTCGGGCGCCGACACCATCCGGAACGGCTACCCGGGCTTCATCTCCGGTGCCACCTTCGCGCAGGCCCTCGGCTGGACAGGGGCGCGGGTGTCGAGCGTCTACGCGGCCTGCGCCTCGGGCGCGGTGGCGATCGCCAGCGCCAGGGCGCAGATCCTGGCGGGTCTGTGCGACGTCGCCCTCGTCGTGGGCGCCGACACCACCCCGAAGGGTTTCTTCGCCCCGGTCGGAGGAGAGCGCAGGGACGACCCCGACTGGCTGCGCTTCCACCTCCTCGGTGCGACGAACCCGACCTACTTCGCGTTGTACGCCCGCCGGCGCATGGATCGCTTCGGTGCCACCGAAGAGGATTTCGCGCAGGTCAAGGTCAAGAACGCGCGCCACGGCCTGGCCAACCCCTACGCGCGGTACCGCAAAGAGGTCTCGGTCGACGAGGTGCTGGGCTCGCCCATGGTCGCCGACCCGCTCCGCCTCCTCGAGATCTGCGCCACTTCCGACGGCGGTGCGGCGCTGGTGCTGTCGAGCATGGACTTCGCCCGGCGCCACGCCGGCGGTGCGGCGCCCCTCGTGACGATCGACGCCGTGTCGACGGTCACCCCGTCGTTCCCGAACACCGTGATCGAGATGCCGAACTTCGCCACCGATTCGGCGGCCGCCCTGGGGGGCGGGCCCGGCGACGTCGGCCGTCGGCGGGTTCCGTCCTTCGATCGCCACCGCCGCCTACGCCGAGGCCGGCATCGGCCCCGAGGACGTCAGCCTGGCCGAGGTCTACGACCTCTCGTCCGCGTTGGAGCTCGACTGGTACGAGGACATCGGCCTGTGCGGCGAGGGCGAGGCCGAGAAGCTTCTGCGCGACGGCGTCACGGCCCTGGGTGGCCGGGTGCCGGTCAACCCTTCAGGGGGGCTCTCGTGCTTCGGCGAGGCGATCCCGGCTCAGGCCATCGCCCAGGTGTGCGAGTGCGTCTGGCAGCTGCGTGACGAAGCCAGCGGGCACCAGGTGGAGGGGGCGCAGGTTGCCGTGACAGCGAATCAGGGCCTCTTCGGCCACGGCTCCTCCGTCATCCTCAGTCGCTAAAACCCTGGTAGCAGGCAGGTTTTCCGCTCCCCAGGCGGCCGTTCTTGCACGCCGTGTGTGATCCACGCCCTTTCGGGTATTGGGACGGATGACGTCAAAAGAGTGCAGTGCCTTGCTTAGGCTGGCGGTGCGCGTGAGTCGTCTAATTCGAGCTCGGCACGGATCGACGCTACGAACGGAACGACGCTGCGATTGGAGGAACCAAATACATGTTGGCCACTGAGGTTTCTGAGTTGCGCCAAGATGAGCAGCAGCAAGGAGCAAGAAACGGAATGCCGGACCAGAATGACCACGGAAGCGGGAGTGGGTCCGACGACGTCCTGAAGGCACTGGCCGAGTTGGAGTCGGTGCTGCGGGAGAACGCCGAGAGCGAGCGTCTCCTGGCCAAGCGGATTGCCGAGGTTCGCCTCGCTCGGGAGAACGGGCGGGAGTGGAAGGCGATCTTGGGCGACGAGGACGAACCGGGCACGGTGCAGCTTGTGAGCACGATCTTGCGCAGGCAGTCCGAGGCGAGCGGGTACCTGCGGCGTTCCCTGGTGGTGGCGTTGCGGGCCGAGGGCCAGAGCATCCCGAGCATCGCCCATCTCTTCGGTGTGACGCACCAGCGGGTTTCCAACCTGCTGCGCCGCGTCGCGCAGGGCAACGCGGCCGCGGAGTCGAATTCGGACTAGGTCGTCCAGCCGCGCAAGCGGGCGTCGGCCTCGGCCATGATGCCGTCGATGATTTCCGCCACGGGCGGGAGTGATCGGAGCACGCCGACGACCTGACCGGTCGGGAGGACACCGACGTCGGTGCGCCCGTCGACGAGTGCGGCCTTCGTCATCACTGGCGCGTTGGCGGCCATCACGACCTGCGACCACGTGAGCTCGTTGCCCGCCTTCATGGCCCGCCCTTCGCGGAGCAACGAGCGCATCGTGGTACCGCTCTCCTTGCGGAACTGGAACGCGCTGCGCACGGCACGGCGGGAGGGCGCGCAGCCACGACTCCGACTCCAGGTGGTCAACCAGGTCGGTGCGGACGACACGCTGCGGCGCGCCGTCCACCTTGGTGGTGACCACGGTGCCGGTGACCGGTGTGTCCAGATACAGGCCCTTGACGTCGTCGGGCACGCGGCTCTCGGCCGACAGCAGGAACCGGGTGCCCATGGCGACGCCGGCGGCGCCGTAGGCCAGGGCGGCCACGAGGCCGCGCCCGCTGAAGAAGCCCCCCGCCCCAAGGACCAGGACGCGGTCGCCCACGGCCTCGACGACCTGGGGTAACAGGAGGGTGGTGGGCACCGTGCCGGTATGGCCGCCCCCCTCGGCGCCCTGGGCGATGACGGCGTCCACGCCCCACTCGGCCACCTTTTCGGCGTGCCGTTGGGCGCCCACGGTCGGCATGACGAAGAGGCCGGCTTCCTTGCACCGGGCCACGAGCGCGGGGTTGGGTGCCTGGGCGAAGCTCGCCACGCGGGCGCCGGTCTCGATCATCGAGGTCGATCCGGTCCGCCACGTCGGCCACGTCGGTGCGGAGGTTGACCCCGAAGGGCGCCGAGGTCCGGCTGCGCACCTCGGCGATGGCCGCCGCCAGCTGGTCGAGGGTCATCGTGGCCGAGGCGAGGACGCCCAGCCCGCCGGCTTCGCAGGTGGCGGCGACGAGTCGGGGCCCGGCCACCCAGCCCATGCCGGTCTGCACCAACGGGTAGCGCACGCCGACCCGTTCGCAGAACGCGGTGTGCAGGGCGGGGTGCAGCGGCGGTGCCCGAGGCGCCGGTGCCGCCCGGGCCGGTCAGGTCCGCACCTCGCGGTCGCGCAGCGAGCCCGGGTCGAGCACGATGCGGATGAGGTCGAGCTCTTCGGGTGTCGGCAGGCGCGTCTCGGCCACGTCGTCGTCCACGGTCGAGCTCGAAGCCCGTGGCCGCGATGATGTCGTCGATCGTGACCCCGGGGTGGTAGCGAGCTGCAGCCGCATGGTGCGGTCGGGCGTCTCGAAGTCGAACACGCCGAGGTTGGAGACGACGCGGCGGACATCGTGGAAGCGCAGGGCGCCCGACCCGGCGGCCGCGGCGCGTCCGTACCCGACGCCGCACACGACATCGACATGTTCGACGAAGGTCGCGCGGGCTGTGGTCGGGCACCCAGTAGCTCGTCGGGTGGTTGACCGAGTTGCCCGGCGCACCGCGGACGCCGACGAGCTGGACCTTGGGACGATCGTGCGGGCCGACGGCCGAGATGTTCTGGTTGCCGTTGCGGTCGATCTGGCTCGCCATCATCATGATGTGGCGCCGGCCCGACCACACGACGTCGAACACGCTCCGGTACGGCATGGCCGCCTCACGCACCAACTCGGCCGGCCGGGAGGAGATCGGCGGCGCGCCCACCATCGAGCGCCGCCTCGCCGTCGGTGAGGACGAGGTCGGGTGCGAAGGAGAGCTTGGCCAGGCGGGCGCCGAGGGACGGGATGGTCCCGAACGGGCTGGCCATGATCTCGCCCGCGCCGCGCCAGGCGTCGGCGCACGCGATCACGCACGACTCGGCCCGGGTCACGCCGGGTCCCCCGGGTTCGATGATGGCGCTCACTGCCGGCGCTCCTTCGACCCGGGCCTGGTACTCGTCCTCGGGCACCAGGACGTAGCGCTTGGCGAAGGCCTCCCACTCCGCCGGGTCGGACGCGGCCGCGGCGTACTCCTTCTGGAAGGCCTCGTCGCGCCCGTAGTCGGGCGGGTTGGCCGTGAAATGCGCGCCCCCGCGGGTCTCGGCCACCCCGTCGGTGAGCATGCGATGGATCGTCACCGCCGAGAGCGGGTGGGTCTCGTCGGCCAGTTCGCCGTTCGGCACGATGCGCTCGGTCGTGAGGAAGCGCCGCTCGGCCGCGCCCGAGGAAGAGCGGTGTCGAAGAAGGGGTCCGGGGCTCAGGATCTGCCCGTTGCCGGCGGTGTCGGCGCGGTTGACGTGCACGATCGCGGCGTCGAGATGGAGCGCCGGCATGGCGACCAGCTCGACGTCGGCGTCGGCCGGGTCGGCCAGATACGGGCTGCCGACGCCGTAGGGCGAGCGGACCAGGCGCAGTTCCGGGTTGACCGCCAGGACGTCGGAGCCGAGGCCGGCCCGGGTGGGGAGGAACGGCACCCGCCATGCCGCCGCCTGCAGGCCGAGGAAGAACATCCCCTCGTCGACCTCCATCACCTCGACCTGCCCGTGTTGGCGGGCCGCCCGCCAATGCGGGTCGAGCGCGATGGAGTCGAGGGTGACGAACCCGCAGACGACCTTGCGCACCTTGCCGGTCGCACAGAGGAGGCCGACGTCAGGACCCCCGTACGCGACGACCGTCAGGTCGGTGAGGTCGGAGCGGCAGATGGCGCGGACGACCGCCATGGGCTTGCGGCGCGAGCCCCAGCCGCCGATGCCGATCGTCATGCCCGAACGGAGCTCGCCGACGATGTCGTCGACCGAGGTGCGCTTGTCGCTCATTTCGAGGTGTCGGCGTCGCGCTTCTCGACGAACGCGGCGCGCTGCTCGTCGGCCACGCCGCGCACGTGGAGCTCGTATGTGAAGCCCTGCTCGAAGCGGTACGAGCGCTTGACGTCGACGGGGTCGATGCCGTTCAACGACTCCTTCGCCCGCCGGATGATGGTCGGGCTCTTGGTCGCGATCTCGCCGGCCAGCTCGAGTGCGGCCGCCTGCAGGCGGTCCGGCGGCACCACGGCGGCCACCGAGCCATAGGACGCGAGCTCGGCGGCGGTGATCGGCTTGGCCGTGTAGACCATCTGGCGCATCACGTGCTGGGGCACGAGCCGGGCCAGGTGGGTCGCCGCACCGAGGGCGCCCCGGTCCACCTCGGGCAGGCCGAAGGTGGCGTCCTCGGAGGCGACCACGATGTCCGCGTTGCCGGCCAGCCCGATGCCGCCGCCCAGGCAGAAGCCCTGGACCGCCGCGATGACCGGCACCTCGCAGTCATACACGGCGGCAAAGGCGGCGTAACAGCCGCGGTTGACGCCGACGAGGGCCTCGTCGCCCTTGGCGTTGATCTCCTTGATGTCGACGCCGGCGCAGAAGCCCCGGCCGGTGGCCCGCAGGATCACGACCCGGTTGGTGGGGACCCGGCCGGCCGCGATGAGGGCGTCGGCCAGGGCGAACCAGCCGGCCACATCGAGCGCGTTCACCGGGGGGTGGTCAATTACGACCTCTGCGATCCCCTCGTGTTCCTGGACCACGTCGATGGGCATAGGGCGGCCGGTCTCCTGTTCCCTCGGGTTCCCTCGGGCCTCGTCCCCTGACGAGGCGTCAGAAAGCCTCAGGGAACTTAGGCGAGTGTGCTGGGCTGGGCCAACACGACGACGGCCCGGGGGGTCGGGCCGCCGCTGCCATAGGGTTGGCCCGTGACGCAGCCGACCTACGACTTCAGCGAACGCGTCGTGGTCGTGACCGGAGGGTCGCGCGGGGTCGGGGCGGAGATCGTCCGCAGCTTCGCCACCGCCGGCGCCCACGTCGTCGCCTGCGGACGCCACGAGGCGGAGGTCGAAGGGGCCGTCTTTATGACCGCCGACGTGCGCAAGCCGGCGGACGCCGAAAAGGTCGTGGCCAAGGCGGTCGAACATTTCGGTCGGCTCGATGTGCTCATAAACAACGCCGGCGGGGCCCCGCACGCCATGGCGGCCGACATGTCGCCCCGCTTCGTCGAAGCGGTCATCAACCTGAACCTGCTGGCGCCGCTGTGGTGTGCGCAGTCCGCCCACAAGGTCATGGCCGTGCAGGAGGACGGTGGCTGCATCGTGAACGTGTCGAGCGTCTCTGGCCTGCGGCCGTCACCGGGCGCTTCTGCTTATGGGGCGGCGAAGGCGGGCCTCATCAACCTCACCACGACGCTGGCCGTCGAGTGGGCGCCCCTGGTCCGGGTGAACTGCGTGAGCGCCGGCCTCCTCGATACCGGTGCCGGCGACGAGTTCTACGGCGGACCCGGCGGCATGGAGCGGGTGGCTGCGACCGTGCCGATGGGTCGCATGGGGACCCCGGTCGACGTGGCCGACGCGTGTTTGTGGCTGGCCAGCCCGGGTTCTTCCTACGTCTCGGGGGCGAATCTGGTGCTCCACGGGGGTGGGGAGTGGCCGGCCTTCCTGCGGGTGGCCGAGCCGGCCGGGCCCGCCGGGGCGGCGGCGGGCGCACCCGAATGAGACCGAGCCGGCCCTGTCCCACCCTGGTTTGACCTCGGCGATTAGGGGCGAGGCGGGTCGTAGCTGCTAGACAGAGCGACCGTGAAATTGGCGGTCCCCACGGAGACCCGTCGCGGCGAGCGCCGAGTTGGCCTCGTGCCCGATGTGGTCAAGAAACTGGTCGGCTCGGGCTGGGAGGTCTGCGTGCAGTCGGGCGCCGGCGTGGCGGCCGAATTCCCCGACGAGGCGTACACCGGACGCGGGTGCCACCGTCGCCCCCGACGCGGCCGCCACGCTGGCCGGCGCCGGCCTCGTGGTACGAGTGAACGCACCAAGCGCCGACGAGGTCCCGGCGCTGCCCGACGGCACGGCAGTCCTGAGCTTCTTCCAGGTCGGCCAGTCCGAAGACGCGGTACGCGCCCTTGCGGCGAAGAAGGTGACCGTCTTCAGCTTCGACTTGCTGCCGCGCATCAGCCGGGCGCAGAGCATGGACGCGCTCAGCTCGCAGGCGACGGTCTCGGGCTATCGGGCCGGGCTGGCGGCGGCTGAGCATCTGGCCAAGTTCTTCCCGATGTTCATGACCGCCGCGGGAACGGTGCCGCCCGCCAAGGTGCTCGTGATGGGCGTGGGCGTGGCCGGGCTGCAATCCATCGCCACGGCGCGTCGCCTCGGCGCCGTCGTCAAGGCCTACGACGTGCGCGCCGCCGCCAAGGAAGAGGCCGAGAGCCTGGGCGCCACCTTCGTCGACACGGGGGTCTCGGCCGAGGGCACGGGTGGCTACGCCCGGGAGCTGACACCCGAAGAGCTCGACCGCCAGCGGGCCGCACTGGCCGAAGAGGTCGGCCGCTCCGACGTCGTCATCACCACCGCCGCCGTGCCGGGCCGCAAGGCGCCCGTGCTGATGACCACGTCCATGGTCGAGGGCATGGCGCCGGGTGCCATCGTCGTCGACATGGCGGCCGATCAGGGCGGCAACTGCGAGCTCACCAAGGCCGGCGAGGTGGTCGACCACCAGGGCGTGCACATCGTCGGCATGACCAACCCGCCGGCGGGCATGCCGACCCACGCCAGCTTCCTGTTTGCACGCAACGTGGCCAACGTGTTGGCGCTGATGGGCCCGGAAGGGTCGCTGACGCCCGACTGGGACGACGAGATCGTCACCGGCATGTGTGTGCTGCGCGACGGCACCGCCATGGCGCCGGCGGCGGTGGAGCTGCTCGGCGGGACAGGAGGAACCCAGTCGTGAACGCGCTCATCATGGCGGCGGCCGCCGGCGGTTCGGACACCGGGATCATCGCCTTCCTGACGGTGTTCGCGCTGGCCGCCTTCGTCGGGATCGAAGTCGTGTCCAAGGTGCCGAGCATCTTGCACACGCCGCTGATGTCGGGCTCCAACGCCATCCACGGCATCGTGCTGGTCGGCGCCCTCATCGTCATGGGGGAGGCGCACGGCACGCCGCAACTGATCCTCGGGTTCCTGGCCGTGTTCCTCGCCACGCTCAACATCGTGGGTGGCTTCGTCGTCACGGACCGCATGCTCGAGATGTTCAAGGGCAAGCCCAACGAGCGGGCCAAGTCGGCGGCGACCGCCGAAACACCGGCGAAGGCCGATGACGGGAACGGGGCGACGGTCTGATGGTCGCGGCGTCCTTCACGTTGGCCACGGCGCGCGACCTCGCCTACCTGGTCGCGATCATCGGTTTCATCCTGGCCCTCAAGTTCCTGAGCTCGCCCAAGCTGGCCCGGCAGGGCAACCTCGTCGGCGCGGCGGCCGCCACCCTGGCCGTCGGCATGACCTTCACGCTGCCCGAGCTGCGCCACTCGGGGAAGAACCTCGTCCTGGCCATCATCGCCATGGTTCTCGGCGCCGCCATCGCCGTCCCCGTGGCCCGCTTCGTCAAGATGACCGCGATGCCACAACTCGTGGCCATCTTCAACGGTGTCGGCGGCGGCGCGGCGGCGCTCATCTCCATCGTCGAGCTCTTGCACCTGCACTCGCTCGGCGTCCAGCCGGCCGTCTACGTCACGGCCGAGGTCCTCCTCGGCGTGCTCATCGGAGCGGTCTCGTTCTCCGGCAGCGCCATCGCGTTCATCAAGCTGCAGGAGCTGATCACGGGCCGCCCGATCACCTACCCGGGTCAGCAGCTCATCAACGGACTGGTTGGCGTGGGCATCGCCGCCATGATCCTGCTGGCCCTGGTGACCGGAAGCATCGGCTACGTGTGGGTGATCCTCGCCCTCTCCCTCGTGCTCGGTGTCATCTTCGTGCTCCCCATCGGCGGGGCCGACGTCCCAGTGCTCATTTCACTACTGAACTCGTTCACCGGCCTCGCCGTCGCCGCCTCCGGCTTCGTCCTCGACAACTACTTGCTCATCGTCGCCGGCACCCTGGTCGGCGCCTCGGGCATCATCCTGACCCGGCTCATGAGCTCGGCCATGGGCCGCTCGCTGCCCAACATCCTCTTCAGTGCGTTCGGCGCGGTCATCACCGCCACCGGCGGCGAGGAAGGCGACGCCAGCCGCCCGGTCCGCTCCGGCACCCCCGAGGACGTCGGCGTCCTGCTCGCCTACGCCCGCAAGGTCGTCATCATCCCCGGCTACGGCCTCGCCGTGGCCCAGGCGCAGCACACCGCCCGCGAGCTCGAGGAGGCCCTCAAGGCCCGTGGCGTCGAGACCTTCTTCGCCATTCACCCGGTGGCGGGCCGCATGCCCGGCCATATGAACGTGCTCCTGGCCGAGGCCAACGTCCCCTACGACGACCTCAAGGAGATGGACGAGGCCAATCCCGAGATGCAGACGGCCGACGTCGCGCTCGTAGTAGGAGCCAACGACACGGTCAACCCGGCCGCCAAGTCGACGCCCGGAAGCCCGATCTACGGGATGCCGATCATCCACGCCGACGAGGCCGAGAACATCATCTTTCTCAAGCGCTCCATGCGTCCGGGCTTCGCCGGCATCGACAACGAACTGCTCTACGACCCGAAGACCACGATGCTCTTCGGCGACGCCAAGGACACCCTGCAGAAGCTGGTGGCCGCGGTCGGCGACGCCTAATCGGCCGGCCGCGTCGCCGCCGGACCCGTGACGGCGGTCCACAGCGGTGACGGCCGCGACTCCATCACTCGTCCACTCGGACCGACGAAGGTCAAGACGTCGTTCGCGTCGCCGGACAGGCGCCACTGCTTGGAGTGCACCAGGCCGTGATGATGGACGCACAGCAGCGCCAAATTTCCGAGGTCCGTCGGGCCTCGGTCCGGCTTCCATTCCTTGATGTGGTGCACATTGGCGAACACGACATTCGTACAGCCGGGGAACCGGCAATGTCGGTCTCTTCGCCGGACCTCGCGGTGCTGTGGCCCGGTTGGATCTCGCCGGGCCCGACCCTCGTACATCGTGTGGCCCAGGTCGTCGTCCGCCGCCAGGGTGATGGTGGCGTCGCAGGCGACCCGGCGAACGGTCTCGACGTCGAGCAGCCCGCCCCGCTCCAGGTCGCCGGCCAGCTCCGTCGCCTCGTCCGAATCGTCGACGAGCGCAGCCATCGGAACGTGCACGACGACGAAGTAGGGGCTGGTGGCCCGAGCCTGGTGCTCGTCCCCGTCCCCTCCGCCCGAGCGGACGAGCCCCATGAAGGCGTCGGCCATTCTCTGGTCCCAGGCCGTCTCGCCGTCGCCCGACGGAATCTGCTTTGCCAGCGACTCCAGCCGAGACCTCGCTTCGGCGTAGGACTCGTTCGGCAGTTGCAGCGTCATGGTCCGGACAGCGTCGTTGCAGCGAAGAAAGCGGCGCTCGTGGTCGGCGTTCGGGTCGCGTGACGGCGTGGCTCTGCAGGTGCGCGCCAGCAGACGCAGCTCGCGCACGGAACGTCGCCGTGCCTCCTCGAGCAGCTGGCCCTCCGTTTCGGGCCTGGCCACGTCAGCGACGGCACGGAGCTTGTCGAAGCTGATCTCTCCCGCCTGCAGCGCCTCCACCAGTTGCGGGACGTCCCACGCCTTCTGCGCCACGCGGACCAGAGCGCGGGCACTCGGCGTGGAGACCGCGAAGCGTTCGGCCGTCCAAGCGGCAATGGAGGTCGCACCGTCGTCGCGGTAGGTCTCTCGGCGCTCCGCCTCCCCCAACATTTGGACGATGTGGCCGTCGAGGGCCGCACGCAGCCGGAACAATTCGTCCAGGCGTCCACCCAGCTCCGCATTGGACATGGCCGCCATCACGCCGTCGCTCGTCGAAGGAAGCGACAGGACCGCCGTAGCGGCAGGCTCAGTGCGCGTCATCGCCGGTGGAACGGTCGGCCGCATCCACCGCGGATTCCGGTATCTGTGGAGCCCTGTCGCTCCATCAAGGGCCCGCCGACCAGGCGCAATGCCCATGTGCAGGCGAACCCGCACGGGGCCGGATCGGGACCTTCGGGCCCCCAAACCGTGAGATTCCCCTGGCGCTGTTGTTTCCGAAGGGATGGGGGTGGCTCGGAGGAAGCTGGCCCACCACGCGAGGGGGCGGAACCTGCGGGAGGTGGGGAGGGGAGCGGTGCGGAGCATCATGCCCCGGCACTCGCCGCCCAAGCACGCGCCACCGCCGTACGACGAGCCTTCGGGACCGCCCGTACCGCGGCATGCCGCAGCGTCCGATCCCGTGTTGGCACTGCCCGACGAAGCCAGGGCCACAGGTGTCATTGGCCTCATCAGTCGCACCTCCGCCACCGCGCAGACCTTCGCTCGCGTTCACCTGGTGAAGCGGGCCAAGCGGCGGGGGCCGCTCGTCGCCGCCTCGGTCTTCTTCCTCGCCATGCTGTCGTTCGGCTTCCTAATCGGACTTGCACCGTCGAGCTCGGGTGACCAGCACGCTGCGGACTCGGCATCGCAGGGCCACCACGGGCGGGTCACCAGCGCCACCTCGAACCATTCGCAGGGCAACGCGCTCAAGATGCTCGGGGCCAATGCCCGCATCAAGCTCGCGCCCGCCACCGCAGCGCCGGCGGCGGCTCCGGCCTCGCTTGTGAACCAGCCACCGCTCGCGGCGCGAGAGGACTTCGCGTTTGCGCCCTACTGGACGCTGCCGCAATCTTCGACCTTCAACATCACGGGCCTGTCCACGCTGGCGTACTTCTCCATCGACGTGAACGCCAACGGCACGCTCGACGAGAGCGGGTCCGGGTGGGACGGCTTCCAGAGCCAGGACCTGGCCAACCTCATTACCCGAGCCCACACCGCCGGCGAACGGGTCGTGCTCACTGTGACGGACTTCGACCAGGGTTCGTTGAACGCGGTCACGTCGTCGCCCACCGCCGCCGGCACGCTCTCGTCTGCGCTGATCCCGTTGCTGCAGGCCAAGTCGCTCGACGGGGTGAACTTCGACTTCGAGGGCGAAGGCAGCAGCGACCAAGCGGGTCTCACGAATCTCGTCACCTCGGTCGCCGGCTCGTTGCGGGCGGCCGACCCGCATTGGCAGATCACCATGGACACCTACGCCTCGTCGGCCGGCGACAACGGCGGCTTCTACAACCTGCCCGCGCTGGCGCCGGCGGTCGACGCCTTCTTCGTCATGGACTACGAGCTGAACCTGCAGGGCGCACCCACGGCGGCGTCGCCCCTGACGAGCGGCCAGTACAGCACCCTGACGACGCTCCAGCAGTACACGTCGGCCGTCCCGGCATCCAAGGTCATCCTTGGTGTCCC
This sequence comes from uncultured Acidimicrobiaceae bacterium, assembly GCA_963769095.1. GTDB lineage: Bacteria > Actinomycetota > Acidimicrobiia > Acidimicrobiales > RAAP-2 > Bog-473. The sequence continues at coordinate 482,803 of CAVYKO010000001.1, forward strand.
CTTCTTCGGCATCGACTGGCCCACCAACAACGGGACCATGGCGGCCAACGCCACGGGCGGCGCCAACGACATCCCTGATTCGCAGGCCGCCGCGAACGGCCCCGAATACTGGGACCCGGTGACCGACACCGCCTGGACGAGCTATCAGGTCGGAAGCCAGTGGCACGAGTCGTACTACGAGGGCCTGAACGGGCTGTTCGACGTGTCGCAGATGGCATCGCACTTCAACGCCCGCGGCGTCGGCATCTGGGCCCTCGGCATGGAGAGCAACGACGCACAGATGATCGCTGCACTCGATGGCATCTCGCCGGGCGCGCCGCCCGGCACTGGCCCCCAGGCCACGTCGACGTCACCTGCCGCCGGCGGCCCCGCGCCCGGCGCGCCGGCCCCAGTCGCAGCAGGTACGACCGCAGTCGCTGCGCCGGCCGCGACCGCCACGCCCGCCGCTGGGTCGTCGGCCTCGTCGAGCAGTCCCGCGCCCGCGCCAGCCCCGGCAACCACGACCACCACCGCCGCGCCGTTCATCCACGCCCAGCGCACCGGGAACACCATCACTCTCACCCCGGTCGACGCCAGCCAGGTGGCACGGCTGGCTGTCGACGGCCAGGTGACCAACTTCCAGACCAACGTGCCGGCCTATGCCTGCCTCAACGGGACGACCCTCAACGTCTTCACCAACCTGAGGGGCCAGCCGGTCGCCGTGGCCGCCACTCCGACCAACTGCGTCACCCAGGACTTCCTGCTCCCGTAGCGCCTCTCGCGTCGGCGCCTGTCGCCGCCCGGCCGACCCGGCCGACCCGGCCGCCCGGAATCCGGCCGATAGCGTTCCCCGTAGACCCATGGACGTGGATACCGCGCACGCAGGCACCACCACCCCCGACACCGTCGCCGCCAAAGAGGATGCCGGGCATCGAGCCGGCCGTGATCGGGACATCCCCCCGATCCTGCGCACCCAGCGCGCCCTCCAGGTCGTCCTCGGCCTCTTCTGGATCCTCGATGCGGCCCTCCAATTCCAGCCCTTCATGTTCGGCCGTGGCTTCGTCGACTCCTTCATCCTTCCCAACGCGCAGGGACAGCCCTTCGTCGTCGGCGACCTGATCACCCACATCGGGAACTTCCTCGCCCCCGACGTCGCCGTCTGGAACACGTTCTTCGCGCTCATCCAGCTCGCCATCGGCGTGGGCCTCCTGTTCCGCCGCACCGCCAAGCCCGCCTTGGCCGTCTCGTTCGCCTGGGTGCTCGGCGTCTGGTTCTTCGGCGAGGGCATGGGTCTCCTCCTCACCGGCCAGGCCAGCGCGCTCACCGGTGCGCCCGGCTCGGTCCTGATCTACGGCCTCCTCGGCCTCATGGCCTGGCCCCGCCCGGCCCGCCGCTACGCCCCGGACTGGAGCGACCGGCCCGTAGGGATCGCCACCTCCGCCGCGGCGCAGGGCATCGGCCGCTCCATCACGCCGCTCGTCGTGTGGACGGGCTACTGGTGGCTGGCGGCGGTCCTCTTCGTCTTCCCGGCCAACCGCACCACCACGTCCGTGCAGAGCGCCATCGTGGGCATGGCGGACGGGCAGCCGAGCTGGTACGCCCACTTCCTGACCGATCTGGGCAACCTGTTCTCGACGTCGGGCACGCAGACGGCCTGGATCTTGGCCCTCCTCGCCGTCGTCATCGGCCTGGGCCCCCTCGTCGCCCGACGACCGGGCGTCTTCCTGCTCGCCGGCGCCGTCTTCTCCTTCGCCCTGTGGATCGCGGGCCAGGGCCTGGTCGGCAACCTCTTCACCGGCAACGACACCGACCCCAACACCGGGCCGCTGATCATCCTGCTCGCCGCGGCCATGACGCCGGCCGTGATCGCCACGAGGGAGGAATGGCGTTCCCCCGCCGGCGAGGTCCTGCGGCGGACCCCGGCGGTCGCCATCCTCGGCGTCGTCGGCCTCGGCGCCGCGCTCGCCATCGCGGCGAGCTACCCCGCGCCCCCGCCGGAGTCGGCGAGCGGCGCCATGGCGGGCATGGCCATGGGCGGCAGCGGCGGTGGCGGTGGCGGAGGCGGGGCGGCGTCGTCGAGCGAGTCGGTGACGGCCGCCAGCTGCACGCATCAGCACGGGCTGCGGATCTCGGGACTGCAGCTGGCCAACTCGCCCCTCATGGCCATGGGCGCAACGCCGGGTGCCTTCATGAACATGAACGGCTCCGACGCCAGCGCCGCGGCGGGCTTCAACACGACGAAGCCCAATTGGCACTACACGGGCCCGGCACTGCCCCAGGCCGAGGCGCAGACGTTGTTGAACGAGGGCAACAACGCGCCCAGCGACATCGGCATGGCGGTGAGCGGGTGCGCGGCCAGGCTCACGTCGGGCGACGAGATCGGGGCGCAGCAGTACGTGCAGGCGACGAGCGCGGCGGTGTCGCAGTACGCCAACCCGTTCGAGGCGGCGGCGGCTGGATACGTGCCGGCGTCGCCCACCGACTACCCCGTCGTGTACTACGTGAACCCGCAGATCGTGGCAGCCAACGCGGCGGCCCGCCGGACGCTCGATCCGCAGCACGTCGACGGCCTGATCTACGCCGCCACGCCGTCGGGCCAGCAGGTGCTCGCGGCGGCGTTCTACATCCTGCCGGCGACCGAGACGTCGGTGCCGATGCCCTACGGCGCACTCGTGCAATGGCATCGACGCACCCAGGTTTGCGGCTCGGGCATGGTCACGCCGACGGCGCCGCTGGCGATCACCGGCTACCCGCCGTGCGCCGCCGACACGACCCTGCAGCCGACGCCGTACATGTCGATGGTGTGGCAGGTTCCGGTGGCCGGCGGGCCGCTGGCGATCCAGCCGCCGGACATCCAGATCGTGGAGGCGGCCGTGATGCAGAACACCGGGACGTAAGACGCGGGATTCGCCGAAAGGATGACGGCCGGCCGCCCGATTCCGCCTCAGGAGGGATCCGGCGGGGCCACCGGCCTTCGTAGCCTTGGTGGCATGGCCGCATCCCCCGACGTCGTCGAACGCGTCCTGACCTGGTCCCGGGTCGACTTCTCGCCCCAGCACGACCAGCCCCGGTGGTGGCGCCTCGCCGTGGCGACCGTCCTGTCCATCGGGTTCTCGCTGGCGGCGGACGCGGCGCTGGTGGCGGTGGGGACGCACCTGTATCCCGCGACCAAGGGCTACAGCCACTTCCAGTTCTCCGACTACGCCAAGCTGACGATCATCGGCGTGCTCATCGCGTGTGCGGCCTGGCCGGTGGTCACGACGGATCAGCTCGGCACCGCGGTGGTTGTTCTTCCGCCTCGCCATCGTGGTGACGCTCGTCCTGTTGTTGCCCGACGTCTGGATCTGGCACAAGGGTCAGCCGGCGCACGCGGTCGGCCGTGCTGGTCGTGATGCATCTCGCCATCGCGCTCATCACGTACAACCTCTTGGTGCATCTGGCGCCCGTGCGGGCACGGGTGCGCAAGGCGCGCGGGGCGCCCGCTGCAAAGAGCGAGGCGGCTACCTCTTAGCGAGGCGCGATGGCGTCGACCTCGCGCAGCACGTCGTCGCTCGGGCGCCATTGGCCCGCCGCGACGTTGGCGGCGATCTGCTCGGGCCGGGTGGCACCGGCGATCACCGAGGCGACGGCGGGACGCGACAGCAGCCAGGCGAAGGCGAGGTCGAGGACGGTGTGCCCGTCGCGTCGGGCGAGCTCGTCTAACGAGGTCACCTTGGCCAGCCGCTCGTCGGTCAGCTGGCTGGCCGCCCGGTCGCCCATGGCGGCGAGGCGGGTCCCTTCCGGCGGCGGCTCGCCCGCGCGGTACTTGCCGCTGAGCAGCCCGCTGGCGAGCGGGAAGAACGGCAGGAAGCCGAGGCCCTGGCGCTCGCACTCGGCCAGGACGCCGTCCTCGGGGTCGCGGTGCAGGATGTTGTACTGGTTCTGCACGCTGACGAAGCCCGGGCCGCCGGCGGGGGTGGCGGCGGCGGCCTCCTCGAGCAGCGGGACGTCGAAGTTGGAGCAGCCGAACTCGCGGATCTTGCCCTCGGCGACGAGCTCGGCCAGCGCGCCGATGGTCTCGGCGATCGGCGTCTTCTGGTCGGGGAAGTGCAGTTGGTACAGGTCGATGCGGTCGGTGCCGAGTCGGGACAGGCTGTCCTCGACGGCGAGGCGGATGTAGGCCGCCGACGCCCCGCCTTCGTGCCCCTCGTACGGCGCGCCGAACTTGGACGCCAGCACGATCTCGTCGCGCCGTGCGCCGAGCGCAGCACCCAGGTAGGTCTCGCTCTTGGTGCCGCCGTAGATGTCGGCGGTGTCGAAGAGGGTGATGCCCGCATCGAGCGCCGCGCTCACCACGGCATCGGTCTCCTTGCGCCCGATGCGCATGCCGAAGTTGTTGCAGCCCAGTCCGACGACGCTCACCTTCAGTGAGCCGATCGTGCGCGTCTCCACGTGAGTCCCTCCCGACTGCCGGTCCATGCGGCGACACCGGCTGCGCTGTACTGTACCGGCGACCTCGGGTTGGGGACTTTGCGATCGCACAAGCGGGAGGCAGACATGGCAGAGGGTGCAGTGGACGTGACGGTGGCGGCCGCGCCGGACGAGGTATGGGCGAAGGTCGGAGACTTCGGCGGCGCCGGGGAATTCTTCCCGGGCATCGACTCGTTCCAGTCTCGAGGGCGACGACCGCATCATCGGCATGTTCGGCATGGAGATCCGTGAGCGGCTGCTCTCGCGCGACGACGCGACGCGCACCATCACCTACTCGGTCGTCGACGGCGTGCCCATCGACAGCCACCAGGCGACGATCACCGTCGAGCCCGACGGCGACGGCTCCAAGGTCACCTGGGCCTACGCCGTGACCCCCGACGAGATGGCGCCGATCTTCGGCGACACCTACAAGGCCGCGCTGGCCTCGTTGGAGAGCAAGTTCTCGTAAACGAAAACGGGCGCACCGGCGCGTCGACCAGGGGATGGGTGGGCGCGACCACGACTCGCCTACCCTGACGCGGTGAGCTCCCGCGCCGCCGGCACGCCGACTGATGGTGCACCCGAGTTGCGCGCGGAACCGGTGGCTCGACGGCCGCTGACCGAGGACGTGCCGCGCATCTACCCGCGGCGGTTGCCCGAGCCCTCGCGCCGCGAACTGCTCCGCCGCAGCCGCACCATCGCCAAGGTGGTCGCGGTCCATTTCACGCCGACGGCGATCCGCCAGCTGCGCACCATCCGGCAGGGCCCGCTTCCCGCGGCGCAGCTGGCCCGCCCGCTGCGCAAGAGCTTCCAGGACCTGGGCGGGACGTTCATGAAGTTCGGCCAGATCATCGCCTCGTCGCCCGGCATGTTCGGCGACGAGGTGGCCGACGAGTTCCGGGCCTGTCTCGACACCGGCCCGGCCGTCCCCTTCCCCGACGTGCGCCAGCGGGTGGAGGAGGATCTCGGGCTCTCGCTGCGTGACGCCTTCGCCGACTTCGAGACCGAGCCCATCGGCACGGCGTCGATCGCCGTGGTGCACCGCGCCCGCCTGCTCGACGGGCGCGTCGTCGCGGTCAAGGTGTTGCGGCCCGACGTGGAGCACGTGGTGGCGACCGACCTCGACCTGATGCAGCCGCTGCTCGAGATCCTCGTGCGCCAGACCGGCGATCAGATGGCCGGCAACGTCTTGCAGCTCCTCGACGGCTTCCGCGTCCAGATCGGCGAAGAGATGGACCTGCGCAACGAAGCGCGCTCGCTCGTGCACTTCCGGCGGCTGCAGAACGAGTTCGACCTCAAGATGATGGCGGTGCCCGAGCCCTACGTCGACCTGTCGGGACGCAACGTGCTGACGATGGAGTTCTTCGACGGGGTGCCGATCGACGACCTGGCCAAGGTGGCCGACCTCGGGCACGACCCGACCCCCCTGGTGCAAGAGGTGATGCGCGCCTTCTTCCTCACCACCGTGCGCTGGGGCGCCTTCCACGGCGACGTGCACGCCGGCAACATGATGCTGCTGCGCGACGGCCGCATCGGGGTCATCGACTGGGGCATCGTCGGGCGCCTGGACCCGTCGACGCACCGCTTCTTCATCTCGCTGTTGTCGGCCGCCATGGGCGACGAGGCGGCGTGGCCGGTCGTGACCAAGCACATCACCGACGTCTACGGCCCGGCCATCGGCGAGGCGGTCGGGCTCTCGGGCGACGACCTCACCGCGTTCTTCCGCTCCGTCCTGGAGCCGGCGCTGAACCGGCCGTTCGGCGAGGTCAGCCTGGCCGGGATCATGCAGACGATCCAGCTGCAGATGGCCAAGGCCCAGGGCGTCGAGGCCCAGCAGCGCAGCGTGCGGGCCATCGTGCGGCGCCTGCGCACCCAACGCCGGGTCCGGCGGCTGGCCGACGAGTCGGGCGGGCTGATGTCGGAGTTCGACCGCGGCACATTCCTCTTGGCCAAGCAGCTGATGTACTTCGAGCGCTACGGCCGGATGTTCGTCTCCGAGGTCCCGATCCTCAACGACCGGGCGTTCATCACCCAGTTGCTCGAGGGCGTGGACCTGGGGGACGGGTGACGGCCCGGCCAGGGCACCTGGCACAGAACTGGAATCTGTTCTATTTTCAGCCGGGCCCGGGCCAGGTGCGTCCGAGGCCGGGGAATGGGGAGGTGCGATGGCTGACGAGACCGTGATCTACAGGGCCGACCACGTGCTCGAGTACCCCTTCGTGCGCTCGGTCGGCCCGGTGATCGGGGCCTTCCTGACCGGCCTGCGCGACGGCAAGGTGGTGGGGATCAAGGGCAGCGGGGGCCGGGTCATCGTGCCCCCCACCGAGTACGACCCCGAGACCGGCGAGGAGACCACCGACGTGGTCGAGGTGGGGCCCGAGGGCACCGTCACCTCGTGGTCGTGGGTGCCCCGCCCGCGACCCAAGCACCCGCTGGACACGCCGTTCGCCTGGGTGCTGGTGCAGTTCGACGGCGCCGACACCTCGTTCCTCCACGTGCTGCCCGCCGTCTCGCCCGACGAGGTGTCGACGGGGATGCGGGTGCGCCCGCAGTTCGCGCCCGAGGCGGACCGGGTCGGCCATGTCAAGGACATCAGCCACTTCGTGGCGGTCGGGGGTGCGTCGTGAGCGAGCGTGAGCCGGTGACGATGATGGACGCGGCCACGAAGCTGGACTACGTGTTCACCGCCGGCGTGGCCATGAGCAAGAACCTGCACGGGTACGAGCAGGGCAAGTTCATCGGGCAGCGCTGCCCCAAGTGCAAGAAGGTCTATGTGCCGTCGCGGGGGTCGTGCCCGACCGACGGCGTGGCGACCGACGAGATCGTCGAGCTGCCGAACACGGGGACGATGACGACGTACTGCATCGTGAACGTGCCGTTCGCCGGGCAGTCGATCGAGATCCCGTACATCTGCGGGCAGATCCTCCTGGACGGGGCGAACCTCTCGTTCATGGGGCTGATCCAGGAGATCCCGACCGACGAGATCCGCATGGGCATGCGGGTCGAGGCGGTGTGGGAGCCGCCAGAGAAGTGGGGCCCCACGCTGGCGTCGGTCAAGTACTTCCGGCCCAACGGCGAGCCCGACGCCGATTACGAGACCTACAAGGAGTACCTGTGAGCCCGAAGGGGGCGTTCCCGGACCTGACGTCGGGCCGGCGGCCGGTCGGCGTCGTGTCGTTCGCGCAGTACGACAACGTGCGGCGCGAGGACGACCGCAACGAGGTCGAGATGCTCCTGCCGGTCGTCGGCGAGGTGTTCGGCAACATCGGCATCACCAAGGACGACGTCGGCTTCATCTGCTCGGGCTCGACCGACTATTTGATCGGTGGGCCGTTCTCGTTCGTCGCCGCGTTGGACGCCGTGGGCGTGTGGCCGCCGCGGGCGGAGTCGCACGTCGAGATGGACGGCGCCTGGGCGCTGTACGAGGCGTGGGTGCTGCTCCAGGAGGGCGAGATCGACGCCGCGCTCGGTGTACGCGTTCGGGCGGTCGTCGATGGGCGACCTCTCCGAGGTGATGGCCGTCCAGCTCGACCCGTACTACCTGGCGCCTCTGTGGCCCGACCCGACGTCGCTCGCCGCGCTGCAGGCGCAGGCGATGATCGACCAGAAGCTGGCCACCGAGGCCGACTTCGCCGCCGTGGCGAGCCGGTCGCGGCGCTCGGCGCTGGTCGAACCCGAAGGCGCAGGTCGCGTACGACCGCTCGGCGGAGGAGTTGCTGAGGGAGGACTACGAGGTGGCGCCGCTGCGGCGGCACGCCCTGCCGCCGCTGACCGACGGGTGCGCGGCGATCGTGCTGGCGGCGGGGGACAAGGCCTACGAGTGGTGCGAGCGGCCGGCGTTCATCACGGGGATCGACCACCGGATCGAGACGCACTCGGTCGGGGCGCGGGACCTGACGACGTCGCCGTCGACCCGGTTGGCCGGGGAGAAGGCCGGGGTGGCCACGAAGAAGGTCGACGTGGCCGAGCTGCACGCGCCCTACGCCCACCAGGAGCTGATCCTGGCCGGGGCCCTCGGGTTGGGCGAGGGGGTCTCGGTCAACCCCTCGGGTGGCGCGCTGGCGGCCAACCCGATGATGTCGGCCGGCCTGATCCGCATCGGCGAGGCGGCGCAACGGATCTGGTCGGGCGAGGCCGACCGGGCGGTGGCCCACGCCACCTCGGGACCGTGCCTGCAGCAGAACCTCGTGGCCGTGCTGGAGGGTGTGTGATGGCAGAGCGTTGCGCAGTCATCGGGGTGGGCCAGACGGTGGCCAAGTCGAAGCGCGAGGACGTCTCGATCGCCGGACTCGTGCGCGAGGCCGCTGTCGCCGCGCTGGAGGACGCGGGACTGACGTTCGCCGACATCGACGCGGTGGTGGTCGGCAAGGCGCCCGACATGTTCGAGGGCGTCATGATGCCCGAGCTGTATCTGGCGCCGGCGCTGGGGGCGGTGGGCAAGCCGATGTTCCGGGTCCATACGGCCGGTTCGGTGGGCGGGTCGACCGCGATCGTGGCGTCGCACCTCGTGGCATCGGGGATCCACGAGCGCGTGCTCACGGTCGCGTTCGAGAAGCAGAGCGACTCGGACGCCATGTGGGCGCTGTCGGTGCCCCAGCCGTTCTCGGCGCCGCTGCTGGCGGGAGCGGGCGGCTACTTCGCGCCGATCATCCGCGCCTACATGTACCGCTCGGGTGCACCGAGCGACATCGGCATGATGGTGGCGGTCAAGGACCGGCTGCACGCGTTGAAGAACCCGTACGCGCACCTGCACCTGCCCGACATCTCCATGAAGATGGTCGAGGACTCGATCATGCTGTGGGACCCGCTGCACTATCTCGAGTCGTGCCCGTCGTCGGACGGCGCGGCGGCGATGGTCATCGGGTCGGAGAAGGCCGCCGGGACGGCGCAGGCGGAAACCGGGCGGCCGCCGGCCTGGATCCATGGCATGGCGATGCGCTCGGAGCCCACGATGTTCGCCGGCCGTGACCAGGTGAACCCCCAGGCCGGGCGCGACTGCGCGGCGGCGTTGTACAAGCAGGCCGGGATCACCAACCCGCGGGCCGACTTCGACATGGCCGAGGTCTACGTGCCGTTCAGCTGGTACGAGCCGATGTGGCTCGAGAACCTCGGCTTCTGCGACGAGGGGGAGGGCTGGAAGCTGACGCAGGCGGGGGCCACATCGATGATCGAGGGTGGCGACATCCCGTGGAACTGCTCGGGCGGCGTGCTGTCGTCGAACCCGATCGGCGCGTCGGGGATGCTGCGGTTCCTCGAGACGGCGCTGCAGGTGCGCGGCATGGCCGGCGAGCACCAGGTCGACGGGGCGCGGCGGGCGCTCGGGCAGGCCTACGGCGGCGGCTCGCAGTTCTTCGCCATGTGGGTGGTCGCGGCCGACAAGCCGTGACAGCGGCGGCCGGGCGGCGCCGGGGCCGGCCGATATGCTCGGCGGAGCCAATCCAGCCCTGACCAGGAGGTCTTTGTGAAGGTCGTCGTGGACTTCGACGAGTGTGCCAGCAACGCCGTGTGCATGGGCATCCTGCCCGAGGTCTTCGAGGTGCGCGACGACGGGTACCTCTACGTCCTGAACGAGAACCCGCCCGAGGAGTTCCGCGACCGCCTGCGCGAGGCGGTCAACGGGTGCCCGACCGGCGCCATCTCGATAGAGGAAGACTGACGCCGGGCCCGACCCTGCTGCTCCGGGTGGCGCCGGGGCTGGCGCCGCCGCTTCGCAACCGCATGACCGACCCCTCCGCTCCTGCGGCGCCGCCTCGGGTGCGCTTCGCTCCGTCTCCGACGGGCTACTTCCACGTGGGGAGCGCGCGGGCCGCGCTGTTCAACTGGTTCTTCGCCCGGCGCTGGGGCGGGACGTTCGTGTTGCGCATCGAGGACACCGACGAGACGCGGAACCGGCCCGAGTGGACCGACGGGATCATCTCGGCCATGGACTGGTTGGGCATGGCGCCCGACGAGGGGCCGTACTTCCAGTCGGCCCAGGGCGAGGCGCACCAGGTGGCCATCGAGGCGCTGTGGGCATCGGGCGCGTTGTACGTGTGCGCGTGCACCCGCGAGGAGATCGACGCCCGGGTCAAGGCGCGGGCGGCGGCCGGCGACCCGACGCCGGGCTACGACGGGTTTTGCCGTGACCTCGGGTTGGGGCGGGGCGAGGGACGGGCGCTGCGCTTCCGCACGCCGGACGAGGGGTCGGTGCGGATCGACGACCTGGTACGCGGCGAGGTGGACTTCCCCCTGCGGGCGCTGGACGACTTCATCTGCGTCAGGGGGGACGGCAAGCCGCTGTTCGCGCTGGCCAACGCGGTGGACGACCGCACCATGGCGATCAGCCACGTGATCCGCGGCGAGGACCTCTTGCCGTCGACGCCGCGGCAGATCCTGCTGTGGCAGGCGTTGAACCGGGCCGAGGGGCGCGAGCTCGCATTGCCGGTCTACGCGCACCTGCCCCTGCTGGTGAACGAGCAGGGCAAGAAGCTCTCCAAGCGCCGCGACCCGGTGGCGGTCGAGCTGTATCGAGAGCAGGGGTATTTGCCGGCGGCGGTGCGCAACTATCTGGCGTTACTCGGGTGGAGCCCGGGTGACGAGGAGATCCTGCCGGTCGAAACGTTGGTGGAGCGCTTCCGGCTCGAGGACGTGCAGAAGTCGCCGGCGTTCTTCGACGTGAAGAAGCTGACCAACTTCAACGGGGTGTACATCCGGGCGCTGATGGTGTCCGAGTTCATCGAGGCGGCGCAGCCGTGGCTCGATCCGCAGCCCGGCGAGTGGGCGCCGGCCGGCTGGCGCGACCCGGACACGGGCGAGGCGGTCGTCGCGGGAGTGCCGTGGGCTCCGTCGCGTTACGACGCGGCACGTTTCGTCGAGCTGGCCGCGGTGACCCAGGAGCGGGTGGCGATGCTGAGCGAGGTGCCGGCGCTGGTCGACTTCCTCTTCGAGGAGGACGCGCCGATCGACGACGCCAGCTGGCAGAAGGCGATCGCCGGCGACGAGGCGGCGCCGCAGATCCTGGGGGCGGCGCTCGTGGCCTACGCCGAGAGCGTGTGGGACAAGGACTTGTTGCACGCGGTGACGCTGGATCTGGCGGAAGGGGCAGGGCGCAAGCTGGGCAAGGCGCAGGCGCCGATCCGGGTGGCGGTCATGGGGCGCACGCAGGGGCTACCGCTCTTCGACTCGCTGGCGGTGCTGGGCCGCGACGAGACGTGCCGGCGGATCGCAGCGGCCCTGGCCAGGCTGTCGCCCGGCTGATGCTCCTCGGGCCGTTCCGCTGGGTCATCCGCATCGTCGTTGCTGCTGGCGGCGGCGATCTTCTTGTACTTCGCGGTGACGCTCGTGCAGGTCTGGTTGACGTCGCGCCACTACGACCCGCATCCGGCGGGTGCGATCTTGGTGATGGGGGCGGCCCAGTACAACTGCTCGCCGTCGCCCGACCTGCGGGCGCGGCTCGACCAGGCGCTGACCCTGTACCACCAGGGTTACTCGCACCTGGTGATGGTGACGGGGAACAAGAAGCCGGGCGACCGTTGCACGGAGGCGCAGTCGGGTGCCATGTACCTCGAGAGCAAGGGGGTGCCGGCCGGCGACATCTTGCGAGGCGGGCGGCGACACGACCTACGAGAACGTGGCGGAGGCGGCGCCCATCCTGGCCAAGCACGGCGTCCGCACGGTGCTGGTCACGACGGACCCCTTCCACGAGGACCGCTCCATGGCGATCGCTTCGACGCTGTCGCTGTCGCCCTCAGGGACGCCGGCGCAGTCCTCCCCGATCAACGGGGTGGGCGTCGGTGCCCTACTACCTGAAGGAGGCGGTGGGGGTGGGGCTCGGGCGAATCATCGGCTTCAACCACCTGGAGTGGCTGCACGACGCGTGAGCGGGCCGGGCCCGGCGGTGGCGGTGGCGGCGCTAGCGGGTCGTGGTGGTGGAGCTGCTGGCCGATGTCGACGTCGTCGTCGTGGCGGGGGGCGGGGTGGCGAAGCTGATCTTGACCACGGTGCCCTGGCCCTTCACCGTGCCGACGCCGATGACACAGGTGGTGTGGCCGGCGGTGCCGCAGTAGCCGTCGCCGACGATTCCGCTGCGGACCCGGAACTTGGTCGAGAAGGTGCCGTTGTGACTGACCCGTACGGCATGGGCCTCGGTGACATCGCAGTGCGGCGTGTCGGTGGAGGGGTTCATGCGCCCATGGACCGCTGCCGTGCACTCCGTGGCGAACCAGGTCAGGCTGCCGCCGCCGTCGGAGCGGGTCAGGCCGTGGCCGCTGATGGTGACGGTCTGGCCGTTGACCAGGCCATGGTTGGGGGTGACTTTCACCCAGACACCGGCGGAGCCGGCCGAGGCCGGGCCGGCGAGAAGGACGGCCGAGACGACGGCGCTGGCGGCGACGACGACGACGCCACGGCCGCACCGGCCCGGCGGGCGTGCGTCGACCGCCGGTATGCCGACCACCGGGACATGCCGCGACCTCCGAACCCACACTCAGTTTCCCGGGGGACCCCGGAGCCTCGCATCATCGCATCGGCCAGGGGCTGTTTCAACGCGGCCCCTGGTCAGGGCGCCGAAGGGCCACTCGGAGCGCTCGGCTAATCTGAACGTCCACCCATTCGGGGGTGGTGTAATCGGCAACACGGCTGGTTCTGGTCCAGTTATTGAGGGTTCGAGTCCTTCCCCCCGAGCACGGCGGAGATCCAAGCGCCTCGGCGCCATGGAACGCCGCTCGGCCCCATCGTCTAGAGGCCTAGGACACCACCCTCTCAAGGTGGCGACACGGGTTCGAATCCCGTTGGGGCTGCAAAATTCGATCTGGACCCCGTTTCGGGACCAGGCGTTGTAAGAGCCGGCCGGTGGTGGTCGGCGGCCTATTCGTCGTCCATTCCGTTCAACACGGCCAGGAGTTCGTCGCCCCAGCGCTCCAGGCGAACGGGCCCCATCCCCTTGCACCGGGCCAATTCGGCCAGCGTCGTGGGCCTGCGAGATGCGATGCCGACCAGTTCGCTGTCGTTCAGCACCACGTACGCCGGCACCGTGGCTCGCTTCGCGGCGTCGGAGCGCCACGCTCGGAGCGCAAGCTCGTGGGCCTCCGAGGCCCCGCTCGGTGCACCAAGCATCAGAGTGAATCCCTGCACCCGCACGTCCGACCCGAAGGGCACCTTGAGTTGGGCACTTCCGACGCGGATCACGGCCGCGGAGTCGGTGAGCTCAACCACGGCACCCGTATGCCCGCCGTACTCGAGCACGAGGCCGACCTCTGCCACTACGCCGGGCGCGACCGCAGCCGGCCTCGGGGAACGACGCTGTCGGCTCGAGGTGGTCAGCCGACCCGAGTGCGCGGGCTCGGGGTTGCGACTCGCCGTGGTGGCGAGCCGGAGCGGGGTATGGGGCCGGCTGCCGTCGAGCTCAGCCACGAAGGGAGACGGCTCGTCGGCGTCGGCCAGAATGAGGACCTGGCGGATGGCCCGCGTGAGCCCCACGTGGAAGACGCGCCGTTCGCCCTCCTCGTCGTCGCTCAGACGGTGTGGCAGCAGTCCGAGCGAAGCGCCGTAGACGACGACGTGCTCCCACTCTCGACCTTTGATCTTGTGGATCGTCGAGAGGTGCACCACTGGCCCCTCGACTGGTCGCCGCGACAGCACATCTCGGAGCCACGGTTCGAAGGTGGCCACGTCCGGGTGGAGCCCCGCCACCGACTCGAGGGCGAGGAGGTCGTCGGCGTGGGTCGATCTATCCGCCTCTCGCCGTCCCGAGTCCAACACGTCCATCGTCTCCCCCAGCCCTACCTGCACTCGAATGGCCCGCAGCGCGGCCGCCGATGACTTCCGACACGCCACGACGACGGACTCGACTGAATCCGCGTAGTCCAAAAGCTTCGGAACGTCGCGTCCCGAGAGACCGCCCCGCCAGCCCTCGGATTTCGGCAACGGACGTCACGCTTCGCTCGGAGAGCATCTTGACCACGTTGGGGGCGATCCCTCGAGAAGGTCGCCGGATGGTCTGTGCGAGGTCCTCGCGGTGGATCTCTCCTGGAGCCAGACCGATCCGCAGATACGCCAGGGCCGTCCGGATACCCGTGCGCTGAAGCACGTTCGGGCCGAGCGGCGCCGCGCAGGGAACCCCCGCTTCCGTGAGAGCGATCTGGACCGGGAGCAGCGACGAGTTGACTCGCGACAGCACGGCGATCTCCTCAACCGGCACGCCGCCCGCCCGCCAAGCCGACACGGTCGGCGACCGCCGACAAGCGGAAGCTGCTCCGCCGGCGCACTCAGCACCGAAACCGCGTCCACGCCCCTGCACGGGTGGCTCGAACTCGGGCAAGCGAGTCGCTGCGCTCGGCGGGCGTCTGGATCGTCTTCGCGATCCGCTGGTGGTTGTAGGACAGCACGTGGTTCGCCGCGGCGACGACGGCAGGCGGGCACCGGTAGTTGACCTCGAGCGCGTACTCGCGATGCCCCTGGGAAATACGACCCGAAATTGATCAGGTACTCGGGCGTCGCGCCGGCGTACCCATAGATGACCTGATCGTCGTCGCCGACACCGAAACAGCCGTACGCCGGGGCGCAGAGGAGCCGGATCAACAGCATGTGGGCGGCGTTGAGGTCCTGGAACTCGTCGACCAGCAAATGGCGGCAGCGCCCTTGCGCAGCCGCCCGGGCAGAGGAGTCCGACAGCAGGATCTCAATCGACCGGTAGATCTGCTCGTCGAAATCGACGGCGCCCGCCCGAGCCAGGGCCGCTCGATACGCATCGAATCCCTCAGCCAGCCCACGGGCGTCGGGGATCTCGTCCTCGACCATCTCGGGCGGAGCGAGCCCCAGTCGAACCGCGGCCAGCGCGTCCAGGTAGGGGAGGACGGTGTCGGTGTTCGCCTGACGGCGGACCTCGAATACTTCCCCGACGAGGTCCCGGACCTGGGGCTCCTCGTACACCTGCAGCCGAACCTGGCCTCCGAACTCGTTGCAGATCCACAGCCCGATGCTGTTGAGCGTCCGTACGTGCGGTCCCCGGGCCGTGACGAGGCTGCCGCAGCGGTCGCGCATCTCCGCCGCCGCCTTCGTGTTGAACGCGAGAGCGGTCACGGTGCCCGGGTCCACGCGACGATCCTCGATCAGGTGGCGAAGGCGCTCGGTCAGGACCCGGGTCTTGCCCGAGCCCGCCGGGGCAATGACCCGGGCGCCGCCGGCACCATGACTCACGGCCGCCAACTGGTCCGAGGCAAGGTCGGCCCCGGACTCGTGCGAGGCGACAGGTAAGAGGGATCCCGCCTCGGTGTTCCAGCGATGCACCACGCCCGTGCCGCAGGCGAGGAGCGGGGGAGCAAACGGCCCACCGTCGACGAACAGTGGAGTGCCGTCGCTGAGCTGGATGTCCGCCGGGCCCGCTTCGGTGACACCGTCACTCCCGAAACTTCTCGCGGCCTTGCGTCCGTGCCACCAGACCGGCTGGCCGCTGCGGGCGTCATAGTTGTTCGCCCAGACCAGGAATTGCAGGCGTTCCCGAGCGAACTCGAATCGGGGACTCAGGTCATAGACGGGCTGGTGACACACCTCAGGATCACGCAACTCCGTCGGGTCGGCCGCCAGCTCGATGACGATCGGCCGGCGCTCGAACCACGCTCGATGAAGGGTTGCCAACGCGTCCTCCGGCGAATCGAGCGTCTCGCGTCCGACGACCAGCTTGGGGCAGTCCCTCCAGGGCCCCGGTGGGGCCATTCCGGGTAGCACGACGACACCGCGGCCGAGATCTGGCGGCCCTGGCATAGCCATTGGGCAAAGTTACCGGAGGGCTGTTCTGCACAACCCCGGCCGCAGGGCTCTTTCGACCCGCTGCCTTGGTACCCGACCGATGCCGGCGGTCGGCGTCATTCAGGCCTCGAACCTCTGAGATCTCTGGCCCTGCTGCGGATGCGGGGGTCCTGAAGCGATACGCGCGTTTCTGAATTCACTGATGTGGCCGGTCGACGCCGTCGCTTGCGAGCGCCCCTCTTCCGGGGGCAAGATCTCAACTAGAACGTAGTTCTTCCTGTAGAGAGAAGCACATTCCAGACGTGATCGGCCCGGCGGGGGGCAGCGACATGCGGACGACTGAGCGGTGGAGCTGGCGTCAGCCAGCCGAGAGGTGGCGAGCCACCCTCCTTGTCTTCTGCTGCGTCGCCATCGTGTGCACGGGCTGTGGCACTCGACTCAGCAAGGAGACGATTGCCTCAGCAGCACGACGCCCCATTGTCACCGGAGTGTTGCAACGGAACGTCGGCAGCGCAGACAACAGCAGCGCCGCCTCGACGCTGAACGGGACGTCGGGCAGCGCGGGGTCGAGTTCGTCGTTGTCTCCGGGTGCAGCGGCTCAGGGTTCGGTCGCTTCTGCTGGCGCGTCGACACATTCGAGGAGCGGTGGTTCCGGCTCCGCCGCAACGAGCTCGAGCCAAGCCTCCGGATCGACCATCAAGCTCGGTAACGTCGGCAGCTACAGCGGCGTCATCGGAGCGGTCTTCGCGGGGGCCAAGCCCGCCCTCGGAGTGTGGGAGAACTACATCAATGCACACGGTGGCCTGAATGGACATCCGGTGCACATCTACTTCGGGGACGACGGGGGCGACCCGTCGACGAGCGTCTCCGTCATCGAGCAGGAGGTGACGCAGGACCATGTGATTGCGTTCGTGGGCAACTTCTATCCCCTGACGGTGGGCGCAAGCGTCCCGTATCTTCAACAACAAGGCATCCCGGTCATTGGCGGAGACTCCAACGCCGACGCATGGTGGCAGAGTCCCATGCTCTTCCCACAGGGATCCGGTGCTCTGAACCCCTCGACCGAGGCCGAATTCACGATCGCCGCCGCAGTAGCCCGCGGGTACACCAAGATGGCGGTCCTCTACTGCGTCGAGGACTCAGGGTGCGGCACGACAGTCAGCAGCTTCGAGAAGCCCGGGTCCACGGTCGATGGGGCGACCACCGTCTATTCGTCGTCCATCAGCCTCACGCAGCCGGACTTCACGGCGCAGTGCCTCGCCGCCAAACAAGCGGGAGCCACGTTTGTCTACTTCGCCGGCGATTCGGACAGCTTGAATCGAATGGTCGCCAACTGCGTGGCTCAGGGATACAGCCCGATCTATGACATTGACAGCCTTGCCGTCACCGCAAGCCTCTCGAACAACAGCCACCTCAACGGTTTACTGGCCGGTCAATCCGACTTTCCGTGGATTGACGGCTTCACGCCAGCGCAAGCGACCTATCAGCAGGCCATGAAGACGTACGCCCCGAGCGTGCCGGGATCCGCTTCCACGGCGGCCGAATGGGCGGCCGGCATGCTGGCGGTGGCCGCCGACAAGTACCTCACCGCGACCCCCACCTCGGGAGAATTCCTGCAGGGACTTTGGAGCATCAAGAACGACAACCTCGGAGGGCTGGCTCCGCCGCTGACGTTTACGCAGAACGCTGCAGCCACCCCCTCCTATTGCTTTTTTCTGATGACGATCCAAAATGGGCAATTCGTCGACGTCAACAACGGCAACTACCAATGCGTCTCGTGAGGCACGAAGCCTCGCTACCGGAGGAAGAGCACATGGGCCAAGAAGACCAAACCCCCCGGGTCCCACCGCCGGTGGCCGACGACGGCGAAGGCGAAACCGCCTCGAACGCACTGACGCACTTGCCAGCCGATAGGACGGCAGCCGTTGCAAATGCACTCGTCGATTTCGAGATCGACCCGAACTACAAGAAATGGCCTCGGCTCGACCCCGACGCCCGCTACAAGCGTGACCAGCTCGACATCCGCCAAGAGCTCAAAGTCGATCAGGGGATCGACCTGCCGGATTACAGCGGACCGTTCAAGTCGGACCTGCGATTCACCGACTTCACGCGTGAGCAGCTCGTGCGGATGTTGACGATGTGTGGCGAATACCGGCAGGTCTGGGTGGGCGCCTGGTTGGACGAGGTCGAGAACTATTTCGGCCGCCGGGAACGGATCACCATCGAATGGATCGCCTGGCGAGACGTGTTGGCACCGAATCTGGAAACCATGTTGCGTGAGTTCCTGCCGGAGTGGCTCGCCGATCAGCGCCTCCTCGCCGCCGATCTTGGCCGTTTCGCGGGCGATCCTCCGGAAGCTGACGCTGACCTCGGCATCGACTACTCGGTGCCCTTCGCTCCCGAGCCGGACTTCGCCGACCTGCCCAAGGAGCAGCTCGTGATGATGCTCCTCGGGAGCCACGAGTACATCCTCGCCTGCAATCAAGCGGTGGCCATGCAAGTCGTCATCCGACACAGCCTCGACGAGATGTTCAGCATTTCCTGGGATATCTGGAGTGCCAAGGTGCTGCCTGCAGTGATGGACCTCAAGGCGCGTCACATGGGCATCAGCGGAAACGACGTCGCTTCCTTCATGAAGGACCTGCAGATCGATCCCTCAGCGTTTCCCGGCAAGAAGTTCGACCTCGTGTTCGAGATGCCCGAGCCCGATGTCGGAGTGATGACCTTCAACAAGTGTGCTGCGCCGATGATGTGGGAAGCATTGGGCCGCGAAGACATCCTCGAGAAGGGCTGTCACATGACCTGTCCGGCATCGATCGAAGAGACCGCGAAGCTTTACAACCCGAACATGAAAATGGATGTGCTGGCCATCCCTCCCCGGGTTGACGGAGACCATGTGTGTTGTCGCTGGCAGTTGAGCATGCGATCGCCGGACGATCCGGAATACGTGCCGGTGTCGGTAACCCTCAAGCGGGCGAAGGAGCGAGGGCGGCCGTCTCTGCTGCTTGACTGCAATCACATACTCTGAAACAGTAGAATGATGCTCTACCTAGCTGACCTGGTTGGTCCGCGTGGCTGAGGGGGGGATCCTCACCGAGCGCCGATCGTTCGTCGCGGGGCGGTGGGTCGAGGGGGAGCTCTTCCCTGTCGAAAACCCCGCCGACGAGTCGCGCGTCACCGAACTCGCAGCCACCCCAATCGACGAGGTCCGTCGGGCCATCGGCGAGGCCCGCCGGAGCTTCGACGAGGGAATTTGGGCCGATCTTCCGGACGGCGAACGGGCGCGCGTACTGCACCGTCTGCTGGACCATCTCGAATCGCTCCACGAGCCGTTAGTGGCGTCGATGGTCGCCGAAGCCGGCCAGCCGATGCTGTTCGCCGAGATGGCCCAATACGCGGCCGGCCTCATGCTGGGCCGCAACACCATCGAGCTGTACCTCGCTTTACGTCATGAAGAGGCGAACCCAGTCCCCGCCGACGAGCTCGTGCGGGGGAGAGTGGCGCTGAGCCTGCGGCGCTACGAGCCGGTGGGGGTCGTCGTGGCCATCACCCCGTACAACGGGGCGATCATCATGGCCTTCCAAAAGCTGATCGCGGCATTGATGGCCGGAAACTCCGTCATCTTGCGACCGAGCCCCCTCACGCCCATCTCGTCGCTCGCCTTCGGTTTGGCGGCTGAGGCGTCCGGCCTCCCGAAGGGCGTGCTCAGTGTGGTTGTCGAGCCGGGAGCGGCCGGCGCCGAGCTGCTCACGACCGACCCCGCGGTGGACATGGTCTCTTTCACCGGCTCGACGGTGATCGGCAGGCAGATCCTCGCTCAGGCGGCATCGACCGTGAAGCGTGTCGCGCTCGAGCTGGGTGGGAAGTCCGCGCAGATCTACCTTCCCGACGCCGTGCATCGCGCCCCGGTAGGCGCGGCGCAGGCAGTGGCGATGACCGCCGGGCAAGCATGTGTGTCGGCGACCCGAATGCTGGTGCCGCAGGACAAGAAGGACGAGGTCCTCGAGGCGGTGAGTTCCGCCTACGCCGGCCTCACCGTGGGCCCACCGACCGACCAGGCCGCCACGATGGGCCCGCTCATCACCGCTGCCCAAAGGGAACGCTGCGAACGCTTCGTAAAGCTGGCCGAGGAGAACGGGGGAAAGGTCGTCGTTGGAGGCGGCCGGCCTTCCGGGCTCGAGCGCGGGTACTACTTCGAACCGACGGTGCTCGATCTTCCCGACAACGCGAACCCCGCCGCGCAGGAGGAGATCTTCGGTCCCGTCCTGGCGGTGATCGGCTACCGCGACGTCGACGATGCCGTCCGGATCGCCAACGACAGCATCTATGGGCTCTCGGGCCAGGTGTACGGCGCGGATGTCGCAGCGGCCGTTGCGGTGGCACGGCGCATCCGAAGCGGTGCGGTCAACGTCAACACGTCGATGTTCAGCGCCTACGCCCCCAGCGGGGGATACAAGCAGAGCGGGCTCGGTCGTGAGCGCGGTGTCGAGGGGATCCGGGCCTTCCAGGAGATAAAGCACCTGTGCATCGGAGAATTGTCCTCTTGAAACGGAGGAAGGAGTGTGACCATGACCTCAGCTGACCTGAACCTGGAGTGGCTGATCTCCGTCGACGACCACATCTTGGAGCCGCCGCACTTGTGGGTGGACCGGGTGGCCGTCAAGGACCGTGACCGGGCACCGCACATGGAGACGGTCGACGGAATGGACTACTGGGTATACGACGGCAATCGCTACCCGAGTTCAGGTCTGAGCGCCGTAGCTGGGAAGTCCAAGGAGGAGTTCAGCCCCGAGCCCCTGCCCTACTCCGAGATGCGACCTGGCTGCTACGACCCAGTGGCCCGGATCGAGGACATGGACCGGGCGGGCATATTGGCCTCACTGTGCTTCCCGACCATCACGCGTTTCTGCGGCCAACTGTTCATGGACGCGAGTGACCGCGAGTTCGGGTTCGAGTGCCTGCAGCATTACAACGACTGGATCGTTGATGAGTGGTGCGCGGCGGCGCCCGGGCGTTACATCCCGCTGATGTTGATTCCGATGTGGGATCCGGCATTGGCGGCCAAGGAGATGGAGCGAATGGCAGGGAAGGGGGTGACCGCCTTCGCCTTCTCGGAGAATCCTGCGCCGCTCGGCCTCCCCACCATCCACGATGTGAACCGCTACTGGGACCCGGTCATGGCGACGGCCAACGAGATTGGCATGGTGGCGTCGATGCATGTCGGCTCGTCCTCGCAGATTCCGCAGATCGCACCGGACTCTCCTTTCATGGCCAACTTGGCCTGGGGGGCAATACGGACCTCGGGAGCCATGCTGTCTTGGCTCTTCAGTGGGATGTTTCAGCGTTTCCCGAACCTCAGGATTGCGCTGTCGGAGGGCGAAATCGGGTGGATGCCCTACTTCTTGGAGCGGGCCGAGCAGGTCATCGACAAGCAGCGTTACTGGGTCATGCGGGGCCAAAAGTTCATGGACCACGCCACGACCGACGTCGACCTCGACACCCTCAACGTCCGCGAGCTGTTCCGGGAGCACGTATTCGGCTGCTTCATCGAGGATCATCACGGGATCGCCAGCCTCGACGAGCTCGGTGACGACAACATCATGTGCGAGACGGATTACCCGCACTCCGATTCGACCTGGCCGAACTGCATGACCGCGGTCAAGAAGGTGATCGGGCATCTCTCTCCGGAGACCCAATACAAGCTCCTCCGCGGGAACGCGGAAAGGCTGTATCGCTTCTCGCCGGCCGACCCGCCGTCAGTGAGTGCCTGATCGGAGCGGTCTGCCGGCGATCACGGTCGACCGCGAACTGTGCATGGGAAGCGGTGTGTGCGTTGCATTCGCGCCGGCAACCTTTGCCCACGACGACACAACGAAGGCGGTCGTCTCCGATGCTGCAGGTGACCCCGTGGCCGATATCCGTTCGGCCGCCGAGGGATGCCCCACCGGGGCGATCGAGCTGAGCGAGCACGAAGGAGCGTGACGACGGTGTTGCTGCAAGACAAGGTGGCGGTGATCATGGGCGCTGGTTCCGGGGTGGGACGGGCTTCGGCACGACGTTTCGCCGAGGAGGGCGCCGTGGTCGTGTGCGGCGACATCGACCTGGACCGCGCCAAGGAGACTGTGGCCCAGCTGGAGGCCGCCGGCGGGCAAGCGGTGGCCGAACGATGTGACGTCGCCGACGACGCCGACGTGGCGGCGGCCGTCGCCAGTGCAGTCGGACACTTCGGCCGCCTCGACATCATGTTCAACAACGTGGGCATCCCGACGCCTCGACTCGGGATGAGCTTCGAGGAGCACTCCCTCGAGGACTTCGAGAGTCTGACATCGGTCAATTTCCGCGGGGTGTTCCTGGGCTGCCGGCACGCAGTGATCCGGTTCAAGGAGCAGGGCGGCGGCGGCGTCATCTTGAACACGGGATCGGTCGCCGGCCTCGTCGGCTGGGGCGGGACGGTGTACGGCGCGACCAAGGGCGCGGTCCACCAACTCACCCGCGCGGTCGCCGTCGAGGTGGCACCGTTCGGCATCCGCGTCAATGCCATCTGTCCGGCCGGAATGCCCTACACCGGTTTCATGGCCGCGGGGGGCATGGCGGTCTCGGGCGCGGAACTTGACGCCGTGGCCGCGCACGCCGGGTCGATGCATCCGATGGGCCGGCCCATCACCGCCGAGGACTGCGCGGAGGCCGCCGTCTATCTGTGCTCTGACCGAGCCACCAACGTCACGGGCATCCTGCTGCCCATCGACGGGGGGTACGTCGCAAAATGACCGAGGCGCAACAACTCCTCGATCTGGATCGCGTCCGCCGGCTCTTCGACTTGGCCGGCAACTTCCAAGGCTGGAACGGCGGCCACTATCGCGCCGACCCGTACCCGATCTGGCGAAACTTACGCGAGCGCGGTGCGATCCACGAAGGGACGGTCCACGCGCTGTCGGGTATCGAGGACGATTTGCTGTTCCATGGCCTGCCGTACCCCGACCGACCGCACTTCTCTGCGTTCACCTGGGCGGCCTGCGACGCCGCCTATCGCAACCCGGAGACGTTCGCGTCTTCCGCCGAGGCCGTCGATCTGGAGGCGGGCGAGCCCGGTCCCACCAACAGCATGCTTTCGATGGGAGGTACCCAGCATCGCCGTTACCGGGCCCTCGTGCAGCCGTCGTTCTCGCCCACCAAGGTCAGGTGGTGGGTGGAGAATTGGATCGAGTCCACTGCGCACGCCCTCATCGACTCCTTCGAGACGCACGGCCGGGCCGAGCTGAATGTCGAGTTCTGCGCGGCCATCCCGGTCCTTACCATCACGGGGAGCTTCGGCCTCCCGGTCGACCGGGCCCTCGACGTTCGAGAGTCGTTGAGTCAGCCCGAGCGGATCATCGAGATGCTCGCTCCGATTGTGGCGGCCCGCCGCGAACAGCCGGCGGATGATCTCATCAGCGTCCTCGTCGAAGCCGAGATCACCGACGAGGACGGCGAGACCCACCGGCTCACCGATCCCGAGATCTATTCGTTCGCGCTCCTGTTGCTTGCTGCCGGCTCGGGCACGACATGGAAGCAGATGGGCATCACGCTTGCCGCATTGCTCCAGCGGCCGGAGGTTCTCGACGCCGTACGATCCGACCGGAACCTGCTGCGCTCGGTGATCGAGGAGTCGGCGCGGTGGGAGCCGACGGACCCGATGTTTTCGCGCTGGCTGACCGAGGACATCGACTTTTTCGGCACCCAACTTCCAAAAGGATCGGTGCTCCACATCTGTCTGGGCGCCGCCAACCGCGATCCGGATCGCTGGGAGAGCCCGGACGAGTTCGACCCGTTTCGAACCCCGAGGCCGACGTTGGCGTTCGGAGGTGGCCCACACTCCTGCTTGGGACAACACGTGGCCCGGGCCGAGATGACCGTCGCCATCAACGCGCTGCTCGACCGGCTCCCAAATCTCCGGCTCGATCCTGACGCCGAACCACCCCGGTATATCGGCTTCTACGAGCGGGGAGCCACGGCCATTCCGGTCAGATTCGATTGAACGTCGAGAGCGAAGAGTCCACATGAGCGAAGCGACATATCGGCAACCCGACTTCAGCTTGCTGGGGGAGGAGCACGTCCAGCGCTATCAGGAGACGGACGGCGAAGTCGGGTACATCTGGAACGGTGTCCCGATCCTGTTGCTGACCACGACGGGACGGAGGAGCGGCGCTTCCCGCACCACCCCGCTCATCCACGCCAGGGACGGCGACGACTACCTCGTCGTCGCCTCCATGGGTGGAGCACCACGGCACCCCTACTGGTACGAGAACCTTCTGGTGGAGCCATCGGCGAGGATCCAGGTGCTGGCCGAGCACATCGACGTCACTGCCCGTACGGCGAGCGAAGCCGAGAAACCGCGGCTCTGGAAGATTGTGGCCGATCAGTGGCCCAACTACGACGTGTACCAAACTCGCACCGATCGTGTGATCCCGATCGTCGTTCTCTCGCCGTCGCCTCGGGTCTGAGGGCGAGCCGACGTGTCCGAGCAGGCCTTCGATGGAGTCCGGGTCGTCGAGCTCGCCCAATGGGTCTTCGTCCCCGTCGCCGGGGCGCTGTTGGCCGACTGGGGCGCGGACGTGGTCCACATTGAGCCCACCGAGGGCGATCCTTATCGCGGACTGGCGACGCAGGGGATCGGGTCGGAACGTGGGGGCGTGAACCTGTCGTTGGCACTGGCCAACAGAGGAAAGCGGTCCCTGGCGCTCGACATCCGCAATGAGCAGGGATTGGCGATCCTGCACAAGCTGCTCGAGTCGGCCGACGTCTTCTTGACCAATATGCGGCCCCGGGCGTTGGCCCGCGCCGGCCTCGATGCCGAAGAGGTCACGCGTCGCTATCCCCGGTTGGTCTTCGCGAGAGGGCTCGGATACGGGGTGAAAGGCCCGGACGCCGACCAAGCCGGGTACGACGCGACGGCCTTCTGGGCGCGGGGCGGGATGGCGCACATCTTGTCGCCGCCCGAGCGGGACTACCCGATCGGACAGCGAGGGGCGCTGGGTGACCGCAGCGGAGCGATGGCCCTGGCGTTCGGCATTGCGGCCGCCTTGCTCAAGCGGTCCCGGACCGGCACCGGCTCGGTGGTCGACGTCTCTCTGCTCGCGACGGCGATGTGGACCCTGTCTTCGGATCTCCTGGCAGCGTTGGGTGGGGACGAACCCAGAGCGTCCAGCGGACGAGGACCCCTCGTGAACCCCCTCGTCGGCGTCTACCGGACGAAAGACGGACGACACATCAGCCTCGTCTTCCTCCAGCCGGACCGCTATTGGCCCGACTTCTGCCGGATTATCGGACGCCCCGAACTCCTCGAGGACTCCCGCTTTGCCGACATGGCCGCCCGTCGAGACAATGCGGCGGCATGTGTCGCCGAACTCGACCGGGAGTTCGCCACGCGCACATTCGACGAGTGGAAGGCCATTCTCGCCCGCCTTGATGCGCCGTGGGCGCCTGTCCAGTCCGTCACCGAGCTGGTCGAGGATCCGCAGGTGGAGGCCAACGGGTACATCGGCGACGTGGTCATCGATGGCGAGACCGCGTACCGCCTGCCGGCTGTGCCGGTGCAGTTCGACGGCAGCCCACCGCCACTGCGCCGTGCCCCCGAACACGGCGAGGACACGGAAGCTCTACTGCTCGAGCTGGGCTACGGATGGGACGACATCGCCACGCTCAAAGAGGCGGGGGTCATCCTTTGAGCGAGACGGGTCGTCCGGTCCCGGTTCCTGACGATCGTTCGCGAGAATTCTGGGACGCGGCGGCGGCACACACCCTTGTGCTCGCCCGTTCCGCGCGATGCGCCAAGTTCTGCCACCCGCCGGATGCACTCTGCCCTCACTGCGGGGCGCCCGATCCGTCGTTCGCCTTTATCCCTGTCGACGGTTCAGGTTCAGTTCGGTCGTGGACGATCATCCGACAGTCCTTTCTGCCCGGATTCGACGTGCCTTTTGTCCTGGTTGACGTCGAGCTCGCAGTGCAAACGGATCTTCGCGTCATAGGCCGGTTGGTCGACGGCCCCCTTGCGCCGGTGCGCCTTGGCGCCCCGGTCCGACCTGTCTTCGAGGACATTGCTCCCGGCGTGGCCGTTCCCGCCTTCGCCTTGGTGTCCGGCTCGTGAGCGGGCGAATGGCCTCGAGCAACCAGGTCGCCGTCGTCGGGTGCGCGCAGAGCCAGGTGGCACGGCACGCAGACATGACCCTCGGTGCGCTCGCCGTCGAGACAGCACGTCGGGCCGTGGCGGATGCCGGGCTGACCGCGCACGACGTCGACGGGTTCGTCACAGCGAGCCTTTTCCCGACCGCCGGCGCCCATGCTGCCGTCGACGGTGTCAGCCTCGTCTCGGCCAATTGGCTGGCGGCACACCTCGGAGTGAATCCTCGATATGCCGCTGGGTTCCAAGGATTCGGGCAGTTGCCGGGAGCGGTTGCCATGGCGGTCAACGCGATCGTGAGCGGCGCCGCCGACTACGTGCTCGTGCACCGGGCACTGCACAACCCGCAAGGCAGCTATCACGCCAACGCCATGACCGAGGTGCGCGGCGACCAGCAATGGACTGTTCCGCAGGGCTACTTCGGCCCGCTGGCCATGATCGCGCTGCCCTATACCGAGTACCTCCAGCGCTACGGCGCCGCACCGCGAGGCCATGGCCGCTGTCGTGACCGAGGCCCGCAAAAATGGAGCCCGGATCCCCTGGTCGTACTGGTGGGACAGGCCGCTCCGGACGGAGGATTACCTCGCAGAGCCCATGATCAACGACCCGATCTGCCGACTCGACTGCGACATTCCCGTCGACGGGGTGGCGTGCTTCGTCTTCACGTCGGCAGAGCGGGCCCGGGATCTTCCCCACCGTCCGGTCTACGTGGCCGGGTACGCCACCGGCGCCCCGCTGCGGCACCGTCTTCCATTGCATTGGCCACTCGACGACATCATGGAGGTCGGCGCAGAGACGGCGCGCCGACTCTGGGAGCGTTCTGGCATCGGTCCGGCAGAGGTCGATCTCCCACAGGTCTACGACGGGTTTTCGCCCTTCGTCTATCTATGGATGGAATCGCTTTGCCTGGCTCCGGTCGGAGAGGCGCACCGGATGGTGCTCGACGGTGGTATCGACAGTGATCTGCCCAACGCGGTGCCGGTGCTCTCGGGTGGAGGGGCACTTGGCAACGGGCGCATGCACGGAGTTCCCCAGATGCTCGAGTGCTACTTGCAACTGTCCGGCCGGGCGGGGGCTCGGCAGCGACCCGGCTCATCGGTCGGTGTGGCGTGCCACTCCTCTCCGCACTATGGGGGCGCAGTCGCGTACTGCGCCGAGCCGTTCTGACGCCGATGGTGAGCTCAGCGAAACCGGGAGACCCTGAAACAGACTCGGGTACCGTCGAGCGCGTGACCTGGGCCGAGCGCGCGGCCGAGCGGTCCCCAGTCGTCCAGCGATCGCGAGACAGAAGTGTCGAGCAAGCACGATCCATCGTTGCCGCGGCGCGACGACTCATCGAGACGAAGGGTCCGAGTTTCACCACGCAGGAGCTCATCAAGGAAGCCGGGATAGCCCTGCAGACCTTCTACCGCTACTTCTCGGGCAAAGACCAGCTGCTCCTGGCGGTGATTGAGGACATCATCGACGAGAACTGTGGAGTGTTCAGGGAACAGGCTTACAAGTTGTCGGATCCCGTCGAGCGGCTGCGCTTCTACGTCGACGCCACCGTGCACGCGCTGGAAACACCCGGCGGGGGTCCCAGCTTCATGACGTCGGAGCACTTTCGGCTCCAGACGCTCTACCCGGCCGAAGTCGCTCGTGCCACGCAGCCCTACAACGACCTACTCGTGGAAGAGATCCGAATCGCGCAGGTCGCCGGACTCGTGCATCCGCAGGATCCGGACTACGCCGCGTGGCTCATCACTCAGCTGTCCATGGCGGTGTTCCACCACTACGACTGCGCCGGCCTTGAGCAACCAGTCGATGAGATCGCCGACAAGCTCTGGTCGTTCTGCTACGCGGCTCTCAACGGCAACGCTCCGAACTCGACCACGACGAAGGCGGCGGGGAGACCGGCCAAGGCCCGGCGCAGCCGTGGGTAGGGCCGACCCCGGGCTGGTGTCGATGCAGGCCGCACGTGGGGAGAGGGATACCCGCTGATGGAAGCCCCGGGATGGACATTGCGCGAAGTCGACCCAGAGGTTCGCCTCCGGTTCACCTCGGAGGGCTGGTGGCCGGATCACAGCGTGGGCCAGAGGATGGCCGAAGGGCTGGCGGCCAACAGCTGTCTGCCCTTCGTCATCCATTCCCACACTCGCCCTTGGAAGGGCACCTTCGGCGACGTCCTGGAGTTGGCGCGTCGGGCCGCCTCGGGACTGGTCGCGCGGGGCGTTCGCCCGGGCGACGTGGTCACGTTCCAAACGCCGAACTGGCTCGAGGGGGCAGTCACCTTTTACGCCGCCGCGTTCGCCGGGGCGGTGGTGGCACCGATCGTGCACATCTACGGGAGCCGCGAGACTTCGTACATCCTGAGCGAGTGCCGACCGCGGGTCCACGTCACGGCTTCGCAATTCGGGCATCAGGACTTCCTGGCAAATCTCGAAGCGATAGGGGATCTTCCGGAGACGCAGCTGGTCGTCCTCGACGGAGCTGGACCTGCGGGCAGCATCGAGTTTAGCGAGTTGCTCTCGAACACCCCACTCGAGTCGCCGGTTCGCGTCGATCCCGACACCCCCGCCCTGGTCGGATGGACGTCGGGCACCACCGCCAGCCCGAAAGGTGTCATCCACTCGCATCAGACGGTGTGCGCGGAGATCTCACAGCTCGGCGCGGCCCAGCCACCGACCGAACGGCCAAATCTGATAGCGAACCCAATCAGTCATGCCATCGGGATGCTGGGCGCGCTGTTGATCCCGGTGGACCGCGGCCGTCCCGTCCATCTCATCGACCGGTGGGATCCCGGAGAGGTTCTGGACCTGATCGACTCGGAGGATTTGAGCGCTGGCGGGGGCGCACCGTACTTCTTGACCAGCCTGCTCGATCATCCGCGCTGCGCCGAAGAACATTTAGAGCGGCTGCACTTCCAAGGAATGGGAGGTGCTCCGATACCCAGGGCGGTCATGGACCGAGCCACGGATATCGGCCTTTTGATCTACTCGATGTACGGATCAACCGAGCAACCCTCGATCACCGGGTGCAGATACTCGGACTCGCTTGAGAAGCGATTGTGCACGGCCGGGCGGCCGCTGCCGGGAAACGAAATCAAGCTCGTTGACGCCAACGGCCGCGAGGTGGGACCAGGGGAGCCCGGCGAGATCCTCTCGCGGGGACCTGAATGCTTCTTGGGATACACCGACGCGTCGCTGACGGCGAAGGCATTCGACGGAGAGAGCTGGTACCACTCGGGGGACATCGGCGTGCTGGACCCGGACGGGTACCTGTCCATCACCGACCGGATCTCCGACGTCATCATTCGCGGCGGGGAGAACATCAGCGCCGCTGAGGTGGAGGAAGTCCTCATGACGTTCTCGGGCATGGCTGAGGTCGCCGTCGTGGCCGCACCCGACGTCCGCATGGGCGAACACGCGGCGGCCTTCATCCGCATGGCCGGGGGGCGTCCGGCGCCCGAGCTGCCTGAGTTGCGGGATCACCTGGAAGCAGCCGGTGTGGCGCGCCAGAAATGGCCCGAGGAGCTCGTTCCGGTCGACGACTTCCCGCGCACTTCTTCGGGCAAGGTGCAGAAGTTCGTGCTCCGAGACCGGCTCCGCGCCGGCTCGGACTGAGCGGAACGGAATGTCCACGTCGCCGTCGGTACCGGACACGCTCGATGAGGTGTTGGATCCGGGATGGCTGAGCAGACGCGCTCGGCCACCGATTTCCCGGCGTCACCGTCGCTTCCGTGCTCCCCGGGCCGATCGTGTCGCGTGTGTCCACCAACGCTCGCTTCCACGTTGAGTATCGAGGGGATGCGCCCATCGGGTTGCCGAGTGATCTCTGCGTGAAGGGGTACTTCGCCGACTGCTCCGATACGGCAGCCGCCAGCCGGACAGCGGGCGCGCCCGAAGCGCTCTTCTACCGCCACCTCGCCGACGGCACGGGTGTGCGAACCCTGGACTGCGTCTACGCCGACGTCGACCCCGTCACCCAACACGGCGTCATCATCACCGGGGACGTCGCCGCGCAGGGCGCAACGTTCCTCGATGCGCTTAGCCCGTATACCGCCGATCAGGTGGCGGAGAGCCTCGAGCAATACGCCATTTTGCACGGGCGATCCTGGGCCGAGGGCCCGGCCGACGAACCTTGGCTGGCGCCACGGCTAGAGGCAACCATGCGCGCCCGCGGGCTCCCGGAGATCAGCGGGAACTTCGAAGGCCCCATCGGGTCGTTGGTGCCCGAGGGGGTGCGCGACGCCCAGCGCCTCATGAACGCCATCCGCCGGCTGGCGGACCTGCTTGAGAAGGCAGACCCTCGATGCCTGCTCCACGGCGACGCGCACATCGGGAACATCTACCTCGATGCGGCCGGACATCCGTGTCTCGTGGACTGGCAGCTCATCCAGCGTGGTCCGTGGTACATGGATGTGGGCTACCACATCGGCTGCACGATGAGTCCCGAAGAGCGGCGGCGGACCGAATCGGACCTGCTCGCGCACTACCTGGACCGGCTCGGTGCCGAGGGCGCCGACGCACCGTCGTGGGACGACGCACGACATCTGATCGGGCGCGGGCTGGTGTACGGCTTCTTCCTCTGGGCCATCACACTCAAGGTCGCCCCACCGATCACCACCGCCATGCTGGGGCGGCTCGGCAGTGCCGTCGCCGACCACGACGCCTACGCCTCGGTGGCGACGTCGTGAGCCGGCACGGAGAATCGCTTTTTTCGATCCCGCCGCCCGCTGGAGGTCATCAACCGCTATTTTGCGGCGGCGGTCAGAGATCTCAACGACCCAATCCAACAACCCGAGCGGACTTCGCTCACACATCACCTGACCGGGCGTCGGGGGGAGGCACAACTGATGCAACCAATACGAGGCAGGGTGCGGGGGGTAGTCGTCGGTTCGGCGCTGCTGGCGCTCATGGCCGGTATGCCAACCGCCTTCGTGGCGTCGACGCCGTCGCCGGCCGGGGCAGCGGCAGCGACGGGATCGCCGATCACGATCGCCTACGTCACGTCGATCACTGGGCCCGGTGCGTCCGAGGACGCCACGTCACCAGGAGCCTTCAAGGCGAGGATCGCCCTGCAGAACGCCGAGGGCGGCGTGAACGGGCACAAGCTCGTCCCCCTCATCATCGACGATCAGACGAATCCGACGGCGATCGCGACGGCCGTGCAGCAGGCCGATTCGAAGGCCTTCGGCATCGTGTCGCAGAGCCCGCTCTTCTTCCTGGCGGCTAAGTACCCCCAACAGGCCGGCGTTCCGGTCACCGGGTCCTACAGCGACGGGCCCGAGTGGGGCCAGCAGCCGTACACGAACATGTTCGCTGCCGACGTCGGCAGCCTCGACCCGAAGTACCCGGTGACCACGCTGGCCGGGAACTTCCTGAAGCAGCACGGCGCCACGGTGCTCGGCACCTATGGGTACGGGATTTCCCCCTCCTCGAGCCGCGCCGCCATCCAGACGGCGGACTCGTTCAAGCACGCCGGCGGCAAGGTTGGCGTGCTGAATACCACCGTCCCCTTCGGAGGCGTGGCCTTCACGAACGAGGCTCTGGTGGCGAAGCAGAATCACATCGATTCGCTGGTACCGAATATGGACAACAACTCGAACTTCGCCTTGGCGCTGGCCTTGAAGCAGGCCGGGGTCAAGCTGAAGGCGGGCCTGTTCGCGACGGGCTACCAGCCGGACGTCATCCACTCAACGGTCTGGTCCGCCCTGCAGGGCGACTACTTCTACGCCCTGTTCCGGCCGTGGTCGCTCCCCAACGCCGGCACGAAGCAGATGCAGGCCGCGATGGAGAAGTACGACGGCTACAGCAAGACCGACTTCCCCTCGTTCAGCGAGACCGAGGCCTGGTTGGGAGCGGACCTCATGATCAAGGGGCTGCAGCTCGATGGACCGAACCCCACCAGGGCAGGCGTCATCAAGGCGCTCCGCAATCTCAAGTCCTACAATGGGAACGGGCTCCTGCCCCAGAACTTGGACTTCGCCACCGACTTCGGGCACGACGACGCCAAGAGCTGCTCGTGGATGATGCAGGCCACCAAGACCGGCTTCAAGGCCGTCTCGTCGCAACCATTCTGCGGAACGGACATCCCCGGGACGTCGACGGCGAACGCGTCGTAGCTGGAGTTACCGGGGCGCCAAAGCCGAGGCAATCCATTCGTGACAGGTCCGGCGGACAGAGCGCATGTCCGCCGGACCGGCCTCGGAGAGGAATAGGGCGGCCACCCCCCGCATAAGACCGTGCAGCAGCACCGCGCTGGCCATGGGGTCGACGTCCGTCCTTACGGAGCCGTCACGCTGGCCGGATGCGATCAGTTGGGAGAGCCCCTCGTAGCTGCGTTGCTCCGCGTCGGCCATGCCGTCGACGGACGCGTTCGAGGGGAAGGTCGAGCCCCACATCACCAGGAGGGCTCGTTGGTCCGGTCCTGGGTCGTTGAAGAGCTCGAGGTAGGTGTCGACGCTGATGAGGATCTGCTCGAGGGCGGACAGGTCGCCGGAGGATTCCGCCTGGCGTTGCTGCGCCTCGAACATCGCGAGTCCGATCCTCGTCTGCGCCCGCTCCGCCAGCTGGGTCACGAGCGCGTCCTTCGAGCCGAAGTGGTGCGTAGGGAGACCTCGGCTGACTCCGGCCCGGCCGCCGATGCTCGCGAGCGAAGTGCCCTGAACCCCGCGTTCGGCAACGAGCTCGGCGGCTGCTTCCAACAGGGCGTCTTCGGACCGACTTCGGCGCTCGGCCTGGCTTCGTCGTGCCGGCGTCTGGCTCACGCGCCCGCAACCTACTTGCTTGTTGGTTAACAAGCAAGTATCGTCGGCTCGTTCGATCGTGGATCGCGTTCTGGCCGTTGGCCCGAGCCGGGCCGAACTCGGGCCGTTGAAAGGGAGGGCATGTCGAAGTTCGATGTGGTGATCAAGGGCGGGACCGTGATCGACGGCCTGCGGACGCCGCGCTACAAGGCGGACGTCGGCATTGCCGGCGGCCGAGTGGTGGCGATCGGTCGGGTGGACGCGTCGGAGGGCCGCGAGGTCGTTGATGCCTCGCGCAAGGTGGTGGCGCCGGGCTTCGTCGACCTGCACACGCACTACGACAGCCAGGTGTTCTGGGACCCGTGGTGCACCATGTCGAGCTGGCACGGCGTGACCAGTGTCGTGATCGGCAACTGCGGGTTCGGTTTCGCGCCGTGTCGGCCCGAGGATCGTGAGCGCGCCATGCTCACCGTCTCGCGCAACGAAGCGGTGCCGCTCAAGACGATGCGAGTCGGCATGCCTTGGGACTGGGTCACGTATCCAGAGTTCCTCGAGAGCGTGGACCGCACGCCCAAGGGCGTGAACGTGATGTCGTTCGTTCCCTTGGCACCTCTCTACGCCTACGTGGCGGGCGTCGACAACGCCAAGGCCTATCGGGTCACTGACGAACAACTCGACGACATGTGCCGGCTGCTCATCGAGGGTATGGAGGCCGGCGGCTGCGGTTTCAGTGCCCAGGTGTCCGGGGAGGTCGGCAACGTCCAGCTCGACTTCGACGGCACGCCCATGGTGACGGACTGCATGACCGAGAGGGAGGTCGATCGCCTTTTCCCGGGCCATGGGCTCGCTCGGCCGCGGGACCGCCCAGCTGACGGGCACGCTGGAGACGGCGGCTCTGATGGCACGGGAGAGCGGGCGGCCCATCATCTGGAACGCGCTGCTGGCGGACGGGGCTCTGAACCAGCACGGCGGGGCCAAGTACAGCGCACCGCGACGCGCTCAAGCAGCTGGCGTACTTGAACGAGGAGGAGGGTCTGCGCGTCTTCGCCCAGGCGCTGACGACCAACTTCGTCTCCGAGTTCACGCTGGAGGATTACAACCTGGCCGACACGATCCCGTGCTGGCGCGAGGCGTGTCTCGGCACCGTCGAGGAGAAAATCGTCAAGTTCGCCGACCCCGTTCGCCGAGACGCCATGAAAGAGATCCACGAAGAACGTGGCGGCTTGTTCGGCGCCGGGTACGACCTCACCCAGATCAAGATCCACTGGATTTCGAGCGATGTTCCCGGTGCGCAGCAGCTCAAGGAGACCTACGAGGGATTCACGGTCGGCGAAGTCGCGGCTCGGGAGGGCAAGCACGAGATCGACGCCTTCTTGGACGTGGCGGTCGCCGGGCAGCTGCGGGTCGGGTTCGCGACCCCGATGCTGGTGACGCCGCCCGAGGCCATGAAGGAGATCGCCACGTCGCCGGTCGCGTTGCCAGGTGTGAGCGACGGGGGCGCCCACACCAAGTTCGTGACCACGGCGCGCTATCCCACCGAAATGCTCGGCTATTGGGTGCGCGAGCACGAGATCATGACGCTCGAGGAGGCCCACTGGCGGCTCTCCTACTACCCGGCGGTGGCGGCCGGCCTGAAAGGTCGCGGCTTCCTGGCCGAAGGAGCGCCCGCCGACATTGTCATCTACGACCCCGAGACCGTCGACAGCACGCCCCAGGAACGGGTGTGGGATTACCCGGCCGGGGAATGGCGCCTCATCCAAAAGGCGATCGGCTACGACAGGACCTTCGTGAACGGTGTGACGACCTTTGTGGACGGCGAGTGCACCGGGAACACACCCGGCAAGCTGCTGCGCCACGGCACGGACTGAGGAGGGATTCGATGCGCACCGCCGACTCCGAGATCACCACGGTCTTCGACGCCGACAACCACTACTGGGAGGTGAGCGACTCCTTCACGCGATATCGCGACGCGGCGTTCGCCGAACGGGGCGTCGTCCTGAGGGAAGTCAACGGCAAGCCCCACTACTTCTTCGGGGAGCGGGCGCACCCGATCATCCCTGGTCCGGGCGACGTCCACCCCCGGCCGCGCCCGGGGGCGCTCTACGACTACTTCGCCGGGAAGAGCAGCAAGGAGCGGGTCGGCAACGAGCTCGCCTGCGAGGACCCCGCTGCACATCCCGAGTGGTTCCATCGTGACGCCCGCCTCGCCTGCATGGACGCCCAGGGTGTCGAAGCAGCGTGGCTGTTCCCGTCGCAAGGGGTCTGCATGGAGGGCCCGATGCAGCCGGACATCGAGGCATCGATCGAAGTGTTCCGTGCGTTCAACCGCTGGCTCGACGACGACTGGGGCTTCGCGTACCGCGACCGGATCTTCGCCGTCCCGTTCCTCACCCTCTCAGATGTCGACAGAGCCGTGAGTGAGCTCGAGTGGTGCCTCGATCGTGGCGCTCGCATCATCACGATTCGCAACGGCCCGGTCTTCACCCCCGAGGGCCTGCGGTCGCCGGCCGATCCGTCCTTCGACCCCTTCTGGGCCAGGGCCCAGGAGGCCGGCATCGTCGTGACCACGCACGCCGGATTCGAAGACGGCTACACCGATGTCGCTTCGGACATCGCCCGGACCTGGGGGCTGAGTGCGCCTGCGGAGGGCGAGCGACGCGCCGACGCCTCGGTCGTCCAGTCCGCCTCCTTGGTGGCCCAGCTCATGAAGCACCGCCTGATCGAGGACTTTGCCACCGTGTTGGTCGCCCACCGGCTGTTCGAGCGCTTTCCGCGGCTGCGGGTCGCCTATATCGAGAACGGAGCCGACTGGGTCCCGCGGTGCCTCCACACCCTGCGCATGCTGGCCGGTCAGAACCCAGGCATGTTCGCCTCGGATCCGGCCGAGCAGTTCATCGAGCATTGCTGGGTGGCGCCCTTCGTCGAGGACAACGTTGAGGACCTGGCGCGGCACCTGCCGGTCGAGCGGATCCTGTTCGGCTCGGACTGGCCGCACGCGGAAGGCCTCGCCCAGCCACGCGACTTTTTTGCCAATGTGGCGTCGTTCTCGTTGGATGATCAGCGCAAGATCATGGTCGAGAATGCGCGGTCGCTGACCTTCGCGTAAGAGAGCTGACTCTGCCGGCGTCCCAGGAAGCTGCCCACGGCCGGCCGCGCCCACCATGACCGCAGGTCGATGCCGCTAGAGATCGGCGTTGTCGCGCCCTCCACCACCGAGGCGGTGCGCCAGCTCGAGGATCTCGGCGTCGACTCACTCTGGGTGGGTGGCCACTTGGCGTCGCCCAACCGGGCTCCCGAGCCGATGGTGTGGTTGGCGCGGCTCGCCGAGCAGGCCCGGCGGCCGGCCGTGGGCACGGCCACGCTCGTCCTGCCCTGGTACGCGCCCGCCGTGGCGGCGAAGCAGTTGGCCGACATCGACCGAGCGTCCGCTGGTCGCCTGATCGTCGGGGTGGGGGCGGGTGGTGAGTATCCCGATGACTTTGCGGCGGCCGGTGTCCCGATGGCGGAGCGTTGGACGCGCCTCGACGAGTCGATCGGTCTGTTACGCCGATTCTGGAGCGGCGAGCCCGTCACCCACGCCGGTCGACACTTCCGCTACGAGGAATTGCGCATCCAGCCTCCTCCTGCACAGCCGGGCGGACCACCGATCGTCGTGACCGGCCGGCAGGTGGGGGCGATGCGCCGTGCGGCACTCCAGGGCGATGGTTGGATGCCGTATCTGTATTCGGCGGAGCGCTATCGCGCGTTCGGTGGCCACGATCAAGGAGGTGGCGACCCTGAGCGGTCGGAGCCTGGACGCCTTTCGATGGATGACGTACGTGATGGTGGCGGTGGACGACGATCCATCCACGGCCCGGCGAGCGGCGGCTGAGTTCCTCGGCGGCACCTATGACCAGGACTTCAGCACGTTTGTCGACCGAGTCGCCGTGACGGGAAACCTTGACCAGGTGGTTGCGGGCCTCGGTGCTTTTGCGCACGCAGGGGCACAGCACCTCGTTCTGCTGCCGTGCTCGCTATCGCACTCGCAGGCAGTGGTCCCGTGGCTTCCCGCTCTCCTGGCGGAGCTTCGATCCCAGGATGTCGCTCGTCGCTGAGGTGGGAATCTTGCGTGGTTGCGACTCGCTCAAGAAGGCGAATGGTCGGTGAGCCTCAACGAGCGCGCTTCTCGAGCGCATGCGTTTCGATCTGGTCGCCCACTGACTTGTCGATGTTCCTCCAGTACTCGAACGCCCGTCGAAGGACCTCCTCGCGTCGGAGTCCCGCCAGGATGCCCTCGACGGGCCAACCGGGATTGCCGATGACCATTGGCGGCTGGCGGTTTTGCGTTCGCCAGGCGATAGCGCTCTCCGCAGGTTTCGGTGGACAGTGCTGGCGAGGAGCGAGACGCCCTGCATGCACGAATCCCAAAGCGGCGCGAAGCTGCCCTTCACCTGTCGATCAAATAAGCACACGTCGAGAGCAGGAGACCGATGGCCTTAAAGAAAGAGCCGGTCGCCATTTTGGGTATCGGCACGATGGGGCACGGGATGGCAAGAAGCACCTTACGTGCCGGCATCCCCACGATCGTGTGGAACCGCAGTCCAGAGACGACTCGGGATCTCGCTGACCTTGGCGCGGAGGTCGCCGAGACCGCCGCCGACGCAGCGCGACAAAGCGCCGTTGTCGTCACGATGCTGACGGACGCCGACGTTGTCGTATCGATCGCCCGCGATCACGGCATGCTCGCGGCACTTGTGCCCGAGGCGATTTGGGTCCAGATGAGTACCATCGGCGTCGCTGGGATCGAGCGCGTCGAAGCTCTGGTGGATGCCGAGCGTCCCGACGTAACGCTCATCGATGCGCCTGTGTCGGGAAGCAAGGACCCGGCAGAACAGGGTCAGCTGACGATCTTTGCATCAGGCCCAGGCGAGGCCCGCTCGCGTCTCGATCCCCTCTTTGATGCGCTGGGCCAGCGAACGATATGGGTTGGACCCGTCGGGACCGGTTCGCGACTGAAGCTCACTGCCAACGCGTGGCTCGCGTTAGCGGCGGAAGCGGTCAACACCTCCGTGGCGTTGGCCCTTCGGTTCGGACTTGAGACCGAGACAGTCGCGAACGCCTTGGGTGGCGGCCCGCTCGTGTCCGCGTGGCAAGCGGCCAAGCTGCAACGCATCGCCCAGGGCGACTTCTCGGCCCAGTTCTCGCTATCACTCGCGCTCAAGGACGTGCGCCTCGCCCTGGAGGCAGCCGGCGATGATCGTTTTCGAGCTCTTTCCAGCCTGGCCGACGAATGGCAACAAGTCGTGGATCGCGGGTTCGGCGACGACGACCTCACCGTCGTCACCCAGGCCCTGGAGCAATAGGGAGCGAGGCTGAACCATGGCTGGACTCGCAACCTGTCGTGGCGGCGTCCCGGCTTGATCCTGATCGGTCTGTCATCTAACTGAACGGCGGCACTCAAGAAAAGGGCGTTTGGACATGACCACCTTCCT
Organism: uncultured Acidimicrobiaceae bacterium; assembly: GCA_963769095.1. Taxonomy (GTDB): domain Bacteria; phylum Actinomycetota; class Acidimicrobiia; order Acidimicrobiales; family RAAP-2; genus Bog-473. The sequence goes on from CAVYKO010000001.1 coordinate 521,309, forward strand.
GGCTGAAGTCCGGGAGACCTTGACCCCGGGCCGCTCGTCCGCCTTTGGCCCCCTTCCGCCGCTGTTGATCGCAACGACGGTGGTCACGGGTCTCGTCGATGCATTCAGCTATCTGGTTCTCGGACATGTGTTCGTTGCAAACATGACGGGCAACGTCGTCTTCTTGGGGTTTGCCGTCGCGGGTGCACACGGCTTTTCAATCGCCGCATCGCTCGTCGCGCTGGTGTCATTCGGGATCGGGTCGGTAGTCGGCGGCAGGATCGTCGCGAAATTCGGCCATCACCGAGGACGTCACCTCGCGACCGCAACCGCCGCGGAGGCCGTCTTCTTAGCAGCGTCGGTAGTTCTCGCACTCTGGAGCTCCAACGCACCGCAGCACTTCTTGCGGTATGCGCTCATCGTTGTCCTCAGCCTCGCGACCGGTGTCCAAAACGCCAATATTCGAAAGTTGGCCGTGCCTGACTTGACCACGACGGTGTTGACGATGACCGTCACAGGTATCGGCGCGGACAGCGTCATCGGTGGGGGCACAGGCTCCAAGTCAGGCCGACGCCTCCTCGCGGTCGCCGCCATGTTTGTCGGAGCACTACTCGGAGCCCTGCTCGTCCTCCATGTGCGGATCGTGGTCCCTCTCGCCATCGCCCTGGTCATCGTCGGGCTCGTCGCTCTCGCGAGTTACGAGGCAGGCAAAGCAGATCCACCGTGGACTCGGGTCGGGGACTGACCTCGTCTCCCGGTTTGTCTCCGCCCAACACCAATTGTCGGGGACAAGCCGTACGCGACTACTGGTGAAGTCGCATCTGCCAATCAGGTGGGACGCGGCCACTCGGTCCTGGAACAGGTTGCTCGAGCGGGTGATGTGTCGGTGGTGCGAGGGGTTGGCCCGGAACAACGTCATCGGTCCGGTAGTCGTAGAACCAGTCTTCGCCTGGCTCAAAACTTGCAATGATCGGATGACCGGATTGCGCGCGTGTGCGCGGTCGCGTGCTGGCTGGGGGAATTGTCGCAGCATCCGATGTGGCCGCATTGTGCGCAGCGGCGCAGGTGAAGCCACCATCCCCCGACGGCTTCGCATTCGGCACAGCCGGTCCCGCTTGGCTCCTTCGTGGGGTCGATCGCCTGATCGGTCACTTCATTGCCTCCCTCCGCGCCGTCTGGTCATGACACGGACACCGAGCACTGTCGATCTCGGCGTCTCAGGATACCGACCACAATCGCGGGCGATTCACCCGGTGTGGAACTCTGGCACGATGAGAGCTCCGGATGGATTGCAGAGGTTCCCATGACAGACGAGGCGCTGATTCCCAGCCTCGATGATTCGGAGATGGCCCAGCTCGAGTCGAGCGGCCGACGTCGGGTGGTCGCGGCGGGCGAGTACCTCTACCGCGCCGGCGACACTGGATATGACTTCTACGTCGTCCTCTCGGGATCGGTTGAGATCGTGCTGGACGTCGACGGCGCGGAGCGGATCATCATCACGCACGGCCCAAGACGGTTCCTCGGAGAGTTGAACCTGTTGACGGGTATGCGGGTCTTTGTTTCGGCCCGGGTCGCCGAGGACGGCGAACTCCTCGTCGTTCCGGCCGACGAGCTGCGCCGTATCCTCGCGACCCAGGAGAAGCTGAGCGACAAGATCCTCGCGACCTTCATGGCTCGCCGGAACGAGCTCATCTCTGGTGCCGGCCCGGCGACCAGGGTGCTCGGCTCTCGATTCTCGCCTGAGGTGCTCCAGCTCCGCGAGTTCCTGTCACGGACCCGGATTCCTCATGAATGGTTGGACCCCGATGGCGACCCACAGGTGGAATCGATGGTCGAACAGTTCGGACTCGAGCCGTCCGATTTCCCCGTCGTCGTTTCCTCGGGAAGGGTGTTTCGCCGCACGACCCCGGGGGAGCTCTCCGACTATTTCGGACTGACGATCGATCGGCTGCCGGGGCGCTGCTTCGATCTGGTCATCGTCGGGGGAGGGCCGTCGGGCCTGGCGGCTGCCGTCTACGGTGCCTCGGAGGGGCTGAGGACGCTCGGCGTCGATATGGTCGCTCCCGGCGGCCAGGCCGCAACAAGCTCGAGGATCGAGAACTACTTCGGCTTCCCCACCGGAATTTCAGGCGCCGAACTTGCGCAACGGGGATTCATCCAAGCAGAGAAATTCGGCGCGCAGTTGACCGCGCCATGCCAGGCGGTCGGTCTGAGCGAGCGAGCCGGCCATCTCGTCGTCGAACTCTCGGACAACTCAGAAGTCGCGGGCCGAGCAGTCATCGCCGCGACGGGCGCCCGCTACAGGCGGCTCGAGGTCGATCGGATTGACGAGTTCGAAGCCAAGGGCGTGTACTACGCGGCCACGGAGCTCGAGGCACGCATGTGCGCCGGCAGCCCGGTGGTGGTCGTCGGTGGCGGAAATTCGGCGGGGCAGGCCGCGATCTTCCTGGCCGACCAGGGGAGCGCTGTCACGGTGGTCATCCGACGTCCAGACCTCAGCGCCACCATGTCGGGCTATCTGGTCCAGCGACTGGAAGACCATCCGCGCATCGACATTCTCAACTCCAGTCACATCGTCGGCCTCGTGGGCGACCAGGTCCTGACCGCCGTCCGCATCGACGGGCCGGCTGGGGTGACGACGCTGCCAAGTGCCGCACTGTTCTCTTTCATCGGTGCCGACCCTCAGTCCAGCTGGATCTCCGGCTGCGCCGCCCTCGACGACCATGGCTTCGTCCTGACCGATCGATCCTTGACCGCCGAGCACCTCGGTGGGCCGTGGACGGCCCTGGGCCGCTCCCCGCTCCCGTACGAAACGAGTCATCCCGGGACTCTTTGCCGTGGGTGACCTTCGATCCGGGTCGACGAAGCGCGTGGCCACGGCGGTCGGCGAAGGGTCGGCGGCCGTGAGGTCCGATCCACGACTACCTGGCGTTCGCCTCGACGCCGATCACCGCCTGATTCTGGGCGTCGGTCCCGGGCACCACGCGCCGCAACAGCCCAGCGCCCGATCCCGCCGCCTGACCGCCCGGTCGATCGGCGCAGGGACGAAGCCGCGAGGATCAGTCATCAGAAAAACCGATGACAAGTATCACTCTCAACGTATTGACAGATGATGATGACGACCCGCCAACGTAGGCAGCGGGAGGGTAGTGAGAGAAAGGAGCGGACATGCGCCTCTTCAGGGACGATCTCGCAGATCTGCCGTTGTTCGCCGAGGCCAGCCGATCCGAGCGGGCCGTCATTCGGCGTCACCTCACGCCACTCTTCTTGTCGGCCGGGAGTCGGTCTTGGTTCGGGAGGGCGCCACGGGGCAACGAGTTCATGGTCCTTCTCGAGGGCAACGCGACCGTGAGCCAGGGAGGGCGAGACCATCGCGACGCTGGAGCGCGGGGACCTGGTGGGCGAGATGGCCCTTCTCGATGCCGATGGCATCCGCCGGCGCAACGCCACCGTGACCGACAATAGCGATGCCGTGGTCTACGTCGGATCGCGGTCCGAGTTTCGTCAGATTCTGCACGCAGCGCCCTCGGTGGCGCGCAAGGTGCACCAAACGGCGGCCGCACGCACCCACGCTCGAGCCGCCTGAATCCCTGCGACAGGGCTGCTGCTCCTGACCAGCAAACTGCGAGGGCCGCGCGTCTGCTCGATTGCGGTGCGTGGCAGCGAAAGCTACGAGACCGTAATGTCGCGGCATGGAGTCGCAAGCGCTTCCCGGAAAAGTGGCGATCGTCACCGGCGGTGCCGGCGGCATCGGTCGGGCGACCGCCGAGATGCTCGCCGCGGAGGGAGCGAGCGTCGTGGTCGCCGATACCGACGCGGAAGGTGGTCACGCAGTTGCCGAGGCGATCGGTTCCGCCGCCGCCTTCAAGCAGACCGACGTGAGCGATCTGGATCAGGTGCAGTCGCTGGTCGATTTCGCCGTCGATCGGTTCGGCGGCCTGGACATCATGTTCAACAACGCCGGGATCGGGAGTGCCCTCAAGCGGTTTCTGCATGACGACCTCGAGGACTTCTCCCGCATCATGAACGTGAACCTCTTCGGGGTGATCGCCGGAGCGCAACGGGCGGGTCGCTACATGAAGGACCACGGCGGAGGATCGATCATCAACAACGCCTCGATCGCTGCGATCAACGCGGGGAGCGGGATGATCTCCTACCGGGCTTCCAAGGCGGCCATCGCCCACGCCACCAAGTGCATGGCCATCGACCTCGCGCCCTACGCCATCCGGGTGAACTGCCTCACGCCGGCCCACATCCGAACCGGGCATCACGACCTACGACATGGGGCCCGTCCTGCGCTACATGCAACCGCTCGAACGTGAGGCCCAGCCCGAGGATGTCGCCAATGCGGTGGTGTTCCTCTCCAGCGACCGGGCGGCGCAGGTGACGGGGGTCGTGCTCCCGATCGACGGCGGCACGACGGCCGGTCCGCCGTATGCGCAGACGAAACTCATCATGTCGGCCGCCAGGCCACCGGAAGGACCGGCGACCTCGGAGACATGACGCCTCGGATCGAGGGGCCTCAACCCGTAGGGGCGAGGTCGAGGTGCAGGTGTTGGAGACCCCGGAGGAAGAACGTCGGCAGGTACTCGTAGGTCCGTGCCCCGGCAGGACCGTGCTCCTGCTCGGAGATCGTGATGTGTGAGGTGCGATCCAGGAAGCGGTTCACCGTCACGCGTCCTTCGGCGCGAGCGAGCGGCGCCCCGGCGCAGGTATGGATGCCGAATCCGAACGCAATGTGCTGCCGGGCGTTGGAGCGGTTGATGTCGAACTCGTAGGGCCGTTCGAAGACCCGAGGGTCACGGTTGCAGGCGCCGGGCACCAACATGAGGCTGCTCCCGGCGGGGATTTCGACCCCGGCCAGCTCGGTGGCGACGCGTGCCATCCGGAACTGCGTCCGCAGCGGGCTCTCGAGACGGAGCGTCTCCTCGATGAAGTTCGGGATCAGGTCACGGTCATCCCGCACGAGTTGTTGCAGGTCCGGCCGCTCGCCGAGCATCCGCAGCGCAAAGGACAGGAGCCGCACCGTGGTCTCCTGCCCGCCGGCGAAGAGGTTGGCCGCGATGAGCGCGGCGTCGTTCACCTCGGGAGTCGAACCGTCGGGAAAGGTCGCCGTCGCCAGCCCGGTCAACACGTCATGCCGCGGGTTCTGGCGTCGATCCTCGATGTACCCGCTGAACCGCTCGTAGAGGAACTCCAGTGGCTTGTGCGTGACCTCCTGATGTGCCGTCGACAGCCGCTCGCGAAAGAGCGAGTGATCGGCCTCCGGCACGCCCTCCAGGTCGGCGATGACGGTGAGCGTGAAGGGCTCGGCGTAGGCACCGACCATCTCGCAGGACCCGCTGTCGAGGAATCCGTCGATGAGATGGTCGGCGAAGCCCCACATGAAGTCCTCGTTCTCCTTCAGCCGCTTGGGGGTGATGAGTCGCATAAGGAGGTGACGATGGGCCGTGTGGGTCGGCGGGTCGAAGGAGGGCAGCTGGTCGCTGAAGGGGAGTTCGTCCCGGCACTTCATGATGATGTCGCTGACGTCATCGCCCTCGAACGGTGCCGAGAGCTTGACGAACGACCCGCAGACCACGTTGCACGATGAATAGGTACCCGACGCGACGTCGTTCGGTGGGAAGGCAGGCGGGATCGCCGTAGACGGCCATGGCCTCGGGGTGCCCGGTGATGATGTACATCCCGTAGTTGGGCTCACGCCACACCGGGCTCTGGGCGCGGACCCAGTCGAAGTAGGGGTAGGGGTCGTCCTGGATCGCTCGGTTGGTGAAGAAGTTGACGTCTTCGAACTCACTCATGTTCAGCCTCGGTCCGTGTGCATTCTCGGAGTACGACTCGCGATCGATTGACTGGATTCGCCCATCTGTCCGTCATGATCTGTCGGCCCTCTGTGCGCGGGTGGCGTGACGGGCGGCGACATATCCGAAGACCATGGTGTTGGCGATGCTCGCACCCGGACCGAGGTAGTGGCGGCCCATCACGGTGGCGGTGCCGTTGCCGGTCGCGTAGAGGCCTTCGATCGGCCTGTCGTCCTGGCCGAGGACCTGCGCATGTTCGTCGGTGACGAGGCCCCCGCAGGTGCCGATGTCACCCGGCACGACCTGCACGCCGTAGTAGGGCGGTTCGTCAATGGGGCCGAGGCAAGGGTGGACACGGTGGTTCGGATCGCCGAGCGCGAGGTTGTAGGCCGAGTCACCACGCCCGTACTCAGGGTCCACGCCTTTCGCGGCGTTCTCGTTGAACCGCTCGACCGTCTCGGACAGACCGGCAGGGTCGATGCCACACATGCGGGCGAGGTCGTCCAGGGACCAGGCCTGCTTGAGCATCCCGCTTTCGAGCAGCTTTCGGGGGAACCGACCGGGTCGGGAGCGCTGGTGGGCGTAGCGCTTTCGATAGCGATCGTCGAAGATCAGCCAGCACGGGACGGCCTTGCTCGTCTTGTCCCGGGCGTACATCTCCTTGCCCACTTCCATGTACGAGTTGGATTCGTTCACGAACCGCCGTCCCGCCGCATCGACGTAGATCGTGCGCGGTCGCTGGCGTGCTTGGTCGAGGGTGGACTGCCCGAAGCGTCCGGTCCGCGGTGACGGCAGCCACCAGGCCTCGTCCATCAGGTCTGTCCTGTGCTCCGAGCCGCATCGCCTCCTCGAGCACCTCGCCGGTGTCGCCGGGGTTCGAAATGGACCACCTGGCGCGGTTCGGCTGATCGCCGCCGTAGCGCTCGCGCATCGTCGGCGTTGTGCGCGAAGCCTCCGGAGGCCAGGAGCACGCCCTGTCGGGCCCGGATCGACACCGGAGCTCCTGCCCGGGTCGTCCGGACTCCGACGACCCGACCGTCCTCGACGATCAGCTCTTCGAGCGGCGCCTCGCGTCCAGACGTCGACCCCCGATCGAGCGCGATCTTGAGCATCTGGCCGATGAGCGACGCCCCGTTCGTCAGCAGGGCCTGGCGCGGAGACGGGCGGCGTACGTCCTCATCACGACCCGGGCCGAGACGACGAAGGCACCGATGCTGCGGTTGTAGTGGGAGAGCGAGCGCGCTTCGTTCGTCATCACGGCGAGGCCGAGGCTCTGGGCCAGCCCCGGCTGCATCCGCTCGAGCCACTCGCCGAGGACCCGACCGTTGAATGGGACGGGTTCGATGCCCCGTCCGAGATCGTGTCCGCCCTTCGCGCTCGAGTAGTAGTCGCTGTAGCCGCGGCAGTAGACGAAGCGAACCCCGAGCCGCTGGAGGAAGGTGACCATCTCGGGCCCCGCCGGTCAAGAACGCCTCCCGGCGCTCGAACGACGAGCATGGTCCGACGTCGCCGACCACGTCCTCGAAGTGGACCATGGCGTCCTCGTAGGAGTCGGGCACACCGATCGCTTGCATGACCGGGTTGTTCGGGACCCAGACGATCCCGCCCGACATGCAGGTCGAGCCGCCCAGCAGCTCTTGCTTCTCCAGCACCAGCGCGCTCGCGCCCGTATCCGCTGCGGTGAGCGCGGCGACCATGCCGCCACCGCCGGAACCGACGATCACGACGTCGACGGTGGAGTCCCACGTCGTCATCTCACGAACCTCTCTGACCTCCCCGAGAACAAGTGCAGCGCGGAAGGAAGCTAGCAGGCCCCGTTGACGATTGCTACGAGCCCGAAGTAATCTGCCTATCGTCCATCGTCGAGCAAAGTGGGGGCAATGAGCGGCAATTCGAGAACGCTGACCTATCCGGCCGAGGGCCTCGGCGCCCCGAAGGACCGCCATCCGGCTCCCCTCGTTGACCTCGGCCTTCCGGCCGGAACCGAGGTCTTCTCAGCCGATGACCACATCTCCCTGGCGGACGGACATCTTCTACGAGCGCAGCCCCCAAAACATGAAGGAGCGTGTTCCCCGGGTGATGAACGTCGACGGGGGCTGGGTGATCGGCGTGGACGGGAAGTCGATCCTCGTGCCGGAGTTCATCCGGGTGCTCACCCAGTACGACCCGGTGCCCGGGTCCCATGCCGGCGACGTCGACGCCCGGCTCGCTGCGCTCGACTCGGAGGGCATCACGAGGGAGCTCGCCTTCCCCAACTCCGTGCTGGCCTTGTTCGGCTGGCCGGACCGGGAGGTCCGGGAGGTCTGCTTCCGCATCTACAACGAATACATGGCCGAGGTGCAGGAGCGGTCGAACAACCGCATCTACGGCGTCGGACTGATCAACTGGTGGGACGCCGAGGGTGCGCGCCGGACGGTGAACGAGTTGAAGGCGCCTCGGGTTGAAGACGTTCCTGATGCCGCTCATGCCCGGCAAGGACACCGAAGGCAACCCGATCGACTACTCGAGCACCGCCATGGACGGGGTGTGGGAGGCCATCGAGGAGGCAGGGGTCCCTGATCTCCCACCACATCGGCGAGAACCCGCCGGCGACGCCGATCGCCTTCAACGCACTCAGCATCGGGATGCTCCAGTCGGTTGCACCGTTCCGCGACACCTTCGGGAAATACATCTTCGGTGGCATCCTCGATCGGCACCCCGGCCTCAAGATCGGCTACTTCGAGGGCGGGATCAACTGGGTGCCGTCGGCGCTCCAGGACGCGGAGCACATCGCCGCGTCGTTCCGGCACCTCGCCGACCTGAAGATCGAGCACGAGCCGACCTACTACTGGGACAACCACATGTGCGCCTCGTTCATGGTCGATCAGCTCGGGCTCGCGCTCCTGGCCCGCATCGGCGTGGACCGGGTGATGTGGTCGACCGACTTCCCCCACAACGAGAGCACCTACGGCTACAGCAACCAGTCGTTGGCCTCCGTCGTGGACGCCGTCGGAGCGGAGGCGACCGCAGCCATCGCGGGTGGCAACGTAAGCGCTTCCTAGGGATACGATTGATGCCCGCCGGGAGGGCTTCGGTGACTCCGAGGCGGTATTCGCGAGGCGGTCACAGCTCGATGCGGTGGGACCCGAGCCATCGGATCAGGAGTTGCCCACCGCCCGAGGAGATCATCCTCTACGAGAAGGACCCGTCACTCGGATCGCGACGATCACGCTGAACCGTCCGGACCAACTCAACATCCCGACCATCGGCGCCCGCCGGCGCTATGCGGATCTCCTGTTCAAGGCGAGCATCGACGACGACGTCAAGGTCCTGGTCGTGCGCGGCGTCGGCGACCACCTCGGGTCGGGAGCCGATTTGGACGAGCTGATGGCGAAGCGGGCCGAAGGCACGGCGCTGCACGAGGAGTTCGGCATCGACGAGGACGAGGATGTCACCATGCCGTTCGACCGCTCCTACCGGGCCGGGGCGTCGCTCTTGCACTGGTATGGGAACACGAGGTCCGGATGCCGCAGCCTGCAGGACTTCAAGAAGATCAGCATCCTCGAGGTAAAGGGCTACTGCTACGGATGGCACTTCTACCAAGCGGCCGACGCTGACTTCGATGATCTCGTCAGACGACGCCTTGTTCGGACATCCCGCCTTCCGTTACGTCGGCTACGCCCCACGGATGTGGCAGTGGGCGATGATGATGGGGATGCGCAAGTTTCAGGAGATGGTGTTCACGGGCCGGCCCTTCACGGCAGAGGAAATGTACGAGTGCAACTTCGTGAACAGCGTCGTTCCGCGGGCCGATCTCGAGGCGGAGATAGAGAAGTACGCGCTCGGCCTGTTCGAAGACGCGCCCCACCGACACAATCTTTATGCAGAAGGTGTTCTTCGAGATCATGAAGCAGCACCAAGGGGAGTACATGGGCAGCCTGCTCAGTGCGTGGCTCGAGTCGATGGGCGGGCAACTGCGCGACGACGTCGCCGGCAAGAAGGCGACGCTCAGCAACGAGACGATGGAAGCAGGATCTGAATCTGGCCGTAAAGGACAATGACAGCAATTTCCCACCGGAGTGGCGGTTGAGCCGGTCCGGTCGCCGGCGTCGCGACGACGGCTGACGGTGGCGGAGTCGCCGGCGAGCGGGTCCGGGGCAGGCCCGCGGACCGCACCCCCTGAGCCGGACTGCCGCGTCGTCGACCTCTCCTCCTGGATCGGGGGTGCGTACTGCACCAAGCTGCTCGCGGACGGCGGGGCCGAGGTCATCAAGGTCGAGTCGCCCGAGGGTGATCCGTTGCGCCGGTGGTCGGCCTCGGGTGCGACGATCGAGCCTGGCCACGACGGCGGCGCTCTTCAATTTCCTGCACTCGTCGAAGCGAGAGCGTCGTCGTCGAACGTCGACGACCGCCGGAGAGCTCTCGTCGCTCCACGAGCTGCTGGAGTCGGCGGACACGGTGGTGTGGTCACGCGGTTCGTCGCGTGTCCGAACACCCGGCGCTGGCGCCCGGCGCGATCCGGACGGCGCACCCGCACCTGACCGTGAGCATCGATCACCCCGTTCGGCCTCGAAGGGCCGTGGTCGAACAGGGCCGCCACGGAATTCACCCTTCAGGCGTGGTCGGGCGCGATCGTGGGGCTCGCCCGCGGCAGGCCCGATCGGGCGCCGGTGTACGTCGGCGGTCAGATCGGCGAGTGGCTGGCGGGGCTCTTCGCCGCGATCGGCACGCTCGCGGCCGGCTGGCGAGGCGATCCACAGGGCGAACTTGTCGACGTCTCGATGCTCGAGGCGATGGTCATGTGCCTCACCTACTACCCGGTCACGTTCAACGACCAGCTGGGTCGGCCGATGCGCCGCCGGCGCTTCGTCCCGACCCCCGGCGTCGGCGCGGCGAGCGACGGGCTCGTCGGGCTCGGCGTCGGCACCGGGCAGCAGTGGCTCGACTTCTGCGCCATGGTCGGACACCCGGAGTGGACCGAGGACCCGAAGCTCTTCTTGGACCGCACGGCCCTGGCGCCGACGATCGACGAGTGGATTGGCGCGCGCACCGTCGACGAGGTGCTCGACCTCACGTCGGTCTTCCGCATCCCCAACGCACCGATCGCCAACGGCTCGAATGTCACGACGTTCGAGCACTTCCGCACGCGCGGAGACGTTCTTTGCCAACCCACGCGACGGTGCGGCCAACCCCGTCCGCCGTTCCGACTCGGGGCGGCCCGCCTTCGTCCGCCCGAACCGGCCCCGCGGCTCGGGCGAGCACACGCTCGACGAGGTGCTCCAACGCCCGACGGGTGCGATCGCACGCACCGAGCGGCGAACGCCGCCGGGCTTCCCTTCGAGGGTCTCCGCGTGCTCGACATGACCGCGTTCTGGGCCGGCCCGCTCGCGGGCCATGTGCTCGCGCTCCTCGGGGCGGAAGTGATCCATCTCGAATCGTCGAATCGGCCCGACGGGGTCCGGCTGGTCGGGGGTGTGCCGCAGACCGAGGATCGGTACTGGGAGCGGGGACCGATCTTCGCTGCGCTCAACACCAACAAGAAGAGCCTGACCCTCGATCTCCGAGACCCGACGGGGCGAACGACCTCCTCCGCCGGTTCGTCGCCACCTGCGACGTGGTCATCGAGAACTACACCCCGCGTGTGCTGGACCAGCTGGGCCTCGACTACGAGACACTCCGGCGCGAACGGCCGGATCTGATCATGCTCAGGATGCCGGGTTTCGGCCTCGACGGGCCCTGGCGCGACCAGGCGGCCTTCGCCTTCGTGATCGAAGACGCCTCGGGGCTCACCTGGCTCACCGGCCACCCGGACCTCCTCCCGTTCGAGCCCTACACCGTCGGGTGACCCCAACGCGGGACTGCACGCCCTCTACGGCCTGTTGCTTGCGCTGCGGCACCGGCGGAACACGGGCGAAGGTGGCCTCGTCGAAGCCGCCATGGTCGACGCGGCACTCAACGTCACCGCGGAGCAGGCGATCGAGCACTCGGCGTACGGTGCGCTTCTCTCCCGTGCAGGGCAACCGGGGCCCACGGCGCGGCACCGCAGAACCTCTACCAGGGGCGCCGGCCCGATGAGCACGGCCGGGACGACTTCTGGGTCGCCATCGCGGTCTCCACGGACGAGCAATGGAAGGCGCTCCGGGCCATGCGTTGGGCGACCCCGAGTGGGCCGCCGACCCCGAAATGGAGACGAGGCGGGGCGGGTGCGGGCGCACGACCAGATCGACGCCGTGCTCGGGGAGTGGTGCCGGGCCCGATCAGGCGGACGAGATCGTCGAGCGGCTGTGGTCGGCGGGGGTGCCCGTCGGCGAAGGTGGTGCAGCCCCATGACCAACCCGAGACTGCCGCCCCTGGAGTTCCGGCGCTTCTTCGAAGAGGTGGACCATCCGGTGATCGGCACCTCTCGCTACAGCACGCTGCCGATGAAGTTCTCCGCTGGCCCGGACCGGCTCCACACTCGGCATGCGCCACTCCTCGGCGAGCACAACCGTGATCTCCTCGGCGAACTTGGCCTCGAGCCATCCGGAGATCGACGCGCTCGAAGCAGACGGTGTCATCGGTGGCTCGCTTGCCTGAACGGCCCAGATCGCCGGCCACGAACGCCGTATCCTTCGGGGATGGCCTTCGAGGCGGCCCCGTTCGACGTCGTCGAAGCCTCCCGTCGCGTCTGGCTCCAGCGCTGGGACCCCGAGGCGGCGTCCGGCATGGCGGTCTTCACCGCCATCCTGCGCTCCTATCAGCTGCTGCAATGACCAGGTGAAGCACGTGATGAGGCGCCACGATCTCACGTTCGCCCGCTACGAGGTGCTCGCCTGGTTGGCCACCGACCCGGAGTCCGCGTTGACCCTCAGTTGGATCAGCAAGACCCTGCGCATCCCGCCGGCCACGGTGACCAACATCATCGATCGGCTGGAGGACGAGAAGCTCGTTCGGCGGATCCCGCACCCGTCGGATGCCCGGACCACACTCGCCGAGATCACCGCCCGGGGCCGCAGTGTCGCGATGGACGCGACCGAGGATTTGAACTCGAACGTCTACGAACGGATTGGTCTCTCCGAGCCGCAACGCGGACAAGCTCATCGACCTGCTGGCGCAGCTGCGAGCCAACGGCAACGAGTTCGACGTCGAGCGCTCGAACGAGGTCATCGAGGATGTCGACCGCACGTGGGTCACGCAAGCGTCGGCCGGAAGGTCGGCAAGGGTCGATCCGAGGTGGCGTAGGTCGGCGAGGGTCAGCCCGCCGGCCCGCGCCCGCTGCGGACCGCGTCTTCGACCAGGCCGATCGCCCAGGTAACGGCCCCGATCGCCTGCTCGTCGGTCCATCTCCCAGTCCGAGGTCAGTCGCTCGTAGGTGGCGACACTCCACAGGACATCGAGCACGGCGGCGGCGGACCTGCGTTCCACGTCGGACCAGTCCGCGCGTCCGGTCCGGCCAGGGCAAGAGAGCAGGGCGTCGCGCTGGCGCAGGCTGGCGTCGGAGAGCGTGGGGTCGAGCGGCGGTTTCGGCCGGAGCGGGTACGAGGCCACGTGGGTGAAGATCCGGGCGGCAATGCCCGCGACGTCCTCGAGGCGCATGCCCTCCAGCTCGATGCCCGCCTGCTCCTCGAGCCGGTGCATGACGGCGTCCCGAAGGCCCTGCTCGTTCCCGAAGTAGCGGTAGACGGTCCGCTCGTTGACCCCCGCCTGCTCGGCGACGCCACGCATCGTCAGCGCACGCCAGTCTCGGATGGAGAGACCCGCGCAGGATCGTGCACGCCCGCCTCGATGATGCGGGCGCGGGTCTCGTTGGCCGCTGGCGCCGCACCGGGCTGTCGTAGCGACGCGGGCTCTAGGACCTTCGCACGCCGGCACCGTCACGAGCGCGCTAGCCGACGAAGGCGGGAAGGGTCTCCCACCCCGGACGGTCGACGTCGGGGAGAGCCGGGCGTCGGCCAGGTCGATGTCCCATTCGGGAATCCGCACGAGAAGCTCCTCGAGGGCGATGCGCCCCTCCATGCGGGCGAGGGCGGAGCCCATGCACAGGTGGATCCCGTTGCCGAAGGTCAGGTGCCGCGTCACCTCCCGATGGATGTCGAAGGTGTCGCCGTCGGGAAAGCTTCCGGTCGTCGCGGTTGGCGGAACCCGAGGAGGAACACCATCACGCTCCCCTCCGGCACCTGCATGTCGCGCACGACGAGGTCCTGCCGGGCGATGCAGCGTCCGACGTGGGGCGCGGGTGATTCGAAGCGGAGGATCTCCTCGATGGCATCGGGGATCAGCGACGGGTCCTTGGCGAGCTCCGCCCGCTGGTCGGGGTGTTCGGCCAGCACCTTGGCCGTCCACCCGATCAGACGGGTCGTCGTCTCGTTGCCGGCACCCGCCAAGACCTCGATGTAGGTCAGCAGCTCCGTCCGCGAGAGCTTGCGCACCGTGTCGGTCTCGTCGGTGAACTCGACGTTGAGCAGCTCGGTCATGATGTCGTCGGAGGGGTGCTGGGCCCGCCAGTCGACGTACTCGGCGAACATCTCCCCGGTGACGAAGTTCTCGTTCGTCACCTGCATCGGCTCGCCTTCCTTGGTGCGGAGGTTCGCGTCCACGCGGTCGCGCACGGCCTCCTGGTCGGTCTCGGGAATGCCGAGCAGCATGCTGATGACGCGCATCGGCATCTGGGCGCCGAAGTCAGCGATGAAGTCGAAGCGGTCGGCGCCCACGAGGCGATCGAGGCTGTGCGCGCAGAACTCGCGGATCTTCGGTTCGAGCTCGGCCACTCGCCGAGGCGTGAAGGCACGCGACAGCAGCCGCCGGTGGATGGTGTGCGTCGGGGGATCCTCGAAGATGATGACGCCCGGAGGGATGTCGATGTCGGCCTTGATGATCTCGAGGATCGCCCCCTTGCCCGAGATGTAGGTCTGCGCGTCGAGCAGTCCCTTTTCGACGTCTTCGAACCGGCTGACGGCGTAGAAGTCGTGGGTGTCGTTGTAGTAGATCGGCGCTTCCTCGCGCAGCCGGCGATAGACGGGATACGGGTCGGCGTTGATCTCGACGCTGTACATGTCGTAGTAGACGTCGCTCACGTCGTGCCTCCACGGTGCGCTCCCTCCCGCCGATTCGGGGAGTTCATGTCAGACTACGACGTGAATAGCTCGGCAGGCAAGGCCAGCCCGCTTCCGCCGGGCCCTTACTTGCGGGGTGGCCGCTGCACCCGGTACTGGGCCGGCGGCAGGCTGGCCGCCTGCACCGGGGTCGCGATCGGGTGGAACCCCGCCGCCAGCGAGCTCGCCGGCAACGCCCCGACGAAGGGGTTGAGCGGCGCGTGCAGCGCCGGCGGGCGTTCGAACGGGGGCCGCCCCTTGAAGTCGAAGAACTCCAACATGTTCGGCGCGTTGGCGTCGCGGTAGGTCATGGCCGGCAAGTTCCACTTCGTCTCGACGAACTTCAAGAGGCTGGTGTGCTCGTGCACCACGTGCGACACAAAGTTCTTCTTGGCGAAGGGGGAGATCACGACGCAGGGAACGCGGAACCCGGTCATGTCGTAGGCGCCAGGCTGGTCCGGCGGCACCGTGATTTCGGGCGGCACGTTGTCGGGTCGCACGGCCGGCTGAGGCGGAACATGGTCGTACCATCCGCCATGCTCGTCGTACACGAGGAACATGACCGTCTTCGACCAGTTGGGGGAGTCCATCACGGCGCCGATGATGCGTGCCGCGTACGCCTCGCCGATGGAGATGTCGCCGTCTTCCTCGGAGTAATCGGTGTAGGGATCGACCAGGGAGAATTGGGGCAGTTGGCCCGCTGCGGCGTCGGTCAGGAACTGGTTGATCGGCGCCAGTCGACCGTCGTGGAGGTTGTTCGGTGAATTCGGGCAGGAAGAGCGCCGCCGTCGGCAGATCGGGGTAGTAGTCCTTCCAGCTGATGTGATGGCTGTCCAGCCGGTCGAAGATCGTCCCGTTGGGTGCGTCCGTGGACGAAATGCCCGTCGAATTGGTCGCCACGTTGCCCAGTGCCGTGGCCGCGATGAGGAACCGGCGATTCGGGTATGTCTGCGCCATGACGGACGAGAAGTAGCGATCGCCGATGGGAAAATGGGAGGCCAGCGAGTAGTAGTACGGGAGCTGTGCCCCGGTGAAGTGACCCATGGAGGCCGGACCACAGTTTCGGGCGAACCCCATGTTGGTGCCGTGGTCCCAGCACAGGTGGGACGTGTTCCAGTTCTGGCCGATCTGGGAGTCCACGGGCACCGCGGTGTTCGGCATGGGATAGGACAGGATGTAGCCGCCGTCCGGCGCCGGGTTGTAGTTGAGCGGAGTGCCGTCGCTCGCCACCTTGAGGCCGTCGCCCCGGCCGAGCCGGCCGAAGTGATCGTCGAACGAGTGGTTCTCCATCATGAGGATGACCACGTGTTCGACGGCGGGGAGCATGTCCGTCCCGGCTGGGGCATGCGGGTGGGGGAGGCTGTCGGGCCGGCGGAGCGCCCGCGAGGATCGACGCTCGACGGCCCCACCCCATTGCGGAGGGGCGAGACCCGACACCGCCGCGCCCGCCAGCGCGGCACCCCCGAGCAGGGTCCGGCGGCCGAATCGTCGTTCCTCGCTCACGGGTCGTCACGGTACAGGTCTGGCGGCGCACGTTCTCGGCGTGCCGTCGACCCTCGTCAGGCCCGGCCCGCCAATCTCCGGCCACCAACGGCGCGTCCCGCGTATGGACCCGTAAGGTCTGGAAATCCGACCAGAAGGAGGGCGGGGAGTGGCAACCGTTGAGACGATTCGAGGCCCCGTGGACACCGCCGACCTGGGGCGGACGTACATGCACGAGCACGTGTTCGTGCTCGACGCCGACGCGCAACAGAACTATCCGTCCGAGTGGGGGAGCGAGGACGAGCGCGTGGCCGATGCGGTCGTCAAGCTCAAGGCGCTGGCCGCCCAGGGCATTCGAACGATCGTCGACCCCACGGTCATCGGCCTGGGCCGGTACATCCCCCGGATCCAGCGCATCGCCGAGCAGGTGCCCGAGCTGATCATCATCCCGGCCACCGGTTGTTACACGTACGACCAGGTGCCGTGGTTCTTCTACCACCGCGACCCGGCGGTGTACGCCGCGCTCGGGTGGGATGAACCGGATCCGATGATCACCATGTTCACGGGCGACATCACCGAAGGCATCAGCGACACCGGCGTCAAGGCCGCCTTTCTGAAATGTGCGATCGACAGCAAGGGCCTCACGGACGGGGTGGCCCGGATCATGCGCGCGGTGGCGCGGACCCACCGACAGACGGGCGCACCCATCACCGTGCACACCCATCCGGGCACCCAGGCCGGCCTGGAGGTCAAGAAGCTGATGTGCGACGAAGAGGGGGTGGATCCGACTCGGGTCGTGCTCGGCCATTCGGGTGACAGCGCGGACGTGGACCACCTGAGCGCGCTGGCCGATGACGGCTTCATCCTCGGCATGGACCGCTTCGGGCTGAACCTCGAGACCACCTTCGAGGCGCGAGCGGACACCTTGGTCGAGATGTGTCGCCGCGGCTACGCCGAGCGCATGGTCCTCTCGCACGACGTGTCGTGCTATCTGGACATGGTCGACCCTCGATTGCTCTCCCTCATGCCGTCGTGGTCCTACTTGCACATCCACGACGAAGTCCTGCCCTACGTCAGGGAGCGAGGTGTGACCGAGGAACAGATCACCACGATGCTCGTCGACAACCCGCGGCGCTACTTCGAGAACAACGGCGCCTATTGATCCGAGCGGGGCCACGACGGCGCCCTCGCGGTCAGAGCCGGTAGATCCGCTCCGCGGTGCCGGCGAAGAGCGCCTCACGGGAGGCGTCGTCGAGACCACTCGTGACCGTGTCGAACGTGGTGTAGAGGTCGTCGAAACTCCCGGCGGCCGAATCGACCGGGAAGTTGCTGGCGAACAGGCAGCGCTCGGCGCCGAAGGCGTCGATCGCGTATTCCAGCCACGGGCCGGAGGGCCTCGGCCCGCATCGAACCGAGCGGCATGGCGAGGCCCGAGAGCTTGCACACGACGTTGCCACCGAGCGCGGCCAGTGCGTGCATGCCCTCCCGCCACAGCGCGCGCTCCTCGTCGGAGTCGTTGCGCGGCCACCCCGTGTGCTCGACGACGACGGTGAGGTCCCCGAATGAGGACAGCTGCTCCGCGGCCGAACGCAATTGGTCCGGATGGGTCATGAGCTCGAACACCAAATTCCTGTCCTGCAGGGCCCGCATCACGTCGGGATCGGGTACGGCCACCCCGAGGCCGCCCATCGGGCGGACCCCGCGGAAGCGGGGCGCTGCCATCTGTCGATCGATGAATCCGATGGCTTCCGCGGTGGAATCCGCCGGGGGCAGGCCACCGATGATGGCGTCCGGTCCGCCGCGATCGCCGGCGTGTGCGTCCAGCTCAATGGTCTCCTCGACGGAGTTGGGACCGGTGGCCGCGGCAACGTTGACGATCTTCTCGACGTGCCACTTGGACGATTCGGCCCGGTAGGTGTCGACATCGAAGCGGCGGTACATCCCGGAGCCCTCGGCGCTGCCCTCGGGCGGATGCGACAGGTAGGGGTACCAGTCGGTACGCGCCGGGTCCCAGAGGTGCACGTGCGCGTCGACGACGCGGGTGGGCTGTGTCATCCGGCCTCCGTATGGTGCGGCGGATCCCCGCCGCCCAGACCTGCCATCTCCTGGAGGGCGTCGTCGAGCCAGACGGGCACGGCGGGACCCCCGTACGTCACGGTGCCGAGGGGCCGGGGGTGGCTGCGCAGGCCGAGCCAACCCGGGACCCACCACCAACTCGGCGCCGGCCAGGGCGGCGGCGTCGGGGTCCGAGAAGAGTTGCCCGACGAGCTCGCCGGCGGCGGGGCCGGCGATCCGCGTCGGGCGCCTCGATGCTCGCCGCGAACGCGGTCACGCGTCCCGCCGTGCCGCTCGCCGCCGCCCGCGCCAGCTGCACCGCCGCCTGGGCCCGGCTGCGGCCCGCGGGGCTGGTGGCCTCGGTGAGCGTCATCAGCCGGACCGGACGGTCGGCGAGGGCCGCATAGTCAGCGGCCGCTCGGGCCCACGCGGCATCTGCGTGCAGCTGCTCGACGAGGCCGCGGTGGTCGGAGAGGATCGATTCCCATCTGCGTCCGTCGGTGGCGCGGGCCGATGCCCCTCCAGCGCGAGCACCACCGCGTCGACCGGTCCCTCGGCCTCGACGGCGGCGCGCAGCGCCTTCGCCGCACCGTCGAACCCGCGTCCCGCCTCGACGCGGTGACAGGCGATGGACCGCGCCTCGAGGGCCGCGACAAGCGGAGCCGTCAGGCGAGGGCGGCCGTCGACGACGACGCAGGACCGCACCGCCTCCGACGCCACGGGACTCGGGTGCCGGCTCGTCGAAGATCGAGCCGAAGCGTGGATTGCCGCCGCCGGCGCTCGCCTGCTTGGTCTCGGCCTTCACGAGGGCGCGGGGGACGAAGGCCGCCAGGAGCGCCTGGAGCGAAGCCGACCCGGTCGTCCGGACCACCTCCATCAGCCGCGGCTGGTCGACGATCGCCACCTCGGGGCCGCTGGCGAACACGACCTGGCCCGTGCACCATCCGAATTCGTCCGCCACGAGGTGGGCGCCCAACGGGCCGAGTTGCTCGGGCCCGGGCATGGAGTCGAGCGTCAGCCCGCCGCCACCGCCCGCCCGTCCCTCTTGACGAGCCCGCTCGAGGGCGGCCGCGACCATGCGGGTGTTGGCGATGGGCGACAGCGCGTTGACGGTGACCCCCGGTGGCGCATGGCGACCCAGCTGCCAGGTCAGGGCGGCCACGGCGCGCTTGGCACAGCTGTAGCCACCGGCGTCGGCCGCCCGCCACCCCGAGCCCGACGTGACGCCGACGATCCGCCCGTGGCCGGCCGCAGCCATGAGGGGCAGCGCGGCATCGAGCACGTTGAGGTAGCCCCCGAGATGCACCGAGAGCAGGGCCATGCCAGTCCTCCTCGGTGCCGCGGGCAAAGTAACTCTGGCGGGTGATGCCGGCCACGTTCACCACGGCGTCGAGTCCACCGTGCTCGGCCGCCAGCTCCCCGAAGAGGGCACGGAGCGCCTCGCCGTCGGTGACGGAGGCCGACGAGGCGCGGGCGGCACCACCGGCCGCCACGATGCGTCCCGCCGTGGTCGTCGAGGGCTCCGGCAGCTCTTCGGTGCCTTCGAGCGTGACCAGCGGGTCCACCGTGACGACGAACCAGCCGTCGCGGCCGAGCTCTTCCGCGATGGCCCCCCCGATGCCGCCGCCGCCGCCGGTCACGACGACGACTCGCTGGCGCGTAGTCACGGCGTGATCACGGCTCGGTCACGGCGTCGTCGAACGGACTTCGAGCTCCAGGCCGTCGAAGCGGCCTTCGTCGAGCCATCGTTCCAGGCGGTCGCGATAGCCGAACCAGTCGCCCAGGCCGCCCCGATAGGCGCCCATGAGCGGGCTTCTGTCCTCGGGATGCCCTTCGTTGTTGATGCGTGAAGGCGTGCAGGCGGCCATGACCCGGCTGGCGTCGATGTACGCGTCCGTGATGCCCTTGACCCATTCCGCCTCGGCCTCGGCGCTGACGTCGAAGACGTCCACGCCCTTCTGCTCGAGCAGCCCGACGGCCCTGCCGACGAACTCGCCGCCGAGCACGGCCAGCTGCGTGTAGTTGACCGTCACGACCGCCTGCTGAAACGGCGCCGGCATCACGAACAGGTTGGGAAAGCCGCGGCTCATCATGCCGAAGAGGGTGTGCGGACCGTCGGCCCACTTCTCCGCCAGCGTCACGCCGTCGCGCCCCACGATGTCGTGCCCGGCGCGACGGAACAGCGGCGTCTGCTCGGGCTCGAAACCGGTGCCGTACACGATGCAGTCGACCTCGTACTGCTGCCCGTCCACCACGGGCCCCTTCCCGGTGATCTTCTCGATCCCGGCGGGACAGTCGATCAGGGTGATGTTGGGCGCGTTGAAGGCCGGGAGGTACTCGTCGTGGAAACAGGGCCGCTTGCAGATGTAGCGGTAGTACGGCTTCAGGACGGCGGCCTTGATCGGATCGTGCACCAGTTCCTCGACCCGGCGCCGGTGCAACTCCATGATCTCGAAGTCGGTCACCTCTCCGCTGCGCGCGATGTCCGCCCCCGTCATGCCCTCGACGACCTTGGGGTGATTGACGGTGGCGAAATGGTGGGTCCACCCGTCGTCGACGTCGTCGGTGTCGACCGGCAGGCCCAGCATGATGGCCTGGAAGTTGTCCATGCGCGCGCGCTGCCAACCGGGCTCGAGCCCGCCTTCGAAGTCGGGGTCGGTCGGGTCGGTTCCCCCGCTCACCGATGGCGGAAGGCGTGCGCTGGAAGACGTAGAGATGCTTGGCCGATTCGACGAGGGGCGGCACGCACTGGATGCCGCTGGCACCCGTGCCGAGCAGTGCGACCACCTTGTCCCCGAGGTTGGTGAGGGGCTCGTCCATGGCGCCCCCGGTGTACTCGTAGTCCCACCGCGCCGTGTGGAACGAGCGCCCCTCGAAGTCCTCCATGCCGGGGATGGCCGGCAGCTTCATCAAGTTCAGGATGCCCGACGGCAAGGACGTACCAGCGGCAGCGGAACTCGTCGCCGCGGTCGGTGTGGACGAGCCAGCGACCCTCGTCCTCCGCCACTCGGCGCGGGTCACGCCGGTGTGGAACAGGGCGTCGTCCTCGAGCTCGTAGCGATCCGCGATCCTCTGGAGGTGGCCCCGGATCTCCTCACCGGACGCGTAGCGCCGGGTCGGGACGTAGTCGAACTCTTCGAGCATCGGGATGTACATGTACGACTCGACGTCGCACATCACGCCGGGGTAGCGGTTCCAGTACCAGGTGCCACCCACGCCGCCCGCCTGATCGACGATGCGGATCCGCTCGATCCCGGCCTTGCGCAGGTTGGCACCCGCGAGCACCCCCGCGATCCCGCCACCGACGATCACCACGTCGACGTCGTCGGTGACCGGGTCGCGCTCGGTGAACGGCGTGAACGGATCTTGCCGGTACCCCGAGAAGTGGGCATCGTGCTGCAGGTCGCGGATGTCGGACCGGCCCTCGACCAACCGGCGGTCGCGCTCGGCCAGGTATTTCGAGCGGACGGTCTCTTTGTCGAACTGCGTCGAGTCTGATTCGGGCGGAGGTGTTGGCACGGGCAATCAGGCGGCGGGCTTGGTTCGAACGGCTGCAGCCGACCACGGAGGTCGGCGTGTTGGCACCTTAGCCGTGGGTCGCTCCGGGGAGGAAGGCGAACACCGGGGAGACACCGCGCCGGGAAGCGCAGCCCAATAGGGTGCCAGGCGGAAAGCGACCCATGCCGACAGCGCAGGAACTCTTCGATCTCGACGGCAAGGTGGCCCTGGTCACCGGGGGCAGCCGGGGCATCGGCCGCGCCGTGGCCGAGGGCCTGGCCTGGGCGGGCGCCGATGTCGTGGTCGCGAGCCGCAAGCTGGACAACTGCGAGACGGCGGCGCGCGAGATCGCGGCGGCGACCGGCCGTCGGGCCGTGGCCGTCGCCTGCCACGTCGGCAGCTGGGAGGACGCCGACCACCTCGTCGACGCGGTGTACGAGGAGTTCGGCCGTTGCGACGTCCTGGTCAACAACGCCGGGATGTCACCCGCCTACGACGGTCTCGCCGTCGGTGAGCGAGGAGCTCTACGACAAGGTGCACGCCACCAACGCCCGCGGGCCGTTCCGTCTGAGCGTGCTCGTGGGCGAGCGGATGGCCGCCGGCGACGGGGGTTCGATCATCAACATCTCGTCCGTCGGGTCCTGGCGGCCCAGCCCGATCGACCTGCCCTACGCGATGGCCAAGGCAGCCTTGAACGCGTTGACCCTCGGCCTGGCCGGCGCCTGGGCGCCGAAGGTGCGGGCGAACCTCGTCCTGCCCAGCGCCACCGAGACCGACCTCAGCCGCGGCTGGCCGCCGGAGATGAAGGCGCGGGTCGCCGCATCGAACCCGATGCAGCGCATGGCGGTCCCCGAGGACTTGGTCGGCGCGTGCGTCTTCCTGGCCAGCGACGCGGCCGGTTACGTCAACGGGGCGCAGCTCGCGGTCGACGGCGGGCTCTATCGCACGCTCTGACGAGCACGACGACCCTCGCCCGGTGTGGTCACTCCATCGTGAGGTAGCGGTCGATGACCCGGTGCATGTGCAGGACGTTGCTCTCCTGCCGGCGGTTCAGGCGGAGGGCCGGGCCGCCCGGGACTTCATCCCGATCTGGACGTGCTCCATGTTGGCGTAGTCCTGATTGGTGATCTCGCCCCAGTCGCGCTCGGTCCAGTCGCCGAAGAAGCGGCGCTTGGCCCGCCGGGGAGGCTCGCCCTCCTGGGGCCAGTGGAGGAACCAGGTGTCCTTGATGCAGCTGTCGGGATCGGTGCCGTTGGGCCGCACGCGGAAGACGATGGCGATCCCGGGATAGATCGGCCCGACCATGTTGGGGAAGAAGAACACGTCGTCCGCACTCGTCAGCTGGTCGTCGGTGAACTCCTCCACCGCCACGCCCCGCGCCTGGAGGAGGGCGCGCCGGCCCTGCTGGTAGCGCGAGAGCATCGTCTCGCCGTCGAGCCCGGACGACCGGATCTCCTCGACCAGTGCGCTCTCGTCCTTGTAGAACAGGCCGCCCAGGCCGGCGATGAAGGCGTCGAGGATCTCGCCCTCGTCGTACTCGCCCTCCGAGAGCCCGAGGCGCGGGCTCGGGCGCAATTTCCGTCGTGCCGTGGGCAGCCGCCCGTAGTGGGCGTGGAGGCCGAGCGGCTCGTACTCGAGGCTGACGTCGTCGGTCCACGGCAGCAGCTGCGGGTGGGTCCCTTGGACGTGGTAGCCCTCGTTGAAGGCGTCCACGGCGACCTTCCAGTTGGCCGGCAACACGGTCGACAGGTAGGTGCGGAGGTGGAGGCGATCAAGGTGGTACGGCGCCAACAGCGCCGGCAGCGGGTCCAGGTAGTCGAGCAACGGCGGAGCGTCCGGACTGAGGCAGACCCACACGAAGCCGCCCCATCGGTCCACGCGCACGGCCCGCAGGCCGGCATCCGCGGGATGGCATCGAATTCCTCAGGGTCGACGACTTCGACCAGCTTCCCGTCGAGGTCGTAGCGCCAGGCGTGGTAGCGACAGCGGATGCAGCCTTCCGGGAAGCGGCCGGCTCCGTCGGCCAACCGGGTGCCCCGGTGCAGGCACGTGTTGTGGAAGGCGCGCACCGTGTCGGGGGCGGATCGAACCACCAGGATGGACTGGTCGCCGATCAGGTACTCGCAGAAATCACCGACGTCGGCGATCTCCTCGTCCCGGCAGGCCACCTGCCAGACGCGCGACCACAGACGATCGAACTCCAGGGCGGCGAAGTCCGGGCTCGTGTACCGGGCCCGGGGAACGGCGTTGTCCTCGCCGATCAAGACGTCGTGGAGGTCCATGATCGCCCCTTCCTCGCTGCCTCATCCGTTCGGGCCCGGTCGAGTCCACGTCGGCCGCCAGCACGGCGCACATCAGGTGGGGTCCCGGCGTGACGTGAGGGCCCTCCATACGCCATGCTGCCGGGGAATCACCGTGGAAGGATGGGAACGTGACGGCCGCCGGATCGTCTGCCTCTCTGGCGCCGCCGTTGGCCGAGGTGCCGCTCCCCGCGCCCGACGCCGCCGCGCTCCTCAGGCGCAACGTCGACGAGCACGGCGACCGTCCCGCGCTTCGCTTCGGGGAGCGGGTGTGGACCCACGCTGAGCTGGTGGCCGAAGCGGAACGCTTCGCCAACTTGTTCCGCGCCCGGCTTGGACCCGGCGCGGCCGCCCCATGTCGGCGTGCTCCTCGACAACACGCCCGACTACGTCTTTGCGCTGTGCGGTGCGGCGCTGAGCGGGTCGGTGATCGCCGGGCTCAACTTCACGCGCCACGGCGAACATCTCGCCCGGGACATCGTGCACACCGATCTGCAGCTGGTGATCACCGAGCCACGCCACGAGGACCAGCTCGCCGCGGCGCTCGACGGCCTGGACCTGCCCGGCGGCGTGCTCGTCTCCGACCGGTTCGCCGACGACGACGACCCGCCGACCCGGGGTGCCTCGCTCGAAGCTCGCGCTGGAGTCGGCGCCGCGCCACCGCGGCCATCGGAGCGAGGCCGCGAAGCCGACGTCGACGACCTCTGGGTCCTGTTGTTCACGTCGGGCACCTCGGCCGCCCCCAAGGCCGTCCGCTGCACGCAGCGGCGGCTCCTGACCACCGGCAACCGGATGGCCATGATGCTCGAGTTGACCCCCGACGACGTCGGGTACTCGGCCATGCCGCTGTTCCACACGAACTCGCTGATGTCCGGCCTGGCTCCGGCCCTGGTCGCCGGCGCGTCCCTCTCCCTGGCGCGCCGCTTCAGCGCGTCGGGGTTCCTGCCCGACGTGCGCCGCTACGGGGCGACCTGGTTCAACTACACCGGCAAGCTCCTCACCTATCTGTTGGCGACGCCGCCCCGCGACGACGACGCCGACAACACCCTGCGGGTCGCCTTCGGCAACGAGGGGTCGCCCCAGGTGGTCGAGGAGGCGGCGACGCGCTTCGGGGTGCGGGTCATCGACGTCTTCGGGTCCACGGAAGGCGCGATCGCGCTCGATCGCACGGCGCAACCGCCCCCGGACGTCCATCGGGCGGCTGCGTCAGGGGATCATGGTGGTCGACGAGGCCGGCCACGAGGCGCCGCGGGCCCAGTTCGACTGCGGCGGCCGGCTCCTCAACGCGGACCGCTGCGTGGGCGAGATCGTCAACACGCTCGGGGTCGGGCCCGTTCGAGGGCTACTACCGCAACGACGAGGCGATGCAGCGCACGACCCGTCACGGTTGGTACTGGAGCGGCGATCTCGCCTACGTGGACGACGAGGGCTGGGTCTACTTCGCCGGCCGCACCGCCGACTGGCTGCGGGTCGACGGCGAGAGCTTCCCGGCGGCGCCGATCGAGGCGATCGTCGGGCGTCACCCCGACGTCCTGTTGGCCTCGGTCTACGGCGTGCCCGACCCCGACGCCGGGCGACCAGGTCATGGCGGCCCTCGTCCTGCGGGAGGGCGCCGCCTTCGACCGGGCACGCTTCGCCAGCTGGTTGGACGGCCAGGCGGATCTCAGCCCCAAATGGCGGCCTCGGTTCGTCCGCCTCAGCGCGGCGCTCCCGACGACGCCCACCAACAAGATCCTGACCCGCACGCTCGTGCACGAGAAGTTCCGGCTGGACCGTGTCGGCGGGGATCCCCTCTACGTCCGCGGGCGGGGTGCCGCCGCCTTCGGCCCGTTCGACGAGCCGGCCGAATCGGCGCTCCGCGCCGCGTTCACTGCCGCCGGGCGTGACGCCGCCTGGGAGTTGTGACGAACCTCGCGCCGCCCGGAGGGCGATAGCGTCCCTCGCCTGTCCGTCGGGGAAGAGTGGTGTCCATGCAGGAGCAAGCAGCAGCAGGAGCAGCGAGTCGCCGTCGTCACGGGCGCCGGGTCGGGCATCGGGCTCGCCATCGCCCGCCGCCTGGCGTCGGACGGCCACGCCGTCGCGGTCCTCGACCTGGACGCGGCGTCGGCCGCCGCAGCCGCCAGCGACATCGAGACGCGCCGGCGGCCGGGCGGTGGGACTGCCCGTCGACGTGGCCGACCGCGACGGGGTGTTCGCGGCGGTCGACGACGTCGCCACCCGATTGGGCTCCCCGACCATCCTGGTCAACAACGCCGGCATGGGAGCCTCGATGGCCCGGTTCCTCAAGATCACGCCCGAGACGTGGGAGCGCGTCCTGCGGGTCAACCTGACCGGTGCCTTCAATTGCTGCCAGGCGGTGCTGCCCGGCATGGTGGAGGCGGGCTGGGGACGCATCGTCAACATCTCGTCCTCGAGCACGCACGGCGGTCAGGCGATGCTGGCACCGTACGTGTCGTCGAAGTCCGGCCTCAACGGGCTGACCAAGACCCTGGCGCTCGAATTCGGCCCGAAGGGGCATCACGGTCAACGCGATCCCGCCCGGGTTCATCGACACGCCCATGCTGCGCGAGTCCGAGGCCAGGGGCGAGTTCGGCGAGGGCGGCGTGGCGGACGCCGTGGCGCGCACCCCGGTGCGCCGGGCCGGCCTACCCGAGGACATCGCGGCCACCTGCTCGTTCCTGTGCGGCGACGAGGCGGCCTACATCACCGGCCAGATCATCGGTGTGAACGGCGGCCGCAACACCTGACCCTGGCGGCCCGGCCGCCTATTGCGGTCAGGCGTACGGCCGCAGGTCGTCGTCCAGCTCGACGTCGAAGGTGCGCATCGCCATGGCGAACACCTCGTACGCGCCCACGGTGAAGACCACGTCCATGAGCTGTTGCGTGTCGAGCTCGGCCGACAGGACGCCGTAGGTCGCCTCTCCGATGCGGGCGCCGGCCACGAGCTCGTCGGCCGCCGAGAGCAGGGCCCGCTCGAGCGGCGTCCACTCCGGCGCGTCCGGTCCGGCGCGGACCCGGGCCACCTCCTCGGGCGTGAGGCCGGCGACGCCCGCCTGGTAGACGTGCTGGGCCCATTCGTAGGCCGACTCGCGCCGGTGGGCGACGCGCAGCACGAGCAGCTCGCGCTGTCGCGGCGTGATGGTCGTGAAGTAGAGCGCGTGGCGGATGAGCTGGTTGTAGGCGCCGGTCAGCTCGGGATGGTGGGCCAGGACGCCCATGGCGTTGAGTCCCTTGGGGCTGGCCGGGTCGCGGGGCGGGACGGGGTGACGGGCGTCGGACGGCCGCAGGGCCGCCGCCAGCGCCTCGGCCATGCCCTCGGGCCACTCCCGCGGCGCGCAGCGGCGGCACCCTCGGCACCCGGTTCGGGTCAGCACACATCGGAACCGCGCCTCAGCCGGTGGCGAACTCGGGCAGGACGTCGCGCACGAAGGCCTCGACCTGTGACTCGCCCGCGCCCGGCCAGCCGCAGACCAGGTAGCCGAAGCCGGCGTCGCGCCACTTGGCCGCGTGCCGGCGTGCCGTCTCGAGGTCGTCGAGCGAGAGCGAGCCGGCCCGCATGATCGAGGCCGGGTCCCGGGCCGCCTTCTCCGCCAAGCTCGTCGAGCCGTTCGCTCGACTCGCGCAACGAGTTGGGCGTGCCGAACGCGTGCCACACGTCGGCGAAGCGGGCCGCCAGGGGCAGCGTGCGCTTCGGGCCCGGTGCCGCCGATCCAGATGGGTGGGTGCGGCTGCTGCACCGGTCGGGGTCGCAGGGCCGCGTCGTGCAACGACACGCGTGTCCCCTCGTAGCTGACGACGTCGCCCGTGAAGAGCCGGGTGACGATCTCCAGCGTGTCCTCGAGCAGGTCGAAGCGCTCACCCGTCGGCGGGAAGGGGATCCCGAGCTCGACGTGTTCCTTCTCGAACCACGCCGCGCCCAGCGCCAGCTCCAGGCGGCCGTGCGACGCATGGTCGATGGTGACCGCCTGCGCCGCCAGGACCGACGGGTGCCGGTAGGTGGCGCCCGTGACCAGGAGGCCGAGGCGGATCCGCGACGTCACCCCCGCCAGCGCGGCCAGCGTGGTCATGCCCTCGAAGGTCTCGCCGGGGCCGTCGCCGTACATGGGCTGGAAGTGGTCGAAGCCCCAGATGCCGTCGAAGCCGAGGTCCTCGGCCAGGCGCACGCGGCGCACCAGCTCGTCCCAGGGCATGCGCTGCTGCGCGATATCGAGTCCGAATCTCATTGCCTCCCCGTTCTCGTTCTACGAAATGAACTCGGCGACGCGGCGGTGAAAACGCCAGACGGCGCCGTCACGGTGCAGGACGTCGTGATAGCGACCGACGATCTCCGACGGACCACTTGGGCTCGCCCTTGAGCACGAAGACGAAGTCGCTCGTCGCGTGCGCCTCGTCGTCGTCCCACTCGGTGACGACCGTGTTGAGGACCAGGTGGCGCTGGGGCCGTACCGGCTTCCATCCCCCGTACGCCTGCCGCAGGGCGTCGTGGCCCTCGTGGCGCCCGAGACCCGGCATCTCGCACCGACCCGTCGGGGCAGAACGTGGCGACGACGTCGTCGGTCCGGCCGTCGTCGAGCGCCTGGGTGTACACCGCGATCGCCGAGCGGACGCCTTCTGCCACGTCCGCCGCGGTGCACGCGCCCTCGGTCTCGTTCCCCATCCCGACCGTGCTCAGAATTCGATCTCGACGACGGGTTGTTCGAGCGGGTTCAGATTGATCTTCCGCAGCGCAGGGAGGAGCTGGTCGGTCGGGAGGCCGGCCAGGAAGCCGTCGAGGACGCGCTGGTAGTTCGAGATGTGCCCCTCGTTGCGCTCGGACAGTCGCATGTACTCGAAGCTCCGCGCGTGCAGGCCGCGCTGTTGCTTCGGCAGGTTGGAGAAGTCCTGGGTCGGGATGGGGGGCCACCTCGGGTCGTCGTGATCCCACAGCTCGGGGAGCGGCGGCGTTTCGGGCTCGTCGCCCTCGCGGGAACCGGGTGAGTGACCACATGTCCATGCGCGTCTCCTCCGGGCCCAGCGGGCGGAACCGGTAGGAGGTGGCGCTGCTGTACATCGGCAGCACGAAGAAGTGCGGGAAGCAGTACCACATGGTGTCGTCGATTCCCTGATCCGCCAGTGCGTTCAGATCGGGCATGTCGCAACCCCGCGCCCGGTGCGCGCCCGCCACCGCCTCGTTCAGGCGCCGGTCCCACGCCGACCGCGCCCCCGCAAAGTCGGCCGGGAGCTCGATGCCGGTTGCCATCTCCTCCGCGATCTTGACGTCACTGGCGTGGACCATGCCCGCCATGCCGTCGCTCATCGTGTGGAGGTACTGCAGCTCCGCCTCCACGAACGCCCCCGCGTCGAAGCCGTCGCCGTTGCCACCCGGGAAGCGACCGGGGATCCGCAGCTGCGGGTGCGACTGCAGCACGTGGTACTGCTCGACGAAGGCCTCCACGCCGAGCTTCCAGTTGACGGGGAGGCGGGCGGAGAACCACCACTCCGCCCGCATCGACTCCATCTTCCAGGCGTCGAGCACCGTCGCGAAGGGCTCCATGCACTGGCGCAGCGGCGGTGCGTCGTGGTCGAGGTTGATCCAGGCGCAGCCGCCCCAGACCTCACAGCGCACCGACACCAAATTGAGCTCGGACGGCTCCAGGTTGTGCGGCGCGAAGGAGCTCGCCTGGGTGACCCGGGCGTTCTGGCCGTCGGTCCCGTAACACCACCCGTGGAACGGGCAGACGAACCCGCCCGGCTTGGACCCCCGTCCCTGGGCGAAGCGGACCCCGCGGTGCCGGCACACGTTGTCGAAGGCGCGCACGCCCATGTCCTCGGTGCGCACGACGAGCACCGACTGGTCGAGGATCTCGTACTCGGCGAAGTCACCGGGCCGGGGGATCTCCTCGAGTCGGCACGCCATCTGCCACACCCGGGGCCAGAGGAGCTCGGACTCCATCCGGTAGAAGTCCGGGTCGTAGTACCGCTCCTTGGGTACCCGGTCCGGCATCTCCATGGCAAAGGGCACCGGCAGGGCCGACCATTTCTGCTCCACGATCGCCATACTGTCTTCTCCTGCCCCGAACCGAGACGAATTAGACTAACCGGTCGGTACAAAGTCAGCGATGGTGCGCCCGGGGTCGTCGCCTCGGTCCGCCCGGCGACGACACGGCCCACCACCACCTCACCATGCACGCCTCCCCCGACCCGGAAGTCCACCGGCACGCAACCGACCGCGGACGTCGACGTGCTCGTCGTGGGCGCGGGGATCACCGGCATCTACCAGTTGTACCGCGCCCGCGAAGCGGGGTTCTCGGCCCTGCTGGTGGAGGCCGGCGACGGGGTCGGGGGCACCTGGTACTGGAACCGTTACCCGGGCGCCCGCTTCGACTCGGAGAGCTACACCTACGGCTACCTCTTCTCCCGCGAGCTCTTCGACGAGTGGGAGTGGCGCGAGCACTTCGCCCCCCAGCCGGAGACCGAGCGCTACCTCAACCACGTGGTCGACCGCTTCGACCTGCGCCGGCACATCCGCTTCGGCGCCCGGGTCACGTCCGCCGACTATGACGAGGGCTCCGGATCGTGGCACGTCGTCACCGCCGACGGACCGGAGGTGACCGCCCGCTTCGTCGTTGCCGCGACCGGGGTCCTCTCGGTGCCCTACACCCCCGACATCCCCGGACGCGAGACCTTCGGCGGCGAGGCGTACCACACAGGCCTGTGGCCGGCGCAGCCCGTCGACTTCAAGAACAAGCGCGTCGCCGTCGTCGGAACCTCCTCCAGCGGCGTGCAGGTCGTCCCCGTCATCGCCGACGACGTCGCAGTCGCTCACCGTGTACCAGCGGACGCCGAACTGGTGCACGCCGCTGAACAACGCGCCGATCACCCCCGAGCAACAGGCCGAGCTCCGCGCCGGGTTCGAGCAGCTGCGCGAGATCCTCAACACCTCGGTCCACGGCTTCCATCACGCCGCCCACGACCGGACCGCCTTCGAGGATCGGCCGTTGCGACGCGCCAGGCGGTTCTACGAGCACATGTGGAACAGCCCCGGGTTCACGAAGTTGACGAGCAACTACATCGACATGCTCTCCAATCTCGATGCCAACGCCGAGTGGTGCGAGTTCATCGCCGACAAGATCCGCGGCCATCGTCCACGACCCCGAGACCGCCGAGCGACTCATCCCGAAGGACCACCGGTTCGGCGAGAAGCGGCCGCCGTTCGTCGCCGGCTACTTCGAGGCCTTCAACCGGCCGAACGTCGAGTTGGTGGATGTGCGCCAGACCCCGATGGTGCGGGTCACGCCGGAGGGCATCGAGACCACCGACGGCGTCAGGGAGTTCGACATCATCGTGTGGGCGACCGGCTTCGACTTCGGAACCGGCGCGCTCGCCCGGATGGGCATCCGGGGTCGCGACGGCCTGGCCTTGAACGAATACTGGGCGGACGGCCCGCGCACCTTCCTCGGCGTGCAGACCCATGGCTTTCCGAACCTGTTCTTCCCCGGGGGCCCGCACGCGGCCGCCGGCAACAACCCGCGCTACAACGGCGACCAGGTCGACTTCGTCACCGACGTCATCGTCCACGCGCGCGACAACGGCTTCGACGTCGTCGAGGTCACGGAGCGGTCCGAGGACCGCTGGACGAGGATGATCGATCGCGGCGCCGAGTCGCCGTTGTCCTTCGGCGAGAAGAGCTACTACTACGGCACCAACATCCCGGGGAAGCCCAAGCGCTACCTGCTCAACTCGGCCGGGCGACCCAAGCTGTTCTCCGTCATCGCCGACGTGGTCGCCAACGACTACGACTCCTTCGCGTTCTCGCGGACGAGCGCGCGAGGCAGCCGCCAACGGTTGAGCCACCCCTCCGTCGCTACACCGTGGCGATCGGGGTGAGCGGCGACCCGACGACGCCGGGCATCCGCAACGGCGGCGCGGTGAGCAGGAACCGGCTGCGGCCGTGCTCGCGGAGCCACGCCGCCAGCTCGTGGAGGTACCACATCTCGCCCGAGCGGAACGCCCAGCTTGAACAGGCAGAGGTGGTGGATGGGCAGGAAGGAGTGGCGGCTCGGGTCGCGGTCCCGGCCGACCATGCCCTCGACCGCATAGTTGTCGGCCACCAGCGCCGAGATCTGCGAGTCGGCGATCCACTCGAGCAAGCGACGGGTCCCGGGCGTCGAGATACGAGCACAGGGTGTGGATCTTCACCGGGTCGGGGTCGCGCTCCCACTCGAGCACCCTGGTGGCGAAGCCGGTGTGCAACAAGAGCATGTCGCCCGGCTCGACGACGACGCCGTCGGCCGCCATGATCTCCTCGAGCTTCGCCCGGTCGACGCCTTGCCACGCGTCGCCGAGATGGTGGGCCAGGTCGACCAGCACGCCGCGGCCCTGCACACCGTGGAAGGCCATGTGCTCGAGGCCGAGGTGGTGGGCGAAGGCCCGGTGCGCGCCGCCGTCGCCGCGGGCGTCGGGCCGCGGGCCGACCAGGTCGACCCCGGCGCGGTAGCCGTTGTAGTAGACGGCCTCTTCCACCCCGTCGCCGTCGGCGTCGAACTCGGCCCCGACGTGGGCGAGCGAGTCCCATTGCGTCGAGTACTGCAGGGACAGCGTCACCACGTCGTCCGCCCAGACGTCGACGTACTTGGGATCGCCGAAGTCCTCCATCTCGCTCATGTGGACGTTGTAGAAGGTCGCCGGCGCGCCCTTCATGTCCTCGGTCGGTGCCACGACGGGGGGATGCCGCCGCTGGTTCAGCGCGGTCCCACCGGGATAGTCGAGCGGCAGGCTGAGGCAGAAGGTGGTCCCGTCGACGACCTCGCGGATGCCCGCCAGAACCTTCTCGGAGGTGACCAGGTTGATCCGCCCCAGTTCGTCGTCGTCGCCCCAGTCACCCCAGGTCGACCCGGCCGGTCGCTGCTTCCACCGCTTGGCTCACGTGCACACTCCTCGTTGGCCGGAACCGCTGTCCGGCGCCATTGTCTTGTACCGACCGGTTGGTCTATTCTCGATGCGCAGCTTCGCGCGCCCTGCGAAGATCTTCCTGAACCTAAGCAAGAAGGCACAGCACATGCCGGACAAGCCCCTTGTCGTCTCCGCGGACGGGCACATCCTCGAGCCGACCGATCTGTTCAAGACGCGCCTCCCCAAGCATCTGCGCGAGCGCGGTGTCTGGGAGGAGGACTTCGAGATCGAGCCGCTCGTCGAGGGTGGCGCGCGCATCTTCCGGCGGTTGCACACGCCCGGTTTCGAGGGGTGGACGATCTCGCGCTACCGCCAGACCGGCGGACGGATGCCCGAAGGCGACCCCGAGCTGATCATCGAGGACCTCGCCTTCGACGGTGTCGACGTCGGGGTGATGCACCCCAACCTGTCGCTCTTCGGGCTCTACTCCGACGACCACGAGCTGTCGATGGCGCACGCCCGGGTCTACAACGACTACATCCTCGAGCGCTTCTCGCCCTATTTCTCCCGTCTCGCCCCCACCGCACCGGTTCCGATCACCGACATCGACGATGCCGTGGCCGAGATCGAGCGCGTCGCCGCCGGCGGCTTCCGGGCCATCCTGCTGCCCGCCGTGCCACCCAAGCCCTACTACTCCCGCGACTACGACCCGGTGTGGGCGGCGGCGCAGGCCAATGGCGTGCACGTGTTCATCCACACCCAGACGGGCGGGGTGAAGGTGAACGACCCGGAGTCGACCACGCTCAAGGTGGTCATGGAGAACGCCGCGCAGGTGAACCAGCCCGTGACCGAGAAGTCGGCGTCGAAGCGGATGATCACGCAGGCGATCTACAGCACGATCGTGCCCCAACAGGTGATGTGCCAGCTGATCGGCGGCGGCGTGCCCGAGCGCTTCCCGGACCTGCACTTCGCCCTCATCGAGTTCAACGCGCACTGGCTGGGTTCGCTGGTCGGGAGCGATGGACAAGTGCTGGATCACCGGCATCGGCCAGGACTCCGACTGGTGGTTGGGGCACTGGGACGAGACGCTGCCGCCCGAGCAGCAGACGCACATGGCGCGGCTGTTCAAGTTGAACGAGAAGTGGCCCTACCCGCTCATGCCGAGCGACTACGTGCGCCGGCAGTTCCACGTCTCGTTCCAGGACGACCCGGTGGCGGTCGCCTGCCGGCACCTCACGGGGCTGTCGACCATCGTGTGGGGCAACGACTACCCGCACGCCGAGGGGACGTTCCGGGGAAGCCGCCAGCTCCTGGCGGAGCAGTTCGTCGGCGTTCCCGACGACCGAACGTGACGCAATGGTCGGCGGCACGCTCGGTGGGCTCCTCGGCTTCGCGCCCGTCGCCGCCTGAGAGGCCGGCCCCTGAGCGAGCTTCGATTCGACGGACGCGTCGCCGTCGTCACCGGTGCGGGGCGAGGGATCGGACGCGCCTACGCGTTGCTACTGGCCGAGCGCGGGGCCAGCGTCGTCGTCAACGACCTCGGCGGCTCCATGGAGGGGACGGGGGCCGATGCCGGGCCGGCCTCGGACGTCGCCACAGAGATCAACGACGCCGGCGGGACCGCGTTCGCCGACACCAGCGACGTCGCGACGGCGCCCGGGGCGCAGGCCCTGGTGGCCGCCGCGCTCGAGCGCTTCGGATCCGTCGACGTCGTCATCAACAACGCCGGCATCATGCGATGGGCCGGCTTTCCCGAGGTCGACGAGGAGGACCTGGCCCGCCATCTCGCCGTGCACACCTTCGGCTCGTTTCACGTCACCCGCGCCGCATGGCCACACATGGTGGAGCACCGCTACGGCCGCATCGTCATGACCACCTCGACGGGCGTGTTCGGGCTCAAGAACAACACCTCCTATGCCACCGCGAAGGCCGCGGTGATCGGCCTCACGCGCAGCCTCGCCGTCGCGGGGGCGTCGCACGGGATCGCGGCCAACCTCATCGCCCCGGCCGCCATGACCCGCATGGCCGGTGGGGGCGACGCGCCCGGCATGGCGCCCGAGCTGGTCGCGCCCATGGCGGCGTTCCTGGCGCACGAGTCCTGCCCGGTCAACGGTGAGATCTACGCCGCGGGCGCCGGGCGTTTCGCCCGCATTTTCCTCGCCACGACCGCCGGGTACGTCCACCCCGGCGCAGACGTGACGATGGAGGACATCGCGGCCCACTGGGACGCCATCAACGACCCGGCCGGGTACTCGGTGCCGACGGACCTCATGGACTGGTCGGCCCGGTTCTTGGACCACCTGCCGCCCGGCGACGCCTGACCGTCGCTCGCGGCGGCCGCTACTCGTCGAGGAGGTCGGGCTCCTCGGCCACGATCTGGTCGTAGAGCGGCTGGAACTGGTACCACCCGGTGCGGTGGCCGCCCGTCTGCGTCGCCGTCTTCTCCGCCACGTCGGGGCGGATCAGGACCGGGGTTCCGGCGGCCTCGGCCAACAATTGGGCCTGGCACGTGCGCTCCATCGTGATGAACCACCAGGCCGCCTCGTCCACCGTGTGCCCCACGGTGAGCAGGCCATGGTTGGCCAGAATGGCGGCCTTGCTGCCGCCCAACGCGTGGGCGACCCGCTTGCCTTCCTCGATGTCGAGGACGGCGCCGGTGTAGTCGTCGAAGACGTTGTGATCCTCGTAGAAGGCGCACGCATCCTGGGTGAGCGGGTCGAGTGGTCGGTGGAGGGTCGACCACGCCTTGCCGTACACCGAGTGCGAGTGCGCGGCGGACACGACGTCGGGACGCGCGGCGTGGATCTGGGAGTGGATCACGAACGCCGCCAGGTTGAGCGGCCAGCTGCCCTCGACGACCTCGCCCTCGTGGTTGACGAGCAGGAGATCCTTGACCTGGATCTGGCGGAAGTTCATCCCGAACGGATTGACCCAGAAGTGGTCGAGCAGCTCGGGGTCGCGGGCCGTGATGTGGCCCGCCGTCCCCTCGCTGAAGCCGAACTTGCCGAACAGGCGGAAGGCCGCGGCCAGTCGTTGCTTGCGATGGCGCCGCTCCTCCTCGACGTTGTCGAACTCGGGGAAGACATGGGGAGCGCGGTCGGACGGCACGCGTCCAGTGTACGAGCGTTGTACCGGTCAGTCCATAGGATGGGCGCATGGACTTCTCACTGGGCGAAGCCGAGCGCGAGCTCGTGGCGCTCTGCCGGGATTTCGCGCAGAAGGAGATCGCACGACGTGCGCCCGAGGCGTGGGAGGAGGGCCGCTGCCCCACCGACCTGCTCAGGGAAATGGGCGACCTCGGGTTGCTCGGGATGCTCATCCCCGAGGAATGGGGCGGCATCGGCATGTCCACGGTCGGCTTCGTCGCGGCGATGGAGCAACTCGGGCTGGCGGACCAGTCCGTCGCCGCCGCCTGGCAGGCCCACGTCACCATCGGTTCGCTGCCGCTGTTCCTCTTCGGCAACGACACCCAACGCGAGCGGTGGTTGCGGCCGTTGGCCGAAGGGCGCGCGCTGGGGGCGTTCGGCCTCACCGAGCCCGACGCAGGCTCGGACGCCCGGGGGATCCAAACGAGGGCCCAGCACCAGGACGGCGGATGGCTGATCAATGGGCGCAAGACGTTCATCTCCAATGCGGGGACGGACATGTCCTTCGGCGTCACCCTGCTGGCCCGGACGAACACGGGCGACGACGCGCCGCGCTACGCCAGCTTCGTCGTCGAGAAGGACACGCCGGGGTTCACCATGGGCCCGAAGATGCGCGGCATCGGCTGGCGCGGCCTCGACACCCGCGAGCTCTACTTCGACGACGTCTTCGTGCCGGACGAGCACCTCGTTGGCGACCCCGACATGGGCCTCGCGCAATTCCTCCGCACGCTCGAGGTCGGGCGCATCTCCATCGCCGCGCTCTCGCTCAGCCTGACCCAGGCGGTGCTCGACATGGCCACGGAGTACGCGCGTGAGCGGGTGCAGTTCGGCCAACCGATCTCGAAGTTCCAGGCGGTGCAGTTCAAGCTGGCCGACATC
Source organism: uncultured Acidimicrobiaceae bacterium (assembly GCA_963769095.1). Taxonomy (GTDB): domain Bacteria; phylum Actinomycetota; class Acidimicrobiia; order Acidimicrobiales; family RAAP-2; genus Bog-473. Next base: position 558,370 of record CAVYKO010000001.1, read on the forward strand.
GCCACCGAGCTCGAAGCGGCGCGCTGGCTCACCTACCGGGCGGCGTCGCTGCGCGACCAGGGGCAGCCGTTCCAGAAGGAGGCGGCCATGGCCAAGTTGAAGGCCAGCCGCCTCGCCGTCTCGGCGGCCTCCGAGGCGGTGCAGATCCACGGCGGGCTCGGCTACATGCTCGAGAGCCCGGTCGCCCGCTTCTACTGCGACGCCAAGGTGCTCGAGATCGGCGAGGGGACCAACGAGATCCAGCACCTGGTGATCGCCCGCGCCCTGGGCTGCTGAGTTCCGCCGGCTGACCGGAGGGGCGGTCAGCCCTCAGACGGCCGAAAGCCTGCGCACGGCGTCGGCGATCTCCTGTCGGCCGGGCAGCCACGCCCGCTCGAGCTCGGGTGCGTACGGAGGTGGGGTGGCCGCCGCGCCGAGGCGTTCGACCGGTGCGTCGAGGTCCCAGAACCCTTCCCGCGCGACTCTGGCCGCGACCTCCGCGCCGATTCCAAAGGGAACGACGGCTTCGTGGGCGATGAGGATCCGGCTCGTCTTGCGCAGCGACTCGAGGACCGGGTCGAGGTCGAGCGGGGCAACCGTGCGCAGGTCGATGACCTCGACGGAGATGCCCTCGCCGGCCAGTTCCTCCGCTGCTGCGATCGCCTCGTGGACCATCCGCGACACCGACACGACGGTGATGTCCGAGCCCGCCCGGACAACGGCGGACCGCCCGATCGGCAGCAGATGGTCGGCCGGAGGTGCCGGCCCCTTCATGCCGTACAGGAGCCGATTCTCGATGAACACGACGGGGTTCGGATCCTGGATGGCGGCGCGCAGGAGCCCGTAGGTGTCGGCCGGCGTCGACGGCATGACGACGGTGAGGCCCGGGATGTGAGCGAGCAGGGCCTCGAGGCTCTGCGAGTGCTGACTCCCTGAGGAACGACCGGCGCCGAATTGCGTGCGGACGGTCAGGCCCATCTCGGCCGCTCCTCCCGTCATGAAGGGCAGCTTGGCCGCCTGGTTCAGCAGCTGGTCCAGGCAGACCCCGAGGAAGTCGAGGTACATCACCTCGACCACCGGGCGCATCCCCGCCATGGCCGCGCCCACTCCGAGCCCCACGATCGCGGTTTCGGAGATGGGCGTGTCGCGGACGCGGTCACCGAATTGTTCGCGGAGGCCCCTGGTGAGGCCGAACACGTTGCCTCCCTCGCCCACGTCGACGCCGGCCAGGAAGACGCGTTCGTCGCCCGCCAGCTCCGACTCGAGTGCGCTGCGGATGGCGTCCATCATGCGGTACTGGGTGGACTCCTCCCCCGGGGGGGAAGGCTCGGCGATCTGTGGCCGTTCCCGGACGACGAAATCGAAGAGCGCGGCCGGCGTCGGGGCGGCCAGCGCGCGTGCTCGCTCGACCGCCTCGTCCAGCTGATCGGCCACCGCGCTCTCCAGCGATTCGATCTCCGCCTCGCTCACGCCGGCGTCGACGAGGCGGCGACGGTGGAGGAGCAGAGGGTCGCGCGCCTGCCACTCCGCCAGTTCTTCCGCGGTGCGGTAGCGCTGCGGGTCGCCTTCGTAGTGGCCGTGCCAGCGGTACGTGGTGGCTTCGACCATCACGGGGCCGGATCCGCCCCGCGCGTCCTTTGACCGCGTCACGCATCACCGAGGCCGTCGCGACGACGTCGTTCCCGTCGACCGAGTGGTACGCCATCGCATAGCCGGCGGCGCGGTTCTCCAGGCTTGCGGCGTGTTGCGTCTCCGCCGGAGAGAACTCCGAATACCCGTTGTTCTCACAGAAGAAGATCGCAGGCAGCTGCCAGACGGCCGCCAGGTTCAGTGCCTCGTGGAAGGCACCCTGCGCCGCCGCCCCGTCGCCGAAGAAGGCCACGGCGACGTTGTCCGTGCGTCGCAGCTGGGCGGCGGTCGCGGCGCCGACCGCAATCGGCAGCCCGGCGGCCACGATGCCGTTCGCCCCGAAGATTCCGAGCTTGGGGTCGGCGATGTGCATCGAGCCCCCCCGGCCCCGGTTGGTCCCCTCGGCGCGGCCCATGAGCTCGGCGAACATGCCGAGCGGGTCCAGCCCCTTGGCCAGACAGTGGCCGTGGCCGCGATGGGTGGACGTGATGATGTCGTCGGCCCGCAATGGCCAGCAGGCGCCGACCGCCGACGCTTCCTGGCCGATCGACAGGTGCACGAAGCCCGGGACGAGCCCGTCGCGGTAGAGGTCCGCCACTCGCTCTTCGAAGCCGCGAATCAGCAGCATGCGGCGCTGCAGCTCCAGAAGATCGGAGCGCGAGACCGCCCCTGAGGCTGGGTTGGCGTCCGTCACCACCGTGTACTGTACTGACCGGTACAAGCAGGAGGCTGATGTCCGCTCAGATCGAGATCCCCGAGTCCTTTCCAATTACAGGTGAGGTGAGCGGGAAGCGGGTGGTCATCACGGGCGCGAGTCGAGGTCTCGGCAGCGTGCTCGCGCATGCCTTCTCGCGCGGGCGCGCGGGTCGCGCTCGTCTCGCGGACCGAGCGGGACCTCAAGGCGGTGGCCGAAGCGCTGCCGGGCCCGTCGCTGGTCCTGTGCGGCGATGTCACCGACGAAGACTTCAACGAGGCGGTCGCGGATGCCACGATGGCCGAGTGGGGTGGGCTGGACGTGTGGATCTGCAACGCCGGCGTCTCGCCGGTCGTCGGAGGGCCGCGGCAGACCGAGGCGCGGGTCTGGCGTCAGGTGCTCGACGTCAACCTCACCGGGGCGTTCCTGGGCGCACGGGCGGCGGCGCGGGTCATGGGTGAGGGAGGCCGGGTCATCTTCACCGGGTCGGTGCTGGGTGAGCGGCCCCGCAAGGGCCTCTCCGCCTACAGCGCGTCGAAGGCGGGACTCAGCGGCCTGGCCAAGGGCCTGGCGCTCGACCTCGCTCCCGCCGGCATCACCGTGAACGTCGTTGCTCCGGGGTGGTTCGACTCCCCCTTGGCGGAGACGTGGATGAGCTCGCCCCGCCTCGCGGCCGCCATCACGGACCACACCGCGTTGCAGCGGTGGGGGGCGGCGCGCGACCTCGCCGGTGCCTACCAATTCCTCGCCTCGGACGCAGCGGCCTTCATCACGGGGGCGGTCCTTTCGGTTGATGGAGGGTACCTACTCGTATGAACACGGACGCAGGCAGGCACCGGGTCATCGCGATCACCGGTGCCGGAGGTGCGCTCGGCTCGGCGGTCTCGCGCCGCCTGGCGGCAGAACCGGATACGGCGCTCGTGCTGAGCGACGTCGCCGAAGAGTCGCTGGCCGCAACGGTCGCTGCGCTCGACGGCATCGACTGTCCGACGGCCGCGATCCCGGCCGACGTCAGTGATTTCGACCAAGTTGGTGCGGTCGTCAATCTGGCCGTCGAGCGGTTCGGCCGGCTCGACGTGCTCGTGAGCAACGCGGGCATCCTGTCGCCGAACGGGCGCATTCACAACCTCGCGACCGAGGACTGGGAGCGGGCGTTCCGGGTCAACGTCCTCGGCGCGGTCAACGGCATCAAGGCGGCGGTCCCGATCATGCGCGCGCAGCAGTCTGGCTCCATCGTCATCACGGCATCGGTCGCGGGGATCACGGCGTGGTCGCATTCGGCCCCCTATTGCGCGACCAAGGCCGCGCTGATCCAACTCGCGAAGGTCGCGGCGGTGGAGTACGCCCGCGACGGAATCCGCGTCAACTGCGTGTGCCCCGGCACCTTCCGCTCGGGGATCCACACCGGCCTTCCCGAGGAAGCGCTCGATGCCATTGCGGCGCGTCACCCGCTCGGGCTCGGCTCGGCCGACGATCTCGTCGGTGCCTACTCCTATCTGGCGAGTGACGACTCGCGGTGGACGACCGGGGCCGCGCTGGTCGTCGACGGAGGGTACTCGGCGCCGTGACCGGCGATCAGGATCTCTGGCCGGGAGCCCTGGTGATGCCGTGCATGAAGATTTCGGCGAACGGCTTGGCCACCGAGCCGGCCTCGAGCCGGCCTCCGGGTTTGAGCCACAGATAGGTGTAGTTGTGCATGCCGAGCCACGCCCGGGCCGTCAGCCATGGGTCGACATCACGGAACTCGCCGGAGTCGACTCCGGCCTGCAGCACGGCCTCGACCCGCCGTTCGTACTCACGACGGCGTCTCCGGAAGCGGTCGGCCCGCTCACCGGTGAGCGCGGGGAACTCGTGCAGGAAGACCCAAACGTGATCCGGGTAACGGTGGATGACGTCGAGCAACTCGTCGCCGAGCATTGCCAGCTGTTGCGAGGGGGTGCCGCCCGCCTCGGCGACTCGGTCTGCACCGAGCATGACCTCGTCCATCACCCGGTCGTGGATGGCGGCGAGCAGCTCCTCCTTGGAGCCGATGTAGTGATAGAGCGCTCCCTTGCCGAGGTCGTTCGCCGTGCACAATTCCATGATCCCCGTGGCGTGGTAACCCTGTCGAGCGAAGAGGTGCGCTGAGGTGTCGACGATCGCCTGGCGTCGCGCTTCCCATTTCGGGCTGCGACGAGACTCTGCGTTCGCCTGCGCGTTCATGGACGACGACGCTAGTGGGAATTGGGACAGCTCTCGGGTCTTGGGTGCCGGAGGAAACATCAGGATCGTGGACGAGGATGGACGAGGAACTGGCGTATGAGAGCGGACGTGAATTGGTTCGGCGTGCTTGCGCATCATGCCGAGCGATCTCCCGAACGGGCCATCACGATCTTCGAAGGGCAGGTGACCACCTACCGCGAGATGGCAACCAGGGCTATGGCGCTGGCGGCCGGGCTCCACGAGAGGGGTGTCGGACACGGCCACGTTGTCGGGCTGCTCTCGTACAACTGCCCGGAGTTCCTCGAGACCATCTTTGCGACGAACTATCTCGGCGCGATCGCAATGCCGATCAACTGGCGACTGGCGGCACCCGAGGTCCGCTACATCCTCGAGCACTCCGAAGCACGGGCGTTGGTGTGCGACGAGGCACTGCTCGACCTGGCCGATGAGGCGACCGTCGGCATGGAGTCGGACCTGGTGAGATCGTGCATCGCGCCAGAGGCGACGCCCGGCTGGACGACGCTCGGCGCACTCCGGGCCGGCGCGCCTTCGGTGGACCGGGTGCCGATCGACGCCGACGACGTCCATCGGCTCATGTACACCTCGGGCACCACCGGTCGTCCCAAGGGAGTCATGATCACGCACGCCAACCTGGCGTGGAAGAACCTCGCGCACCTCGTCGAGTTCGGCTTCAATGCGAGACGATCTCGGCCTGGCCTGCGGGCCGCTGTACCACGTCGGCGCGCTCGACCTCACGACGACGTCGCTGATCGCCGCCGGCGCGACCGTCATCATCCACCGGGCGTTCGACGCGGCGGCTGTCGTCGACGAGCTCGAGCGGGCAAGGGTGACGACCGTCTGGCTGGCCCCCGCGATGGTGAACGCGATCATGGCGCTGCCCGACATCGAGCGACGGGATCTGTCCTCGGTGCGCGTGATCATCAACGGCGGCGAGAAGATGCCGATCCCGTTGATCGAACGGATCCAACGTGTCTTCCCTTCGGCCTGGTTCGCCGATGCCTACGGCCTGACGGAAACCGTGTCGGGCGACACCTTCCTCGATCGCGACCACATCGTGAAGAAGCTCGGGAGCGTGGGCCGGCCGTGCCTTCACCTCGAGGTGGAAGTCTGGGGGGAGGACGGTCGGCCTGTCGACGCGGGTCGAGAAGGGTGAGATCGTGCTGCGCGGTCCCAAGGTGTTCAAGGGGTATTGGCGTGATCCCGAAGCCACCGAACGGGCCTTTGCCGGCGGCTGGTTCCACACCGGTGACATCGGGGTCCTCGACGACGACGGCTACCTCTTCATCGTGGACCGCCTCAAGGACATGATCGTGTCGGGCGGTGAGAACATCGCGGGCTCTGAGGTGGAACGCGTCCTCTACGAACACCAGGCCGTCTTGGAGGCGGCCGTGGTCGGGCGACCAGACGAGCGATGGGGCGAGGTCCCGGTGGCCTTCGTCGTGCTGCGGCCCGGCGAGTCTGCCGCAAAGGAAGAGTTGATCGCACACTGTGCCGAGCAACTGGCCAAGTTCAAGGTGCCGAAGGACGTCACGTTTCTCGAGGCGCTGCCGCGGAACCCCTCGGGCAAGGTGCTCAAGCGCGAGCTGCGGCCTCGGGCCTGAAGCGTCCTACAGCGGACCCAGTATTTGGCGGCCGCGCTGATCCCGACCCGTCACTCAGAGGCCCAGTAGGACTCCAGCCCGGCCTCGAGCTGCCGGCTCACGAGTTCGATCCGCGGGCCTCGGGCGCTGCGGTGATAGGTCCACATCGCGGTCCCGTCGGGGTGGACGCCCCTCGCCTCCTCGGTGTAGCCGCGGTCGACGAGCAGGCGACCGTCGGCGGCGACGTCGTCGGACCAGTAGCCCGCGTGATGGATCCCCGATCCCTGTGCGGGGACCCATGGCGTGTCGGCGACGCTCTTGATCACCTCCACCCGGGGCGAGCTCTTCGAATAGGTGAAGCGCAGATCCAGCATGATCTCGCGCTCGGGGAGCTCGACGGGCGTTTCGATCGCGAGCACCGGACACCACTCGTAGCCGAACAGCCCGCCCAACTCATCGAGCGCGGCCTCCAGGTCGTCCACCACGATCCCGATGTGGAACTGGTCGATTGCCCTCACGAGGGCTCCAGCACCACGCGGATGGAACCGCTGCCCCGGTCGGCCGCGACCCGGAAGGCCTCCACCGCGTCCTCGAGAGGAAACCGGTGCGTGATCAACGTGCGGGCGATCTCGGGATCCTGCGCCAGCATCGCTGCCGCCTCGTCCATCTCCCGTACGCCGTCATGGGCGCAATAGCCGAGCGAGGGGATCACCCGGGCCTCCTTGTTGAAGAGTGGCATCCAGTCGAGCTGCACCGGCCCGAAGTGCACGCCCAGGACGACGATGGTCCCACCGCGTGCGACGAGCTCGCCGCAGCGGGCCAGGCTCTCCTCCGATCCGGCCGCCTCGACCACCACGTCGTACTCGCCCGTCGCGCCCACCGTGGCGCCGAGACGTTCACCCGCCGTCCGTTGGTGGGGGTGCCGCGCGTCGAGGGCGACCTCGGCGGCCCCCATCCTGCGCGCCCCGGCCACGGCGAGGAGGCCGAGCGCGCCCGCACCGACGACCGCCACGCGCGTGCCCGGCCCGGTTCCGGCGAGACGGAGGGCGTGCCAGGACACCGACGCCGGCTCGACGAGGCACGCGTCGCGCAGATCCAGGGCGTCCGGGACCACGACCATGCGTTCGGGCGGGGCCCGGAACTTCTCGGCCATGCCGCCGTCGGCAAAGATCCCGAGCGCCCGCTGGCCGTGGGTCGGGCACAGGTTGTAGGCACCCCGGAGGCACTGATCGCAGCTGCATGCAGCCGTAGATCGCCTCGACGACGACGGGCGTCCCGTCGCTTCTGCGTCCGGCCAGTTCGTGGCCCAGCACATTCGTGCTCCCGAAGCGGATGTAGCTGAGGTCCGACGCACAGATGCTGGTCGCATGCATGTCCAGCACCTCGCCGGTGCCGGGCGGCCCGTCGAGCTCGACGACGCTGACGGCGCCGTTCCCACTACGCACCGCCTTCACGGTGACTCCGGCTCGTCGCCTCGCAGCCCGATGCTGTTCAAGACTCCCGCCAGGCAGAGGTAGCCGCCGATCACGAACAGCAGCTCGAAGAGGGGAGCGGGTTCGAACGAGGCCGTCAACGTCGCCCAGGTCTCGTCGCTCACGGCGAAGTCGTCGATCATCTCGTCCGCCGCTGCCACCACGGCCCGCTCCGCGGGGCTCCAGACCGCTGACGTTGGCCCGTCGGGCACGGCCCGCAATTGGCTCTCCGTGAGCCCTTCGTCCCCGCCCATGCGACGATGCTGGCTCCACTCGTAGCCCGACTTGGTGCGCCACGCGACCCGCAGGATGGCGAGTTCGCGGATCCTCGGCTCCAGCTTCGACTGGTCACTCGCCATCACGTCGGTGAAGGAGAGGAAGGTCTCACTCAGCGGGACGTGATGGGCGAACAGCTCGAGCACGATCGGTATCGGCGGCGCGTCGGACCCACCCGAAAGGTAGAGCTCCGGCCGGCGGAGGTGCGACAGCAGCGTGGCGCGGGTCTCCTCGTCCCACTCGGTAGAGGGGACCGGGGCGAGCCGGGGTTGGGAGGGAGTGGTCATCGCGGAGGCGCATTGTCCCACCGTGCCCGACCCGACGCCATCAGACCGGCGCGGCGGCCGGCCGGGATCAAATAGCGTCGGCGGCGCGGCCCTTGGAGGGTCAGGAGGGAAGGGTCAGATGAGCAGTGCGCCCTATCGGGTCGTGCAGTGGGCGACCGGCAACATCGGTCTGCGATCGTTGCGAGCGGTCATCGAGCATCCCGATCTCGAGCTGGTCGGCCTCTACGTCTACTCGGAGTCGAAAGCGGGCAAGGACGCGGGAGAGCTGTGCGGAACGGGCCCGACGGGCGTCGTCGCCACGCGCGATATCGAGCACATCGTTGCTCTGCGCCCCGACTGCGTGATCTTCATGGGTGACCGCGCCGACATCGACGTCATATGCCGGCTCCTCGAGTCGGGCGCGAACGTTGTGTCGACGCGCAGCGAGTTCCACTGGCCGGCCGGACTGGACGCCGAGGTGCGGACGCGCCTCGAGGGCGCCTGTGCCAAGGGCGGCTCCTCGCTCTTCAGCACCGGGTCCAGCCCGGGGTTCATCACCGAGGCGCTGCCTTTTGCGCTGCTCTCGCTACAACGCCGTCTGGACCGGCTCCTGATCGAGGAGTTCGCCGACATGTCGTCGCGCAACTCGCCCGAGATGATCTTCGATCTCATGGGCTTCGGGCGCGACCCCTCGCATTTCGACCCGCGGGGAGTCGAAGCGCACGGCGGCGCGTCGTTCGCCGGGTCGATGCGCGTCGTGGCCGACGCCCTGTCGCTCCCGCTCGACGACGTGGTCTCCAAGGGCCAGGTGGCCGTCGCGCGCGAGGGGACCGACATCGCCGCGGGCCGGGTCGAGGCGGGGACGATCGCGGCCCAGCGACTCGAGGTGACGGGGATGCGCGACGGCAATCCCCTGCTGTGCTTCAGCGCCAACTGGTACCTGACCGCCGACGTCGATCCGGCGTGGGATCTGCGGGCGACGGGGTGGCACGTCCTCGTCGAAGGCGACACGCCGCTCGATGTCGAGATCCACTTTCCGGTGCCGCCCGAGGAGTGGGCCGCCACCTCGCCGGGACTCACCGCCCACCGTCCCGTGAATGCCGTGCCCTACGTCTGCGCGGCCGCGCCGGGGATCCGGACCAGCAACGAGCTGCCCCAAATCGTCCCGGTGCTGCGGTGATGGTCCGGGCCGGTCGCCGATCATCGGACCAGCCAGGCGAACGGCCCGTATGAGCACCGTTGGCGTCGTGGTCGGGAACCCCAAGCCGCGTTCGCGCACCCTGACCGTTGCCGAGGCGGTCGCGGGGACGGCGGCAAAGGCGGCCGGTCTGGACGGCGCCGATTCGACGACCATCGACCTGGCCGAAATCGGCCCGCACCTCTTCGACTGGTCGTCCGCCGAGGTGCGGGCGGCCGTCGACGCCATCAGGGGCTGCAGACTCGCCGTCGTCGCTTCGCCTACCTACAAGGCGAGCTACACCGGCCTGCTGAAGTCGTTCCTCGACTGGTTCGGCACGACGGATCTCAGCGGCGTCGCCGTCGTCCCGGTCATGGTGGGCGCCGGGACGCAGCACGCCCTGGCGGTCGAGGTGCACCTCCGCCCGGTCCTCGTCGAACTGGGCGCGACCCTCCCGACGCGTGGCCTCTATGTGACCGAGGACCAGCTCGACGCGCTCGACGGGGTAGTCGGGGAGTGGCTCCACGAAGCGGGCCCGCAGCTACGTGCGGCAGTCAGCGGAGCCAACTGAGCCCCAAGGCTCAGCCGCACGCCCCGGTGACTCGCGTCAGCGCCCCGTCCACCGAGGCGGCCGCTTCTCGGCGAATGAGCGCGCCCCCTCCTGGGCGTCGTCCGAATGGAAGACCGAGTCGACCAGCTTGAGCTGCTCGGTCCAGAGCTCCTCTTCGGATGCTGCCCGGCGCCATCCGGAGAAGCTGTTTCGCCGCGCTCACGCCGAGTGGCGCGTTGCGTGCGATCGCAGCCGCCAGCTCCAACGCGCCACCGACGGTGTCGCCCGGCTCGCACAGCCGCGCCACGAGCCCGTGATGGAATGCGAGCTCCGCCGAAATCGGCTCGCCCGTGAGGGCCATCTCAGTCACGATCGACTCGGGCAGGTGGCGCGGGAGCCTCAGCAGCGCGCCGCCGCCGGGAAAGAGCCCGAACTTGACCTCGGGCGAACCGAATCGGGCGTCACGCGCCGCGACGAGGAGGTCGGCGACAAGTGCCATCTCGAGGCCGCCGCCCAGCGCCACGCCCTCGATGGCCGCGACGAGGGGCTTGCGGCAGCGGTAGCGAAAGACGTCGTCGATCTTCTTGGGGACGCCATCGACCGCGAAGGCCTTCAGGTCGAGCCCGGCACAGAAGGTGGTCCCGGAACCGGTCAGCACCCCGACGCGCAAGTCGTCGTCGGCGTCGAGCTCGGCAAGGGCGTCGAGGACGCCGAGCGACAGGTCCGAATTGATGGCGTTCCTGACCTCGGGGCGGTTCAGCGTGATGACGAGGATGCCTTCGACGCGCGACGTCAGGACGGCGTCAGCCACGAGCCCGCCCGCACGACTTCGGACCCCAGCCGGCCAAAGGGGTCACGGCGTGAAGACCGGGAGCTTCTCCCAGCCGCGCACCGTCGAGGTCCGGGCCTGCACCGCATTGTCGAAGTCGACCTCCCACTCGGGAAACCGTAGGAGTACTTCTTCCAACGCGATGCGGGCCTCCAGGCGGGCCAGATGCGCCCCGAGGCAGAAGTGCAGCCCGTAGCCGAAGCTCATGTGCCGCTGGACCTTGCGGTGGATGTCGAGTCGGTCGGGATCGTCGAACTGGCGCTCGTCCCGGTTGGCCGACGCATTGAGGAGCACCATCACGCTGCCGGCGGGCACGGCCTGCCCGTGGTGCTCGACGTCCTTGGTCACGTAGCGGGCCTGCACGGGGGAGGGTGGCTCGTAGCGCAGGATCTCCTCGATCGCGTTGGGTATGAGGTCCGGCTTCTCCGCCATGGCCCGCCGCTGGTCCGGGTACTCGGCCAGGAGCTTGCCCGCCCACCCGAGGAGTCGCGTCGTGGTCTCGTTGCCCGCACCGGCCAGGAGGGTGACGTAGCCGAGGATCTCGTCGCGGGTAAGGGTCCGAACTGTGCCGTCGCGATCGGTGAACTCGGAGGTCATCAGCTCCGTCATCAGGTCGTCGGAGGGGTGCTCGGCCCGCCAGTCGATGTAGGTGGCGTACTCGGACATGCCGAGGTCCATGGCCGCGACCGACGGCACGGGCATGTCACCCTCGTCGAGCCGTAGGCCGTCGTCGATCTGGTCGCGGAGTGCCTGCTGGTCCTCCTCGGGGATCCCGAGCAGCATGCCGATGGTGCGCATCGGGATCTCCGTGCCGAGGTCGGCAATGAAGTCGAAGCCTCCCCGGCCGACGAGCGGATCGAGCTTTCTGGCGGCGAAGGCCCGGACCTGGGGCTCGATGGCGGCCAGGCGCCGAGGCGTGAAGACGCGGCTGAGCAGCCCGCGATGCAGGTCGTGGTCCGGCGGATCCTCGAAGATGAATATGCCCGGTGGGAGCTCGATCTCGGCCTTGATGATCTCGATCACCGACCCCTTGGCCGAGCTGTATGTCTCCCAGTCGACGAAGCACCGCTCGACGTCGGCGTAACGGCTGACGGCGTAGAAGTCGTGCTTCTCGTTGAAGTAGAGCGGCGCCTCGTCGCGCAGGCGCTTCCACACCGGGTAGGGGTCGGCGTCGATCTCGAAGTCGTACGGGTCGTAGTAGGGCGCGGGCGCGGTTGTGGCCATTTCGTCTCCCTCCCAGCGCGGCGAACGAGCCGCCGCAGCGCACTCGTGTCAGGACGCCGACTGAAAGTAGCATTATTGCGTGGAAAGAGGACCGTTCTCAAACCCTCGGCCGACCCGGTGCGTCGGTGCCGAGTGACTGAAATTCCTCAGCCCGAGTGGCCGTCCATCCCAGCGCTGCTGGCGGCGACCGAGGCGCGCCACGGCGAGCGGGTCGCCGTGCACGACGGCACGACCACTCTGTCCTACGCCGAGCTGGCCGCCTCGGCGCGCCGTTTCGCGGCCGCCCTGGTCCAGTCCGGTGTGGCGCCGGGCGACCGGGTCGCGATCTGGTGCTTCAACTGCGCGGAATGGGTGGTCGCCGTCCTGGGCGTCTTCGCCGCCGGCGCCGTGCTCGTCCCCGTGAACACGCGGTTCAAGGGCCAGGAGGCGGCCGACATCCTGGCCCGCAGCCGGGCCCGGCTGCTGGTGACCGTCACCGACTTCCTCGGCACGGACTATCTGGGCCTGCTCGAAGCGGCTGGGGTCGCGCTGCCGGCCCTCGAGACGGTCGTGGTCGTGCGCGGCACCGCCACCGGCGCAGCCCTGGACTGGGACGGCTTCCTCGGCCGGGCCACACCGGGGGCGCTCGATCAGGTGCAAAGCCGCAGCGCCGCGCTCGGGGCCGACGACCCATCGGACATCTTGTTCACCTCGGGGACGACCGGGGTGCCCAAGGGTGTGGTCATGACCCACGGCCGCACGCTGACGGTCGCCGCCGACTGGGTTGCCATGACCGGACTGCGCGCCGGTGACGTCTACCTCCAGGTGAACCCGTACTTCCACATGTTCGGGCTCAAGGCGGGCATCCTGGCCAGCGTCGTGGCCGGCGCGACCATGCTGCCCGAGGCGGTCTTCGACGTCGACGCCGTCCTGGCCCGGGTGGAGGCGGAGCACGTCACCGTCCTGCCCGGCGCGCCCACCATCTACCAGGCGATCCTCGACCATCCCGACCGCGGCCGCCGTGACCTCTCCAGCTTGCGCGTCGCCGTGACCGGCGCGGCCGACATCCCCGTCGAGCTGATCCGCCGCGTCCACCAGGAGCTCCCCTTCTCGCAGATCGTGACCGGGTACGGGCTCACCGAGGGCGGCACCGCCTGCGCCACCTCGGCCGGCGACGACCCCGAGGCCATCGCCACCACGGTCGGCCGAGCGCGGCCGGGCTTCGAGATGCGGGTGGTGGCCGAGGGCGACCGGGACGCACCACTCGGTGAGGCGGGCGAGGTGCTGCTCCGAGGCGGCAGCGTGATGGCGGGCTACCTCGACGACCCCGACGCCACAGCCCAGGTGTTGTCCCCCGACGGGTGGTTGCGCACCGGCGACCTCGGGGTGATCGACGAGGCCGGCCGCCTGCGCATCGTCGGGCGGGTCAAGGACATGTTCATCGTGGGCGGCTTCAACGCCTATCCGGCCGAGATCGAGAACGCACTGCTGCGCCACCCCGCCATCCGTCAGGCCGCGGTCATCGGGATTCCCGATCACCGCCTCGGCGAGGTGGGCATGGCCTACGTCGTGACCTCGGTCCCGGTGACCGGCCAAGAGATCATCGATTGGAGCCGTGACCAGATGGCGAACTACAAGGTGCCGCGCCGCGTCGAGATCATCGACGAGCTCCCGCTCAACGCCACCGGCAAGGTGATGAAGGAGTCGCTGCGCGGACGGGCGGCCACCGGGGGCACGGCATGAGCGCGACTGAGACGCCCGGGGCTCTCGTCCCTCGCCGGCCTGCGCGTCGTCGAGATGGGCGTCTGGGTGGCCGCCCCGTCGGCCGGCGCCCTGCTGGCCGATTGGGGTGCCGACGTCATCAAGGTCGAGCCGCCCGCCGGCGACCCGATGCGGCGTGCCTTTGGGTCCCTCGGCATCGGCGGCGAGGACTTCCCCAACCCGGCCTTCGCGCAGGACAACCGCGGCAAGCGCAGCATCGTGCTCGACCTGCGTGAAGAGGGCGCCCGCGCCAACCTGGAGCAACTTCTCGAAACGGCCGACGTCTTCCTGACCAATCTCCGCCCCGACGCCCTCGACGGTCTGGGCCTGGAGCCCGACGCCACGGTCGCCCGCCACCCGCGCCTCGTCTATTGCAGCGTCAGCGGGTACGGGCTTCGGGGCGAGGACCGCAACCGGCCGGCCTACGACATCGGCGCGTTCTGGGCCCGGTCGGGCTTCTCGGTCCAACTCTCCAACGCAGAAGGCGTCCCGCTGAATGCCCGCGGCGGCATCGGCGACCACATCAGCGGGCTGGCGGCGCTGGCCGGCCTCCTCGCCGCGGTGCTGGAGCAGCGCCACACCGGCTGCGGGCGCGTCGTCGAGGTGTCGCTGCTGCGAACGGGGAGCTACGTCCTGGGCTGGGACCTGAGCCTGCAGGCCAACCTCGGCAAGGTGGCGCCGTCCGAGCCCGCGGCATTCCAACCAGACGCCGCTCATGAATTCGTACCGCACGAAGGACGGCCGCTGGCTCTTCTTCACCGGGCTCGAGGCCGACCGCCACATCGAGGGCATCCTGCGTGCGCTCGGCCGCGAGGACCTGCTGGCCGACCCGCGCTTCGCCGACGCCCGCGCCATCCGCAAGAACCGGGTCGAGGTGATCGCCACCCTCGACGAGATCGTCGCCACCGAAACGCTCGAGGTCTGGGCCGAGCGGCTCGACCAGGCCGGCGTCTGGTGGGCGCCGGCGCAGGGGCCGGCCGATGTCTTGGCGGACCCGCAGTTGCTGGCCAACGACGGCGTGGTCGAGCTGGGCGACGAGGTGGACGGGACCCGGCAGCGTTCGATCAACGGCCCGGTCAGCTTCTCCGATGCCCGGGTGCGCCCGTCGACGCCGGCTCCGAAGCTGGGCGAGCACACCGACGCCGTCCTGGCCGAAGTGGCCCGGTTGGCCGAAGAACGGACCGGCTCGGCGCCTTAGCCCTGCGCGCCGGCGGGCGCGGGCCAGGAGCCCGCGTGCGATCACGAGGCGCTGGATCTCGTTGGTCCCCTCGCCGATGACCATCGAGCGGCGCGTCGCGGTAGAGCCGCTCGACGGGAAACTCCGTCGTGTAGCCGACGCCGCCATGGATGCGCATCGCCTCCATGCTCAGCTCGAGCGCGGTCTCGCTGGCGAAGAGCTTCGCCATGCCGGCCTCGACGTCGCAGCGCAGGCCCTGCGCCTTGCGCTCGGCGGCGTTCTTGGTGAGCAGCCGCGCCGCCTCGAGCTTGGTCGCCATGTCGGCCAGCTTCAGCTGGATCGCCTGGTGCTCGCCGATCGGCTTGCCGAAGGTCTCGCGTTGCTGCGCGTAGGCCAGCGAGGCGTCGAAGGCGGCCCGCGCCACGCCCACGGCCCGGGCCGCGATGTTGATACGGCCGATCTCGAGCACGCCGAGGATCTGGGGCAGCCCGCGCCCGGCCTCACCGATCAGGTTGGCGGCCGGGATGCGGTGGTCGGCGTACGCCATCTCGACCGTCTCGACGCCGCGGTAGCCGAGCTTGCTCATGTTCTTGCTCACCGAGATGCCCTCGAAGCGCGGCCCGGGCTCCTTCTCGACGATCAGCGCCGAGATCCCTTCTTCGGTGCGCGCCGCCAGCGCCACGATCGAGGCCCGCTCGCCGTTGGTCACCCACGCCTTGGTCCCGTTGAGGATGTACTCGTCGCCGTCGCGCTGGGCCCGGCACGACAGGTTGCGGGTGTCGCTCCCGGCGTCGGGCTCGGACAGCGAGAGGCAACCGCGTCGCTCGCCCGTCGCCATGGTGGGGAGGAAGCGTTGCTGCTGCTCCTCGTTCCCGTGCGTCATGATCAGCGTGGCCGCCATGGTGTGGGTGTTCACGATGCCGGTGAGGCTCATCCACCCGTAGGACAGCTCCTCGATGACGCCGACGTAGGTCAGCAGGTCGAGGCCGAGGCCGCCGTAGGCCTCGGGGATGGTGATGCCGAAGAGGCCGAGGTCGCGCATCTTGGCGACGATCTCGTCGGGAAAGGTGTCGGCGTGCTCGAGGTCCGACGCCACGGGGATGACCTCGCGCTGCACGAACTTGCGCACCGTCTCGATGATTTCGGCGCGGATCGACTCGTCGACCGCCTCGGGCCTCGCGGCGGTCACGCCGACCCCGTCTTCCTCATGGCGAAAACCATACCCTTCAATCCTGTTGACGATGAATCTCAATTCAGAGAAGAATGTTTCCACCATGACCCGGGTCCTCATGCACCACGGGCTCGAGTCGGCCGCCGATCGCTTTGCGGATCACCCCGCCGTGCTGGCGGGTGACGATCGCTGGACCTATGCCGAGCTGCGCAGGGCGAGCAACGCCGCGGCGCGCCATCTCGTCGTACAGGGCGTCGGACCCGGTGACCGCCTGGCCCTGATGACGTCCAACCGGCCCGAGTTCGTCGCGCTCGTCCACGCGGCGAGCAAGGTGGGCGCCGTGCCGGTGCTGTTGAATCCCGCCTGGAAGGCACTCGAGGTCGGCACCGCACTGGCCTTGACCGCACCCCGCTACGCCGTCGCCGACGGTGATGGCGTCGGCCTGCTCGCCGAGCGGCTCGGCGCGGACGCCGTCCTCGACCTCGACTCGTCCGACCGCGCTCGCGCCGTCGTCGACCGCGCCGCACGGCGTCGCCGCCCGACCACGAGGCAGCAGGAGGACGACGACGCCGTCTACGTCTTCAGCTCCGGCACGACCGATCGGCCGAAGGCGGTCCGGCACACCCATCGCTCCATCGCCTTGGCGACGGAACACTGGCGCCTGGCGCTCGGGCTCGGCCACGACGACCGCTTCCAGGTGGCGACGCCACCCTCGCACATCCTCGGGCTGTTGAACCTGTTGACCGCGGCGCGGCGGGGGCGACCGTCCGCCTGCACCGCCGCTTCGACCTCGACGTGGAGCTCCGCGCCATCGAAGAAGACCGGATGACCCTCGAGATGGCCGTCGCGCCGATCGCGCTCGCCATGGCCAACCATCCCGACCTCGAGGGCTACGACCTGTCGTCGTTGCGCTACGTCATGTGGGGCGCGACGCCGGTCACGCCCGCGGTGGCTGAGACCGTCACCGCGCGCTCGGGCGTCCGCTGGCTCCCGGCCTACGGGACGAGCGAGGTGCCGGTGATCGCCGCCAACCCCGTCGACCGAGCCCGACCGCTGGCGCCTCGACTCGGCCGGCCTCCCCGTCGACGGTGTCGAGCTGCGCGTGGTCGACCTCACCTCGGGCCACGTGCTGCCGGCCGGGGAGACGGGGGAGATCGAGGTCCGCAGCGCGACCGCCATGGCCGGGTACCTGCCCGACGAGGCGACCCGGGCTGCGTTCGACGACGGCTGGTATCGCACCGGCGATGTCGGTTGGCTCGAGCCCGAGGGATGGGTGCATCTCACCGACCGGTGCAAGGAGATGATCAAGGTGAGCGGGTTCCAGGTGGCGCCCGCCGAGATCGAGGCCGTCCTCCACGCGCATCCCGCCGTCGTCGACTGTGCCGTGTTCGGCGTGGCCGACGAGCGCGCGGGCGAGGTCCCGGTGGCGGCGGTGCAGCTGGCCCCCGGCGTCGACGCCACGCCCGACGATCTGCAGCGCCTGGTCGCCGAGTCACTCGCCGGCTACAAGCGGCTCCACCACGTCGTCATCGTCGATGTCGTGCCGCGGACGCCCTCGGGCAAGGTGTTGCGCCGCACGCTGCGGGACGAGTGGGCGCCGCGGTTCGCAACGGCCGCCAGCGGGACGAACTGAATGGACGTCCGCCTTTCGCCCGAGCAGGTGGCGCTGCGCGACTCGGCCACCCAGGTCGTCGACCGGCTCGGCCCGGCGACCGTGGCGCAGCTCGACGACGCCGAGCGGGCCGGCAAGCTCGACGCCGCGGTGGCGGCGCGCCGGATGGCGCGAGCTGCGGACACCCGCAGACGACGGGAGCCCATGGGCCTCGGCCGTCGAGGTCGCGGTGATCGCCGAGGAGCTCGGGCGCGGCCTGGCCGACACCGCGTTCTTCGGCCCGACGCTGGCGGCGGACCTCCGCCGACGGAGCGGGGCGCCGCCGGCGAGTGCGGGCGAGACGGTCGCCTTCGGAGCCGACCTGGCGCAGCCGACCCAGGCGGTCGCCGGTGCAGCCCCGCCGGACGCGGTCGGCGGTGGACGCGCGCGGCGCGACCATGGCGCTGGTCCTGATCCCGGGCGACGACGGCTCGCTCATCGGGACGGTGGCGCTGGACGGCGAGATCGCCGGGGCGGACCTGACCCGCTCCGTGGAGCGCTTGCGCGCCGGGGCGCCCGGTGGAGCCGGTCGGTCGGACAGTCGCGTCCGCTCGACGACGAGGACCTGGCGCGCTGGCAGAGTCTCGGGCTGGCCGTGGCCTGCGCCGACCTCGTGGGCACCATGCGCGGCGCACTGACGCTGGCCACCGACTACGCCAGCGAGCGCAAGCAGTACGGCGTCGACGATCGGATCGTTCCAGGCCGTCCAGCACATGTTGGCGGACGCCTGCGTGGCCATGGAGGGGTCGCGCAGCATCGCGCTGCACGCGGCCTGGGCGGTCGACGCGTTGCCGGCCAACGACGCGTTGGCCGCGGCGTCGGCCGCCAAGGCGTACTGCGCCCGCGCCGCGCGCTCGGTCTGCGAGACGTCGATCCAGGTGCACGGCGGCATCGGCAACACCTGGGAGTGCCTGGCCCATGTCTTCTTGCGCCGGGCGCTGTTCTCGACCGAGATCCTCGGCGGCATCGGCGACAACCTGCATCGGGTCCTGGCCGCCCGCGGCGTCGGAGGCGATCATGGACTTCGGTGACGCGCCGGAAGAGGCCGCGTTCCGGCTGCGCCTGCGCGCGTGGCTGGCACAGAACAATCCCGGACTGCCGCCGTCGTCGACGGCGGACGAGTACTGGGCCGGGCAGGCGGCCTGGCATCAGACGCTCTACGACGCCGGGTTCTTCGGCCTGTCGTGGCCGACGGCCGTTGGCGGACAGGGACTGCCGAGCGTCTACGACGTGATCCTCGACGAGGAGCTCATCGCCGCCGGCCGCGCCGCCGCAGGCCGAGCGTCGGCTACCTGGTGCAGGGACTCCTCGAACACGGGAGCGAGGCGGTGCAGCAGCGCTTCCTGCCCGGGCTGGTGAGCGGCCGGGAGCGCTGGTGCCAGGGCTTCAGCGAGCCCGATGCCGGTTCGGACCTGGCGTCGCTGCGCACCAAGGCCGTCCTCGACGGCTCCGAGTACGTCATCACCGGGCACAAGGTCTGGACGAGCTACTCGGACGCGGCGGATTGGTGCCTCGTCCTGGCCCGGACCGATCCGGACGTCCCCAAGCACCGCGGCCTGTCCGCGTTCGCCGTGCCGATGGGCCAGGACGCCATCACGCAGCGGCCGCTCAAGATGATCAACGGGATCACGCGCGAGTTCGGCGAGGTGATCCTCGACGGGGCGCGGGTCGACGCCGCCAACATGATCGGTGCCCCCGGTGAGGGGTGGCGCCTGGCCATGACGGTGGTCAGCCACGAGCGCGAACCCGGAGAGCTCGGTTACGTGGCCCGGTACGGCAAGCTCGTCAACGAGCTGGTGCACCAGGTGGAGGCCGCGCCCTCCGCCTTCGGGGCCGAGCAACGCCGCGACCTGGCCTGGGCCATCGTCGAGGCCGAGATGCTCCGCTGCCACGTGAGCCGCCGGTTGTCCGATCGCCTCGACGGCATTGCCCATGGGCCCGAGGGCTCGGTCGACAAGCTCCTGATGACCGCAGGTCGAGCAAGCGGTCGGCCACGCCGCCATCTCGGTGGGCGGCAGCGCGCCCGCCGGCGGGGACGACACCTGGCTCAAGGTGTACCTCTACAGCCGGGCCCAGAGCGTCATGGGCGGCACCTCGCAGATCCAACGCAACCTGATCGCCAATCGAATCTTGGAGTTGCCCACATCATGAGCACCTATGACCTCCCCGACGAGATCCAGGTCGTCGCCGACGGCCCGATCCGCGTCATCACGTTGAACCGGCCCGACCGGCTCAACGCCACCAACCACGTCCTGCACGCGGGACTGGCTGCGCTCTTCCCGCAGTTGGACGCGGACGACGAGGCGCGGGTCGCCGTGCTCACGGGGGCCGGCCGCGCCTTTTCCGCCGGCGGCGACTTCGACTACCTCGACGAGCTGGCACGCGATGCCGCGCTGCGGAGCACGACCCTGGCCCACGGGCGCCAGATCGTCACCGGCATGGTGCGGTGCCGGCTGCCGATCGTCGCCGCCGTGAACGGCCCGGCGGTGGGGCTCGGCTGTTCCCTCGTCGCTCTGTCGGACATCGTCTTCATGGCCGAGAGCGCGCACCTGGCCGACCCCCACGTCGCGCTCGGGCTGGTGGCCGCCGACGGCGGACCGGTGGTGTGGCCGTTGCTGACCAGCCTGCAGCTGGCCAAGGAGTACGCGCTGACGGGTGACCGGATCCCGGCGACAGCGGGCTGCGGAGATCGGCCTGGTGAACCACGTCTGCGCGGACGATCAGGTGATGACCGAGGCGATGGACTGCGCCCGCCGGCTCGCCCGCCTGCCCAAGGGCGCGGTCGAGGACACCAAGCGGGTGCTCAACATCCAGATGGAGGCGGCCGTTCTGGCCGTGCTCGACTACGCGCTGGCGGCCGAGGACCGGTCGTTCACCACGCCCGAACTTCGGGCCAACGTCGACCGCATGTTGAAGCGGTCGGCCGAGGGGGGCGGCTCGTAGAGCGGGCGGCGCACGGCGCCCGCGCGGTCAGGTTGGGCCTGTCCCGTCTGCGTCCTCGGATGCGACTTCGGCGAGCCAGCTCCCGAGCGCCTCACCCGCCGTCAGGACATGCGCCTCCATGATGCGCCGCGCCTCGTCGCCGTCGCCGCGCTCCATCGCGTCGAGCAGCGCGGCGTGTTCGCGCCGGCTGCGCTGCTCCTGCTCGGGGAACAGCTCGAAGTAGTTGCCGGGCACCACCCGCTGGGCCTGGCGCACGTAGGTCAGGAGTCGAGGCGAGCGCGCGGCCAGATTGATGGCGCGGTGGAAGTGGCGGTTGGCCGCCACCACATCGTCGGCCTCGTCGATCGCGGCCGCCAGCGCGCGCAGGGCGTGCAGTTCTTCGGCCGTGATGCGTGCGGTCGCCATCTCGGCGCCCTTGCCGGCGAGGGCGGCCAGGATGGCGAAGTTGTCGACCGCGTCCTCCGGCGTGATGCCGACGACGGCCATGCCGCTGCGCGGCGTGATGGCGACCAGGCCCTCGTAGGAGAGCTCGAGCAGCGCCTCGCGGATCGGCGTGCGGCTGATGCCGAACTCCGCGGTGAGCTGGTCGAGATCGAGGCGGTCTCCCGGCTGCAGGCGACCGGTCAGGATCCGGTCGCGCAACTCGTTGGCCGCCTGGGCCCGGACGGTCGTGCTGATCAGTTTGATATCTGAAATATTACATATTAAGTTCGATCGGTGCACGCTTGTTCAGTGAGGAGGACCCATGGCGACAACGTCGAAGCGGCAGATGTCCCTGGTGGGGTTCATGCAGGCGGGGAACGCCACCGTCTACGCCGGGTCGTGGCGGCACCCGGCCACCGAACACGGCTTCCTGACCGCGGGCTACTACGAGAAGCTGGCCCGGACCCTCGAGCAGGGGTGCTTCGACCTCATGTTCTTCGACGACCGCCTGGCCATGCCCGGGATCTACGGCGGGTCGGTGGCCGAGGCGGTGCGGACCGGCGCCCGCCCGGTGAAGCTGGACCTGAGCATCGTGCTCGGGGTCTGCGCCTCGGTCACGAGCCGCATCGGTCTCGGTGCGACCTACTCGACGACCTATTACACGCCCTTCCATGTCGCCCGCACGTTCGCCACGCTCGACCATCTGTCCGGCGGGCGCGCCGCCTGGAACGTCGTCACGTCGGTCAACGACAGCGAGGCGCAGAACTACGGCCTGAAGGAGGCCATCCCGCACGACGTCCGCTACGACCGGGCGGACGAGTTCCTCGAGGCGACCACCGGGTTGTGGGACACCTGGGACGACGATGCACTGGTGCTCGACCGCGAGACGCCCCTGTTCGCCGACCCGGCCAAGGTTCATGAACTCAACTACGACGAGGAGTGGTTCAGCGTGCGGGGGCCGCTCACGGTGCCGCGCTGCCCGCAGGGCCGGTCCGCTTCTCATGCAGGCCGGGTCGTCGGGGCGGGGGCGGGA
The DNA here is from genome assembly GCA_963769095.1 of uncultured Acidimicrobiaceae bacterium. GTDB lineage: Bacteria > Actinomycetota > Acidimicrobiia > Acidimicrobiales > RAAP-2 > Bog-473. Next base: position 580,407 of record CAVYKO010000001.1, read on the forward strand.
GTTCGCGGCCCGTTGGGCGGAGCTGATCTTCACGGGCGACCCCGGCATCGACATCGCCCGCTCGCACTACAAGGACCAGAAGGAGAAGATCGGCGAGCGGGGCCGGGACCCGAACTCGGTCAAGATGCTCCCCATGGCCTACACGGTCGTCGGCGAGTCCAAGGCCCACGCGGAGGAGCGCGAGCAGATGTTCCTCAACGACCTGGTGGACCCGATGGCATCGCTGACCCTGCTGTCCGAGCTCATGAACTACGACTTCGCCGGACTCGACCTCGACGCGCCCATCACCGACGAGCTCATCGCGTCGGTGTCGGGCATCAGGGGGTTGGTGCAGAACATCAAGCAGCACATCGGGGGCGAGACGGTGACGCTCGGCGACCTGGCCGGGCACCGCGCCACGCTCTTGCAGGGCCCGCGCTTCGTCGGCACCGGCCCGGACATCGCCGACCAGATGGAGGCCTGGTTCGACAGCGGTGCGTGCGACGGGTTCGTGATCGCCGCCACGCACAGTCCCGGGCGCCTACGAGGACGTGGTCCGGCTCGTCGTGCCCGAGCTCCAGCGCCGAGGCGTCTTCCGCGACCGTTACGAGGGCACGACGCTGCGCGAGCACCTCGGGCTCGAGCGCCCGGCGGTGGCCCTGAGTGCCTGAGCCGGACCTGCCGCTGCGAGGGCTCCGCGTGATTGACGCGGCCACCCTGGCGGCGGGGCCGATGGTGGCCACGATGCTCGGCGAGTTCGGCGCCGACGTGATCAAGGTGGAACAACCCGGGGTGGGCGACCCCCTGCGCACGTGGGGCGACCAGAAGGACGGCGTCGGCCTGTTCTGGAAGAGCATGAGCCGTAACAAGCAGTGCGTCACGCTCGACCTGCGCAACGCGGACGGCCAGGAGCTGTTCCACCGCCTGCTCGACGTCAGCGACGTCGTCGTCATCAACAACCGGCCCAGTGCGCTGACCAGGTGGGGCCTCGACTACGAGTCGGTGCACGCGGCGCATCCCCGGGTCGTGATGCTGCACGTGAGCGGCTACGGGTTGGGTGGACCGAAGAGCGAGCGGCCCGGGCTTCGGCACGCTGGCCGAGGCCATGAGCGGGTTCGCCCACGTGACGGGCCAACCCGACGGCCCGCCGACCTTGCCCCCCTTCTTCCTGGCCGACGGCGTCGCCTCGCAGTCGGCCACGGCCGCCGTGATGCTGGCGCTGTACCACCGCGACGTGCACGGGGCCGGCGGGCAGCTGATCGACGTCAACCTGATCGAGCCGCTGGCCCGGCTCATCGAGACGTCGACGCTGGCGTACAGCCACCTCGGCAAGATCCCCGGGCGCGTCGGCAACCTCCTGCCGGCCGAGCGCGCCGCGCAACGCCTACCGGACCAGTGACGACAAGTGGCTCGCCGTATCGAGCGCGTCACCGAACATCGCGCTGCGGGTGTATCGGGCCATCGACCGGCCCGAAATGGTCGACGACCCCAGGTACGCCGACCCGGTGCAGCGTCAGGCGAACGCCGTCGAGGTGGACGCCCTGGTGGCCGGCTGGATTGCGGCGCGCACCCTTGAAGAGGTCATGGACACGTTCGAACGGGCCGAGGTCGCGGCGGCGCCGATCTACGACGCGCAGCAGCTGCTGGCTGACGAGCACCTCCAGGCGCGCGGTTCATTCCTCAAGGTGGACGATCCCGACCTCGGACCGATGACAGTGCAGGCGCCGGTCGCGAAGTTCAGCGACACGCCCGGGGTGGTCGAGCACCTCGGGCGGGCGCTCGGGGCCGACAACGACGCGGTCTACGGCGACGCTCCTCGGCCTGGACTCCGACGCGCCTGGCGGCGCTGCGGACGGCCGGGACGATCTGAACGGAGGCAGGGAGAGAGTGGTGCGCGCACTCCGAGCCCGGCGATCCGAGCTGGCCACACCGGCGAGCAGCGAGCGCATGTGCGAGAAGGCGCCTGCGACCGGAGCCGATCTCGTCTTCCTGGACCTCGAAGACGCCTGCGCCCCGTCGGTGAAGGAATCGGCGCGCGGCATCGCGGTCGGCGCGCTGACCGGCCTCGACTGGGGACGCACGGTGCGGGCCGTGCGGATCAACGGGATCGACACCCCGTGGTGCCACGGCGACATCATCGAGATCGTGACGGGAGCGCGGGAGTGCGTCGACGTGCTTATCGTCCCAAAGGTGCGCACCGCACCGCGACGTCTGGTGGGTGGACGTGCTGCTGACCCAGCTCGAAACGAAGCTCGGGCTGTCGAAGCGCATCGGCCTCGAAGTGCTGATCGAGGACGCGGAAGGGTTGGCCCGGGCGCTCGAGATCGCGCAGGCGAGCGACCGTCTCGAGGCGTTGATCTTCGGCGCGGGCGACCTCTCCGCGTCGCTGCACGCCCGGGTCGACGGCAACTTCGACCCGGTGATCGACTACCCCGGCGACTTCTGGCACTTCGCCCGCGCTCAGGTGCTGACCGCGGCAAGGGCCGCGATGGTGGATGCCATCGACGCGCCGTACCCGGACTACGCGAATCCCGACGGTTACCGACGGTCCGCGTCGGCGGCAAGCGCGCTCGGCTTTGACGGCAAGTGGGCCATCCATCCGAGCCAGGTGCCGATCGCCAACGAGGTCTTCTCGCCTACCACCGAAGAGGTCACCGCCGCCCGGGAGGCGATCGCTGCCTACCGCGAGGCGGAGGCGGGGGGCATCGGCGCCATCGGGCGCGACGGTCGGCTCGTCGACGCGGCGCACATGCGGTTGGCGGCGAACACCCTGCACAAGGCGGCATGTGGCCGGGGACCAGGGGGCCGGCGCGGCCACCTGACCTGCACCGGAGAGCGAGGCGAGCACCCGGCGGAAACGCCCTTCTCACCTCAAGAGAGGCGTGCTATCCTCTTCACGTCACCGACCCGCAGCGACGAGAGGACCCGCTCATGGCACGTTGGCCCAAGCCACCGGAGGGGAGCTGGACGGAGCATTTCCAGCTCGGCACCGAGCCCATCTCCTATGAGGACTCCATTTCGCCCGAGTTTTACGAGCTCGAACGCGACGCCATCTTCAAGCGCGCCTGGCTGAACGTGGGGCGGGTCGAGCAGATCCCGCGCAAGGGCAGTTACTTCACCAAAGAGCTCGTGGTCGCCAAAACATCCGTCGTGATCGTCCGTGGCGCGGACGACGAGGTGCGCGCGTTCTACAACGTGTGTCGGCACCGGGGCAACAAGTTGGTATGGCGCGACTTTCCCAAAGAGGAGACGAGCGGCGTCAGCCGCCAGTTCGTGTGCAAGTACCACGGCTGGCGCTACGACCTCGATGGCGCCTGCTCCTTCGTGCAGCAGGAACAAGAGTTCTTCGACCTGGACAAGGCGGACTACGGCCTCGTCCCCGTGCACTGCGAGGTGTGGGCCGGGTTCATCTTCGTCAACCTGGCCAAGAAGCCGGAGCAGAGCCTGCTCGAGTTCCTCGGGCCGATGGTCACCAAACTCGAGAACTACCCATTCGGTCAGCAGACCGAGCGCTGGTTCTACCGTGCGACGGTCAACGCGAACTGGAAGCTCTACATGGACGCCTTCCAGGAGTTCTACCACGCACCGGTTTTGCACGCGAAGCAGACGCCGCCCGATTGGTCGTCCGCCGCGCAGCAAGCCGGCTTCGAGGCCCCGGCGTACACGATCGACGGCCCGCACCGCGTCGTCAGCACCGCGGGCATCCACCCGTGGAACTTGGCGGAGAACATGCTCAAGCCGATAGAGCGCATCACACGCAGCGGCCTCTTCGGCCCGTGGGACAAGCCCGACCTCGACTACGACCAGAAGGACGCGGGCATCAACCCGGCCGGATGCGACCCGTGGGGCCTCGACTCATTCCAGATCTTCCCGAACTTCGTCATCCTGGTCTGGGGGCAGAACTGGTACCTCACCTACCACTACTGGCCAACGGGTCATGGCTCGCACGTGTTTGAAGGCACGCTGTACTTCGTGCCGGCGCAGACCCCGCGCGAGCGCGTGGCGCACGAGTTGGCCGCGGTGTCGTTCAAGGAGTACGGCCTCCAGGACGCCAATACGCTCGAGGCGACGCAGACGATGCTCGAGTCGCGGGTGATCGAGCGGTTCCCGCTCAACGACCAAGAGGTCCTGTGCCGGCACCTGCACAAGGTGGCGGCGGAGTGGGTCGACGAATACAAGAAGCTCGAAGACGCGGGGGTCTGAGGCAAATGACACAGATACAGACGATGTTGCCGACCGAGTTCTCCGACCTGGAGCCGTTCGCCGCCACCTGGTGCCTGGCCACCGAGCGCGAGCGCTTCGCGCAGCGCCTGGCCACGCCGATGGACGAGATGCAGGCCTTTTACGATGCCAGCACGGCGCGCTACGAAGAGGCGATGGCGTACTGCGACAAGTTCGCGCTCGACGACATGCCCGACGACGCCACGAACCTGATGCACCTCCTCTACTCCATGATCATGGTGTCGTTCCCGGTGGAGTGTTGGGGCCAGGGCCGCGTACCCGACACGGGCGCCGCCTACCTCGACCTGCTGGTCGAGCCCGGCCCCTGAGCCTGAGCGGGTGACCGGACGCATCCGGATCTCCGGTCGGGCAGGATGCACCGATGATCTTCGGTGCCCACCTGGTGCTCTACAGCGCCGATGCGGACGCTGACCGCACCTTCCTGACCGAGATCCTCGGGCTCGACTCGGTCGACGCCGGGGGCGGGTGGCTGATTTTTGGGTTGCCACCGGCCGAGGCCGCCATCCACCCGGCGGAGGCGCCGGCCGCCGAGCTCTACCTCATGTGCGACGACCTCGAAGCCGAGATGCGCGCGCTCGCCGGGCGGGGCGTGGCCTGCTCGGCGGTCGAAGAGCCGCGCTGGGGCTCGGTCACGAAGATCCGACTTCCGAGTGGAGCTGAGATCGGCCTCTATCAGCCGAAACACCCGACGGCCGTCGAGAGGTAATCGGAGGCGAGATGGACCTCGCTGAGCTTCTGACCTTGCCCGGCGTCGAGGAAGAGTGCGTCCTGCGTTCTGCCGTAGGTTTCATGGCGCTGCACGGCGGATCACAGGACCGGGGTACGCACGAGATCGCCAGCCGGGCGGCCGAGCAGGCCGGCGCGTCGTATTACGCCATCGTCCAGCCGAGCGGATTGCGAGTGCACCTCACCTCTCGGCTGCACAACCCCGTTCATTCGGAGCGGCTCCAAGCCTTTTTGCGGCATGTCCAGATCGCCATTTCGGTGCATGGGTTCGGGCGTGACGGCTTTGACGTGAGAGTCGATCATCTCGGTAACCTCGTGATCGAACCCTACGGCCCAGCGCTGCGCGGACGTCAGACTGGACCTCTCCGCGGGATCATCGTAGGTGGGCGAAATCCTGACCTGCTGGAGATGGCACGCCAAGTGTTGGACGGCCGTTTCGCCGGCTACCACCTCGCCGACGAGCGCATTCGGCTCGGATTTCATCCCGACAACCCAGTCAATCTGCCTTCGGCCCAGGGAGTTCAGATCGAGCTCCCACCGGCGCTGCGCGGGATCGGAGATCTCGGTGAACAGCTCGTCCCGAGCGAGGACGGGGTGGTCATGGACGTGATTGCCGCGCTCGCCGAACTGGCCAACCGGGCCTGCGCATTGCTGAAAACGCTTCGACCCGAGGCCCGTGTGCAGGGCTCCTGAGGTCCCCGCCGGCCTCCTCCTACGGCATGGTCTCGAGCACGGCCGATCCCGAGGTGATGGCGCGGCCGCCGTTGCCCTCGTCGTGGATGAGCAGACGGACACCCATCATCCCGCCCGGCGCGTCGTAGGCCGTGCCGTCGACCCGGAAGGGGCCTACCTTGCCGCGGGCGAGGAACATGACGTGCCAGCTCCGGACCTGGAGGCGGCGGGTGCCGGCCAGCTCGGCGGCCAGGTCCACCGCGGCGGTCTCGAGCACCACGTGCTGCGGCCCGATGTGGAGCGCGGCGTCGGGGGAGGCGAACTCCACGCTGAGCTCGGGCAGCGTCCAATGGCCGTCCTCGCGCCGGGACGCGCCGAACACCTGCCACAGGGGCGGCAGATCGGGTGAGTCCTCGATCTCGAGCTTGGCGTCGTCGACGTCCATGCGCTCGCAGGCCCTCGGGTGGCGCCCCGATGCTGGCGCCCTGCCCGTCGATGAAGGCGATGACACGGTCGCGGTTCGCCGCGTCGACAATGAGGCAGCGCCCGTAGCCCATGGTGCGGCCCTGGTGGATGGACCCCGAGTCGCGCACCTCGATCGTCTGCACGTCGAAGCCCGGGTCGAGGATCTGCACCGACGCGATGACCGGGTTCGGCACGGCGTCGAGGTCGGATCGGCCGCCCTCGGGCGACGAGATGGCGAGCGGAGCGACCATGATCCCTCCGGCCTCGTTGCGCATGTCGTGGCGGATCCGCACCGTGTTGTCCTCGGGCCCGAGGTTCATGGAGGAGTGGTTGCGGCCGATGTAGCGGTAGCTCAGCAGCCCGCTCCAGCGACGCTGGAGTTCCTTCTGGTACGCCTCGGGGTCGCCTTTCAGCTCGCGGATGTCGCGCATGTCGTTGTCCTCCCGCGTCGCTCACATCGCCTCGTACTCGACGGTCACAGTCTGGCCCGACGGGAGCGACTGGCAGGTAAGGACCCAGCCCTCCTCGACCTCCTCCGGCGTGAGCGCGTTGTTGGCCCGCATGGTGACGGTGCCTTCCTTCAAGAAGGCCATGCAGGTGGCGCAGTTTCCCGCCTCGCACGAGAAGGGTGGCCTGAGGCCGCCCCGACGCGCCGTCTCGAGCAGGGTGTCGCCCGGCTGGTACTTGACGACCGCCTTCTTCCCCTCGAGGATCACCGTCACCTCGTCGGGCAGGTCTGTCGGTCGCTTCCGCGGTCGCGTCGATCGCCGCCGCGTCCTTCTCCTGCTGTTCCACGAGGAAGCGCTCGATGAAGATGTCGATCTCGGGCGACGCCGAGATCGAGCAGGACCGGTCTCGACCAGGTCCATGAACGGGCCGGGGCCGCAGACGTAGCAGTCGGCGCTCTTGGCGTCGGATCCCACGAAGGCGGTGACGTCGTCCGCCGTCAGGAAGCCGCCGTCGGCGTCGAAGTGGTGCCGCACCTCGAGCCGACCCGGGTGGCCGCCGGCCAGCGCCGCGAGCCCCGACTCGAAGATCACCGAGTCGCGGTCGCGGTTGGCGTAGAGGAGGCGGACCGACGCGACCCGTGGCCGCGAGCACGTGCTTGATGATGGACATGACCGGCGTGATCCCGCTCCCGCCGCAGAAAGCCCAGGACGGGTCGATCGGCGGCGTCCTGCGGGCAGAACACGCCGGCCGGCTTCGTCACCTCCACGACGTCGCCCACGCCGAGACGGTCGAGGAACCAGTTCGAGACGAGCCCGCCCGCCACGCGCTTGACGGTCACCGTGAGGTCGCGGTCCGTCCCGGGCTCGCTGGACATGGAGTACGAGCGCAACTGCTCGTCGCCGTCGACCTGGACCCGGAACGTGCAGAACTGTCCCGGCCGGTAGCGAAAGGTCGCCCGCAACTCGTCGGGCACGTCGAGCACGAAGGAGCTGGCGTCGTGCGTCTCGCGCACCACGTCCTTGACCCGCAGCTCGTGGTAGCCGTGTTCCCGCAGGACCGGGCTGTGGTCGGTCATCGTGCTCGACCGGGACGGCGCCCTAGGCGGGCGTCGGCCAGGCCACCGCCTTGGTCTCGAGGTACTGGTCGAACCCGGCCAGGCCGTTCTGGCGGCCGATCCCGCTGTGCTTGTAGCCGCCGAAGGGGATGTCGGCCTGCCCGATGGGCATCCCGCCGTTGACGGCGAACGTCCCGGTGCGGATGCGCTCGGCCACCCGGAGTGAGCGCTCGAGCGAGCCGGAGAAGACGCCGCCCGAGAGCCCGTAGACGCTGTCGTTGGCGATGCGCACCGCGTCCTCGTCGTCGTCGAAGGGGATGACGACGAGGACGGGCCCGAAGATCTCCTCCTGGGCGATGGTCATGGAGTTGTCGACGTCGGTGAAGAGGGTCGGCTCGACGAACCACCCCTTGGGCAGGTCGGCCGGGCGCCCTCCGCCGAGGGCGAGCGTCGCGCCCTCGGCTACACCCTTCTCGATGTAGCCGAGCACGCGGTCGCGCTGCTTGGCCGAGATGACCGGGCCCATGAGGACGTCGGGGCGCTGGGGATCCCCGTAGGCCACCGACGAGAGGGTGGCCTTGAGGATCTCGACGCCCTCGTCGTAGCGCGAACGGGGCAGGAGCATCCGGGTCTGGATGGCGCAGCCCTGCCCGGCGTGGAAGCACACGGCGATACCCGAGGGCACCGAGGTGGCGAAGTCGGCGTCGTCGAGCACGATGGTGGCGGACTTGCCGCCGAGCTCGAGGAAGACGCGCTTGAGCGTGGCCGCGCCCTTCTCCATGATGCGCTTGCCGACGGCGGTCGAGCCGGTGAACGAGATCAGGTCGACCTTGGGCGACAGCGTCAGCTCCTCGCCGACGAGGTGGTCCGAAGAGGTCACGACATTGAGGACGCCCGGCGGGAACTCGGTCTGCTCGGCGACGAGGCGACCCGAGCCGGGTGGCGTTCCACGGCGTGTCCGGTGCCGGCTTGAGCACCACCGTGTTGCCGGTGGCGAGCGCCTGGCCGAGCTTGTTCAGCGTGACCTCGAGCGGGAAGTTCCACGGCACGATCGGCGCCCACCACGCCAACGGGCTCTTTCCAGATCTGCCGCGTGTTCGCGGTGCCCCGCCGGTCGACGACCTCGGACAGGTCGGTGCGCCAGGGGAACTCGTCGATCAGCTTGGCGGGGTACTTGAGCGCGCCGTCCAGCGGGATGTCGAGCTGATTGGCGTGGGTCGTCATGCGCGGGCACCCGACCTCGAGGATCAGCTCCTCCCGCAACTCCTCTCGCTCGGACTCGAGCGCGTCCTGCAGCTGGCCGAGGCACTCCTTGCGCCGGTCGCGATTGGTCGACCAGTCGGTGTCGTCAAAGGCCCGGCGGGCCGCGTCGATGGCGCGGTGCATCTCGGCCGCCGAGGCGTCCGCCACCGGCCCGAGCACCTCCTCGGTCGCCGGGTTGACGTTGTCGAACATCCGCCCGGTGTCGGCCTCGACGAGCTCGCCGTCGATCGAGCATCCTCACTTCGTGGCCGGTCGCTGCCGTCATCGCCCACCCCTCTCTGCTCGAGGTCTCTCACCAGGCGGAAACCCAGTTATCAAAATACTGGGAGAAGCATAATCGAGTGGGCCGCCGGCCTCCATGGGCGAGCCGGGACGGCCTCAGTCGTCCGGCTCGCCCCGGAACGAGCGCACCTCGATCGGCAACGTCGTCGCCCGGGCGAGTTTTCGCGCCCACTCGAGCGCCTCGTCGTCGTTGGCCACCTTGATGATGTTGATCCCGCCGATGTGCTCCTTGGCTTCGACAAACGGGCCGTCGGTCATCGGCGTCTTCTCGCGACGGGGACGCACGACTCTCGCGCTGGCTGGTGCGTCCAGACCGCCGGCGAACACCCAGGCACCCGCCGCGCGGAGCTCTTCGCGCACGAGCTGGAGGTCACGCCCGATCTGCGCCAGCTCGTCAGCCGAGGGCGGGTCGCCGTCGGGTTGGTAGATGCTGAGCAGGTAGTGCTGTCATCGTGATCTCCTCTTGTCTCGTTCAGTCTCTGGCCCGGCTCGTAGGTGGCGATGACCACGCCGCTGGATGCTCGTGGTGCTGTCGACGAGGCGCAACGAGAGGTCGACCCCATCGGGGAAGAGCCGCCGTCCGCTGCCGAGCACGATCGGGTGGATCAGCAGCAAGAACTCGTCGACCAGGTCGGCCGCCATCAGCGAGCCGATGAGCACGCCGCTGCCCATGATGGCGAGCACGCCATCGGATTGCGCCTTGAGTGTGCCGACGGCGTCGGCCATATTGCCGTGCAACAGCGTGGAGTTGGGCCAGGGGAGCGGATCGGTGAGCGTGGTCGAGGCCACGTACTTGGGCGTGTCGTTGAGCATCGGCCCGAATGGGCTGTCGCTCTGGCGGTTCCAATAGTCGAGCAGGTCCGAGTACGTGCGCCGTCCGAAGAGCCATCCGGCGAGGCCGCCGCCGGCCTGCATCCGGTCGCCCATTGCCTTTTGCAACGCACCATCAGGCGGCGACGCGGCGCGGCTGCCCCAACCGGAATGCCGGAATCCACCTCGGGTGTCTTCGTCGGCCCGACCCGGTCCCTGCATCACGCCGTCCAGGGTCACGTGGTTCATCACGACGATTCTGCTCATCTCGGCCTCCCTCTGTTTCGTGGCGGCGGCGTCGCCGCACCCCCTACACGAATGGCGCAGGCCGAAATCGACATTTTTGGCGACGACGGGAGCAAAGCCTCTCCGACTGCGTCAAAAGCCCAGGTCAGGTCTCGCTCAGAGCGGAAAGGACGCCGGCAGCGATCGGGCCGCCAGGACTTCTGCACCCAGCTGGCGGGTGAGCACGCTGCCCGCGCCGAGCAGCTGGTCGAGAGGTAGGTCCGGCGGACGAAACGGTGGAGGTCGTGCTCGGTGGTGAAGCCGATGCCGGCCAGGACCTGCTGGCAATGGCGGGCGACGGTGCGCGCGGACCTCCCGGCGAAGGCCTTGGCCATGGCCGCGGTGGACGGGGGATGGCTCGTCGGAAGCCGCGGCGAGCAGGGCCGCCGCCGCCTCGAGTGCGACGAGGCTTTCGGCCAACCGGTGCCGCACCGCCTGGAACGAGGCAATCGGCTGACCGAATTGGATCCGCTCGAGTGCGTGCTGCCGGGCCAGTTCGAGCATCGTGCGACCGGTTCCGACGAGCTCGTAGCCGAGGGCGAGTTGCCCGGCGGCCACCGCGGCGCTCCAGTCGACGGCCGGGATAGGGGAAGCGTGGTCGATCTCACCGGAGACCACGACGAGCCCGAGCGCGGGGTCCAAGCCCGAGATCGGCTCCGCCCTGAGCGCACTGACCGGGACGACGAACAACTCGTCGCCTCCGTTGCCCTTGGCCACGACCATCGCGTCGTCGCGGCGCGCCACGGCCTCGGTGCCGAGCCCGCGGACGACGAGACGAGCGCCCTCGAGACGGCCGGGTGGCTCCACGGCGCCGAGCGGCGGCAGGACGACGACCGCCGGGGCCAGGTCCGGCACGCCGAGCGCGGCGGACAGCACCTGGTCGAGAGCCGACGACGTCGCGTTCGTCTCCCCCTGGGTCTCGAAGAGCACGGCGACCGCGGTGGGGTGATCCTCCGCCAGGGCGTCCGCCCAGCCCGAGCTCGTCGAGGGCCGCATCGAGGTCGACGCCGCGGTGTTGCGGCCGTGGTCCGCCGGATCGCGTCCGCGAAGAGCGCGCGTTCGGACGCGTCCATCACGCGGTCGCTCGGCACGGGTGTCCTCAACGGTCCGCGCCGAGGTCGAGCAGCCGCCGGGCGATGATGTTGCGCTGGATCTCTGCGCTGCCGCCGTAGATGGAGGCGGCACGCGAATAGAGAAACTCGGCGCGCCAGCGCTCGCTGACGGGGTCGTCGCCAGTCGCCACCGCCGGCCCGAGGCCCTCGGCCACGAGGTCGAAGACCGCTTGCTCGGCCGATCGCGACGAGCACCTTGTCGATGGACGTCTCGGGCCCGAGTGTCGCACCCGTCGCCAGGCGGCGCTGCGTGGCGCGCGAGCGGGAGCGGAAGGCCCAGACCAGCTCGGTCGCCTCGCCCACGGCGACCGGGTCGAGCGACCCTGCCGGCGCCGCTGCCACGAGCTGCTCGAGCCGCCGCTGGAGATAGGCGGCGCGGTGCCACAGGGCGGTGCTGCGTTCGTAGGGCAACAGATTCATGGCGACGGACCAGCCGCCATCCACCTCTCCCAGCACGCGGTCCGACGGCACGAAGACCCCGTCGTAGAACACCTCACAGAACTCGGGGACGCCGTGCATCGTCTCGATCGGGCGCACCGTGATGCCGGGGCTGTCCATGTCGACGAAGAAGGCCGTGATGCCACGGTGTGCCGACTCGGGTGTGCCGGTGCGGGTGAGGAGGACACAGCGCTGTGCGTACTGGGCCAGGCTGGTCCACACCTTCTGGCCGTGCACCCGCCATCCGTCACCATCGGGTGTCGCACGGCAGGCCAGCGACGCCAGGTTGCTCCCCGTGCCGGGCTCCGAGAAGCCCTGGCACCAGATCTCGTCGCCGCGTAGAAGGCGCGGCACCATGGCGGCTGCGAGTTCGCCCGGGGCGTAGTCGATCATGGTCGGGGCCAACACCTCGGGCATGGAGTAGTTGCCGGGCTCGACAAGATCGCGCGCCGTCAAAGCTTCGCCCGAGGTAGGCCCGCAGGAGGTTGGAGCCGCCCAGCCCGCCGACCCGCTCGGGCCATCCCATGCGCATGAACCCCGCGTCGTAGGCGAGCCGCATGACCTTGCGCAGCTGCGTCATCTGCTGGTCGAGCGTCCCGATGCCCTCGAACTCGCAGGAGAGATCGCTCGCCCGTTCGTCCAGCCAGCGGTCGACCGCTGCCTTGAACTCAGCCAGCTCCATGCCGCGCCGCCTCGTCGGTCGCACCGTCGGCCGCGTCCGAGGGCAACGGGCGGGTGGGATCGTGCGCCTTGCCCGAGTCGCGAGCGCCGCTGCGCCGCAAGAAGGTCATGGCCCGCGTCTGCAGCCGCCAGCCCTGTTCGGTCCGGCGGTACGTGTCCGTGTACCAGCCGATGCGCATGTCGTGGGTGGTCTGCTCCACGAAGCAGAGCGTTTGGTAGCCGGTGCCGGTGTCGCCGTCGAGGTCAAGGACGGGCGTACCGGTGAGGAAGAGGCCCTTGGGGGCCGCCGCCACGAGCGTCGGGAAGTCCTCGAGCGTGTAGGTCGAGCCGAACGCGCTGTACGTCCCGTCGGGCGTGAACACCTCCATGACGGCCTCGACGTCGTCGCGGGTCATGCCGACGGCGTAGCGGGCCAGGACCTGCTCCAACTCGATGATGTCGGCGGTGCGCCCCGCGTCCATGGCGGCTCACGATAACAGCATTCTCCAAATCTGCAATTGCCCGTGCGCTTCCAAGCGGCCCGACACGACCAGTGTCGAACGTCGGGAACAAGGTTTGCAGAGTTTCTTCGCCGTGGGGTCGAGCTGAGGGAGAATCCCGCTCTCAATTAGGGGGAACCGGATACACTCGACCGATGTCCGCCGCTGACGATCCCACCGCCCAGCCCGCCTCGGACGCTCCCGTGCGCCGGAGGGACATCGCGGTCGCCCGCTCCCTCGACTCGGCCCGGGTGCGAAGCGAAGGACGGGTCCAGCGCTTCCTCGACGCCGGCTTCGAACTGCTGGCCAGTGCAGAGTCCGGGCGGGACTTCACGGTCCAAGAGGTCGTCGACCGCTCGGGTCAGTCGCTACGCAGCTTCTACCAATACTTCGCCGGCAAGCACGAGCTTCTGCTGGCGCTCTTCGACGAGGCCATCCGTTCCACGGCCGAACGCCTCGAGGAGCAGGTGGCCAAGGAGCCGACCCCGTTCGAGCGCCTGCACCGTTTTGTGACGGAGTACTACCGCATGTGCCTTCCGGCGCCCAAGGGTCGGGCGTCGAAGAACAATCCCACGCCGGTGATGGCGGAGTTCTGCCACCAGCTCTTGACGGCCCATCACGAAGAGGCGTCCCGGGCATTCGTGCCCCTGGTCGCCCTGCTCGAGAAGACGTTGAGCGACGCCGTCGAGGCGGGGGACGTGCGGGCCAGCTTTGCCGGCGAGGACGTGGCCGGCGGCATCCTCTCCACCATCATGTTCAACGCCGCCTACGCGTCGACGATCAGCGGTACCGAACCGCAGGACGCCACGCGTGCCGCCGACGAGATGTGGGAGTTCGTCTCCCGCGGCATCGTGAACGGCGAGACAACGTAACTTCGGGGTATCGCCACCCTGCGTGGGGATGCGGCGCCCCGGTTTCAGCCGGCGGCGCGCAACGTCGGCGCCACCGCCGCCAGGAATTCCCGAGTGCGCTCGGCCGACGCCTTGATCTCGTCTCGGTCCTCGCCCAACGGGACGATGCGTGCGTTGAGGTCGGTGACGCCGGCGTCGGCGAAGCTGCGCAGGCGCTTCTCCATGGTCGCCTCGCTGCCACAGATGAGGACGTCGCCGATGTTGCGGGCGTCGCCGTGCTGCATCAGGCGCGCGTAGTTCGGCGAGTCCACCACCTCGCTCAACGTCCGGTTCGTCCGTTCGATCGCCGCGTCGATCTGATCGTCGGCGCAGAGGCAGACCGGCACGCCCGCCATCACCCGCGGGGCGGGACGGCCGGCCGACGCCGCCGCCTTCGTGATCTGCGGCACGACGTGCGAGCCGATGGTGCGCTCGTCGGCCAGCCACAGGACGGTGCCGGCGGCGCGCTCGCCGGCCAGCTTCAGCATCACTGGGCCGAGCGCGGCGATCATGACCGGCGTCGGCGTCAGGTCGGTGACGTCGAGCGGGTTCCGGATGTGGAACAGCTCGTTGTCCACCTCGACCAGGCCGGGGCCACCGAGGGCCTGGTCGAGCACGTCGAGGTAGCACCGCATGGTCGTGGCCTGCCGCTCGTACGGCAGGCCGAGCATGTCCGCGATGATCCAGTGGTGCGAGACGCCGAGCCCCAACGTGAAGCGGCCCCCGCACACGGCCTGCGTCGACAGGGCCTGCTGGGCCAGCACGATCGGGTGCCGTGGTTGGACCGGCACCACCGACGTGCCCACCTCGATCCGCGACGTCGCCGCGCCCAGGAGGGTGGCGGCCGTCATGACGTCGAACTCGTCGGGGATCTGCGGGGTCCAGACGGTGTCGAGGCCCGCCTCGTCAGCCCAGCGGGCGTCGGCCTGGAGCTTCTCCACCTTGGTGGCGTAGCGACCCCTGTCCGCGCTGACCTGCAGACCCATCCGCATGACCGGGCTCCCCTCGGTGTGGAAATGCCGTTCTCATCTAAGGTATAGCATGCTATCGCTGGACGCTAGGGACGCTTGAGAACGTATGGGGAGGCGGCGCGACGTGGGAGACCGGCATGGCTGAGGGGCGCTCGGAGACGGCGCGGACCGCGGTGGTCACCGGCGGTGGCTCCGGCATGGGCCGGGCCATCTGCGCTCGCCTGGCGGCCCAGGGCCACGGGGTGGCCGTCCTCGACATCGACGGCGACGCCACCGAGCAGGTGGCCAAGGAGATCGAGGCCGGACGGGCGGACGCGCGCTGGCCGTCACCGTCGACGTCAGCGACCGCGCCGCCGTCGATGCCGCGATGGATCGGGCCCGCGCCGCGTTCGGCCCAGTCGGGATCCTGGTCACCAGCGCCGGCATCGAGGGCTTCTCGAACTTCCTCGACATCGACGTCGCGACCTGGGAGCGCATGCTCGCCGTCAACCTGACGGGGACGTTCCACTGCGTGCAGGCGGTCGTGCCCGACATGGTGGAAGCCGGGTGGGGCCGCATCGTCACCATCTCGTCGTCCTCCGCGCAGTCGGGCACGAAGCGGATGGCCCACTACGTCGCCTCCAAGGGAGGGGTCATCGCGCTGACCAAGGCGCTCGCCCTCGACCTCGCTCCGAACGGCATCACCGTGAACACCATCCCGCCCGGGCGCCATCGACACGCCGATGATGCGGCGACCCATGGAGTCGGGCGCCATGGCCAGCTTGGACCAGATCGTGGCGCGCGCGCCGCTCGGCCGGCTGGGCACGCCCGAGGACATCGCCGCCGCCTGCGCGTTCCTGTGCTCCGAGGACGCGGGCTACATCACCGGCCAGCAGATCAACGTCAACGGGGCGTGGTACCTCTGAGCACCCTGACGATCGAGCGGCTCGGGTCCACGGTGGGAGCCGAGGTCCGCGGCGTCGAGCGGTCGCATGCTCGACGACGATGCGCTGCCGGCCCGTTGCATGGACGCGCTCGAGGAACACGGTGTCCTTGTCTTCCGGGGCCTGCACATCGACGACGACACCCAGGTCGCGTTCTCGAAGCGGCTCGATGACGTCGGCAAGGCGGAGCCCGCGGAGCCTCCCCGCGATCTTCATCGTGACGCTCGACCCGGCGAAGAACCCGGCCGCCGACTACCTGCGCGGCACGTTCGCCTGGCACATCGACGGCGCACAGGACGAGGTCCCCACCAAGGCGACCGTGCTGAGCGCCAAGGTGGTGGCCACCGAGGGCGGCGAGACGGAGTTCGCCAGCACCTATGCCGCCTACGACGACCTCGACGACGAAGAGAAGCAGCGGTTCGAGTCGGTACGCGTCCTGCATTCCTTCGAGGCGTCGCAGCGGCTGGTGCACCCCGATCCGACCCCCGAGGAGCTGGCGCGTTGGCGGGAGAAGACCGATCGCGAGCACCCGCTGGTGTGGTGCCACCGCTCGGGGCGCCGCTCCCTCGTGATCGGCGCCTCGGCGGACCACGTCATCGGGATGGACCGCGACGCCGGCAAGGCGCTGCTCGACGGCCTGGTGCTGCGGGCGACCGCCCCGGAGCGCGTCTACCGGCACGCCTGGTCGGTGGGTGACATGGTGATCTGGGACAACACCGGCGTGATGCACCGGGCCTGCCCGTACGACCCGTCGTCGTCCCGGGAGATGCACCGGACCACCATGAGCGGGGACGAGCCGATCCGTTGACGCCGCGACGACGGCGCCGACCCGGGCGGATCGACGAAGCACGCACCACACCGAAAGAGGAGGCTGCATGAGCGACGTGACCGTGCTGAGGGCCGAGCGCTGGGTCGACGTCGAGACCGGCGAGGTGCGTACACCGGCCGTGGTCGTCGTCGACGGCAACCAGATCGTGGCCGTGAATCCGAAGGAGATCCCGAGCCCGGCCAACGAGATCGACCTCGGCGACGTGACCCTGCTGCCCGGCCTGATGGACATGGAGCTCAACATGCTCATCGGCGGCCCCGGCGGGCCCGACGGTCTGCCCGACCCGATGCACGGGGTAAAGGATTCGCCCGTCTACCGGACGCTGCGCGGTGCGGTGAACTGTGCGACCACTCTCATGGCCGGCTTCACCACCGTGCGCAACCTCGGCCTGATGGTCTACACGGCGGGGTTCCTGCTCGACGTCGACCTGATGAAGGCGGTCGACCAGGGCTGGTTCCCCGGCCCGCGCATCTTCCCCGCCGGCCACGCCATCACGCCCACCGGGGGCCATCTCGACCCCACCATGTTCCAGGGACTGGCGCCGGGCATCATGCCCCAGAGCGTCGAACAGGGGATCGCCAACGGCGTGCCCGAGGTGCGCAAGGCGGTGCGCTACCAGATCAAGTACGGCGCCAAGCTCATCAAGATCTCCGCCTCCGGTGGCGTCATGTCGTTCTCGAGCGCGGCCGGCTGCCAGCAGTACTCGGACGAGGAGCTGGCCGCCATCGTCGACGAGGCCCACCGCAACGGACTGCGCATGGCCGCGCACGCGCACGGCGACGCTGGGATCCGGGCCTGCGTCCGCGCCGGGGTCGACTGCATCGAGCACGGGTCGCTGGCGACGGACGACACGATCAAGTTGATGGCCGACGCGGGCACGTTCCTCGTCGGCACCACGGCACTGGCCGACCACATGGCGATAGACCGCATCCACCCGATCCTGCAGAAGAAGGCGGCCGAGATCTTCCCGCAGGCCCGCCGCATGTTCGGCAAGGCGCTCGCCGCCGGCGTGAAGATCGCCTGCGGCTCGGATGCGCCGGCCATTCCGCACGGGACCCAGGCCGAGGAGCTCATCTCCATGGTCGACCGCGGCATGACGCCGATGCAGGCGCTGCAGGCGGCCACCGTGACGAGCGCCGATCTGATCGAGCGCAGCCACGACCTCGGCCGTCTGGCCCCCGGGCTACCTGGCCGACATCATCGCCGTGCCCGGCGACCCTGCGGAGGACATCAAGGTGACCAAGGATGTGCGCTTTGTGATGAAGGACGGACACGTCTACAAGGCGTCGTAAGCGGCCGTACCCAACGCGACGCGCCACTCCGGGCGGACGTCGCGACCCGAATGGAGGCACCCATGGGACAGGACGATTCGCTCGATGCCGCGTGGGCCATGCGCCGCGCCGTGCTCGGTGACGCTTATGTCGACGCCCAGGCGGCCGAACCCAACCCGACGATGGGCGAGTTCCAGGACTACCTGACCTCCATGGCCTGGGGGGTGTGGGCACGCCAGGGCGCGTTGACGCACACGGGACAGGAGTCTCCTCGTGCTGGCGATGACCGCTGCTCTCGGACGGATGGAGGAGTTCAAGATCCATGCCGGCTCGAGCCGCGGCGTGCCGGCGTGACGCCCGACGAACTCGACGAGTTGTTGTTCCAGATCGCCGCGTACTGCGGTGGGCCGGCCGGGCTGTCGGCCAAGCGCGCGCTCCAGTCGGTGCGGGCGGAGCAGGAAGGGACGTGACCGACCAGCTGGTCGGCGTCGTCGGCCTGGGCAACATGGGCAGCGTCCTGGCGGCCAACCTCGTCGATTCGGGGCTCGAAGTCGTCACATTCGACGTCGCCGGCCCCGCCACCAACCCGCACGGGTGCCGTGTTCGTCGCGACGGTCGAAGAGATCGCCCGCCGCGTCGACGTCGTCGTGTGCAGCCTGCCCGACGCTCCCGCGTCCGAGCAGGTGGCACGTGCCCTGGCCCGCACCGAAGCCCGGCGCGTGACGGCCGTCGTGGACACGTCGACCGATCGGGGTGGCCGCCGCCCGCGCCATCGACCGGCTCCTCTCGGCGGCCGGAATCGGTTACGTCGATGCGCCGGTGTCAGGTGGAGTCGCGGGGCGCGGGCTCGCACGCTCTCGGTCATGTACGCAGGGCCTGCCGCCGTGTGCGAGGCGATCGAGCCGGTGCTCGCCGGACTGAGTGACCGGCGTCGGCGCGTCGGCGATGCTGCGGGCCTGGCGCAGGCGCTCAAGCTGGCGAACAACTTCCTCTCGGCGGCGGCGCTGGCCGCGACCAGCGAGGCGATGGCGTTCGGCGTGTCGGTGGGCCTCGACATGGAGCTCATGCTCGAAGTGCTCAATGCGTCGAGCGGTCAGAGCCAGGCCACGAGCGACAAGTTCCCCAACCACGTGCTGACCGGCCGCTACGCCGCCGGGTTCACCAACACGCTCATGGCCAAGGACCTCCGCTTGTACCTCGAGGCAGTCGGAGCCCAACGCGGCGCGGCGGGAGACGTCGGCCCCGTCACCGCCTCGGTCTGGCAGCGCTTTGCCGATGCGGAGCCGGGCAGCGGACTTCACCCGGATCTACCCGTTCCTCGGAGGGCACCTGACGCTCCGGGCGCCCTCGCCGTTCGTAGGATGGCCGGCCGTGACGCTCGCCCGCCGTGCCGTGGCGGGGGTGGTGGTGGCACTGGCTGGCGCTGGCGACCTGGCCGGTGCACGGCGCGACCGCCGCCGCACCCAACGCCGGGGCCCAGGCCTGGTACCGGGGAGTGGTCAACGACCTGCGCCCGCTGCAGTCGACGCTGCTCGGCGCCCTCAACGCCGCGTCGTGGCTGGGCGGCCGGGTCGGAGTCGGCGGCGGCGGCCCGCCAAGAATTCGAGAAGGACTTACCTCAGCTTGAGCGGGTACAGCGTGTCGTGAAGAACCTGTCCCCGTTGAATGGCCACGCTACGGCCCGGAATGATTACGTCTCGGGGGTCGAGCTGTACGTCCAGTCGCTGCGCATTGATGAGGCCGCGACCGAAGTCGCACCGGGCGCCCTCCAGACGCAACTGCAACACAGCTACGTGCGCGTACGCACGTTGGGCGACGTCGTGTTCGACCAAGGCACGGCCGAGCTGGCCCCGATGCTGGGCTCCGCGTCTCGGCCGGGCCCGACGTGGCTGCGGCCTCTCATGTGCCGGACTGGTCGGGGATCGGCCTCGCTCCGGGCCCGCCTCTCGTGCCGAACTGGCGCGCCGTCGGTACGACGCCCTCGGGTTCACAGCCGAAGGCGGAGTGGACGGCCGAGGTCACGATGGACGGAGCACCGTCCCAGAAAAAGGTGCATGCGGCTCCTGGCGGGACGTCGTGCGGTGTCCGAGCTAGCGCAGATGGCCGTCGAGCTCGGATCCGCCGAGGCCTACGTCAGCTCGGTTCCGAGGCCGGCGGGGAACGCGCTGCGGGCGAACCGTTTGCGACTCGGACTGCTCGTGGACGCGGAAGCCATCATGACGGCCGAAGCGGGTCATCTGGTGAGCGGCGCCGCGGCCCAGACGCTGGCGGGCGTCCCGGCGAGCCTGGGATCGATCGGCGGACGGCTGCGCGCCGAGGGCTGACCCCGTCCCGGCGTCAGTAGGCGCAGGTGACGTGGGTCGTGGTGAACACGTCGACGAGCCAATGGCCGTTCTGCAACACCATCTGTGCGGAGCCGGCGAAATCACCGCGCTCGACGAAGGGGTCGGGCGTCGACGACCCGTCGCTCACAAGGTAGAAGTCGTTTTCGTCCTGGCAGTCGGCCAGCGCGGCCGAGGTTGGTCCGGTCATCACGACGGTGACGTTGTCGTCGCGCAGTGTCCCCACGCCGTGCTCTTGGGAGGCCAGGATCGCCGCCGCCTGGCGCACGCTGGCTTGCGCGAGGCGTGTCGTGGTGACGGAGGCCAGCGGCCCGATGTACCCCCGGCTCAGGTTGTCGTCGAGTCCCGAGAGGTCGAGGAGGTAGGCCTCGTAGGCGCCGAGGATCGCCTTCTGCGTCGGGTCTGATCCCGCTGCCGCCCCTTTCACGCCTGGGGACGCCGACGATTGTGTCGTCGTGGGTCGCCCACCTCTGGGCAGCGTCGGCAGGGAAGAGGAGTCGGATCCGGACGTCGACGTCGTCGTGCTCTGCGCCGATTCGCGCGCCAGCCTTTGTGCCTCGCTGGACGCGGCAGAGCCACTGGGGATGTGCGCCCGCTCGCCGCACGCTGCGAGGAGCAAAGGCGCGACGACCAGAGCAATGGCGAGCGGTGCGCGGACCGCTCGCCTCATGTCACGAACCCTCGAAGAAGGCGACGGTGCCGCCGAGCCCGGCGACGGTGGGGCCGAAGGGTGCAAGCGAGCCGCCGTATTGCGTGCCGACGATGTTCAGCGCCCTTCCCGAGGTCGGCGATCAGCGGGTTGACCACCGGGTTGATGAGCGTCAGGGCGCGGCTCTGGGCTATCGCTTGTTGCAGATAGTTGCCGCCCTTCGACGCGAGCTCGTTGCACTGGCTGTCGAGTTCGGTGACCAGCTTCGACGAAACCGAAGCACCGCCCGTCTGGGTTCCGAGGATGGAGACGATCGAGCCTGCGTCGCTGCACAGCAGCGGCAACCCTACGGTGTTGCCGAACTCGAACAGCTTGAGCAGTGGCGTGATGACGGCCCCGCTGCCGGTATTGCCGGTATTGCCGGAAGTGCCCGTGGGCGCGCTGGACGCGCCGGCCGGTGAGAGGACCACGACCGTGGCTACAAGAGCCAGTTGCCGCCACGACGGCGAGCTGATGCAGTCGGCCCGGGCGGCGACGATGCAGAGGCGTTGCTGTGGTCATCGGACCTTGCTCCTCTTCCATGGGATCCTTCGTTGAACGACGGTCGGCGGCTACCTTGCTTGTCGGTCTGTCTTGGCATCACGGTCCTCCGCCACTCAGTGCCAGCCGTACGGCGAGATAGCGAATGGCCTGCGACGCCAGGAGCAGGGCTAACGCGCCCAGGACGAGCACGAGGTAGACGCTCTCGATCGGCGGTCCGTGCTCGATCAGATAGGCGGGACCGGTGGCGAGCGCCTGGCTGCTGGTGCCGCCTGAGGGGCTGGACGAGCTGGGGGGCTGGCTGCCCGAGGTCAGCCCGGTGTTCCCGGTAAAGGCGCCCGAGTTGCCGACAACCGAAGTGGACAACGCGGCCGATCCGGTGTTGCCGGTGTTGCCGACGGCCACACCACTGTTCCCCGTCGTCGGTCCGATGCCCGGCGTGTCCGTCGTCGAGAGATACACCCGACCTAGCGTTGCGCTGAGCGTCGTCTGCCCCTGGGAAGGCAGGTTCTGACTGAACGTCACCTGGAGGGCGCCCGAGTCGACCGCCTGCAGCGTCTTCGCGCTGTCCGGGCTCGAGCCGGTGCTACTGGAGCCGTCGGTGTAGGTGTAGGTCACCGGGAGATAGGTCAGCTTGATCCCGGTCTTGGCCAGGAGCGTGTTCAGCGGCCCGATCAGCTGGGTGGTGATGTCGACCGGGACATTGATGCCGAGCGCACTGATGCCCTTCCCGACCAACCCCGAGGCCTGCCCCAGCAGGGTGATCGTGCCGAGCGTCGTCTGCGAGGTGACCTTCGGCTGCTGGTTGGACTGTTGGGTCATGGACAAGGAGGACGAGACGTTCCCGAGATCGAGCAGCTGCCCGAAATCGAGCAGGTCCATCCCGGCCGATGCGTTCAGGCTGACGCTGCCGTCGGGATTCGCGGTCGTCTGCGCGGAGGCGAAGAACGTGGAGTTCGGTGAACCGCTGGGCTGTACGCCGAGGCTCACCGTGCCCTTTGCGTTGTTCAGTGCAGCCATCGAGGAGATCTGGTAGCCGGCCTGGCTCTGGTGTGTTGGTCGGCGTGCTGGGGAAGCTGGCGGACACGTAGCCGGGGAGCGGGGGCAGCGGCGGCAGGTTCCCGGCGCCGATCCCGTTCACCGTGCCCGGCAGCGAAGTCGATGGACGGAGAGTACGGCGCGCCGGCATCCGAGATCGACTCGCCGAGGGAGTTGATCGAGGCCGAGGCACCCCACGGGCCCAGCTCGTAATTCAGGTCTCCGGACAACGGGAACGAGGGGTCCGTGAGTAGGACGTCGAGGGCGTTCGCCGATGCCGTGAGGTTGAAGGTGTTCTGGTTGGTGCTTCCGGCCCCGCTCGAACCGGTGTCACCCTCCTGGGCGCCGGCCCCGGAGGTCGCCGCGATGACCGCCCAGGCCGACAACGAGAGCAGCAAGGGCGACGAGTTGCACGAGCCGGACGCGCCGCGTAGCGCCTGCTTTTCGGACGAAGCCACCCATGGTCACGACGTCAGCGCTCCGAGATAAGACTCCAGGACCGTCTCGTCACCCACCTCAGCCGGCTCGCCGGCAAAGCGAATCTGTCCTCGGTTGAGGATGAAGACGTAGTCGGCGAGATCAAGGGCGCGCGCCACGTACTGCTCGACAACCAGGAGCGAGATGCCCTCCGTGGCCAAGCGCCGTAGGTACTCGAAGATCTCGTCGACGATCTTGGGGGCAAGTCCCATGGAGACCTCGTCGAGCAGCACCGTCGACGGCTTGGCGACGTACGCACGCGAGAGCGCGAGCATCTGCTGCTCACCACCCGAGAGCGTTCCTGCGATTTGAGATCGGCGCTGCTCGAGTCGCGGGAACACGGCAGCCGCGAGGTCGACGGCACGCCGGTCCACAGAGCGGGGTGCTTGGAGGCGGAGGTTGTCGGCGACGCTGAGGGTCGGAAAGATCCCCCGGCCCTCGGGGACGTGACAGATGCCGGCGCGGGCCAGTTCGAAGGGCGAAGCACCCGTGACGTCCACTCCGTCGAGGAGGATCCGGCCGGCGCTGGGCCGGAGCAGTCCCGACATCACCCTGAGCAGTGTCGTCTTCCCCGCGCCGTTCGGACCAAGCAGCGCCACCACCGCGCCGTCGGGCACGACGAGGTTCACGTTCTCGAGGACCCGCCCCGTGCCATAGCCGGCGCAGATATTCCGGAGCTCAAGCACCGCGTGGGGACCTCCTCTCCGGCGTCATCGAACCCAATGGCATCGGATCCGAGGTAGGCCGGCGCGCACGGTCTCGGACGAGAGGACTTCGGCGCACGGGCCCTGAAAAATGAGGTTGCCGAAGTCGAGCACGTAGATGTAGCTGCAAACCCCTGCGACGAGGGCCATGTCGTGCTCGACGAGCAGGATCCCGATGCCCGTCTCCGCGACGAACCGGCTGATGATGTGCCCGAACCGCTCGGTCTCTCGCACGTCGAGGCCGGATGACGGCTCGTCGAGCAGGAGAAAATGAAAAGGGGTCGCCATCGCTCGAGCGAGCTCGACGAGTCGTCGCTGGCCGGTCGAGAGGTCGCCCACCCGCATGCGCCCGAGCGGTTCGATCTCGCAGCGCACCATGGCCTGCTTGGCTCGCACTCCGATGTCCCGTCGCCGGTCTCGCCCACAGGCCAGCTGGCTCCAGGGGCGCCTGGCCGCGAAGAAGGCTTCGGGTCCGAGGGCGACGTTCTCGGCGACGGTCATGGAGTCGAACAGCTCCATCCGCTGGAACGTCCGGCCAAGGCCGCGTGAGGCGCGGGCCGCGGTCGAGAGATGGCCGAGATCGTGCGGGCCGAGCCGGACTTGGCCCGACTGGCAGGGCACGACCCCGGTGCAGGCATTGAAGATCGTGGTCTTACCCGCGCCGTTCGGCCCGATGAGCCCGGTGATGGCCCCGCCGCGGCATGGATCGACGCGCCGTTCACCGCGAGCAGGCCGCCGAACTGCACCGTGACGACCGTCGATCTCCAGGTCGGGCTGTAGCTCGATCACGGGTTCGGGTCCCCTGGCTGGAGACACGAACTGGCGGCGGGATCGCAAGGCGTGTCCGGCTAGCGACGGGGCTGCGACCTTCACGTGCGGCGAGTCGTCGACCCGCGAACGCGAGGCGCATGCCGGGGACGACTGCCACCGCCAGCGCGCCGAGCCCGAAGAACACGCCCTCGTACTTGGAGAACCACGCGTTGCTGAAGGGACGGTAGACCTTGATCACCTCGAACAGGAACGCCGCGATCACGGGCGACAGGATCGGCTGGCTTCCGCAGATGGCGAGGACGGCGAGGATCACGACCGAGTTGAAGTACCCGAACGGGCCGGTGGGGGTCCCACCAGCCGACTGCGTCACTCCTCCGATGAGGACACCCCCCACGGCGGCGAGTCCGGCCGCGGCACCGAAGACGTAGAGGCGCGTGAGCCGCGTGTTGGTCCCGTGTGCCTCGAGAGCCAGAGGGGAATCCGACATGCCGCGCAGCAGCCGTCCGAGCCTGCTCCGACGGACGCCGATCACCGCGCCGGCACACAGCGCTGCCACGACGAGGGCCACGAAGTAATAGGCCCGATCCGACTGCGCATTGATGCCGAATAGTTGCGGTCGCGGAATCGCCACCAGGTCCGACTGACCGAACATCAGGAACGTCGGGTAGATGAGGTTCTGCAACAGCAGCCCGAAGCCGAACGTGGCCACGGCGAGATAGACCCCCGACAGTCGGAAGGACGGGATGGCCGCAAGGGCGCCGGCAGCGATGGCGACCAGCACCGAGACCGCCAGCGCGGCCAACCACGGCATGCCGGCCGAGGTGGCGTGCCCGAAGGTCGAGGCGCCGATGGCGGCGAAGGCCATCTGGCAGAGCGAGATCTGCCCCGACGTCCACAACAGGAGTCCGAGAGAGGCCATCACGACGGCGAAACCGATGCCGGTCGTGTACTGGTTCACGTACGCCGGCTCCACCACGAATGGGATGGCGATCGCGATGGCGATGCCGACCAGAGCGCCCGTCGCCAGCACCGGAGGCGCAAAGGTGGCGGCCGGTCGCAGCTTGCGTACGGCGTCGGCCCCCCGGGTGATGAGTTTGGCCCTAGGGACGAGCAGCAGCGCCGCCACCAACACGAGGAAGGGAATCTGCGTGTAGAGCTCGGCCAATACAAGGTTGGTCTGGCCGGCGAGCTTGTCGCTCATCACGTTCATAGTGATGCCGATGCCCATGGCCGCCGCCAGCGTGATCGGCAGGCTGCTGAACGCACCCACGGCGGCTGCTCCGAACGCCGCGATGTAGACGAGGAGATAGATATTGACGTCGACTCCGAGCGCGGGCGCCAGCAGCATGCCGGAGATCGAGATGAAGCACGACCCGATCGCCCACGCGTAGCGGCGTACGACCACCGGGTTGGTGGCCTCCAACGCGAGCAGCGTCGGCGAATCGACGACCGCATGCATGGAGACGCCGAGCCGGGTGCGCTTGAAGAAGAAGATAGAGGCCGATCGTGGCGCCAATGGCCAGAGCGAACTCCATCAGTTGGCTTCCCAGGATCGTGACACCGAAGAGATGGATGCCCTTGGTGGGGAGGAACGGGCCGAACTGAATCGTCGCCTGTCCGTACACGCCGGTGAGCACGGACTCGAGCAACACGACCAGCGCGATGGTGGCCACGACCTTCATGGCTGCCGGTGCACCCGTCAACCAGAAGGCGATCCGCTCCAGCAGCAGGGAGCCGACGAGTCCCACGAGGATCACCGAGCAAGAGGGCGGCCACCGGCCATGGGAGCCCGAGGGTCTCCCGCATTGTGTAGAAGACGTAAGCCGAGGCCGCCGCCTGCGCGCCGATGGCGAAGTTGAAGATCCCCGAAGTCTTGTAGGTGAGGACGAGACCGAGGGCGGCCAGGGCGTAGATCGAGCCGTCGGCGATCCCAGTCACGACGTAGGGGCCGACCGAGAAGACAGCGGTCAGCACGAGGCCGACAATGACGAGCGCGACGATCCCACCCACCTTCATCACCGCCTGGCGCGACAGCGTTGCTAGTGCCGTCGGCGTCTCGCGACAGCACCAACGAGGGGGAGCTGCTCACGGGCGGCACACCCCGCACGGTCGGCGGCCGGCCGTCTTCGTGTCCTCGGCGTGTCGCCGTCGTCCAGCCGGATCGGCCCGCCGCCAGCGCGCAGTCGGACCGGTGGTAGCGCTCCATTCCTTCACCAGCCAGGAAGACCTCTTCCGCTGCTGTCGGCGTCGAGGGCGCCGGAAACCGTGGCGACGAGCGCTGCCGGCAGCGTGCGCGGTCGGGTCGTGGCGTGCGACGTCCGGCAGC
The DNA here is from genome assembly GCA_963769095.1 of uncultured Acidimicrobiaceae bacterium. Taxonomy (GTDB): domain Bacteria; phylum Actinomycetota; class Acidimicrobiia; order Acidimicrobiales; family RAAP-2; genus Bog-473. Next base: position 607,076 of record CAVYKO010000001.1, read on the forward strand.
AGGAGCTGGCGCCGCTCGCCGAGCGCGCGACGGCCGTGCAGCAGCCAGGCCAGGTTGCCGATCCCCGACAGCAACAGCCCGGCCAGGGCCGCATCGATCGGGCCTACCTGCTGGCCGAAGGTGGCCTCCCCGGCGGCGACGTACCACGCCACCACCACGACGACACCGCCCAGGCCGACGGTGATGACCCAGCGGAGCAGGTCCTCTGCACCCCAGAGCACCGGACGAACGGGCGCGGCGCGTGCGCGGCGCGCCGATGGTCCGGGCTCTCGTCCCGAGTCGCCCGCTCGCCGCCACCTCGGCCATCAGTTGACGGCGACCTCGTCGGCTTCGGGTGCTGCCCTCTCGGAGGGCGTCCTCGATGCAGTCAAGCTTGCGCCACTCGTCTCTCAGGTCGGCCGAGAGCCACAGCGTCGCCCCGACGCCCAGCAGGAAGATCCCGCCGATGCCGCCGGAGATGATGTAAGGCAACTGCCCGGCCGCGTACGCCGAGCCGCTGACACCGACCCAACCGATGATCAGGGCGATCGCACCGACGACGACGAACGCCCAAGCCAGCACGCGATCCCACTGCAGACGGAGCCACTTACCGACGTCCATCGAACCCTCCTATTTCTCCGACGCCGGGAAGGCGTCGTTCGGTCACGACACACATTGCGAAGCTCCCTTGTTCAGATCGACGAATTGCCCGTTCTGCAGCGTCATGAGGAAGAAGCAGTTGGAGGGAGTTGCCGCCGCGTTGGCGTTGAAGGTGAGCGGGGGTGCGAGCCCGCCCAGATCGTTGTTCTTGATGCCCCACAACCCCTGGAAGAAGTCCGCGGAGGTCGGTGTCGCGGTGAGATTGCTCGAGGCGGCGACGGCGAGCATGCCGGCGGCCCACTCGGCGGCCGTAGTGGCCGAACTCGCCAGTTGCGGGGCGTATTGCTTCACGGCCTGCTGGTACGCCGCCTGCGCCGGCGTATAGCTGTCCACCCAGGGAAAGTTTGTCTGGCCGGCCAGCAACCCGTTGAGGTTGGGATCCGAGGCGAGGTTGGCGGTGATGGCGATGCTGTCGCCGACAAAGAGCGGTTTGTAGCCCTGCGCAGCGCAATTGTCTGCCATCCGTCGAAGGCTGTCACCGTCTCCCGCGAAGTAGATGAAGTTCGCGCCGGCCTGCTTCGCGTTCGAGGCAGTTCGCGGTGAAGTCGGGCTGGGTGATGCTGATCGACGAGGAGTAGACGGTCGTGACGCCGGCGGCCTGTCCGCCTCCAGGCTTTATCAGGTCCTGGATGCCCGTTGGAGCACGTGGGGTCCTCCACGCAATACACGACACCCATCTTCGTGTCGCCGCGTGCCACCGCCGCCTTGATGGTGAAGACCGCCTGGTAGTCCCCAGAGGTCGCTCCCGCCCTGGGGGAAGTAGACGGGGCTCTGCCACCACGTCGCGCTGCTGGCGTCACCGCCGATCACTGGAATGTTCTTCTGCTGGAGGTAGGAGACGCTGGCGCTCGCCGTCAGCGGCACGAGGTTGCCGACGAACGCGACGACATGGTCCTGAGTCACTTCCTGCTCAACGTCGGAGACGCTGGTGGAGGGGTCGGCGCCGTCGTCCTCGATGTAGACGTGGACGGGGTGGCCGTTGAGGCCGCCGTGCGCGTTGACGTAGGCCTGCCAGACCCCCATGGTCTGCTGGGCCCCCGAGAACACCGCGCCGATGACCCCGCTGTAGGTGCCGACGTTGCCGAGGGCGATGGTCGAGCCGTTCGCGGCGGCGGAGCCCCCGCCGCCCGCCGATCCCCCCGATCCGGTCGCGGTGCGGGCCGCCGCGCTGCTGGCGCCCGAGCCGGCAACACCGCCGTGGCTCCCCGAGGCTCCGCTGGCCAGCGCGGTGGACGAGCAGGGGGCGGTCGTGGTGGTCGAAGACGTTGACGAAGAGGACTTCGACTTCGCTTTGTCCGGTGCCGAGGTCGTCGTCGTGGTCGACGAGCAGGGACCGCCGTCCGCGCCCAGGGCCTGGGCGCCGGTACTTCCCACGTCCCCCGCGCCAGCGCTCGAACCCGAACCCTGCACGATCGGCTTGTGGGCGGCTGACGCGATGGCCTGGTCGGAGAGCCTGCTCCCGCACCCGGCGAAGAGCACGGCCACGCAGGTCAGCGCGAGGGCGGCCGTCCACGGGCGTTGTAATAGGTGACGAGATCGCCGCAGCCGACTCGACGCGGACCTCGGTGGCCACTCCGCCACGTTCATGATTCGCCCTCAATTGCCCCCCTGCCAAGGCCCACCCGGGAAGAGAACTGGTCTTCTCCTGCTTAGAAAACGCCCTTCTCCGACCGACCTTTCGGTCCGGTCCGCCGCCTAGCTGAACTGGGCTTTTGCGGATCCAATCGGAGGGGCTGCGGTCGGCCGCGGCGTCCGTTTCGTTGACGCTCCCGGCGATCGCGTGCTAAGCACTCGCTCAGCATACGCGCCGTGCACCCGCCCAGCGCAAGTGGTGCGCGCAGGAGGGAGCAGCCATGGCGGACTACGAGTCGGTCGACTTCTTCACGGACGAGTCGTTGCTCGAGGACCCCTACCCGTACTTCGACCACCTGCGGTCGCAGTGCCCGATTCTCCCGACGGCGCACCACGGGGTGGTCGCGGTCTCCGGCTACGAAGAGGCGTCCGAGATCTACCTCAACAACGAGGACTTCTCTTCGTGCAATTCGGTGATCGGGCCCTTCGCCACGTTCCCCGTCCCGCTCGAGGGCGACGACATCAGCGACATCATCGACAACAACCGCGAGGTGTTGCCGATGTACGAGCACATGGTCACGATGGACCCGCCGCAGCACACGCAGGAGCGGTCGTTGATCATGCGCCTGTTGACGCCGAAGCGCCTGAAGGAGAACGAGGCCTTCATGTGGCGGCTCGCCGACCGCCAGATCGACGAGTTCGTCGGCGCCGGCCACTGCGAGTTCATCAGCGCGTACACGCAGCCCTTCGCCATGCTGGTCGTGGCGGACGTCCTCGGCGTTCCCGAGTCGGACCACGAGACGTTCCGCCAGGGGTTCGGCGTCGGCATGACGCCGGGCAAGGTCGGCGCCGAGGGGAAGGGTGAGACGAGCAACGCCCTCGGTTGGTGCGACGACTGGTTCACCCAGTACATCGAGGACCGCCGGGCCAACCCACGCGACGACGTGTTGACCAGCCTCGCGCTGGCCACGTACCCCGACGGTTCGACGCCCGACGTCACCAACGTCGTGCGGACGGCGACCTTCCTCTTTGCCGCCGGCCAGGAGACCACGGCCCGGCTGCTCGCCGTCGGCCTCAAGTACCTGGCCGAGTATCCCGAGCTCCAGGACGAGCTGCGGGCACACAAGGACCGGATCCCGGGGTTCATCGAGGAAGCCCTGCGCATAGAGAGCCCGGTCAAGGCGGACTTCCGCCTGGCCCGGCGCCACACCAAGGTCGCCGGCGTCGACATCGCCCCCGGGACGCCGGTGATGCTCTTGAACGGCGCAGCCAACCGCGACCCGCGGCTCTTCGAGTGTCCCGAGGAGTTCCGGGTCGACCGCCCCAACGCCAAGGTGCACATCGCCTTCGGCCGGGGCGTCCACGCCTGCCCCGGCGGCCCATTGGCCCGCGGCCGAGGGCCGGGTCAGCATCGAGCGCATCCTCGAGCGCATGCACGACATCCGTCTCTCCGAGGAGCACCACGGGCCGCCGTCGGCGCGGCATTTCCAATATGAGCCGACGTGGGTGCTGCGAGGCCTGCACAAGCTGCACATCGAATTCACACCGGCCGAGGCCGCCAAGTGAGCCCCCGCGTGGCGGTGGTCACCGGTGCCGCGTCGGGCATCGGCGAGGGAGTGGCCCGCCGGCTTGCCGGCGACGGGCATGCGGTCGCACTGCTCGACTTTGACGGTGACGGAGTGCGCCGTGTGACGGCCGAGCTCACGAGCCAGGGGCATACCGCCGTCGCCCACGAGGCGGACGTCGCCGACCGCGCCGCGCTCGACCGCATCTACGGATCGGTACGTCAGGAACTCGGGCCGGTGACCATCGTCGTCACCAGTGCCGGAGTCGAGGCGTTCGATCCGGTCACCGAGATCTCCCCGGAGAAGTGGGACCGGATCCTGGCGGTGAACCTGACGGGGACGTTCACCTGCCTGCAGCTGGCCGTGCCGGACATGATCGCCGAAGGCTGGGGACGCATCGTCACCATCTCCTCGTCCAGCGCCCAGTCGGGCGCACCGAACATGGCCCATTACGTCGCCTCAAAGGGCGGGGTCATCGGGCTGACGAAGGCGTTCGCCCGCGAGCTGGCCCATCACGGCATCACGGCGAACACGATCCCACCGACCATCGTGGACACGCCGATGGCCCGCAAGGGCGAGGCTGACGGTCACGTCCCGAGTGTCGAGATCATGAGCAAGATGATCCCGCTCGGACGCGCCGGTACACCCGAGGACATTGCCGGTGCCTGCTCCTACCTCTGCTCCGACGAGGGGGGCTACGTGACCGGGCAGATCATCGGGGTCAACGGAGGCATGTACATCTGAGGCCCCACCCATGAGCACGACCGCTCGCCGGATCGGTGCCGAGACCTCGAAGACGCGCGGCGTCCTGCTCGACGCCGCCGAGAAACTCATGCTCGAGGAGGGCTACGCCGCCGTCACCTCGCGGCGCTTGGCGGCCCGCGCCGGATTGAAGCCGCAGCTCGTGCACTACTACTTCCGCACCATGGACGACCTGTTCCTGGCCCTCTTCCGGCGCCGGGCGGACCAGGGTCTCGAGCGTCAGGCTCGTGTCCTTGCGTCGGAGCAGCCGCTGTGGTCGCTGTGGGATCTGAGCCGCGATGCACGCGGGACCGCACTGACCATGGAGTTCACCGCTCTGGCCAACCATCGCAAGGCCATTCAGGCCGAGCTGTCGGCCTCGGCCGAGCGCTACCGAGCGGGAATGCTCGAGGGTTTTCGTTCTGCCTTGGCGCGCTACGACATCGACCAGACGGCATATCCGCCGATGGTGTGCGCGGTGCTCATGACCAGCATCTCGACCTTCCTCGTCATCGAAGAGGCGATGCTGGGAATGTCCACGGGCCACACCGAGACCGTGAACTTTGTGGAGGACCTCATCCGCCGGATCGAAGGGGACCGCCGTGACGACGCCGCGGACGTAGCATCGGTCCTCCCGATCGATCCAGCAGAAAGGCAGCGTTGATGCGAGTCGTCGTCGATTTCGACCAGTGCGAGAGCAACGCCCTCTGCATGGGCATCCTCCCCGAGGTGTTCGAGGTGCGCGACGACGACTTCCTCTATGTCCTCAACGAGAACCCGCCCGAGGACCTGCGCGACAAGCTCATGGAAGCCGTGCGCTCCTGCCCGAAGAACGCCATCTCCATCGAGGATTGACCACACCCCGAGACGCGGCCTTCGACGGGCTCGCGCCCGTCGAAGGGCCGGACCGGCTCAGGATTGGACGGTCGTCGTTCCCGGGAGGTCAGTGCCGCAGGACTGGGCGTGGTCGACGACGGCACGAAGCCATTCTGCTTGGCGATCATGTACCAGCCGCAGAGCTTGGGCAGGTCGTGCCCGAAGATCGTCGAGTAGTTGATCGTCTCGGGCAGCAGCCCGTTGCCGTTGTAGCTCTTGAGGTTACGCAGCGCCTTGATCACACCGGCCTGGGTCGGGTTCTTGCCGGCGAGTTGCATCCCCTTGATCATCAGGTCGGCACCGAGCCACGACTCGTACTGGCTGAAGTTCGGAAAGTCGCTGCTCTTGAAGTGTTCGTACTTCTCGAGGGCCGACTGCATCTGCTTCGTCCCGGCGTTGGGCAGCTGGAACGGCCGGAAAGTGGTGTCGAAGTAACCCCCCTGCACCGGCCCCCAAGACGTCGAGTGCACCAGGCTCGGCTCGAAGCCGGTCGGGAAGACCATCACCTTCGGCTTGACCCCTTCCTGCTGGAGTGCGGTGGCCAGGGCGAAGTTCGAGTTGTCGTCGAGACCGGCGTAGAAGGCGTTGCACCCCTTCTGCTTCGCGACGAGGGCGGGCGTGGTCATGGCCACCGAACCGAAGGGGATCGTGGTGTCCAGTTGTCCGACCTTGCCGCCGGCGTGCTCGAAGGACTTGACCGTGCCAACGGCCGAGCGGGTCGACGAGGGCGAGATGCCGTACCCGTAGGAACAGATCACGGTCCCGCCGTGCTGCTTCAAGAACGAGCCGATGCCGGTGTTGACCGGGTACTTGGGGTCCACACTCCCGGCGTCCGCCGCGAACATGTTCGTGTAGGGCTGCGTGCCCCACTCGGGCCCGTCGAAGAAGCCGCCGGTGACCGGCACGCCCTTTTGCTGGGGTGCCTTGGCGGCCAAGAAGAAGAGCGGACTGGTCGAGACGATGCCGAAGGCCCCCTTGGAGAGGGCGTCCTGCACGGCCGTCGCGATCGCCGTGGGGCTGGTCTGGTCGTCGAGGACCATCCCGACCAACTTGTGCCCGTTGACGCCGCCCTCGGCGTTCTGCAGGGCGATGCGAGCGTTGAACCCGACGGCAGCCTGGCTGAACTCCGACGAGCCGGGCCCGGTGAGCGACGTGATCATGGCGAGCGTGATCGGCGTCCCCGATGTCGCCGCTCCGGCCGTCCCGGCGAGCGCGCCACCGACGCCTGCGGTCACGCCGCTGACCATGAGCGCGGCCAGCCCGAGGCGCGCCATCTGTCGGCCCGCGGTGCTGCCGGTACTGCGCTTTCGACCCCCAACGGTCATACGAGTCCACCCCCTAGGTGATGTCGGATTCACTTCCCGACGGCCAATGGCATACACGACGCGCTCCATCCACGTGCGTCAGGCCGCCGCGACCTGGAGCAATGCCTCGGCGGTCTTCTCCGGCTCGGTGATCATGAGGTCGTGTCCCGTGTCGACGTCCCAGAGCCGTCCCTCGGCCCGGGCCCGCGCCATCTGGTCGCGGTCCCGCGTGGCCAGGGTCGACGTGCAGACGACGTGGAACTGCGGGATCGCCCACAGCGACTCCTCGTTGCGGAGCGTGAGCGGTTGCTCGAAGCACCTCCACGGATGGGGCGTCAGCCGCTCCGCCATCCAGGCCAGATCGGCCGGATCCGTGACCCCGTACAGCAGGCCGGCCTCGGGCCCGGGCAACAGCACGAGCTCGATCCCGTCGACGACCTCGCCCATCGGCCGCACCGCGTTGATCACGGGCCCCGCCACGTCGACGAGCGACTGGCCCTGTATCGGCGTGGCCGCGTCCAGGTAGACGAGGCGCCCGACCCGATTCGGCCTCCCGGTCGGCGGCCCCGGTGATCACCATGCCTCCGTAGCTGTGGCCGACCAGGATCACGTCGCGCAGGTCCTCGAAGCGGAGCACGGCGGCGACGTCGGCCGCGTGCCGGTCGAGGTCCACCTGGGCGTCCAGCAGGTGGGCCCGTTCCCCGAGCCCCGTCAGCGTCGGGGCGTAGACGTCGTGTCCCTCCGCCCGGAGGATGCGGGCCACTCGCTGGTAGCACCAGCCCCCGTGCCCACCGCCGTGGACGAGCACATAGGTCGCCATCGTCATCCCCTCCTTCTGCCGGGTCGAGCCGGACCCGTGGACGCGGGTGGCCGCCGGAACACGACCAGGGTATAATATTGACGTCGATGTTGAAAAGGGGGCGCAGGAGCGCTGGCCCTCACCCGAACTGCTGACGCACGGAGGTGGCCATGCCCAAGAACGTTGTCGACTTTCCCGTCTTCGACGCGGACAACCACATGTACGAGACGACGGATGCCTTCACCAAGTTCCTGCCGAAGCAGTACGAGGGGCTGGTCAAGTACGTCGAGGTGAACGGGCGGACGAAGATCGCGCTCCGCAACGTCATCTCGGACTACATCCCGAACCCGACCTTCTCGGTGGTGGGCCGTCCCGGCGCGCAAGAGGAGTACTTCAAGCAGGGCAACCCAGAAGGCAAGTCCCGTCGTGAGTTGATCGGCGAGGCGATGCGTTCGCCCGAGGGCTTCTTCGCCCCCGAGCCGCGCCTCAAGATCATGGACGAGCTCGGCCTCGACCGGGCACTCATGTGGCCGACGCTGGCCAGCCTGCTCGAGGAGCGCCTCGCCGACGACCCGAAGGCCACGCACGTCGTCGTGCACGCGCTCAACGAGTGGATGCACGAGCACTGGACCTTCGACTACGAGGGCCGCATCTTCCCGACGCCCGTCATCACACTGCCGATCGTGAGCGAGGCGATCAAGGAGCTCGAGTGGGTGCTCGAGCGCGGTGCCAAGATCATCCTCATCCGGCCCGCACCGGTGCCCGGCTACGAGGGACGCCGCTCCTTCGCTCTGCCCGAGTTCGACCCGTTCTGGGAGAAAGTGGCCCAGGCGGACATCGCCGTCGGCATGCACGCCTCCGACGACGGGATGACCCGCTACTACAACGACTGGAACGGGACACATGGCGGCGAGCTCCTCCCCTTCGCGGGCGGCAAGTCGGCCTTCACGGACCTCGCGCACACGCAGAGCCGGGGCATCTTCGACACGGTCGCGTCGCTCATCGGGCACGGCCTGCTCACCCGCTTCCCGACGCTGCGCATCCTGCCCGTCGAGAACGGGTCCGCCTGGGTGCGCCCCATCGTCGACGCCGTCACGCATTCCTACGAGCGCGAGCCGCACCTCTACGACGAGGACCCGCTGATGGTGCTCAAGCGCAACATCTGGGTCCACCCGTTCCACGAGGACGACCCCATGGGGCTGATCGAGCTGATCGGCGCCGACAACGTGGTCTTCGGGTCCGACTACCCCCACATCGAGGGGATGGCCGAGCCACTGACCTACGTCAAGGAGCTCGACGGCCTGCCCCACGAGGACGTGGCCAAGGTGATGGGCGGGAACCTCGCCGAAGTGATGAAGATCCCGTTCGCCGCCTGACCCTTTAGGTCGACACGATGGCTACGCCGGCCGTGCCCGGCGCGCCGTACAGCTGGCTGTAGCCGACGCGCGGCGAACCGGCGACCTGGCGCTCGCCGGCCGTCCCGCGCAGCTGCAGCACGAGTTCGTGCACCTGGCGCAGGCCCGAGGCGCCGATCGGCTCCCCGTTGGCAATGAGGCCGCCGTCGGTGTTGACGGGGAGCGACCCGCCGATCTCGGTGGCAGCCCTCCGCCAGCAGCGCCTCCTGCTCGCCGTCCTTGCAGAAGCCGTTCTCGGCCATGTGGATGACCTCGGCGCCGGCGTCGGTGTCCTGCAGCTGGATCACGTCGACGTCCTCGGGCCCGAGGCCGGCGATCTCGTACGCCGCCCGCGAGGCGTCGACGGTCGGGGACTCGGCGCGCTCGAGTGGGAGCCACGGGCTGTGCACCTCGAAGGCACCGAGACGCCGCGTCCGGACCACCGAGGCGCGGAGATAGATGGGCGTCGAGGTGTAGCGGTGGGCCACGTCGGCCCGGCACAGCACCACTGCCGCCGCGCCCTCGTCGGGGGAGCAGAACATGTACTGGGTGAGCGGGTCGTTGACCAGCGGTGACTCGAGGATCTGTTCCTCGCTGAGCGGCTGGCGCCGGAAGGCGTTCGGATTCAACGCGCCGTTGCGGTAGTTCTTGGCCGCCACCTTGGCCAGTGTCTGCGGGCTGATGCCGTAGTCGTGCATGTAGCGCTGGATCTTCATGGCGAAGAACTTCGGGGTGAGGAACAGGCCGGTCTCGCCGTACCAACGCGGCACGCCGTAGTCGACGGGGTCGGCCGCGAACGCGCCGGGGAGATGCTTGTCCATGCCGATCGCCATCCCGAGCTCGTACTCGCCGAGGCGCAGGGTGTTGGCCGCCTGGGTCAGCGCGCTGGCTGCTGTGGCGCAGCCGTTGTAGACGTCCGTGAACGGCAGCCCGGTCGGGCCGAGGAAGTTGACCACCGCGTCGGGGTTGTCGACCTCGTAGCTCCCGCCGAAGGCGAATTGCACGTCCTTCCACGTGACGCCGGCGTCCGCCAGGGCGAGACGGGTCGCCTTGGCGGCCATCTCGATGGCGGACAGACCGGGGAACCGGCCGAAGGGGTGCAGGCCGACTCCGATGATGGCGACGTCGTCCATGGTCCTCAGACCTCCTTCACCGGACGGAACGCATAGGTGAGCACCTCGGTGCCGTCCTCGTCGGTGGTGAACGGCACGACGGTCAGCTCCATGGGCATGCCGATGCGCAGCTCTTGGTCCACGTCGCCGGCCAGCCGCGCCTCGATCCGGCCTTCGGGCAGCTCGATGAAGCCGACCCCGAACGGGACGAACTCGTTGGCCGGCTCCCGTCCGGCGTACGGCGGGTTCTTCGGCTGGAAGCGCTGACGCGTCCAGGTCCACAGCGTCCCCGTCCTCGACAACGTGGTCAGGGCGACGGCGTCCCCGCCGCAGCTGGGGCAGGCGTCTTGGGCCGGGAAGGTGACGAAGGCGCAGGTGTCGCACCGCGAGGCACGCACCGCCGGCTCGTCGGAGGGCCAGTCGAAGAGTCCGTCGGTGACGCAGCGTTGGGTTGCCATGGGCGTTCTCCGATCACGAGAATGCTCATCTCGGTTTCGGAGCGCAGAGTAGCAGAAGGCCTCAGGCCCCCATCTTGCGGAAGTCCCAGCTCACGATCTTCGCCGGCTGCACCCGGAGCCAGGCGTGCCGCCCGTCGTGGTGGACCCGTCCGCCGGCGTACTTGTCGGCGAAGAGCCGCTCGGGCCCCTCGAGCTCGGGCACCGGTTCGCCGGTGCGGGGGACCTCGCCCACCACTTCGACGGCGCCCCGCAGCTCCACCCCGCGCAGCTCGCCGAAGCCGTCACCCGCGTCCACGATCACACTGACCCGGTTGTCGCGCTGCAGGTCGGCCCAGCGTTGGCTCCGCACGATGGACGTCAGCCAGAGCGCAGCACCGTCCCACACGAACCACAGCGGGGTGACGTGCGGCGAACCGTCCCCGCCGATGCTGGCGACGCGGCAGGTGCGCTCGGACGCCAGGAAGGCGTCTCGTTCGGACGCCGACATCGCGAGCTTGGCACCCCGGCGCTGTGCTTCCATCTTTGCTTCGCCCCCTTCCGCGCCGATTACTCGTCGAAGGTGCGCGCCGTGGCGGCGACGCAGAGGCGATTCTCGTTCCCCTCGTCGCGCACCTCGATCCGCCCGAGACCGTGGCGCACTTCCGCCGTGGCGACGGCGGGTCCCACCCGTGCCGGCTGGAGGTAGCGCAGGTCCAGGGACGCCAGGCTGGTGTCCGGCGTCAGGGAAAGCACCGCTTCCTCCGCCGCCAATGCGATGAGGCCGCCGTTGATGGTGTTGGACGCGTTCAGGACCTCGTCGGAGTACGCGAGCACGGCCACGCCCGGCCCGCGCCGCTCACAGCCGGCGCGCTCGGCGAAGGGCACGGTCAACCGCGTCCCCGTCGCGAGAGGGGACCGGCCGCCACCGAGTGGAGGGATCGTCAACCGCTCGTCCGGCGACGCCATGAACGACGCCGCCGCAAACCCGAAGTGCTCGTCTTCGTCCGTGAAGAAGTCGACGCCGGCAACGAACACCGAGCGGCCCGACTTGATCACCCTGCCCGCGCCGCGCACGACGCCGGCGCTGGGCGCCGGACGGTAGAGGTGCACGTCGAGCTCGAGCGTGACGGGGACCCGTGGGCCAACCGTCGCCACCGCGAGGTAACCGGCCAGCACGTCGGCCCACGCCGCCAGGATGGACGTGCGCAGGTGCGGCGTCCCGGGCGAGTGCATCTCCGGGAAGACGACGGCGGACCCGGTCATGCCGCCGTCCGCGTCCTGGGCTGGCGTGACCTCCCAACCGAGCTCCTGGAGGACGTGGCGCCGTGCCGAAGCCGCCTCCTCGCCCTCTACCGTCGTCGTCATACCTCTCCTTGCAACCGGCGCCTCCGCACCGGCGGCGGCTACATCCGGCCGAGCAGGAAGCCCGCCGCCGCCGAGGCCGGCGGGAAGGACTCGGTGACGCCGGAGCTGATGTAGCCGACGTCGCTGATCAGCGTCTGGCCCGAGATGGCCGCCGCGGCGTCGCTGCAGAGGAACACGAGCGGATACGCCTGCTCGAGTGGCGAGGACGCCTCGATCCCCGCCTCCTCGCGGTAGTCGGCGCCGAAGCCGAGCCACATCTCGGCGTTGGCCTGGGCCAGGGGAGTGTCCGTCGGGCCCGGACAGATGGCGTTGATCCGGATGCCCTGCTTGAGCAGCTCGAAGGCCTGGCGCGCCACGTAGCCGCAGACGGCCTGCTTGGAGTGGAAGTAGTCCGCCCAGCCGTGCTCGATGGCCCACGCCGAGGCCGAGTCGAAGTCGGGCGTGTCCAGGTACTCCTTGACCAGGTCCCAGCTGGCCTCCCAGCCGAGCCCGGCGGCGGAGGAGATGAAGCCGATGGCCGAGCCGCGCGGGAGCATCCCGCCGGCCAGCATCCGCTCAATCAGGTGGCGGTGCCCACCGAAGTTGATCTTCTCGATGTTGGGTGTGCCGTCGGCCACCCCGGCACACGCCATCAGCGCGTGCACCGGGCCGCCGCACTCGTCCACGGCGGCGTCGATGGACGCCTTGTCGCCCAGGTTGAGGTGGATGGCCTTGGCCCCGGCGAGCTTCACCTCGGCGAAGTCCATCACCACGACCTCGGCGCCGGCGTCGAGCGCCAGCTCGGCCGCCGCGGCGCCCATGCCCGTGGCGCCACCGACCACCAGGACGCGCTTGCCGTCGTAACGGAATGCATCGAACAGTGCCATGTGCTTTCTCCTGACTGACGCGCGGGCGTGTCGTTACCCGACGACGGAGCGGACCTTGAGGTCCACGATGGTATCCCAGTCGACCCCGATCTCCTCCAAGATGGCGTCGCCGTGTTCGTTGAATTCGGCGCGCGACCCGCCGGGGCGGGCGCACCGCCGAACTGCACCGGGGCGGCGACCATCTGGAACGCTGTGCCGGACGCGGTCTGGCAGTCCTGCATGTAGCCGTTGGCGATGCTCTGCGGGTCGACCGCGCACTCGAGAGTGTCCTGCACGACGCACCACTGGCCGGTGAAGTCGGCCAGCCGCTCGCGCCACTCGGCCACCGTGTGCTCGGCGAACGCCGCCTCCATTGCGTCCTGCGCTTCGAGGCTGTGCTCGAGCAGGGCGGCGTGGTCGGCGAAACGCGGGTCGGTGGCCAGCTCCGGCCGCCCGACCGCAGCGCAGAGCTCGGCCCAGTAGCGGCTGGCCTGCAGGCAGCAGAAGGACAGCGCCCGCTCGTCCTTGGTCAGATAGTTGCGCACCAGCGGGTTGAGCCGTGGCGCGCCCGCTGGCGGCCCGCCCCACGGGACGTTCATCACGAGCGACAGCGCAAAGGCCTGCCCCATGGCCCACATCCCGGTGCCGAGGAGCGACACGTCGACCGTGGTCGCCTCGCCCGTGCGCTCACGGTGGAACAGCGCCCCCATGATCCCGCCGGCGATCGTCATGGCGCCGATGGAGTCGCCGAACCCCGGTCCGGGCGGGTTGGGGATGCGGTCCGAATCGGCCGGTTTCACGCCGAGCGCGACGCCGGGCCGGAACCAGAAGGCCAGCGAGTCGTAGGAGCCCTTGTCGGAGTCAGGGCCCCGCTCGCCCTGTCCCGTGCCCGCCACGTAGATGATGTTCGGGTTGTGGGCGCGGATGTCCTCGAGCTCGATGTTGAGCTTCTTGCGCACCCGCGGCAGCTTGTTCGTGAGGAACACGTCGGCCGTCGCGGCGAGCTTGTAGAGGATCTCGAGACCCTCGGGCGTGCTGAGGTCCAATGCCACGCTGCGCTTGCCTCGGTTCGAGTGCTCGAGCAGCGCGTGGACGTCGCCGGTGATCGACACCACGCCGGTCGCGGCCAGGCCGCGCATGGCGTCGCCCCGCTCGGTCGGCTCGACCTTGATCACGTCGGCGCCCCAGTCCGCCAACAGCGCGGAGGCCGCCGGCACGAACGTGTGCTCCGCCACCTCGAGGATGCGGACGCCCTTCATCACTGCGGTCGCGCTCACGGCGCCCCTCCCTCTGCTTCTGACATCGACGTCGATATTAGACGGGGGCCACCTGGAGCACCACCTTGCCCACGGCCAGCCCGTCGGCCACGTGCTGGAGCGCAGCAGCCGTCTCGGCCAGGTCGAACGTGGCCCCGATCACCGGCCGGGCCCGCCCGGAGGCCAGGAGCTCGAGCAGCTCGGCGTCGTTGCGGGCCATGTCGGCGGCCATGTGGGTGGCGAAGTCCCGGAACTGGAACCCCAGCACGTGGACGCCCTTCAGGAGCACCAAATTAAGAGGTATGCGCGGGATCGTCCCCGAGGCGAAGCCGACGGTGACGAATCGGCCGCCCCAGTGCACCGAGCGCAGGGCCGGCTCGGCCAGTTCGCCGCCCACCGGGTCGACCACGACGTCGGCCCCGCCGGGCAGCGCGTCCCGCAGGGCCTGGCGCAGGTCGCCGTCGCGGTGGTTGATGAGGCGCGTCGGCGCCGCAGGATCTCGCCAGCTCCAGCTTCTCGGGTGAGGAGGCGACGGCGGTCACCGTTGCGCCGAGCAGGGCGCCCAGTTGGACGGCCGCCGAGCCGACGCCCCCGCCCGCGCCGAGCACGACGAGCTCGTCGCCGGACTGCAGCTCGGCCACCGAGCGCAGCACGTGGTACGCCGTGCGGTAGGCGACACCGAAGGCCGCCGCCGTGACGTCGTCGACGCCGTCGGGGATTCGGGCCAGCGAGGAGGGTGACACGACCACCTCGTCGGCGAACGCGCCGATGAAGACGGAGCCGAAGACGCGGTCACCCACCGCGACACCTCTGGCGTCCTCGGCCACCTCGGCGACCTCGCCGGCGAACTCGCTGCCCGGGATGAACGGCACCGCAGCCGACTGCTGATACGTGTTGGCGATCACCAGCACGTCGGGGAAGTTCACGGCCCCGGCGTGCACCCGCACCCGCGCCGACCCGGCGGTGAGCTCCGGCGCCGGGACCTCTGCGATCTCCACGACGTCGGGGCCGCCGTAGGCGCGGCACAGGGCGGCGCGCACGTCAGGACGTGGCGAGCACCGAGTAGGGCGTCGTCGCGGCCAGGTCGGCCGCCGCCTGCATCAGCTCGAGCACGATCGGCCCGAAGGCCTGCAGCTTCTCGTCGTCGCCCGCCCGCTGGAAGCCCTGCTCGAGGACAACGGCCAGCTTCCACTTGGCCAGGACGCAGTAGTAGTCGATGTCGTCGACCTGGCGTCCCGACACGGCGGCGTAGTGCGCCAGGATCTCGTCACGGCTGGGCATGCCGGACATGTCGACGTAGCCCCCGGCGCGGTCCTCGTCGCTCGAGGTGTCGTCCGGCCACGAGTGCACCACCCAACCCAGGTCCAGCTTGGGATCGCCGACGGTGCCCATCTCCCAGTCGACGATCGCGGCCAGCCGGGCCGGCGCCCCGTGCCGGAACATGACGTTGGCGAACTGGTAGTCGCCGTGCATGAGCCCGGGGATGTAGTCGATGGGCCGGTGCGCCCGCAGCCACGCCGCGGCCTCCTCGAAGCCGGGCAGCTCGCGTCCCTTGATCCGCTCCAAGAACGCGGTCCAGCGGTCGACCTGGCGCTCGTGGAAGCCGTCGGGCCGACCCAGGTCGGCGAGGCCCTTGGCCTGCCAGTCCACCTTGGAGAGCAACCCGATGCCCTCGACGAGTTGGAAGGCCAGCCCGCGGCGCTCCTCGACGTCCGTGTCGAAGGGCGCCGGCCACTGCCGGCGCGTGGACATGGGCGACCAGCCGTCGACGAAGCCCATCAGGTAGAAGGTCCGGCCCAGCACCGACTGGTCGGTGCACACGGCGATGGCCTCGGTGTGCGGCACGTCGGTCCCACCCAAGGCCTCGATGATCCGCCACTCGCGCACGATGCCCTCGTCGCGCGAGGCCGGTGCGCTCGGCGGCGGGATGCGCATGGCGCCGTGCAGGTCGCCCCGCCGCAGCTCGTAGATCTCGTTCTGGCTGCCGCCGGAGATGTAGTGATGTTCGAGCGGTGCCCCCACCCCGAGGCCCTGGGTGTCGAGCCAGGCGCACAACTTCTCCTCGTCGGCGATCGTCGGCACGTCGCCGACCGGCCATTCGTCCCCCGCCACCTCGTCGGTCGTGCTCACAGGTTGCCCACCTCTGCGTCGAGATACTCGGCGAACTTCTCGCGCGCCGCCTCCTGCCGCTTGGGCAGCCACTGCGTCGGCCAGATGTCGTCGCTCGCCTGGTAGTCGCGCAGCACCTGGCGGGCGACGGTGACCTTGTGCACCTCGGTCGGCCCGTCGGCCAGCCCCATCACGCCGGCGCCGTGGATCATGCCGAAGAACGGCATCTCGTTGGTCGTTCCCAGTGCGCCGTGCACCTGCATGGCGCGCCAGGCGATGTCGTGCAGCACGGTGGGCATGACGACCTTGGCCGTGGCGATGTCCTTGCGCACGCGCTTGTAGTCGTTGTACTTGTCGATCTCCCACGCCGTGTAGAGCACGAACAGGCGGAACTGCACCAGCTGCGCGTAGGAGTCGGCGATGTAGCCCTGCACGAACTGCTTGTCGGCCAGGAGGCTGCCCGCGGTCTCGCGGCTGAGCGCCCGCTCGCACATCATGTCGATCGCCTTCTGGGCCATGCCGATGGTGCGCATGGCGTGGTGGATGCGGCCGCCGCCGAGGCGGGTCTGCGCAATCACGAAGGCCTGCCCCTCGCCGCCGAGCAGGGCCTCGTCGGGCACCCGCACGTCCTCGTAGTGGATGAGGGCGTGGGAGCCCTCGTTGAGCGGCTCGCCGTAGAGGCCGACGTTGCGCACGATGTTGACGCCGGGCGTGTCGGTCGGCACGAGGAACATCGACATCCCCTTGTAGGGGCTCACGTCGGGGTTGGTCACCACCATCACGATGAGGAAGGACGCCGTCTTCGCGTTGGAGGAGAAGAACTTCCATCCGTTGATGACCCACTCGTCACCGTCCTTCACCGCCTGGGTCTTGAACAGCGTCGGGTCGGCGCCGGCGTGCGGCTCGGTCATGGAGTAGCTCGAGAAGCATTCGCCGTCGAGCAGCGGCTGCAGGTACTGCTTCTTCTGCTCGTCGGTGCCGTAGTGGGCGATGATCTCGGCGTTGCCGGTGTCGGGCGCCTGGCACCCGAAGACGATCGGCGCCCACGACGAGCGCCCGAGGATCTCGTTCAGCAGCGCGAGCTTCAGCTGGCCGAAGCCCTGGCCGCCGAGCTCGGGCTCCGAGGTGCGTCGCCCACAGGCCCTGCCGCCGCACCTCCTCCTTCAGCGGGTCGATGGCCTCGCGCCGCTTGCCCTCGAGCGGCGTGAACTGCAGATGCGGGAAGGCGAGGTCGAGCGGCTCGACCTCCTCCCGGACGAACTGGTCGGCCCAGTCCAGCTTCTCTTGGTACTCGGGATCGGTTTCGAAGTCCCACGCCATGGTGCCCTCCCTCGGCTCGGGGTAAGAATATGATTCTGGCTATCAAGAACGCAATACCGAACTCCGGGCCGGCCGAGACGGCCGAGCCGGCGCAGACCAGTGTCGCCGACCGCATCGTGCGGCGCTCCCTGGCCAAGCGGGAGGGCGAGTACGCCGGCGAGGTGCGGCGCCTGCTCGATGCCGCGCTCGAGGTCATGCAGCGCTGCGGCACCTCGTCGCGCCCACGCGTGGCCGACATCGTGGCTGCCGCCGGCATGTCCAACGACGCCTTCTACCGGCACTTTCGTTCCAAGGACGACCTGGTCAACGCGTTGCTCGAGGACGGGGCGGAGCGCCTGCGCGGCTATCTGGCGCACCAGATGGCCAAGGCCCGCACGCCCGAGGCGCGGGTTCGCCGCTGGGTGGAGGGCGTGCTGGCCCAAGCCGACGGGGACGTTGCCGCGGCGACGCTGGCCGTGCTGTGGAACGGGAGCAGCGCCGACGGCGGTCCGGCCGCCGGCCGGCATTTCGCGGCCATGCCGCTCGCCTCCCTGCTCCACGAGCCGTTCATCGCCCTCGGCAGCGACGCGCCCGAGCTCGATGCCGCGCTCGCCGCCCACGCGACCCTCGGGCCTGCTCTCGGACTGCCTCTGGCGCGGCGCGCCGGCCAGCCGCGGCGAGACCGATCGCGTCGTCGACTTCTGCCTGCGAGCCGTCACGCGCTGAATCGCTCAGGTCGAAGCCGACCGGTTCCGCCGGACCCGTACGCGGCGGCCCCGCCCTCCGCCGTTGCGGCCACCTAGGACGTGCGCGTAACTCGTCAGGTTTCGACGGTTGGTGCTGAGGCGAGGGATTGTGGCGAAGGAGGCCCACGCCTGGCCGATCTGGCGGAGGAGCCCCACGTGATCGCGGCAGGCCCAGTGCTCGGTGATCACTCCGATCAACAACGCGCCAGATGTGGATCGAAGCTGTCCGACGAGACGTCGGCCTCCGTGGGGGCCGACCTCGGTGATGAGCGGCATCGTGGACGCCCGATGGCGTCCGTGCAACGTGATGTGTTGGACAGACGAATTCGCCTTCGGCGATCAAGTGGTGATCTTCCGACTCGGACGTCAGGGCCGAGGTCGTGTTCAGTGATCGCAAAGATCTGCTTCAGCGCCATCCACGACCTTGTGGTCCTGCAGCATGATTCACCAAGTCGCTGGCAACCAATTCGTCTACAACCGAGTCATCACCGTGTGACAGACGACGAACGAGTTCCTCAATGACAGCCTTGGGATCGCTCGCACTCATAGCTGCACCGCCTCTCGTCGATCATTATGGCTAACGCCAGTTCGCTAAGGAAGCGACAGTTCCAGCGAGTTGGGCAGCGTTTCGCAGTACCCATTGACCCAACACGTCGAAGATGATCCGACTAGCGTCTCGGTATTCAGACAAACAAAGGGGTAACCCATGGCAGTCATGGTCACGTTCACACTGAAGACCGACGTCGAGACCTACCGGGGCATGCACGATCAGATGCTTGGCCTGGCGATCCCCGCCGGGATGCTCTTTCACTCCGGCTACGAGGTCGGCGGCCAAGTCGCGATCGTGGACTTTTGGCCCAGCGCCGAAGCCTGGCAGAGCTTCCCCGAGGGTCCCCTGGCCGAGGGGATGAAGGCGGACGGGATTGCGCCGCCGGACGACCTCAAGGTCACGCCCGTTCTCGACGCTGACGCCGGTAGCGCTGAACTGAGCTTCAGGCCTCAGGGTCCAGGCCTTCGGGCACCCAGTTGGGCCGTCGCTTCTCCATGAAGGCCTGCATCCCCTCGCGCGGTTCGGGCGACTCCTCGAGGGCCCAGAACATCGTCTGGTAGTCGATGAGGCCATAGCGCTCGTTGAGCATCCGCTTCACGTGCGTGCGCGCCATCGGTGGCGTCTGGAGGATCTCGCGTGTCGCTGCGAGTGCGGCCTCGCGCAGCTGGTCGTGTGGGACGACCCGTGAGATCACGCCGAGGCGCTGCGCCTCAGCCGCGTCGAAGCGTCGGGCGGAGAGCAGCAGGTCCCGCGCCACGGCGACGCCCACGTGCGCCGGAAGGACGGCCGCGTACGTCGCGTCAGGGATGCCGCGCAGCAGCTCGGGGACACGGAACGTCGCCCGGTCGCTGGCCACGCAGATGTCGGCCAGCATCGCGATGAGCAGGCCTCCGGCCTGGCAGATTCCGTTCACCGCTGCGACGACGGGCGCACGGCTGTCGCGGATGGACAGGAAGGGGAGGATGTCGTGTCCGATGTCGGGCGTGGGCTCGTCACCGGGCTCGCGGCGGCCCCCCAAGTCCCCACCGGGAGCGAAGACGTCGCCGGTCCCGGTGATGATCAGCGCGGCGAGCTCGGGATCCTGGTTGACGATGCGTACCGCCCGCTTGATCCCGAAGTACATGGCGGGCGTCAGCGCGTTGCGCGCTTCGGGCCGGTCGATGACGCACCAGGCGATCGGGCCCTCGCGCTCGAAGCGGAGCCCGGCCGCGCCCAATTCGTGTGCCATGCATCCCTCCCGTGTGTTCGCCGCGGTGCGTTCGGACCCTAGCGGCACGATCCCGGGCCGCACCTGTTCCCCGCGGAGCGGCGGCTACTGTCGGCCGGCGACGCACCCGCAGGCGGGTGCGGAAGGGGTTGGGATCGATGAGGGGGATCGGTGGTGACGGTCGCCATCGTGACGGGGGCGGCCCGCGGCATGGGTGCGGCGTGCGCGGACCGGGTCAAGGACATGGTCGACGTCCTGCTGCTGGTCGACCGCAACGAGGCCAGCCTCGCGGTGGCCGCGGATGACCTCGTCGCGTCGCACCCGCGGGCAGCCGTCGAGACCTTCGTGCTCGACGTGAAGGATCGCGACGGACTGGCGCGCCTCGCCACGCGCGCCGGCGAGCTGGGCCCGTTGCGCGCCGTCGCCCACGCCGCCGGCGTCTCGCCGACGATGGCCGACTGGCGCGAGGTCCTCTCGGTCGACCTGGTGGGCACGGCGATGCTCGTGGATGCCCTTCGACCACTGGCCATGGAGGGCACGGTGGTGGTCTGCTTCGCGTCGATCTCGGCGTCGCTCGCCCTTCCCGACCCCGACCAACCGGCGGACGAGGTGCTCGACGATCCTCTCCACCCGGCCTTCCTCGAGCGCATCCGAGAGGCCGTCGGGCCGGAGCTCGAGGACTCGGGCATGGCCTACACCTGGGCCAAGCGAGGGGTCCACCGGTTCGTCCGCCGCGAGGCCGTTCCGTTGGGGCGCCTCGGCGCGCGGATCTGCTCGGTCACTCCCGGCATCATCGACACACCCATGGGACGCCAGGAAGCCGACACCCACTCCGTCATGGAGATGCTCGTGCGCGCCTCGGCGGCAGGACGGGAAGGAAGGCCCGAAGAGGTGGCCTCGGCGGTCGCCTTCCTGCTCTCTGACGAAGCGAGCTACGTGACGGGGGTGGACCTGACGGTCGACGGTGGCGTCATGGCCGCGGTGAAGAGTGGAGCGATGGGGTCGCTATGAACGCGAAGCGTCAACAGCCAGGGGCCGCGGGCCCGGTCGACGTCCGGGGACTGCTCGATCCCGAGTTGGTGTCGATCCTCGGAGGGTTCGAGCTGCCGCCGATCGACGCCGCGGGGATCGCGCTCATCCGCAGCACCCCCTTCCCGGCACCAGACGTCTCCGACGCGGTGGTGCGGACCGAGCACGTCGTCCCCGGCGATCCGCCCGTCCCCGTGCGCGTCCATCGGGCGGCCGGGATGGACGACGTGCTCCCCGCTATCTTCACCATCCACGGCGGCGGCTACGTCATCGGGTCGTACGTCATGGACGACTGGCTGCACGATCTTTGGTGCCCGCAACTGGGTACGGTCGGGATCTCGGTGGACTACCGGCTGGCGCCCGACACGCCCTACCCCGAGCCGCTCGAGGACTGCTATGCCGCGCTGCGCTGGACCTTCGAACATGCGGACGAGCTGGGCATCGACCGGGCCCGCGTCGGCCTCTACGGGCTGAGCGCCGGGGGAGGGTTGGCGGCGGCGCTCGCGCTGCTCGTGCGCGACCGGGGAGAGTTTCCGCTCGCCTTCCAGTTCCTCGACTGCCCCATGCTCGACGACCGGCAGGCCACGGCGTCGCTCGGCGCGGCCGGCCTCTACGTGTGGGACGCCGAGTCCAACGAGTTCGGCTGGCGCTCGTACCTCGGCGACCTCTACGGATCGGACGACGTCCCCGCCTACGCGGCGGCGGCGCGGGCGGCCGACCTTTCGGGGTTGCCGCCCAGCTGTGTCCTCGTCGGGTCGATCGACGGCTTCCGCGACGAGGACATGGACTACGCGCAGCGGCTCAACCAGGCGGGCGTGCCGTGCGAGCTGCACGTGATCGCCGGCCTGCCGCACGCCTACCAGATGGCACCGGATGCACAAGCCGTCCGTCTGGCGGCGCAGTGCCGGGACGACTGGCTGTCCCGCCAGCTGTATTCGAGCTCCGCCTCGGCCTGAGGCCTCCTCAGAGCTTGCCGGCGCCGCCAGAGCGGGCGCGGATCATCGCGTCCTGCACGAACGAGGCGGCGAGCTGCCCGTCGGAACGGAAGATCTCGCCGCGGCCGTAGCTGCGGCCGTGCCCGGCGTAGGTCGAGCGCTGCTCGAGCAGGTGCCATTCGCGCGGCCGGGCATCGTTCGTGGTACGTGAGCGTGTGGCTCAACACGCCGGTCGACAGCGTGTGGTGGGCCTGCGCCTGGCCGACGCCGGCGTGCGGGCGCATGGCGGTGCCGATGAGGAAACCGTCGGTCGAGTAGGCAACGAGCGCCTGGTCGGTCGCAGGGTCGTCGGGGGCGCCGGCGAAACGGACCCACACATCGAGCTCCGGCGGGCCGACGAGGTCGGGGTCGCTCAGGTCGACGTTGTCGACGATGCCGATCTCCCAGGCACCCTCCCCGCGGACGTCGCCGGCGACGTCCGCAGAGCTCGAGGCCGAGCGGCGCGCGTCGGCGTGGCGGATGACGTCGTCCTCGAGCGCGCTGAAGAGGAGCAGCGAGCGCGTGCAGATCTGGTCGCCCTGGCTGATCGTCACCGTGCTGCTGGCCACGGAGCGGCCGGCGTGCATGCGCTCGACGGCGACGTCCAGCTGCGCCTCGTGGGAGGCACCCCGGGCGAACACGGTGTGGATGGTCTTGACCGCCTTGCCCTCCTGACCCGCCAGTCCGGCGATCACGGACTGCGCCAGCAGCTGGCCGCCGAACACGACGCCGTGCGGCGAGGGCAGATTGATGGCCCGGTAGCGGTCTTCGCCGATCGGCTCGAGGGTCAGGGCCTCGAGGAAGGCATCGATGGTCGGCATTCCGGCTCTCCTTACTCTCAGCGGCGTGCGCGCGGTCGTGGTTGGCGCCAGGGCCAACGGTGCCGGATCGGCCCGCCGGCACGCGGCGGTCCGCCCTCGGCGACCCGGCCCGTCCGGGGCGCGAGGCCGTTACCCTGGGGTGTCAGACGAGTATAGGTACAATTTTGACGACGACGTCAAAGTCAGATACCCTCCGAAACCGGCGTCTCAGCCTGGTGACCGGGGCTTTCCGGTGCCGGCGGGGCAGCCGCGCCCTCGTGGGGGGTGGGTGGATCCAGCGACGAGAGGAAGAGGACCGTGGCCGAGGCACTGAAGGTCAATCCGGAGCAGCGGATGCTCATCGACGGCAAGTTGGTCGAGGCCGACTCGGGCAAGACCTTCGACAACATCAACCCGGCCACCGAAGAGGTCCTCGGCGGGGTGGCCGACGCCTCGACCGCCGAGATGCAGCGGGCGATCGATGCGGCGCGCCGGGCCTTTGACGAGACCGACTGGTCCACCAACCACGCCCTGCGCAAGCGCTGCCTCGAGCAGCTGCACGAGGCGCTCCAGGCCGAGCAGGAGGAGCTGCGCGAGCAGCTCATCCTCGAGGTGGGCTGTCCCAAGATGACGACGCACGGGCCGCAACTCGACGCGCCGCTGTCCGAGGCGTTGGCGTGGCCGGCCAAGGAGATCGACAACTTCGAGTGGGAGACGGTGCTGCCCGACGCCATGAGCATCACCGGCGCCGTGGACTCGCGCCGCATCTGGCGCGAGCCCGTCGGTGTCGTCGGTGCCATCGTCCCGTGGAACTTCCCGGTCGAGGTGACGCTGCACAAGGTCGGGCAGGCGCTGGCGACGGGGAACACGAT
The DNA here is from genome assembly GCA_963769095.1 of uncultured Acidimicrobiaceae bacterium. Taxonomy (GTDB): domain Bacteria; phylum Actinomycetota; class Acidimicrobiia; order Acidimicrobiales; family RAAP-2; genus Bog-473. The sequence goes on from CAVYKO010000001.1 coordinate 630,567, forward strand.
GATCGTGAAGCCGGCGCCCGACACGCCGTGGAACGCCACGTTCCTCGGCCGCCTGATCGCCGAACAGACCGACATCCCGGCCGGGGTCGTCAACGTGGTGACGTCGTCGGACCACCTGGTCGGCGAGGAGCTGACGCTGTCGCCGAAGGTCGACATGATCTCGTTCACCGGCTCGACGGCGGTGGGGCGCCGGATCATGGAGAAGGGCGCCGCCACCATGAAGCGCGTCTTCCTCGAGCTGGGCGGCAAGTCGGCGACCATCGTCCTCGAGGACGCGGACCTGGGCCTGGCCGCCATGATGGGCATGGGCGCCTGCTTCCACGCGGGGCAGGGCTGTGCGATCCAGACGCGGATGCTGCTGCCGCGCTCGCGCTACGAGGAGGGCGTCGAGCTGGTCAAGAGCATGTTCGCCGCTGTGCCGTACGGCGAGCCGCACCGTGAGGACGTGATCATGGGCCCGCTCGTCTCGGCCAAGCAGCGCGAGCGCGTGCTCGGCTACATCGAGAAGGGCAAGGCCGAGGGCGCGACGCTGGCCGTCGGCGGTGGTCGCCCCTCGGGCGACGAGTTCGCCAAGGGCTGGTGGGTCGAGCCCACGCTGTTCACCGACGTCGACAACTCCATGACCATCGCGCAGGAGGAGATCTTCGGGCCCGTCCTCGTGCTCATCCCGTTCGAGGACGAGGACGACGCCGTGCGGATCGCCAACGACAGCATCTACGGGCTGTCCGGCGGCGTGTTCTCCGGCTCGGTCGAGCACTCGCTGGCCGTCGCCAAGCGCATCCGCACCGGTGGAGTCAGCGTCAACGGCGGGGCCCCGTACGGTCCGGACCTGCCGTTCGGCGGGTTCAAGGCCAGTGGGATCGGGCGCCAGAACGGCAAGCCCGGCTTCGAGCAGTACCTGGAGATCAAGTCGGTCTCCTGGCCGGCGGGCTAGGCGGAGGCAGTGCCATGACCGTCACCAGCGATTCGGACGTCTACTACGACCCCTACGACTTCGAGATCGACGCCGACCCGTACCCGGTCTGGAAGCGGCTGCGCGACGAGGCGCCGCTGTACCGGAACGAGAAGTACGAGTTCTTCGCGCTGAGCCGGTGGGCCGACGTCGACGCCGCCATGCTGGATTGGAAGACGTACATCTCGGGGCGCGGCTCGGTGCTCGAGATCATCAAGGCCGGCGTGGAGATTCCGCCCGGGTCCATCCTCTTCGAGGACCCGCCGAATCACGACCTTCACCGCGGTCTGCTCTCCCGGGTCTTCACGCCGAAGAAGATGCAGGCGATCGAGCCGCAGGTGCGGGCCTTCTGCGGCCAGGTGCTCGACCCCCTGGTCGGCTCGGGCAACTTCGACTTCATCGCGGACCTGGGCAAGTTCATGCCGATGCGGGTCATCGGGATGCTGCTCGGCATTCCCGAGCAGGACCAGGAGGCGATCCGGGACCGCCTCGACGAGGGCCTGCGTCTCGACGACGGCGTGCCGAACGAGTCGGTGTACGACGGTTCGGCCCAGTTCGACGTGTTCTCGGACTACATCACCTGGCGCGCCAAGCACCCCTCCGACGACCTGATGACCGAGTTGCTCAACGCCGAGTTCGAGGACGTCACGGGCACGACGCGCACGCTTTCCCACGAGGAGGTCCTCGGCTACGTCGGCCTGCTGGCGGGGGCGGGGAACGAGACCACGACCCGCCTGATCGGCTTCACGGGAGAGGTCCTCGGGCGCCATCCCGACCAGCGCGCCGAGATCGTGGCGGACCGGTCGCTGATCCCCAACGCGATCGAGGAGCTCTTGCGCTACGAGTCGCCGTCTCCGGTGCAGTCCCGCTACGTGACCCGGGACGTCGAGCTCCACGGCCGGACGGTGCCCGAGGGCAGCATCATGGTGCTGCTGAACGGTTCGGCGAACCGGGACGAGCGTCACTTCCCCGACGGGGACAGCTTCGACATCCATCGCGAGATCGGTCGGCATCAAGCCTTCGGCTACGGCATCCACCTCTGCCTCGGGATGGCACTGGCCCGCCTGGAAGGGCGCGTGGCGCTCGACGAGGTGCTGAACCGCTTCCCCGAGTGGGAGGTCGACTACGACACGGCCCGGCGGGCCCGCACCTCGACGGTGCGCGGCTGGGAGACGCTGCCGGTGCACACGGCATGAGCGCACGGGTACGGGCGCGGCAACGGGAGAGGAGCACGCCATGAACATGGACGACATGATCCTCGTCAGCATCGACGACCACATGATCGAGCCCCCGCACATGTACGAGAACCATGTGCCGAAGAAGTGGCTGGAGTCGGCGCCAAAGGTCGTGCACGAGGACGGCATCGACCAGTGGGTGTTCCAGGGCGAGAAGACCAGCACCTCGTTCGGCATGTCCGCCACGGTGGGCTGGCCCAATACGGAGTGGGGCTTCAATCCCGGGACCTACTCGGAGCTGCGGCCCGGTTGCTTCGACGTGCACGAGCGGGTGCGCGACATGGACGCCAACGGCGTCCTCGGCTCCATGTGCTTCCCGACCATGGCGGGGTGGAACGCGCGCACCTTCGCCGAGGCACGCGACAAGGAGATCGCCCTGGTGATGCTCCAGGCCTACAACGACTGGGCCATCGACGAGTGGTGCGGGACCTACCCGGGCCGCTTCATTCCGCTCGGCATCGTCCCTATGTGGGACGTCGAGGCCGCGGTGGCCGAGGTACACCGGTTGGCCAAGAAGGGTTGCCGGTCGATCAGCTTCGTCGAGACTCCCCATGTGCAGGGCTTTCCGAGCTTCCTCTCGGGCTACTGGGATCCGATGATGGCCGCGCTCAGTGACGAGGGCATGGTGCTCTCACTCCACATCGGCGCCGGGTTCCAGGTGATCAGGCGGCCCGAGGAGGCGCCGGTCGACCACCTGATGGTGCTGGCGTGTCAGATCAGCGCCATCACGGCGCAGGACCTGCTGTTCGGGCCCACGCTGCGCCGCTTTCCCGAGCTCAAGGTGGCGCTGTCGGAGGGCGGCATCGGCTGGATCCCGTTCTATTTCGACCGCATCGACCGCCACTTCCGCAACCAGGAGTGGCTGCACAGCGACTTCGGGGGCAAGCTCCCGTCCGAGGTGTTCCGCGAGCACATTCTCGCCTGCTACATCACCGACCCGTCGGGCCTTCTGCTGCGCGACCGCATCGGCATCGACGGCATCGCGTGGGAGTGCGACTACCCGCACACCGACACGACGTGGCCCGAATCGCCGGAGTACACATGGCGCGAGTTCCAAGAGGCCGGCGTCACCGACGAGACCGAGATCAACAAGATCACCCATGAGAACGCGTGCCGCTTCTACAACTGGGACCCGTTCGCGCACACGCCGAAGGCGCAGGCGACCGTGGGCGCCCTGCGCGCCCGCGCCCACGACGTCGACGTCACCCGGATGTCGCGTCACGAGTGGCGCAAGCGCAACGAGGCGGCCGGCATCGGCGCTCTGTGAGCCCGAGCTCCGCCGCTTCCATCCGAGACAAGAAAGAGAGACCAGAACCGCAATGCTGATCGCCCCGAGCGAGGACCAGGCGATCTTCGCCGAGACCACGGAGCGATTCCTGGTCGAGCAGGTTCCCCCGGACGAGGTGCGCCGCCTGCGTGACGACGAGGCGGGCTTCGACCGCGACTACTGGCGCCGCGGCGCCGAGCTGGGCTGGACCTCGTTGCTGGTGGACGAGGCGCACGGCGGCGGCACGATCAGTGGCGCCGGGCTGGTGGACCTGAGCCTGGTCGCCTACGAGTTCGGCCAGCACGCCGCACCCGGGCCCCTGCTTCCGACGAACGTCGTCGCCTCGGCGCTCAGCGAGGCCGGCGGGAGCGGCGCACAACGCGACGTGCTCGACGGCCTCCTGTCGGGGACCGCGATCGCCACCTGGTGCGCGCCCGACATCGGCCTTCGGCCCGGCGCATGGCAGACCGGAGTGGTGGTCGAGAGCGACGGTGGGGGCGTCGTGCTGCGCGGCACGGTGCGCCCGGTCGAGCACGCGGGGCAGGCCGACCACTTCCTGGTCACCGGGCGCGACGGATCCGGCCTCACCCAGGTGCTCGTCCCCGCGTCCACCGCCGGCCTCTCGGTGGAGGCCATGCAGACGGTGGATCTGTCCCGGCGCTTCGGCGCCGTCACCTTCGACGGCGTCCGTGTCGGCTCCGAGGCGCTGGTGGGCGCCCGGGGCGAATCGTTGCCGGCCGTCGAGCGCCAGATGCGGTGCGCGCTGTCGATCCTCAACGCCGAGGCCGTCGGGTCCATGAAGACCGCGTTCGACATGACCGTGGAGTGGGCGTTCGACCGGTACTCGTTCGGGCGTCCGCTGGCCTCGTACCAGGCGCTCAAGCACCGCTTCGCCGACATGATGACCTGGCTCGAAGGCGGCCATGCCATCAGCGATGTCGCCTGCGCCGCCGTGCAGCGCAACGCCGACGACGCGGACGAGCTCACGAGCTCCGCCAAGGCGTTCATCGGGCACTACGGCGCGGAGCTCATGCACGAGTGCGTCCAGCTGCACGGTGGCATCGGCGTCACGTTCGAGCACGACCTTCATCTGTACCTCCGCCGGCTCACGGTCAACCGGTCACTGGCGGGGACGCCGCTCGAGCATCGCCGGCGGATCGCCGGCCTCCTCGCGGCCCGGGGCGAGGTGGCGGCGTGAGCGCGCTGCGGGCGGAACAGGAGCAAGGGACCGACGAGATGGAGGACCTCGAGAGCTTCCGCCTCCGGGCGCGCACCTTCATCCGGGCCAACCTGCGCCCGATGACGATGGAGGAACTGCGCCTCGACTACAGCCGCAACGACGAGGAGGCCGAGCTGGCCGAGATCGCGCACGAGCGAGAGCTCCAACGCGCGTCTGTTCGACGCCGGCTTGGCCGGGATCTGCTTTCCGCCGTCTACGGCGGCCAGGGCCTGTCGCTCGCCCACCAAAAGGTCTTCAACGAGGAGATCGTCGGCTACGAGTACCCGCGTCGCCTCCAGGTGCCGACGTTCTCGCCCTGTGCGGCCGTCATCATGGAGTTCGGGACGCACGAGCAGAAGCTCCGTCACATTCCGCCCATCCTGCGCGGCGAGGCGCTGTGGATGCAGTTCCTGTCCGAGCCGAGCGGCGGATCCGATGTGGCCGGGGCGCTCACCACGGCGGTGCGCGACGGCGACCAGTGGGTGCTGAACGGCTCCAAGGTCTGGACCACCGGCGCGTGGTGGTCGGACTGGGGCCTGTGCCTGGCGCGCACGAACTGGGACGTGCCCAAGCACCGCGGCCTGACCGTCTTCATGCTGCCGATCCACCAGCCCAACGTGGAGGTGCACCGGATTGAGATGCTCAACGGCTCTCGCGAGTTCTGCCAGGAGTTCCTGACCGACGTGATCGTGCCCGACAGCGACCGGGTCGGGGAGGTCGACGACGGCTGGACCGTGGGCACCCGCTGGATGTTCCACGAGCGGATGCTGTTCAACTCGCCGTACGTCACCGAGCCCGTGGGCATCACCCACGGCAGCATGGACGCCGGCCTGGTTGCCACGGTCGCTCGCGAGGCCGGCCTGCTGGACGACAGCGCGACCCAGGAGCGGATCGGCGAAGCGCGGATGCTCGAGTTGGTCGGTGACGCGCTGAACAAGCGGATCAACGAGAGCATCACCTCGGGCAAGCTGTCGGACCAGGCAGCGGCGATCGTTCGCCTGTTCAAGGGCACGGCCCAGATGCGAGTCAACACGCTGGTCTTCGAGATGGCCGGCGCCTCGGGTGCCGCCTGGAGCGGCGACGGCCCGACGGCCCGGGCGGCGGTGAACTTCATCATGCGCCAGGGCGGCGCCATCGGGGGCGGGACCTTGGAGATGGCCCGCAACGTGATCAGCGAGCGCGTGCTCGCCATGCCGCGGGAACGCCGGCTGGACAAGGACGTGCCGTTCCGCGACGTGCCCCGCAGCCGTCCGAGCGGAAGCTGAGACCTCCGCCCGGCGCGGAGAACGAGGAGAGGACTGCACCGTGGCAACCGCAACCGTGAACGGCCTCACGCTCGGGTACGAGACGATCGGCGAGGGGCGGCCCTGGGTGATCACACCGGGCGGGCGATTCACCAAGGAGTCGCCGGGCGTGCGCGAGCTCGCGGTCGAGCTGGCGGCCAAGGGCAACAAGGTGCTCATCTGGGACCGGCCCAATTGCGGCGAGTCCGACGTGTGCTTCGAGGGCCCGTCGGAGTCCGCCATGCAGGCCGACGCGATGGTCGCGCTGCTCGAGCACCTCGACATGACACCGGCGGTGATCATCGGCGGGTCGGGCGGCGCCCGGGTCTCGCTGCTCGCCGCGGCGCGCCACCCCGAGGCGGCGGCGGGCCTCGGCATCTGGTGGATCAGCGGAGGCGTGTTCGGCCTGCTCTCCCTGGCGACGCACTACTGCGGCGGGTCGCTCTCGGCCGCCTGGACCTCCGGCACCATGGAGGCGGTGGCGGCGCTGCCCGAATGGGAAGAGGTGCTGGCGCGGAACCCGGGGAACCGGCAACGGTTCTTGGACCAGGACCCGAAGGCGTTCATCGCCGCCATGGAGCGCTGGATGCTGGCGTACTGCCCGCGGGACGACGAGCACATCCCCGGGCTGCCCGACGCGGCGGCGCGCGCCCTCGACCTCCCGGCGCTCGTGTTCCGCAGCGGATCGAGCGACGTCCACCACACACGCGCCACGTCGGAGCTGTTGGGTGAGCTCTTGCCGCGGGCCCGCTTGGTCGAGCCGCCGTGGGGCGACCGGGAGTGGCTCGAGCGCCAAGAGGTGCACGACGAGGGGCTGTTCGCCCGCTGGCCGCTGCTGGCGCCGCAGCTGCTCGACTGGCAGGCCGAAGTTCTGGGCTGAGCCGGCGCGGCCGGCGTCAGGCCTCGCGTCCGGCGGCGGAGCCGGCGCTCGCCCGCGGGAGGTCCCGGTCGCTGACGTCGAGCCCGAGCGCCCGGGCAAAGATGAAAGTGAACTGCTCGAGCACATCGTCGAAGTCGTCGTCGATGACCCGCTCGACGAGCCAGGCCTCGGGAAAGCGCCGGGTCATGGCGCCGAGCGCGGCGGCGGTGATGGTGGGATCGAGGCGCTGGTCGATCAGCCCCCGCCGCTGCAAGCTGCGGATGGAGTGGGCGACCTCGTCGAGGCCGACCAACTGCCGCTCGGCCCGGGAGGCGCCGACCTCGGGGTCGAAGCGGGAGACCTGTTCGATGACGCCCATGATGCGCGCCTCGTCCCGGTAGGCGTCGAGGTGGATCCGCATCGCCTGCTGGATCCGGTCGAACGGGCTCAGCGGCGAATTCGGGTCGAGGATGATGTTGGTCATGGGCGCGCTCAGGCGCTCGTCGACCTCGGCGACGACCTCGCGGAAGACCTCTTCCTTCGACTCGAAGTAGTGGTAGAAGGACCCGTGGGAGAGCCCCGCCTTCTCGGCGATGTCGGAGATGCGGGCGTCGAGGAAGCCGTCGCGCTCGAAGATCTCCTTCGCCGCCGCGACGAGGCGCGCCCGTGTCTCGACCCCCTTGCGGGATCTCGGTCCGCTGGGCTTGTCGTTGCCGTTCGTGTCCGGCCGCGCCGTCGGCACACGCTTCTCCTTCCGTGCAGGCTCCCGGGCCGGGGGTCCCATCAATGTACCCGGGGCCCTGCGGTGGCCTGGTGGACGCCTGCCGTGGTCGATCGCATTCAGCCGTCCCCTCGTTGCAGGAGGAGGACGCCCGAGGGCGTGCCGCCGCCGGACGTGACCACCGCCGTCCTGGCGTCGCGGACCTGGCGCTCGCCCGCTTCGTGACGGAGCTGCTGCACTGCCTCGTAGAGGAAGCCGAACCCGTGCGTGCGCCCCTCGGAGAGCTGACCGCCGTGCGGATTGACGGGCAGGTCGCCGTCCAGGGCGATCCGGCGCCCGCCGTCGAGCCAGTCGTACGCCTCGCCGAAGCCACAGAAGCCCAGTGCCTCGATCCAGGAGATGGCGTTGAAGGTGAAGCCGTCGTAGACCAGGGCCAGGTCGACCTCGGAGGGCCGCACGTCTGTCCTCGTCCACAGGTGCGCCGCCTGCCCGATGACCTGAGGCTCGTGGGTCAGCGTGCCCTGGTCCCACGACACCCGTTCGAGGATCTGCGTGCCCACGGCCTCGATCCGCACCGCGGGGTGCGGCAGGTCGTCCGCCGTCTCGGCGGCGGAAACGACGACGGCGATCGATGCGTCGCACGGGACGTCGCAGTCGTAGAGGCCGAAGGGCGAGGTGATGGGACGGGCCGAGAGGTAGTCGTCCATCGTCATCGGATCGCGGTAGATGGCGGCGGGATTGCGTGCGGCGTTGGTGCGGCCGTTGAGCGCGATCAGCCCGAGCATCTCGCGCGGGGCGCCGTAGCGGTGGAGGTACTGGTTGGCGTTCAGGGCGATCCAGTTGGCGGCGGAGAGCGCGCCGAAAGGAGTGCGCCACTCGCGCATCGGGCCCGAGACGCGCTCGTTCCCGCCACCGAGACCGGCCTTGCCCTGTGCGGCCAGCGTCGCGAACGTCGACTCCCAGACCGTGCGGAAACAGAGCACGTGGCGGCAGAGCCCGGCCGCTACGGCCATCGCCGCTGCGATCACCGAGCCGCCCGGTCCGGGCAGGTCCCCACCGCCGTTGATCCAGGTCGGCTGCAGACGAAGGGCCTCCTCGATCGCGGTCGGGCCGCCCTCGCTCATGCCCATGCCGCCGGCCCCGGGGTAGGTCGACAGGCCGTCGATGTCCTCGAGCGTCAGGCCGGCATCGGCCACCGCGGCGGTGCAGGCGTCGATGGCCAGCGAGAGCGGGTCGATCATGAGTCGTCGACCGATGCGCGAGCGCCCGACGCCACTGAGGACGGCGCGGTGTTCGAAGCGTGCGTCGCTCGGTGCTCGGTCGCGGCACGGGACGCACCGGCTCGGGTACCCGGTCGACGGGGTCGATGGAACCCGTCGGCTCGAAGAGGGGAAGCCAGACGTCCTCGTGCTGCTCGAAGCGCACCGCGACCTCTTGGCCGATGGCGACGTCCGTGGGCGCACATCCGGTGACGTTGGTGGTCAGGTGCACGCTGGCGTCCTCGGCGAGCGCGACGTTCGCGATCACGTACGGCGGCTCGAACGCGGGGTGCCACTGGTGCTCGTTCACCGTGAACCCGACGACGGTGCCGCGGCCGGAGACGGCGACCGGCTTGGACGACCGGCTGCGACACACCGGGCAGATCGGCGTCGGCGGATGGACGAGCTGGCCGCAGTCCTGGCAGCCCTGGACGCGGAGCACGCCGTCGGAGCCCGACGTCCAGAACCACTCGTTCGCCGGCGTCAGCTCAGGAAGCGGTCGCACGACCCTGCTGCTCGACCTCGATACCCACTCGTCCACCTGCTCCTTCGGCCCATTGCCCCGGCACCGAAGCTACCCTAATATTGACGTCAATGTTGAAGGACATGCTCGTCGTCGACGCCGATTCGCACTGGTGCGAGGCCCCGGACCTCTTCACCAAGCGGGCGCCCGCCGCGTTCAAGGACCGGGTGCCGCGGGTGGAGGAGGTCGACGGACAGCTGATGTGGGTGTTCGACGGGCACCCGGTCGGCCGCTTCAGCGCAGGCGGCGTGATCGCGCGCGACGGCACGAAGGAGAGCTCCTTCCACACGCTGATGGAGTGGGACCACGACGAGGTCCACCTCGGGGCCCACGACCCCGAGGTTCGTCTGGGCGTGCTCGACGAGTGCGGCATCGACAACCAGATCATCTTCCCCAGCACGATCGGGCTCGGCGGCCAGGATCTCGGCGCCGTGGACGATCTCGCGCTGTGCCGGCTGGCGATCGAGATCTACAACGACGGCATGGCCGAGATCCAGTCCGACTCGGGCAACCGCCTGCTCCCGCTCCCGCTCATGCCGGCGTGGGACGTCGACACGTGCGTGCAGGAGACCCGCCGGGTGGCGGCGCTCGGCGCGAGGGGCGTGAACATGACCTCAGATCCCCAGGACCTGGGCGCGCCGGACCTGGCCAACCGGGCCTGGGACCCCTTGTGGGAGGTGTGCTCCGAGCTGCACATGCCGGTCCACTTCCACATCGGGGCGAGCATGACCGCGATGACCTTCTTCGGGCAGTACCCGTGGGCGTCGCACGCCGAGAACACCAAGCTCGCCATCGGGGGCACGCTCCTCTTCATCGGCAACGCGCGGGTGGTGACCAACCTGATCCTGTCGGGCATGTTCGACCGTCACCCGGACCTGCAGATGGTCTCCGTGGAGAGCGGCGTCGGCTGGATCCCCTTCATCCTCGAGGCGCTGGACTACGAGATGTCGGAGAACGCGCCGCAGGAGCTCTCGCAGTTGGGGAAGCTGCCCTCGGAGTACTTCAGGACCAATCTGTTCGCGACGTTCTGGTTCGAGAACAACCGCAACAAGTTGCCGGACCTGATCGAGGCGGTCGGGGAGGACCGCATCCTCTTCGAGACCGACTTCCCGCACCCGACTTGCCTGTACCCCAACCCGCTCCAGACCGTCGAGGCGAAGATGGAGACGCTCACCCCCGACGTCCGCCGCAAGATCTTCGGGGAGAACGCCCGCCAGCTCTACCGGCTCTGAGCACTCGGACCCCGTCACCTGGGAGTCCATGGGCCTGAGGGCCGGCTAATATGATATTGACGTCGCAGTCAAAAACGGAGTAGCCTGGAGGCATGGCCAGAACGTTGGACTTCCCCGTCTTCGACGCCGACAACCACTTCTACGAAACGCAGGCGTCGTTCACGCGTCACCTGCCGGAGCGCTACAAGGGCGCCATCGACTACGTCGACCTGCACGGCCGGACGAAGATCATGATCCGCGGCACGGTCAGCGAGTACATCCCGAACCCGACGTTCGAGGTCGTGGCGCGTCCGGGCGCGCAGGAGGAGTACTTCCGCAACGGGAACCCGGACGGCAAGTCGTATCGCGAGATCATCGGTGAGCCGATGCGCAGCATCCCGGCCTTCCGAGAGCCGGCGCCGAGACTCGAGCTGATGGACGAGCTCGGGGTCGACCGGGCGCTCATGTTCCCGACGTTGGCCAGCCTGCTCGAGGAGCGGATGCGTGACGACCCCGAGCTGACACACGCCGCCATCCACGCGTTGAACGAGTGGATGTACGAGGAGTGGACGTTCAACTACCAGGACCGCATCTTCGCGACACCCGTGATCACGCTTCCGATTGTGGAGAAGGCGATCGAGGAGCTGGAATGGGTGGTCGAGCGGGGCGCCAAGACGGTGCTGATCCGTCCGGCGCCGGTCCCCGGCTTCCGGGGCTCGCGCTCGTTCGGCTTCCCCGAGTTCGACCCCTTCTGGAAGGCGGTCGAGGAGGCCGACATCCTCGTCTCCATGCACTCGTCGGACAGCGGGTACACCCGGTACCAGAACGACTGGATCGGTCAGCCGAACGAGATGCTGCCCTTCCGGCTCGACCCGTTCCGCGCCATCAGCGTCGGCAAGCGGCCGATGGAGGACACCATGACGGCCTACCTGTGCCACGGTGTGTTTTCGCGCTTTCCCAAGCTGCGGGTCGCCTCGATCGAGAGCGGTGGCGACTGGGTGGCCGGGTTCCTCGACCACGTCGCGGACACCTACAAGAAGATGCCGCACGCCTTCGACGAGGACCCGGTCGAGCAGTTCAAGTCGCACGTCTGGATCAGTCCGTTCCACGAGGACAACCTCGAGCTCCTGATCGACACGATCGGGGCAGACCAGGTCCTGTTCGGCTCGGACTTCCCGCACCCCGAAGGCCTCGCCGAGCCGCGCAGTTACGTGGACCACCTGCCGCCGGGCGTGTCCGACGAGGACCTGCGCAAGATCATGGGCGGCAACCTGGCCCGGATCATGCGGGTCGACGTCCCGGTTGGTGCCGCGCGCTAGCACCGCCCCGCAGCACCTCGGGTTCTGGCGATAGGGTCGGCCCGACCATGAAGAACATCAGTTCACGGAGAGCCGGAGATGCCTGACTACAAGTTCGTGCTGTACGAGACGCTCGACGAGGGAACGATCGCGCGCATCATGCTGAATCGTCCCGACGCGCGCAACGCCCAGAACCGGGGCCTGCTCGTCGAGCTCAACGACGCCTTCTTGCAGGCGGAAGCCGATGACAACGTGCGCGTCGTCATCCTCGGGGGCACCGGGCCCATGTTCTCCTCGGGCCACGACCTGGGCTCCAAGGCGGCCCGGGAGGAGGGCACGCCCGGTCCGACCCTGCATCCGAGCCGGACGATCAACGGCGGGACACGCAAGGGCAGCGAGTCACTGATGCTGCAGGAGTGGCACTACTTCTTCGAGAACACCCGCCGCTGGCGGAATCTCCGCAAGATCACGATCGGTCAGGCGCACGGGCCCGTGTTCGCCGCCGGGCTGATGTTGCTGTGGGCGTGCGACCTGATCGTGGCCGCCGAGGGCACCCAGTTCGCCGATGTGGTCGGTTCGCGGCTCGGCATGTGCGGGGTCGAGTACTTCGCCCACCCGTGGGAGTTCGGACCCCGTAAGGCGAAGGAGCTCCTGTTGACCGGCGACTCGATCGACGCCGAGGAGGCCCACCGCCTCGGCATGGTCAGCAAGATCTTCCCCGAGGACCAACTGTCGGACCGCACGGTGGAGTTCGCGCGGCGTATTGCGCAGCTGCCGACGATGACCTCGTTGCTGATCAAGGAGTCGGTGAACCAGAGCGTCGACAACATGGGCTTCTACAACGCGCTCAACGCCTGCTTCACGCTCCACGAGCTGAATCACTCGCACTGGGCCTGGGTCAACGAGGACCGTTTCCCGGTGGCCAAGGAGGACTCGGGCATCCCCAATTGGAAAGAGGCGCCGCCGATCGTGCCGGCGGTCAAGGACAAGGTGCGCGCCGACTCCTGAGGCCTCGAGCGGCCGTGCTGGTAGCTGGCCGAGTGGTGCCTTTCTCATCCGTCACCGTCTCGCCGCTGCCGCTGTGAATTCCCAGGTCAACACCTAGGTCGGGCGCTGTACACGGGGTACGACGCCTCGTTAGTGTCTGTATCGACGTCGATGTCAGAAATGCCCGGCTGATCCAGCCGGCAAGGGGGTGGCTTCCGCAGGATGTTGCAGTTCGTGATCGCCGGGTTGGTCCTCGGCGGCATCTACGCCATCGCTTCAGCCGGCCTCGTCATCACCTACACGTCCTCGGGCATCTTGAACTTCGCGTTCGGCGCGATGGCCTTCTTCATCGCGCGCTTCTACTACTACCTCCATACGCAGCAGAACTGGTCCATCTGGTCCGCCGCCGTCGTCTCGATCCTGATCGCGGCACCGGTCATGGGCATCGTGCTGTACGTGGCCCTCTTCCGTTTCCTGCGACTTTCGTCACCTCTCATCAAGGTCGTCGCCACGATCGGCCTCTCAGTCGCCCTGCCGGCCATTGCCACTTGGATTTTCGGCAATGAGGCAATCCAACAGGCACCCGGACTGGCACCCGAGCCAGTCGCTGTGTACCAGTTCCTCGGCGTTCCCGTGACGCTGGACCAGGTGATCGTGTATTGCTGCGTCGTCGCCACCGTGGTGATCGGAGCCCTCGTGCTTCGGTACACCGAGGTGGGGCTCAAGGTTCGGGCCATGGTCGATTCGCCCGCCATGACCGACTTGTCGGGCACGAACCCAACGGCGATCTCCGTGGGTGTCTGGGCCGTGAGCACCTTGTTCGCCGGTCTGGTGGGCGTGCTCGCTGCGCCGATCAACGGCCTCGACATCGGACACTTCACCACTCTCATGGCAGCATCGTTCGCTGCCGTCATCGTGGCCAGGCTGCGGAGTCTGCCCATCGCCGTTGTGATCGGACTGCTGATGGGCGTGGCAACGTCGCTGTTTCAGCGTTACCTCCCATCGAGCAGTCAGTGGACCACAACATTGATCAACGCGGTGCCGTACATCGTCATCGCCCTCTTCCTCCTTTACAGCCTCGTCCGCGGCGGACGCATCGGCGAGACCGACGGATGGGGTGGCGCGCTCGACCGAGCCATCACGCCGCAGGGGGAGAGCCGTCTGGCCGGTTCTACCGACACGATGGTCGAGACAGCTTCGCTCACCTTCGTCGGGAAGTACGGCGGGCCGCTCGCCCTGATCGTGCTCGTTGGCGTCTTGCCGTTGCTCGTGAGCGGTTATTGGGTGGGGCAGTTCGCGCTCGCCTTCGCCTACGCCGTGATCTTCCTGTCCTGGACCATCGTCACCGGCGAGGGCGGCATGCTTTGGCTTTGTCAGATCACCTTCGCCGGGGTCGGCGCGATAACCACCGCGGAGCTCGCGACGACCCATGGCTGGCCGGTATTGGCGGCCGCCGTCGTCGGGGGCCTCGTTGCTGCCGCCATGGGCGCCGTCGTCGGGTTCTTGAGCATCCGATTGGGTGACCTCTACGTCGCCCTCGTGACACTCACCTTCGGCCTTCTCATGGAGAATCTCGTCTTCACCCTCCCAACCTTCGTGAACCAGGGCCTCGGCCTGTCGGTGAACCGGCCAGACTTCGCATCCTCCGACCTCCCGTTCGACTACCTCTGTCTTGGGATCTTCGTGGTCATCGCACTGTTCATTGTCAATTTCCGACGATCAACCACGGGACTCGCGCTGAACGCTGCCCGCTGGAGTGAGGCCGGGGCGCGCACGTCCGGCATCAGCGTCGTGCAGATGAAGGTCATTGCCGGATCCCTGGCTGCGTTCATCGCCGGCATCGGCGGTGCGCTGCTCGTGATGGCGCAATCACCGTTCGTTCCCAATGCGGCCTTCGTCACCTTCCTCGGGATGACATGGCTCGCTGTCTTCGTGACCATCGGCGTCCGTTCCAACGCCGCCGCGCTCATCGCGGGGATCATGTTCGTCTTCCCGAGCGCGCTCTTCCAGAACTTCCTTCCGAGTTGGACCTGGACAACGGAGGCGCTCCCAGTCCTCTTCGGCCTCGGTGCCATCTCAGCCGCGAAGTATCCAGATGGAGCGCTGGCCGAGAACAGCCGCCACCTGCGCCATCTCTTCCTCCGACTTCGGCCGGTGCCGACAGATATGGACGCCCCTCCCGCCGGACCCGGGATGGCCGGACCCGGAGCACCGGACGACGCAGCGGTGCTTGCGGAGCACGTCTGATGACCACCGCCACCCCTGCCGTTCCGGCGTCGGGATACCCCGCAACCATTCCGCTCGCCCTCGAGGCGATCAACGTGACGGTGCGCTTCGGCGGGCTGCTGGCGCTGTCCGAGGTCTCTCTCGAGGTCGCGCCGGGGACGATCGCAGGGCTGGTAGGTCCGAACGGGGCCGGCAAGTCCACGCTGCTCGGGGTCCTTTCCGGGCTCCAACGCTCCAACGCCGGAACCGTTCTCATGCATGGCGAGGACGTCACGAGCACCTCGGCGCGCGGCCGCGCGCAGCGCGGATTGGCGCGGACTTTCAGCAGCCGGAGCTGTTCCTTGGTCTTACGGTGCGCGAGCACCTGGTTCTGGCGTACCGCGCCCGCACGGATCGAAAGCGTATGTGGCGGGACATGTTCGACCCGCGGTCGTTGCTCCCACCGCCAGTGGAAGAGACGGAACGCGTCGACGCACTGCTCGAGCTCCTGCGTCTGACGCGGGTGGCCAAAGCGCCGGTCGCGGCACTGCCACTTGGCGTGACCCGCCTTGTCGAAGTCGGTCGAGCCCTCGCCAGCGACCCTCAAGTACTTCTGCTCGATGAACCACTGTCGGGTCTGGACATGAAGGCGTCGGACAACCTGCTCGACGTTTTCAGGCTGATCGTGGATGAAAACTCGCATCCGCTGTCGCTGGTCATCGTCGAGCACGATGTCGCGGCGGTGCTGGCGCTGTCCGACAAAGTCTTTGTGCTCGATTTCGGCGAGCGGATCGCCGTTGGCACGCCGGATGAGATTCGGAATGACCCCGCAGTGCAAAGCGCCTATCTCGGTGACAGCGAGCCGGTGACTCGGACTTCGGTCCCCGGGTCACCGGAGGGTCCACCCAGTGACGACGCCAATCCTCGAGGTGTGTGACCTCGACGTGCACTACGGCCAGTCGCAGGCGCTCTTCGGCGTCTCACTCAGCGTCGAGCCCGGCACGGTCGTCGCCGTACTCGGCGCCAATGGCGCGGGGAAGAGCACGCTCGCCCGCGATATCGGGACTGGTGCGGCCGACGGGTGGGCGCATCACGTTCGACGGGCATGACCTCACAGGCTCCTCCGCCCATCGGATCCGCAAGCTCGGTCTCACCTACATCCCCGAGGGCCGCGGCATCTTTCCGGGTCTCTCGGTGATCGACAACCTGAAGATGGCGGTGGGCCAGGAGCGACGACCCGATCGGCCGGCGGCCATCGAGCGAGCAATCGAACGCTTTCCCGTCCTGGGCAAGCGCACATCGCAGCGTGCGGGCAGCTTGTCGGGAGGGGAGCAACAGATGCTCGCATTGGCCCGCGCCCTCGCCGTGTCGCCAACGCTCGTGATCGCGGACGAAATGTCGCTGGGTCTGGCACCCATCATCACCGAGTCGGTCTTCGAGGCGCTGGAGGAGGCCCGGAAATCGGGCATCACCATCGTGTTGAGCGAGCAGTTCGTCCACCGGGCCCTGGCGATGGCCGACACGTGTGTGATCCTGACCCGCGGCCAGGTGGGCTGGTCCGGTCCCGCCTCCGGTGCAGGTCAGGAGGTTATCGACCGCTACCTGGGTGAGGCCGAAACGGCGACGCCCACTCCCGTTACGAACGGGTTACAGTGACGCACCGGCTGAGTTCGTACTGACCAGTCGTTACAAACTGTCAAAAAGAGATTGGCATTCTCACAATCCTCATAGAGGGTTATCGTGCCTCTTGCGAATGGGATCCCGACCGGATCCGGGGGAGGAAACAGACAAGTGCAACTGGGAGTGAACTCGATGACCGCGGGGCGGTCGCACCGCACCCGAGCGCGTCAGGCAACCCACGGACGGCGCGTGAGGGGCATCGGCGCGGTGCTGGCGGCCGGGGTCGCCGGCCTTCCCCTTTCTCTGGCGCTCGTGGCAACGACTCCGGCGCCCGCCGGCGCGTCCGGGTCACCGATCACCATCGCGTACGTCACCGACCTGACCGGACCGGGGGGCTCCCAGAACTCAACGTCGCCGGCCGGCTTCGAAGCCCGTCTTGCGCTGCAAAACGCCCAGGGCGGGGTGCACGGCCACAAGCTGGTGCCGCTCGTGATCGACGACCAGACGAACCCGTCCCAGATCGCGACCGCCGTCCAAGAGGCCGATTCGAAGGCCTTCGGCATCGTTTCGCAGAGCCCGCTGATGTTCCTGGCCGCCAAGTACCCCCAGCAGGCAGGAGTTCCCGTCACCGGCACCTACGACGACGGCCCCGAATGGGGCACGCAGCCCTACACCAACATGTTCGCCTCGGACGTGGGGAGCGTGAACCCGAAGTACCCGGTCAACACGCAGATCGGCAACTTCCTCAAGGCACACGGGGGCACGGTGCTCGGTTCGTACGGGTACGGGATCTCACCGTCATCTGCCCGGGCCGCGGAACAGACCGCTCAGTCGTT
The DNA here is from genome assembly GCA_963769095.1 of uncultured Acidimicrobiaceae bacterium. Classification (GTDB taxonomy): domain Bacteria; phylum Actinomycetota; class Acidimicrobiia; order Acidimicrobiales; family RAAP-2; genus Bog-473. The sequence continues at coordinate 648,042 of CAVYKO010000001.1, forward strand.
CCAGCACGCGGGGGGCAAGACCGGCGTGCTCGACACGTCGGTGGCCTTTGGCAGCGTCGCCTTCACCAGCGCGGCGCTCACGGCCAAGGAGAAGGGCGTCAACGCGATGGTGCCGTCAATGGACGCCGACTCGAACTACGCACTCGCCACCGCACTGAAGCAGGCGGGGGTCAAGCTGAAGGCGACCCTCTTCGCCTCGGGCTACCAGCCGGACGTCATCAACTCGCCGGCCTGGAGCACGCTGCAGGGCGCATACTTCCTCTCCCTGTTCCGCCCGTGGTCGCTGCCCAATGCCGGCACCCAGCAGATGCAGGCGGCGATGGAGAAGTACGCGCACTTCACCAAGACGCAGTTCCCAAACATGGGCCAGTACGAGGCTTGGGCGGGCGCCGACCTCATGATCAAGGGCTTGGAGATGGCGGGAAGCAACCCGACCCGGGCTGCGGTCATCAAGGACCTGCGCGGGCTCAAGTCGTACAACGCCAACGGTCTGCTGCCCCAATCGATCAACTACTCCACGATCTTCGGGCACAATCTGCCGAAGCAGTGCACGTGGGTCATGCAGGTGCAGAAGTCCGGCTTCAAGGCCGTGTCGGCGCAGCCGACGTGCGGCACGGACATCCCCGGGACCTCGACGGCCACCCCATAGACAGAGCAGATTTCGGTCGCGGCGTCCCGTTCGGGTTCACTCGGGCGGGGCGCCGCACCATGTCCCGGGCGGCTTTCAACATCCTGCCCGGTCCGATGCAACACTGACGGCGTGGACCAGCGGCGGACCAGCGGCGGATCACAACGGACATGAGGATCGTCCGCCCGTCCGATGCGGTGGCCATGCAGCGGCTGTTGGGGGACCTGGAGAGCGCCGAGCCGACCTACAGCGACATCGGAGCCACCCTGGCGGGAACGCCACCGGAGGGATTTGCGCACGACCACTATGCGGCCGTGCTCGGGCATGGATCCGAAGCTTTTCAAAGGGCCGTCACGGGTCTCAAGACCTGGGAGGCCCATCGTCTGCCGGGCATGCGGGTGTTCCCCGACGGTCAGGAGATCCGTACCGGTGCGACCGTTGTCGTCACGCTGGGGACGTCGATCGCTGCCCTGGCCGTGCCCTGTCGGATCATCGGAGTCATCGACGGGCAGACCCGATGGGGCTTCGCCTATGGGACACTGCCCGGCCACCCCGAACAGGGTGAGGAGTCGTTCGTCGTCTCGATCGCACCAGACCAGACGGTGCGCTTCGAGATCGATGCGTTCTCCCGTCCCGGTGATCCGCTCGTGCGGCTGTCGGGCCCGATCGGAAGAGGCATACAGCGAGGCGGTACCGGAAGCTACCTGCGTGCCCTCAAGCGATTCGTCGACGAGGCCGGCGACTAACCCGCGGCGTCCGGGGGCGGGATCAGGACTCCTGCTTGCTCACCGAGCCAAGGTCGAGAAGATCGACGATGCAGCGCTCAGCTTCGGAGAGATCGACGAATTCGAGTCCTGCTCGTACGATGCCGTCCGGGCCGGCCTTGGCATTTCGCACCTCACCCGTGAGCGTGATGTCGATCGACGCACCCACCGGAAGTCGCACCGAGAGCTGACGACCAACGAGGTCGGTTCCGTCAGGGTGGCGCAGGTCCATACCCACACCAAAGGTCGAGAAGTCGAAAACTCCGCAGTCCCTCCACGCGTCGGAGGGTTCGCCCTCGACGTGGCATGAGCCCAGCCAAATGGTGGATTGGCGTTGTGACCGCCGGCGATTGTCCACAAGTCCATCCTCCACGTGCGGGGCGCAGCGCCGGTTCGCGGACGCTGCGCCCGTCGATCAGTGTCGACCAAGGTCCCGGTCGACTTGAACACATCCTAAAGAACTCCGAGGTCTCAGTCTCCGGCAGGCAGGTCGTGGCGAAGCGTGACGCACGGAATCTTGGAAGCTCAAGAGCCCGCCGAGCGGGTGCTGATTCGGGCAGCGGGTCCTCGTAGCTCCAGGCGACGTCGGCGAGCACGTCGTCGCCCAGGCGGGCCGACCAGTAGGTGGCCGTCCCCTTGTACGGGCAGTAGGTCTCCGTGGTGCTCCGCTCGAGGAGGTCCATCCGGACGTGGCGCGGGTCGACGTAGAGGCGCGGCGCCAGCGACGTCTCGTAGACGACCAGGGTCTCGGTCGTGTCGACCAGGATCTCGCCTCCGGCTTCGACGACGAGCCGGCGTTCGGAGCGCAGGCAGTCGATGCGGTGGTACGGATTGCGGGGGTGCCCGAAGACCTCTTCGGCCTCCTCGAACCAGGAGTCGGCCGCCGTCCACGCCACCGTCACATAGCCGGGGGTGTCGGGCTCCGGCTGCGCCGGCAGGCCGTGGACGTCGCTCTCGGGGAAGGCGTAGGAGGGAGGCCGGCCCGAGCGGTGGACGAGGAGCACGCGCTCGCTGTCGATGCGCGGTCTGGCCGTCCTTCACGGCGCGCACCCGACGGCGGAACGGCTCGAGGTAGGCGACCCCCGCCGGCACCGGCGCGGTGAAGCGGCCGGCCGGTCGGGCACTCAGCGGCCCGCGGCCCGTGCTCAGGCTCACATCGCCCTCCGCTCGTCCCGCGTGCCGTCACCACTGGGGAACGGTCGCACCATGGCGTCGACGGTGAACGACGCGAGAAGGTCGCCACCTTCGGCGTGGACGCGGCACTCGGCGTGGGTCATCCCGTCGCCGGCGAACGTGGAACGGTGGCGGTAGAGCATCCACTCGTCGGCGCGCACCGGGGCATGGAACGAGAGGTTGATGGCGTTGATCCCCATCGACAAGGTCCGGTGCGCCTCGGACTGGCCGATCCCCTCGTGCGGGTCGCAGTGCGGCCGCGATCGGCATGTGGCCGGTGAACTGGGCCAGCAGCCCGGCGTGCAGGGGCGGGTCTTCAGCCAACCGGTGGAACCGGACCCAGCAGTCGATCGTGGGCGGTCCGGCCGGCGCGCCCGGGTCGTTGGTGTAGGCACCGTCGACGACCCGGATGTCGCGCCCGGTGACGCCCATGTCGAACGGGGGGCACTCGCAGGGGACCGGGGACATCGGGCGCCGCGGCCGCGTGGCGCACGATCTCCGGGGCGGTGACGTCGAGCAGCATGGTTGCCGGCGGCGCACCGGCGGCCCTCCTGGTGCACTTCCACGGCGAGACCGGTGAAGGACCGCCCGGCGCTCGAGCTCGGCGAGCTCGAAACGGAGCGGCCTCGCGGCGTCGGCCGCCCGCAGGAACAGCATGGTGGCCGACACCACCCGGCGCTCCGGCGCGTGAGCGGCCGGCGGCGACGACCGCCTGGCCCAGCATCTGGCTCCCCTCGACGACCGGCCGGCGGCCGTCGGTGTGCGCGCCGCAGACGAAGGCGTTGGCGCCTTCGGGCCGGACGTCGAGCAGGTCGACCAGGTGGGCCGCATCGCCCCAGGTGGGGAAGCGCTTGGCGGTGACGTCGGCGTCGGCGGCGCCCAGGTCGCCGTCGAGCACCTCGACCCGGGCCCGGTCCGTGTCGAAGCGGCCGTGGTCGCGCAGCGGCTCGAAGCCGGCACCCGGGTCAGTGAGGATCGAAAGCAGCGCATCGCCGTCGGCCGCCGCGGCGCTCCACCGCTCGGCCAGGCCGCCTTCCGGTTCCGCCGTCGCGCGCGGCCGTCGGGGCGGAACACCGACAAGTCGATGTCGGCGCGGGGAAAGTACAGCGACGCGGGCGCACCCTCGCGCTCGACGCAGAGGCAGGCGTCGGATTCGGCGACCACCGCGTCACCCCATCGGGCGCGAGCCCGATAGGGATAGCGCTGCACTCTCACGAACCCCCCGATGCCGTCTACGACCCCAGCTCGATCTCGAGCTTGGGCGGCGGAGGTGCACCCGGCACGGTGCGCGGCGCAACGGTCACCGAGTGCAGGCTGAGGCTTTCGCCGTGGCGGATGAGGGAGTCGATCACGGTGACGAGCTCGTCCACCTCGATCAGGCTGTCGCTGAGGTACTTGCGCTCCGCCCACATGGTGCCGAACGCAATGGCACGGTCGGTGTCCCAGTCGTTGGCGAACCCGGTCATGGAGTCGCCCTCACCGCCGGCACAGTCGCCGACGATGACGCGGGTGAACCCGACAGAGGGATGCTCCGCCCGCCACGCCTCCACGAGCTTGTCCAGCGCCGCCTTGCTCACGGCATAGGCACCGAGCCCGGGCCAGGGCGGGGTGAGCGACGCGCTCGACCGACGACAGGTAGATGGCGACACCGTTGGTCGCCGTCAGGTGGGGAAGCGCGGCCGCCGTCACGAGCGCGGCACCGATGACGTTGGTGTCGAACACGCGCCGCCACGTCTCGGCGTCCATGTCGACCAGGCTGGCCAAGCGGGCCGATGGCCGGCGTGTAGACGAGGGCGTCGATCCCACCCAGCCGATCCGCCGCCTCGCCGATGGCGGCGCGGCAGGACTCGGTGTCCGTGACGTCACAGGCCAACGCCAGCGTGCCCGGTCCGGCCTCCTTCGCCGCCGCCTCGAGCCGTTCGAGCCGGCGCGCCAGCAGCGCGGTCTCGGCGCCCCGTTTGGCCAGGCCCACCCCGATGCAGCGTCCCAGCCCACTCGACGCTCCGACGACGACCGTCCTCATCCCAAGATCCTCCCCTGTGCAGGTGACAACGATGCTAGGCGAATTGCGAAATTGCCCTTCTCCGCCGCCGAACTGGGACGATGGCCGTTGGCGCCGCCGGCTTCCGAGCGACGGCCCCGGCGGCGGGCGTCGAGGGCACGGCCTCGGGGAGGGGTCCGGCGGACCGGCGAGGCGGCCTCGGCGCGGCCGGACGAGCCGGGGACGGCGGGTGGTCGAAGTGGTACTCTCCCTGGTGAGAATGACATTCTCGCCCGCATCGGGACGGGCGTCGGGACGCACGAAGGAGCGCTGCATGGGGGAGTTCGACGGCATCGATTTCTTTCGGGGCAACGAGCTGGTCGCCGATCCCTACCCCTACTACGACCACCTGCGCGCCCAGTGCCCCGTCCAGGTGGAGCCCGAGCACGACGTCGTGATGGTCACCGGGTACGACGAGGCGGTGTCCGTCTTCACCAACACCACGACCTTCTCGTCGTGCAACGCGGTGACGGGACCGTTCCCGGGCTTCCCCGTGCCGCTCGAGGGTGACGACGTGAGCGATCTCATCGAGCAGCACCGCGACGAGTTGCCCTTCAGCGACCAGATCATCGTGATGGACCCGCCCAAGCACAAGGCGCATCGCGGGCTGATGATGCGGCTGATCACGCCGAAGCGGCTGAAGGAGAACGAGGACTTCATGTGGCGGTACGCCGACCGCCAGATCGACGAGATCATCGAACGGGGCGAGTGCGAGTTCATCCGCGACTTCGCCGGGCCGTTCACCCTCTACGTCATCGCCGACCTCCTGGGCGTCCCCGAAGAGGACCATGAGTGGTTCCGCGAGGAGTTGCAGGGCGGCGGCCGAAACCGTCCGCAGGGACTGGGCAGCACCGGCTCGGCCTCCATGAGCCATTCGCCGCTCGAGTTCCTCTACGAGCGCATCACGGCCTACGTCGAGGAGCGCCGGCGCGAGCCGCGCGCCGACGTCCTCACCGGGTTGGCGACGGCGACCTTCCCCGACGGCTCCTTGCCCGAGGCGATCGAGGTCGCCCGGGTCGCCGCCAACGTGTTCTCGGCCGGGCAGGAGACCACGGTCCGCCTGCTCGGGACGGCGCTGCAGACGATCGGCGAGGACCGCGACATCCAGGACCGGTTGCGGGCAGAGCCTGCGCTCGTGCCCGGCTTCGTCGAGGAGTGCCTGCGCTTCGAGAGCCCGGTCAAGGGTGACTTCCGGCTCTCCCGGACCGCGGCGACGGTCGGGGGCGTCGACATCCCGGCCGGCACGACCGTGATGGTGCTCAACGGCGCCGCCGGGCGCGACCCGCGCCGCTTCGACGAGCCCAACGAGTTCCGCCTGGACCGCGCCAACGCCAAGGAGCATCTCGCCTTCGGGCGGGGGCCGCACGCCTGTCCGGGAGGGCCGCTGGCCCGCGCCGAGACCCGCATCAGCATCGAGCGCCTGCTCGAGCGCATGGCGGACATCCGGATTGCCGAGTCGGTGCACGGGCCGGCCGAGGCCCGGCGCTACGACTACGTGCCGACGTACATCTTGCGCGGGCTCACCCGTCTCCAGCTCGAGTTCACGCCGGCGGGCTGAGCTACCGGGCTCGGGCCGAGCCGCCAGCGGTTCGATCACCGCTTGGCCGAACGCCTCGAGCGTCTCGAGCGGCGCAAAGTCGGTGAACCAGACGTAGGCCCGCTCGACGCCGCGGTCGGCCAGCGAGGCGAAGTAGTCGACCAGCTCGGGCGCGTCCCCGAGCACGTGCCCGCCCCAGAAGCGGCGCCGGGCGGTTTCGTCCACCTCGGCGCGGTCCGCGCCGGGACCGACGAACGCCACCTGGACCTGCAGCGAGCACCGCGCCGGCCCGGCCCGCTCCCGCATCTCGTCGAAGCGGTCGAGGATGCTCACGTGCACGTTCCACCAGTCGGCGTAGGTGGCGACGAGCTCCATCGTCTTGCGGCCGGCGCCGCCGATGACGATGGGGATCCGTGTGATCGGGGTCGGCTGCTGTTGCGCCGCCCGCAGCGTGAAGTGCTCGCCCTCGAAGTCGAACGGCTCGCCGCGCCAGAGCGCCGTCATGATCTCGAGGGACTCCCGGAGGCGGCTGACGCGGAACTTGGGCTCGGTCGAACCGATGCCATAGGCCTCGAACTCGTCGGTCACCGAGCCCCAGCCGATGCCGAGCTCGAAGCGGCCGCCCGACGCACGGTCGATCGTCAGGGCCTCCCGCGCCAGCATCACCGGGTGCCGGAAGGAATCGCAGAGGACGAGGGAGCCGACCCGAAGGTCCGAGGTGCGTGCCGCCACCCACGCGTTGGTCGTCATGGCCTCGAACATCGGCGAGGACTCGGCGCCCGGTGGGGCGAGGTGGTCCATCCCCGCAATGCCGCTGAAGCCGGCGGACTCGGCCGCCTGGGCGCGCCGGACGAGGTCGTCCATGCCGAGGCGCATCTGGGGCAGGTAGAGCCAGAACTCGAGTGGGGTGGCCATGGGCGCCATTAGATCGTGTTCCGGTGGGGTCGGGTCGGGTCGTCTTCGGCCGATCAGCCAAACCGGCGCGCCACCTCGGCCGCCTGCGCGTGGTAGCCGCCGCCGAACAGCACGCTGTGGACCAGGAGCGGGTAGAGCTGGAACAGCGCGATCCGCTCGGTCCATGCCGCGTGCAGGGGAGCGACCTCCTCGTACGCCCGGAGCAGACGGTCGGGGACCGTCCCGAAGAGGGCGAGCATGGCGAGGTCCTCCTCGGGGTGCCCCCCGTGCACCGAGGGATCGATCAGCCACGCCCTTCCGTCCGCGCCGAACAGCACGTTGCCCCACCAGAGATCGCCGTGCAGCAGCGCGGCGCCGCCGGGAGGGAGCAGGTCGGGCAGCCGCGCGATGACGCGGTCGACCGGGGCCTCGAGCCCGCAGCGAGTGGCGAGCGCGTGGAGGCGGGCACCGTAGAACGTGGCGCCGTCGCTACAGAGGGAGGCATCGACGCGGCAGGCGCCGATCCACGACGACCCGCCGCCCCAGTGAGGGTGGGGCGTCGAGTGCAGCGCAGCCAACGCACGTCCGAACTCCTCGTCGTGCCCGGGAGCGCGAGGGACCTGGTTGACGGCCGCCGTCACGACGAGGTGTTCGTCCGCGTAGACGAGTTCGGGAACGGGCGGGCCCGCGCCGACCTCGCCCAATTGGCGCAGCCCATCCGCCTCGTCGAGCGCACCCGGTCCCACCTTGGCCACCAGGCCCGGCCCGCCGCGTCGACCGCCCAGGCGTTGCCGCCGAGATGCCGCTCGGGCCCGAGGTCGCCGAGGGCGCGCGACAGCCGGGCGCGCCAATCGGCGGGGCCCTCGGGGCTCGTCATCCGCACACTCTCGCGCCGCGGCCCCATGGCCTCTCTCCGTTCGACCCGGTCGACCCGGTCGACCCGGCTCGATCATCGGCCAGACTGATCGCATGCCGCGCCGAGCCGCCATTGCCGGCCTCGTTCTCACCCCGGGTGCGAGCGCCGGCCGGGACCACTCCGGCCTCGTCGCGATCGAGTCGGCGGTGACGCCGCTCGGGATCGCGGTCGAGCGGGTGGAGTTCCCCGGGCAGGCCGCCGGCAAGCGCCGGACCGATCCGCCGGCGGTGTGCATCGAGACCGTCCGCTCCGCCGCGTCCGCGCTGGCCGAGCGACTCGGCGTCCCGCTGGGCCGGGTCGCCGTCGGCGGGCGCTCCTTCGGCGGGCGCATGTGCTCCATGGCCGTGGCCGACGGCCTCGCGGCCGCCGCGCTCGTGCTGGTCAGCTACCCGCTCCATCCGCCCGGGAAGCCCGACCGCCTGCGGATCGAGCACTTTCCCTCACTCGACCTCCCGTGCCTCTTCGTCTCGGGCCGGCGCGACGCCTTCGCCACCCCCGACGAGCTCGAGCGAGAGACGGCCGCCATCCCCGGCGACGTCACCATCACGTTCGTGGACGGCGACCACTCGCTGCGCAAGAGCGAGGCCGCGGCCGCGGAGGTCGTTGCCGGGTGGTTGGCACAGCTGCGCCTGACTCGCGGGTCGTGACCCGTGGACGGGAGGCGCGAACTCGTGCTGCGCACTCCCGACGCGCCGCCCACCATCGCCCCTCGCTTCGGTATGCGACCGAAACCTGCTCAAACCGCGGCCCTCGGCTGCTCAAGAGCAGCCCCTTCCTGCTCATTTCTCGCCTTGGCCTCAAGGGGTGACCGCGACATCTCCTGACCTGGAGGTGTTCGATGAGGACAGGAAGGCCGCGCCGGAGTTCTGACGAGGACCTTGAGCGTGCAGTGGAGGCGGTGGTCGCAGGAGCCACCTATCGGGCTGCCGAAGAGGCGAGCGGCGTCCCTCGGTCGACGCTGAGGTACCACGTACTACGCCGCGGCTTGGCGGAAAGGCCTCCTCGTCGACCGGGAACCCAAGTTCACCGTCAACTCCCCAGAGGTGGTGCAGGCGTTCGAGGCGATCGCCAATGGCTCGAGTCAACGACAAGCCGCGATGGCGGCCGGGATCGCACCATCCACCTTCCGACTCTTCTTACGCCGCCAACGTGAGCAGATGGCACAAGAACGCAAACGCCGAGCCGGGGCACTGAGCGTCTTCGAACGCGAGGAGATCAGGGTCGGCATCGAAGCGGGCGAGTCCGACGCTGTCATCGCCGAGCGCATCGGCCGCAGCCGCTCCACGGTCTGGCGCGAGATCACGGCCAACGGCGGGCGGGTGCGCTATCGGGCCTGGCAGGCCGAGGAACGGGCGGCCCAGGCCGCACGACGGCCCAAGCCCGCCTGGAGCGAGACGCGCCTGTGGCTCTGGGAGGAGGTGCAGACACTGCTGCGCACCAAGAAGTGGTCCCCCGAGCAGATCGCCCAGTGGCTTCGCAAAGAGCATCCTGACCAGCCAGAGTGGTGGGTGTCCCACGAGGCGATCTATCAGGCCATCTTCGTCCAGGCCAAACCTGAGTTACGCAAAGAGCTCGCTTCGTGCCTGCGCTCGGGCCGTGCACGCCGTCGCCCTCGGAGCAGAACCTCTTCTTCGGGTCGCGGCCAGATCGTCGGCATGGTCAACATCTCAGAGCGACCTGCCGAGGTCGAGGACCGGGCCGTGCCCGGCCACTGGGAAGGCGACTTGATTCTCGGGGAGAAGGGCCTCAGCCCCGTCGCGACGCTGGTGGAGCGCTCGAACGCGTCTCGGCATGTTGATCAAGCTCGAGAACAAGACCGCTGAGCACGTGGCTAAGGCGGTGGCCGAGAACATCGTGCGCCTGCCCGCGCACCTGGCCCGGTCGATCACCTGGGACCAGGGCAAAGAGATGGCGACCCACGCCTCCTTCAAGGTCGCCACCGGTGTCGAGGTCTTCTTCTGCGACCCCCACTCACCCTGGCAACGGGGGACCAACGAGAACTGGAACGGCCTGGTCCGCCAGTTCCTCCCCAAGGGCACCGACCTGTCGGGTTACACCCAGGCCGACCTCGACGACATTGCCGCGCTCCTCAACGAGCGCCCGCGCAAGACCCTCGGATGGGACACTCCAGCGGAACGATTCAACGAGCTTGTCGCGGCCACCGGCTGAATTCGCCCGCGAATGAGCAGAGCTCGTCCGCATACACACCCGAACTGGTAGCCACCGAGAGCCCTCGGGGCGTGGCACGACCCGCCTGGGTCTCCTCTGTCACCGTCATGTGCGTCACGTCAGTCACGACGCCACGCCACGCCGACACCGAACACCCCGGCGGCTGCCGGCGGCAGGGGTCACCCCCCGCCGCCGGTCAGTCCGAGGCGCTATCTCAAGAGGTCGAAGACAGGCTCTTGGGCGGCTTGGAGGTCGGGCCGGTGTACTTCGTGATCGGTCCGTTACCAGCGTTGGTGATCACGACCGGGCCGACGGGCGTCCCGCCGATCCAGCTCCCCGTGGGCGTCACCGCGGGCGGGGCCGAGCTGGACAGCTTGACCACCTCTTCGCCTTGGAACCCGAAGTGGACCGAGCTCGAATACGAGAGCGGCACGAATCCAGGGGTGACGAAGGTCTTGCCGTGGTTGTTGATCGCCGCCATGAGGCTGTCCCGCGTCAGGTTCTTGCCGGCCTTCTGCAGCGCCTGCACGAACGTGTATGCCAGCGCCACGCCGTACTGCGTGTTGCCGTCGAGGCCGTACTTGGCGTAGAGGGACGGCGCGTACTTCTGGAGAAGCTGCTTCTCCGTTTGCACCCACGAGTTCGAGGTGTCCGACTCGGGGGCGAAGTACGCCGTGGTGATGACGTTGTTGAGCAGCCCACCGGCGGCAGCTGCCTGCGCAGCCGACCCGCCGCCCTTCTGGGTGAAGGACGAGAGCAGCGGACCGACCGTCGGGGCGTCGGCGCCCACACTGTCGACCACGTACTGGGGCGAGTACCCGATGACGGCGGCCGGCAGCATGGCCAGCGCGGTGGCCGCCGGGATGGTGGCCAGCACCACCACCTGTGCGCCTGCGGCCTTGAGCGCCGCCATCTGGTTCGAGAGCGGCCCCGCCAGCGTCGCGGCGTCATAGGTCTGACGTGCCACCACCGAAGAGTGAGGGATCTCCATGTCGAGACCCTTCACCACGTCCTGGCCGAATTCGTCGTCCTGGGACAAGTAGCCGATCTTCTTGCCGGCGAAGTTCGACTTGATGTACGAGCCGAGGATCTTGCCGTCGATCGTGTACGGGGGCTGCCAGCCCAGGCTCAGCGGGTACTTCGAGTTGTTCCAGCAATTGCACCCCGACTCAATGAAGAGCTGCGGGACCTTCTGCTGGTTCAAGAACGACTGCACGGCCGATTGCGTAGGCGTCCCGAGCGAGCCGACGTCCGCGAAGATGTTGTCCTGCAGGACGAGCTTGCGCGTCAGCGTGGCGGTCTGCGCCGGGTTGTAGCCGTCGTCGAGATACGTGTAGTTGATCTTCCGGCCGTTGACCCCACCGTGCGCGTTCGCCCAGGCGAACACCGCGTTCATCGCCGGCGCGATCTCGTCGTAACCCGGTGCTGCCGGGCCGGTGAGCGGGACCGTGGCGCCGATCGTGATGCTGGTCGACGTCACGCCGGGGGTGCTCGCCGCCTCCGCCGTGGCTGCCGGCAGCAGCATCACCCCCAGGGCGCAGGCCATCGAGCCGGCCACGAGCGCCCGGGCCCATAGGGCCCAACTCGTCCGTTTCCTCAGTCGTCGTCGCATCGTTTCTCCTTTTCTTGTTTGCACTTGCTACTCAGTTGCCGAAACCGGAATCGGGACGGGCGCGCCACGATCACCGCTTCCCGGGTGCGGCCGGTGCGCCCACAGCCAACGCAGGCCGCCCTGGATCCCGTTGGGCGCCGCGAGCATGGCCACGATGAGCACCACGCCGAAGATGATCGTGGCCAGGTAGGCGCTCGCCCCGCTGCCCGAGGTTGAAGTCGGAGGACCACGAGGTCGACCACTGCGGCAGGTACACGAGCAGGATCCCGCCCCAGACCATGCCGAACAGGGTGCCCGTGCCTCCGAGCACCATGGCCGCCAGCAGCTGAATCGACAAGGTCAGCGGGAATTGGCCCGTGTTGACCACCCCGGTCGACAGCACGAGCAGCGCGCCGCCGAGCCCGGCGCAGCCGGCGCTGATGGCGAAGGCCAGCACCTTGGTGCGCGCGACATGGATCCCGGCCAGCGACGCCGCGATCTCGTCGTCGCGCACGGCCCGGAAGGCGCGCCCGTAGCGGCTCCACAGGAGGTTGGCCAACAGGACGAGCACGATCAGCGCGCCGAGGATCTGGATCCAGGTCAGCCATTCCTCCTGGCCCAGCGAGCCGGGCGCGGTCGGCGCGCTCACCGTCAGCCCCTGGTCGCCGCCGAAGGTGTCCGGCCACTTGTCGGCGATGGACGGCACGGCCAAGCGCGAACAGCAGCGTCATGCCGGCCAGGTACGGGCCCTTCAGCCGCGTGGCGGGCAGGCCGATGACGACGCCGGCCACCGCGGCCACCGCGGCGGCGGCCGCCAACTCGAGGAGGAAGTTGGTCCCGGTGTGGGTCATGAACAGCCCGAGCGTGTACGCGCCGACCGCCATGAAGCCGCCGTGGCCGAGCGAGATCTGGCCGTTGGCCCCGGTCAGCAAACTGAGGCCGGCCAGCACCACGACGTAGGAGGCGATCTCGCCGACCTGGTAGTCGTTGTACGAGCTGAGTCGCACCGTCACGAGGTAGAGGACGACGCCCGCCGCGACCGCGACGAGCACGTGGCGCAGCATGGGTTGGCGCGGGAGCCGCACGAATTTGGTGACGGCGGCCGCCTCCACCTCAGACCCGCCTTGCCGGCGGCCGGGCAAAGATTCCCTCCGGACGCGCCATGAGCGCCACCATCAGGAGGGCGAGCGCCCCGAGCGGCTCGAGGCCCGATCCGAGATACCCGCCCACGTACGAGATGCACAGCCCCGAGATCAGTCCCCCGACCAGTGCGCCCACCGGGCTCTCCAGTCCCCCGATCACGGCAGCGGTGAAGCCGTACACCAAGATCAGGTTCATGTAGAAGGGGCCGAAGGAGCTCGTCGGAGCGACGAGCAGCCCGGCCAGGGAGCCGGCGATGCCGGCCAGTCCCCAGCCCAACGTCAGGAGCACACCGACGCGCACGCCGAGGAGGCGGGCGATCTCGCGCGAGAAGGCGGTGGCCCGCATGCGCAGCCCGAGCGCCGTGTAGCGGAACATGACGAGCATCGCCGCCATCAGGGCAAGGACGGCGATCAGGATGAAGACGTCGAAGTGCGAGAACGCGATGGCGGTGTTGCCGACGCGCAGTCCCCGCTGTGAGAAGGCGGCGGGGAACCCGCGGCTCGCGTTGCCGTAGATCGCACCGGCCAGACCTTCGAACACGACCAACAAGCCGATGGTCACGATCACCGGGTTGAGCTCCGACTTGCCGTGCAGCGGCCGGATCAGGACCCGTTCGGTCACCGCCCCGATGGCGAAGCCGATGAGCAGCACCATGACGAAGGCCCACCAGTAGCCCCAGCCGCGGGTGAGAAGGCTGAAGGCGATGAACGTCGTGAGCATGCCCGCCGCGCCCTGGGCGAAGTTGATGATGCGCGTCGCCCGGTAGATCAGGACGAGGGCGAGCGCCAGGGTGGCGTAGACCATCCCGTTTGCGATGCCGTCGAGCGTGTAGTCGAAGAACAGGGTCACGGCGCTAGAACCCGAGGTAGTGGTGTCGCAGGTCGTCGTCTGCTGCGACCGTTGCCGCCGTGTCCGACACGACCACCTGTCCGAGGTTGAGGATGACCGCGTGATGCGAGACCGAGAGTGCGCTGCGCGCGTTCTGCTCGACCAGGACGACGGTGATGTCCTTGCCTTCGGTCTGCTCGGCCAACAGCGCCATCAATTGGGCCGTGATGAGGGGTGCCAGGCCCAGGCTCGGCTCGTCGAGCAGTAGGAGCCGAGGCTTGGAGATGAGGGCGCGGCCGAGGACGAGCATCTGACGTTCGCCGCCCGACAGCGTCGACGCCTGCCGGCGGCGGAACCCCTGCAGCCGCGGGAAGACGTCGAGGATCTCCTCGATCGCGGCCTGGCGCTCGCTCCGCTTGAGGCACCACAGTGTGGCCAGGCGGAGGTTCTCCTCCACCGTGAGCTCTTCGATCACCCCGCGCCCCTCGGGCACGTGCGCCACGCCCAGGCGTGCGATGGACTCGACGGCGCGACCCACGAGGGGATCACCATCGAAGGAGACCGAACCGCCCTGCGGTTTCACCAGCCCCGAGATCGTGCGCAGGAGGGTGGTCTTGCCGGCGCCGTTCGCGCCGAGCACCGCGGTCACAGCCCCCGGCTCCGCGTCGAAGGAGACGGAACGCAGAGCTCGGACGGCACCGAATGACACCGAGAGGTCGCGGATCTCAAGCACGATCCGCCTCGCCCCCGTCAGGTGGATGGTCGACCTCGACCCCGGCCTCGACCTCGACCACGTCGCCGAGGTAGGCGGTGGCCACGTCGGGGTTGGCGCGGATCGCCTCCGGGGTGCCGTGGGCGATGACGCGCCCGAAGTTCAGCACGACGATGCGGTCGCAGACCGACATGACGAGATCCATGTGATGCTCCACGAGCAGCACCGACATGGTGGAGGTCAGGCCGCGGATGCGCGTGCCCGAGCGCGGCCATCTCGGACTCCGACAACCCGCTGGCCGGTTCGTCGAGCAGGAGCAGTTGCGGCTCGGCCACGAGCGCGCGCGCCGAACGCGACCTGCTTCTGGACGGCGTAGGGCAGCGCTCCTGGCAGACGGTCGGCGTGCCCGGCGACGCCGAGGCCGTCGAGAACCTCCATGGCCCGCGCCGTGGTCCGGCGCTCCTCACGGCTCGAGCGCCACAGCCCGAGGAAGGAGGACGCCGGATCGCTGTGCAGCGTCGGTTCCGCGCCCAGCATGACGTTCTCCCGTACGGTCAACCCTGCGCAGAGCCCGACTCCCTGCAGCGTGCGGGCGATCCCGAATGCTGGCCAGGTCGTGGGGATGGTGTCCGCGGAGCTCGCGCCCGCGGTAGGTGAGGTGACCCGACGTCGGGTGCACGAACCCGCAGATCACGTTGAAAAGCGTCGTCTTGCCGGCGCCGTTCGGGCCGATGACCCCGACCACTTCTCCCGGCCCGACGGACATGGAGACCTCGTCGAGCGCGAGGACCCCTCCGAAGCCGATGGTGACGTCGTCAACGGCGAGTACTGCGGCACCGTCGAACGTGTCGTCGACGGGATCCTCCGAGGCCGCGAGGATCGGGCCCACAGATGGGCCTATTCGGGCACGGAGGGAGTGGGCGCCCGGTCCGGGCGCGGCCCCCAAGCGTGCATGCCTACCAGCCCCCCGGCATCGCGACGGACGTTACAGGCTTCGCAACGCAAGCGCATGAAAACCGCGCGGATGCGACGAAACGGGAGTGGGGCGCCCGCTGGCTGGAAGAGGTCCGTCAGAGCGAGCGATCCCGGGCGTCAAATCCCTTAAATACGATTGACTTAGTAGGATTTAACGGTTACCTTCGTCCGGATGGACCTTTCCGACCTCAGTTCTTCGGGGACGCCCGGCCCGATGCCGTCCGGCACCTGCTCGCCCGCGGTCGCGCGGCGCGCCGCCACGTGAGCCCCGCGCTGCTGGCTCGCCGTCTGGCCGGCGCCGTCCGGTGGCCGGGCGCCCTGGAGGTCCGCGAGCGATCCTGGCGGCTCGTCGCCCAGACCGACGACTTCGACGCCTGGCTCATCGCGTGGCCGGCGGGAGGCACCATCGATCTGCACGACCACGGCGGGTCCCGGGGCGCGCTCCACGTCATCGGCGGGTCGCTGGTCGAGACCACACCGTGGCGCGACGACGTCGGCCGGTTGACCCTCGCCCGCAAGGAGGTCCACGCCGGGGCCACGCTTGCCTTCGGCGCTGGACACGTCCACGATGTGCGGAACGAGTCGTCCACGCATGCCTTGAGCCTGCATGTGTACAGCCCGTCCCTTACGTCCATGGTCTATTACGAATGCTTCGAAGGCAGGCTGGTGCCGCGCGCGGCGCAGTGGGACCCCGCACGGGACGACGCCACGGTTCGCAACGCCGCGGCCGAACCGGACCTGCGCCTCGTCGGTCCGTGACGGCGCGATCGGTCGATGAGCTCCTGGCGGAGTCCCGGAACCAGATCGCCCGGGTCAGCCCGGAGGAGCTCGAACGGTGGCGGTCGGAGGGAGCACTCGTCGTCGACATCCGTCCCGAGGGCCAACGAGCCGAGGAGGGAGAGTTCGACGGCGCGCTGGTCGTCGAACGCAACGTCTTGGAGTGGCGCTTCGACCTCCAGGGTGAACACGCCTTGGCCGCCGTCGCGGGCTATGACCAACCGGTCATCGTGGTGTGCTCCGAGGGTTATGCGTCGAGTTTCGCCGCCGCTTCGCTGCGTGCGCTGGGCTACAGCCGGGTCGCCGACCTCGAGGGTGGCTATTGGGCCTGGCGTTCCTGGCGCGGGGAGACTTCCGCTCAGACGTAGTCGCTGCGGCGCAACCAGACGAGGGTGGCCCACCCCCAGATCGGCGGCAGGTACGCCGTACAGAAGCGCTCGATGAGGACCGCGGCCACCGCCTCGTCCTGCGGTACGCCGACCCACGCCAGCCCGGCGATCAGCCCGACCTCGATGACGCCCGCCCCACCGGGAATGGGAGCGGCACCGCCGATCATCGCGGCGAGCGTCAGGACCACAATGAGGCTGGCGAAGCTGGCGTGGGCGCCCACTGAGTGCAGCGATGCACCAAGGCAAAACGCGATGAGCACCTGACTCCCCAGCGAGCCACCGAGCACGTACGCGATCTTGCGAGGCTCGACGGCGATGGCCTTGATGTCCTTCCAGATGGTGACCACGTGCGGGCGCGCCCACTCCGTGGCCAGCCTCCGGATGCGCGGCACGAGCGTGACGACTGCGGCCAGGACGGCCACGGCGAGGATCGCGATGATGAGGATCCACACGATCCCCTCGTTACCGCCCTCGTTGGTGGGCTTGTGGAAGTCGCCGGCCGCGAAGGGCAGGCAGATGAGGAAGAGGGCCCCCTTGACGACCCAGCTGGCCGTGCCCGCGATGGCCCCCGAGCTGATGGCGGAGGGCACGTCGAGGCCCTGACGCTGGAAGAAGCGGACGCGGACGCCGAACACGGCGGCGCTCCCGCCGACGAACGACGTAAAGAGGTTCGACGTCTCGAGCGCCACGCACCTCCCGAACGGGAGGGTGCCGATGACCGCGCCGGTGAGCGCCCAGGCGCCCGTGACGACGGGGAGTTGCCCGAACACGAACGCCGCGGCAACCCAGCCCCAGTCCGCGCCGCGGATCTCGTCCAGGGAGCCGGAGGCGTCGGTGAGCACGCCGATGATCAGCCATAGACCGACCAGGCTGCCGACGACCATGAGCAGGTTCGGCCAGCTGATCCGCTTCGCCTCAACGAGCTTGGGTACCTCGACACCGGCCTTGGCCGCCAGCGCTTCGCGCAGGGTCTTGAGGAACCCCTTCTGCGCCCGGGCGAGGTGTTGGGTCTCCGGCTCGATCGTCGTGCGCTGCAAGAGGGTCAGGACACTGCCGATCGTCTCCGTGTCGAGGACGCGGCAGGACGCGGCAACCGCGCGCTCGACCCCGATCACCGCCGCCAGTGCGGCGCAGGCGGCGGCCACGTCGCGGTCCGTGCGCAGCCGGGGCGCCGACGAGGAGGCACGCCGGAAGTCGCGCAGGAGAGGCCCGTCGGGGCTCATGACGATGGTCTCCGGGCTGAGCGCGCCGTGCGAGATATCCGCCTCGCGCAGAGCCAGCACCGAGCGCAGGGCGGCATCGGCCGCCTCGTCGCAGACGTCCTCGCCGGCGCACGCACCGAGGCGGGGGCCCGCGGCCAGGCGGGTGACGAGCGCGGCGTCGTGGCTCGGCCCGCAGCGGCCGGCGGCCACGACCTCTGGCACCGGCACACCGGCATGACCGGCCAGAAGGGTCAGGTAGGCCTCGTGCTCCACCTGCTGCAAGCGGTTGAACAACAAGGTGGGGCCCGAGTCCCGATAGATGCAGAAGCGCCAGAGTTTGCGCAACCACTGCGCATCGGCGGCGTCCCGGCCGTAGACGGCCAGCTCGACGGGCCGCCCCGCGTCATCGGAACCGGCGAACGCGGCCACCCCCCACTCCTGACGCGTCGCCGGCACCAGGTCCCGCACTTCGACGTGCAGGTCGTGCACGGCGGCGGTGACCTCGTCCGCCGAGGGCATTCCGTTCGGCGTGCCGAGGACCAGGTGGCAGGCGGCGGCGGTTCCCCAGCCGAGCACGAGCGCGGCCACCACGCAGAGCGGCAATCCGTAACCCCCCACCACTGCGCAGAGTGCTGCCACCGCCACGGCCGCACCCACGATGCGGCGCAGGGGCCGGCTCAGGTAGGGGAGGCCGGCCAAGGCCACGGCTGCGGCCACGGCCAGTTGGAGCACGGGGAAGCGGGGGTCGAAACCGGACAGCTCCGGGATCGGTGGTCGCCCGGCGGAGACGCCGAGTGCCGCGTCGATCAACAGGCAGGCGACCAGTGCCGTCCCCCCGGCCAGTGCCATCTGGCGTACGGCGGCCAGCCGCGGCACCAGCAGCCCGATCACGACGAGCAACGCGATGACCCCGAGCGATCCGAGGAACCACAGGGTGGTGATCAGCCAACGGACGCCGTTTGGCGGCGGCGTGAGCAGCTGGGTGAGGTGGACCTCCACGGAGGTGTTGGCCCGTGCCAGCGGGACGCAGAGTGCCACCACCAGCACCGACAGGCCGATACGGACGGCATCGGAGGCCCGTCGCCGGGTGGGACCGCCGCCGTGGGGCCCGAGGACCATGGATCGCGCGCGGCTCGTCCACGACGTTCGACTCCCCGGCCGGGCGGTCGCCGTGGGGGATTCCCCGTTGCCGTCGGCGGCAACCTCGGTGACGGTGGCCGGGACGTCCAGGCTCCGCGCCGGCGCACCGACCCCGCCCTGGTCCTGGGGTTTCATCGAGGCAATCTTGACGTGGCGGAGGCCTGCGGCAAAGGAATGGCTCCGCCCGCGGCGAGAAATCCGTCCGGGCGGCTCGGCCGTACTCCCATGGAACGCCTATGGACCGGGTCGCCGCTCATGCGGGAAGCTCGGTCGCCAGAGCCCGAGCCGGAGCGACGCAAATGGACGAGACGTGACGACGATCACGGCGGGAACGACATCCGCCGAGCGCACGACGCCTCGTCGTCTCACGTGGTCGGTGGGGACCCTGGGCGTTGCCGCGGCCACCGGGTTGGTCCTGTTCGAGGCGATCGAGACCCTGGTCGGCGCCCACGGGCTCGGCGCCACCCTGGCCGCCGGTTGGTCCCAGCTCGTCGCGCCCGGCTTCGTTGCTCTGGTTCTCGCCGCCGTCGTCTGTGAGCGACTCTGGCCGGCCGAGCGTCGACCCCTCTTGGCACGCGGTCACGTGCAGGACGCCTGGTACCTCGCGCTCTACGTGCTGGCCATTGCGCCGTTCATGACGCTGCTCAGCGTCGGCAGCGCCGTCATCCTGCGTGGCCACGCCGCGTGGTTGGAAGCGCCGTGGACGGCGCACTGGCCGCGCTGGACGGTCGTCGTCGCCACGCTGCTCGCCATGGACTTGTGCAATTGGCTGGCCCACTGGGGAGACCACCGCTTCGGTGTCCTGTGGCGGATCCACGCGCTCCATCACTCCCAGGAGGAGTTGAGCGTGCTGACGTCGTTCCGTGCGCACCCGCTCATGCACACCACCGGATTCGTGCTCGCCACGGTGCCGGTGTTGTTGTTGACCGGTGCGCATCCCTTGGCGCCGATCCTCATCACCGTCTACGTCTGCCTGGGCACGCTCCCGCACACCAACGTGCGGTGGTCCTACGGGCCGCTCGGTCGGGTGATGGTCAGTCCCGCGTACCACCGCCTGCACCACGCGGTGGAGGGACGCCAGGAGGTGAACCTCGGGATCGTCCTCACCATTTGGGACGTCCTGGCCGGCAAGGCCCGCTTCCCGCTGCGCCGCGCGACGCCTTGCCCGACCGGGCTGTCGGGGCGCCCGGTGCTGATCGAGCAAGACGCCGGGACGAGGCAGCGACCGGTTCGCCTGCTGGCCCGGCAGCTCGCGCAGCCGTTTAGCGCTGCGTGAAGCGGGCCGCCGCGTCGCCCGCCAGGCGCCCGGCCGGTAACAAGCGGCCGCACGCCACCAACGCGAGGGCCTGGGCAGGTCCCACGACCGAGGCACCGGCCCCATAGGACCAGTCGAGGTCGTTCGCCCGCAGCTCGAAGCCCGAGAGGTCAGTGCCGAAGAGGTTGGGCGTCGACGGGTCGGCGACGAGTGAAAGGACCCGCGCAATCCGCATCGTCGGGCACGCGCCGCGCCAAGGGGACGGACTCGACGATGTCGAGCCAGTGGATGACGCAGTGCGTGAGCGCCCCGTCCATCCCGCCACCGGGCGGCTGCCAGCAGTGCAGCTGATCTGAGCGGAGGTCGGCGAGGAGGCGCGCCGTGGGTAGGCCCGCGTCGCGGGTCGCCACCGTGTTCGACAACCGGGTGAAGTCGCCGCCGGCCGCCTCCAGTTCCGCCATGAAGTCGGGCCCGGAGTAGCGCACCGGCATGGTGACGTGGGCCACGACCTCCCGCGTTCGCCAGCCCTCGCAGAGCGACGAGGCGTCCCACACGTCGGGGCCGGCCGCCTCCAACAGCGCGGCCAGCGCCAGGTACTCGTGGGCGATGGTCTCGGCGAGCACGTCGGCGTTTGCGGTCGCGGTGGTGTCGGATGACATGAGGTCCTCCTTTGTGGACTACTCGGACTGTTCGGACGAAGATCGATCGGTTTCGGAGGTCGTCGATGGCGGTGCGACCCGGCCGAGGTGGGCGGCCAGACGGTCGAGCGAGGTCAAGAACCCCGCCTGAGCCTCCGGTCCCAGGAACGCCTCGGGGACGTAGCGCTGGTGGATCCGCACCTCCGTGCGGTCAGGACCGAGGGCCACGAACTGGGTGGTCACCTGCATGCCCGAATGCGACTCGGTCCACGACAGGAGCTCCGGTGGGCGCACCTCGTCGTAGACGGCTCGGGTCGGGTACCGGCCTCCGTCGCGTTCGTTCACCATGACCGTCGAGAACACACCGCCCGTTCGGGCATCGACCGTGATGTGCTCCGCGGGGCGCTGGTGCCGGCGGGACCCCAGAAGTGGGTGAGATGGTCCGGGTCGATCATGCAATTGAAGACGAGCTCGCGCGGGGCATCGAAGACCCGGGTGAACTGCAGCTCGTTCCCCGAGGCGTTCATCGCCCGTGGCCTCCGCCTTGATGTCGGCCCGGCTGGAGTCTTGCGCAGGTGCACGTCGAGCTTGTCGAAGCGTTCGTCCCAGATCCGCCGGTGCACGCTGATCCAGTCCATCGTCTCGTCCAGCGCCTCGCCCTCGAGGTGGCACGGGCGGAACTGCGCGTCGCGACGCCGTGAGATGAGGCCGGCGCGCTCCAGCACCTTGAGGTGCTTCGAGATGCCGGGCAGCGACATGGCGAACGGCGCGGCCAGCTCGCTCACCGTGGCGTCTCCACGGGCCAGCCGGCCGACGATGGCCCGTCGGGTCGGGTCGGCCAGGGCGGCGAACGCCGCATCGAGTCGATCCTCGGTGATGGTCACGCCACGCTAGTTAACCAACAAGTTAGTTAACTGTCAAGTTAAATAAGACGGAACGGTCCCGGCTCGGCCCGTTCCCGCTAGACCGCGCCCATGGACAATCCCCTGCCACCGCTGGCCGCCTCCGTCGGCCGGCTGCACGAGCTCGTCCGGGGCTTCGACCTCGGCGAGCTGGAGAGCCCCTCCTACTGCCCGGGCTGGACCATCGCCGACGTCCTGTCGCACCTCGGCTCGGGTGCCGTGCTCATGGAGCGACGGCTCGAGGCCGTCCTCGCCGGCACCGCGCTGGCCGACGACGTCGTGCAGCCGGTGTGGGACGAGTGGGACGCCAAGTCGCCGCGGGCCAAGGCGGACGACGCGCTGGCCGAGGACGAGCGGCTCGGCGCGGCCTTCGCGGCGGTCGATGCGGAGGACCGGGCCCGCATCGAGTTTCCGTTCGGACCTGTGACGGTGAGCTTCGAGACGGCGGCGGCGTTGCGGTTGAACGAGCATGCGTTGCACACGTGGGACATCGAGGTCATGTCCGACGCCGGTGCGAGCCTTCCCGCTGACGCCGCGGCCGTCATCATCGACAACCTCGGGCTGATCGGTCGATTTGCCGCCAAGCCCACCGGAGAGGAACGTGAGATCCGGGTCCGCACCAGTGCGCCCGTGCGGCACTTCACCGTGCGCTTGACGGTCCAGAGCGCCGAGCTGCTGGGAGGCGACGGCGGGGTCGACCCCGACCTCGAACTGCCGGCCGAGTCGTTCTGCCGGCTCGTCTACGGCCGCCTCGACCCCGAGCACAGCCCGGCGGTGCGGGCGAACGGCGAAGTGCTCGACACGCTGCGCCGGGTCTTCCCCGGCCTCTGAGGCGACCCGATCCGCCGAGGCGGCGTCAGCTCGAGGACCGGGCGCCGGCCACAGCCCGCCGGGGCAGCGTCGCCACCCGCCGCATCCGCGTGCCGATGCCGTGCCCCGAGGCGAGCAACACGAGAAGGATCTTGACGCGCTGGACGCGATCGTCGGTGAGCGCGTAGTTGAGCTGGTAACCGGGCAGTTCGAGATGGGTGAGGGGCCATCCGACCGAGAGGAGGTGGGCCATCGCCTCTCCCCGCCAGCCTCGCGTGGGGAGCGGGAAGAGGCCCGCCGGTGCGTCGACCCCCACCCGCCGGGCCATGGCGAGGGCGGCGCCGACGACGGTCACACAGTGTGCGGCTCCTGCGACGGCCCGCACCCGCTCCCAGTCGACGGGGTGGTCGCGTTCGGCGGCGGCGCGCACGATCATCGCGATGTCGGCGATCCACATCAGCCGGACGAAGCCATGGTGCGGTTTGCCTGCGTGCGCCGCGAGCACGACCAGCTCCTGCGTCTGCGGCAGCACGAACGCCGGCGTGCCCGCCACCTCTGCCGGCTGACGATGGGCCCACAGCGACTCGGGGTCGAGCGCGGTCACCCGTTGGGACGCCGATTCCAGGCCGAAATGCAGCTCCAGGAACAGCGACGGCACCTCGTCGATGGCTGAGGACGGTGTCGTACTGCTCGCCGGTCGCCTCCCGCACCACTTGCCACCCCGCCGTTGCGAGCGCCGCGAGCGCTCGCCCGTGGTCGGCGCGGGGGAGCAGCAGGTCGATGTCCTCCATCGGCCGCAGTCCCGGCCGGGGGTAGCGCGGCGGCGACCGCCGGGCCCTTGAAGATGACCGGTTCGAGGCCCGCGTCGGTCAGCGGGCGGACTGCCAGGGCCACCGCACGCGGGATGAGCAGCAGGGCCTCCATGGCGAAGGCGTCCGCCGTCCCGTTCAGGGCGGCTCGTTCGGGGCCGAGCGCCTCGAGCGCGTCCGCCGCGCCGAGCGACCCGCCACAGGAGCGGGCTGATCCGGTGCTCGTCCGCCGCCGTGACGGCGAGGCTGACGTGGGCACCGTCGGTCAGGGCCCGCCGGACCGGGCCACATCGGGATCCGGGCGGCAGGCCTCCCAGAGCAGGCGCGCCGTCGGCTCGAGCGCAGTCGTCAACGGCCGGCGCTTCTCCCCTCATCTGCTCATCATGCCGCCCGACCGCCCCCGTGAGGGCAGGAGCGATGCGGCCGGCTGGCTCCGTGACCGGGGAAGGCCTGGCCAGGGATCCATTGCCCAGCGTGCCTGGGGCAATATTATGTCACAACGGTTGCACAATTCTCCCACCCGGAAGCGGTAGTAAACGCGGTGATGGGGCGTTATCCACGCACTGGAGGAAAGGCGGCTCCGAGTCATGGCACTCGGGGTTGCTCAGCAACACGCAGAAAAGTGCGGTTTAGGTGGGAGAACAGCAGTAAAATCTCCCGACAATCACAGAGGGACGGACGGACGACATGCCGAAGCAACGGACAGATCGAGATGTGGGGGCATCTCCGGTTGTACCGGGCGATGCACGCCCAGGCCGGACCTTTTCGAGGCGCCAGGCCCTGGGGCGGATGTCGGCCGTGGCCGGTGCAGGCGCAGCCGCCTGGGTGGTTCCTGAGATCCTGACGGCCAAGCCGGCGGCTGGCGCCACCAGTGTCGGACCCACGGCGGCGACGCGGCGGGACGCACCGAGCGGCAGTGGCACGGACAGGCCCGTCGACGAACCCGCGTCGGCGACACCCGGAGCGGCGACGCCCGTTGCGACGGCAAGTCCGGCGTCCTCGTCAGCCTGCGTCGGCTCCGGGCCAGCGCTTGCCATGACCGGCCTCAACATCCAGCGCGACGCCGAGATCGGCGCCGCACTCATCGCCGGCGGATGGGCGATGCACCACTGGGCCAGTCGGGCGCCGAAGCCGGCGACCGGGACCGTGGGCGAGGTGCACGAGGCGGGGAGCGCGGACGACCCCACCTAGTCCGTGCCGCACGCGCACGACTGGGCGCACTGCACCCCCAATCTGAAGGCACTCAGCTATCGCTTCACCGTCTGCTGCGACGACGCGCCACTGGGCGCCTATGTCGATGCGGTATTGCTGGCGTCTCCGCGAGCCCGAGCACGAAGCTGATCCGATGGTGCCGCTACACCGCTACACGCTGACCGCGACGCCGGAGTCGGGCCGGCGCCGTCGACGTCCGTCGGGACGACGATCCCGTGGAGCTCGGGTGCGCTCCGGGAGACGCCGCCGGCTGGCTCATGTGGGACGTCAACCGTCTGGCGGCCGAATTGAGCGGTCGAGCATCTGCTCTTCCATTCCGGGGGCCTCGAGGCGGACGGCATCGGGATCCTCGTGCCCGCGGCGTCGGGTTCGGGCAAGTCGACCCTGACGGCGGGTCTGGCCCGAGCGGGCCTCGGGTACATGAGCGACGAGCTGGTTGCGCTCGAACTCGACGGCGCGGAGCCGGGCCGGTTGCTGCCGTACCCCAAGCCGATCACCGTGAAGCCGGGCAGCTTCACGGTCTTGTCCGACATGGCGCCGGGACTCGCGGGAGACGGGCCGGCAGGCCTGGCGGCCAGTGAGGGATGGTTCGGCGAGTCCGACGTGGAGTGGCAGGTCCCCGTGGGCGACGGCACCGGGCGGCGCGTCGGGACCCCGTGCCCGCCGGCCTTCGTGATCGTCCCCCGCTACGACCCTGCCGCCGGCACCTCCCTGAAGCGGCTGAGCGAGACCGAAGCATTCTTCACCCTGGCCCTGCACGCTGTGAACCTGCTGCCCCACGGCGCGGCCGGCACCGAGGCGGTGGGCCGGCTGGCCGCCGAGTGCGAGTGCTACTCGTTGTCGATGGCCGACCTCGACGAGGCGTGCGCGCTGGTGCTCGGTCTCGTCGGCGCCCGGGGTAGATGATTGCGGGGCACCGGGTAAGACGCCGGAGACCAAGGAGGTGCGGTCGTGAACGCTGAGTGGCTGGAATCAGGGTCGGTACCGGTGCGCCGCGCGGCCGCCTCGGCGGTCGAGCTGGACGAGAACCTGGCCGTCTACGACGACGAGGGCCAGCTGTTGATCCTCCTCAATTCGAGCGCCGGCTCCGTCTGGCAGCTCTGCGACGGGTCGACGACCCTCGACGAGATCGTGCAGACATTGGGCGAGGTGTACCCGGACGATGCGGCGGTGATCGGCGAGGACGTCCGGGCGACGCTGCGCAAGCTGGCCGAGATGGGCCTGGTGTCCGAGGCGTCCGCGGCGCCAGAGCCGCCGGACTGAGCCGGAGAGTTGCCGTGCCGGCGGGGGTTGTCCAGGATGGGGCGTGCCCATCGCCCGCCTGAGCAGCGACGCCGGCCCCGACGACATTGCCGCGGCCGTGCGGCGCGACGGCGCGGTCGTCGTGGAGCACCTCGCCGACGCGGCGCTGTTGGACCGGGTGGAGTCGGAGCTGCGTCCCTTCCTCGACGCCACGCCGGCCGGGCCGGACGACTTCAGCGGCCACCTGACGCGCCGGACCGGGTCGCTGATCGCGCGCTCGGCCGCGTGCCGTGACCTCGTCATGCATCCGCTCGCGGTGGGTGCGGCGCGCTCGTTGCTGGGCCAGGCCACCAACATCCAGCTCCATCTCACCCAGGCCATCGCCATCGGGCCCGGCGAGACGGCCCAGCCGATCCACCGGGACCAGTGGGCCTTCGACTTCTTCCCCTTCCCGACCGGCTACGACGTGCAGTGCAACACCATCTGGGCGCTGACCGACTTCACCGAGGAGAACGG
Organism: uncultured Acidimicrobiaceae bacterium; assembly: GCA_963769095.1. Classification (GTDB taxonomy): domain Bacteria; phylum Actinomycetota; class Acidimicrobiia; order Acidimicrobiales; family RAAP-2; genus Bog-473. The sequence goes on from CAVYKO010000001.1 coordinate 674,305, forward strand.
GGCCACCCGGGTCGTGGTCGGCAGCAACGTCGGCGAGGACCGCCAGTCGTTCGGGCCCGGCGACACCGAGCCCGCGGTAATGCCGCGGGGCTCGGTGCTCTTCTATTCGGGCAGCGTCTATCACGGTGGGGGCGCCAACGACTCGGCCGCAACCCGCATAGGGCTGAACATCACCTACGCCGTCGCCTGGCTGCGCCAGGAGGAGAACCAGTACCTCTCGGTGCCGCGCGAGGTGGCCGAGACCCTGCCGGTCGACCTGCTGCGCCTGATGGGCTACGACCGCGGTGCGTACGCGCTGGGGTACATCGACGACTTGCGCGATCCGATCGAGGCCGTCCGTCCCGGCCTCGGCACGACGGGCTTCGCCGCCAGCTGACGCGCGTCGCCCGGCCGGCTCCCTCGGCTCTTCGCGGCGTGTCGGGCGGGTGCGGGTGATGTCCCGATTCACGCAGTTCGCACCACTACCGTGGGTGTCGTGCCAGTGGACATCCGAATGGCCACGGTGGACGACCACGACGAACTGTTCGTCGCGTTCAGCCGCATCGTCAGCGCAGGCGACGGGTTCCCCCAAGCCGCGCCGGTCACCCGCGACGAGTTCGACGATTACTGGGTGGACCACTCGTCCGCCATCTCGGTGGCACGGTTCGGCAGCTATCTGATCGGGGCGTACTACATCAAACCCAACTTCGTCGGCCGGGCGGCCCACATCGCCAACGCCGGCTACTTCGTCCTGTCGCCCTATCGGGGCACGGGGGTCGGGCGTTCGTTGGTCGAACACTCGCTGCTCGAGGCGCGGCGGCTGGGCTTCGACGCCATCCAGTTCAACCTGGTCTTCGAGTCCAATCCGGTCCGGGCCCTCTACCGACGTCTCGGCTTCACCGAGGTCGGGCGGATCCCCAAGGCCGTCGACGGTGAGGACGCACTGATCTACTGGCGCAGCCTGGAGGACATCGCGTGACCCCGGCAGCCGACGTCTCGGTCGAGCAGCACGGTGAGTACGTGGGCGTCGTGAGCCTGCACCGGCCGCCCAACAATTTCTTCGACACGGCGCTGCTGACCGCGATCGCCGACGCGTACGAGGAGCTCGACGGCACGGGGTGGTGCCGCGCCGTCGTGCTGACGGCGGAGGGCCGTCACTTCTGCGCCGGCCTCGACTTCGCGGCGAACGCGGGGCAGGACATCGCCGAGCTCTACCGCCAGGCCCTCCGGCTGTTCGCCGCGCCGCTGCCGGTCGTGGCGGCCGTGCAGGGGGCGGCCATCGGCGGAGGACTCGGGCTGGCGCTCTCGGCCGACTTCCGGGTGGCCACCGCCGCCAGCCGCTTCAGCGCGAACTTCGCCCGCCTCGGGTTTCACCACGGCTTCGCCCTGACCGTGACGCTGCCGGCCGTCGTCGGGCAGCAGGCGGCGGCGGACCTGCTGTTGACTGGGCGCCGGATCGGGGGCGAAGAGGCCTTCGCGCTCGGCCTCTGCGACCGCCTGGCCGGCGACGGTGAGGGCGACCTCATGACCGATGCGCTCGCCTACGCCGGCGAGCTGGCGGGTTCCGGCCCCCTGGCCGTGCGGGCCATCCGGGCCACCTTGCGCCTCGGCCTGGTGGAGGCGACGCGCGCCGCCATGGAGCAGGAGTGCGCGGAGCAGCTCCGCTTGCAGGACAGCGCCGACTTCGCCGAGGGCGTGCGCGCCACCGCCGAACGGCGAGCGCCGCGCTTCACCGGGACGTGAGTTCCGACGCCGACGCCGACGCCGACGCCGACGCCGACGCCGGCGCGGGCGCCGGGGCGCCGCCCCTGCATGAGCTGAACTCGTCGTTCGCCTGGCACGACCACACCGGACCGTTCCGCGTCGTCACGCCGGAGCAGGCGCGCCGCTACGACGAGCTCGGCTTCTTCGTGCTGCCTGATGCCCTGTCGCGCGACGACATCGACGAGTTGGTAGCGGAGATCGACCCCATCGAGCAGCGCGGGGAGAAGGCATTGCGCGGGATGGAGGGTGGCCGCTTCTTCATCGCCCGCGCCGACGAGATCACGTTCACGACGCATCTCGTGGTGCGCTCGCCGCGGCTGCGCCGCTTCACCTCCTCCGCGCTCTTCGCCGAACTGTGCGCCGACCTGATCGGCCCCGACGTCCGCCTCTACTGGGACCAGGCCGTCTACAAGAAGCCCGGTACGGAGTCGCCGTTCCCCTGGCACCAGGACAACGGGTACGCGTTCGTCGAGCCGCAGCAGTACCTCACGTGTTGGGTGGCGTTGACCGACGCGACCGAGGACAACGGCTGCCCCTGGGTCGTGCCGCGCCTGCACCGGCTCGGCACGCTGGCCCACGAGTACTCCGACATCGGCTTCGTGTGCCTGCGCGACCCCGCCGAGGCGGTCCCCGTGCCGGCGAGGGCCGGCAGCATCGTGGTGTTCTCGTCGCTCACTCCGCACTCCACGGGCCCCAACCGCACGGACCAGGTGCGCAAGGCCTACATCGTCCAGTTCGCGCCAAGCGGGGCCGAGGTGGTCCGGGCCGAGGCCGCCGGCGACCGCGCCGGCGGCATGCGGGTGCCGGCCGACGACGAGGCCCGCCAGTACGAGGTGCTGCGGGGCGGCCAGCCCGTCTCCTCGTAGCCCTCCCCGCACGGGCCGGCGCCCGCTCGGGGGCCGTGGATCGGACCCGTCCGTGGCCCGGCGGTAGTCTGAGCCCGGCGGGCAGACGACCCTGCGCTCACGCCCGCGTGCAGCACGCAGCACGCAGCGCAGCAACGAACACCAAAGGGGGCTTGCGATGACACACACCGCGCCGGTCAGTGACTGGGCGACCGACTTCGACGTCATGGACCCGCAGTACCTGGCCGATCCCTTCACCATCTGGGACCAGCTGCGCCAGACCTGCCCGATCCCCCACACCGACCGGCGCAAGAGCAGCTGGATGCCCCTGCGCTACGACGACGTGACGGCCATCGCCCACGACGTCGAGCACTTCAGCTCGCTGAAGGTCGCCGTCATCCCTGCGGACGAAGACGAAGACCCCAACGAGAATTGGGACGGGCCGAACCTCGAGTACGGCCTGCCGCCGATCTCGGCCGACCCGCCGGTGCACACCTGGACCCGTCGCCTCCTCCTGCCGTGGTTCTCGCACACGCGGGTCGATTCCTACGTGCCGATGACCCGTGAGCTGTGTCGCTCCCTCCTCGACGGTTTTGCGGACAAAGGCCACGCCGACGCGGCCGCCGACTACGCGCAGCAGATCCCGGTCCGGGTCATCGCCCGCATCCTCGGCGTCTCGACCGACCTGGCCGACACCTTCACGGGGTGGGTGCGCGACGTGCTCGAGTTCGCCGACGACCAGGAGCGCCGCCAGCGCGGCGTCGAGGGCCTCCTGTTGTACTTCGTCGAGCAGCTCGCCGATCGCAAACAGAACCCCGGTGACGATCTGCTCAGCGAACTGCTGCACACCGAAGTGGAGGGCAAGCCGGTCGACGACGGCATCGTCCTCGGCATGGCCGCCCTCGTGCTCATCGCCGGCGTCGATACCACCTGGAGCGGCATCGGCTCGTCGCTCTGGCACCTGGCCACGCACGCCGATGATCGCAAGCGCCTGGTGGCCGAGCCCGAGCTCATGCCGACCGCGGTCGAGGAGCTGTTGCGGGCGTACTCGCCGGTGACCATGGCCCGCGAGGTGACCGAGGACATCGAGTACGCCGGGTGCCCCATGAAGGCGGGAGACAAGGTCCTGATGAACTTCCCGGCGGCCAACCGCGACCCCGAGGCCTTCGAGCAGCCCGACGTCGTCCAGCTCGACCGCGCCCACAACCGCCATGTGGCCTTCGGCTCGGGCATCCACCGCTGCGCCGGGTCGAACCTGGCCCGCATGGAGCTGCAGGTCGCGCTCGAGGAGTGGCTCGCCCGTATCCCCGAGTTCTCGCTCGCCGAGGGCGAGGAGATCACGTGGGCGGGTGGTCAGGTGCGCGGCCCGCGTATCCTGCCGGTGGTCTTCCCATGAAAATCCGCGTCGATCCCGACAAGTGCCAAGGGCACGCCCGCTGTTACGGCCTGGCGCCCGAGCTCTTCGACGTCGACGACTACGGGCAGTCGACCGTGATCGTGGACGAGGTGCCGCCCGAGCTCGAGGACAAGGCCCGCCTGGCTATCGCCAACTGCCCCGAGTACGCGATCGAGATCATCAGCGAGTAGCCGGCCCCGTCCGGCCACATCGCCTCCGCACCCGATGACGGCACCGTCGGCTCGCGATCGACGCCGTCGATCCTCCCGGACGCGCCGGCCTGGTTCACCCGCGCCGTGTCGGTCCCCTACGGCCACGGATCGGTCGAGGTGGACGGCTGCCCGGTGCACTACCTGAGCTGGGGCGAGCCCGGGCGCCGCGGCCTCGTCTTCGTGCACGGCGGCGGCGCCCACGCGCACTGGTGGACGCCGGTGGCGGCGACGTTCGCCGGCCAGTTCCGGGTGGTGGCGATCGACCTGTCCGGCCACGGCGACAGCGGGCACCGCGAGGCCTACGACCCCGAGCAGTGGGCCGACGAGGTGATGGCGGTGGCGGCCGACGCGGGGATCGAGGGTGTCCCCGTGATCATCGGCCACTCCATGGGCGGCTTCATCACCATCGTGACGGCGGCCCGTCATCCCGAGCGCCTGGCCGGCGTGATCGTGTGCGACTCCCCGGTCGCCGAGGCCGATCCCGAGATCAGCGCGCACGATGCGTTCGGGCGCCCCCGCACCTACCCGACGGTGGACGCCGCAGTCGCGCGCTTCCGGACGGTGCCGCCCCAGGAGCACTACCTCGACTACGTGGTCGACTTCGTGGCCCGCCATTCGCTCAAGGAGGTCGACGGCGGGTGGCAGTGGAAGTTCGACCGCCGGATCTTCGAACAGTTCGCCCGGGGCGTGCGGGGCCTGGCCGTGCCCTACCTGAGCCAGGTCGACTGCCGGCTGGCCCTGTTGCGCTCCGAGTGCGGCCTGGTCACCCCCGAGATCGGCGCGTTCATGTACGAGAAGTTGGGGCGGGTGACGCCGGTGATCGAGATCCCCGAGGCCGGGCACCACGCCATGCTCGACCAGCCCCTCATCCTGCTCACCGCGTTGCGGACGCTGTTGGCCGACTGGGACCACTCAGAGCCGCACCGGCGCTGAGCGCGCCGGTGCGGTTGAGCGTCTCCCTTGGCAGGGGCGGGAGAGGGGTGAGTGGGCGGCGGTAGAGCCGTTCGCTCAGACGCCGGCGCCGGCCAGGGCCACGGCCTCGGTCTCTTCCACGAGGACCTCTTCGTCGAGCTCGCCCACCGTCTGCTCCTGGTGCTTGGCCCGGCGGATGAGGCCGAACGTGGTGACGGCGGCGACCGCCAGCACAACTCCGCTGAAGGTGAACGCCGTGGTGTAGCCGTGGATGGCCCCCGCCTCGATCGACGCCGGCGAGTGCCCGTGCACCACGAGATACGACGCGGTGGCCGAAGTGGCGATCGTGTTGATCAGGGCGGCGCCCATGGACCCACCGGTCTGCTGCGTCGAGTTGACCAGTGCGCTCGCCACGCCGGCGTCCTCGGGGTCCACGCCGATGAGGGCGGTGCTGCTCAAGGAGACGAACGCCATGCCCATGCCGAGGCTGATGATGAGCTCGGCCGGCAGCACGATCGACACGTAGGTCGAGTCCACGCCGAGCGTGCTGAGCAGGAACAGCCCGCCCGTGCCGAAGACCAGCCCGGTCACCATGACCATGCGCGGGCCGAAGCGGGGGAGGAAGCGGCTGGCCACCGTCGCCCCGGCGATGATGCCGAGCGAGAAGGGCAGGAAGGCGAACCCGCTCTTGAGCGCCGAGTAGTGCAACGAGCCCTGGAAGTAGTAGGTCAACGAGAGGAACGTGCCGAGCAAGGCCGTCCCGACCAACAGCGAGGCCAGGAAGGAGCCGCCGCGATCGCGGTGCAGCACGACGCGCATGGGGAGCAATGGGTGCTTGGCGCGCAGCTCGATCAGCACGAACGACACCAGCAGCACGGCCGCCGCGGCGAAGAGCGCCACCGCCGTCGACGAGCTCCACCCGTCGGTGCCCGCCTTGGTGAAGCCGTAGACGAGGGCGAGCAGGCCGCCGGTGACGGTCACCGCGCCGGGCAGGTCGTAGCCGTGGTTGGCCGCGCCGCGGCTCTCGCGCACCCAGCGGAGTGCCGCCAGCTGCGGCAAAGACGGCAAAGGGCACGTTGATGAGCAGCGTCCAGCGCCACGACGCGTACTGGGTCAGGAAGCCGCCGAGGATGAGGCCGATGGCGGCGCCGCCGCCCGAGATGCCGCCGTAGACGGCGAAGGCGCGGGCCCGCTCCTTGGGCTCGGTGAAGGCCACCGTCAGCAGCGACAGGGCGGCGGGCGCCATGATGGCGGCGAACGCGCCTTGCAGGGCGCGGGCGCTGAACAGCATGGCGGAGTTCTGCGCCAGGCCACCAAGGGCCGAAGCGGCTGCGAACCCGAGCAGGCTGACGACGAACATGCGCTTGCGGCCGAAGTAGTCGGCGATGCGGCCGCCCAGCAGGAGGAGGCCGGCGAAGGCCAGCGTGTACGCCGTCAGCATCCACTGGCGGTTGGCCGTCGAGATGTGCAGGGCCTTCTGCGCCGAGGGCAGGGCGATGATGACGACCGAGGCGTCGAGCACCACCATCAGCTGGGCGACGGCGATGACGCCGAGGGCGCGGAAGCGCTTGGGGTCCGCCGAAGGCGCTTCGGCGCCGGCGCCGGCCTGCGGGTCGCCGTTGTGGCGGTCGAGGGTCGAGGTCATGAGGGTCTCCGTCTCCTGGTGGTGGGTGGTCCTGTGATCCTTCGGTTCCAGTCCCGATCCGGCCCCGCCGCCCTTTTCTCGCCTGGAGATCTCCAGGAGAGGCTGGATTCGGCGTCCGGAACGGCCTACAATCGGAATCGGAGTTCTGGTTCCACTTAGACTATACGGAACCTAGGTTCCGTTTGTCAACCGGGGAGGAAGTGAGATTCGTGGGCCCGAAGTCGAAGGTATCGGGAGGCTGTGACGAGCCGATCGTGGTGGAGCGCCCGCAGCGGGCGGACGCCGTGCGCAACCGGGGCCGCATCCTCGATGCGGCCGAAGTGGTCTTCGCCTCGGAGGGCATCGAGGCCCCGGTCGACCTGATCGCCGAGAAGGCCGGTGTCGGTGTCGGCACGCTCTACCGCCACTTCCCGACCAAGGAGAAGCTCTGCGAGGCCATCCTCCTCGATCGCCTCCGCGCCCTGACCGAGGACGCCCGCGCCCAGGCGGACGCCGACGATCCCGCCGCCGCCTTCTTCGGCTTCCTCGAGCATTTCGTCGAGCTCGGCGAGGCCAAGCGCGATCTCATCGTTGCCGTCATGGGTGCGGGATTGGACTTCGAGGAGGCAGCCGCCGACGTCAAAGAGGACCTGCGCGAGGCGGTCGGGGTCCTGTTGTGCCGGGCCCAGGATGTCGGGGCTGTGCGCCGCGACGTGACGCCCACCGCCGTTGTCTCACTGGTCGGCGCGACTGCCACGCCGGCGGACACTCCTCCGACGCGCCCGCCATGGACCTGCTCGCGATCGTCTGCGACGGGCTGAGGTCTTCGGCAGCCGACTAACGGTCGCCGCGCACGCGGTTGTGCGCGCCGATCGGAATCATCTCAGCTCTATCTCAGACGAGGCTGAGCGCGCACCGCCTTCGTCCGGAGGCAGCCGGAGCAACTTCACACCCCAGTGTGCACAAAATCGCGCCGCGTGCCCACTCGCGGGACCCGGCGCGCGACTAGGTTGCTGCCGATATTGGCGCAGGGACAGGAGGGAATTCATGGCTGGAGTTCGGGATCGCGCGCGTGGAGGAGCCTTTTGGGCATTCCGCTCGCACTTGGCCTTGGAGTAGGCGCGGCAGTCGTGCTCGGACCTGGCGTGGCCAGCGCTGACGACTACAGCTATCCCCTTCAGGGGAACTTCGTGAAGTTTGCGAACACGGGCACGCAGGTGCAGGCGCATCAGGTGTCGGCATCATGTGCCAAGTTGCAGAACAACAACTCCAAGGCGATCAACTCGGGCAAGAGCCAGATTTTCGGCACAAGCCGATTGCAGGGATACGAGGTCGACCTCGGAAAGATCAACATGGAGACGGGCGGAGGTTGCGGGACCGCAAGCTCGAAGATCAAAGTGGAAGTAAAGAGCGGGAACACGGTTATCGCCACGCTGCAGATCACCCAGAATGACATTTTCGGGGTCCCGATTCGAGGCTCATTCAGGACGACGTGCAACGGGAACGACCCCTATGAGTGTGTATCGAACGGCATCGTCGACGGAAACTTTGAGCTCTACATCAGGCACCACCACTAACGCTTGGACAAGGGGCTGGTCACCGTTGGCCGTTGACACGGCCAACGGTGTCGACCCAGCTCAAGGTTCCTCGAACCGGACCACGAGGCCCGAGTCGTGCTATTTGGCATAGCCAGAGGGGGTGCAAGCGCGCTTTGAAGTCCTCGCGCCTCGGCCCACGCTCGACGAGTTCTGACACGTAAGGCGCGTGAAGAAGCGCCACTGGGTGCTGGGAGCTGGTCGGGGTCAGGCGGGTGGCCGGGACCCCGAAGGACTGCTCGGCGCGGCGCGCCCTGCTTCGCCGTAGGAGTCGATCGGGCTGTGCAGCGCCAGGCCGCCGTCGCACTCGACGACCTGCCCGGTGACCCAGTCCATGCCGTGGACGGCCAGGATGACCCGGGCCACGTCCTCCGCCTCGCCCAACCGGCCCAATGCGGTGCGCCCGGCCACGGCGGCGAGCCACGGCGAGCCCTCGACGCTCACCGAGGGCCCGCGTCCGAGCATCGGCGTCCGGGTCACGCCGGGCGCGACGGCATTGACGCGGAGCCCCTGCGGCCCCCATTCGGCTGCGGCCACCCGCACCAACATGGACAGCGCCGCCTTCGATGCGCAGTACACGCCCATGGAGCGGTCGACCAGCCGGGCGCTCACGCTCGAGACCGCGACGAGCGAGGCGGGCCGCTGCTCGGCCAAGAGGACGCGTGCCCACCCGCGCAGGCACAGCAACGGCCCGCGGGTGTTCACGGTCAGGACGCGATCGAACTCGTCGGGGTCGACGTCCACGAGCAGGCCCGCGTGCCCGACGCCGGCCGTGACGGTGACCTGCTCCGGAACGCCCCAGCGGGCGCGGGTCTCGTCCACGGCTCGGTCGACGGCCTGCGGGTCGCCCACGTCGCACGTCAGGTCCGGGGTGCCCGCGATGTCCCACGTCACGACAGGAGTCCCCTGGGCCCGGTACGCATCGGCGAGGGCGGCGCCGATCCCGGACCCCCCGCCGACCACCAGTGCGAGCCGCTCGGTGTCGTCGCCCATGTGCCTCCCTTGCAGTTGACGCCCGACGGCGTCTGCATCGGTACGAGGCCAGACCGTACCCGGCCAGCGGTGACAGACTCTGGGCCTCGTACCCATCAACCCGGAGGCTCAGTGGCGAAGGTGCACCACTCCGCGATCGTGACGCGTGACATCGAGGCCAGCCTCGTGTTCTGGCGCGACGGCCTCGGCCTCGACGTGATCATGGACGAGACCTTCGAGGGCCCGTGGCCGGAGCTCTTCGGCACCGCCTCGACCAAGCTTCGTTCCGTCTTCCTGGGTGACGCGTCGGCGGGGGACAGCGGGATCGTCGAGCTGGTCGCCACCGAGGGCGCCGCAGTGACGGAAACGCCGGCACCGGGCCCGGCCGAGGGTTTCTTCCTCCTCTCGCTCTTCGCCGACCTCGACGAGGTGCTGCCCCGTCTCGCCGGTCTCGGTGTCGGGGGCGAGGCGAAGGTGGCCGACCTGGGGCCGACCCGCCTGGCGGTCGTGTACGACCCGGACGGTGTCCGGGTCGAGCTGATGGACACGGCGGCCCAGTCCACCCTCGAAAGCCTGACGGGCGGCGAGCAGTGAGCGCGGCGGACGGGCCGGGAGAGGACACGCCGCACTGGCAGGTCGCGATCATCGGGGCGGGGGCCGGCGGGTTGGGTCTCGCCATCTCGCTGGTGGAGTCGGGGCGGCGCGACTTCGTGCTGTTCGAGGCGACCGATGGGGTCGGGGGCACCTGGCGGGTCAACACCTACCCGGGCGCCGCCTGCGACGTGCCTTCGCACCTCTACTCCTACTCCTTCGCCCTCAAGCCGGATTGGACAAAGACCTACGCCGAGCAGCCCGAGATCCTCCAGTACTTCGAGGAGTGCGCCGACCGCTGGGGTGTCCGCCCCCATTTGCGCACCGGGGTCCGCATCACGTCGGTGCACTGGGACGCGGCGACCCGCCGCTGGCGGTTGTCCGACGACGAAGGCCGGCGCTACGAGGCCGACGTCGTGGTGAGCGCGATCGGTACCTTCACCACCCCGTCGTATCCCGACATCGCCGGACTCGATGGCTTTCGCGGCCCGTGCTTCCACTCGGCCCGCTGGGAGCACGACCATGACCTGACGGGCCGGCGGGTCGCCGTGATCGGCACTGGCGCCAGCTCGGCCCAGATCGTGCCCGAGGTGGCCAAGATCGCCGCTCAGGTCGATGTGTATCAACGCACGCCACAATGGATCCTGCCCCGACGCGACAAGCCGTTCACCGAGGAGGACAAGCAACTCTTCGCCACCGACCGCGAGGCGATGGAGAAGCACCGCGAGGAGATCTTTTGGGCCTTTGAGAACACCATCGCCTTTCGCGTGGACGACAACACCGCCGACGGGTTGCGCGAGATTGCCGTCAGCCACCTCGACTACCGGATCAAGGACCCGGCGCTCAAGGCCAAGTTGACGCCGGAGTACCCCTTCGGCTGCAAGCGGACGCTCGTCTGCAGCGACTTCTACAAGGCCGTGCTGCGGGACAACGTCAACGTGATCACCGAGCGCATCGACCGCGTGACATCCGGCGGCGTGGTGACGGCCGACGGGACCGAGCGACCGGCCGACGCCATCGTCTGGCCACCGGGTTCAAGGCGACCGACTACCTCGAGGGGATCGAGGTGGTGGGCGTCGACGGCCGCCGCCTGCACGACGACTGGGCCGAGGTGGCGCATGCCTATCTCGGCCTCACCGTCTCGGGGTACCCGAACTTCTTCATGTTGTACGGGCCGAACACCAACCAGGGCGGCAACTCGATCATCGTGATCCTCGAGGCGCAGGCCACCTACGTGGTCAGCGCGCTCGACGTCATGCGCGACGCCGGCGTGGCGGCGGTGGACGTCCGGCCTGAGGTGATGGGCCGGTATAACGACGAATTGGCCGTGGCCCTCGAAGGCACGCTGTGGCAGCACGGCTGCCAGAGCTACTTCAAGAACGCCAACGGAAAGATCGCGACGCAGCTGCCGCAGACTTCGCTGTGGTACGCCGAGAGGACGAAGCAATTCCAGATGGAGGACTACGAGCGCGTATGAAAGCTGCCGTCTATTACGAAACCGGTGCACCCGACGTCTTCCGCTACGAGGATGTCCCCGATCCCGTCGTCGGCGCGGGCGACATCCTGATCGACGTCGAGGCCGTGAGCATCGAGGGCGGCGACACGCTCAGCCGGCTCGGCGGCGACCTGGCCAAGGTGCCCCACATCGTCGGCTACCAGGCCGCCGGCATCGTGGCGGAGGTGGGTGCCGACGTACAGGGGTTCGCGGTTGGCGATCGCGCCGTGACCGTGGGGCTCGACGGCTCGCACGCCGAGCGGCGGGCCGTGCCGGCCGGGTTCGCCTGGAAGATCCCCGACGGCGTGAGCACCGACGACGCTGCTGCCGTTCCGGTGCCGTTCGGGACGGCCGACGACTGCCTCTTCGAGTTCGGGCGGCTCAAGGCCGGCGAGACCGTGCTGATCCACGCGGGCGCAGGGGGCGTCGGGCATCGCCGCCATCCAGATGGCCAAGCGCGCCGGCGCCCGCGTCTTGTCGACGGCATCGAGCGACGATCGGCTCGAGCGGCTCAAGGAGCTGGGTCTCGACGAGGGAATCAACTATCGGACCCACGACTTCGTCGCTGAGGCGCGGCGGCTCACCGACGGTCGCGGCGTCGACGTCGTCGTGGACTCGGTCGGCGCGACCACGCTGCAGGGCAGCATCAACGTGCTGGCCTACCGCGGCCGCTGCGTCTCAGTGGGCGACGCCGGCCGAGACCGGGCCGAGGCGCTCGACATCTCGAACATGCGGCCGAACAACCAGACGTTCTCGGGTTACTTCATGGGCGCCGAGCTGTTGCTGGCGCACGACCGGGTCCACGCCATGATCGCCGGCCACCTCGAGGCCATCGCCCGCGGCGAACTGAAGGTGGTCATCGACCGCACCTTCCCGCTCGCCGACGCGGCCGGGGCCCATGCCTACATCGAGAGCCGCCAGGCCTTCGGCCGGGTTCTGCTGAGCCCCTGATCACCCTGTCCTGAGGGCAGCTGGGACGGACGAATCCGGGGCCCAGCCCGAAAAACCCTGGTCACAGATCCACTTGCAATTCACCCATAACGCGTTAGTCTTGACTAACATGTTGTTCGGTGAGCACAGCCGAGACCCACACGACGCCGGACCTCTTGTCCGTGCTGGCCGAGCCCAATCGGCGGCGCCTGCTCGAGCTGCTGCGGGCCGGCGAGATGACGGTGACCGAGCTGGCCGCGCACTTCACGGTCACCCGTCCCGCCATCTCGCAGCACCTGGGCGTGTTGGCGGCCGCCGGCTTGGTCGAGGTCCGGCGGGACGGCCGGTTCCGCCGCTACCGGGTCCGTCCCGACGGCATGGCGGCGCTGCGCAGCAGCCTCGATGCCTTCTGGAGCACCGAGTTGGAGGAGCTGGCATCGGCCCGTCCGGCGACGGGCTCGGTGACCAGCTCGGAGGAGATTTCGGAGAGAAGTTCGGACAGAAGTTCGGAAACGAAAGGAAGCCCCGATGACGATTGAGAAGACCGTGTTGGTACCGCTGAGTGCGGACGAGACCTTCGCGTTGTTGACCGAGCCCGAGCGCTTGCGGCGCTGGCAGCTCGTCTCCGCGCGGATGGACCTGCGCGCGGGTGGCGACTTCCGCTGGACCGTCCTGCCCGGGTCGAACGCGTCGGGGACCTTCGTCGAGGTGGAGCCGGGCAAGCGCGTCGTCTACACATGGGGCTGGGAGAACGGGGGCGAGCCCGGGCCGGGCGAATCCACCGTCACCGTGACGGTCGAGCCCGCCGAGGGCGGCACGACCGTGCGCCTCGTGCACGAGGGCCTCACGCCCGAGCAGGACGAGCGGCACTCGCACGGCTGGGACCACTTCATGGAGCGGCTCGTCGTGGCGGCGACCGACGGTGACGCCGGGCTCGACCCCATGCTGCAGCGCCCGGTCGAGGCGTGGGATCCGCTCAGCGCGGCCGAGGCGACGCCTCGCCGTGTGCGAGTACGTGCTGGCCCAGATGGGGCCAGGTGACGGGAAGGCGCAGACGCCGTGCGCCAAGTACGACGTGGACCAGCTGGCCGAGCATCTCTGCGGCTCCCTCATCAACCTGGGCGGATGCATCGGCGTGCAGGTGGCGCCCGACATGGACGCGTCGCTCGAGGTGCGCGTCGCCGACCTGGGCCAGGCCGCCGCTCGAGGGGTGGCGGCGTCGCGGCCTCGACGGCGAGGTCACGCTCGGGCCCGGGCCTTTCCCGGCCGAGACGGCGTGCGGAATTCTGTCGATGGAATTCCTCGTGCACGCGTGGGACTTCGCACAGGCCACTGGCCGCACCGTGCCGCCCAACGACGGGCTGTCCACCTACGTGCTCGGACTGGCGCACGGCCTGATCCGTCCCTCGTTCCGCGGGGAGGGCCAGGGTTTCGGCGCCGAGGTGGCGGCCGGCGACGGTGCCGGTCCCATGGAACAGCTGATCGCCTACACCGGCCGCCAACCCTGACGCACGGTGCGGTCACACCAACCATGCGGCACACGAGCCAACGAAAGGAATCCCCCCAATGACCGATACAGTCACGTACCTCCGTCGCCACGGCGGATTCGAGCGCCGACTACCAGATGACTCTGCGCGTGATGGCGGACGCCGACGCGCTCTTCGATGCGCTCACCACCGTCTCGGGTCTCACCGCCTGGTGGTCCCGGACCACCGGATCGGGTGAGACGGGTGGCGAGCTCAAGTTCTTCATGAACGCCCCGGAACCATGCGTCATGCGGGTCGACCGGGCCACGCGGCCGACCTCGGTGGAGTGGACCGTCACCTCCTGCGACTTCATGGAGGACTGGGTGGGCACGCGTCCGACCTTCACCATCGTCCCCGTCGACGGCGAGACGACCGAGCTCCGGTTCCGGCACGTGGGCCTCACGTCGGAGCTGGACTGCATCGAGATGTGCACCCGCGGCTGGAACCACTTCATCCCGAGCCTGCGTGACTACGCCGAGACCGGTACGGGCAGCCCGCTCGGGAGCCCCGGCGACAAGGCTCGCCGCGCCAGGGAGCGCGGCGAGGCCGAATAAGGCGAGGCCGGATCAACCAGTCGGACGCGGGGCGACGGCCACGGCGGCCAAGGCGGCCAGGTCGGTATCCGGGTCGGCCAGCGCGGCGGGGTCGACGGCTACGCGGCCGGCCAGGAGCGCCTCGAGCGCATCCCCCTGGTCCCAGACGTTGGCGTTCATGGCCGCGCGGACGACGCCGTCGCGGAGCCAGAAGGCGATGAACGCACCACCGGCCGGGTCGCCGCGGAACACGACACGGTCGTAGTCGGGCGCCCAGCCCCGGTACTCCATGCCGAGGTCGTACTGGTCGGAGAAGAAGTAGGGCACCTTCTCGTAGGGCGTCGTGCGGCCCAGCATGTTCTTGGCGGCGACCGGTCCCTGGTGCAGCGCGGAGGACCAGTGCTCGAGGCGGATCGACGTCCCGTAGAACGGGTGCCACGCGTTGGCCACGTCGCCGGCGGCATAGACGCCGGGCGCGCTGGTCTCGAGGTACGCGTCGGTGCGCACGCCGTTGTCGATGTCGAGCCCGGCCGCCGCGGCAAGGTCGACCCGGGGCAGGACGCCCACGCCCGCGACGACGGTCGACGCGGGGAGGACCGAGCCGTCGGTGAGGCGGACCTCCTCGACCCTTCCGGCCCCGCCGATCGAGTCGATCCCGACGCCCAGGCGGAGCGTGACGCCGTGGGCCTGATGGAGGTCGCGGTACACCGCGCCCACCTCGGGTCCGAGCACCCGCTCGAGCGGCACAGCGGCCATGTCGACCATGGTCACCTCGGCCCCGAGCTCGCGGGCCGAAGCGGCAACCTCGGCCCCGATCCAGCCGGCGCCGATGACCACGAGGGGGCCGCCGGCGGCGACGGCGCCGTGGATGGCGTCGGCGTCGTCGACGTTGCGGAGGGTGTGCACCCCCGCGAGTTCGGCCCCGGGCACCGACAGGGTGCGAGGCGCCGCGCCCGGTCGCGAGGAGCAGACGTGCGTAGCGCATGCGCTCGCCGTCACCGAACTCGACTTCGGACGCGGCCGGGATGCAGCGCGACGACGGACGTCGAGGTGCACAGCTCGATGTCGTGCGCGCCGTAGAAGTCGGCGTCGTGCACGGCGGCGTCGTCGAAACCGGCTTCGCCTCGCAGGTAGGCCTTCGAGAGGGGTGGCCGTTCGTAGGGTCGCACCGGCTCGTCGCCGACGAGCACGATCCGGCCCCCGAAGCCCTCCTCGCGCAGGGTCTCGGCCGCTTTGGCCCCGGCCAGCCCGGCGCCGACGATGACGATGGTCTCCTCAGGCGACATGGCCTGCCTCTTGTGCTCTGGTGCGACGTGCCCGCTCACGCCCGTGCGCCCGCCAGCGACAGGAACTCGGCGCGTGTGCGAGGGTCGTCGCGAACGATGCCCTTGAGCGCCGAGGTCACGGTGCGCGAGCCCCCGGCCCGCACGCCGCGGAGCGACATGCACAGGTGCTCGGCTTCGAGCACGACGCCGACGCCCTTGGGCTGCAGCGTGGTCTGGAGGAAGTTGGCCACCTGCGCCGTCAGCCGCTCCTGCACCTGGAGACGGCGCGCGAAGTGGTCGACGACCCGCGCCAGCTTGGACAGGCCGACGAGCCGTTCGTCGGGCAGATAGCCGACGTAGGCGAAGCCCGAGAACGGCAGCAGGTGGTGCTCGCACAGCGAGGCGAACGGGATGGCCCGGGCGACCACCAGCTCGTCGTAGCCCTCCTCGTTGGGGAAGGTGGTGACGTCGAAGGGCTCGGGGGAGAGCATCTCGGCGAAGGCCCGGGCGACCCGGACGGGGGTCTCGGCGAGACCGTCGGCCATGCGGTCGACGCCGAGCGCGTCGAGCAGGTCGGCGACGGCAGCGGCGGCCGCCTCGATGTCGATCTCGGTGCTCGTCGCCTGGTGCAGGTGGAGGTGAGGGTGGGGAGGGGGACCGGGTCGTCCAGTTTGCCCGTCGGGTTGTCCCGTGTCCAGTTCCGAGGTCGCTCACCGCGACCGGATCCCGTACGGCAGCGCCGGGGCGAACACCGCGGCGAGTCGGGCCAACGCGAGGGCGGCGATCATCAGCCCGAAGTCGCGCAGGGCGACGTCCCAGAAGACCTGGGAGTGTCCGCCGATGGCGATGCTCTGGATGACCAGATTCGTCACGATGCCGGCCAGCCACGCCGCCACGACCCATGCGCCCACACGGGGCCACGCCAGCACGAGCAGACCGGCGGCGATCTCGACCACGCCGACGGCGTACATGAAGTGCTGGGGGCTGACGCTGATCGCGTCGGGGATGCCGATCCAGAGGTACTTGGGCCAGTACGTCATCCAGTTGAAGAACTTGTCGATCCCGAAGAGGATCGGGGCCACCACGAAGGCGGTCCGCAAACCGAGATAGGCCTGGTAGGCGGGGTTGCGCAGGGAGTGGCCGGCGGGAGCCGCCCTCGGTCCGGATGCAGTCTCCTGGGGCCTGATCGGTGCGGTCGTCGTCGTCATGGGTGTTCGTCCTCCGTCTATAGCTAACGAATATTGACTTTAGAAGACCCCCATTGTTTTGTCAATATCGTTCTGTTTTAGAATGGAGATATGGAAGCCCGGGAGGATCGCCTCACTGCGCTGGCTGCGTTGGCCGAGCCGCTGCGCCGGCGGCTCTACCTGCACGTTGCGTCGTCCACCGAGCCGGTGAGCCGGGATGCGGCCGCCGAAGCGCTGGGGATCTCCCGGTCCGCGGCCGCGTTCCATCTCGACAAGCTGGCCGAGGTCGGCGTGCTCGACGTCGAGTACCGGCGGCCGCCCGGGCGCAGCGGGCCGGGAGCCGGCCGGCCCACGAAGTTCTACCGGCGGGCCGGGCGCGAGCTCGATTTCAGCGTCCCGGAGCGGCGCTACGACCTGGCGGCGGCGATCATGGCCCGCGCCCTGTCCGACGCCGAGGCCGAATCGATCCCGGTGGCCGCGGCCCTGCGCGCCGCCGCGCTCGACTACGGGCGCATCATTGCCAGCAGTCCCCGCGGCGAGGCTGCGCCGCCTGCCGGTGACGAGGTCGAGCGCGTGCTTCGTGTGCTCGCCTCCCACGGGTACGAGCCGGAGCGTGATGGCGACATCATCACCTTGGAGAACTGCCCGTTCCACGCGCTGGCCGAAGAGCACCGCGAACTGGTGTGCGGTATGAACCTCGACGTGGTCACCGGCGTGCTCGAGGGTACCGATGCGTCGCACCTCGAGGCCCGGCTCGACCCTGCCCCCGGGCGGTGCTGCGTGACTATTGCGGCCGGGGACCGGGCGGCGGTGACGTAAGCCCGTAGGGCCTGTCCGGCGCCGTCCGCGTCAGGTCGACGTCGACGAGCGCCAGCGGCGCTCGAAGGGCAGGCGCCACGTCCGCGGTGCGATGAGGTCGTTGATCGCCGCCGGCCCCCAGCTCTCCTTGGCGTACGGCTGCACCGGAGGCGGGTTCTCGAGCAACGGCGTCGAGATCTCCCACAGCCGCTCGATTCCCTCGGCCGTGTTGAACAGCGTGTGGTCGCCGACCATGGCGTCGTGGATCAGGCGCTCGTAGGCCTCGAGCACGTCGGCGTCCTGGCCGGTCTCGTGCAGGGCGAACTGCAGCGACAGCTTCTCGAGCCGCATGCCGGGGCCCGGGCCGCTTGCCGTAGAAGGAGAGCGAGAGCTTGGACGAATCGGCCAGGTCGAAGGTGAGATGGTCGGGCCCCTGGGCGCCCACGCCCGAGCCGTCGGCGAACATCGACTTGGGGGGCTCCCGGAAGGCGATGGAGATGATGCGCTCGCCGCTCCCCATCTGCTTGCCCGTGCGCAGGAAGAAGGGCACCCCGGCCCAGCGCCAGTTGTCGATCTCGCAGCACAACGCGACGAAGGTCTCGGTGTCGGAGTCGGGCGCCACGCCGGGGATGTCGCGGTAGCCGTCGTACTGCCCGCGCACGACCTGGGTGACATCGAGCGGGCGCATGGAGCGAAAGACCTTGTTCTTCTCCTCCCCGATGGGATCAGGGGCCAGCGCGGTCGGCGGCTCCATCGCCATGAACCCCAAGATCTGGAACAGGTGGGTCACCACCATGTCCTTGAACGCGCCGGTTGCTTCGTAGAACGCGACCCGGTCGTCCACGCCGAGCGTCTCGGGCACGTCGATCTGTACGTGCTCGATGTGATCCCGGTTCCAGATCGGCTCGAAGAGACCATTGGCGAAACGGAAGGCCAGGATGTTCTGCACCGCCTCCTTGCCCAGGAAGTGGTCGATACGGAAGATCTGCTCCTCGTCGAAGAACTGGTGGAGCATGTCGTTGAGCGCGACCGCCGAGGCCAGGTCGGTGCCGAACGGCTTCTCCATGACGACGCGGGAGCGTTCGACCAGCTTGGCGTCGGCCAGCATCTGGATCACGTCCCGGTCCGCCGCCGGCGGGATGCTCAGGTAGTGCAGCCGGCGCACCTGGTCGCTCCCGATGGACTTCTCCGCCGCCGCCACGTGGTCGGCCAACGCCTGGGCACCGCTCGACGTCGACACGAAGGTGAGCCGCTTTTCGAAGTTGGCCCACTCGAGGAGCGAGATCTTGCCGGTGAAGTACTGGTCGCAGGCGTGCCGGGCCAGGTGGCGGAACTCCTCGTCGGTCATCTGGCGCGTCGAGCTGCCGACGATGCGGTACTCGGGCAACATCTTCGACATGGCGAGGTGGAGCAGGCCGGGCAGCAGCTTGCGCGCCGCCAGGTCGCCCGTCGCCCCGAACATCACGATCACGTGCGGGTCGATGTGCGCGCCCGACGCCGCCGACTCGGTCGTCTCGCTGCGGTCCACCACCTCGGTCATGCCGGCCTCCGGACGTTGAGCTCGGACGTGTTGGCGCCCATGATCTTGGGCACCGCCTCGGGCGGGAGCTTCTGGAGCTCGGTGACCCAGTCGGTCGGCTCGGGCAGGCCTTCGACGTGGGGCCAGTCGGAGCCGAAGATGACCCGGTCGTCGCCCATGAGGTTGACGATCTCGTCGACGTCGTCCTCCCAGAACGGGTTGATCCAGACGTGGCGTCGGAAGGTGTCGACCGGGTCCTCGGAGAAGTAGCCGGGCATCCGGCGCGCCGTCGTGCGCAGCTTGCGGAACAGGGGAGCCAGGAACTCCGAGCCGTTCTCGACCGAGGCGACGCGCACGTTGGGGAAACGGTCGAACAACTTCTCGAGGAGGAGCGTCGCCAGCCAGTCGTGCGCCGCTCGTTCGATGGCGAACATCTTGATGCTCGGCCGCCCGTACCCGCCTCCCTTGAAGGAGGCCCGGAACCCGTCGGGCGCGTAGCCGTTGGAGGAGAGCCCGGCGTCCCCGGCGTGCACCACCACCGTGATGCCGGACTCGTTGACCCGGGCCCAGAAGGGATCGAACTGGTCGGCCGCCGGCGACAGGGGTCCGGCGGCGGTGATCGGAGCCGCCGCCCGCAGGACGACGGTGCGGGCGTCCTGGTCCAGGGCCCACTCCAGCTCGCGGACGGCCTCGTCGACGTCGGCCAGCGTGATGTACGGGGAGGCGAAGATACGGTCTCGGTACGCCATGCCCCAGTCCTCGGCCAGCCAACGGTTGAAGGCGCGGAACAGCAGGACCACGGCTTCGGGGTCCTGCTTCAGCGCCTCCTCGTAGAGCATGCCGAGCGTGGGGAAGAGCCACACCTGGGCCAGGCCCTGCGCGTCCATCGCCGCCAGTCGGGCGTCGCGGTCGCGGTACTCGGGGCGGATGGGCTCGGGCGCGCCCATCAGCTCGTGCATGGGCACGCCGTTGGGGTTGCCGCGGAAGTAATCGAACAGCGCGCCGGCCGGCGAGATCGGGTTGAACGTCGGGTTGGTCACGGCCCGGCTGACGCGCCCACCCAGGGAGTGGTAGCGCCGGCCCCCGATCTCGACCCACTCGATCACCCGCGGCCCGAGCGACGGGTCGAGGTGGCGGGTGAACGCGTCGAGCGCCTCGTAGTAGTGGTTGTCGGCGTCGAAGACGGGTGCATCGAGCGTGGACATGTCAGCCTTCCCTCAATCCGCGTGGCGTGCGTGGCGTGACGCAGCACCCAAACTGTATTGGCTGGCGCCTGGGGCCCGGTCAGGCCGGTCGGTCCGAGTCCGCCGAGTTGCCCGGGTTCGCTGCGTGCTCGGGGCGCGGCGGGCCGGCGGCGGTGTGCCGCACGCCCTCGGGGTCGACCGCCCAGGCGGGCGGCTGCCCCCAAAGCTCGCCGAACACCAACTCGGGGAGTGGGCGTCGGCGCACCGGACCGTGGCTCCCCAGCGGCCGCCCGAGCGTGATGGTGGCCATGAGCTCCACGTTCTCGGGAACGCCCAGCAACCCCCGCAGGTCGCCGTCGGCCATGTGGTGCAACCCGGTCAGCACGCCGCCGTAGCCGAGAGCACGAGCCGCCAGCAGCAGGTTCTGGCAGGCGGGGTAGATGGAGGCGCCGTCGGTGCTTGCGGTGTGGGCGCGGTAGCGCACGTAGCAGCCGAGGATGAGCACGGGCACGGACTCGTAGTCGTCGACGTAGCGCTGCATGGTGCGGGCCAGGCGCGACTTGGGCGAGTCGGTTTGGGCGCCCGATCCCTTGTCGTAGCCGTCCTCGGCCCGCTTGGCGTCCCAGAACCTGCGGGCGCCGACGCCGATGAGCCGCTTGGCCTCCGTTGCCACGGGACCGTCGGTGAGCACGATGAAGCGGAAGGGCTGGCGGTTCGACCCGCTCGGCGCCCGCGTGGCGGCGAAGAGGATGTCGCGGAGGGCCTCGTCGGGCACGCTCTCGTCGGCGTAGCGACGGATGGCCCGTGTCGTGAGGAGCCCCTCGTAGAGCGAGACGACGTCGTCGGGCGGGCCGTCGTCGCTCATCGCCGCGGACCGCCCCCGTCGACGACCACGCGCTGGCCTGTCAGATAGCCGGCGCCGTCCGACACCAGGAACCGCACGACGCGGGCCACGTCGACCGGCTCGCAGACGTGGCCGAAGGGAAAGGAGGCATCGAGGGAATGGATGTCCTCGACGCCGCCCGCCTTGACGAGGCGGCGCCCCATCTCGGAGACGATGAGCCCGGGCGCGACGACGTTGACGTGGGTCCCGTGGCGCATCTCCTCCTTGGCCAACGTGAAGGCGAGGGATTCGAGCGCCGCCTTGGCCGCGTTGTACGGCGCCCCGGACGGCGGGTTGGCGGTGGCATTGATCGACGAGACCATGACGACGTCACCACGCGGTCGGTCGCGCATCTGGCGGACGAGCAGATGCGCGAGGTGGAACGCCCCCATGACGTGGATGGCGAACAGCCGCTCCATCTCGGCCGGCTCGGTGGATGCGACAGAGCGGCCGCGACTGGCGACCCCGGCGTTGGACACCAGGATGTCGACGGCCCCGTGCGCGACCAGGACCTCGTCGCAGACTCGGGTGCAGTCGTCAAACGACTCCACCGCAGCCTGGTGAACCGTGGCCGTGCCGCCGGCATCGCCGATCGCCTGCGCGGTCTCCTTCGCGGCGTGGGCGTCCCGGTGGTAGATGATGGCCACGATGGCGCCGGCGGCCGCCAGTTCTTCGCTGATGCCTTGTCCGAGGCCGCGTCCGCCACCGGTCACGAGTGCGACGCGTCCGGTGAGCTCTCGTTCGGGCACGCCGGCGACCTTACCAACGAGGTCGCGTCCGCCGTCAGCTCACGATTGGTACCTGGTCGACCAGCTCGGCATAGAGCGCCGGATGGCGCTCATTCTCCAGCAGGGCGCCCACGCCCTCGCGACGGTGCGCGAGATGCAGGTCGATGCGGTGCACGACGAGCTCGGCCGCGCTCGACCGGCCGGGGACGGCCGATGGGGCGCTCGCGACCACGGTGCCGGTGGGGGCGATGATGCGGCTGGCCCCGAGCAGCGTGGAGGCCCCATGGGTGCCGGCCTGGTTGGCCTGCAGCCACCACTGACTGTTGGTCAGCGCGAAGGCGGGATGCAGGAGGTCCCAGGCCGCCGCCCCTTCCACCTCACAGGCGGAAGGGGCCAGCACCAGGCGAGCCCCACGTAGCGCGAGCGACCGCGCCACCTCGGGGAAGTCGCCGTCGAAGCCGACGACGAGCCCGACCCGTCCGAGGGCCGGGTCGTCGAAGGTCGTCAGGCGGTGCCCGGGTGAGAAGACCGTGTGCTCCAGGGCGGGCCGGTAGAGGTGCGCCTTGCGGTGCCAGGCGGCGAGGGCACCGTGAGGATTGAAGACGAGCGCGGTGTCGTGCACCGCGCCGTCCTCCCCGAGCTCCGGCACGCTACCGGCGAGGAAGAGGCCGTGGCGCCGCGCCGACTCGGCGAGGCACGCCGCGCGCGCCCCGTCACGCGGCTCGGCATCACGCCGGGCGTCTTCGGCCAGCGTCTCGGGGTTGTAGCCGCAGGACCACAGCTCGGGCAGGACGAGGAGCTCGACGCCGCGAGAGGCAGCACCCTCGACCATGCCAAGCGCCACCGCGAGGTTCTGCTTGGGCTCGCCAGGAGTGGAGAGCCATTGCGCCACGCCGACGAGAAGATCTCGTTTCATATCCCCACCAGGCCCGTCGACTCCTCTTGTCGTCGCGTCCTCTGCACGGTAGGGCCGCAACGTTCAGGGAGGGTTTCCCGGTTGTGAATGCACTGTTACAAGCGTCCGCTTGGGCGGCTCAGGCACGCCCCAGCGCCATGACGGTCACGAGCTCGTAGAGGACGTGCGCCGCGGCAACGGCCGTGATCTCGGAGTGGTCGTAGGCCGGCGAGACCTCGACCACATCGGCCCCCACGATCCGGGCCGGCCGCAGCCCGCGCACCATGGACAGCAGCTCGCGGCTGGTCAAACCACCGGCCTCAGGCGTCCCGGTGCCCGGCGCGTGCGCCGGATCGAGGACGTCGATGTCCACCGAGACGTAGAGGGGTGCGTCGCCCACCCGCTCGAGCAACTGCGTCGTCACCGCAGCCGTTCCCCGGTCGGCGACATCGCTCGTCGGGAACGCCGGCCCGGTGGGCGGCACGATGGTCGGAACCTCGCCGTTGTCGGCGTTGCCCTTCTCGACCGTTCCGTACTGCGGATCGACCTTGATGGTGGCCGCCTGCAGCGCCTTGCGCAGCCAGTCGAGGAAGACCTGGCTGCTCACGCTCGGCTTCAGGGAATCGTCGTACGGGGCCACCTGGCGGCTCATGACCTCGATCAGGTGGTAGCCGAACTGGGTCTGGACCGGGTCGCTCACCTGGTTGACCGGCAGCTCGGAGACGGCCTGGGCGAAGGGGCTGACCAGCTGGGTCACGTCCTGGGCCGACAGGCAGCCGTCGTCGGCGGTGCCCTTGAGCTGACCGCCGGCCGCCGCGCTGCCGCCGGAAGCCGCGTTGTCCTGCGAGTTGGCGTTGGCCAGCGTGGCGAAGTCGGCTCCTGCATCGAGCTGGCTTTCTTGAGCGCCTTGGCCTTGGCCGGGCGGTGGCGTGCGTCGGTGGTTGAGGGCGACCAGGATGTGCGCACGCAGACCTCGGGGCGAAGTCGGCCTTGTGGGCGTCGTAGTACTGCTGGTCGGCCGCGTCGGTGCCGAGCACCGCCTCGAGAGCCTGCACATCGGCCTGGCGCTGGACCAGGGTGTTGCGGTACGAGGCCGGAAACTGTCGAAGAAGCTTCCCCGCTGAGTCGGTGAACTGCTGGGGGACGGCTCTGGGTGGCCGCCGCATCGGCTCGGCGCTCGGCAGGGCGTTGCGCCGGACCCTCGTCATGTACGAACGCGAAGCGCAGCCGCTGGTTGAGGGTCGGCCACGAAGGCCTGGTTGTAGGTTCCCGGGCCGTTCCGGCCACCTGCCCGCCCTGGCTCTCGAGCATGGTGACGTACCGGGGGCTGGCGCTGATGTCGTTGAGCTCCTGGTTGAGATCGTGGCGGGTGATGGAGGTCTGGTCGACGCTGGCGGCGTCGGGGGAGATGGATGCGCAGCTGCTCAGGATGCCGGCGAGGACAAGGAGAGGACGCGATGGCGACGACGAGGGGTGTGGTCCACGGTGACGGGGAGGGACGTCCCATTCCCCGACCACATGGCACCCGGTCAAAGCGTCAGGCGGCCGCCTCCGCGGGGACCAGCGGAGCGAGCACGTCGACCAGGAACCCGGCCGCGTCGACGTCCTTCGGCACCGGGAGCACGAGCTGCTGGCTGTCCTCTTTGTAGATGGCTCTTGGCCACAGTACCGCTGCAGGCGGATGCGGCCGCTGGTCTTCAAGGCCAGCGGGGTGATCCTGGCCGTCGTCGCCCCGAACGAGCCACCACCTGAGCCCTTGAGCACGGTCACCTCCCGGACGCCGGTGCGGACGCACTCGGCCCGCAGGTGGCCGATGCCGAGGAGGGCGTCGGCCGCGACCGGGCAACGGCCCGTAGCGGTCGATGCCACTCGGCGCGGATGTCGTCGACCTCGGCGTGGGTGGTCGACCGTGGCCAGGCGGCGGTAGGCCTCGAGGCGGAGATCCTCCCGGGCCACGTAGTCGGCGGGCAGGTTGGCGTCCACCGGCAGGTCGAGCTTGACCTCGGCCGGCGGCGCGCACCGCCTCGCCCTTCAGCTCGGCGACCGCCTCGCTGACCATCTGCACGTACAGGTCGTAGCCGACCGCGGCGATGTGGCCGGACTGGTCGGCGCCGAGCAGGTTGCCGGCGCCGCGGATCTCGAGGTCGCGCATGGCGATCTTGAAGCCCGAGCCGAGCTCGGTGTGCTCGCCGATGGTCCGCAGCCGCTCGTAGGCCTCCTCGCGACAGGGCGCACGTCGGGCGGGAACAGCAGATAGGCGTAGGCCCGCTGGCCGGCCCGGCCCACCCGGCCGCGGAGCTGGTGGAGCTGGCCGAGTCCGAGGCGGTCGGCCCGGTCGACGACGCAGGGTGTTGACCGTCGGCATGTCGATGCCCGGACTCGATGATGGTGGTGCACACGAGCACGTCGTAGCTGGCCCTCCCAGAAGTCGAACACGACCTTCTCGAGGGTGCCCTCGTCCATCTGGCCGTGGGCGACGGCGACGCGGGCCTCGGGGACGAGGCCCCGGAGCTCGGCGGCCACCTTCTCGATGTCCATGCACCCGGTTGTGGACGAAGAAGACCTGGCCCTCGCGGAGCAGCTCGCGGCGGATGGCCTCGGCCACGGCCCGCTCGTCATACTCGCCCACGTAGGTGAGGATCGGCTGGCGTTCGGCCGGCGGGGTGTTGAGCAGGGTCAGGTCCCGGATGCCGGTGAGGCTCATCTCCAGCGTGCGGGGGATCGGCGTGGCCGTCAGGGTCAGCACGTCGACGTCGGTGCGCAGCTGCTTGATCGCCTCCTTGTGGGTCACCCCGAAGCGCTGCTCCTCGTCGACGACGAGCAGACCGAGATCCTTGAACGTGATGTCACCGCGACAGCAGCCGGTGGGTGCCGATGACGACGTCGACCGAACCGTCGGCCAACCCCTCGATCGACCCCCTCGGCCTGGGCGAGGCGTCAGGAACCGCGGACAGCATCTCGACCCGCACCGGGTAGCCGGCGAAGCGGTCGGCGAAGGTCTGCAGGTGCTGCGAGGCGAGCAGGGTGGTCGGGACCAGGACCGCCACCTGCTTGCCGTCCTGGACGGCCTTGAAGGCGGCCCGGATGGCCACCTCGGTCTTGCCGAAGCCCACGTCGCCGCAGACGAGGCGGTCCATCGGGTGCCGCCGCCTCCATGTCGGCCTTGACCTCGGCGATGGCCTTGCACCTGGTCGGTCGGTCTCGCGTGTAGGGGAAGGCGGCCTCCATCTCGGCCTGCCACGGGGTGTCCGGGGCGAAGGCGTGGCCGGCGGCGTGGATCCGCGCTTCTGGTAGAGCACGACCAGCTCCTGGGCGATCTCCCGGGCCGCGGACCGCACCCGGCGACTTGGTCTTCTGCCAGTCCGAGCCGCCCAGGCGGCTGAGGGTCGGGCGTCTCGCCGCCGGTGTAGGGCGCGGAGCAGGTCGATCTGGTCGGAGGGCACGTAGAGCCGGTCGCCGCCCCGGTACTCGAGGAAGAGGTAGTCGCGCTCCACCCCGCCGATGGCCCGCTTGACCATGCCGCGCGAATCGGCCGACCCCGTGCTGGTAGTGCACGACGTAGTCGCCCGGCCTTCATGTCGTCGAAGAAGCGTCTCGGTGGCCCGGGCCCGGGCGCGGGCCTGGCGGTGGGCCCGGCGGCGGCCGGTCAGGTCGCCCTCGGCCAGCACGGCCAGGCTGGAGGGCGGGGTAGACGAAGCCCCGATCGAGCGGCTCGACGATGATCCGTACGCCCGGCTTCAACAGCTCGCCGTCGGGGACGTCGGTGTCGAACAGGGGGGCGTTGATCCCTGCGTCGCGAAGCACCGAGGCCATACGGGCGCCGCTGCCCTGCCCGTCGGCGCAGACCACCACCCGGTACTTCTGGCCGACGAGGTCGCCGAGCTGCTTGACGCAGCCGGTCGTCGTCGCCCACACCGGGTCCCAGCCCGATGGCCGCCACCATGACGGTGCCGGGACCCTCCGGCGCCGCGGTGACCGTCCAGGCCGGGGCCTCGGTCTGGGCCAGCAGCCGGTCGAAGGGCAGATGCAGGCGGGGGAAGTCCTGACCGCCGGCGCCCCAGGTCGAAGCCAGCGTCGTCGGCCAGCGCCGCCTCCTCGTCGAGCAGCTCCGGCAGCCCGGTCGCGCATGCGCCGGGGCTCGACCAGCAGGATCTGGGCGTCCGCCGGGAGCAGATCGACGAGGGTGCGCTCCTCGGAGGTGAGCCACGGCAGCCAGGACTCCATGCCGTCGAAGACCAGGCCCTCGGCCAGGCGCTCCCACTGCTGGCGGCCCCAGGGCTGGGCCGCCGATCGAGGCGGCCGGCTCGGGCCCGCACGTCCTCGGTCGGGAGCAGCTCGCGGCAGCCGAACAGCTCGACGTGGTCGAGCTCGGCGGTCGAGCGCTGGTCGGCGACGGAGAACTCGGTCAGCCGGTCCACCTCGTCGCCCCACAGGTCGATGCGCACGGGCACGTCGCCAGTCGACGGGTAGACGTCGACGATCGAGCCGCGAACGGCGAGCTCGCCGCGGTGCTCGACCTGGTACTCGCGGCGGTAGCCCGCTGCCCGTCAGCCGGGCCACCAGCTCGGTCGGGTCGAGCACATCGCCGGGGCGGACCACGACCGGCGCCAGCTCCTCGACGTGGGGCCCGAGGCGCTGCAGCAGGGCCCGGACCGGCGCCACGATCACCCGCGGCACCCGGTCCAGCCGGCCGAGGTCGTCGCGATGGCTCAGCCGCCACATGGCCCGCAGCCGCCGGCCCATGGTCTCGACACCGGGGCTGACCCGCTCGAAGGGCAGCGTCTCCCACGCCGGGAACATCTCCACCTGGTCGGGACCGAGGAAGGCGGCCAGGTCGTGGGCCAGCTGGTCGGCGTCGGCCGCCGTCGGCACGGCGACGACGATCGGGTGACGGCCCGTCGACCTGGGCCAGGCCGGCGATGGCGAAGGCGCGGGCCGGCTCGGGCACGGCGATGACGGCCGAGCGGGCGCCCGCCAGATCGGAGAGATCGTCGTCCTGGCGCAGAAGCGGGAGCAGCGAGCGGAGGCTCACCGGTCCAAGGTAGGCCACCACTCAGCTCTACTCGGTGCCGTTGGCGGCGTTGAACCGGTTCTGGGCGGCGACGACGCCGTCGGTCGAGGATGAACTCGACCGCGTCGGCCGCCATCTCGACGGAGACGGCGAGCTCCGTGCGCTCCGACCTGCCGGGCGCCTGCAGCACGTGGTCGATGCCCTGTCCCCGGCCCGGGCGGTTTGCCGATCCCGACCCGGATCCGGGTGAAGGCGTCGCTGTGCAGGTGGGCCTTGATCGATCTTAGGCCGTTGTGGCCGGCCAGACCTCCGCCCGCTTTGACCTGGAGCCGGCCGACGGGCAGGTCGAGCTCGTCGTGGACGACGACCAGGCGAGGCAAGATCCTCGATGCCGAAGCGGCGCACGAGCGGGGCCACGGCCAGGCCGGAATCGTTCATGTAGGTCTGGGGGAAGGCCAGGGCGAGCCGCTTGGCTGCCGACGACCACCTCGGTGACCGTGGCCCGCTCCCGCTTGGCCGACCGCAGGCGCTCGCCGTGGCGCCGGGCCAGCAGGCCGACGACGTCGGCACCGACGTTGTGGCGGGTGCCCGCGTACTCGTCGCCCGGATTGCCGAGCCCGACGGCCAGCAGGTCGGCGGGCGTACCCGTGCGGGGTCGGAGCAGGCTCCACGCCTCCCGGCGGCTCGTCCGCCGGAGCGTCGGGCGCCTCCTCCGGTGCCGACGGCGTCAGCCTCCTGGTCGGCGGCCACCTCGGCGGCCACGGCGGAACCCTGGGCGATGACCACGGCTTCTTCGGCGTCGACGTCGGTGGTGACACCGTCGGGCAGCGGCAGGTCGCCGACCCGGATGGTGTCGCCGATGGCCAGGTCGCTGATGTCGACCTCGATCGAGTTCGGGATGCCGCCCGGGGTGGCCTGAACGGTGAGGCTGATGAGCGGCTGCTCGACGACGCCCTGGTTCTGCGACACCTGGACCGCCTCACCGATCAGGGTGATCGGGACCTCGGCGGAGACGATCTCGTCGCGGCGGACGATCTGGAAGTCGACGTGGTCACGGTGTTGCGCACCGGGTGGCGCTGGATCTCCCGGGCCAGAGCCAGATGCGACTCGCCGTCGACATCGAGGGCAGCAGGGCGTTCAGGCCCGACGTCGGTCGTCAGGGCGCTGCGCAGGTCCCGCCCTCGACGGAGATGGCGAAGGGCTCCATGCCGTGGCCGTACACCACCGCCGGGATCCGGCCGGCGGCGCGCAGACGGTTGCAGGCTCGCTGATCCGGTCGGGCGGCCGGCTTGGGCGGCAAGGGTGATTTCGGCCATGACAGCGCGCTCCTACGAAAAGACCATTCAGGGGGACAGTGCATCTTAGAGCCTGGGGCCGCCTCCGGCCACCTCGGGCCGGTACCGCCGGTTCAGGTCTGGTTCTCGCCGCCGAAGATCTCCGACACCGAGCCGTCCTCGAAGACGGCGTCGATGGCGTCGGCGAAGACCTGCGCCACCGAGACGACCTCGATCTTGTCGATCTGCTTCTCGGGAGGCAGCGGCAAGGTGTCGGTCACCACGACCCGGGCGATCTGGGAGTTCTTCAGCCGGTCGATGGCCGGGTCCGACAGCAGGGCGTGGGTGGCCATCGCCCACACCTCGGTCGCCCCCTTGGCGAGCAGGAGGTCGGCCGCCGCACAGATGGTGCCGGCGGTGTCGATCATGTCGTCGATGAGCACGCACATCCGGCCGTCCACGTCACCCATGACGTCGAGGGCCTGGACCTGGTTGACGGCGTCCTTCGGCCGGCGCTTGTAGACGCTGGCCACGTCGACGTCGCCGGAGAGGTGGCGGGCCGCCTGCTCGGCCACCTTGGTGCGGCCGGTGTCGGGGGCGACCATGACGAAATCGTCGGCCGGCCTGGTCCCGCAGGTACCGGGTGAGGAAGGGCACCGCGGTCAGGTGGTCGACCGGACCGTCGAAGAAGCCCTGGATCTGCCCGGAGTGCAGGTCGACCGACATGATCCGGTCGGCGCCGGCGGCGAAGAAGAAGTCCGAGACCAGGCGGGCGCTGATCGGCTCGCGGCCCTTGGACTTGCGGTCCTGGCGGGAGTAGCCGTAGTAGGGGCACACCGCGGTGATGCGCTTGGCCGAGGCCCGCTTGGCGGCGTCGATCATGAGCCACTGCTCCATGAGCGAGTCGTTGACCGACCGGCCCGGGGTCCGGCAGTGGGACTGGATGATGAAGACGTCGGCCCCGCGGACCGACTCCTCGAAGCGGGGCCGGATCTCGCCGTTGGCGAAGTCGACCAGGTTGGGGCTCGACAGGCCCACCCCGAGGTGGGCGGCGATCGTCCTCGGCCAGGGCCAGGTGGGACCGGCCGGACAGCAGCTGCAAGCTTTCGCTTCGGTACCAATTCCATCAGTGACCAGCCTCTTCTTCGTCGCTGCGTGCCGTGAAGCATGGCCCGGTCACGGCTCCGGGCGCCACCCGGGATCCCGGCAGGAGGGTGGCAAAGGGGCCGACGACGGCGTCGGCGCCGATGTCGGAGTTGCGCCCGACAGTGTGGGAGACCGAAGCCCGCTCGCCGACGCGTGCAGTCGACCAGATGGCTGTTGGGCCCGATCTCGGAGCCGGCTGCGATGACCGTGCGACCCTGCAGCAGGGTGCCGGGGAAGAGGGTCACGTCGGCGGCCAGCTCGACGCGACGCGTCGACGTAGGTCCGCTCGGGATCGAGCATGGTGACCCCCCGGCGCATCCAGCGCTCGTTGGTCCGGTCCCGCAGCTCGGCCTCGGCGACCGCCAGCTGGGCCCGGTCGTTGACCCCGGCCGCCTCCATGGGGTCGTCGACCACCATCGGCCGTCGACCGGGTAGCCGGCGTCGTGGAGGACCTCGACGATGTCGGTCAGGTAGTACTCGCCCTGGGCGTTCTCGGGGCTGAGCCGGCGCAGGGCGGGGGCGAGCACGGCGCGCCGGAAGACGTAGATGCTGGTGTTGATCTCGTTGATGGCCAGCTCGTCGTCGGAGGCGTCGGCCTGCTCGACGATCCGGGCCACCCGGTCGGCCTTGTTGCGGACGATCCGGCCGTAGCCGGTGGCGTCGCCGACGCGCGGCGGTGAGGACGGTGGCGGCGGCGTCGGTCGTGCGGTGGGTGCGGACGAGGGCCGGCAGCGTGGCCGGGCGCAGCAGCGGGGTGTCGCCGGGCAGGACCACGATGTCGCCGCCGTCGTCGCGGCGTCGTCGGGGAAGGCGGTGAGGCCGACCGAGACGGCGTCGCCGGTGCCCCGCTGGACGTGCTGCTCGACGAAGTCGATCAGCAGGCCGGGCGGGGCCTGCTCGAGCAGCGCCTTGGTGACCCGCTCGGCGCCGTGGCCGACGACCACCACCGCCCGATCGAGGTCGAGCTCGGCCAGGGCGTCGAGGACGTGGAGGACCATCGGCCGCCCGCAGAGCCGGTGCAGCGGCTTGGGCCGGCTGGAGCGCATCCGGGTGCCCTCGCCGGCAGCCAGGACCACAGCGGACAGGGGCCGGTTGGTCACAGACCCCTTTCTACCGCTGCCCGGGCCTCGAGTTGTTACTGCTGCGGCGGACAAATGTCGGCTATGACCGAAATAATGGTTGAGCAACGCTATGCCATGTGCCGATAGTTCGTCTATCGATAGGCCGGCAGGCTCGTAGAGGTGCGGCAGCAACCTCTCCGTCCTGTATCAGGGGCAACCATTTTGAAGGGGCAAAGCATGAGCGAGGTCCATGACCTGCTTCTTCCGCCGGCTCACCGTGCGGGAGTAAGCAAACGACGGCCCACCGGGCCGGTCCTGACCATCCATTCCGGCGGACGCGAGTCCGACGGCCTGGTACCGATCGCCGACATCGGCGAGCGGGCCCTCCAGGTCTACGTGTACGCCAAAGACGCCATACTTCGGGCGGGGATCGCATCCCAGCTCCGGCGCAGCCCGGACGTGGCGCTGGCCGACGAGTACCGGCCCGACGCCGGCGGCGTGGCGATCGTCGCCACCGACGAGCTCGGCGAGGAGGTGGACACGGCGATTCGAGCCGTGCGCCGCTCCTGCACCCCGAGGATCATGGTGGTGACCAACCGCCTGACCCGCAGTGGCGTCGACAGCGCGGTGGCCGCGGGAGCCCGGACCTTCATCCGGCGTTCCGAGGCGCGGCCCGAGCGGCTGGCCGAGGCGGTGCGTCAACTGGCGACCAGCGGCGACGCGCCGAGGACCGTCGACGAGTGCCTCGGCAACCTGGTCAGCCAGGTCGAAGAGGACAGCCCGAACACGATCCGGCCCCGTCCCGCGGGTCTGAACGACCGGGACATGGAGGTGCTGCGCCTCATGGCCGACGGCCACAGCACCGCCGGCATCGCCCGGGATCTGGCCTACTCCGAGAGCACCATCAAGAACATCATCCACGCCATCGTCCGTGAGCTCGGCGCCCGCAACCGGGCCCACGCCGTGGCCATGGCGCTGCGCAGCCAGATGATCTAGAGGCTGATCCCCGCGTATTTCGTCTCGAGGTAGGCGTCGAGTCCTTCGGCGCCGCCTTCGCGCCCGAAGCCGGAGTGTTTGATGCCGCCGAACGGGGCGGCGGCATTGGACACCAGGCCCTGGTTCAGGCCGACCATGCCGGTCTCCAGGCGCTCGACGACACGAAGGGCCCGGTCCAGATCGCGGGTGTAGGCGTAGGCCACCAGGCCGAACTCGGTGTCGTTGGCCGCGTCGAGGGCCTCATCGTCGGAGGAGAACGGGACGATCGGGGCCACCGGGCCGAAGATCTCCTCCCGCAGCAGGCGGGCATCGGCAGGCACATCCACCAACACGGTCGGCTCGAAGAAGTAGCCCGGGCCGCTCCTCGGGTGACCGCCGATGAGCGCGCGCGCCCCTTGGCCAGGGCGTCGTCGACCAGCTCCACCACCTTGTCCCGCTGCTTGGCGTCGATGAGCGGCCCGACCTCAACGCCGGCATCGGTGCCCCGGCCGACCTTCATGGCGCCCAAGCGGTCGGCCAAGCCACGGGAAAAGTTGTCGATGAGGGACTCATGCACGTGGAAGCGGTTTGCCGCCGTGCAGGCCTCGCCCATGTTCCGCATCTTGGCCATGACCGCTCCATCCAGCGCCGCGTCGAGGTCCGCATCAGAAAAGACGAGGAACGGTGCGTTGCCACCGAGCTCCATGGACAGCCGGAGGAGCTGGTCGGAGGCGTTGGCCATCAGTCCCTTGCCGACCTCGGTCGAGCCGGTGAAGGACAGCTTGCGGGTGCGGGGGTCGGTGATCAGAGGGGCGATCGGTGTCGCCCGACCGTGTCGTCGTCACCACGTTGAGGACGCCGGCGGGGAGGCCGGCGTCGACCAGGATCTCGGTCATCGCCAGCGAAGAAAGCGGGGTCAACGACGCCGGCTTGAGCACCATGGTGCAGCCCGCCGCGATGGCCGGGCCGACCTTGCGGGTGGCCATGGCCATCGGGAAATTCCACGGCGTGATGAGCAGGCACGGCCCGACGGGCTGGCGCAGCACCAGGATGCGGCCTTGACCGTTCGGCGAGACCGTGTAACGGCCGTCGATGCGCACCGCCTCCTCGGCGAACCAGCGGAAGAAGTCGGCGGCGTAGGTGATCTCGGCCTTTGAGTCGGCGATGGGCTTGCCCATCTCCAGGGTCATGAGCAGGGCCAGACTGTCGATCCGGTCCATCAGGGTCTCGAACGCCCGTCGCAGGATCTCGGACCGCTCCCGGGGGGCAGTGGCCGCCCAGCCGGGTGCGGCGCGCACGGCGGCGTCGAGGGCGGCGACGGCGTCGTCGCCGCTGGCGTCGGCCACCTCCATCAGGATGTCGCCGGTCGACGGGTCCTCAACAGGAAACGTGCGTCCGCTCGACGCCGACCGCCATTGCCCGTCAATGAACAACTGCCGCGGAACCATCCCGAGAACCTTGTCTTCGCCGCCGTCGGTGCTCACGAACAACTCTCCTTCCGGAGGCCAAAGTCTTGCGAGCGAGCATACGGCCGCGCTCGGGTAACGTCGTCGGTGGCTTGCCGCACCGGAAGCCCTGGAAGGGAGGGCCATAGCCATGGACCTGAAGGTCACCCCGATCACCGGGGTCATCGGTGCCGAGGTGACCGGGGTGGATCTCCGGGACACGCTCGAGCCCTCGACCGTCGACGCCCTGCGTGCCGCTCTCGGCCGCCACC
The DNA here is from genome assembly GCA_963769095.1 of uncultured Acidimicrobiaceae bacterium. Taxonomy (GTDB): domain Bacteria; phylum Actinomycetota; class Acidimicrobiia; order Acidimicrobiales; family RAAP-2; genus Bog-473. The sequence continues at coordinate 708,322 of CAVYKO010000001.1, forward strand.
TGGTGCTGTTCTTCCGCGACCAGGACATCTCGCCCGCCGAGCACCTGGCTTTCGCCCGCCGTTTCGGGACCATCTCGGTGGCGCCCTTCGGCCCGAAGCATCCGGATCACGGCGAGATGACCGTTCTCGATCAGATCACGCCCAAGGGTGAGGGCTCCGACAACTGGCACACCGACAACACCTTCATGCTGCGGCCGCCGCTCGGATCCGTCCTGCGGGCCGTCCAGATCCCCTCGGTGGGCGGCGACACCTGCTTCGCCAACATGTACGCGGCCTACGACGCCCTCTCCCCAACCCTCCAAGCCATGCTCGAGCCGCTCCGGGCGACCCATGACCTGTCCCGCATGCTCCGCAAGGCCATCGCCAACGGTCAGGCCAAGGAAGACCTCGACAGCATGCAGGAACGTTGGCCACCGGTGACCCACCCCGTCATCCGGACCAATCCCGAGACCGGGCGCAAGAGCCTGTTCATCAACGGGCAGTGGGCCGTGTTCATCGAGGGTCTCACGGAGCGGGAAAACGCCGTCCTGCTCCCGTTTCTCTGCGATCATGTCCGTTCGCCGGAGTTCCAGTGCCGGTTCCAATGGCGACCCAACTCGATCGCCTTCTGGGACAACCGCTGGGTCCAGCACTACGGCGTCGCCGACTACACCGAGCGCCGGGTCATGCAGCGGGTCACGATCGAGGGCGAACGCCCGGTTTGATCGGCTGATGGGCGGGAGCGACGCGGACCACCGCCTTGCTCTGGATCTGGCTTTCGCCCCAACTGGGCAGGCAGATGGCATGGAGATTGCCGAGACCACCGCACACCATGATCACGAACTGCTCCGGGCGCTCATTGATCCAAACCCGCCCGTTGCCATCCACGCGCCCTTTTTCCTCCAGGATTCGCTGATTCGGCTCCGGCCACAGTTCGATCGGCTGCCACGCCTCTTCGAGCAGGAAGGTCTGCAGATCGGCAACATCGGGAAAGGCCTTGCCGAAGCGGGCCGCCCACAGCGGATTGAAGGCCAGCACGATCTCTCCGTTCGCCGCGGTGGGCTCGAGGAACTTGTTGCCGAGCGGGTAAGCCACGCTCTTGGCGATGAGCCGCAGCAGGTCGCGGGCGTCGTCGTTGTTGACATCGGCCAAGGCATGGGTCCCTTTGCCGGCATGGACCGTGACCACCTCTTGCGAACGATCAAAGCCCCGTCGCTCGGCCAGGCTCGGCCACGGCGACTTCTCCTCCCACTCGGCGAAGCACATCCCGACCCGGGCCGGCTGGCCGAAGACGCTCTTGGACGTCTCGTTGACCTTCTGGCCTCCGATGTTGCGCATGCAGAGCGAGACTGCTCCGACCAACGGTCATCGAGCCCCGTCCGCCGGCGCCGCCCATGCAGCCGCCGGACATGTCGAAGCCGAGCTCGGCGCGGCGTCGGGCCGTTGACCATGATCATGGGGAACACGCTCGAGGTGGTCGTGCTCACGCCGAACAGGTTGAACTCGGGTTCGGCGATGGCTTCCAAGGCGGCGATCACGAAGGGAAAAGCCTCCGGTTGGCAGCCGGTCATGGCCGCGTTGATCGCTGCCTTCTCAATAGTGGCCACTCCGTGGCGAGGGGCCAGTGTCTCGATCACGTCGTCCGCCGCGTACGGAGTGGCGGCCACCAACTCCCGGACCGCCGCTTCGGTCGGGGCCAGGATCGGCAATCCGTCGCCCCAACCCTCGGCCATGGAGCGCTCGTAGAGCTCACGGGGATCCGCCCCCACGGTGATGCGGGTGCTCGTCAGAGGTTCAGAGTCCGGCTCCGATGAGCTCGAGGAGCTCGGGGTACGCACGGTCAGCAATGGACCTCACCTCCTCCTCGGGCAATCCTTCCAGCGGATAGGGAAGCACCAGCCGCTTGAGGCTGGGATGGCCACTCAGCCGGGCGATCTGGGTGGCGATGGTGATGAACTCCTCGGTGATGATGACCACCGCGGGCTTGTCCAGCTCTTCGACCAACACGGTGTCGCGGACACTCCACGACGTGCACGAACCTCAGTTGCCGAGACCGACGACGCCGACGTCGATGAGCCTGGACCATTCGGCCAGGTCCGAGCGGGTGCGTTCGCCTTCATCGCCGACCCGCTCGCCGGTGACGAGGACACGGGGGATGGCGCCGTCGGCGACGAGGAGCTGCTTCCAGACGTCGAGCACGATCTCATAGGACCGCCAGGACTGGTCGAGGCGCAGACCGACCACCTTGCCGGCGAGTGAGGAGCCGAGGGTGAAGGTCTCCGACACCGCGTCTTCGTCGATCAGCGCTCTCGGATCCAGGATCTCGATCGTGTCAGCCATGCCCGTGCCCACTCCGCTCTCGCATCACCGCCAAGGTACGGCGACCCGGCCCACTACTAGAGTGGTCGATCGTCATGCCTGGACGCTATTCGCTTGGGATTGTCGAGATCGCCTTCCGAACCCTGACCGACCACACCGGCGCGTCCGACAAGGCCGCCGGGCTCGGGTTCGACTTCATCGACATCGTCGGCGAGGAGGAGGGCGCGCTTTCGTTGCCGGTGATCGACCGTTTCGACGTGGAGACGCCCCGGGCGGGCTGGTCGACGGGGGCGCCGCCGGAAGGGCCGGGCCGCTGGGACAAGGCGGTGCGACGGTTCCGGGCTGCGCCGGGAGCGCGCATCGAGCCATGGGGCGGATCGATCATCAACAGCGTGGAGAAGATCAAGGCGTTTCTGGCCGAGACTCCCGAGACGACCCTGCTCCTCGACACCGGCCACGTGGCGTGCTGGGGTGAGGATCCAAGCGAGCTGGTGCAATACGCCGGCCACATCCAGCTGCGCCAGGCCCGCCGCGGCGTCAACCAGGCGCTCCCGGGCGACGGCGATGTGGACTTCGCTTCGTTCATCGACCGGCTTGACGCAACCGGCTACCAGGGCGCCCTCAGCATCGAGTACTTCGACCTGCCCGAGATGGGGCTGCCCCTCGACGACCCGGTCGGCTACGCGGTGGCTCTGGCCGATCACGTCCGGCCCCTCCTGTAGTGGCCGCCATCGAGCCGTCCGCCATCCTGCTGAACGACCGCGTCGCGGTCGTGACCGGCGCCGGCCAGGGGCTCGGCCGGGCCACCGCGGTGCTCTTCGCCCGCTTCGGGGCCAAGGTGGCCTTCTGCGACCGGGTCTCTTCCCGGGTGTCCGCCTCTTTGCCGTTGGTCCAGGCGGCGGGCGGCTCGGTTCTTGGTGCCACACTCGACGTGCGCGATCACGCGGCCACCGCTTTGTGGATCGATTCGATCGTGGAGGAGTTCGGCCATATCGACGTGCTGGTCAACAGCGCCGGCGGCTCATTCTTCGCCCCCTTCACCTCGGTCAACGAGAAGGGCGAGGCCATGCTGATCAACGAGAACTTCACCCAGGTGACCTCGCTGATCCGGGCCGTGGTCCCGTCCATGCCGCCGGGATCCTCGATCATCAACGTCACCTCCAGCGAGGCCCATCAGGCCGCGCCCGGCTTCGCCGTGTACGCGGCCATGAAAGCCGGCCTGGCCAGCCTCACCCGCTCCCTCGCCCTGGAGCTGGCGTCGGCCGGGCATCCGGGTCAACGCCATCGCCCCCGACGCCATCCCGACGGAGGGCGAGGCCGGTTCCCGCGACGAGATGCTGGCCGCCGCTCCCGAGTACGACCCGGTGCGCATGCCGCCGGCCGGCTATCTGGGCACGGGGGACGACGTCGCCGGCGTGGCGTTGTTCCTGGCCAGCGACCTCTCCCGCTTCGTGACCGGCACCACCCTGCATGTCGACGGCGGCATCTGGGCGGCGGGCGGCTGGCGCCGGACCTGAGTGATCCAACCGGGTCGGGGGTCGGGGGTCTTAGGAAGGGCGGGCGTCTCGCTTTCCGCGTTGGCTTTTGCGGCGTCGCGCCGCATTTCCCACCTCAGATGGCACTGGCGCCCCCCGCCGTCACCCGCGCGCAGGTTCCGCGATGGGAAACACCGTCCCACAGCCATGTCCGCCACCACAGTTGTAGACGGCAATGACCTGCTTCAGTGGGCTGAGCGATTCCGCCGGGCGGAGCGTGGCGTCGGCACCGGGACGGATGCACACACGCTCCCTCCTCACCAGCGCCTTGAAAGGCCGCGCCGAGGAGGGAGAGTGTTCGCCGCCCAGCCGTGAACCGACGCCACGCTCCGCCCGGCGTCACCATCAGCCCATCGCCCATTGAACCAGGCCTACAGCCGAGCGCCGGCGAAGCGCTTACCGCGAAAGCCGCCTCCCCAACCCGGCCACCGGTCCCGACCGCTTCCGCGGTGGCCGGTGTGGCTGTGAGCCACAGGAGCCACCCCAAAAGCAACCCCGCCAACCCGGCCGCCGACCCCGGCCGCTTCGTTGGACGTATCTGCCATGCGACGAACGGATCAGGCCGAGGGGGCCGGACGGGCCGAGTCGGGAATGTTGAACGCAGGCCGGGGCAGCGACTCGATGCCTTTCTCCTTCAGCAGGGCGGCGTAGCCCTCCGGGTCGGCGGGAATCGGCAGGGGATTGCCGAAGCCCACCTCCAGCAGTTCGGCGCCAACCGGGCCGGCCACCAACGGCCCGAACACCGCGCCTGCCTCCAGGATGATCGCTGTGCCCTTGGGGCAGAAGCGGTCACCGACGGTCATCTCGCCTTCGAGCACGAAGATGACCTGATCGACGTGGTGGGCGTGGCGCTCGACGATCAGGTTGGGGTCGTACCGGGTGTGGATGACGATGCGCTCGGGCACCCAGTCGATGAACCGGTTCCAGATCGACACCCGGGTGTCGCCGCCCTGGATCTGAGCCCGCACCTCCTGCCAAGGCTCTTCGTCCACATGGCGAATGACCAATCTCTCCACGACGCCTCCTTTGACGAACTTACGAACGTTCCAACTGCAGGTTCAGGTAGCGGTCGCACGAAGCGGCAAAGCCGGTCGGCACCACCACGGTCGTGTCCGGGCTCTCGACGATCGCCGGGCCGTCCAGGCGGTCGCCCGGCTGCAGACCGACCCAGTCGTAGACGGCGGCGTCGACGAAGCCGCCGCTGGCGGGGAAATAGGAGCGGCGATCCGCCAAGCGGGCCCGCCCCGAATCGCCATCGCCCGCCGGCGAGGGCAGCGGGCGGAAGGTCGGCACCGGCCTGGTCAGCCGGACCCGGACGGTGACGAGCTCGCACGGTGCGGCCAGCTCGATGCCGTAGGCCTCGAAGTACCGGCGGCGAAAGGCCTCGATCATCCCGGCCACCTCCGCCGGCCCGAGTGATCCCGAGGCCACGGGAACGGTCAACTGGTGGGCCTGGCCCTTGAAGCGGACATCGGCGGCCCGGAGGACCACGTCTTCGCCGTCGCCGGCGGTGGCGGGCAGATCGGCCAGGCATTGGGCCTCCACGCCGGCGAACACCTTTTCGAGCGTGGCCGGATCCAGCTGGTCCTCGGCGATCAGGTGGGTGAGGACCCGCTCCACGCTCGGATCGGCGCTGATGAGTCCGACCGCGGAGGCGACCCCGCCGGCCCAGGGAACCACCACCCGGGTGATCCCGAAGGTCTCGGCCAGGCGGGCCGCGTGCATGGGGCCGGCGCCGCCGAAGCCGATCAGGTTGAACGAACGGGGATCGATCCCGCGCTGGATGGTGACCACCCGGATGGCGGCGGCCATGTTGGCGTTGACGATGTCGTGGATGGCCCAGGCCGCCTCCGGCACGGTCAGGCCCAGGGGACCGGCGACGTCGCGTTCGATGGCTTCGACGGCCCGGTCCATCGACAGGCTGAGGCCGCTGGCGGCCAGGTCGGTGCCGAGATAGCCGAGCACCAGATTGGCGTCGGTGACCGTCGGTTCGGTGCCGCCCCGGCTGTAGCAGGCCGGTCCGGGCACGGCGCCGGCGGAGTGCGGGCCGACGCGGAGGGCGCCCCCGACGTCGACCCAGGCCACGCTGCCGCCGCCGGCTCCGACCTCGGCCAGGTCGACCACCGGGATCTTGACCGGAAAGCCGGTGCCCGGTCGCGAGCCGCCGAAGCTGCCCTTGCCGCCGACCTGGAAGTCGTGGGTCAGATCCGGGCGTCCGCCCCGGACGATCCCGGTCTTGGCGGTCGTGCCGCCCATGTCGAAGGAGATGACCTCGTTCAGCCCGAGGAGCTGGCCGAGGAACCCGGCCGCGGTGACACCGGCGGCCCCGCCGGATTCGACGGTGTGCACGGGCAGGCGCGACGCCAGCTGCTCGGTCATGGCCCCGCCGCTCGAGTCCATGATCTCGATCGGACAGTCGAGGCCGAGCGACGACAGCCGTTCCCGGAGCCCGGCCAGATAGCCGGCCATGACCGGAGCCACGTAGGCGCAGATGAGCGTGGTCATGGCCCGCTCGTACTCGCGCATCTCGGGCCAGGTCTCCGTCGAGGTGACCACCGGGGTGTCCGGCATGGCCGCCCGCACGGCCGCCGCCAGCTGCTGCTCATGGGCCGGATTGGTGAAGGAGTGCAGGAAGCAGATGGCCACCGCCGCCGGGTGGGACTCGGCGATGCGGGCGGCGACCAGGTCGGCGTGCTTGGCCGTCAGCGCCACCAGGACCTCGCCTCGGGCATTGACCCGCTCGGCGACCTCAAAGGTCAAACGGTGCTCGAGGGGGGGCTCGGGCGTATTGAAGAACAGGTCGAAGCGGTCCTCCTCGACGCGCGCCTCGCGGCCGAGTCGGAGCAGGTCGCCGAACCCCTGGGTGGTCACGAAGGCGACCGGAGGGCCGCCACCCTGGAGGATGGCGTTGGTCGCCAGCGTGGTTCCGTGCACGAGACGGGTCACCGTGGACGGATCCACGGATGCCGCGGCCAGGACCGAGGCGATGCCGGAGGCCACGCCGTCACGGGGGTCTCCAGGGGTGGTCGCCACCTTGCCGATGTGAAGCCGCCCGGAGGGATCGGCCAGCACCACGTCGGTGAAGGTGCCACCGACATCCACGCCGATCATCGCCCCCGTCACTGCAGCACCCCGTAGTCGCGCTCAGCGCCCTCGGCGGAGACCCTGCCCTCGATCACGTCTCGGCGCACCAGGTCCGGTTGTCGATCGGCGGAGAGGCCGAGTCCGCCTCCGCCCGAGGTGCGCATGATGAAGACGTCGCCGGCCATCAACGGGATCTGGGTCTGCTTGTGGGCCAGCTGCTCCAGCACACCGTTGGCCCGCTCGACCAGAAACGATCCCCCCACCCCCGACCGTCCACTCTGGCGCCCGGGCGGGGCCACCCCCATCCGGTCGCCGCGCACGGTCAGCTCGGCATCGGACAGCATCCGGAGCCGGAGCTCGACGCCGAGGCCACCCCGCCATTCGCCCGGTCCACCGGAGTCGGGTCGCAGCCGCGACGTCTCGGCGATGAACGGGTACTGGGCCTCCAGCGGCTCGATCTGGGGAATGACCGACCGGCCGCCGAGGAAGAAGCACCCGGTGGCGTCCGGCCCGTCCGAGCCCTGCCGGGCCCCGATGCCCCCGAACTCGTAGAACATGTTCAGCCACCGCTGCCCATCGCTGCCGAGGCCGGTGAGCGTGAACACGTGGATCAGCCCGCTGGCGGCCACGGCCAGGTCCGGCCGGGCCATGGCGAAGGAGTCAAGGATGGCGTCGACGGCCGCCGCCACCGTGACCACCCGGCCTCCGCACGCCGCCGGCGCGAAGGGGTTGACGAGGGTGCCCTCGGGGAGGTGGACATTCACCGGCCGGAAGCAGCCTTCGTTCATCGGGATGGTCGGATCCATCACGCAGCGCACCGCGTAGATGACACCCGAGAGCGTCTGTGAGCGGGAGGAATTGATCGATCCGGTCGACTGGGGGGAGGTGCCGGTGAAATCGATGTTGACCTGCCCGCCGGCGACCTCCACCGCGGCCCGGACCTCGTAGGTGCGCGACGGGTCCACCCCGTCACTGTCGATCAGGAAGCTGCCGTAGTAGGTCCCGTCAGGGACCTTCACCAGCTCCTCCCGGACCCGCCGCTCGGTGTAGTCGAGGTGGTCGGCGACGAAACGGGACAGCTGCTCGGCCCCGTACCTCTCGATCAGCTCCTCGATCCGCCTGGCCACCACCGCGGTGCCGGCGACGAGAGCATGGACGTCGCCGATGACCTTGCCGGGCGAGCGGCTGTTGCGCTCGATGATGCCGAGCACGTCGCGCTGGGCGATCCCTTCGCGGTACAGCTGGACGGGCGGAAGCAGCAGCCCCTCGGCGAAGGTGTCGTTGGCCAGGGCGGCGAGCCCGGCCACCGAGACGCCGCCGACGTCGGCCACGTGGATGAGCGTGCCGGCCAGGTAGGCGACCACCCCGTCGGCGAAGATGGGCCGGAAGACCAGGATGTCGTTGGCGTGGATGCCGCCCTTGTACGGATCGTTGAGGGCGTACACGTCGCCGGGGCGCATGTCCGAAGCCGGGTAGACCTCGAGCAGGTACGGCAACGACGTCCGCAGGCTGGCCCCGTGCATCAGGCTGGTCGCGGTGGATTGGGCCACCAGCTGCCCGTCGGCGTCGAGCAGCGCTCCGGCCGCGTCGGCGCCCTCCTGGATCCAGGTGCTGTGCGACGAGCGCACCACCACGATGCTCGCCTCTTCCACCGCCACGGCGAGAGCGTTGCGGATCACCTCAGCGGTGATGGTGTCGTCCAGTCGGGTGACCACGTCCATGCCGGCCAAGCTAACGGACGCTGCGCTCAGTCCTTCAGTTCGACGATGATCTCGTAGAAGGCTTTCTGGCCCACGTTGCGGGCCACCTCCACCCCGCCCCGCTTCGCCGACAGCACGTTGCCGGGCGCCACGTCGCCCTCGATGTAGCCGGGATAGGGGCCCTCGCTGTCGGGCTCGGACACGCCGGCCATGCGATCCCCGTCGACCTGGACCATCACGTAGTCGAGCTCGTGGCGGTGCACGGCGCTCTCCTCGCCCGGTTCGAGCGCCATCTCCCAGACCTTGACCCGGTCGTTCTCGAAGAGCAGCTTGGTGCCCACGCCGCCCAGCACTCGGTCCTCAGCCATTTGGTTCCCCCTTGCCGGGCCTGGCCACGGCGGCCAGGCTGAACTCGATCACGTGCTCGATCTCCTCGGCGCTCGGCCGGGTCCGATCGCGGATGTGTTGATGCATGGTCCCGATAGTCAGGTGGTAGACGGCGACGGCGTCGAGACGGGCGCCGAGCACGTCGGTCAGCAGGCCGATGAGCAGCTCTACCGATTCCTGCTGGTCTTGCGGATACTGCTCGACGAGGCGGTCGAGATTGGCCAGGAAAGGACGCGTCTTGGCCGCCGCCGTCTCGTCTGACGCTTGGGCCAGGACGCCCTCGACCCAGGCCCGTAGCTTGCCCTCCCTGGTCTCCGACTTGCCCATCTGGTGGGCGAGATAGCTCGACAGCTGGCGCCGCCCGTCATCGAGCAGGGCGAGCAGCAGCTCGTCCTTGGAGCGGAAGTGCCGGTAGAACGCCTGGGTAGAGATCCCCGATTGGCGCAGGATGTCGCGCATGGTCGGATCGAGGCTGCCGGTGCGTTCGATGACCTCGTAGGTGGCGGCGACGATGCGCTCCACCTCGTCGGCGTAGGAAGCGTGGCGCCGGGCCAGTGACCGGGCCACCGCCCGGTTGATCAACGGGCCGGCGACCTCGGGGCGATCAGTGCCGGCGACGAGCGGCATGGCACGCTGCGCGGATCGACGGTGTGCTGATCGGCGGTGGGCGGTTGCAAAACACTGTTCTCGGATCTTAGGCTGGGCAGATGGGGAGCAACAGCTGATGTCGACCGGGACGGTTCTGACCAGAGGGACCGTCGTCATCGACGTGGCCGCCTGCAAGGGCTGCGATCTCTGCATCGACGCCTGCCCGCCGCGAGTGCTCGTCATGACCACCCACGAGCTCAATCACCGGGGTTACCGCTATCCCCAACTGCTGGCCGGATGTACGGGCTGCCGGGCGTGTGCGCAGATCTGCCCGGACTTCGTCTTCCAGGTCTACCGCTACGACACCCCGATCGAGCTGCCGGTGCCCTCGGGTCGCGATCAGCACAAGGAGCACGCATGACCGACATCATCCCCACTGATCGACCGCCCGAGATCCCGGGCCGACTGATCGACGATTTCACGCCGGCGCTGATCGATGTCGGCGCCCACAACCTGTGCCCCGGCTGCGGCGAGCCGGTCGCCATGCGATCGATCATGGAAGCGATCGAGGAGCTCGAAGTCATCCAGCGGGCGATCGGCGTCTTCGGCATCGGCTGCTACACCGCCTTCTCCAACAACCTCGACATCGAGGTGCTGCAGGCCCTTCACGGCCGGGCCCCTTCGCTCGCCACCGGCGTCAAGCGGGCCAAGCCCAACACGGTGGTGTTCACCATCCAGGGCGACGGCGACATGGTCAACGAGGGTCTGCAGGAGGTCATCCACACCGCCGCCAGGGGTGAGAACGTCACCTGCTTCATGCTCAACAACGGCGTCTTCGGCGAGACCGGGGGCCACCTCACCGCCACCACCGTGCTCGGCCAGCGGACCAAGAACACCCTGGAGGGACGCGACGCCAAGGAGCACGGCTACCCGATCCTGCTCAGCAACCTCCTCGCTCAGCTCGAAGGGGCGGGCTACGTGGCCCGGGGCGCGGTCAACAACGCCGGCAACGTGAGCCGGACCAAGCGCATGATCCGCAAGGCGTTCGAGACCCAGCTGAGCGGTGGAGGGTTCTCCTTCGTGGAGATCCTCACCATGTGCCCGACGGGCTGGTTCATCGACACCTCCGAAGCCCCGGACTACCTCGCCGACAACCTGGCGCCGGTCCACCAGGTCGGCGTCCTGAAGGACGCTCCCCTCGGAGCCCGTTGATGAGCGGCGAACCGCTGGTCGTCGGCGTCCTCTATGTCCTGCCCGGCTTCGACAACGAGCTCGTCGTGCGCCGCCTCGGTGATTGCCCCCGCCCCGTCGAGCTGGTGGTGGCGACCTATGAGGAGAGCCACGCTCTGCGCACCGCCAAAGGCCAGGGTGCACCCGAAGCCGAGCTGCGGGCCCTGGCCCCGGACATGTCGGACGAGGCCCGCGACATGTTCGCCCGGGCCGAGGTCGTCCTGACCCTCGACGTACCCCTCGACGTCCGCCAGGTCGCCCCGAACCTGCGCTGGATCCAGGCCCTCGGCGCCGGCATCGCCCAGTTCAACCCGAAGCGCCTGCGGGAGGACGGCATCATCCTGAGCACGGCCGCCGGCGTCACCGCCGTCCCGATCGCCGAGTTCGTCATGGGCCGGATCCTCGAGGTCTGGAAGGGCACCCGCCGCCTGGAGCAGCTCCAGCAGGCCAGGACGTGGGAGTTCGCGTCGGGGCGGACACTGGCAGGCTGCACGATCGGCATCGTCGGCCTCGGCGCCATCGGCCGGGCCATCGCGGAGCGGGCCAGCGCCTTCGGCATGCGGGTGCTCGCCACCCGGCGCCGCTACGAGCCGGGCATGACCTCGCCGGCGGTGGACGAGCTCTACGGTCCCGACGGCCTCGGCAAGCTGCTCGAGTCCTCCGACGTGGTCGTGCTGGCCCTTCCCGAGACCGGCGAGACACAAGGGCTGATCGGGGCCGCTGAGCTCAACTTGATGAAGCCCGGCGCGGTGTTCTGCAACGTGGCCCGGGGCAGCCTGGTGGACGAGGCGGCGTTGCTGGCCGCTCTCGACAGCGGCCAGGTGGGCGCCGCCATCCTCGACGTGATGAAAGAAGAGCCCATGTCGGCGGACAATCCCTTGTGGGACGGGAAGAACATGTACCTCTCCCCCCACTCGTCCACGTCGGTGGATCATTACTCAGAGGATCTGGCTCAATTGTTGGCGAGCAACCTGCTGCGCTACTCACGCGGTGAGCCATTGATCAATCTCGTCGATCCCGACCTCGGGTACTGACGGCAACCTTTCCCTGTCTGATCAGACAACGCCCTTGGCGCTGAGCTCGCTCAGCTCGTCAGCGTCGAGGCCGAGCAGCTCGGCGTACACCGCGGCGTTGTCGGCGCCGAGCTTCGGGGCCGGCGTGCGGATGGTGGCGGGCGTGGCGCTCAGCCGGGGCACCGTCGCCACGATGTCCACGGAGCCCACCTCATCGTCGGCGACGGTCACCACGTCGCCCCGGGCGACGACGTGCGGATCGCTCAAGATGGACGGCACGTCGTTCACCGGCGCGGCCGGAACCCTCACGTTCAGGAGCGCCTCGAGCGCCGCCTCCCGCGACTGGCCGCCGACCCATCGGGCCACCAGGGCGTCGAGCTCGTCGCCGTTTCTCAGCCGGTCCTCCGAACGACCAAAGCGGGCGATCATCTCGGGGGTGTCGGAGCCCATGAGCGTGAGCACCCGCGCCACCTGGGCGTCGGTCGTCCCGGACACGACGATCCAGTGGTCATCGGCGGTCCGGTAGACGTTGCGGGGCACTCCGCCGGGGACCCGGCTGCCCGTGCGCATCGGCACCTCGCCGCCGCGCTCGTACGCCGCGATGGTGGGGCCGATCAACTGCAGGATCGGCTCGTACATGCTGACATCGACGTGCTGGCCGGGACCGCCGACGACGTCTCGGTGGTAGCAGGCGCTGAGCGTCCCGATCACTCCTGACAGGGCGCAGAGGGTGTCGCCGAGGGGAAGCGACGGCAGCATCGGCGGCCCATCCGCATCACCGGTCATGAAGGTCAGCCCGCCGTAGGCCTCGGCCAGCGTGCCCGCCCCGGTCCGATCGGAATACGGGCCGGTGCGCCCGTAGGTGCTGACGCTCACCACGATCAGCTTGGGGTTTCGGGCCGCCAGCTCCTCGTAGGTGCAACCCCAACGCCTGAGGGTGTCCATCGGCATGTTCTCCACCAGCACGTCGACCTTGGTCGCCAACTGGCGCAGCATCTCCTGGCCCGAGGGCTGGCGCATGTCGAGGGTGATGGCCCGCTTGTTGCGATTCACCATCGCCCACATGAGCGAGTGGCCCTGGCGCTTGGCCCCGATGGCCCGCAGCGGATCGCCGCCCGGCGGCTCGACCTTGATGACATCGGCGCCGAGGTCACCGAGCATGGCGCTGATCTGCGGGGCCGAGAACAGCGTCGAGATGTCCAGCACCGTCATCCCTGAGAGGGCCTTGCCACCTGCAGCGTCCTTGACCATTGCCGCTCCTTTGCTCCCCGACCTGGCCAGCGCACGCTACTAGTGCCTGCCGCTACGCTCGCCGTCGTGCGCGTTGGGCTCTTTCTCGACCTGCGGAATCCCCCCGGGTGGCAACGCCCGTGGGCGGACCACTACCGCCAGACCCTCGAATACGTGGAGGAGGCCGATCGGCTCGGGATCGGGTCGTTCTGGCTGAGCGAACACCACTTCTTCGAGGACGGGTATCTCACCCAGCCGTTCACCATGCTGGCCGCCATGGCGGGACGCACCAAGACGGCCCGTCTCGGTACCGCCATCGTCCTGGCCGCCCTTCGCCATCCCCAGCACCTGGCCGAGGAAGCCATCCTGGTCGACCTGGTCTCGGGCGGGCGCCTGGAGATCGGCTTCGGCGCCGGCTACCGGGTCCCCGAGTACGAGGCGTTCGGCGCCGACATCTCCCGGCGCTACACCCTCACCGACGCGGCCATGATCGAGGTCCGCCGGCTGCTCGCCGATCCGGCGTTGACGCCTCCCCCGGTGCAGCACCCGATCCCTTTGTGGCTCGGTTACCAGGGACCGCAGGGGGCCCGGCGGGCCGGCCGGGTCGGCGTCGGCCTCCTGTCGCTCGATCGCCGTCTCCTGGCGCCCTACCAGGAGGGCCTCGTCGCCGCCGGCTTGTCACCGGACGCCGCCCGCATGGGGGGCGTCATCGACATCCTGGTCGCCGACGATCCCGAGCGGGCCTTCGAGACGGTCCTGCCGTTCTACGCGTACCAGGCCAACACGTACCGGCGTTACGGGGCGGAGGGCACCGGCGCTCCGGTGCCCGCGGATCTGACCCTCGACAAGCTCCGGGGTCGCCAGAGCGCGCCGGGACAGATCCCCGGGCTGCGGGTGCTGACCCCCGACGCCGCCATCGCCGCCATCCGGGACGCGGTCGAAGGCCTGCCCGTGGAGCACGTCTACTGCTGGGGCAGCATCGCCGGCATGCCCGACGATCTGGCCGCCCGGCATGCCGAGCTGCTGGCCACCAAGGTGGCGCCCTTTTTCAATCCGTGAAAAAAACTACGTGCGCGGCGGAGGCAAGAATTCGGCCGACGTCACGAGTCGGTTTCCGCTCGGATCGTCAGCTGATCTCGGGGACCACCTTGTCGAAGAACAGCTGGAGGTACTCCCAGGCCTGATCGACGGGGATGCCGCCGCAGAGCGGGTGCAGGTTGATCCCGGCCAGGTCGCCTTCGGCCTTGGCCTTGGCGATCACCTCGGCCGGGGTCTGAATGGCGTACTTGCCCTCGGCCCGCAGCTCCTCGACGGTGGTGGCGTGGCAGTGGACCGCGGAGCGGATGTCGGGGGTCTGCCAGCCGACGTAGGTCGACGCTTCGTGAAGAAGTTGTCGCCGATCTCGGCCCACGCCTTGTCGGGGTCGTCGGCCACGAAGGTCATCGTCGCGGTGTCGCGCCGGCATCATGCACATGCCCTGCGATCGCCGAGCGCCTCGCACTGCTCGTTGTAGTAGGCGCTCGCAGCTCGGGCAGGTGGTCGGCCGGGAAAGAAGGGAAGCCCGAAGCGGGCCGCCCGCCGGGCCGAGGCCTTGGCCGTGCCGCCGATCAGGATCGTGCGGATGGGGCTGGGTGAGCGGGCTCGGCGTGACCCGCACCGTGGTGCCCCGGTACTCGAAGGGCTCGCCCGTCCACGCCTTGAGCAGGACGTCGAGCGCACTCGTCCATCAGCTGGCCCCGCGCTTGGACCAGTCCTTGCCGTGGGCGGCGTACTCCTCCGGCCGGTAGCCGAGGCCGGCGACGACGCTGAACCGGCCGCCGCTGGCCAGGTCGAGCACGGCGATGTCCTCGGCGACCGGAGCGGGTCGTGCAGCGGGAGCGAGCAGGGCCATGAGGGTGACGCTCGAGTCGTGGCGTGCGGCCGAAGATCAGTGCCGGCGGTGAGCAGCGGCGACGGGCTCCAGCCGTTGTCGGCGCCGTGATGCTCCTCGAGGCGTGACCATGGCGAAGCCGTGCTCGTCGGCCGTCCGCGGCCATGTCCAGGCCGGCGCGGTACATGCGTGACATGGTCGGGGGGTCGAGGCCGGGCAGGATGAAGTTGAACCGCATCAAGGTCATGACCATGGGGCGGAACGCTAGACCTTTTGCCTTCTGTTGTCTCTATGGCTGCGAGAGAACCAGGGCGCTGGTCGGCACGCCGGTGCCGCCGGTGACCAGGACGTGCTCGGCACCCGTCGACCTGGTTGACCGACGGTGCCCCGGACCTGGCGGACGCCCTCGGCGATGCCGTTCATCCCGTGCAGGTAGGCCTCGCCGAGCTGGCCGCCGTGGGTGTTGATCGGCAGCCGGCCGCCGATCTCGATCGCGCCGTCGGCGATGAAGTCCTTGGCCTCGCCGCGTCCGCAGAAGCCGAACTCCTCGAGCTGGGGCAGCACGAACGGGGTGAAGTGGTCGTAGATCACCGCCGTCTGGATGTCGTCGGGCGCCGAGCCCGAGCTCTCCCAGATCTGCCGGGCGCAGGTCCCCATCTCCGGCAGGCCGACCAGCGACTCCCGGAAGAACGAGCGCATCATCTGCTGGTCGTCGGCCATGCCCTGGGCCGCCGCGTCGATGATCGACCGGCGCGCTGCCGAGGTCGCGGGCCCGCTCGAGCGGTCGTGACGAGGAGCGCCTGGCCGCCGTCGGTCTCCTGGCAGCAGTCGAGCAGATGCAGCGGCTCGACGATCCACCGCGACGCCTGGTGGTCCTCGAGGGTGATCGGCTGGCCGAAGAAGTGCGCCGCCGGGTTGGTCGCGGCGTGCTTGCGGTCGGCGACCGCGATCCGGCCGAAGTCCTCGCTGGTCACGCCGTACTCGTGCATCATCCGGGTCGCGAACATCGCGACCCACGACGCCGGGGTCAGCAGCCCGTACGGCGAGGTCCAGGCGAACTGCGCCTCCTCGGCGGTCGCCCCGGCCGGCTGGTCCTGCACGCCGGCGCCGAAGCGGCGGCCCGAGCGCTCGTTGAACGCGCGGTAGCAGAGCACGTAGTCGGCGACGCCCTCGTTGACGGCCATCGCGGCGTAGCTGGACGGTGCCGCACGGCGCCCCGCCGCCGAAGTGGATCCGGCTGAAGTGGGTCAGCTCCGGGATGCCGAGGCCGCGCATGATCTCGTTCTCGGGGTTGGTCTCCATGGTGAACGTCGACAGGCCCGTTCACCTCGGACGGGCTCGATGCCCGGCGTCGTCGCACGCGGCCGCGCAGGCCTCGAGCGCCAGGCGCAGCTCGCTGCGCCCGAGTTCTTGGAGAACTCGGTGGCGCCGATGCCGACGATCGCGGTCTTGCCGGCGTAGCCGTGCGCTGGTCATCTGCTTTTCCGGTTCCGCCGGAGGGTCAGCTCGGCCGTCCCGGTGACGTGGTCGCCGAGGCTGTTGTAGCCGGTGAAGGCGACCGTGACGTCACCGGTCGTCGGCGTCGGCCGCCGCCACCGATCCGGCCATGGTCAGGATGTCGCCGGGGTAGTTGGGCGCGCCGAGGCGGACCCGGAGTTCGCGGTAGACGGCGCCCGGGCCCGGCCCAGTCGGTGACTAGCGCTGGCACAGTCCGAGCGAGGTGTGGATGTTCATGAAGATGTCCTTCGAGCCCTTGGCGATCGCCAGGTCGCGGTCGTGGTGGCCGTCGAAGTAGTCACGGGTGACGAGGGCGCCGCTGACGATCAGCGTCGGCGTGATCGGGATGGCGCCGAGCGGCAGCTCATCGCCGTCGGCCACCTCGGCCGCCGGTCAGCGTCTCCTCCCGCCGGGCCGGCCGGGCCGGCCGGAACTGGGGCAGGGTGATCGGTCCGCGCGAGTCGTCGGCGCCCTCGACCAGCGCGGGATGGCTGTCGAGCCAGGCGACCTCGAGCGGCATCCCGATGCGCAGCATCGGCGCGGCGCACGCCGACCAGGTTGGCGACAGGCGG
The DNA here is from genome assembly GCA_963769095.1 of uncultured Acidimicrobiaceae bacterium. Taxonomy (GTDB): domain Bacteria; phylum Actinomycetota; class Acidimicrobiia; order Acidimicrobiales; family RAAP-2; genus Bog-473. The sequence continues at coordinate 725,326 of CAVYKO010000001.1, forward strand.
GTGCCCTCCTCGAGCTCGACCAGGCCGACGAGCAGCGGGTAGTCGAACCCGGGACCTGCGGATGGTGGGGCGACGACCCAGCTGTACAGCCGGGCCCGCCCGGAGGCGACCACGTAGCCCATGTCGAAGCTCCCGCATTTCCAGCACCGCGGCGTCGGCGGGAAGTACAGCTCGCCGCAGGCGTTGCACGTCTGGATCCGCAGCTCGTGGCGGCGGGCGCCGTCCCAGAAGAACTGGTTGTCGAGGTTGATCGCCGGGCCGCGGCCGCTATGCGGCCGGGTCGGCTGGTCGCTTCGTCGAACGGCGGCTCGGCTGCCCGCCCGGTGCCCGGCCTGAACTTGAGGATCCGGAACAGCAGATCGCCCGACGTGGTCGCCGTCGATCGTCGTGTAGCGGTGGCGGGCCGTCACGAAGTGGCCGACGCCGAGCGCGGTCTGCTTCTCCTCGGTCACCGACTTCGAGGGTCTGGACGCTCTGGACGACCTCGCCGGGGCGCAGGTAGCGGGCGAACTCGAGCTCGGAGTTCACCGCCAGCGTCGAGGTGAAGCCGTGCTCCTCGAGCAGGGTGAGCACGTTGGCCTGCGGGTTGCCGGCCTGGCGCTCGTAGCGCTGACCCTGCTTGTCCCACACATCGAGCATCGTCGGCGGGGCCACGACGCCCTCGAGGCCCTCCGCGAACGCGGCCTTGTCATCGACGTAGATCGGGTTGTCATCGTCGAAGGCCTCGACCCAGCGGCGGATGGTGGCCAGGTTGACCGGGTCCCGGGCCACCTGGGGCTCCCCCCGGCGTCCCACCCATTCCTGGATGCGCTCGTACAGCGCCACTTCAGCCATCGGCTCTCCCCGTGTTGCCGGCGGAAGGCACTTCCTACCGGCTCGATTCGGGGGCCGTCAAGGTACGGCGCGAAGAGAGGGGCTCCGGTTGGAGCCCCTCCTTCAATAGGATCAGTTGCTACTAGATCGGTCGGACGTTGGCGGCCTGGAGGCCCTTGGGGCCCTGGTTGACGTCGAAGTCGACCTTTTGGCCCTCTTCGAGGTTCCGATAACCGCTGCCGGTGATGGCGCTGAAGTGCACAAACACATCAGGGCCGCCGGCATCTTGGGTGATGAAGCCGAAGCCCTTCTCACCGTTGAACCACTTCACGGTGCCACTTGCCATAGCGATCCCCTCCTTTCCTGGCCTGACTCGATCCGTGGATCAGCGGATCGCGGCCGGTGGCTCTTTCGAGCCGGAGGGACTGCCCCTGCTGGATGCTGGTGTTGCGCCCTCAGTTGCCACAGTATCGTGCTTCAAGCACCGGCGCTCGAACTCCTTCGCCCACTGCTCCGTCTCGAGGGATATATCCCGACATAGCCGTCGTTTCATGACATTTCTCCTGCGGCTCTCCTGCGGCGAACTTTGCGCCTAGCCGAGGAGGGATCGGCCGATGATCTCCTTCATGATCTCGGTCGTGCCGCCGTAGATCCGGGTGACCCGGGCGTCGAGGTAGGCCCGGGCGACGGGGTACTCGCGCATGTAGCCGTAGCCGCCGTGGAGCTGGACGCAGCCGTCGAGCACCCTGCCCTGCAGCTCGGTGCACCACCACTTGGCCATGGCCGCATCCTCGCCCGTGAGCTCGCCGGCGTTGAGGGCGACCACGCACTGGTCGATGAAGGCCTGGCCGATCTCGACCTCGGTCTGCATGTGGGCCAGGGCGAAGCGGGTGTTCTGGAAGCCGCCGATGGGCTGGCCGAACGCCTGGCGCTGCTTGCAGTACTCGACCGTCCAGGCCACGGCCCGGCGGGCCGCAGCCACGCCGGCGGCCGCGATGGACAACCGTTCCTGGCCCAGGTTGGCCATCAGGTAGCCGAAGCCCTCGCCCTCCGCCCCCAACCGGTTGGTGACCGGGACGACCACATCGGAGAAGAAGAGCTCCGCGGTGTCCTGGGCGTGCAGGCCCACCTTGTCCAGGTTGCGGCCCCGCTCGAAGCCCGCCATTCCCCTCTCCACCACGAGGAGGCTCACTCCCTTGTGGCGCAGCGACGGGTCGGTCTTGACCGCGGTGATGATGAGATCGGCGTTGATCCCGTTGGTGATGAAGGTCTTGGAGCCGTTGACCACGTAGTCGGCGCCGTCCCGTCTGGATGGCGGTGGTGGAGAGCGACGGCCAGGTCCGAGCCCATCCCCGGTTCGGTCATGGCCACCGCGGTGATGAGCGTGCCCGCGGCGATCCCCGGGAGCCAGCGGCGCCGTCTGGTCGCTCGTCGCAGTAGCGCAGAAAATACGGGAGGCAGATGTCGTTGTGCAGGGTGATCCCGAGGCCGGCGGCGTTGAGGCCGGCGTCCTGCAACTCCTCGGTGATGATCAGGTTGTAGCGGAAGTCGTCGACCCCGCCGCCTCCGTACTCCTCGGGGACCGCCATGCCGACGAAGCCGTGGCTCCCGGCCGCCGCGAACACCTCCCGCGGCACGATGCCGGCCTGCTCCCACTCGTCGTTGTACGGCACCATCTCCTTGGCCACGAACGCCCTGAAGCTGGCCCGGAACTGGTCGTGGGTGTCGTCGAACAGGTGACGCCGCATGGGGATTCGACTGTAGGCGCTCGGTTGCTGTGGGAGCCGTCCGCCGGCGGGCCCGGCCGGAGAGGGCGTGGGGGCCGGGGCCCGGCGGGCGCCGTCGGGGCCGGAGGCGCGGGCGCCGGGAGTCTGCGGGCCCGGACGGCCCGGGGGTCTCCTCGGCCCGGACGGCCCGGGCGGGCCGCTCGTGGACCGGGCCGCTCTGCGCCGGCGGCACGGAGCGTGACGGACTTCGGCCGGTGAAGGGTATTTACAAGCACAAGACGTGCGTATAGCGCATAGTACTGCTTGTAAATGCTCCAAATCCCCTCGATCTGGGCCCATTTGGCGGGATCCACCCGGCCCGCCCATCCATTTCCACCACCCTTCGTGATATTTGGGCCGACACAGGCCGATCGGTCCATGCTGGGCGGGTGGACAGCGACGGGACCGACGGCGGGGGCAGCCTGGTGATCCTCGGCGCCGGCGTGGGCCCGAACCCCGACGTGGACATCCGGGTCGCAGGGGGCGTGGTCGCCGAGCTCACTCCCGCCGGGGGGATACGCCCGGCCCGGGAAGACACCGTCGTCGAGGCCCGGGGCGGTGCCGTCATTGCCGGCCTCCGCGACCATCACCTCCACCTGCGGGCCCTCAGCGCGGCCCGCCGGTCCGTGCCGGTCGGACCGCCCGAGGTGCGCGACCCCGCCGGCCTGGCCGACGCTCTCCAAGAAGCGGCCGCAGCTGCGGCCCCTCACGCCTGGATCCGGGGGGTCGGGTACCACGACAGCGTGGCCGGTCCCCTCGACCGGGCCCGCCTCGACGCCATGGTGGCCGACCATCCCGTCCGCATCCAGCATCGCAGCGGCCAGCTCTGGATCCTCAACAGCGCGGCGGTCGACCGCATCGGCGTGGAGCGACCCGACGGGCGGTTCCTGCACGCCGACCGGTGGCTGCGCGAGCGCATCGAGGCGACTGCGGGGCCCGCCGGCGGACCCCACGCACGATCTGGCCGCGGTGAGCCGTCAGCTGGCGAGCTTCGGCGTCACCGGCGTGTCCGACGCCACCGTGACCAATGGACCCGACGACGCCGACCTGCTGCAAACGAGCCTCGCCCAGCAGGTCCTGGTCATGGGAGATGAACGCCTGGCCGGAGGGCCCCGAAAAATCCTCCTCCACGACGACGAATCCCCGGCCCTCGACGACCTCACCGCCACCATCCGCGCCGCCCATCAGCAGGGCCGGGTCGCCGCCATCCACTGCGTCACCGGCCCGTCCCTGTGGTTGGCCCTCACCGCCTTCACCGAGGCCGGCTCCATCGCCGGCGATCGCATCGAACACGGCAGCGTGATCCCCCCCGAAGCCGTCGCCGTCCTGCTCCGGCTCGGTCTGACCGTCGTCACCCAGCCCAACTTCGTCGCCGAGCGGGGCGACGCCTACCTCGACGAGGTGGATCCCGGCGACCTGCCGTGGCTGTACCGGGTGGCCGGTCTGCTGGATGCGGGGGTGGCGGTGGCCGCCGGCACCGATGCCCCCTTCGGCGACCCAGACCCGTGGCGGGCCATGGTGGCCGCGGTCGAACGGCGGACAGACAGCGGAGCCGTGCTCGGCCGGACTGAGCGGGTGTCGCCCGAACAGGCCCTCGCCCTTTTCTCGGGGGACCTCGACCGGCCGAGCCGGCCGCTTCCGGTCGCGCCCGGAGCGCCGGGCGACCTCTGCGTGCTGGCCGCGCCCTGGCCCGAGGCCCGGAGCCGGCTCTCCAGCGATCTCGTCGTGGCCACCATCCGCAACGGGCATGTCCTCTATAGCGTCGTGCCGTGACCGACCGCGACGGCGCCCTCGTGCTCAGTGCCGGGCTGCTCGAGCCCATCGGTGACTGGACGCCGGCCGAGGCGGTGATCGACGACGCCTCCATCGTGGTGGTCGAAGGCGACGTGGCCCCGTCCCCGGTGCTGCGGCAGTTCCTCCGGCGCTGCGTGGCCCTGACCATCGGACACGGACCCCGGGACGTCGGATGCGATCTCTGGTCAACCGACAGCGACGAGGTGGAGCGCTGGGTCGGGGCGGCCACCCGGCACCCCCAGGCGAGCGTGGCCGCCGCCCTGCTCCTGCGACAACGCCACGAGGACATCTGGGCCGGGCTGGTCGCCGAGTCGGCCACCTACTCGTTGCTGCAATCGGGACCCGAGTTCACCACCTGGCTTCGCTCACCCGGCCGTCCCCGTCCCGGTACGGACACCGCCCCCCGGGTCCGGACGACGCCGGCGGGTCCGGGCCGGCCCGCCGAGGTCACGCTCACCCGGCCGGCGCGCCACAACGCCGTCGACGTGCAGATGCGCGACGAGCTGTTCGCCGCCTTGGGCGAGCTCCGCCACCGAAGCGGGTCCATCGTCCTGCTGGGTGAAGGCAACTCGTTCTGCTCCGGAGGCGATCTCGGGCAGTTCGGCAGCTTCGAGGACCCGTCGTCCGCCCACGCCGTCCGCCTCCGGCGCAGCCTCGCCCTCCGCTTCTCCGAGCTCGCCGATCGCCTGGTCGTCGGGCTGCATGGAGCCTGCCTGGGCGCCGGGATCGAGCTGCCGTCGTTCGCCCAGCGGATCGTGGCGTCGGAGGACGCCGTGCTCGGTCTCCCCGAAGGCGGACTCGGGTTGATCCCTGGCGCCGGCGGCACGGTGTCGATCCCCCGGCGCATCGGCGCGGCCAGAACCCTGGATCTCATCGTGACCGGAAGGTCGATCGACGCCACGACGGCGCGGTCATGGGGACTCGTCGACGAGGTGGTGCCCCGCTCCCGGCTCGAACAGCGGGTGCGGGAGGCGGCCCGATAGCCGCCGTGGCAGACTGCCCGCGCCGGACGTCACCGGGAAGGCGTCCCAGGGGAAAGTAGCGGTGCGGCTCATGATCATCACGGTCGATCTCTCCGGGCCCGAAGGCGTCATCGGTCTGGAGGATCCCTCCGACTGCAATAGGTTTCACCTGGCTGCTCGGGGCGACAAGGACCAAGCCCGGCTTGCGGATGCGCTGGCCGGATCCGGCGTCGGCCGGATCGACGGCGAGGACGCACTGGTGGAGGTGGACAGCCATCCGACGTCTGGCCGACGGCCGGGTGCCGCCGTCATGGGCGGAGGACTTCGCCCGCATGCTCGACTACGCCAGGACCAAGGGCTGGCTCCGGGGCGATGCCATTCAGGCCCATGTCGAATGGGACACGCCCTAGCGCCCCGTCCGGTTCAGTCAGACGACGGAAGGGGCTTGGCCTCTTTGATTCCCAGCGCCACGTCACCGAGCGAGAGCGAGCCTTGGCCGGCCTTGGTGCAGAGCACCTCGAGGCCGATGGTCTCGTCCGAGTAGCGCTTCCCGAGCAACGTCCCGCCGTTGTGAGCGGCATCCGGTGTCCCACCCCCGGCGATCTCCGTACCGATGGCGACCATGGGCTGGCCGCCGCATCGCAGGTCCACCTCACCCGACGGCGTCTTCACGACGATCGCCTGTGTCTCGCAGACCACGCTCTGTACCCGCGCCCCGGCTCGCAGTTCCACCCCTGGTTACCTCCGTCCGTCGACCTCTCGCCCACTGTATGGCCTCGCCCACCGATAGGGACGACTCATGTGATCCAACTGGTTCAGTGATCCGGTGGTTCGGTGATCGGTCGGTTCAGTGATCCGGGCGTTCCCGCATGAGCCGATCCCACTCGGCGCCGGCGGCCGCCCGATTCCCGGCGATCTTCGGAGACGTCGGCCGGCGGTCGGTGCCCTTACGGCGCAGAAGATCGATCTGTTTGCGAGCATCAAGCAACTGCGTCCGCATCGAACCGATCGTGCGCTCGGCCATTGCCAACTGCTCCTGCAGGTCATCTGCCCGGCGGACCGCGTCTCGGGTCGCGACCATTGCCTCGGCTAACTGATCTTCGAACTCGTCGATTCGCTCGCGTGCACGGCCGATTGCCGCCGAATATATAGCGCGTTCGGCCGCCCACGCATCGTTCGCAGTATGGGCCACTCGGACGGGCGCAGGCTCGAGGCTCGCCGTCCTATCCGGCAACCCAGGTCCGCCTCCGTTGTTGCTCGGAGGTACCGAGACAGCGGCCACGACAGCTGGCCGGGGGGCTGCCAGCTTGACCGAATAGGTCCGCCGGTGACGGATGTCACGGGCTATCAAACCGCGCTTTTCCAGATTGTGGAGCAGGGTCGATAGCGACGCTTGGGAACCCGGATAGGGCATAGCCTGGGCGATAATCGGTGTCACCCGGCCGAGATGATCGTTGATCTCTCCGCCGACTGCACCGAGAAAATCCAGTACGTCTTCGCTTGCTCCCAAATCAACAGCTCTCCAGGCGCCGGGGTCGGTTCTCACGGCGGCGAGACTGAAGATTCCCGTCATCGCCGGACGGCGTCACTATATCCGAAAAACGCACATTCACCCTTTCCCAGGTCGAACTGCTCCGACATCGACACCCGTGATCGAAGTAACTTCATGGCGTGAACGGGCCAGTCGTCGATACCCATACCCATGTCGTGAGTGCGGACCACAGCCGCTATCCCGTGACGCCTCCCGAGGGGCTTCCGAGGATGAGCTGGTTCGATGAGCACCCGGTGACCGCCGAACAGCTCGTCGGCGCCCTCGACGCCGGCGAGGTGGCCGGCGCCGTCGCCGTGCAGGCCAAGGGCGCCTATGGCTTCGACAATTCCTACGCCGCCGACGCCCGGGCGTTGGCTCCCACCCGGTTGGTCAACGCCTCGATCATCGACATGGAAGCGCCCGATCGCCTCGAGCAACTGACCTACTGGGCCACGGAGCGGGGCATGCTCGGCACCCGGCTCTTCGACATCCCGACCTCCTCGCCGTCGTGGCTGAACGATCCGTCGAGCGCAGCGGTGCTCGATCGGGCTCGTGATCTCGGCATCCGCGTCAGCCTGTGCGTGCTCGAGGGCAGCATCCCCCTCGTCGGCGACCTCCTCGACCTGGCTCCGGATCTTCCGATCGCGCTCGACCACTGCGGCTTCGCCGACTTCACCGGCGGAGCGCCGTACAAGGCGGCCGAACCCCTGTTTGCTCTGGCGTCGCACGCCAACCTCAGGTTGAAGGTGACCACGACGACCCTGTCACCGGGCACCGACGCCGGCAACGATCCCCGCGACGTGCTCGAGCACCTCTGTGAGGTGTTCGGGGTGGAGCGCCTCATGTGGGGCAGCGACTATCCGCAACATCACAGCGAGCCCTACCCCGAGATCGTGGCCCTCGCTCGCCACGCCTGCTCGCGGCTGAGCGCGACCGAGCAGGACCGGTTTCTCGGTGGGACCGCCCTGGAGTTGTGGCCGGAGCTGCGATCAGCGACCTGACCGGCTGGCGGGTCTAGCGCAGGCGCTGCACGACCATGGCCATGCCCTGGCCGCCACCGACGCACATGGACTCGACGCCCCATTCCTTGTCGGCGTCGTCGAGACCATTGAGCAACGTGGTCATGATGCGGGCACCGGTCATGCCGAAGGGGTGCCCGATGGCGATGGCGCCGCCGTTGACGTTGAGCTTGTCCAGAGGAATGCCGAGCTCGTCGGCGGAGGGGACGACCTGGGCGGCAAAGGCTTCGTTGATCTCGAACAGATCGATGTCGCCGATGGTCTTGTTGGCTCGGCTCAGAGCGAGCCGAATGGCATCCACCGGGCCAAGGCCCATGATCTCGGGGTTGACCGCGGTGGCGGCCGACGAGATGATGCGCGCCAGTGGGCGCAGGCCGAGCTCGGCCGCTTTGGTGTCGCTCATGACCACGACGGCGGCGGCGCCGTCGTTGAGGGGACAGGCGTTGCCCGCCGTCACCGTCCCGTTCGGCTTGAACACGGGCTTCAGCTTGGCCAGGCCCTCCACCGTCGTGCCGGCGCGGATGCCGTCGTCGTTCGACACCACTGTTCCGTTCGGCAGCGTGTACGGGCTGATCTCCCGCTCGAAGAAGCCACGGTCAAGTGAGCGCTCGGCCCGATTTTGGGACAGGCAGGCGAACTCGTCCTGACGCTGGCGGGAGACCTGCTTCAGCTCGGCCACGTTTTCAGCCGTTTGGCCCATGGCGATATAGATGTCCGGGAGACCCTTGGCAGGAGCCCAGGTCCCGTCCTCACCTGACGACCGCTCGGCCGAGTGCGCTTCGGCATCGGCAAACTTGTCGTTGTGCGGTCCGCGATCGGCGGCGCCGAACTGGAAACGGCTCACCGCTTCGACCCCTCCGGCGATGAAGACATCGCCCTCGCCCGCCCGGATGGCGTGAGATGCCATACGGATGGCCTGGAGCGACGAGCTGCAGTACCGGTTGACGGTGACCCCGGGAGCCTCCAGGCCGGCGAGCAGTCCCGCCACCCGGGCGATGTTGAATCCCGCCTCTCCGGCCGGCTGGGCGCAGCCCCAGATGACATCTTCAACGAGCGCCCCATCGAGGCCGACCTTGGCCAGCACCTCACGGATGATGAAGGCCGACAGATCGTCGGGCCGGGCGTCGACCAGGGAGCCCTTGACCGCCCTGCCGATGGGCGTACGGGCGGTGCTGACAATCACGGCGTCGGGCATGCTGGCTCCTCGGATACGAAACGGACCGGGCGGGCGATCGTACCGCAGCCCCGCAGCTGACGGCGCTGGCGCCAGGCGGGCGACCTGAAGGGCCCGCCCTCAGGGGTCCAGGGTGAGACCGGCGGCCACCGCCGCGCCAAGTTCCCAGCACGCGTCAAGCTCGGCGCGGCCGGGGGTGCCGAGGACCACCAGGGGCGCCTGGACCCGGCGCCACGCCATTCCGGTGGTGAGGGTCTCGACCGCCCTCACCGCGCCGGCGGTGTCGTTGTTGCCATGGACATACAGGGCGTAGGGCCGCCGGCGGGTGGCGTCGAGGCACGGGTAGTAGATCTGGTCGAAGAAGTGCTTCAAGGCGCCGGACATGTAGCCGAAGTTGGCGGGGGTCCCGAGGATGTAGCCGTCGGCTCCGAGGACGTCGACCGCCGAGGCCACCAGCGCCGGCCTGGTCACGACCTCTACGCCGGCGATGGCATCGTTCGTCGCTCCCGACATCACGGCGTCGAACATGGCGTGAGCGGCCGGCGACGGCGTGTGGTGCACGATCAGCAGCGTGGCCATCGCCGCTCAGCGTGCCAGACCGCGGCGGTGCGGAACGTTCCCGCCGTTGGCGCGTAGCGTCATCCGCGAGAGAAAGATCTGGAGGTCTGCCATGGAGCACGTCCGTCTCGGCCGCACCGGCCTACAAGTGTCACGACTCTGCCTCGGGACCATGACGTTCGGCCTTCAATGCGACGAGGAGATGTCCCGGACGATCCTCGATACCGCCGCCGAGGCGGGGATCACCTTCCTCGACACGGCCGACGTCTACCCCCTCGGTGGCGGCATGGACACGTCGGGCGGACCGAGGAGATCGTCGGTCGCTGGCTGGAGGGCCGCCGCGACGACTACATCGTGGCCACCAAGTGCGTCGGGCGCCACCGGACCCGAGCCGCTGGGAGCGGGGCGCGTCCCGCAAGCACATCCTCGACGCCATCGACGCTTCGCTGCGCCGGCTCGGGACCGACTACGTCGACCTCTACCAGTTGCACAGCCCCGACCCCGACACCCCGATCGACGAGACGCTCGAGCGCGCTGGACACCGTGGTGCGCTCGGGCAAGGCCCGCTACGTCGGCTGCTCGAACTTCCTGGCCTATCGGGTGGCCCGGGCCATCGGGCGCAGCGAGGCCCTCGGACCTGGCCCGGTTCGATTCGGTGCAGCCCCGCTACAACCTGCTCTTCCGCCAGATCGAGCGGGACCTGCTGCCCCTTTGTGGCGAGGAGGGCATCGGCGTCATCCCCTACAACCCGATCGCCGGCGGCCTGCTCACCGGCAAGCACGATCGCTCGGCGCAGCCCGAAGAGGGCACCCGCTTCACGCTGGGCACGGCCGGCGCCATGTACAAGGACCGGTACTGGCACGAGGGCGAGTTCGACACCGTCGAGGAGCTCCGGGCCGCTGGCCAAGGAGGCGGGCATGTCCATGACGACGATGGCCGTCGCCTGGGTGCTCGCCAACCCGGCGGTGACCTCGCCGATCATCGGGGCCAGCCGGCCCGACGCAGCTGACCGACGACGCTCGCCGCCGCCGACGTGCACCCTCGACGCCGACCTGAAGGCCAAACTGGACAGCATCACCGCCGAATACCGCAGAGGCGACGCCGTCCGCTAGCCAAAGCGGCGGCAGCAGGAGCACCGATACCGACCCGTGTGGCACTATCACGCGGGGTGAAATGTTGCGCCCAGAGGACAAAAGACGCCAGTGGCAGGTGTGACCGAAGGATGGAGAGGTCTGCGATGCTCGATTATCTGATCAAGGGCGGAACCGTGGTGGACGGAACCGGTGCGGCCGGTTTTGTCGCCGACGTCGGGATCCGCGACGGTCGTATCGCGGCAATCGGCAAGGTCGACGAAGAAGCCAGAGAGACCGTCGACGGCACCGGCCTGGTGGTCTGCCCGGGATTCGTGGACCCGCACACCCACTACGACGCGCAGTTGTTCTGGGACCCTTCGGCGTCGCCGTCGAACCTTCACGGCGTCACCTCGGTCATCGGCGGGAACTGCGGCTTCACCCTCGCCCCGCTGGCTCCCCAGAACGCCGATTACCTGCTCAACATGATGTGCAAGGTCGAGGGCATGCCGAAGGCGGCATTGGAGAATGGCGTGCCCTGGGACTGGGACACCTTCGGTTCGTTTCTCGGTCGCCTGGACGGCAACCTCGGGGTGAACGCGGCTTCATGGTCGGACACTGCGCCCTGCGCCGGCAGGTCATGGGCGCGGACTCCGTTGGCCAGGAAGCCTCCCTCGAGCAACTCGAAGAGATGCGCCAACTGCTCGGCGAGTCACTCGATCAGGGCGGCTTGGGCCTGTCGACGACGCGCTCCTTCACCCACTCCGACGGTGCCGGCGACCCGGTGCCGTCCCGCTGGGCCACCGAGGACGAGGTGCTGCAGCTCTGCGACGTGGTGAAGGAACATCCGGGCACGACGCTCGAGTGGGTCACCGACGGCTGCAATCGAGGGCTTCAGCGACGCCGAGGTGGAGCTCATGATCAACATGAGCCTTCGCAGCGAGCGGGCTATCAACTGGAACGTTCTCACCATCGACTCCGCCGCCCCGGAGCGGTACCGCAGTCAACTGGCGGTGTCGGTCGAGGCGGAGAAGCGTGGCGGCCGGGTCGTCGCCCTCACCATGCCGACCCTCGTCGGCATGAACATGAACTTTCTCAACTTCTGCGCCCTGTTCAGCCTGCCGGACTGGGGTTCGGTCCTCAACCTGCCGGTGCCGGAGCGCATGGAGAAGCTCCGTGATCCGGAAGTCCGGATCTTCCTCGAGCAGCGCGCCGCCTCGCCCGACGCGGGCGTCTTCTCCCGCCTGACCGGCTGGGGCACCTATCGCATCGGCGACACTTTCAGCGCGGCCAACGAGGGGCTCTCGGGGCGCCGGGTCTCCGACATCGCCCGCGAGCGTGGCCTTCGCGATTTCAATGCCCTCCTCGACATCGTGTTGAACGACGACCTGCGCACGGTGCTGTGGCCGAGCCCGACCGACGACGACCACGAGAGCTGGCGCATGCGGGTCGAGGCATGGGACTCGGCCTACACCCTCATCGGCGGATCGGACGCCGGCGCCCACCTCGACCGCATGTGCGGCGCTCCCTACACGACCGACTTCATCGGCGACTGCATCCGCGGTCGCAAGCTGATCCCCATGGAGCAGGCGATCAATCACCTCACCGACAAGCCGGCGCGGCTGTTCGGCCTGAAGGGTCGCGGCCGGCTGGCCGAGGGATATGCCGCCGACGTGGTCATCTTCGACCCCGAGACCATCGGCAGCGAGGACATCCGCTTCCAGCTCGACCTTCCGGGTGGCGCCGGGCGCCTCTATGCCGGCGCCGTCGGCGTCGAGAAGGTCTTCGTCAACGGCGAGCTCACCGTCGACGGCGGCAAGCCGACCGGCAACCTGCCGGGCGTGCTGCTGCGCTCGGGCGCCGAGACCGAGACGGTAGGGATCCCGGCCGGCAGCTGAGGGACGACCTGGATGTGCCGGAAACAATGTGCCGGAAACAGTGTGCCGGAAACAGTGTGACGGAAACAACACTGTTTCGGAATAGCGTTGTTTCGTTGTAGGATCCCGGCCGTGCGGCTGCTGCGATTGAAGGTCGAGCTGAACGAGCAGGAGATGTACGAGCGCCGGTGGTGGGCACTTGCGGTGATGTGCCTCAGCCTGCTCACCATCTCGCTCGACAACACCATCCTCAACGTGGCCATCCCGGCCCTGGAGAAGGATCTGCACGCCTCGACCAGCCAGCTGCAGTGGGTCATCGACGGCTACACCCTGGTCTTCGCCGGCCTGTTGCTGACCACCGGCAGCCTCGGCGACCGCTTCGGTCGTCGTGGCGCCCTCACCACCGGGCTGGCCATCTTCGGCACCGGATCGCTGATGTCCGCTTTCGCCGGTTCGGCCACCCAGCTGATCTTCACCCGGGCCCTCATGGGCGTGGGCGCGGCGCTGATCATGCCGGCCACCCTGTCGCTTCTGACCAACGTCTTCTCCGACCCTCGAGAACGAGGTAGGGCCATCGGCGCCTGGGCCGCGGTCGCCGGCGGCGCCGGTTCCGTCGGGCCCGTGCTCGGAGGGTTCCTGCTCGGGCACTTCTGGTGGGGATCGGTCTTCTTGATCAATGTCCCGGTGGTCATCGTGGCACTGGTGGCCGGTCGTTACCTGCTGCCGATGTCGAGGGATCCAGCGGCCCCCCGGCTCGACCCCATGGGCGCCGATCCTCTCGGTGACCGGTCTGGTCGCCCTGCTCTGGAGCATCATCGAAGCACCGACCAAGGGCTGGTCGAACACCACCGTCGTTAGCGGGTTCTTCATCGGAGCCATCCTGGTCGCCGGCTTTGTGCCTGGGAACTGCATTGCCGATCACCCGATGCTCGACGTGCGCTTCTTCAAGAACCGTCGCTTCACGGCCGCCAACGCCGGGATCACCATGGTGTACTTCGCCATGTTCGGGTCGATGTTCCTCGTGACCCAGTACCTGCAGACCGTGCTCGGGTACTCGGCCCTGCAGGCCGGCCTGCGCATGCTGCCGGCGGCCGCCGTCATGTTGATCGCTGGCTCCCCTCGCCCCGCGAATGGTCGAGCGGGTCGGTACCAAGCTGGTGGTCGGGGGCGGACTGCTCATCGCATCCATCGGATTGGTGGCCATGTCACGGGTGCCGCCGTCGGACGGCTACAACCATCTGTTGCTGGCCATGATCCTCATGACCATGGGGATGGGATTGGTCATGGCACCCGCCACCGAGTCGATCATGGGTTCGCTGCCCCCCTCGAAGGCGGGTGTGGGTTCGGCCATGAACGACACCACGCGCCAGATGGGCGGCGCCCTCGGCGTGGCCATCCTCGGTTCGATCGCGGCCACCTCCTACCGACCCGGTATCGCCGACAAGCTGTCGTCGCTGCACCTGTCGTCGGCCGACATCTCGGCGGCCAAGGACTCCGTCGGGGGCGCCATGGACCTGGCCAAGTCGCTGCCGGCGTCAGTGGGCTCAGTCGTGGCGACGGCCGCCAAGCTGCAATTTGTCAGCGGCATGCACACCGCGTTGGTGATCGGCGCCGGCGTGGTGCTGATCGCCGCGATCATCGTCTTCGTCTACCTGCCGGCGCGAGCCGGTGATGCCCGCGAGTCGGTCGAGGGCGCGCTCGACGGTCTGGCGTCGCTGACCTTCGCAGAGGCCGAGGGCGTCCTCGAGGTCGATGCCGAGGCCAGCCTGCTCAGGGCCGAGACCCAATGACACCCGCCGCCTCGACCTCTGTTCGACCCGGACGCCAACGCAGCCAGGCCGCCGACGAGGCGATCCTGTCGGCCACCCTCGAGCTGCTGAGCGAACGGGGCTACGGGGGCTTCACGGTGTCAGCGGTGATCGAGCGCTCCGGTGTCTCCTCGGCCACGCTCTACCGGCGCTGGCCCACCAAGCAGCAGCTGGTGGCCGCGGCCGTGGCGTCGATCGTCCCTCAACCGACAGCCGCCGACACCGGGACCCTCGGGGGTGACCTGAAGGCCTTCCTGGTCGACTTTGCCCAGTCGATCGCGGCTCGGAGGGAGGACATCGCCGAGGGCCTCGCCCACGAGGTCAAGCACAACCCGGAGCTGGGGGCGGCGCTCCGGGAGAAGTTCCTCGTGCCCCGGCTTGATGAATTGGAAAAAGTGTTGGCCCGGGCGCTCCGCCGGCGCGAGCTGACAGATTGCCCGTCGACCGAAGTCGCCTACAGCCTGGTGGTCGGACCGATCTATCACCGCGCCTTCGTGATGGCCAAGCCGCTGACCGCAGACTTTCTGGCCGAAGCGACGGTGCAGGCCCTGCGCGGTCTCGGCGGGCGGGCCGGACTGAGCGTCAGCGCCCTTCGGCGGCGGTGGCTTTGATCGTCTCGAGCAGGTTGTCACGGAAGCGGGCGGCGGTGGCGGTGTGCCCGGCCAGGGCCTGAAGCTCGGTGCCCGCCCGGATAGCGGCGCGGGCTCCCCAGACATCGAACGCCCGGTGCACTGAACGCTTGTTGATCTGGGTCAGGTCGCTCGGCACGCCGGCCACGCGGGAGGCGATCCGCAACACCGACTCCTCCAGGACGTCGGCTTCGAAGGCCCGGTTGGCGAAACCGATCTGGGCCGCTTCGACGCCGCTGATCGGGTCGCCGGTGAGCATCAGCTCCATGGCCCGGCGCATTCCGAGCAGCACGGTGTGGTACTGCCAATCCGGCGGGCTCATCACCCGCACGACCGGATAGCTGATGGCGGCGTCGGCGGCCACGTAGACCAGGTCGCAGGCCGAGGCCAGCTCGGTACCGCCGGCTATGGCGTAGCCGTGGATCTGGGCGATGACCGGCTTGGCCAGGTCCCAGATGCTGAACCAGGTGTCGTTGGCCTGCCGGGCCCACTGGCCGTCACCCGGCGCCGAATACACCGGCGCCCCGTCCATCAACGGCCCACCGGAGAGATCGTAACCAGAGGAGAAGCACGGGCCGGCGCCGCGGATGATCGTGACCGCCACCTCGGGGTCGTGGTCGTGCGCCCGCAAGGCGTCGAGCAGCTCGACGCGCAGCGGCGTCGAGATGGCGTTGCGCTTCTCCGGGCGGTTCAAGCGTGATCCGGCCGCACCCGCTCGGCCGGCGTGTCGACAATGATCAATTCGTAACTCACGTCGTCATCCCTCCACCCGCTCGTCGGGTACCGGCGAGCTCGGCCAGCAGCTTGAGCGCTTCCGGTTGGTCGGTGCTCACGATCACGCCGGTAACCCCTGTCGCCTCCAGCGGGGCGAAGTCGCGCTCCCATCGCTGCTGGATGCGGGCCGCCGATCCGAGCAGCGCGGTCTGCTCGAGATACTCGTCGGGCACCGCGGCGACGCGCCTCGGCCTTCCGGCCGGCCAGCCACAGCTCCTGGATGCGAGCCGCGGCTTCGGGAAACCCTCGGCGGCCCATGGCTTCGCGGTGGTAGTTGTGGGTGCTGCTGCCCATCCCGCCGACGTACATGGCGGTGAGCGGCCTCATGGCGTCGAGTGCGGCGGCCACGTCGTCGGTGAACCTCACGCTGCAACCGGTGAAGATGTCGAACGCCGCAGCGGGCTCCGGCCTCCGGCCAAAGCCCCGCTCGAGGACGGGCCGGTAGGCCTCCATGCCCCGGGGACCGAGACCCATGGGCAGCCACCCGTCGCACAGCTCGGCGCAGAGCTCGGTGTTCATCGGGCCCCCTGACGCCAGCCAGATCGGTATGGGGGCGCTCGGATGCATGATCGACTTCAGCGCCTTGCCCTGACCGAGAGCGCCGGCGCCGCGGTAGGGAAGGCTGATCTCGGGTCCGTCATGGCTGACCGGCTCCTCGCGGCGCAGCACCTTCCTCATGATGGTGATGTAGTCCCGCAGGCGGGCATTGGGACTGCCCCAGGGCTGGCCGTACCAACCCTCGACGATCTGGGGGCCCGACACGCCGATGCCGATGATGACCCGGCCGCCGCCGGCGAGGGCATCGACCGTCATGGCGTGCATGGCCAAGGTGGCCGGCGGCCGGGCGGCCAGCTGGACCACCGAGGTCCCGAGCTTGATCCGCTTGGTCAAGGCGGCCACGTAGGCGAGGGGCGACAGGGCATCGGAGCCGTACGCCTCCGCGGTCCACACCGAGTGATAGCCGAGCTCTTCGGCCTGAAGGATCTGCTCCATCGGCACGGCCAGCTCCGCCGCCCGGTACAGCTCGAGGCGCAGTCCGAGCTTCATCGCTGCGCCCTCGCCCGGGCGACCGTGGACCTCGCCGCCTCGAAGACCGCGCTTGGCCGCCTCGGCCGGCGGCAGCGCGCCCAGCTCGGTTGACATCACCTCGACCGAGATCGGCGCCGTCACCCCCCGGTCGTCGAGCATGCGGATGAAGCCGACCAGATCGAACTCGCCTTCGCCGGGCGGCCGGCGGCGGTAACTGGTGTCCTCCATGGCGTCGCCCTGCGCGGGGCCGGCGTCATCGAGCTGGATCAGGATGACGTGTTCGGGAGGGATGGCCTCGAGCTGCGCCGGATCGGCTGCGCCCCGGAAGTAGTGCCACGTGTCGATCAGCACGCCCCCGTTGGCCCGACCGGCTCGCTTGGCGATCGCCCACGCCGTGGCTGCGTCAGGGATGTCCGACCAGGGGAGGAACTCGATGCCGGCGAGCAACCCGTGCTCGGCCGCCCGGTCACAGATCCCGGCGAAGCGCTCGGCGACTTCGTCAAGGGGGAGCATCGCTCCGGCGGCTCCGACATCGCCACAGTTGATATGGCGGGCGCCGACCACGTCAGCGAGGGCGAACAGGGTTGATTCCAGCTCAGTCCAGTCGAAGCCGGGGTCGTCGTCGCGACGCCCATCCCCACAAGAACTCGACCTCGGCGACGGCGACGCCGTGATGGTCGAGAATGGCCCGGATGTCGGCATCCGAGCGCCCGGCCGCCCGCTCGGAGGCGTAGGCGTCTCCCAGCCATCCGAGGAACCTGAAGCCGCCCTCGGCGGCCGCGGACGCCCGCTGCTCAAGGCTGAGGGCGCCATCGACACCGCCAAGGGTGAAGTGGGCGCAGATCAGGTCGTCACGGGTGACACTTCGGCCGTCAGGCGTCATGGCTGACATCCTGCCAGCAAAGAGCTTCGGGCATCGGTCCGAAGCGGTGCAGCGGTGCGGCGCGCGTGGGTCTAGACGGCGGCCTCAGTCAGCCCCATCGGCGATGGCCTGCGTCGATGTGGGCCCGATCGGCATCGAATCCTCTCGGCGATGGCCTCGTCCTCGGCCATGACCGCATCCAGATCCGCTGGACTCGTAGCCGATGACGCCCATGTCGGCGAAGGTCTCGCGCATCTTCGGTCCCCACAGGCCGATGTCCTTGAGTGTCGGGACGATCCTGGTGAAGAGCAACGAGCGAAACAGTTGCTGGCTCTCGCTCTGCTTGACGTACTCGATGCACTCCTCGGCGTCATAGCCGAGGCGTTGCCACAGCTCCTCGCCGAGGAAGCGGTCGCGCATGCGGTAGCAGGCATCGGCGCAGAACTCCTCGCGGTCATTGCGCTCGGCCTGGGTGAGCTGCGGGTAGAAGTCACGCAGGGCCAGGCGACCGAACATGACGTGCCGCGCCTCGTCCTGCATGACGTAGGCGTTGACGGCCTTGCCCAGCGGATCGCCGGCGATGTTGCGGATCAGGCCGAAGGCGGCCAGGGCCAGGCCCTCGATCAGGATCTGCATCCCGAGGTAGGTCATGTCCCAGCGCGAGTCGCTCAAGCACGTCGTCGAGAAGCGACTTGAGGTTGTCGTTGATCGGATAGGCCGATCTCGATCTTGTCCAGGTACCGCGAGTAGGTCTCGACATGACGCGCCTCGTCCATGACCTGGGTGGCCGCGTAGTACTTCGAATCGATGTCGGGCACGGTCTGGACGATCTTGGCCGTGCAGATCAGGGCACCCTGCTCGCCGTGCAGGAACTGGCTGAACTGCCATGCCACCATGTGCCGCCGCACGTTGCCCCGCTCGTCGTCGGTGAGCTTGTCCCACACCGGCGACCCGAAGATCGGCACCAGCTCGTCGGGGATCTGCAGGGGGTTCTCGGGATCGGGCGTCGTGGGACCAGTCGATCCGCTCGGCGGCATCCCACTGCTTCTTCTTGCCCTTGGCGTAGAGGTTGATCAGCTTCTCCCGCCCGTCGTCGTAGTCCCAGGTGAACATGGCCGTTCCCGACTTGTCGGCCGTCTGCCATCCCGTCTTGTCGACCGGCAGCTGGTACACCTTGGTCGTCATGGTCCTCCCTATCGGATCGGCTCCTGTGACAATGGTGTCATGACCGTCAAGCTCAACCACACCATCGTCGCGGCTCACGACAAGCAAGTGTCCGCGGCGTTTCTGGCCGACATCCTCGGTCTAGCGGCGCCCACGCCGTTCGGGCCGTTCCTGACGGTCCCCGCCGACAACGGCGTGACGCTTGACTACGCCGATTGGGGCGACGAGGTCGCCGTCCAGCACTACGCGTTTCTCGTCGACGAAGACGATTCGACGCCATATTCGGCCGTCTCCGTGATCGTCAACTCCCCTATTGGGCGGATCCCCACCAGCAGCAGCAGCGGTGAGATCAACACTGCCGACGGAGGCCGAGGGGTCTACTTCGAGGACCCAGTGGCCATCTTCTCGAGATCTCAACCGCCCCACGGAAGCGGGAGCTGTAGCGTCAGCCCGACCGATCAGCGAGCGACTGACTTCTTCTTCGCCGCTGAGGTCTTGCGAGGAGCCCTCTTGGCGGGCGCGGCGGCCGCGACGACGGCGACCTTGACGGCCGCTTTGGCCCGTTTCTTCGCCGCCTTGACAGTCTTCTTTGGCCGTCTTGACCGCCTTGGCCGGGCGGCCCGGAGCCCGCTCGGGCGGCTGCGGCTGCGTGGTGTCGTCCACGACGGCACCGCGGCGCCCGACTTGACGGATGCGATGGCGTTCTGAGCGGCTCGCTTGGTGGTGTAGCTCTCACTGCTCGCCAGCATCCGGCCTTGCGACAAGCAATCGGAACCGGAACCGCCCGGCGGAATCCTTTTCCAGCACGAACTTGGTCGCCACAACTCTCCCTTTGGTTGAATGCTCCGAATGGTTCGAAGCCAACTACCATAAGATACAGCGAACTGAGGTCAACTATGACGACACGTCGCCAAAGGCATCTAAGGACGATTTCCGGGGGTACCCGCCGCAAATGGTCAAAGGGCGGGTCCAGACCGGTAGCGACGTTCGCCTCATTGCAACATTTCCTTGTGATGCAGGGAAATTCGTCACCGAGCAAGCTGCCAACCCGAGCCTTTTCCGCTGTTCGGACCATTACCGGCGCGCTGCTTCTTGGATCTTGATCCGGGCCGGCAGGTCTTCGGGCCCCCAACCCTCAACTGGGCCGATCCCGTGCAGGTCGTAGGTCACCCGCCCAAGCGTCTGAAGAGGTCAAGGCTGTAGGCGATCTGCCCCGTGAGGCTGTCGGGATCGGCGGTGCAGAGGGCCAAGAGTGGCTTCGACCATGGTCTCCAGAGGTTCGGTCTGCTCCGTCTTGATCCTGCCGGTCTCGATCGAAGCCAGCACGCCCTCGGTCGCCGTAGCCGCCTGTGGTGAGAAGGCGTTGACCGCGATCCCGGTGCCATAGAGCTCGACGGCGAGACTGGCCGTGAACCGATTCAACATGGCCTTGGTCGAACCGTAGGCCGTTCCCCTCCTGGCCACCATGCTCGCCGAAAATGGCGGTCCCACTGGGAGCTCTGCCGCCGCCGAGCTGACGTTGAGCGACCCAACCCCGTCCTCGTTCACGCATGCCTTGCAGGGCGCGCCGGGTCAACTGCCATGGAGCCCAGACGTTGACCTCCTGCATGCGCCGCAGGTCGGCATCGTCCCAATCAGCAAAGTACCGGTAGCCGCCCGCCGCGGCGTTATTGACCAAGATGTCAAGGGGTCCGAGCTCCGCCTCTACTTGATCGATCACACCGTCCCGGTCGACCGATGGGTCCCCGAGGTCCACCTCGATGGCCAGGGCCCGTCGTCCCAACGCTCGATCTCCGTGACGGTCTGGCCCATGGACCAGCCCAGCTGCACGGCGTCGGGGCTCCGGGCCAGCACGGCCACATCAGCCCCCTCGGCCGCCAGCCGGATAGCCGTTCCTTTGCCAATGCCTCGACTGGCGCCGGTGACGAGAGCGATGCGCCCGCACACGCAGCTATCGGCCCATCGTTCGCCTTACGTGCCCGGCCGGATGATCTCGTCTCCAAACCGGAGGATGGCGTCGATCAACTGCGAACGACGCCCATTGGGCAACCCGACGGCCAGCCACGTGAGCCCGAGGGCCTCAAGGCCTCGATGTGGTCCTCAACTTCTCGTCGCCCCCTGAGATTGAAGGGCATGCCGATCACGTCAAGTGGAGCGTCGCGCCCGACGGCTGCGGCGTGATCCTTGGCGTAGGACAGCATCGAACCAAGTTCATCGAGCGTCTCGAGCGGCGCAGAACGTCGCCTGGCGCCGAGTGAACGTGGATTTGGCATAGGCATCCAGCCATCGCCGAGCTCCACCGCCCGGCGAATGGCCCGCTTGGAGTTTCCGCCGACCCAGATCGGCGGATGGGGCTTCTGGACCGGGCGGGGCAGCATGGTGTGTCCCTGCACCGAGAAGTGCCGACCCTCCATCCGCATGCCTTCTTCGCTCCAAGCCCGCTTCATGGCCGTGATGCTCTCGTCGCAGAGCTCATTGCGCTCGGAGAAGTCGACGCCGAGCGCCTTGAATTCGGCCTCGAGGTAGCCGGCTCCCACACCGAGGATGACTCTTCCCCCCGACAGCACATCGAGGCTGGTTACCGCCTTGGCCGTTAGGAAGGGGTTGCGGTAGGGCAGCACGGCGAGATAGGTGAAGACCTTGATCGTCGTGGTGGCGGCGGCCGCGAACGAAAGGGCGACGAAGGGATCCAGGGCGTGATGGCCGCCGGATCGCATCCACTCGTCCTCGGGGAAGGTGTGCTCGGTCACGAAGACGGCATCGAATCCAGCCGACTCCGCCGCCTGCGAGATCTGGGCGATGGCCTCCTGGCTATCGAACTCTGCTCCCTGAAGCACACGGTCAGTGGACAGGCCAATGGCAAAGCGCATCTCGTCCTCGTTCTCCTTGGCGGCTCGTGGCGCCGGGCCACATGGGGTGGCCGCGCCCGTAGTCTGTACGATAGGCGGCGCCGTCCTCTCGGGGCGGCCGTGGCGTCTTCGAAGGAGGCCTGGTGAATCCGGTGTCCATCCGCTGGGGTGCGTGGTACGAGGATCGGGACATGGAGCTGTGGTTTCCCGCGGGCTGGGACGTGACCGAGTGCCGTCCCCACGATGGCGACGACATCGGAGACGCCGGCATCGCCGCCAGTTTCGCCGCACCGATTGGCACCCCCCGGCTCCGGGACATGGCGCGAGGCAGGACCTCGCCATGCATCGTGATCGACGATCTGTCCCGTCCGACCATGGGTCATCGCTTGATTCCTCCGATCCTGGCCGAGCTGGCCGCTGCCGGCATCCCGCCGGAGGACGTCCTGATCCTGGCGGGCATCGCCAACCACCGGCCGATGACCAGTGAGGACCTGCGAAAGAAGATCGGCGATGTCGTCCTGTCCAGCTGCCGGCTGAGCTCCCACTTCTCGTGGGACAACTGCGTTCCTGTCGGGACGACCAGCTTCGGGAGCCCGGTCGAGATCAATCGCGAGTTCATGGCGTCGGATCTGAGGATCCTCGTCGGATCGATCATTCCCCATGGCGCCACCGGCTTTTCCGGAGGCGGCCAAGCTGCTCATGCCCGGCATCGCCAGTATCGAGTCGGCGACGGCGTTTCACAAAGGGACGGCGGCGCGCGGCGGCTACGCGGCCATCGCCAACGACGCCCGTCTCGAGACGGAGGAAGCGGCCCGCCTGGCCCGCGTCGACTTCATCGTCAACTCGGTTCCGAACTCGCGCATGGGGATC
This sequence comes from uncultured Acidimicrobiaceae bacterium, assembly GCA_963769095.1. GTDB lineage: Bacteria > Actinomycetota > Acidimicrobiia > Acidimicrobiales > RAAP-2 > Bog-473. The sequence continues at coordinate 747,875 of CAVYKO010000001.1, forward strand.
GCCGGCCTCGTCGTCGGCGATGTCGTCGATGCCCACCGGGCGGGTGCCGAGATCGCCAAACGGGTGTTCTCCACCCACACGCCGACCGGCTGCGACGTGGGCGTCTTCTCGCTCTATCCGAAGGACACCGAGTTCATGCAGCACATCACCGCCATGAGCCCGTGGAAGACCGCTCCCGAGCCGATCGTCGTGGAGGACGGCACGGTGGTCATCGCGGCCACATCCAGCGAGGGGCTCGGCTATCACTCACTCTTCGGCCCGGGAATGCGTCTGGCCGCCAAGCGCCCGACACGGGTCCGGGGGCGGGATCTGGTCTTCTACGCACCCGGCATGTCCCTCGGTGGGCTGAGCGATGACACCCGTCCGGGGACGGTGCTGCTGCCGCACGTGGGAGGAGACGGTGGCGTGGCTGACGGCCAAGCACGGGCCGAAGGCGAGCGTGGCGGTCTTTCCGTGCGCCACGATGCAGCTGTCCGAGGCGGTCTGCGAGCCGAGCCCCGTCGCCTGAGAGCCTCCGCAGCCCGGGGGGTCCGCCGCCCGGTTCCGCGGTGGCGGACATCGCCATCACCGTGGTTAGCCACCTCAAAAGCAGCCCGCCCGCCGGCAGAGACGCCACCCACGCTTCCGCGGTGGCGGACATCGCCGTCAGACGCCTGCCGGCGAATCGCGACTGGCCGCGACCGCTGGCCGCTAGAGGTCGGCACCGGCATGGGGCGCTCGCCGCTCAGGGTGACCCGGTGCATCAGGCGCCGATGACCGGTGTAGTCGGGCACGGCGTAGTGCTGGGTGCACCGGTTGTCCCAGAAGGCCACTGAGCCCGGTGCCCACCGAAAGCGCACCTGGAAGTCGGGCCGCTGGACGTGGCTCAGCAGAAAGGTGAGCAGGACGTCGCTCTCGTCTTTGGCCAGCCCGAGGATTCTGGTGGTGAAGTTGTTGTTGACGTAGAGGAGCCGCCGGCCGGTGCCGGGGTGGGTCCGGATGACCGGGTGGGTCATGGGCGGCCACTGCTCGCGGATAGTGGCCAGGTCGGTGCCCACGCTGTGGCCGCCGGCGATGGCCTTCTCCAGCGGTCCGGTGATGTCGTGCAGTGCGTAGAGCCCCTCGAGCGTGCGGCGCATCGGCTCCGACAGCGCGTCGTAGGCGGCGTACATCGACGCCCAGCAGGTGTCGCCCCCAAGCGGCGGAAGCTCGACGGCCCGCAGGACCGATCCGAGCGCCGGCTTCTCCATGAACGACGAGTCCGAGTGCCACGAGTTGGCGCCATCGGTCTCGGGCGTGACCTGATCGAGCACGACGACATTGGGATGGCCCGGAAGCGACTTGGCGAAGGCATGGTGCTCGAACGGCCCGAACCAGCCGGCGAATCGGACCTGGGCTTCAGGGTTCAGGTCCTGCTCCGGGAAGAACAGCACCAGGTGGGTGAGAAGGGCCTCGTGGAGGCGCTCCATGAGCCCCTCGTCGTCGGGCGCCCGGCACAGGTCGACACCGTGAACCATTGCGCCGATCTTGGCCGTGAGCGGGCGGATCTCGAGCGAGGTGGTCTGGATGGACACGGTCGAAGCGTACCCCAGCACCGGCGCAGCGCAGGCGGCGGCGCGCGCCGCGGTACCGTTTCGTCCGATGGCCGGCACGATGTTCCCGCTTCTGGACTTCGACGAGTTCCACGGTGAGCTGGCCGCCCGCCTCGCCGGCGGCAACGGCGCCATGGCTCGCCAGGCCGTGGCCGGCGACCGCTCGGTCGCCCTGCATGTCCCCGGCAGCGCCGGCTATACCTATCGGCCTGTCCGAGGTTCGGTCGCGGTCGTGAGCGGCACGGACGAAGCGACCAGCGTCATCGAGATGACCGTCGAGACCTGGAGCGATTACGCCCAGGAGCTCCGGACCGGTTTCGGGCTGCTCTACGCCAACCTGCTGCGATGCAGCCGCGGCCGGGTGGACGACTTCATCGCGTGGGATCCGGCCATCCGGGCGATGTACTCAGGCCGGCCCGTCTACCAACCAGGTGGAGCGGACCTCGTCGACCCCGACGGGGCGCCTCTCGACCTGGCGGCCGCCTTCACCCTGGCGTCTGACCGCCAGGAGATGCATCACTTCCTGCGCACGACTGGTTTCCTCCACGTCCGCGCCGTCTTCGACCTGAGCGAGATCGACCAGTTGCGGCAGGAAGCCGAGCGGTTGGCCGCTCTGGCCCGACCCGGAGACGACCGGTCCTGGTGGGCGAAGGCCGACGACGGCGCGGAGGTGTGCTGCCGGTTGACGTATGTCAATGAGCGATCCGAGATGCTGGCTCGGGTGCACACCGACCAACGCCTGGCCGAGTTGGTGGAGGCGATGTCGGACGACGGCGTCACTCTCGCCGTCCAGAACGAGCGGGGCGACGGCCACTCCATCGTCATCAAGAATCCCGGCATCGTCGAGGGCTTGTCCGATCTGCCGTGGCACGTGGATTGTGGGCTCGGCGGCCATCCCGTCATGTGCCCCGGGTTCAACGTCGGCGTCCAGCTGGACGCGGCGACCGCTGAGACCGGTCAGCTGCATTTTCTGGCCGGTTCCAACGGGCGCACCGCCGTCCATCTCCCTGCCGACCTGCTGGCCGGCGCCGCCTACCCGACGGTCACCGTCACCACCGAACCCGGCGACGTCACCATCCACTACACCGACACGCTGCACGCCTCGCCGGCGCCGTCCGGCGGCGGTCCCGGCCGTCGGGCCCTGTACCTGTCGTGGAACAACCCCCTGCTGTCGGAGTACATCCCACCCGGTCAGGGTTTCAACGACGTCGTCCTGCGCTCCGGCGAGGGCAACCGGGTCCGTTCCGTCGCCGACCAGTTGGCGGGTCAGTAGGCTCAGGTCCTGGCCCTCATCTGGGCCACCTGGGGGAGATGGCTGAGCGCCCCGCCGTCGACCCGCAGCGTCTGGCCGGTCACGAAGGAGGATTCGTCCGAGGCCAGGAACAGCACCATGTTGGCGATGTCCTGAGGCGTCCCCAGCCGGGGAACGAGGCATTGTTGCAGCAGGGCGGCGGCCACCTCGGCCGACACGTTGGCGGCGAGAGAGGGCGACGCGATGTGCGCGGGCGAAACCGTGTTGCACCGGATGCCCTGCTTGCCGAAGGCGGTGGCGACCGACAGGGACAGCGTGTTGATCCCGCCCTTGGCCGCCGCGTAGGCGGTCAGACCGAGGTCACCGCCCATCGAGGCGTTGGACGAGGTGTTGATGATCGAACCACCGCCGGATGCGATCATCGGCCGCACCGCGTGCTTGCACCCGAACATCACGCCCCGCAGGTCGATCATCATGGTGCGATCCCAGACCTCGGCGTCCAACCCGATGACGCTGGTATCGCGGACCTGGTGCTTCGGGTCAGTGATGGCGGCGTTGTTGTGGAGCACGTGAATGCCGCCGAAGGCGGAGACGGCGGCCTCGATCATGGCCTTCACGTCGTCCTCGACGCTCACATCGCTGCGGTGGGCAAGCGCCCGGCCGCCATCGGCGGTGATCTCGCCGGCCACCCGCTCCGCGCCCTGCTCATCGATGTCCGCAATGACCACCGCGGCGCCCTCTCGGGCGAGCGTCAGCGCCGTCACCCGGCCGATCCCTGACGCCGACCCGGTCACCACGGCGACCTTGCCGGCCACCCGACCTGCCACCCCTTAACCCCGCCCGGGCGCCGGCGCGGCCGACGGAAGCCGCAACAGGCGCTCCATGTTGTCGCGGGCGATCAGGCGGATCTCGGCATCGGTCAGCCCGTGGCCTTCGAGGGCCCGGCGGGGCTCGGGAACCCCTTCCGGATGCGGGTAATCGGAGCCGAGAAGGACCCGATCGGCGCCGATGAGGTCGACGAGCCCGCGGATGTCGTCGTCGTCGAAGGGAGCAACCGAGATGTGACGCTTGAAGATCTCGCTCGGGCGATCGGCGATGGGGCCGCCGAGCCAGTTGCCGAATCCTCCCAACCGCTGCCCCTTGTCCATCACCCGCAGGAGGTAGCCGACCCACGCCGAGCCATTCTCGATGCTCATGGCCTGCAGGGTCGGAAAGCGCCCGAACAGGTTGTGCATCACCAGGGCGGCGAGGGTGTCCATGATGGGCCGCTCCCAGAAGACGGCCCGCTGGAACCCGGACTGCTGGTGGGCCATGGGCCGGCGCTGCTCGCCGAACTCGCCGGAGAACTGGTCGCAATATCCGGCCTCCGCGCCATGGAAAGCGACGGGGACTCCGGCTTCGGCCAGCCTGGCCCAGAAGGGATCGAAGTCGGGATGGGCGACGGTCCGTCCATTGACCGGGGTGAAGAGCAGGTGCACGACCCGGGCCCCGTGGGCGAGCACGTAGTCAAGCTCTTGGATGGCGGCGTCGAGATCGATCAGGGTCAGGGTTGGGACTCCGAAGATCCGGCCCTGGTAGTCGAAGCCCCACGCCTCGTCCAACCAGCGGTTGAAGGACCGGAGGTTCTCGACGCAGGCCGGCGGATCGTCGCGGATCTGCCACTCGACGGTGAGGCCCAGGCTCGGCCACATCAAGATGGCCTCGACGCCCTGGTCGTCCATCCACAACAAGCGGGCGTCGCGGTCGACAAACCACGGGATCTCGCCGGGCGCCACCAGGTCGTCGAGGCCGAGCTGACGGTATCGGTCATCCTTGTCGGCGACATGGACGCCCGGCTTGCCGATCAGATCGGCCGGCGTCGTCATCATGTAGTAGGCGGGCTCGTTGCCGAACCACGGGCCGCCCGACTCCGTCATCGCCCCGCTTGATCCGGTAGGCCCGATCGGCAAAGGCCGGGTCGAGGTGACGGACAAAGCAGTCGTCGGGCTCGTAGTAGTGGTTGTCGGCATCGATGATCCGATAGCTGAACTCGGCCATCTTCCCCTCCAGGATCGGGGCACCGTCGAACACGGGGCCAAGGCGACCAGATTTCGACCGTAGCCGATCGTCAGGCGACGACAAGGGGCATCGACGTGTACCCCACCTGAAACTCCGAGGGAGGCCGGACGGCGCCCTCGTACGTCGATCTCGTAGCCGGGAACCCGGTTCAGCAGCTCTTCGAGCAGGACGCGGCCTTCGAGCCGGGCGACGTGATGGCCGATGCAGAAATGGACTCCGTAGCCGAAAGCCAGGTGACGGGTGATCGGGCGGTCCCACTGGAATTCGTCGGGATCCTCGAACTCTCGCTCATCGCGGTTGGCGGAGGCCAACAGGAGAAGGACCCGCTCCCCGGGCGCCATCGACGTTCCGGCAACCACCACGGGCTCGGTCACCGTGCGGCCCACCCATTGCAGCGGCGCGCCGTAGCGCAGCATCTCCTCGAACGCGGTGGCGCAACGTCCGGGGTCCGCGTCGATCTCGGTGCGCTGATCGGGGTGACGCCACAGCTCGAGCAGGCCGCCGGCCACGATCTTCGGGACCGTCTCGGTGCCGCCGCTGATGATCGTCGACAGCTGGACTCCGATCTCGGCATCCGACAGTGGCCTCCCGGCGATCACCGCCGTGAGCATCCCGCCGATCATCGACGCCGGGTCCACGTGGCCACTGCGCCGGCGAGCCGCGACCAGCTCGGTCACCATGCCGTGAAGCTCGGCCCCGGCCCGCCGGCCGTCGGGAGTGAGCCCAGGGGGCTTGCGCCCCATGGACCGGTTGACGAGGGCCAGCACCGCCGGCGCCGAGCCAGGCGGCAACCCGACGAGCCGGCACATCACCCCGGCGGACACCGGTCCGGCGTAGTCAGCGGTGATGTCGAAGCGGCCCGATGGGACCAACTCGTCCAGTCGGGCCCGCGCCATCGCCCGCACCTCCGACTCCAGGCGTCCCACCGGGCCGGGGCGCAACGGCGTGCCGAGCGCTTGGCGGAGCCGGGGGTTGAGGGGTGGATCGAGGGTCGAAAACGACGGCATCGGATCGAGCGGCGGCAGCGGGGGCGGCCCGTTCAATGCCGTGGCGATCCGCTCTTCGGCGAAGATGGGGCCGTCGGCGATGGAGAAGTGCTCCGTATCGTGCTCGACGTCCCAGACGTCCGCGAAACGTGAGAGAGCCCACCCGTTGTAGCGATCCAGGCGATAGACGGGCTGATGGTCCCGAAGCCGGCGGTAGATCGGCAGGGGGTCCGACATCGCCTCCATCGAAAAGGGGTCGTAGGCGACAGCGTCGGAGCCCGACGCCACCTCGTACCGGGCCACCTAGAGGATGGCGAGGGGATTGACCGGCGAGCCCGTGCCGCCGGGGATGTCCAGGGGCGAGACGACAAGCTGGAACTCCCAGGTCCCATACTCCGCGCAGGCCGCCGCCAAGGCCTCCAGCTCGGCATTGTCGACAATCGGCATTCCCATGTACGGAAGCACGATGTGGTGCACGTGCATGGAGATCGCCAGCTGATCGTACGGAGTCGGGTTGGGGAAGCCCTGGTCCACGATCGGGGCATCCTGCATGTCCCAGACGAGCAGAGAAGCGTCGGTGTCGTACAGGAACTCGATGCATGAGGCGTGGACGCCGGCGACATGGGCGAAACTCGCCGGCCGGCCCTCGGCGGCCCAGAACGGGCGCGTGGCCGGACCGGATGATCACCGCGTCGCCGGCTCGGGGCTCGACACCTTGGGCTTTGGCCGCATCGGCCAGCTCCCATCCGTGCACCGGCTCCCCGGGCCCGACGAAATCGGTGCCCCGGTAACGGGGAATGTCGTAGAGCACGCCGCGGGTCACGGTCCCCTCCCGCTGGAAGTCGACGGTGCCGCTGTGCTCGACGGGAAGTCCGCCGGCCAGGGGCTTGTCGTTCCAGCCATGACCCTCGGCGGTCGCCACGTGGCAAAGGGCGTCGAGATGGGTCTGGGTGAATCCGTGGATGAACATGCCGATGTAATCCAGCATCCCTCCCGAGGCGGGCATGGCCACGAAATGATGGGACGGATAGGGGTTGGCCGGACCGGTCTTGGTGTCGATCGGACGGGTCATGGAGACGACTCGACCCTGCTTGACCAATCCGGCCGCCGCTTGGCGGACCTCAGGCGTGATCAGGTTCAGCGTCCCGAGCTCGTCGTCGGCCCCCCAACGTCCCCAGTTGCAGAAGCGGGTGCGGTAGGCCGCGTAATCCGATTCCGACGGTGGCGTTCGATCCGTCAAACCCATGTGCCTCTGTCTCCTCCCGAGCGCGGTGCCTGGAGCGTACAGCGGGAGCCCGCCTTCCGACTCGGGCGCCAGGAAGGTCTAGCATCCGCCCCAGGTAGTTGTTTCGATCAAGGGGGCCAGTGTGGCTAACCGTCTGTCGCCGAACTCATCCGCGTCGACCATCGCCGGCGAACTGAACGAACGGGGCTATGCGGTCGTCGAGCGCCGGGCCGACCCCGAGATCATGGAACGGCTGCTGACCGAGGTCCGCCCCTACGCCGACAAGGCCGAACGGCTGCAGCTCAAGTTTTTCGGCGGCAGCCTCCGCAAGGTCGAGGCCATGGTGACGAAGTCGACCGCGTTCGTCTCCCTCATGGCCGATCCTCTCCTCCACGCCCTGAACGAGGAGGTCATCGGCGCCGAATCGCTCCTGAACGGATCCGCCGTGTTCATCCTGGAGAAGGGCGGCCGGGATCAGACGCTGCACCATGACGGCACCATCTACGAACCGATGCTGCCCCGCAATCCGGGCGGCCCGCATCACCTCCTCGTGTTCATGTGGGCGGTCACCGATTTCACGGCTGAGAACGGCTGCACCCGGGCGATCCCTGGCAGCCACCTGTGGCCCGCCGACCGGCAGCCGACCGCAGATGATCCGCTGGACTATCTCGAGATGCCGCAGGGCTCCTTCGCGGTGTGGCTGGGCTCCACCTACCACGCGGCCAGCATCAACCACACGGACAAGGCGCGGGTGGGCACCCAGATGGGCTTCAGCGCCGGCTGGCTGCGGCCCCACGAGGCCCAGCTTCTCCTCGTCCCGCCCCTGGTGGCCAGGGATCTGCCGATCAACGTGCAGGAGGTCCTCGGCTACCGCGCCCACCGCGGCATGCTCGGCTGCATCGAGCAGCAGAGCCCGCTCGACAAGCTCGGCACGGTGGCCTCGCCGCTCGAAGGCGGCAGTGGCCTCGGACCTGATCCCCACGAGCTGGAGGCGGCCACCCGGCGCTACTTCGACGACGCCGGAGGCGAGATACCGAGTGGCGTGGCCAGCGAGCTCAACCAGCTGTCCCGGACCAATGAGGCCCACTCGAGTGCCACACGGGAGGACGACCGGGAGATCCTGGAGGTCGTCGCCCGAGCCCAGTCCCGCCATCTGCTCAACCATCTCGTCGCCGGCGACTTCCACGACCTGGTCTCGTCGGTCCAACGCGGCGCCGCCTCCGCCGCGGCGAGCCACTGAGCCCCGAAGACGAACAGGAGAGCAGCATGAGCGATCGACAGCGCCAGGGCTACCGGGCAGTCACCTGCACAGTGACGCCCGTTCGACGAAGCGGGACGGCTCGATGAGGCCGGCATCGAGGATCTGGTGGAGCGCATCGCCGGTGCAGGTGTGAGCCTGGCGCTCGGTACGGCCTCGCCGGGAGAGGGCTTCGCCCTGTCGCTGGACGAGACGGCCCGCTTCTTCGACATCGCCAAGCGAGCCGCAGCCGGACGGGTCCCGATCTGCGCCATGGGCGTCGAACCCCGCAACGCCGATCAGCTGCGTCCTGTCATCCGACTGGCCGAGCAGGCCCATCTCGACGTCATGCAGCTCTACACCATCGACCCCGGCCACGCCATGAAGCTGACCGATGGTGAGATGGAGCGCTACTTCGCCACCTTGCTCGACGAGATGACCATCAACGCCGCCATCTCGACCCACGCCTACAACGGACTGGTGCCGTTGAACGTGCTCGGCCGGCTCCTCGACAACTACCCGACCATCACCACGATCCACTGCACCAGTGAGGTCAACTACCTGAGCCAGCTGCTCGAACTGGTCGACGGCCGCTGCGAGGTCCTCGTCGGCGGGCCGATGCAGGCCTTGTCGACCCTGGCCATGGGAGGCCACGGGTTCCTCTGCTCAGAGGGCAACCTCGTGCCCGGGCTCTGTGGCGAGATCCAGCAGGCGATCCGTGTGGGCGACTCCGATGCCGCTGACGGCTTCTACCGCCTGCTCATCGGAGTGTTCGCCCTCAACGTGTGGCCGGGCGGCACGGTGCGGTTCCTGAAGGCGGCCATGAGGATCCTCGGCTTGCCGGGGTCCTATACCCGTCCACCGTTTGAGGTCCTCGATGGCGACAAGGCCGAGCAGTTGGCCGCGGCCATGAAGGCGCTCGCAGTCCCGGAGTGGAAGCAGCTCTAGTCGACCGCTACCGCGGCACTCCATTGCGCGTCCACAGGTTGACGGCCTGGCGATGGAAGATCAGCCATTGCCCGTCGGTGCGGACCAAGCGGTCGAGGTAGCGGATGCCGAGCACCAGATCCGCTTCGGACGAGTCCGGCGGCCGGAACTGGTACACCACCGCGTAGGTGTCCATGCGAGCCTCGTCCGCTCCCGGCTCCAGGTCGATCAGCGGATCGCCGAGCACGTGCATGCCCGAGACGAACATGGGTGGGGCATTGCGCATGCCCTCGATGTAGGCAGGGACGAGGGCCGTGCCGCGGGCCCCGTCGACGCTACCGTCCGGGTGGAAGAGCGCAGCCACCGCATCGATATCTCTTCGCGTCGACGGCACGGGCGTAGCGCTGGGTCATTCGCCTGAGCTGCTCCAGGTCGACCAGCCAGGCGGTGAGATCGTCGCTCATCACAGCACCGCGATCGGGTTGACCGGGCAGCCTGTCCCGCCCTCGATGCGCAAGGGAGCCACACTGAGGAGGAACTCCCACCGTCCCCGCTCGGCGCACTGCTCTGAAATGGCGGCGAGGGCCATGTTGTCGATGAGGTGCAGACCGATGGCCACGATGCCGATCTGGTGGATAGGAAAGGGCCATTGAGCGATGCCGAGCCCGGGCATGGCATCGGAGATGCCGTCGCTTCCGAGCACGGCGATGCCCCGCTCGTGCAACCACGGGAGGCATTCGGGGTGCAGTCCGGCCATGCCGTCGACCCCCGGGTTGAGGGTTCCGCCCTGGGCGTGGCGCCGGGCGTCCCGCCCGGTGCCAGACCATCAAAATGTCGCCGGTGCCGACCCGTACCCCTTCGATTGCTTCGGTCGCTTCCAGCAGGGCAACGGTCACCAGGGTCTTGCTGTCGAGATGATCGACGTCAAGTGCCCGTGCGACGTCGAGCAGCACACCCCGGCCGACGAGACCATCGGCCATGGACATGACGCTGTTGCGGCGGGCCCCGTCGCTGCGGACGAGAGATGGGGCCCCGCCGTTGTACATCTGGCTGTCAACGAACATGTGGCACAGGGCGTCGATGTGGGTGACACCGAGCCCGTGCACATGGGCCCCGACGTAGTCCCTCGTGGCCTCGTAGCCCGGAATTCCCGAAGCGTCGCGGGCGTCGCCCGACGCCAGCATGTGATGTTCGGCCGGGTAGGGGTTCTCGGGAGTGGGCTTGGTCGGAAGGTCGTGGGCCAGACTCACCGTGACGCCGTCGGACACGAGGGCGGCCGCCGCCGCCCGGTGGGCGGGGGTCAGGTGGTTGAGGGCGCCGATCTCGTCATCGGCGCCCCATCGCCCCCAGTTTTTCAGCGAGTCGAAGAGCCGGCCCAGATCCTCGGTGGTCGGTAGCGGAGGACCGGACTCCGACGTGGCGGCTTGAGTGCTCATGGACGAGCACTCTAGGCCGCTGCGTCACCGCCGATCAGCTGAAGGCCTCACCGGACAGCGAGTAGGAGACCGAACCGTCCGGCCCGACCGGGATGTCTCCGGCCACGGTGATTCGCTGCATCGCCCGGTGGGCACCCGGGGGCACATCGGTGGGCACGACGTGGGCGGTCGCCCGGTTGTCCCAAAAGGCGATGCTGTCGGGCTGCCAGCGGAACCGAACGGTGAACGAGGGATTGGTCATGTGCTCGTAGAGCATGGCCAGCAGATGACGCCCTTCCTGGCGGGACAGCTCGACGATGTGGCTGGTGAAGTTCGGGTTGACGAACAGGGACCTCTCACCGGTCTCCGGATGGACCCGCACGACCGGATGCACCGAGCGGATGTCCTTGGACTGGAACATCTTCTGCAGCTCGTTCGACATCTCGCCCCGGGACAGATACAGCATGTTCTGGTGCACGGCGTGGAGCCCGTCGAGCATGTCCCGGATCGGCTCCGACAGCCGCTCGTAGGCGACGACCAGATTGATCCACTGGGTGTCACCGCCGTACGGGGGGATCGCCACGCCGCGAAGGATCGATCCCATTGGCGGGTTCGGGACGAAGGTGACATCGGTGTGCCAGCGGCTTTCGACCTTCGGGCCGTCGATGCCTGCGTACTGCTGGTTGTCGAGAAGGAGGATCTCGGGATGATCGGCGAAGGCGGCCGGCAGGGTCGGGTGGGCAGGAGTCACCTGACCGAACTGGGAGCCGAAGGCGATGTGTTGCGCCTGGGTGATGTGCTGGTCCCGGAAGAAGACCACTTTCCACTGCAGGAGGGCGGCCCGGATCTCGGCCACGACGGCGGCGTCGAGCGGTGCGGACAGGTCGGCGCCGAAGATCTCAGCACCGATATATCCCGACATCGGGCGGATGTCGAGGAGCGCACTGTCGTTGGTGTGTTGCTCGGTCACAGTCATGTTCGGCCTCCTGGGTCAGTGGGTTGCGACTGGCTCGCGGCGCGACGCCGCGTCGATCTGGGACCGGGTGCTGTCGGATACCGGTGCCCCGGCCAGGGCGACGGCGGTATCCACCAGACCGGCCAGGAAGATGGCCCGATCCGAGAGCAGGGCGGCCCGGCCGTGCTGGATGAGCAGCTCGCGATCGGCCAAGGCGTGGGTCATGTAACCGGCGAAGAGGGCCCACCGGTCGGCAGCCACCTCATCGGGGAGGTCCACCAGCATCTCGCCAAACCTCGACTTCACGATGTGCATGCCGCGCGTCCACTCCTGGGCGCCGAGATCGGTCGGTGCCGTGCCTTCGAGGTAGGCGGCATGGGTGCAGAACCGGAGGTACCAGCTCGGGCGGCCCGCTTCACCGAGCATCTCGCTCAAGGGATAAAGGTACGCCTCGGCCAGGGCTCGCAGGTCGTGGCTGCGGCCGTCGCGGTCGAACGCCGCCAGCATCTCGAGGCGGCGGACGTTGATCGATGTCATCCGGTACTGGAAGATGGCATCCACCAGCCCCTGTTTGGTCCCGAAGTGGTAGCGGGCCGCCGCGGTGTTGCGCTGGCCGGCCTGAGCACCGATCTCCCGTAGGGAGACGCCGCCGATGCCCTGCTCGGCGAAGAGCCGCTCGGCGACCTCGATCATGCGCAAGCGGGTGTCGGACCCGTCGTTCACGCCCCCAACATAACCCACGTGGGTTAACGGGTCAAGGACGAGGGCGGAACGGGTAGGTTTCGGTCATGGCAAACGACCAACCCACCCATCGCGAAGTCGTGGACGCCACCGCGGACAGCGGAAGCCACGATGAGCCCGCAGAGCGTCCCGGTCAACGTGTACGAGACGACCGGTGCGGTGGTCGTCGTGGCTCCGTTGCCGGCGGTCACCGCCGGCGACGTGACCGTAGAGCTGAGCGGCGGCACGTTGCGGTTCTGGGCCCGTCTGCGCAGCGCCCCGCCGCGGGAGTACCTCATCCACGAATGGGCTTACGGCGGCTACGAGCGCGAGCTCAGCCTCCCCGAGGGCTATGGCAGCGGCGTCGAGGCGTCATTGGTCAACGGACAACTGGTCATCCGGGTCCTGCGCGGAGAGCCCACCGGTCCCCTGAGCGTCCAGCCGAGCGCCTCTACGGCCTGAGGGCGGTGCGGACGGCGGCGGCCGCCTCGTCGAGGGCGGCCTGCCGATCCGCGGTGTCACCGAGGCAGAAGAACCCGTGAGGGACCCCGGGATAGCGGTGCACGACGACGGGCACCCCTGCGGTGTCGAGGCGCCGGCCGTAGGCCTCGCCTTCGTCGCGGAGCAGGTCGTATTCGGCGGTGATGATCAGGGTGGGTGGAAGGCCTGAGACGTCGGCCGCCCGGATCGGGGAGGCCCGCCAATCGGCGGCGTCGCTCGGGTCGGGCAGGTACTGGGTGCTGAACCAGTTCAAAAGTCCGAGACCCAAGCCCCTGCTGCCGTCTCCGAACAGTTGGTAGGACGGCCAATCGCCGAAGTGGTCCGTGGCCGGATAGACGAGGAGCTGGAAGGCGATCGGCAGGTCGTCCTGCTCACGGGCGAGCAGGCACACCGCGGCGGCCGTGTTGCCGCCCGAGCTGTCCCCGCGATGGCCAGCCGTGTGCCGTCGACGCCCAGTTCGTCGCCATGGCCGGCAATCCACGACGCGGCCGAATAGCAGTCGAGCAGTCCGGCGGGGAAGGGATCCTCCGGCGCCAAACGGTATTCGACCGATACGACCACACAACCCGACCGGGCGGCGAGGGCGCTGGTCGTGGCGTCGTGGGTGTCGATGCTGCCGACCACCCAGCCCCCGCCGTGGAAGTACACGATGACCGGTGGCGTGGTCTTCGTCTGAGGCCGGTAGATCCGAACCCCCAGGGCACCCTCAGGGCCGGGCACGGTGCGGTCCTCGATGGCGGCGAGCCCGTCGTCGACCCTCGGCAGGGCCGACGCCCGCCGGGCCGCCCGCGCCTGTTCGGGCGTCAGCTCGTCGTAGCCACCGGCGCCGGCAGCAAGAAACCGCGATGGGTTGGCCATGACCTGACGCTAATCAGATTCTGTTGACCCCGGCGGCCTCGGAGCGTAGAATCTGACCATGCGGTCAGAAATCTATCCCGCTGGTCAGGAAGCGGACCTTCATAGAGCAGGCCCGACGCACGCAGCTGGTCGACGCGGCGATCGGTGTGCTTGCCGAGGTGGGCTACGAGGCGGCCTCGCTCGCCCGGATCGCCGCCGCCGCCGGCGTCAGCAAAGGAGTGGTGTCCTACCACTTCGCAGGCAAGGACGAGCTGCTGCGGGAGATCGTCGGCCGGGTCACCGCCGAGGGGGCGGCCTTTATGACTCCCCGGATCCTGGCGGCGACCACTGGGAAGGACCGGCTCGGGGCCTACGTGCGTAGCAACGTCGCGTTCATGGCCTCCCACCGCGACGCTCTCATCGCCCTCGTCGAGGTCGTCATCCATGCCGCCCCACCGAACCCCTACGCCGCCTACCACGACAACACGCTGGTGGCGCTGCAGGAGCTCCTGGCCGAGGGCCAGCGCGCCGGCGAGTTCGGTCCCTTCTCGCCGGAGGTGTTCGCCATGGCGGTGCGGGCGGCGATCGATTCGCTCCCGGCTCGGCTTCGAGCCGACCCGACCGCCGACATCGACGCCTGCGCCAACGAGCTGGCCGAGCTGTTTCAGCGGGCCGCCGCGGTTGCGCCATGAACGCTCTCGAGCTGAGAGGGTTGACGAAGCGGTTCGGCGACACGGAGGCGGTCCAGGGCGTCGACCTCGATGTGCCGGTTGGGTCGTGGTTCGGCCTGGTCGGGCCGAGTGGGGCAGGAAAGACCACAGCTCTGGCCATGGCGGTCGGGCTGCTGCATCCGGACCAGGGGACGTCACAGGTGTTCGGGCTGGATATGTGGACCCGGCCGGATGAGGCCAAGGCCCTGATCGGTGTCCTTCCCGATGCTGGTTCACTCCCCCAGCACCTGACGGGCAGTGAGGTCCTCGGCTATCTCGGGCTGCTGCGGGGCCTCGATCCCGACGTCATGGCCGCCCGCCGGGCCGAGCTGCTCAGGGTGATGGATCTCGAGCACGCAGCCAATACGCTCGTCAGCGACTACTCCAGCGGAATGCACAAGAAGCTGGGCTTGTCGACGGCGCTGATGCACGGACCCCGGCTGCTGGTACTCGACGAGCCCTTCGAGTCCATCGATCCTGTCTCCGCGGGCACCGTGAGGGCGATACTGCGTGACTTCGTCGCCAAGGGAGGGACGGTGCTGATGTCCAGCCACGTCATGGCTCTGGTCGAGCAGGTCTGCGACCGCGTCGCTGTGCTGGCCTCAGGTCGGATCGTGACGTCGGGCCCTCTCGACGACGTGCGGGGTGACCGCACCCTGGAGGCTGCGTTCGGCGAGCTGGTCGGCGCCGGAGCGGTCGTTGGCGGGTTGTCCTGGTTTGGCGCCGGCTTATGATCACTTCGACCCGGACACTGGCCAGGCTGCTGATCGATGCCCGCCGGGCGGAGGTCCACCATGCGCGGGATTCGGTTTCGCCGTGGTGGCTCGTCACCGCCGGCGCCGTCGCCCTGGTCGGCGCCTTCGGAACCCTCGTCCTCGGTGCCGTCTCCTACCGGCGACCCGGTGCCGGCGCGGATGTACTGGCCTTCGTGTTGGCGCTGTGGTCGGCAGGACGTGTGGCTCAAGCGGCGGTGAGTGGTGGTGGCGGCGGCGGTGCCTTGTCGCCTGAGGTCTTCCGTCTGCTCCCCCTTCCTCGCCGGCGCCTGGCCTCGGCCCTGTTGATCGTCGGCATGGCCGACCCGAGCCTGGTCATCTGCGCCTTGGCGTTCGCCGGGCTGGTCGCGTACGGAGCCCGCCAGAGCCCGGCGGCGGCAGGCGTCGCCGTCCTCGCTGCCGTCCTGCTGCTCACCGCTGTCGCCATCGCATCGAGCGTGGCAGCGGGAGCAGCCGCTCCGGGAACGCGGCGCGGCCGCGATGCCGGCACATTGATCATTGGTTTGATCATTGCTGCTGTCGGGACCGTGGGGAGCCTGGTCCCCATCCTGACCCCGGTACTCAGCGGGCGCCGCAGCCCCGCCCTCGTGGCGGTCGTGCGGTGGCTGCCTACTGGCTGGGCGCCCGTAGCCGTTGACGCCGCCGGACGAGATCAGTGGTGGTTGACCGTTGTCGCCTTGTCCGCCATAGCCGCCCTGACCGCCGCCCTCGTCGCCGTCTGGCCATGGTTGCTGTCGCGGCGGATGGACGCCCGGGCCCAGCCGCTGCACCACGGCGGAACCGATCACTGGCGGATTCTGCCGGCCACACCCGTATGGGCTGTGGCCGCCAAGGAGGTACGCCTGTGGACGAGGGAGCAGATCCGTCTGATCTGCGGAATCGTCGCTGTGTTCTTCGGTGTCTGGCCGTGCGTCATCTCCCGCCTCGCGGCCGGCCACTCGACCCTGATGCCCTTCGGCGGGGCGATGACCGCCCTGCTCGCCGGTGCGTGCGCGGTGAACCTGTACGGGGGCGACGGCCGGTCCCTCTGGTGCACGGTGATGACCCCTAGAGCCGCCACCGCCGACTGCTGGGGTCGCCAACTCGGATGGCTGTTGGTCTTCGGTCCCTACGTCACGGTCCTGACCGTTGCCCTGACCGCCGCCAGCGGGCAGCGATGGGCGTGGCCCTGGGTGCTGAGCGGCGTGCCCGCCCTCCTCGGCGGCGGTGCCGCCCTCGCCTCGCTCGGCTCCCTCATCGCCGTCATCCCGATGGCCCCCGACGGCGGGCCCACCCCCGGTTGGTCGGTCAAGATCCACCTGGCGCTCCTCGCCGGCGTCCTGCCCGTGCTTCCCCCCGTGGCCTTCCTGGTCGCGGACAGGATCACCGGAATCGCAGCACTGCAATGGCTCGCCATCCCGGTCGGTGTGGCCACTGGGGTCGCCCTGTTCGCGGGCTTCGGCCGGGCGGCGACCCGCCGCCTGGTGAGCCACCAGGTCGAGATCCTCACCGTGGTGGGCGCCGGGGGCCCGTAGGGTGGGCGCATGAGTCGCTCCTGCCAGGCCCTGGCCGTCCCGCGACCGAGGCTTGATCCATGATCCTCGCCGCCACCCTGTCCGACTTCGGTGACTGGTGTCGCACCAACGGACTCGAGATCGTCATGCTGGTGGCCGGATCGGTGCTTCTGGCCCGGCTGGTCACCTGGTCCGGCGAGAGGCTCACCTCTCGCATCGACGAGCAGGGCCAGGATGGAGACGCCCTGGTTCGCTCCGAGGACGCCAAGCACCGCCACGCCGTCACCCAGGTGATCACCTGGATCGTGCTGGTGCTCATCTATTTCATCGCCGGCATCCTGGTGCTCGAACGCTTCAACGTTCCACTCACGACCCTGGTGGCTCCGGCGACGGTGGCCGGCGTGGCCGTCGGCTTCGGCGCACAACGGGTCGTTCAGGACCTGCTCGGCGGGTTCTTCGTCATCGCCGAGCGCCAGTACGGCTTCGGCGACGTCATCCGGGTCGCCCCCCTCGGCTCGACGTCCGGCGTCACCGGGACGGTCGAAGACGTCACCTTGCGAATGACCCAACTGCGGACCGCCAACGGGGAAGTGCTCATCCTGGCCAACGGCGACATTCGACAAGTGACCAATCTGTCCCGTGACTGGGCACGGGCCGTGATCGACGTCCCTGTGCCGGTTGGCTCCGACATCAGCCGGGTGAACCACATTCTCCGGGACGTCTGCGAACAAGCATTCAACAACCGCGAGCTCCGTCCTTTGCTGCTTGACCCACCGACGGTCATGGGAGTCGAGACCCTTGCCGTCGACCACGTCGCGGTTCGCGTCGTGGCCCGGACGTTGCCCGGCAAGCAGTTCGAAGTCGGTAGAGAACTGCGCGTGCGCATCGCCACCGCGTTCCAGGAAGCGGGCATCAGTGTCCCGGCGACGCTCTCCACCGCTCCGCCGACACCGCAGACGTGACCCTCAAACGACCGAGGCGCTCAACGGGGATCGCCCTCGCCGTCTTCGTACTGGCCCTCGTCACCTACATCCTCGTGCGACCCCAGCCCAACACTCCGGTGCCCTACGTCCAGGTCCCGGTGCAGACGACGGTGACCGCTCCACACGCCACCTCGACAACCGGGATCCCCGAGACGACAACTTCGACGGGGCGCACCACCTCGACGAGCACGCCGAGCCGGACCACGACGTCGTCCGGCTCCACGTCAACCCTTGGAGGACCTGCGGCCAACACGGCACCGACCTCGGCGACCATCAATCCGGTGACCGGGTCCACAGGGCCGGGGACCACATTCGCACCCTTTCCCTCCTCAACCTGACAACGACCCGGCGCCGCCCACTACCCCCAGCCCAACTCGGTCAGCCGGGCGTCGGATATCCCGAAATGGTGGCCCACCTCGTGGATCACGGTGGTCCGGACGAGGGCCACGAGCGCCTCCTCGTCGGCTGCCAGGCGGCTGATCGGACCCTTGAAGATGAAGATCCGATCGGGCATCACGCCGCCATACGACAGGGGCGAGCGCCGGGTCAGTGCGATGCCGACATACAGACCGAGCAGGGTTCCCCGGCGATCACCGAGCTGCTCGCGCGTCGGCCAGTCCTCGACGACCACGGCGACGTTTTCCATCATCTCGCCCAGATTCGGCGGCAGCCCGTCAAGGGCATCGGCCACCAGTTTCTCGAACTCGTCTTCGCTCACTTCCACGCCGCATTGTCCCACCATGCACCGGATCGGCACGACCGCCTCCGAACGGCTAGAACATGGCGAAAGGGCGACCATGGGAGGCACGTTGCCGGTAGACCCGATCATCCAACCCATCCTCGACGCCATCAACGCGGCCGGGCAGCCGGAGCGGACCCTGCCCGCGGCCGAGCGGCGGGACATCGCCAATGCCGCCGCGGCCAAGAGCTTCGTGGCCATGAGCGAGCCCGGCCCGGACATGGCCTCGGTCACCGACCACACCATCGAGGTGGATGGCGGAAAGATCACGGTTCGGGTGTTTGTCCCCCATCGGTCACTGCCGTTGCCGATCCACGTGAACTTCCACGGCGGCGGCTGGTTCATGGGCACGCTGGAGCTCGACGAGGCGGCTATGCGGTGGATCGCCTCTGAGGTCGGCTGCATCGTGGCATCGGTCGACTACCGCCTCGCCCCGGAGCACAAGTACCCGACCGCCGCCGAGGATTGCTATGCGGCGTTGCTCTGGACGGTGGACCACGCCGCCGAGCTCGGAGGTGACGGATCGAGGGTCTCGGTCGGAGGTGGCAGCGCCGGCGGCAATCTGGCCGCCGTCATCGCCCTGATGGCCCGAGATCGGGGTGGCCCGCCGCTGCTGTTCCAGCTCCTCGAGATCCCCGCCACCGACCTGACCCTGAGCCAGCCCTCGATCGAGGAGAACGGCGAGGGGTTCATGCTGACCAAGGCGTCGATGCACGAGATGGTGAGGGACTACCTCGGAGATCTCAGCAAGGCGACGGAACCCTACGCCTCACCCCTCCTCGCTGCTGATCACTCCGGCCTTCCGCCGGCGCTGATCATGACCTGCGAGTACGACCCGCTGCGCGACGACGGTGACGCCTACGCCAAGCGGCTGGCCGCGGCCGGCGTCCCGGTCGAGATCCGCTGCTGGCCTGGAATGATCCACGGCGCCGGCGCCTTCACCGCCATACTCCCTTCAGCCCGTGACTATCGCACCCTGGTGATCGACGCCCTGTCCGCCGCCCACGGCGGGACCAGAGACACCCGCTGACTCTGCGGTGTCGGTGGCCCGCAATGCCCGGGTCAGGCGGCGATCGGCCAGCAGGCCCCACCCCGCCGCCGCCAGTGCCGCCACGCCGCCGAGGACCAAACCGGCCCGGGCGCCGTAGCGGTCGCAGACAACACCGAGCAGCGGCCCGCCGATCGGCGTGCTCCCCACAAAGACGATGGCCTGCAGGGCGAGCACCCGGCCCCGCATGGCTGCCGACGAGCGAACCTGCATGATGGCGGTGGACGCGGTCATGAACGCCACGCTGGCGAGGCCAACGACCAAGCGCGATCGGGAAAGCAACGCCGAGCGTCGGGGCTGCCGCGAAGATCACCATGGAGACACCAAAAGCGGCGGAGGCCATGACGATGTGGCGGATCTCGATCGTCCGGCCGTTGGCCGCCCCCAGCGCGCCAATGACCGAGCCGACGCTGAGCACCGAGTAGAGAAGGGTGTAGGTGGCGTCGGTGCCGTGCAGGGTGCGCTCCGACGAACAGAGGGATGACGACGGGGAAGTTGAACGTCAGCGTCCCCACGATCGCCATCATGATGAGCGGCACCAGCAGATCGGGGGTGTTGCGCACGTAGCGCATACCTTCCCGGATCTGGCCTTTGGCCTTGGCGACGACCGGCGGCTGGCGCAGCTCCGAGGTGCGCATCATCCACAGCCCGGCGATCACCGCCAGGTAGGAGACGGCGTCGATGGTGAAGCACCACCCGTAGCCGGTGGTGATGACCAGCAGACCGGCAAGGGCGGGACCGACGACCGGGACGAAGTCATCAAGGCGCTGTTCAGGGTGACGGCGTTCTGCACATCCTCGACGGGGACCATCTCGGAGACGAAGGAGCGCCGGGTCGGGTTGTCGAACGCCAGCATGCAGCCGCCGGCCACCGCGGTGACGTAGAAGGCCGCCAAGGCGGCTTGATGCATGAAGGCCAGGGCGGCGAGGGCGAAGGACTGGAACATCTCGAGGGTCTGGGTGATGAGGAGCAGGTGCCGCTTGTCGGAGCGATCGGCCACGACCCCACCCCACGCGCCGAGCAGGAGGACGGGCGCGAACTGGCAGGCGACCAGGATCCCAACGGCGAACCCGCTGCCGGTCCGGTGGAGGACCAGCAGGGTGAGGGCCACCGTCGTCAGCCAGGTGCCGGCCTGGGAGATGAACTGACCGCCGAAGAACAGCCGGAAGTTGCGAACCCGGAGGGACTCGAACGTCCGGCCGGCTGACAGAGAGGGGCGGGACATCACCAGGGCCGCTCCATCACCGCCGCATCCCCTGTGTTCTCACATCCGTTGTTTTCGTCATACCACCATGGTACCCAAACTGCTTAGCTCGGCAAACTAACTACCGTTCCGGGCTGGGTCGACGGGAGGCAGAATGGTGCCGGGACGACGGCAAGGAGATGGCGATGGCGTTCACGCCGAGCGAGGACCGATATTCGTCGATGACCTATCGCCGATGCGGTCGCAGCGGGGTGCTCCTGCCGGCGGTCTCGTTGGGGCTCTGGCAGAACTTCGGAGCCGACCGGCCCTTGGAGCACAGCCGGGCGATCATCACCCGCGCCTTCGACCTCGGCATCACCCACTTCGATCTGGCCAACAACTACGGACCACCGTACGGTTCGGCGGAAGAGACGTTCGGACAGGTGTTCAGCAGCGACCTGTCCGCATATCGCGACGAACTGCTCATCTCCACCAAAGCGGGCTACGACATGTGGCCGGGCCCCTACGGCCAGGGTGGTTCACGAAAGTACCTGCTCGCCAGCCTGGACCAGAGCCTGCGGCGCCTCGGACTCGACTATGTCGACATCTTCTACTCGCACCGATTCGACCCGGACACACCCCTCGAGGAGACCGTCGGGGCCCTCGACACCGCCGTCCGTCAGGGCAAGGCGCTGTACGCCGGCGTGTCCTCCTACTCCCCCGAGCGCACCATCGAGGCGATCGGCTTGCTGCGCTCCCTTGGCACGCCGATGCTGCTGCATCAGCCTTCCTACTCAATGCTCAATCGCTGGATCGAATCCGGTCTGCTCGATGTCCTCGGACGCGAGGGCGCCGGGTGCATCGTGTTCTCGCCCCTCGCACAAGGATTGCTCACTGACCGCTACCTGAACGGTGTACCTGAGGGTTCGCGCGCCAGCCGCCCGGGATCATTGCGGCCACAGATGCTCAACGAGGAGACATTGACCAAGGTCACGGCGCTGAACGAGATCGCCACGCGACGAGGTCAAACCCTCGCCCAGATGGCGATCGCGTGGACGCTGCGTGATCAACGGGTCACGTCCGCCCTGATCGGTGCCAGCGGCATCGAACAGCTCGAGAGCAACGTGGCTGCCCTGCAGCGTCTCGACTTCACCACCGACGAACTGGCTGACATCGACCGGTACGCCACTGACAGCGCGATCAACATCTGGGCGAGGTCCAGCGCCGGCTGACTCGTCCGTACCGGGCTCGCCCGGCACGGCGCGTGGCCGTTCTGCCTGTTCGGTTTGAGATCCGGGGTGACTTAGACCCCGGTCGACATCCCTGCTATGGTGTCCTGTCGACAACCAAAAGGCGCATCGGCGACTGTCCTAGAGACCGCCTGTGAGCGCCCCACAGTTCGCCCCCCGCACCGTCGGCGTGGGCTTGTGCCCGTTGTGATTCATGCCTTTGTTGCGGCGCGGACGCGTCGGGTGCGCTACCGAAAGGACAGGCTGCTTGCACCGCTTTTCCCGCAATACCCCGTATTCCCACCCGAACCCGGCGTCATCCGTAGCGGTTGCGCCACGAAAGCCTCGAAGATTCGCCCGCGTACGCACACTGGCGATGGCCGCACTCGTGCCCGTCACTATCGGTGTCGGCTTGTTCACTACGAGTTCTGTAGCGAGCAGCGCGCCGGCGGGCGCTGGTTCGATCGTCTCCTTCGGCAATGCGCCGAGCCTCGGCTCCCCGGGACCGTCGACCAGTGCTCCTGTCGTAGGCGTGGCCGTCACTCCGACCAACCACGGCTACTGGGTTGCTGGTGCCGACGGTGGAGTGTTCACCTACGGTGATGCCGGCTTCTACGGCTCCAATGGCAAGCACCCTGCCAACAGTCCCGTCGTTGCCTTGGCCGCCACCCGCTCCGGGCACGGCTACTGGCTCATCGGCGCAGACGGTGGCGTGTTCACCTTCGGTGACGCCGCCTTCTACGGCTCCCTCGGCGCCGTCCATCTGAAGGCACCGATCGTGGGTGCGGCCGTCACGCCAGCGGCAACGGCTACTGGCTGGTTGCCTCCGACGGCGGCGTGTTCAGCTTCGGAGACGCCTCGTTCCACGGGTCCCTCGGCGCCGTGCACCTCAACGCGCCAATCATCGGTGCGGCGCCCGGTCCGAGCGGCAACGGCTACTGGCTGGTTGCCTCCGACGGCGGCGTGTTCAGCTTCGGAGACGCCTCGTTCCACGGGTCCCTCGGCGCCGTGCACCTCAACGCGCCAATCATCGGTGTCGACAGCCACGCCTAGCGGCAACGGGTACTGGCTACTCGGGTCGGACGGCGGCGTGTTCAGCCATGGGGACGCCCCCTTCCTGGGTTCGGCACCGGGGCAAAGCGCCACCACCCCGGCCACGGCCATCGCCAGGACCTCAGACGGTCTCGGCTATGTCATCGCGACCACGAGCAAGGCCCCGGCTGCACGTTGCAGCTGAGCGGCATCTGGGCCTGCATCGCCAAGCGTGAGTCCGGTATGAACCCGCGTGCCGTGAACCCGGCCGGATACTACGGACTGTTTCAGTTCTCCCTCTCCACCTGGCATGCCGTGGGTGGGCAGGGCAACCCGGCTGACGCGTCACCTCAGGAGCAGTTCAAGCGTGCTCAGATCCTCCAGGCTCTCGCCGGGTGGGCTCCCTGGAGCACGGGTCATTCCTGCGGCGTCTAGGTAACGGGTTCGGCCTTTGCTCTCACGGGGGCCGAATGCCATGCTTCTCCCCGGATCGGCGTGACCGAGAGGGGAAACCGTGCAGGACTTGAATGGACGCACCGCAGTTGTCATTGGCGGAGGAGGCGGGATCGGGCGAGGCATATCGCTCGGTCTCGCCTCTGAAGGCGTGCAGGTGGTCGCTGCCGATATGCGATTGGAAGCGGCCGAAGCAGTGAGCGACGAGATCGCAGGC
Source organism: uncultured Acidimicrobiaceae bacterium (assembly GCA_963769095.1). Lineage (GTDB taxonomy): Bacteria > Actinomycetota > Acidimicrobiia > Acidimicrobiales > RAAP-2 > Bog-473. The sequence continues at coordinate 771,419 of CAVYKO010000001.1, forward strand.
GCCGGCGGCGCAGCAGTCGCCCGGCAGGTGGACGCCACCAACCGCGATTCGCTCGTTGCCCTGCTCGACGGTGCCGTTGCCGAGTACGGCGGCGTGCAGATACTGATCAACACGGTTGGAGTAATCACCAACCGCCGCCTTGATCAAGCGACCGATTCCGAGTGGGCATGGTTTGTTGACTTCAACCTCATGGCCATCGTCCGTGCTGTCGATGTGTTCCTTCCGGCACTGAGGGCCGACGGACAGCCCGCCCACATCGTGATCACTTCGTCGATGGCCGGTTTGCTGGCGCTGCCCCCGCCTGCCGTCGGCGGATTCTTCAACGGTCTGTACACAACCACAAAGCACGCGCTCATCGGGTACAGCGACATGTTGCGTTCCGAGCTCGAGCCTGAAGGAATCGGCGTGTCGGTGTTGTGTCCCGGCCTCGTCGCCGGCAATCTCTCCTCGACTTCGGCTCAGAACAGGCCAGAGCGATTTGGTGGGCCGGTACCCGATCCTCGCTCCGGTCGAGGCCCCTCACCCGCTGCCATGCCCAACGAACAAGTTGGTCCGATCGTGGTTCGAGGCATCAAAGGCAACCGCTTCTACATCTTCACCCATCCGGAGTCGGTGGCACTGGTTCAGGCGCGCCATCAGCAGGTACTCGAGGACTTCGCGTTCTACGAGTGATCGACGGCGTGATAGAACCGTTTCATGCGTCTTGGAGTGGTCTTTCCCCAAACAGAGATCGGCGCTGATCCCGGCGCCATACGTGCCTACGTGGCTGCCGTGGCCGAGGCCGGCTACGACCACCTCTTGGCCTATGACCACGTGGTCGGCGCCGACCCCGCGGTGCACGAGGGTTGGCGCGGGCCGTACGACGTCTCCAGCACCTTTCACGAGCCCTTTGTGCTCTTCGGTTACCTGGCCGCCATCACGACGCTGGAGTTGGTCACCGGGATCATCATCCTCCCCCAGCGCCAGACCGTCCTGGTCGCCAAACAGGCCGCCGAGGTGGATCTCCTGACCACCGGCAAGCTCCGGCTGGGCGTGGGCATCGGGTGGAACGCGGTCGAGTACGAGGCCCTCGGCGAGGACTTCACCAACCGGGGAAAGCGACTTGAGCGAGCAGATCACCGTGATGCGCCGGCTGTGGACCGAGCCCAGTGTCACCTTCGAAGGGGACTACGGGAAGCTGACTGGCGCGGGGATCGCCCCTCTCCCGGTGCAGCGCCCGATCCCGGTATGGTTCGGTGCCGCCAGCCCGCCGGCCCTCCGACGGGCGGGCACGATCGGAGACGGCTGGTTTCCGATGATGGCGCCTGGAGCGAAGCTGGACGAGGCCGTGACCCTCGTGCACGACGCGGCGAGAGCGGCGGGCAGGGATCCGGCCACACTCGGTATGGAAGGCCGCGTCGACTTCGGTGACGGCAACGCCGACGACCTGGCGGAGAGGGCGGCGACGTGGCGGGAGGCCGGTGCGACCCATCTGTCCCTCAACACCATGCGAGCAGGCCTGGCGACGGTCGACGACCACATCACCGCAGTGACCAGGGCGTTCGCCGCCATGGCCGGCTGAGCCCTCGCTCGGCGCTACGAGGCGTCGGGCACGAACACCGCGTGTACCGGCAGGTCGTCTCCCCGCTCACCAGCCATGGTGGCCAGGAGGTCGCCGACATCGTCGAATCCGGCGCTGCGTCGAGGGATCGTGCTCCAGGGGAAGGCGCCGTTCGCCAGCAGATCGAGGGCCCGGGCGTGGGATTCGGTGCTCACCCCGCTCGCACCGATGACGTGCAGACCCCGATTGGTGATGAAGTCCGGCGAGAAGGTCAAGGTCACCTCGCCGCCCCGCACCCCGGCTATGACGACCCGCCCGCCCCGCCCGGCCAGGGCCAGGGCCTGAGCGAAGGCAGCCGGAGCCTTGGCCGTGACATCCACGACCACGTCGGCCAGCCGGCCGGCTTCGGCCATGATGGCGTCCACCGGATCGTCGATGGCGACATCGAGCGCCAGGTCGGCGCCGAGCTGGCCGGCGAGCTCCAGCCGAGCCGCGTCGCGGTGGCCCGAATCCGGTGACCATGATGAACCCGGCTCCCGCCGCCCTGGCCGCGGCCACAGCCGCCAGGCCGCGGATGCCCGGACCGAGGATGGCGACGACGTCGCCGGGTCCGGTCCGGGGCAGATCGACCCCCCAGGCGATGCCCGCCCCCACCGGGTTGAAGAGGGTGGCCTCGAGTGGACCGAGCCCATCAGGCACCCGGTGCAGTACCGCCTCCGGCCGGAGGTAGTGATGGGTGGCATAGCCGCCCCAGAGGCCTGGTTGCCGTTCGGTCGAGATGAGGCCGAAGGAGTCAGCGCTGGTGAATCGCCCGCAGCTGTGGAGATCGCCGCTCCGGCAGTCCTCACAGCTCCGGCACGCAGGCCGGCTGGCCAGGGCCACCCGATCCCCCGCCTGAACCCCCCAGCGCCGCGAAGCCGCCGGGCCGATCGACTCGATGGTGCCGACGGTCTCGTGCCCAGGGATGAAGCCGTACGGCCACGGGAGAGCTCCGGTGAACAGCTCGTGGTCCGTCCCGCACAGGCCGCACGCTTCGACCCGCAGAATGGCGCCGTCCCCATCGATGTCCGGAATGGGCAGCTCCTCGCGGACCAGCCGGCGCGGCGCCTCCAGCACCAGGGCGGTCGCCACTGGATCGTCGCTCATCGGTTGAACTCCAGGGCCAGGCCGGGGACGGGCCACCGGCACGAGACCAGCCGGCCCGTCTCCGAGAGGGTGATGAAGGCGGTGCGGCGCTCCGGCCCTCCGAAGCACAGATTGGTGGGCATCGGATCCTCGAACGGGGGTGGAAGGCGATATTGGCGGACGGGCGAGCCGCCGGGAGCGGCCACGGTGATGCGACCGGATACCAGGGTTCCCACACAGACGTTGCCGTCCGCGTCGAGCGCGAGGGAGTCGAAGAAGTGAAGGCCGGGCAGGCCGCAGACAAGACTGGCCGGATCGTTGGCGGCGACCGCCTCGATCTGGCCGCGCCCGATGATGTTGCGCCGGTAGAGGCGGCCGGTAACGGACTCGGCGAAGTACAGCGTCCCACCGTCGGGCGACAGTCCGATGCCGTTCGGCGCATCCAGACGTTGCATGACGCGGACCAGATGGTCACCGTTCGGTGAGGCGTGGTAGATCTCGCCGAAGTCGCGGTCGACGTCGCGGAACTTGCCCGTGACCGTGAACCAGAAGTCTCCGGAGCGGTCGAAGACCAGGTCGTTCGGACCGGCCAGGGGGCGGCCTTCGTAGTTGTCGTACAACACCTCGACCTTGCCCGTGTCGAGGTCGACCCGCTCGATGCGGCCTCCGGTGAAGTTGGGCCACCGGCCCCCGTTGTTGCAGATGTACACCGCACCGTCGGGCCCGATGGCAGCCCCATTCGGGCCGCCGCCGCACTCGGCCACGACCTCGAGGTCGCCGTTCGGACTGACCCGGGTGAGGGTGCCCCTTTCGATCTCCACGAGCAGGACGCTGCCGTCGGCCAGGGCGATCGGTCCTTCGGGAAAGGAGAGCCCCTCGGTGATCAGCCTGACATCGACGAGATCGCTCTGGGCCATGAGGAGGCCTTCGCTGGCCGGCTCCGCCGTCGGGGCGCTCATGGGGATCGCTGACTCATGGGGTAAACGTGCCGGCGGCCACGGTGTCGGTATCCCGCCCCGCCCGCAGCAGCGTCCCCGGCTCGTCGCCGCTCAGTACGCCACCGGAAACGATCGGCGTGCCGTTGACGATGACGTGGGCGACACCCACCCCTTCGCTGTAGAGGCGGGATGCGCCGGCGGGCAGGTCGGCGACCGTACGGATGACACCGGGTGCGATGGTGGCCGGGTCGAAGATCATGAGATCGGCGTGGTAGCCGGTCTCCACCCTCCCCCTCCCCCGCAAACCGTACAAACGGGCCGGGACGTCGGTCAGCTGGCGCACCGCCTGCTCGAGCGGGAGGAGCTGACGATCCCGCACGTTGGTGCCGAGATGCTCCGAGCTGGTGACGGCGCCGCAGAGGATGTCGAGATGGGCGCCGGCATCCGAGCCGCCGATCACCACCCGGGGATCGCTCCAGGTCTCGGCCCGCATCCGCCAGGTGTCGGCGTCGTCCCCGAGCGCGGCGGTCTGCAGGCCGGTGCGCAGGTCGTCGGCCACGACCACGTCCAGGATGGCGTCGAGGGCCGACTTGCCTGTCGTCGCCGCCAGCCGATGCCCATTCCAGCCCACGTAGGCGGCCGTCTCGGGCGAGAACGTCTCGGCCACCGTGACCCGATCCCAGTCCACCAGCTCCCTCAGGATGCCGGCCTCCGGAGACGCCGCGCCCTCGGCCAGCCGGACGCGCACGGCCGGGTCGCTCAGAGCGGCGATGCGTTGGGTCACCGGCAGCGACAGCACCTCTTTCCAACCGGGGAGGCCGTCGAGGATGAACCCGTGTATGAACGACAGCCGGGTGCTCACGGCCACTGGGACGGCCAGGGCGACAACCGTCGCCCCTCGGCCCGCCGCCACCGTTGAGGCGTCCAGGCGGTCCCAATGGGCCTCCGGTTCGGTGGCCGTGACGCCGAGCGCGTTCCAGTTGACCGGACGGTTGCTGGCCAGCGACAGACCGCACAGGAGCTCCACCTCGTCGGGGCTGAAGCCGTTCAGCACTCCCGAGGAGATCCACTCGACCGATGTACCCGGGTGGCTGGACACCGCGGCGGCGAGGGTGAGTAGCTCGTCGGGGGCGGCGAAGCGGGAGGGCACCGGGTTGCCGTCGCCATCGTTGTGGTTCACCGTCTGCGACGACGAGAACCCGAGCGCGCCGGCGTCGAGCGACTCGTGCAACAAGGCGACCATCCGGTCGATCTCGGTAGGAGTGGCGGACCGTTCGGCCGCGGCCGTCTGCATGATCGAAGCGCGGAAGGCCGAATGCCCGCAGAGGAACCCGGCGTTGACGGCGATACGCCCGTCGAGACGGCTCATCCAGTCGGCAAAGGATGTCCAGTCCCAGGGGAGCCCGGCCTCGAGGGCGGCGAGCGGTATGCCCTCGACCCGGGCCATCAGACGCATCAGGTAGTCGCCACCGGGGTGAGGAGCCAAGGTGAAACCGCAATTGCCCCCGAGGACGGTGGTCACCCCGTGGAAACACGACGGCGTCGCCGCGTGGTCCCAGTAGAGCTGGGCGTCATAGTGGGTGTGGACGTCGATGAGGCCGGGGGCAACGGTCAATCCTTCGGCATCGATGGTACGGCGGGCCGCCTCATCGACATCGCCCACCGCCACGATGCGACCATCGCGGATACCGACATCGGCGCGCCGGCCAGGTCGTCCGGTGCCGTCCACCACCGTTCCACCACGGATCGCCAGGTCGAGCATGTCCTGTCTCCTCCCCACCTTGTGCGAGTGATCCGACCAGCAGGTCAGTTCGAGTACTCGCGAGCGGCCCAGCGTATCTCCTCGGCCATGTCCGCCGGATCGGGACTCCGGAGCGAGATGACAATCTGGCTGACCCCGGCGCTCCGGTAGGCGGCCAGGTTGGAGCGCAACTCGGGCATCACGTTGTAGGCGCCGACCGCGACCGTTATCTCATCGGTTGTCCGCGCCAAGCCGTCGAGACGGCCTCGAAGCACGTCCAGCCTGTCGACCAGCAGCTCGGGCGAGAGGTCAAAGCCGTACCATCCGTCGCCGAGGCGGGCCACCCGATCGAGGGCGCGGTCGGTATAGCCGCCGAACCAGAGGGGCGGGTGGGGACGCTGCGCCGGCTTCGGATATTGGCGGCACGGCTCCAGGTCGTAAAACGCGCCATGGTGCTCCGAGATGCCTTCGCTCCACAGGGCCCGCATCACCGCCACGTACTCGTCGCAGCGAGCATTGCGCCCTTCCCACGGGACGGCGCAGGCGGCGAACTCCTGGCTACTCCAACCGACGCCGATGGCGACGTCGAGGCGGCCCTGGGAGAGCCAGTCGAGGCTGGCGATGTGCTTGGCCGTGTAGACGGGATTGCGCTGGGGCAGCAGCATCACTCCGGTGGCCAGGCGGATCCTCTCGGTGCCGCCCGCCACGAAGGCCAGCCCGATGAGCGGGTCGGGTATGGGCAGAGTGGCCGGAAAGAACGCCTTTCCGCTCTCCGAGCCGGGGTACGGGTCGACGGGCTCATCGAAGAGGACGACGTGCTCGCCCAGGTACACCTCGGCGAAGCCCAGGTCCTCAGCCTGTCTGGCCATGTCGCGGATCATGACCGGAGTGACGGCCGGGTGGGCCACAGGCAGGTTCAGTCCGAGTTCCATCTACTTCTCCCCTTGGTGCACGCTCGTGGTCGATCGTGCTCGAGCGACCACCGCCGGCCGGTGAGCCACTAGCTTCGCCGAAATGAAGCCGACCAGCGAGGGCAGCGACCACAGCCGGGCGGAAGCGCCCATCCGCATCGCCACCGGGACCGTCGTCAAGGACTACGACTGGTACCGGCGCTGGCTGGAGGTGGCCGAGGCGTCAGGCTTCGACCTGCTGTCGACCGGCGACTCTCAGTCGCTCTGGGCCGACCCCTTCATCACCATGGCGGTCGCGGCCGAGCACACCACCCGGCCGCGGATCGGCGTGACCGTGTCCAATCCCCAGACCCGCCACCCCGCCGTCGTCGCCAGTTCGCTGGTCGCTCTCCAGCAGCTATCGGGGGGACGGATCGTCTACGGATTGAGCAGCGGTGACAGCGCTCTGCGCAACATCGGGCTGCGCCCGGCCCGCCTGACTGAGCTCGAGGACTATGCGAGGGCCGTGAAAGGGCTGTGCGCCGGGCAGACGGTGACCTACCAGGGCACCGAGCTGTCGATGCACTGGGGTTCGGCCCCGGTGCCTCTTTGGATGGCCGCCGAAGGACCGCGCACCCAGTACCTGGCCGGGCAGATCGCCGACGGCGTGGTCCTCCACACCGCCCTCGACGCTCCGGTGTTCGCCGCCGCCCTCGCCAACATCACGGCGGGAGCCGAATCCGCGGGCCGATCCATCGACGACATCGAGGTGTGGTGCATGGCTGCGATGCAGCTGGCCGAATCGGAGGCGGAGGGCATCCACGCCCTGCGTTTCCAGCTGGCCGGTATCGCCAACTTCGCCTACCGGTTCCACATGGAAGGCAAGGCCGTTCCCGACGAGTACCAGGCCCCCCTGCGAGAGCTGCAACGCCGCTACGACTCCGGCCACCATGTCGACCGCGAGGGCGGCGACGCCCATGCCGCCCTCATCGACGAGCTCGGCCTGACCGAGTTCATCGCCAAGCGGTCCGTCATCGCCGGACCGCCGGCGCGCTGCATCGAACGCATCCGGGAGGTGGCCGCCTTCGGGGCGACCAACCTGATAGTCAGCCAGTTCGTGGATGACCAGCTGTCCTTCATGGAGACCTTCGCCAAGGAGATCAAACCGGCGCTCAGCGAGACGTGACCGACGAGCCCGAATTCCACATCATCGAGCTGCCCGACGCCCCTGCACGATTCGCGGGCCAAGCGGAATCGTGGCCACGGCTACCCTCTTCGAGACATGGACGAGCCGCTGTCCGCAGGACCGGTCGCTGCCACCCGCTCGGAGGGGAAGGATCACCATGGCTGCTCTGACGTTCACCTATGACCCAGCCGACCCGGCGGTGCTCGAAGATCCCTTTCCTCACTACCGGCAACTTCGGGAGCAGGGCAACAACGTTCAGTTCCTTGACTCGATCGGTGCCTACGCCATCGCCCGCTACGACGTGGCTGTCGATGCCCTGCGCAGCCCACACCTATTCGGCAACAGCGACGGCTACGGACCGGGGTTCGATTGGAGCTACAACCGGGAAGGCGCAGCGCCTGGCACGGGACACGCCCTCTATCGACCGGATGAAGCTGGTCGGCTGATCCTGCTCACGGATCCTCCCGAGCATTCGGTGATCCGGCGCATCGTTTCGCGCCACTTCACGCCAAAGGCGGTGGCTGCGCTCGGCGACTACGTAAAGGCCCAAGCGGTCGGCGCGGTGGCCGCCATCGTCGAGCGCGGACGCGACGGTGAGATCATCGACCTCACCGACACGTTCAGCGACATCCCCTTTCGGGCCATCCTGCAGCTACTCGGCATTCCTGAGGCGGATACTCCCGAGTTCAAGCACGCCACCGAAGTCATCGCCTATGGCATCGGGATCCAGCGCTATGAGGGAGCCATGCAAGAGGCCAGTGACTCCCTGTGCGCCTTCTTCGACGACGTGGTCACCCGTCGGGCGCAGGAACCGGGCGACGACCTGATCAGCAGCATCATCATGGAGTCGGCAAACATCGACGAGCCGCTCAGCAAGGCGGAGATCGCCGCCTTCGCCATGTTTCTCTTTGCCGCTGGCACCGACACCACTTCCGGTGCACTGGCGAATTGGTTCGCTCTCTCGGTCAGCGGTCAGCCCGAGATGTGGCCTTCAATCCGAAATGACCGCAGCCTCATCGGTCCCTCGCTCGAAGAGGTCTTCAGGTTCCTCAACTCGAACCAGGTCGCCATGCGGCATGTCCTTGCTGATACATCCTTCGCCGGCGCCGACATGCCCAAGGGTTCAAGCCTGTGGGTGCTACTCGGCGCCGGCAACCGCGACGTGGGCCATTTCGGGCCCGACGCTGAGGAGTATCGAATCGGTCGCAACCCCGTCGATGCACTCGGTTTCGGGTTCGGCATCCACCACTGCCTCGGTGCGCCACTGGCTCGTCTGGAGGGGAAGGCGGTGCTGACCGCGCTGGTGGAAGGCACGAGTTCGATCGAGCCGGCGGCCGAGGTGCAGTGGAATCTGCATCCCTGGATGCGGTCCGCAGCCCACGTGCCGGTCGAGGTGAGTTGAGCCCAACCTCGTCCAGTTGTCACCCTCCGAGATGCAACCGCCTCCGAGGGCAAGATACCCGAGAGGAGCAACGATGGATCTTGATCCGTACCTCCGCTATGAGTCCCTGATCGTCCGAGAGGCGGCCTCAGGCGTCTTGTGGTTGGCCATGCGCCAGGACATGCTTCCCCGCGCCCACGACGAGATCGGCCGTATCTTCCTCGATGTCGATCGAGACCCCGACGTCCGAGTCGTGCTCGTCGGCGGCGACGACGAGCACGGGGAACCCAACCTACTCGACTTCATGCGTCAGATCACCGAGGACTGGGACCTGCGTATGGCGGTCATGCGTGAGGCTTCGGCGCTCGTCAACAACATCATCAACTGCTCGAAGCCGGTCGTCTCCCTGCTCCCTGGCGCAGTGACCCCGGTAGCGCTGGTCTCCGACGTGACCATCGCCAGTCGCAGCGCAGTGATCATCGACGCCCACGCCAGCTACGGCGCAGTCACCGGCGACCATGCGGTACTGCTTGGCCCCTCCTTTGCGGTATGGCCAAGACCAAGTACCACCTCCTCTTGGCCGAGCCGCTCACCGGTGAGGAGGCCGAGCGGATCGGGCTGGTCTCGATCTGTGTTGACGACGACGACCTTCAGCAAAAAGGGATCGAGGTCTGTCAGCGCTTGGCCGCAGCGCCTCAACGGGCCATCCGCTGGACAAAGGGCGCATTGAACAACTGGTATCGAATGGCGGGGCCCATCTTCGATGCCTCGCTGGCGCTGGAATTCATCTCCTACGCCGGACCTGACACCAAAGAGTTCGTCGATGCCATGTCGCAACAGAGGCCGCCGGTGTTCAGAGAACGAAATTCTGACCTCGACGGAGCTACCGAGACAACAGGAGCAAGATGCCCGCAGCAATAAACGCCCAGAACTGGATCGATCAGATCGAACAGCGTAAGGCGCAGCTCAACGATCCCGCGCTGAAAGCCATGTGCGACACGTTGATCCGCCACGTGACAACAGAGCTCGTTGGTGACCTCGACGCGACGTACGCCACGATGGTGCCAGATCCGGTGTACCACAACTGGGGTGGGTTCACGAACCGGCAAGGTCCAGTCGAATACCACATCGAAGACGTCAAGGAGATCTACGGCGCTCCTGTCGAGCGTACGGCGGATACCCGCCGGTCGAGATCGATATGGACCGGTTCATGGTCTCACCAGAGTGCATAGCGCTCGACGGCATGGCGAAGATGATGATGCACGGCGGCGATCTCGTATCCCTTGGTGAGGACGCCGACTCCGACGCGTGGTACGCCGTCGAGACCCGAATCGCAATCTTCTTTCCCTTCCGAGATGGATTGATGGTCGGTGAAGATGCCTACATCGACCACCTAGCCAAGCTCACGAAGCTTGGCGCAGAGGAAGCGGCTGAATCCTGGTACAAGGGCTGAATGGTGCGATGACACCCGGATGATCATCCAGGAACCTCCCGACCGGCAGCCGGGCGAACTGGGAGATCAGCGGACCGTGGAGAAAGGTGCCGGCACCATGAACCGGTCGAAGAAGTCGTCCCTGATCTCGCGTCCGAGGGTGTTCCAAAGATCGAAGCTGGGGTCCTTCTCCCACTCTTCGTCCCAGATGGTGACCTCGTCCCAGGTCGAGCCGAGACCCCAGATGTTGATCGCCACCGTGTTCGTCCACTTGGCGTAGTACAACCCGATCGACTGGCGCTGCTTCGGCTGCTCGGTGTTGCGGGTGAAGCGGTTGGTCCACATCTCGTTCAGTCGTTCGGGGTACTCGGAGTGCCGGTTCGGCGCGCAGTGCACCGTCTCGTGGCACACCATCGCCGCCCGGGCCCCTTGCGCCTTCAGGTCGGCGACCGTCGGCGTGGTCGACGAGGGCAGGCAGATGAGCCCCTCGGTGCGCTCGACCCACTCATCCTGACGGCTGCTCCAGGACCGGAAGCCGGCGCCATCGGCATCGGCGCCGTGCTCGGCGCGGGCCAGGCGAGCCAGGTGCCGGTAGTCATCGAACTCCCAGATGGCCAGGGCCTCGCCCGACCGTCCCTGGATCGAGGTGGTCGCCCAGTAGCCGACCAGCCGTACGTCGAGTCGCTCGACGAGTGGCAGATAGTCGGCCTCGACGGCGCCGAAAAACGCCGGCGCGGTGCCCGGCGAGCGAAGGGTGTGGATCTGCTGGAGATAGACGGCCATGCCAGACGCTAGCGGGTCAGGGCGCTCTCGCCCGCTCCGGCGTAGAGCTCGGCCGCCCGCCAGCAGTACCAGGCCGTGATCGAACGGTAGGGGCGAAACGGGTCGCCGAGCGGGTTGAGCTCCCGCGCCGTCGGGCGTCGGGATGTGCCAGGCCAATCCGAAGCCCTTGCGCACGCCGAGGTCGCCGGTCGGCCACACGTCGAGGCGCCTGAGCTGAAACATGAGGAACATCTCGGCGGTCCAGCGGCCGATGCCGCGCACCGTCGACAGGCGGATGATCACTTCCTCGTCGCCCTCCCGGGACAACCGGCGCGGATCGAGGACGACGCTGCCGTCGAGCACCTTGGTCGCCAGGTCGCGCAGCGAAGCCGCCTTGTTGCCCGACAGCCCGGCGGCGCGCAGCTCGGTGGCGCTGAGGGCGAGGAGCGCCTCGGGTTCCACGTGGCCGCCGAGCGCGGCGACCAAGCGGCCATGGATGGCCGAGGCCGCCGGGCCGGCGAGCTGCTGGTAGGTGACCGAACGGACGAGGGCGGCGAAGTGGCTCTCCTGGGGTGGGCGGAACTTGGGCGGTCCGGCCGCGTCCACCAGCGCGGCCATCACCGGATCCCGGGCGGCCAGCAGCCGGGCGGCGGCCACATGCGAGACCCGCTTGGGGGACGTCGCCTCACTCGAGCCGGCTGGAGCGTTCGCCATAGGCGGAGGACGCTAGACGGCGTCGAGCAGCTGCGTCCGCCCGGCCTGCTCGAAGGTGGCGTTCAGATCCTTGGCATCGCTTGCGGTGAAGCGGCGGTACGCCTCATCGCGGGTGGGCTTCCACCAGACCGGATCGGTCGTCTCCCAGTGCTCGCGGCGCAGGTCGCGCTTCTTGATCTTGTTGGTGTGGGTGAGCGGGAAGCTTTCGGCGACACGAACGAAGCGGGGCAACCATTTTGTGCCTAGATCAGCCTGCTCGCCGAGGAAGGCGTCGAAGCCGGCAGGATCGAACACCGCTCCGGGCTTGAGCTCGATGGCGACCATCACCTGGTCACCGACGTGGGGATCAGGGACGGCGTAGGCGGCGGCCAGCAGGACGTCGGGGTGGCGCTGGAGGATGCGCTCGATCGGGGCGGCTGAGAAGTTCTCGCCATCCACCCGCAACCAGTCGTATCCACGGCCGGCGAAGTAGAAGAACCCCGCTTCGTCCCGGTAGCCCAGGTCACCCGACCAGTACCATCCGTTGCGGCGGCGCTCGGCGTTGGCCTCGTCGTTGTTGTAGTACCCCTCGAAGCGCTGCAGCCCCGCCTTGTTGACGAACTCGCCGATGGCCTCGTCGGCATTGAGCAGCTTCCCTGAGGCGTCGAAGCGGCCCCTGGGGCATTCCTCCCCGGTGGCCGGGTCCATCACCAGGGTGTTGTCGTCGGGCGCCCGGCCGAGCGACCCCGTCGGCATGTCCGGAGTGCGAACGATGGATATGCCCATCTCCGTGGACCCGAAGCCGTCGTTGATCTTGACCCCGAAGCGCCGGCTGAACGCCTCGATGTCGTGTTCGTTGGCCTCATTGCCAATGGCAAAGCGCAACCGGTTGTCGGTGTCCTCAGGGGTCGGAGCGGTGGCCAGGACGTATTCGAGGGGCTTGCCCACGTAGTTGAAGTAGGTGGCGCCGAACTTGCGGACGTCGGGCAGAAAGCCGGAGGCCGAGAAGCGCCTCCGCATGGACAGGACGCCGCCGCTCGCGATCCAGGTGGCGAAGGAGACATAGAGGGCGTTGGAGTGAAACCACGGCATGGCGTTGTAGGACACGTCGTCCTCGGTGATCCCCATGCGCTCGACGGCGCCGGCACCGATGCCCATCATGCGGCCCTGGGAGCAGCAGGCCGCCTTCGGTGCGCTCGTGGTCCCTGAGGTGAAGATGAGCACGTACCGATCGTCGTCCTTGACGTCGATGTCCGGGAGGGGCGCATCCGCATAAGGCGCCAGCAGGGCGTCGTACTCCGGCGTGTCGATGACCCAGCACGGCATGTCGAGGTCGAGGCCGCTGAGCAGCTCCGTCCCGGCCTTGTCGGTGACGATCAGCCGGCAGTCGGCGTGGGTGATGTCCCGGGCCAGCTCGGCGCCCCGCCGCGTCGAGTTGATCCCGACGACCGTGGCACCCACCAGCGCGGCCGCCTCGAGCCAGAAGATCGCCTCCGGGACGTTGTCGAGCAGGACCCCCACGATGGAAGGGATCCGCCGGCCGGTTGTCGAGTAGCAGAGCGGCGCGGGTGGCCGCCGCCTGCGCGACCTGGCGATGCGAGTAACTCTCGTCTTCGAAGAGCAGCGCCGGCCGGTCGGATGCCGAGTTGCGACGGATGTATTGGGCGACGGTCCCCATGATCACCTCGACACTGGCCGCGAACCACGACCATAGGTTTGGCGCCCGCCGAGGCGCAACCGGTCGTTCCGGCCACGTGGACGGATGGATGCCTCCCCGGTATGCTGACGTCGGTCAAAAGGGGGCAGCTGTGAAGTTCTGGGCATCGACGGCGTTTTCGCCAATCGGCCACTACGTTCCGCTGGCTCGCGCCGCCGAGGAAGCCGGTGTCCACGGCCTTCTGATGTCGGATCACATCTTCTATCCACAGAAGCTGGAAAGCCCGTATCCGTACAGCCCCGACGGCACGCCGATCTGGGATCCTTCGACGCCCTGGCCCGACGTCTGGGTGGTGACCGGAGCCATGGTCGGAGCGACCACCCGGCTGCACTTCGGCCAGAGCATCTACATCGCCCCGGCTCGGGACCTGATGACGGTCGGCAAGCAGGTGGGGACGGCCGCCGCCCTGTCGGGAAACCGGATCCATCTCGGCCTCGGCGCCGGATGGATGAAGGAGGAGTTCGACCAGACCGGCCAATCCTTCGCCAACCGGGGCAAGCGGCTCAACGAGATGATCCAGGCCCTGCGGGCCCTGTGGGGCGGGGGTTGGGTCGAGCACCACGGCGAGTACTACGACTTCGGTCCTTTGCAGATGGAACCAGCACCTTCGCAGACCGTCCCGATCTGGTGCGGCGGCCACACCGAGCCGGCCCTGCGCCGGGCCGCCCGCTACTGCGACGGATGGATCGGCAACGCCTATCCCGAGGAGGAAGCGGCGCGCCACATCGCCGACCTCAAGCGCCACCTGGCCGAGGCAGGCCGGGAGGACGATGACTTCGAGATCATCATCGGGCTCTACGCCCCCCCGACGCTCGAGGTCGTCAAGCGGGCCGCCGGCCTCGGGATCACCGGGCTGTTGTGCATGCCCTGGGCTCTCGAAGCGCGCGACAACGACCAGGATGTGGCGAGCATCCAAGGCAGCACGGCCATCGAGCAGAAGATCGCGGCCACCCGGCGCTTCGGCGAGCAGTTCGTCCAGCCCGCCGCCGACATCTGATCGCAGGCGCCGGCTAGCCGGGCGCCTGCCCGTCGATGGGCTGGAGCGGCAGATGCTTGGTCATGGCCGAAGTGGGCGGCCCGAGCAGCATCCGGCGCCGGTGCAGCCGGCGGTGGAAGAGGCGCACCAGATCGGCGTCGCTCTCCGGTCCGGCTCGGAGCACAAAATCCTCCAGCTCGATCTCGGATTCCTCCCATCCGGTCGGGCGGTGCCCGAGCAGCGCCACCAGGTCCTCGAGGTCGGCCGCCACCACGGCCACGCCGATCTCGTCGTAGCGCTCCAGGTGGCGGGCCAGGCGGAAGGCGGCCCGCAGCCGGTAACTGCCGAACTCGTCGCCCATCTCGAGACTCCGGAGGGTCTGGACCAGGTGGCGGTGCCCGGTCGTCACCGGTGACAGCTGAGCTGAGGGCGTCTCCGGCGGTTCGAGCACCACGCCGAGGATCCCGGCAAGCGCTTCGATGGCGTAGAGGTTCGACTCGCTGCACCAGTGGCGGTAGGTCATGAGATCGGTCTCGGGCCCGGGTTCGGCCGACGCCGCCTGCAGGGCGAGTTGGGTGGTCAAGGCGAAGGCGAAATGGAAGTACTCAATGGCATCGAGGTCGATCTCGGTTCCGCTCAGCTCGGCGTAGCGGCGGTAGAGCCCGCGGAGATCGCCAAAACCGATCACGGTGTCGCGCATCCGCAAGCCGGCCAGGTCCATGAGGGGATCGCCGATGTGGGCCAGTTCGAGGTCGAGCAGGGCGACGACGCGGCCGTCTCGATGCATCAGCTGACCCGAGTCCCACACCACGACCGCGGGAGCCCGCCGTCCGGGAGGAGGATTGCGTTTGAGCCAGGCCAGGCAGAACTCGCCGAAGGGATCGGGAACGGCCTTTTGCCTGCGGTATACCCGCTCGTAGGCGCGCATCCCGGTCAGGGCAACCTCCGCCTCGTCCGCCGGCAACTCGGCGCCGGCCCGGGCGAAGGCCTCCACGTCCAGGCTGTGCATGCGAGCCAGGATCTGTACGTAGTCGTCCATCACCGCGCGCCGCTCTTCGTCGCTCGAAGTGGAGAAGTCGATGCTGCCGAAGTGCCGATCCATGACGATGGCGGGAGGGTCGTCGCAAAAGCCGTGCACGTGGGGCACGGGAATTCCGTGCTCCTCGAGCACTTGCTGCACATGCATCTCGTGGCGGAGGGGAAAGACCGCCGCCATGTCCTTGCGTTCACCCCGGACGTACAGGGACAGCATTTGATCCTTGACGCGCAAGTCGACAAACCAGGCCGGCCGCCATCGGGCCTGGCGGCTGATGGCGACCACCTCGCCGTCGAGGTGGTCCTCCAGCCAGGTGACGACCCGGCCTTCGTCGGGCTCATCGCGGCCGGCGTCGTCTCCCACGGCCCGATCGTAGGGCAGCCAGGGCCGCCGTCGCCGTGCTAATCAGGTGGCATGACCGACGACAGGGCACAATCCATGGAGGCTGACTACTGGACCGCAGTCAGCGCGGCCGGCCGCCCACCGCCCGAGGCGGCTTCCGCTGTCCGTCTGGGCGCCGCCGTGCGCGCTCTCGCCGAGGCCACCGTCGGATCGAGCGCGCCCGATCAGGTGCTGATGGAGGTGGCCGGCGAGATCGAGCGTCTGGTGGCCAAGCTCCAGCCCTATGACGCGCCGAGCCGCTACGAACAGGCAATTCGCCAGGGCGGTACGGGAACGTTCATGAACCATCCGATGATCGGCCCAGCCAACGGATGCGCCCCGCCGATCGCCCTTCGCCCCGAGGGGGACCGGCTGGTCGGCGACCTGATCTTCCGAACCCCGCAGGAGGGCCCGCCGGGATGTGCGTACGGCGGCTATATCGCAGCCGGCTTCGACGCCATCTTGCTGATGACCGCCGGCGTCAATGGCCAGGCCGGACCGACCAAATCTCTTTCGGTGCGCTATCGCGCCCCGACGCCCACCAATACCCCGTTGCGTTATGAGGCCGAGATGGAGGCGGAGGAGCCCCGCCACAGCGTGGTCAGCGGCCGCCTGATGGCGGGGGATCTGCTCTGCGCCGAGGGCCGAGCCGAGATCTCACGGTCGAAGATCTTCCGTCGCTGACGTCGCTGACGTCGGCCGGCCCTCGGCCCGGACCGCTCGAGGCAGCGGGGTACATCACATCCCGGCCGGGACGCCGTCGACCATCTTGTCCAGATACTCCGACAAGCCCCACGCCGTGCGCCCTTCGAGGGTCCATTCGGTGAGCGACTCGACGATCCGGCTGACCGTCTGGGTGCCATCGGGATGCTTCCTGCGATTGCGCAGGGGCACGTCGAGCACGACCGCTCCCCGCAGCACGTGCTCGCCCGCCGCCGAGGTGATGCGGGCCACCATCTCGCTCGGGTAGTACTCGTCGTCCCAGACCGTGTCGAGCTCGATGCGCTCGATCGGATGCAGGCGGCCATCGGCGAACCAGGTCCCACTCACATGTAACCCGCTCTCCCCGGGCCGGGCCGGTGAGGTGGCGGCGAGCACCCCGCAGTCATCGCCGAATGTCACGGTCAGCCAGCGGTACCAATCGTTGCTCTGCCACGAGCGCCGGCCCCACGAGTGGTCGCGGACGCCGAAGCCGTCGATCTCTGCGGAGAAGTCGCCGACTCGGACGGTCCCCTTCACCGCCACGTGCTGTTCGGTGTGGCCGAGAAACATCCCTGATGCCTTGGCCTCGCCCCCGTCCTCGGCCACGGGGGTGCCGCCGGAGACCGGGCTCACATCGAAGATCTGGAGGTCGAGGCGAGCGTCGTCGTACGGGCAGGTGGTGAACGCAACCTTCGGATCGGTCATGACCCTGGGTGACTCGAATCGACCCAACCGGCCCGAATATCGCATTGCCACCTCGACGAACGGCTTCACCACGTCGAAGCCCATACCGCCGGCGTCAAAGCGCTCATTGCCGGAGATCTCTGGTCGGCCAAAGGCAAAAGCGACAACGCCGCGGTCCGGGAGATACAGGCACACGGTCGTCTCCGCGTACCCCTCGCACGGCTGATTGCCGAGTCGTAGAAAACCCCCGATGCCGGCGCGGGAGTCGAACAGGCTGCAGTAGACCGACTCGTTGAATCGCTCGGTCGTGGTAACCGGGTGGGTGAACTCATCCGCCGGCTCAAGCACAAATCTCGTCACGACGTTCCTTTCGCCATCACACGCGCTCGAGGACATGGCCGAGGCCGCGCTCCACGAAGCGCCTCGTCAGCGCGGCCCGGTCATCGTCGGTGAGGGCCACGTAGCCATCACCCCGCCGAGGCCGCCACCACACCGGATCGTCACAATCCCATCGCTCCGCCCGAAGTTGTCGTTTGAGCACCTTGTTGGTGACCGTGGTCGGCAGCTGCCTGGTGATCCGCGCCAAGCGGGGCACCCACTTCGGACCGAGCGCGGCCTCGCCCTCGAGAAACTTGGCAAACCCCTCAGGATCGAACTCCACATCGTCGTGCATCAGCAAGGTCACCATGACCTGATCGCCGGTCTCGGGGTCGGGCACTCCGTAGACCGATGCCACCGCGACACCGGGTGCCCGGCCGATGATTCGCTCCAGAGGTCCCGCGGAGAAGTTCTCCCCATCGACACGGATCCAGTCGTACGAGCGCCCGGCGAAGTAGAAGAACCCCTCGTCGTCCCGGTAACCGAGGTCGCCCGACCAGAACCACCCGTTGCGGAGCTTGTCGTCCTCGGCTTGTTCATTCCGGTAATACCCTTCGAACTGGCCGCGGCCATTGGTGTTCACCATCTCGCCGATCGCCTCATCGGCGTTGAGCAGTGCTCCACTTGGGGCGAAGCGAGCTCTGGCACACTCGATCCCCGTGGTGGGATCGATCACCTTGACGCCTTCCGGCGCGATACCCAAAGCTCCTTCGGGCATACCGGGGACACGGTTGACAGACATGCCGCCTTCAGTGGAGCCGTAGCCGTCCTTGATCGAACAGGCAAAGCGGCTCTGGAAGGTCCTGATATCGATATCGGCTGCTTCATTGCCGAAACCCCGGATCAGCGGATTGTCGGCGTCGTCCGGCTGGGGCGGCGTGGTGAGGACATAGGCCAGGGCTTTGCCTATGTAGTTGAAATAGGTCGCTTGATACTTGCGGACATCGCCCAGGAACATCGAAGCCGAGAACTTGCGGCGCAGCGCGATCGTCGCCCCCACCGACAGCGGAGCCGTCCACCCGCACTGGAGGCCGTTGGAATGGAGCAGGGGCATGGTCGAGTAACAGACGTCATCGGACGTCAGCTGGTTGATCTCGGCCACCTTGGAACCTATGAAGGCGAGGTGACCCTGCGACCAACGCACGGCCTTCGACTGGCCTGCTGTCGTCCCCGACGTGAAGATCAAGGCGAATGGCGTCGACTCGTCGATCTCGACGGCGACGTCATCGAGCCCGGCCCCGGCCCACGGAGCCAGGCGCTCGGGCCAGGACGCGCCGTCCACCACGACCACCCGGTCACCCGACGCCAGGGAGCCGAGGTCGGCTTGCTCGAGCAGAACAGCCCCGGATGCGTCGGTGACCATGAGCTGGCAATCGGTGTGACGGACATCGCCGGCCAGCTCGGCGCCCCGTCGGGTCGGGTTGATGCCGACGACGACAGCACCGGCGAGAGACGCGGCTCCGAGCCACATCGAGTATTCGGGCACGGCGTCGAGCAGCACGCCGACATGGAACGGGCCGTCGCGTCGCTGGGCCTGGAGAAAGGCGGCCCGGGCGGCGCATTCAGCCACATAGCCGGCATAGGTCCATTGGGAGTCCTCGAAGCACAGAGCCACCCGCTCGTCGTTGACGCGGGATCGCACGAACTCCGCAATTGTGGTCATAGCCAGCCGACACGCGCGCCTGCCGTCACATCGGCGGCAGGCGACCCCTCCGGTTGCGCCGCCCGCACCTTGTCGAGAAGGCGCCTGACCGCGTCGAGGATCTCGGGCACCGCTTCGCGCACCGCATCGGCATCGCCTCCCACATCGACGCCGGCGGAATCCGCCACACTGTCGAGGTCGGACAGCTGGTTGCCGAGCCACCCGAGAGGATCAGCCGACAGATCCTTGACGAAGCATCGCTTGCAGGGCTCCCAGCCGCTGAACTTCGGATGATGGTGGGTACGGTCGAAGCTTCCGGGCGGACCGGCCACCGACTCGAGCAGGTCGACCCGCCAGATCGGCTCGTCGACGGCGATGGGCTGAGCCGAATAGATGGATCCCTTCAGCTCTCCCCTTTGCAACGCTCGGACCTCCAGGCGCACCCCCCGCTCCGGTCCTTCTTGTCCCTTGCCCGGGTTGGGATCGACGAAGTACAGGTCGCTGACGACGACACCAATCCGCTCAAAGCCAAATGCGTAGAGCATGCACGCGCCTCCCATGGTCGCTTCCCGTCACGGTGCCCATGCTAGGACGCAGCGGGTGGCCGGCGGATCGGGTCAGCTCTGGCCGAACACGGGCTGGCGGCGGTCGATGAAGGCGCTGACCGCTTCTCGGTGGTCGCTCGTCTCGAAGGTGATGGCCTCCATGGCGAGCGACGTGTCGAGCAGGCGGTTGACCTTGTCCAGCAGGTCGGCATTGGCCAGGCGCTTGTTGAACTGGATCGCCACCCGGGGTCCGGCGGCCAGGCGGGAGGCCAGTGCCTCGGCCTCGGCTGCCAGTTGCTCCTTCGGGTAGATGTGATTGCCCAGTCCGAACTGCAAGGCCTCAGCTGCGGTCATGATGTCACCGGTCAGCAGGTACTCCTTGCCCCGGTGCA
The DNA here is from genome assembly GCA_963769095.1 of uncultured Acidimicrobiaceae bacterium. Lineage (GTDB taxonomy): Bacteria > Actinomycetota > Acidimicrobiia > Acidimicrobiales > RAAP-2 > Bog-473. Next base: position 791,560 of record CAVYKO010000001.1, read on the forward strand.
GGCCGAGCAGCAGGGGCCACAGGATGGCGCCACCGTCGCCCGCCACGATTCCCGCCTTCACGTGCGGATCGGCGATGCGGGCATGCTCAGCCAGCAGCACGATGTCGCAGAAGAGGGCCATCGTGGCTCCGAGTCCGATGGCGTCACCGTTCACGGCGGCGATGATCGGCTGAGGGATGGCCAGCTGGGCCCGCACGATCCGGCTGGAGCCGAGCATGAGGTGCGGGTGGCCATCCTCGTAGCCGGCGTCGAGATTGCTCTGCATCCCGGCGAAGTCGGCCCCCACGCAAAACGCTTTGTCCCCCGCCCCGGTGAGCACCACGACCGATACATCGCGGTCAGCGGCAATGCGCTCGAACAGCGGCGCCAGCTCCTCGTGCATCTCGGGAGTGATGGCGTTGCGGCGCTCCGGCCGGTTCAGCTCGACCCACAGCACACCGTTGTCTCGCCGCTCGGTCCGGAAGTATTCGAACTCGTAATAGGACACGGCCGGAGTCTCGCACCCGCCCGATCACCATGCAACGGAGTACGTTGGTGCCAGTTGAGCTGCAGGGGGAGGAGCAGCGAGTGACCGCTGTCGACATTTTTCCCGATCTGACCGAGCGGTACGGTCTCCGCACGACCGACGGTGGGCCGACCCTGGTCCCGAAAGGCCGGTACCTCGATGAGGCCTACGCCGAGCTCGAGCGGCGGCTGCTGTGGCCTCGGATCTGGCAGCTGGCCTGTCTGACCACCGATCTCCCCGACCCGGGCGACTGGATCGAGTATCGCATCGCCGACCAGTCCTATGCCGTTCTGCGCGACCTCGAGGGCACGGTGCGGGCGTTCCACAATGTCTGCCCCCACCGGGGCTTCCAGCTCTGCGAGGGTTCGGGAAGCTGCGACGACGGCCTGTTGCGCTGTGGATTCCACGGCTGGCGGTTCGACCTGACCGGCCCGGTCCGGGAGGTCAGCTCCCAAGCCAGCTTCGGGCGCATCGCACGCAGCGACTACGGGCTGCGTCCGGTCAGGGTCGGCATCTGGAATCAGCTGGTCTTCATCAACCCCGAGCCGGACGGACCGGGCCTCGACGAGTTCCTTGACCCGATCCCGGGCGATCTGGAGGCCTTCGAGCTCGAGAAGCGCATCTGCACGTCACGGTTCACCATCACCATGCCGGGAAATTGGAAAGTGACGGTCGACGCGTTCAACGAGGCCTATCACCTCCAGGGGCTGCACCCCACTCTCGTCCCCTTCATGGACGACGTCCATACCACCTTCCAAGTGTTCGACCGGGGCCATTCGATGATGCAGCTGCCGCTCGGGGTGGCCAGCCCACGGCTTCCTCCAATGACCGAGACCCAGGTCGCAGAGGCGTTTCACGCCGCCTACGCGTCCATGCTCGGCCCCCGCGCCGACGGTGGGCCAGAGCTCGCAGGCGGCACCGCCCGCCAGTACGCCATCGACCGCATCCGCCGGCGTTGTGAGACCGGCGGCGTCGATCTGTCCGCCCTGCCGGACGCCAAGATCATCGATGACTTCCACTATCTGGCCTTTCCGAACCTGGTCTTCAATGTCCATGCCGAAGCGAACTGGATCTTCAGGGCCAGGCCTGGCACTCATCCGGGGACGTCGTTGTTCGACTTCTTCCAGTTCAACCGGCTGGCCGATGGCGCACCCAAAGGGCCGGCCGATCATGTCGTCTTCCCCGAGGGTGCCCGCATCGCCGAGGTGATCGACCAGGATCTCGACGGCGTCGGCCGGGTGCACGCCGGGATGCGATCGGCGGCCTTCGAGGCCGTGAGCCTGGGCGGGCTCGAGTGCCGCCTCGTCGCCATGCACGCCGAGCTCGACCGGTTGCTCGGCTTGGCCTGACGCCGAGCCGAGGAATACGAGTCGCCACCGTAGCGTTACCTCTTCCTGTACGAAGTCGATCTGCAGGGCTGGAGGCGCCGGTGCGAACATGGGTGAACGATCCCGAACTGATGTATCGCCGGCGGTGGATCACCCTCACCGTGATCTGCATGAGCCTGATGGTCATCGGCCTTGACAACACCATCCTGAACGTCGCCATACCGACCCTCGGTCGCCAACTGCACGCCACGACAAGCTCGTTGCAGTGGATCGTCGACATCTACACGCTGGTGTTCGCCGGCCTGCTGCTCACCTGTGGCTCGCTCGGTGACCGCTTCGGCCGGTACAAGACCCTGACTCTCGGGCTGATCATCTTCGGGACCGGTTCGGTGGCGTCGGCGATGGCGGGATCCACCGACATGCTGATCGCCACCCGGGCGTTCATGGGCATCGGCGGCGCCTTGATCATGCCGGCGACGCTGTCCATCATCACCAACGTCTTCACCGATGCCCGCGGGCGATCCAAGGCCATCGGGATATGGGCGGGCGTCGCTGCCCTCGGCATCGGGATCGGCCCGGTGGCGGGTGGATTCCTCCTGAGCCACTTCTACTGGGGCTCGGTCTTCTTCGTCAACATCCCCATCGTGATCGCCGCCCTGATCGGCGGCTGGTTCTTCGTGCCTGACTCCCGGGATCCCACGGGGGCGCGAATTGATTTCGTCGGCGCCCTGCTGTCGATCCTCGGATTGGCGTCGCTGCTCTGGGGTGTCATCGAAGCTCCGGTCAAGGGATGGGGTTCGCCGACCATCACCGCCGCCTTTGTCGCCGGCTTCCTGATCCTCGGCGCCTTCGTGTGGTGGGAGCTGAATTCCGCCGAGCCCATGCTCGACATGCGCTTCTTCCGCAACCCCCGCTTCAGCGCCGCCAGCGGTGCGGTCTCGCTGACCTTCTTCAGCCTCTTCGGCTCTCTGTTCCTACTGACCCAGTACCTGCAGTCGGTGCACGGCTACAGCCCGCTGAAGGCGGGAGCGGTGGTCATCCCCCAGGCGGCCATGATGATGATGATGGCTCCCTTGTCGACCGTCTTCGTGCGACGGGTCGGCAACAAGCTCGTCGTCGGCTTCGGCTTGGTCCTCGTCGCCCTGTCGCTTGGTGCGTTCGGCTTCCTGTCGATCGACGCCGCCGCTCTGGGAGATCCTGATCATCACCCTCCTGATGGGTGTCGGGATGGGCAACGTCATGGCGCCCGCGACGGACTCGATCATGGGCTCACTGCCTCGTGCCAAGGCCGGTGTCGGGTCGGCGATGAACGACACCACCCGCCAGACCGGTGGTGCCATCGGCGTGGCTGTCCTCGGATCGATCCTGGCCTCGAAGTTCCACAGCAGCGTGTCGTCGGCCGCCGCGGCCGCTCATCTGCCGGCCAAGGTGACATCGGCGATTCACACCGATATCGGCTCCGCCCTCACCGTTTCCCACACGCCGACGGGCGCACCCTTCGCCACGACCATCACGGCGATCGCTCGCCATAGCTTCGTCACGTCGTTCCACCTGGCATCGTTTGTCGGCGCCGCCGTGATCCTGCTGGCGGCTGCCGGCGTGTTCCTGTGGCTCCCGGCCCGAGCTCTCGACGAGGAGCCTGCTCCGGTCGCCAGCGTGGCGACATCCGACGACCACAGCGATGTGGTCTGGGAAGAGATGCAGCCGGCCTACGATGCCTGACACCGGACTCCTCCCGGTCGGCCCGCCCCGGGGCCGGCCCCGCGACGAGAGCTGCGACCGGGCGATCGAGGCGGCCACCCGGGAGCTGCTGGTCGAACACGGATTCGCGGGATTGAGCATTGAAGGCATCGCCGCCCGAGCGGGCGTGGCCAAAACGACGATCTATCGCCGGTGGGACAGTAAAGCCGCTTTGGTCATTGACGCTTTTGTCCGCACCGGGCGTGATCACCTGGTCTCGCCCGACACCGGCAGCGTGCGTACCGACCTCATCGAGATGCTGCGCGCCTTTCTCGATATGGTCCAGCAGCGCGGGGACCTGGTCCAGGCCCTGATCGCGGAGCAGCGACGCCATCCTGAGCTCGCCGAGGCCTTCCGGACCGCTGTCCTCCAGCAGCGGCAGGCCGCCGTGCGGGAGGTGCTCGACCGAGGTGTCGCCCGAGGTGAGATCGCGCCCGACGCCGATCTCGGGCTGCTCACCGACGTGGGGGCGGCATTGATCTGGTATCGCCTGAGCATCAGCGATGCCGCACTGGACGACGACCTTCCCGAACGAATCGTCGACCAGTTCTTCGCCGCCCCGGCCGCGGCCGGAGAGTAACCCCGGCTACGAGACCAGCACGCTCCGGCCGAGCGTGGAGCGCTGGGAAAGCTCCTCGAGGGCGTCGGGCAATTGATCAAAGGGAACCGTTCTGGTCACTGTCGTGGTGATGCTGCCCTGCTCGTACAGCCGCATCATCTCGTCCTGGGCGTAGTCCAGGAACGCCCGGCTGTAGCCCCCGGCGTACACGCCGATGACGGAGTAGTTGCGCCCGACCACGTGGACCGGCGACACGTTGGCCCACGTGCCGCTGGCGAAGCCGACCAGGAGCATCCGCCCTTCGAGGGCGATGGCTTTGATGGCCGAAGCAGCCAGGTCCCCGCCGACCAGGTCGTAGATGACGTCAGCGCCGTGGCCGTTGGTGGCCGCTCTGATGCCTTCGGCGACCGACTCGCTCCGGTGGTCGATCACCACGTCGGCTCCCTGCTCGCGGCAAAAGGCGCCGCGTTCGGGTCCTCCGGCGGTGGCGATGACGTGGGCGCCGAGTACCTTGCCGAGCTGGATGGCGGCGGCCCCGCTCCCGCCCGAGCCACCGAGTACGACCAGGTGCTCACCGGGGAAGACGCGTCCCCGCCGCACGAGGCCTATCCACGCGGTGTGATAGGCGATGTAGAAGGCGGCGGCGTCGGCATCGCTCATCGATGCCGACGGGGTGAAGACGCCTCGGGCGTTGGCGATGGTGTGCTCGGCGAAGCCGCCCCGGCCACTGGTAAAAGCCGTCGTGCTCATGGCCCGGGTCCCAACGGCCAGGTCCACGCCCGGACCGACGGCAGTGATCACGCCGGCGACCTCCTGGCCGGCCACGAAGGGCAGCGGGGGGGTAAGCCGGTAGTCTCCCCGGCACATGAACACGTCCGGCAACCCCAGGCATGCCGCGGTCACGCCGATGCGCACTTCGCCAGGCCCTGGTTCGGGCACCTCGAGGTCGACCAACCGGAGGGCGTCGCGGGGCTCGCCATGCCGGTACACCTGCCAGGCTCGCATGGTGGTGACCATCTAGGAGGGTGCCATCTGCTTCATGATCGTTTCGAGATCGAAGTAGTCACGCCACAAGGCGATCCGGTCGCCCCGCAGCTCGAAGATTCCGGCGACCGGCAGCTCGATCCAGTTCCCGTTGACCAGGAAGCGATCGGTTCGCTCGTTCATCACCAGGTTGCCGTTCGCAACCTCGCGATGGACCACCCATTCCGACGACTCCGCCGATGCCAGCAGCATCTCCAAGGTGTCCTTCACCCCGGCGGCGCCCCGGACGGGCGGAAGCGGCATGTTCTGGTATTCGACGTCGTCGGTCAGCAGTCCCAGGGCGGTGTCGTAGTCCCGGTTTGCCGCAGCCGTCATGAAGGCGTTCACGGTCTCGAGAGGTGTCATGCCGTCATGCTGCTACATCCGCCGGCGGCCCGCTCGATCAGGGTCGGGCTGTCGGCGGCGCGACCGCTTCGCGGGAAAATGACCGAAGCGCTACATTCATACCCGGGACCGTGATCGGCCGGTCCGAGGACGGGAGGACCCGATGACCGCGCCGTTGCAGGTGATCTCCGTGAGCTTCACTCCCAACGCTGCAGTCGAAAGCCGGATCCTCGACGAGGTTGATCGTCTCCAGGGCCGGGGCATCCTGCGCGTCCTGGACATGCTCTTCGTGGCCAAGACCATCGACGGCTCGCTCGAGCGGCTGTCGATCGGCGACGACGAGGACTTCGGCGCTCTCCTCTCGGGCATCGTACCCACCGAGTCCAGCGATCTGGCCGGCGAACCCGAGGACAACGGCTCCTCCTCCGGCTTCGACCCCGGGGAAGCGTGGGCCCTGGCCGAGACCCTTGTGCCGGGCACGGCTCTGGCCTTTCTGCTCGTCGAGCACCAGTGGGCGACACCACTGTTCGACGTGATCGACGAGACCGGCGGCACGTTGCTCGGTGGCGGGTTTCTGAGCGAGAGCGCAGGACGGCTTGTCGCCGCCGAGGTGGCGGCGATGGAAGAGACCGCTCAGGTGATCGCCGAGGCCCAGGCCGTCGAGGGACGGGCCCTGCTTCGGGCCATTGCCGCCGGGGAAGAAGCCGCCGATGCGGTGGCCGCCTCCGAGGCGATCCAGTCCGCGGCGGCGGCCGATGCCGTAGGTGTACTGATGGCAGCCGGGCTGGTCGAAGAGACGGCCGCCCATGAAGCGGTGAGCGCGCTGGCCGAGGCGGGCCTCATCGTCGCCGAGGCGGCCCTCGTCGTCGCCGCGGCCGACCAGGCGACCGAGGACGCAGTGGCCGACGATGCCGCCACCATCGCCACCGCCGACGAAGCCACCGCCGCCGCCATCGCCGAGGACGCCGCCACGATCAACGCCGCTGATGAGGTGGCGGCCGAGGCCCTCGAAGAAGCCAACGCGGCGATCAGGGCGGCGTCGATCACCGTCGCCGAAGCCCGGGTCTTGCGGTATCTGCCGAAGCCACTGCCCTTCTCTGTCATAGCCGACAAGCTCGGCATCTCCCGATCCGCAGCCAAGGAGCGGGCCGAGCGGGTGTACAAGAAGCTGGGCGTGCACAACCGGGCCGACGCCGTGACCCGGGCGCGGGAGCTTCGGCTTCTTCGGGGCTAGTTGTCGGGCGCGGTGACGTGGCAAGCTCACCGATCGCCATGACCCACTCGAGGGCGGACATCCAACGGCTACTCGCCGGAGGCGGGCTGCGTCCAAGCCGGGCGTTGGGGCAAAACTTCGTAGCCGACCCCAACACCGTGCGCCGCATCGCCCGGCTGGCCGGTGTCGGCCCAGGGACGTCGGTTCTCGAGATCGGGGCCGGCCTCGGGTCGCTCACCCTGGCCCTGGCTGAGACGGGAGCGTCGGTGACCGCCGTCGAACTGGACCGCCATCTGCTCCCGGTGCTGCGGGCTGAGGTCGAACCCCGAGGCGTCACCGTGATCGAAGGCGACGCCCTGCGGCTGGACTGGGGCCCGATCCTCGGCGAGGCGGCGCCATGGGTGCTCGTCGCCAACCTGCCGTACAACATCGCCACCCCGCTCGTCGCCGACCTCCTCGACGCGGTGCCGGCCATCCAACGCATGCTGGTGATGGTGCAACGAGAGGTGGGTGAGCGACTGGCGGCCCATGTCGGAGACGAGGGGTACGGGGCCGTATCGGTGAAGGTGGACTACTGGGCATCGGCCAAGGTCGTCGGCAAGGTCCCCGCCAGCGTGTTCGTGCCCCGTCCGAACGTCGAGTCGGCTCTGGTACAGATCGTCCGGCGGCCCGTACCTGCCGTTGACCCCGACCTGGTCAGCGCCGGCACGCTGTTCGCACTGGTCCGCACCGGGTTCGCCCAACGACGGAAGATGCTGCGCCGGGCGCTCGCCGGCGTCGCCGGCCCCGATGCGTTCGCCTGCGCCGGGGTCGATCCGGCGGCCCGGGCAGAGGAGCTGGATGTGGCTGCGTGGGGAAGGCTGGCTGCGTGCCTTCGATGACCGCAGCCGAACCAGTGGTCGTCGCCGCTCCGGCCAAGTTGACCCTGTCGTTGCGCATCGTCGGGGTCAGGCCGGATGGCTACCACCTGATCGATGCCGAGATGGTCACCCTGGACCTCGCCGACACGCTCGAGTTCTCCGCCGGCGACAGCCTCGAGGTGGTCGGGGCGGCCGGTCTTCCCGTGCCTGCCGGCGACGACAACCTGGTCCGCCGGGCCCTGGCCTCGGTCGGGCGGCAGGCGGCGGTCCGGCTGGTGAAGCGCATCCCGGCCGGCGGCGGCCTTGGGGGCGGATCGGCTGACGCCGCCGCCGTCTTCCGGTGGGCCGGCTGTTCGGACCTGGCCAAGGCCAGCGTGCTTGGCGCCGACGTGCCGTTCTGCGTGGTGGGAGGCAGGGCCCGGGTGACCGGCATCGGCGAGACGATCACGGCATTGCCCTTCGGGCCCGTCGCCGGGCGGCCCTACACCTTGCTCACGCCTCCGTTCGGGGTGAGCAGCGCGGCCGCCTACCGCCAGTGGGACGCGCTCGGCGGCCCTCATGCCGACGGCGTGAACGACCTGGAAGCGGCCGCATTGGCTGTCGCCCCCGACCTGGCCGAGTGGCGGGACCGCCTGGGTGACGCCACCGGGCAACGACCCACGCTGGCCGGCAGTGGCTCGACCTGGTTCGTCGACGGCGCCTACCCCGGAGGGGGCCGCATCGTCGCCCACGTTGCCCGGCCGCCCCCCCGGGGTAGAAGCGCTACTTACCGGCGCGGCGTTGCCAGCGGGTCGCCTTCAGCATCTTCTTGTGCTTCTTCTTACGCATGCGCTTGCGGCGCTTCTTGATCAACGATCCCATGGCAACTGCGTACCCTACCGGCTGGCCCGGCCCTGGTGCGAACTGGACGTTCAGCCCACTTCCGGCCCTCGCCGATATGTGCGACGCTGTTCGGGTCGTTGGCGGGTAGTTCAATTGGCAGAACGCCGGACTTTGGATCCGGAAGTTGCAGGTTCGAGTCCTGCCCCGCCAGCCATCTGACCAGCACTTTCTCTCAACCTGCTGGCGCTGGCCACGCCCCCATCTGCTGATCTCCTGCTAATCCGGGTAGCGGAGGGCACGTGCGTGGAAGCATCGTCAAGCGAGGCGCCGGATACAGCTACGTCCTGTACCTCGGCCGCAGCGAAGACGGTCGCAAGCAGCAGAAGTGGGTCGGCGGCTTCCGCACAAAAAGATCCGCCGAGGACGCACTCGGCGAGGCGCTCGGGCGCATCAGCGCCGGCCAGTTCAGCGACCCGGGCAGGATCACGGTGGGCGAGTTCCTCGACCAGTGGATCGACGCCGCTGCATCTGGGCTCCGAGCATCCACTGCGGCCAGCTACCGGATGCTGCTTGGTCAAAAGGGTCATCCCACGCATCGGACGCATCCGCCTGGCCTCACTCACCCCAGGACACCTGACCAAGCTCTACGCCACGCTGCTCGCCGAGGGCGGCAAAGGCGGCGCACCCCTATCCGCACGTTCGGTTCGCTACACCCACACGGTCCTGGGCAAGGCGCTCGGCGACGCAGTCGATTGGGGTCTACTGGCGAGGAACCCAGCTCGGTCTGCCAAACCTCCCAGGGTCGTGAAGCCCGAGATGTCGGTGTGGTCAACCGAGGACGCCAAGAAAGTTCCTCGTTGCTGTCCGGGATGATCGGCTGTATGCGCTGTGGCTGCTGATGCTCACCACCGGGATGCGGCGCGCCGAGGTCGCCGGGCTGCGGTGGGTAGATGTCAATCTCGAGGCCGGCGTGATCTCTATCCGGCAAACACGGGTGGCGGTCGACTTCACCGTTTTCCTCTCCGAGCCGAAGACGGCGACGAGCCGGCGGCCTATCGCCCTCGACCCTCTGACCGTCGAAGCACTCCGATCTCATCGCGGCAGCCAACACGCCGAGCGCCTCCACGCGGGCCAACTATGGCAGGACACCGGCTTTGTATTCGTACGCGAGGACGGGGCCGCCTACCACCCCGAGCGGATCACAATGATGTTCAAACGGGAGGTCCAGGTGGCCGGTCTACCTACGATCCGTCTGCACGATCTTCGTCACACTTCGGCGACTATCGCCTCGTGGCCGGGGTCCATCCGAAGGTGGTGCAGGAGCGCCTCGGTCACGCCAGCATCAACATCACGTTGGACACGTACTCACACGTTGTACAGGGTCTCCAGCACGACGCCGCCGAACAGATTGCCGGCCTGCTGACGTGACCTCAAGCGGTCGGCGACAAGGGCCCCAGTGCGGCACCAAAAGAGCCGCCCTTTCCACCAGTCCGGGCGCGCTCGTTTGGTGTCGCCATCATCGAAGGCTCAGCTACAACTATGTCGCTCGAGCCGCGCCCAAAGCACTGCGTAGCGAAGAGAGAGCTTCTCGCCGATTCGCTTAAAGCGGGGAGCGTCGTCCGCGTTCGGGGGCCCTATCGAGTGACGTCTGTCCTTGGCTCTCAGCCTCGAACCAGCACTTTGACGAAGTGTCCCCTCGGACGGGTCTAACGCATTCCAGATCCGTTTTGATGTGCCGACTATCATCGTGATTTCGATTCGAGGGAGGGCCATGGGGTCGGTTCCGCTGGAAGAGTGGCAGCTCCGGGCGGCGGAGATCAAGGAGCGGTTCGCTGGGTCGGGCCGACCGTCTCTCTTCTCGTCGAACGCAATGGCCGACCTTGCTCCCGAATTCGCCGAACTGATCCAGACCATCGCGTGAGGCCGCTCGTACGCCGATGAGACACTCGACCTTAAGACCCGTGCCTTGTGCACCGTCGCCTGCCTCGTCGGTCTCGGCGAACCACGCTACGTTGAGAACTGGGTTAGCAACGCGATGTCGGTCGGCGCCACGCGCACAGAGATCGTCGAGCTGATGGTGCAGCTGTTCACGTACATCGGCACGCCCAAAGCGGTAGCAGCTTTCGGCGCCGCTGCCGCCGCCTTCGCTCGAGTGGAGCAGACCACAGGACCCGAATCGCTGTAAGCACCGTCCCGTCGACCCGACGGGCGATGCTACGGCTGACGTAGCCACATTTTGCGTGACCACCTGCTGGTGGCGCTGTGGGTTGTGCCACGCTCCTCCGGCGGCCTCAAGGCCGCTCCGCTTCGCTGCGCGTCCCTGCGGGACCGCCCTATGGGCCGGCCTTGACCCCGACTCCGAGGCGTGGCAAGGCGCGGGTAAGAAGCGACGCAGAGGCGTCGCTTCGTCTTGTAACACGCTCTTTCACCTCCTCAAGGCCACCAACGTCTGCGAGGGTCACCGTTGGCTGCTCCAGATCAGGATCGAGTCCAAGGACCTCGTTCAGAAAGTCATCGATCGCAGACTCCGATACCTTCTCCTCTTCACCCGTCAGCCGGACTCTCCCCGGCTGGACCGTCACCCTCCGGCCTCTCCCGAGCGCTCTCGGCTAGATCGGTCCCAGTCGATGCAGCTCTCAACGCCTCCTACAGTGTAACGGAACCTCGTGGCACGTTCCGCCAGTCCCGCCAACTCCGCAGCCGCGGTCGCGACTTCGAGCGCAGCTCCATTGGCAGGCTGACGACGCAGAACCGCATCCGCATGCCCCAAAGCCTCGACTCCCCGACTGTCGTGAAGGTACAAACGGGCCACGTGAAGCCGGAGTGCAACCTGTTCCGGATCGCCGCGAATGGCTGCCTCGAGGGACACAAGAAGAGCTGGGTCGCTCGGCACGCGGAGATGGTATCGGTTAACGAAGACGAGCCGTAGGCGCAAAGAAGAAGCAATCGCAACAGCGGTACTTTCAGGTAACGGTCGCGTACCGACGGCCTACAGGGTGGGTCCGCAGTCGCCGAGTGCTGGCCACGGCCATAGAAGGTGTCCCATATCGATACGACACTACTGACGCCGCATACCCAGAATGCCGGACGGGAGTTGCACGGTCGTAGAGGCCATTACTGCCGTTGTCCCCAGACCCGTTGGTCGTCTAATTGGTCGACCCGAGCGCATCTCCGAGAATGACGGCGACGATTGGATTTGCTCCTCGGCGAGACTGTCTGGGGCTGGGGGCGTGGGTCAGGACCTCGCTGTCTGCTCGTCCGGCGCCCAATAGCCGCGCTTGTCTTCGAACCACGTGCGAAGGTCTATGGGCGGGTCGGGCAGAGGCGTGACCCCATGTGCGGCGACGGCCTCGTCGAAGGTCTCGGGTTGGTCGCCCCAGGCCGCGGAAGTCGCCGTTGGTGATTTCGAAGAAGCGTGTGCCCTCGTTGCCCGCGATGATCTGGCCGAAGGCGGCTCCGAATGGGAGCTCGATGTGGGTGCCGGCTGGACACCAGTGATCGCCGAACCAGGCGCCGCCCGCGATGACCCACACGAGGTGATGACCGAAGTGCCCATGGCGGCGCGTAATCATCCCCGGGTCGTACTCGATGTACGCGGTCATAAAGTCGGGCTGCGCGATCGGCAACTTCTCCCGGATGACGGAGACGCGGCCATCCGCGTTTCGCTGGCGCTTCACCACGGTCCACTCGAAATCATCCATCGTCGTGACGCTCTCGACCAGACCGGGCACGCGGTGGCGTGCCCCGCTCAGCACCAACGTCGCCGCGTGGATCCTTGAACCAGTCCCCGAGATCGAGTGGCGGATCGGGCAGTGGCGTAACGCCGCGTGTTTCATCTCCCTGTCGTACAGCGCTTGCTCGTCGCCCCAGCCGCCGAACTCGCCGAAGGACAGCTCCCAACAAGACACGCCCTCCGGGCCGGCGATGATCGGGCCGAACGTGGCGCCGAGCGGCACATGGATGTGGGTTCCCGCGGTGCACCAGTCGCCGCCGATCGATGCACCGCCGTCGAGGACAAACACGATGTGATTGCTGCGATGGCCGTGCCGTCGCACCACCATGCCCGGGTCGTAGTGCACGTACGCAGATAGGAAGTCGGGCCGCATGATCGGCCACTTCTCG
>CAVYKO010000002.1:0-191306 GCA_963769095.1 uncultured Acidimicrobiaceae bacterium
CTGCTGACGAAGCAGCTCTCTACATCGTCAACGCAGACGACCCGCTTGCCGCACGAGAGCAGTCCGTGACGCGTCGGACAACCTCCTCAGGGGTCGGAGCGGTGGCCGTGACGCAGATTCCGAACCCGGGACGACCGTCCCCAACGCCGCCAGAAGATGGAGCAGTTCGGACGCAGCACTTCAGGGACGGCACCCGACGCCCTCCCACGGGGGACGTCACGAAAAACCCTGGACCGAATATTTGGTTTGACATGAGTAGGCGAATGAGCGAGCCTTTCGTGCCGCGGGGCTGAATCGAAATCCCGCACAGGGGAGGCGGGTCCTCATGATCGACTTCAGTCGGCGGGTGGTTGTCGTGACCGGCGTTGTTCCAGGACAGTGCCGCGGCGTGCGTACCTTCCCGTCCAAGCGAAGGACAACGGCTGCAATAGGCGCGGTCGTCCTCGTCCTTGGCTTACTGCTCATTGCACCGTCGGGAGTGGCCCGGCCACGGCCTCGGTCCCGGGTCACTGGGTGGCGAGCTGGACAGCAAGTCCCACCGACTCGTTGACCCCGTTCGACGCCGCTGGCTTTCCCGTTCCCGAAATCCTCGCCAACCAGACACTCCGCATGATCGTCACGCCGCACCTGGGGGGCACGCAGTTGCGCCTCCACCTCTCGAATCGCTTTGGTCACGTGCCGGCGCAATTCGGGAACGTAACCATCGGAGTGGAGGGATCAGGGACGGTCTCTGACATCACTCCGGTGACGTTCGGGGGAAGTTCTCAGCTCAGCGTCCCCGTAGGCCAAGACGTAGTCAGCGATCCCGTCGCCTTCGCGTTCACCGTGTTCACACCCATCGCAGTGAGCATCTTCATGCCGGGCTCCAGGGCTTTCCGACCAAGCATTGGAACGCCAATGCCACGTCCTACTATGCGCCTCCCGGCACGGGTGACCTGACGACGGAGGCAAGCAATGCTCGCTTCTCGTTGCGGACCGAAGCCTGGCTCTACATCGACGGGGTCGACGTCGAGGCGCCCGCCTCCACCGGGGCCATCGTGGCCTTCGGCGACTCCATCACTGACGGGTTCGTCGCATCTACGCCGGTCAGCCTCCCCGTGAGCCTGACCGCTGCCGACAAGAACGGCCGGTACCCCGACGACCTGCAACGCCGGACCGACGCCGCAGGTGTCCCGATCTCGATTGTGAATGCGGGAATCAGCGCCAACCGCCTGGTCACTGGCGGCTTTGGCCTACTCATGGGTCCGAGCGGCGTGCAGAGGTTCCAACAAGACGCCCTCGATGTGCCAGGCGTAAAAGGAGTGATCCTGCAAGAGGGGATCAACGATCTGGGCATCCCTCCGCCCATCACCACCCCGAGCGAACTCATCGCCGGCTATGGGGAGGTGATCGCCATGGCCCACGCCCACGGCGTGAAGATCTGGCTCGGGACACTGCTCCCCGCCTCGAACGCCATCATCGACGGCCCCGCAACCTCACCTCTGAGCGAGATCTACCGAGAACAGGTGAACGCTTGGATCAGAACTCAGCATCTCGCTGACGGGGTCATCGATTTCGATGCCGCGTTGCGGGATCCCAGTGACCCGACGGTGCTCAATCCCATTTATTCGAGTGCGGATCACTTGCACCCGAATCTCCTTGGCTACCAAAAGATGGCCGCCACTGTGAACCTCGCGATGCTTGAGTCCGCTTTGTGAATGAAGGTGCGGCCCGACTGAACGGGTCTGCCGAACTCGTTGATAACTCGTAATCACGAGGAGGAGGTGCGTCAAGCACCGTTGCGAAAGCCCCCGTTCCGGCACAAGGGACGGATCGCCCGGAGCCCGATTCTCGTTCTCAGCTCTGCACGCTGAGTTGAGTTGCTCATCACTTCCGCGTCCTCAGCGTGGGTAGCTGAGAGCGCGCCGCTTCATGTGGCACGCTGTGGCACGTAGAGGCACGGCGTGTGGCACGACGGTGGTTTCGGTGCCGGTGCACCGTCATTGTGCGCAGACCGATTGTGGGTTTGACCTGCGACGTTTGTCGAGAGCGGGCGACGGGAATCGAACCCGCGTTCTCAGCTTGGGAAGCTGATGTTCTGCCTCTGAACTACGCCCGCGAGAACGCGGAAACTCTACACAGTGGGGAAACGCACACTCCCGGCAGCCGTCCCCTCGCACGGTCCCACCAACCAGGCGGCAGAGGCCGAGCGCACACTGGGGCATGCCGGGTCAGGACCGAGCAGAGGGGCCACCGATGGGGGACCTCCGTGAAGTCGTGACGTCCAGGTTTCGAGGCGGCCTGTCCCGGGCATCCAACGGGCGTGCCGAACGACGCAGGTTCAGCGCTCGACCCCCTCAAGTAGGCCCCCCGAGGGGCGCCCCACTATCCTCTGGGCCGCACTGAAATCCCAGGTGGCGCTCGCGACTCCGCCTCCTGCCCATTCCAAGTAACTAGTCAGTAACTGAAGGCGAAGGAGCATTCGTGCCGGTCAGAATCGTCATTGGCCTCTTGGTGACCGTCGTCGGCTTCGGCATCGCGGCCCGCCGGTTTCACTGGCTTTCCAAGCTGATCCGTTCCGGGAAGAAGGATCCCGACCGGTCCCGTGGTCCCCTCAGCCGCAAGGTGGAGGCCGAGACCGTCGAGGTGGCGGGGCAGCGCAAGCTCCTGCAGTGGACGGTGCCGGGCCTGGCTCACTTCTTCACTATGTGGGGCTTCACCATCCTGCTGCTCACGATCATCGAGGCCTACGGCCTTCTCTTCGACAAGTACTTCCACATCCCACTCATCGGCACATGGGACTGGGTCGGCTTCGTCGAGGACTTCTTCGCCTGCGCCGTGCTCGTCGCTCTCGTCGTCTTCGCCATCATCCGCCTGAAGAACGCCCCGAGCCGCCTCGAGCGCAAGTCACGCTTCTACGGCTCGCACCTCGATGCCGCCTGGATCACCCTCGGCATGATCGCCGGCGTCATGGTCACGCTGTTGCTCTACCGGGGCGCCCAGGTCAACACCGACCCGACCCAATTCCCCTATGGCTGGGGCGCCTTCGCCTCCCACGCCGTGGCCAAGCTCCTGCACCCGTTGGGCGCCGGGACGAACTCCGTGCTCGTGACGGTGTTTCTGCTGCTGAACATCGCCATCATCTCGGGCTTCATCGTCTTCGTCTCCTACTCCAAGCACCTGCACATCTTCATGGCGCCCATCAACGTCGCCTTCTCCCGCCGACCCCGCGCCCTCGGTGCGCTCTACAGCACGCCGGACATGGACATGGAGAACGTCGACGAGGACACGGTGTTCGGGGTCGGGGAGATCGGGCACTTCACCTGGAAACAGATGCTCGACTTCGCCACCTGTACGGAGTGCGGGCGCTGCCAGTCGGCCTGTCCCGCCTGGAACACCGAGAAGCCGCTCTCGCCGAAGCTGCTGATCATGAATCTGCGCGACAACATGTTCGCCTCGGCCGGCTCCCTCCTGAACCAGGAGGGTGAACAGACGGCGCTCGTCCCCAACGTCATCGACCCCGACGTCCTCTGGGCGTGTACCACCTGCGGCGCCTGCGTGAACGAGTGCCCGGTCGACATCGAGCACATCGACGCCATCATCGACATGCGCCGCTACCAGGTCCTCATGGAGTCCGAGTTCCCGTCCGAGGCGGGGCTCATGCTGCGCAACGTCGAGAACCAGGGCGACCCCTGGGGCCTCGGCCAGGCGAAGCGCACCGAGTGGACCGAGAGCCTCGACTTCGAGATCCCCGTCATCACCGGCACCATCCCCGACGACATCGAGTACCTCTACTGGGTCGGCTGTGCCGGCGCGCTCGACGAGCGGGCCCGCAAGGGCGTGCAGGCCACGGCGCGCATGCTCCACCGCGCCGGCGTGACATTCGGCATCCTCGGCCCCAAGGAGTCGTGCACCGGCGACCCGGTCCGGCGCCTGGGCAACGAGTACCTCTACCAGGAGCAGTCGAAGATGAACATCGCAACGCTCGACGAGGTCGGCGCCAAGAAGATCATCGCCACCTGCCCCCACTGCTTCAACACGATCAAGAACGAGTACCCGTCGCTCGGGGGCAACTACGAGGTCATCCACCACGCCCAGCTGCTCGAGCATCTGGTGAAGACGGGCAAGCTCGTGCCCGGTGCCGGCTATTCGGGCACCGTGACCTACCACGACCCGTGCTACCTGGGCCGCCACAACCGGATCATCAACGAGCCGCGCACCGTGCTCGATGCGATCCATGGGGCGACGCAGGTCGAGATGAAGCGTTGCAAGGAGCGCGGGTTCTGTTGCGGTGCCGGCGGCGCACGCATGTGGCTCGAGGAGAACATCGGCAAGCGCGTCAACATGGAGCGCACCGAGGAGGCCCTGGGCACCGGGGCCGACGTCGTCTCGACCGCCTGCCCCTACTGCATGATCATGCTGGACGACGCCGTCCGGGCCCACGACAAGCAGGACGACGTCCGGGTTCTGGACCTCTCGCAGCTGGTCGAAGAGTCACTCGGGCAGCCCGGTGGCGGCAACGGCGCCGGCGCGGCGGCCCCCGAACCGGAGCCGGAGCCTCAGCCGGCGGGCTGACGCCCGGACCCGGACCCGAACCCCGCTCTACGTCCCCAACCCGTAGGCCCGCTCGGGCCGCAGGGTGATCACCAGGCGGCGGTCCGCCACCATCGCGGCGCGGTACTCCTCCCAGTCGGGATGCTCACCCGAACTGATCCGGTAGTACTCGACGAGCGCGTCCACGGTGGCGTCGTGCGGGTCCGCCGCCACCGGTGACAACTCGGCCTCGCCCTCGATGACCGCCCAGCTCCAGAAGTTGTCGCCGAGCACGTAGAGCGACGCCCGCGGGTCGCGCTGCAGGTTCCGCGTCTTGGCCCGGTCGTCGGTGACCGAGATCCGGAGCGTGTCGTCGGGACCGGGCACGAACAGGATGTTCGAGATCTGCGGGCGGCCGTTGGCCCCGATGGTGACGAGGACCCCTTGCCTGCGGTCCCGGACGAATGCGAGTGCCTCGGTCAGATCCATGGATCCGACCGTAGCGGCGGACCCTCTAGGCCGTGACCTCCACCTCGACGGTGACCTCGTTCTCGGTGGAGCGGTCGGCCAGCACCAGATGGATGATGGCGGCCACGATCCCGCCGACCAGCGGGGCGACGATGAAGAGCCAGACCTGACTCAGCGCCGTGCCGCCGACGACCAGGGCCGGGCCCAACGACCGGGCGGGGTTCACCGAGGTCCCCGTCAGCGGGATGCCGATGAGGTGCACCATCACCAGCGCGAAGCCGATGGCGACGCCGGCCGCCCCCTGGATCGCCGCCTTGTGGGTGGCGAAGAGAACGACCATCACGAACACTGCGGTCAGGACGACTTCGATCAGGAACGCCCCGCCCTGGCTGACCAGCAGGTCCGATGCCTTGCCGTAGCCGTCGGTGCCCAGTCCCTGGACGCTCTTGTGGTAGATCGCCGACGTGGTGAACATCCAGTACAGGAGGTAGGCCCCGGCGATGCCGCCGACGACCTGGGCCACGATGTACGAGATCCCCTCGACCACCTTCATGCGCCCCGCCGAGATGAACCCGATCGTGACCGCCGGGTTGACGTGGCAGCCCGAGATCGGCCCGATGGCGTAGACGAGCGCCACCAGCACCAGGCCGAAGGCAAAGGCGGTGGCGACGACGCCGGCGGAGTAGCTCAATCCGTGGAGCTTGAAGCCGAAGGATTCGGTGGCGACCCCGACCGCAACGACGACCAGTACCGCCGTGCCGATGAACTCTGCGAGGAGTTTCTTGATGCTCGGCATCTGATGACCTCCTGTGTCCAGGCGAGGGAAACGGACACCGGAAGTTTCGCAGCGCGCTTCTGCAAGGTCGCGGATGCCCGCCCGTCGATCGACACAGACGGCCTGGCGCCAGGCCCGGCGGCCGGGCCGGGCCTCAGGCCACCCCAAGGTTGCCTAGATGTTGGCCATCGCCTTCTCGTCGGCCTCCCGCAGCCGGGTCGCCATCGCCGCCAGCATCTTGCGGGCCAGCGCCGGCACGGCGTCGAGCACGCCGTTGAACTGGCGCTGCCCGAGCACCAGCAGCGTCATGTCGGTGTCCGAGATCACGGTGGCCGAACGAGGGCGGCGGTCGAGGAGCGCCATCTCACCGAAGTACTGGCCCGGCCCGAGGGTCGCCGTCTTGCGGTTGTTCCGCTTCACCGACGCCTGGCCCTTGACGATCAGGAAGAACTCACGCCCGATCGTGCCTTGCTCGCAGAGCATGCGCCCCGGCGGGACCGTCACTTCCTCGAGCGCCCGCCGGATAGTGCGCAGGTCCTTGGCCGACGAGGTCGAGAACAGCCAGATCTTCGAGAGGTCGAGTTCCTTTGCCATGGCCGCAGACAGTAGCCCCCACGTGCCTTCACGTGCTCGTTTGCACGCATCCCCGACGCGCCCTTTCGGGCAACGACTGCGCCGGATCGCCGCCGGCCGGCTGCGGCAGGGGTCGCCCCGTTCGGCCCGGACTCAGACCGCGTCGGCGCCGCGTTCGCCGGTGCGCACGCGCACCACGGTCTCGGCCGGGACCACCCACACCTTGCCGTCGCCGATCTTGCCGGTGGCCGCCGACGACACGATGGCGTCGACCACCGCTTCGGCCTGCTCGTCCTCGACGAGGACCTCGACCCGCACCTTGGGCACGAAGTCGACCTGGTACTCGGCGCCCCGGTAAGTCTCGGTGTGGCCCCGTTGGCGCCCGTAGCCCTGCGCCTCGGTGAGGGTCATGCCCTGGACACCCATGTTCTTCAGGACGTTCTTCACGTCGTCCAGCTTGAACGGCTTGACCACTGCCACCACGAGCTTCATCGGCGTGCTCCTCTGATCAGCCGGGCGTCACTGCCCTCACCGAGCACCCTAGTGACGGACCCCGGACCAGGTGCAGGGGGGCGAATTCACACGGCCGAAATGTGCTCGAAGCGAGCCGTTCTCAGGCCGGCGGTAGCCTTCGACGATGCCGGCGAACCGAGACACGGGGAGCAGGGGCGATGACGACGCACCCCAGCTGACACGGTGGGAGCGCCTGAAGTACGCCATGGTGCGCCCGGACGACGATCCGAGCGATACCGGCCCTGCCAAAGACCGCTCCCCCGACGAGATCGAGTCCGACGTCCGGCGCGCCGACGACAAGGAGCGCGCCATCGGCCTCATCGCTGCCCCGGTGGCGGCGTTGATCTCGTTCCTCATCATCGGCGCGGACATCAATCACGACCCGGCCGTGGGGACCAAGAACTACGTCAACCCGTCGCTGTACCACGAGCTCCTCGTGGTGCTCCTTGTGCTCTCGGTCTTGATGATGGTGACGGCCCTGTGGCGCAAGCGCATGTTCCTCGGGATCTCGCTCGCCCTCTACGGCCTGGCCGTTTTCAACCTTCACTACTGGGGATTCGGGGTCCCGTTCCTCCTGGCGGGCGGCTGGTATCTGGTGCGTGCCTATCGGCTCGGACAGGAGCTCAAGAAGGCGGAGGCGGGCAGCCCGCGCGTGCGTCCGAAAACGACGACCAACGGGGCCCGACCTCGTTCGAACAAGCGCTACACGCCACCCACCTGAGCCGCGTGAGCCACGTGGGCTCCTGATCGCACCCGGCCGCTCGAGCCGCAGCTCGATCGGCGTCAGGCCGCCGGTGTCGACGGCCCTCGGCGGCGGCGGACGAAGAGGGCCAGGCCAAGCACCAGCAACAGGGCGGCGAACAGCACGGCCGGGAGAATGAAGACGTGCCACGAGGAGTGCTCCGTCGACAGGATGCCGGCCGTCGTCATCAACGTCGGATCGTTCGGGACGGCCACCGCGTGCACGGTCGTTCCTGGCGAGTGGAGCGCCGTTCCCGGCAGCGGTTCGGTGTAGTGGTGGCCACCGATCGCATACGTACCGGTGCACGAATAGCCCGCCGCGTTGCTCCCACTTCCGCCGAGAAGCCCGATGCACGAGGTCACGGTGAGGGTGACGGGCACGCCCTGGGAATGGAGCTCGTCGATCTGCTGGTTCTTGTGCACGGCCGCCACGGTGAAGACCACCGCCAGGACCGCCAAGGTGACCAGTACGACGGCGAGGACCGCGCGCGCGGCCGCTCGCGGGTCGACGCGTGCCGACGCACCGCGCAAGGTGGATACGGGTTCGTTGGCCGAGGCCGGTGCGGACGGTTCGTCGGTCACTGCGGAGTGGTCATAAGTGGTGGCGATCGAGAGATCGTAGTGTCACGCCCCCTGGGCCATTCCTGAGCCGACCGGGACACACCCACAGCGGGCTGTTCCTCGGGCCCAAAACGGGGCGAGATGTCCACAGGTGTGGATTAACGCGCCCGAAACACAGCGGTGACGATGTCGAAACGCCTTGCCTGCATCCTTTCTGCGGCGGGGTTGAACCGTCTGAAGTGGCCTTGCCGTACCCGACGATCTGGAGCGCTGCAAGCGCGCACAGGGTGGAGCGCCGGAGACGGTAACGACAGTTAGGAGAGCTTGAGTGATCCATCTGATAGGGGCAGTGAACGCCCCGTATCCCAGTTGGCTCAATCCGGCTGACAACACGTGGCAGATGACCGCCGCGACGTTCGTCGGCTTGATGAGCATCCCGGGACTCGCTGTGCTCTACGCGTCGATCGTCCCCAAGAAGTGGGCGGTCAACGTGCTGGCGATGGTGTTCGCCGGGTTCTCGTTGGTCCTCATCGCCTGGGTGTTGTGGACCTACAAGATGGGCTTCGGCGCGACCTCCATCGGAGGAGGTGTCCATAACGGCGTACCGACGCAGACCGGAGCGGTCGGTACGTGGAAGTACTTCTTCGAGAACTTCGTCGGCAAACCGGGAGGCATCACCAACAGCGTCGGCGAACAAGGGCAGGCGGTCTCCGCGGCGAACACGCTGATTCCGTTCCACTTCCCGACCTCGACCCTGGCGTACTTCCAGTTCGTGTTCGCGGCGATCACACCGCTGCTGTTCCTGGGGAGCGTGCTCGGGCGCATCAAGTTCCTGGCGTGGTGCCTCTTGGTGCCGCTGTGGTCGACCTTCGTCTACGCCATCGACGCCTTCCTTCTCTGGGGCGGTGGGTACTTCGCCCAGGAAGGAGCTCTGGACTTCTCAGGTGGTTACGTCATCCATATGTCGGCCGGCGTCTCGGGCTTCGTCGCAGCCTGGGTGTTGGGGCCACGACTGCTCCGAGATAGACAGCACGCCCTGCCGAACAACCTCGTCATGGCGGCGGTCGGCGCCGGCATCCTGTGGCTCGGCTGGAACGGCTTCAACGGCGGTGACCCCTACTACGCGGGAGCGAGTGCCGCCTCGGCGGTGATCAACACCAACCTCGCCACGGCGACGGGCGTCATCGTCTGGATGATCATGGACGCCTGGCTCACCAAGGAACGCAAACCGACGTTCCTGGGCGGTGTGAACGGCATGATCTGCGGTCTGGTCGGGATCACCCCGTGTGCGGGATGGGTGAACGGACGCGGCGCCATCTACATCGGCGCCATCTGTTCGGCCGTGGTCTGGGTGGCCTGGAACTACCTCTCCAAGGTGCCGCCGTTCTCGAAGGTGGACGATGCGCTCGGTGTCGTCTACACCCACGGCATCGCCGGCTTGATGGGCGGACTGTTGCTCGGCATCTTCGGCGACCCGAACATGGTGGAGTACGGCTGCGGCCACCTGACCGCATCGGGACAGGTCGTCGCCACCTCGCAGGCCCTCTTCACGTCGGCGGCGGGCAAGTGCGTACCGTTCTCGGTCAACGGCCTGATGTATACAGGGTCGGCGCACCAGCTCTGGGAACAGTTCCGAGCGGCGGTCTTCGTGATCCTCTGGTCGGCCGTGATCACCTTCATCCTGATGAAGCTCATCGGTCTGGTCCTGCGAGGCGCCCGCTACAAGGACGAAGTCCTCGAGGTCGGTGACCTTGCGATCCACGGCGAGGAAGCCTTCCCCGAAGAGACTCTCGCCATGCGGAGCGACGGCGCCTTTGCCATGGCCGGCATCGACCGGGGAGGCGCATCGGAACCCCGGGAGGACTATCCGGTCCCCGGTGCCGAAGATATTCCCGGCGGTTCCTAGGCCGGATTCAGGACGAAAGGAGATCAACAATGAAGCTGATCGTGGCAGTCCTCAAGCCGTTCAAGCTCGACGATGTCAAAGAGGTCCTCAAGAGCAAGGGCGTGCAGGGCATGACGCTCACCGAGGCCCAGGGCTTCGGGCGGCAACGTGGTCACACGGAGGTGTACCGAGGTGCGGAATACGAGGTGGACTTCGTCCCCAAGATCCGCATCGAGGTGCTGGTCGACGACAGCCAGGTCGACGACGTGGTGGACGCCATCGTCGGGACCGCGGCCACCGGCAAGATCGGTGACGGCAAGGTCTGGGTCGTCCCGGTCGACACCGTCGTGCGTGTGCGCACGGGAGAACGCGGGGCTGACGCGTTGTAGGACGCAGACGTCGTCAGTTCTGTAAGCGGTCGGAATGGCCGGGGTGCGGCGAGGCACCCCGGCCATCCGCCATCTTCGGCCCAGTCTGGGCCGTGCTGTGGTGCGGGCGATCAGCCGATCCAGTAACGGCGGAAGGGCGGGCTGCCGTCGCCGGGCGTCACCACCGCCTCGAGGACGCCGCCACCGCGTTCGATGATGGTGGCCGACGCCGCGTTGTCGTCGTCGCAGCAGACGAGGAGCCGCCCCACGTCGCGCTGGGCGGCGATCGCGACGGCCCGGCGCAGGAGCTCGGTCGCGTAGCCGAGACGCCGGAAGCGCGGCAGGACGGCGTAGCCCACGTGGCCCCCCTCGGCCGCCAGGAAGTCGTTCAGCTCGAAGCGGATGGAGAGCCGCCCGACGATCTGGCCGCCGACCTCGGCCAGGAGGAACGTGGAGGGGACGAGGCCGTCGGGGACGGTGGTGCCGTCGCGCAACCCGTCGAGCAGGTCCACGTAGTCGTCCCAGGGCATCTCGGGGTCCCACAAGCAGCAGGAACGGATAGTCGGTGAGCTCGCCCTGCGCGACCCGGCACGCCGCCTCGTCGTCCCGCGTCGGTGCCCGCAACCGCATGAGCCGCGGGTCGGCCGGGTCAGAGGGACTGGACGTGGGCGGCCGGCTCAGTCCGGGGTCGGGGAGTCGCCCTGCCGGGCCACGGCGGCTGCGGCGGCGGCCGCGGCCGCGGGGTCGCCGAGGTACTCGCCGGAGCGGAGCGTAAGATCGTCGTCGAGCAGCATGCGGTACGGGATGCCGGTCGGGATCTCCAGCTCGCTGATGGCGTCGTCGGCGATCTTCTCGAGGTGCTTGCGCAGGGCGCGGATGGAGTTGCCGTGGGCGGCCACCAGCACCGCACCGCCGTGCGCGGCTGGCGGCACGGAGGTCGGGCACGATGGCCGACTTCCAGTAGGGCACGACGCGGCGCACCACGTCGGCGAGGCACTCGGTGCGGGGGACGTCGGCCGGATCGAGGTCCCGGTAGCGGGGATCGTCGCTGACGTCGTAGGGGTTGCCGGCGGCGAGGGGCGGAGGAGGGGTGTCGTAGCTGCGGCGCCAGAGCATGAACTGGTCCTCGCCGAACTCGGCCTTGATCTCCGCCTTGTTCTTCCCCTGCAGGTCGCCGTAGTGCCGCTCGTTCAGGCGCCAGTCCCGCCGGACCGGCAGCCAGCTGCGGCCGGCGGCGGCCAGGGCGAGCTCGGCGGTCCGGATGGCCCGGGTGAGCACGGAGGTGTGGAGGATCCGCAGGTCGAGGTCGGCGGCCTCGGCCAGCAGCTCGCCGCCGGCCCGGGCCTCGGCCTCGCCGGCGGGGGTCAGGTCGACGTCGACCCAGCCCGTGAACAGGTTCTCCGCGTTCCAGGTGGACTGGCCGTGGCGGAGCAGGACCAGATCGAGCACGGTTCGATCGTAGGCGGCGGGGTAGGGGATCAAAGTGGCCTGGGATGCAGCCTGGGTCGACCGGGATCGGCCCGGCGGGAAGTTCGAGAGCCCACAGCTGTGACCTGGAGTTGGACAATGGTGGTCGAGTGGCCATGTCAAAAATCCTGACATGGATCGACTCAACTTTGGTACACTAGATCCACGCATCTGACAGTGCGGTCGCCACAGGGGCGGCGCACGATGGGAAGGACAAGGCAGACATGGCCAAGGCCGTAGGCATCGACCTGGGAACCACCAACTCGGTGGTCAGTGTGTTGGAGGCGGGCGAGCCCGTCGTGATCCCGAACGCCGAGGGAGGCCGGACCACCCCGTCGGTGGTGGGCTTCTCCAAGACCGGTGAGGTACTGGTCGGCGAGGTGGCCAAGCGACAGGCCATCACCAACCCCGACCGCACCATCCGCTCGGTGAAGCGCCACATGGGCACCAAGTGGACCGTCGACATCGACGGCAAGGCGTACACGGCGCAGGAGATCTCGGCCCGGATCCTCGGGAAGCTGAAGAGGGACGCCGAGTCGTATCTCGGCGACACCGTGACGCAGGCCGTCATCACGGTGCCCGCGTACTTCGACGACGCGCAGCGCACGGCGACCAAAGAGGCCGGGTCGATCGCCGGGCTCGAGGTGCTCCGCATCATCAACGAGCCGACGGCCGCCGCGCTGGCCTACGGGCTCGACAAGGAGGACACCGACCGCACCGTCCTCGTCTTCGACCTCGGCGGCGGGACCTTCGACGTCTCGGTGCTCGAGATCGGCGAGGGCGTCTTCGAGGTGAAGTCGACCTCGGGCAACACCCAGCTCGGCGGCGACGACTGGGACGACAAGGTCATCGAGTGGCTGGTGACCGAGTTCAAGAACACCGAGGGCGTCGACCTCGCCCAGGACAAGATGGCCCTGCAGCGCCTGAAGGAGGCGGCCGAGAAGGCCAAGATCGAGCTGTCCACCGTGCAGGACACCCAGATCAACCTGCCCTTCATCACCGCGACGAGCGAGGGGCCCAAGCACCTCGACTTCAAGCTGACGCGGGCCAAGTTCAACGAGCTCACGTCCGACCTGGTCGACAAGTGCCGCGGGCCGTTCGAGGCCGCCATCAAGGACGCCAACCTGAAGACCGGCGACCTCGACCACGTCGTGCTGGTCGGCGGCTCGACGCGCATGCCGGCGATCCAGGAGCTGGTGCAGAGCCTGACGGGCAAGGAGCCGCACAAGGGCGTGAACCCCGACGAGGTCGTCGCCATCGGCGCCGCGGTGCAGGCCGGCGTGCTGAAGGGCGAGGTGAAGGACGTCCTGCTGTTGGACGTGACGCCGCTGTCCCTCGGGATCGAGACCAAGGGCCAGGTCATGCACAAGCTGATCGAGCGCAACACCACCATCCCGACCAAGCGGTCGGAGATCTTCACCACGGCCGAGGACAACCAGCCGTCGGTCGAGATCCACGTGCTCCAGGGCGAGCGCGAGATGGCGATGTACAACAAGACGCTCGGCAAGTTCCAGCTGGTCGACCTGCCGCCGGCGCCACGCGGGCATCCCGCAGATCGAGGTCACCTTCGACATCGACGCCAACGGGATCGTGCACGTGTCCGCGCAGGACAAGGCGACGGGCAAGGAGCAGTCGATGACGATCACCGGCCAGTCGTCACTGGCCAAGGACGACATCGATCGCATGGTGCGCGACGCCGAGGCCCACGCCGAGGACGACCGCCAGCGGCGCGAGGAGGCCGAGGTGCGCAACACCGCGGACACCCTCGTGTACCAGACCGAGAAGCTGCTCAAGGAGCAGGGCGAGAAGTTCGAGGGCTCCGAGAAGGACGACGTCGAGGCCGCGCTGAAGGGCGTGAAGGACGCCATGGCCGGGACGTCGCTCGAGGAGATCAAGGACGCGACCGAGAAGTTGGTCGGCGTGTCGCAGAGCTTCAGCCAGCGGCTGTACGAGCAGGCGTCGGCCTCGGCCTCGAGCGGGACGGCCGACGGTTCGGCCGGTGACGGCGCCGGTGGTGCCGGCGCCGACGAGGGCGCCTCGGACGACGACGTCGTCGATGCCGAGATCGTCGATGAGCAATGAGCCTGTACGACGAGCGACCTCCCGCCGCGGAGGCCGTCGAGGGGACTGAGCCCAACGGGGCGGCGGCGGACGACGCCGCGGCCCCGGAGGGCGCGCCCGAGGGCGAGGAGCACGCCGTCGCCGGCCGAGGAGGCCAGCCCCTCGGAGCTGCTGGCCCGCGAGCGGGACGAGTACCTGCTCGCGCTCCAGCGCACCCAGGCGGACTTCGAGAACTACCGCAAGCGGATCACGCGCCAGCAGGGCGAGATGACGGCGCGCGCGGCGTCGGACCTGGTGAACAAGCTGCTCCCGGTGCTCGACACCCTCGACCTGGCCGAGGCGCACTTCAGCGAGTCGCTCGACCTCACCGAGGACGGCAAGGCCCTGCGCGCCTCGCGGGCGATGCTGATGGACATCCTGGCCAAGGAGGGGCTCGAGCGCGTCGATCAGCGCAACGTGCCCTTCGACCCGTCGGTGCACGACGCGGTCGCGCACGGCGAGGGCGAGCCGGACGACACCGAGACGATGGTCGACGACGTGCTGCGCTCGGGCTACCGCTGGAAGGGACAGGTGCTTCGTCCGGCCATGGTCCGCGTGCGGGGGTGAGCTGAGCCATGGCGGCACAACGCGAATGGTTCGAGAAGGACTACTACAAGGTGCTCGGCGTCGTCTCGACGGCGTCGGACAAGGAGATCACGCGCGCCTATCGGAAGCTGGCGAAGGAGCACCATCCCGACGCCAACCCCGGATCGGAGGAGCGCTTCAAGGAGATCAGCGCGGCCTACGACGTGCTGGGCGACGCCGAGAAGCGCAAGGAGTACGACGAGGTCCGCAAGCACGGGCCGGTCGGCGGCTTCGGCGCGCCCGGCGGCGGCACCTTCCGCATGGAGGACATGGGCGACCTGAGCGACCTCTTCGGAGGCCTGTTCGGGGGCGGCCGGACCCGGCACCACCCAGCGCGGTCCGCAGCGGGGCGCCGACATGGAGGCCGCGCTGCACCTGTCCTTCGGCGACGCCGTGCACGGGGTGACCACCTCGGTGAACGTGCCCCAGGAGGTGCGCTGCTCCAACTGCCGCGGCAGCGGGGCGGCGCCGGGGACCTCGACGCACACCTGCCCGCGCTGTGGGGGGACCGGGAGCCTCAACGACAACCAGGGCCTCTTCTCGCTCGAGCACCGTGTGCCCGGACTGCGTGGGCCGGGGGACGCTGTTCGACACGCCGTGCCCGGTCTGCCACGGCACCGGGACCGAGCAGAAGGTGCGCTCCATCAAGGTGCGCATCCCGGCGGGGGTCGAGAACGGCCAGCGCATCCGGGTGAAGGGCCGCGGTGCGCCCGGACAGGGCATGGCGCCACCCGGCGACCTCTACGTCGTCGTGCACGTGGGCAAGCACCCGGTGTTCGGCCGCAGCGGGCGCAACCTGACCATGACGGCGCCGATCACCTTCCCCGAGGCCGCACTCGGCACGACGATCACGGTGCCGACGCTCGACGGCAAGGTGACGCTCAAGGTGCCGGCCGGGACGCAGTCGGGCCGCGTCCTGCGCGTCCGCGGGCGCGGCGTGCCGGGGGGCTCGGGCCGCAACGGCGGCAAGCCGGGCGACCTGCTGGTCAAGATCGAGGTGATTGTGCCCACCGAGCTGACGGACGAGCAGCGGGCAGCGGTCGAGTCGCTGGCCGCCGTGACCGAGGCGGCGCCGCGCGAGGCGGTGGAGTCGTGACGGGGGGAGCGTGAGCACGGCTGAGCGCGACGGGCGGGAGCTGCGACGCGACCGGGACGCCAACCAGGCGGTCTACGTGATCTCGGTGGCGGCCGAGCTCACCGGGGATGCACCCCCAGACGCTGCGTATCTACGAGCGCAAGGGCCTGCTCGACCCGTCGCGGACGAGCGGCGGGAGCCGGCGGTTCTCCGAGCACGACCTGGAGCGGCTCCGCCACATCCAGGAGCTGACGTCGACCGGGCTCAACCTCGAGGGGGTGCGGCGGGTGCTCCAGCTGGAGAGCGAGTTGGCCCGCCTGCGCGACGAGCTCGTGGCCGTGCGGGCGGCCGCGCTCGACGCCGTGGCGGCCACGCACCGCCAGTACCGGCGCGACCTGGTGCCGGTGCGCCAGGCCCCGGTGCCGTACCGGTCCGGGCGGCGGAAGCAGGCGTGATCCGGCCCGTGGGGGCATGACAACGAAACCAAAGGACGACAGGACGAGGACGGCACGATGCCGATAGACCCAGAACGCTGGACGAACAACACGAAGGCCGCCTTCAGCGCGGCGACGGGCCATGCCGCGTCGTCGGGGCACCCGGAGCTGACGCCGGCCCACCTGCTCGACGCGCTCCTCCAGCAGACCGACACCATGACGCGCCCGCTGCTCTCGCAGGTCGGGGTCGACCCCGACGTGGTGGCCGGCAAGGTCCACGACCAGCTGCTGCGCCTGCCCCAGGCCAGTGGCGGCGCCGAGCCGGGGCTCTCGCGCGAGGCCCGGACCGTCCTGGAGGCGGCGGACCAGAACCGCCGCGACCTGGGCGACGACTACGTCTCGGTCGAGCACCTGGTGCTGGCCCTGGCCGATCAGATCGGCGTGAGCAAGGACGAGCTGCTGACCGCGCTGCGCGCGCGTGCGCGGGAACCACCGCGTCACGACGCCCGACCCCGAGCAGACCTACCAGGCCCTGGCCAAGTACGGCCGCGACCTGACCGAGGCGGCGCCGCGAGGGCAAGCTCGACCCGGTCATCGGGCGCGACGAGGAGATCCGCCGGGTGATCCAGGTGCTGTCGCGCCGCACCAAGAACAACCCGGTGCTGATCGGCGAGCCGGGCGTCGGCAAGACGGCCATCGTCGAGGGACTGGCCAACCGGATCATCGAGGGCGACGTGCCCGAGGGCCTGAAGGGCAAGCGGGTCGTGGCCCTCGACCTCGGCTCCATGGTGGCCGGCGCAAAGTACCGCGGCGAGTTCGAGGAGCGCCTGAAGGCCGTGCTGAAGGAGATCACCGACGCCGAGGGCGAGATCGTCACCTTCATCGACGAGCTGCACACCATCGTCGGCGCGGGCGCCGCCGAGGGGGCAATGGACGCCGGCCAGATGATCAAGCCGATGCTGGCCCGGGGCGAGCTGCGCATGATCGGCGCGACGACGCTCGACGAGTACCGCAAGTCCATTGAGAAGGACGCCGCGCTGGAGCGCCGCTTCCAGCCGGTCTTCGTGGGCGAGCCCTCGGTCGAGGACACCATCGCGATCCTGCGCGGGCTGTCCGAGCGCTACATGGCGCACCACAAGGTGCGGATCCAGGACGCCGCGCTGGTGGCGGCGGCGGTGCTGTCGGACCGCTACGTCACCGGGCGCTTCCTGCCCGACAAGGCGATCGACCTCATTGACGAGGCGGCGTCGAAGCTGCGCATCGAGATCGACTCCATGCCGACGGAGCTGGACCAGATCACCCGGCGCATCCGCCAGCTCGAGATCGAGAAGCTGGCGCTCGAGAAGGAGAGCGACGACGCGTCGAAGGAGCGCCTCGAGCGGCTGCAGCGCGAGCTCGCCGAGATGGGCGAGCAGCGCGACTCCATGGCCGCCCACTGGGAGCAGGAGAAGAGCTACCTCAACGCGGTCAGCCAGCTGCAGGAGGAGAAGACGAACAAGGAGGAGGAGGCGGCCCGGCTCGAACGTGACGCGCGACCTCGCCGGCGCCGCGGCCATCCGCTACGGCGAGCTGCCCGACCTGGAGCGCCGCATCGCGGAGGCGAACGAGGACCTGGCCAAGCTGCAGGTCGATTCGCGGTTCTTGAAGGAGGAGGTCGACCCCGAGGACATCGCGGAGGTGGTGAGCCGCTGGACCGGCGTTCCCGTGTCGCGGCTCATGGAGGGCGAGGTGCAGAAGCTGGTCCGCCTGGAGTCGACGCTGCACGAGCGGGTGGTCGGCCAGGACGAGGCGGTCGAGGCCGTCTCGAACGCGATCCGGCGCAGCCGGGCCGGGCTCAGCGACCCCAACCGGCCGATCGGCTCGTTCCTCTTCCTCGGGCCGACCGGTGTCGGCAAGACCGAGCTGGCGCGTGCGCTGGCCGATTTCCTCTTCGACGACGAGCGGGCCATGGTCCGCATCGACATGAGCGAGTACATGGAGAAGCACGCGGTGTCCCGCCTGGTGGGCGCTCCGCCGGGCTACGTCGGCTACGACGAAGGGGGCCAGCTGACCGAGGCGGTGCGGCGGCGCCCGTACTCGGTGGTGCTGCTCGACGAGCTGGAGAAGGCCCACCCCGACGTCTTCAACATCCTCTTGCAGGTGCTCGAGGACGGGCGGCTGACCGACGGGCAGGGCCGCACGGTCGACTTCACCAACACGGTGCTGATCATGACGTCGAACCTCAAGGGCGAGCCCTCGGACTACTTCAAGCCCGAGTTCATCAACCGGATCGACGAGATCGTGCGCTTCCAGCCGCTGAGCCGCGACGACCTGACGGTGATCGTCGAGATCCAATTGCGCAAGCTACGGGCCCGCCTGGCCGAGCGGCGCCTCACGCTCGAGGTCTCGCCCGCGGCGGAGACCTGGCTGGCCAACGCCGGCTACGACCCCGACTACGGCGCCCGGCCGCTCCGGCGCGTGCTGCAGCGCAACATCGAGGACCCGCTGGCGCTGGCGCTGTTGGAGGGCCGCTACCTGGAGGGCTCGACGGTGCACGTCGACGTCGAGGGCGACCGGGTCGTCCTGACCTGACGCCAGGGCGTCGACGACTACGGCGCCGCGACGTGGGGATCGGCTGGCAGCGTGCCCCACGACCCCCGCGCCCCGGCCAGGTGTGAGCGGAACGCCGGCGCGTCGAAGAAGGCCTGCAGGGTGGGTGCCCCGTCGGTCGTCATGGCGACCACGTTGGTCAGCTGGCCCGCACTGCTGCCGTAGAACGGCGCGTTCCCGTAGTTGAAGAGCCCTCCGTCGTTTGCGGTGAACCAGTAGCCACCCCCGTCCGGCATGGCCGTCATGCCGACGATGGGCTTGTTGAGGTGGAGCGATCCGGCCGAGCCGTAGAACTGGGTGTCGCCGTAGGCGAAGATGCCGCCGTCGGCCGCGACGAGCCAGTAGCCACCGTCGTCGGGTGTCGCCGCCATGCCCACGATGGGCTGGTTCAGGTGCATGGAGCCGGTCGACCCGAAGAAGCCGGCGTCGCCGTAATTGAAGATGCCGCCGTCCGAGGCGACCAGCCAGTAGCCGCCGCCGTCGGCCGTCGGCGCCATGCCGACGATCGGCTTGTTCAGACTCAGGTCGCCGGTCGAGCCGTAGAACTGGGCGTCGCCGTAGGCGAAGATGCCGCCGTCGGAGGCGACCAGCCAGTAGCCGCCCCCGTCCACCGTGGATGCCATCCCCACGATCGGCTTGTTCAGTGGCAGGCCGCCGGCCGAACCGAAGAAGCCGGCGCTGCCGTAGTTGAAGATGCCGCCGTCAGTGGCGACCAACCAGTAGCCGCCGTTGTCGCCGGTCTGGGCGATGCCGGCGATCGGCTTGTTCAGCGGGAGGCCCGACGCATCACCATGGAAGGTGGCGTCTCCGAAGTGGGCGACCGCACCCGAGGCGGACACCTGGTAGTAGCCGATGCTCCCGGTACCCGAGAAGCTGATCACGAGGCCCGAGTGCAGCGAGTCGTTGACCGCCAGTGTCGCTGGGCGCGCACCGAGCGCTCCGGGGTTGAAGAAGTTGTCGAAGGTGCACGTGCCGCCCATGGGCGCGATGGTGATCGTCCCGGTGTTCTGGTCGATGTTGCAGTCGTTCTGCGGGACCCCGGAGTAGTCGTTGGCCCCCGTCCCGGAGATGTTGAACCCGCTCTGGGGGATCCCGTCGATGGTGTCCGACTGGGAAGGGTCGTTGTTCGTGAAGGTGAACGGGATGGGACCGTTGAAATCGCCCAGCGTCGTCGCGGTGAAGGCGACGCTGGTCTGTGACACCGTCAAACTGGTGTGACTCACGGCAGCGCCGGCGACGGCGGGTGCAGTCGCCGCATGGCCGCCAGCCCCACGACCGGTGCGCTCAGTGCGACGGCGCCCGCGAGGGCGCACACCGTCCTCTTGCAGAACTGGGTCTTCATCGCCAACCGCCTCCCCTCGGTACCGGACACGCCAAGACGTCCGGCGCGCGGAACCCTACTCCTGGGTGGAGGCTGAGGGAAGGAAATTCACCGAGGCACCACCACGAGGCCGTCGCCTCGGTTCAGACGAGCACCTCGGCCGGCGCGAACACGTTGATCATGTTGCGGCAGAACGGTCCCAGGTCGCCCGGGCCGCGACTCGTGACCATCGTGTTGATGCCCTGCCGGCAGACGATCACGTCGCGGTCGACCCAATAGGCACCGGCGTTGCGGAGATCGGACTGCATGCTCGGCCACGAGGTCACGGTGCGTCCCGCGACGAGGTCGCCTTCGATCAGGGGCCACGCCCCGTGGCAGATGGCCGCCACCGGCTTGCCGGCCTCGAACATGGCCATGAGGAAGTCGACCGCGGCGGCGTCGGTCCGCAGGCGATCGGAGTTGGCCACGCCACCGGGCAGCACGACGGCGTCGAAATCGTCGGCGGCGACCTTGTCGGTGACCAGGTCCACCGGGAAGCGGTCGGCCCGGTCGAGGTGGCACATGGTCTCGACCATGCCCGCCTGCGGGGCGACCAATTGCGGATCGCCGCCCGCATCGGCCACGGCCTGCCAGGGCCGCAGCAGCTCGGCCTGCTCGATCCCCTCGTTGGCCACCACAAAGGCCACTGTCGTATTGGCTAGCTCATTCGCCACGAAAACGCCCCTTCCACGGGCTCGGTCCGGGACCGCTCGTTCGTTCTCGGCTCTGTCGCGGCCGATACCCGGAAGCGCCAGGGCCAAACCGCCCAGTTCGGGGGTCGTTCCCACCCGAACTCGGGACGACCCCCATTTCGGGGAGCGGTACACTGGTGCGTAATCCGAGCGACTGAGCGAACGGAGAGAACGCGTGCCCGCAACCGTGGTGGTCGGGACCCAGTGGGGCGACGAGGGGAAGGGCAAGTTCACCGATCTCGTCGCAAGCGAGATGGACATGGTGGTGCGCTACCAGGGTGGCCACAACGCCGGTCACCGCATCGTGGTGCACGGCGAGGCCTTCGCCCTCCAGCTCGTCCCCAGCGGCATCCTCTACGACCACATCACGCCGATCATCGGCAACGGCGTCGTCGTCGACCCGGCCGTGCTGCTCGAGGAGCTCGACTCGCTCGCCGCCAAGGGCGTCGACACCAGCCGGCTCGTCGTGAGCGGGAACGCGCACCTGATCATGCCGTACCACCAGGAGCTCGATCGGGTGACCGAGCGCTTCCTCGGGAAGAACGCGCTCGGCACGACGAAGCGGGGCATCGGCCCGGCCTACGCCGACAAGGCGACCCGGGTGGGGCTGCGGGTCCAGGACCTGTTCGACCCCAAGATCTTCCGCCAGAAGCTCGACGTCGCGCTCAAGGAGAAGAACGCCGTCTTGGCCAAGGTCTACAACCGTCTCCCGCTGGCGGCGGGCGAGATCGCGGACCACTACCTGGGCGAGTACGCGCCGCGGATCGAGCCGATGGTGGGCGACACCGTCGGCATGGTCCACGACGCCATGGACAAGGGCCGCCAGGTGCTGCTCGAGGGCGCGCAGGCCACCTTCCTCGACCTCGACCACGGCACGTATCCCTTCGTGACCTCCTCGAACCCGGTGGCCGGGGGCGCCTGCACCGGGTCGGGTCTCGGGCCGCGTGACATCGAGCGGGTGATCGGCATCGCCAAGGCCTACGTCACCCGCGTCGGCGCCGGGCCCTTCCCCACCGAGCAGGAGAACGACGTGGGTGAGCTGCTCGTCGAGCGCGGGCACGAGTACGGGACCAACACCGGCCGCAAGCGGCGCTGCGGCTGGTTCGACGCCGTGATGCTCCGCCAGGCGGTGCGTCTCAACTCGTTGACCGAGGTCGCGCTGACCAAACTCGACGTGCTCGACACGTTCGAGACGGTCAAGGTGTGCGTCGCCTACGAGGCCGACGGCATCCGCTACACCCACCTGCCCTATCACCAGTCGACCTTCCACAAGGCGGTGCCGATCTACGAGGAACTGCCGGGGTGGCGCACGGATCTCACCGCGGCGACCGCGCCCGGCGACCTGCCCGCCGCCGCCTGTGACTACATCGCGTTCCTCTCCGAACAGATCGGAGTCCCCGTGCGTCTGGTGGGCGTCGGCCCCGGACGCGAGCAGACCGTTACCTTCGCTACCGCGTGAGGGTCTGCATCGTCGGCAGCGGAGGACGCGAGCACACGCTCGCCCACACCCTGGCCCGCACCTCCGACGTCATCGTCACGCCCGGCAATCCGGGCATGGCGCCCGCCCATCCTCGTGGCCGACGCCCCGGTCGAGGACATCGAGGCCGATCTCTATGTGATCGGGCCCGAAGCCCCCCTCGTGGCCGGCCTGGCCGACACCCTGCGGGCCCGGGGGAAGGCCGTCGTCGGGCCCGGCGCCGACGGCGCGCTCTTGGAAGGTTCCAAGGCATTCATGAAGGAGGTCTTGAGCGCAGCGGGCGTCCCGACGGCGCGCTTCTCGGCCTTCGACGCCCTCCAGTCCGCCGACGCGCTGGCGTACCTCGAGACATTGCCGGGGCCGTGGGTCATCAAGACCGACGGCCTGGCCGCCGGGAAGGGCGTCCTGGTGGCAGGCACGATCGAGGAGGCGCGCGCCGACGTCGAGGCGAAACTGTCCGGCGCAGCCTTCGGCGAGGCCGGGCGCAACGTCGTCATCGAAGAGGGCCTCGTGGGTGAGGAGTGCTCGCTGCTCGTCCTGTGCGACGGGACGCGCGCCGTCCCTCTGGTGCCGGCCCAGGACTTCAAGCGGGTGGGCGACGGCGACACCGGTCCCAACACGGGCGGCATGGGTGCCTACGCACCGATGCCGCAGGTCGGCGACGCGGCGGTCGCGCAACTCATGGACACCGCCGTGCTGCCGCTGGTGGACGAGCTCCGGCGGCGCGGCATCGAGTACCGCGGCGTGCTCTACGCCGGCCTC
Organism: uncultured Acidimicrobiaceae bacterium; assembly: GCA_963769095.1. Taxonomy (GTDB): domain Bacteria; phylum Actinomycetota; class Acidimicrobiia; order Acidimicrobiales; family RAAP-2; genus Bog-473. The sequence goes on from CAVYKO010000002.1 coordinate 22,938, forward strand.
ATGCTGACGGCCGAGGGACCGAAGGTCATTGAGTACAACGTCCGCTTCGGCGACCCCGAGGCCCAGGTGGTGCTCCCGCTGCTCGCGTCCGACCCGGCCGAGCTCCTCCTCGCCGTGGCGAACGGCGCGCTGGACGAGGTCGCCCCACCCACCTTCGCCGACGCCGCGGCGGTCTGCGTGGTGTTGGCGTCACAGGGCTACCCCGAGAGCCCGCGGGGTGGCGACACCATCGAGGGTCTCCGTTCCGACGGCCAGTCGGTGGCGGACGTCGAGGGTGCCACGGTGTTCCACGCCGGCACGGGGCGCCACAGCGCCGGTGGTCCGTTCCACACCGCGGGCGGACGGGTGCTCGGTGTCACCGCCGTCGCGCCCACACTCGAGCAGGCCCGGGCCAACGCGTACGCAGCCGCGGCGCCGATCGAATGGGAGGGCATGCAGTTGCGCCACGACATCGCGGCGGACGCGGCCGAATCCGCCATGGCGGTGCGGGAGGGGGCGCGGTGATCCCCCGCTACTCGCCGCCGGACATGGCCGCGCTGTTCAGCGACGCGGCGCGGTTCTCCATGTGGCTCGAGGTCGAGCTGCTCGCAACCGAAGCCCAGGCCGCCCTGGGCAATGTGCCGCCGGACGAGGCGGCCACTTGCCGGGCCAAGGCGCCGACGGTCGACGATGTCTTCGTCGCCGACGTGCTCGAACGCGAGAAGGTGACCGACCACGACGTCGCCGCCTTCGTCGACGTCGTGCAGGAGCGCATCGGCGGTCCGGCCGGCTCGCACATCCACTACGGATTGACCTCGTCCGACGTGGTGGACACCGCGCTCTGCGCCACCCTGACCAGAGCGGCCGACCTGCTGCTGGCCGACCTCGACGCGTTCGTGCGCGTGCTCAAGGCGCGCGCCCTCGAGCTCCTGCACGTGCCGGTCACCGGCCGCACCCACGGGATGCACGCCGAGCCGACCACGTTCGGCGCCAAGTTCGCGCTGTGGGCCTTGCAGGCCGATCGCGACCGCACCCGCATGCGGGCGGCCCGCGACGCGGTGGCCGTGGGCAAGCTCTCGGGCGCCGTCGGGACGTATTCGAACATCGACCCGGCCGTCGAGGCAAGGGTCTGTGCCGCGCTCGGCCTCACACCGGTGCCGGCGACCCAGGTGGTCTCCCGTGATCGCCACGCCGAGTACTTCTACGCCTGCGCGTCCATCGGCGCCACCGTCGAGCTCATGTGTACGGAGATCCGGCACCTGGCCCGCAGCGAGCTCGGTGAGGTCGAGGAGCCCTTCGCCGCCGGCCAGAAGGGCAGCTCCGCCATGCCGCACAAGCGGAACCCCATCCTCTCCGAGCGACTCTCCGGGCTGGCCCGCCTGCAGCGCGGCTACCTCAGCGCGGGGCTCGAGGACGTGGCGCTCTGGCACGAACGCGACATCTCCCACAGCTCGGTCGAGCGGGTGGCGCTCCCCGACGCCTCCCTCCTGGCCTGCTACGTCCTGCGCAAGGCGACCGGCCTGGCCGAGGGCCTCGTCATCCACCCCGAGCGGGCACTGGAGAACCTCACCGAGGGCACGCTCGGCCTCGTCTTCTCCCAGCCGGTCCTCCTCGCGCTGGTCTCCGCCGGCCGCACCCGCGACGACGCGTACCGAATCGTCCAACGCGACGCCCGCGCCGCCTGGTCCGAGCGCCGCGCCTTCCGTGCCGTCCTCGAGGCGGACCCCGACGTCACGCTGACGCCGGAGCAGCTCGACGAGGCCTTCGACCTCGAGCGCACGTTGCGGCACGTCGACCGCTTCGCCGACGCGTTGGTCCCGCTGTGAGCGGCACCGACGCCGCCACGCTGCCGCAACTCCATTCGGGCAAGGTCCGCGAGCTCTACGACGCCGGTGCCGACCGCCTGCTCATGGTGGCCTCGGACCGGGTCAGCGCGTTCGACGTGATCATGGCCGAGCCGATCGTCAACAAGGGCCGGGTGCTCACGGCGATGACCTCGTTCTGGTGCGAGGAGATGGCCGACGTCGTGCCCGGGACGATCCTGGCCGCCGACCCGGCCGCCATCGAAGACCAATTGGACGGCCTGGCGCTGCCGGCCGCGTGGGCCGGGCGGGCCGTCCTGGTGCGCCGCGCCGAGATGCTCCACCTCGAGTGCATCGTGCGGGGGTACCTCGCCGGCCAGGCCTACGAGGAGTACGCGAAGTCGGGCACCGTGCACGGCACGGCGATGCCGAAGGGCCTGCAGCTGGCCAGCAGGCTCGACGAGCCGATGTTCACGCCGTCGACCAAGGCGACCGAGGGCCACGACCTCAACATCGACTTCGCCGCCGCCATCGACCTCGTGGGCGCCGAAGCCGCCCTGGCGGCCCGCACGGTCTGCCTCGAGCTCTACAACCGGGCGGCCGCCCGCGCCGCCTCCGCCGGTTTCGTGCTCGCCGACACGAAGTTCGAGCTCGGCTATGTCGACGGCGTGCTGAGCCTGTGCGACGAGGTGTGCACGCCCGACTCCTCGCGCCTGTGGCCGGCGGACCAGGTGGTGCCGGGACAGACCCCACCGGCGTTCGACAAGCAACCGCTGCGCGACTGGTTGGCCGCGCAGCCGTGGGACCGCACACCGCCACCGCCGGCATTGCCGGACGAGGTGCAGGCCGCCATGTCGGCGCGCTACGTCGCGGCCTATGAGCGAATCTCCGGGCGCCGTCTGGACGACTGGTACGGTGCGACGCCATGAGGTTCCGCGCCCGCGTCGAGGTGCAATTGCGCCCGGGAATCGCCGATCCCGAGGGGGCGACCATCGAGCGCGCGCTGCCCGCCCTCGGCTTCGACGGCGTCGCCCACGTGCGGGCCGGCCGGTCCTTCAGCTTCGAGGTGGACGCACCGGACGAGGGCGCGGCACGCACGACGGCGTCCGAGCTGGCCGACCGGCTGCTGGCCAACCCGGTGATCGAGCAGAGCCGGCTCGAGCTCGAGGCGATCTGACGTGGCGCCGCGCATCGGCGTCGTCGTGTTCCCCGGCACCAACTGCGAGCACGATGTCGTGCAGGCGGTCGAGGCGGCCGGCGCCGAGGGGGCCCTGCTCTGGCACGGCGACGACCACGTGGGCTCCGTCGATGCGATCGTGCTGCCGGGGGGCTTCGCCCACGGCGACTACCTGCGCCCGGGTGCGCTGGCCCGCTTTTCGCCGGTGATGGAGGCGGTGGGCGCCTTCGCCCGGGCCGGCGGCCCGGTCGTCGGCATCTGCAACGGCTTCCAGGTGCTGACCGAGGCCGGCCTCCTGCCGGGTGCGCTGCAGAAGAACGGGCGACTGCGCTTCCTGTGCGAGCCGGCCCGGCTCGTCGTGACCTCGACATCGTCGGTCCTGACGTCGGGCGCACACCAGGGCGACGAGCTCGTCATCCCCATCAACCATTTCTCGGGCAACTACACCTGCGACGACGAGACACGGCGGCGCCTGCACGACGAGGGCCGGGTGGTGCTGCGCTACGCAGACAACCCGAACGGCTCGCTGGACGCCATCGCGGGCATCGCCAACGAAGGGGGCAACGTGGTCGGCCTCATGCCCCACCCCGAGCGCGCCAGCCACGCGCTGCTCGGGTCGGTCGACGGGCTCGTGCTCTTGCGGGCGTTGGTCGGTGCGGCCACCGCCCGCGCCGCCGCCTGATCCTCCCGCCTACGCCCGAGCCCGCGAGATATCCGCCTTCTGCAACACCGTGGCGCTCACTCCGGCGGCGCGCCAGGTCGAGTACGTGATGCCCTTGCGCTCGCCGTAGGTCTTCGCCACCTTGATGAACTCCTTTTCGAGCGCGGACATGTCCTTCACCTGGTCCACCCGCGAGCGCTCGTCGAACAGATCCTTTTGCTCCTGCAGCAGATGCAGCCGGGTGAGGGCGTCGGCATCCGCCAGCTGTGCATCGATCGTGCCGAGCCGCTTGTCGATGGATGCCGCCGTGCGCTTGCGCCCCCGCCGGGGCTTTGAGGTCTCGAGCGCCTCGAGATAGTGGCGGACGGTTGCACTCTCGGCGCGCCCACGAGCCAAGGCCGCTTTGTGGCCGGTGCTCATGGGCTTGCGAGGAGCCGAAGTTTTTCCCTTTGGAGCCATGACCCCATTGTGCCGCATCGCCAGGATCCATATCGGTCAAACGGCGAGGAATTCTTTTGCCTATTTCGTCTCTTCCGTTCGCCTGATTCATCCATTCCCCGAGGTTGCACATCACCCATTGCGTGACACGAGAACAGCCATTTCCGGACTGGCCGCCGCCCCGATCCGCCCCACGACCTCCCGGCGGTGGGCCAGGCGGCCACCCTGTACCGCCGGGTTCCCCTACGCCTGAGAGCCCCCGCCGGCCCGGTAAATTGCCGAGCGTCATGACACCCCTGGCCGAGGCGTCCGGCGAACGCGCGGCCGAGGACCACCTTCATCGGGCGCTGGGCCTGACCGACGACGAATTCGAGGCGATCGGCAAGATTCTCGGGCGGCCCCCGAACCACCTCGAGCTCGCGCTCTATGCCGTGATGTGGAGCGAGCACTGCTCCTACAAGTCGTCGCGCTTGCACCTGCGGCGTCTGCCCACCGAGGGCCCCCGCGTGCTGGTGGGCCCGGGCGAGAACGCAGGGGTCATCGACGCCGGTGACGGGATCGCCGTGGCGATACGGATCGAGAGCCACAACCACCCCTCGGCTATCGAGCCGCACCAGGGCGCCGCGACCGGGGTGGGGGGGATCCTGCGCGACATCTTCACCATGGGCGCCCGGCCGCTCGCGGTCATGGACCCACTGTTCTTCGGCCGTCCCGACGACGCCCGCCAGCGCTGGCTGGTCGAGGGCGTGGTCGGAGGCATCTCCGGCTACGGGAACTCCGTGGGTGTGCCGACCGTCGGTGGCGAGCTCACCTTCGACCCCTGCTACGCGCAGAACCCGCTCGTCAATGTGCTGTGCCTCGGGGCCCTGCCGACCGACCGCCTGGTCCTCGGCATCGCGTCGGGCCCGGGGAACCTGGCGGTGTTGTTGGGCTCGAGCACCGGCCGCGACGGGATCGGCGGGGTGAGCGTGCTGGCCTCGGCCGGCTTCAGCGGCGCCGACGCCGCCGCCGACGACACGAAGCGGCCGAGCGTGCAGGTCGGCGACCCCTTCGAGGAGAAGCGGCTCATCGAGGCCTGTCTCGAGCTGCTCGACACCAAGCTCGTGGTCGGCATCCAGGACCTCGGTGGCGCCGGCCTCGCCTGCGCGACGAGCGAGACGGCGGGACGCGGCGGGGTCGGCATGGACGTCGACGTATCGGCGGTGCCGCGGCGCGAGGAAGGCATGGAGCCCTGGGAGGTGATGACGAGCGAGAGCCAGGAGCGCATGCTCGCCATCGTGACGCCCGAGTCGTGGCCGGCGGTGTCCGCCATCTGTGCCAAGTGGGAAGTGCGGGCAACCGTGATCGGCACCGTGATGGAGCCCGAACCGGATCGTGGCGGGCGCCTGCGCATCCGCGACGGTCTCGACGGCCCGATACTCGCCGACGTGCCGGCCGCCTCCCTTTCGGACGACGCGCCGCTCTACGATCGTCCCCGCACGGCGCCGACTCCCCGCCACGCCCCCCCGCCAGCGGCGCCGACCGACTGTGCGACCGACCTTCTCATGTTGCTGCGGTCGGCCAGCTGGGTCTATCGCCAGTACGACCACCAGCTGTTCCTCAACACGGTCGCCGGTCCCGGCGCCGACGCAGCGCTGCTGCGCCTGGCCGGTCCGGGTCTGCCGTCGTCGACGCGGGGTGTCGCGGTCACGACCGATTCGAATCCCCGGGCCTGCGCGCTCGACCCGAGAGGCGGCACAGCGCTCGTGCTGGCCGAGGCGGTCGCCAACCTCGCCTGTGTCGGGGCGACGCCCGCCGCCGTGGTCAACTGCCTCAACTTCGGGAATCCCGAACATCCCGAGGTGATGTGGCAGCTGTCGGAGTGCATCGACGGAATGGCCGACGCGTGCCGCGCCCTCTCGCTGCCCGTGATCGGCGGCAACGTCAGCCTCTACAACGAGAGCGGGGGCGCCGACATCGACCCGACCCCTGTCCTCGGCGTCCTCGGTCTCGTCGACGCGTTGCACGGGTCGCCCCCGGGGCAGGCATGGACCGACGGCGACACGGTGCTTCTCGTCGGACCGCGCACCGCGGTCGACGGCTCCTTTCCCCTGGAGGGAACCCGGTGGGCCACCGAGTGCCGGGATCATCGGACCGGTTCGGTGCCGGTCGTCGACTTCGGCGCCCATCGCGACGCTTGTGCCTTCGTGGCCGCCCTGGTCGCCGGACAGGTTGCGGGCTCCGGCGACGATCTTCTCCACGCGGTGCACGACGTCTCGGGTGGCGGCGTGGCCGTCGCGGCGGCCGAGATGGCGGCCCAGTCCCTGACGGGCTGCGTCCTTGACCTCGCCGGCGGGGCGCCCGAGCTCTTCACCGAGCTGCCGTCACGGTTCGTGGTGGCCACGGCACGGCCCGACGAGTTCGCTGCCCGCGCCGCCGAGGCCGGGGTCGCCACGGTCGTGCTCGGCCGGGCCGGAGGTGACCGCCTCACGTTCGGCGACGAGGTGGACCTCCCGCTCACGGCGGTCCGCGAGGCCTTCGAGGGCAACCTGACCAGGGCATTGGGCGACTCGTGACCACGCAGGCCTGTGCGAGAATGGACGGCGCGTGAAGGAAGCGTGCGGTGTCTTTGGGGTCTATGCGCCCGGCAGACGGGTGGCCAACCTCACCTTCGACGGGCTCTTTGCCCTGCAGCACCGCGGGCAGGAGTCGGCGGGTATGGCCGTCAGCGACGGCGACACCGTCACCGTCGTGAAGGACATGGGCCTCGTCGCCACCGTCTTCGACGAGCGCACCTTGTCGGGGCTCGACGGACACCTGGCCATCGGCCACACGCGCTACTCCACGCACGGGCGGTCGGACTGGGCCGGCGCACAGCCGGTGTACCGACCCGTGGGACGCGCCGGCTTCGCGCTGGGCCACAACGGCAATCTGACCAACACCGAGGCACTGGCCGAGAAGGTCGGGATGCTGCCCGGCTCCATCGCCACCGACAGCGACGTCGTCGCCGAGTTGCTGGCGCGCTCGTTTCCCGAGACCGAGAACCTGGCGACTGCGCTGCTGGCCGTCCTACCCATCCTCGAGGGGGCGTTCTCGTTCGTGCTCATGAGCTCGGAGCGGCTCTTCGGTGTGCGAGACCCCTACGGCTTCCGCCCCCTCTGCCTCGGGAGGTTGGGCCCCGCGGCCGCTCCGGACGGCTGGGTGCTCGCGTCGGAGACGCCGGCCCTGAGCGTCATCGGTGCCGAGTTCGTACGCGAAGTCGCCCCCGGCGAGATGGTGGTGATCGACGACGACGGACCGCGGAGCGTCGAGTCCCCTGGCTGCGTCCCGTCGAGCCGCGCCTGTGCATCTTCGAGTTCGCCTACATCGCACGCCCCGACAGCCGGCTCTACGGCCGTGAGGTGCACGAGACCCGCTGCCGCATGGGTGAGCTGCTGGCCCTGCAGTCCCCCGCAGACGCCGACATGGTGATGGGGGTGCCCGAATCGGGAGTGCCGGCGGCGGAAGGCTTTGCCCGAGCCAGCGGGATCCCGTACGGGCAGGGGCTGGTCAAGAACCGCTACATCGGCCGCTCGTTCATCGCGCCGGACCAACAGCTGCGGGCCGACGCCGTGCGGCGCAAGCTCAATCCGCTGCGTGATGCGATCGCCGGCAAGCGGCTCGTCGTGGTCGACGACTCCATCGTGCGGGGCACGACCCAGCGCTCGGTGATCAAGATGCTGCGCGAGTCGGGTGCGGCCGAGGTGCACCTGCGCATCTCCTCCCCGCCCTGGCGCTGGCCCTGTTTCTACGGGATCGACACCCCCTCGCACGAGGAGCTGCTCGCGACCGACCACACCGTCGAGGAGATGGCCTCGATCCTCGGCGCAGACTCGCTGGCCTACATCAGCATCGAGAACCTGAGGGCCGCTATCGGCGCCGGCGGTGGCTTTTGCGATGCCTGCTTCACCGGGGACTACCCGACACCGGTCCCGGCGTCGGCCGTGCCGGTGGTCATCGAGCGAGCCGAACCACTGGCCGTCGCGTACCAGGCCGCGCTGCCCGGGGTCTGAAGACCGTGAGTGAGGGCGGCGCCACCTACGCGGCCGCCGGCGTCGACATCGCCGCCGGAGACGCCGCGGTCGAGCGGTTGCAGTCGATGGTGGCGGGCATCGGAGGGTTCGGCGGACAGTTCCCCCTCGACGTCGAGAAGTTCACCAAGCCCGTCCTGGTGGCGTCGACCGACGGCGTCGGCACCAAGCTGGTCGTTGCCCGGGCGACGGGTCGCTACGAGACCGTCGGCATCGACCTGGTGGCCATGTGCGTCGACGATCTCGTGTGCGTCGGCGCCGAGCCCCTGTTCATGCTCGACTACATCGCGACCGGGAAGGTCGATCCCGACCGGGTCGCGACGGTGGTGGCCGGCGTGCACGAGGGGTGCCGACAGGCCGGCTGCGCCCTGATCGGCGGCGAGACGGCCGAGCACCCCGGTGTCATGGCCGCGGACGAACTCGACCTCGCCGGGTTCGCCGTCGGGGTGGTCGACGACGGGACCCAGCTCGGTCCGGCACGGGTCCGGGTCGGCGACAGCATCATCGCCCTGCCCTCGCCGGGCCTTCGCTCCAACGGCTACACCCTGGCCCGCCATGTGCTGCTCGAGCGGGCGGGGCTCGACCTTGGCGACCCGGCCTGGGCGGGCGCGGACGTCACCGTCGCCGACGAGCTCCTGCGCCCGTCGGTCGTCTACGCACCCGCGGTCGTGGCTGTGCGCGCCAGCGCGGGCGACGCGTTGCACGCGTGTGCCCACATCACCGGGGGCGGCATCGTCGGCAACCTGCCGCGCGTCCTGCCCGAGGACGTTGGTGCTGTCCTGCGCCGCGCCACGTGGGAGGAGCCGCGGATCTTCGAGGAGATCAGACGGCTCGGTGGCATCGACGAGGACGAGATGGACCGGGTCTTCAACCGGGGCGTCGGCATGGCGCTCGTCGTGGACTCCGGAGGCGCCGGCGATGTGCTCTCGGCCCTCGCCGCGGCGGATCGGCCGGGTGTCGTGATCGGCGAGGTGGTGGCCGGGCCGGGCGTGCGGTTCGTATGAGCGGGGACTCGCCCTACCCCGAGCTGCGCGCCCACCTGCTCGAGCACTCGGTGAAGACCGGGGACTTCACGCTCAAGTCGGGTCGCAAGAGCAGCTGGTTCATCGACTCCAAGCAGACGGTCTGCCGGCCCGAGGCAATGGTGCTGGTGGCCGAAGCGGTGCTCTCGGTGGTGCCTGACGAGGCGACCGCCATCGGCGGCCTCACCATGGGGGCCGACCCCGTCACCTTCGTGACCGCCGGCGTCGCCGCCACCCGAGGCCGCGCCCTCAAGGCGTTCAGCGTGCGCAAGGAGGCCAAGGACCACGGCGCCGGCGGCCGCATCGCCGGCGCGCTCGACCCCGGGGACAAGGTCGTCGTGACCGAGGACACCGTCACGCGGGGGACCTCCCTGCTCGAGGCCGCCCACGCCGTCCAGGAGGCGGGCGCCGAGGTGGTGTTGCTGGTCGCCGTCGTCGATCGCGGGGGCACGGTCGAGGCGATGGCTGCCGCCGAGGGCCTGGGGTTCAGAGCCGTCCTGACGGCACCCGACCTCGGGTTCCCCTACGAGGGAGCCTGACAAGAGGATCGCATCTTCCAGGGAAATTCGTTGCTTCGAGCTCCTTCGTTTCCTAGATTTGCCACGAGGCGCACGAACGGAGGGTCGACGGTGAACCGCTCAAGGTCTGGCAACCGACGTTCCGCAACGGGCCGCGTGACCCCTTCCAAGCTGCGCCGGACTGCGGTCGCCGCCGCCGACGGCGTGCTGGTGATCGGCACCGGCGCGATGGCCGCCCTCATCGGCACGGGTACGGCCTCCGCTGCCGCACCCACCCCCGGCTGGACCGGGATCCAGTCGCCTTCGCCATCCGGCCTGAATGCCCCGGCGAGCAACCCGGACGAATCGATCGAGACCGAGGGTTGCGCGTCGGCGGTGTCGTGTGCCGCGGCGGGCACGTACGAGGACGGCTCCGGAAACGATCGGGGGCTGCTCGATGCCTGGAACGGTGGCACGTGGTCGGCCGTCGAGGCGCCGATGCCCAGCGACGCGTTCTCGGACCCCGACCCGTCCTTCTACGGCATGGCGTGCCCATCCGACGGCTCATGCGTCACCGTCGGCGGCTACGCCAACGACACGAACACCTCGAGCACGAACCAATTCAACGGGCTCATCGAGACTCTGGATGGCGGCGTGTGGCACGCCATGGAGGCGCCCACGCCGAGCGACGCCGAGCCGGCAGCGTCTTCCTACACGTGGCTGAAGTCCGTGTCGTGCGCAGAGCCCGGCGACTGCACGGCCGTCGGGTTCTACACCAACACCTCAGGTTTCAAGGTCGGTCTGATCGACACCCTCTCGGGAGGCGTGTGGACCGCCCACGCGGCGCCGCAAGTGTCGGACGCGGACACACACAACAACGTCTCGCTGGCCGGGGTTTCGTGCCCGTCGTTGGGCAACTGCGTCGCCGACGGCCAATACACGACGAACGCCGACGGCGAAGGCCTCGAACTCCTGACCGAAACGGGCGGCACCTGGGCGGCGTCGGTGGCACCCCTTCCCTCCGACGCCCGCACGGGGAGCAGCCAGGAGCTCGGGGTCAGCCCGTTCATCGAAGACTTTGGACAGAACCTGTCGTGCGCCGGCACGCAGTGCGAGATCGCGGGTTACTACTACACGACGTCCGGCGGCAGAGCCCCGCTCCTCGTGCACGGGTCGGGGACCACGTGGTCCGCCGCTGCGGCTCCGGTTCCGGTGCCCTCGAACGCCTTCACCGGGGCGCAGGAGTTCGCAGACCTCCTCGGCGTCTCGTGCGGCTTCGACGGCGGGTGCGTCGCCGTTGGGAGCTATTCGGACACGAGCAGCAAGAACCGGGCCCTCGTCGAGACGGTCTCGCCGGCGGGCGCGGTGGTCGCACAGCAGGCACCAGAACCAAACGATGCGGCCAGCGGCAACTTTGTCGACACGCAACTCAACGGCGTGTCGTGCCTGTCGTCGACGGCCTGTACCGCCGTCGGCTACTACTCGAACAACACGAACTCGGGTAATTCGGTCAGTCTCATCGAGACGCTGTCGGGAGGGACCTGGAGCGCGCAAGGGGGAGTCACGCCGGCTAATGCCGCAACCGGGGCGGCCTCGTTCAACGAGCTCCGCGCGGTCGCCTGCAGCGGCCGCGGCGCCTGCCAGGCGGGCGGCTTCTTCGAGGACTCGAGCGCAGGTGAGGTCGGCCTGCTCAACAGCTACACGCCTGCCGAGGGCTACTGGCTCGACGCGGCGGACGGGGGCGTCTTCGCATTCCCGAGCGCAACGTTCTTGGGGTCGATGGGCGGCATGCACCTCAACGCGCCGGTCGTCGGCATGGCCACCACGCCGGGGAACGGGGGCTACTGGCTGGTCGCCTCCGACGGTGGGATCTTCAGCTTCGGCAACGCGCAGTTCTACGGGTCGACCGGCAGCCTCCACCTCAATGCGCCGATCGTGGGCATGGCGGCCACGCCGGACGGGCGCGGCTACTGGCTCGTCGCGTCCGACGGCGGCATCTTCAACTACGGCGACGCCGGGTTCTACGGATCCACCGGGAGCATCCACCTCAACAAGCCGATCGTCGGCATGGGGCCGACGGCCAGCGGCTTGGGCTACTGGCTGGTGGCCTCAGACGGCGGCATCTTCACCTACGGCGACGGCGTGTTCTACGGGTCCATGGGTGGCGTGCCGCTCAACAAGCCCGTCGTGGGCATGGCGGCCAACGTCACGGGCAAGGGCTACTGGCTGGTCGCCTCCGACGGTGGGATTTTCAGCTTCGGGGACGCCCTGTTCCATGGCTCGACGGGTTCCATCACGCTCAACAAGCCCGTCGTCGGCATGATGTCGACCTTCGACGGCAAGGGCTACTTCCTCGTCGCCTCCGACGGCGGCATCTTCAACTACGGCGACGCCGGGTTCTACGGGTCGACCGGGAGCCTCAAGCTCGTCTCGCCGGTCGTGGGCGGCGCACCTTCCTGAGGGTCCTGGAGATCCGGTCGGAGCGCTCGCTGCCCGAAAGGGAGTTCAGAAGACCGCGATCGGGTTGACCGGCGAGGCGGTGCCGCGCCGCAGCACCAGCGGCGCCACCACGAAGAGGAAGTCCCAGCGCGCCTCGCCGGCGCAGGCGACGGCCAGCGCGTCGAGGTCCAGGTTGTCCATCAGGTGCAGCCCGAGGGCGACGATGGCCGTCTCGTGGATCGGCATGCCCACGCCCGCGACCCGCGACGGGAGCACGTCGGACACCCCGTCGGAGCCGAGGGTGGCCACGTCGCGGGCGCGGAGCCAGGCCAGGCAGGCGGCATCGAGCCCGGCCGCCCGGGTCGCGACGTCCCAGGGTCCGTGCGTGTCGCGCCAGACCCAGCGGCCCGTGCGCACGAGCAGGGCGTCGCCGGTGCGGACGCGCAGTCCGGCCTTCTCCTCCGCCGCTTCGAGGTCCTCGGGGAAGATCGGCTCGCCCGGCTCGAGCGCGTCCACGCCGCGCACGGCGGGGATGTCGAGCAGCACGCCCCGGGTGACCACGCCGTGGCGCAGGTGGTGGATGCCGAGGCGGGTGGCCCCGTGCGCGGTGACGGTCTCGGTGCCGTAGCCGTTGAAGAGCTTGCCGTCGTGGAAGACGTGGCAGAGGGCGTCGATGTGGCTGGTGGCGAACCCGTGCGACGCGAGCGCGAAGTAGTCGGCCCCCCAGCCCTCGGTCGCGGTGCCGATCATGTGGTGCGCCACGGGGGCCGGGTTGTCCGGCCGCCGCCTCCGTGTTGAGCGGCCGCGCGCACGACACGGTCCGGCCGCTGCGCACCGTCGCCGCCGCGGCGGCGGTGACCTCGGGCGTGATCAGGTTGAGTGCGCCGAGCTGATCGTCGGCCCCCCAGCGCCCCCAGTTGGAGAGCTCGGCGTGGAGGGCGAGGACGTCGGCGGTATCCATGGGCTCGCGGGACACGGCACGGACAGTAGCGGCGCCCCCGTACGCTCGCCTCATGACCACACTGCAAGGTGACTACGAGCCGAGCTCCTGGGACTGGGTGCGGGACCAGGTGGCCGAGTACGAGGCCTCCGGGGGCCAGCGAGCCAACACGTTCCTCGACACCGGCCTGCCCATCATTGTGGTGACGACCCGGGGTGCCAAGAGCGGCAAGGTGCGCAAGAACCCGCTCATGCGCGTCGAGAAGGACGGCGAGTACGTGCTCGTCGCGTCGAAGGGCGGGATGCCCGAGAACCCCGAGTGGTACCACAACCTGGTGGCGCATCCGGACGAAGTCTCGGTCCAGGACGGGCCCGAGCCGTTCCGGGTGCACGTGCGCGAGGTGACCGGCGACGAGAAGAAGGACTGGTGGGCGCGCGCCGTGGAGGCCTACCCGCCCTACGCCGAATACCAGCAGAACACGACGCGGCAGATCCCCGTCTTCGTGGCGACGCCCGTCGGCGACTGAGTCAGGCGGTCCCGGCGAAGGCTTGGACCATGGCGAGACGCCACGGGATCAGGTTGTCCTCGCGCTCGAGCGGGGTCTTGCCGAGGCGGACGACGACGAGGTCGAGCGCCGGGCAGATGGAGATCGACTGGCCCTCGTAGCCCGAGGCGCGGAACGTCCCGAGCGGGTTGTCGCCCGCCAAGCCCCACCAGTGCGCGCCGTAGGGCGCCCCGTCGTCGTCGGTCGAGACCATCGTCCGCCCGTAGTCGACCCAGCCCGCGGGCAACAGGCGCACCCCGTCCCACACGCCGTCGCGCAGGTAGAGCAGGCCGAAGCGGGCCCAGTCGCGCGCCGTCGCCCGCAGGTAGGACGAACCGACCCACGTGCCGGCCTCGTCGAACTCGGGGTCGGCGCTCGTCATGCCGAGCGGCGCGAACAGGCGGCCGTGGAGGAAGCGGGCGTAGTCCTCGCCCGGGCCCACCGTGCGGGCCACGACGCCCGAGACGATGTTCGAGGTGCCGGACGAGTAGTTGAAGCGTGCGCCGGGCGGCTCGGCCAAGGGACGGTCGGCGGCGAAGTGGGCCATGTCCGACTGGGCGTCGCCGAAGAGCATCTGGATCGTGTCGGAGACACGCGGTCGTCGACGTAGTCCTCGACGAAGTCGAGACCGTCGCGCATGGCGAGCAGCTGGCGCAGCGTGATGGCGTGGCGCGGGTCGGCCGGGTCGGCCCATTCCGGCACGGCGGCGGGTGCGTCGAGGTCGAGCCTGCGGTCGCCGACCAGGAGGCCGACGACGGCGTGCAGCACGGATTTGGCCATCGACCAGCTGAGCAGAGGGGTGGCCGCGGTGACCGGCGTCGGCGGACGGTCGAAGTGCTCGAGGGCGCCGCGGTAGCGCTCGACCACGATGCGGCCGTGGTGCACGACCACGACGGCGTGGGTCGTGGCGATCGGGCTGGCGTCGTCGAAGGCCTCGTCGAGCAGCGGGGCGAGGGCGCCGTCCACGCCGCCCGGCAGATCGCCCTCGGGCCAGCGCTCGGTCGGCCACGCCACGTCGGCCGGCTGGGGCGGCAGGGGGACCAGCCCGCTCACCGGTGCGGCCTCATGGGACCGGCCGGCTCACCGCGTGGCGGCGAGGAACGACAGCAGGGCGGCGTTCGACTCGGTCGGCCGCTCCTGTTGGATCCAGTGACCCGCGCCCTCGACGACCGTGCCGCCGCGGAAGTCCGGCAGTGTCGCGGTCATGGCCTCGATGGAGCCGGGCTGCATGAACACGACCGGGTCGAGGGACCCGGTGAGAAAGCCGGTGGGCATCGTGTAGAGCGAGGCGGGCAGGTCCTTCGAGCGTCCCCAGTTGGCGTCGAGGTTGCGGTAGAAGCTGAGTGGGCCGAACAAGCCGCTGCGCGTGAGGCCCTCGGTGTACACGTCGACGTCCTCCTCGGTGAGCCACGCCGGCAGCACGTCGGGGGCGGGGGTGAGGATGTCGAGGAACTTGGTGCCCGCGGCGGGCGCATCGCCCAGGAGCGCCCGGGCCTGGGACATGCCCTCGCCACCGGCCGAGTAGAGCATGGTGCGCACGTAGTGGCGGGGGTCGGCGTCGAACTCGGCCTCGGCCGGGCCCACGTCCTGGAAATAGAGCATGTAGAAGAACTTGTCGCCGAAGATGTGCTTGAAGATCTCGGTCGGCGGCCCGGGTGCGTGGGAGTAGGGGACGCTCATGTTGTAGATGGACCGGACGCGCTCGGGGTGCAGGCGCCCCATCTCCCACACGACCATGGCGCCCCAGTCGTGCCCCGAGAAGTCCGCCGTCTCGTAGCCGTAGTGGTCGAGCAACCCGCACAGGTCGCCCGTCAGCTTGTCGGAGCCGTAGTCGGCGACCTCCTTCGGCGCCGAGCTGCCGCCGTACCCGCGCAGGTCGGGGGCGAAGGCCCGGTAGCCGGCGTCGGCCAGCGCACCGAGCTGATGGCGCCACGAGTACCAGAGCTCGGGAAAGCCGTGGCACAGCACCACGGGCGGGCCGTCGGCCGGCCCGGCCGTGGCGACATGGAGCTCGACGCCGTTCGTCTTCACCTGTTCGTGGGTGATCTCAGCCACGGGGCTCTACCTTTGCGCCCTCCGCCATTTCGGCTTTCTCGGCCTTCTCCGCGTGGTGTTTCTGGATGGCCGACATGACGGCGTTCCCCGCCGCGCCGATGAACTCCGGGCGGTTCTCGGCCGCCCAGTCACGGCTCGAGGTCAGCGAGTGCGCGGAGTCCTGGAAGCGCGGTGCCACGTAGCGGGCGATGAGCTCGTAGGAGTGGCGGGTGGCCGCGGTGTCGGCCCACTCGTGGCCCATGAGGAGGAAGGTGCCGAAGCCGCCCGACTGCACCTGGAGCCGCTCGATCTGCGCGATGGCGTCGTCCGGCGTGCCGATGACGGCGAAGCCCGAGGCGTTCAACGCGTCGACCAGCGACTCGAAGTTCTCCGTGTTGGGGGCCAGCGGAAGCGCGGCCACCCGCTGGAAGTAGTCCACCCACTCCTCGAGCCCGAAGGCCACGTCGGCGATCGCCTGCTCCTTGGTGTCGGCGATGTGCATGGGCCCGACGAGGCGCCACTTGTTGCGGTCGACCGTGGTCGAGAACTCCGCCGAACGCTCCTCCATCACGTCCCAGTGCGTGCCGAGGACGTCGAAGCCGCCGGCCGACGTGGCGCCGATGGACAGCAGGCTGCAGCCGAAGCGCCCGGCCGCCCGCGGTCCGGCGGGCGAGACCTGCGCCGCCACCGCGACCTCGGGGAACGGGCGCTGGTAGGGCAGCATCTGCAGGCGGGCCTTCACGAGCTTGAACCACTCGGTCTCCATGGAGACGGTCTCGCCGGCGAGCAGCTGCAGGATCGCCTCGAGGCTCTCCTCCATCATGTCGCGCTGCTTGGCCGGATCGATGCCCATCATGAAGGCGTCGGAGGGCAGCGCGCCCGGGGCCGACGCCGATCATCACCCGGCCGCGGGTGAGGTGGTCGAGCAGCACCATGCGGTCGGCCAGCATGAAGGGGTGGTGGTAGGGCAGCGACGACACGCCGGTGCCGAGGCGGATGTGCTTGGTGCGCTGCGCGGCGGCGGCGATGAAGACCTCGGGCGAGGCGATGATCTCGTAGCCGGCGGAGTGGTGCTCGCCGAACCACGCCTCGTCGAAGCCGAGGTCGTCGAGGTGCTCGATCAGCTGGAGATCGCGCTCGAGCGCCAGCGTCGGGTTCTGCCCCACCGGGTGGAACGGGGCGAGGAAGATCCCGAACTTCAGTCGGCCGTCGGCGTCAATGGTGGTCATGGTTCTCCGTGTCTGTGTGCTGTCGGTGTGTGTGTCTATGTGGTGCGATCAGGCCCGGGCTTCGGGCGGACGGCGAGGGATCAGGTCGGCTCTACGGTCAGGGCTTCACCAGGATCTTGCCGTGGTCGCCGGGGTTGCGCAGGGTCTCGAACGCGCCGGGCGCGCCAGCCAGGTCGACCGACGAGGTGACCAGCAGCTCGGCCCCGGGCATGCCGGCGGCCAGGCGCGCCAGGGTGGCGGCGAACTCGGCCGGCGTGTAGCCGAAGGAGAAGCGCAGCTCCAGCTCCTTGGTGACCGCCATGAAGGGCTCGATCGAGTCGGTGTGCATGCAGACTCCGACCACCACGATCCGGCTGTGCGGCGGCGCATCGGCGATGAGCGACTGCAGCATCCCGGGCACGCCGACCGCCTCGAAGATGACCGGGTCTGTGCATCGCAGCCCCGAGCATGGAGGCGCCGGCCCGCTCCATCACCGTCTTGGCCACCCCGAAGGCGGCCCAGCGCTCGTGCGGCGACTCGACCGCCGGGTCGATGACCTCGTCCGCCCCGAACGCCTCGGCCAGCCGGCGCCGCGCCGGCGAGAAGTCGGCGGCCAGCACCGGCCCGTGGCCCCGGCCCTTGAGGGCGGCGATCACGGCCAGGCCGACGGGTCCGCAGCCGACGACGAGGCAGGGCTGGCCCTCGGCCAGGTCGGCCAGCCCCACGGCGTGCTCGCCCACGGCGAGCGGCTCGGTCAGCGCGGCCAGGTCGGTGTCGAGCGCGTCGGGCACCGGCAGGAGCAGCATCTCCTGGAGCACCATGTGCTCGGCCAGCGCGCCCGGGTAGTGGTTGGAGTAGCCGATCTGCTCGACGCCGGTCGGCCCGACCAGAATCGGCACGGAACACACCCGGCTCCCGACCGGGAGCGTGCCGGCGGTGTCGGGCCCGTGCTCGACGATCTCGGCGCAGAACTCGTGGCCGAACACGCAGTCGGCCGTGGGGTCGAGGATGGGGACGCCGACCGAGTCCATGAGGCCGGTGAAGTGGGCGAAGTCGGCCAACGCGTGCAGGTCGGACCCGCAGATCCCCGCGGCCAGCGAGCGCACGACGACGTGGCCCGACGACGGCACCGGGTCGGCCACGTCGCCGACCACCAGCTGCCCACCCCGCGTCACTGCCGCCCGCATCGCACCCACACCCCCCGGGTCTGGACCCTGGGACGGCACGGCCGCCCCTGTTCGTCGTACGTTTGCCCGGTGAGTTTGACAGACCCTCTTCCGGAGCGC
Source organism: uncultured Acidimicrobiaceae bacterium (assembly GCA_963769095.1). Lineage (GTDB taxonomy): Bacteria > Actinomycetota > Acidimicrobiia > Acidimicrobiales > RAAP-2 > Bog-473. Next base: position 41,014 of record CAVYKO010000002.1, read on the forward strand.
CCGTTCGCGGGCCAGGTGGCGCTGGTCACCGGGGCGGCCCGGCCCCGGGGCATCGGGCGGGCCACCGCCCTCGTCCTGGCCCGCGGCGGCGCCGACGTGGCCTGCCTCGACATCGCCCGGCCCTACGCCGAGGCGCCGTTCCACGGGACCGGCACGCCGGACGACCTGGCGTCGCTGGCCGACGAGATCCGGGCCTGCGGGGTGCGGGCCGCCACCGCGACGGCCGACGTCTCCGACGAGGCCGCGGTCGAGGCCGCGGTGGCCGCAGTGAGCGAGGAGCTGGGGACGGTCACGCTGGTGGCCAACGTGGCCGGCGGGAGCGGGCCGGGCTTCGGCCTCGGGCCTCTCCTCAACGTGCCCGCCGACGAGTTCCGCCGGGTCCTCGACGTCAACGTCATCGGCACCTGGCTGGTGTCCAAGGCGTGCGCCACCCGCATGGTGGCGGCCGGCGTCGGCGGGCGGATCTGCAACGTGTCGAGCCAGGCGGGCAAGCGGGCCTTCCCGTTCCTCGGCGCCTACTGCGCGGCCAAGGCGGGGGTCATCTTGCTGACCCAGACCATGGCCCTCGAGCTCGGGCCCCAGGGCATCGCCGTCAACGCGGTGTGCCCGGGCACGGTGGACACCGACCTCATCAACAAGGACGCCATGTTCGAGGGGCTGATGGGTGGCCCCGAGGGGCTGGCCACCTGGGTCGCCCGCGAGATCCCGCTCGGCCGCCTGCAGTCGGCCGAGGAGATCGCGGCACGCCATCTGCTGGCTGCTCTCCGACGCCGCCCGGGGCGTCACCGGCGAGGCGTTGAATGTCAGCGCCGGACAGACAATGGTTTAGGCATGCCGATCCTCGACGCCCGCCACGACCTCGCCCATCCCGTCGAAGGCGACAGCGCCTGGAGCGAGTCCTACTACTTCAACGCCTACGACCCCGACACGGACTCGGGGCTGTTCACCCGCATCGGCATCCGGCCGAACGAGGGGACCATGGACGTCGGCATGTCGCTGTGGCTGCCGGGCGGCGAGCTGGGCGAGTACCGATGGATCAAGGAGCAGCGCGAGATGGTCGACACCGTCCTCGACGTGGGTGCGGTGCGCTACGAGATGCTCGAGGCGCTCCAGTCGTGGCGGCTCACCATGGACGACGCCGTGCAGGCGCGTCCGTGCGGCAAGAGCCGCGCCGAGGCCGAGGCGGAGGCACACCCGGTAAAGGTCGCGCTCGACGTGCGCTTCGATGCCATCACGCCGGCCGTGGGCACCGACGGCCAGCCCGGCGGCGGGCCGAAGTCGGCCGAGGCGGCGGCGGCCTCGGGGACGGTCGGCAAGGGGCATCTCGAGCAGTCGGGCCGCTGGACCGGCACGCTCACCGTCGACGGCGTGACCCACGAGTGGAAGGGTGCGCACGGCAACCGCGACCGGTCCTGGGGCCCGCGCCGCTGGGGCGGCCCGAAGATGTGGCGCTGGTTCTCCATCAACGTGGGCGACGACCTGCACTTCGGCGGCATCCGTCTCGGCACCGAGGCCGGCGACCTGCACCGGGGCTGGGTGTGGGACGGCAGCCGGGCCACGTCGATCGCGCGAATGGCGCGTCCGCACCGAGTTGGAGGACGACGGGGTGACCCACCGCGTCGTGCACCTCGACGTGGTCGACAAGTCCGGGCGGACCTTCCCGCTGCGCGGTGACGTGATGCGGGTCGCGCCCATCGGGCAGGCCGGCGGCACGCTGGTCAACGAGGGCCTGGCGCGCTGGGTCTACGAGGGCGGGACCGACGGTGCCATCCGCACGGGCTACGGCATCGCGGAGTACCTCCACCAACTCGACGACGGCGGGAGGCCGGTCGTCCCGGTCGAGTAGCCGGCGGCCGCCGCACGGCGCGCCCGCCGCCCTCGCCGCACCCGTTCACCGCCCATGTCGCCCCGGTTGAGCACCGAAGAACTCGCCGCCGCGCTCGGCGCGCGCCTGGGCGGGTCGGTGCGGGGCCTGCGCCGCCTGTCGGGTGGCGCGTCGCGCGTCACCAGTGCGTTCGACCTCGAGACGGGCGACGGCGCCGACCCGCCCGCTGATTCTCCAGATGGATCGCAGCGGCGGGGCGCCCGGACGCGCCAAGGCGCGCCTGGAGCGCGCGCTGCTCGATGCGGCCCAGCGCGCCGGCGTGCCCGTCCCCGCCGTGGTCGCCGCCCCCGACGGGGATGACGCGCTCGGCGGCGCCTGGCTCGTGGTCGAGCGACTCGAAGGCGAGACGATCCCGCGCAAGATCCTGCGCGACCCCGAATGGCACGACGCCCGCCTCGCGCTCACGGCCCAGTGCGGACGCGCCCTCGCGGCCATCCACACCATCGACCCGCCACGGCGTCGACGGCCTGCCGGCGGCCGACCCCTTGCGCGACCCGCTCCCCCTGCTCGACAGCCTCGGCGAGATCCGGCCCGCGCTCGAGCTCGGGGTGCGCTGGCTGGCGGCGCACCGCCCCGAGGCCGGACCGACCGTCACGGTGCACGGCGACTTCCGCTGCGGCAACCTGCTCGTCGGGCCCGACGGCCTGCGCGGCGTGCTCGATTGGGAGCTGGCGCACGCCGGCGACGCGGCCGAGGACATCGGGTGGCTCTGCGCCCCGGCCTGGCGCTTCGGCGGCCCGGGCGAGGTCGGCGGCTTCGGTTCGGTGGCCGAGCTCCTCACCGCGTACGAGTCCGCGGGCGGCCCGCCCCTCGCGCCCGAGCGGGTCCACTGGTGGCAGGTCTATGCGACCGTGAAGTGGGCCGCCATCTGCGCGCTGCAGGCGTCCGTGCACCTGACCGGGCTGACGCGCTCGGTCGAGCTGGCCGCGATCGGCCGTCGCGTGTGCGAGAGCGAGTGGGACCTCTTCGTCCTCCTCGGGGTGCCACCGCCCGCCGACCTCCCCGAGCCGGTGGCGGCGGCCGGACCCGTACCGCCCTTCGGCCGCCCGACGACGGCCGAGCTGGTCGAGGCGGTGCGCGAGTACCTCGAGGGCCTCATGGAGCGGGGGGAGGGCGCGGCGGGCTTCGAGGCCCGAGTGGCGCGCAACGCGCTCGGTGTCGTCGAGCGCGAGTTGCGCCTGGGACCCTCCATCGCCGCGGCGCACGCGGCGCGCCTGGCCGACCTCGGGTACGCGGACGATGCGGCGCTCGCCGCCGCCCTGCGCGCCGGCGAGCTCGACGCCGACGCCGACTGGCGGCGGGTGGCGCCCGCGCTGGCCGCGTCGGCGCGCGACCAGTTGCTGGTGGCCAACCCCTCTTACTTGCCGGCGGCCACGGCGTAGGCGCCCGCGGGCGCAGCAGGAACCGGCTCGTCGAGCGGCACGGCGCCGGCGTCGGCCACCTCGGTGGTGCGCGGCACCGATGCCCTGCAGGATCGCGCCCGACACCAGCCCGCACCCCGCCATGAAGAACCAGGCGTGGTGGAACGCCCCGACGGCGTCAGCGCCGGTCGCCGTGCCCAGGATCGCGACCAGGCACGCCACGCCGAGCGCAACGCCGATCTGTCGCGTCATGGCGTAGAGGGCCGAGCCCGTGGCGAAGCGCTGCGGGGGCAGCGGCGCCGTGGCGGCGCCGCCGAGCGAGGGCAGCATCAGCCCGACGCCGAAACCGCTGAGCAGGCTGCCGGGGAGGTAGGCGCCGAGCCAGTCGGGTGTGGCGCCGACCCGGGCGATCCACCACGCGCCGCCGGCCGCGAAGAACAGCGCGCCGGCCGTGCCGACCACGCGGTGCCCGAGGCGGGCGCCGAGCAGGCCACCCGGGAAGGCGGTGAGCCCGGCCAGCAGCGGCCCGGGGGCGATCATGAACCCGGCCCGCAGGACGGACTCGTGCCACACTCCCGTAAGGAACAGCACGCCCCCGAGGACGAGGGCGCCGAAGCCGCCGAAGAAGACAAGCGAGCTGACATCGGCCAGGGCGACGGCGCGGTGGCGGATGACGGCGGGTTCGAGGATCGGATTGGCGTGGCGGAACGAGCGCACGACGAGCCAGGTCCCCGAGATGGCGGCGAGCGCGAACGCACCGACGATGCGGGCGCTGCCCCAGCCCCAGGCCGACCCCTGCACGATGGCGGCCACGAGGCTGGCGACCGAGACCGACAGCAGCACCGCCCCGAGCAGGTCCGACTTGTGGGCCGCCGGGTCGCGCACCTCATCGAGGAGGCGCACACCGAAGAAGAGGGCCAACGCGGCGAAGGGCAAGTTGACCAGGAAGACCCAGCGCCAGCTGGCCTGCACCAGCAACCCGCCGATCGGAGGACCGAAGGCGGCGGCGGCGCCGCCGACGGCCGACCACAGGCCGATGGCCGCGCCCTTGCGCTCGGGGCCGAACGCGGGCAGGAGCAGCCCGAGCGACGTCGGCAGCATGAGCGCGCCGCCGGTCGCCTGGAGGACCCGGGCGCCGACGAGGACACCGAGGGAGGGCGCGGCCGCGCAGAGGGCGGACGACACGGTGAAGACGGCCAGACCGATGAGGAAGGCGCGCTTGCGCCCGGTCCGGTCGGCCCAGCGACCGGCCGGCACCAGCGCGGCGGCGAACACGATCGTGTAGGCGCTCAGCACCCACGACAACGAGCCGAGGCTCTCGCCGTGGAAGCTCACCGAGATGCTGGGGAAGGCGATGTTGACGATGAAGAGGTCGAGGGAGGAGAGGAAGACCCCCGTCAACACGATCAGGGAGGTCAGGACGGGGCGGCTGCGCTTGGCCGGCTCCGCCCGCTGCCCGGCAGTCAGTTCTGTCATAAAATGTACTGTAAAGGAGAAAGTTTCATAAAACAACGCATTGGGTCGAATTGTGCGGTAGGCTGGGGTGATGCTGAAGAACGACTACGCCAACCAGTACTGCCCGGTGGCGTCGACGCTCGAGGTGGTGGGCGAGCGCTGGACGCTGCTCATCATCCGTGACGTCTTCTTGGGGATCCGGCGCTTCGAGGCGCTGCAGAAGGACCTCGGCGTCGCCCGCAACGTGCTGCAGGCCCGGCTCGAGCGCCTCGTCGAGGAGGGAATCTTGGTCAAGCGGCCCTATCAGGAGCGGCCGCTGCGCTGTGAGTACCGCCTGACCGAGAAGGGCGGCGACCTGTGGCCCGTGCTCGTCGCGTTGTTGCAGTGGGGGGACCGCTACGGGATCGAAGGGGAGCGGCCGATGGTGCTGCGCCATCGAGACTGCGGCGGCGAGCTCGACGACCGTCGCCGCTGCATGACGTGCGGCGCCGACATCTCGATGACCGAGGCCGTGGCGGTCCGGACCGGCGCGCGCCGGCCCGCGTCCGAGGCCGCGAGGTCGGAGGCCCCGCGGCCGGCGTCCCGGCCTGAGCCGGATTGCGGCCTGCGCACTCGGCGGTCGCCAGCTGGGTACGGTGCGGTGCCATGAGCGACGACACGGCCTGGCTGGACGCAACGGGACAAGCGGAGCTGGTCCGGCGAAAGCAGGTCTCGCCGCCCGAGTTGGTGGCCGAGGCGATCACCCGGATCGAGAAGCTGAACCCGCAACTCAACGCGGTCATCCACGAGCTCTTCGAGCGGGCGCAGGCCGAGGCGGCGGGCGCGCTCCCCGACGGCCCGTTCCGCGGTGTGCCGTTCCTGTTGAAGGACCTCGGCGCCGAGTTGGCCGGCACGCCGTTCAGCGAGGGGCTCGACTTCTCGGGTGAGTACCGCTCGACGGTGACCCAGGAGCTGACCCGGCGTTACATCGACGCCGGGTTCGTGATCTGCGGCAAGACGAACACGCCCGAGCTCGGGATCTTGCCGACGGCCGAGCCGCGCCGCTTCGGCGCCTCGCGCAACCCGTGGAACACCGGGCACTCGACCGGTGGCTCGTCGGGCGGATCGGCCGCCGCGGTCGCTTCGGGCATGGTTCCCGCCGCGCACGCCAACGACGGCGGAGGGTCCATCCGGATTCCTGCGTCGTGCTGTGGCCTGGTCGGCCTGAAGCCGACGCGTGGCCGGAATTCCCTGGCGCCGAACTACGGCGACCTGATGGGCGGTCTCGTGTGCGAGCACGTGGTGACGCGCTCGGTGCGCGACAGCGCCGCCATCCTCGACGCCACCGCGGGACCCGTGCCGGGCGACCCCTACTGGGCCCCGCCCCGGCGCGGGCCCTCGTTCGCCGCGGCTGCCGCGAGCGCGCCGTCGAGACTGCGGATAGCCGTCATGACCGCGTCGCCGAGCGGGAGCGACGTCCATCCCGACTGCGTGGCGGCGGCGCGGGCGGCGGCCACCCTGTGCGAGTCGCTGGGCCATGCGGTGGAGGAGGCGACGCTCGACGTTGACGGCGACGCGTTCGTCGCCAACTTCATCAACGCGTGGGCCGCGGGGAACGCCTGGGCCATCGGTGACTGGGAAGAGCGCCTGGGCCGGGCCGTCACCGAGGCGGAGGTGGAACCACTGAGCTGGGCGCTGATTCAGCTCGGGCGGAGCATCCACGCGGGGCAGTACCTGGGCGCCGTGCAGAACCTGCAGAAGATCACCCGGCAGATCGCGGCCTACTTCGAGGGGATCGACGTCCTCATCACCCCGACGCTCGGTGAGCCGCCGGCGCCGCTCGGGACCTTCGACTCACCGCCCGGCGAGCCGCTGGCCGGCCTGTTCCGGGCGGCCGCGTACGTGCCGTTCACGCCGCCGTTCAACGTGACCGGCCAGCCGGGCATCTCGCTGCCGCTGCACTGGAACGAAGACGGTCTGCCGATCGGCGTGCAGTTCGTCGGCCGCTTCGGCGACGAGGAGACCCTGCTCTCCCTGTCCGGCCAGCTCGAGCAGGCGGCCCCGTGGTCGGGCCGCCGGCCGCCGGTGTCGGCCTAGGCGGATCCGGGGCGGCCGGCCGACCCGGAGGGGTCGGCGACCAGGACGCAGCGCGTGCCCGAATAGATGGTCGGCATGCACTTGTTGCAGTGGATGCAGAGTGACGCCGCCGCCGTGCCGGCCTGCATGCGATTGGGCAGGTCCGGCTCGCGCAGGAGGGCCCGGGCCATGGCGACGAACGCGAAGCCCTCGGTGAGCGCCGCCTCGACGGTGGCCAGCTCGGTGATGCCGCCGAGGAGGATGATCGGCGTCGTCAGTGCGGCGAGGAACTGCCGGGCGAAGGGGAGGAAGTAGGCCTCTTCGTAGGGGTAGGAGCGCAGGAAACGGCGGCCGATGACGCGGAAGCCGAGGCGCACCGGCGGCGGGAGCGTCGCGCCGAACTCGCGCAACGGGGCGTCCCCCCGGAAGAGGTACATGGGGTTGGCGAGCGAGCTGCCGCCGGTGAGCTCGAGCGCATCGAGCGTGCCGTCGGCCTCGAAGAGGGCGGCCACCTCCACGCTCTCGTCGAGCCACAACCCGCCGTCGACGCCGTCGGCCATGTTGAGCTTCGCCGTGACGGCCGTCTTGTCCCCGACGGCGTCGCGCACGGTGCGCAGGACGGTGCGCGCGAATCGAGCACGGTTCTCCACCGAACCGCCGAACTGGTCGTGGCGCTTGTTGAGCTTCGGGCTCAGGAACGCGCTGAGGAGGTAGTTGTGCCCGACGTGCACCTCGATGCTGTCGAAGCCGGCCTCGACGGCGCGGGTGGCGGCGGCGCGGTAGTCCTCGACGACCCGTTCGATGCCCGCGGCGTCGATGGCGCGCAGGCGCGAGCCCATGGGCGTGAGGCCGCCGGACGGGGCGAGCGCGGGGGCGCGGTTGGAGCGCGCGTTGGCGACCGGTCCGGCGTGGCCGATCTGCGCAGCGGCCGCGGCGCCCTCGGCGTGGATCGCGTCGGTCAGGCGGCGGAGGCCGGGAAGGTTCTCCTCGTTGAGCAGCAGGCAGTGGCGGTCGGTGCGGCCTTCGGGCGAGACAGCGAGGTAGGCCACGGTCGACATGGCGGCCCCGCCGGCGGCGACGCGGCGGTGGAACTCGATCAGCTCGTCGCTGACCGTGCCGCCCGGCATGACGCCCTCGAAGGTGGCCGCCTTGATGATGCGGTTGCGCAGGGTGACGGGGCCGAGCGGGGCCGGTGCGAAGACCTTCGGTGGGGCCGGGCGCGTCGTACGGGGCATGGCGCCCTACCTTTGCCGACCGACGGGCGTCACCGCACGTCCGTCCCGCTCCGGCGTGGGCTCAGGCCGTGGCGGCGCCTGCGGCGGCGAGGTCCGGGCGCAGGGGTGGAGCGCCGAGCGCACAGTGGAACGCGGTCGCGGGCTTGGCGCCCGGGACCAGGGGCCGGGCCGGGTTGCGGATCGTCAGCACGGCCAGCAGACCGCCGGCGGCGCACGTGGCGCCCGCGATGTACACGGCGGTGCGGAACCCATCGGCCAACTCGGCCGGGGAGAGGGCGGCGGCGCCCGTGAGGCCCGCCGCCAGCGGCAGCACCGCCACGGCGAAGAGGCCGGCCGCCCGGGCCACCGTGTTGTTCACGGCCGAAGCGACGCCCGAGTGCTGGGCGGGCGCGGCGCCCATGGCCGTCGAGGTCAACGGCGCCACCGTCACGGCGAGGCCGAAACCGAACAGGAGGACGGCGGGGAACACCTGCGACCAGTAGCTCCCCGGCGTGGTGGCGCGGGCGAGCAGGGCGATGCCGGCGCCGACCATGACGGGACCGACGCTCATCTGGAGGCGCGGCCCGATGCGGGCCGAGATCTGACCCGAGCGGGCGGAGAACAGCAACATGATCACCGTCACCGGGAGGAGGGCGAGTCCCGAATCGAGCGGGGTGTAGTGCGAAACCACCTGGAGCTCGACGGGCAGCAAGAACAGCGCGCCGCCCAGCGCGCCGTACACGACGAAGGTGACTGCGTTGGCGGCGCTGAACTGGCGCACGCGGAACAGGCGGAGCGGGAGCATTGGATGCGCCCGGCGGTGTTCCACCCACAAGAAGGCGGGCCCGGCGACGGCGGAGAGGAGCAGCGACCCGAGCACGAGCGGGCTCGACCAGCCACGTGTCGGGCCCTCGATGAGGCCATAGGTGATCCCGGCCAGGAAGACGACGGCGAGCGCGGCGCCCACGGTGTCGACGCGGCCGCTGCTGGTCGGATCCCTCGTCTCGGGCACGTGGCGCGCCGTGATCACCAGCACGAACACCGACACCGGGATGTTGATGTAGAAGACCCAGCGCCACGAGCCGGCCGCCAGCAGGTAGCCACCGACGAGCGGGCCGGCGGCGGTCGCGACGCCACCGAGGCCCGACCACGCGCCGATGGCCCGCGAGCGGTCGTCGGGCCGGAACGAGGCCTGCAGAATGGCGAGGCTGCCCGGCGTGAGCAGCGCGCCGCCGATCCCCTGCACGATGCGGGCGGCGACCAGGAAACCGGCGGTCGGGGCGAGCCCGCAGCAGGCGGAGGCGATGGCGAACCAGGCGATGCCGAACGAGAAGATGCGCCGGCGCCCGAAGCGGTCGCCGAGGGATCCGCCGAGAAGGAGGAATGCGGCCAGCGTGAGCGAGTAGCCGGTGACGACCCACTGCAAGGTGCCGACGCCGCCGCCAAAGGTGCGGTTGATCGAGGGGAGCGCGATGCCGACGACGGTGGCATCGAGCCCCGCGATCCCCGAGCCGAGCACGGTGGCCGCCAGCACCCAGCGCCCGCGCGCCGAGCGCATGACGAGCTCCGGCGTGGCGCCCGGCGCCGGACGCTGGTGCCGCCGCTCCTGCGTCGGCGTCGCTCACTGTGGGCAGCGATGCATGACGAGCGCGACCACGGTGCGGGCGCGCACGACCGTTCCGGCCTTCGTGCCTTGGCTGAGGACGGTCTGTGGTTGGTTGGGAATGGTCGTCGTCGTGGTCGGTGGTGGTGGTCGTGGCGCTGGTGGATGTCGTGCCGGCGCCCGTGGACGAGGTCGTCGACCCGGCGATGGCGGTGCTGGCCGTGACGGACCGGGTCGTCGTGGTCTGCGGATGTGTCGTCGTGGAGGTGGTGCCGACCGAGTAGCAGGCCCAGGCGAGACCGGCGAGGTGGAGCAACTGCACCGCGCTCGAGAACGTGTGGCCCGTGACGAGGGGGACCGCGGTCCCGTTCGGGTAGCAGTCCGACCAGGTGATGCCCACCCGAGCGCCCTTGGGCAGGGTGGTGCCCGGGGAGCAGAGGTACGGCGCCGACCCTCACGTCGGGCGGTTTACCCGGAACGGAGAGCGACTCGACCACGCTCTCACTGGCCGCTGTGCCCTTGTCACACGCGGCGCGCATCGGGACAGTCGAAAAGCCGGCCGTCCGCAGGTAGAAGCGGGCCAGGCCAGGCTTCATGCTGAGCACATTGGGGACAACGACACCCGGAACGACGGTCGTGGTCGTCGTCGGCGCCGTGGTGGTCGTCGTGGTGGTGCTCGACGTCGTCGTCGTCCGGGCCGCCGCGCGTGGCGAGGGAGAATTGCCGCACGCGGCAAGCACGCAGGCCGCGACGAGCGCGCTGCCGATGATCGCCGGCTGAAGGCGTGGGACCACACGGCCATCATGACTGACCCGAACCATCGTTTCCGGTCTCGGGAGGCCGGGTATCGACCCGACGATGGCACGAGCGCCCTCGCTGACGCATGATCTGGTTGTGGTCCAGCAGGGCAACGGTGAGCTGCAGGAAGACGTGATGGAACGCTCCGTGGCCGACGGTGGGTGGCTCGACGCCGAGATCAGCGACTCGTTCCCGGCCAGCGATCCGCTCTCGCACTGGGCCGGGCCGCCCCGACGCACGAGCGAGGCGGACCGGGCGCACGGGCAACTCGTCCACCGCCGGCCGATCGAGGACGCACCCGAGCTCGATCATCCCGAGAGGCCGGCGCCCGGCACGCTCCGTCCCCAGGCGCCGCGACTGACCGGCTCACCGGCGAGTGTGCTTCCCGGCTCGCTACTGCTCGAGCGCGGCGATGCGCCGGCTGAGGTTCACGGCGTGGTCACCGATGCGCTCGTAGAAGCGCGAGATCAACGTCACTTGTGCAGTGACCGTGGTCGGCATGTCGCCCTTCGCGATCTCGGCGGTGAGGCGGTCGTGCAGGATGTCGAGCTCCTCGTCCTCTTCGTGCAGTTCGAGGCTCCGTGCGTCGTGGTTGGCGTAGGACGTCGCGACCAGCTGCCACATCTCGGCCGCCACCTCTGACATCCGCTGCACGATGCCGCGTGCCACCGGCGTCATCTCCGCTCCGACGTTGGAGAGGGCGCGGTGCGCGATGTGCTCGGCCAGATCGGCGCTGCGCTCGAGCTCCGGCAGGATCAACAAGATCCCGACGAGCCCGCGGAGATCGCCGCTGGCGTGGTCGCCCGCCTCGATCCGCGACCACACGTCGAGCTCCAACTCGGCGGTGGCGTCGTCGATCTCCTGGTCCCCGTCGATGACGGCCTGGCCGAGTTGGGTGTCCCCGTTCAACAGGGCCCAGGTCGCACGGGCCAGCGCCTCACGGACGAGGCCGAAGAGGCGGAGCACCGGTTGTTCGACCATTTGCGCCACGGCGGAGAAGATACCCAGTTCGCGGGGCTCAGTTTCCCTTGTGTTCACAGAAAGTTCAGATATCCGTCACACTGACCCGCCGGACCAGCTACGGCGACGGCCGGCTCAGGCAGGGGGAGCGGTCAGGGAATCCGGCCCTCACCCTTCTCGCTGGCCCCGGTCTCGGTCATCGACCGCTCGTGGTCCGCAACGGCATCGGCCTCGTTGGCGTACCGCTCGCGCGACTCGTCCGCCAGCCGCTCCTCCTCGTCGGTCGGTGCACGGTCGGCGACGTGCGGGCTGTTCGCCTCGGCCTCTTCCTCGTCCTCGGTGGTCTTGTTCGGATCGGTGTGGTCCATTGTCGTCACCTCCGTGCTCTGGATACCCGGGATGCGCTATTCCAGGCATGGAGGTTGGGAATCGAGGTCCTGGGTGTAGGGGCAGCGGGTACCCCGCCCGAGCCGGCGATCGCTCATGCGGTCAGACAGTGCGCGCGCAACTAATCGGCGTCCTAGCGTCGATCGGAACCACCGCTGCATGGCGCCGGAGCCTTCGGGGTAAGGCCACCACGCACGATTGCTCGACCTAGAAGGGACAATGGGTACCGCTTTTGAGCAGAACGCCCCGGATATCGCCTCGTCATTGTCGATCTCCGAGACGATCGAGTCCACGCTCGAACAGATCGTTGATTCGGCGTTGCAGCAGATCGTCGAACTCGTGTGCACGGCATTGGACAGCTGCAGCATGGCCGGTGTCACTTTGCTCGATCAGTCGGGTCCCCACACCGTCGCTGCGACGAGTGAGGTCGCGGAACGCGTCGACGGGTACCAGTACAAAGTGGAAAGCGGACCATGTCTCCACGCCTATCGGAACCAAGTAATGAACCGCGTCGATTCCACCGAGTCGGACCAGCGTTGGCCGGAGTTCTTCGAATTGGCGCGGGCTGAGGGAATACGTTCGATCCTCTCGTACCCCCTCGTGGTGCACAACGACGGGCTCGGGGCACTCAACTTGTATGCAGAGCGCGAGGGCGCCTTCGACGAGGACGACGAGCGCATCGGACAGGCGTTCGCGCGACACACCTCCATTACCCTCACCCACGCTCGCGGCCATTGGCGCAAGGAGAAGGCGCGACAGAGCCTCGAGCAGGCGCTGATCACGAGAGGCGTCATCGACCAGGCCAAAGGGATCTTGATGGCGCGGACCGGGACGGACGCAGACCAGGCCTTCGAGTCGTTACGACGTGCCTCTCAGCGGACAAACCGAAAGGTGTTCGATCTCGCGCTGGAAATCGTCAAGTCGGTGCAGGACGGCACGGCCCGGAGGACAGAGTGAGGTTGGCCTCGTGAGATGACCTACGGGGCGTCCTCGCCCGGGCTCTCGGGAGGCAGGACGTGCAGGACGTTCATCAGCCCTGTGACCTCGAACACCTTGCGAGCCTGGGGGTGAGGGGTGAGGATGATCAGCTCGCCGCCCGCCGCGGCCGTCCGCTTGTGCTCTGCGATCACAACCGAGATCCCGGTCGAGTCGATGAACTCGAGACGGGTGAGATCCAGGGCCACGTGAACGATGCCCTCCCGGGTGAGTGCAGCGAGCTCTTCGTAGAGTTGGCCGGCGGTCGATGTGTCGAGCTCACCGGTCAGGATGACGAGGGCGTGGCTCTTGCAGCCCCGGATCTCGGTATCGAGAGGCGCTGCTCCCCGTTGTACATCAAGGGTCATCGATGGTCCTCCCAGACTCTCGTGCTGCGTCCGGGCAGAGGCGTCTCGCCGACGACCTCCTCGGGCACCTCTTTGACCCGCCCACCCGCAGTGTATGCATCGCACCCCCCTACATGGGAGCCCCAAATATCGGGGGCGTGGATTTTGGCAATTCCGCAGGTCTGGGAGCCCTCTCGGTGCAACAATCCCTGCCATGCGCGAGCTCGAGAGGCGTGTCGCGGTCGTGACGGGCGCCGCGAGCGGCATCGGCTTGGCCATTGCGGAGGCGTTCCTCGGCGAGGGCATGCGGGTGGTCATGGCAGACCTGGACGAGGGCCCGCTGCGGACCCACGCCGAACGACTGCGAGGGCTCGGGGCGGAAGTCCACGCCGTCGCCGCCGACGTCCGTGATCCGAACTCCGTCGAGGAAGTGGGCCGAGCAGCCATCGCTCGCTACGGGACCCTCCACGTCGCGGTCAACAACGCCGGGGTGGTGGGCGGCGGCAATTCCTGGGAGATCCCGCTCGAGGAGTGGCGACGAGTGATCGACGTAGACCTCTGGGGCGTGATCCACGGTGTGCGGTCGTTTGTGCCGCTGATTCTCGCGTCGGGCGAGGAGGGTCATGTCATCAATGTCTCGTCCATGGCGGCCGTTCTGGCGCTGCCCCGCCTTGCCCCGTACACGGTGGCGAAACACGGAATCCTCGGGCTGACCGACGTCCTGCGCGCGGAGCTCGCCGCCCTCGACGCCCCCGTCGGCGCCAGCGTCGTGATGCCGGGCATGGTGAAGACGGCGATGAATCCGATCGGGACGTTGGAGCCGACGGTCGTCGCAGCCAATGTGCTCGACGCGATGAGGCATGACCGGCCCTACGTATTCACCGACGACCACAGCGTGGAGGAGGTGGATGACCGGCTGCGGTCGATCCTTTCGGCGCGGGCCGACGTGCTCAGGTGACCACACCTGCGTCGCCGTCGGATCAGCTGGTGCTCGCCGAGGGCGATGGTCCTGTGCGCCATCTCACCTTGAACCGCCCGACTCGACTCAATGCCTTCACATCCGCGTCCTATCAGCGTCTCGCCGAGCTGCTCAAGGACGCGGAAGGTGACCCCGAGGTCTCGGTGGTGGTGTTGCGAGGACAAGGGAGGGCGTTCTGCAGTGGGGTGGACCTGGAAGAGCTGTCCGACCAATCCGGTGAAGGCGGGCGACAACTCAGCCAGACCTTCGACGCTCTCGTCGAGGCGCTCGCCACCTTCGGCAAGCCGCTCATTGCGGCGGTGCACGGTCCCGCCGTGGGCTTCGGGGCCACGATCTTGTTGCACTGCGACATCGTCCTGGTGGCCGACGACACTCGAATGCGGTTTCCGTTCTCCTCGCTCAGCACGGCACCTGAGGCTGCGAGCAGCGCGCTCCTGCCTGCGATTGTCGGTCCCCAGCGGGCGGCCGAGCTGCTGTTCACCTCACGGTGGATCGACGCGACGGAGGCCGTGCGGTACGGCCTCGCACTGGCCAGCCGCCCCCGGACGAGCCTCGACGCCGAAGTCGAAGAGCTCGCCGAACGCATCGCGCAGCAGCCGGCGGCCGCGGTGGCGTCGGCGAAACGACTCCTCCGGGCGGAACGAATGGATCTGGTGCGCGTCGCAAGCGGGCGCGAGCGAGCCGAGGCGGGCCTTCTCACTGCCGCGTTCGGGCCACCCGGCTCGGACGCGTCCCCGCGTTGACGGCCCGCACACTGGGCGGGCCCCACGATGGAGATCCCTGCAGCCCCCCGGTGTATGTTCGGCCGGATGAGTCCCGAAAAAAGGAAAAGGAGAGGGCATGGCGATTGACACGCTTCTCGTCTACTGCGGCGTCTACGACCGCGCCGACGATGCGCTGGCCGACTATGAGCTCATAAAAGACCTACACACCAAGGCCGGCCTGATCGATGCCTACGACGCGGCCATCGTCGAGCGCAACGACAACGGGAAGGTGAAGATCGTCAAGAAGCACGAGACCCCCACCCGGGCCGGCGGTGTCCTCGGGGGTGGGGTGGGCCTGGCCACCGGACTCGTCATCGCACTGTTCCCGGCCGCCGCAATTGGCGGAGGGCTGCTGCTCGCGACGACGGGTGGCGGCGCGCTTCTGGGCTCCATCGCCGGCCATGCGGCGGCCGGCATGAGCAGGAGCGACCTGAAGGATCTGGGTGAGTCGCTCGATGAGGGACAGAGCGGGCTCGTCGTGGTGGCCGTCTCCGACATGGAGGCCAAGGTGCGGGCGGCGATGAAGCACGCCAAGAAGGTGCAGGAGAAGCAGCTCAAGGCCGATCAAAAGGCGCTCGAGGCCGAGGCGGCCGAAGCGCAGAAGTCGTAGGACGGGCGCCGTGTGGGTCGTCGGTGTCGGGGTCTTCGCCGCTCTGGCGATCCTGGTCGTGTGGATCGGGGTCACGAAGATGCGCCGGGCCAGCCGAGGCGAGTAGGGCACCAATGCCCGCGGAGTTGTTCCAGCGCCATCGCGTCGTCGACGTCGACACGCACCTGACCGAGCCGCCCGACCTCTGGACGTCTCGGGTGTCGTCGAAGTGGGGGGATGCCGTGCCCCACGTCGAGAATGCGCGCGGTACGGACATCTGGGTGGCCGGCGGCAATTTCCTCAACTCACCGGGCAACACGGCGATCGCGGGCTGGGAAGGCTACGTGCCCGACGGTCCGAAAACCTACGACGAGATCCCGCCGTCGGCGTACGACGCGAGCGCTCGCCTCGCCCACATGGATGAGGAGGGCATCTATGCGCAAGTGCTCTATCCGAACGTCGCTGGCTTCGGGGCGGCGTACTTCCTGAAGCTGGGCGATCGTGACCTGGTCACGGCGTGCGTGCGCGCCTACAACGACTTCCTCATCGAGTGGACCTCGGCAGACCCGTCTCGGCTGATCCCGGTGATGTCCACGCCCTTCTGGGACCTGGACT
The DNA here is from genome assembly GCA_963769095.1 of uncultured Acidimicrobiaceae bacterium. Lineage (GTDB taxonomy): Bacteria > Actinomycetota > Acidimicrobiia > Acidimicrobiales > RAAP-2 > Bog-473. Next base: position 57,001 of record CAVYKO010000002.1, read on the forward strand.
TCGCGGTCGCTGAGCTCGAGCGCTGCGTCGAGAACGGGCACAAGGGGGTGAACTTCTGCAATCACCCCGACTCGCACGGCGAGCCACCACTCTCGGACCCGCACTGGGACCCCCTCTGGGCTGCCGCGCAGGAAGCGGAGCTCCCCATCACCTTTCACATCGGTGGCGGCGACATCACCGCGCCGTTCGCCAAGGATCCGCATCTCAGCTTTCAGGCGAAGTTCCCCAAGGTCTCTTCGCTCATGATCATGGACAACATGGAGACGCTCGCCGACCTCGTCTTCGGCGGCGTGTGTCATCGGTTCCCAGAGCTGCGCTTTGTCTCGGTGGAGTCGGGCGTCGGCTGGCTCCCGGGTGTACTCGAGATCTTCGACTGGCAGTGGGGCAACAGCGGGATCCGAGAGGAGCATCCGGAGTACGACCTTTTGCCGTCGGAGTACTTCCGCCGCCAGATCTACGGGTGCTTTTGGTTCGAGGAAGACGCCGCGCGCTTCGCCATCGAGCACTACCCCGACAACATGCTCTTCGAGACCGACTTCCCGCATCCCACGTGTCAGCACCCCGGGCCAGCCAGCATCGGCGCGCCGCCCGGCGTGTACGCGACGAAGGCTCTCGACGGTCTCGCGGATGACATCGTCGCCAAGGTCCTGCACGACAACGCGGCGAAGGTCTACGGCCTCGTCTGAGACGACAGATCTCTCAGCGGCCGAACGCGACGCCGGCGACCCAATTCCTGCCGAACCGAAGGCTCTGGGCCAGGCGGTGCCACCGAGCGCGACCAAACGAGGTACTCATGCTTCGGTCAGGTCATGAGGACGCAATGGTGCCGACTTGCTCGGTTGGCCTGGCCAGCTCCAGTGGGGGTTGACGTCGACCTGTAGATCATGCATGGTCGGATTGAGCGGAGTTGAACATCCAAGCCCAGATCGGAGGGCAACATGAGTGTCGTCGATCGCAGCCGTTTGCCGATTCGCAGACCAGCCTTCTCGGGAACGATCAACAGGACACTCGACGGATCACGACCAGACTGGAACCTGATCAGTCATCCCGCGCCGCCAGAAGGCGCACCGAATGTCTTACTGGTGCTCATCGACGACGCCGGGTTCGGTAACCCGAGCACGTTCGGTGGCCCCATTCAAACACCCAACTACACGCGCATGGCGGAGGGAGGCCTTCGCTACAACCGTTTCCATGTCACGGCGCTGTGCTCACCGACCCGCGCTTCGCTGCTGACCGGCCGCAACAACCACACGGTCGGCTTCGGCTCCATCGGGGAGTTCACCGGTGGTTTTCCGGGCTACTCGGCGACCCTTCCGCGAGACTGCGCCCCCCTTCCGAGGATCCTTAGGGACAATGGCTACAACACAGGAATCTTCGGCAAGTGGCACCTCACACCCGACAGCCAACAGGGACCGGCCGGGCCGTTCGACCGTTGGCCGAGCGGCTGGGGCTTCGACTACTTCTACGGCTTCCTCGGGGGTGGGTCGAGCCAGTGGGATCCCTGCCTGGCCGAGAACCAGAAGATCATCGGCACACCCGAGGGCTTCTACGACGAGGACAACCCCTTCTATTTCCCCGACGCCATGGCGGACCGGACCACCGAGTGGCTCCACGCGATCAGAGCACAAGACAACGAGAAGCCGTTCTTCGTGTACTTCTCGACCGGTTGTAGCCACGCGCCCCACCACGTCTACAAGACGTGGGCCGACAAGTACAAGGGCAAGTTCGACCAAGGCTGGGACAAGCTGCGCGAGGAGACCTTCGCTCGCCAAAAGGAGCTCGGGGTGATCCCCGCCGACACGCAACTCACCCCTCGCGACAAAGCGTTCCCCGCATGGGATCAAGTGCCCGACAAGCTGAAGGCCTTCTACGTACGCCAGATGGAGGTCTATGCCGGATACTCCGAGAATGCTGACTACAACGTCGGTCGGGTGATCGACGCCATCGACGAGCTCGGCGAGCTCGAAGACACGCTGATCGTCTGGATCTGGGGCGACAACGGGGCAAGCATGGAGGGAACGATCACCGGGTCGTTCAACGAGCTCACGATGCAAAACGGCATCCCGCTCACCGACGAAATACAGCTGCAGCTCTCCGAGCTCTACGGGGGGCTCGATCAGTGGGGCGCCGCCATCATGGACCCTCACTACTCGGCGGCTTGGGCGTGGGCCGGTGCCACACCCTTCCAGTGGGGCAAGCAGGTGGGATCGCACCTGGGCGGGACCCGCGATCCCCTGGTCGTGCACTGGCCTGCTCGCATCAGCGATGTCGGCGCACTGCGCACGCAGTTCGCCCACGTCATCGACGTCGCTCCCACCATTCTCGATGTCGCCGGCATTCCGGCGCCCGACACAGTCGATGGAATCGAACAGGAGCCGATCCACGGGAAGTCGTTCTCCGCATCGTTCACCGACGGTGACGCTCCCGAGCACCGTACCCAGCAGTACTTCGAGACGGTCGGGAACCGGGGGATGTACAAGGACGGGTGGTGGCTCGCCATGAAGACCGAGCGCATCCCATGGGATCTCACCCCCGCGGCCCTCGGTCCGTATGCGCCAGGCGTATGGGACCCCGACGCCGGCCCGGCGGAGCTCTACTACCTGCCCGACGACTTCTCGCAGGCCAAAGACCTTGCCGCCGACCATCCCGACAAGGTGCAGGAACTCAAGGACCTGTTTTGGCAGGAGGCCGAGCGCTACAAGGTATTGCCTCTACTCGGAGCGCTCTCGACCTTCTTCGGCATGGTGCCCCCTATCCCCGAAAAGACAACATTCGAGTTCCGTGGCGATGTCCAGAACGTCATGCCCGGCATGATCCCGAGGGTCAACAACCGTTCGTACACGATCAGCGCCGATCTCGTGGTGCCCGAAGGGGGTGCCGAAGGCGTCATCGTGGCCGAGGCCGACCACCTCGGCGGCTTTACCCTCTTCGTCGCGGACGGCAAGCTCAGGCACACCTACTCGATGATGGGCGTCTTCGTCTACAAGCAGGTAGCTGACGAGGATCTGCCCACTGGAGAAGTGACAGTACGAATGGAGTTCGCGGCCGACGAGGCGAAGCCGGCCACTGGCGGCGACGTGACGCTCTTCGCCAACGACCGACAGATTGGCAAGGGGCGGATGGACTACACCGTGCCCATCCGGTTCTCCGGATACGCAGGCATGGACATCGGGCGCGACAACGGTGGCGTCGTGGACCGCGACTACGAAGGCAAGAAGCCATTCGCGTTCACGGGGACAGTGAAGAAGGTGGTGTTCGACATCACGCCGCACCTCACCGACCAGGACGAGCTCGATGTGCACACGGCCGAGCAACATGGGCAGGCGGCGCACGCCCTGTCGGAGTGAAGCGCGCAGTCGTCGAGATACCGCGATGGCCTACGAGGAGCGTCCGTCGCTGATGGTAAGCCCCAGACCATGGGGCCTCTGCTGGGGCATTTCCGATCCTGACGTTTCACACCGCGGCGCCAAGGTTTTCGCAAGGGGATTCACAGCGAGTGACTGACGTCGCCGCTCCGCCACCCGATCCGGGTGCGCTCATCCTCACGAAGGATTACCGCGTCCTCCTCGTGCTGGCCGCACTGATCGGCGTGCTGGTCTCGATGGCCTCATGGGGTTTTCTCGAGCTGGTCACGCACATCCAGCGCTGGGTATATGAGGACCTTCCATCCGGCCTCGGCTTCACGGGCGTCCCCGCGTGGTGGCCGGTGCCAGTGCTCGCTGTGGCCGGACCGATCGTCGCCTTCGCAATTACTCGCTTGCCCGGACACGGTGGGCACCTCCCGGCGGAGGGCCTCAAGGCGGGTCCCCCCACCGAGCCCTTCCAGTTGCCCGGACTGCTGTTGGCGGCTCTGGCGTCGATCGGACTCGGACTCGTGCTCGGACCGGAGGCGCCGCTCATCGCCTTGGCCACCGGCTTGGCGATCCTGGCTGTCCGGCTGGCACGCAAGGATGCACCCGATCAAGTTCTCGCTTTATTGGCGGCCGCAGGGGCGTTCGCAGCCGTCTCGTCGCTGTTCGGCTCGCCCATCGTGGCGGCAGTCATCATCATCGAGGCCACCGGTTTGGGTGGGCCGACCCTTCCGGTGATCTTGCTCCCCGGCCTGATCGCCGCCGGCATCGGTTCGCTCGTGTTCATCGGTATGGGCTCGTTGACCGGCCTCAGCTCGAGCGCCTACGCGGTCGCCCCCTTGTCCTTGCCGCATTACCATGAGCCCAGCCTGGCGGCCTTCGGCTGGACTGTCCTTCTCTCCGTGGTCGTGGCGGTCGTCGTGGTCCTGATCGTTCGGATCGGGCGATCGACGGCGGCGATCGTGTCGAGAAGACCGTTCATCGCCATCACTGCGGCCGCGCTCGCAGTCGCGGGGCTCGCCATCGCCTTCGCCGAGATCACGGGACAGCCCAATAGCCTCGTGCTCTTCTCGGGTCAGGACACCATGGGCCCTCTCGTCGCCTCAGCGTCCGCGGTCAGTTTGGGGACTCTCGGTTACCTCGTGGCTTTCAAGGGACTGGCCTGGGGCCTCTCCCTGGGCAGCGGGCGGGGTGGTCCAACCTTCCCCGCCATGTTCCTCGGGATTGCCGGGGGCCTCCTCGCCGCCCATTTGCCGGGCTTCGCCGAGACACCGGCTGTGGCGTCCCTGATGGGTGCCGCAACCGTCTCGGTCCTGAGGCTGCCGTTGGCCTCCGTGATGATCGCGCTCATCGTCTCGCAGGCCGGTCTGTCCGTTGCGCCGCTGATCATCGTGGGGGTGGCCGTGGCCTACATCGCTGCAGGGTCGGTGGACGCGAAGTTCGTTGCGGCAGCGGGCACGGCAGGCCGCGTACCCGAAGAATCCGAGGAGAGGAGCGACCCGCATCCGCCGACTACGGTCGCTCCAAACGAACCTGCGGGGTGAACGGCCACGTACGGCACCTCTCACCCCCAGCCGGCCTCCCCGTCGTCGTCTCATCCGACAAGCGGATTTCTCGCTCGGCGAATCGCGGAACCTCTGACCGTCCGTCGTGGCTATTTGTCATGGTCAGATCATCCGCACCGGCTTCGTTGCGCCCCGCGGCCGCCGGTGCCACGTCGTTCCCGCTCTGACCGCTCCCGAGGGTCGGCGGGATGATGGCAGCCAATATGCGCACACCCTCGCAGCCGGCAAGGACCCGGAGAGGACAACATTCTCGGTCCCGGATCTGTACGGGGCGTCGGTGAACTCAGCGTGCCCCGAGGGCTACGGTGCAGCATCCCCAATGTCCCGGAGTACGACGCTGGTAGCAAGGCGGTGTTGAGCCATGCTTGAGGCCGATGAGCTTCGGCTGCCGGACAGCCCAAGGGAGGCGGTTCGCCAGCAAATCGGCGTCGCGTTCCAGACGCCCTACGAGATCCCGGTATCGATCGCTGTAAATGGTGCCCTGATGAGTTCGGCCTGGTTTTTCCTTCCGACCGAATGGCGGGACAAGCTGTTCACGTTGCACGGCACACTGGCCTTCGCGCTGGTCCTGGCGACGTGGATGTACTCGGATGTGCCCTCGACCAACGTGCTCGGGCCCGACGCCAGACGAGTTGTCACCGCCTTGGACGATCCGGTGATGGTTCGCAGACTTCTCTATGCCAAGAACGTGGTCCTGTGGCTGTTGATCACGCCGCTCTGCGCGGTCGTTGCCCTCGTCAATGGCCTGATTAATCACTCGCTGCTCTCCACTCTGTATACGGTCGTGGCGATCGGAGTGCTGCCGTTCGGTTTCTTGGCGATCTCGGCTTGGGTCGGTATTTTGTTTCCCTACCATCCGATGCCGCTGCGCTATCGCTGGGAACACCGCCGTCCCCGGCGGCGAATGCTGGTGCGCTGGGTGACCCTTGCAGTTACTCCTTACGTGCTGGTTCCGCTCTTGGCCGCACTGATGTTGGTACCGTCGCTCCTCTTGTGGGGCTTCACCGCACCACACGGTCTCTCCGAAAAGCTGCCGAACCACGACCTCGGGTTGGGCGTCGCCGTGGCCTGTGTGATCGCCCTCGTCTGCTCGTTCGGCGGTCACCGTTTGGGTGGCGTGATGATTCAGAGGCGACGGGCGAAGTTGGTGGAGTTCTTGTCCGACCCTGTTCGAGGTTAGGCGTGGTCTTGTCGTGCTCATGTCGGCACGAAGTGGGCACGAAACTGGATTGATTCAACGTATTAGGAACGGCCGATCGAACACCCTCTACGCGCTCCAAGTCCTCGGCGCCGGCACAGCCCCCAACTTGTGTGCCTTCGGCTCATTATCCCCACATTGGGGCGATCCGTCGCCTGTAGTCACGCCCACCCACTCGGCTGATGACAAACAAAACGGGTGGCGGTACCTCTTGCCGCAAACCCGCCTTGGCGTCGGGGTCTGCACCGTCAAGTAACCATGCGAAGAAGTCTCCGGTTTGACCCTTGTGCGCCCTGCGGACTGCCTTCTGCGCCGCCTTCATTTGGGCCGAAGACCGGTGCGCAGCGGCGATAGGTTCCAAGTCTCGCTCTTCGTGAGCAAGATGGCTCAAGGTGACCGTCTCGAGTTCGGTGACGACGGCGCGCGCCCTTGAGGCGTTCTCCTGGCTTGGCTCGCCGTGAAACGTCTTCATGGCTGCGTCTGCCGCATTCAACGCGCTCTTCATCTGGGCATGTTCACCCTGGAGCTCTCCACTCAACGAACCGTTGGCGCCTAGTTCGCGAAGTGCGGGCCAAAAGATCGTCTCCTCATCCTCGTGATGGTGGTGGAGTTGGCTCGACAGATTGTTCCATGCACCCTCCAGCTGCCACTTTGGCGTGTAACCCAACGAGAAGGCGCCGAGGGCATCGTTGAAGCGAGCAAGATCGCGGCGAAACGCTGAGTGAATGACGGCATTCATGGTCTTGTGCTCGGTCATGGCAGTCCTCCTTGTCGGTGCTCGGAGCGCGGACACGCACAACTACCTGCGGTGGGAACTCTTCACGGGAGATCGATCTCTGCGGGGTTGGCGGCGGAGAAGGGAGAGGCTGCAGAACACCACGAAGACGCCCCAGATGATGAAGCCCACAAGTGCAAACTTCCAAGAACCCCCGTTGGCAATGGCGACGGAAAAGATCGCCGCCGTGAAGAGACAGGCTGCACCAGGAAGCGCAACCACCGCGATCCAGTTCTTGATCAGACCGGATGCCAGCGCCGCTTGCGAGAGGGCCAGCAGCGCCAGAGCGATAGCCCCCAGATCGAGTGCGAATGTAGCGGCATGGAAAGCCCACAACGCTCGGACGACATCCGGCGAGGAAGCAAGCTCGTGAGCCTTGGCCGCAAGGACGATCTCTGTGATGTTCACGATCGCGAAAAGAGCGGCGATGAGCGCGACAGCGAGACCGCCGACCGAAGCCCACCAAACATGTCCGCTGTCGTGCGCTCGGATCCAAATCCCAGAGACGAAGAAGAAGATGGCCACCATGCCGAGAGGGAAAAGGCCGAGAGGGACCAGAACTGCGACACGGTGATGTTCGAAGTAGTTGGTCACCTGGGACGGGTCAGCCCCCAATGCAGGCGACGACGCGCGGAGGAAGTTCTGGATGACCAGGATCATGACGAAGACGAGCCCACCTATCCCCGCCCATCGTCCAACTCCACGGTCCTGGTTCCACGAGGAAACGGCGCTGCTCGGTGCTGGTCGGGCGAGGGTCATGATGGCTCCTGTTAGAATCGTATAGCGGTGAGTAGAAGTAGATACTAGTCATTAGTATATGATTCTAGTGAAAGGTGTCAAGGAGTGGCTGAGCAGAAGCGACCCAATCGACGGCAATTGGCAGCTGAGGCCACCCGCAAGGAGATCCTGACGACCGCGAGACGCCTGTTCTCAGAGCAGGGCTACGCGAACACCTCAATTCAACAAATTGCGTCTGAGTCAGGCGTCGCGATTCAAACGATCTATTCCAGCATCGGATCGAAGGGCTCTCTGATCCTCTCCCTCAATGATCTGATTGACGAGGAGTCGGGAGTGGGTCCCCTGGCAGTCGATGCGTTGTCCGAGACGGACCCCGCCAAGTTGCTGGCGAAAGGCGTGCACATCACCCGACAAATAAGCGAACGTTGCGGCGATCTCATCCGGGTCTTGCTGTCGGCCGAGCCTTCTGAACCCGAGGTGGCGATCGCCTTGGCGGACGGGATGCGACGGCACAAGCGGGGAATGGAGGAACTGGCAGGTCGACTTGCATCCATGGATGCGCTGCAACCGGGAACTGAACCCGAACACGCTGCCGATGTTCTGTCGATGATGACGGCGCCAGCGAACTGGAGGCAACTCACGCACGATGCTGGCTGGAGCTTTGACGACGCAGAAGCCTGGCTGACCGAATCGCTCACCAGGCTTCTCCTGGCGCGCCGGCGCTGAGCCGGAGAACAAAAAGGCAAGGGGAACTGCCCTTCTCAGCGCATCTTCGGTGGTCGGGACCGGCGTCGATCCGGTGACCTCACGCTTTTCAGGCGCGCGCTCTACCAACTGAGCTACCCGACCGGGTACCAGGTTCGACCGAACCGCGGGCCGGTCGGAACTTGGCGGCGGACCTGACGGGATTTGAACCCGCGACCTCCGCCTTGACAGGGCGGCGTGCACTCCGAGCTGCACCACAGGTCCTTGGCGGCAATGACCGCCGTGCTCGCTGGGCTTGAATTCCTCCCTTTGAGCGGCCCTTCACTGTAGCCGGTCCCGGGTTCTCGACCTCCCCGGGACCGTTCGGCGCGGGCTTAGGGGAGGGCCGCTCGGAAGGACGTCACCGCGGCTTCGAACGCGGGGAGCTTGTCGGCCGGCAGGGCCTGGGCCAGCGTGGCGGCGCAGAGCCGGTCGGTCATCGCCTCGGCCTCGTCGTGCTTCGTCTTGAGGGCCGTGACGTCGGGGAAAGGCTCGCTCCAGCCGAAGAACTTGGCCTGTCCCGCACCCTCGTTGGTCAGGATGGCCTCGAGGGGGAAAGGCCGACCGCGGTCGTGGCGACGAGGTGGAGCCCGCCGCGCCACTCCGCGGAGCATCTGCATGAGCTGGGCCGCCCGGCCCGGCGACCGACTCGCTGCGCGGCGCATCGCGCCAACCGACGAAGACGAGGGATGGCCGATCCCTCCAAGCCGGTGACGGCCTCCTCGCTGACCGCCACCGCGTCCTCGAGCCCCTCGATCTCCGCGTAGTACTTGTCCCCCCACTTCGAATGCGCCTCGGCCATCCGCTCGGCCGCGCCGCGGGCCCCGGCCACGCCGATGCCCTCGTCGTACATGGCGGCGACCGCGTCCGGTGCAGAACCAGCCGAAGGCGGACGTCACCACGTCGTGACTCACTTCGCCGAGCATCCCGCCCCGCCCTGCGAAGTAGAAGGCGAACGGGTTCGACCAGCCCCACTCGCCGGCCCACCCCATGACGTCGGGGCTCAGGTAGATGGCCGTGCCGATGTCGTGGATCGGGACGGACGTCGACTGCACGACCGCCAGGGCGGCCTTCTCGTCGGTGGTGCCCATGGAGTCTGCCTCCTTGGCGTCGGTGTGCGATCAGTTGGAGGTGCGGTCGTGGTCGATGCCGTCGGTGCCGATGCGGCCCGGATCACGCGCCGCATGCCCGGGATGGTGCCGATGACGCCCTTCGACAATGCGGGCCAGCTCGGTGACGACCGTGTCGATGTGATCGAAGCGCTCGTCGAGCGAGCCGACGACGAGTGGCAAGCTCGGGCGACACCTCCTGCAGGCTCTTGGTCGCCTTCGGCAGCTCGGTGGCGAGCTCGATCGCCACTCCGCTCAGTCGCTCGGTGAGGGTCCGCAACGCCGCGGCGGAGTCGGACAGCGTTGGGGAGGGAGGTGTCGAGCGCGCCCACGGCCTGTTCGAGACCCGAGACGGCGCGGGACATGCCGAGGGCGGCCAGGTCGATGCCGCTGCCCGCCCTGTTGACGCCTCCTTCGAGCCGTTCGAGCAGCGTCATCAGACGATCGAGTCGCTCGGCCAGATCGTTGACGGCATCGAGCGCGGCCAGGGCCGACGTCGGGAGGCGGAGCAGCGCGCCGGGCATCCGGATCATCGTCTCCAACAGCGACGGCTGTTCCACCACCGAGATCATGGGCCGCGCTGCCCCGGGGTGTCCAATGGGTCCGGCCGCCTCACCGGGTCCGGCTGGGTGTGGCGCGAGCCGGGCTGCCAGAGACGTCTTGCGCCGCCCCGCGGCCGCCTGCGGGCTGTAACCGCGCTCCGTGGGAATGAGGCGAAGCCAGTAGTCAGTCCGGAAGGACTACTAGAACTTGGACAACCATAGGGGGCGGTACACACCTCGAAGCGTGCGCCGGGCTCAGCGCCGGGCGAACTTGGCGCCCCGCTCCAGCACCCGCTGGTAGAGGCCGGCGGGCAGGCGGGACACGAGGTCGATCGACCTTGGCGTCGGGGCCGATGAGCGCACGGCGGCTGTCCGCTGGACGGCGGTGAGGATCTGGCGCGCCGCCTTCTCCGGGCTGGTGATGAAGACCCGCTCGAACTCGTGGCGGGCCTGCTCGGCGTCGCCCGCCATCTCGGTCAGGCTGTCGTCGATGCGGGCGTTGCTTGGCGATGTTGGTCTTGATGCCGCCCGGGTGGATCGTGGTGACCGACACCGGCGCGCCCTCGATCGCGAGCTCCATGCGCAGCGTGTCGGTGAAGCCCCGCACGGCGAACTTGGCCGCGTTGTAGGCCGACTGCGACGGGACGCTGACCAGGCCGAAGACGCTGGAGAGGTTCACGACGTGGCCCTCGCCCGAGGCCTTCAGGTGCGGGAGGAACGCCTTGGTCCCGTAGACGACGCCCCAGAAGTTGATGCCCATCAGCCACTCGAAGTCCTCGTAGGACATCGACTCGATGGTCGCCCCGAGCGCCACGCCGGCGTTGTTGATGATGAGGTTGACCTTGCCGTGGTCGGCGACGACCTGCTCGGCCCACGCCTCGACCGCGGCCCGGTCGGCCACGTCGAGATGCTGCGAGGTGATCTTGACGCCGCGGCCCTCGCACTGCGCCACCGTCTCGGCCAGGCCGGCGTCGTCGATGTCGGCCAGCGCCAGGTGCGCGCCCCGCCGGGCCAGGTCGATGGCCAGCGCCCGCCCGATGCCCGAGCCGGCTCCGGTGATGGCGGCCACGCGGCCGTTGAAGTCGCGCATCTCAGGACACCGAGCGCCGTGGCGAGCTCGCCGGCGGAGCCGTCGTCACCGGGCCGGCCGGCGCGAGCGCCCGAGAATTCCATGACGCCGTCGTCGACCGGGGTCATCTTGAGCGCCCGGTAGTCGCGCAGGTAGCTCATGTGCACCCGCCAGGGGTAGTGCGCGCCCTGCTTGGGCAGCAGGTGCGCCGAGCGCTGGATGTAGCCCGACGTCAGCCCGAGCATCGTGCGCCTCGAGCGGCCGCGTCGTCGTGGTTGCGCGGCCACGCACTCGGCGCAGGCCGTGCTCGTGCATGTGGTTGAGCAGCCGGCAGACGTAGTCACAGGTGAGGTCGCACTTGAGCGTCCACGAGGCGTTCGTGTACCCGATGGCGATGGCCAGGTTCGGCACGCCCTCGAGCATCATCCCCTTGTAGGTCAGGTGGTCGGCCGGGTTCACCGCCTCGCCGTCGACCGTGAGCGTCGATGCCGCCGAGGAACAAGAGCTCGAGACCGGTGGCGGTCACCACCACGTCGGCCTCGAGCTCGGCTCCCGACGCGAGCCGGAGGCCCGTCTCGGTGAAGCGCTCGATGTGGTCGGTGACCACCGACGCCGAGCCGTCGCTGATGGCCGCGAAGAGATCGCCGTTGGGCACGGCGCAGAAGCGCTGGTCCCACGGGTTGTAGTCCGGCGTGAAGTGGGTGGCGACGTCGTAGCCCGCGGGCAGCTGGCGCTTCAGCCCCTCGATCAGGAGCCGCCGCATCTGCTTGGGGTAGCGCTTGCAGACCCGGTAGAAGGCCTGGGTCATCAACGCGTGGAACCACTTGGTCGCCGTGCCCGCCTTCTTCGACGGCAGCAGCTTGCGGAACACGCGCCGCGGCCGGGCTCTTCTCGGGCAGCGAGGCGATGTAGGTGGGCGAGCGCTGGAGCATGGTCACGTGGGCCGCCGAGCGGGCGAGGGCGGGGACGAGCGTGACGGCGGTGGCGCCGCTGCCGATCACGACGACGCGCTTGCCGGTGACGTCGAGGTCCTCGGGCCACGCCTGCGGGTGGACGAGCGTCCCCGCGAAGGAGTCCAGGCCGGCGAAGTCGGGCTGGTAGCCGTGGTCGTAGCGGTAGTAGCCGCTGCAGCCGAACAGGAAGCCGGCCGTCAGGTGCAGCTCCTCGCCCGTGTCGGTGCGCTCGGCCGTGATGTGCCAGCGCGCAGTCCGCGGTCGACCAGTTCGCGCCGGTGACCCTGTGGTTGAAGCGGATGTGGCGGTCGACCCCCGACACGGCGGCCGTGTCCTTGATGTACTGCAGGATCGAGTCGCCGTCGGCGATCGACTTCTCGCCGTCCCAGGGGCGGAACGAGTAGCCCAGCGTGTGCATGTCCGAGTCCGAGCGGATGCCGGGGTAGCGGAAGAGGTCCCACGTGCCGCCGATGGCGTCGCGGGCCTCGAAGATCGCGTAGGTGGCCCACGGGCACTCGGTCTGGAGGTAGTGGCCGGCGCCGACGCCGGACAGACCCGGCGCCGACGACCAGCACGTCGAGGTGCGCCGGCGTGGCGCTCGCGCCTGCCCCGGTCGCTTGTCATCAGGCGGCCTTTCCGGACATCAGCTTGTCGTTCAACGTGCCGTGCTCCCCGAACAGCTCCGCCCGCCAGGTTTCCACCAATTCGGTGGTGTCGCTGTCGTCGGGATGGAAGTCGCGCCGGTTGTAGTCCTTCAGCTGGCGCCAGATCGCCGGGTCCATGATCGGGGAGGCCTTCACGCGCCGCCACGACTTGCGCAGCGACGCCGCGCCGGTAGGTGGCCCGGTCACGCAGCAGCGAGAGCACCACCGCCAGGCCCATCCCCAACACGAAGCCGTAGCGGAAGAAGTTCATGGTGAAGACCCGCAGCCGCTCGCCGCCGCCGACCGCCTTGTAGACGTCGAAGGCGACCGCCTTGTGCTCGGACTCCTCCAACGCGTGCCACACGAACAGGTCACGCACGGCGTCGGCGCCCATCAGGTCGCGGATCTCCTCGTTCGTGAGGACCAGCTCGGCCAGCGTGGCGGTGAAGTGCTCGAGCGCCGCGGTGGCGGCCAGGTTCGACTTGGCCGGCAAGCAACCGCTCGCGGATCTTCAGACCGAACCGGGTCACGGCCTCGTACTCCTTGGTCGGGTAGCCGAGCTCGTCGAGGCGGTCGTTGAAGACGCGGTGCTCGCGGCCGTGCACGGCCTCCTGGCCGATGAAGCCGGCCACCTGGCGCTTGAGCGCCGGGTCGGTGACCCGGTCTCGATAGTGCCGCACCGACCGCACGAAGTAGTCCTCGCCGTCGGGGAAGACCGACGACAACGCCACGATGACGTGGCTGGCGATCAGGTCGCCGTCCTGGGCGAAGTGCTTGGGCAGCTCGCGCATGGACTCCTCGAAGTCCATGCGGCGCGTCGGGACCTTTTTGTCCGGGTCGCTCGACTGCGTCCCCGGCTCGACCCGCTCGTCGACCGGGGCTCTGTTTCCGACTTCGACTGCACTTCCGTGGCGGCCTTGCTCATGACTCCATTGCCTCCCGCTCGGCTGACCCGACTCTATGTTAGACTATTTGAGAAGATTCTCTCAGATCCTCATATTAGCGGAGAGCAAGCACGGATGGCAACCACATCTGACCAGGCACAAGAGACGAAGGGCGCCCAGACCCGGCGCGCCATCCTCGAGGCCGCCATCGCTCGATTCGGTCGGGACGGCTACCGCGCCACCTCGGTCGCCGACATCGCCCGGGACGCCAACGTCGGCGGGACGGTCGCCTACGCCTACTTCCCCAACAAGGAGGCCCTGTTCCTCGCCGCCATCGACGAGGACGCGGCGGCCGTGATCGAAGAGGGCGTCGCCTCCACCCTGGGGCCCGCCGGCACCGACATCCGGCGCTGGCACGACGTGATGATCTTCACCCTGGTCGCGGCCGTCGAGCGCCACCCGCTGGCCCGCCGCCTCCTGGCCGGCCTCGAGCCCGAGGTCACGCCCCGGGTGCTCGAGACGCCGGCGCTCAACGAGCTGCGCAAGGCGGCCACCGAGCTGCTGCGGGCGGGTCAGGCCACCGGCACCGTGCGCACCGACATCGATGCGGCCGTCGTCGCCAACGGGATCATCGCCCTCATGCTCTCGGTCCTCATGTCGGTCATCCAGCTCGGGAGCCAGACGGCGATCGCCTACTCCCACGACGTCACCGCCGTCTTCGAGGCCGCGCTCGTCGCGCCCACCCCCCACGACGCCACGCCTCCGGGCTAGCCGGCCTCGCCGGCGCCGCCGGACCCATCGCCCGAGGTCAGGGCTCTTTTCGCCGGGCCCGATTCATTACTCTGACGTTAACGTTAAACTTTTTGGGAAATGCCCTCCCCGGCCTCCCCCTCCGCCCTGACCACCGCGACCGCCAACGGCTCCGCCGCCAACGGCTCGGCGGCCAACACCCGACCACTCCTCCTACCGCTGGGTCGCGTTGTCGACGGTGACCATCGGCACGCTGATGGTGTTCATCAACCAGTCGATCGTGCTGATCTCGCTGCCCGACATCTTCCGCGGCATCGACCTCAGCCCACTCACGCCGGGCAACACCGGCTACCTGCTCTGGATGCTGATGGGGTTCATGGTCGTCCTGGCCGTGCTCGTCGTCACGCTCGGCCGGGTCGGCGACATGTTCGGCCGGGTGAAGATCTTCAACCTCGGCTTCGCGGTGTTCACCGCGTTCTCGATCCTCCTGGCCGTCACGCCGCTTCACCGGCAGCGCCGGCGCCATCTGGCTCATCGCCATGCGCATCGGCCAGGGCGTCGGCGGCGCCATGCTCTTCGCCAACTCGTCGGCCATCATCACCGACGCCTTCCCGGCCGACAAGCGCGGGCTCGGCCTCGGCATCAACAACGTCGCCGCCGTCGCCGGCTCGTTCATCGGCCTGGTCCTCGGCGGCCTGCTCGCCCCGGTCGAGTGGCGGCTCGTCTTCCTCATCTCGGTGCCCGGTCGGCGTGCTCGGCACCATCTGGGCCTACTTGAAGCTCGAGGACCGCGGCGTGCGCACGCCGGCCACGATCGACTGGCTGGGCAACATCACCTTCGCCGTCGGCCTCATCCTCATCCTGGTCGGCATCACCTACGGCCTGCTGCCCTACGGCGGCCACACCATGGGCTGGACCAGCCCGGACGTGATGGCGGAGATCTTCGGTGGCATCGCGATCCTCATCGCGTTCGGGATCATCGAGACGAAGGTCGCCCAGCCGATGTTCCGCCTCACCCTGTTCCGCATCCGCGCCTTCACGGCCGGCAACATCGCCAGCTTCCTCGCCTCGCTCAGCCGAGGCGGCTTGATGTTCATGCTCATCATCTGGCTGCAGGGCATCTGGCTCCCGCTGCACGGCTACAGCTTCGAGCAGACACCGCTGTGGGCCGGCATCTACATGATCCCGCTCACGGTCGGGCTGCTCCTGGCCGGACCGATCAGCGGCATGCTGGCCGACCGCTACGGCGCCCGCCCCTTCGCCACCGGCGGCCTCGTTGCTCGTGGCGGCGACCTTCGTCGCGCTCATCACGCTGCCGGTCGAACTTCTCCTACTTCGCCTTCGCCGCGCTGATCTTCTTGAACTCGGTCGGGATGGGCATGTTCATCGCGCCGAACCAGACCGGCATCATGAACAGCCTCCCGGCCAGCCAACGCGGCGCCGGCGCCGGCATGGCGGGCACCTTCAACTCCTCGGCCCAGGTGCTCTCCATCGGCATCTTCTTCACGCTTGATGATCCTCGGGCTGGCCTCGACTCTGCCCTCGGCGCTCTTCCACGGCCTCACCGCCCAGGGCGTGAGCCCGACGGTGGCCACCCGGGTCTCGCACCTGCCGCCGGTCGGCAGCCTCTTCGCCGCCTTCCTCGGCTACAACCCGATGCAGACAGCTGCTCGGGCCCGGCCACGCTCGCGCACCTGCCGCATCACACGGCGGCCTACCTGACCAGCCGCTCGTTCTTCCCGCACCTGATCGCCCCGGCGTTCTCCGACGGCCTGACCGAGGCGTTCGCCTTCGCGGCGGCCGTGTGCATCATGGGCGCCTTCGCCTCGCTGCTGCGGGGCGGCAAGTACCACTACGAGGAGCCGGCGGCCCCGGGCGAGCACCGGCCGCCGAGGAGTTCGAGCAGCTGGGTCCCGGCCCAAGAGGCGGTGGCCGAGACCGAGCCGTTGCTGGTGGAATGAGAGGCCAGTGAGCACCGAGCACGAGCCGACCGACGGCGCCGACCCCGGCGACGCTCGACCGGCGCCCGACGCCTCCGAGGCCGGCATCCGCATCAGCGACGCCGCCACCACGCGTCGGCGTCTCGGCGCGGACGCTGCGCTACTACGAGGAGCTCGGGCTGCTCAGCCCTTCGCTGTACACGGCCGGCGGCGAGCGCCGCTACACGCTCGACGACCTGGCCCACCTGGGGCGCATCCTCGAACTGCGCGAGGTGCTCGGCATGAACCTCGACGAGATCCGCGAGTTCCTCGCCCTCGAGACGAGGCTCGATGAGCTCAAGGCGACCTACCGGGCCAACAAGGGCGACACCACCAGCAAGGCCCGCGCCGTGCAGAAGGCGACGCTGCAGGAGGCGGCCGAGCTGAACGAGTCCTTGGCCAAGGCGCTGACCGACAAGCTGGCCCGCATGAACGCCTTCCAGACCAAGCTGGCCGGCGACGCGCAGCGCTGCCGCGAGATCCTGGCCGAAATGGAATGAGGCCCGCCGCCGAACCCAACGCCCTCGTTAGAGTCACGTCTCGATGACGGCCGACGGGACCGCGGCAGCGAACGACCAACTCGTCCGCGAGTTCATCGCCGCGTGGGAGCAGCGCGACTCCGACTTCATCATCGGCTGCTTCACGGAGGACGCGGTGTACCACAGCATGCCGCTCAGCCCGATCGTCGGGAAGGAGGCGATCGCCGACTGGGTACGCAAGTTCGAGAACGTCCAGCCCGGCCGCCTCGAGGTGCGCAATCAGGTCGCCACCGACGACGTGGTGATGAACGAGCGGACCGACCACATCGTGCTGAACGGCCATGCGGTCACCCTCCCGATCGCCGGCGTCTTCGAGATCCACGACGGCCGCATCCGGGCCTGGCGCGAGTACTTCGACCTCGGGCCGGCCAAGGACGCCTACGGCGCACCGCCGGGCTGACACCGCCGGGACGGGTCCGGCGGTCGGACTCGGCGGACACATCGAGCTGCCTACGCTGAGCACGATGGCCTACGACGAAGCCCTGGCGGAGCGGATCCGCGAGCTCGTCGCCAAGGAGAAGGGCCTGAGCGAGAAGAAGATGTTCGGCGGACTCGCGTTCCTCGTCGGCGGCAACATGGCGATCGCGGCGAGCGGCCAGGGCGGCATCCTGGTGCGGGTCGACCCGGCGCAGTCTGAGAAGCTCGTCGCCACGACCAAGGCGTCGGTGGCCGTGATGCGCGGCCGGGCCATGCCGGGGTGGTTGCGGGTGGACAGCGCCGACTGTGCGCACGAAGCCGCAGCTGTCCAAGTGGGTCACGCTCGGCACGGCGTTCGCCCGCTCGCTGCCGGCCAAGGGCTGAGCCCGGCTCAGGGCGTTGGCGCGCTCCCGGCGAGCAGAGCGTTGATCTCGATCATCGGCGCCGTCCCGTTCACCCCGTACTGGGCGTCGATCAGACCCGACAGCCCCCGCTGCGACCACATGGTCGCCGCGAAGCTCTGCGCCTCGTTGGCGTAGGCGGCATTCGGGGCGACCAAGTTGAGTAGGAACAGGTTCCGGAAGTAGATGGCGTTGAAGGCGGGGCCCTGGTTCACGAGCACGGTGCCGGTGCCGAAGTACGTCACCGAGGCGTTGGCGGTCTGCGTCGCCTGTGCCAGGTACGACGTCGTGCCGGTTGCCTTCGCCAGCAGGACGCCGGCGCCGACCATGACGCCCTGGTTGTAGCTCCATAGCGTGGTGTTGACGCTCCCGTTCGCATTCACGTGGTCGTAGTAGAGCCCGCTCGAGGTCCCGAGGCAGCCGACCGCCCACTGGTACATGCGGGTCGCCCACGACAGGTCGGCGGCGTTGCCCGTGAGCAGATCGAGCTCGACGCCCAACTCGGCGTTGGCGCCGTTCGCGGTGGCATTGCGCTGGCTGCCCGCCACGTCCTCCCAGAACAAGCCGCCGGGACAGCTGTCGGTCGTGCTCTGATCCCAGCCGCTGACGGCAAAGTTGAACTCGTTCTGGGCCACGGTGAGATAGGTCGCGTTCTTCGTTGCCAGATAGGCGTGGATCAGATTGAGGCCGACCCATCCGTTGTCGTCGTAGTAGGTGGCACCGCCGGGCCCGAGTGGCGGCGCGACGGCCGACTGATAGGCCGGTGGTTGAGGCGCGCCCCCAGGGGCGACCTCGGTGGTGTCGGCGTAGTGACCGAGGCCGACGGCGCGCGCCGTGGTATCCGCCAAGTAGTGCGACTCGCCCGGTACGGCGAAGAGGAACACCGTCGCCGCGGTGGCGTTGGTGAAGGGCCACAGGCAGGTGTACGTGGCGCACTGGTTGGTCGGCGTGCCCCTGTAGAGGTTCTTTTGACCGACGTAGTAGTTCCACTGAAGGGAGTTGTAGAGCTCGACCGCGTGGTTCTTGGCGGTCGCGGCCGAGATGGTCGTCGGCGCCGTGGCCGCCTTCCGCTGGTGGCGCCATAGAGGCGAGGGCGACGACGGACAGAACGGCGACGGTGGCGCCGGCGGTGAGGGTGGCGGCGGCGGCACCGAGAGCACGGGCAGAGTGACGCCGTGCTGCCGCTCCGCCTCGCGTACCAAGTACGCGGCCAATGGTCGTTCGGTCCATGGCACGCCTCCGAACTTCGCCACTCGGACAGTAGCCGCTTGCCGCTTGCCCGGTGATCGAGGCTTCGGGATGATGGCGGCAGGCTATGACCGACGTCCCCGCCCCGGAACGAGCACAGCGCCGGTCCGCGTCGGACTTCGTCCGGTGGCTGCGTGCCAGGGACCCCGACTTCCTCGTGGTGAAGCGGTCCCTGCGGGCCGCCATCGTCATGCCGGCCATCTTCGCCCTCGCGCACGCGTACTTCTCCAGTCCCCAGGTGAGCCTCTTCGCGGCCTTCGGCTCGTTTGCGCTGCTGCTGTTGGTCGAGTTCACCGGTCCGGTGCGCACCCGCGTCGGGTCCTATCTCGCCTTGTTCGTGACGGGGGCGGTGTTCATCACCCTCGGGACCGCGGTCTCGACCAACAAGGTCGTCGCCCCGATCGCCATGGGCGTCGTCGGCTTCGGCGTGCTGTTCGCCGGGATCGTGGCGCCCCGGGCGGCGACGGCGTCGACGGCCGCGCTGTTGACGTTCGTGCTGCCTGTCGCCGTGGCCCAGCCAGCGTCCGAAATCGGCGATCGGCTGATCGGTTGGGTGCTGGCCGGTGCCGCCTGCATCACGGCCTGCCTGTTCCTCTGGCCGCCGCCCTGGCACGACAACCTGCGCCGACGCCTGTCCTCGACGGTGTCGGCCATCGCCGGACTGGTCCGGGCGCGGGCCCGCTTCGACGTCGAGCCAGGGGCGCAGGCCAGCGTCACGGAGCAGCTCGGGCAGCTGCGGACGCAGTTCTCGGCGACCCCCTACCCGCCCACCGGCGCGGCCTCTGGTGCGGTCGCGCTGTCCAAGCTCGTCGGCCGCGTCGAGTGGGTCGCGGGCAACTCGGCGCTCATCGGTGACGAGCACCTCTCGAAGGATCATCGCTTTGCCCGGGAACAAGCCCAGGCCATTGCGGTGATCGAGGCGACGGCCGACACCCTTGACGCGTCGGCGTCGCTGATTTGCGACGGCGCCGCACATCCCGTCTCGGACCCGAGCGCGCATTGCCGCGGTGCGCGACGCGACCCGTCACCTCGACGCGCTGGTCGATGCGGAGCTGGCGGCCGACGTGGCCACGGTGGTGGAGTCGGAAGGCGGCGGACCGGACGGGGCCGCCGTGGGGGCTGGTGCGGATGGCGACGCCACCTCGACCCCGAGCGACAGCATCGCCGGCGACACCTTGGACCCGGGCTTTCACGCGCGGTCCTTGGCGCTCGCGGTGGGACTGGTCGCCGACGCCACCCTCGAGGCCGCCGGCGCCAGCCCCGCCACCGATCGCCGGGTGACCATGCCCAGCGAATCGACCACGCATCCCTACGGGCACCGCCTGCGTTCCCACCTCTCCTTTCGGTCCGTCTGGTTCCGCAACGCGGTGCGGGGCGCGGCCGGGCTCGCGCTGGCCGTCGCCGTCGTCGAGATCACGAACGTGCAGCACGGCTTCTGGGTCGTCCTGGGCACCATGTCCGTGCTGCGCTCGAACGCGCTCGGCACGGGCGCCACCGCGTTGCGAGCGGTCGGTGGTACCGCCATCGGGTTCGTGGTCGGCTCGGCCGTCATGCTCGGCGTGGCCGACCACTCCGTCCTTTTGTGGGTGTTGTTGCCCGTGGCGGTCCTCGTCTCGGGCATCGCGCCGGCGATGATCTCGTTCGTGGCGGGCCAGGCCGCGTTCACCTTGGTGGTGGTGATCTTGTTCAACATCATCGAGCCGGTCGGCTGGAAGGTCGGCCTGACCCGGATCGAGGACGTCGCCATCGGCTGTGGCGTCAGCATCGTCGTCGGGTTGTTGTTCTGGCCGCGGGGTGCGACCGCCGCCCTCGGACGCGCCCTCTCCAACGCCTTCGTCGCGAGCTCCGCCTATCTCTCCGATGCCGTGGACCGGCTCACGATGACCTCGCGGCCCGTCGACATCGGGCCCGGCCAACAGGCATCACACCGCGCCTATCTCCTGCTCGACGACGCCTACCGTCAGTTCTTCACCGAGCGAGGGGCCAAGGTCGTCCCGGTGGACACGGTCGCTCGCCTCTTCACCGGCTCGAACCGCCTCCGGCTGGGTGCCTACACGCTGGGCACGCTCCGGGTCGATCCGCCGGCGGAGGGCCGGCCCGAGGTGGAGGCGGTCGCCGTCGCCGAAGCCGTCCTGCGCGATTCCTACGCGGCGATGCACCACTGGTACCAGGAGTTCGCCGACCTGCTCGCGGATCGGCGCACGACCCTCGATGCGCCCCCCGTGCGCAGCGAGATGATGCACCACGTCCTCCGCACGGCCTTCGACGACGTCCGCGAGCAACAGCGCCCGGACCGTGTCCATACCGTCTTACAAATGCTCTGGGCCGACGAGCTCTTGGAGAACCAGAGCTCCATGAAGTCCGACCTGCAGGCCGCGGCCGACCTCTTCGTCCGGCGCAAGCGGTTCGGCCGCCTGATTTGAGGAACCCGGATCGCCGGGGATGCCCCGTTACAGTACCGAGCACGTTCCGGCGTACTCGGGGGCAGCCATGAACCTCACACGCACCATCGGCGGACATCGGCGCGCGGCGCGCTGGCACTCGGTGCGCGGTTCGGCGGCGGTCCTCGTCGCCGCGACGGCGGCTGCGGTCTGCTCGGTCCTGGCGCCGCTCTCCGATGCGGTCGCCCAGGGCGCCACGACGACGAGCACGACCCCGACGACCACCGCTGCCACGGCCACGGTTCCCCAGCACGTCGTCAACCAGCCGAACATCAACGCACTGAGCCCGCACATCGAGATGCTCGGCGGTTCGGGCGTCAAGTACCAATTCAGCTCGGGCGTGACCTCCCAGGGTGCCGGCCCGGGCGTGCCCACGTTCATGAGCTCGCCCGGCGGTCCCTACATCTACGACTCGCACGGCCGCGTCGTCATCCTCCACGGCGTCAATGTCGTCTACAAGCACGCGCCGTACATCGCGTACCCGGATGCCGGCAAGCCCGTGGAACTTCGACGCGACGGACGCGACCCGCATGCAGAAGCTGGGGTTCAACATGGTCCGTCTCGGCATCGAGTGGCAGGCCCTCGAACCAGGGTCGGGGGGACCGAACCAACCGGGTATCTGCACGCCTGGCACGCCCGGCGATCCTCACGAGTTCAACCGGGCGATCGCCCTGAGCTACCTCCGGCACGTCGCCGCGACGGTGGCGCTCTTGGCGCAGCACGGCATCTACACGCTGCTCGACATGCACCAGGACGTCTACAACATGAATTTCCGCGGCGAGGGCGCGCCCAACTGGGCGGTGTGCACGAACAACGTGCCCATCGTTCCCCTTGGCGGCCGGTGGTCGAACAACTACGCCAACGGGCAGCTGCAGACCGCCGTGGGGCACTTCTGGAGCAACGACGTGGTGGGCAACCTCCAAGGCCAGTTCGACCTGGTCTGGCAGACGGTGGCCAACTACTTCAAGAACAATCCGTGGGTCGTCGGTTACGACCCGTACAACGAGCCCTTCTCCACCGAGACGGTGAAGGCGGACGGGTCCACGTTCACCGGAAACCTCCAATGCTTCTACACGGGCACCGCCCATGAGGGCGACCTCGCCAACGGAACGACGCCGCTCAGCTGCCCTTCGGACGTGCCGACCAACGGAGTGATCCCGTCGATCCAAGCAGTGGACCACCGGCACTTGATCTTCCTGGAACCCGATATTTACTGGGTGACCGGCGGCAACATTCCATCGCAGCTGGGACCCCTGCCGTTCCCGCGGATCGTCTTCAATTTCCACGACTACTGCGGCGATCGCAGCCCGGTGACCGGGGACCCGACCAATCTGCTGCGCTGTTTGCAGGACGAAGAGACGTCGGCGACTGAGCAAGACCTCACGCGCCTCTCCATGAGCTCGCAGTATCAGTACGGCGGGCCCAGCCATCTTCATGAGCGAGTTCGGCGCGACCACGAGCGTCCCGCTTATCGGGTTCGCCACGGAGTCGGCTGGCATCAACGACGTCGGATGGGCGTACTGGGCCTGGAAGTACTACGACGATCCGACTGGGTCGTCGGCCGAGGGTCTGGTGTTGCCCGACGGGACGTACTCCCCGATCGTGCAGGTCCTGTCGCGGACGTACGCGCAGGAAATCGCAGGTAACCCCTTGTCGATCCTCTTCAACCCGTTCACCAGTGCGTTCAGCATGGTCTTCACGCCGGCCAACGGGGCGAGCGGTCCGACGGTCATTCAGATTCCGGCGTCCCAGCACTACGCCAGCGGGTGGTGTGCGGCGGTGAGGGGCGGCAAGATCACCTCAAAGCCAGGTGCGACGCATCTGGCCGTCCAGACGGTGGGGCACCCCGCGCAGGTCGCGGTATCGGTGACGGCCGGAAGGTGTCCGTCGTCGTAAGACCTGCCGATTCCTCGGCGCGTCGTGAAATACTTGCCAGGCGTCGCTCCGCGACAGCAGACCAGTGGCACCAGGGGAGGTACTCCTTGGCGGCGAAATATACGATCGACGGCGGAGGACTCGGCAAGCAGCGTTTGGATGTGCTCGCCCGAGTATGCCAACCCGGAACGGCGCAACTCCTTGACCGGGTGGGCCTCGACGAGGGGGTGCGCTGTGTCGACGTCGGCTGCGGCGGAGGTCACGTCAGTCGAGAACTGGCCCACCGTGCTGGTCCCAGCGGATCTGTGGTCGGTATCGACCTGGATGCGTCCGTGCTCGAGCTTGCGGAGGCCGATGTTGCGGCGGCCGGTATCACCAACGTCGAGTTTCGTTGTGGCGACGCCGCGTGCCTCGACCCCGAAGGCTACGACGTGGCGTACGCGAGATGCTTGCTGTCGCACGTGGGTGATCCCGCCGGCGTGGTGAGCGCGATGGCCGCTGCGCTCAAACCAGGCGGCACATTGATCACCGAGGACATCGACCTCGCTGGTCAATTCTGCAGCCCTCCGAGCCGCGCCCACGATCGGTACGTCGAGCTGTACCGAGAGACCGTCCGACGACGCGGTGGCAACGCTGATCTCGGTCCCACGCTGCCATCGTTGCTTCTGGACGCCGGGCTTCTCGATGTGGGAACCGCGGTGTCGCACCCCTGCTCCATGCAGGGCGATCCAAAATTGATTCCTCCGCTCACACTCGAACGGATCGCAACCGCAGTCGTCGAGGAGGGAGTGGCGGGTGCAGACGAGGTGGCGGAGGTCCTGGCGGAGCTCTCTGAGCTCTCAGCTGACTCGACCACGGTGATGGGCATGCCACGCCTCATCCAGTCGTGGGGTACAAAACCCTTGACCACATCTTGATCGGGACATTGGTGTCGCATCCACGATCGGGGATTAGGCCGCGCTCGGCCCGAGCGAGCGACCGCACCGACGGACGGCCGCGGCTATTCGTCGGCCCAGACCCTCCGCGGGCTCACACCGAGCGTCTGGCGAACGTCTTGCAGGGGCCAGTCGATGACCGCGAAATGGTCGAAGGCGACGATGTCATGGGTGCACGCGGCGCCCCGGCGCATCGCCTCCGCGAAGACATCAGGGGCACCGGGGCGGCCGAGCACGCCCTTGGTCCCATCGATGCCGTCGAAGTCGAGGAGGTCGACTTCGTAGAGGGCGAGGCTGCCCACCAACGCACTGAAGTGCTCGTCGCCGTTCGTACAACTGGTGATGAGTGCCGAGAGCGACGTCTCGTCCACCGCGCTGTTCGGGAGGTAGTCCGCAAGGACGTGTGCAAAGTCGTGGTTGACCAGGCTGATGCCGTGCGCATCGTCGCTCGTCGGCAACGGGAGGCTCCAGCGGTCGTAGAACTCGAGGAAGGCCCGGCCCAGGCTGCCAGGAGGACTTTGCTGCAATGCGCCGATCCGGCGCGTGAACTCATCGTCCTCGACCCCCGTCAAACGCGGCTCGGGTGGGGTGCCGCGCCGGAAGCGGCTCCAGTCGGCCATGAGCAGTTCCCGGGAGTGCTCGGCGGCCCGCCGCACCACCTTGAGCATGGGCTCGTCGACCCCCAACTCGGCGGCAAAGCGTTCGACCGATTCGGTCAGGACCTCGCTGGCCGGATGCCGCATGAACTCGAGCACGATCAGCGACTGCACGAGGCGGAGGCGCGAGCCCGGATCGGGAATCTGGCGTGCGAGGTCGCCGGGCGAGAGCGGAACCAGGTCGATCGTCTCTTCGAAGCCGAAGTAGCCGCGGAGCAAGGCCTGGAGTAGCCGTAGTTGCTCGTCCGTCGGTCCGCCGTCGACGGAGATGGCCTCGAGGAGCCCACCGAGCCAGTACGGAGCTTGCTCCGGGTGAATGTCTCGCATGAATTCCTCCCCGGCCCCGCAGTCTCCGCGCATGGCGAGCGGCGGGGCCCCAGCGCCATCCTGACAGGTCCTATGGCCGCGTGGGCTCGAGCAACGGTGCGTCTACGGAGCGCCGAGTCGATCCGGTCTGGAGCGCGACCCGTTCTTGGGCACGGGAACGGACTGAGTCGGTCGAGGTCGTGCTGAAAGATTCAGGGTGGACAATCCGGCAGCACGCGCTGTCAGCTCGTCACCCTGAGATGGATGTCAGGCGAGCCGGGTGCTTGGCGTACTGGTGAGCTCACCGGTTGCTTCGATCTCTCGGACTGCGGTGACCGGGTCGCGGTCAGCGAACACGCCCTGATCGACGTAGTTGGCGGGTTGTGTGGTGATGTCGCGAACCCACCATGTGGCCTCGAGCGCGATCCCATTGGGATCACTGAAGTACACGGAGCGGATGAAGCCGTGATCAACGATGTCGGTGACCTCGCAGTCTGCGGCCTTAAGGCGGCGCCGGAGCTGATGCAGCGACTCTTCGTCGGGCAGGTTCAGCGACAGGTGGTCGAACTGCGGTGCCCGGGGGTCAGGCAAGCCAGCAGGCTTCGCGAAAGGCTCCGCGGTCGAACCGCTGTATTCGAAGAACGCCACCGTGCAATGCGGGCCGAACTCGAAGAAGTAGTGGCGGAAGGTGTCCGTCGCAACTGTGGCAACGAGTCTGGCGCCGAGGGTGCCGTGGTAGAAGCGGACGGTTGCATCCATGTCGGAGGTGACGAGGGCCAGGTGGTTGATTCCCTGCCATTGCGGTTGGGGCTCTGTCGCTGTTCTTGAGGTCGGTTGAGGTCATGGTCACCTTCTGAGTTGCGTGATTGGTCTAGTTGTAGCCTTCCAGGGTTTAGGTCCACAGAACACCCCCAACGGAGCACCCTCAACGGGACGCAACTCGAACGGGTTTTGCAGACCATTCATCGATTGGGCAGCAGTTGATGCTTCCTCGGCCGAAGTTGTGGGCGTTGCCATGCGGAGCCCGGTTCTGGTGGTGTGCTGCTTTCAGCCACTGCTGGGTTGGCGCTTTCACCGAGGTTGTTTTGGTCGATTGCGGCGGGCCTTGGGGCTCGGCGAGGGTTGAGTGGACATTGCGGCCAGGCGGGCCCGGATGGTCGCTAACGAGGTGATGAGCTGCTCTCGCTCTGGCTCGGTGAGGTCGGCGAGGGCTTCGGTGGCAGTGGCGTGGACGACGGGCAGCATCTCGTCGACGATCGTACGGGCCTCGTCTGTGAGGTAGATCAGGCTCTTTCGTCGATCCGTGGGATGCGGGTGGCGCTCGATGAGACCTCGGCGCTGGAGAGTGTCAAGCAGCGATGTCATGCTGGCGCTGCTGACCAGCAGCCGATCGGCGATCACGTGGGCGGCGAGCGGTTCTCCTGCTCCCTCCAGGATGGCGAGGGCCTGGAACGCGCCCGGTGACAAGTCGGCGATCTGCCGTCGCCGTCGGTGCAATTCGGTCAGGAATGCATCTGATGCCCGCACCAGATTGGCGGCGACCTCCGCCCCGGATTGGCTGGCACCTGGGAACTCCTGCTCGAAGCCAGCGGGTACCCGGACGGGATTGGCCTCAACCATGCCACCAGACTAGCTAGAAAACTAATCACTAGACTTCTAGCTAGTTTCCGTTTAGGGTGAGCGAGGAGCCGGCATACCGACGGCATCCACGAAAGGGGTCACTGCCATGGAAGGTCATCCACCTCCTCCCGTTCAGATGGTGCAGTTGCTGTCGGGGTTCCAGGTCTCCCAGGCGCTGTACGTCGCAGCAAAGATCGGCGTTGCCGACCGACTCGTCGACGGCCCTCTGACCGCAGAACAACTCGCGAGCGATCTCGACTGCGATCCCCTCGCCCTGTCGCGGCTCTTGCGGACACTCGCGTCACTCGGTGTCTTTACGGCGACCGATTCCGGCTACGGGCTCACCGATCTGGGCGCCACCCTGGTCAGCGGGGCTGAGGGATCGATGCGTGATCTGGCCCTGATGTGGATGGAGACCCACTATGAGCCGTTCGCCGGCCTGCTCGACACCGTTCGCAGTGGAGAGTGCGCGGCCACGACGCACTATGGCCAACCCTTCTTTGCGTGGCTGGCCGATCACCCCGAGCAGGTCGACCGGTTCAGCGGGGCCATGGCCAATCTCACCAACGGCATCAAGGCCGGCGCCATCGCCAGTCACACATTCCCCGACTCCGCCACCATCGTCGACGTCGGCGGTGCCGATGGTGCCCTTCTCGCCAAAGTGCTCCAAACAACGGCGAACTCCAACGGCATTGTGTTCGACCTCCCCCATGTGATCACCGAAGCCGCGCCCACCCTGAAGAGCCACGGTCTGGGTGATCGACTGACCTCCGCGGGCGGTGACTTCTTCGAGACGGTTCCCGCCGACGCCGATGTCTACCTGTTGTCGATGGTGCTCCATGACTGGAACGACGACGATGCCACCCGCCTGCTCGCCAACATCCGAGACAACGCTGCCCCAGGCGCCGAGGTGCTCGCCTTCGAACTCGTGATGCCCGCAGGCGATGAGCCACATATGTCGAAGATGATCGACCTCACCATGCTCGGCATGCTCAATGGCCGGGAACGAACCCACGCAGAAATGGAAGACCTCTTCGAAGGTGCCGGGCTCCTCTACGACGGTGTCGTGCCCACGCCGACCCCTATCTCAATCGTCAAGGCCCGGGTCCCCTGACCGCTCGATTGCGATCGAGGTTTCCCATTGTTCCCGAAACGGGTTCAGCGTCAGCCAGCACCCCCAACCGGATTCGAACCGGTGCTGCCGCCGTGAAAGGGCGGTGTCCTAGGCCGCTAGACGATGGGGGCGGGACCGCGCCCGGCGGCGCCGGACCATTGAGCTTAGGTTGTCAGTGGGCACCGACCGGCACCCCCGCAGCCGAAGTGTCGTGGACCAGCGGGGCGGCCACGACCTCGGGCGCGTGGTACGTGCAGGCGAGGAAGGTCTGCACCGAACCGATCACGAGCGCCGTCACACCGAGCAGGTGGACCTCGACGAGCAGCGCCGGCAGGTGGGTGAAGTACTGCGTGTAGCCGACGGCGGCCTGGGCGAACATGACCAGCAGCAAGATCCGTGCGGCGCGGCGGACGCGCTCGGGCACGTCGCCGATGTGCAGCGCGACGACGAGGCCGATGGTCACGCCGATCAGCAGCAGCGCCAGGCTCGAGTGGAGCTCGGCCATGTCGCGCAGCGCGATCGGGATCCGCTTCGCCACCTGTTGGCCTGAGGCGTCGCCGGCGTGCGGACCGGCGCCGGTGGTGGCGGTACCGGCGGCGATGACGAGCGCGAGGAGCGCGAGGAGCGCGTAGTAGAGCCGGATGAGCGGCCGCGGCACCAGCAGGTGCCCCGAGCCCGGTCCGTACTCCCGGGTGGAGCGATGGACGAGGACGACCGCGTCGACGAGGAGCAGCATCGTCGCGAAGAAGTGCACCATCACGAGATAGGGATTGAGCTTTGTGTAAACGACGATGCCCCCGAGGATCGCCTGGGCGAGGACGCCGGCCACGAGCCCGCCGCTCAGCCAGACGAGGTCGCGCCGGCGGGGCGATCGGAGAAGCGAACCGAGGAACGAGGCGGCCACCGCAATCGTGAGGACGACCGTGACCAGGCGGTTGCCGAACTCGACCAGCCCGTGGAACTGCAGCGCCGAGGTGAGGTGGCCGGCCGAGCACTCCGGCCAGTTGCTGCAGCCGAGGCCCGACCCGGTCAGGCGGACGGCCCCCCCGGTCAGGACGATCAGCGCGGTGAGCACCAGCGCCAGCTGGTTCAGTCGGTGGCTCAGCGAGGGCGAGACGGTGGGGAGGCGGCGCCGCGACACGTGGGCCAAGGCTACCGGGACCTGCCGCTTGGTCCCGGGCGAGGGTCCGGCCGTAGGCTGTCCCCCGCATGTCCGTCGAAGCACCCGCCGTCGTGGAGCGGCGAGCCGGAGCGTGGCAGACGATCGGGGCCTACGTCGCCCTGACGAAGCCACGCATCATCGAGCTCCTGCTGGTCACGACCCTGCCCACCATGGTCGTGGCCCAGCGCGGCGTGCCGCCCGTCTGGCTCATGGTGGCGACGCTGGCGGGCGGTGCCCTGGCCGCAGGCGGGGCCAACGCCATCAACATGGTCGTGGACCGCGACATCGACCGGCTCATGAACCGGACCAAGAACCGTCCCTTGGTGACCGGGGCGATGACGCCCACGGCGGCCCTGGTCTTCGCGTTGTGCCTGGAGGTGGCCGCCTTCGTGGAGCTGTGGCTCGCGGTGAACCTGCTGTCCGCCGTGTTGGCGATCTCGGCGACGCTGTTCTACGTCTTCGTCTACACCCTCTGGCTCAAGCGGCGGTCGACCCAGAACATCGTCATCGGGGGTGCCGCCGGCGCCGTGCCCGTCCTGGTCGGATGGGCGGCGGTGACCGACCGGTTGGCTTGGGCGCCGGTGGTGATGTTCGCCATCATCTTCATCTGGACGCCGCCGCACTTCTGGTCGCTGGCCGTGCGCTACAAGGAGGACTACCAGGCGGCCCACGTGCCGATGCTGCCCGTGGTGGCCTCCATGAAGCGGACGACGGCCGAGATCGTCTACTACACGATCGCGCTGGTGGCGGTGTCCTTCTTGTTGGGGCCGGTCGCCCACATGGGCTGGATCTACATGGGCACGGCGGCCGTGTCGGGTGCGGTGTTCCTGTATCTGGTCACGCGCCTGTGGGGACTGGCCCAGACCGGCACGGTGACGGGCCGCGACGCCATGCGGGTCTTCGGGTACTCCATCACCTACCTCACGGTGTTGTTCGTGGCGATGGCGGGCGACGTGTTGATCTCCGCCCACGTGCATATCCACTGAGGCGGCTCGCTTTGCGCAATGACTGACGCGACACCAGCCGGGGCCCCGGAACCAGACGCTGCGCCGTCGGGCGCTGCTGGGCGGCGCTGGGCGGGGGCGCGGGCGAGTGCGCCACGCAAGCCGCGCAAGATCTTTCTGTTGGTGGGCGTGGTCCTCGCGGTCGTGCTCGGCATCTTCTTGTTCACCGGGCTGGGCACCAGTCAGGGGTCGACCGGGGGTCAGGGTGGGTCCGCAGGCGGCGACGGCGGTGGGGCACCGCACGAGGGTGGGACGGTGCCGTCGTTCACCCGGTCGAATGTCGGGCCGGTGGGCGGGTCCCAGGTGTCGGTGTCCCCGGGCGCGAGCAACGGCCGGCCGACGGTGCTGCTGTTCTTCGGGAACTGGTGCCCGAGCTGTCACCAGGAGCTGCCACCGCTGGCCGCCGCCGTCGCGAGCCAGGACCGGGCGGGCGGCCCGCTGTCGCGCATCCGGGTCGTCGGAGTCGACAGCGAGGACAGCGTGGCGAACGCCAAGTCGTTCATTCACGCTGCCGGCGTGACCTTCCCGGTGGCGTACGACTTCGATACCGGTGTGACGAGCGGGCTGTTCTACTTCGACGGCGACCCCTACGCCGTCTTCGTGCGCGGTGACGGGACGATCGCAAAGATCGTGCGTGGCGACGTGCTGACGCCCACGTCGCTGACCGCCGACGAGCGCGCCCTCATTCCCAGCGGAACGTAAGGGCAGCCGCGGCCGGCGCCGCGACCGCCCACACCGCCAGGACGATCCAGGCTTCGGCGGGGACGGCGGCGCCACTGCCGAGGCTGGCGTGGAGCGCGGAGGAAAGGGCTGCGGCCGGCAGCAGCTTTGCGAAGTCGGCCAACCCGCTCCCGAGTTTGTTGATGGGGACGATCATGCCGCCGAGGAGGAGCAGGATCAGGTAGAGGCCGTTGGCCGCGGCGAGGTTGACCTCGGCCCGCAAGGTTCCGGCCATGAAGAGGCCGATGCCGGCGAACGCGGCGGAGCCGAGGAGGATGGCGCCGATGGCGCCGACGACCGCGACCGTGGCCCCGCCGCCGGGGTTCCAGCCCAGCGCAAGCCCGACCGGGAGCAGGACGGCCGCCTGCACCAGCTCGACGGCGACGATGGTGATGATCTTGGCCCCGAGCAGACGCGGGCGGCCGAGGGGGGTGGCACCCAGCCGCTTGAGCACGCCGTAGCCACGCTCGAAGCCGGTGGCGATGCCGAGGGAGACCATGGCGGTCGACATCACGGCCAAGGCGAGGATGCCGGGCACGAAGAAGTCGGCCGGGTTGGCCGTGGGTGTGGAGACGACCGAGACCTTGGAGAAGAAGACAAGGAACACGACGGGGATGCCGATGGTGAGGAGGAGCGTCTCGCCGCGGCGAAGGGTCATGTAGATCTCGGCGCCGGTTTGGGCGGCGAGGGGGCGCAGCGCCGGGGCTGGGCGCTGCCAGGCCGGGGGAGGGCTGGTCGTGCTCACCGGCGTGACCTCCGGCGCCGGCGCCGGCGTGGGCCGTGGGCGTGGCCGCGTCCGCCGCCTCGGGTGGGCCCGCGGCAGCGTCGGGTCCGACGGCATCGAAGTAGACGTCTTCGAGCGTGCGGCCGACGACCAGATCGGTCAGCGCGACGCCTCGGTCGGCCAGGTGCGCCGTGACGGCGGCGACCGTGGCGGGCCCGGACTTGCCGGGCGCGTGGACGCGATAGCGACCGGGCGCGGTCTCGGCCACCGTGGTGCCCGATCCAACGGCAGACGCGAGCGCGTCGGTGTCCAGCGCGGCGGGCGCACCGAAGGCGACAATGCCGCTGGCGACGGCGCCGGTGTCTCCGTCCGCGCTGGGGGACGTGGTCAACTCGTGAGGCGTGCCCTGGCGCACGATGCGACCGCCCGCGAGGATGACGATGCGGTCGGCCATGCGCTCGGCCTCGGCCAGCTCGTGCGTCGTGAGCACGACGCTGACGCCCTTGTCCTTCAACCCCGCGACGACCGAGCGGATCGCGACGCGACCTTCGGGGTCGACCCCGCTGGTCGGCTCGTCGAGAAAGGCCACTTCGGGCCGGCCGATCAGCGCCAGTGCCAGCGACACTCGTTGTTGCTCGCCACCGGAGAGGTGGCGCCAGGGCGTGGCCGCGACGCCGCGCAGACCGACGAGGTCGAGCAGCTCCGCGGTGGGAACGGGGTCGCGGTAGTACTGGCCGAAGAGGTCGAGGACGCGCTTGGGTCCGAGCATCGGGTAGACGCCGCCGCCTTGGAGCATGACGCCCATGCGGCCGGTCAGCGCGGCGTGATCGGCCATCGGGTCGAGGCCGAGGACGCGCACCTTGCCGGCCGTGGGACGCCGGTATCCCTCGAGTGTCTCGACGGTCGACGTCTTGCCCGCGCCATTCGGACCGAGGACCACGAGCACCTCGCCCGCATCGGCCGAAAGGTCCACGTCGTCGACGGCAGGCGCCGAGCCGACGCGGCCCATAGCGCACGGTAAGGCCCTCGACCCGGACGGCTGGCATGGCGTCGCAGGCTACCGTGAGCAGGAATGATCGATATCCGGGCGTTGCGCGACGACCCCGACGCGGTCAAGGCCGCGCTGGCCCGGCGCGGGGTCGAGGCGGCCGAAGTCGACGCCGTGCTCGGGGCCGACGAGGCCTGGCGAACCAAGGTCAAGAACGCCGAGGACCTTCGGGCCGAGGTGAAGGCGCTGTCGCGCGAGGTCGGACAGGCAAGAAAGGCCGGCGACGAAGCCCGCGCCGACGAGCTCAGTGCCCGGAGTCGCGCCTTGGGCGAACAAGAGCGTGCGGCCGCCGCCGAGGCCGACGTGCTCGAGGACGAGTGGCGAACCGGTCTGCTGTACATCCCCAACATCCCGGCCGATGACGCACCCGACGGCGTGGGGGAGGAGGACAACGTCGAGGTGCGACGGTGGTGGCCGGGCCTGGACGCGGGGCGCCCCGAGCCCCAACCATTGGACCATCAGCGCGTGCCGCACTGGGAGATCGGCGAGGCGCTGCAGATCCTCGACATGGAGCGCGGCGCCCGCTTGTCCGGCTCGATGTTCCCGCTCTATCGCGGCCCGGGCGCCCGTCTGCTGCGCGCCTTGACGGCCTTCGCCATCGACCGGCACGCACCTGAGTACGAGGAGATCCGCCCTCCGACGGTCGTCCTCACCGACACGATGACCTCGACGGGGCATCTGCCGAAGTTCGCCGACGACGCGTACCACATCGAACGTGACGATCTGTGGCTCATCCCGACGGCCGAGGTGCCGCTGACCTCCATGCACCGCGGCGACATCCTCGAAGAGTCACAGTTGCCCCTGCGCTTCACCGCGTCGACGGCCTGTTACCGCCGGGAGGCGGGGTCGGCCGGTCGCGACACGCGGGGACTTCTGCGCGTCCACGAGTTCGACAAGGTCGAGCTCTTCGCCTACACGACGCCCGACGGTGCGCTCGAGGCGCAGGACGACATCTTGCGGCGGGCGGAGTCGATGCTCCAAGAGCTCGAACTGCCGTACCGGGTGCTCGACCTCTGCGCCGGCGATCTCGGCGGTTCCTCGGCGCGCACCTTCGACCTGGAGGCCTACGCGCCGGGTGTGGACCGCTGGCTCGAGGTGTCCTCGGTCAGCTGGTTCCGCGACTACCAGGCCCGCCGAGCCAATGTCCGATTCAGGCCGGCCGGCGGCGGCCAGTTGCAGCTGGTGCATACCGTCAACGGCTCAGCCCTGGCGTGGCCCCGGATTTGGGCGGCGCTGGTCGAAACCGGGCGCCAAGAGGACGGGACCGTGATGCTGCCCGAGGCGCTGGCCCCGTATCTGGGCGGCGAGTTGTTGATCAAGGCGCCCTGAGCGTGGCAACGGCCGGGAGCGGATTCGGCTTCGACGATGCGGTGGACGCCATCGCGGCCGAGAGCCGCCGCCTCGCCGAGGCGGTCTCGTCGACCGACCTGGACACGCGGGTGCCGTCCACTCCGAAGTGGGCCCTGCGCGACCTGGCGCATCACATCGGCACGGTGCAGTGGTACTGGTCCGAGAACGTCCGGGCAAAGAACCCGGACGAGCGTTCCGGTGGTTCGCTCACACCCCTGCCCCCCGACAGCGACCTGTCGGCCTGGCTCGGCTGGTGCACGTACTCGTTGCTCAGCGCGTTGCGCGAAGCCGGAGCCGACGCGCCGTCCTGGGCCTGGTGGTCGGATCCGACACCGCACACGGCGGGTGCCGTGGCGCGACATCAGGCCCAGGAGGCGGCGGTCCACCGTTGGGACGCCGAGGGTGCGGCCGGCTCGTCGGCTCCGTTGCCGCCTGACCTGGCCACCGACGGCGTGCCCGAGTTCATCGAGGTGATGGTCGGCTCCGACGTCGTCGCCCTGCGGGGAGCGGTCACACTGACCGCGGTCGACACCGCAGGCACCTGGCGCGTCGGGCCCGAGACGGCGGGCGCCGGTGCTCGACCCGCATCGTCCGCCGAGCTCAACGCAACGGCGTCCGACCTTGTGCTGATGCTGTACCGGCGTCTGCCGGTTCCCGACGCCGACGTCAACGGGGACCCCATGCTGGTGGCCTCGCTCCTTTCGCTTGGCCGACACGTCGTGACCGAGCTCACCTTCCTCGGCACCGGCAACTTCTTGGCGCCGCCCGGGCGCTACTGGAACAGCTTCGTCCTGGACTCCAACGTGCTGGTCGAGCCATCGCCGACGGCGCTTCCGCACCTCCGGCGCTGTGGCTTCAGTGCCGCAGGCATCGATGTCGTCGTGATCTCCCACTTTCACGCCGACCACTGCTTCGGCTGGCCGTTCTTCCTCCTCGCCGCCGTCGAAGCGGGCAATGGCCGCACCCTGCACGTGGTGGGGCCGCCCGGGGTGAGGGCGCACCTTCGAGAGATGTGCGAAGTGGGCTACGTGCCGAACGTGAGCGAGCTGAGCGAGGAGCGTCTCGACATGCGCTTCGTCGAGGTCGACGGCACGTGGCAGGAGGCGGGTCCTCTCCGGTTTCGCGCCGTCGAAGTCGAACACGTGCCCTACCTGCGCTGCTTCGGCTATCTGTTCGACCGCGGGGAAAGGACCATCGCCTACAGCGGCGACGTCCGCCCCTGTGATGGGCTCACGGAGCTGGCCACCGAGGCCGACGTCCTGGTCCTCGAATGCAACGGGGCGCACGAGGGCCCCCGGACGCACATGCACGAGGGTGACGTGCGCCAGGTGCACGCGGCTCACCCCGACGTGCACCTCGTGCTCACCCACCTGGGTGAACAGGTCGACACGACCTCGATGCCCGGGGTCACCATCCCCGACGACTTCGAGCGCCTGACCGTCTGAGCCTCTCCGGAGGGCCCTTCGAACGGAGGCCGCGAACCCCGGGGTCTGCTTTCACCTGTGTACGCCGAAAACCTGGCGCCGCGTTCGACTGCATATGGCGTTAGGGGATGGCCGTATGCACACAAACCTGGCGCCGGGTTCCCGGCATACAAAGTCTCGAGCGAGGCGCCGTCTCCGTCGCGTAGACGGTCTCGAGCGAGGCGCCGTCTGCGCCGCGTACACACTCGAGAATGAGGCGCCCTTTAGGAATCGCAGTCCGACGACGCCCAGGTCCCGACCGTTCAGTCGCTGATGTGAGCCCTGAGGAACCGGCGACGACTGCGCCGAAAACCGAACTTCAGTTGGCGGCGGCGAAGCGGTAGCCGACGCCGCGCACGGTCGTGATCAGGACCGGCGTCGACGGGTCGGCCTCGATCCGCGAGCGCAGTCGCTTGATATGCACGTCCAGCGTCTTCGTGTCCCCGATGTAGTCGGTCCCCCAGACCCGGTCGATCAGGACGTCACGAGTCAGCACCCGACCCGAGTTCTCCACCAGCAACCGCAGGAGCTCGAACTCCTTGCGACGGAGGTGGACCTCCTCACCGCGGACGAACACCCGCCGCTGGTCGAAGTCGACCTTGATCCCGTTGGCCTCCCAGATGCCGTCGCTCCCGAACTCGACGCTCGCGCTCTCCGACGCCTCGGGCCCGCCCGGCGCCCGGCGCAGCACGGCGCGCATGCGGGCCACCAGCTCGCGCAGGCGGTAGGGCTTGGTGACGTAGTCGTCGGCCCCCACCTCCAACGCGACGACGGTGTCGATCTCCGTGCCCTTGGCGGTCACCATGATGATCGGCACCTGCGAGCGCGTGCGGATGGTCCGGCAGACGTCGATGCCCGAGATCTTGGGCAGCATGAGGTCGAGCAAGATGATGTCGGGCCCCGTCTCCTCGAACAGCGCCAACGCCTCGTTGCCGTCGCGCGCCACCGTCACCCGGAAGCCCTCGTTGGTCAGGCCGATGACCAGCGCCTCGATGAAGGACTCCTCGTCCTCCGCCAGGAGCACCTTGACCGGGCCCTCGCCGGGCGCCCCCCGCGCACCCTTCTTCTTCTCTTTCGCCCTGGTCACGTCACGAGCTCCGCCTGGATCGGGAGCACGAGCGTAAACGTCGAACCTTCGCCCTCGCGTGACTCGACGTCGACCCAGCCCTGATGGTTGTTGGCCACGTGGCGCACGATGGAGAGCCCGAGGCCCGTGCCGCCGGTGTCGCGGCTGCGCCCGTGGTCGACGCGGTAGAAGCGCTCGAAGATGCGGTCGAGGTCGCGGGCGGGAATGCCGACGCCGTGGTCCTGTACCGAGAGCCGGACGCTGTCGCGCTCTTCGATGCGCCAATTCGGGGAGCCGGCCGAGGTGGTCTCCACCGGACCCGTCCCGGCGGGCTCACTCTTGTCCGCCTCGAGCCCCGCTCCAGCCGCGAGCGGCGTCGCCGGCGCGGTCGATCCGGTCGCCGGCGGGGCGACGCCACCGTCCTCGTCGGGCGGCGTGTACTGCTCGAGGATCTCGGGGGTGAAGACGGGCTCGACCGGGCTTTCGTCCCCCGACGCCGGCTCGTCCGACTTGGTCACCGCCGCCTGTCCGGAGGCCGGGGTGTCGTCGTGCTCGCCCCCCACTCCGCCACCGAGAACCGCGGCATCGGCGCCGTCGGCGCCGTCGGCGCCGTTGTCCTCGGCCGCCCCGCCCAATCCGCTCATCCCGACCGCCGCGGACTGCCGCGCCATCGCCAACGAGGGGTGCTCGAGGCTGGGGTTGGTGCGCTGGACCGCGCCGGTCACCACGACCTTCGAGTTGTCGTAGGAGTAGGTGATGGCGTTCTCCAAGAGGGCGTGCATGGCCGAGACGAGCTGGCGCCGGTCGCCCATGACGGCGACGGCGGGCGACGGCTCCTGCAGCACGATCTCGATGCCGCGCTGGTCCGCCGTGGCCCGCACCCGCTCCACGGCGTCGGCCATGACCAGGTTGACGAGCACCGGCTCGCGCGGCGGCGCCTCCTCGGACTCGATGCGCGAGAGGTCGAGCAGGTCGTCGATGATGCGGCTGACCCGGAAGGCCTCGTTGTGGATGCGGCCGGCCAGGCGCTGCGCGACCTGGGGATCGGGCTCGGACACCAGCGTCTCGGCCAGGAGCCCGAGCGCGCCCATCGGCGTCTTCAGCTCGTGGCTCACGTTGGCCACGAAGTCACGGCGGATCTCCTCGAGGCGGCGGCGCTCGGAGATGTCCTCGATCAGCGCGATGACCCCGAGGGGCCGGCGACCGTCGTCGATCTGGCGCGCCCGCACCTGCAGGGTGCGCCGGGGCGGGCCGTAGAGGTCGAGCGTGCGCTCCGCGGAGCCCTCGTGCCACGCGTCCTCGAGCACCTCGGTCACCGCCTGGGCGGCGAGGGCATCACCGTGGCGGCTGACCATCAAGGCATTGGCGCGGCCGTTGCGATAGATCACCGTGCCGTTCTCGTCGCAGAGGACGACGCCCTGGGTCAGCGTGTCGAGCGAACGCCGCAGCCGGATGGCGTCCGAGCTCGACTCGGTCACGGCCTGGGCGGCACCGCCGGTGACCTGCTCCAGATAGGCCAGCGAGGTCTCGA
The DNA here is from genome assembly GCA_963769095.1 of uncultured Acidimicrobiaceae bacterium. Classification (GTDB taxonomy): domain Bacteria; phylum Actinomycetota; class Acidimicrobiia; order Acidimicrobiales; family RAAP-2; genus Bog-473. Next base: position 94,921 of record CAVYKO010000002.1, read on the forward strand.
TGTTGTTCTCGTCCTCGGGCGGGTCGAGGCCCAGCCGGGTCCCGAGGGCGGCCAGGCGCTGGCTGATGGCCCGGCTCCGGGCCCGGCGCCCGAGCAGCGCGGCCACGACGCCGACGAGGATGCAGACAGCAACCGCTGCCGCGATGAAGATGATCTCCTGGGTCTGGCTCAGCGTGACTTCAGCCGTTGCGCTCATCGGTGTCGCCCCCAATATGACAGGCGAGCGTGGGTGGGGCGAACGACCATCCCCGAATCGGCCGATTGGTCCGGCGCGGTCCCTCCGGCGCTGCGCCGGCTGTCTGTCCTGGGCACCCGCCCGTTGCGGCCCCGGTCGTACCGCTCCTCGCACCAGTTCTCGCACCCCTCGGGTCCCCGTCCAGGGAGTGGTGCCCGCCCCGCCAGCGGTTCCAGCCTCCCTTCCGGGCGCCCGGATCGGTCCGGGCAGCCCCGTCGGACGTGTCGCGGAATCGGATCGGAAGGGCGAACCGTTCTCCGCCGAACGCGGTCCCGGACGGTCCGGGGCCCGCAGTCGCGACGGAGGGCACCCAAATGCACCCAATGGCCGTGTGGCACCTGGCCGATGTCTCGCTCAACCCGAGCGTGAACGCATTGCCCGGCGGAGGGACCCTCCAGGAGCTGACCAACGGCATCGGCGCCTGGGCGCTCATCGCGGCGCTGGCCGGGCTGTTGATCGGCGCGGCCGCCTGGGCACTGGGGGTCCACTCCCAGAACTTCCAGCAGACGATGGTCGGGCGCCGGGCCGTCCTCGTCTCGGGGCTGGCGGCGCTCTTGATCGGCGCCGCACCCCCGATCGTCAATTTCTTCTTCCACACCGGCACGGCGTTGCACTGATCGGCGCCGATCGCCTCTCGCCGCCGCCATCGCACGCACCGCCACCGCCACCGCCACCACTACCGAAGCGAACCCGCTGCCATGCTCCACGCCGGCTGTACCGGTCTCGACGCCCTCAACCCGGTCTGCCAACTCGGCAGCATCGGCGGCTCGCTCGCCACGTCGGGCTTCGAGTCGGTCCTCAACGGGATCAGCCAGTGGGTCGCCAGCGGCGCCGAGTGGTTGCTCGGTCAGATCGGCGACGTCCTCGTCTCCACGACCACCATCGACGTCGGGGCGACGTGGTTCCGCACGCACTACGGACAGATGACGGCCCTGGCCGGCGTCGTGATCCTCCCCATGCTGTTGCTGTCGACCCTGCAGGCCGTGTTGCGCCAGAACCCGGGGCAGCTGGTGCGCACGTATCTCGTGCAGCTGCCGCTCGCGTTGTTGCTGGCGGTCGTCGCGATCCAGATGGTGATCCTCAGCCTCTCGGCCACCGACGCCATGAGCGACGCGGTCGCCGGCGGCACCGGGGCCGACGTGACCTCCCTGCTCTCGACGGTGACCAAGGGCCTCGCGGCCGCGGCGGGCGACCCGACCATCGCGAGCTTCGTCCTGCTCCTGATTGCGTTGCTGATCGCGGTCGCCGCGTTCGTGCTCTGGCTGGAGCTGCTGATCCGCGCCGCCGCGGTCTACGTCGCCGTCCTCTTCCTCCCGCTCGCGCTGGCGACGCTGGTGTGGCCGGCCGTGTCGCACTGGTGCCGGCGCCTCATCGAGACGCTGTCCGCGCTCATCCTCTCCAAGTTCGTCATCGTCGCCACCCTCAGCCTGGCGGCGGGCGCCGTCGCGTCAGGTGCCTCCGGCTCCTCGGGCAGCGGCGGGTTCTCGGCCGTGCTGGCCGGGGGCGCGCTGCTCGTCATGGCGACCTTCGTCCCCTTCGCGATCCTGCGGCTGATCCCCGCCTTCGAGGCCGGCGCCGTCGGGCATCTCGACGGCCTGCGCCAGCGCGGCACCGCCGCCATGACCCAACTGCCGCGCACGGCCGCGGGGTTTGCGTTGCACCAGGGCCTCCAGACGGCGGGCGAGGGGCGGCTCATGGCCCAGACCGCGGCGGGCGGGGCGCTCGGGAGCGGTGGTTCGGCCATGGGCGGGTCCGGCTCCGGCTCCGGGTCGGGTTCGGGCTCGGCGTCCAAACCCGAGAACATCGACGAGCTGCTGGCGCAGGTGACCCCCGAGAACGGTGGCCAGATCGCCGATTCCGAGGGCCGCTTCGTCGGTGATCCGTCGTCGCAGCGGATCTACGACGAGGCGATGGCGGCCGGCATCGAGCCGCGGCCCCGCGGACCCAAGCCCATCGTCGGGATGGAGCGAGCACGACGATGATGCTGCGGCGGATGCCGCGCCGCGCACCGCCCGCCGATGCCGCCGCGGGTCGCGGTGCGGACGCGTGGAAGTGGAAGGACGTGCCCGCCGGTCACGGCCTCCTGTACCCGGTCCAGCCCGGGGCAGCCGCGCTTCTACATCGGCTACGACGAGCAGGGCCCGAAAGCGGTCGGTCTCGGCGCCGCGTGGCCGCCCGATGACGGAGAGGACGACGATGAGCAGCGACGGGCGGCGCGCGCTACCGGTTCGGCCCGCGCGAGCGGGGCGGCTCGTTGGCCGGGTGGCGGCCGGGGCAGATCCTGACCGTCGCCGTCGGGCTGGTGTTCGGCGTACTGGTGCTGCGCGGCGAGCCCAATGCGGCCGGGGTGGCGGCCGCCGTCGGCGTGCTCGTGCTCTACGGCGCCATGGCGACCGTGCCGGTGGCGGGCCGCACCGGGGACGAGTGGCTCCCGGTCGCGGTCTGCTGGGCGGCCCGGCGGACGCGGACGCCGCGGGGGCGCGGGCTGGGCGCGCTGAGCGGCGTGCGACTGCTGCGGGCCGGCTGGCAGGACATGGGCGTCGTGCACGACCGCGCCGCGCGCACGCTGACGGCCGCCGTGTCGCTGCGCGGGCGCAGCTTCGCGCTCCTTGGTCCCGACGAGCAGGACCGCCGCGTCGGCGCCTGGGCCTCGGTGCTCGCCTCGCTGGCGCGTGAGGGCTCGCCGGTGCACCGGGTGCAGTGGGTGGCGGCGTCGTTCCCCGACGACGGACGCGGCGCGCACGCGTACCTGGCGAGCGAGGCCGTCGCGGGCACGGCGTCGGCGTGCACGTCGTCCTACGAGGCGCTGCTGGCGGACATGGACTCGCACGCCTGCGCGCACGACGTGGTCATGGCGCTCCAGGTGCGCCTGACGAAGTCCGTCGAGGTCGGCTGTGCGGCACTGGCCCGCGAGATGGCGTCGCTGACCCGACTGCTGGCCGACGCCGACGTCCAGGTGGAGTCCGTCCTGCGCGCCGAGGAGTTGGCCCGCCAGCTGCTGCGCACCTACGAGCCCGACGCCGGATCGGCGGCGGAAGCCTCGGCCGACGACCCGTGGCCGATGGCGATGCAGGAGAGCTGGTCCACCGTGCGGGTCGACGGCATGGTGCACGCCACGTTCTGGGTGGCCGAGTGGCCGCGCATCGAGGTGCGGAGCGACTTCCTCGCCCCACTCCTCCTCGGTTCGGCCCGCTCGACCCTGGCCGTCGTGATGGAGCCCTTCGGTTCGGACGCCGCCGTGCGCAAGGTGGAGGCGTCGCGCACGGCGGACCTGGCCGACGCCGAGCTCCGGCGCCGGGGCGGCTTCGTCTCGACGGCGCGCCACGCCCGCGAGTCCGAGGTGCTGGCCCGGCGTGAGGCGGAGCTCGCCGAAGGGCACGCATCGTTCCGCTACGCCGGGTTCGTCACCATCTCTGCCGCCAACGAAGAGGATCTCGCGGTGGCGTGCGACGCCGTGCAGCACGCGGCGGGGCAGAGCCGGCTGGCGCTGCGCCGTCTCTATGGTGACCAGGCCTCGGCCTATACGTGCACGTTGCCGCTGTGCCGTGGGTTGCGCTGAGCCACGCAGGCGCAGCGAGGCCGCAGTGGGGTGCCTCTACCATGGCCCTCATGCCCGACCCCCAAGAAGCGCACGACGAATTCGTGCTGCCGCGCATCCCTGCGTCAGCCGGTGCGCTGATCTTCGACGGGTCCGGTCGACTGCTCATTGTGAACCCCACCTACAAGAAGCATTGGACGATCCCCGGCGGGATCATGGAATCGGACGGCGAGACGCCGTGGGAGGGGTGTCGCCGCGAGGTGCGCGAGGAGGTCGGGCTCGACGTGACACGCGGCCACCTCGTGGCGGTCGACTTCCTCCGCCCGCGCCGCACCAACGCCGGCGGCATGCGGTTCCTCTTCGATTGCGGGGTCATGAGCGACGAGGAACTGGCCGCCATCACCCTGCAAGAGGAAGAGCTCTCCGAGTACCGCGTCATTCCCGTCCCTGAAGCGCTCGAGATCCTGAGCGGGCCGCTGCGGCGTCGTGTCGGCGAGGCGATGGGGACGGGGCCCGGCGAGTGCGTCTACCTGGAGGACGGGCTGCCGATCTGAGCCGCGCCGCCCGGCCGCTATTGGGTGAGCCCGAGGCGAACCGGCGCGGTCCGGAAGAGATAGACCGCCAAGGCGACGACCAGGACGCTGGCTAACCCGAGGGCCCAGCCCGGGTGCAGGTGGACGACCAGCGCGGCTCCGACCAGCGCGCCGACGAACATGCAGACGACGGATGTGGCGCGGCGGGTCGCGTTCGGGTTCTTGCCGCCGGCCAGCCACGAGTCGGACGCCAGCCCGGTGAGCGTCGTCGTGACGACCGTCGTCGTCATGTCGGCGACGCCCATGCGGCGCACGACGGAGTTGCGGATCCCCATGGCGAAGGCCAGCACCGCGATCACGGTGTAGCGCGGCCAACCTTGACCCAGCACGGCCACCGTGGCGGCAATCACGGCCGCCGCCACGGTGAATCCCGCCTCGAGCGTGATGGCGGTGATCAGGAGCGAGCGCTTCCGCGTCACTCTCAGCGCAAGGCGCCCGCCGGCGATGGCGCCGACCACGAACGCGCCGAGCGCGCAGAGGCTGGCGGCGACGGAGAAGCCGGGGGCGCCGGCGATCCCGAACCCGACCAGGACGACGTTGCCGGTCATGTTGGCGGTGAACACGTGGCCGAGGCCGAGGTAGCTGACGGCGTCGACGATGCCGCTCACCACCGTGAGCAGGGCGAGGGACAGCACGAGAGGTCGGGAGGGGCCATCCGGTTCGCTCATGTGCGCTCCACCTTCTTTGCTTTGAGGGACTCCGACTTTTCGTCAACGTAACGGAGCACCGTGCGGGCGGGCCGACCGTTCACCGCCGTGAGGGAGCGCATGCCCAAGCTGCCGGCGCACCAGGTGACGACGCGGAACCTCGGCGCCGCCTATCCGTTCATCGCAGAGGCGGGTCTGGGCCAGCGGGGCGTCGTCATCGGCGACGACCTCCTGGGCGGGTCCTTCGTCTTCGACCCCTTCGAGCTCTACGCCGCCGGCGTGGTGTCCAACCCGAACATGGTCGTCTTCGGCCAGATCGGACGGGGGAAGAGCGCGTTCGTCAAGACCTTCCTGTGGCGCCAGGCGGTGTTCGGCCGCCAGGCCTGGGTGGTCGACCCGAAGGGGGAGTACGGCGACCTGGCCGATGCGTGGGGCGTGCGCCCGGTGGCGTTGCGCCCCGGCGGCGCCATCCGGCTCAACCCGCTCGACCGCGGGCCGGAACAACGGGCGGCCGGAGCCGAGAGTGCCGACGCCACGGCGCGCCGCCGGATGGAGCTGCTGGCCTCGCTGGCCAGCGCCTGCCTGGGCCGGAGCCTGGCGCCCCGCGAGCGGGCCGCGCTCGGGGCGGCCCTGGCCGACACGGTCGTCGCGTCAGGACGACCCGACGGTGCCCCAGGTCGTCGAGGCGCTGCTGTCCCCGAGCGCCGACGCGGCACGCTGCCTTGCGCACCGAGCGGCGCGACCTGCTCGAAGACGGGCGCGACGTCGCGCTCGAGCTGCGCCGGCTGGTGCACGGCGACCTGTGCGGCATGTTCGACGGGCCGACGACGCCGGGACTCGACCTCTCGGCGCCGCTGGTCGTCCTCGACCTCTCCGCGCTGTACACCTCGGCCGCCCTCGGCGTGCTTGATGGCCTGCGCCACGGCGTGGCTCCAGGCCGCACTGGCGCGCCACGGCGGGCCTCGGTGACGCGGCGCCCGGGCCCGCCAAGCCCGGCGGACGGTTCTTTCTGGTGGTCGACGAGGCCTGGGCGATCCTGTCGAACCTCGGGGTGGCGCGCTGGCTCCAGTCCTCGTGGAAGCTTTCGCGCGCCCTCGGTGTGTCCAACGTGGCCGTGCTGCACCGGGTCTCCGACCTGCGCTCGGTGGGGGCGTCGGACTCCGAGCAGGTCGCGCTGGCCCAGGGGCTGCTGGCCGACTCCGAGACGCGGGTCGTCTACGCGCAGTCGCCGGGCGAGCTGGAGGCGGCCTCGGACCTGCTCTCGCTCTCGGACACCGAGTCCGACCTGCTGCCCCAGCTGCGCCGCGGCATCGCGCTGTGGAAGGTCGGGCAGCGGTCGTTCCTGGTCCAGCACCGGCTCAGCGCGCTCGAGCGGCACATCGTCGACACCGACGCGGCCATGACGGCCGCCCAGCGATGACCGCCCTCACCGCCGAGGTCCTGCCGGTGGCGGTCGGCGCCGCGCTGTGGGCGGGCATCTCGCTACCGCGACGTCGGCGCGCTGGGTCGCCGGGCCGCCGACCCGGGTGCCGCCCGCCGCGGCGCCCGCTGGGCCCGGCGGGGCGACCTCCGCGCGCTGCGGCGTCCGGGCCGACCGGGTCCCCGCCGGCCGCCTCCTCCTCGGCGTCTTGCCGGGGGGCGTGCGCCCGGGGGCCGGCGTCGCGGCCGAGCCGGGCCAGTCGCTCGTCGTGATCGGGCCGACCCAGAGCGGCAAGACGACGTCGCTGGCCGTGCCGGCCATCCTGGGCTGGCCCGGCCCCGTCCTCGCCGCGAGCGTGAAGACCGACCTGCTGCGCGACACGCAGGCGACGCGGGCGGGCCGTGGCCGCGTCTGGCGCATCGATCCGACCGGCAGTGCCGGGACGGCGGGCGACGAGTGGTCTCCGCTCGGCGGCTGCAGCCGACTGGCGGCAGGCGTGCGCCGTGGCGACCGACCTGTGCCAAGGGGCCCGGGCGGACGGGACGACGGCGGACGGCGAGTTCTGGTACGCCACGGCGGCCAAGCTCCTGGCGCCGCATTTCCACGCCGCCGCGTTGGACGGACGCGCCATGACCGACGTCGTGCGCTGGGTGGACACGCAGGAGGTGGCCGAGGTCGCCGACGTGCTGGAGCGAGCCGGCACGCCCGAGGCCCTCGACGCCGCCCGGCGACGTGGTGCCGGGACGAGCGCACGCGCAGCTCGGTCTACACGACGGCCGAGACGGTGCTGGCGCCCTTCGCCCATGCCTCCACGCGCTCGGGGTCGACCTCGGCCGGCGCCGCAGGGATGACGCCCGCCCGCTTCGAGCCGGATCAGCTCCTCGAGGGCACCGGCACCCTCTACCTCTGTGCTCCCGCCCATGACCAGCGCCGGTTCCGGGGCTTCTTCACCGCCCTGACCCAGCAGGTGCTGACCCGCGCCTTCGAGCGCGCCACCCGTGCCGCCGCCCCGCTCGACCCACCGCTGCTCGTCGTCCTCGACGAGGCGGCGCACATCGCGCCGCTCGCCGAGCTCGATGCGCTCGCCGCCACCTGCGCGTCGCACGGGATCCAGCTGGTGACGGTCTTCCAGGACCTGGCCCAGGTGCGCGGCCGCTACGGCCCTCGTGCCCCGACGGTGCTGAACAACCACCGGGCGAAGCTCTTCCTGCCCGGCATCGCCGACCCGGACACGCTGGAGTACGCCAGCCGCCTGATCGGCGACGAGGAGGTCACCCAGCCTTCGATCACCCGGGACCCGACCGGCCGGCACTCGACCACGTCGACGACCGGGCCCCGGCGCCTGCTGCCGCCCGAGGAGCTGCGCTGCTTGGCCCGCGGCCAGGCCGTCCTCCTCTACGGCACCCTCCCGCCGGTCCGCCTCCGGCTGCGGCCGTGGTGGGCGGGGCGAGGCTCCCGCGACGCCGCCACCGCCCCGCCGATGGCGCCCGAGCCGTGCCGGCGCCAGCGAACCGCTAGACCAGCTCGACCGGCGTCACGTCGATGGTGACGATGCGGTCGTCGCGCAACACCGTCAGCGACACCGTGCGCCCGATGGCGTCGGCCGTCATGAGGCGTTGCAGGTCGCCGGTCCCCTCGGTCGGCGCCCCGTCGACGGCGAGGATGGTGTCGGCGGGCCGCAGGCCCGCCCGCTCGGCCGGGCTGTTCGATGGGACGTCGATCACGCCGACCCCGCTCTTCTGCCCGAGCTCCTCGGCGCGTCGCGGGGACAGCGGGCGCCCGCCTCCGACCACACCCAGATAGGCCCGCCGCACCCGGCCCTCGCGCAGCAGCGTCGCCACGATGTCGAGCGTCGTCGCGTTCACGGGCACGGCGAGGCCCAGGCCGATCCCGGCCAGCGCCGTGTTGACGCCGACCAGCCGGGCCCGCGAGTCGACCAGCGCGCCGCCCGAGTTCCCCGGGTTCAGGGCGGCGTCCGTCTGGATCACGTTCTCGACGACCCGGCCACCCGAGGGCAGCGAGCGCCCGAGGGCGCTGACCACCCCGGCGGTGACGGAGCCGGCGAAGCCGTGCGGGTTCCCGACGGCGACCACCAGCTGGCCGACGCGCAGGCCGTCGGCGTTGCCCAGCTCCACCTGGGCCAGGCCGGAGGCAGCGACGCGCAGCACGGCCAGGTCGGACAGCGGATCGCGCCCGACCAGCTCGAACGGCGCCTCGCGCCAGTCGGCGAACACCGCGGTGCCGCGCGAGGCGCCGGCCACGACGTGCGCCGACGTCAACAGGTAGCCGTCGGCGGCGAGCACGACCGCGCTCCCGGCGCCCTCGCGCCCTTGCGACGCGACGCGCAACGACGCGACGGAGGGGACGATGTGCTCGGCCACCGAGACCACGATCTCCGAGTAGGCATCGAGCGCCTCGCGCTCTCCACCCGCCTCGCGTTCGAGCGGCTCGGGACCCGAAGGGGCCAACAGGTCGGTCATATGAGGCTCGGTCCCCCCACGCGCACCTGCTCGACGCCGGCCAGTGCCTCGCGCAACTCGGACAGCCAGTCGGCCTGGTGGCGTTCCACCAGCTTCACGCACCAGGCCAGCGCCTCACTGCGGCTGCGGGCGATCCCGGCGTCGATGAGCGTCGCCAGCACGGCCCGCTCGCGCAGGCGCAGGCGGGTCATGACCGGGGCGCCGTGGGTGGTGAACAGGGTGGTGGCGCCGTCGTGTTCGACGCCCCACGACACCACCCGGCCGAAGCGCGACTCGGCCTGGCGGGCGATCGTCACCCGCTCCTGGCGGCTGGACTCGCGGAAGCCCTCGACCGCCTGTCCGGCCGGCAGCACCCCGACGACCAGGATCTCCTCGTCGTCTGCCTCCACCGTCACGGGCCCGCTGAACCAGCCGTCCGGGACGCTGGCCTGGAAAAACGTCGCAATCTCGTCACTCATGGTTACGAGATTACAGACTTACTCCTTTGCATCACGCACCGACCGGTGCCGGCGCCGCCCCGGACGCCCGCGCCACGGCTGACCGCCGCCCGCTCCTCGAGGAGCGCCCGCTCGGCCGCATTCGTGGCCAGCCCCGCCGCCCGGTTCCACTCTGCCGCCGCCTCGTCGACGCGGCCCAGCCGGTCGAGCAGGTCGGCCCGCACGCTGTAGAGAAGGTGATAGCGCTCGAGCGCGCCCGTGGCGACGAGCAGGTCCACGACGGGCAACGCCGCCTCGGGCCCCGAGGCATAGGAGACGGCGACGGCTCGGTTCAGTTCCACCACCGGCGACGACACCGTCCGCGCCAGTTCGCCGTAGAGCGCAGCCAACCGAGCCCAATCGGTGTCCTCAGGCCCGAGCGACCGCGCGTGGGGCAGGACGCGATCGCCGCCTGCAGCGTGTACGGGCCCAACCCGCCGCCACCACCGCCGCACGCCGACACTCAGCGCTTCCGCCCGGGCAAGTGCCGCCTCGCCGCGGTTGATGTGCAACGCGTCCCACGAACGGCGGTCCTGGTCGAAGAGCAACACGGGCGCCCCGGACGACGGCCGTGCGCGCCCGCAAGCGCGACGACTGGAATTCCATCGAGCGAGACCAGCCCGTGCACCTCGGGCTCCTCAGGGGCCAACGACGGCCAACACACGCCCCAGGCGCAACGCCTCGGCACAAAGCTCCGGGCGCAACCAGTCCGCGCCCGAGGTGGCCGGAATAGCCCTCGTTGTAGATGAGGTAGATCACCTCGAGCACCGCACCCAGCCGTGCAGCTCGGTCGGACCCGACCGGCACCTCGAAGGGCACGCCGGCATTGGCGATCGTCTTCTTGGCCCGGACGATGCGCTGGGCGACGGTGGCCTCCGCATCGAGATACGCCCGGGCGATCTCCGCAACCGTCAGGCCCCCCACCAAACGCAAGGTCAGCGCGACACGGGACGGCATCGCGAGCACCGGGTGGCAGGCGACGAAGATCAGGCGGAGGGCGCCGTCGTCCTCGATCTCGTCGTCGAACGCAGCGTCGAACTCGGGCTGCACGCCCACGCCCGCACCGCCACCGTCCGTCGCCCGGCCCATCTCGGCGTACTTCGCGGCCAGCACGCGATCCCGGCGGAAACGGTCCACGGCCTTGCGCTTGCCGACGGCGGTGAGCCACGCCCCGGGATTGCGCGGCGTGCCCTCCACGGGCCACTGGCGGAGCGCGTCGACGAGCGAGTCCTGCGCCAGCTCCTCGGCGAGCGCAAGGTCCCCACCGCACGCGCGGGCGAGCGCCGCCACGACGCGGGGGAACTCGATACGGAAGACCGCCTCGACCGCGGCAGTCGAATCGGTGGCCGACACGCCACCGATTCAACCACCACGGCGTCGAACACGGTCATGTGCGAGCGATCGCTCTATTCGGGCCCCGACACGGGACGCAGGCGCACCTCGCCCTCGCCCAGCACGCCGAGGAAGCGCTTCGACCACTCGGTGGCCTCTGCGAGGTCACGGCACTCCATGAGCGCCCAGCCCCCGACGATCTCCTTCGCCTCGGCAAAGGGCCCGTCGACGACCGAGTACTCGCCCTCCTTGAGGCTGATCTTGACGCCCTCGGAAGTCGGGGCGATGCCGCCGGTGGCGACGATGACGCCGGCCGAGACGGCCTCGGCCACGAACGCGCCCATCTCTTCGTACAGCTCGGGGCGGGGCGGCTCGGTGGGGGTCTCGGCCTCGTTGGCCAGGGTGTATCCCAGGAATCGCATGGTGGTGCTCCTTGTCTGGGTGGGGCGCCGTTCGCCTCACTCTGACAGAAGCGTCGAACGGGCCGCCGCGGAATCGACACGCCGGACAAGAAATTCGGAACTTTTGGCATGGCCACCGCCCGGGCCCGCCGGGCCCCTCCTTGCGGTCGGACCGCGTCCGCCCGGAGGCCGCCACCTTGACCGCTCGCAAGAGCCGTTCGTACTCTCGTCTCTCTCAGCCGTCGATCACCAGGGGGTGGCGCATGTCCAGTAACGGTGAGGTCCGCATGCTCATCGGGGGCGACCTCGTCGAGGCCGCGTCCGGCAAGCGTTCGACAACGTCAATCCCGCCACCGAAGAGGTGCTGGGTCCGGTCGCCGACGCGTCGGCAGAGGACATGCGGCGCGCCATCGACGGCCGCACGTACTGCCTTCGACCACACGGACTGGTCGACCAACCGCGCGCTGCGCCAGCGTTGTCTCGGACAGCTCCAGGATGCGCTCGATTCCGAGCGCGAGGAGCTCCGCGAGGAGATCATCGCCGAGGTGGGTTCGCCGCGCATGATGACGTTCGCGGCCCAGGTCGACTGGCCGCTCACCGACGCCCTCAAGTGGCCGGCCGAGATGATCGACGAGTTCCATTGGGAGCGCTCGCTGCCCGACTCCGAGATGATGGGGATGGCGAGCCGGCGCGCCGTCTACAAGGAGCCGATCGGCGTCGTGGGCGCCATCATCCCGTGGAACTACCCCGTCGAGGTCACGCTCAACAAGCTGGGGCCGATCCTCGCCACGGGCAACACGGTGATCATCAAGCCCGCGCCCGACACGCCGTGGAACGCCACCCGCCTCGGCCGGTTGGTGGCCGAGAAGACCGACATCCCGGCCGGCGTCGTCAACGTCGTCACCTCATCGGACCACTTGGTCGGCGAGGAGCTGACGGTCTCACCCGACGTCGACCTGATCTCGTTCACCGGCTCGACGGCCACCGGCAAGCGGATCATGGAGAAGGGCGCGCCCACCCTCAAGCGCGTGTTCCTCGAGCTGGGCGGCAAGTCGGCGATGATCGTCTGCGACGACGCCGACTTCGCCTCGGTCGTGCCCGGCGGCGCCATGGTCTGCGTGCACGCCGGGCCAGGGCTGCGCCATGCAAACCCGGATGCTGTTGCCGCGCTCGCGTTACGACGAGGGCGTCGAGATGATCACGGCGGCCATGGCGGGGGTGCCCTACGGCGACCCGGGGACCGATGACGGCGTCCTCATGGGACCCGTCGTCAGCGCGAAGCAACGCGACCGGATCCTCGGCTACATCGCCAAGGGCCAGGAGGAGGGCGCCAAGCTCGTGTTCGGCGGTGGACGCCCGGCGCACCTGCCCAAGGGATACTTCGTCGAGCCCACGCTCTTCGTCGACGTCGACAACTCCATGACGATCGCCCAAGAGGAGATCTTCGGCCCCGTGCTCTGCGTCATTCCTTACGAGGACGACGACGACGCCGTTCGCATCGCCAACGACAGCGCGTACGGCCTCTCGGGCGGCGTCTTCTCCGCCAGCGAGGAGCGGGCCACCGCGATCGCCCGGCGCATCCGTACCGGCTCTATCGGGGTCAACGGCGGCCTTTGGTACGGCGCCGACTCGCCCTACGGCGGCTACAAGGCGAGCGGCATCGGCCGCCAGTGCGGCATCGAGGGCTTCGAGCAATACCTCGAGACCAAGGCCATCGCCTGGCCCGGGGGCTGATCCAGCCCGATCAGTCGGACCACCCGGCCAACACCTCATCCACGGTGGCCAGGCGGGCCACGTAGGCCAGGCTGTGCTCGAGCATGGACGCGTGGTGCGCCGCCGGCGTACCGACGGACGCGTCGGTGGCGATGGTGACGCCGAAGTCCTCGTCCGCTGCGCCCACCGCCACGAGTGGGATGGCCAGGTTGGTCGACACGCCGGCCACGATCACCTCGTCGATCCCGAGGTTGCGCAACAGGGCCAGCACTTCGGTGCGGTGGACCGGCGAGATCCCCTGGTGCCGCGGCAGGACCAGGTCGTCCGGTCCGACGCCGATCTCGGCGATCACCTCCATGGCGGGGCTGTCGGCGGTCCATCCCGAGGTCGAACGCGTCGCGCGCATGAGGGGCGCGCGACGGCTGGCCGTGCGGCCACCGGCGAGCGGCAGATAGGTCAGGTGCAGGACCTGCGCCCCCGCCGCTCGCGCTCCCGCGGCGAGGCGGCCCATCGCTTCCCGGGCTGGGCCCGCCTCCTCGGCCAGGGCGGGCAGCACGGAGAGATCACCGATCACGCCGCGCTGGCACTCGACGAAGAGGACGGCGCTCTGGCGGGGATCGCTCACGGTCGGGCGAACCGCTACGCCACGACCCCCGACACCTTGAGCGCGAGCACCTCGTCGGTGTCGAGACCCAGGTCGGCGAGGATCTCGTCGCAGTGCTCGTTGAACTCCGGCGCCCGCTTGGGTGGCGCCGGCTCGCCCTCGAACTGCACCGGCGTGGTCACCAGCTTGAACTCGGTGCCGTCGCTGGTGGCCGTGTCACCGAGATAGCCGTTCGCTTCGACCTGGGGATCGGTCGTGAGCTCCAGGCTGTCCTGCGCGAAGGCCCACTGGCCCTCGAAGGCGTCCAGGCGCGTGCGCCACTCGCTGAGCGGCGCCGATCGGAAGATCTCGGTCAGGATGGCCCGCGCTTCCTTGGCGTTGGCGGACAGCTGCTCGTGCGAGTCGAACCGCTCGTCGGTGATGAGATCCTCCCGACCGAGGACCTTGCACGCGTTCGGCCAGTACTTGTAGCCCTGCAGGCAGGTGAAGGCGAGGAACTTTCCGTCCTGGGTCCGGTAGGTCCCCACGAGAGGGTTGGACGGTCCCGCCCCGCCGCCGGTGCTGGGCCCGGGCCGCCAGGGCATGTTCAGTTGGAGGGACAGGGCGATGGCCGGGCTCATCGACCACATGCCGACGCCGAGCAGCGAGACATCGACCGTCAGCGCCTCACCCGTCCGTTCGCGGTGGAACAGCGCACCGAGGATGCCACCGGCGATCGTCATGCCGCCGATGGAGTCCCCGTAGCCCGGCCCCGGCTGGCCGACCATGTAGTCGACGTCGGTCGGGGTGGTCCCCATCGCGCTGCCGGCGCGACACCAATAGCTCAAGAAGTCGTAACCCCCGCGGTCGGCCTCGGGTCCGCGCTCACCACCTCCGGTCCCGGCGACGTAGATGATGTTCGGGTTGTGGGCGCGGATGTCCTCACACTCGATGTGGAGCTTCTTGCGCACGGCGGGCAGCTTGTTGGTGAGGAAGACGTCGCACGTGGCGGCCAGTCGGTGGATCAGTTCGAGTCCCTCGGGGGTGGCGACGTCGATGCCGATGCTCTTCTTGCCGCGGTTCGAGTGCTCCAGCAGGACGTGCACGTTGCCCATCGACGGCATCACACCACTGGCCGCCAGGCCCCGCATGGCGTCGCCACGCTCGGGGTGTTCGATCTTGATGACCTCGGCACCCCAGTCCGCCAGGACGGCCGACGCGGCCGGCACGAAGGTCTGTTCGGCCACCTCGAGGATGCGAACACCCTCCATGATGTCTGGCAACTGGATCCTCCCCTGGGCGGGCGTGCGGCGGCGCGCCGTGATGTGGTTTCGCCGTTGATTCAAGCAGACGGTTCCGGCGGCCTCACATCCGGCGTGCGAGCTCGGCCAGGACCTGCGTCGTGTCCGCTCCGAGCTCGGGGGCCGACCTTTCGACGGGTCGCGCCCGCGGCGGTGCCGCCGCGAGGCCAGCGGGGACGGGGAGCGTGGGTCCGGCCAGCGTCGCGCACACGCCGGCCATGGAGACGTCGAGCAGCCAGCGTCCGCCCGTCGCCAGTGCGTCGAGGCAGGCTCGCGCAGCCGCGAGCCCCGTGATCGGGTCGGCCACGGCGTCGGCACAGAACATCGGCACGCCGTCACGCCAGACCACGAGTCCGCCACCTCCGGCGGCATCGTCGCCGAACGCGATCCGCGCGCCGCCGGCCCCCGAACGGCCGTACCCGGTGATGGAGATCCAGACCTGCGGACCGCCCTCGCGTACCTCGTCGGCGGCCCGGAGGCCGAGCTGCTCGAGGGCGCGGGGGCGACTGGCCTCGAGCACGACGTCGGCCTGGCGGACGAGCGCACGCAGCGCGGCCACCCCGTGGTCGCTCCGGAGGTCGAGCGCGACGGAACGCTTGCGCCCGTTCAAGAGGTCGAAGAACCCGCGCGGCCCGCGGCGGGCCCCATCCGGACGGCCGGTCGACTCCACCTTGACCACCGATGCGCCGGCGCCCGCCAACAGGTCGCCGCAGAGCGGGCCGGCCCACAAGGCCGACAGGTCGACGACGACGAGGCCGGCCGGGTCCCGAGCCGGCGCCGGACCGAGCGGGACCCGTACCACGCCGGGGCCGTCCACCTCTCCGACCCGCGCCACCGGCAATCCGAGCAGGGTGGCCCGCGCCGTCAACTCGTCGGGGTTGCGCAGCGCGACGGCATCGCGCACCGCAGACCACGTCGCGGGGGCCGTCGCCGGTAGATCCTCGAGCTCGAGCCAGGCCGGGACCGCAGCGAAGTCGTCGTCGCGAGCCAGCGAGACGGCCAGGTAGCCGTCCCTCGAGGGGAGGAGCCGGCAGCTCCCGCCGCAGCTCGTCGTGCCGCGCCGCCACAGTCCCATATGGGCCGCGCGCTCGCCGAGCAGCGCCAACGCGTCCAGCCCTTCGAACGGCCGGGCCAGCGCTTCGACGCCGTCGACCAGGCCCTCGGGCGGGCCGAGTGGCTCCTCGGGCAGCCCGGTGAGCGCCATCGCGCCGCTCCCGGCCCAGCGCTGCACCCGGGGGTCGTCCACCGCGGCAGGGTAACGTCTCGCGATTCTCGAACACCTGAGCGCCGACGCGCTCCTGGCCGAGCTGCGCAGCGACGTCCCGCCCGAGCGCAGCGCTCCCGTGCGGGTCCAGCTCCGCGAGGGCCTCGCCGCACCGGACGAGATGATGGCCGATCGCCTGGCCAGCCTCCCCTTCGTCGTGGTCGGGGTGACCCGCGGCGCAGTGGATCCGGCGTGGCTCGAGCTCTGCGACGTCGCGCTGGCCGAGGACGACTCCGCCCTGGGCCAGTTGGAGGAGAACCTGGCCGCGCAGCCCGATCACGGCGACCACCCTGGCGTTGTTGCTCCGGGGTGCGGCCCGGCGGTCGTTGGCCGACGGGCTGGTGGCAGAGTCGGCGGCCTACTCCGTTCTCCAGGCGGGCCCAGAGTTCGCCGCCTGGCGGGCCGCCCATCCCGCCCGCGCCGGGCGCGACGAAGGACGCCGGGTGCGAGTGGAACGCCGGGGCGACATCCTCGAGCTGACCCTGACCCGCCCGGCGCGCCGCAACGCACTCGACGCACAGATGCGCGACGAGTTGATGGACGCGCTGGCGTTGGGGGCGGCCGATCAGGCCATCACCGGCATCGAGTGGCGCGGCGAGGGCCGGGCCTTCTGTGCCGGCGGCGATCTCGACGAGTTCGGCACGCGGCCAGACCCGGCCTCGGCCCACGTGGTTCGGCTCCAGCGCAGCGTCGCACGAGCGCTGGCGCGTCTCGACAAGCCGGTCGTCTCCTATCTCCACGGGGCTTGCATGGGCTCGGGTATCGAACTGGCGGCGTTCACCACCACGGTCATCGCCGCGCCCGACACGCAGATCGCGCTGCCCGAGATCGGGCTCGGCCTCGTCCCGGGCGCAGGAGGGACGGTCAGCCTGCCCCGCCGCATCGGCCGCCTACGGACCGCCTGGCTGGCGTTCACCGGCGAGGCGATCGACGCGCCGACGGCACACGCGTGGGGACTCGTCGACCGGATCGAGCCCTAAACGATCGAGCAGGTCAGGGGAGGTC
This sequence comes from uncultured Acidimicrobiaceae bacterium, assembly GCA_963769095.1. Taxonomy (GTDB): domain Bacteria; phylum Actinomycetota; class Acidimicrobiia; order Acidimicrobiales; family RAAP-2; genus Bog-473. The sequence goes on from CAVYKO010000002.1 coordinate 111,909, forward strand.
GAGGGCCCAGCGAGCAGGGGAAGCGGATGGCCCGATTCGAGGATCTACGCTCGCCTGAGTGTCAGCTTCCGCACCGGGCTCCGAGCACCGCCACGCAAGGGCCGACGCCGCCGACGCCGCATGCCCAGCGTGCCCGGGGGGCCGCGGCGGCCAACGACCCGTTTCCGAACGTCGAGAAGGTCCGCCCCGGGCTGTGGAGCATCCCCGTCCCGCTGCCGAACAACTCGCTGCGCTACGTACTGGTCTACGTCTTCGAGACGGATCGGGGGCCGTACCTCATCGACGCCGGCTGGAACACCGACGACGCGTTCGGCGCGCTCCAAGACGGCCTGCGCGAAGTGGGCTGCGCACGTGGCGGACGTCCAGGGCGTGCTGGTCACCCACATCCATCCGGACCACTACGGGCTCGCCGGGCGCATCCGGGAGGCCTCCGGGGCCTGGGTCTCGCTGCACCCGGCGGACGCCGAGCTGATCCACGACCGCTATGACGAGCCCGACGACCTGCTCCAACGCGTCGCCGCCGTACTGCGGATGATGGGCGCGCCGGCCGAAGAGCTCGAGCCGTTGCAGAACGCGGCGATGCCCGTGCGCTCGTTTGTGGACCCGGTCTTCCCCGACGTCCTGCTCGAGGACGGGGCGCGACCCGAGGTGCCGGGGTGGGACCTGACGGCCATCTGGACGCCCGGCCACTCGCCCGGGCACCTGTGCTTCTACGAGTCGAGCCACGAGCTGATGCTGTCGGGCGATCACGTCCTGCCGCGCATCACGCCCAACATCCCGTTTCACCCGCAGGCCGGCGCGAATCCCCTTGGCGATTACCTGGCGTCGCTCGACAAGCTCGAGCCCTACGAGGTCGGCGAGGTGCTGCCGGCCCACGAGTACCGCTTCGACGATCTGCACGCGCGCCTCGAGGAGCTGCGCCAGCATCACCAGGACCGCTTCAAGGAGGTCATCGCGATCCTCTCGGAGGGGCCGCACACCGCCTGGGACATCGCGTCGCACATGCGATGGTCCCGTTCGTGGGACGACATCGCCGGTTTCATGCGCCGTGCCGCGGTGGGTGAAGCGGTGTCCCACCTGCGGGCGCTCGAGATCGACGGCCTGGTGCGGGTTGAAGACGGTGAACCGGCGATGTGGTCGCTGATCGAACGATCGAACGTTCAACGGACGTAGGACTGAGCTGGGGCTGAGCCCCCGCGCGGCCTCTCGATGGCCCGCCTAATCTCGTCCGTGCACACGGCCGGTGAGGTGATGCGGCATGACGGTGGGGTTCGCCCTCTCAGGGGGCGGCAACTTGGGCGCGATGCAGGCCGGGCGGCATGCGCGCGCTGGTCGAGGCGGGCATCGAGCCTGATCTCTTGACGGGCTCGTCCATCGGCGCGCTCAACGCGGCCTACTACGCCACGCATCCTGGAGTCGACGGGTGCAAGGCGCTCGAGACAGCCTGGAGCGACCTGCGTCGCCAGGACGTCTTCCGCTTCGAGCTCGCCCGTGCCATCGCCGGCTTCGTCGGCCTGCGCGACCACCTGGTGACGACCAAGCGGCTCAAGATGATCATTCGCGAGTGGTTGGGCATCGAGCGGATCGAGGAGGCGGCGATCCCGTTCGCGGCCGTCGCCACCGACGCGCTGAGCGGTGAGATCGTGCTGATGACCGACGGCGACGTGGCGTCGGCGTTGCTCGCCACCGCCGCGATCCCCGGGGTGTTCCCTCCGGTCTTTCGCCAGGGTCGCTGGCTGGTCGACGGCTCGCTCTCGGCCGGCTGCCCCGCCGCCGAGGCGCTCGACCTCGGCGCCGACGAGGTCTTCGCCTTCCTCACGACGACCGCCCCGCGGCGCAAGCCGCCGCGGGGGGCGGTGGCGGCGGCGATGAGCAGCGTGTCCCTGCTGACCGTCCAAGTTGCAGATCTCCCGGCTCGAGGGAGCCCAGGCGACGGCGGCCGAGCGCGGCGGGAGAGTGCACTTCGTGCCCTCGCCGTTCCCCGAGGCACCGTCACCTTTCGACTTCAGCCAGGGCGCCGCCTTGTCCGCGTCCGGCTACGCCCGCGCCACGGAGTGGATCAGCCAGCTGTCGCCCGACACGACGCGCTCGGATTTTGCTGAGCTGAACGACTAGTTCGACCCGGTCACCCGGGCAGCGACTCCGCCAGGATCGGCACCTCGGCGAGCGAGCGCAGCCCGTCGTTGAGGTGCGTGCAGCAATCGTCCGACCGCAGCTGGGCCAGCACCTCGGTACGCATGTCGTGCAGCGCCGTCCCGACCATTCGAGGGGCGTTCGGGGCCGCGAGAGGACACTCGGGATAGGGCAACACCCGCGGGATGGCGCGCACCGACTGCAGGGTCCCCGTCGTGCGATCGGCCGTGCCGACGACCTCGTACTCGTGCAGGACGACCTCGTAGCCTTCAGGGACCCAGCAACTGTCGCGGAACATGGTGTCGAACTCGATCCGGTCACCGTCCTGCCAGACGTCGATGCGGCGGGCCCGGCGCATGGCGATCTCCGGCGGGTCTTCGAGCTGGTGCCAGCCGAGCGGATCGGCGGGGTCACCGAGCGACGGCGCGACCGGGGTGTTCGAGCTCACGCCCCGCAGTGCACCGTTGGGGTAGAGCGCGCTCGAGCCGTCGCGGAAGCCGGAGCAGATGCCGCGCATGTCGCTCTGCGGGCCGCTCCCCAGGCGTTCGCGCATGCCCGGGACCGCGTCGGCCCAGCGGAAGTAGGTGAAGCCCGAGATCAACGTGGCGCCGGCGATGTCGTCGAGCAGGAGGTGCAGCGGCGTGCCGCCCTCGAACTCGCCGGACAGCTCCTCGCGCGATGGCCGAACGAAGGCTGCCCCCGGCCCGGCAGCCGACGAGACGTTGGAGGTCGGCGTTGGCCGGATCGCTCTCGATGCGCACGACGTCGCGGGCGCGCCCGGTGACGGCGTGCAGGTCGGAGGCGGCCAGGACCGAGGGCTCGCCGACGGCGGGGGTCAGGAGGTCGCGCGCCCTGCCCTTGAGGTGCAGGTCGGAGCCCGAAGCCCTCCGGCCAGAACATGAGCATGGTCGAGGTCCGGCGGACCGAGCCCGGCCGGCGCGCCGGCTGGACGGCCACCGGCTCGGCCGGCGCAGGAGCCAGGGCCGTCACCGCGAGGGCTCTCGTTCGAGAATCATGTTTTCAGGGTAGCGACGGCTCGGGGTCCGGCGACATTCCGGGTCCGGCGCCTCGGGTTCCGAGGCGAGCGGTGGAACGTCGCTCCGCTCCCACAATTCACAGCAGATTCTTACGCCGCTCTGTCACTTCCCAGACATTTGCGGTCGATAGTTGTCCCATGCGCGTACACAAGGGAAGGGCCGTGGCCGCAGGGATCCTGTGCGCCATCGCCGCCACGGTGGCGGTGTGGAGCGGTCCGTTGTTCGCCGTATCGAGCGCGCTGCACGCGAGCAGCCAGGCTCAGGCGCACACGGTGGGCCACGGCCACACCGTCCGCTGACGATCTCTCGCCCGCCGAGGTCGCCCGGCCGTCCAGGCCCAGCCGTCACCGGGGAGGATTTGTCCGGGTCGCACCAGAGCGAGAAAGGTGTGGCGCATGAGCCCTGCAGATGCAAGTTCGTCCGAGCCCGTCCTGGTGAAGGAGCGGCGGGGAGCGGTCTCCGTCCTGCGCTTGAACCGACCGCAAGCGCGCAACTCCCTCAACCCCGAGCTCCTCACCGAGATCGGTCTGGGCATGGTCGAGGCCGAGAACGACCCCGACGTCAGGGCGGTGGTGCTGACGGGCACCGGCGACAAGGCGTTCTGCGCCGGCATGGACCTCCGCGCGTTCGCCGCGGGGGGCACCGTGGGCGGATCGAAGGAGGGCATGGCGGGCTTCGTCCGCTTCACCCAGGGCGAGATCGGCGTCCCCATCGTCGGCGCCGCGAACGCGACCGCCGTGGCAGGAGGCTTCGAGCTGCTCCTCGGCTGCGACGTCGTCGTCGCCTCGGACGCGGCCTCCTTCGGCCTGCCCGAGGTCAAGCGGGGGCTCTTCGCCGCCGGCGGTGGCGTGTTCCTGAGCACGCGCATCCCGCTCGCCGTCGCGCTGGAGCTGACTCTGACCGGAGATCCGATCGACGCGGAGCGGGCCCGGTCCCTCGGCCTGATCAATCAGGTGGTGCCGGCGGGCGAGGTGCTCGACGCGGCGGTCGCGCTGGCGGAGCGCATCGCCCGCAACGGGCCCCTCGCGCTGCAGGCGACGAAGGAGCTCGTCCGCACGGCCTCGACGAACCTCGAGAAGGCCCGGGCGTTGGCGTCGGAGTGGCAACCGAAGGTGTTCGGGAGCGAGGACGCGAAGGAAGGGGCGACGGCGTTCATCGAGAAGCGCGATCCGGTATGGAAGGGGCGATGAGGCCCGCTCTGTCGTTTCCAGAGTGCTGTAGCAGCGTTGCGGGTCCGCCAACCCTCGGGTAACCGCCATTGCTTCGGTCGGTTTCTCCGAAATTGTTGAACTCGCAGTGAAAAAAACGGGCTTCAATGCTTGTTTGGACCTTGCAGACGGTGCTACGAACGACGCCAGCAACACGATGAACCCTGGTGAGGCGGTTCGGGGGCCGGCTGGGGCACCAAGCGGAATATTGGCGAACCGGGAGGCCTCGCTCATGCGTATTCGTCGTCGTTCCGTGTCGCCGCGTGTCGGTGGGAGATCATTCGCCTCGCACGCTCTGGGCCTGGTGGGAGCGCTCGCGCTGGTGCTCGGCCCGTCCGCGGCCGCCCTCGGTGCGGCCGGCGTGTGGGGGAGTGCAACTCCGGCCGGCGCGGCGGCGCCCCACGTGGTGACGCCGCACCTGATGACTCCGGGCCCCTCGTCGCCGAAGATCGTCCCGCATAGCGCGAAGCCGTTCCTGGGGGAGGCGCCGCATCTTGCCGCGCCGGCGAAGACGTTGACCGTGAACACGACGAACGACACCGACGATGCCAACCCCGGTGACGGGGTGTGCGCCGATACCGACGGCAACTGCTCGTTGCGGGCGGCTCTCGAAGAGGCGAACGCCGAGGGCGCGGCCAACCCGGCGATGGGCACGACCGAGGTCGACGTCCCGACCGGCACCTATACGCTCACGTTGGATTCCGCGGTGACGAGTTCGTATGCGCTGGTGGCGAGCGACCCCGCCGGCCTCAATGTCGTGGGGGCGGGGGCCGGGGCGACGGTGATCCAAGCGATGCCCAGTGCCACCGACCGCGTGCTCGACGTCTCGCAGGACGCATCGGCGCCCGCAGACGTGGCGGTAACCGGGGTCACGATCCAGAACGGCTTTGCGGGGGACGCCGCGTCCTCCGTCTCGAACCAGGGGGGCGGGATCCTGGTCGACGACTCGGGCGACTTGCTCCAATTGTCCGGCGTCGCCGTCAACCACAACACGTCCGGACAGGGGGGAGGCATCGTCGCATTCGGCCAGCTTTGGGCCCAGAACTCGTCGATCGACAACAACACGGCCAACGACCAGGCCGACCACCCAGAAGGCGGAGGCCTCTACTGCGAGGTCGGATGCAGCCTGACGAACACGACCGTGGACAACAACAATGCGACGTCGACGTCCGACAACGAGGTTGACGGCGGAGGCCTTTTTGTGGATGGCGCCCTGATCATGGACGGGGGGTCGGTCTCTGGGAACACGGCGACGACGAACGATGAAACGGCCTATGGAGGCGGCCTCTACGTCGAATACGCCACTGAACTGGATGGAACGACGATCGACAACAACACCGTCAGTGCCAGCGTTCCCGACGAGGACGACGCCTACGGCGGAGCGATCTACACCACTGGAGGGCTCGACACCATGAAGAACACCACGGTGTCGGGCAACTCGGCCCACGGGTACTTCGTCAGCGGTGGCGGGCTCTCGATCTACGAGGGCGACCCCGTGCTGACCGACAGCACCGTCACCAACAACACGGCGACGGGTGGAGGAGGGGCGGCCTACGGCGGTGGTATCTCGACCTACTACTACGGCGCGGCCACCATCTCCGACTCGACCATTTCGGGGAATACGGCCACCGACTCTGACGAGGCGATCGGCGGCGGCATCCTCGCCTACGCGTCCGGAGGTCTCACCGTGTCCGGATCCACGATCGACAACAACACGGTGACCGGCGCGCCATCCGAGGACTACGGAGGGGGCATCTATGGCGCGGAAAGTAGCGGCGTGTCGGTGACCGGTACCACGTTGGCTGGAAACACGGCGACCGACAACGGCGTGGGCGGCGGCGCCTACGACGACTCTGACAGCTCGACGTGGACGAACGACCTGATCATGGGCAACAGCACCACGGGGGTCAACGGGAGCGGAGGTGGGCTCTTCCTTGGGGGACCCGGCGACATCGAGGCGACGACGGTCGCAGGGAACAGCGCGATGTTCGGAGGTGGCGTGTACAACAGCGACCCGTTGGTGGTGCGCTCGTCGACCATCTCGGGCAATACCTCCAACCTCGGCGGCGGCCTCTACGTCGATAACACGCTCGAGGCCGAGAACACGACGATCGCCGACAACAGCACTACGGGGGCGTCGGACCAGGGCGGCGGGATCTACCAGGACGGGAGTCTGAGCCTGCGGTTCACCACGCTCAACGGCAACACGTCGGACGACGGCCGCGCCATCTACGAGGGCACGAGTGACGGAGGCGCCATCGCCAGCTCCATCATCCAGGCCGGTTGTGACGTCGAGGCGAGCGAGACCCAAATCGTGTCGGGTGGCTTCAACGTGCTCGGTGACAGCACCTGCGTGCAGCCGGTGTCGAGCGACAAAGCCGGCGTGAGCAATTTCATGCTGAGCGCGCTCGGCAACTACGGCGGCCCGGCGCAGACCATGGTGCCCTTCCCCGGCTCACCGGCCATCGGCGCAGGCGGGAAGAACTGCCCGCCCACCGACCAGCGTGGCGTGCCGCGGCCGCAGGGTGTCGCCTGCGACGCCGGCGCCGTCGAGACCGGCCAGGCGTACTGGCAGGTGGCGAGCGACGGTGGCATCTTCTCCTTCGGCGGGGCCCGGTTCTTCGGCTCCATGGGCGGCAGGCCGCTCAACAAGCCGGTGGTCGGCAATGGCCGGCGACGCCCGACGGCAACGGCTACTGGGAGGTGGCGTCGGACGGCGGCATCTTCAGCTTCGGCCCGAGCGCCCATTCTACGGGTCGCAGGGGCGGGCAGCACCTCAACAGCCCCCATCGTGGGCATGGCCGCCACGCCCGACGGCAAGGGCTACTGGCTGGTCGCATCCGACGGGGGGATCTTCTGCTTCGGCGACGCCATGTTCTTCGGCTCCATGGGCGGAGACCACCTGAACAAGCCGGTCGTCGGGCATGGCGCCGCGAACCCAACCGGCGGCGGGTACTGGCAGGTGGCGTCCGACGGTGGCATCTTCACCTACGGTCCGGGCGCGGGGTTCCTCGGCTCAGCCGGCTCGAGCTCCACCTCAACAAGCCGGTGGTCGCGATGGCCGCCGCGCCCGACGGCGACGGCTACTGGCTCGTGGCCTCCGACGGGGGGATCTTCACCTACGGGGGGGCGCCGATTCTTCGGCACCATCGGGGGCAGCCACCTCAACAAGCCGATGGTCGGGATGGCTGGACCACCCGAGCGGACGGAGGATACTGGACCTTCGCCTCGGACGGCGGCGTCTTCAACTTCGGCGACGCCACTTCCTAGGCTCGATGGCGGGAGCCGTGCTCGTGCAAGCCGGTCGTGGGCGATGGCAGCGGCCGAACTCCGCCCACCCCGAATCTGTCGGCGTCACCGCTGCCCGCCCGTGTGGCGGGCTGACTCGGAGCCGATCATGGCGGCCGTACGTCTGGAGCCGCCGTCATGTCGGCGTCAGAGCCGGTCGGTCCCCCAGCGCCATCAACGGGTGTGATAGGTAGTTATCGCGCGCCGCCAGGTTGGTCAGGACGGGGAGCCCGCCAGAGGACGTGTTGCCCGCAGGGCCGCCAAGTTGTTGGAGCGGGCCTAGCGTGACCCCTCATGGAACTTTGGGAGCTCGCCGCCCGCGAGCGGTGCCGCGACACGCTGGCGCAGTACACGCACGCGGGGGATCGCTACCGGCTCGATGAGTTCGCCGGCGCCTTTTGTGAGGACGGAGTGCTCGAAATCAGGGGCCAGGAACCCATCCGAGGACGCGCCGCCATCATGGACCGCTTCGGTGGCCCGGACGAGGCGGAGCAGGCCCAGCAGGCGGCGGACCAGGCACGCCAGGAGGGGGGATCGCGGCGCATCGTGCGGCACACCGTGACGAACGTCCGCTTCGAAGCGGTCTCGCCGACGGAGACCACAGTGGCGAGCTATTTCACGGTCTTTACCGAGGTCGGGCTCGACCACATGGGCCGCTACCGCGACCGCCTCGTGCCGGTCGGAGAGCGTTGGCTGATCGCACACCGCTTCGTCTCGACCGACTGGCGTGCTCCCGACTCGATCTTCCGCACCTACGGCGGGGGACGCGGAAGGGCAACCTCGTTCGGAGAATCCCGCCGGTTAGTCTCTGCCCTTCGTCCAGCGGTCGGGGGTTCTGGCTATGAGGAGAGGCAGCAGCACCGGCGCGCCGTCGTGGCAGCTCAAGGGGTCTTTCCTGGGTGTGGCGCTCGCCGTCTCGGCAATCGTCGGTCTGACGCAGGCGGCATCCGCCGGCGCCGCGACGGCAACCGCTCGCCCAGTCGGCACCCACGTCGTCGACGGCGACACCGTCGCGTCGGTCGCGCACGTCACCGCCAAGAGCTTCACCACCCCTGGGCCTTTGGGCGTGGGGGAGACCACGCTGACGTTGCCGACCGACGGCGCGCCCGTCGAGGTCTGGTACCCGGCCACCAAGGCGAGCGTCGCCGGCGTTCCCGAGGCGATGTACGACGTCAGCCAATGGCTCCCGCCCGCGCTGAAGAAGCTGATCCCCGCCGGCTTCTCCGTGACCTACCCGAGCGGCGGCGTGCGCGACGTCGCCGTCGCCCCGGGCCGTTACCCGCTCGTCGTCTTCAGCCACGGCTACGCCGGGTTCCGTGACCAGTCGACGTTCCTGACCGGGTTCCTCGCCTCGTGGGGCTTCGTCGTGGCGGCGCCCGACCACTACAGCCGCGACCTGACCGAGGTCCTGGGCGGGCCGACCGGTGCCACGGCCAAGACGACCGACGTGGACGACCTCAAGGCGACCATCGCCCTCATGAGCCACGAGAACTCGAGCGCGTCGAGCCCGCTCCACGGCCACGTCGACACGACCCGGGTCGGGGCGGTCGGCCACTCCGCCGGCGGCGCCGCCGTCGAGGCGCTCGCCGCCGCCGACCCCAAGGTCACGACCTTCATCGGCCTGGCCGGGGCGACGGTCGGCACGTTCGGCCAGACCAAGCACGGCGCCGGCGCTGCCGTCCCGCACCAGCCGGGGATGCTCATGTCGGGCACCGCCGACACCGTGGTGCCCGACGCCGGCATGATCGCCGCCTACGGGAAGCTGCACGCGCCCAAGCGGCTCGTCCTCCTCAAGGGCGCCGGCCACCTCGTCTTCGCCGACATCTGCGAGGTCGGCTCGGGTCAGGGCGGCCTGCTGGCCATCGCTCAGGCGCTCAAGGTCCCGATCCCGGCCTCGCTCAAGCCGTTGGCCACCGACGGGTGCCAGGCGCCCGATCTCCCGCCGCCGCAAGGCTGGCCGGTCATCCGCCAGGCGGTCACGGCCCAGCTGCGCCACGTCTTCGGGTTCGACTCCTCCGACGCCGGCCTCAGCGGGCTGGCCGCGGCCTACCCGACGGTCGTGGCGGTGAACCACTCCAAGTCCTGACCCGCCGGCGCCTCAGTTGATCAGCGGGTCCCGCGGCAGGCCGAGGATGCGCTCGCCGATCTGGTTGCGCTTGATCTCCGACGTCCCACCGGCGATCGACATGGCTCGATGCATCAGCACCGTCCACGACGTCATGAACCCCGCCCCGTCGGCGTAGGCGCCTCCGGCCCGCCCAACGCGACCAGGATCGCCGAGGCCTCGTGCCCCTGCTCTGAGAGCACGAGCTTGGCCACGTTGCCCTCGGGCCCGGGGCCGCCGCCGACGACGGCGCGGTGCGCGGTGCGCATGTTGAGGTCCGCCAACGCCTCGTTCACCGCCACATAGTGGCCGATGCGCTCCGCCCCGCCCGGCAGCCGCTCGGGATGGGCGTCGAACGCCGCCACCATCGATTCGGCCTGCCCGCCGCCGCCCCCGCCGCCGCCCTGGCCGCCGCCGATGGACACGCTCTCGTTGCCCAGCGTCGCCCGGGCCACGGTCCACCCGCCGTTGACCGGGCCGACCACGTCGTCGTCGGGGACGAAGACGTCGTTGAAGAAGACCTCGTTGAACTCCGACTGCCCGGTCGTCATCTTCAAGCGGGCGCACCTCGACACCTTCGGCGTGCATGTCGATGACCATCGTCGTGATGCCCTCGTGCTTGGGGGCGTCGGGGTCGGTGCGGATGGTGGCCAGGCCGAACGACGAGTAGTGCGCGCCGCTCGTCCACACCTTCTGCCCGTTGACCAGCCAGCCGCCGTCGACCCGGGTGCCCCGGGTCTTGACGCCGGCGGCGTCGCTCCCGGCGTCGGGCTCGCTGAAGAGCTGGCACCAGATGACCTCCTGGCGCAGCGCCGGCAGGACCCAGCGGGACACCTGGTCCTCGGTGGCGTGCTGGATCAGGGTCAGGATCACCCACCCGGTGATGGAGTACTGCGGCCGGGTCACGCCGGCGGCCTCGAACTCCTGTTCGATCACGAGCTGCTCGACCGCGCCGGCGCCGCGCCCCCAGGGCTTGGGCCAGTGCGGCATGACGTACCCGGTCTCGATCATGGCCTCGCGCGTCGCCGCGTCGTCCATGCCTTCACCCGCGCCGCGAACGTGCGGACCTCGTCGCGCATCGGCTCGGCCTCGGGCGGCAGGTCGATGGTGCGGGCCCGCGCACGCCCGCTCCGCACCAGGTCCGTGATGTCCCGCGCCGCGGCCGCGCCGTCGACGATGCCCTCGAGCGCCGTGGCCCGGCGGACGTAGAGGTGCGCGTCGTGCTCCCACGTGATGGCGATGCCGCCGTGCACCTGGGTGTTGAGCTGCGCGCACTCGTCGCCCGCGGCGAGCGCGAGCGTGGCGGCGACGGCGGCGGCGTACGACAGCTGCGTCCCCGCCCTCATCGGCCGCCCGCGCCGCGTCCCACACGGCGGCGGTGGCGAGCTCGGAGGCCACGGCCATGTTGGCGCAGTGGTGCTTGACGGCCTGGAAGGTCGCGATGGGACGCCCGAACTGCACCCGCACCTTGGCGTAGGCCGCGGCCTGCTCGGTGCACTCGGTCGCGACCCCGACCGCCTCGGCGGCGACGAGCGTCGCGCGCCAGGTCGACCAGGACCCGCGCCCCGCCGGGGATGACCTCCGCCGCCGCGCCGTCCAGCGTGACCCGCGCCGTGCGCCGTGTCGGGTCCAGGTTGGCCGGCACCTCCACCGTGACGCCCTTGGCCGCGGCGTCGACCACGATGGCGTCGTCGCCCGCCGGCAGCACGAGCACGTTGGCCAGGCCGCCGCCCAGGACCGCCGGCGCCGTCCCGGCGGCCGTGCCCCCCGACACCGTGATGTCCGAGGAGAGCGCGACGCCCCCACAGGCCGAGCCGTCGGCCAGCCCCGGCAGCACCCGCGCCCGCAGCTCGTCCGACCCCACCGCGTCGATCACCGCGCTCGCGATCACCGTCGGCACGAACGGCCCGGGGGTCAGCGCCCGGCCGAGCTCCTCGACCACGACGACGAGCTCGGGCAGCCCGTAGCCCGAGCCACCGACCGCCTCGGGCAGGTGCAGGCCCAGCCAGCCCAGCTCGGCCAGGTCGCTCCAGAACGGCGGGAGCGTCTCCTTGTCCGGCCTCGAGCAGGGCGCGGGCGGCCCCGAGGGAGTCGTGCTTGGCGAGGAAGTCCGAGGCCGTCTGGCCCAGGGCACGGTGGTCTTCGGTGATGGCGATCGGCATGGCCAGAGAGTACGTCCGAGCCTGCTCAGCGGGCCAAAGCCGCCGATGTCGGCGTCACGGGGCACGAGGGGCACGAGGGTCCTGGGTGATACGTGCTCTTAATCCGCCTTCCCGCGATTTAAGAGCAGCGACGTATACATACGTCACTGAAGCCGCCGAGGGCCGCCGAGGGCCGCCGAGGGCCGCCGAGGGCCGCCGAGGGCCGTCCACGGCCGCCCCGCCCAGCGCCGTCAGCGCTCCGCCGGGTGCTCCCGGTGCGCCCGCTGCAACTCTTCGAGGTCGCGGGGCTCGCGTCCCTCGGCCGCCGCCGCTTCGGCCTCGCGGCGCAGGATCGACTCGGTCAGCTCGGACATGGCGCCGGGCAACAACAGGTGCTCTTGATACAGCGTCGCCCCCAGCGCGCCGTCCGGCCCCCGCAGCGAGCCCTGGTAGCAGCCCCGGGCGCTGCGGGCCTTGACCGGTTCCAGGTCGACCAGGACCCAGTCGTCGGCGCGGATGTGCTCCTGGAACCACATGGAGTGGTCGATCGACGGCCCGCCGCGCCCCGACAGCGACCGCGGCTTCTGGCCGAACCCCGAGCCGATGTCCGACAGGTAGGTCAGCCCCGCTCGATGCACCAACGGGTCGTCCGACAGCTTCGTCGTCGCCCGCACCCACGCGCAGTCCGTGAAGACGCCCCTCAGGAAGTCCGTCGGCGTGACCTCGCGCACCTCGAGCAGCGGGTTCCATCCGCCGCGGGGCGTGGCGGCGGGCGAGGGCACCTCGCGCCGCGGCGCACCGTCGAACACGCCCTCGCTGTCGGCGTCGTCGCTCTCCGAATGAAAGGACGTGACCATGGAGAAGATGACCTCGCCGTCCTGCACGGCGTTGACGTGGCGGGCCGAGAAGGAGCGCCCGTCGCGGTCACGGTCGACCTCCAAGATGACGGGGAGGTCGCTCCGACCCGCCCGCAGGAAGTAGCCGTGCAGCGAGTGGGGGAGCCGGCCGTCCTCGACGGTGGCCGCCGCGGCGATGAGGCATTGCGCCGCGACCTGTCCGCCGTAGAGCGCCCGGCGGGGTCCGAAGTTGGCGTTCCGGCCCCGGAACAGATCCCGATCGACCCGCTCCAGGTCCAGCAGCGACGCCAGGTCGTCGGCCAACTCGAGTTCGTTCACTCGCTCATCCCCAACGCTCGGCCCTCACGCAACGCCCGCACCCAGTCCGCCCACGTCTCGATACGACGCCAGAACTCCTCTCGCGTCCCCGCAAAGTTGTGCATGTGCGCCATCCTCGGACACACATACAAGTCGACGCTCGGCGACGATGCATAGGCCCGCACCTCGCCACGGGGGTCGACCACCACGTCCCGCTCGCCCATCGCCACCAGGACGGGCGACGTGATCGCGGCCGCCTCGACCATCACCGCGCCCGGGGCGACGCACCACATGATCAGCGGGCTCGGGATCGTCGCCGACCCCCACGCGGGGCAGGTCCCCGTGCCGGGTCGGATAGTCGTCCATGTCCCGCGCCACCACCGCCCGGTCCATGTCGTCGTAATGGAACCCCCACGCCATCGCATCGGTCCCGGGGCTGGTCGCCGGGTCGAGCGCCGCCAGCGCCGGCGCATTCGTCATGACCCACTCGTCCATCGCCGCATCCCGCGGCATCCACGGCAACACGAGATCCGGCGTGCCCGGTGCGGTCGGCGGCAGCGTGCCGAGCACGCCGTAGCCGAGCACGCCCACGCCGTCGTAGCTGTGGAACCGTCCCTGCTGCACCACCGTCAGGCAGGCGCCCATCGACTGGCCGAGGCCGATCTTCACCGGACGCTCGATCTTGCCCAGCCCGTCGATCAGGGTGCCGGCCGCCAGCTTCTGCACCACGTCGGACTCGGCGGCCTCACTCGCCGCGACCACCGGAGCGAACCCCAGCGCGTCGGGGCCGTGCAGCGAGCTCCCGCCCACGCCGAGATGGTCGACCGACACGAAGATCCACCCCCGCTCGGCGTGCCAGTCCGCCTGCGCGCCCACACCCGGACCCGGGCCTGGCAGATCCGTCGTGTAGTAGCCGCGGGAGTAGCCGGCGCCGGGTTTCGCGAAGCACACGACCGGAGTGGCTCCGTCGGCCCCGACCGACGCAAGGTCATCGGGCACCGTGATGGTGAGCGCGACGTGCGCGGGCTCACCGAGGCGCGCCGCCTCGGTGACGTCGACCTCGAGGTCGATCGACCGCACCCCCACCCCGACTGGACTACTTCGGGGCGAAGCGCTGTCCGCCGTCGAGGCGGATGCACAGGCCGTTCAGCATCGGGTTCTCCACGATCGCCAGCGCAAGCTTGCCGTACTCCTCGGGCCGGCCCATGCGCTTGGGGAAGGCGGCGTCCTTGGTGAGCACCGAGGCGAACTCGTCGGGGATCCCTTCGGTGAGGCCGGTGCTGAACAGGCTCGGTGCGATGGCGACGGAGCGGATGCCGAGGCTGCCGAGGTCGCGGGCCATCGTCAGCATCATCCCGGCGATCCCCGCCTTGGCCGCGGTGTACGCGACCTGGCCGATCTGTCCCTCGAAGGCGGCGATCGACGCGGTGTCGATGATGACGCCTCGTTCGCCGTCCTCTGGCTCGTTCGTCGACATGTGCCACGCCTGCAGCCGGTTCAGATTGAAGGTGCCGATCAGGTTCAGCTCGATCATGCGCCGGAAGTCCGCCAGCGGGTGTGGCCCGTCCTTGGACAGCGTCCGGATGCCGACGCCACCACCAGCGGTGTTGATCGCGATGTGCAGGCCCCCGAGTGCGCTGACCGCGTCGCCGATGGCCGCCTCCGTCTGGTTCTCGTCGAGGATGTCGACCTCGTGGAACGTGCCGTCGAGCTCCTTGGCCACCTCCGCACCGGCCGACTTCGGCAGGTCGAGGATGGCGATGTCCGCACCCTTTTGGCGCAACATCTGGGCGCTGGCCTTGGCCATGCCCGAGGCGCCGCCACAGATGATGGCCTTCTTGCCCTTGATCTCCATTGCGTGTCTTTCTCCTCGTGTCGTTCGTGGTGCTGGGTGCGTTGGGCCCGCTCTTCGGATCCCCTGGTTCCGACCGTCTGTGGTTGCGTCCGTCTTGCGGTCGTGTGTGATGCTGTCTGGCCTGCGCACCCGGCCGCAACCCGGGGAGCGGGTGTACCGCTTCCCGCAGGTCCGGAGGTCGTAGATGGCCGAGGCCCCAACCGGCCCGTCGAGGCCCAAAGAGAGGAACCATGGAGCGCGAGACCATCGAGTTCGACGTGGCGGACCACGTGGCCACGGTCACGTTGAACCGGCCGGACCATCTGAACTCGTTCAACGAGGCCATGGCCCTCGACCTGAAGTGGGCCTGGGAGACGATCCGCGATACCGACGACATCCACTGCGTCGTCCTCCAGGGCAACGGCGACCGGGCGTTCTGCACGGGCATGGACGTGACGGAGGGTGGCGCTGGTGGTGACTGGTTCACCTTCGACAACCCGTGGAACAGCTTCGATCCTGGCATCGCGCTGGCGCCCAAAATTCCGCCACCGGGTGTGGAAGCCGGTGATCACCGCGGTGCACGGCCTGTGCGCCGGCGGGGCGCAGTACTTCCTCAACGAGTCCGACATCATCATCTGCTCCGACGATGCGGTGTTCTTCGACCCCCACGCCAACGTCGGGATCGTGAGCGCACTGGAACCGATCGGCATGCTGTACCGCGGCGTGCCGCTCGGTGACGTGTTGCGCTGGGCGTTGATGGGCACCGAGGAACGCATCACCGCGGCAACGGCGTTGCGCATCGGCCTTGTGACCGAGGTTGTCTCGCCGCGCCGAGCTGCGGGACCGAGCTCGGGAGATCGCACTCTCGATCGCCGCGCGCGACTCGAAGGCGATTCAGGGAACGGTCCGGGCCATCTGGGAGTCGTTGGAGATGCCGCGCAACATCGCCATCAACAACGGGTTGTCGTACACGCAGATCGGCAACCCACCACCCGACGAGGTCAAGATGGCGCCCCGGACCAAGAGAGAGACGCACTATCGCTGAGGCGGCCCGGCCGTCGCCAGAAGGGGAGGATGACATGGGCAGCACGCCGCGCGCTTCGTTTGCGGAGATACCGGGGGCCGCGGTCGACCTCATGCGCGACTACGACCTGGCGACCCTCGACTACGAAGAGAGGGAGTTCCGCGTCGACGGGGTCGCCCGCTCCTACGTGCAGGAGGGCGAACGGGGCGAGGACGGAGTCTGGGGCGTGGCGGCAGGACCCGAGGCGCCGTTCACGACCCGTTTCGTCGTGCGCCGTCCGGTCGACCCAAAACGGTTCAGCGGCGTCGTGATCGTGGAGTGGCACAACGTCTCCGCCGGGCTCGACGCGGCGCCGGACTGGGGCTTCTTCCACCGTTCCGCCTCGGCGGCGGGACACGCCTGGGTCGGCGTCTCGGCCCAGAAGGCGGGCATCGACGGCGGCGGGCTGGCAGAGGGGATCCATCTCAAGCTGCTGGACCCGGACCGCTACGGCAACCTCGAACATCCCGGGGACGCCTGGAGCTTCGACATCTTCACCCAGGTCGCCCAGCTTCTGCGCCTGCCGGACGACGAGAACCCGCTCGGTGGGCTGACGGCACAGCGCCTCGTCGCGGCGGGCGAAAGTCAGTCGGCCTCGTGCCTCGTGACCTACATCAACGCGATCGACCCCCACACGCAGATCTTCGACGGCTACTTCGTCCACGGTCGGCCCGCCATCGGGCTCAGCCTCGACGGGGTCTTCATCCGGGTGCGCGAAGGGATCGCAGACACGACCGCGATGATCGCTGCCAAGGGTGAGCGCATCCGGGACGATGCGCGCGTGCCGGTGCTGGTGCTGCAGAGCGAGACCGACGTGATCCTTCTCGGCGGCAGAAAGTCCCGACAGCCCGACAACGAGCGGTTCCGCCTGTGGGAGCTCGCCGGGGCGGCCCACGCGGACACCTACACGGTGAGCGCGGGCCGCCACGACAACGGGACGCTCAGCGCCGAGCGCTTCGCCGAGCTCCTCCGGCCGACGACCAACCTGATGATCGGTCAGACCGAGACACCCGTGAACGCGGGGCCCCAGCAGCATTACGTCGCCCAGGCCGCCCTCGCGCACCTCGTGCGTTGGGTCCTCGAGGGGACACCACCACCGACCGCTGCTCGCCTGGACGTCGACGAGAGCGGCACGGACTTTCGCAAGGACGCGCAGGGCAATGTGCTCGGCGGCATCCGCACCCCGTGGGTCGATGTCCCGACTGCGGTACTGGCCGGGCTCGGCCAGAGCGGCGAGTCCTTTGCCTTCCTGTTCGGACGGACCACGCCGTTCGACGAGCCAATGCTCGCCGCCCTGTACCCGGGTGGGAAGCAGGAGTATCTCGAGCGCTTCGAGCGCTCCCTCGACGCCGCCATCGATGCGGGCTTCCTCCTCCCCGACGACCGATCGGAGATCCTGGGCGTTGCTGCCGCGTCGTTTCCCCTGCTGGTGGCCTAACGACGGATCGGCCGGCGTCGTCGGGCCGCGACCGGGGGTGCCTGTGAGCCCCTTGCTACGTTGCAATCAAAGAGGGACCACTCCTTGGGGGGTGCATGCAGCAGCAGGCGGTGGGCAGCGAAGCGACGGCTGAGGTCGGCTCGGTCGACCGCGGCGGGCGCGCGCCTCAGACCCCGGGGTCGTCCCCCATGCTCCAATGCTCGGGGCTGCGCAAGCGCTACGGCGAGCGTCTGGCGGTCGACGGCGTGTCATTCTCCATTGCGTCCGGTGAGCGCTACGGGTTGCTCGGTCCGAACGGCGCCGGCAAGACGACCACCATCTCCATGCTGTGCGGGCTTGTCCCGAGCGACGAGGGCGAGATCACGATTGACGGCTACGCCGGCGGCACGCTCGAGGCGAAGGCGGCGGTCGGCTACGTGCCGCAGGACCTGGCCCTCTACCCGGACCTCACGGCGGTGGAGAACCTCACCTTCTTCGGCGAGCTCTATGGGCTGGGGGGCAAAGAGCTCCATGGCCGCATCGCAGAGACCCTCGAGCTGGTCGGCCTGGCCGACCGGGGCAAGGACCGCATCGGCACCTACTCGGGCGGTATGAAGCGGCGGGCCAACATGGCCGCCGGGCTGTTGCACCGGCCCAAGCTCCTCGTCCTCGACGAACCGACGGTCGGGGTCGACCCCCAGAGCCGCAACGCCATTCTCGAGACGGTCGGAGAACTTGGGCATCGCGGTCCTCTATACGACGCACTACATGGAGGAGGCGGCCAAGCTCTGTGACCGGATCGGGATCATCGACGACGGCCACCTCATTGCCGAGGGAACGGCCGAGATGCTGGTGCGGGCCCACGGCGGCCGAGACAAGGTGCAGTTGAGCTGCGAAGACGCTGACCTGGGCGAGCTCGCCGTGGCGTGTCGGACCCTCGACGGGGTGCACGACTGCGCCGAGTTCGAGGGCCGGCTCGAGCTCAGCACCGACCACGGTCCCGCCGTCCTGCCGGGCGTCGTCGCCCTGGCCGCTCGCCACGGGGTGGAGCTCACCGGCGTCGAGGTCCGCTCGCCGAACCTCGAGGACGTGTTCCTGCGCCTGACCGGCAAGGAGCTACGCGACTGAGCGACCTTGCGCCCAGTGTTCGTTCGGACGGACTCGGGTACGTTGTCCCCGGAGGGCGAGGGTGTCCTTCTGACGGGGCGGCGGGCTCCGGACCCACGAGACCTGCCGCGTCCCCCTACCCCGAGGAGGAAGCGTGCGCGTGTCGGTCCGCACCGTTCGCACTGGCTGCCGTGGTGCTCGCGGGCGCCGTCGTGGCCGCCCTCCTTGTCGCGACCGTGCTCTCTCGTCCCACCTCGTCTGCGCCCACCAACACCCTGGGCAGTCCGGATCCGGCCACGGGCGCTCCGGTCACCATCGGGATGATCATCGACGGGCACAACGGCGGGACCGACGGTGGGGACGACGTCAAGCAGGGAGCGGAGATGGCGGTCCGCTACCAGAACCAGTACCGCGCCGGGCTCAACGGGCACCGGATCCTCATGCACTTCTGCTCCAACGATGAGAGCAGCGTGGGCGGGCTGTTGTGCGCGACCGACATGGTGCAGCGCAAGGTCGCGGCTGTCGTCGAACCCTCCAGCGGTCAGGGGCCGACCGAGGTGCCGACCCTGGTGCAGGCGGGCATTCCCTACATCGCGATGACGGGAGGTTCAGCGGCGGAGTTGACCACGCCGGGTGCCTTTGCGCTGCAGGGAGGTGTGCCCGCGATTCTCGGTGCGGTGGCCCTGCAGGCCAAGCAGAAGGGCTTCTCGAAGGTGACGCTCATCGTCGAGAACGATCCCACCGTCGTCCAGGGGACCCAGGTCCTCGGTGGCATCGTGTTCAAGGCGGCCGGTGTCGGCTTCGATGTCCTGACGGCCGACCCCAACGCCACCGACCTCAAGCCTGAGCTGCAGGCCGCCGTCTCGGGTGGCGCGGCGGCGGTCGGGGTCGGTGGAAACGTCGGATTCTGTGCGGCGTTCCTCAAGGCCTATACCGCGCTGCACGTCCACCTTCCCAAATACGTGATCTCCACGTGCCTGGGCTCGAGCATCCTGAACTCGGCGTCGCTCGACAAGGTGCTCAAGGGCTCGATGCTGGCGGGCGCCGTCACGTCGAGCGCCGGGGACGACGCGCTCTACACGGCCATCGTGCACAAGTACGCGCCGTCGGTGAATCCCGACTTGGACGCGAGCTTCGACGACTTCGCTGGGCTCCTCCCGGTCCTGTCGCTCGGAGCGCTCATGAAGGGTGCGCCGGCCACCCAACCCGCGACTGCAGCGGGGATCCTGGCTCGCATCGAGTCGGCCAAGAAGGTGATGATCCCTCTCTTCGGTGGTGCGACCTTCACGTGTGACGGCACGGCGATCCCGCTCCTCAAGTCGGTGTGCTCCTCGACGTCTGCCATCGGCGTCCTCGGCCGCGGCTACCGAGTCACCCACCTCCAGTCGTTCAATCCGACGGCCCTCTACTGACCGCGTCGCGACGGATCCGTCGCGCTTCGGGGAAGGCGGATTCAAGGGGTGTATACGGCAAACGGTGCTCATTCGACGCTGTTTGAGCACAGCGTTGTGCTCAAACGTCGCCCGGATGAGCACCCCATCATGCGCATTTGAGTGGCAATGAGCAGACTCTCGCGGATGCACCCCGATGTGACGCACCCGCGCCGGTTCTGGTGTCAAACATCTTGCGCTGACGCCCGAGAAGATGCCGCCGAGGGGGGCACCGGCGAGACCCGCCTCACGCCGTGGGAGCAGACCGAGACGCTGGGTGCGGCGTCGGCCAATCTGCCAAACGGGGCCCGGGCCCAGGCCCAGGTGGAGGACAGCCTGCTCGGCTGGGTCCGCGGAGCCCGGACGCTCGGGGCACCCTGGGCCCAGATCGGTGACGCCCTCGGCATCAACCCGCCAGTCGGGCCTCGGAACGCTTCGCCGCCGAGGAATGAGGTACCGGGGTTGCCGGCCCCGCCGGGGCTGAGAGACTCAGCGGATGCGTCTCACCAACGACCAGTGCTGGTCCCGCCTCGGGGAGGCCGACCACGGCATGCTGTGCACCGTCGGCGCCCGCCATGCCATCGACGCCGTGCCGGTCTGTTTCGTCGTGGTCGGCAAGGTCATCGCCTCGCCCATCGACACCGTCAAGGCGAAGGACACCACCGAGCTCGGGCGGCTGAAGAACCTCGACCGCGACGCCACGGCGACGCTGCTGTGCGAGCAATGGGTCCGCCACGATTGGTCCCAGCTGTGGTGGGTCCGGGCCCAGCTGGTCCGCCGCTCGGGGCACGACCTCACCGTCACCCTCCGCGAGGAGTGCGAAGCGGGGCTCCGGCACAAGTACTTCCAGTATCGGGGCACCGATTTCGCCGATCTCCTCGTCTTCGACGTGAAGTCGCTCACGGGCTGGGCGGCCTCCGAGGACGCCGACGGCGCGTCCCGTGCGACGAGCGCCCGCGGCGCCGACTCGACCGCCGCCTACTGACGACTGACCTGCGCTACTGCGCCGAAGCCGACAGCTCGTCGCGCAGCACACGGCGCAACAGCTTGCCCGTGGGCGAGTACGGCAGCTCGGAGCGGAACTCGACGACGGTCGGCATCTTGGTCGAGCGGAGCCGATCGCGCACCCAGACCTGGAGCACCGCCGCGTCCACGCCGGCACCGACCTCCGCATGCAGCACGACGACGGCTGCGACCGTCTCGCCCCATTCGGGGTCGGGAACGCCGAACACTGCGACGTCCGTCACCGCCGGGTGCGCGTGGAGGATGTTCTCGATCTCCCCGGGCGAGATGTTCTCCCCTCCCCGCACGATCACGTCGTCCAACCGACCGTCGACATACAAGAACCCGTCGGCGTCGAACCAGCCGGCGTCGCGGGTGCGGAACCACCCCTCGTCGTCGAGCACCGAGCGACCGACGTACTCGCCGGACACCTGCTCGCCGCGCACCCAGATCTCGCCCTTTTCGCCCGCCGCGACGACGACCTCGTCCTCGCCGCGGATCTCGACCTCGAGCATCGGCAGCGGACGCCCCACCGAGCCCAGCCGGCCCCGCACGGCAGGGTCGGTCGAGGCGAACGCCTCGCGATGGTCGTCGGGCGTGAGCATGGCGATGGTCGAGGACGGTCTCGGTCAGCCCGTAGGCGTTGACGAGGTCCACCGAAGGAAGATCGCGCAGCGTGCGCTCGACAAGTTCCAACGGCATGCGTCCGCCGCCGTAGGACAGGTGGCGCAAGGCGGGCGGCGCCGCGCCCACCGCCTCGACCGCGTCCAGAATGCGGCCGAGCATCGTCGGAACCACCATGGCGTGCGTGATGCGCTCCTCGGTGGCGACGCGCACCCATTCGGCCGCGTCGAACGTCGGCAGGTACATGATCCGACGCCCCGAGTACAACGACGACAGCACCGCCGCCACGCCGGCGATGTGGTACGGCGGCACGCAGACGAGCTGGGCCTCGTCGGGCGCGCACCCCAGGAACTCGACCGACGAGATGATGTAGGACACCAGGTGCCGGTGTCGCAGCACCGCCGCCTTGGGCTCCGAGGTCGTGCCGCTGGTGAACAGCAGGACCGCCACCGACTCGGGGTCGACGAACGGCTGCTCGACGCCACGCTCGACGCGACCGACGCCCGACCCGACCCACCGAGCCGGCGAAATCGTCGACGGTCACGATCCGGCGTGGCCTCCACCCCGCACGCCCGCAACCGCGCCACCTCGGCCGCGTCGGCGAGCAACGGGCCGTCGGCCACCCGCGGCAGGATCGACGCCAGCTGCTCGTCGGGGGCTCGATAGTTCAGCGGCGCAAACGCCGCGCCCGCCAGCGCGGCGCCGAACAGCGCCACCGGCAGCACGTCGGAGTTGAGCCCGAAGTAGCCGACGACCTCCGCGCCCTCCTTCTCGAAGAGCACCGCGGCGCGCCGCGCGGCCGCCAGCAGGGCGGAAGAGGTGAGGCCGCCCGACGACGACCCGACGGCGATCCGATCGGGGTCGCCCTCCGCCACCATCTCCAGCAGCATCGCGATGTTCACAGCGGCGAGTCCCCCGAGTCTTCAGACGCGTCCGGTGGCGAGACCGAGCGGGTGGCGTTCAGTCCGAGGCGGGCAGCGGCTTCGCGCCCTTGACCTCGACGATGGTCTCGCCGACCGAGATCGAGCCCTCGCCCGCTTTGGTGCACAGGAGCTCGAGCCCGAGCGCCTCGTCGGCGTACCGCTTGCCCAGCTGGGTGCCGCCGTCGAAACCGGGCTCGATGCCCTCGGTCGTCACCTCGGCGTCGATCGCCACGAAGGCATGGCCCCCGCAGCGCAGGTCGATCGCTTCGCCCGGCGCCTTCACCACCACCACCTCGCAGGCGTCGGTGGCGCTCCGCAGCCTCGTGCCTGCCTTCAAATCCATCGCCACCGCTGTGGTCCTCGCTTTCGACTCGTCTCGGGCCCCCAACCTTCCGGCCCAACCTTCGGGTGGAGAGCATTCAAGGATATTCGCCGCCCCGGAGGCCCCCTCGTCGGGGCGGCGGCCGGACCCTTTCTACCGCCGTGGCATGTCTGGGCGCATCCTGGGACCTTGGCGGCGCGTGGGAGAATGACCCCAGGGGGTGTCGTGCAGACGGATTCGGAGGAATTGATGGAAGACGGCTCGGGGTGGTTTGCCGACCCCGAAGTGGAGGGCCAGGAGCGCTACTTCGATGGGTCCGAGTGGACCACCGAGACCCGTCCGGCGGACTCCGACGCCCCCTTGCCCCACCTGCCCGACCACGTCCCGGAGCTCCAGCGCGCCTTCGCGGCGGCGACCGCCGACATCGACGAGGTGGAGGCGACGCTGGGGCGGCTCTTCGATCGAACCGAGGGCGACGACGGCGCCGGCGCCAAGGGCCGCAAGGGCCGAAAGGGTCGGGAGCCCGCCGCGGACGCCGGAGCCGAACCCGTCCACGAGGCCTTCGTTCCGAGCGACGCCGACGGCAGTGCACCGCCGGCCAGCGTCGAGACGCTGTTGGGGACCGAGCCGGGCGAGGGCGCCGTCGAGGACCAGGTCGACGACGACGCGCTGACCGATCTCGATGAGGCGCTCGCCTCCGAAGAGCCCGAGAAACTCAAGCGCAGCCTGTTCCGCCGCCGCTCCTGATTCGGCGGATCGGCTTCGATCGCCCCGTACGACCGGGCGTTCAGGAGGACGCGGAGCGCCGTCCGCGTCAGGCCGGAGGGCCGAAGGCCTGCAGGACGAGATCGACGGTCTGTTCCGCGATGTCGGCTGTGAGCGGTTCGCCGCGCACCACCGAGCGTGTGAAGAGGGGCCCGATCAAAAGGTCGTAGATCAACGACAGGTCGGCGTCCGCGCGCAGCTCCCCGCGGGCGACGCCGCGCTCGAGGGCCTGGCGTACCGACGCCTGACGCAGCTCGACGTAGTCGCCGAGGTACGTCGCCGCCAGCTCGGGATCGGCCACCAGATCGGCCACCAGCCCGGCGGTGATGCGACGCGACGCCGGCAGGTTCATCATGCGCACCTGATCGCGTTGGAAGGCGAGTAGGTCCTCGCGGAGCGTTCCCGTATCGGGCGTGAGCGACAGCCGCGGCGACTGGGTGAGCGCGGCGATGACCAGCGCGGGCTTCGACGGCCAGCGCCGGTAGATCGTGGGCCGGCCCACTCCTGCCTTGGCGGCCACCCCGTCGATGGTCAGCCGGGCGTAGCCCTTGTCATTGAGGATCGCCAGCGTCACGTCGAGGATGGCCTTGTCGTAGCCCGCCTCGCGGGGCCTCCCGGGGCGCCGGTGTGCCCCTTCCCCCTCGTCGTTGTCTTCGGGTGCCCCCGCCGTGGTCTCGGCCATCTTCTCCTCTTTGTTCCCAGCCGATACCCAGTACCAGCGCAAATTTAGTTTACAGCCCCTTGCGTAATGGAAGTGTCTCACTTATAGTGCACTGAGTAACGATACTCGGTGTCTGGAATTGAGGCGTCCATGCAACCCGCGATCCACAAGGCGACTGGCGGCACTCCGGAGGCGGGGCGAGCGTTCGTCCGTCGGCACCAGCGGCGCGTCGACGGCCTCGCGCTCAGCATCGTCGGGGATCCAGCGGCGGCCGAGGAGGTCGCCCAGGAGGCGTTGCTCCGCGCCTGGCGTGACCTCGGCTCGTCTGATGCCCAGAGGGGCCCGAGGTCCACCACGGTGTTGTCGCTCACGCGGAAGCTCGCGTTGGAAACACGCAGGCGGCGCGGCGGAGGACGACCTGGGCGCGAGGCCGTCCGTGTCGACGACGCCGCACACGGATCCGTGCGTGTCGGGCCCGCCGCGGGCGCAATGCAATCCATCGAGGCGGAACCGGCGTTGTCCCGATTGCCTATCGAGCAACGACGTGCCCTCGTCCTCGCCACCTTCCACGGCTACACGGCCCAGGAGATCAGCGAAGTCGAGGCGATCCCTTTGGCCGCGGCCAAGGCTCGTCTCCGTTCAGGGCTGCTGTCGGTGCGGTCGCAACTTGGTGACGACGTCACCTCCGTTCGACGTCACGACGGTGCACCGGGGCCCCGTGGTGTCGCCGCGTTGGCATTCCAAAGCATCAACCAACTCTGAGAGGAACCAAACCAATGCATGACGACACATCCACAACCAGAAGCGGCGCCTTGCGGACCGTGGCGCGATGGTCGGCGGTGCCGATCATCGGAGCGGCGGCGTTCACTGCGCTGCTCGGCACGAGCGCCGTGGGTGCGGCACCGCCCCCGCCGGCCCCGCCAGGACCGCACGCACCGCCGGCCCCACCGGCACCACGGAGCGACATCCACTTCGACTTCAACGCGCGGGACATCTCCGGTGGCTCCGGTGCGGTGACCATGAATGGTGGCGGCGACTTCACCCCCGGATCAGACTTCACCCCCCTACCAACGGTGGGCCACGCCGACGGCCACTTCAGGTGCACCTCGACGGTGAGCGCGGGACCGCTTGCCGGCTGTGCGGCCGGGCAGGGCACACACTGGACCGCCGCAGTACTGGCGACCACGGGGTTCAAGTGCACGGCCGCCGACCCCGCCGGGCTCAAGACGGCGGTGACGACCAACGACACCGTGGCATTCAGGGCCTCTTTCTTCGACGGTGGTCCCCGGGACGCCGCGGCGTTCACCGCCAACGCGATCGTGTCGACCACTGACATCGCTCCCGATGTCCCGGGCTTCCAGAATGCCTGGGTGCAAGGCGTGGGATGCGGGTCGGCCATGGTGCATTTCGACCATCACGGCAAGGGGTAGCCACTCCACCGCGGCTCCTGTCGCCGAACGTGACGGCAGGAGCCGCGGCCCCGAGCGGACAACGGCGCTCCAGATCCGAGATTCGTGCTTGATCGGCGCCCCATTCGTGCCGATGTCATGAGAGAATTGGGAGTGGCGTCCAAGGGAGGACGCCGCTCAGGGGGAGGCAGCAATCGTGAGCCAGGCACCGGGCTGGTACCGCGATCCGTTCTTTCGGGATCAAGAGCGCTATTGGGACGGGCGTGTGTGGACGCAGGGGTCCCGGACGCCGGGCGCCGAGGCCGGTGCCGAGGCGCCACCGGCCGCCGGCCCGGAAACGCCGGAGCCGGCATCGAGCACGGCGCCACTACTCCCGGCGGTCGAGCGACCGTCCTTTGCGCCGCTCGGGGCCCCGGCCCGGCCGGTCGTCGCCACCGCGGCGGTCCCGCCCGGCGGGTGGGCGCCACCTACGGACGGAACGGCGCCTGGCCCTGGAGGGCGGAACAGCCACCGGCGCCGCGCCGCGCTGGCACTCGGCGTCGCGGCGCTCGTGTTGGTGGCCGGCGGCGTCGGTGCCGCACTGACCCTGGGCCAGTCGGGCAACGCGTCGGCCAGCGAGGCGGTGGCGCAGGCCGCAACGCAGTCGATCGACGCCCAGTCGGCCGACATGTCGATGTCGATGCACATGTCGGTGCTGGGCCAGCAGGAGGCGATTCACCGGCAGTGGGGCGTTCGACTTCGCCCACCACACCGGCACGATGACGGTGAACTATCCGGTGGGAGGCACCCAGATCACCGAGCAGGCGATCTATGACGGCTCGACCATCTACGTCAACCTCGGCAGCATGTTCGGTGGCCTGACCCAGGGCAAGCAGTGGGTGTCCGCCGACCTGAGCCAGTTCGGGTCGTCCGGCAACGCGGCGAGCGGCCTCAACGCCTTCGGGGATCCCGCCGGCATGTTGCAACAGTTGCAGTCGATCGGCGGGACGGTCACCTCGCTCGGCCCGACGACCTACGAGGGGACTTCGGTCACCCAGTACGCGGTCTCGATCCCGCCGTCGGCCCTGTTGCACCAAATGGGTTCCCTCTCCCCGTCGGAGCAGCAGGGGCTGTCGGGGGTGAACCTCCCGACGATCACGGCCGACGTGTACATCACCGGTGACGGCTTGCTCAAGGCGATGCACATGCCGATGTCGTTCTCGGCCGACGGGCAGAGCGTGTCGATGGACCTGACGATGAGCTTCTCGAACTACGGCACACCGGTGACGGTGACCGCTCCTCCCGCCAGCGAGGTCATCCCGCTCAGCCAGCTGGGGAGTTCGCTGGGCGGCGGTTTGAGCGCCGGGAACTCCGGATCGACGGGGAACACGGGGAACACCGGCTTCGGGAACGCGGGCGCCAGCATCTGAACCCGGGTCGGCCTGGCAGACGACGACAGAAAGCGCCCGCCGGGCCGTTCTTCGGCCGATGACCGCCGACCGAAGCAGCCCCCGTGCCGTGTGCCAGCATTCGGGGGGCAAGAGTCGGGGTCCTGACCGAACCGGAGGCCAGCACACGTGAGCGAGGAGCCGGGGTGGTATCCCGACCCTTACTTCTTGGGACGCGAGCGCTATTGGGACGGCGGCGGCTGGACCGAGCAGTGCCGGTCCGCGGACACCAAAGAAGTGCAGCCTTCGACCAAGCCGCGACCGCCCAAGAACCCGGACGCCGCAACCCCCTCGGCCACGGCGGCCAGAACGGCGGCCCGGGCCGCCGCCGCCGGTACCGCCACGCGCAGCGCCGCCACCGTCCCTCCGCCCGGAGCGGACACGGGCCCACCGAGCGCACCGCCGCCGGACGATGTGCCGGTGCCCGCCGCCCCCGCGGCCGCGGCTGCGCGCGCCGCGAGTCGTGCGGCCCAGGAACCACCTCCTGCTCGACCGAACACGCATCAGCCGCCGAACCCGAAGTTGAGGACGCGCCACGCGGCAGAGCCCGAACATCCCGAGATCGCCGAGTCCCCGGACCCGGCGCACGCCGACGCACCGGCCGGCGACGAGGGTGGCGAGGACGGCAAGGCGCCTCCAGTGCGCAGGCGACGACGGCGACTCCTCCTCGGCGGCGCCGTGGCGGTCGTGGTGGTCATCGCGGCGGTCGCGGCCCTCGTGCTGGCGAACGGGAAGAGCGGCCCTTCGTCGGCCAGCCTGGTCGCGCAGGCGGCGTCGTCCACGGTGGGCCAGCAGTACGCGCAGGTGCACGTCGACGTCAAGGTGGCGAAGGGCCAGGACAAAGCGGCCGCGGCGGTGATCGCGGGGTTCTCGGGAAGCGGCACCTACGACCTCGCGTCAACGTTGGGGTCGATGACGCTGACCCGACCGGGCAACGGGGCAGCGGAACTGATGGTCGTGGACGGCACGACGATGTACCTCGATCCCGGCGACCTGGTGGGTCAGTTGGTGCGGAACAAGGTGTGGATCTCGGCGACGCCCGACGACCTCGCCTCGTCCGGCACGCCGTCGGGCTTCGCGGTCGCGCCCGCCCTCTATCCTGCAACTGGTCGGCAGCCCCACGACCCTGTTGCGCCAGCTCGAGGCGCCTGGCGTGACCGCGACCGCGGTGCGGGCCTCGATCTTCCAGGGGACGCCCGTCAAGGAGTACGCCGTCACCCTCTCGCCGCAGGCGATCAACCTCCGCCTCCACGAGCCTGCCGTCGTCGCTCCGGCGGTGTCGTGTCGACCGGGCACAAGCCCAGAGCACGTCTTCTTGACCACGAGCGGACTGGTGCGGGCGATCTCGGTGCCGGTCACCGTCGAGCGACAACGGTGCCAAGGCGTCCGGCCACGTCGTGATCGGGTTCTCCGCCTGGGGTGACGTGGTCGACATCGCCGCGCCCCCCGCCAGCCAGGTCGCGTCGTGGGACCAGGTGAAGGCGGTGCTGAAGTTCATCCGAAGCTGAGCTGAGCTCAACTGGAGCTACCCGCCACCCTCCGACCCCACGCGCACGGCCTGGGCCACGGCGCCCCAGCGCTCGAAGGCGGCCGGGTCACGCACCACGTCGGCGCCGGTGAAGTAGCTGACGACCCGGGTGGCCATGCCGCCGTACTTGGCCACGATCTCGTCCGCGATGCCGTCCCAGGTCCCGACGGTCGTGAACTCCTTCAAGATGTCGTCGTCGATCACCTGGGCCATGCCCGGGATGTCGCCCGCCCGCTGGCGCTCGCGGATCCGATCCGTCGTCCCCTCGCGGTCCAACTGGTCGAAGATGAACGCGTAATTCGGCGTCGACCCGTAGAAGGCCACCTGGACCCGGGCCATCTCGCGCCAACGATTCTGCTCCTCTTCGGTGTCACCGACGCACAGGAACGCCGGCACGATCACCTCGAGCTCGTCCACGCGCCGGCCCGAGCGCGCTGCGCCCGCCGCCAGTTCGGGGAGCACCGTCTCGCGCAGGTAGATCGAGGTGTTCAACGGGTGCACGTGCACGCCATCGGCCACCTGGCCGGCCATGCGCAGCATCCACGGGTTGACCGCCGCGACGTCGATGGGCGGATCCGCCACGTCGATCGCGCCGGGCGACCACATCGGCGGGAGCAACGACATGGCGTAAAAGTCGCCCTCCACCGCCAGCGGCTCGCCGGTGCGGAAGGACCGGAAGATCTGCTTCACCGCCAGCACGTACTCGCGCAAGCGCGGCCCCGGGGGGTCGAACTCGGCGCCGTAGCGCCGCTCGATGTGCGCCCGCACCTGCGCCCCGAGCCCGAGGCGGAACCGGCCGCCGCTCGCCTCGGCCAGCTCCCACGCCACCGAGGCCGTGACCATCGGGCTGCGGGGGAAGGCCACCGCGATGCCCGTCAGCACGTCGATGTCGGCCGCGACCGCCAGCGCCCCGCACGTCAGATAGGCGGTGCGCCCGGCCTCGGTCACCACCAGCCCCGACAGCCCGACCTCGGCCGCCCGCTGGCCGAGGGCGCCCGCCCGCTGCAGCGGCTGCGGCCCGATCATGGCGTCGAACTTCAACGCGCCCGACCGGCGGGTCCCGCTCACCGCAGCGGCTCCGCCGGCGCCGGCGGCAGGTCGCCGTCGGGGCGCGGCCAGGCCAGCGGCGTCACGTCGCTGGCGATGACCCCGCCGAGCGGGATCCCGGCCCGTTCGACCGAGGGGTGGGGGAAGCGGCCCTCGCCCCGGGTCGACCCGTCGGCGAAGTAGATGACCGTGTGCACCCGACGGACGGTACCGGTGGCGTTGGGCCGCGCCAAGTGGAAGGTGAGGCCGTGGTGGAACGCCACCGCGCCGGGCGGCACCTCGACGAACACCGGCTCGATCCCCGCCAGCTCCCCCCGCGCCAGCGGGTCGGCACCGTCGCCGGTGAAGATGTTGACGAACTCGCGCACGCCCACGCGGTGGCTGCCGGGCAGGTAACCCATGGCGCCGCTCTCGAGCGTCGAGCCGTCGAAGGGGATCCAGGCCGTGATCGTGTTCGTCTCGACGATGGGCCAGTACGGATGGTCCTGGTGCGGATCGGTCTCCCGCCCGCCCGGCTCCTTGTAGAGCGCCTGGTCGTGCCAGAGCCGCACGGCGCCGACGCCGAGCAACCGGGCCGCCGTCTCGGCCAGCCGGGGATGGAAGGTCAGCGGCCGGACGCCCGGGCTGTCCTCCCACAGGTTCTGACACTGGATGAAGCTCTGTTCGTACCGCGACTTCTGCGCCAGTGTCCGCGTGTCGTGCCTGCTGCGGTCGGCGACCGCCTCGTCCACCGCCGAGCCGTATCGGCGGCACTCGTCGGCCGACAACAGGCCCGGCACGACGACGAACCCGTCGCGCCGAAAGTCCTCCACCAGGCCGGGCGCGAGCGCGGCCGGTGCGTCCGCGGCTGCGCTCACGGTGCGGGGTCCTCGCGCACCTCCCGGATGTAGCCGACGAGCTCGTGCGCGCTCGGCGCATCGAGCCACGGCGTGAGGTCGACGTCGTAGAGGGCGGACGGCTCGGGGCCCTGGTCGAGGAAGTGGGGCTCGGAGCCCATGAAGTGGCCGTCGACCAGACGCACCTCGGTGATGAGGTCGGCGTAGGGCAGCGGGGTCGCGGCGGCGGACCCGAAGCCGAAGACGCGCTCGGAGCCCATGACCGCGTTGCAGGCGGCCCGGCCGCTGAGGAAGGGGCGGTAGTCGTTGCGCTCGAGCTCACCCGCGTAGGCGTCGAGGATGTGCAGGGCCCGGTCGAGCACCGACTGGTCGAAACCGTAGAAGACGTTGGGCGCGGGGAGCTCGCCCCACACGCCCCACATCCACCACCGCAGGTTCGGGGGGAGCGCCGCCATGGCGCGCTGCACGCCGCGGCCGACCGTCTCGTGGCCGTGGTGCACGTCGTGGGGTGAGGGAGAGACGACGATGGAGGCGGCGTGCTCCTCGACGAGCCCCGGCAGCTCGGTGGCCACGCGCCGGGTGGCCAAGGCGAGGTCCGCCTCGAGGTCGAGGTTGAGCGGAGGGTCGAAGAAGACCGGCACGAAGCCCGCTCGGCGCGACGCCTCCTCGGCCTCGGCGCGCCGGCGATCCCACTGCCCTTCGAACCCGAGACTGGCGATCACGCTCACCACGGTCCAGCCGCGGTCGCGCAGGTGGAGGAGGGCGCCGGGGCACCCGACGGCCTCGTCGTCGGGATGGGGCGCAACGTGCACGACGGTAGGCGCCACGAAACAGCAGGTTAGCCACCGGGTCCGTCCGAGGTCCCCGGCCGCTCGGCGGCAACGGCGACCGAGCGCACGCGGCGGATCGGGAGCAAGATGGGCCGATGACCACCGTCAACACAACGGCCACCGCGACCGCGCCGGGGTCGGCGTCGTGGTTCGCCCTCGATGTCGACGCCGTCGTCGCCGGGGTGGGCAGCGACCTCGAGCGCGGCCTGACGTCGGGGGACGCCGCCAGCCGGCTGGGCCGCTACGGGCCCAACGAGATCGCCCGCGAGGAGCCACCGTCGCTCGTCGCCGTCGCACTGGGCCAGGTACGCGACCCGATGAACATCATGCTGCTCGCGGTCATCGTGATCAGCCTGGTGATCAGCCAGTTCTCCACGGCGCTGCTCGTCGGGTTCCTGGTCGCGCTCAACGTCGTGCTCGGGACGCGTCAGGAGCTCAAGGCGCGGGCGAGCGTCGACGCGCTCTCCAAGATGCAGGTGCCCCAGGCCAAGGTCCTGCGTGACGGCGAGCTCAGGCTGGTGCCGGCATCGGGGCTCGTGCCGGGTGACGTCGTCCAGCTCGAGGCGGGCGACATCGTGCCCGCCGACGGCCGCATCGTGCGGGCTGCCACCCTCGAGACGCAGGAGGCCGCGCTGACGGGGGAGAGCGCCCCGATTCCCAAGGACGCGTCGACCCTGGCGTCGCCCGATGTCTCGCTCGGCGACCGCTCCAACATGGCGTTCCAGAACACCTCGGTCACCCGCGGTACGGCGACGATCGTCATCACGGCGACCGGCATGCAGACCCAGATGGGCCAGATCGCCACCATGCTGACCTCGGTCACCCGTACCCGCTCGCCGTTGCAGAAGGAGCTCGACTCGCTCACCAAGGTGCTGGCGGTCATCGCCTGGTCGGCCGTCGCCTTCATCTTCGTGGTGGGCCTCATCCGGGGCATCCCGGGCAAGCAGCTCCTGCTCTTGGGGACCGCGATGGCCATCTCCGCCATCCCGACCGGGCTGCCGGCCTTCGTGTCGGGCCTCCTCTCCATGGGGGCCAAGCAGTTGGCCGAGGCCAAGGCGATCGTCAAGAACCTGACCGACGTGGAGACGCTCGGGGCCACGAGCGCCATCAACAGCGACAAGACCGGCACCCTGACCATGAACCAGATGATGGTGTCGGACATCTACGCCGGCGGCGCCTGGTTCACGGTGGAGGGCGAGGGCTACCGCAAGAGCGGCGACATCCGCGCCGTCGCCGGCACGCCGGTGCCCGACTTCACCCGGCTCGCGCTCGGCCTCTGCCTCGACAGCGACGCCACCGTCGCCGACGACGGCGCCGTGGTCGGCGACCCCACCGAGGCGGCTCTGGTGGTGCTGGCGGCGAAGCTCGGGGTCGACGCGGAGGAGACGCGGCGGGCCTACCCCCGGTTGGCCGAGGTGCCGTTCGACTCCGAGTACAAGTTCATGGCGACCTTCCACGAGGTCACGGTGGATGGCACCACGTCGGTGGTCGAGCTCGTCAAGGGTGCCCCCGACGTGGTCCTGGCCCGCTGCGCCCAGTCGGGCGGCCCGTTCAGCGACGCCCAGGTGCCGATCGACGACGCCAAGGCGGACATCGATGCCGCCAACGAGCGCATGGGGGAGCAGGGACTGCGCGTGCTCGCCTTTGCGGCGCGCGTCGTCGCCGACAGCGAGCAGGAGGCGATGCGCGCCGACCCGATGGTGCTGACCCACCGCCTCGCGTTCGTCGGGATGGTGGGCATCATCGACCCGCTGCGGGCCGAGGCAAAGGACGCCGTGCAGGTTGCGCTCGGCGCGGGCATCGACGTGCGGATGATCACCGGTGATCACGCTGTCACCGCCTCGGCCATCGGCCGCTCGCTCGGCCTGGGCCCGGGCGCGATCAGCGGCGCCGAGTTGGCGGCCATGTCCGACGAGGATCTGTTGGCCCGCCTGCCGCAGTTGCACGTCTTCGGGCGGGTCACCCCCGAGGACAAGCTGCGGCTGGCCCGGCTGATGCAGCAATCGGGCCTCATCGTGGCGATGACGGGCGACGCCGTGAACGACGCCGCTGCCCTCAAGCAGGCCGACATCGGCGTCGCCATGGGGAGCGGCAGCGAGGTCACCAAGCAGGCGGGGCGCATGATCCTCACCGACGACAACTTCGGCACCCTGGTGCACGCGGTCGAGATCGGTCGGCGCGTCTACGACAAGATCGTCTCCTACGTCCGCTTCCAGATGACGCAGCTGCTGGGCCTGGTCCTGCTCTTCGTCGTGGCGACGGCGTTCAACATCAACAGCGGCGTCGCCCTGACCCCTTCGATGGTGCTCTACCTGCTGTTCTTCGTCACCGTCGCCGGGGTCCTGGTCATCGCATCCGACCCCGGTGACCCCGACGTGATGACGCGGCTGCCGCGGGACCCCAAGGTCCCGATCACCAATCGTCACGCGGTGCTGATGTGGCTCCTCTATGCCACGGCACTCTTCGTAGCGGCCCTGATCCCGCTCGTGGCGGGCCCCGACACGCCGCACCCCGCCGCCCCGTCGGCCTCGCTCACGATGACGTTCGTCGTCATGGGGCTCGGCACCGTCTTCAACGCGCTGACCAACCGGCGCGATCCGACGAGCGGGCTCGAACCCCCCATCTTCAAGGCGGCAGCCATCTCGGTCGTGCCCGTCGTCATGATCTTCCTCGCCACCGAGCTGCCGGCCCTGCAGAGCGGGCTCCTCACCCAGCCCCTCACCGGGCGCCAGTGGCTGGCCTGCATCGGGCTGGCGTTGTTCGTGCCGATCGTGATCGAGGGCAACAAGTGGCTGCGCCGTCGCTCGGCGCCACAGCCCGCCGCTCTCGACGTCGAGGCCGCGGTGACGGGGACCCGCCAGGTGGTGGCGTCGTCGTGAGCAAGGGCGCCGGAGGGGTCGAGGCGGAAAAGAAGGTGGCCGGTGAGAAGGTGGCCGGCAAGAAGGTGGCCGGCAAGAAGGCGGCGGCGCCTCCGATGAAGCGCAAGGAGTACGAGCACGAGCTCCGGCGCCTGCACGGCGAGCTGGTCGCCATGCAGGAGTGGGTGAAGGACACGGGGGCGAAGCTCTGCATCGTCTTCGAGGGTCGCGACACGGCGGGCAAGGGGGGGACCATCAAGGCGATCACCGAGCGGGTCAGTCCCAGGGTGTTCCGGGTGGTCGCGCTCCCCGCGCCGAACGACCGGGAGCGCTCCCAGCTCTTCGTGCAGCGCTACATCACGCACTTCCCCGCCGCCGGTGAGGTCGTGATCTTCGACCGGAGCTGGTACAACCGGGCCGGCATCGAGCGCGTCATGGGGTTCACCTCCGACGAGGAAGTGGAACGATTCCTCGAGGGCGTGCCGTTCGTGGAGCAGACGATGGTGCAGTCGGGCATCCTGCTCATCAAGTACTGGCTCGAGGTGAGCCCCGAAGAGCAGACGCGCCGCCTGGAAAGTCGCATCCACGATCCCCGCAAGATCTGGAAGCTCTCGGACATGGACCTCAAGTCCTACAGCAAGTGGTGGGACTACGAACGGGCCCGCGACGACATGTTCCGGGCGAGCGACATCCCGCAGGCGCCCTGGTACATCGCGCACACCAACGACAAGCGACGGGGGCGACTGAACATCATCTCCCACCTGCTCAGTATCGTCCCGTACAAACCGCTCAAGCACCAGGACATCGTGTTGCCAAAGCGGCAGAAGAAGCCCAACCGCCTGCCTTCGGCACCGGTCGTACGGGAGATCCCGACGCCGTTCTCCTGAGCTCCGAGCGGGCTACTCTCCAGGGCAGGCAGACCCAACATCTCGCGGAACTCGGCGGTCGTGTTCACCTTGGGGAACGGCTCGGCCGGTACGGGCAATCCGAGTCGTTCGCAAATGGGCTCCCACCCGTCGGCTGCGGTCCACTCCAGCAACCGCTGCTTCGGGACGCCGGCGCGCACCGCGTCGTTGTGCTTCTCGAAAGCGGCGACCATGGCGTCACGATCCTCGATCTGGTCACTGAATCGCTGGGCGAAGAGGCGGGTCATGGCGGACATCCACTCATCACCGCCGCGACCATCGCCCGGATCCCAGCGAAGATCGTGTTCTGACAGCTCGTGAACCAAGCGTCTGGGTCCCGCAGGGACAGGATGACGAGGGCGTCGGGGTTGCAGCGGACAGCTCGGGCCAGAAGCTGCCTCCCGGCCAGTCGACCTGCGCCGTATAGGGCTGCATCAGAGCGTTCCAGTCGATCTGCTCGCCGTCGATGGCGGCCGTCCAGATCGGGATCTCCTCGGGATGCGCGAACACCTCGACCATGTGGTGGCAGGTGCCGCCAAGCAGATGCTCGAGTGCAATCTTCAGTGAGTGCGTCCCGGTACGACCGACGCCAGCACCAACGACCTTGAGCATTTGGCCTCCCTTGCCCTCGCTCGCGGACTCGCCGAACCTACTTCGATTTCGACTGTTGGTGCCGACAAGGTCTGGCGCGTCTTTCATGGCGCGCCGGCGGGCTGGCTGCGGATTGCCGTCCGAGGCGAGACTGGGCACGTGCCGATCGCCCACGTGAACGACATAGATCTCTACTACGAGATCAAGGGAGAGGGGCAGCCGGTGCTGCTCATTCCCGGGCTCGGCGTCGACCTCGACTACTTTCGAGGCATCATCGACGACCTGGCCACCACGTCTCGGGTTCTCTGCCTTCGACCCACGCGGCGCGGGACAAAGCGACAAGCCTGACGTGCCCTACAGCATCGAGGGCATGACCGCCGACGCCATCGGCTTGCTCGCATCGCTCGACATCGAACGGCGTGACGGTGCTGGGGTGCTCGATGGGTGGACGGATCGCCTTGACCATGGCGCTCGACCATCCGGACCTCGTCGAGCGCCTCGTGCTTGCCGCCAGCTCGGCGCGGGTGCCGCCGGCGCCGCCGCTTACCCGGCGATGGCTGGTGATGGAGGTGTTCTCGCGGATGCCGATGCCCGAGAGCGCCGACGCACAGCCGAGCTACGCCTGGGAGCGTCAGCGCCAGGCCTCGGTCGGCTTCGACTGCACTGGATCGCCTCGGTGAGCTCACCGTGCCCACGTTGGTCGTTCACGGGAAGGGCGACCATCTCGTGCCGTTTCGGCTGGGTCGGGAGATGGGGAAGGATCCCGGGCGCGCGCCTGGTCAGCGTGCCGGGTGGTCACAGCGCTCTCTTCATTGGGCAGGGGGACGTCTGGCGGAAGAGGTCCGGGAGTTCATGCGGGCGCCCTGGCAGGGCGCCCAGTTCGCCGGGGCCACTCGGGCCGGGAGGACTCGAGCTCAGAGCACTCTTGACCGATTACTCTGAATAGAGTAATCTGACTCGGCATGCCGAGATGGTCACGGTCCAATCCCCTCGCCCTGGCGGTGCTGGTCTGCCTCTACGAGAAGCCGATGCACCCCTACGAGGTGGCCCAGACCCTGCGCCAGCGGGCCAAGCAGGAGAGCGTCCGCCTGAACTACGGCTCCCTCTACGCCGTCGTCGAGTCGCTGGAGAAGAAGGGCTTCATCAAGGCCACGGGCACCGTCCGCGAGGGCAAGCGGCCGGAGCGCACGGTCTACGCGATCACCGACGACGGCACCCGCGAGATGAACGACTGGATGACCGAGCTGATTTCCGTCCCGTCGAAGGAGTACCCGGCGTTCATGGCCGGCATGTCCTTCCTGCCCTCCCTGCCCCCCGAGGAGGCGCTGACCGCGCTCCAGTCCCGCGCTGATGCGCTGCGCGTGCGACTGGCCGGCATGCGCGGCGCGATGAAGGCGGCGCGGGACGCCGGGTTGCCGCGCATCTTCGAGCTGGAGTCCGAATACGAGGAGCGACAGGTCGCGGCCGAGCTGAAGTTCGTGAGCAGCCTCGTCGACGAGATGGTCGCGGGCACGCTCGAAGGTCTCGAGATGTGGCAGGCCTTCCACACGTTGGGCTTCGACGCCGAGGAGGTGGCATTCACATTCAAATTCCCCGAGGAATGACCCGGAGCCGCGTGTAGCACCACGCGGCTCCGGGCCCACGCACCACGAGCCCGAATCCACGAAGGACCTGCGCCCGAGGCAGCACTCCAAGCGTAGGCCACCTTCGTCGAGCGGGCTCTGCAGAAACCAACTGCAGCACGCACGCACAGGCAACGCACGACGAAAGGAGGCGCGCATGGGCGCGCTCGTAGAGGCACGCGGCCTCAAGAAGAAGTTCGGGAAGGTGACCGCCCTCTCGGACCTCAGTTTGGAACTGCCCTCCGGGCAGCCCGTGGCCATCCTCGGGCCGAACGGGGCCGGCAAGACCACCTTCATCCGCATGGTGGCCACCCTGATCCGACCCGACGAGGGGACGCTCCGGGTCGGCGGCCGGGACGTGGTCAAAGAGCCGATGGCGGTGCGCCGCACGATCGGCCTCGCCGGCCAGGCCGCCGCGGTCGAGGAGATGATGACCGGGCGGGAGAACCTGGTGATGGTGGCCCGCCTGTACGGCCAGGGGCGGCACGAGGCGGTGGCCTCGGCCAAGAAGATCCTGCGCCAGATGGGCCTGGAGGACGCGGCGGACCGCCGGGTCAAGACGTACTCGGGCGGCATGCGGCGGCGGCTGGACCTCGGGGCGAGCCTCGTGGGCTCGCCGCAGTTGCTGCTGCTCGACGAGCCGACGACCGGGCTCGACCCGGGCAGCCGCAACGAGGTGTGGGACGCCATCTCGGAGATGGGCGCCGGCGGGACCGACATCGTGCTGACGACGCAGTATCTCGACGAGGCCGACCACCTGGCGGCGCTCATCGTCATCATCGACGGGGGCCGGGTCATCGCCCAGGGCACGCCCGGTGAGCTGAAGTCGCAGGTCGGCGCGGACATGGTCGAGCTGCACACGGCCGACGTCGAGACGATGCGCCGGGCGGCCGACGTGCTCGGCGCGCTCGGGGTGGCCGAGCCGTCGACCGACCCGGCGACGCGGCGATGCTCCATCGCGGCACCGGACGGGGCGCGGCTGCTCCCGATCGTCGTCCGGGCGCTGGACGACGCGGCGGTGGCGGTGGAGGACATCTCGCTCCGCCGGCCCACGCTCGACGAGGTGTTCCTGGCCCTGACCGGGCGCACCACCACCGACACCGACACCAACGACATCGACCCCACGAACCCGAAGGAGGGCGCAGCAGCATGACCATGGACATCACATTGGAGGCGCCGCAGCAACCGCCGGCCACGAAGGTGGCGGTGGCGGCGAACGCGGGGGCGTCGTATCTCGTCGCCTCCGGGCAGGTGGCGGGACGGACGCTGAAGAAGTTCGTCCGCACCCCGGCGCTGATCGTGGCGGGGACCGCGCAGGGCGTCCTGTTCCTGCTCATCTTCCGCTACGTCTTCGGCGGCGCGGTCGCGCACACGGGGTCGCTCAGCTACGTCGACTTCCTGGTGCCCGGCTTCGTCGTGACGGGCGTGCTCTTCCAGGGCATGGGCGCCAGCAGCGGGGTGGCCGACGACCTGCAGAGCGGCCTGTTCGACCGGCTGCGCAGCATGCCGATCCGGCTGCTGTCGATCATCACCGGCCGGGTGGGCGCCGACTCGGCGCTCGTCGCCTGGGGCGCGTTCGTCATGACGGTGGTCGGCTTCGCCGTCGGCTTCCGCCTCGGCGGCACCGCAGCTGCAGGGGCTCGCCGCGTTCGGGCTGACCGTCCTGTTCGGCTTCGCCTTCGTGTGGCTCTTCATCTTCATGGGCCTGATGGCGGGCAGCCCGCAGGCGGCCCAGGGGCTCTCGTTCCTGGTCTTCCCGCTGAGCTTCGTCTCCTCGGCCTATGTGCCGGTGTCGACGATGCCGGGCTGGATGCAGGGCTTTGCCAACAACCAGCCGATGACCCCGATGGTCAACACGGTGCGGCTCTTGACGGGCGGTCCGGAGGCGCAGCAGCTGCTCGGGCACTCGCTGTCGTATTACCTGGTGCCGTCGCTGCTGTGGTCGGTGGGGCTGGTGGTGGTGTTCGCACCGCTGGCGGTGTGGAAGCTGAAGAAGTCGTAGCGCTTCGCCGCATGAGCGTTGCGGGGCGGGACCGGTCGGCCGGGGTGCCGACTGTCCCGCCCCCGGCGCGCGTGGTAGCACGGGGCGCGATGCACGGGATCTGGGCGTCGCTCCGCCAATTCATCGTCACGTCGAAGCCGTGGCAGCGCATGGTCGCCGGCGTGGTGGTGATCGCCGTGGGGGTCCTGCTCGGCAACTACGTGCTCACCGCGTTCGGCGCGGTGTTCGTGATCCTGCCCGCGGCGCGGTGGGTCAAGCGGCGGCGTGTGGGCGCTGCGGCGGCCGGTCCAGGCGATGGAGCGGGGGCCCCGCCGGTGCCGGTGGACGCGGGCGAAGGCTGACCTTCGTCGTTCGGGCCACGCCCAGACTCAGCGGCGGGTCCATTCGTCGTCGGGTTGCTGGCCGTTGAAGACGGCGCCGAGGGCGCGCCGGAGCTTCTCCTGCGAGGCGATCATCCAGTCGATGTAGAGGTCGTGGTTCTCGATATTGGCCACGTCGCCCTCGGCGTAGTCGGCGATGCGATAGGCCACACGATCGGGCAGCCTCTCCCAGGTGAGCTCGGCGCCATACGCCGACTGGACGAGCTCGGCCTGCGACTGCAGCGACTCGAACAAACTCGAGCTCGCCTCCTGGCTGGCGCCCTCGATGAAGAAGTCGGAGCGCAAGCGCCCGCCGGCCGCAAAGAGGAGGCCGTAGTGCGTGCCCTTGATCGGCGAGGGCATGGTGATGAAGTTCTGGGCGGGCAGCGTGGACATCTGGGTCCAGTGGCCATGATCGAGCCGGACCCGGTCGAGCCAGCGCGACCAGAACTCGCGATAGAGGGCCCCCTTGCCGCCGCTGAGCGGTCCGGCCAGCTCGGCCATCGTCCAGCCGGACGGGTCGCGCCACCACTGGCTGCCGACGAAGTCGCGGCTCACGCCGGTGGCCTGCTCGACGATGTGCTGGACGAGGGCCGAGGGGGTGTAGGCGGACTTGTCGGCGTCCCAGACCAGCGGCGCGTTGGCCCTGTTCTGCCAGTGTGCGGAGCGCCGGACCGGGTCGGCGTGGAGCCACTCCTCGAGCTGGGACCGCATGTCGGAGCCGATGTCGCCGCGGGGCGAGAGGGTGAACATCGTGCCGTCGGCCACCGAGTCGGTGCAGACGAGCCGGCGGACGGTGCTGGCGTCCTGGACGCGCTTTCTCGAGTCGGCCACCTCGCGGGCCAGCTGACGCTCCGGGCTGATGGTGAACTCCTCGACGTCGCGCAGCGGATACACCTGCTTGACCGAGATCATCGGCATGGCGCTGTTGCCGTTGTGTCCCTGGGCGTAGGAGCGGAACGCGCTGATCTGGACGAGCGAGAGGTCAAGTCCCATCTCGCTCAACCAGACGATGGTGGAGGTGAGGACGGGGGTGAAGTCGCGGGCGAGAAGGACGAGGCGCGGCCGGCGGAGCGATTCCTGGCTCAGCTCGGGGGCGTGAGCCTGCAGTTCGGCCAGGGCCTCCTCGGTCGTGATGACGAACTGGTGGGAGCTGTGGAAGCGGGCGAAGTGCTCGGCCAGGGTCTCGGGCAGCATCCGGCTGGCCTGCGCGGCGAGCTTGATGGCGACCACGTCGACGTCCGACGACTTGCCCCACTTGAGATCGGCGACGACGAGGCGCCCGTCCTGGCCGAGGCCGAGGAGCGACATGCGGTCGTGCCCAACCGCCGAACCGGAAGCGTCTCCCTGTCGGTCGAGGTCGAAGGTGATGATCTTGACGGCCGGGCCGAGGATCTCGGGATTGGCGGTCACCCATTCCTGCAGGTCGGCGCGCTCCGCGAGGCCCGCTTCCTCGAGCGAGACCATTTGCGCCGGCACCGCGACGGACCCGGCAACTGTGAACAGCATTTCCTCCGCCAATGTCCCCTCTCCTGGCGCATCACAGGTTACTCAACGGGGGATGGGTAGAAGCGAACCCCTGACCAGTTTCGGTACAAAAGGCCTGTTCTTTCGCCGCGTTGCTCAGAAGATGTTGAAAGTTGTCGCGCTGGTGCGGGCTTCCGTGCTCACGCTGACGAAGCTGCCCCACAACGAGCCGGTCGTGCCCCCTCAACCGGGGGTTCCCGCGGTGCCGGCGCTAGACCGGCGCTCCCGGCGCCACCAGCGGCCATGGCCGCTCGAGCTCCACCACCCGGGCCAGGTCGAGCAGCAGCTGCTCGGTGTGCCGGCGCCCGATGATCTGCATCGAGACGGGCAGACCGTCGACGAGCCCGGCCGGGATCGCCACAGCCGGGTGCCCCGTCGTATTGGCGGGAATCGTCAGGGCACCGTTGTTCCCCAGTCCCGCCTCGAAACCGAGCTCGCTGATGAGGTCGCGCCCGTCGATCGTCGTGGGCATCGGCCCCGCCGCACCGAAGGCGACGTCCGGGTTTGTGGCGCAGATGATGAAGTCGACCTGCTCAAAGATGTCGGCCATCGTCACGATGAACTCGCGCCGCAACGCCTCGATGTTCTTCGCCGTGTCGACGTTGAAGTGGTTGGTCGCGATATTTGCCGCCAGCATGATCTCGGGCGTGAACTCCGTCTCGCAGGCGGGGTAGAGGTCGCCGAGGCCCACCAGCAGGCTCGCGGTGCCGGCCATGGCCCACTCGAGACCACCCCGCGGCAGGGTGATCGGAACCTCCACCCGTTCGAGCCCGGCGTCCTTGATCAGCAGGTCGGCCGCTTCCTCCACCTTCTCGCGCACGGCCGACGCCACCACCGCGGCGCCGAGGTCGATGGAGACGGCGACCCGCCGGCCCCGGATCTCCTGCTGGCCGAGCCCCGCCTCCCAGCCCTCCACGCGGGGGAGTGAGTACGGGTCGTACTCGTCGTAGCCGTTGCAGGCGTCGAACCAGCGGGCGGTGTCGCGCACCGAGCGGGAGACGCAACCCATCACGGCGGTCAGCGGTTCGATCTCAGTGTGCGGCCCCTTGGGGATGCGCCCGAACGTCGACTTCAGGCCGAACAGGCCGGTGAACCCGGCCGGGATGCGGATGGACCCGCCGCCGTCACCGCCGGTGCACAGCGGGAACAGCCCGCCCGAC
The DNA here is from genome assembly GCA_963769095.1 of uncultured Acidimicrobiaceae bacterium. Classification (GTDB taxonomy): domain Bacteria; phylum Actinomycetota; class Acidimicrobiia; order Acidimicrobiales; family RAAP-2; genus Bog-473. Next base: position 154,223 of record CAVYKO010000002.1, read on the forward strand.
ACCGATGCGGCCGACCCACCCGACGACCCGCCCGGCGTGCGCTCCAGGTCGTAGGGGTTCGACGTCGCGCCGTGCAGGCGGGTGTAGGTGACATTGATCCCGCCGAACTCCGACGCCGTCGTCTGCGCGGCCAGCACGGCGCCGGCGGCCTTCAACCGCGCCGTCATGGTGCCGTCGTACTCGGCGATCCGGTCCTTGAAGACCAACGAGGCCTCGGTCTGGGGCCAGCCCTTCACGGGGTCGAGCTCCTTCACCCCGATCGGCACCCCGCCGAAGGGGAGCTGCACGTCGGCGGACGCCGCCGCGGCCCGTGCCCCCTCCTCGTCGACGAAGCACACGGCGTTCAGCTTCGACGCCTCGACTGCCGCCAGCGATCCCTCGAGCGCCTCCGTCGGCGAGATGGTCCCCGCCCGGAATGCGTCAACGAGGGAGCAGGCGTCTCCCATCCATGGTTCACCCGTCACGGCTGGGCAGGCTACCGAATCTGACCGAGGCCGGCCTCATCCGGCCTCAGCTCCGACGCTTCTCGAATGAGCCGTTGTGCCTCTTCCTTGGGTGTCGGAGCCGTCGAAGATGAGGATGGCCGACGCTACTCGGCACCGTCACGAGGTTTGGGTTTTCGCAGAGCGCTGAGTAACCATCGTCGATCGCTCTGTACCCAACGACGAGTGAGTGGTGATCGACCTGAAGGAAGCGAGCGGTGATCCGAAGGAGCGGGTACGGCCCGCCTCGATGGATGAGGCTCCATCTGTAGCGACATCATCGCAGACGCTCGACGTAGAGCTTCGCCTGCATCCTCGGTCGCAACGGAGACCGCCAAGGCGACGTCTTCGATCGGTGACCAGTGGCGGACGCTCCGAATCGAGCTTCGATCTGGACGGAATTGAGCTCGGCGGGGTTTGCGGCATTGGACATTTGTCCTCCTCATCGAACCTGGCATTGCCACCGTGCCCAAAGGTCGGTTGGCGGAGCGTCTACGGGCCAGGACCCTCAGACTCCTCTGGATCGATTACGGCGGCCAAGTAGCGCCCAGTCCTACTCGGTCGTCCGCTTCTTGAAGATGTGTGCCGCCCACGGCGCCGCCACCGCCAAGATGGCCACCGACCAGATCAGCGCGGCCTCGACGGGGTGCTGCATCGGCCAGGCCTGGATGGTCCCCGACGGGTTCGGGTTGCCCCACAGCACCCGCGCCCCCGCCACCACCGCACTGACCGGGTTCCAGGTGGCGATCGCCTGGAGCCAGCCCGGCATGTGCTGGGTCGGCACCAAGGAGTTGGAGACGAAGGTCAACGGGAAGAGCACGATGAAGCCGAACGAGGCCGCCGACTCGGGGCTCTTGGAGTTCAAGCCGGCGCACGCCGTCACCCATGAGATCGAGTAGGCGAAGAAGATCATCAGCAGGAACCCGCCGACGACAGAGATGGCGTTCGCACCCGGGCGCCACCCGACGGCCAGACCGGTCAGCGCCACGATCAGCGCGCACAGGAACGACGTCAGCAGGTCGGCCATCGACCGACCCACCAGCACCGCCGACCGCCACATGGGCAGGGCGCGGAAGCGATCGATCATGCCCTCGTGCAGGTCGGTGCTGAGACCCACCGCCGTCCCCATGGTCGAGGTGACCAGGTTCAACGCCAGGATCCCGGCCAGCAGGAAGTTGACATAGCTCCCGCCACCGGGGATCGGGATCGCGCCACCGAAGATGTACACGAACAGGATCGTGAACAGCAGCGGCTGCAGGGTGACGTCGGAGAGCTGCATGGGCTCCCGCGAGATGTGCACCAGATTCCGCCGGGTCATGGCCCAGATGTCCATCAGCGAGCCGGTCAGTGCGCTCGAAGCACGCGGCCGGGCGAGACCCACCGGGGCCAAGGTCGTCGTCATGCCCGCACCTCCTCGAACTCGTGCGTCGCCGCACCAGCCCGAACCATCAGACGCAACCGAGTCCGATCCGCTCACAGCCTCAGCACCGGGCGCACCATCAGCGTCGCCCTCCTCCTCGATGTGCCCACCCGTCAACGTGAAGAACACGTCGTCCAGCGACGGCTGCCGCACCTCGATGTTGTCGACCAACACCCCCGCGGCATCGAGCGCCCGCACGATCGCCGTCGCCAACCCGCTCGACGCGTCGACGCCGGCCGACAGGTGCCGGCCGTCCTCGCTCACGTGCACCTGCCCCGCCACCAGCGGGGCGATCGCCGGCACCGCCGCCGCCGAGGCCTCCGACAGCATGACCTCCAACCGCGCCGAACGCGACGCCTCCTTCAGCTCCGTCGGCGTCCCGTTGGCGATGACCAGGCCGTGGTCGATCACCACGATGCGAGACGCCAACTCGTCGGCCTCCTCGAGATACTGCGTCGTCAGCAACACGGTCACGCCCTCACCGAGCAGCTCGCGGATGGCGTCCCACACCCGCTGGCGGCTCACGGGGTCGAGGCCCGTCGTCGGCTCGTCGAGGAACAGCACGGGCGGCCGCGTCATCATCGATGCGGCCAGGTCCAGCCGCCGCTTCATGCCGCCCGAGTAGCCCTTCAACACCCGGTCGGCCGCGAACGTCAGCTCGAAGCGCTCGAGCAGCTCCGCCGCCCGGGTCCGCGACGCCGCCCGCCCCATGTCCGAGAGCTCGCCGACCAGAACCAGGTTCTGGCGCCCGGTCAGCAGCGGGTCCAACGTGGCGTCCTGCGCGGCCACGCCGATGTGGCGCCGCACCTCGCCGGGGTGCCGCACGACGTCGATCCCGGCCACGGTCGCCGTCCCGGCGTCGGGCACCGCCAGCGTGGTCAGGATCCGCACGGCCGTCGTCTTGCCGGCGCCGTTCGGGCCCAGCAGGCCGAGGATCGTGCCGGCCGGCACCGAGAAGTCGACGCCGGCCAGCGCCTCGGTCTCGCCGTACCTCTTCTTCAGCCCCTCAGCCTGAATCATCAGCTCCGCAGCCATCGACATCCTTACCGGTCGTTAAGTAAACTTGCTTCCCAAGGCAGGGTAAGGGATAGACTTACCTGTCGTCAAGTAGATTCATAACCCCACCCCCATATACACATGACCCAGACGGCCTCCCCGAACGCAGAAGAACAAGGCCTCATCGAGGCCGTCACCGAGCCCGGACCCGGGGTCGAGGCCGCAGCGGACGCCCCCTCGACCGAGGACCCCGAACCGAGCCCCGACGACGACCCCACGAAGGACGCCCCCCTCCCGCCGGCCGCGGCCACCAAGGCCGACACCCGCGAGCGCATCCTCGATGTGGCTCTCGACCTCTTCACCGAGCAAGGCTTCGACGGCACGAGCCTGCGGGAGATCGCAGAGCGCCTCAACGTCACGAAGGCGGCGCTCTACTACCACTTCGAGTCCAAGGACGACATCTTGATGGCGCTGCACATGCGGCTCCACGAGTTCGGCAAGGACGCCCTCCTCAAGATGGCGGACGAGCCCGTCACCCTCCCCCAATGGCGCGACCTGCTCGACGAGGTGGTCGAGCACATGCTGGCCCAGCGCAAGCTCTTCCTCATGCACGAGCGCAACCAGGCCGCGCTCGAGAAGCTGCACCGGGACGACCACGACGCCGAGCACGAGGACCTGCAGAACCAGTTCCGCCAGGTGCTGGCCGACACCCGGATCTCCCTCGAGGACCGGGTCCGCATGGCGGCGTCCTTCGGCGTGCTCTTCTCGGGCCTCGCCCTCTCCGGCGAGGCGTTCGCGTCGGCGACGAACGAGGAATTGGGCAGCCTGCTCCGCCGGATCCTCCACGACGTCCTCGGCGGATGACGGGACGGGTCCCGCCGGACCTCTCCTGACCCCTCCCGGCCTGCGCCTTCAGGGGTAGCCTCGCTCATCGTGGCAACCCCCACCTCTCCATCCACTCCCGCCGACGGCTCGAGCGCCACGCCGACGCCAACCCCCGCCGGCGAGACCCACGAGCACCCCTTCACCCTCGCCTTCGACATCGGCGGCACCGGCCTCAAGGCGAACGTGCTCGGTGCCAAGGGCACCTTCGTCGCCGACCGGGTCCGGGTCCCCACCACCTACCCGCTGCCGCCCGACGTCATGGTCGACAAGCTCGTCGGGCTGGCCAAGAAGCTGCCCGAGGCCGACCGCATCTCGGCCGGCTTCCCCGGCATGGTGCGCCGCGGCACGGTCCTCAGCGCGCCGCACTTCGTCACCACCAAGGGCCCCGGCTCCGCCGTCGACCCCAAGCTCCTCAAGGCCTGGTCGGGCTTCGACCTCGAGTCGGCCCTCGCCAAGTCCCTCGGCAAGCCGACCCGGGTGGCCAACGACGCCGACGTTCAGGGCGCCGCCGTCGTCAAAGGGCACGGCTACGAGGCGGTCATCACCCTCGGCACCGGCTTCGGCACCGCCTTCTTCATGGACGGCCGCCTCCTGCCGCACATGGAGTTCGCCCACGTCGACTTCCGCAAGAACGCAGACGTTCAACGAGCAGCTGGGCGAGCCGGTGCGCAAGCAGATCGGCGACAAGAAGTGGAACAAGCGGGTGCGGACCATGATCGCCTACCTCGACACGCTGACCATGTTCGACCACCTCTACATCGGGGGCGGCAACGCGCCCCGCATCAACCGCCGCGACCTCGGCGAGGTCCTCGAGCGCATCACGGTGGTCGACAACAGCGCCGGCATCCTGGGCGGCATCAAGCTGTGGGAGGCGGAGCACGTCGGACTGAGGGGACACCACGGCCATGACCACCACTGAGGCCGAACCGCTCGCCTGGGACCCGCTGAACGAGAAGTACAAGGCGGACCCGCATCCCGTCTGGAAGCGCCTGCGCGACGAGGCGCCCCTCTATTACAACGAGGAGCTCGACTTCTACGCCGTCAGCCGCTTCGCCGACGTCGACGCCTTCAGCCGGGACCCGAAGACCTTCTGCTCCTCGCACGGCACCGTGCTCGAGATGATCACGGCCGACCCGGCCGACATCGAGATGATGATCTTCATGGACCCCCCGGAGCACACCCGCTACCGCCGGCTGGTCTCGAAGGCCTTCACCCCTCGCCGGATGGCCGAGCTCGAGGAGGACATCCGCGCCCTGTGCGCCCGGCTCCTCGACGAGCAGGTGGGCAAGAGCTCGTTCGACTACGTGCAGGACTTCGGCGCCAAGGTCCCGGCCTACGTGATCGCCGCGCTGCTCGGCGTCCCACCCGAGGACCGCGACATGTTCCGCGGCCTGATCGACGCGACGTTCCACCTCGACCCCGAGCAGGGGATGTACAACGACGTCTCGTTCGCGGCGATGGGCAAGCTCCAGGAGTACGCGACGGCGACCCTCGTCGACCGCCAAACGCAATCCGCGTGACGACATGTTCACCGACCTCCTGAACGGCGAGATCGTCGACGACGACGGCGAGCTCCGCCGACTGACGCTCGAGCAGGCGGGCAACTTCGCGCTCCTCATCGGCAACGCCGGCACCGAGACGGTCGCCCGGCTGCTCGGCTGGGCGGCGCTCACCCTCGACCACAACCCAGACCAGCGGGCCGAAGCTCGCTAGCCGACTTCAGCCTGATCCCCAACACCGTCGAGGAGCTCCTCCGCTACGAGGCGCCGTCACCGGTCCAGAGCCGCTGGTGCACCGCCGACTACGAGGTCCACGGCCAGACCATTCCGGCCCACTCCAAGGTCGTGATGATCACGGGCTCGGCCGGCCGGGACGAGCGGCCGTTCCCCGACGCCGACCGCTTCGACATCCACCGCAAGATCGACCACCACGTGTCCTTCGGCTACGGCATCCACTTCTGCCTGGGGGCGGCGCTGGCCCGGACCGAAGCCCGCATCGCCCTCGAGGAGACGTTCAAGCGATTCCCGGAGTGGTCGGTCGACATGGCCGGGGCGGTACCTCTCTATACGTCGACCGTGCGGGGCTACACGAATCTGCCGATCAACGTCTGATCCGTCTGACCAGGGCGTCCGTCCGCCCGGAGGTGCCGGCAGGCGTCCGTTACACTGGTCAACTCACCAGCGCTCGTAGCTCAACGGACTAGAGCATCTGACTACGGATCAGAAGGTTGGGGGTTCGAATCCCTCCGAGCGCGCAGTATAAGACCAGTTAGGAGTGGTTTTCCACAGATCGCTTGAGTTGAGAACAGCCCCGTGAGAACATCGTGAGAACCAAAGCGGTTCTCAAAGATGGCAGAGGGGGTCGCCATGCCGGCCAGACCACCGGGCGTGTACCAGGACGCCCGGGGCAAGTGGTACTTCAAGGTCACCGTCGGCCAGGACCCGCTGACTGGCAAGCGTGACCAGGTCACCCGGCGTGGGTTCGCCACCATGGCCGAGGCCGCCAGGAACGCCGGGAAGTCCTGGGCAAGGTCGACCGCGGCCAGCTCGCTCCGTCTCCGGCCGGCCTGAAGGTCAACGAGCTCCTCGATCTCTACCTCGACGGGATGGACGCCGACCAGAACCTGGCGCTGAAGACCCGCTTCGATTACCGCCAGTACGCGGACGACTACATCCGGCCCTACATCGGCGATCGGCGGGTCCGCGACGTCACGCCCGAGGTCATCCTGGCCTGGCAGCGCAAGCTCCTGAAGGAAGGGGGCGCCAAGCGGAAGAAGGGCAAGGACGGCAAGCCGGGCCCTGGGAAGCCGCTGTCGCCGAACACCGTCAACCGAATCCGAGCCCCGCTCTCTGCCACCTTCAAGTTGGCGGTTCAGGCCGGCATGATCCCGATCAACCCGCTCCTGCAGGCTCCGCGCCCGAAGCCCCGGCGCAAGATCCCGAAGTACTGGTCACCCGAGGAGGCCCGCAAGTTCCTCGCCCTGATGGAAGGTGACCGCACCTGGCCCATATGGGCCTTCCTCCTCGGTTCCGGTGTGCGCATCGGCGAGCTCGTCTCCTTGCGCTGGCCCAGCGTGGATCTGAAGAACCGCCGGGTGCGGATCGTCGACTTCGTCTCGACCCTCGGTTACGACATGATGCCCTCGAGCGGCAAGAGCCGGGACGCCATCCGTACGATCGACCTCGACGACGGGCTGGCCGACGTCCTGCGCACGCAGAAGGTCCTGCAGAAGACCGAGCGGTTGGCGGCATCCCACTGGATCGAGTCCGACTTCGTCTTCACAAGGCCCGATGGCGGTCAGTACCACCCGATGAACCTCTCCCGTCTGCTGGCCACGTACACCACCGAGTTGGACGTCCCGCGGCTGACCGCGCATGGGCTCCGTCACACCAGTGCCACCCTCATGCTCGCCAGCGGCGTCCCGCCGAAGGTGGCGGCCGAGCGCCTCGGGCATGCCGACGCCACGCTGTTCACGAACCTCTACAGCCATGTGACCCCGACGATGCAGCGTGAGGCAGCGGAGAAGATCGGCTCCATGCTCTTCGGCGAAGATCTCTAGCTAGTCAGTCACTGCCCAATGGGTGTGCGCCGTCAGCGAGTGCCAACGACTCCAGCCGCTCCACGCAGTTCCAACCGTTGTCGATGATCAATCGGAGGCAAGAGGTGGCTTCCCGGTACGGGCCTTCCCAACTCTCGCCGATGAATATCTGCGGGGTGCCCTCAATCTCCATTTTCGTGCCCGCATATACGTCCGTGGTGTCCCAATCAAGTGCGGTTCCCTCCGCAATGAAGCCGTCTGGGATCGGGGGGAAGGTGACCCTCTGAACGGTGCCGTCGGCGGCCGTCCAAATCCCGGTCGGGTCCCGGATTCCCCGTGCTGTCAATACGAGCTGGCGGTGTTTGTCGGCGTTCTGGAGGGAGCTGAGGATCGCGAGCGACGAGTCCCGAGGATTAAGGCCCTGCGACGTGAAGTTGTACGGCTGGTGCCATTTGACGGCATCAAGTGCCTCTTTTGTCAGACCTTTAGTCTGTCGATCCCAGTTCCCTCTTTGATTCCCATGCAGATATGAGCCCGTGATCGGATCACGCTCGTCAATGTTGCAGGTGAAGATCGGGAACTGTGCGAGTCGGAGAATGTGCCTGGTGCGTCGCTCCCGCGGAATCAATTCGACGGCAAGATGGTCAAGTGCGGACCGAACGTTAAAGAGAACATCTCCGACCAAAGCGGCCAAGACGGGATCGTCGGTGACTGGAATCTCGGGCCACCACACCCACTGCTGCTCGCCGTTGTAGCTCTGGAACCTCTTGCGCACCGGGTATACCTCAGGCGGGAGGGCACTACACCGCAGTGTGAAAAAACCGAAGTGGTGTTCTGCCCGCAGAAGTTTTACTCGCCAGGAGCGTTGACTGGGACTTGTCATTCGTTACGCTTCGAGAGAGATGCCGAAGCAGTGAACGCCGCGCAAAATGCGTGGCCGAACGCCGCGGCACCCTCGTCGTATACCGCGACCGGGTCGCCACTGGCGAGCGTGCTCGAGCACACCTGACCGATATCTGCACCGACCGTGGCGCGCCCGTAGGGACCCGTGAGCGCCCCGTACGCTGCGGCCGTGGACGTCTCGGTCGCCAGCTCTCCGGGTGACGCGATGGAAGTGCAGTCCGGCCCGGCCTTGGCTCCGGAGACCTCCACCTCGACGTCGTGGTTGGACCATGCGTCGACGCACTGGCCGTTGGTGACGGTGCCGACTGCCTGAAACGCGGCAGGGGCCGTCGTGGATGTCGTCGGCGCGGACGTAGTGGTGGTCGAGCCAGACAGACCGTCCGAGTTGTTCGGATGGTGCCGCAGGATGGCGATCGCCACCAGGATCAGGATCACCGCAGCCACAGGCGTAGCCCACGACGAGCGTTGAGCCGCGGTCCTGCCTCTTCGAGGACGCCGCGCCAGCGTGCTGCGACGTGTCGACCGACGCGCTGGAATCTGTCGCCTCGGCGCCGGCTTCTTGATCCAGGTGTCCGGATCGCTGACGACGCCGGCGATGATGCTTACCTGCTCGGCGCCGAGGATGGCCGGGAGGCTGCGCAGCCACGCGACGACGTTGTCGGCTGTCTCGACCCGTGGCCCGACCGGCTGTTCGACCACATTGAGGGATGCAACGCCCACTACGACAATGACGGGCTGGGCGTGAATGGAGTCCCCGCATGCAGCGCCGAGCCGCTCCTCCGCACGCGTCGCCTCACGACGGGATTTGCGGAGGTACTCCTTTGGGTGTCCGTCGACTCGAAACTGCACGGGCGAGACCCAGACCTTCTTGCCCGGATGGTGTTTCGTGTTGATCGTGAAGACGCCAGCGGGGCCCACGATGACGTGATCGATGTCTGCGCCGCTCCGCGAGATAATCACATTGCGCTCGACGTGCCAGCCCTGGTCGGCCGGTAGGCCAGCTTCGAGGAGCTCCTGGACCACGTCTTCGCCGTCCGCCCCGCGATCCCACAGTTCCGCTTCGGACGAAAGCCGTTCGACCTCCGCCGCGTAGGCCGCGGCTTGGGCGCGCAGTTGAGCTGCCTTGCGGCGAGGTCCCGAGCCGGTCGTCATCGACAGTGAAGCTATCTGCACGGTGTGTTGCGGCAGGCGCTCTCTCTCCGGAGAGGCGCCAGCTAAGCGCCCATTCGATCCTGGCCTTGCAGAAGCGCCACCGCTCAGCATTACCTATTAGGCCTTTAGCCCAGACCGGGACGACGGATTAAACATTCCCGACCGGCCTGGGCGCCTACTAGAAGGAACGGCCTACCTGTGGCGCCCGTGGGACGCCGTTCCAAGGTGACACGTCCGGCACAGGACCTCGCAGTTCGACAGGCCGTCCGAGCCTCCGACTGATTGCGCGGTGATGTGGTGGTACTCCGCGCCCTGCCGCGTGACGGTCGTGCGGCATCGGCCAGAGTGCGAATGCTGCTGCCGGGTGCACTCACACCGGCCCCCTGACCGCTTGAACGCTGCATCCTTCGTTGCTTCCGAAAAGGCCATCTCCCGCCTCCTTGATCGTTGCGTCGGGATGGCCTCACTTTACTAGACCGCTCAAGCATATGCAAGCGCGCTCAAGCATATGTCAGAGTGTCCGGCCCCCAAACTTCTCTTGAGCTTGCTTGAGCGGTCTAGTAAGCTTCGGTCACCCGAGGTGACCGAAGACAATTGCGATCACCGCCGCGAGGGGTCAGGATAAGTTGGCACTATGCCCAAGCGCTCAAGCAAGCCGAATGACAGAGAAGCCCTGGCGGCAGCCATTCTGGCCCATGCCACCGGGGAGACGCCGGATCCAGATCCCTATGAGGGAAAGAACCCTGCAGCAGTAGAGCTAGGGCGTCTTGGCGGGAGGCGGGGCGGCAAAGCCCGGGCCGCGAAGCTGACGGCTGAGGAACGTTCGGAGATCACCAAGCGCGCCGCGGTGGCGCGGTGGCATCCGGAAGAGTAGGTCCGTGACTGCCGAGGCCGTTGTACTCAACAAGTCGGCGGTGGCTATGGCGGCCGATAGTGCCGTAACAATTCCGCCGCGGTCGGTCCGGCCGAAAGATCTACGACACCGCTAACAAACTATTTGAATTAATCAAAGGTCGCCCTGTCGGCATCATGATCTACTCAAGTGCCGAAATGAACGGTGTGCCCTGGGAGACGATAAATTAAGTCATACCGGACTTCTCAGGCCACCCTTTGCGCGGAAACCCTCGCGCAGTACGTCACTTCTTTCGAAGCGTTTTTGAGCCACCCGGATTGCTTCTTATTTACCCCCGAGAGCGAAACAGAAGCTTTTGACTTAATTGCGTACCGCGCGCTGTCTCGCGTCGTGGAAATGATGGAACCAAGGCTCTTGGAGTGTATGACCAACTCTGGGCGCGTAGTTGAGACTCGATTACGTCGATTGTTCGACGAGTCAATAACGCAAGCTGAAAAGGAAACCTCAGCGAAGGAGAATGGCGATTGGCCAGCACTCACCGAGGAGGTAATAAGGGAAAAGTTCTTGGACCGTGCTTTAGAGCTAATAGATGAAGTATTCCTACCGGATGCCCATGTCCGCCCTAGCGAAAAGAAGCGACTTGTTTCGTTGCTGGTTAAAGGTTGCCTAAAGGTGTTCCCAGTCTCAGAGGGTTCCGGCGTTGTCATCGCCGGGTATGGGGAGCGTGAGGCATTTCCATCTGTTTATCCCATCCGCCTCGATGGTCGAATTTGTGGTGTTTTGAGGATCGTAAGAGATGATCCAATAGTGATCGATCACGACTCCTCGGGCGCGTTCAAGACGTTTGCACAAGACGAGATGGCAATCCAGTTTGTAACGGGAATCAATAACCGGACTCGGCAAGAAGTGATCACCTATTGGCAAAAATGGGCAGTCGCTTCAAGCCGCGAAATCATATCCAGAATCCGCAAAACTAATCGTCGGCTCGGTAGCAAAACCATTGCGAGTATTCGTAAGGAATACAAAAAAATAGCCGACGAAGGGTTTCATGATTTCTTGCAACACATGAACGATCATCAAAGGGACACATTTGTAGCACCACTAACGCGAAGTATTGGGTTTCTGCCTAAAGAGGAATTGGCTCACATGGCAGAGACGCTCGTTAATCTGACCTCCGTTGTTCAGCGGTTTAGCGTCCACCAGGACGAAACCGTTGGCGGAGAAATAGACGTCGCGCTGATTTCACGTGGCGATGGTCTCATCTGGATGAAACGTAAACATTATTTCTCGCTTGACCTGAATCCGGCTTGGCCAAACACACATATGGCGACTACGCCGTCCGCTTTCCCACAAACGCGGAGAGGAGAATAGTAATGAGTAACCAATCATCGTCCGCTGTCTCCGATGAGACACCGGATAGCGTCGCTCACAGATTCTTCTCCAGGGAGGTACTTGAGACCATCGCCGATCAACGGAAACGAACCACGTCGGAGGAGCCGGCTTCTCAGAACCTGATCGAGGAAGAACGTCCGACTTGAAATCTGATCCGTGTAGTTGACCGTGCTCTAGCAGATAGCCATCAAGGGTCAGACTGAACAGTCTTTCCACCGACCGTGGCCAGCTGATGGCTTGCCTGTGCGAAGACATGAGCATCCGTAGCACCGTGCGTGCGTGACACAGGAGCTGCCAAGGACACCATCGTCAAACTCCTGGCCGACTGAGCAGGGCTAGCGGCGTCCGACTGACGCAGATTCGAGCTGACTCTCTACACATAGCCCCCTGCGTCGTAGTCTCAGCAAAATAGAGACTTCATACGAATCGAATGAGACTCCCACCGGCGCCACCGCTCCGGAGTGGTACGGCGCCAACGGCTGGGACAACCCGGGTAGCCCTCTGACTCCGGGTGCCGCCATCGCGTTGGAGGTCGCGCTCGATGCCGGTCTCGATGGACTCGACACCCTAAGAAAGGGGTCCGATCTCTGCGAGGCCCTCCCGGAGCGGTTTGCCCGTCGCTACGACGACGCGTTCTTCGTGCGCTTCGTCCCCGCTCTGCGTCGGGTGTACGAGTCGGCTATCGCGGACCCGAACCAGGTGGTGTGCACGTGCACGGCCGACGAGATCGCACTCGAAGTTCTGGTGCAGCTCGCCAAGACCTGGGCTGCTGCAGCGGTCGAAATGGCTGCGGAGACGCCGGGGCCTTCCCGTTCGCTTCTCCTGGGGACGAAGCGAGCTTGTCGGAGTTCCACAGCCTGCTCGTCGCTGACTCCGACGTCCTGTTCCTCTGGAATTGGGAGGACGACGGCATCGAAGACGATGAGGAGAGGATGGCCATCACTGGCATCGGGGAGGCCTTGAAGTTCGAGAACTGGTTCGTCCCGTTCGAGAATCTTTGAGGACACTTCTAGTGTGGCGACGCCTGCGACTGGCCGGCGAGCGAACCATTTCCACGTCTGCCCGCTGGGTGGCTACCTCGCTTCGACGACCGGAGTCGACATGGAGGGAACCAGCGACCTTCCCCGGACGGTTGTTGGCAATCAGGCCGGCCGTGACCGGCCGACCTCTTCCATTGTGCAACTCGACGGGTGAGTGCCGGCGCAGCCGTCAAGGGTCCGCTTTGCCGACCTTCGGTCGCCCTTGACTGCTGCTCATTCTGGGTTGAGGTCATGCAGGCCGGACCGTCGAGCGTCGATCCAGTCGTTGAGTTCGTCGGGATCGAATCTGATGAGGTGGCCGACCCGGACGAAAGGGATCTCACCATTCGCGACGAAGCGGCGAACCTGACGCATCGAAATGCCGAAGGATTGTGACACCGCTTGAATATCGACCAGCGTCGGAAGCCTGTCAACGTCCGCTTTGGTGAATGCCGTCTTCTCACAGGCCGATGACATAGCGCCTCCACCCGTCAGCAACAACGACGGCAACCGTCTCGTTTGGGTATCCAATTGGTTCGCAAATGGGAGGCCGGCTGATTCCCTTGAGCCCCCGGAGGGGCCGGACAGCACCTGGTGAGCTCAAGCGACAAAGATGCACAGCATGAACGGGGGGAAGACCGTTCCATGGAGGTGAGTTCACCCCGCTGTGCAGCGCGCCTGTCGACATGGCATCTCCTCCTTCCCTGTCTGGTTCTCCTGACCTGGTTCGCAACTCAGTCCGAACCCGCATTGGCGGCGACCTCGGCAGTAGTGCTCGCTCCCGGCCAAGTCGCCGAAGCTGCCTCGACGATGGGGGCAGGGAGCACGGTGCCGGTCGACGGGAGACTGCGCGGGCCCGACTTCATCGCGGTCGTGACCCGCGTGGCGTGGCCCCAATCGGTGTCCTCCCCTCGGGGAGCTCCTACGTCGCGGGGACCGGCCGGCGCTTGGTCGCCTTCACCCTCTCGGTCACCCAGGCCACCGCCGACGCCGGGACTGGGAACGCACCGACCGGCGTCACCGCCATGCTCAAGGTCGGCGCCAGTTCGCTGCCGGTCTCCATGACGACGATCGACCAGCAGATCGCGGGCGGGACGAGCGGCACGGCCCAGACGACCGGCACCGACAGCTTCGTCGCCTCCGTGCCGGCCCGGGCCCACGACGTCGCGCTCGCGCTGTCCGAAGGCGGCTTCACCCAGTCCTTCGATCTGTGGACCCTCGAGCGCAGCCCGCCGAGCCCCGTCGTCCTCTACCGCGACCCGAGCTCCTCGACGGTGACCGGAACGGCGGCCGGTCCGTTCCACCTGAGCTTCACCAACCCGGCCGACGGGTTCTCCTCGAGCGACGACGCCCAGGTCTCGAGCGCCACGCTCGGCTTACTTCGCCCCAGGGTCCTCGGGTACCACGCCCGGGAACCCGGCCCAGGCCTTCTTGGTGCTCGAGCTCCAGTCCTCCTATCCCTACATCCCCTACGGCCAGCCGAACTCGGGCCACTTCTTCTCGAGCTTCAGCCCGCTGGCCGGCAGCCAGCTCACCTTCACCCCGACCGGCGGCAGCGCGGTGACCGCCACGGCCGACACCGACGGACTTCTCCTCGACCGACGCGGCCAGCGACGACGACGGGCTCTTCGACGCCCTCTACTGCTTCACCGTGCCGGCGACCACGACCGGCGGCACGCTGACCGTCACCCCGGACACGGTCAGCGGCACCGAGTACACCGGCTTCACCGGCACTGGGACGAGCGTCCCGATCACGATCACCGCCCAGCCACCGTCGACCTCAGCTTCCCGGCGGTCCCAGCGCCGCCGCCGGCCCAGAAGAAGCCGCCCTGGGTCGGTGCGCCGCTGCCGGCCACGGGTCTTGCTGCTGCGAGCGGCGGAGGTAGCGACTCTGGAGCCGGCTCGAGTGGCGGGGGATTCCCGATCTGGCTGGCCGTGGTGCTGCTCGTTCTCGTGGCTGCGGTCGCGGTCATCGTCCCAGCGGTGCGCCGGCGACCCACGCCGGCCGTGGCTGTGGAGACGGCTCCGGCGGCCGTCGGCAATCCCGGACCGACCGAAGTACCCGTCGCCGACTCGGACAAGGTGGTGGGGGACGCCTTGGTCGCGCCGGCACCCACCGCCGTGGCCTCGAACACTGAGCCCACCGATCGCTCCATGGGGCTGAACTTCATGGCTGGCGCCAGTTCGTCGGGTTTCCTGACGAGGGTGCCACCCCAAGTCTCGAGGCCCTCGCCACCTACCTCGTCTGCCACGACGCCCACCACCTCAGCGCGGACCAGATCGCACTCGGGATGTGGCCGCTGGGACGCCGACGGGGCGAGGTCTCCCGCAAGACCATCCACAACAACCTCTCCCAGCTTGCGCCGCTTGGGTCGGGGCCGAGCACCTGCCCGACGCCGCGGTCGCCGGCGGCTATCTCCTCGAGGGCATCGATTCGGACTGGGCGACGTTCCGGCGCCTCGCCCGAGAGGCCGACACGGTGGGCGGCGAGGCGGCCCGGGCTCTGCGCACCGAAGCCCTCGAGCTCGTCCGGGGCCGTCCCTTCGAGGGCCTGAGCGGCCGACGGCTACGAGTGGGTCGACGAGGAGCGCCTGCGTCGGCCATCATGACCAAGGCCATCGTCACTTGTGCCACCCGCCTCGGCGACGACCTGCTCGAGGCCGGCGAGTTCGCAGCGGCCGAAGAGCGCCGCCGAGCCGGCCTGCGTGGTGCGCCCGACGAGTACGGGCTCTGGGACCTCGGGGCTCGGGCGATCGACGGCCAGAGGGGACCGCACCGCGCTGCGAGCGGTGGCTGGCCGACGCCGGCCGACACCTCGACCCCGCCGACGTCGAGCGCATCCGCGCGGCCTGACCTCATCACGACTCCCTCCGAGTCGTAGCGCCGGGCGAAGCTGCGCAGCGCCGCCTCGGCCCGCCGCCGTTCCTTCGCACGGCGTCGTAGGGGCGGCCGAGGGCCTTGGCCACCTCGCTCAGCGGCCATCCCTCGATCCGGGTCCGGACGATCAGGACGACGTGCTCGGGCGGTGAGGACGCCGGCGGCCACGGCGGCCGCCAAGCAGGCGCGGCCGCGCCGTCGAGGCCAGGCCGCGCTCGGGTTCGGCCACGTCGAAGTCCGCGGGCAGCGGCTCGGCCTCGGAGGCAGCAGCTGCCGGCGCAGCCCGGCTGACCCGGCGGGCCAGGTTCCAGATGGCATCGCCGCGCTCCCAGCGGCTCGGGGGCGGACGCCTGGTGACCACCTCCCAGGCGGCAGCCAGCGTGTCGGCCTCGGCGTCGAGGGCGCTGACCCGGCCGCTGTGCACCAGCCGGTCGCGCACGACCTCGAGGTCGGCTCGCAGCATCGACAAGCAGCCCGAGCGCGGCTAGCGGATCGCCCGGCGCCTCCTTGGCGAGACGCTCTTGGATCCGGATGGCGGGCCGTCCGTCGGCGTCACGGCGACCGAGCAGCGCGGCCAGATCGGGCACCGTCGCTCCGCGTGGTTCTCGGAGGAGCGATGCGAGCGGCCAGTGCGCGCGGCTTCGGGGCTGCGGGCCAACGCGGCGACGTGCTCGGCCAAGGCGACTGCGAGTGGGCTGGTGGTTTGGTCATGGCGCCATCGCGCCAAATCGGGTTCCCCGAATCGTTCCTCGAATCGGTTCCACGAATCGGTCCCCGGCCAGAAATTTTTTCGGCGCATTCTCCCTGGTCATGGCCTTTGGGAACCCTTCTGGGAACTCGTCGGGAACCCTGTGGGAACCCTTCCGGGCGGCCTCGAGGCGGGCGTCGAGCAGCGTGGCGGCCAAGGTGTCGGCCTCGGGGTTGGCGTAGCCCCGGCCGGCGTAGCGCCACTCGCCGTCGTAGTCGAAGTCGGCCGTCGTCCTCGCCGCCGGACGTAGTCGGCCCGGGCCTGGCGCAGCGCGCCGAAGGTGGTCGAGAAGCGCACGCTCTTGGAGGAGAACTGCCCGGTGTAGCCGAGGGTGTGGGCGTGGTCACGCAGGCGGAGTGCGGCCGAGCTCCTGCGGCCGCCCGAGCGCCCAGGCGGTCCGGACCATGGCCACGATGTGGGGCCGCAGCGTCGAGCCGCTCGAGCTGGGCCCGAGCGGATCGGATGGGCCAGCCACGGCGTCCCGTCCGCCGTCTTGGTGGCGTACTTGGCCACGTAGGCGGCGATGGCGGTGGCGTCGGCCTCGTCGTCGGCGACGAGCACCCGGACGTCGTGCTGGGCGCCCCAGCGGGCCCGGCGCAGCGCCGTCCCGTCGAGCCGCCGGCACCGGCACGCCGACCTCGGCGACCACCCGGCCGATGGCGTCGGTCAGGACGGCGGCGTCGAGCCAGGGCGGCGGCGGCTCGGCGGGCCCGGCCCCGCCGTCGGCCCGGAGCACCACGTGGAGGTGGACGAGGCCGCGGCGCTGGAACTCGACCACCTTGATGTAGGAGAGGCGGGCCACCGAGCGCAGCTCGCGGTCGCTCATGCCGCCGGCCTGGGCCACCTCTCGGTAGAGGCGGTGCGAGGTCCGGCCCCAGAGCCGCGGCACGTGGGCGTTCCACAGCACCGCGCCCCGGTAGTCGAAGCACTCGGGGCAGAGCGGCTCGCCGACGGCACGGGTCGTCTGCGCCGTGGCGGAGCGAAGCACGAGAGCGACCGCCCGTGGGGACAGATCCCGGCGCTCCGGCGGGGCCGGCACGGGCGCGGCCGCTCGCCCGAGACGTCGGCCCGGTGCACCGGCCCGAAGGAGGGGGCGGTCAGGGTGACGAAGAGCTGGGGGTGGTCGACCACGCTCGGGGTCGACGCCCTTGCCGCCCCGGATGCCGGCGGCCACCAGCTGCCAGGCGTCGGCTTGGTAGAGGCGGGAGCACGACGGGCAGACGGCGGCCCGCCGGTCCTTGCAGGCGACGACGAGGTCGCCCTCGGCCAGCTCTCCGGTCGAGCGGTCCAGGGTGACGCCGCGCAGCCGGACCGGGTGGGCGCACAGGCCGGCCTGGTCGACCTCGGCCAGGACCGCCCGCCAGTCGGCGGCCGACGCTCATCGCGGCCCTCCGCCTGCTGCGGCCACGCCTGGCCAGCTCGGCGATGGCGTCGTCGTCGAGGTAGTGGGTGCG
This sequence comes from uncultured Acidimicrobiaceae bacterium, assembly GCA_963769095.1. Taxonomy (GTDB): domain Bacteria; phylum Actinomycetota; class Acidimicrobiia; order Acidimicrobiales; family RAAP-2; genus Bog-473. The sequence goes on from CAVYKO010000002.1 coordinate 171,942, forward strand.
GATCTTGACCGGGACCGCGCCTTCGGCCAGCAGGTAGCCCACGCCCCGGGCTGGTCGGATCGAGGGTCGAGGCCGAGTAGCCCTCCTTGGCCCAGCCCTGGCCGAGGATGGTGTCGGAGGCCTCGGGCGTGGTGCAGCGCAGCGCCATGCGGAACGAGAAGAGGTCCCGGACGAAGGTCGGGACGATGTCGTTGGAGGGCTTCTGGGTGGCGGCGATGACGATCATGCCGGCGGCCCGTCCCCTCGAGATCAGGTCGCGCAGCGTCTCGGAGAGCTCGGTGCGCTCGTCCTTGGTCCCGCCGCGCATGTAGAAGGCGAGCTCGTCGATGGCGACGACGTGGAGCCCGAATTCGCCGCTCGCGCTCGATCTTGCGCAGGCCCGACGACAGCAGGACGCCGTAGCGGCGGTCCATCTCGGCGCAGAGGTCCTTCAGGACGTCGATGGCGCCGGCCATGTCGGGCCCGACGAAGTGCTCGGCCGATCCCGACCACGGGGCGAGCTCGACCTGCTTGCCGTCGAGCAGGGTCAAGGTCACGGCGGGGTCGAGGGCGGCGGCGGCGATGAAGAGCGAGAGGGCGACCGACTTGCCGGCACCGGGCTCGCCGCCGAGCAGCAGGTTGCGCTCGGGCAGCCCGATCGAGACCGGGTTCCCGTCCTCGTCGATCCCGAGCGAGAGCGGCTCCCACAGCGAGCCCTCGGGGACGGGCCACGGCGGGGCGGGGACCGACAAGGGGTCGCGCAAGAGGATCGAGACGTGGGCCAGCGAGGCGTTGGCGGGGTCGCGGACGCACCCGGACCTCGCGGGCCCCGATGGTGGCGGCCAGCGGCTCGCTGGCCTCGTCGATCACCTCGGCGGTGAGGCCCGGCGGCAGGCGGAGGCGCAGCCGCTGGCCGGCCGGGATCGTCTCGGTCGCTTCGATCCGGGGGATCAGACCCGCGGCGGCTGATGAGCTCGCAGGCGACCAGCACCCGGCTGAACCAGCGGCGAGTCGCTCGGTCCCGCAGCGTCGTGGCCAGACGAGCCCTGAGGGCGGGGCGAGCGCCAGACGACGATGCCGACGATCCCGAGGACCAGGATCCCCAGCGCCCTCGCCGTCGAGGGCGACCCCGATGCGCCAGAGCACGAAGATGCCGATGGCCAAGAGCGACCTCGAGCCCCCACCCCCGGACGGCGAGTGCCATCCGGGAGTAGGGGTTGAGGGTCTTGACGTAGCGGACGCTCAGGCACCGTGCCGGCGCAGGTGACGGCCGACGAGCACGACGGCCGATCACCAAGCAGCACGACGAAGCCGAAGTGGGCCAGCACGAAGCCGACCAGCCACCAGCGCCGACCATCAGCGCCAGCACGATCGCGACGAAGCGAGCCATCAGGCCGAGGCCTTCTGGCGGTGACCGCCTCGATCTTGGAGGCCGAGAACGACACGCCCGAGCGGTCCGCCATGGTCCAGGTGATGGCCACCAGGTCGGTCACCTTGACCGGGGTGAACTGGCCGAGTCCCCGGACCTCGCCGGAGACCTTGACGGTGATCACCTCACGGGTCCCGCCGTCGCCGACGACGAAGAGGTGGACCTGGTTGATGGCGACGCCCTTGGCGTCGGTCTTCTGCTGCTTGGTGTCGAAGTCGATGCTCGGTTCGGCCGGTCCGGCCGAGACGAAGTGCACGACACTGGTGTCAACGGGCAAGCGCATTTGTTGCTCCTTCCAAGTCGGGAAGGAACTTCCTTCCCTACTTAGGTAAGAGCCGCTGGAAATCGAGCGAAAGCGGACAACATCGAGGTCAGAGGCCCATGCGATTTCCGCCATCGACGGTGTCACGCCCGTCGATGCGTCACGTGCGGAAGCGCTCGGCAGCGAGTGGGTCAGCGGGGCACGACGTGCGCGTGAGCGCCGATGCGTGCCGCGGGCATCGGCGGCGGCGGCGATCCATCTCCTCGGGGCGATCGCGGTCCCTCTCTCGGCCGGTCCCGCCGAAGGTGTACTCCGAACAGGGCTCCGCTGCAGCCGCTGCTCACCTTGGAGGGCGGTCGTCCAAGGTCAAGGGCCGAAAAGAAAATCAGCACTCAGTCCGATTCACCTCCTCCGCGGATCTCGATTTTCTTTCCGGACGGCTCCCTTGACCTCGGACCCTGACTCGCCCTCCTGCGCTCTCAGCGTCAGCAGCGGAACCCGATCGGAGGGCGAACCCTCCGGCGGACCGCACCGAGAGAAGGAGAAACGAAATGCGCAACACCTTGAGCAGATGGATCGAGCGCAAGCTCGCCGAAGGAACTCGGCGAGTACTGGCACGAGTGCGAGCTCTGCGGCGACATGCGACAGCCGACTCACGCGCCGCTCAGCACCGGCGAGGTCGTGTGCTGGCACTGCGCCGAGCAAGGCCGGCGAGTTCGAAGTGCCACTGCGAGAGGGAGTGGCGGGTGGGCCAGCCGTACTGACGCCTCGAGGAGATCTCGGGAGGCAGGATCTCACGGTCGTGTCTCCTGGGAGCTCCGGTCGCGCAGCTGACAGCACGATCCTGACGTTGCGTACCCGATGGTCAGCAATGGCAACGACTACGGGAGGAGTCAGGAAAGCAGGAGAGCAGGGATTGCGGGGATTACAGCGAGTACAACGACGAGCCGAGCGACACCGAGAGCAAGAAGTAAATCAAAGAAAATCAGGCATCCCCCCAGATCAGGCCCTAGATGTCCGCGTTCTTCTTTACTGTTTCAAGCCGCCCTCGCCTCGGGCGGCGGCTCCGCCGCCGCCTCGGGGGCGGTCGGGCCGCAGGTCCGGAGTAAACGGACATTTCGCTTGTTGGCCGACCGTTAGTTCTCGACGTGTATTCCACGCGAGGAGAAATAATGATTTGGCTCTTCGAAATCGAATCTGCCTCACCAGATAGTTGGATCGGAGAACAGGAGTCGCTTGTCAGGACCCTTCATATGCTGTCTAGTCATTCGGCAACCGGTTCGCTCGACGGCGAAGGTTGGAACATCCAAATCACTGTTGAAGCTTGTGATCTCGGGACTGCGTTAATACGTGGAGCAGCCAGAAATTTTCGCTGCCTCAGAGAGCGCGCGGCTTCCCCGATGGCCACTCATCTCAATCCGAATTATCGAAGCAGAGTATGAAGCGATATGTCGTGAGTTCGAGTCCATTAGGGACGCCCGACAGGGTCCCATTCGAACCCGTTCGTTATGGGATAACAGAGCGGCAGGCAGATTTCTCCCGGAATAGACGAGGCACACAAAATGGCGCAGTGGCTTGCGATTGCCATCACGGTCGAATTCGTCGGTCCGTTCGCCATGTTGGTCAAACGGCGCGCAGCCGCCTCTTGACGTGATCATCGTTCACAGTCATAGTGTGAACGATGATCACACCATTACAAACAGACGTTCGCTTCGCCGCGCTTAGACAAATCCACGAGCCCTACTCGGAGGGGCTATGAGCGAACTACTGGCAGCTACCAAGGACAGCGAGCTGGTCGGCGTTGCTGAGGTCGCAGAGCTCGCCGGAGTCAGCAGGTCGGCTGTCTCCAACTGGATCAAGCGTCGGCCGAAAGGTTTCCCACTACCCGCGAACGAGAACCGAGCTGGTCCGATGTTCAGGCGGGAAGCCATCGTTCAATGGCTTGAAACGAGCAAGAAGATCAAGGTTGCGCCCAAGCCACTTGAAGTCGTTCTCTGGGACGCGGCAGATGCACTGCGAGGCAACCAGGAGCCAAGTGAGTACAAACACGTCGTCCTTGGTCTGGTGTTCCTGAAGTACATCTCGGACCGCTTCGAAGAACGCCGTCGAACTATCGAAGTTTCGCTGTCTGATCCCGCTTCTTCCGAATACATTGGTAACGCGGCCCGCAGATCGCAGTTCATCGAGGATCGCGACGAGTACGCCAGCCACAACGTCTTCTGGGTCCCTGCCGAAGCCCGCTGGCAGCACATCCAAGATCGAGCCAAGTTGCCCAGCATCGGCCAGGACATCGACTCAGCGATGGACCAGATCGAGAAGGAGAATCCCTCGATTCGCGGCGTACTGCCCCGCAACTATGGCCGCGAAGGGCTCGACAAAGGCCGTCTCGGCCAGCTAGTCGACCTAATCGGCTCAATCGGGTTCACTGAGTCGGACGATCATGGGTCCGACGACGTTCTCGGGCGTGTGTACGAATACTTCCTCGGCCAATTTGCTGGCAAGGAGACTGGCAAGGATGCCGGCGCGTTCTATACCCCGCGCTCAATAGTCAAGACGCTGGTTGAGATGCTTGAGCCGTATCACGGTCGCGTCTACGACCCCGCCTGCGGCTCCGGCGGCATGTTCGTTCAGTCGGCAGAGTTCGTGAAGGCTCATGGCGGCAAGCGCACCGACATCTCCATCTACGGCCAAGAGTTCACAGATACAACTTGGAAACTCGCCAAGATGAACCTTGCGCTGCGGGGTATCGAGGCTGACTTAGGCGATCGGTCGGCCGACTCATTTACCAATGACCTTCACCCTGACCTGCGCGCCGACTTCGTACTGGCCAATCCACCGTTCAACGTTTCGAACTGGTGGGATGCGCAAGCTCGCCGACGATCCCCGTTGGAAGTACGGCGTCCCGCCCGAGGGCAACGCCAACTTCGCGTGGGTGCAGCACTTTGTCCATCACCTGTCCCCGAAAGGCACTGCAGGGTTCGTCCTCGCGAACGGCTCGCTGACGTCCAAGGCCAATGGTGAAGGCAGATATCCGTCGCAAGCTTGTTGAGGCCGACCTGGTCGACTGCATCGTGGCCATGCCTGAGAAGCTGTTTTTCAACACCGGCATACCCGTCAGCCTCTGGTTCGTCTCAAAGGATCGGCATGGCAACGGTCACCGCAAGCGCCAAGGCGAGGTGCTGTTTATTGATGCCCGCAAGCTCGGTCGGATGGATACGCGGCGGCTGCGTGTGCTCGACGACGAGGACATCGCCAAGATCGCGGACACATATCACGCGTGGCGCAACCACGATGGACATTATGAGAACGTGGCTGGCTTTGCCAAAGCAGCGAGCCTGGAGGAGATCGAGCAGCATGACTTCGTTTTTGCTCCAGGGCGCTACGTCGGGTCCGAAGAAGCCGAAGCGGACGACGAACCGATTGAGGAGAAAATCCATCGTTTAAAGAAGGAGCTGTATTCGGAATTCGATCGGGGTCGTGAAGTCGAGCTGCAAGTTCGCTCCCTCCTGGGAGACCTTTAAATGGCGACAGTCGATGTTCCGTTCACTGAGTTGCTTCTGACGATCGTGGATAACCGCGGCAGGACAGCACCGACAGCCGAAACAGGGATCCCGTTGATCGCTACTAACTGCATCAAGGAGGATGCCCTCTATCCAGTCTTCGAGAAGGTCAGGCACATCGACGACGACACTTACCAGTCATGGTTTCGAGGGCACCCAGTACCTGGCGACATCATTTTCGTATGCAAAGGTTCGCCGGGCCGGGTGGCTCTCACGCCGGATCCCGTCAACTTCTGCATTGCTCAAGACATGGTCGCGGTACGGCCAGATCCGAAACGTCGTAGAACCGAAGTACCTGTTTGCAGTTCTGCGCTCAAAAGTCGTGCGCAATCGAATCGACAACATGCATGTTGGCACGCTTATACCTCATTTTAAAAAGGGCGATTTTGGTAACCTGCTGATACCGGTCCCCGACCGAGCCGATCAGCGTTTTATTGGTGACGTTTACTTTGAACTATCGGCCAAGCTTGAGTCGGCCCGTCGAGCCGTCGATTGTGCCGAGGCGCTTGCCGGAGCACTATTCGAACGCGCTGCTGCGGCTACCACATTTCAACTCCATTCGGTTGCCGACATCGTCATGGGGAGTTCGCCTCCCGGCACTTCGTATAACGAAGTCGGCGTCGGCACGCCGTTCTACCAAGGTGTTCGCGACTTCGGTCGTCGCTACCCCAGTCACCGAGTCTGGACAACTGATCCCGTGCGCTTCGCCAAGGAAAACGACACACTCCTGTCTGTTCGAGCCCCAGTTGGGGAGCTCAATCGTGCGTGGGAAGAGTGCTGCATCGGACGAGGGGTCGCTGCTGTCCGCAGTCGTACTCCGAGCACGGCGTTCTACGCGTGCTGCAAGCCGCCAAAGACGTGTGGGAGCCGTTCCAGAATGAGGGCACCGTCTTCGGTGCGATAAACAAGTCCGACCTGGCTAGTGCGAAGATGCCGTGGCCGAGTGAGGACCAGCTTCCGAAGCTCGAAGCCGACCTTGCGGCGATCGATGACCGGATCCGGTCTCTCAGCCTTGAATCGCTCCGGCTAACCGACCTGCGTGGATCACTCCTAACAGGATTGGTATCGGGCCATCTTCGCGTCCCGCAAGGTCCGGCCGCAGTTGAGGAGTTCGTGGCGTGACTGCCCTCAACGAGTCGACCGTCGAGCTTGCCGCGCTGGAGTACCTGCGCCAGCTTGGCTACTCGACGGCGTTCGGGCCGGATATCGCGCCCGATGGTGAGCGACGCGAGCGCGAATCATATGAGCAGGTCTACCTATACGACCGTCTGCGTGACGGCGCTGCGCGGATCAATCCAAGCGCATGACCCAGCGGTTATCGATGAGGCTGTCAAGCGGTTGGAGCGCGCTGAATCGCAGAACTCCTTGGCGGAGAACGCCCGGGTGCACAAGCTGCTTACCGAAGGCGTGCCCGTCGAGCACCGCGGCAAGGACGGAGCGTTCGCACGGACCGCATCCGGCTCATCGACTTCGACGACCCTGGAGCACAACGACTGGCTGGCGGTCAATCAGTTCACGATCGTCGAGAACGGCAAGAACCGCCGACCGGACGTGTTGGTGTTCGTGAACGGCATCCCGCTCGGCACTGTTCGAACTGAAGAACCCGGCCGACGAGCACGCCACGCTCAAGAACGCTTGGAACCAGATTCAGACCTACCGAAACGACATTCCGTCGCGTCTTCACGCCCAACGCGGTGACAGTCATCAGCGACGGCACAAGTGCGGCGATGAGCTCGTTTCAGCGGCGCCTTCGAGCACTACGCGCCGTGGAAGACGATCGACGGCCGAGAGGTCGTCACAAACATGCCTGCCACTCGAGGTACTTATCAAAGGGGTCTTCGATCAGGGGCGGTTCCTCGACATCCTGCGCAACTTCGTCGTCTTCAGCGACGAGGCGCACAGGGTCTGGTCAAGCGGGTCGCGAAGTACCACCAGTACTGGGCCGTCAACGCCGCGGTGGAGTCCACCGTCGAGGCCGCCGGCCCGGACGGCGACCGGCGCGGTGGCGTCGTCTGGCACACCCAGGGCTCGGGCAAGAGCTTCGAGATGCTGTTCTACGCAGCGAAGGTCATGCGCGATCCGCGAATGAGCAACCCGACGCTGGTGTTCATCACCGACCGCAACGACCTGGATGACCAGCTCTTCGGCGAGGTCTTCGCCCCGGCCGAGATCCTGCCCGAGACGCCCGGTCCAGGCCGACTCCCGCGCCGACCTGCGGACGATGCTGCGCCGCGCCTCCGGCGGCATCATCTTCACGACGCTGCAGAAGTTCGCGCCAGGCGAGGACGGCGACAGCAACCCAGTGCTGACCGATCGTCGCAACGTCGTCGTGGTCGCCGACGAGGCGCACCGCTCGCAGTACGGCTTCAGCGAGACGCTCGACAGCCGATGGCACGCTCAAGTCGGGCCTCGCCAAGCACATGCGCGACGCGCTGCCGAACGCCACCTACCTCGGCTTCACCGGCACGCCGATCGAGTCCGACGACAAGTCCACCCGCTCGGTGTTCGGCGACTACATCGACATCTACGACCTGACCCGTGCGGTCGAGGACGGCGCGACCGTTCAAGATCTTCTACGAGTCGCGTCTGGCGAAGGTCAGTCTCGACGCCGAAGTGCACGAGACGCTCGACGAGTTGGCCGACGAGATCACCGAGAAGGGTCGAGGAGAGCGAGGCAGCTCGAGGCCAAGTCGACGGTGGGCGCGGCTGGAGGCGATCGTCGGCGCCGAGGAGCGCCTCGACCTGATTGCCGCTGACATCGTCGACCACTGGGAGAAGCGCCGCGACGAGTTGTTCGGCAAGGCCATGATCGTCGCGATGTCGCGGCGCATCGCGGTCGAGCTCTACGACAAGATCGTCGCGCTGCGTCCGGACTGGCACAGCGACGACCCGAAGGCCGGGCAAGATCAAGGTGGTCATGACCGGCTCGGCCGCTGACCCGCCGGCGTTCCAGCCGCACATCTACTCCAAGGACGTCCGCAAGCGAACTAAAGGCCCGCGCCAAGGATCCGAACGATCCGCTGGAGCTCGTCATCGTTCGCGACATGTGGCTGACCGGCTTCGACGCCCCGTCGATGCACACGATGTACGTCGACAAGACCGATGCAGGGCGCCGGCCTCATGCAGGCGATCGCTCGGGTCAACCGCACCTTCCGCGACAAGCCTGGCGGGCTGATCGTCGACTACATCGGCGTCTGCGACCAACCTGCAGAAGGCGCTCGCCGAATACTCGCCGACCGACCGCGACCAGGCCGGCGTGCCGATCGAAGAGATGGTCGCCGTGATGCTCGAAAAGCACGACATCATTCGCGGGCTGCTGCACGGCTGCGACTTCGACTCCTCAGCCCTGACCTGCCGGCCGCATGAGCGCCTTGCTCAGCACGCCAAGGTGCTCGACTTCGTCATGGCCGACCCCGACCGCACCGCGCGGTTCCTCGACCAAGTGCTGGCCTTGCCAAGGCGTTCGCCCTATGCGGCTCGCGCGACGAGGCCGCGGCCATCCGCAACGACGCTCGCATGTTCGCCGACGTCCGCGCCGCGATCATCAAGATCCAGAACCCCGACTCCGGGCGGGCTGGCAGCGGGGCCGTGGAGATCGACACCGCCATCGGGCAGCTGGTCAACGAAGCGGTCGCCGCCGACGAGGTCGTCGACATCTACAAGCTGGCTGGCGTCGAGACGCCGGAGCTGTCGATCCTGTCCGACGAGTTCCTCGACGGCCTGGTCGACAAGGACAAGCCCAACCTCCAGATGGGGCTGCTGCGGCGTCTGCTCAACGACCAGATCCGGACGGTGCAGCGCACCAACGTCGTCCAGGCCCGGCGAGTTCTCCGAACAGCTCGACGAGGCGATCAACCGCTACACCAACCGCGCTCTCACGACGGCCGAGATCATCGCCGAGCTGGTCAAGCTCGCCAAGGAGATGCGCGACCAGAGCGAACCGCCACGACGCAGCTCGGTCTCACGGAGTGCCGAGGCAGCCTTCTACGACGCCATCGTCCAGAACGACGCCGCGGTCCTGCAGATGGGCGACGACATCCTCAAGAGGATGCGCAGTCGAGCTAGTCGCCTCAATCCGAGCACAGCGCAACCATCGACTGGAACCTCAAGGAATCGGTCCGAGCCGCCATGCGCGCCAAGGTCCGCCGGCTGCTCGCAAAGTACGACTACCCGCCCGACCATGAAGAGAAGGCCATCGAGCTGGTTCTTGAGCAGGCGGAGCTGTTTGCTGCGGAGGGCCCCGATGGTCGATAGTTCGTCAGCTGCCGAACCGAGGGCCCGACTGCTCGATGACTTGCCGGTTGACATAGACAAGTTCGCTGGTAGGGGGCACACGGCAGTAGCGCATGCAATCGCCTCGGTTGTCTGTAGTGAACCTGGCGGGCGAGTCCTTGGTCTTCAGGGTCCCTGGGGCTCCGGCAAGTCAACCATTGTTCGATTGCTCGGCAAAGAAATCGAAGCCAGAGACAAGTCCGACAAGGACGACGTTGGTGTCTTCACGTTCGATGCGTGGGCACATCAAGGTGATCCCCTGCGCCGCTCCTTTTTGGAGCAGTTGCTCGATCAGTTGGCTGAATGGCATTGGATCCCCGAGGCGGATCGCGATACTCAAAAGGGTCGGCTTTCAGGAAAGACGTCAAGGGACAAGACAAAGTCCTCGGCCCGTCTCACTCCTGAAGGCCTCGCAGCCTCGTTGGCCGCCCTAGTCGTGCCAATAGGTGCCGCCGCTTTTGCCAATCATTTCCACAGCTGGCACACGCCACTCATTTTCGCTGGAGCCGTCTTACTACTTGCGCCATTCCTCGTCGTCCTTGGATTCTTTGTGGGTGGAGCCGCGGCAAGGCAGCTGGCGCCTGACAGTCGAGCAGCGAAGTTGCCGAGGTTCAGTTTCTTTGCCAAGGAGCAACAAACTGAAACTGAAACTGAGCGAATCGAAGGAGGACAGCCAACCTCTGTGGAGTTCGAGGACATCTTCGCTAAGGCACTCGCTGGGTGTCTGACGGACGGAAAGCGCTTGGTGATCGTTCTGGACAATCTCGACCGAGTGGACCAGCCAGTCGCCCGAGAGTTGTTTGCCACGATGCAGACCTTTACCGGTACATCAACGCGAACGTCGCGGCGAGGATTGGACGGGGCGTGTTTGGACTCTCGTACCCTTCGATCTCGTTGGGCTTGAAAGGTTGTGGCAAGAGACAGGCGTCGCCCCTACCGATGGTGATACCGGCTATGCGCCATCTGGCACGGCGGTCGCCTTTTTCGAGAAGATCTTCGAGGTCCGCTTGTCAGTACCACCAATGGTGCTCTCAGACTGGCACGCCTACTTGAAGGAGCTCCTTGAGGCCGCCCTGCCCGGCTACGCCAATGACGAGCACGCAACGGTAGTGCGTCTAAGGAGCCTCTTCCCGGCCGCATATGAAGGCGGTCTCGTAAGTCGAGAACAACCAACTCCACGGCAATTGAAACAGTATGTAAATCAAATTGTCTCGGTAGTGCTTCAACGAACGGATATTCGACTCAGCAGCATCGCCTACTTTGCCCTACTGCAGCGAGACGGTTGTGATCTTGCGAAACTCGTCGAGGACGAACTTGTTGTACCAGCTTCGCTCGCCCCCTTTTTGGGTGAGGAGGTCGGCCGTGACGTTGCAGCCTTGTACTTCGGAACAGACCCGAGTCTGGCTCAGCAATTGCGTCTTGGCGGTCGTTTGGAACAATCACTCACCAGCGGCGACTCCGAGCGCGTCACGGCTCTGGCGCAAGATTCCGGATTCATAGAGACGATAAATTCACTTACGATCGACCGTTGGACTGAAGCGGGTGCGACGGAGCTCACCCGTGCAGCGGCGGCTTTGAGCGGAGCAAGTCTGCTCACCGACGCTCGGCTTGCCGGCTGGATAGATGGACCTTTTCGCTATCAGGTATCTAATACTCCTGCCTGGCGAATTGCCGATCAAACTTCGGGCGGTGGGTTAGCTGCGATCTGCATTGCCCTTGGTGTAGACGTGGCCGAACAGATATTCAAGCGCATTGAAACTCTGCCAGGCGAGACCGTTGCCATTAATGATGCGCTGACAGGTGTCGCGGCATTCGGTAAAGCGCTGAAGGCGGGCGCGATCAAGCTCGAGGGTCTTCGTATACAGGTAGAGGTGGACGATAAAGAGGTAGTCAACGCCGCAGCCTTCTTTGCGCGCCAAACACCAGATACAAAGATCCATGCAATCCTGGCGATTCGAAAGCCCGCTGATTTGATTTCTCTACTGGTCACGGCAGCCACAGCGGAAGGCGATCCGCTGGCTGCGAGGGACGCTCTTATCACTCTCAACGCTGGGTCGACGGCTGTGGATCCTGCGGCCTTGACGACCAAACTGGCCGATCGGATGCGCAATGAAGACTTCACTAGTCCTCAGATGCAAGGTGTGCTTGCAATATTGGACTATCTCGCGGCTTCCAGCCCTACGAGAGGGGTCATTGTTCCGATCCTCAAGGATCTAGTAAACGACGGAACCCTGGCGCATCATCTCGCCAAAGCAAATCAGGCTGGTTGGTTCCCACAAGCGGCGACGGTGTCAATGTTGATGTTATTAGCCGCCCCCAGCTCGACGGAACCCCAAGCTGTCCGCGAAGCACCCAACGGTATTCAATTCCTTAGGACAGTGACGGCGAACCCAGTCTCGAATGAGCCCCTGGCAAAGGCGCAGACCGATTGGCTTGTAGAGAACAAGAAATTTGCGGCGGGTTACCTGTTCGGTCGACTTCAAGCCGAGCCCGGCGTACAGCCCTGGGTCGACTACCAGCTGAAGGCCCTAGGGGAAGCCGGACAACTGCTTCTCCCGGTTGATGGACTGTCAAAGCATTTCGAAGTCTTGAAGCGCGCTTTAGACCGAGCCGCGTTTTTGGAACTATGCGCCCACGAATTGGGGCATCAGGCGGAGCGAAACACCCTCCTTACAAATGATGCACCAATCGAACTGGCGTTGGACCTTTCGGATTCACTGGGTCAGGTCAGTGACGACGCGATTAAGAGCGACGTGGCGGCATGGCTGACACAGTTCGTTACCAGTGCCGACAAGGGGGCCTGGTCGGCTGCACTCGGCTCTGTAGGCGGGGGACCACTTATACAGCTTGGCCTTCGTGAGGACGGGACGAAGGCATCGAATGATCTGATGGATGCATTGCTTGAGCATGCCCGAGGGCTTCAGGGTGGCTCGTCGGTATGGAAGCCAGACCCCGTGACCTTCAATAAGCTTGCGGACCTACTAAACCAAGACACGCGTCAGGTACTGGCAAGTCAGCTATGTGCAGGGCTTGAAGGCATGAACGGGGAATTCCAACCAGACTTCCTCGCCGTATACAGCGACTTTTTACAGGGATCTCCGCAGTTCCGAAAGCATCAGAAGCTTCTGAATGTTATCGATCAACTCGTAGCACACGATAAGTGGAGCGAAGTCGAATGGTTTGTCGACCTCGCTGATAAGCATTCAGATACCTTGGCGGCAGTCGATAGGGCCACTGAGTTCAATAACCTCAGGGGTCGAGTTGACGAGAAGGTGCGTGGTTCAGAGGAAGACTTGGACCCGATATTGAAACGCCTGGCTATCCACCTCGGAATTGATCTACCGAAGCAGCAAGTCGAAACCGAGACCGATGAGGAGGACGGAGATGCGTCCTAATTCGAGGCTCATAACGCTCGCCGCGTGTCGGTGGTCTTGAAATGTGCATCACCAAAAATCGAGCCGCCGTTGGGTCTTTGATTTCCTAGGGATCACGCTTTGAGTTTGACGACGAAACCCGATGGCTCCGGTACTTGAATCAACCATTCCTTACACTCGAAGGATGACCGAACAGCTCATAAAGCTCCGATACCAAGGGACTTGTCGTGCATGCTCGTGTCCATTAGCTCGAGGAACCACGGCCTGGTGGGATCAGCGCAGCCATTCGCTCGAGTGCACCACCTGCCGGCCCGAGTCCGAGATCCTCGCTTCACCACCCCCGTCTCCATCCTCGATCGAGGTCGATAGAGGGATCCCCGGTGGATCCTCGCAGGCGCAGTTCGAGAGGGCGCACGCGAGACGGGAAAGAGAAATCGAACAGAGGTGGGGGCGATTCGCCGGCCTAGTCAAGTTCCTCACAGATGACCCGCGGTCAATCCGAGCCTGGCAGACCGGATCAGTCGGAGAACGGAAGCTCGCCGCTTCTTTAGAGCACCTCGTAGCTGATAGAGCGGTGCTCTTGAACGACAGAAGGGTTCCCGGGACCCGCGGCAATATCGACCACGTTGCCGTCGCCCCGTCGGGGGTTTGGGTGATAGACGCCAAGCGCTACAAAGGACTGATCGAGCTGCGCGACATCGGGGGCTGGTTTAAAGTCGATCGTCAGCTCTACGTCAACGGTCGGCGGCGGACCAAGCTGGTGGACGAACTTGCCTGGCAGATGGACGCTGTACGCAACGCGCTCGGGTCCAAGGCCGTGCCCGTTCACGCGGCCTTGTGCTTCGTAGATGGCGAGTGGAAGTTGTTCGCCAAGCCCTTCGAACTGAAAGGAGTCTTGGTCAGCTGGCCCAAGAGACTTGCAGACGTGATCGCCGAGAATGGACCGCTCAGCCCTGAAGAAGTACTCGCGGTGGCCGGCTGGCTATCGATGGAGCTGCCTTCGAAATCCACACACGTACGGAGCAATCGGCGTAGTTAGACCGATTCCAATTTCGTGTGGATTCCCCCGAGTTCGACGCTCTGGGGTACGACTCGAGGATCTTGTTCAAGTCCGCCTTGATCGCTTCGACCGTCTCCGTTTAGCTGGGCAACCGATTGTTGGTCCGGCGCACCGCTTTGCCAAGCAACGCCCGGGACTCTGACAATTACGAACTGTTCTGTGTCTAGAGTCGGGATGGCTATGGACTGTGCGTGTCCGGTGTGGGCCTCAACCTCTCCTACCGTCATCCTGGCCAAAGTGTTTGAAGCGAAGAACACGTCGTTGCTCTCAGAACTCCAAGCCAGCGTGGACTAGGCCGCGAGGCTTCTCCGGACGACATTCACACTCCCAGTTTGCGTGTCAATCAGATCAAGGGTTCTTCGGGGATTGGCGGACCTATGGACCGGACCAAGAAGGCGCAGACCCACTTACCCGAGCGGCTTGTCGTCCATTGCGGACTGACGTACCTCGCATTCCAGATGGAAACGATTTAGCACCTCTTGAACAACGTCCCGATACCACGCTCCTGGAGCGACATAGATGGCCTCAATCAGAGCGAATAGATCTACACGGACGGAAAGGTGGTCTGGAGCTGCGTCCAGATCGATTCGGCCATCGACTGTGGTGGGTTGGAGAACGATGGCCCGCAGTTCATGCTCGTGCTCAAAACTTCGCCTCTTCATGAGAAATGGCCAGAAGACATTGCCGCCGGGGATCACGACCTTCTGATAGTCGACGTAATGGACTAGTCCGATGTGGACCATGTCGGGCGTGTCCTTAAGGCCACCAATCAGGCGCTGGACGGACGAACGAATTGCCACTCCTATCCCGTGTTGGACGTAGTACGCCCACATCGCGGCTGATTCGTAGTCGGACACGTGCCAGCAGCTGACATATGTCATGCGAGCGCTGTTCCGAGGTGCATCCTCGTACATCATTCGCAGTGTGTTCTCTAGCGCCTCCTCTGGCATGGTTACGTCCGCCTGTATGAACGCCTCTCGCATCGCGTCGACTGTTGGCTGTGAATAGGACCCCTCAAAGGGGTCACCAAGTGTGTCGGCCCGGGGGAAGTACAAAGCGTTGTCTTTCAGCAGCGCAATGAGTTTCACCAGATCCATGTACCTCCAAATTGGGGTGGACAGATCCGGCGGAAGACTCAGGACTTCGTGCTCTCCGGCGTAGGGCATCGGCTCGTAATAGCACGGCCGTGTGTCAGCGCCGTGGTTCACCTTCCTTGAACTCGTAAGCCCATGAGAATGCGGGCTGGCCACCCAAAGGACGACCACTGTGACTGCACTGGCATACCGTAAGGACGTGAGTTCTGGGTGGGAGGTTCTGCTTGCCGCTCTTGGCGCATCCGCTCTAACC
Organism: uncultured Acidimicrobiaceae bacterium; assembly: GCA_963769095.1. GTDB lineage: Bacteria > Actinomycetota > Acidimicrobiia > Acidimicrobiales > RAAP-2 > Bog-473. Next base: position 187,225 of record CAVYKO010000002.1, read on the forward strand.
GTCGTGGGAACCCTTTGGCTGGACGTTCGGCGCGATCGAAGGAAGTCAGCTGCGACTAGGGCCGACCGGCTACATGCTGCCTGCATAGAACTTCTGTCCGGCTCCTTGCTCCTGATTCTTAGAGCCAGGAACATTCGTCAGGCGGCCATTACGCGTTCTGGAATCAAAGAGGGTTTTGACGTGGCGGCAAGACTTCGAAGCCCCCTTGACCCTTTAGATTTCGGTAACTGGTTAGTCGATCAATACGCCCCGCTGAACGGAGCTCAGGTCGTTATCTGGACGTTCGGCGACAAAGAACTCATTGGATCGGCTAACCGAGTCATGCACATGTCGACCGAATTGGTAGCTCAGTCCACACGCTTCTCTGCCCTGGCGCCTCCTCCTGGGGATGCCCCGCTAACTGAAAAGATGAAGCACGTCGCCCAGGGTGTTCGCAAGATTCAACCCGATCCTGCAGCGGAAGAGAAGCTACAAGAACTGATCGCTCAACTGGGGCAGGCCCGTCGTGACTTTGCTTCCGTCGTCAGGTCTAAGGCGGGGATGGATTCGCCCGAGGTTGTTCTGAACGAGTTCGACGCTTAGACGCGCGAGTGGCTTGCGCTGGTTACGTGCCACATTTGCTTCGATCCTTGCGAACACTTCAGTGCCGTTTTCCCCGGAAACTCTTCCTTTTCCGAGCCCCTACAAACTAAGGGCGCTGGTGGGATGGTCGAAGAACCGGCCCAAGAAACACTGAATCGGGATCGCTCAGAAACTCACCGATCTGCGTCAAGCTTTGAAAGTCCAGATGCAGCGAGGGTCGCCGTCTTTGGGATATGTGATTATCGGAAACGAATTGGGAATCTGGTGCGTTTGGTATTCGTGGGGCAAATTGGGTTGCAGCCAGCAATATCATCGCGACAGGGAAACGCGACGTGAGACCAGAGGTTGGCGAGCCAGTCCCACCGGAGGCTGTGGAAGCGCTCTGTCGGAAGGAGTGGCCTCGACTTGTGGGGCTTTTGACCCTGCTGGTCGGTGAACCATTCACCGCCGAAGAATTGGCGCAGGAGGTGCTCATCCGGGTCTGTAGAGATCCTGATCGGATACTGGCAATGGTTGCACCGGGCGCCTGGATACACCGGGTGGCCGTTAATCTCGCCAATTCTCATTTCCGCCGGCTAAACGCACGCTGGAGAGCTCATCAGCGGTTGAGGCTTGAGCGCCCGCCTGATCGAACACCCGATCCGACCGACGGGGTCGCGGTTCGACAGGCATTGCAAGCCTTACCACTCCGCCAGCGCTCGGCGATAGTTCTGCGTTACTACGCCGATCTCTCCGTTCGGGACATTGCCACAACACTTTCGTGTCCCGAGGGAACCGTAAAAACGCTCATTCACGATGCTATTGAGTCCTTACGCCACGACGGGCTTGTACAAGATGCCTAGGAAACAGAGAAGGCGAATATGACCACGGACTTGCGGGAATTGTTCGAAAATGCGGTGCCCGATCCCAAACACGAAGCGAACGTCACCGGGGCTTGGAGAAAGGCGCATCGACGCAACTCGCTGAACAGAATCCTTAAGGTTTCCGGGCCCGTGGTGGCTCTAATCGTTGTCGTCGTCGTTGCATTATTTTCGCCCATCCGCTTGGGAACCCGAAGTGCTGCGGCGGTGCCAGGCTGGAGCACGTACCAAGATCAGACGGACGGCCTGACGATATCGTTTCCTTCGGCTTGGACGATGGCAGCGGGCAACTTGACGCCCGATCTCATCAATCCCAAGGAGTTCGTCGCGCTTGGCACTTACTCTTTGAATACGAATGCGTCCAGCACTTTGTGCCCTCAATTTCCGGCCGCCGCGTTAGATGCGATGGGCAGTAGTGATGCATTCATTTCGATTTTGGGAAGTGAGCCATTTGCAAACTCACAAACGAACATGTTCCCAGCTCGTCCCGCGGGAGGGTTCAATGGGTCATCCGGCGTCAATCTGTCTAGGACAGATTTTCTGCAGTGCCTTGCTCATCCGCTGAATGGAAACGGCCAATGGATCGCATTTTCACATGCGGGACGCGATTTCTACGTGCTTGCTGCCATTGGCACGAGCGCCTCTGCAACCTTGCGTAATGACGTGTACATGATTCTCAATTCGATCCAGGTTGCGCAATCCTGATCTGGCAGGACCCCTGTCCACTACGAACGTATGTTCGTCGTGCGTGGTACCCTGATCGGATGTCGAGCGAGGATCGGATCTGCCCTCGGTGCGGAGGTCACATCACCACAGCTGTGGGAATGGGTTGGCGGAGCCAGAGCGGTCGAATGCATGGCTGGGTGGGAACATGTCTCCGGTGCAACATGGCGACACCCAATGAAGACCACACATTCGGAATCGACGGAGCTGGCAACCTGATCCACGTCGACGCGTTCATGTTGGGCGAGGATCTGGCGTAGAGGAGGCGGCGCGATGGGCACTTCGGACGTTGAAATACAGGGTGAACTGACCGAACACGGGAGCCGATTTCCCGGCTCCGTAGTCCTGAAGTGGACGCTGACGAGGGCTCCAGATGGTAAATGGCTCGAGGCATTCGACGCTACGAACGTCGGCTACTCCGGTCCTGGCGTACTTGACTTTCAGAACATCGCGCCACCCGAAGTCAGCGGCACTTCCGTTCGGTGGACCGTGCCAACGAATCTGAAAGGCCACGCTCGGCAATACATCGACCAGCGGATAGACCACGCCAACGGCGGTGCCTGATTTATCGAACCTGACGACGAACGACGAGCAATCTTGAGAGATCAACGACCGGTGGCGGAAACCACGAGGTCCGAGGGAGATCGGCAGACTTGACACTCGTATCGGACGTCCTGTTGAAGACCGCTAGCGAATGCCTCTCTCCGGGCGATTTGGGTCACGTTGAAGCGAGGGTGATTTCAACGCATTATTGACCTGGTGGATCAACGCTTTGAGGAGTGGGACAAGGACCTGACTCTCGTCCGGGCGGCCGCTCGAGAGGTGGGCGTCGCTGAGTTGAGCCTTCTCCATCGGGTTGGGGTTGCCCGTCGAAAGGGTCACTCTTGGGCTGCGATTGGATTGGTTCTTGGCATTTCCGAGCAGGCAGCTCAGGAACGGTTCGGACGACCGGACGACCAAACCGCCTGATTGCTTGGCGACGCCCACAGCCGGTGACTGAGATGCGCGACGGAACTCTCTTTCATTGATCGGGTCGTCGAGGCACGATGGCGTCGTGGAGAAGGGCGAGATTACGGCCGAGGTGGCGTCCCGCCTCATAGCGGAGCAGTTCCCGCAGTGGTCGCACTTGGCCGTTACGCCCGTGGAACTCGACGGTTGGGACAATGCGACGTTCCGGCTCGGCGACGACCTCTCGGTGCGGCTCCCGAGTGGCGACGGCTATGTACGGCAAGTCGAAAAGGAGCATCGGTGGCTGCCGGTGCTGGCGCCGCACCTACCGCTTCCGATCCCCCAGCCGGTAGCGAGAGGCGTGGCTGGCTGCGGATTCCCACGCCCCTGGTCGGTGTACCGCTGGATCCCCGGCCGGCACGCGAGTGTCGAGCGAATTGGTGATCTCGACGAGCTGGCCGTCACGCTCGCCGACTTCCTGATCGCGCTCCACGCGGTCGATGCAACCGGCGGGCCGAAGCCCCAGCCCTACGGTGACCGGGGCGGGCCGGTGGCGTGGTGGGACTCCTACACCCGGTGGGCGATCGCGTCCGTCGCCGACGAGATGGACGCCGGCATTCTCACCGAGGCGTGGGAGGCATCACTCTCGGCGCCGACCTGGGATGCGCCGCCCGTGTGGGTGCACGGCGACGTGACCGCGTCGAACCTCCTCGTCAACGACGGACGTTTGTCCGCTGTCATCGACTTCGGGTCCTCCGGCGTCGGCGATCCGGCCTGCGACCTCGCCTTCGCTTGGACGTTCCTCCACGGTTCGAGCCGACAGGCGTACCGGGAACGTCTGGCGCTCGACGACGCGACCTGGGTCCGCGGCCGGGGCTGGGCGCTGTGGAAGGCGCTCGTCGTCTATGCCGAAGCCCGTGCCGCCGACCCGGCAGGGGTGAGCGGAGCGGGACTGCAATTCGGGTGGCG
>CAVYKO010000003.1:0-191303 GCA_963769095.1 uncultured Acidimicrobiaceae bacterium
GGCCTTACGGGTAGGGGAGCATGACAAAATCCGACGGTTGATATCCACTCCGTATGCCGAGGCAGTATTGTCAGCGAGGCTGGGTGCCGAGATTGCGAAACTGTCCTTTAGCGGAGATCGTCGGCGCCACCGTTGAAGGTCGCCGAAACGCCGCATCCCCATCCAGCGCCGTCAAAACCCAAGGGCCGATTCATAGTCTGGGACCGGGGGTTTGAGAGTGTTCACTTCGAGGATGTCTTCGGGGGTCCGAGGATCCTGGACCCACATCACCATCGGCGTTCGTGCCGCCGCTTTCAGGGCAAAATTGCCATGTCGGTCTGTAGTCGACGCTGAGGACGAGGTCCAGGCGCTGGCTAACGATCCTCGCAGTATCTCGCGCTCGGTGCCATGCTCCATGGGTCGGCGTCCGAAACAAAACGGGGCAACCTTCTATCATCCCATCAGGTGCTTGCCCATAAGGGAACGAGCGCGAGGACATCTACCCCCAACTCTGCATTCTGTCCGAACAAACGTAGGATCTCGCGAGTAAGCCAACCGAATCCGCCGTAACCACCAGTTACCTGGGGTTGAAAGACCTCGTCGCAGATGACCCCAAGCCTCAAGCGCCTCACGCTGACAGGCTAGACAACCACTTCGGAGCGTAGCTATCGAATAGCATTGCTGTTCGAGCAGAAGCGCCTACCGCGGTTTAGGAATGATCGTGGGGATGGAGCCATCGGCGTCGTCATACCGTCGAGCGGTTGCTGAGCTTTATGGCCACGAATTGCCCGGTGGGCACGTACATTCGACGCATGTCTTCGGGACCTCCAAATGCTTGTACGGCGTGACGCACGCCAAGACAGGAAGGAAATCCGTAGTCGTCGACGATCAGGGCGCCCCCAGGGCTGAGCCTCGGCCAGAAGTATTGCAGGCTGTCCAGGGTTGGCTTTTCGAGGTCCTGGTCCAAATGGACGAGGTCGAAGGTCGCTGTCGCGTTGATGTCTTCGAAGGTTCCTGGTATCCATCCTGGGTGGATGACGCAGCGATCAGCGTAGGCGCCAAGCGCTTCCGTTACGGTCTCAACGCTTGTATCGGCGAAGTCACCAGCTGCCCACGTTCCATCGGTCAACGACGGATGAGCAAGGCCGCTGAAGCTATCGAACAGGTGCAAGCAGCCTCCCTTTAGGAGTTCGGCCAGCATTCGAGCCGAGCCGCCTCGATAGACACCACACTCCGCGACATCGCCGGTTTGCACGCATTGCTGAGCGAGGGACCAAAGCGTCCAGCAGCGGTCGGGGGTCAGCGTCGTTCTGTCCATGATCCGTCGCCATACGGCGATAAAGTCGTCTTCGGCTTCCCATGGCGTCCATACCACGTGACGGAACACCCCATATTGCGTCCGTTCGCCCTCGGGTAACGCCGCAACCGCCTCCAAGCCGGCATCGGGCCGTACTCGCGAAATATCGACCCCCACGCTCCGTAGGACTCGTTTGAGGTTGATCTGAGCCATTCGGTTCAGGCTAGTGCCGAGGTGTCTTGGTAAAGTCGAAACCCGATGGGAAGTAGAAGAAGTAGAAGAAGGTCGCGGGCAGTCGACTACCATCCTGCGTGACTTGCAGATGACCTCGGGGGTGGTTGTCTTTGGCCGCGTTAGACGTGGTAGTAGAACTGCACGCGCCTAAGTGATCGATGAAGAAGCGAACATACCAGGGCTTGAAGGTGGGGTTCCTAACCGATACCTACCCGTTTATTGGTGGCGCAGGTGGGATAGGCACATACACGGAAACGGTAGCGAGACAGCTCACAGAGATCGGTGTAGAGGTTCACGTCTTCTTGCAGACAGGCGACGAACGCATACCCCATCGTGAGGTCGTTGATGGCGTCTGGGTCTGGGCATGTCCCAGGTGGACTCGCAGGCGAGAGATGCCAACAAGAGCGGCGATGGCCTTCACGAGCGCCGGATTCGATGCGTCGCACCTCGTGAGGTTTTCTCTCGCGAACGGCGTTCATCTCGCCGTCAAAGATCGTCCCTTTGACGTTTTAGAGTCCCCTGACTTTGGAGCAATGGGAGGCCTCTGCAGGATTGCGAGCCGGCGTCGGCTCAACGTGAGACTGCACGGCCCAGCGACGATGGTCCAGCCGGCGGGTACCGTACCGTGGACTGTCCAAGCTAGTCCTGAGCGCGAGCTCATTCGCATTGCAAACACCGTTACGGCTGGGAGTCGTAGTGCAATCGCCGACATTTCGAGCCATTTCGGGATTCGTATTCCGAACGCGTCGGTTGTTTCGAATCCGATACCCTGGCCGCCTACTGATCCCGTAGCACCGGTGGAGCGTGGATCGCTTGTTTGCGTTGGACGACTCAATGTCCTCAAAGGTTATGAAGTACTCCTAGCTGCCGTCAGTAATCTCGCCGAACGGCGAAACAACTTGACGCTCACCTTTGTAGGCGCAGATTCCGAAGTGTACGGAACAGGCCGCACAAACTCTGCGAACCTCATGCGTACTGCTGGACGACTCGGTATTGAAGATAGGACCAAGGTTGTTGCACCTCTTTACGGAGATGAGTTAGTTGAATTTGTTCGTCGCCATGCTGTCGTCGTTCTTCCCTCCTTGGTTGAGTTTGCGCCTGTGGCGGTTATGGAGGCTATGGCATGGGGGGTCCCAGTGATTACGTCCTCTCTTCCTGCGTTCAAGGAACTCAATCGCGATGGCAATCTCTTCATGCTCACCCAGACAGCCGATTCGGCTTCATTGTCGAATTCGATCGATGAGGTTCTGTTGAACTATGAGGCTGCGATTGGACGCGCTCGTGCAGCCGCGAATTTGCTCGAAAGTGGTCTCCATCGATTGTTGTGCCGCTTCTATTGGACGCGTGGTTGAGCGATTGACCGAGACGGCGGAGCCGGAGTTTGTCCCGCTCGGCGTCGAGAGTCAGTGGTGGTTACGATGCATTCAGGCCGCGGGCTGCCTGAACCCTCCGGGTGCCGCAGCGCCGACACCATCCCACAACGCTGGCACTTGGACTTGCGCAGCGCCCTACGACAAATTGCCACTTGTCCCGGCGTCTCCGAGCGGGACTATTGGTGACCGATTTCACGCCTCGGGCTTCGTGTTCTAGTCGGTTGGCCCGCCCGTTGAGTGAGGATATATCGCCGCGGCAGACCTTCGGCGTCTATCTTGGTCACGCCTGACTGGCGATGCGGTCGTACACAGCTAGCAGTTTTTCGGCCGCTGACTCCCAGCTGAATCTTCGTGCGTGGATTAGGGCGCGAGCTTGTCGCTGCGTGCGTGTCCGCTCGTCCTCATGCAACACCGCACTCACAGCTCCGGCGATAGCGTCCACATCTGTCGGGTCAACTAAGACGGCACTTCCACCTGCGATTTCGGGCAACGACGTGACGTTTGAAGTTATCACTGGGGTGCCGCAGGCGAACGCTTCCAGCACTGGCATTCCGAATCCTTCGTAAAGGGACGGGAAGATTAGGGCAACGGCGCCCGCGTACAGTGCAGGCAAGTAAGTCTCTTCGACGTAGCCGAATCGATGAACCCTTCGCCGGAGGCCTTGCTCGAGACGCACTATTGAAGGAGTTCCGGGACCCACCAGAAGCAGGTGCAGGTCCTTCTCTTTCTGAGCTACTGCCTCGAAAGCGCATACGACCCTGTCGACGTTCTTGCGAGGAGTAGAACCGCCAACGTGCAGGAGGTAGGACTCGGGAAGACCGAAATATTGACGGACGGACGGCAGGGTAGCTATTCCAGATTGATGATTGAATAACCTCGAGTCGACGCCAGCCGGAACGATGTGTATCCGATCCAATGGCACATCAAACTCATCATGCACGAGCGTCCTAGTAAAATCGGAGATGGCACAAACAGCGGCGGCGCGTCGGATCAGCCGTCCAGCGCGCGGATGCATCTCTCCCTCTTCCTTGGGCCACACCGCTGCCACCAGGTCGAGGACTGTCACAATCAAGCGGTTTCCGGAGACAGACGGGTCGCCATCGAGATGAAGTTGGTGGTAAAGGTCGAAATGGCCGACCAGCCAGCGTTCACGTGGTAAACGCAGATAGGTCTCGAGATCTCGGAGCACTCTGCTCGGCAATGGTGTTGTGGTAGTGCGAACGCTGGGCGAAATTCGTGCGGCCGACAGGTGGTGCTCACGAACCCGCCTCAGAGTTGCATGTCGGCTGACGAGTTCCAGCGACGGCCGGATTCAGACCGCTGCGCCGAACAGACTCCGCATGTGCACTGAGGGGCCAGTAGGCTGCTTACCTATAAGAGGTCCATCGAGAACCACTCTCATCACTGAACGGACCGGTAACAGGCCTCATATGCATCAACAGTCGCTGCCCAACTGAAATCAGCAGCACGATGACTACCGGCGAGGCCGAGGTCGCGGCGGAGATCAGAAGAGTTCACGAGCTCTCCAAGACACTTGGCCAGAGCTCCGGAGTCCCCCGGTTGAAATAAGAGAGCCTGGTTGCGGTGCTGCGCCGTTTCGGGAATACCGCCTACGGCACTCGCAACCAGGGCGGCTCCGGCCGCTAAACCTTCTAGTAGGGACAATCCCTGAGCCTCAGCTCTGGAGGGGACCACCACGATTTGAGCGCAGCTCATGAGGCGGCGAACCTCCTCACCCGCGACGAATCCGAGGAGCCGCACCTGGCTTCTTACGCCGACAGATTCCGCCAATCGTTCTAACTGCGCCCGCTCAGGCCCGTCACCTGCTATTACTAGACGGTAGTCGCTACCGCGGCATGACTCGGCGAACGCCTTGATGAGAATGTCGAAGCCCTTGATGGTGACGAGTCTTCCGGCCCCGAAAACAACCGGCGCACGTTCGTCATAATCTTTAGCGCCGATAGCCGAATCCACACCATTGGGAATGACCGCGGTTCGGGTGCCTAGGTCGTCGTTAAGCCATTCTTGAAGCTCACGGAGGGCATACGAAGATGGTGCAGTGATCTTTGCGGCTCGCCGCGCCGCGTAACGGAGGCTTCTTCGCATCCACTTGGATCGACTGAAGAGTGATGTCTCGTCCCCAGTCAATTCCCCGTGAATCGAGAGCACAAAAGGAAGGCTGAGATGGCGAGCTGCATTTACTGCGTACCGTGTATTGCTTGAAGCGCAATGCAAATTCACGAGATCGGAACCGGTGCAGCTGATCACGCGTTTGACATCCCTACCAGTCGCGGCGGCTCCGATCGCCCATCCCAAATTGTGTCGCACGCTTGCGCCGGGCACTCTGAAACCGAATCTGTACACCTCGATGCCCGCAGAGTTCTCCTTCTGTGGCAGGGACTTTGGCCAGCGATTTGTAATAATCGTCGGCTGGAACCCGCGAGAGAGCAACTCACAAGCAAGGCGGCTGCAGACGTTCTCCACGCCTCCAACGTGAGGCGGGTATGAACTAGGTATAAGGGCTGGCTTCACGAAGGCGACTCTTCCAGCGGATGTCAAATGGACCCGTTGAAGCAGTTTAATTGGCCACCACCGAGGTGTCCTAGGCATGCCTCGTAGGTAGAGTGGGGTTCTTGCGACACCTGCCTCAAAGGCTGACATGACCATCGGTGCCGAGGACGGGTTGTTAACACATGTCTGACGTCACCCGAGCAATCGCGTTCTACTTGCCTCAGTATCATCCAATCCCCGAGAACGATCAACATTGGGGAACCGGTTTTACTGAATGGAACAATGTGGTCCGAGCAAAGCCTTTGTTTCCTGGACACCACCAGCCTCACCTACCGGCTGACTTAGGATTCTATGACCTGCGCGTTCCAGAGACACGTGCACTGCAATGCAACCTAGCGGCTTCATCGGGCATATCAGCCTTCGCTTTGTACCACTACTGGTTTAGTGGTAAGCGACTAATGCAACGACCGGTCAAAGACTTTTTTAGCGACCCACTGCGCTCAACGAAGTATCTGCTCTGTTGGGCGAACGAGAGTTGGACATTGGAGTGGCGGGGTGCCGACAACTGGACCACTATCCCTCAAGAATATTCAGAGGAGGATGATTGGCATCACTGCGAACTCCTAGCTGAAGAGTACCTGGCAAATGATCGATACTTCAGATATGAGGGTCGACCAGTTTTCCTTGTATACAACCCATTGCATCTGCCCGATTACGGCCGGATGATTCGAATCTTGAAGGATGTGTGCCGAGCACACGGCATAGATCCATTAGTTGGTGGTTGCGTTGCCTTTGAGGAGGAGGACATCCGAACGCGCGGGTTTGATTTCTCAGTTCGATGGGCGCCTAACTGGCTGCGTCTTGGATCCGAGACGGTCGATGAACGTATGATGATCGGCCTTCGAGCCGCGTCGCGATTATTGACGCGCAGATGGCCGCGTTTCCGTCACGCGGAGGCCCATAGATACGACAAGGTCATCCGAGAGCACACTCGGTGGCCCAAGCCAGATTGGCCAACTTGCGAGACCGCCTTCCCAAGTTGGGACAACTCGGCCCGAAGGGCCCATGGCGACGCCATCCTCGTTTCCCACGTAAGCGGTCGGCTATTTCGCGACTGGCTTCTTCAGTTGCATGAGCGTCTACGACCGGAGGATCCGGCGCTCGTATTTGTCAACGCATGGAATGAATGGGCCGAGGGTTGTCACTTGGAGCCCGATGACCGCTGGGGCGACACATGGCTCAAGGTGTGCGCGGAGATATTCAGACCAGCTTAAGTTCTTTAACCGTATATTTCACAAACTCGTGACCTCACTTGTGAGCTCGTGCTTACGTCGAACGCCGGTGCCGAGGATCATCGCTGGTTACGATGCCAGGGCGCTATAGATCTGCATCAATCTTTTCGTGTGAACGTCGATATCGAAGTGCACACGTTGACGCGATCGCAGCATCTGCCCATAGTGCTCAAGATCCCGATGCTCAACGTCATCCAATAGTTGAGCGCAAGCCGCGACATCGTGCGCCGGAAAGAGCCACCCGTCCGTACCAATCGTCTCGCGATGTGCCCCGGCATCTGTCGCTATGACTGGCGTAGCCCGCGCCATCGCTTCTACGACAGTCAGCCCAAATGGTTCTGCTGATGCCGTTGCCAGCAATACTCCTGCTGTGGAGAGAACATCATACGAATCATCGACAAAGCCGAGCCAGTCAATGGAGTTGTCCAACCCCAGGCGGTGTGCGAGTCGTTGGAGATTCAGTAACTCCCCACCCCTTCCGGCGATCCTCAGTCTCCACCCGTTGTGGCGAAGGCGACTCGCGGACCATGCTCTCAAGGCAGTGTCGGTGTGTTTCTCGAGCTCTAACCGCTGCATTACGAGAACGGAATGATCCCGGCTTGAGGGTCCGGAGTCAACAACTTCAACTCCATTTTGCAGGATGCACGATGCCGAAATTTGTGACGCAACGAATTCGCTGATGGCGATTTGCTCATCAATCAGCGAACCCAAGAGTCGAAAAGGTGATTCTTTCCATCCCTGCGCGCGGTGCCGCGAAATGCAGGGTCGCCACAATCCGAGCGCGATGAGATGGTCTAGTGACGACCGCAGCGAGTTCGGCCGCCGTCATGTGTGCATGTACCACGTCGAGTCGTCCTAACTGGACTAACTCCTTGGCGGCCTGAAGAATCGTAGAGGCCGGACGGAAAAATACGGCACCGGAGATACTCTCCATCTTGGAAGGATCTCCGCCAATGACTGCTACCTCGCAACCAATCCGCGCGAGACGCGGAGCGATAAGACAGATATAGCGCTCGACCCCCGCGAACGAGTCTGAGCGTACAACGTGAGCTACCCTCATTGTTTGGGATTTGGCGCCTTAGCGCATAGGACGGGACCCCGCCAATACTGGCGTATCACTCGGCGTTGGGTGTCTCGACATTGACGACTGCCACTAGTGACCAGGCGACGTAGGGCGGTAGCGATAGTGGCTATCCGATAGACCTCCCAGCCGAATGGTCGATACCATTTGCGAACAAATAGTTCTGCTGAGGCGTGGAAGTAGAGTTCTCTTTGGGTAGCATTTGAACTCGTCGCACCCCCAAGATGCATGGCTGCTGCTTCGTTGACGAGGCCAACCTTCCATCCCAGACGAAGGGCACGAAGCTGCCAGTCGGCTTCTTCGGAGTACAGAAAGAACCGCTCGTCAAATCGCCCGATCGAGTCGAGGGCTGTCCCTCGCAAGAGAAGCACGGCACCACTGACAAAGCGGCGCCGGGTAATTCTGTCCGAAGCGCCTACAATTGTGGCGAGTGCAACCCAGGGTGACGGGATTGGCCAGAGGGCCTTTTCAACTTGACCGTCAGGACGCGCTAACCGTGGACCGACAGCGGCGAGATCAGGCGCAATGCGCAAACGGTCGCGCAAGATGTCGAGATCGGCAGGTGCCAGCCTGGCATCAGGGTTCAATAGTAGGACGTCTGTTGCCCTGATTCTCCGCTCCTTTATCGCAACATTCACAGCGGCCGCGAAACCCAGATTCCCGGCAGGGCGCGAATAATCCGCACCAAAGGTCAGGCAGATCCGTTGAGCCTCATCAGATCTCCCGTTATCGACGACCACAACGTGATGACCTTGGCCCAGCGTGGCCAGACAAGTTCTCAAGTGATCTTCGTTTCCGTACGCGACCACTACGACCAACAACTTCTCCGTTGCAGGACTTGATGAGGGCTCTAAGCTTGAGATCGTGATAGCTGGCCCTCCTCTTGTAGTAGTCGCCTTAGCAATGGAGTTGGTCCGCAACCAGTTGAGACTAATGTTTAGTCTTGAAGAGATAGTGGTCTAGATGATGCAGAGATATTGTTAATGAGGTCTCGGTCGCAATCCGTCAGGTCTGAAGCCATATTCCGAAACATCACGTAAATATCTACTCGGTGTCTCCACGCCAGAGGTTCGTTCGTGAGAGCTCTGCCAATTCTGTGACGCTCTGTGACGCCATCGCAGGAGAGATGAGAGTCCCAGTGTGTTGACCGGGCATAGTCGCCGGCTTGTAGTCGTTCACAACAATATCGACCAGCGATCAGCAATTGGAAAGCTGGCGATGTGGGCGACGCAGATCGCGCTGGAAGCCGACTACTCCGTCATCGCCATCGCAAAGGAGATTGACCCTTCGCTTAAGGACGACGTGGAGTACCGATCGCTGCATGTTCCAAGGGCTGTGTTTGCATATCAGTGGGCCCGTGCTCTCCACACGGTCAAGTCAGCGCTAGGCGGCGTGCCCTATGACATTCTGCATGCGTACCAACCCCAGCTGACGGGGATTGCTGATACGTGGCACGTACAGTTTTTGACGCGATTAGCTGAGGAGACAGGCTCGTTTCCGCAGGGCGGTGATTTGCTATCACGTTGGCGACGATTGCAGCACCGAACAGTGGCCGCGATGGAGGATCGCTACCTCCACAATTTGACAGACCGGGTGGAAGTATTGTTTCCGAGCCAACTCATGTTGGACGAGTTCACTCGTCTATACGGACGGCCATCCAGGTACGAGATGTTGCCCAACCCGGCGGCCGGTATTACAGAGGTTTCGGTTGAGGAGCGACGACAAGCGCGTGAAGGCCTGGTCGGCCAATTTGACGGAGTCGTTGTCGGGTACCTCGGGGGCATGGATGATCGAAAGGGTTGGCGTGAGCTCGCCGACGGAGTTGCTCTTGCGCCGGATGCATTTCTAGTGTTCGGCGGTGCCCATTCTCTGACTTTTACGATGTGCGAGTTGCCGACCGTTGTCGGACGACGGGCTATGTAGATGACCTAACCAGATTTCTGGCAGCGTGCGACGTCCTGGCTGTACCGAGCAGATTCGATCCATTTGCAATGGTGGTAACCGAAGCCGCGGGTCATGGCGTGCCGAGCATAACGACTCCGATGGTGGGCGTTCGTGAGGAGGTGCTGAAATTTGGTGCCGGTGTCGCGTGGGATGGACGGGCCGAGACATTCTCTGCAGTAATACGCGAAGTTCAGAAGAGAAGAGTCGAGCTTGACGCAGGAGCAGCCGAAATGGCCCGCGATGTCGGCGGCTTGGGTGGCCCAGCGACTGCTGGGATGCTGGGACGCGGCCTTCGAAATGCGAAGACGACGATAAACCTAGAGCTTGGAAATCGCAGCCCTTCTGGACCGCCACCCTGTGAGGGCGCGTTCCGGTGTACGCGTTTCTGGAGATCATTAATCCACATGTGCAAGGACGGGATTACGACTCTTGTGTTATCAGTTCAGAGCGCAGCTGTCGGGGCAGCTCGAATGAGCATCTCCGAGCCCAGGTCAAGGCGCTCTCCGCGGAAGCCAAGTCGGCAGACGTTGCCCTCGTCACCGCTTTTCTCAATCGGTTCCTTCGGGAGCGGGGCGACAGGTTCCGCACCGGGAAGGCTGATTTCAACGTTCGAGTTGCTGACCGCTGTGCACTGTCTTGCGACTCCAGCGCCTACTCATGAAGCGCGTGGGTCGAACTTGAGGGCGGCCAACGTAGACCTTTGTACGGAACCTGGGTGCACCACCGGGGCCTGTACGCAGCTGATGGGCACCAACCACTATCAGAAAGCTACATAGATCATGTCAAAAAGACCGTCGGAATGCAGTATGCGGGAACATCGCTCGAACGGATTGAAAGGTGGATTGGGAGACGGGCCGAGAACGCCCCCCGTGTCCCTGACAACCAGTGGAACGTGAGATCGCACTCGACCTCGGATGTGGCCGGAGCAAAACACCGTCATCATTCGGGCTCGATAGGTCACTCATCCACGGCTCGGTCGACGTCGTCGGAGACATTGAGGGCGCGCTCCCTTTCGCGACTCGTCTGTTGGCCTTATTCATCTCTACGATGTCCTGGAACACGTATCGGATGTATTCGTCGTGATGAAAGAAGTACATCGGGTGTTGAGGCCGGGTGGTCGAGTTCTCATCTCGTTGCCTCATTACAGTCATACCCGAACCTATGCAGACCCGACTCACCGACACTTCTTCTCATTGCGGACTGTCGAATACCTCAGCGGGGCGGTTTCGACTATCACTCGGGCGTGCATTTCCGTATAGCGCAGGCTTCGCTGGGTCAACCAAGTCGTAGCCTATTGCGTCGCTTGGTTCACATGTATCCCTATCACGCAGAGCGTCTTCTTTCTGCGACCATCGGTATCCGAAGCATGCACTTTGAGTTAATCGCAGTCAAATAGTATCAATCCGCGACAGTCCGGGATCAGAGATGTTTGGGCAGATACGCATGATCGACGCCCTGACCGTATGTGCGGCACCAATTGAAGCTCCTAACATCGATTTCTCCGATCACTCCGGAAAGCGCGGACCAAGCGCAGACCGTGTGCGATCCAGAGCCGAGCAAACGACGCGCGCTCTACCTCTATACCTATCCATTCGAGCATGAACTGGCGGGATTTCTAGCTGGAGAGCGTCCGTCTCATGTCCTGAGGTGTGCGCCGGAATTGAACGCCATGGGACAACAAGGTTGACTTCGTCTCCTGTCCGCCGCCAATGACGTCATGGTTTCATCGTCATCTTTGGGCTTGGTCGGTCTGGTCAGCTTTTGCGCGACTGTCGTAAGTTGGAGATATCGACGCACCGTAACGATATTGGCGGTGCAGGAGCACGTTGCGGTTCCAACACTGATGCTCCGTCGACTTGGTATCCTTCGCGCCCCTGTAGTCGTCATCAATATTGCTCTGCTTAATCCGAGAAACATCAGAGCTGGGCGCCGACTTTTATGGAGCATTCTTCTTCCAGTTGCGGCTCGGGTTGTGAGTTATACGCGCCGGCAAGCGAAAGCGCTGGAGAACCACTTCAAATTGGAAGATGGGGTTAGCGTCTTCCTTCCCCTCAGCATCGATGTTGACTGGTTTAGCCAATCGACTTGGACGGGACTTCACGCAGATAGCGTTATCGCAACTGGCCATGCCGGTCGTGCGTACGAGACCCTGGTTAAGGCCGCTGTTCAGTTGCCTGAATACTCCATTCGAATAATATGTTCCCAAGACAACGTCGATCGCCTTGCCAAGACTTGTCCGGTCCTTCCCGCGAATGTCACAGTTGAACTGGGCAATCTGACACATCGAGAACTCGTGACTGTGCTGTCTGAGTCTGGCTGTGCGGTACTCCCGCTTGTTGAGTCAGAGTGGAGTGTGGGGCAGACCACGCTGCTTGAAATGTCTGCATGCGGCTTACCGCTGATTGTCACCAGAGTTGAATCTGTCGTCGATTATCTGTCAGCCGAAGCGCTAACCGTTAGGCCGGAGGATTCAGAAGCGCTCGCACAAGCCATAAGGAAGGTTCTTGCCGATCCGAGCTATCAACGCCATCTGTCCGTCGGCAATCGGGAGTGGGCCTCCCAGTTTGGCAATGCCAACGTAGCGCCCTCTACTAGAGGACGTTCTCTTTCCAGCCACATCGCGAGGGCGATGAACCGCCCTAGGCCGAGTACACCTAGGATTGGAAGCCACTCTTTCCGCAAAGGAATACGATCCAGTGATCGCCTTGCGGTTAAGTTAGCGCCATGCTGGTTGTGCGAGGTGCTTGAGTTCGCGTTCCGGCCGCTGCGGCTGGGTGGCGAGTCCTCCAGCCGTGTACGCCGCGAGGCTTTCGAAACTGATCGAAGAGACCCATAACCGCTCAAGTCGCACTCATGGAGCATCGAGATCGGACTCCGAGCTGGGTCGCCCCGACGAGCGCTGCGGCCGAGGTGTGTCGCCTGACTTTATGATCGAAACGGGCCTGGTCAACCCGGCTAGAGTCGGCCCGGCAGGAATGATCTGCGTGTCGATCCTTCACTGAGGCAATGCACACCTATCTTCGGATGCTCTGGAGTCGCATACCCGCAGTTCCTCTGGCGTGTGCCGTCTTCGGGCTTACGGCCGGGTATCTGGCCGTTCGGGAGCCGCTACTTGCCGTCGCGTTGCTCGGCTTTGGCGCATTGTCGGCTGTTATCGCGAGATCGCCGATCTCGATCGCCATCTTGGTAGCTCCAGCGTCCTTCAATGTGAGCCGATTGTCCGTCGGATCGGGCATTTCACTCCCCGACATCGATCTGCTGATCGCCACGTTTCTCAGCCTCCCCGCGTTGGCCAGGCTCGGAACGCCGATCGGGGTGACAAGAGTTCGCCGGTGGTTCTGCGTCTACCTGATCGCAATGTTGGCAATCGTCCTGATCCATCCGGACCTTCGTGGCCTCGTCGAGGCAGGACACCGAACACTGCTCGTCGTCGGAGCGCTGAGCGTAGGGGCGTGGATCTACCTGGAGGGATACACGCGCCTTGCCCTGCGCTTGCTCATCGGTGTGGCGGGAATCGTGGGCTGTCCTCTTCTTTGCGGGAGCAGCCCACGGCTTTAGTTCTTCCGGTCGCCGCTCGGCTTGAACAAGAACTACATAGGCTCGATTCTGGGACTTTGCATTCTCGTGGCCCTTGCTGCTCCCGGTGACCTGGAGCTGAAGCCCGCTATTGCGATATGCGGCGATCGCGGCAATGGGGGCGGGCTTGGTTGCCACGCATTCGCGTGCCGCGATGGGTGCGCTGGTTGTGGGCATCTTCGTATGGTTCTTTCGAACACACTCCGACTATCGCAAGCGCAGCTTCATCATTGGCTGCCGTACTCGCAGCCGGATTCCTGACCTATGCGAGCTATCTTGTTGTCGGGCCAAGTCTCGGATACGCAAGCTACTCAAAACACGAATTCGGTGGCAGTGCGCAATAAGACTGAGGATGCCACGATTGCACTGTGGCGCACGTCGCCGGTCGTGGGCGTCGGCATCTACTACTACAACCATCCCAGTATCAGGAAATAAACAGGTACCTCGTCGCGCCAACCAACGTCGTCGTTGAGGCCCTCGCCGAGGGCGGCATCGTGCTGGCTGCGGGGTTCATCATATTCAACGTGGGTGCCATCTCCGTCCTCTTGCGTTATAGAAATCCACTCACCGTCGCCGGTTTAGCCCTCGTCGCAGATCGATTAGCCCACGGCATGGTTGACATCTTTTGGACGGCGGGCGACGCGTCGCTTCCATGGCTTGATCGTCGGGATGGGATTGGCTGAGGCAGCTGTCATCGGGCGCAAGGCGGCAGCAGGAATCCGACCAGGCTGGCCTTGGGGGAGCCCCAGCTCTCGACGCCGTTTAGCTGCGTGCGCGTTGCGGTCGTCTTCCCGCGGGCAAGTCGGCGTGCTGGCGTGGAGCGGGTCGCCTGGGATCTCTCGGATTTCCTTGGAACGCGTCACGAAGCGGCTTTCGTGGGCCGAACCATGGAGGAGTCCGAGGACAACTCGGCAGCGATTTCGTGCAGTTCGGACATCGAGGGCCTTGCCATCTGCGATTGCCTTTCGTCGCGCCGCGCAGCAGACGCTCGAGCATTTCAGCCTGACGTAACGCTCACACTTGGCGCGGTGTGCCCGCCGGGTGACGTCGTCTGGGTTGGAAGCGTCCATCGCGCCTATCTTGATCGCAGTCCTGGACCGACCGTGAACGGCTGGCAAGCACCGCCGTGGTTTCGTCGCCTCCTGCCCGCGTCATCGGATCATGCTTGCGATGGAACGACGGATACTTTCGAAGCACGCGGCCAGTCTCTATCCTCTGCACCTCGGCTCGGGAGAGTGTCAGATCTCGGCGCCGAATACGGAGTATCCGAAGGCGCGGTGTCGGGTGATGCCCAACGGGTTCGACCCCGCCATTTTCAACACGGAGCGCGACGCTCACAGCGCGAAACGGCACGAGCTCGGCTCGGCATCGGCTCCGACGAGGTGTCGCTGCTGTTTGTTGCAAACGAACTCCACCGGAAGGGATTCGGATCGCTGATCGGGGCGTTGGCGAAAGTCAAGTCGCGATCGACACGCATTGACGTGGTGGGCAAGCGTCTCCTCGGGGGACTACCAGGCGAAAGATCGAAGAACTGGGACTGGGCCAGAATGTCCACTGGCACGGATCGACAAGCGATGTGTTTCCGTACTACGCGGCGGCCGACCTCCTCGTCCTCCCCACCCTGTACGAACCCTTCGGATTGGTCATCATTGAGGCACTGGCAAGTGGGCTTCCGGTCATCACCTCACGGCTTGCTGGTGCATCGTCAGCGGTCGAAATGGGCAAGCGGCCGCCTATTTGACCGATCCAACCGACGTGGACGAACTGGCGGCCTACCTGGCGCGAAGGACTGGATCCGGCTGTCAGAAGAAGATGGGAAGCCGCGGCCGCTGCGGCTGCAGAACCGTTCGCTTGGCCCACCATTTTCGGTGAAGTTGAGGCTGTCCTCCGACAGGCTCAGTCAGCTCGTCAGCCAGGGCCGTTGATTCAAAGCGGATCGTTGCGCTGACCACGCGAGTGGCGCGTGCACTACTGAACACAGCCGCAGCAGGAGCTGGGCTCTGACTTTGGTCTTGCGTCAAGATGTCTTCACAACTCAACTGAGGATTGGCGACCCAGAGCTGGAGGTGGTTTCCGGGAGATCGGTGGTGGCAACCTCGGTCACGGGTCCATTGAGTGATAGCGCGAGGGTGTTTGCGGCCGCCAACGCCCGTGGGGCATAGAGTATGTTGCGAAGGTTGGCCCGGCGGGATATCACTCGGGGCATTCACGACGCTGCCGACGTTGAATCCGAGTTGCTTGAGTGCGGCGGCTGTCACGCTGGCAACTCGGCCTGATCCGTAGGCATTCAAGACGTCGATCGTGATCGCGCCGTGGGGCAGCAAGGGAACGAGTCGGTGGTCGGGCCGATGTCGTCGAGGTTGATGTCGTCACCGGGCCGCTGACAGGGAGACTCGATAGCGCATGGGCCGGCGGCGGGCTTGCTCGGCCGTTCGGGAGGAGGGTGAAAACCGCCAACCCGGCCAGAACTGCACAGGCAGCCCACGGCGACGGCGATGGTGGTCGCCGCGACTCGAACGCTTCCTACGCTGCCGACCCGTCTTGCCTCGGAGGCTTGGAGTGAGGCCGCTCCCGTCCCGAAGGAAATCCCTGGCCACCTCCTCTGGGGTCAGCACGCGAGTCTCGTGACGGCCCGGTTCACCCTCCGAAGCGGGGTTCAGATTTCGGAATCGCCTTCCATCGTTACTCGAGGTTCTGCTTTCTGGTTGCGTGCGTCAAGCAAGGTGCCTCCAGATTATGAACCGATCGTGCGAAGCGGCAACATCGCCTCGACGCCGGCCTGATTGGCAGGCAGGAACCTATTTGGTGAGATCCCACGTGAACTCGGTGGTGTTCGCGAGCGCCGCCGGGTTCACTCCTGCCCGCTTATGTGCCAACCGGGTGCCGAGATCTCAAGGTGAAATCCAATGGGCGTCAACCGAGGCTGGGGAACGAAGCGCAGCTGAAGGCGACCGTTGACGACGGCATGGGGGATGATCGAGGTGAATGAGACCGTTTGCAGACTGCTGGGGGAGCACCGAGGCTTGTGTCTGGCTCAGCCTGAGACCGGATTCGGACGTGCTCTGGGGGGTGAGCGACCCGTGGGGACCAGAGGACGACATTGGCGACGTACTGCCCGGGAGTGAACGAGTTGATTCCGTCCGGACCAGTTTGAAAGGTTGGACCCAGACCGGGCGGGGTGGTGTTGGTGAGTGTCACCGTCGTATTGACGAGGGCGTCGCCAGTTGGGGTCACATGGACTTGAACGTTCTCGCTCGGGCTGACGTAGTAGTCCAGCTTGGTAGCGGTGGAGTTCTCCACGGCCAGGTGGAACGTGCGAGTAGGTGCTGTTGAGTCGACGGCGCCCGAAGCCCCCATGGCTGCAACCGTGCGCTCATAGGAGGGAGACTCGTCCCACACCATCAGGTGTCGGCCCTCCACATCGGTGGCGAGTGCGTTTCCCAGCGCAGCGAGATCGATGTGCTCCGATTTCATGCAGCGCGACGGTTGCATCGGCCACCGCCGCTACGTTGTCCCGTCGCTGGGCCTGTGCGGAGCCGGGCGGGTAATCGGCGTACTGATCGTGCAATATCACGGTGGCCACATTCTGGGCCGAGATCGGGCCGGAGATGTTCGGAACCGTTACCGGACCCGTGAGCGTCAGCAGGCTCGCCAAGCGCTGGGACGTCCAGAGCGATCACGCCATTGACATGGACTCCTTGCACCTGGGCGAACATTGCTTGCATGATCTTGGCACTCAATGGGTAATCCGCCGTCGCGTTGACCGACTGCCACAACGAGGTCGGCTGGTAGCCACCGAAGATTTTGGCCGTACCGGCCGGCATCGAGACGTCGACAGGGTGGGTGGGTTCGATGTCGTCTACCGAACCGATCGTATTGACATTGAACGTCCCGTTCTGGGCGTGCATTAGCGCAAGCGAGAGCACGTCACCCTGGTCGCGCATCTCGGCGTTGTTCTCGCCGGCAATCAGATACGTTCGGTTTCCGTCCGCACCCAAGAACGGCAAGGCATAGGAGAGCGTCTGATTCGCGCGGCTCAGGTCGTCGTCGAGTTTCACGATCTGCTACGTCGAACTCTTGGCGGGCGGTTCCGAGAGGGCCGATGAGATCTCCCACGGGCCGATCGAGTTGTGCGACCGTCGTCCTCGCGTCGGCCACGGTGTGTTGCAAGGATCGGAGCGCAGTCAGCGAGACCGTCGTGCCATTGCTCTCCGCGACCAGTTGATTGACACGTTGGAGTAGCTCAGACCCGGTCACCGCGGTCGTGCGCACGTCGTTCACAAGGGTGACGATGCCGTTTGGTTGATCATTGAGAAACGGGACGTAGCCCAAGCAGTCGGATCCCCGGCGATCCGTGGAGCTCCGATGAGGCTTTGTTTGCGTCAGTTTCAACGGTCTGAATGTCCGACGGCCAGCTTGGCGCGTCCGGTCGCGGAGACGAAAAGCTGCTTGTCGGAGAGGTCGTTCGCGATCACCGGTGCGCGCGGCCTCAAGTGATTGCTTTGCCCTAACTGCCGAGTGATACGCAGAGAGCCCAAGCAGCACGAGGACCATTGCGAGAACGGCAAAACCACCGAGAGCGAGCAGCAGTTGTTTCCTGTGCCGGGCGGCCGTGGCGGCCCGCGGTCGGTGAGGATGTGTCTCTCGCTGCACATGGTGCCGATAGAAGTGGCGGGGCCCAAAGCGCAAAGTGTGGAACCGGTGCTGTTGACGATGCCGGTAGGCGGGCACGGCCTAGCGTTCTCCTCCACCGACTGGCTCGAACAGGGCTACCCCGAAGTCTGAGCCCTCTCGTTCGGCGGCAAAGCCATGGAGGAAGCAGGACATGGTCGGGGGATTGTACGAGAATCTGGTCAGCCAACTCTGTCGCCCGAGGTGTAACCCCAGCATCCACATCCACTGATTAAGTGCTGCTGGCGGTCGAGGCCTCAGCACCGATGGATGGCGGAGCAGCCCGAACCCTCGAATCGAAACCCTGGGCCTAGGGCGTCTGCGCGAGAGGAAATGGCACGTACGGGCCTCCGAGGGCCGCACCATGGGCAGGGGCGCGACCGGGCTGAGACCGGTCTTTGGAGCGGTTCTCGGAGTTCGCCAGCGTGTCTCCCACCCCGCCTTCGAGGGACTTCGCCTAGGGACTATCAAGGATCGCCGAGGCCTTGGTTGGCCGCACGCACTGGGGGTGCGTCCTCGACGCCTGTTTGCGGGGGGCCTGGACCCCCAACCCCGAGGTGTGTGTGACAATCGCGACCGAACGACCGCCACGTTTCATTGAATGTTGAATCGGAGGTTCCGTGTCCAGGCATGGAGACACGATCTTGTTCACTCGGTGTTCACTCATCGTCGGGACCGCGCCGGTGCAAGATGGATTGGGCTGCCTCTTTCATCAAAGCGACGCTCCGGGTTCAAGCTGTCCAACGCCGGTGCAGGGTGCCGGATCGTCTACGCTGACGCTATAGCCAACGATCTGATTCCCAGCGACGCACGTGAATTGGCGCACGTGGGCCGCGATGTCGAACCCTGGCATCAGACTGGATCCGTGACATGACGCAAAACACTTTCGTTCCCGAAATGGGCGAGAGACATACCGCCGATGAGCCCGGTTCGGTCGCGATCGTGCACGACTACCTGACTCAGCGCGGTGGGGCGGAGCGAGTGGTGCTTGCGATGCATCGCGCCTTTCCCGCCGCCCCGATCTACACCTCACTGTACGAGCCTGATCTGACCTATCCGGAATTTCGGGAGATGGACATCCGGACCTCCTACTTGAACCGTTCGAGGCTTCTGAGACAGCAACATCGTCTGTCGTTCCCACTCCTGGCCCACGCCTTTTCGACGATCAAGCTCGACGAAAAGGTGGTGCTATGTAGTTCAAGCGGATGGGCGCACGGCGTGCACGCGAATGGAGCAAAGCTGGTCTACTGCCACACTCCGGCACGATGGCTCTATAAGACAGACGAGGCCTTTTTGAGGGTGCGCGACGGTCGGGCCGAGCGGCGGCGGCGGCCGTCTCTTGCGCAGATTTACAGTTCGCGGGTTGCCCGAGCATCCCTGCGCGTCGTCGCGCCGATTCTCCGGCGTTGGGATCGGAAGGCTGCAACAGGCGCAAGCCAGTATTTTGCAAATGGCCATCTCGTTTCCAACGAGATCTCGACTGTGTACGGGATCGTGCCCAGCGTCCTTTCGCCACCTCCGCTCTGTCGGGACGATGGTCCCTGGGAGAAACCCGAAACCTCCGCCCGGGCGGGGTTCTTTCTCGTCGTCGCCCGGTTGATGCCGTACAAGAACCTCGACCGGATCTTCGAAGTGTTCGGGCGGCGTCCGGATCTCGATCTCGTAGTTGTCGGATCAGGGCCGCAGGGGAAGGAACTGCAGGAATCGGCACCGAGCAACGTCGACCTGGTCGGGAACGTCAGCGATGGCGAGCTCCGCTGGCTGTACGGCCACTGCGAAGCACTCATCGCCGGGGGGTTTGAGGACTACGGGCTCACGCCCCTCGAGGTCGCGAGCTTCGGGAAACCGACGATCGCGCTGAAGCGCGGGGGCTATCTCGAAACCGTCGTCGAAGGGCTCTCCGGCTATTTCTTCGAGGATTTGGAGTTCGAGGCCATTTCCGAGGCAATCGACAACCTCCATGAGCACCCGCTGGACGCCGATGAAATTCGCGAACACGCGGCGCGATTTTCCGAGGAACGATTTATCGATGCGCTGCGGGAGCGGGTCTCGGCGTACCTGCTTTGAGGCCCGACAAGGGGGGTTGGGTGTTTGTAGTGTCTGCGGTCGGAGGCAGCGATGGTCGACGGTGGTCGACGTAATGAAGCACGGACGACCATGAAGTCGAACGACGCGAAACTGCAGTTCGGGGCGCAGAGGTGAGACTCGTCCGGTCAAATGGCATGCCGTCGAGTCCTTGCCCCATCCTTTTGCCGCTGGATGGACCGTCCCGGCCCAGCGAGCCCGTCTCGTGACCTCGGTTTTTCTGGTCACGACTGACGCCCGCGCCGGAACGGAGCACTCGAAGGATTGGATGGGACGGATCTTGGGGTTTCCCGCTGTTCAGGCTGGCTTGCGTACTATCCTTAGCGCCCATACCGGCTGTAGATTGGCAAGGTACGGCGCCCGGCCGTTCGAGTCGGAGTGAGAGGTGCGTGGACGTGAGGCAGCTTTGCCGTATGGCAGTCGCACTGGGAGCCCTCGTGGGCAGCCTCTTTGTGCTGTCGGGGCCGGCGGGGGCTGTTGGGTACCCGCCGTCGACCGGGAATAACACGACTTGCTCGTTCAGCGCGTCGGTCACCCTGAACACGACGATCACAGTCACCGTCACCTGCGTGTTCGCTCCGGGCTCCACCATCACCATCACCTTCAATGGTGCGGCCTACTCGACGGCGACGGCGCCGGCCAATGGCATCCTCATTGAGACCTTCACGGCGAGTGATCCTCACATCTCCCTGAACGGCGGTCCTCTGATCGCGACGTCTTATGGAGCGGTCAACACCGTTGTGGCGAGCGGCACGAACCCGCAGGGTGGTACGAACGTGGCGACGACGCTCGTGACCATTCCTGCCCCGGCTTCACAAGCGGCAGCGCCCTCAGCGACGTCATCGGGTCCCCTGGCTGGGACAGGAGCCGAGATCGCGGGGATGGTCGGCGGAGGGCTGGCCCTCATCGGGCTCGGGATCCTGGCTCTGATGTTCTCCCGGCGCCGGAGGACCGCAACGCAGGCCGAATAGCGCACTATGGGCCTCCGCCATCGAACCGATAGTTCGGTCCGCTATGCATCGGAGGCGGGTTTCTCTGAACTTGGCCACGCGATGCTCCGGAGAGTCCTGATGAGTCCCGCCACCTCCTCGAGCATCTGGCGATAGTCGTCCCACGTTCCGCCCATCGGGTCGGCGATGTCGTCAACTGGGGAGTCGCCCACTAGATCGGGGCGTTGTCTTCCTTCGTGCAACCGGTCGAGCCAGCCTGCCAAGGTTTCCTCTTCGCCGCGCGGCCCGACCTCAAGCCCTCGCCGGACGATCCCGCGCAGCGTGAAGCTTGAGTGAAACGAGGGCGGCACCGACAAGACAACCTCACGGACGTGCTCGCGGGCGAGGCCGACAACGAGGTCGGCCTCCTCGATCATGCTGGGATCGATTTTGCGAGCAACGTGCGAGGCCAGATCGATGCCGAACCGGTAGCCCTCTTCGACCAGTGGGGCGGGCGGCCCGACTTCGACATCCAAGGTGCCGGCACTCGAGACGGTCACCCCGGTCACTCCTACCTCAACGAGCTGCCGGCGGAGGAGCAGCGCAGCTGAGGGGGAGCGGCACAGATTCCCCGTGCAGACGAACAAAACCTGCGCCACGCGTCAACCCTTGCACACGCGCCCGCCGCCCCGGCCCAAGTCAGCCGGTGATCGTTCTCCTCCGCCAAATGAGCGTGGCGAGCAGGAACGCGAGAGCAAGGAAGGCCAGAGCGGCGACGACAACGGCCATGACGTCCGAGCTCGAAGATGTGAGTCCCGGTACTGCGCTGCCGGCGTGATTCGGCGAGAACCGGCCGACGAGTCGAGTCGGGCCACCACTCGAACGCGTGGCCGCTCCCGCGACGGTTGCGCTGGTCGCGAGGATCCAGACCACCGCCCCAGCCGAGAGGCAGACTGATCCTGCAACATTCCGACACTGCCGCACGTAGGACTCCTCGGGGATGGAGTTTTGTCAGGGGGACTGCCGAAATACTAAACCCGCAAGCGGGCTTTTTGTACGGTCAGAAGTCCCAAATTGCGACATAAATTCGCTGGAGCCTTGTGAGGGATGCGTGGACATCGGGCGCCCGCGAGATGACCGCTGCCAGCGACTGAAACTGCCGCCGGCTGATCACGTCATCAGTAGGCGCCGGTCCCTCGAGCCATGGTCCGGGGGGTCTCCCAAATGATCTTGAGGTCCCACCAGAGCGACCAGGAGGCAACGTAGAGGTAGTCGAGCTGGACGAGGTCGTTGCGCGAGAGGTCGTTGCGCCCCGAGACCTGCCAGAGGCCTGTTATGCCGGGTCGTACCTCGAAGCGCCGCGTTGCCCAGCCGTCGACCATCGATTCCTTGGGGATGAACGGCCTCGGTCCCACCACGGACATGTCGCCCTTGAAGACGTTGATGAACTGGGGGATCTCGTCGATGCCCGTCTTGCGCAGGAAGGCACCGAGGGAGGTGATGCGGCCACTCTCGTCGAGCTTGCCGCGCACCTCGTGCAATGGTCGATCGTGGTCGTTCGCAGGCTCGACTTGGGCGTCGGCCGGGGGGTCCACGTTGTCTTCGGCCTTGGTCATGGAGCGGAACTTGGTCACCGTGAAGGGCTGCTGATGCCGGCCGAGGCGGACCTGGCGGAAGAACACGGGCCCCGGGGAGCTGAGCTTCACGCCGATCGCTACGGCCAGGAGGACGGGGGAGGTGACCACGAGGATCGCCGAGCTCATGCAGATGTCGAAGGCCCGCTTCATGAACTGGTCCCAGGCGCTGAGGTGTGGACGTGCGATCTCGAGGAACGGCATGCCCGAGAGGTCGGTCAGCCGAGACCGCCAGCTGATCAGCTCGTAGTAGCGGGGCACCATCGCGATGTGCACGGACTCCTGCAGCTTGCGGTAGATGTCGAGGGTCTGGGGCGAGAAGCGGTCGTCCGCGGTGATCAGGATGCGATGCACGTCGAGCTGCTTGCACAGTTCGGGTAGGTCGGCCACCCGGCCCACCGCGCCGGCGTCGAGGGTGTCACCGTCGACAGCCCGGCCGACCAGGGTCATCCCCGGGTCCTGGCGAACGCTCATCATGATCCGCTCGGCCAGGGTGCCCATCCCGACGACCAACACCCGCGTGCTGGTCAGCGCATGGAGGAAGTAGCGCAGGAGGATGCGCCCGAACGAGATCACGAAAATCGTGACGACGACCGCCATGACGAGCTGGGTCGCGTAGGGCTCGGTGGTGTCGAACGAGACGTGAAGGAACGCGGCGACGGCCAGGGTCAGCACGCAGCCGGCACCGACCCCGAACGACAGCTCACGGAATTCGAGGAAGGCGCTGGGCTGCAGGCGCCGGTTCGTGATGCGATACGCGCCCCCGAAGGCGAGGGCGACGACGACCGCGACGGGGAACAAGCAGTCGACGATGAGGTTGCGGTGCAGCTGACTCAAGCGAGTTGGTCGGCACGTCGGAGACCACCGACAAGATGACCAGCGAGAGGGGCAGGGCGATGCAGGCCCACAGGAAGTCGTTGCACAGGTGGACCAGTGCGAACTCGCGGTCGGTGATGGAGCGGCGGCGCGCCGGGTGTGATCCGGAGGCGCCGTTCGTGGAAGGGACGGCGCCGTTGGCATGGGTGGCGACGGCATCGAGCGGCACGGACCGGTCTGCATCGATTTTGGCTCCGAAGCTGCGCATTTGCCTACCGCCTCGTACGGGTGGGTACCGCGTGCCAAACACGTTCCCCAAGCCAATGCTACGAGAACAGGGGAAGTGGCGCAGCCTCGCCCGAAGGGCGGGGGATCGGGGCGACGGCGGCTTCCGCTGGTTCGGATCTGTGCCGTCACCCGTGCTTCCCCCGTCTCGATCGGCACAGGTGGCGACTCGATGTGCGGGCCCGGCGTGGCCAGGACCCGGTCCGAGCGTCCCGCACCCGAGGGGGACGTCGTCAGGCCCTGCTTCCCGGGGTCAGACGCACGGCGCTGGTGAACGAACCGTCGGTGCAGGCACCCTTGACCGGGGGTCGCGTGCCGTCGAGGAGTCCCACTGGGATACCGAGGTTATGCGAAGGTAAGGGCATGCACGTCGGAATACTTGGAGGGACCGGTCCAGCGGGGCGCGGGGTGGCGGTCCGGCTCGCCGAGGCCGGCATTCAGGTCACGGTCGGGTCGCGCGAACGCGGAGCGGGCCGCCCAGATCGTGGCCGAGATGCAGGAGAAGGTGCCGCCGAAGTTGGCCGCCCTGTTGGAGGGGGCCGGCAACGCCGGTGCGGCGGCGGCCGAGGTCATTGTCGTGGCCACACCGTGGGACAGCGTGGTGCCGACGGTGAAGGCGCTGCGTGAGCCGCTGGCCGGCAAGGTCGTCATCTCCATGGCCAACGCCCTGGTGAAGGAGGGGCGCGAGATGCTGGCGCTGCTGCCGCCCCGGGGATCGGTGGCGGGGTCCGTGCAGGCGACGCTGCCCGAGTCCCTGGTGGCCGCGGCCTTCCACCATCTGCCCGCGTCGGAAATGGAGAACCTCGAATCGGGGTTGGAAGCTGACGTGCTCGTGTGTTCGGACCACCCGGAGGCGACGGCGGCGACCGTGGGGCTCATCGAGCAGATGCGGGGCCTGCGACCGCTCGACGCCGGGAGCCTGAATCAGGCGGCGGCGATCGAGGCGTTCACGGCGGTGTGCATCACGCTCAACATCCGTCACAAGGCGCACTCGACGCTGCGGCTGTCCGGGATCTAGTCGGGTCGGGGGGTTCGGGGTGCGGCTCTACGACACGGCGCGGGGCGAGGTCGTGGCGTTCGAGCCGGGGCGGCTGGTGCGGATGTACTCGTGCGGCATCACGCCCTACGACGCCGCGCACCTCGGGCACGCCGCGGTGTACGTGTACTTCGACATGCTGCAGCGGGTGCTCCAAGACCTCGGGCACGAGACCCGGTGCGTGCGGAATGTGACCGACGTCGACGACGACATCTTGCGCAAGGCCCGGGAGCTGGGGGTGCACTACCTCGACTTGGCGGCCGAGGAGATGGCCCGGTTCGACGCCGAGATGGGGCTGCTGAACCTGCTGCCGGTGTGGAGCGAGCCGCGGGCGACGTCGGCGATCTCCGAGATCCTGTCGTTGATCGGGGCGGCGCTGGAGGGCGGGTTCGCCTACGAGTCGGACGGGTCGGTGTACTTCAGCGTGGCGTCGTTCGGTCGGTTCGGGTCGGTCAGCCATTTCGACCGTTCTCGGATGCTGGAGCTGGCGGCCGAGCACGGGGGGAAGCCTGAGGACCCGGCGAAGCGGGACCCGTTGGACTTCGTCCTGTGGCAGCCCTCGCTGCCCGATGAGCCGGCGTGGGAGTCGCGCTGGGGGCCGGGGCGGCCGGGCTGGCACATCGAGTGCTCGGCGCTGGTGCTGCGTGAGCTCGGGGAGACGATCGACATCCACGGCGGGGGTCGTGACCTGGTGTTCCCGCACCACGAGTGCGAGACGGCGCAGTCCGAGGCCGTGACGGGGGTTCCGTTCGTACGGTTGTGGTTCCACGTCGGCCTGGTGGGGCTGGACGGCACCAAGATGTCGAAGTCGCTCGGGAACCTCGTGTTCGTGGGGGACCTGTGCAAGGAGTGGGACCCGGCGGCGGTGCGGCTGGCGTTGTTGGCGCACCACTATCGAGCGGACTGGGACTGGTCGACGGGGGTGGACATGCCGGCGGCGGCGGCGCGGCTGGCGCTGTGGCGGGCGTCGGTGGGTGGGGGCGGGGACGGGTCGGCCGGGTTGGAGGCGGCGCGGGCGGCGTTGGCCGATGACCTGGACACCCCGGGGGCGTTGGTGGCGTTGGACGAGGAGGCGACGGCCGGGCGGTCGGTGGCCGACGGCGCTCGGCTGCTCGGGGTGGAGCTCGAGGCGGGCGCGGGTGCCGGAGCGGGCTCCTGAGCGGTCAGGCTCCGGCTCCTGGGGCGAACGTGCGAAGGCCGGCCAGACGGGCCGCGGCGTTCTGCCTTTCGTCGTAGCTCACGAAGCCCTCGTGCGGGAAGAGGTCGATCGCGGTCGCAACATGGATGGCATCGAGGGCCCGCAGCGTCGGTTCCGCGAGCGCCCCGGCCGCCAGGAGGAGGGCACGGTCAAGGGGTCGCAGGCCGATCGCGTCGACGAGCCATTCGGTCCGTTCCACGAGAGCTTCCACGGGCAGGCGTGGATCGAGGGCCGCGGCTCGGCGGATGGCTCGAGGGAGCTCGGTCAGCACCAGCTCACTCGAAAGCAGGTCAGCGTCTCCGAGGAACGTCCGCAGCGCCGCGGTTTCGGGCTCGCCGCGGATCAGCTTGATGAGGGCCGAGGAGTCGGCGTAGAAGAGCGTCAGGTCAGCGCTCGCCGCGGATCTGGTCGAGCGCTCGGCTCAGCGCATAGGGGTCGCCCTCGAGCTGGAGGGGCTCCGGCAGGCCGCGACCAACTGGACGGGTGACACGACCCTCGGCAACAAGCCGGTCCATGGCCATTCCCGTCGAGGACGGGGGACCAAGCTCCGCCACCGGCCGGTTGTGATCGGTGACGAGCAGCCGCTCGCCCTTCGCCACGCGCTGCAGATACCTGCTCAGGTTCTGGCGGAGTTCGGCCACGCCCACGCTGACGTTGTCAGACATGTACATAATTGTAGCAGAATCCTCTTAGGGTGCTGCATTGCAAATCGCTATGCTGATTGTTATGCCACAGCTCGTGACACGTCTTGATGCAGGGTTGCTGGCAGCGGTAGATCGCCTCGTCGCTGACGGGGTGGTGACCAGCCGCTCCGAGGCGGTCCGTCTCGGTCTCGAGCACCTCGTCGAGGAGGCGAAGCGGGCCCGCACGGCGGCCGACATCGTGGAGGGGTACCGACGGACGCCCCAGGGCGCCGACGAGTTGCGACGAGCCGACGAAGGGCTGCGCGCCTTGCTGGCCGAGGAGTCCTGGTGAGCATCCCGGCGCAGGGGGACGTGTGGTGGGCGGAGGCCGAGGACAGGCGGCGCCCCGTGCTCGTCTGTACGCGGAGCGAGGTCATTCCCGTGCTGCGCACGGTGGTGGTGGCGCCGGTCACCCGGACGGTCAGAGGCATCCCCAGCGAGCTCTCGCTCGGCCGCGAGGAAGGACTCGGTGTGGAGTGCGCGGCGAGCTTCGACGGCCTCCAGACGGTGCCCCGAACAGCGCTCACCCAGCGCATCGGTGCCTTGGACGCGCTCCGTCGTCTCGAGATGTGCGCAGCACTCCGGGCGATGAGCGACTGCTGAACGTCAGGCCGCGGTGGCGATGCCGCGGCCGGGGTGTGATGGTGCGGGAGTCCTTCAGTAAGCTGCTGGCGGAGCGCCGGGAAGCCTGGTCGGCACAGCTGTCCGTCCTTGGGGGTCCCTGTTTCGTGTCCATCGTCACCGCTCCGAGCAGCATTCGGGTAGGCCCACGATGACCTTCGACGCAATCGTCTTCGTCGCGAGCGCGGCCGTCAGCCTCGGTGCCAGCTGGATCCTGGTCTCCCGCATCGAGCGGATGGGCAGCCGTCTGGGTGTCACGGAGGCCACGCTGGGCCTCCTCGCCGCCCTTGCGGCCGATGCGCCCGAGATCACGTCGGCGGTCAGCGCCCTGGCCGGCCACCAGCAAGAAGTTGGCGCTGGCGTGGTGGTCGGGTCGAACGTGTTCAACCTGGCGGCCTTGCTGGGCCTCGGGGCGGTGGTGGCGGGTTCGGTGGCGCTGCACCGACGGGTCGTCCTGCTCACGGGGACCGTGTCGCTGTGGTTCGCCGCTGTCTGCGCGGCGACCGTGGCTGGGTGGGTGAGCGCGGCGGTCGGCCTGATCCTCGTGCTCGGGGCGCTCGGTCCCTACGTCTGGCTGGCCGCCAGCCGGCACCGAACGCGGACGGGCCGGTGGCTGAGCGCAGCGATGCACGAAGAAGAGCTCGAACTCCATCCGGCCCTTGTGCCGTCGTCTGGTCCCTGGGACCTGCCCGTCGCACTCGTTGCCGTGGCCGTGGTCGTCTTGGCGTCCGTGGTGATGGAGCGCACGGGGACGAGCCTCGGTCGTCATTTCGCCGTGCCGCCCATCGTGGTCGGTGGCGTCGTGCTCGCGGCGGTCACCAGCCTTCCCAATGCCGTGGCCGCGGTGTACCTGGCCCGTCGCGGCCGGGGCACGGCGATGTTGAGCACGGCGTTGAACTCGAACGCGCTGAACATCGCGTTCGGATTCCTGTTGCCGGCGACCCTGGTCGGCCTGGGCGCGCGGTCGAGCCGGGAGTCCTTCGTCGCGGTGTGGAATTTGGGTCTGACCGCGGTCGTGTTGGCGCTGGCCTACCGCGACCGGGGCCTGCGCCGCCACACGGGCACGATCGTGCTCGTGGCGTACGCGTTGTTCGTGGCGGCATTAGTGGCCGTGGCCCACGGCCACCTGACCGCGCTCGTGCTCGCCGGACCGGCCGTCTTTGTGGTTACTTGGGCGGTGATTGCGATGGTCGCTTTTCGAGGAGATCGCGGCGATGCTCCCGATGCGGCATCCGGCGATCCTTCGACTGCGCCGTCCGTCCGGGACAGCGGGCCGCCTTAGTTCCGCGGCCCGACCGTTCCCCGATCGTGCAGGGCAGAACCCCCGGAGCGCGATCGGGCCGAGACCATATGGAATACCATATGGTCAATGGCGCGACGCGAAGTCCTTGTGCAGCTCGATGACGACTTGGTGACCCGACTCGATGAGGTCGCCAGGCAGCAGGGGACGAATCGGTCGGAGCTCCTGCGACGTGGTGCGCTGGCGGTGCTGACGGCCGCGGAGCTGGAAACCGCCGACCGCGAGCTGCAGGCGGCGTACCGCCGGATCCCCCAGGACCCGCTCCTGGTAGAGGCGGCCGAGCGGCTCGCGTCGGAGACCGCGCCGGAGTGGTAGTCCGGGGCGACGTCGTGTGGGCCGACCTGGGTTCCCAGGCGGGTCGGCGACCAGTGTGCGTGCTCACCCGGGACGCTGCCATCGACGTGTTGCTCTCCGTCACCTGTGCCCCGATCACGCGGACGATCCGGGGCATTCGCTCCGAGGTTCGGGTCGGGCGCCGAGAGGGACTTCCCGCGACCAGCGTGATCGGCTGCGACACCCTGGTCACGGTTCGCAAGGCCCGCCTCGACGAGGAGCCCATGGGTCACCTTGGGCGCAAGAAGCGCATCGAGCTCGATCGGGCGCTGCGCTACGCGCTCGACATCCAGTACTGAGCAGTACTCGTGCTGAGCGGACCCCGGGGGTCTGTTCTGGGTGCATAGGCGGTCGCTCTTATGGATCTCTCGACACTCATAAGAGGAAGCTCATTTTCCGAGGTCGAGTAGCTCGACGGAGTGGATTTTGGCGCAATCCATAAGAGCAACCGCAATACACCCCTGGGTCCAACGCTCACTGGATCCAAGGCTAGGGCTGCTCAGCGCCAGCGTTCCTCGACGTACGCCGATCTACGGATAGGTGTTGGCGACTGCTGATGGATTGGGCGTGGCAAACCGTGGCGGCGACGAAGCTGCGGAGGTTCCAGTGGCCGGCCATTTCCGGGCTGGAGACCTGCAAGACGCAGGCCTCGAGCTATCGGACACCGGTCAGGCTCCAAATTACGATGTAGTGCACACGGACCCCGAAGAGCTGGTCGCTCATATGGTGGGCTGCATGCACCGACTGGTCCGCAACGAGTACCACATCTCACCGGAAGGAGGTGCGTGAGATGGTCGACATCGACCTCGAAGCCAACCTCAACATGGAGGACGACGAAGGACTCAATTGGTCCGTTCTGCGACACGCGGCTGATCCCGAGAAGGTCCGCCGCGGTGCTGTGATGCGCGCCGGCCGGCCGAGCGCGTGGTCCTGGGTCCGAATCGTCGCGGTGGACGACGATGGGCAGGTCCACTTCCGTCAGATCAGCGGCGGCGAAGCACTCACAGGCAAGTCCTTGCCGGCAACTGGCTGACACTGCGTCCGGATCTGCGATTGAAAAATCAGGGAGAACTAGCGGCAGCTGGTCGGGGATAGATCGTGGACCGAAATATCGGCCGACTTTTCCGGGCCATTTGTTCGGGCGGAGGCGATCGCCAAGTCGCCCTCGACTTCAGTGCACTGAATTGGTCCAGTGCCCGGATCATCCGGGACACCGTCGATGCGGCCGTGTACCACGCCATCGTGCCCCTGGTCACGGACGCGTTGACGGCGAACGCGGCTCCAGATCCGCTGATGGGGCAAATGATGAGCGTCTATCGCTCTCAGGCGGCCCAGGTCTTGCGGCTCGAAGAGCTCCTCACAGACGTGACTGGTGCCTTCGGCGTGGCCGATGTCCGCTTCGTCGTGTTCAAGGGGGCATCCGTAGGCCACGGCTACTACGCGAAGGCCAGGCAGCGGACGTACGTCGACGTCGATCTCCTCGTTCGAGCCGAAGACCTCCCCCGGGCGGACACGGTCCTTCGGGACATGGGATGTCTGACTGCGGCGGGTTCGTGGCAGGAGGCCCTGTCGGAGGGATATGGGGAGGTGTTCTATCGAGCACCGAGCGGAGCAGCGCTCGACCTGCACTGGCACCCGATCCGCGAACCCGCCGTTCGCCGGGAATTCAGTTTGAATACGTCCGAGATGATTGAACGGTCCCGGACGATGAACATCGGGGACATCTCGGTGCCGGTACTGGATACCGAGGATGCGCTCGTCACGGTCTGTACGCATGCGTGCTACGACGGGGCCTACCGGCTCGGTTGGTTGGTTGACGCGGCCTGGCTGGATCAAAGTGATGAGTTGCGACGTGGGGTCCTGATTGCACGTTGCCAGGCGACCGGTCTCGGCCTTCCGGTCCAGATTGTTCTCGATCGTGCGAGAAGAACTCTTGGATACACGCCGGGAGTGGCCGCGCTGCATCGGTCCACCTGGCGAGCGTTGATGGGTGCGGTCACTGCAATACGGCCGGTCGAGTACACCTTCGGGCAAGCTGGACGGGGCGGAATTCTGTTCCGGGCCACGCGCAGGGACGCCCCGAGCAGCGCGAAGGCACTCGGCACCCTCGCCTTCACTGAAGTGGCGAGGCCCCTGGTGACCGATCCGGAGCATCGTTGGAAACGGGGAAGAACCGTCCGGGATCGTGCGAACTAGCCCTCCCCGATGACGGGTCACGTATGCCGGAGAGAAAGGCTGATGCCGATGAACACGGAGTTGTTCGGCGTGCGGTTGGACGTCCACGTTGGGAATGTCACTGCTCCAGCGGTCGCGACGGCGCTATCAGCCAATCCGGCGGCGTTGCTGTCGTTCGCGTCGACGTTCCCGCCATTGCTGAATTCAAAAATGAATCCCTGAGCGAGGGTGAGGCTGAGGGTCGGAACGAGTGCTGATGCGTCGTTTTGGCCCACGATGGAAACCGCGGAGCGCGTTGCTGCTCCCGGTGCTCAGAGGTGGCGCAATGAAGAGTGCCAGTCCGTCAGTGAGGCTTGCTCTCGTCGTCGGCGTGACTCCATCGAGTGGCGTCGTCGCGTTGACGTTGCGGTACGCGACCACACACGCATTAAAGCCCTTCGCATTGGACGGGGACACCACGTTCACAGAGGTCTCGCCGGCTTGGGCGAACTTCCAAAAGACCTGGAGGGCACCATGGCCTCCGACGGTGGTCGTAATCGCGGCCGCCGATGCCCAGGTGCCGAAAGACCCGGTCGGGGTGGGAGGGTTCTCTTCGTGAGAGTTGGAACAGATGACGAGGAGGAGGTCTCCTGCCGCGGTTCCGCTCGGATAAGCGACCGCCTTGGAATTGTTGTTGCCCGTATACGTCTGTGTAGGTCCGACACCGACGAAGTCGATGGGTGAGGTCACCGTGTACGTCGCCGAGGCGGTGTGTCCGGCCCCACCGATGGCGTCCGAAACGACGACCGTATGGACGCCCACCGTCGCGCCCGCCGGGACGGTGAAGGTGGGTGCCGGCGAGGTCGGGACGTCGCCGACCGGGCCCGACACCGGCGCGGTCGGGGTCAGGGTGATCGGCGAACCGTCGAAGGTGGCGCTGAGGGTGGAGTTCGAACTGAAGTTGCCCCCGGCGATGGTGACGACGATTCCGTCGGCACCGCTGTTGGGAGTCAGCGTGATGAAGGGCATCCCGTTGCTCGATGCAGCGGCGGCTTCGGGTAGGGCAATGGTGACGATGCCCGCCGCGGCCGCCAGCCCACCGGCCTTGAGGGCAGACCGGCGGGTCATCACGGCGGGAGCGATCACGAGGTCCATGTCGATGAGCGCGTGGAGGGCGTCATCTACTTCGCCAGCTGGAAGCTGAGGCGATGTCCGCGCACACAACGATCGCCAGACAGTGGCGACACTTCCCTGCAGTGCGTGAGCCTGATTGGTGACGGTATTCAAGACGACGTATTCGTCGCCCAGATCACGTGACACCACGCCCGGGGCGACCTGAGCTCGCCGAATCCCACCGAGCGTCACGCCGGCACCTTGAGCCGGAGGCCGAACGGCGAGCAGGCGGCCACGACGCGTCCCTTCCCCCGCCACCTCTAAAGGAGCATAGGTCCGAGCCGGGTGACCGGGGAGATCCCCGGAGGTACGCGCTCGACATTCAGTGACGGGCTCGACGCGCCCCTGGATCGGGTCCGGCGGATCGGCGGGGCGGCCAGGCAGGAAAAGGGGGTCAAGTAGCCTGGGGTGACACATCGGTGTCCGGACCAGGCGCGAGCGCGCCGTCTCCGGCTGAAGAAAGGGTGCACGATGCCAGGCGTCATCTCGGTTGGTCTTCCTGACGGTTCTGTCCGGGAGTTGGCCGAGGGCACGACGGCGGGCGGACTGGCCCGGGAGATCGGCTCGAGGCTGGCCAAGGCGGCCGTGGTCGCCACCGTCGACGAGCGGGAGGTCGACCTCGACACCGTCCTGCACGACGGCGACCGGGTCGCCATCGTCACCGCCGACAGCGACGCCGGGCGCGAGGTGCTCCGCGCACTCGACCGCGCACGTGCTGGCGCAGGCGGTGCGGCGCCTGTGGCCCGGGGCCAAGTACGCCATCGGGCCGGTGATCGAGAACGGCTTCTACTACGACTTCGAGCTGCCGGGCGGGGCGCACTTCAGCGAGGAGGATCTCGAGCGGATCGACGCGGAGATGCGCTCCATCATCAAGGAGGACCAGCCCTTCGAGCGCCACGAGCACACCCTCGAGGAGGGGCTCGAGATCTTCGCCGACCAGCCGTTCAAGGAGGAGATCATCTCGGCCGTCGGCTCGGGGGCCGACGAGGTCGACGCCGGCGGGGGCGGTGTGGTCTCGACGTACCGCAACTCCGACGCCTTCATCGACCTGTGCCGGGGGCCGCACGTGCCCTCGACCGGGCGGTTGGGTCATTTTCGGTTGATGCGGGTGGCGGGGGCGTATTGGCGGGGCGACGAGAAGCGCGAGCAGCTGCAGCGGATCTACGGGACGGCGTGGGAGTCGGAGAAGGCGCTGGCCGCGTACCTGCACATGCTCGAGGAGGCGGAGCGGCGGGACCACCGCCGGCTGGGCGCGGAGCTGGACCTGTTCTCGTTCCCCGAGGAGATCGGCTCGGGGCTGGCCGTGTTCCACCCCAAGGGCGGGCTCATCCGCCGCTTGATGGAGGACTACTCGCGCGAGCGCCACGTCGAGGCGGGGTACGACTTCGTGAACTCGCCCCACATCACGAAGGCGGCGCTGTTCGAGGAGTCCGGCCACCTGGACTGGTTCGCCGAGGGCATGTTCCCGCCGATGACGCTGGACGGCGGGTCCGAGTACTACCTGAAGCCGATGAACTGCCCGTTCCACATCTTGGTGTACCGGTCGCGTCAGCGGTCGTACCGGGAGCTGCCGATGCGGCTCTTCGAGTTCGGGACCGTGTATCGGTATGAGAAGTCCGGGGTGTTGCAGGGGTTGACCCGGGTGCGGGGGATGACGATGGACGACGCGCACATCTTCTGCACGGCGGAGCAGATGGACGGCGAGTTGGTTCGTACTCTGCGGTTCGTGCTGGACCTGTTGCGGGACTACGGGTTGAACGATTTCTACCTGGAGCTGTCGACCAAGCCGCCGGGCAAGGCCGTGGGGTCGGACGCGGATTGGGACGTCGCGACGGCGGCGTTGCGGACGACGGCTGACGAGATGGGCCTCGAGGTGGTGCTGGACGAGGGCGGCGGGGCGTTCTACGGGCCGAAGATCTCGGTGCAGGCGAAGGACGCGATCGGGCGGACGTGGCAGATGTCGACGGTGCAGCTCGACTTCCAGCTGCCGGCGCGGTTCGGGCTGGAGTACGTGGGCGCCGACAACGCGCGGCACCGGCCGATCATGATCCACCGCGCCCTGTTCGGGTCGGTGGAGCGGTTCATGGCCGTCTTGATTGAGCACTACGCGGGGGCGCTGCCGACGTGGCTGTGCCCCGAGCAGGTGCGGGTGATCCCGGTGACCGACGGGCACTTGGCCTATGCGTCCGGGGTGGTCGAGGAGTGCCGGGCGGTCGGGCTGCGGGCCGAGGTCGACGACAGCGGCGAGAAGTTGGGCGCGCTCGATCCGGCGGGCCCGGCTGTTGAAGATTCCGTACGTGTTGGTGGTGGGGGACAAGGACGTGGCGGCGGGGTCGGTCGGCGTGAACCGGCGTGGCTGGCCGAAGCCCGAGCAGGACGTGCCGCTCGATGCGTTCCTGGCCGAGGCGCGGGCCGAGGTGGCGGGTCGGGGGTTGCCGGAGGACCGGGCGCCGGCACCGGCGGGTGCTGGGGCGGCGTAGGCGGGTGGTGCGCGCGTCGGGGGTTCGGGTGTATACGGGCTTGGGCTTATGAGGGCGTGAGCGCGTGAGTCTCGAGCACCTGTGGGCCGGCTGGCGCCGGGAGTACATCGTCGAGGCGACCGAGCGCGAGCGTGCGGGTGGTGGCGTCTCGCATGCGGCCGAGGACTGCGTGTTCTGCCGCCTGGCCGAGAGCGGGCCGCCGTCGGAGGAGAACCTCGTGGTCTGGCGGGGCGCGTTGACCTTCGTGGTGCTGAACGCGTACCCGTACGCGAGCGGGCACGTGCTCGTGCTGCCGTTGCGCCATGTCGGGCCTTTGGCCGAGTTGACGGAGGGTGAGTCCGCCGAGTTGTGGTCGGCGACGCAGGAGGCGGTCGCAGCCATAGAGCGCGCCTACGAACCCGACGGGCTGAACATGGGCGCGAACCTGGGGCGGGCGGCCGGAGCCGGGCTGCCGGGTCATTTGCACCTGCACGTGCTGCCGCGCTGGTCGGGCGACACCAACTTCATGACCTCGGTGGCCGAGACCCGGGTCATGCCCGAGACGTTGCAGCTCTCCTGGAAGAGGCTCGCCGACGCCTGGCCCGGATAGGGGAGCAGGGGAGGGCGCGGGCGGGGGCGCCGGCTCGGGGCCGGCGCCGGCCGCGGCGGGCGGTGGAGTGGGGACGCGCCCGGACGAGGTGGGGTCGGGTGGTGTTGGTGGCGGTGATGGTGGGGGCGTGACGACGGTCGAGGAGCTGGCCTCGGAGCTGGCCGGCGGCGCCGATGGTCCGGCGGGAGTCGGCGGGTGCGGGTGCGGGTCGGCGGCGGCGGTTGCCGGTCTGGGTGGTCAAGGCGTGGCCCGCCGCCCGGATCGCTCATCGGGTTCGGGCTGGTGGCGGTCGCGGTGTGGGTCCTGTCGTCGAAGGGCTCGGAGCTCTCGGGCTTCACCAGCGTGTTCAAGACGATGGACTGGTGGTGGGTGCCGCCGGCCTTCGCCGCCGAGATCGCGTCGTACGCCTGCTTCGCCATGATGCAGCGCGAGCTGTTGTTGGCCGGGCACCTGAGGCCGCCGTGGTGGACGCTGTTCAAGCTCACGTTCGGCTCGCAGGCGCTGACGAACTCGCTGCCCGTCGGCAACGCCTTGGCGTCGGTCTACGGGTTCCGCTGGTTCCGCCGCTTCGGCGCCGACAACACGCTGGCCGTGTGGACGCTGGCGGGGACGCTCGTCGGCGCGCTCGGTGAGCCTGTCGCTGGTCGCGGTCATCGGGCTGGCGATGGCGACCGACGCCGGCGCCTCCTTCGACCTGGTGCCGGTCCTGATCGGCGTCTTCGGCGGTCACGGTGGCCATCGGGTCCCTGTTCGTCTACGAGCGCCCCCTGCACTGGGTGGTGGCGGGCGTCCTGCGGGTGTCGGTCGCGCTGACCGGGCGGCCCCGGGGCGACGTGTCGCGGTCGATCGCCGGGATCATGGCCTGGATGACCGCCGTGCGGCTCTCGTGGACGCAGAGCGGGCGCATCGTCGCCTGGGGCACCGTGAACTGGCTGTTGGACTGCGCGTGCTTCGCCATGATGTTCCTCGCCATCCACGCGCCGATCCCGTGGGGCGGCCTGTTGCTGGCCTACGGCGCCGGGCAGCTGGCGGCGACGCTGCCGATCACGCCGGGCGGGTTCGGGGTGGTCGAGGGCTCGATCACCGTCGCGTTGGTGGCCTTCGGGGGCGCGGAGGCGAGCACGGCGTATGCGGTGCTGCTGTACCGGTTCATTTCGTTCTGGTTCATCTTGGTGCTGGGGTGGGCGTTGATCGGGGAGATGGCACTGGAGGTCCGGCGCGGGCCGCTGGCGGCGCTCGGCCCTGGATTCG
Source organism: uncultured Acidimicrobiaceae bacterium (assembly GCA_963769095.1). Taxonomy (GTDB): domain Bacteria; phylum Actinomycetota; class Acidimicrobiia; order Acidimicrobiales; family RAAP-2; genus Bog-473. Next base: position 36,526 of record CAVYKO010000003.1, read on the forward strand.
GTGGTGTCGGCGGGGCCGGTGGCGTACGGGCCTGAGGCTGGGGTGCGGTGCGGTGGCGGTGGCGGGGGAGGGGTCGGCGTCGTGAGGCGGTTCGGGTGGTGGCGGTCGGTCGGCGTCCGTGGTGTGCGCCGTGGCGGTGGGCGCCCTGGTGTTCGCGGGCTGCTCGTCGGCCCGTACCGGGCTCGGGACGACGGACGAGTCGTGCTACCTGGCGCTGCCGACCGCGTCGAAGGCGGTCGGGGGGCACGGCCACCTGACCGGGATCCGCAAGTACAGCATCAGTGGTTTGAAGAGCGTGGCGCCGAAGCTCTACGACGCCCTGTCCGATCAGGTGCCGAAGGGACAGTCCGTGTGCCTCGCCGGCTACACCGGGGTCTTCACCCAGGGCATGGTCACGAAGCCACTCGGCCGCTCCGCCGGCAAGGTGGCGGTGGTCGTGGTCACGCGGCCGGGCAACAAGGTGCTCGGGACGATGCTCCTGTCCAAGGTCCCGGTGCGCTTCCAGCACACGCACCCCTTCTAGAGCTGCCGTGACCATCACCATCGTCTTCGCCCTGGCCGCCGCCCTGGCCAACGCGGTGCACCTCTTGACCCAGCACGCGGCCAGTGCCGGCGTGTCGGGCACGCACCGGGGCCGGCACGCCGTCGCGTTCCTGCTCCGCCAGCCCCTCTGGCTCGTCGGTTGGGCGGCCGCGGCCGCTGGGTTCGCCTTCCAGGCGGTCGCCCTCCACAGCGGGCAGCTCTCGGTGGTCCAGCCCCTGCTCGTCACCGAGTTGGTCTTCATGCTGCTCCTGCGCCGCTTCTGGATCCGCCAGCACGTCGCCAAGATGGCGTGGACCGGTGCCTTCGTCACCTGTGCGGCGCTGGCGGTGTTCCTGACCGCCGCCCGACCGCATGGCGGCCCCCTGCAGCCCGACGTGGCCGACTGGGCGTCCGCGTTGGCCGTCTTCGGCGGTGCGGTCGCCGTGCTGGCTTTTCTGGCGCGGACGTGGATCGCCGGTGCGCCGTGCCGCGTTGTACGCGACCGCGGCGTCCATCACCTGGGCCCTGATGGCCGCGTTCATCAAGGCGACCACCGACGTGTTCACTTCCTCGGGCCTCGTGGGCACGCTGGAGCACTGGCCGCTCTATGCGCTGGTCGCCTCCGGCGTCCTCGGTTCGGTGCTCCAACAGGCCGCGTTGCAGACCGGCCCGTTGAGCGTGTCCCAGCCGTTGATCGTCGTGGTCGACCCCGCCGTTGCGATTGTGCTGAGCGTGTGGATCTTCGACGAGCGCTTCACGGTGGGCTGGGCGCAGAAGACCGTCGCGGCGCTGGCGTTCTGTGTCATGGCCGTCGGGGTGACCACGTTGTCGCGGGCGGCGCCCAGCGACCTCGACCCCAAGGTGGCGGTCGTGCAGTGACTCGTCGGGGTGCCAAGATCGTATTCTGATGAGCAGTCAAGGAGAGGCAGACAGAGCGCGAAGGGGCCTTCGGGCCCCTTCGTCGCGTACAGCCCGAACCGAGGGTCCCGCCAACAACCGATCGTGTCCGAGGGATTGCTGTGAGGGTCGACGCCCTGCGGACTTCGGGCCTTGGGGCGCGTGAATTCCTCCTCGCCCGATTCGGCTACCCCTGATAGGTGAACTGATCCGCCGACGATTTCGGGCTCGACCCGTAGGGGGTCCGCACGGTGATGTCGACCTTCCCGGCCACGCCCGCCGGAGCGACGACGCCGATCCGATTGCCGCTGTAGACCACAACGGTCGTCGCCGCCACGGTCCCGAAGAAGACTTGTGCCGGGGCGGCAAAGTTCGTTCCACTGAGGGTGACGAGGGTGCCGCCCTTCGTCGAACCCGTTGCGGGTGCCACCTTGGTCACCGTTGGCGGCGCGTGGTACACGAAGTGGTCCGCCGTCGCCGTCGGACTCGTGCCGAGCGCGGTCTGGACCTTGACGTTCTGGGTGCCGATCCCCGCGGGGGTCGTGGCGGTGATCGTCGTGGCGTTGACCACCGTGACGCCGGTCGCCGCGACGCCTCCGACCGACACGGTCACCGCGCCGAAGAAGTTGGTGCCGGTGATCGTGATGGGCGTCCCGCCGGCCTGGGGTCCCGCCGCCGGGGACACACCGGTGACGGTCGGCGTTCCGTAGTACGTGAACACGTCAGCGGGCGATATCGCCGTGACGCCCTGGGAGGTGGTCACGGTGACGTTCACCGAGCCGGTTCCGGCGGGGCTCTTCGCCGTGATCGTGGTCGGGCTCACCACCGTCACGGACGTGGCAGCGGCGGTCCCGAACCGCACCGTCGCGCCATTCACGAAGTTCGTGCCGGTGATGGTGACGATGGTGCCGCCCGCCAATTTGCCGCCGTTCGGCGAGATCGCGGTGACGGTGGGCCCGATGACGGTGAAGTTCGCCGTCGCGCTCAGGCCGGACGACTCGCCGGTCGCGGTGATGGTGGTCGGGCCGGGCGGCTCACTCGGAACGACGAAGCTGGCGGTGCAGTCCCCATAGGAGTTGTCGGCGAGACACGAGCCGATCGCGGCGCCACGCATCGAAAGATCGACTTTCTCGCCGTCGGCGAATCCTGCGACGGTCAACGTGACCGTTTGGCCGGCGGACCCGGAGGTCTGCTGCGCGATGAGGACCGGATCGACGACGTCGTAGGTGATCGACGCCTGGCTGTAGAGCCCGTCGAGACTCTCCGCGTTCACGAAGTAGGTGTGGGTCCCGCTCGAAGCGGTGTTGAGGTGCCCGGGGCTGGTCTGGTTGTTGTTCGAGTCGACACATTCAGAGATCCCCGAGCCGCCGAGGCCCTCGCTGCACACGAAGGGCGTGGGAACGTTCTGGTTCACCGCGTAGATCCCGCCCGAGGCCGGTGAGGTGATGGTCGCCGTCGGTGGGACCGCCACCCAATAGGTGAATGTCTGCGTGCTGACGAGCCCGTCGAGGCTGGTCGCGGTGACGGTGAAGGTGTGTTGTCCGACGGCCGAGGTATCGAGGAAGCCCGGGGCGGTCGATCCGTCCCCGTCGACGCACGTCGCGATGCCCGGACCGCCTGGGTAATCGACACAACCGAAGTAGATGCCGACCGTCTGGCCGAAAGCGAACCAGGTCTGCTGGCTGGAGAGGTTGAGGCTTGCCCTGGGTGGGCCGATCACGTTGTAGTTCACCGTTTTCGTGGTGGTCAGCCCGTCGGCGCTGGTCGCCGTCACCGAATAGGTGTTCTGGTACGGGCTGCTGGTGTTGAGCGTTCCCGGGCTGGTCGAGCCGTTTGCGTCCACGCAGCTGGAGACCCCCGGCCCACCTGTGCCATCGCTGCAACTAAAGCTCGTCGGAACGTTCTGGTTCATCACGTAGGTGGCTGCGGGGACCGGCGTGGTGATCGTGACGGCGGGTGGGTTGGCCACCCGATAGGTCACCGTCGATGTCGCGGTTTGTCCGTCGGTGCTGGTGGCGGTGACCGAGTAGGTGTGCTGGCCGAAGGTCGACGTGTCGAGCACTCCGGGACTCGGCGATCCGTTCGAATCCACACAGCTCTCGATGCCGGGTCCACCGGTACCTTCGAAGCAACTGAAGCTCGTCGGGACGGACTGGTTCAGGGCGTACACCTGGCCGGCATTGGGCGAGGAGATCACCGCACTCGGCGCGGTCGGCTCCACCCAGAGGGAGCTCCGCGAAGACCTCGGTGTTGCCCGTGACGCCCCCGGCCACGCAGGCCCAGTCGGCCACACAGGACACGGTCGCGAGAAGGTCGCTGTTCGTCCCGGATGGGGGTGGGGGACTCGAGGCGACAAGCCACTGGCCGCCCTGATAGTCGAGCACGAGCGAACCCGTCTGGCCTGAACCCACCGCCATGCAGGAGACGGTGCTGTAGCAGTCGACGCCGTACAACAGGGCGTTCTGGCCTGGTTCGGCCGCAACGGGACTCGGGGTCAAGGTCCAGGTCGATCCGTCCCACGTCTCGATGAGTGGAACGGAGCCCCCTTGCGAGCCCGTCAGGTTATCGACGCCGGTGGCAACGCAGAACGTCTCGCTCGCGCAAGAGATCGAATCAAGATAGATGGGATCGCTTCCCGAGTCGGGCGCCGGAACCTTGCTCCAGGCGGAGCCATCGAACCGTTCGAGGAGTGGGACATTGTCCGCCTCTCCCACGGCCCAGCAGTCCGTTGGATCGATGCACGACACCGCGGTCAGCATGTTGACCTGCGTGCCCGGGCTCTCACTCGGGACAATCGTCCAGCTCGTGCCGTCCCACCGCTCGGCCACGGTGGCGCCGGGAAAGGTCTGTCCCACCGCCTCACAGTCGGTCGCACTCAGGCAATCCACCGAAAGCAGCAACGCCTCCCCGGCCGGCGGTTGTGCCATCGACGTCGAGGACCAGGCCGATCCGTTCCACTCGTCGGCAAAGACCGCGGTGGCATTGTTTCCGACCGCCATGCAGAAGGAACTCGTCACGCACGACACGGAGATCAGTTGGGCCGGCACGCTCGGGACGGGCATGGACACGTAGCTCCACGTCGACCCGTTCCAGAGCTCGGACGGTTCCACCGCGATCGGGGGAGTCAGGGTCTTCGTGGGGCCGACCGCCATGCAGAAGGTCGAGCTGACGCAGGATACGGAATCCCATTGGAGGGTGGAGCCCGAGAGCGGCGGCGGACCGCTCATCAAGGTCCAGCCCGACGTCGCGGCGCCTCCCGTCGCGGCGGGCAAACCGACGCCGAGGATCGAAACCGTCAAAGCCGCGAGACCGACAAAGAGACGCCGCACGTGTACCCCCCCGTCCCGCTCCCGGCGGGACCAGCAGCCTCGGATGCCGCAAATCGACACCGTGGCGAGCTCCCTTGCAAAGATACGGCAGCACCCATCAACAGCCGGTCGCCGTCCGGTTGCAGTCAGGTGGGGAGATGGGACCGCCCGACTGGTCAGGGCATGTCAGGGACGAGTGACGGAAACCGTCGTTGCGCCGGCGAATTTCGGCTCGCGGCCGCGGGCCAGGTCGATTACTGCAAGTTCAGGGTGTGCGCGAGCGACGCCAGGTAGTCGATGTGTTGGCCGACGGAGTCCAGGCCCAGATCCATCGTGACCACACTGACATCGGTGCCGCCCGCCTCGCGCCAACGCATCGATCTCGCTCGTCAGTACGCCGATGTCCGCCCCACTGAGTGCGACATAGTCCCCGCCGAAGTCCGTCGACCGACCGGCCGAGTTCGCCGACTCGGTCACGCACCTGTCGCCACGAGTCGATGGCGTGATCGACGCCGCCACCGAAGAAGATGAAGCCGTCGGCGAGCCGGGCCGCCCGGTCGAACGCCTTCTCTCCGGATCCACCAAGCCAGATCGGGATCGGCCTGCGTCGGCTTCGGCACGAGCGAAGCCCGGTCGATACGATCGAAACGTCCCGAGAAGTCGACGACCGGCTCGGTGAACAACCGGCGCAGCAGCTCGATCTGCTCCTCCTGCCTCGCCCCGCGGGTATGGAAGTCCTGCCCGAGCGCCTCGTACTCGACATAGTTCCAGCCGACGCCCACACCGAGGCGCAGCCGACCATCGGAGAGCAGGTCGACATCGGTGGCCTGGCGTGCCACCAGCGCGGTCTGGCGCTGCGGAAGGACCAGGATCCCGGTGGTGAATTGGATGCGCTCGGTGATGCCGGCCAGATAGGCAAACATGACGAACGGGTCGTGGAACGGGTCACGTTCGGTCGTAAGGACCCGTCAGCGGGGGTGTGCGATCGGCGTGCACGGCCCCGAGCACATGGTCGTAGGCGAGGAGGTGGTCGAAGCCCAGGTCCTCGACCGCTCTGCCGAATTCCCGAACGGCGGAGGGATCCCCTCGAAGCTCGATCTGGGGGTACACGACGCCGATGTCCATGAGCCCGGTGCCGTGATGGCGCCGTCGAAGTGCGTGGCCCGTCCCCGGGCCAGGTCGAACAGATCGCGGACGTGGACGTCGCGCGCCTGGCGCCGCAGCGCCGCCTCCAGGTTGCCGTGGGGGACCAGGAGCGTCAGGCCGTGGGGGTGGATCTTGAAGCGCAGCGGCGTCTCGAGCTCCAGCGCCTCGCCATCGATGCCGGCGGCGTACGCCGGCCCGAGCGCGACGTTGACCTCGAATCGGTGCAGGTGAAGTCGTAGACGGTGCCCGCCCCGCCGGCGCAGCCCGGCGAGCGGCGGCCCACCGCCGCGGCGGCCTCGCGCCGGTCGCTGGCCGCCACCGCGAAGACGCCCAGGGCCCGGTGTCGAGGCGGCGCCGCTGTGACACGTCCGGGAAGCGTCCAGCACGTAGGGGTTGTTGGAGACCATGATCAGGAAGGCGCCGTCGACCTCGGTGCCGTCCGGTGTCGACGAATTGGAGGTCGAACGGCTCCGTCGCGCTGCGCCAGCATGCTCGGGCAGCAGCCGCTTGGTCGTCTCGACCTTGGCGTCGCGGTAGCCCTCCTGCTGCACGATGGTGGCGTACACGCCCAGCGACACGTTGTTGACGAAGAAGCGGTCGTTGACCGTCGCGTAGTCGACCCGGCGCTCCACAGCGTCGTCAAACGCATGCACGGACTTGTCGCGGGTCCTCGCGGTCGAGGCCCAGGTCGAGGGCGAAGTGGTTGCGCGTTCCCGCCGAGACGCAGACGAACGGGAGTTCGTGCTCAACCGCCGCGATGGACGACGAGGGCCTGCGAACCGTCCCCGCCCGCCATGCCGAGGCAGTCCGCACCATCGGCGACGGCGGCGCGGCCAGCTCCGCCAGGTCGAGGCCACGGTCGAGCATGACCGTTCTCGACGCCGAGCGACGTCGCCAGGTCCTGCAGCCCGAAACGCTCGACCTTGCCGCCGCCGGACCACGGGTTGCAGAGGAGGACGGGATGGCCGGCCGTGCCACCGGTGCGTCTGTCCGACGTGCGTCCCGCGCGAGAGCGCGCGGCCAGTGCCCCGGGCTGACACGACGGCGCCGGCGAGGAGGACCAGCGCGATGACGAGCCGGATCACCGACGCCCAGGACTCTCGTGGCCGGCCACGAGGAGCGACACGATGAGTACGCCGCACCCACGAGCCAATCCCACCCATCCGACGACGCGCCTCCACGCTCGCCCGGTCACGACCCACCACCCGCCGCCGACACCCAGTGCCACTCCGATCAGTCCGGCCACGACATAGACGCCGTTGCGCACCAGGAACACGGCGACGAGGACGACGAGCAACGCCACTGCAGCCGAGGGACACCAGCGCCATCGCCCGCGCAAAACCGCTCGGCCGGGGCAGCTCGGCGACGTCAGTCGTCCTGGCGGACCCTGCTCCTTCGCCTCGCATCGGGGCTCCGATCGTCACTGGTGTCTCCCTCTCCGGACTCGCGAGGCATTGTAGGTTCCACCTCGACGACCTGGAGGGTGCCGACGTCATGGCGAGCGCGGGGGAGGTGACCACGAAGCAACCGGCAGGCCTCGGCCGCTGGGTTCCGGGGCTCCGCGGTCGTTCGCACCTACTCAGCGCAAATGGACCCGCCCCGACCTCGTCGCCGGCGTCGTGTTGGCGGCCATCCTGGTGCCGCAGGGCATGGCCTACGCCGAGCTGGCGGGTCTTCCGCCGGTTACCGGGCTCTACACCACCATCGGCTGCCTGATCGGCTACGCCGTCTTCGGGCCGTCGCGCATGCTGGTGCTCGGACCGGACTCGTCCGTCTCGCCGATGATCTTCGCGGCGCATCCTGCCGCTCCTGGTCGGCGGCGACCCCCACCGCGCCATCGCGCTGGCCGGCATGCTGGCGGTGATCGTCGCGCTCATCGAGATCGGCTTGGGCGTTGGCCCAAGCTCGGCTTCGTCGCCGACCTGCTCTCCAACGAGGTGCAGGTCGGCTACATGAACGGCCTGGCCCTCGTCATCATCGTGGGCCAGCTGCCCAAGCTCTTCGGCTTCTCGACCGACGCCGAGGGCTTCGGCGCGGAGATCAAGGCGTTCTTCCTGCATCTCAACGACACCGTCGGCGCGGCCCTGGCCGTCGGGCTCGTCGTCCTGGCCATTCTGTTCGTCCTGCCCCGCCTGACCAAGCGCCTCCCGGCGGTGCTGGTGGCCATCGTCGTCGGCCACCGTGATCTCGGCCGTCTTCGAGCTGCAAGCCGCACGGCGTGTCGACGGTGGGCTCCCTGCCACAGGGCTGCCGCAGCCATCGCTGCCGTGGACCAAGTTCTCCGACATCGGGCCGCTCATGGTCGCGGCGGTCGGCATCACGCTCGTCTCGCTGGCCGACACCATCGCCACCTCCTCGAGCTTCGGCGCCCGGCGGGGCGAGGAGGTCGATCCCAACCAGGAGATGATCGGCATCGGGGCCGCCAACCTGGCGTCGGGCTTCCTGCAGGGCTTCGCCGTCTCCACGAGCGGCTCGCGGACCGCCGTCGTCGAGCAGGCCGGGGCCAAGTCGCAACTGGCCTCGGTCGTCGGCGCCGGCGTCGTCGCCGCGCTGCTCCTGTTCTTCAACTCGCTGCTGGCGGACCTTCCGCAATCGGCGCTGGCCGCCGTGCTGATCGGCGCCGCCGTCTCGCTGCTCGACCTCAACGTGCTGCGCCGGTACTGGCGGGTGCGCAAGAGCGCGTTCGTCCTGTCGCTGGTCGCGAGTCTGGGGGTCGATCGTCCTCGGCGTGCTGCAGGGCATCGTCATCGCCATCGCGCTGGCGATGCGTCCTGTTCTTCCAGGCGCGGCTGGAAGCCGCACGGCACGTGCTCGGCGCGGGTCGACGCCTGCACGGCTGGCACAGCGTCGAAGCGCTACCCCGACGCGCCCAGGTGCCCGGCATCGTCGTCTACCGCTGGGAGGCGCCGCTGTTCTTCGCCAACTGCTCGGCTCTTCCGCACCGCAGGTCCGCAAGCTCGTCCGCCGAGCGCGACGCCGTCCTGGGTGGTGTTCGAGTGCGCAGGCCATCACCGACATCGACGTCTCGGCCGCCCAGATGCTCGAGCGACTCGATATCGAGCTCAACGACCGCGGCACGCACCTGGCCTTCGTCGAGATGCGGACGCCGCTTGCAGTACCTTGTGCAGCGCTACGGGCTGTACGAGACGATCGACCGGGACCGCTTCTACCCGACCCTCGAGGAGGGACTCGAGGTCATCCGGGCCGAGGAGGGTGGGGCCGCCCCGCCCTCATGAGGGCTGCCGGCTGAAGCGCCGCAGCAGGGTGTCGAACCAGCCGTACGAGCCCCGCCCGAGCCAGGTGTCCTCGCGGGACGTCCCCTCGACGTCGTCGACGTTCGGGTCGGCGCTTACCCGTTCGAGTTCCTTCTTGGCCTGGCCGTGTGCCTTGACCATGTTCAGATGCTCCGTAGCGCGTCGCGTACGCGGTCGACGAAGGCGGTGACGGGCCCGAAGATCTTGTTCGCCGGCGGGGTGTCGCGGCGCGTGCGGGTGGGGATGGGTGGGCGCACTGGCCTTGGCCTTCTCGTAGCGCTCCGCCAGTTCGAAGAGGGCGTCGACCGACTCGGCCTGGCGCAGCAGCGGGAAGATCTCCCGCTCCTCGGCCGCCGCGTGCTGCAGGACGGCAGTGCTCAGTTCGGTCAGGGCGTCCGCGAACTCGAGGCTGTCCGGCTTGAGCGCCTCCATGGCGGCGAGCATCCGCTCCGCCCCCGCCTGCTCGCGGAGCCGGGGTTCGACCATGACCGCGCCGTCGGGCGCGTCGGCCCGCACCGCCGGGAAGACCACGACCTCCTCGGCCACTTCGTGGCGCACGAGCTCGGTGACCAATTCGCAGAAGGTGTCGGCCCGCTGCTCGGGCCGGACGAAGACCACGTCACTGAAGAGCGCCTTGATCTGCTCGTGGTCGGCCGTGAGATGGTCGATGATGGTGCCGGTTGTCCTCGTCTGTGTCATCGCTGTTACCTCCGTGAGCTGACGCGGCGTGTCCTACCCGGTCACGGTGCGATGAAACGATGCGGCAGTGACCCACCCGTTGCGGGTGGCGGGGTCAGTGCTCCAGCTTGGGGATCGACGCCATCAGGTGCTCGGGCACGGCGTCGTAGCGGTCGTGGGTCGTCGAGAACGAGCCGCGCCCGCCGGTAAGGGCGCGCAGGTCGACCGCGTAGCGGGTGATCTCGGCCGTGGGCACCATGGCCGTCACCGTCTGGTAGCCCTCGAGGTCGGCCTGGTCGGTCCCGACAATGCGGGCCCGCCGCGAGCTCAGGTCGCCCAGCACGTCGCCCTGGCAGTCGTCGGGGATGGTGACGACGAGCTTGGAGACCGGCTCGAGCACGATCGGCCCCGCCTCGGCCATGGCGGCCCGGATGGCCTGCGCCGCCGCCATCTTGAAGCTCACCTCGTTCGAGTCGACCGAGTGCGCCTTGCCGTCGTCGACCGTCACCGAGATGTCCACCACCGGGTAGCCGTAGAGCCCGCCCTGGTCGAACGACTCTCGGACGCCCTTCTCCACCGCCGGGATGTACTGGCGCGGGATGGCCCCGCCCACCACCTCGTCGACGAACACGAAGCCCTCGCCACGCGGCAGCGGGTCGAGGCGGAGGTGGCACACGCCGAACTGGCCGTGGCCGCCCGACTGCTTCTTGTGCTTGCCCTCGGCGTGGGACGCCCGGGTGATCGTCTCGCGGTAGGCGATGCGCAGGTCCTCGCGCTCGACGTGCACGTTGCACTTGCGCTCCAGCCGCTCGACCGTGACCGCGAGATGCACCTCGCCGCTCACCCCGAGGATGGTCTGGTGCGTCTCGTCGTCGCGGCTCACCGTCAGCGCCGGGTCCTCGTCGCACAGCCGCTGCAGCGCCGACATCAGCTTGTCGTCGTCGGCCCGGGTCGCCGGCTTCACCGCCACCTGGAGGGCCGGCGGCGCCAGGGTGGGGGCGGGCACGGTGATCGGCTGGCCCTTGGGGGCGAGCGTGTCGCCGGTCCGGGTGCCGTTGAGCCGGGGGATGGCCACGAAGTCGCCGGCGGCGACGGTGGTGACCGGCGCCGTCGCGTGGCCGGCGATGCTCTGGAGCGCGTGCAGCCGCTCCTCCTCCCGGGTGCGCGTGTTGACCAGCACGGTGTCGGGCGCCAACGTGCCCGAGAGGACCTTGCAGAGCGACATCTTGCCCGTGTGGCCGTCGTTGAACGTCTTGGTCACGGTGAGCACGGTCTGGCCGCCCGGGTCGGCCGGGATCTCGACCGTCTCGGTGCCCGCGGTGGCGAGGACGGGCGGGCGCGACGCGGGGGTCGGGCACAGCTCCTCAATCAGCCGGGCCAGGCGGTCCACCCCGACGCCGCTCGCCGCCGAGCAGCACAGCACCGGGAACACGCTGGCCGACGCCACGCCGCCGGCCAGGCTCTTCTCGAGCTCCGTGTAGTCGAGCGTCTCGCCGTTGAGGTAGCGCTCCATCAGGTCGTCGTCGCCGACCACGATCCCCTCGACGAGCTGCTCGTGCACCGTGTGCTCCTCGTCGACCAGCTCGTCGGGGATCGGGCCCTCGTGGCCCGCCGGCGGGACGGTGCCGTCGACGGCGGCGCCGTTGGCCGGGTTGTCGTAGTGGGTGGCCGTGTCGTCGAGCAGGTCGATCACGCCGTGGAAGTCCGTCTCGTGGCCGATCGGCAGCTCGACCGGTGCCACCCCGGCGCCGAAGCTGTCGCGGATCTGGGCCAGCGTCCGGTCGAAGTCGGCCCGCTCACGGTCGAGCTTGTTGATGACGACGACCCGCGGCACCCCGAGCCGGGCGGCGGCCCGCCAGGCGTCCTCGGTCTGCGCCTGGACGCCGTCGGTCGCGCTGACCACGACGACGGCGAGGTCCGCGCTGGCCAGCGCGGTCACCATCTCGCCGGCGAAGTCGGCGTAGCCCGGCGTGTCGAGCAGGTTCACCTTGACCCCGTTGACGGTGAACGGGGCGAGGCTCGTCGAGATCGTCAGCTGGCGCGCCACCTCCTCGGGCTCGAAGTCCATGACGGTCGTGCCCTTCTCCACCGACCCCCGCCGTGCGATCGCCCCGGTGACCGCCAGCAGCGCCTCGGCCAGCGTCGTCTTGCCCGCACCGTGGTGCCCGACGAGGGCAACGTTGCGGATGGCGGTCGGGTCGTGTGGCACCTGGTCCCTCCCCTGTGCAGCACCGGGCCTGACTGGCTCGTGGAACTCCGAGTGTAGGACCGCGCGGATCGGCTCGCTCAGGCCCTCAGCGCGCCACCCGGGCGCAGGCCGCCCCGTTGCTGGCGTCGTTGGCGGGGTTGTAGGCGGCGTCGTACTGGCCCGGCGACTCGACCCAGACGTGGCCGGCGGAGTCGTACTCGAGCACGTAGAACTGGGTGCCCGGGGCGGTCTTGAGGAAGGGCCCCGGGGAGCCGGCCCCGGTCAGGGGCGCGTAGTCGGCGCGGTAGGTGGCGGCGGACCACGGGTCGGCCGGATCGGGGTTGGTGCCCCGGGCGGCGTCGTAGGCCTCCACCGCGGCCAGGAGGGCGGCGGCGTCCACCCGGCAGGCGGCCACCTGGGCGGCCGGCGGCGTCGCGGCCAGCGACGGGGGAGCGGTGGTCGTCGGCCGTCGGGGTGGACGGGCCGGTGGTGGTCGTCGTGGTGCTCGAGTTGGGCGACAGCGTCGCCGCCACGATCACCCCGCCGATCAGCAGCACGACCAGGAGCCCGGCCAGGCCGAGCACCGCGCCGAGGCCGCTCAGGCCCTCCTCGCGCCGGGGGCGCTCTTCTCGCACTGGGCCTCCAGTCGCCACGCCGCCGAGGGGTTGGTCATCCTACGCCGGTTGCCGTTTCCGGAAGGCCGCCGCCGCGATTATGCCGCGCTCGACCCGTTCCGTCCCGGTGCTGTCGGACAGGCGTTCCTTGAGCGCCGGGTCGTACTGGTGGCGGACGGAGTAGCGCACGAACAGCCCGAGGGTGTCGACCAGCAGCAGCCACACCGCCTTCAGCGAGATGGTGCTGTTGAAGCGCTCCTCGATCCGCACCGGCGCCTCGACGATCTTCGTGTAGCCGAGGCGGTGCGCCAGCACGAGCAGCTCGAGGTCGAGCGCGAAGCGGCTCTCGCGCAGCAGCGGCAGGACGTCGGCGATGACGCGCCGGTCGACCAGCTTGATCCCCACCTGCGTGTCCTTCACCTTCAGCCGGAACAACAGGTGGATCAGGTGCTGGTAGCCCCACGAGTAGAGGCGGCGCAGCGGCGGGTAGTGCACCGACGACGCCGGGTGGCGCTTGCTCCCGATGAGGATGTCGGGCTCCTCGGTGCGCATGATCGTGACGAACGGCGCCAGGAACTCGGGGGAGATGTCGCCGTCGGCGTCGATGAAGCCGAGATAGCGCCCCCGCCCCATCCCCAGGCCCGCCCGCAGCGCGTGGCCCTTGCCGGCGTTGGTGGCGAACTCCATGCGGCGCACCACGCTCTCGGGGAAGCCGTCGAGCGTGAACGGGCTGCCGTCGGTCGAGCCGTCGGACACGGTGATGATCTCGAACGTCATGCCCGACGAGTCGAGGACGCGCACCATGTCCGCCACGGTCGAGCGCAGGCGGTCGCCCGGGTTGTAGTACGGCACGACGATGGTGACGTCGAGCGTGGGGTCGGGCAGGACCGTGATGTCCGGTTTCCCCGCGCTCTGTGGCTCCGACACCGGCTCCATCACCTCACGGCCTCACGTGCGTGCCCGCAGGCGCTCGCGCCCCGGGCCTCCTCCCACGGGCGAGGCTATCCGACGAGGTTGTGGGGTCAGAACGCGGCCCCGCCCCCGCCTGCGCTCGAGTTCGAGTTCGAGTTGTTGGCCGTCCTCGGGGTGGTTCCACCGACGCGGAGGTTGAGGTTCATGCCGAGCATCTTGTGGCCGGGAACCGGGCAGTAGACGTCGTAGGTGCCCTTCTTCAAGGTCACCGTCAACTTGGTGCTCTGCCCCGGCGAGATGTTCTTGGTCATCGCATTGGACAGCCCGGGCCCCGTGATCATCAGGGCGTGCGTCGTCTGCCCCTTGTTCTTGGCGACGAAGGTGTATTTGCCCGGAGCAAAGCTCTTCTTCGACAGCGCGATGTGGAAGTCGGTCTCGGTCGCCGTGACCGTGGTCGCCTTCGTGGCGGCACCGGCCGCCCCCGCCGTCGCGGCAACGATCACACCGGACGTGGCGAGCGCAGCCAACGGAACGAGGGCCAGAGGCACGACTCCGCTGCGGCGTCCAGCCCGGCCCCTGGGCTGGTCGGTGGATTCGACGGTCATGGGGCCTCCCTGGGCGTTTTTCACGTTCCTCCGGTTCTTCACGGCAAGGGTACGGGCCAGACCCCCCGCCCGGATTGGGGCAGCGGCCCCGGGCTGCCCCGCCTGCCGGCACGGCGGACCCCGAGGGGCCTCTGGGCCAGGCCCCGGACCAGGGGCGACGCCGGGTACACCCGTTGCGCCCAGGCATCCCGAGCGCCTGCGACGGCCCGAAATCCCCGAAAAAGGCTCCGCGCGCACCGGGGCCGTCAAGCGACCGGATGGTAAACTTTTGTTTGCAATCCCCAGCGCGGCCCGACTCAGGCCTGCGCACGATGAGGAGTCACATGTTCGACGGCCGCTGGCGCAATGGCGTCGACCGGACCACGGGCCCGGTCGGCCAAGCGCTCCACCGCCATGGGATCACCGCTGACGTGCTCACCGCCACCGGCCTCCTCTCGGCCACGGCGACCGCCGTCCTCGTGGCGACCGGCCACCTGCACTGGGCCGTCGTCATGCTCATCATCACGGGCCTGCACGACCTCCTCGACGGCCCCGTCGCCAAGGCCGCGGGCACCGCATCGGTCCGTGGTGCGTTCTTCGACTCCGTCACCGATCGCGTCGCCGACGCCGTGCTCATGCTCGGCGCCTCGTGGTACCTGCTGAACCAGGGCGAAGGCCACCTCGCGCTGCTGCCCATGGCCATCCTGGCCGTGACCGCCCTCGTCTCCTACGAGCGGGCCAAGGCGGAGTCGCTCGGCCTGTCGGCCAAGGGTGGCCTCATGGAGCGCGGCGAGCGGATGTTCCTCTTCGGCGTCGGCCTCCTGAGCGCCGCCATCTTCGTCCCCGTCCTGTGGGTCCTCTTCGTCCTCACCTCCTTCACCGCCATCGCCCGCTTCGTCAAGGTGTGGAACGCCGCCTCGGGCCGTGACGCCGTCATCCGCCGCCGCATCGAGGCCTGGCGCGAGGGCCGGGTCGACTCGCGCTGGCGGACCTGGCGCGAGTCCCGCGAATCCACCCATTCGGCCGACCACCCATTGCTCGACGTCCTGCGCACCCCCCGCAGCCGCACCACCGCCGGCGCTCCCGTCGGTCGCTGGCGGGCCCGCCGCCAGGAGGCGCTCAGCAGCCGCTCGGGCCGCACGATGCGCGAGCGCCGCCGCGCCGCCCGCGGCCACAGCACCGCCACCGGCCCCTCCGCCACGGGCACCTCGCCCCGCCGCCTCACCAGCCGCCGCCCCTCCTCGCCCCCTGGCGCGCCCGGCGCGTCCTCCTGATCACGATCACCGTCACCCGCACCGCCGCGCCCGCTACCGCACCGCGTGACTGCTGACGTCGCCCCAACAGCCGCTGCCGCGCCGCGGGCCCTGCCTGCCGGCTGGCGCGACAAGATCCAGTACCTCACCTACACCGGCCTCGGCGCCGCCATGGGCCACATGCCCGAACCGATGGCGCACGGCATCGCCCGCGCCGTCGCCGGCGTCATGGCACTCCGTGGCGGGCCCGCCCTCGAGATGCACGAGCGCCACATGCGCCGCGTCCTGGCCAGCGAATGCCCCGACGGTGTCGAGCCCGACCCCGCGCTGATCCGCCGGCTGAGCCGCCGGAGCTTCGACTACTACGCGCGTTACTGGGCCGACGGCGCCCGCCTGCCCTACGAGACCGAGGCCGGCGTGCGGCTGCACTGGCGGCTCCAGGAGGGGCGCGAGCACCTGAGCAAGGCGATGGCCGACGGCAAGGGCATCGTGATGGCGCTGCCCCACGTCGGCAGCTGGGAGTGGGGCGGCTACTGGCTGGCGCTCGAAGGCATGCCGATGACCGCGGTCGTCGAGGTGCTCGAGCCCGAGGAGCTCTTCGAGTGGTTCCTGGCCAAGCGCGCCGCCATGGGCCTGACCGGGGTGCCGCTCGGCGAGGGGTCCGGCCCCGCGCTCATCCGGGCCCTCAAGCGCAACGAGGTCGCCGGGCTGGTGAGCGACCGCGACCTCGTGGGCAACGGCGTCGAGGTCGAGTTCTTCGGCGAGCGCACGACCATCCCCGGCGGCGCGGCCACCCTCGCCCTGCGCACCGGCGCGCCGCTCATCCCCGTCTGCGTCTACTCGGGGCCGGGGCGGAACTGGCATTCTGCGGTGGTGCACCCGCCGATGGACACGGCCCGCCGGGGCACGATGCGCGAGGACATCACGCGGGTGACCCAGGACCTGGTCCGCGTCTTCGAGCACGACATCCGCTGCCGGCCCGAGCAGTGGCACATGTACCAGCCGAACTGGCCGAGCGACCCCCGGTGACGCCGGTGACGCCGTGAGGATCGCCATGGTGTCGCCCTACGCGCTGACCCGGCCCGGCGGCGTGCAGGGCCAGGTGATCGGCCTGTCCAAGGCGTTGCGCGGCCTGGGTCACGACGTGACCGTGGTCGCGCCCGCCCATCCCGACACGCCGTTCCCCGAATCGGCCGGTGACCACTACGTGATCGGGCGCCCGACGGACGTGCACTCGAACGGCTCGGTGGCGCCGGTCGCCCTCTGGCCCGCGCCGGTACTCCGCGCCGAGCGCTTCATCCGCCACGGCGGCTTCGACGTGCTGCACGTGCACGAGCCGCTTGCCCCCTGTACCGCCTACGGCCTGGTCGCCACCGACCCTGTCCCGATGGTGGGCACCTACCACCGCGCCGGCATCTCGCGCTGGGTCCTGCCGCTCAAGCCCCTCGTCGAGCTCGTCGGGCGCCGCATGGAGGTCCGCGTCGCCGTCTCCGACGCGGCGCGCCAGACGGGCGAGCACTCGAGCGGCGGCCAGTTCGAGGTGCTCTTCAACGGGGTCGACATGGACCGCTTCGAGTCCGCCGCGCCCGTCCGCGACGACCACGACCCGCCCCGGCCGACCGTGCTCTTCCTCGGGCGCCACGAGCAGCGCAAGGGCCTCAGCACGCTGCTCGATGCGTTCGCCAAGGTCGAGCGGCCCGCCGTCCTGTGGGTGGCCGGCGAGGGGCAGGCGAGCGAGGTGCAGCGCCGGCGCCACCCCGAGTCCGACCGCGTCCGCTGGCTCGGGACGCTGAGCGACGACGAGGTGGCGGCGCGCCTCGCCGGTGCGGACGTCCTGTGCGCGCCGTCGCTGCACGGCGAGTCCTTCGGCATGGTGCTGCTCGAGGGCATGGCGGCGGGCTGCGCCGTCGTGGCGTCCGACCTCGAGGGCTACCGCATGGCATCGGGCGGCCACGCCGCACTGGTGCCGCCGGGCGACACCGCCGCCCTGGCCCGCGCCCTGGGCGTGGCGCTGGCCGACTCGGTGGAGGGGACCGGGCAAGCCGCGCCCGAGGCGCGCAAGGCCGCGCTCGAACACGCCCGCAACTGGTCGATGGAGACCCTCGCCGAGCGCTACGTCGACCTGTACGAGCGCGCCGTCGCCTCGTACCGCGCCCGCCGGTCCTAAGCGGCGGCTGAGCTCCCGGCCAACGCGGCCTCCCGGGCCAGCGGCTCGTCGACGTGGGGCGCGAGCGCCAGCAGGTGGTCGGCCTGTTCGGCCAACACCGTCGCCGCGGTGCCGCACGTCGCGCACGTGGTCCGGTACGTCGTCGGCAGCGGCACCAAGGGCACGAAGCAGAGCCCGGCGAACGTGCGCACGCGGCTGAGGACCTGCGCCGTCGGCCCCTGACACTCGGGACACGAGCTGATGATGGTCGCCAGGCGCGTCGGCGTGCGTCGGCAGAAGAAGCGGTTGAACACTGGTCCCCCTCGTCGTCCAGGTTCTCGCCGTGCACGGTACCCGGCCCGCGCGCAGCGCAGCGTTGCCGCCCCGGTCCCATCCGGTCGCACCCGCACCCGGGTGGCGCCGCGCCGTCAGCCCTCGGCGGACGCCTTGATCGCGGCGAGCGTCGCCTCGATGCCGTTCTCGGCCGCGGTGGCCCGGGCGGCGATCTGCGCCGGCGCGTCGTCGGGGAACCGCTGTTCGAAGAAGGCCTGGCCCTCGGGCGGGAACTCCCACGACTCGGTCACCTCGGTGCCGCCGTCGACCGCCTTGAGCGTGTAGCCCCAGCGGGCGCGGGTCGGCGGCACGGCGACGGCCCAGGCGAACTCCCGGCCCGGCTCGGCGACGAGCACCTCACACTGCGTGTCCCACGACCGCTCGGGTAGCTCGTTGTGCCCGGTGAACATCGCGCCCACGCGGGGGCCCGCGCCGTCGTCCCACGTGCACTCCTTGCACACCGGGCTCCAGCTCCCCATGTTCGTCACATCGGAGATCAGCGTGTAGACCTCCTCGGGGGAACGGTTGACCACGATGGAACCCGAATGCCGCAGTGTGTCCATGCCCTCAGTATGGCCGAGTACCGGACGCTCAGCACCGGAGCTACCAGAGCCCAGGGATCAACCTCCAGCGGACCCGGTCGCGGTAGGCGCGGGACGCCTCGTTCGCGGCGAGCACGCGGTCCTCGACTACGGCGCGCCCGACGTTGCAACCTGACGCGAACACCATCACCAGGGCGTTGCGCAGAGAGAAGCTCTGGAGCACATAGCCGAATTGCAGCAAGAGGTAGGACGCGTAGATCGGATGGCGAACGACGGCATAGGGCCCTCGTTGCACGAGCCCTCGGTCGGCGGCGACGAAGCCGAATGAACGGCCCAGGGTGAGAAACGAAGCGACACAGATCCCCAGCCCGACGAGTTGCACGATCAGCCCGGTGGTGACCCCCCACGGAAGATGTGCGCCGGAGGGACGGAACAGGACACCCCCGAAGGTCCCGCCGAAGGCAAGGAGCCAATCGCCCCACCGGCGGCTCACGGTGATCGCCGGACGCCGGATCAGATACGCCACCACCACCCACATCTGCTCGGCGAAGAAAGCCACGCCGAGCAGATGATGCGTCTGCAGGTAGCTCTGCAGTGTGATCAGCGCGAAGTAGGCGGCGCCGGCGGCTCCGATGAGGTTGCAGCAGATCCTGATGATCCGGCTCGCCCGCGCCGAGCGCTCGGTCGCCGCTCCGGTCTCCCGGCGACGCAGATCGGGCGCCGCACCGGTGTCCACCGCCATGGTTACACCTCGACCACGCGTCGCTCGATCAGCGCGTCGAGCCCGAAGCGGCCGGAACCGAGAAGCGCAACGACAAGCGCCAAGACCCCGAGGGCCAGGTTCAGCTGGTACCCGGGGGGGTCCGATCGCGAGTTGAGCCCGGTGGCCCAGGTGACGGTGATCATCGCCATCACCATGTCCCCGAAAGAGCGAGCCCGGCCAGGCGCGTGAACAATCCGAGCGCCATGGCGAGCGCGCCGCCGAACTCAACCAACCCACCGAGAACGGCGAACAGTCCACCCGGATGGAGGTGGGCGGCCTGCGAGAAGTACAGGGCCGTCCCGTGGATCCCCCCACGGTTGAACCACCCAAACAGCTTGCCGCCCCCGTAGTAGATGAAGATCCAGGCGAGCGCGATGCGTGCGGCGAGGAGCGCCCAGTCGAAGACGGGAGGGGCGGGCCGGGTGCTGACCACGATTCCCAACAGCGCCCGCCCCGAGCGCCGCTGCGTGCCGACGGACGCCGTCACCACGACGCTGCTCCCTCCAGTTCGACGTTGCGGTGGTCCGTGTCCATCGGTGCCGCCGACCGAATTGACGGGGGCATTGGGTGGTCGCCCATCGGCCGGAAGGGGGCCACCAGCTGCGCGGCGAGCACGGCGAAGTGACGCGGGCGGGGTCCCGCCTGTTCGACAGTCAGTGGCCGGCCCGGCAGCCCCGTGTCAATGCCGACGGTCTCGTCGGTCGGGAACACGGCGCGACCGAACATCTGGTCCCAGATCGTCAGGACGAAGCCCAGATTCACATCCTGTGGCCCGTCCAACTGGTGGTGGATGCGGTGAAAGTTGGGGCTGACGAAGACCCGTCCGAGCGGCCCGAAGCTGAGGCGGGTATTGGAGTGGGCGAAAGCCACCATGCTCCCGTAGACCACCAGCACGGTGATCGTCGCCGTCCCGTTGGCCAAGAGCACCACTCCCGGGATCAACGCCAGGAGATAGGAGACATGGATCAGCGGGTGGGTGCGGAACACCGTCAACACGTTCATGTCCTCTTGCGAGTGGTGGAGCTCATGGAAGCGCCAGAGCACTCGCACCCGGTGGTTCAAGAGATGGACGAACCAGTTCAGCCCGTCCATTGCGACCACGATGAGCGCGATGGCGCCCCACCGTGGCAACGGGCCGATCTTCGGGAGGACGACCCACGGGAGGCCCGAGCGAACCAGCGCCATGAAGGACAACGTGAGCGCGGTAACAAGTGGCGCGATCAGGACAGCGTTCATCACGGTGAGGATGAGGTCGTGGCGGTAACCCCGGGCGAAGGGCGATCGCTGCTGCGCCGGCCAGATCCGTTCCACGACGAGAAAGACCCCGAGGATGCCCAGACTCAGCGGACCGACCAGGACCACGCGAAGATCGGTGAGGGACCCGACGAACTCTTTGCCGCCCCACTTGTCGGACCAACCGATCGCCACGAGGGCGACGGCGACCGCCGCGATCCCGGTCGCCGGGAGGTAGACGCGTGAGGACAGCGTGCTCTTCGCCCGGCCGGATTCCCGGCTCTGTCGCTCGGCGGCGACGAGAGCGGGAGCCCGGGCCGGCGCAACGAGAACGGAGGACATGGCCTCTTCCTAGTCCCGATCCGCCGGCTTAGAAGGAAGATCCTCCAGAGCCCGCGGTCGACCCGCCACCAGAGCCTCCGCTCGAGGTCGAGTTGGCCGATTTCGCCGTGACGACCGCCGTCCACTTGCCCCAGCTGTCCGTCACGTTTCCGTGCACCTTCGCGGTGCCCGTGTCGCCGGAGAAGCGATACAGCGGCTTGCCCGCGTACGTCACCTGGAGGGTGCCGTTGCTCGTCATCACCGTGCCGAGCTTCGCCGCGCTCACGCCCTTCCCGGCCTTGGCCGCCGTCACGCCCGCCGGCAGCGTGAGCGCGGGCCAGACCTTGAGGCACGTCGTGGTGCAGGCCGTCTTGCTGGCCTTGAGGGTGTAGAGGGGCTTCCCGCTCACCAGGATCGTGCCCAGTTTCCCGTTCTTGGTCGTCGCCACCGTGACGCTCGTTGCAGCACCCGCCGTTCCCTCGGCGAGGATCAGTCCCGAGAGCCCACCGAGCGCCACGATGGCACCGGCCATTCGGCCAATTGAAGCCTTCGACCTCGAACTCCGATAGTGCATTCCCTGCTGGTTCATGTCGTATCTCCTAGGCCGTTCTCGGTTTCCTCACAGTCTTACGGAGTTGGTGGTCAGAAAGATCGCTGGCCGGAAGATTTCGCAGGTAAGGCGCCCCGTCGGTCGCTGGCGGGCCCGCGGGCAAGAGGCGCTCAGCTGGTCGAGCCGCACGGGCGCGAGCGCCGGTCCCGTCGCAGCCCGCGGGTAGAACGGGAGCACGCCCACGCCGAGCATGGAGCCACGGAGGTGCAAGCGATGAACGTGCAGTTCGTAACGAGTGTCGCCCCGATCGTGCGAGATGCGGATGCCTCTCGGTCCTTCTACCGGGACGCCCTTGGCCTGTCCTTCGAGGGTGAGGCGGGCGACTACGTCTTCACCCACGAGCTCGAAGGCGCCAAGCACTTCGGCCTGTGGCCGCTGTCGGAAGCGGCGACGGCCTGCTTCGGGAGCACGGAATGGCCCGCCGACATCCCTGCTCCCCAGGCCAGCATCGAGTTCGAGGTCGCCGACGTCCCCGCCGCGGCCGCCGAGCTCAGGGCGAAGGGCCATCACTTGATCCACGATGCCCGCACCGAGCCCTGGGGGCAGATCACCGCTCGGCTGTTGAGCCCGGAGGGATTGCTCGTCGCCGTCTGCTACACCCCGGCGTTCCACGACACCGGGGACGGCTGAACGTCGGCCTCCGGGGGCGCCGTCGCCTCCTCCGCAGGATGCGACGTCGTTGTTGGTCGTGGGGGCGGGGCCGTACGGCCTGGCCGTGGCGGCCCGAGCCCGCGAGCGCGGCATCGACACCGTCGTCGTCGGCCGCCCGCTGGGGTTTTGGACCGACCACATGCCCGCCGGGATGTTCCTCCGCTCCGGCCTCGACTGGCATCTCGATGCGTCGGGCCGCCACACCTTCGAGGCCTTCGTCGCCGAACGTGGTCTCCGTCCCGCCGAGCTCGACCCGATCCCCATCGGCGTGTTCCTCGACTACGCGACGTGGTTCCAGGAACAGAAGCAGCTGCGCGTTCGTGACCAGCTCGTCTCGGCCCTCGAACGGCGCGACGGGCGGTTCGTGGCGTCGTTCGAAGACGGATCGCAGCTCGGCGCCGAGCGGGTCGTCGCCGCCCCGGGGGCCCGATACTTCGCCCACGTCCCGCCCTGGGCCGCCGAGCTGCCCGCGGGGCGGGGCTCGCACACGAGCGACCTCGTGCGCTTCGACGACGTGGCGGGACAGCGGGTGCTCATCGTCGGTGGCCGCCAGAGCGCCTACGAGTGGGCCGCTCTGCTCGGCGAGCACGACGTGGCGCGCGTGGACATCGTGCACCGCCACGAGGTCCCGCGCTTCGACCGCGTGAGTTGGCGCTTCGTCGACGACTACATCGACGCCACCCTCAGCACCCCCGGGTGGTGGCGCTCCCTGTCCCGGAACGACCAGGAGCAGATCGAGCGAAAGTTCTGGGAGGTCGGTCGCCTGACGCTCGAGTGGTGGCTCGCCCCCCGCGTCGCCGGTGACCGCTTCCACCTGTGGCCCCACGCGGAGGTCGTCGCAACAACGTCCGAGCCCCGGGCTACGACGGTGACCCTGTCGAACGGCGAGCGCCTCACCGTGGACCGGGTGCTCTTCGCCACGGGCTACAAGGCCGAACTGGCCAACGTGCCCTACCTCCGTCCGCTCGTCTCGGAGATCTCCGTGGTCGACGGGTCCCCGGTGCTCGATGAGCACTTCGAGTCCTCCGTTCCGGGCCTCTACGTTGCCGGCTTCGCGGCCTGCCGCGACTTCGGTCCCTTCTTCGGGTTCACGAAGGCCTGTCCGGCCGCGGCGACGCTGATCGTGGACAGCTTGCTCGCCGGGTAGGCGCCCCGTCCTCTGCCGGCATCGCCGCCCGGGTCACATTGCGACGAGTCCCATGACGCCGGCCCAAGGGGGTCACGAACCGACACTACGGTTGAGTCATAATATAGCTTCTATATGAACCTACATTAAGGAGAAGCGGCTTCCTTGGCCCGCTACGAGGAAAAGACCTGGCAAGGAAGCGTGACCGGGCAGACCCGTCGGGATCGCACCCCGTGCTCGTACCGCGCCTACATCCCTGACCCCCTCGCCGGGCGTCCGCTGTCCCTGCCGGCCGACCTCGTCGCCGACCTCGCCGACGCGGACCGCGCGGTGGCGTCGCTCCAGGATCGCGGCACCGGCCTGGCCACCATGGAGTCGGTCGCCCGCCTGCTCCTGCGCGCCGAGGCGGTCGGGTCCTCCTACATCGAGGGTCTCCAGGTCAACGCCCGGAGACTCGCTAAGGAAGAGTTCGCCGAGCAGTCGGGACTGCCCACCAACCGATGACACCGCCCGAGCGGTGCTCGGGAACATCCGCGCCATGAGCGGCGCTCTCGAGCTGGCCCAGGTACAGCGCTCGATCACCGTCGAGGATCTCTGCGCGCTCCACCGCGAGCTTCTGGCCGGGACGCGCGACGAACGCTGGGGCGGGGTCGTACGCGAAGAGCAGAACTGGATCGGCGGGCAGAACCCATGCCGTGCCGCCTATGTCCCGCCCCCGCACGAACACGTGCACGATCTGCTCGAGGACTTGTGCGCGTGCATCTCGGGCGACGACCACGCACCCATCGTCCAGGCGGCCCTCGTCCACGCCCAGTTCGAGACGATCCACCCCTTCGTCGACGGCAATGGTCGCGTGGGCCGGGCCCTGATCCACCTCGTGCTGCGACGCCGGGGGCTGGCTCCGAATTTCGTGCCACCCGTCAGCCTCATCCTGGCGACGAACGCCGGCTCCTACATCGCCGCCCTCGTCTCCTACCGCTACGACGCGCCGGCAGACGATCCGTCCGCCGTCAGAGGAGCCATCCAATGGCTCGACCGCTTCGTCAACGAGATGCTCCGAGCCTGCGCCGACGCGTTGGATTTCGCCGACCAACTCGGCCAGCTCGAGCAGCGGTGGCGCGAGGCCGCGCGTCCGGTGCGGATGAACTCTGCGACCGACGCGCTCCTCTCGGCCTTGCCCGGCCTACCGATCCTCTCTGTCGAGACTGCGGCCGCCGCGATCATGCGCGACCGCAAGCCGACGAACGACGCCGTGAACCGCCTGCGCGATTGCGGCGTCTTGCGGCAAGGGACCGTTGGGCGACGCAATCGTGTCTTCGAGGTCGCCGACCTTCTCGATGCGATCACGCAGTTCGAACGCCGTCTCGCCTCGCCGGCGGCGGACACCGCCGTCGCGCGACCGACGCGCCTGGTCCCCCCTCGGCCGCACGGCGGCCGGGGTCGGAGCCCCGACCATGAAATGTCTCGTTCAGGGCGCGCAGTTGAACGCGGGATGGCCCGACAGGGCGTCGCCGAACTGCGACGGCGTCTCGCCCAGCGACGGCGTGGTCGGCACGGTGATGCAGTGGCTGGCGCGGGGGAGCGCGCCGCCGGGCGGGGTGATCTCGCTGGCGAACGACGTCGAGAGGTGCGCCTGCGGCATCGATGCGGTCAAGCACTCGCGTCCCCACCCCCTGCGAGGAAGCACCCGAGCCACGCCGTGGCGTAGTGCGCGGAGAGCGAGAGGGCCCACGGCGTGCGCGTGATGAACGGGCGTGTCGATGAAGTCGGTGTGCACGCCGCCCTCGAGCACGATGAGCGACAGCGCGCTCGTGCCGGGACCCGTTCGCCCGCAGACTGTCGTACAGCGGCTTGATCTGCTCGTAGCCGATGCCGCTCCCCTCGCTCCCGAAGTCGATCCCGCCCACGGCGGGGCCGATCAGCGTCGGCGACCCGTCGAAGTCCGACGTCTGGAACTGGATCGGCACCGTCGCCGCGGTCGGCGCCGCCCCCGAGAGCGACACGCCGGCGGCGAGCGGCGGCAGCGGCTCGGCCGTCCGCGCCGTCGGGCCCCTTGCTCTGGAAGCCGACGTAGTTGAGCAGGCTGAGCGCGCCCATGGAATGGCCGACCACGGCCACCCGCGCCGGGTCGATCAGGCCGGCCGCCGGGTCGGGCCCGTTGGCGCCGGGGTCGTGCAGGTCCGGGTTGCCCGCCACGGCGGCCGCCGCCGCCTGGCCCGGTGGCGTCGGGTCGCTGGTCAGCGGGAAGAGCGGGGTCGAGTCGGGCGAGGTCGACGGCGGGGGTGATGGGGTCGTCGAGCAGCCAGCGGACGACGTCCTCGAGGTCGCGGCACGCCCCGGCGAAGATGCAGCCCGGCGTCGACGGCGCGAACAGATTGGCCACGCTGCCCTCGGACGCCCCCTGCCCGGCCGGGTCGTACGTGACGACGATGTCGCCCTGCGCGGCGAGCGACATGGCGAGCCAGAAGTAGTCGCTCTGATCCGAGGCGAGCCCGTCGGAGATGACGACCGCCGGGAAGCCGTGCGGACTCGGAGCGGCCGCCGGCAGCCACACGCGTTGCCGCGAGGGCCAGCCCTCTCGCGTCGACGATCGTCTCCTGCTCGGCCAGCCCCGTCTTGTACGTCGTGCCGGCGCTGCCGGCGGGCGCGCAGACGTTGGTCGTCGTCTCGTACGTCACGGCGCCGCTCGGCGCGATGCACGGGTACAGGAACGCCCCCGTCGCCGGGTCGGTCGTCGGGCTGCCGAGCCCGGCGGGTCCCTGGGCGCCCTGCTCCATGGCGGTGAAGTCGCCCGGGTCGCCGAAGACCCCGTTGTGGTCGAAGTCGGGCAGGAAGTTCGGGTTGGCGACGTCGGTGACGTCGTCGTTGGCCACGACGGGGCGGAGGTGGACGAGCTCGGCGGCCATCTGCTCGGACAGGTTGACCGCCGCGGTGCCCGGGTCGGCGCTGAACGCGGTGGCGATCTCGGTGGGGAACTGCTTGGCGACCGCCGCGGCGGCCTCCTCGATCAGCTGGCTGCCGGCGTATTCGCCGAGGGCGGGGTTGGTGAGGTTCTGCAGCGGGTTCTCGGCCCAGTCGAGGAACGAGGTCAGCGGGTACACGACGCCGTTGGCGTCGGCGGGGACCGGGCCCGCAGCGCCCGGCGTGCAGATCACCAGGGGCAGCACGAGGCTCAAGGTCGCGAAGATGCTGATCACCGCGCCGAT
Organism: uncultured Acidimicrobiaceae bacterium; assembly: GCA_963769095.1. Taxonomy (GTDB): domain Bacteria; phylum Actinomycetota; class Acidimicrobiia; order Acidimicrobiales; family RAAP-2; genus Bog-473. The sequence continues at coordinate 62,813 of CAVYKO010000003.1, forward strand.
CTGGGTGCCCCGCCGCACGCACGCAGTCTCCGCCGAAGGGCCTCGATCGGTCAAAACAAAAGGGTTCGGTGCCGTAGGCTGGCGCTTCCATGGCCGACCAGAGCGACGCTTCCGCGAACGCGCCCAAGGGCGGAGGATCTGGTGCTGGCGCCGGCTCCGGCGGCTCGGGCGGCGGCAACCGCAATCGGAACCGCAATCGCAATCGGAACAGGAATCGCAACCGGTCGGCCAGCGGGAACGCCAACGCCAGCGGCGGCGGTGGAGGCGCAGCGGCGCCGGCCTCGGGGCAGCAGAAGAAGGGCCAAGGTTCGGGCGGTGGCGGGGGCCAGCGCTCAGGCGGTGGCGGTGGTGGATCCGGCGCCCCACGCAGCGGCGGCGGACGCGGCGGCAGCGGCGGTGGGCGTGGCGGCGGCAGCGGTGGTGGAGGCGGCGGCAGCCGGAACCGGAATCGTTCTCGTTCGGGCGGGGGCCAGCGGCCGCGCTCGGGGCAGGGGCAACCCAAGACGGCGGTGGCGTTGGCGCCCGAGAAGCCGCCGGAACCACTCGATACCCAGCACAGCCTCAGCGCGCCGATCGTCTACCCCGAGGAGGTGGCGGCCAATCGGCGCCGCGTGATCCGGCTGTGCGCCTGGACCGCCGCGTTCCCGGCGCTCCTGCTGTTCGCGCTCTTGACCGTGGTCGTCAACATCATCGCCGGGGTGGTGGCACTGGTCGTGGCCGCCGCGGTCTTGATGTACGCCGTCTGGCGCCTCAGCCCCCGCGCTCGCGCTGCGGCGCATCGGTGCCCGGCCCGCCGACGAGGACGACGACCCTCGCCTCTTCAACGTGACCGAGGGCCTCTGCGCCACGTTCGGCCTCTCGATGCCGGCGCTCCACATCCTCGACGACCCCGTGCCGAACGCCTGCGCGTTGGGCCGGGACGCCAGGAAGGCCGACGTCGTCGTCACCTCGGGTCTGCTGCAACACGTTCCACCTCGTCGAGCTCGAGGGCGTGCTCGCGCACGAGCTGGCCCACGTGAAGCGGGGCGACAACGGAGTCTCGTGCGTGGGGATCACGTTGGCGACCATGTGGGGTGGCGAGCGGACCCTGCGGCGGTGCGTGGGGGAGAATCGCGAGTATCGAGCGGACGTCGTGGGCGCCTCGGTCGTGCGCTACCCGAGCGGGCTGCTCAGTGCGCTGCACGTGATGGAGGAGGCGCCGGCCCCGACGGCGGGCTCCCTCTTCGCCTCGCCGTCACGATTCGGCTCCACCCGCTGGGCGTGGATCGACCCCTCCGTCGGCCACCGATCCGAACCGATCACCCCCGGGGACCTGGATGCCACGTCGGTGAGGGCCGCCGCACTGAGCGAGTGGTGAGAAGGGGCGGCCGTCGACCCTCGTAGACTGGGGCGGTGAGCGCCGAAACCACCGGGACCTTCACCGTCAAGCGGGGGCTGGCGGACATGCTGCGGGGCGGCGTCGTCATGGACGTCGTCAACGCCGAGCAGGCCAAGATCGCCGAGGACGCCGGAGCGGTCTCGGTCATGGCGCTCGAGCGGGTGCCGGCCGACATCCGCCGGGACGGGGGCGTGGCGCGCATGAGCGACCCGCTGCTGGTCGAGGGGATCATCGATGCGGTGACCATCCCCGTGATGGCGAAGGCTCGCATCGGGCACTTCGCCGAGGCGCAGGTGCTGCAGTCGCTGGGCGTCGACTTCATCGACGAGTCCGAGGTGCTGACGCCGGCGGACGAGGCGCACCACATCGACAAGTGGCCGTTCACGGTGCCGTTCGTCTGCGGGGCAACCAACCTCGGTGAGGCGCTGCGGCGTATCTCGGAGGGCGCGGCCATGATCCGCTCCAAGGGCGAGGCCGGCACGGGCAACATCGTCGAGGCGGTCCGGCACCTGCGCTCCATCCTCGGCGACCTGCGCGCCGTCGGCCAGGCCGACTCGGCCGAGCTCTACGGCTGGGCGAAGTCGCTCGGTGCGCCGATCGGGTTGGTGCAGGAGATCGCGGCGTCGGGCCGGCTGCCCGTTCCGTTGTTCTGCGCCGGCGGGATCGCCACGCCGGCGGACGCCGCGTTGGTGATGCAGCTGGGCGCCGAGGCCGTGTTCGTCGGCTCGGGGATCTTCAAGTCGTCCGATCCGGCGCGGATGGCGTCGGCCGTCGTCGAGGCGACGGCGCACTTCGCCGATGCCGACCACGTGGCCAAGGTGTCGCGTGGGCTGGGTGAGGCGATGCGCGGGTTGGAGGCGTCGGCGTACGGCGAGCATCTCGCCGACCGGGGGTGGTAGCGGAGCTGGAACGGCCACGTCCGGGTCCGCTCGTCGGCGTGCTCGACCTCCAAGGTGACGTCCGGGAGCACGTGGCTGCACTGGGCGCGGTGGGGGCGCGGTCGCGGTTGGTCAAGCGGCCGGCCGAGCTCGAGGGGTTGCACGGGTTGATCATCCCGGGCGGCGAGTCGACGACGTTGTCGATGCTCTTGGAGTCGACGGGGCTGTTCGATGCGGTGGCCGAGCGGTTGGCGGGCGGCCTGCCGGTCTTCGGGACGTGTGCGGGGTTGATCCTGGTGGCGCGCCAGGTGCTCGACGGCCGAGCGGACCAGCGGACCTTCGGCGCGCTCGATGCCGTCGTGCGCCGCAACGGCTACGGCCGTCAGCGCCAGTCCTTCGAGGCCGACGTCGTTCTGGGTTCGGGCGAGGGCCCGCCGCTGCCGACCGTCTTCATCCGGGCCCCCTTCGTCGTGTCGGTCGGCGACGGCGTGGACGTACTGGCCGAGCTGGACGGGGTGCCGGTGCTGGTGCGCCAGGGTCGCTGTCCTGGCTTCGTCGTTCCATCCCGAGCTGACGACCGACCGGCGGGTGCACCGGCTCTTCGCGGAGATGTGCGGGGTGGAGGGCTCGGGCGGCGCTGCCGGCGGGGGCGGGGGCTTGTTCGGCTAGGCCGATGCGTCGCTACATCCTCACCATCACGTGTCCCGACCGGGTCGGCATCGTTGCGGCGGTGACGGGCTTGATCGCGGCGCGTGGCGGGTCGGTCCTGGAGGCGGCGCAGCACGGGGACCTGGCGACGAACCGGTTCTTCCTGCGGATCGAGATCGTGGCCGACAGCCTGCCGGCGGGGTTCGGCCCGGCGGAGCTCGCCGCGGCGTTCGAGCCGGTGGCCTCCGAGTTCGACATGGCGTGGAAGCTCAGCGACACGGACGCGCCGAAGCGGGTGGTGCTGTTCGCCAGCAAGGAGGACCACTGCGTGGCGGACCTGCTGTATCGATGGCGCAGCGGGGAGCTCGAGTGCGAGATGCCGTGTGTGATCTCCAACCACGAGGACCTTCGTGGGTTGGTGGAATGGCACGGCGTCCGGTTCCGATGGGTGCCCGTCGGGGCGGAGCCGGCGGCCAAGAAGGCCGCGTTCGACGAGATGGAGTCGATGCTGGCGGAGGAACAGGCCGATGTCATCGTGCTGGCCCGCTACATGCAGATCCTGCCCGCATCGTTCTGCGCCGGGCGGGAGGGGCGGATCATCAACATCCACCACTCGTTCCTGCCGTCCTTCGCCGGGGCCCGGCCCTACCACCAGGCGTTCGAGCGGGGCGTGAAGCTCATCGGGGCGACGTGCCACTACGTGACGGCGGAGTTGGACGAGGGGCCGATCATCGAGCAGGACACCCGGCGCATCGACCACGGTGACTCCGTGGCGGAGCTGCAGCGGGTGGGGCGGGAGGTCGAACGGTCGGTGCTGGCCCGGGGGCTGCGCTGGCATCTCGAGGACCGGGTGCTTGGTGAACGGGAACAAGACGGTCGTTTTTCCGTAGCGGGCGGCGCGCAGCCGACGCGGGCGGGCGACCGTTCCTTGTCGTGGGCAGGGTTGCGCAGGAGTCCGGAGTCGGGGGTCAAGGGGAGGCGGGGCCGGCCGTTGTGCCGTGACTTCGTCGGCGACCCCCGGTCGGCGGAGCTGGCGGAGAGCATCGCCGCACATCAGCGCACCATTTCCGAGCACGAGGGCGCCATGGTGCGCGAGATCGCCGAGTTCAACGGCGCGGAGTCGTGGCGGGGCGACGGAGCCCTGTCCATGAGGGACTGGCTGGTGGCACGGCTGCACGTGAGCGGATCTCGGGCCCGGCGGTCTGGTCGAGGCGTCGGCGCACCTGCCCCTGTTGCCGGCCCTGTCCGGTGCGGTGTGCGAGGGGCGGGTGCCCTTGGACGTAGCGGCGTCGGTGGCGAAGATCGCGACCACGGCGAACGACGCCGAGCTGGCGGAGGCGGCCGAGCAGATGGACGCCCCGGCAGGCGGCCCAGCTGGTCGCTGAGGTGAGAGGCCAGACCCGTGCCGACTCGGCGGCGGAGTTCGCACGGCGGTGCGTCCGGTTCAACGACGAGAATTGCTCCCTGTGGGCGCAACTGCCGAAGGACGGCTACGCGCTCGTGAAGTCCGCTCTGTGGAGCCGGGCTCGGCGCCACGATCATCCCAGCAAGAGCGACCCGGACTACGAGCGCTTCGAGAGCCGGTGCGCCGATGCGTTGGTGGAGGTCTGCGCTGAGGGCGGGCGGTCTGGCTCGGGCTCTGGTGCGGGTGCGGGCACGCCGGTGCGCCGGACGAGCGGTTCCGCCCGTGCGACCGTGGTCGTGCACGTCGACCTGGAGCGCTTGTTGCACGGGGACGGGTACGGGCAGGCGGCGATTGAGGGGTCGGGCCCGATTTCAGCCGACGTCGCACGCCGGGTGGCCTGTGACGCCGACCTCACCCTTTCGTTCGACGCCCCCGATGGCGCCTGCCTCGACCAGAAGGCGCTGGGGCGGGACCCCACCGAGGCGCAGCGGATCGAAGTTCGGCGCCGGGACGGCGGATGCCGTTTCCCGGGATGCCCGTGTCGGAGCGTCACCGACGTCCACCACATCACGTGGGCTTCCAAGCAGGGGCCAACGGAGATGTCGAACCTCTTGACGCTCTGCGTCGGGCATCACTCCCGGGTCCACGAGTTGGGCTGGAAGCTCGACGGGGACGCCCAGGCGGAGGTGCGCTTCATCAGCCCGAGCGGGCGGGTCTTCGTTTCCTCGCCGCTGCCGACGTGGCGCCGACGACCTCGGAAATGATGCGTGGGCGAGGGTTGCTGAGTTTCTGTCCTTTGTTGCCGCTACGTTCGCGCCGCTCGTGACGACGTCGACGACGCCCGTGCGTCGCTCGGGCGCTCTGCGCTCGAAGCGCTCAGCCCTTGACGGCGCGGACGATCTCGTCGGTGACCGCGTCGGGGTCCTCGAGCGGCAGCATGTGGCCCTTGTTCTTGAGGGTGACGAGCCGAGACCCTGGAATCGTGGCGACCATCTGATCCGCCTTCTTCGGCACCGTCAGTCGTGTCGCGCGTCCCGACCATCACCGTGGTCGGGCACGTCGATCGTCGCGATCCCTTCGAGAAGGTTCATCGTCGCCAGCGACACCGACGAAGTCGCCCCGGACCCGACCGTCGCAGTTGGCGAAGATGTCTCGGGTGAGCTCCATGTGCGCGCGGACCGGCTGTGTTCCGAACACGTTTCGCACGAAGAGATGGCCGTTCTTCGTCAGCAACGCCCGGCTCACGAGGGGAGAGCCAATGAACGCATCCCGCGAGCTGCGGGACTGCCCAGGCTGCCGTAGCTGAGGGCGGTCGCGCTCGTCGCGACCAGCACCGTCGCCTTCGCCCGGGCCGCGGAGGACGTCGGGCCGATACGTGGCGAGCGCCATGACGGTCATGCCGCCCATGGAGTGCCCGGCGAGCACGACATCGGAGACGTCGGTCGCGTCGAGGACCGCTTCGAGGTCGTGCGCCAAGGTGTCGAGCGCGAGCGGCGCGGTGCCCCGCGTGCTCGCGCCGTGCCCGCGCTGGTCGTAGAGCACGACTCGATGGCCCTGCTCGCGCAGCCGGCGCGCCACCGGGATCCAGATCTCGTGGCTGCAGCCCCAGCAGTGGGGGAGCACGACGACGGGAGCCTCGGGCCCGTCGCCGGGCAGGTCCCACACGGCGAGCTGTGCGCCGTCGGGGGTCCGCACAATCTGGTGCTCGGGCTTAGCTACCCGCTCGCCCCAGCCAAGTGCGTGTCGCTCGTCGTCGCCGCTGCCGTCGCCGCTCGCCTCCGACTCGGGACCGGCCAGACGACGCCGCGCGACACCGGCCGCCGCGCCGGCGGCGAGCAGGCCGCCGATCAAGAGGACGCGCCGCCCCCGGGAGCGGCGCTTGCTCGGTGAGGACGCAGTGGGCTGCGGTGTCGTCGTCGTCTTCATGAGCGCCGAGCGTAGGGGTCGGGCGCACCGGAAAGCACAGTCGTCATGCCTCAGAAGAATAAGGGAAATAAGGGATTGACGCAATCACTAATTTCCAGAAGAATATGGGGTATGGCTTCCAGCATGGATACAGCAACGACCACCCCGACCATCGACCGCCACGGCGGCGAGGGGGCCGACCCCGAGACCCCAGGCCCCCGCCCGGTCGACCAGCGCATCGAGCGCCTCTCGACCGCCTCGCTCAAGCGCATCATCGAGCCGGACACCGACGTGCCCGGCCACATCGGCGACGGCCAGCTCCTCCCCGACGAGCTCCTCACGCTCTCCAACGTCCCCGAGCTCTTCGACCGCCTGACCGACGAGCAGAAGAAGGTCCTCGCGCGCGAGGAGTTCGGCTCCATCGTCGACACCGGCGTCCGCTTCGAGTCGGTCCTGATGGCTGGATTCAGTCTCGACATCGTCGCCCGCCCCGACCTCACCGACCCCCGCGTGACCTACCTCCTGCACGAGATGGGGGAGGAGACCCGCCACTCCCGCCTCTTCATCCGCCTCCTCACCCAAGTGAAGCCCACCGCCAAGAACCCGCTCGACGGCCCGATCGCCCGCATCGCGCAGCACGTGCTGCTGCCGTTCCTCACCGCGATGCGGTCGCTCTTCTGCCTGCTCGTCCTCAGCGGCGAGGAGGTCCCCGACATGCTCCAAAAACTGGCGAGCGAGCACCCCGACACCGACCCGATGATCAAGGCGGTCTCCAAGTACCACCGCCAGGAGGAGGCCCGCCACCTCGCCTTCGCCCGCATGCTCTTCCCCGAGCAGTGGGCCGCCGCCGGCCGCTTCGAGCGCTTCCTCGTCCGTCACCTCGGCTCGCACATCGCGATCGCCATGTTCGACACGATCGTCCACCCCGGCGTGTACGCCACCGTCGGCCTCCCGACCTGGCCGACCTGGCGCGCCGTCAACCGCTCGGCCGGCCGCACGGCGATGCGCCACCGCGCCCTGCGCCCGCTCCTCAACCCGCTGCTCGAGGCCGACGTCTTCCGCCGCGGCATCGTCCCCAAGGGTTGGCGTCGTGCCTGCGGCGTCGACCGCCACGGTCGCGACCTCACTTCGGCTGCGGCGGCCTGACGCCGTGCCGCCAGACCCGCGCCGACCAAAGGCGACCGCACCCGCCAGGGCCTGATGGACGCCGCGGTCGTCCGGTTCGCCCGCGAGGGGTACCGCCGCACCTCCGTCGCCGACGTGTGCCGCGACGCCGGGCTCTCGACGACGGCCTCGTATCCCTACTTCGCCAACAAGGAGGCGCTGTTCGTCGCCGCGGTCGACGAGGACGTCGCCGCGCTCATCGACGACGCCGTCTCCTTCGTCGCCATCGACGAGGACCCCGAGGCCTGGGGCGGCGAATTGATGCAGGCGCTCATCGGCCAGATGCCGGCGCACCCCTTGGCCGGGCGCATCCTCCGCGGCCTCGAGCCCGACTTCACCATGCGCCTGCTGCAGATCCCCGCGCTCCAGGAGCTGCGCAAGACGGTGACCGAGCTCATCCGTCACCAGCAGCTCTCGGGTGGCGTGCGCCAGGACATCGATGCGGCCCAGACCGCCAACGGCATGGTCGTGATCGTGATCTCCCTCCTGATGGCCACCATGCAGACCGGCGCCAACGCCGAGGGCTACAGCCAGGTGGCCGCCGACGTGGAGTCGGTGCTCCAGGCGGCGACCCGGCCCCCGACCTGACCCGCCCCGCTGCCGCCCCCGACCAGGCCCGTGAGGCCCAGGTCCTCGCTACAATCGGAGGTCCCGCGGCGGCGTACCGGGCCAGTGAAGGAGCGAGCACACACACATGTCGGGTCACTCGAAGTGGGCGACCACCAAGTACCGCAAGGGCGCCCAGGACAAGGCCCGCGCCAAGGTCTTCGCCAAGTGCATCCGCCTCGTCGAGGTGGCGGCCCGCGACGGCGGCGGTGACCTCGAGGCCAACGCCACCCTCCGCACCGCCTACCAGAAGGCGCGCGCCGCCAGTGTGCCGCTCGACACGATCGAGAAGGCGATCAAGCGGGGGACGGGCGACCTCGAGGGCGTCCGCTACGAGTCGATCAACTACGAGGGCTACGGCCCCGGCGGCGTCGCCATCATCGTCGAGACCCTGAGCGACAACCGCAACCGCACCGGCGCCGAGATGCGCAACCTCTTCAGCCGCAACGGCGGCAACATGGCCGAGCCGGGCAGCGTCTCGTGGCAGTTCGAGCGCAAGGGCATCGTGACCGTGGCGCTCAGCAACGACGAGGACAAGGTCATGGAGATCGCCATGGAGGGCGGGGCCGAGGACCTGTCGAGCAACGGCGCCGCCTGGGTGGTGACGTCGGCACCGGGCGACCTCGAGAGCGTCCGCCAGGCCCTCGACGACGCCGGCATCACACCCGAGTCCGTCGACCTCAGCCTCGAGCCCACCACCCTGGTGCCCGTGCCCGAGGAGTCCGAGGCGAAGAAGGTGTTGCGGCTCCTCGAGGCGATCGACGACCACGACGACGTCCAGTCCGTCCACTCCAACGCCGACATCTCCGACGAGGTCCTGGCCGCCTTCGAAGGCTGAACCACCCACGCCACGACCGCGCCACCCCGGCGGCCGAGGTGGGCGAGGTGGGTCAAGGGACGCCGGAGGCGAGCGAGGACACGGAGCGGAGCGGAGTCCCGCAGCGGCCCTTGACGCACCGGGCGGCTCCGAGGACCACAGTGGAGCAGGCCGGGCCCCCCGGCCCGGCCTAGGTGCCCCATCGGTCCTCCTCGCACAGCGAGGGTCCGCCGATCAGGCACGACCCACCACTAACCTACGAACGCATGTTCGTCTTGGGCATCGACCCCGGGTTGTCCCGCTGCGGCTACGGCCTGGTCACCCGGGCCGGGGATTCGACGCTGCAGGCCCGCGCCGCCGGCGTGCTCGAGACCGACCCCGACGAGGAGCTGGCCCGGCGCCTCCTGATTCTCCACACCGAGCTGTGCAGCCTCATCGACGAGCTCCGGCCCGAGGTCGTCGTGGTCGAGCGGGTCTTCTTCCAGGTCAACGCGAAGACCGCCATGTCCGTGGGCCAGGCCAGTGGCCTCGCGTTGGTGGCCGCCACCGCGGCCGGCTGTGAGGTGGCGCAGTACACGTCGAACGAGGTCAAGCAGGGCTTGGTCGGCTACGGCGCGGCCACGAAGGATCAGGTCCAGCGAATGGTGGCCCAGGTGCTCGGCCTGCCCGCCATCGACGGCCCCCCCGACGTGGCCGATGCCCTGGCGTTGGCCATCTGTCATCTGACGACGGTGCCGTTGCGCCGCGCCATCGACACGGCGCTCTCGGACCGGACCGATGGGACCCGCCGCGCCGTCGGCGGGCTCGTGAAAGGAGTCTGACGTGATCGGTCTGCTGCGAGGACCCGTGGTGTTGCGCACGGCGGAGTGCGAGGTGATCGTCGACGTGGCCGGTGTCGGCTACCGGGTCAGCGTCACCTCGTCGACGGCCGCGTCGCTGGTGGCTGCGGCCGCAGGGTCCGAGGCGACCCTGTTCGTCCACACCCACGTGCGGGAGGACGCGATCGTCCTCTACGGCTTCGTCCACGACGACGAGCGCCGTTGCTTCGAGGTGCTGCTGGGCTCCCACGGTGTCGGCCCCGCCCTCGCCCTCGCCATCATGGCGATGCTCTCGCCGGCGGCGCTGTCGACCGCGGTGCTGGAGGACGACCTCGACACGCTCTGCACCGTCCCCGGGGTGGGGCGCAAGACGGCCGCCCGCCTGTTGATCGAGCTGAAGAGCCGGCTCGACCTGCCCGACCTCTCGCTCGACCCCGCCGCGAGCGCGTTGGCCGCCGGCGACCCCGCGGTGCGGGCCACCCGCACGTCCCGGGCCGAGGCGCGGGCGGCATTGAGCGAGCTCGGCTACGGCCCCGACGAGATCCGCGGCGCGCTCGACCGCCTACGCGACGATGTCGGCGTGGAAGAGATGCTCCGCCTGGCGCTGCGCGAGCTGGCCTCGCGGTGAGCCCGCGAGCTCGTCGCGAGGTCCTGGCCGTCGAGGCGGACGACGACGCGGACGCCTTCGACGAGGACCAGGACCAGGATCAGCACCCGCGTGGTGGATGCCACCGCGTCCTCGCCCGACGAGGAGCTCGAAGAGGTCGGGCTGCGGCCGCGCACGCTGGACGAGTTCGTCGGCCAGGCCGAGCTGGTCGAGCACCTGAGCATCGTGCTCCAGGCGGCCCGCCAGCGCCGCCAGCCCGTCGACCACATCCTCTTCGCGGGCCACCGGGCCTGGGCAAGACGTCACTGGCCGGGATCGTCGCCGCGGAGATGGGCGCCGGCCTGCGCATCACGGCCGGCCCGGTCCTGACCCGGGCCGGCGACCTCGCCGCACTCCTCACGGACCTCCAAGACGGCGACGTGCTCTTCATCGACGAGATCCACCGGCTCCATCGCTCCGTCGAAGAGATGCTCTATTCGGCCATGGAGGACGGCCGCCTCGACATCCTCATCGGCAAGGGTCCGACCGCCCGCTCGATCCGCCTCGATCTCCCTCGCTTCACCCTCGTCGGCGCGACCACCCGCACCGGCCTCGTGTCCGGCCCCCTGCGCGACCGCTTCGGCTTCGTGGGGCGGCTCGACCTCTACGACCCCGCTGACCTGCGGGCCATCGTGGAGCGGTCGGCCCGGATTCTGAAGGTCCAGATCGATACCGAGGGCGCCATCCGCATCTCGGAGCGCTCCCGGGGCACGCCCCGGGTGGCGAACCGCCTGCTCCGCCGGGTGCGGGACTTCGCCGAGGTGCGCGGCGAAGGGTTCATCGACGGCGCGACGGCGAGCGAGGGGCTCGAGCTCTTCGGCGTCGACGCCATGGGCCTCGACAAGGTCGATCGGGCCATCCTCGACACCCTGTGCGGCCGCTTCGGTGGTCAGCCGGTCGGACTGACCACCCTGGCGCAGTGCGTGGGTGAGGAGACCGACACGATCGAGGATGCGTACGAGCCGTACCTGGTGCAGAGCGGGCTCATTCAGCGCACGCCGCGCGGCCGGGTCGCGACGAAGCGGGCCTGGGTCCATTTGGGTCACGACGGGCCACCGACGGCGCCGGACGCAACGAATACACAGCCGCTCTTCTGACGCGACCGCTGTTTCCTGCCGCACGGCGCGCCGTGCACCGCGAGTTCGTTGCATTCTCCGCGCGCGCCGCGCACCGATGCGCTACCTTCTTCGTCACACCACAAGACGGGAAGCGAGGTGACCCGATGGCAGGAAAGATGACGCACAGCCGCAGCCGCTGCTCGCGCGCGCCACCGCGGACCTGCTGCTCGGCTTTGGTGTGCTCGGAGGGAGGTTCCGCATCAGCGGGCCCGACCTCTGCCCTACTGGCCACTGACGCCGGCCGGCCAACACCCGAGCCCGAGGGGCTGTACGCCCAGGCGGATCGCAGCGCAGCAGCCGTAGCCCACCAGCTCCGGGCGCGCGCCATCTCGCTCACGTAGCTCCCCTTTCGGCGCACCACCGGTGCGCCTCCCGTTCCATCGACTGACCCTCCCACCAGGAGATTCCCATGGGTGAACCCACCCTCTTCCCAAATGCATCGACCAACGAGACGCTGGCCTACTGCTGGCGCCAGATGCGGCCCGACCGCGCCGCCTACGCCGGCGCGGCCACGGCCATCGCGCTCGGCACGCTGGCCAACGCCGTCGCGGCGCCGCTGATCTTCGCCGTCGCTCCTCGGCCGCATCGCCAACCTCGGCGCAGGCACGGCACCGACGTCGCGTCGTTCGCCCCGCTGATCATCGCCTACGCCGTCGTCCTCGTCGTCGCCACCGTGTTCGGCCGGATCGGCGGCTGGATGAACTGGGGCGCCACCCTCCGGTCCTTCGGCCGCGCCATCACGAACGGCTACGACCACCTCATCGGGTTGAGCCACGGCTGGCACACCGATCGCCCATCGGGTGAGGTCATCGCGACGCTCGAGACCTCCACCTGGGCCTTCGTCGAGCTCATCGACGCCATGGTCTGGGGCATCCTGCGCATCAGCGTGACCACGCTCGGGGCCATCGTGGTCCTCGGGGTCGTGGCCTGGCCGGTCGCGCTCGTCATGGCCGGGCTCATCACGGTCTTCGGCATCGTCCTGCAACGCCGCATGGCGCGGGTCGTCGCGGCCGAGAAGGAGTTCTCCGACGCGCACTCCCGGGCCACCGGCGTCATCGCGGACACGATCATGAACCTCACCACGGTGCGCTCCCAGGCCGCCGAGGAGCGCGAGAAGGGCAACGTCGGGACCTTGGTCGGCGACTCGCTCAGCGCGGACTTCCGGGCCCGCCGCGTCTTCACCGCCACGCGCCTGCAGATGGAGTCCGCCATGGCCTTCTTCAACTGGGCCGCGGTCGCCGTCGGCGTGGTCCTCGCGCTGCACCACGTCGCCGCGGCGGGGGTGGTCTACCTGATCCTCTTCTACGCCACCTTCGTGGGGACCAGCCTCGAGGAGTCGTTCGAGTTCATCCGCCTGATCTCCCGGGCCATCGGCCGCTGCGCCAAGTTCGCCGGCATCGCGGCCACCCTGCCCGAGATCGTGGACGTGCCGCACGCCCCGGACCTGCTCGCGCCACGTGGCGAGGTCGAGTTCAGCGACCTGCATTTCGCCTACGGCGACGGGGCGTCCCTCTTCGAGGGCCTCGACCTGTGCATCAGGCCCGGCGAGCACGTCGGCCTGGTCGGGCCCTCGGGCTCGGGGAAGACGACGCTCACGAAGCTCATGTTGCGCTTCGCCGATCGCGACGGCGGCACCATCGCGATCGACGGGCAGGACATCGCCTGCGTCACGCAGCAGTCGCTGCGCCGGCACATCGCCTACGTCCCCCAGGATCCCCAGATGCTGCATCGCACCATCGCCGAGAACATCTGTTACGGCCTCGGTGCCGACGCCGACGCCGCCGTCGACATGGACCTGGTGCGCTCAGTGGGCCGTGCCGCCTACGTCGACGAGTTCGTGGAACGCCTGCCCGCCGGCTACCAGACGGTCGTGGGGGAGCGCGGCCTCAAACTCTCGGGCGGACAGCGCCAGCGCGTCGCCATCGCCCAGGCCATGGCGAAGGGCGCCCGGGTCCTCGTCCTGGACGAGGCCACCTCCGCGCTCGACTCGGAGTCCGAGTCGCTCGTCCAAGAGGCGCTGTGGAACCTGATGGAAGGCACGACGGCCCTCGTGGTCGCCCACCGGCTGGCCACGATCGCCCGGCTGGACCGCATCGTGGTCCTCGACCGCGGACGCGTCGTGGAGCAGGGCACCCACGCCGAGCTGCTCGGCGCCGGCCACTCGGGGGTCTACAGCCGGCTGTGGGCCCACCAGTCCGGGGGCTTCCTGGCCGCCTGAGCCGGGTGCGGGGCGCGGGGGAGCAGCCGCCCTCGCAACCCCGGCGCTACGCCGTCTGGGACGCCGCGCTCGTCGTGCGCAGCGGCAGGAACACACGGAACGTCGTCGACCACCCCGGCGTGTCCACGATGTCGACGAACCCCTCATGGGCCTCCGCCACCGACTTGGCGATCGCCAAGCCCAACCCCGTCCCCGGCACGCCCATCTCGGTCGACGAGGCCAGCCGGTAGAAGCGCTCGAAGAGCTGGTCCCGCTCGCCCTCGGGGATGCCGGGCCCCTCGTCGAGCACCTGCACCCGGGCGAAGGAGTCGACGCTGTCGACGATGACGTGCACCCGCCCCCCACGCGGCGAGAACTTGATCGCGTTCGACAACAGGTTGCCGAGCAACTGGTGCAGCCGCGTCGGGTCACCGAAGATCGGCACCTCGTCGCCGGGCTCGATCGACAGCACGATCCCCGACACCGCCGCCGACGTCATGATCGAGTTCACCGCCTCCTGCGCCAACTGGTTGAGGTCGAGCTCAGTAAAGGCGACCCGCAGCCCCCGCCCGGCGCCCGGGTCGGCCAAGAGGTCCTCCGACACCCGCTGCAACTGCTCGGCGTTGCGGTCGATCGTCTGCAGCATGCGCACCTGGCTGTCGGTCAGGTCGGTCTGCGCGTCGAGCAACAGCTCGATGAACCCCCGGATCGACGTGATCGGCGTGCGCAGCTCGTGCGACACCGTGGCGACGACGTCGTCCTTCATCTGCGTCAGCTCGCGCAGCCGGTTGTTCTGCTCGATCAGCGACTGCGTGACCTCCTTCTGGATGGCGAACAACCTCTCCCGGTCGGCCGCCAGCTCCTCGCGTTCGGTCACGTCGATCGCGACGACGACATAGCCGCCGCTGGCCGGCGACGTCGTCTCGCCGGACTCGGCGCGGTCGGACACGCCGGACTCGCCGTAGTCGGCGCCGTATTGGTCGAACTCGTCGTCGTCGAGGTCGAGCGCCAGGTCCGGCGTGGGCGACGGCAGCGCGCGCACCCGCACGACGCAGCGCCGCTGCTGCCCGTCCTTGCGGGTGGCGGTCCAGGGCACCTCGGCCGCCGTCTCGGCGTCGACCGGCTCGAGCGTCGTGCGCATGGCGTCGATGGTCTGGCGCCGCTCGTCGATCTGCGCCGGGTCGATGAAGTCGGCGATCGAGCGCACGCCGACCACCTCGGCGGCGAGATAGCCGAGCATCTGTTCCGCACCGGCGGAGAAGAAGGTCACCGTGCCGGCGGGGTCGACGCCCATGATGGCGCTGCCGGTGGCGGCGCGCAGCAGCGTCTCGAGCCGGTCGCGCGCGTAGTCCGCCTCGCGGGCGTTGCGCCGGGCGATGCGCGACTGCCCGGCCAGGTCGGCGAGGACGGCGCGGTCGCGCGAGACCACGGTGTAGACGGTCGAGGCGACCAGCGTCGTCACCGTCGCCATGACCGCGACCTGTCGCCACTCGAGCGTCGGGTAATTGGGCGGACCGACGATCAAGAGCGGGACGAGCAGCGCGAGATCGAGACAGAACAGCCCCGCCAGCAGGTGCAGCCGCCGCCCGTAGAGCGACAGCCACACGATGGGCAACAGGTAGACGACGACGAGCCCCGAGTGGGACCCGCCCTGCGCGTCGCGGATGATCGCGATGACGGCGATGTAGCCGATCGGGATGATCATCCAGGCCCATTCCGGGAAGCGCTCCCACGGCACCAGGAAGGCGGCGGCGACCAGCGCGAAGAAGAGCACGCCCGCGATGGAGATCTCGCGGCCGGGACTCGTGGGGGAACGGGATGACCGCGATCAGGACGGTGCCGACGGCCACGAGGGCGAAGATCGGCAACCGGACGCGCATCGATCCCGAGAAGCCAATGGGTAGCGCTGTTCCGGGCATCTGCGCTTCGCGACGCCCTAGGGACTCGGTCCGGGTTCGGAGCGGTTCGCTCACCGCACCTTGGATCGATAGCGGTACCCGAAACCCCGCACCGTCTCAATGGGGGTGTCGTCACCGTCGTCCCAGCCGAGCTTGCGGCGGAGGCGGAGCACCGCGTACTTGACGCGTGACGGGGCGAGGCCGCTCGGGTCGTCCCAGGCCAACTCGATGAGCTGGTCGGAGGACAGGACCTGGCCCTGATGCCGCGCCAACGTCGCCAACAGGCGGTACTCGGTCGGGGTCAACACGATCGCGGTGCCGTCGATCGTGACCTCCTGGTGGGCGAAGTCGACGTGCAACGTGCCGTCGTCAAAGGTCGTCACCGGGTCGCTGCGGGACACCTGCCGGCGGCTGATGGCCTGGAGCCGGGCCAGCAACTCCACCCGGCTGAAGGGCTTCGTCAGATAGTCGTCGGCACCGGCGTTGAGGCCTCGCACCTTGTCCCTCTCGGTCCCGAGCGCCGTCAGCATGAGGACGGGGACGTCGCTCATGTCGCGGATCCGCTCCAGGACCTGCCATCCGTCGAGGTCGGGGAGCCCGACGTCGAGGATCACGATGTCGGGGTGGTTCTGGTGGAACTGGCGCACCCCGTCGCGGCCTTCGGCCGCCTCGGCGACGCTGAAACCTTCTCGCTCGAGCAGGGTGCGCAGGAGTTGACGGATGTCAGCCTCGTCCTCGATGACCAGTACGGAGATGTGGCCGTCTCGCATCAGCACGCAACTGTACTGGGGAAACTGGCAAATGGAGTGGAAAAGTGACACCCGGTCAATTCGCGAACGCCCAGGTCGATCTTCGATTTGTGACTCTGTTTGCGAACTTCGGTACCTTCGGCCCGTCGAGGCGGTCGAGTCCCGGTGCGATCCGGGCGCCCACGAGGGGCCGCCCTCCCCGAAATGCATCGGCGCTGCCCCCGAAATGGATCAGCCCCGGACGCGAAAGGTGCGCCGGCCTGGGTCATCGGTTCCCCCCGGATCACTCCGACCGACGACGACACGAGGCCGACGCACCTTCTCGCTCCTTCTTCCCCCGTGGTGTTCCCCCGAAATGGAAATCCGTTCCCCTTCTCCGGACTCCCACTTGGCCGTCCCCCTCCGTCCGGCCAATCACCACTGGGGTGCTGTTACTGATGGGACGTACTTTGCACAACGGTCGTCGCAACCGAGGGCGCTTTGGGTTGCAGTTCGGTTGCCGCGACCCGAATCTTGCGCCTAATTCCGCCATACGGGCGGCCCTCGGCCGTTATTCCCGCCGGGAGGCGACTGCGCGCCATCGGTCCAAGGCGGTTGTGACCGGTGCGACGGACGGGGCAGTCAGCGGGGAGTTGGCGGGAGCGCTGCTTGTCGGCCCTCCCGCCGCGTCCGAACCCCCGCCCATTCCTCGACCGATTCCGGCTGCCATCGCCCCGCCGAGGTCAGCCCCACAGCGCTTCGGACCTGGTCTTCGACGCTCGGGGCCACCGGTCGTCGGTCGAGGAGCCCCGCCGAGCCGCGCCCGAGCGCCGACGAGTAATTCCGACGCCACGAAGCGCCCGGGAGATGGTGAACCCAGGCACTAGGGTGGCGCTTCGCAACTATTTCAGTCCAAGGATCCCCAATGACACCATCCCTGGCGCTGGCCCATTTCGTCCTGGCCGCCACCTCCTCGAAATCGTCCGGCTCTTCCACGTTGTTCACACTCCTGCCGCTGCTTGCCATCGGCGTGCTCGGCTACTTCTTCTTCATCCGGCCCCAGCAGCGAAAGGCGCAGGCGGCGCGGCAGGCGCAGGGCTCGGGCTACGAGGTGGGCGACGAGGTGCAGACGGTGGGCGGTGTCGTCGGCACGGTCCTCGAGATCCACGGCGACCGCTACACCTTGTTGACCGGTGCCCTCGGCGACGACGGGAACCTGGACGGGCCGCAGCCCACCCGCATCGTGTTCGTCCGCCAGGCCATCGCCAAGAAGATCGATCCCATCTCGGACATCGCGGTCGACGACGAGCCCGAGCCGGTCCAGGACATCAAGCCCCAGACGAGCCGGAACGGCAGCGGCGGCAGCACCAGCACGGACGGTGACATCGACGACGTCGGCGGCGACAGCGCGTCGAGTAGCGGCGAGCACGGTAGCGGGGAGGCTGAAGAGGGGTGAGCCCCAAGTCGGGGGGCCGAGCTCAGCGGCGTCAACGACGCTTGATGCTCATCAGTGTCTTTGTCGTAGTCGGGATCTCGTTTGCCTCGTTCGCCGCGGTCTTCGCGGCGAAGTGGTCGCCTCGCCTCGGTCTCGACCTGGCCGGCGGGGTCTCGGTCGTCTACACGGCCCAGGGCAAGAACATCTCGCCGGCCGACCTCAACGAGACGACCAACATCTTGAACCTCCGGGTCAACGGCCTCGGCGTCTCCGGGGCCCAGGTGCAGACGACCGGCACCAATCAGATCTCCGTCTCGATCCCGGGCGTCACCGACGCCCAACAGGTGCTCAAGCAGATCGGGCAGACGGCCCGGATGTACTTCCGCCCGGTCGAATGCTGGGCCTATCCCCAAGCCGTGCCGAAGAACTCGAAGACCAAGGTGCTCCCGCGTGGACTCGGTTCGGTTCCCGCGTGCACATCCTCTTCGCAGATATCGACGACGAGCCTGCAGATTCAGCCGGACCCCGCCTCCTCGTCGGGCTTCACGTCCAGCAGCGTGCCGCCGGACCCCCAGTACGAGGCCGTTCCCTCGACGTCCCCGGAGAAGCCGGGCTACGCCACCAGCCCGGTGGTGCTCCCGGGCATCGCCGGCGCGTGCGACAACAACCCGCAACTTCGCTGCGTCCTCGGCCCCGCTGAGATGACGGGCCGTTCCATCGCCAGCGCCCAGGCCACCCAGAACCAAACCGGCGCGTGGGTCGTGAACTACACGCTGACCGGTACCGGCTCGGCGCTGTGGGACAAGGTCGCCAGCGAGAACTTCCATCTCCCGCTCGGGATCGAGCTGGACGGCGACGTGTACTCGGCGCCGATCATCCAGCCCACCCAGGCCTCGTTCACCTCCTTCGCCGGCCAAGGTGAGATCTCGGGGAGCCTGACGCAACAGGACGCCCAGAACCTCGCGCAGGCCATGAACTTCGGTGCCCTGCCGGTGACACTGAAGGCGGCCACGTCGGAGACCGTCTCGGCGACGCTGGGGCATTCGGCCCTCGTCGCGGGTCTCGGCGCCGGCATCGCCGGCCTCGCGTTGGTGTTGCTCTACGTGCTGTTGTACTACCGAGCGATGGGGCTGGTCGTGATCTCGGGCCTGGTGCTCACGGCGATGCTGCTGTGGGCGATCATCTCGGCATTGGGGCACACGTCGGCGGCCCCGAGCTTCGACCTCGCCGGCATCACGGGCCTCATCGTGTCCATCGGTATCACCGTGGACTCGTACATCGTCTATTTCGAACGATTAAAAGACGAGACCCGAGCCGGTCGCTCGGTCCGCACCTCGGTCGATCGAGGCTTCAAGAGCGCCTGGCGCACCGTGTGGGCGGCTGACTTCGTGTCGCTGCTGGCTGCGGTCGTCCTCTATCTGGTGGCGGTGGGCAACGTAAAGGGCTTCGCCTTCTTCCTCGGCCTCTCGACGATCATGGACATGGCGATCACGTGGTTCTACACGCGGCCGCTGGTCATCCTCCTCGGACAGAGCAAGCGGTTCCAGGGCACCGGCGCCTTCAGCATCGCGACCGGCCTCGGCTCCGGCCCGCAGGCGCCGGCCGGGGCGCCCGGCACCGCGGTCCCCGTGGGTGCGGGCGGGGGAGGTGGCGCGTGAGCGACGACGAGCACCGTCCCGACGACGTTGACGGCGACGACGACGGCAGCGCCCTCGACGACGTCAGCGACGAGGAGGTCGAGGCCTACGAGGAGGACATCGACACCGAGGACCTCGACGAGGACGAGCGCATCACGCTCGACGACGCCGCCCGGGCCATGCTGGCCCGGCCGCGCCGAGGGCACGGCCCGATCGCCCGTCTGTACCGCGGCGAGACCCGCTTCGACTTCGTAGGGAAGCGGCGGCTGTGGTTCGCCATCTCGACCGTCATCATCGTGCTGGGCATCGTCTCGATCATCCTGCGCGGCGGGCTCAACCTGGGCATCGAGTTCAAGGGCGGGACCGAGTGGACCATCGCCGCTCCGGGCGTGACCCAGACGCAGGCGCAGGACGCGATCAGCGGCACCGGCGTGATCGACCCCACGGTCCAGCTGTTGGGTTCGGGGAACAAGCAGACCCTGACGGTCCAATCCGACATCAACCGCCTGTCCCAGACCCAGCAGAACGCCGTCAGCAACAACGTCCAAAAGGCGATGATCCAGGTCGCGGCGGCCCACGCGCCGAAGTCGACCACCCACGCCACGACCACCACGTCGACGGCGGCGAACTCGACGACGAGCACGACGGCGGCCGCCGGCGCGGCCACCGCCTCGACGACCACCTCCACGACGTCACCGGCGCAGGACGTCCAGCAGCCGAAGGCCGACCAGGTCAGCGTCACCACCGTCGGCCCCACCTGGGGCTCGTCCATCACCAATGACGCCATCAAGGCGCTGATCATCTTCTTCATCGTGGTCGCCATCTACATCAGCATCCGGTTCGAGCCGAAGATGGCGCTGGCGGCGTTCATCGCCATGATCCACGACGTGCTGGTGGCCATCGGCATCTACTCGATCTTCAACTTCCAGGTGACCCCCGACACCGTGGTGGCCATCCTCACGATCCTCGGCTACTCGCTCTACGACACCGTCGTCGTCTTCGACCGCGTGCGCGACAACGTCAAGGGCATCGGGAGCAGCGGGCGCATGACCTACCCGCAGCTGATCAACCTGTCGATGAACCAGACGCTGGCCCGGTCGATCAACACCTCGGCCGTCGCCATCATCCCCGTCCTGGCGGTCCTGCTCATCGGGGCCCAGTTCCTCGGTGCGACGACGCTGCAGTCCTACGGGCTCGCCCTCTTCGTCGGCCTGCTCTCGGGGGCGTACTCGTCGATCTTCATCGCCTCGCCGGTGCTCTGCATGATGAAGGAGCGCGAGAGCCGCTGGGTCGACATCGCGACCCGCTTGGCCAAGCGCGGCGAGACGGGGGCCTTCTACTCGGCCGCCGACGCCGCCAACCTGGGCACCCAGTTGAGCGTCGCCGCCGCGGGCCAGGTGGGCCGGAGGCGGAGGGACCCCGGCTGCGGCCGCTCGGTCTGGTGTGACCAGGCGCAGTGGCCTCATCCGGCCGGGCTCGGGCAGCGGACAGGGCGGGGACTCCGGCAACGGAACGGAGCGGCGGTGGAGGTGGCACCGGGACGGCGGCGATGGAACGTCAAGGCGGGCAGAACGGCGGGGGTCGGCGGGGACGGCGGGGGGCCAGGCGCGGCCGCGTAAGAGCAAGGGCAAGCGCAAGAAGTAGGCCGGCGGGAACAGCCCAGGGACGCCGCCGGCGTCGCTGCGGCGTTTCCCCAGGCGGGTAGCCTGGATGGATGGTGGCCCTGACCCGGGTGACTCCCGCAGACGAGCAGGTCGCGGTGGGCGCGGACGGGCAGGCGGAGGCGCTGGCGGACCTGTTGGCGCCGCTGCTGGCCGAGTTCGCCGCCCATCGGCCTGAGGACGACACTTCGACCATCGTCGAGGCGGGCCGGACCGCGCTCCAGGTGCACGAGGGGCAGTTCCGGCGGTCGGGCGAGCCCTACATCACGCACCCAGTGGCCGTGGCGACGATCGTCGCCGAGCTGGGCCTCGACGAGCAGACTGTCGCCGGCGCGTTGCTGCACGACGCGGTGGAGGACACGGGGCTGACCCTCGAGCAGATCCGGGAGCGCTTCGGCGACGGGGTGGCCAACGTGGTCGACGGGGTCACCAAGCTGGACCGGCTGCAGTTCGACTCCAAGGAGGCCCAGCAGGCCGCGACCATCCGCAAGATGCTCGTGGCGATGGCCGACGACTGGCGGGTGCTGCTGATCAAGCTGGCCGACCGGCTGCACAACATGCGGACCTTGGCGGTGATGCCCGAGTGGAAACAGCGGCGGACCGCCCAGGAGACCTTCGACGTCTACGCGCCGCTGGCGCACCGCTTGGGCGTCCAGCAGGTGCGGTGGCAGCTCGAGGACCTGGCCTTCGCGACCTTGCACCCGAAGCGGTACGCGGAGATCGAGCAGATGGTGGCGGCGCGGGCGCCGCAGCGTGAGGAGTATCTCGAGAAGGTGCTCGTGCACGTGCGCGAGCGCCTCTCGGAGATGGGCATCGCGGCCGACGTCACCGGGCGGCCGAAGCACCTGTGGTCGATCTACGAGAAAATGGTGGTGCGGGGCAAGGAGTTCGACGACATCAACGACCTGGTCGCCATCCGGGTGGTCGTCGACTCGGAGAAGGACTGCTGGGCGGCGCTGGGCGCGATCCACGCCATCTGGGCGCCGGTGCACGGGCGCTTCAAGGACTACATCAACACGCCCAAGTTCAACATGTACCAGTCGCTGCACACGACGGTCATCGGGCTGGAGGGCAAGCCCGTCGAGGTGCAGATCCGGACCTCGGAGATGCACCACCGCGCCGAGTACGGCATCGCCGCGCACTGGGGCTACAAGTCCAAGGAGGACCACTCCTCGGAGATGGCGTGGCTGCAGCGCATCGCCGACTTCGACCGTCAGACCGACGACCCCATCGAGTTCCTCGAGGCGCTGAAGCTCGACCTGGAGCAGGACGAGGTCTACGTCTTCACGCCCAAGGGCAAGGTGATCGCGCTGCCGGCCCGGTCCACGCCCGTGGACTTCGCGTACGCCATCCACACCGAGGTCGGCCACCGCTTCATCGGGGCCCGGGTCAACGGGCGGCTGGTGCCGTTGGAGACGCAGCTCTCCTCGGCCGACACGGTGGAGATCATCACGTCCAAGTCGCCGACGGCCGGGCCGTCACGGGACTGGCTCCAGATCGTGGCGTCGACGCGGGCCCGCAACAAGATCCGCCAGTGGTTCTCCCGGGAGCGGCGCGAGGACGCCATTGAGAACGGCCGGGAGGACCTGGGCCGGGCGCTGCGCCGGGAGGGGCTGCCGCTGCACAAGCTGCTGGGCTCGGCCGCCTTGTTGCAGGTCGCCGAGCAGATGAACCTGGCCGACCTGGACGCGTTGTACGCGTCGATCGGCGAGAGCCAGGTGTCGGCGCAGTCGATCGTGCAGCGCCTGACCAAGGTGCTGCGCAGCGGTGAGGCGGAGGACGAGCTGCCGACGACGGTGTTGCCGGGGTCTACTCGGACTCGGCCGGCCGGCGGTCGGCGTACCGGCGCGGGAGTGTTCGTCGAGGGGCTCGACGACGTGATGATCCACCTGGCCCGCTGCTGCACGCCGGTGCCGGGGGACCAGATCGTGGGGTTCGTGACCCAGGGCCGGGGCGTCTCGGTGCACCGGGCCGACTGCGCGAACGCCGCGGCGCTGGCGGACCGGTCGCAGGAGCGGCTGATCGACGTCGAGTGGGACCGGGGGAACGACGGGGTCTTCGTCGCGACCATCGAGGTGCAGGCCTTCGACCGGTCACGCTTGTTGGCCGACGTGTCGCGGGTGGTGAGCGAGCACCACCTCAACATCGTGGCGGCTCGGACGGCGACGACGCCGGACCGGGTGAGCCGCATGGCCTTCGACGTGGAGCTGGCCGACCCGACCCATCTGCATTCTTTGATCAGCGCGTTGAAGCACTTGGACGGTGTGTTCGACGCCTATCGTCAGCTTCCTGGCAAGAAGGCTTGACCCCCCGGCCGTGAGGCGTTTCCTGTGACGGCGGGTTCGGTCGCGCCCGGAGCCGGGTCAGGGGCGGCGGCGCGGGCGGCGGCGGCGGGCCCCGCACGCCCAAGGGCATGCACGACGTCCTGTGGCCCGAGTCGTCGCGCTGGGAGACCACGGTGGCGCAGTTCGCCACGTTGGTGCAGGCGGCCGGCTACGGGCTCGTGGTGACCCCGGTCCTCGAGCACGCCGGCGTGTTCCTGCGGGGCATCGGCGAAGGCAGCGAGGTCGTCGGCAAGGAGATGTACGTCTTCGAGGACCGCGACGGCCAGCTGATGGCGCTGCGACCGGAGGGCACGGCGCCGGTGGTGCGCGCCTTCGTGCAGCATCACCCCATCCCGCCGTGGAAGGCCTGGTACGTCGCGCCCTCGTTCCGTCACGAGAACCCCCAGCACGGGCGGTACCGCCAGCACTACCAGCTGGGCGTGGAGGCGCTGGGGCCGGCGGACGCCGACCTCGACGTCGAGGTGGTCTCGCTGGCGTCCGACTTCTTTGCGGGGTTGGGGCTGCGTGATGTGGAGCTCAAGTTGCACTCCATGGGCGACGGCGTCTGCAAGCCCGGCTACGTCGCCCTGCTCGGGGCGTTCCTGGCCGAGCGGGTCGACCAGCTCTGCCCGGCGCACCGCGAGCGCCACCTGGAGAACCCCCTGCGCGTCCTGGACTGCAAGACCGAGGAGTGCCGGGCGGCCACGGCCGACGCCCCGCACTTCCTCGACCACCTGTGCGACCCGTGCGCGGCCCACTTCGCCCGGGTGCGGGCGGGGCTCGAGGAGCTCGGGGTGGAGTACGTGATCGACCACCGGCTCGTCCGCGGCTTCGACTACTACACCCGGACCACGTTCGAGTTCGCCGCGCAGGCACTGGACGCGGCGCAGAACGGCATCGGCGGCGGCGGGCGCTACGACGGCCTGGTCGAGATGCTGGGCGGCGAGCCCACGCCGGGCATCGGGTTCGGCATCGGGGTGGAGCGGGTGCTGTTGGCCTGCGACGCCGAGGGCGTGTTCGCCGTGTCGGCGCCGCCCCTCGACGCCTATGTGATCGACACGGCGGGCGGGGAGTCGGCGGTCGCGTTGACGGCCGAGCTCCGGCGGGCGGGCCTGCGGGCCGACCGTGCCTTCGACGGACGCTCGATGAAGTCCCAGATCAAGTCCGCCGACCGCTCGGGCGCACTCGTGGCGCTGGTCGTCGGCCCGAAGGAGCTCGAGGCGGGCACGGTGGGACTGCGGCCCCTCCGCGACGAAGAGGAGCAGCGCACCGTGGCGCGAGCTGACATTGTGGACGAGCTCAGGGCGTACCTTTCCCTGTCCCGCCGTGGCGGGTCGGGCGCCGGCGACATCCGGCGCTTCCGGCTCCTGATCGACACCGACCCCGACTCGAACCGAACCCGAACCCCGACCTCAGAAACCCGTGACCATCGAACCCCAACGAAGAGAACCGGCCCACCGCCATGCGCACCCACCTCTGCGGGGTGCTGCGCAAGGAGGACGTCGGCACGCCGGTCCGGCTGTGCGGCTGGGTCGGACGGCGGCGCGAGCACGGCGAGCACCTGGCGTTCGTGGACCTGCGCGACCACACCGGCATCGTGCAGTGCGTCATCGACCACGCCACCGACGTCCGTTCCGAGTGGGTCATCGCGGTCAGCGGGACGGTGCGTGAGCGGCCCGAGGGCACGGTCAACCCGGGCATCGGCACCGGCGAAATCGAGATCGGCGACTGCACGGTCGAGGTCCTGAACGAGGCCGAGCCCCCGCCCTTCTCCGTCGACGACCGGGCGGAGGCCGACGAACCGGTCCGGCTGAAGTACCGCTACGTGGACCTGCGCCGGTCCCGCATGCAGAAGAACCTGCGCCTGCGGTCCCGGGTCAACGCCGCCATCAGGTCGGCCATGGACCGCCAGGGGTTCGTCGAGATCGAGACGCCGCTGCTCTGGGCCCCGACGCCCGAGGGGTCGCGGGAGTTCTCCGTGCCGGCGCGCCTGCACCACGGCTCCTTCTACGCGCTGCCCCAGAGCCCCCAGCTGGCCAAGCAGCTGCTGATGGTCGGCGGCTTCGACCGCTACTTCCAGATCGCCCGCTGCCTGCGCGACGAGGACCTGCGGGCCGACCGCCAGTTCGAGTTCATGCAGCTCGACATGGAGTGCTCCTTCGCCAGCCAGGACGACGTCATGGGCTTCGTCTCCGAAGCCGTGCTCGATGCGGCCGAGGCCGCCACCGGCCACCGCCCCCCGCCGATTGAGCGGATGACCTGGGCCGACGCGCTCGACCGCTACGGCACCGACAAGCCGGACCTGCGCTTCGGCATGGAGCTGGTCGAGCTGTCGGACGTCTTCGACGGGACCGAGGTGAAGGCGTTCTCCTCGCCGACGGTGAAGGCGCTGCGCGTCGCAGGCGGCGCCGACTTCCCGCGCTCACGGCTCGACGACCTGACCGAGCAGGCCAAGCGCGCCGGCGCAGTCGGCCTGGCCTGGTTCCGCGTGACCGACAGCCCGGCGTCGCTGGACGGCCCCTTGGCCCGCCACCTCTCCGACGAGGAGAAGGTCGGCGTCCTCGCCGCGACGCAGGCGGAACCGGGCGACCTCATCCTCGCCGTCTCCGACGACTACGCGACCGCCTGTCAGGTGCTCGGCACGCTGCGCACGGCCATCGGCGGCGCCGCCGGTGAGCGAGGGGCCGCACCACTACGTCTGGGTCGTCGACTTCCCGATGTTCGAGCCGGCCGCCGACGGCTCGCCGACGCCGGCGCACCACCCGTTCACCATGCCGTACGCCGAGGACCTGCCGCTGCTGGCGAGCGATCCGCTCAAGGTGCGCTCGCAGGCGTACGACCTCGTGCTCAACGGGTGGGAGCTGGGATCGGGGAGTGTGCGTATCCATCGCCGGGGCATCCAGGAGCAGGTGTTCGCGGCGCTCGGGATCGGACCCGAGGAGGCCGAGGCCCGCTTCGGCTTCCTGCTGGGCGCGTTCCGCTACGGCGCGCCGCCGCACGCCGGCTTCGCCTTCGGCGTCGACCGCCTGGCGGCGATCCTGGCGGGGGAGGAGAACATTCGAGAGGTCATCGCGTATCCGAAGACGCAGTCGGGCGCCGACCCGCTCACCGGCGCGCCGACACCCCTGCCGGCGGCCACGCTCGCCGAGTTGGGGATCCGGGTCGTGGCGCCTCCCGCCCCCGCCAACGCCCCCGCCGATGCCGAGGCCAACCCCTCGCCGAGCTGAGCCCGGGCGCATGGGTCCGAGCCCGACCGAACCGCCACCCGCCACCGCCACCGCCACCGCACCATGAGCCTCTTCGCCGACGCCGCCGACCGACGCCTCCGCCGTCAGGCCCCTTTGGCCGCCCGCCTGCGCCCCCGCACGCTCGATGAGATTGTCGGCCAAGAACACCTCATCGCCCCCGGTGCCCCCCTCCGCACCCTGGCCGAGTCC
Organism: uncultured Acidimicrobiaceae bacterium; assembly: GCA_963769095.1. Taxonomy (GTDB): domain Bacteria; phylum Actinomycetota; class Acidimicrobiia; order Acidimicrobiales; family RAAP-2; genus Bog-473. The sequence continues at coordinate 89,513 of CAVYKO010000003.1, forward strand.
GACCGGGTGAGCTCGGCCATCCTCTGGGGGCCCGCCGGCACCGGCAAGACCACCCTCGCCCGCCTCCTGGCCGACGCCAGCGCCAAGCACCTCACCACGCTGTCGGCCACCGGCGCCGGCGTGAAGGACGTGCGCGAGGCCCTGGCCGACGCCGCCCACCGCCTCGGCGAGCAGGGCCAGGGCACCATCCTGTTCATCGACGAGGTGCACCGCTTCTCCAAGTCCCAACAGGACGTGCTGCTCCCCGCCGTCGAGGACGGGCTCGTCGTGTTCATCGGCGCCACCACGGAGAACCCCTTCTTCGAGGTGAATCCGCCCCTGTTGAGCCGGGCCTCACTGTGGCGGCTGCACCCCTTGTCGCCGGACAACCTGGTCACCCTCGTCCGCCGAGGCTTGGACCTGGAGGGCGCCGACGCCACCGACGACGCCATCGACGCCGTGGTGGCGGCGTGCGAGGGCGACGCTCGGGCCGCGCTCACGACGGTCGAGGTCGCGGTGGCGCTGGCCCGGGGGGCGAAGCCGGACGCCGGCGGCGGCGAGGCCGTGGCCGACGCCGGCGACACCGACGAGAGCCGCGACGCCCGGGTCGTGCTGACGATCGACGACATGGCCCGGGCCCGGGACGGCCGTCTGTTCCACCAGGGCGCCGACGAGCACTACGACCAGATCAGTGCGCTCATCAAGAGCGTGCGCGGCTCGGACGCCGACGCCGCCCTCTACTGGATGGCCCGCATGATCGAAGGCGGAGAGGACGCCCGCTTCCTCGCCCGGCGCATGGTGATCTTCGCCAGCGAGGACATCGGCCTCGCCGACCCGCAGGCGCTGCTCGTGGCCGAGGCGGCGGCCCGCGCCGTCGAGTACGTCGGGCTGCCCGAGGCCGCCCTCAACCTGGCCGAGGCGGTGATCTACCTGGCCCGGGCGCCCAAGTCCAACGCCGTCGTCGTGGCGCTCGGCCGGGCCCAGGCCGACGTGCGCTCCGGCGTGAACCAGGAGGTCCCGTCGCACCTGCGCGACGCCCATTACAAGGGTGCCGCCAGCCTGGGACACGGCGAGGGCTACGTGTATCCCCCCGACGACCCCTCCGGGGCGGCCGGGCAGCAGTATCGTCCTGGGGCGCTCGAGGGTCGGGTGTACTACGAGCCCCCGGCCCAGGACGACGAATCCGACAGGGGCGCGGCTGACACGGGTGGGTCAGCTCGAGGCAGGGAGGGCGATTCGTGAAAGGTGGACACGGAAGGCGGGCGCTGTTCGCCGCGGCCCTGTGCGCGGGGGCCGTCGGGCCGCTGGCCCTCGGGGCACTCGGGCCCGGGTCCGGCGCCGCACTGGCCGCCCTGCAGCCCAAGGTCGTGTTGCCCCAGGCCGTCCCGAGCCTCCCCGCCGGCACCGCGCATCTCGGCGCCGCCCCTTCCGGCCAGGTCCTCGACCTCGACGTCGCCCTCGCCGGCCAGAACCCGAGCGGCCTGGCGCAGGCGGTCGCCGCCGTGTCGACGCCCGGTTCGCCCGACTACCACCACTACCTGACGGCGTCCCAGTTCGCGACCGAGTTCGGCCCGAGCGCCGCCGAGGTGGCCCAGGTGTCGTCCGCGCTGCGCAGCGAGGGACTGACCGTGGGGACGCCGGCGCCCGGGAGCATCCTGCTGCCGGTGCACGGCACGGCCGCCGTCGTGTCGGCCGCGTTCGCCACCCCCCTCGAACAGGTGCAGGCCCCCAACGGTCCCCGCGCCGTGGTCAACACCTCGTCGCCGGCCGTGCCGTCCACCCTCTCCGGCCTCGTCACCGGCGTGGCGGGTCTCGACGGCCTCTTCAGCGAGCACTCCAACGCGCGCCAGAGCCCGACGCCGGGCTCCGGCGCGCCAGCCGCCCCGTCCGCCGCACCCGCCACCGGAGCCACCACCAACACCAGCCACGCCGTCGCCCACGCCGGCACCCCGCAGGCCTGCTCCGCCGCCGCCGCCTCCGCGCCCTCCGGCTCCGGCATCTACACGTCGAGCCCAGATGGCGAACCTGTTCGGCCTCAACCAGCTGTTCGGGCAGGGCCGCACCGGCGTCGGCCAGACGATCGCCATCGTCGAGTTCGAGCAGTACTCCTTGAGCGACTTCCACACCTTCCAGTCCTGCTACGGCCTCGCCAATCCCATCCGCAACGTGATCATCGACGGCGGCCCCGGCGGCCCGAGCGCGGGTGAGGGTGAGGCGGCGCTCGACACCGAGCTCGCCGCGTTCAACGCGCCCTCGTCCTCGCTCCTGGTCTACGAGGCGCCGAACGAGAACGAGGCCCAGGCGTTCGACCTCTTCAACCACATCGCGAGCGACGACGCCGCGCAGGTCGTCACGACGAGCTGGGGTAACTGCGAAGCCGCCCTGTCCGCCGGCGACCGCAACACCGAGAGCCAGATCTTCCAGCGCATGGCCCTGCAGGGCCAGACGATGATCGCGGCGTCAGGCGACGCAGGCTCGACGGACTGCTTCTCCGCCGTCGCCAGCGGCGGCATCCCCGCCTTCGACACGAACCTGGCCGTCGACGACCCGGGCTCGCAGCCCGATGTCATCAGCGCCGGCGGCACCACCCTCCCGAACTCCGGCGTCGGCGCCCAGACCGTGTGGAACGACTGCGAGAACACGCTGCCCACCTGCGCCCGGGCCAACAGCCACGGCCAGCTGTTCAACGGGGCGACCGGCGGCGGGTACTCCATCGAGTGGCCCGCGCCCTCCTACCAGCCCGAGACGAACTCGAACACGCAACGGGCCGTCCCCGACCTTTCCTACCCGTCCGATCCCTCCGACGGTGCGGTCGTGGCCTACTGGAGCGGGGGCTGGCACGGCTTCGGCGGCACCAGCGTCGCCGCGCCCACCAACGCGGGGCTCTTCGCCGACACCAACCAGGGCTGCTTCAACCCGCTCGGGATGGTCGGCCCCAACCTCTACGCCAACGGCCACACCGGCAACCCGAACTTCACCGACATCAGCACGGGCCGCGGCGACAACGACTTCTCCAACACCAACAGCGGCGACTACCCGGCGGTCGCCCGGCTTCGACCCCGCCACGGGCCTCGGCACCCCCGTCGACCAGAACCTGGCCATCGCCCTGCAGGGCGCCAACGGCTGCCCGTCGGTCGCGTCCGTCAGCCCGAACACCGGGCCGCTCAGCGGCAGCGGCGCCATCACGATCACCGGCGGCGGCTTCGCCAACGCCACGTCCGTCACGTTCGGCTCGGTCGGCGCCGGCCAGATCCTCTCCCAGTCCGAGACCTCCATCACCGTCATCCCGCCGAACGCCCAGAGCCCGCTCTGCGTCGACGTCACCGTGGCCAACTCCCAGGGCATCTCCGCCAGCTCCCCGGCCGACCACTACGGGTTCGGCGGCAACCTCGACTGCGGCCAGGGCTACCGCTTCGTCGCCTCCGACGGGGGCGTCTTCGACTTCGGCGACGCCACCTTCTGGGGCTCCATGGGCGGCCAGCCGCTCAACCGGCCCATCGTCGGCATGGCGTCCACCCCCAGCACCAACGGCTACTGGCTCGTCGCCTCCGACGGCGGCATCTTCAGCTTCGGCGACGCCCGCTTCTTCGGCTCCATGGGCGGCCAGCCGCTCAACCGGCCCATCGTCGGCATGGCCTCCACCCCCAACGGCAGCGGCTACTGGCTCGTCGCCGCCGACGGCGGCATCTTCAGCTTCGGCAACGCGCAGTTCTACGGCTCGACCGGCTCCCTCCACCTCAACAAGCCCATCGTCGGCATGGCCACCACCCCCGACGGACTCGGCTACTGGCTCGTCGCCTCCGACGGCGGCATCTTCGCCTACGGCGACGCGCAGTTCTACGGCTCCACCGGCTCCCTGGCGCTGAACTCGCCCATCGTCGGCATGGCGCTCGGGCCCCGGCGGCACCGGCTACTGGCTCGTGGCGTCCGACGGCGGCATCTTCGGCTACGGCAGCGCGCAGTTCTACGGCTCCGCCGGCAGCCTCCACCTCAACCAGCCCGTGGTCGGCATGGCGGCGACGCCCGACGCCAGCGGCTACTGGCTCGTGGCCGCCGACGGGGGGATCTTCACCTACGGCGACGCCAACTTCTTCGGGTCGACCGGCGGCCTCCACCTGAACGAGCCGATCGTGGGGATGTCCTCCGCCTGACCCGCCGCACGGCCGCCCGAGCCCGTCTCCCCGGGCCCCGAACCCGTTTTTCACGCCGGTAAGCTGGAGCTGATGGACGCCAACGGATTGAGGGCGGCCTTCACGCGTTTCTTCGCCGACCGCGGCCACGCCATCGTCCCCTCCGCCAGCCTCATCCCGCACGACCCCTCGGTCCTGTTCACGATCGCGGGCATGGTGCCGTTCAAGCCCTACTTCCTCGGCGAGGAGACGCGCCCCGTGGCCCCGCGCCACCAGCATCCAGAAGTGCTTCCGGACCCCCGACATCGAGATCATCGGGACCGACACCTACCACAACACCTTCTTCGAGATGCTGGGCAACTTCAGCTTCGGGGACTACTTCAAGGCCGACGCCATCCCGCTGGCCTGGGAGCTGCTCACCGAGGTCTTCGGCTTCGACGGCGACCGCCTCTGGGTCACCGTGCACGACTCCGACGACGAGGCCGAGCAGATCTGGATCGACAAGGTGGGCCTGCGCCCCGAGCGGGTCCAGCGCATGGGCGACGAGGACAACTTCTGGGCCATGGGCGAGACCGGCCCCTGCGGCCCCGACTCGGAGATCTTCATCGACAAGGGCGAGGCCTACGGCCACGAGGGCGGCCCCAAGCACGGCGGCAGCGACCGCTTCGTCGAGATCTGGAACCTCGTCTTCATGCAGTTCAACCGCGACGCCGACGGCGCCCTGACCGAGCTGCCGCGCAAGAACATCGACACCGGCGCCGGCCTGGAGCGGATCCTCCCGATCCTGCAGGGTCTCGATTCGGTGTTCGACACCGACCTCTTCCTGCCGATCATCGACACGGCGGCCTCCATCCTCGGCACCGCCTACGGGGCCGACGAGCGGACCGACGTCGCGCTCCGCGTGCTCGCCGACCACGGGCGCGCCTTTTCCATGCTGGTCGCCGACGGCGTGCTCCCGGCCAACGAGGGCCGCGGCTACGTGCTGCGCCGCGTCGTGCGCCGCGCCGTGCTCGCCGCCCGGCGCCTGGGCGTCGACAAGCCGATCGGCCCCCGGCTCGTCGAGGCCGCCACCGAGGTGCTCGGTGAGGCCCACCCCGAGCTCCGGCTCCAGCAGGACCTGATCGTCAACGTCATCGCCCGCGAGGAGGCCGGCTTCGACCGCACCCTGCGCGCCGGGCTCGGCCGCCTCGAAGAGGCGATCGCCAGCGGGACCAAGGTCCTCCCCGGCGACGTCGCCTTCACCCTGCACGACACGCACGGCTTCCCGGTCGAGCTGACCGAGGAGCTGGCCCGCGACGCCGGCGTCGAGGTCGACCGGGCCGGCTTCGACGCCGCCATGGCCGAGCAGCGCGAGCGCGCCCGCGCCGCCGCCAAGTCCGTCCACGCCGGCGACGAAGGGGCCTACCGCTCCCTCCTCGAGCGAGGAGGGCACCACCTCGTTCGTCGGCCGCGGCCTGGAGAACTACGAGGTGCCCGCCCGGGTGCTGGCCGTGCTCGAGCGTCTGGACGGCGACACGACCGACGCCGCCACCAACGGCAACGGCGGGCGCGGCGTCGAGATCGTCTTGGACCGCACGCCCTTCTACGCCGAGAGCGGTGGCCAGATCGGCGACACCGGCACCATCGTCACCGAGAGCGGCATCGCCGAGGTCTACGACACGCAGCAGGCCGTGCCCGGCCTGGTCGTGCACAAGGCGCGCCTCGACGGCGACCTGGTGGCGGGCCAGGACGCCTTGGCGACCATCGACACCCCCCGGCGTGAGGCCATCCGCCGCAATCACACCGCCACGCACCTCCTGCACTCGGCGCTGCGGACCGTGCTGGGCGACCACGTGCGCCAGCAGGGGTCGCTGGTCGGGCCCGACTACCTGCGCTTCGACTTCTCGCACCACGCCCAGCCGTCGCCCGCCGAGCTCGAGGAGGTGTTCGCCCTGGCCAACGAGGCCGTCCTCACCGACGTGCCCGTCGAGACGGTGGAGACCTCGCGCGAGGAGGCCGAGAAGATGGGCGCCGTCGCCTTCTTCGGCGACAAGTACGGCTCCTCGGTGCGCGTCGTGCGGGCGGGGTCGACCTCGCTCGAGTTCTGCGGCGGGACCCACGTCGACTCGCTCGGCCAGATCGGGCCGATCACCTTGCTCTCGGAGGGCTCCATCGGTTCGAACACGCGCCGCCTGTTCGCGCTCACGGGGCGGGCCTCCATCCAGCGGGCCGTCGAGCGCGAGAAGCTCGTGCGGGCGGCGGCCGAGGCGCTCCGCAGCGAGCCCGACGAGCTGCTGGCGGCCATCGCCCGCCTCACCGAACGCCAACGCGACACCGAGAAGGAGCTCGCCGCGCTGCGCCAGCAGTCGAGCGAGGCCGAGGCGAAGACGCTCGCCGCGCTGGCCGGCGAGGGCGGCGTGGTCGTGGCCCGACGCGACAAGGTCGAGGGCAAGGAGCTGCAGTCGCTGGCCGAGGCCGTGCTGCGCCAGGACGGCGTGCGCGCCGTCGTGCTCGGGGGTTCGTCCGAGCCGTCGAAGGTGTCGATCGCCGTGGCGACCGGCGGCACGCCCGACCCCGTCGGACTGGTGAAGGCCCTGGGGCCCATCGTGGGCGGCGGAGGCGGCGGCCGCCCGGGCTCGCCCTCCGCGCTGGCCGGGGGCAAGGACCCCTCGCGCCTCGATGAGGCCCTGGCCGAGGCGCGGCGGCTCCTGTCCGAATCTTCGTGAGCGGGGTGGCGCCGCACTCCGAGCAGACCGACGCGGGCCGAACCGGGCGGGTGGCGGCCCTCGATCTCGGGTCCCGGCGCATCGGGGTGGCGTACAGCGACAGCAGGCGCACCATCGCGAGCCCCTGGGGGACGATCGAGCGCAGCGGCGACGCCGAGCGCGATCGCGCCGCCATCGTCGACGCCGTGCGCGAGATCGAGGCGACGGTGGTCGTGGTCGGCCTGCCCTTGAGCCTGTCCGGCTCGGCGGGGCCGGCGGCCCGGGCGGCGCTCGACGAGGCCGAAGCACTGCGCGCCACCCTCGAACCCCACGACATCGCCGTCGAGACGGCCGACGAGCGCTTCACGACCGTCGAGGCCCAGCGCTCGCTCGCCGCGGCGGGGCGGCGGGGCAAGGCCGCCCGCCAGGTGGTGGACAGCGCGGCCGCCATGGTGCTGCTGCAGGCGTGGCTGGACCGCGACGTGAGCGGGCCCGGCGACGACGCCGCGCAACGCCGGCGACACCGAAGCACCGGAGGAGCCCGAGGCGCAGCCCGCCGACCGACGGGCGCGCCGGGCGGCGGTCGTCCGCCGCCGCCGCCGGGTCTTGGCGCTGGTCGCGGGCGCCGTCGTGGTCGTCATCTTGGGCTTCACGCTCTGGTACCAGCTCGAGTCGCATGCGCTGGGCCCGCCCGGCAAGCAGGTCATCGTCACGGTCCACCAGGGCGAGTCGGCCGGCTCGGTCGTCGACACGTTGAGCCAGAAGGGCGTCATCGGCAGCTCGTGGGCCTTCCGGTTCTCCGAGCTCTTCCACGGGACGCCCACGGTGCTGCCCGGCAGCTACGCCATGCACCAGAACCAGACCTTCGCCGAGGTGCGGGCCCAGCTCGACGCCGGCCCGAACATCTACCCGGTCGACGTCCGGCCGGGCTTCACCCTGTCCGAAGTCGCGCAGAAGGTGGGGGAGATCCCGGGTCACACGCCCGGCACCTTCGAGAAGGCGGCCTCGAGCGGCGCGGTGCACTCGATCTTCTCGCCCCCGGGATCGAACAACCTCGAGGGCATGCTCGGCACCGGTGAGTACCTGGTCCTGCCGGGCGAGACCGACCTCACGATCGTGCAGGACATGGTCGCCCGCTTCGACCGTGACGCCCAGGCCGTCGGCCTCAGCACCGCCACCGCGGCGGCGCAGGGCATGACGCCCTACGAGGTGATCACCGTGGCCTCGATCGTCGAGAAGGAGGGCTACTACACCTTCAACATGCCCAAGGTGGCGCGGGTCATCTACAACCGCCTGGCGCAGAACATCGCGCTGCAGATGGACTCGACCGTGCTCTACGCCATCGGCCAGGACGGCGGGCCGGTGACCTCGGCCGACCTCAAGATCCAGTCGCCCTACAACACGTACCTCACCAAGGGCCTGACGCCCACCCCGATCTGCATGCCGTCCACGCACGCCCTGTCGGCCGCGCTGCACCCGCCGCCCGGCGCGTGGCTGTACTTCGTGCTCGTGCAGAAGAACGGCGTCATGGCCTTCTCCGACACCTTCGCCGAGCAGCAGGCGAACGAACAGCTGGCGAAGTCCCGTGGTCTCCCCTGAGCCCGAGGGGCCGCGCACGATGGAGGCGGCCCGGGCCGAGTGCGGGCCCGACACCCGCATCGTCGGGGTGATCGGGAGCCCAGTCGCGCACTCGCTCTCGCCGCTGCTGCACAACACCGCGTTCGCCGCGCTCGGCCTCGGTGAGGCGTGGCGGTCCTTCGCCTTCGAGGTGGCGCCGGGTCAGGCGGCGGCCGCGCTCGAGGCCATGCGACAGGCCGACGTCACGGGGCTCTCGGTCACCATGCCGCACAAAGCCGACGTCGCCGGCCTGGTCGACGAGTGCAGCGACGTGGCGCGCCGGCTCACCGCGGTCAACTGCGTCAAGCACACCGCGGACGGCCTCTTCGGCACGAACACCGACGGCGAGGGCTTCGTGGCCTCGCTTGCCCGCGGCGCGGCGTTCGATCCCGCCGGGAAGCGGTGCGTGGTGATCGGCGCCGGAGGTGCGGCGCGGGCGGTCGTGCTGGCCCTGGCCAATGCCGACGCCGCCGACGTCGCCGTCGTCAACCGCACGCCCGAGCGGGCCTTCGAGGCGGCGGGTCTGGCCGGCGACCGCGGCACGGTCGTCGCGCTGACCGAGCATGCGATTGCCGACGCCGTCGTCGCGGCGGACCTGGTGGTCAACGCGACCCCGGTAGGGATGGCGGGCGTCGCCCACCGCGGCGGGGTGGCGGTGTGGCTGGTCGACCCGGCCCTCCTGGGGCCGGGCCAGGTGGCGGCGGATCTGGTCTACGTGCCGCGGCGAACGCCCTGGTTGGAGCGGGCGGCGGTCGCCGGCGCCACCACCATCGACGGCCTGGGCATGCTCGTGCACCAGGCGGCGGCGCAGCTCGTGCTGTGGACCGGCGAGACCCCTCCCGTCGAGGCCATGTGGGAGGAAGCCGAGGCGGCCAGCCGCCGCTGACGCTGATCCCCAGGCGACGACCGCCGTCAGCAGGTGGGTGAAGACCGCGCCGCGGGTGCAGGAGGCTGGGTCGGACCCTCATCGCGCGGCCCGTCTCCCCGCCGCGTTACGGGGAAAAGGCGCGGTTGTGACGTTTGGCCCTGTCATATAACCCCGCGTTGCACCACATTGGAAGAGGAACGTTCCAGGTTTCGCGGGTCCGAGACCTCCGGCGCCGAAGTTGGAGCGCGCAGGGGGAATACGGCCATGGTCAACTTTCCGCGAAAGCGGTCACGGGAGAACTCAGGCCGATCCAGCGCACGGTCCAGACGATCTTTCCTGGTCGGGGTGACGGTGCTCGCCTTGGTCGCGGCCGTGGAGCTCACCGGTGCTACGTCCGCGCCGGCTGGCGCGTCTCTCTCCACTGGCAGTACGACGGACGCTCCGGGCACGCTCATCGCGTCGCAGAGCGTGACGGCAAACGGTGTCGTGGCGTCTGCTGTCTATCTGGTCTCGTACTGGTCTGAGGGTGTGCCCAACAACCAACCGGTCGAGGTCACCGGTTTGGTCTTCGTCCCTGAGGGAATCCCGCCGGCAGGGGGCTGGCCCGTCGTGAGCTGGGCGCATTACACGGATGGGACGAACGGGAGCTGCGCTCCGTCGCTCAACCCGCCATTTGCTGTTCCGTTCATCAACAGTCTCCTTGCCGAGGGTTGGGAGGTCGTGGCAACCGATTATCAGGGCGAGAACAACTCTCAGATCCTTTCGACCTCGCAGGGAATCCTGCCGTACCTCGTGGGGGAGAGCGCCGCACGTAACACCATCGACATCGTGAGAGCCGCCCAGCAACTACCCACCGCAGACGCCAGCTCGAATTACGTCGTCTGGGGATGGTCCGAAGGGGGTCAGACGGCGATGTTCGTCCAAGAGATCGCCAGCTCCTACGCTCCGTCATTGGACTTGGAAGGCGTCATCGCCATGGCGCCTCCGTCGAATTTCCAGTCCCTGATCCCAAGCCGTGGAATCGTCGAGCTGGTCCCTCATGTACCTGCTCGTCGGTGGGTATAACGCTGCCTACGGAAACACTGCCGCTCCGACCTCGACAATCTTGACGGCCCAAGGGCAAGCCGATCTCTCTCTGCTCAGGAGTTGGTGCTCGGGGGCGTTTACCTCAGCAGCGAGTACGACAGCATGGAGCGCCATTTTCCAAGTTACCCAAGGAAGTTTCAGTGCTCTTCCAACATCGTGGCAATACCTGCTGGAGGAGAACGACCCGGCAAATCCCGCGAACCTGGCGACGACCGACACATCGGTTCCGCTTCTCATCGCGAGCGGTTCCGACGATACCCTCGTCGATCCATCCACGACCGCCGAGCTTGTGACGGACTTGTGTGGGCTGAGCGTTCCCCAAGATGTCGAACGCTGGCTCTACACAGGGCTCACCCACAGCAATCTCGAGAGCGTTGCGAGCATCAGTGACTTCCTGGCCTGGACGGCCGATCGCTTTGCCGGTGACCCATCGGGCTCCTACACGCCGACGGGAACCGCGACCAATCCAGTGACAGTCACGAACGTGTCCGCGAACTCGCAGAGCATCAGCGTGGTCCCGAGCTCCACCTCGACGCCGTGGGCCAACCTCGTGACCCTGTCGAGTTCGGGGAGCTCGGGCACCGGGGCGGTCAGCCTTCGCCTTGGACAGCGGCACCAACGGCAACGAGTCGGACCCCGTGTGCGCCCTCTCGGGCAACTCCTTGAGCGCCAGCGGACCGGGGGACTGCTGGGTCGACGCCACCATCGCGGCCGACGCCAGCTACGACGCGGCCACCTCGAGCGACGTGGAGGTCGTGTTCACCGCGGCCTCCCCGCAGAGCATCAGCGTGGTCCCGAGCTCCACCTCGACGCCGTGGGCCAACCTCGTGACCCTGTCGAGTTCGGGCAGCTCGGGCACCGGGGCGGTCAGCTTCGCCTTGGACAGCGGCACCAACGGCAACGAGTCAGACCCCGTGTGCGCCCTCTCGGGCAACTCCTTGAGCGCCAGCGGACCGGGGGACTGCTGGGTCGACGCCACCATCGGGGCCGACGCCAGCTACGACGCGGCCACCTCGAGCGACGTGGAGGTCGTGTTCACCGCGGCCTCCCCGCAGAGCATCAGCGTGGTCCCGAGCTCCACCTCGACGCCGTGGGCCAACCTCGTGACCCTGTCGAGTTCGGGGAGCTCGGGCACCGGGGCGGTCAGCTTCGCCTTGGACAGCGGCACCAACGGCAACGAGTCAGACCCCGTGTGCGCCCTCTCGGGCAACTCCTTGAGCGCCAGCGGACCGGGGGACTGCTGGGTCGACGCCACCATCGGGGCCGACGCCAGCTACGACGCGGCCACCTCGAGCGACGTGGAGGTCGTGTTCACCGCGGCCTCCCCGCAGAGCATCAGCGTGGTCCCGAGCTCCACCTCGACGCCGTGGGCCAACCTCGTGACCCTGTCGAGTTCGGGCAGCTCGGGCACCGGGGCGGTCACCTTCGCCTTGGACAGCGGCACCAACGGCAACGAGTCGGACCCCGTGTGCGCCCTCTCGGGCAACTCCTTGAGCGCCAGCGGACCGGGGGACTGCTGGGTCGACGCCACCATCGGGGCCGACGCCAGCTACGACGCGGCCACCTCGAGCGACGTGGAGGTCGTGTTCACCGCGGCCTCCCCGCAGAGCATCAGCGTGGTCCCGAGCTCCACCTCGACGCCGTGGGCCAACCTCGTGACCCTGTCGAGTTCGGGCAGCTCGGGCACCGGGGCGGTCAGCTTCGCCTTGGACAGCGGCACCAACGGCAACGAGTCAGACCCCGTGTGCGCCCTCTCGGGCAACTCCTTGAGCGCCAGCGGACCGGGGGACTGCTGGGTCGACGCCACCATCGGGGCCGACGCCAGCTACGACGCGGCCACCTCGAGCGACGTGGAGGTCGTGTTCACCGCGGCCTCCCAGGCCCCGTTGACGATCACTACGACAAGCGGCACCTACGGCACTCCGCTGACCCTCAGCACGAACGGGGGGTCGGGGACCGGGGCCGTCACCTATACCGTGGACCTCGGCGGAACTGCCACCGGCTGTTCGATAAGCGCCGGCGGGGTGCTCAGCTCCATGAGCGCCGGCACCTGTGTGGTGACGGCCACCAAGGCCGCTGACTCCGATTACGGCGTGACCTCTTCGGCCCCGATAACCATCGGATTGGGGCTCGCCACCCAGGCCATCACGATCACGTCTAGCCCACCGTCGCCGGCCCGTTACGGGGGTACGTACACGGTGATGGCGAATGGTGGTGCCTCGGGGGATGCCGTTACCTTGAGCTCGGCAACATTGTCAGTCTGCACAGTGTCCAGTTCCACGTTGAGTTTCGTGGGTGTGGGTTCGTGCGTTATCGACGCCAACCAGGCCGGTAACGCCAACTACAGTGCGGCTCCCCAGGTGCAGCAGTCGTTCACGGTGTCCTCGGCGACGCAGACGATCTCTTTCTCGACACTCACCAACAAGGTCTTGGCCCAGTCTCCGCTGACGCTGAGCGCCACGGCGTCGTCGGGACTGTCCGTCACCTTCAGCACCACCACGCCAACGGTGTGCACCGTGAGCGGAACCACGCTCACGCTTCTCACGTCAGGGACCTGCACGGTCGACGCCAACCAGGCCGGTAACGCCAACTACAGTGCGGCTCCCCAGGTGCAGCAGTCGTTCACGGTGTCCTCGGCGACGCAGACGATCTCCTTCTCCACCATCACCACGAAGACGTTGGCCCAGTCTCCGCTGACGCTGAGCGCCACAGCGTCGTCGGGACTGTCCGTCACCTTCAGCACCACCACGCCAACGGTGTGCACCGTGAGCGGAACCATGCTCACGCTTCTCACGCCAGGGACTTGCACCGTCGTGGCCTCCCAGGCCGGCAACACGTTCTACGCCGCCGCCGCGAGCGTCACCCGCAGCTTCACGGTGTCCAAGGCAACGCAGACGATCTCCTTCTCCACCATCACCACGAAGACGTTGGCCCAGTCTCCGCTGACGCTGAGCGCCACAGCGTCGTCGGGACTGTCCGTCACCTTCAGCACCACCACGCCAACGGTGTGCACCGTGAGCGGCACTACGCTCACGCTTCTCACGTCAGGGACCTGCACCGTCGTGGGCTCCCAGGCCGGCAACACGTTCTACGCCGCCGCCGCGAGCGTGACCCGCAGCTTCACAGTGTCCAAGGCAACGCAGACGATCTCCTTCTCCACCATCACCAAGAAGACGCGGGCCCAGTCTCCGCTGACGCTGAGCGCCACCGCGTCGTCGGGACTGTCCGTCACCTTCAGTACCACCACGCCAATGGTGTGCACCGTGAGCGGCACTACGCTCACGCTTCTCACGTCAGGGACCTGCACCGTTGTGGCCTCCCAGGCCGGCAACACGTTCTACGCCGCCGCCGCGAGCGTGACCCGCAGCTTCACGGTGTCCAATTAGGTGCGAAGAGCATCCAGCGGGGTCCCATGCCGTCGTGCCGCCGACCTGGCCGGCAACGTAGCGACCAACGCCTGGTTCGTGTGCCCGCGGAGGAGTGCGACTCGATAGAGCTGGATGTGAGCACGGGTCTCTGCCCGTACGCGGACCGTCCTGCACCGTTCAGGGCTTTGAGCAGGTTTGTCCCACAGGCGACCCGACGAGAGGCGGGGTCAGCGTGCCGGCGCTGCCGGCGCACCCGGCGCCGGATCAGCCGGCCACAGGTCCGCCGCGGCCAGCGCAGCGATCGCTGCCTCGCGCAACGCCCGCGTCAACGGGTCGCGCTGCGACGGCACCGTCAGCAGCATCACGCGCATGGTGATCGTCGTCGAGTCGGCCGCGAACAGGCCGACGACGTTCGGCGGCTCCGTCACATGCGCGGCGTACTCTTCCGACTGTGCCACCTCGTGCGCCGCCGCCGAAATCACCGCCCGAACCTGGTCCATGTCCGCCGCCGCACTCCCCGGCAGGGTCAGGTCCACGACGGCCCGCGCCCAGCCTCGCGACAGGTTGCCGATGAGGCGGATGTCGCCGTTGGGGATGATGTAGATGGTGCCGTCGACGGCGCGGAAGCGGGTCAGTCGCATGGTGACGTCCTCGATCACGCCCGTCACGCCCCCCACGGTCACCGAGTCGCCGATGTTGTACTGGTCCTCCATCGTCATCAGCGCACCCGAGAAGTAGTCGCGCACGATCTGCTGCAGGCCGAAGCCGAGCGTGGCGCCGATGATCGTCGCGCTGGCCAGCAGGGGGGTCAGGTTGATGCCGAGCATGCCGAGGACGATGGCGCCGGCGACCACGAACACGAAGAGGCGCCAGATGTTCGCCGCCAGCGCCGACATGGTGGCGACCCGGCCGCCGGCGCGCGGCGAGCCCGAACGCGTCGAGGCCTGGTTCGCGATGCGGGTGAGCACCCGGCGGATGGCCTTGGCGCCGTATCGAGCCACGAGCGCCGCCACGAGCGCGACCAGCAGAATGCTCAGCGGCCGCACGATCAGATCGGTGACCGTCGACGCCGTGTCCGGGCTGACGCCGGCCTTCACCAACAGGTGGTAGAGCCAGCCGCCGCCCTGGTCGACCTGCGCGACCTGCGCCACCTGCGCCAACAGTCCCAACGGGTCGGCCACCAGGGCATGCGCCGGCGCCAGGGGGGGTGGAGTCACGGCCGGTATTCTGTCCCCGAATCCAGCCATATGACCACACTCGCCCGAACACACGTTGCCTCACGCCGCAGCGTCCCCCCGTTCGACTGGATCCTGGTCGTCGCCACGCTCGCGGTCTCCGCCATCGGCGTGATCATGGTGTACACGGCCACCCGCGGCGTCCTGCTCGCGCAGGGCGACGACCCCAAGACCTTCCTCAAGAAGCAGGGCCTCTTCGTCGTGCTCGGCGTCATCACCATGGTGGTGGTCGCGCTCATCGACTACCGCCGCTTCGAACCGCTGGCCAACGTCTTGTACTGGCTGATCGTGGTTGCGCTGCTGGGCGTGTTCGCCATCGGCAGCAGCGCCCAGGGCGCCGCCCGCTGGTTCAGCCTCGGCCCGCTGCAGCTGCAGCCCTCCGAGTTCGCCGTCCTCGCGCTCATCCTGGCCATCTCCTCGTATTGCGCGCGCCGCGACGATGTGGGCCTGGCCTGGCGCGACGTCTTCCGGCTCCTCATCATGGCGGGCATCCCGATCGTGCTGGTGCTGCTCCAGCCCGACCTCGGCACGGCGATGATCATGATCATCGTCCTGCTCGTCATGCTGGCCGTCGCCGGCCTGCCGATCCGCATCCTCGTCATGCTCCTCATCGGCACCGCGCTGGTGGTGCTCGTCGCCGTGGAGAGCGGGCTCCTGCACCACTACCAGATCGCCCGCCTCACGGCCTTCTTGAACCCGAGCACGCACAGCAGCAACCCGTACGTGAACTCCGCCATCTACAACAAGCAGCAGGCCGAGAACGCGATCGGCTCGGGCGGCTTGTTCGGCTCGGGCATCGGGCACGGGGCGCAGACGAACGGCGGCTACGTGCCCGAGCAGCAGACCGACTTCATCTTCACGGCGATCGGCGAGCAGCTCGGCTTCGTGGGCTCGGTCGGCGTGCTCGTCCTCCTCGGCGTGATCGGCTGGCGGGTGCTGCGGGCCGCCAGCGTGTCGCGCGACATCTTCGGCCGCCTGGTCTGCACGGGCCTCTTCGCGTTCATCGCCTTCAGCGTGTTCCAGAACGCCGGCATGACGATGGGCATCATGCCGATCACCGGGATCCCGCTTCCCGTTCGTCAGTTACGGCGGCACGGCCGTGCTCGTCTTCTTCGGGGCCATCGGCCTGGCGCTCAGCGTCGGCGCGCGCCGGAGATTCCGGTGACCGACCTCCAGCCGGAGGTCGGTGCCGAGCCCGCCGGCCCGGAATCGGTGGTGGCGGACGGACCGCAGCCGTCGTTCCGGGTCATGGACGTCGACGACGTCTCGCTCGACCTGCCCACGCAGTACCCGGCCGTCACCCTGACCGAGTCCGAGCCACCGATGCGCACGCTCGTGTTCCCGGTCGGCCTGCCCGAGGGCACGGCGCTGGCGCAGGCGCTGCGCCGCCTGCCGGGCCGGCGGCCCATGACCCACGAGTTGTTCATGCAGGTGATGCAGCGGGCGCGCATCGATGTGGTGGCCGTGCGCCTCATCGGGCGCGAGGAGGGCAATCTCCTGGCCGAGCTCGACCTCATGATGCCGACCGGCCGTGAGCGCATCGACTGCCGGCCGTCCGACGGCCTGGTGCTCGCGCTGCGCATGCCGGTGCCGGCGCCGATCCTGGTCGACGAGCGCCTGCTCGAAGAGGGTGGCGACGTCGCGCCGATGGCGCCGCCGCCGAGCTGATCGGCGATGATGCGGGCATGACCGTGATCAAGATCAACGCCATCACCGTCCCCGACGACGCCGGCGACGAGTTGGCCCGCCGCTTCGCCGCCCGGGCCGGCGCCGTCGACGACCAGGACGGCTTCGAGGGCTTCGAGCTGTTGCGCCCGACCGACGACCGGCGCCAATGGCTCGTGGTGACCCGCTGGCGCGACGACGCCTCGTTCCAGGCGTGGGTCTCGTCGCCCGCCTTCGCGCACGGCCACGCCGGCGCCGACCGCCCCTCGCCCCACGGCGGCCCGGTGTCGGTGTCGTCCGAGCTGTGGTCCTACGAGGTCGCCGGCGGGTCTGGCGGCTCGGACTGAGATGACTTTTGGCCCTAGGCCGCATCTCCCCTTGTAGAAAAGACTCACGGGAAGCGGTCGCCGACCCTCGCCTCGGAGGGCCAGAGGGGATGGAGGGGCGAGGGCAGGCGACCGCTGGGGAACGGGGGAAGGGGGCCGCCGGGAGGAGTCCGGCGGGCAGTCCCGGCCGGCTGCGCGAATTAGCGAGCGGGCACCATGGGACTCTCGCCCGGACCACCGGCGGCGCCCACCGCCTGCATCTCGTACTGCGCCTTGGCACCCTCGTCGGAGATCCGCAGCAGCAGCGCGATGAGGACGTAATTGGCGAGCAGGGACGAGCCCCCGTACGCCACGAACGGGAGCGTGACCCCCGTGAACGGCAAGATCCGCACCACCCCCGCCATGATGAAGAAGGCCTGGAAGCCGATGATCAGCGTCAGGCCGGTGGCCATGAGGCGCGAGAAGTCGGAGCGGGCGGTCTGGGCGATGCGGAAGCCGGCGCCGACGAGGAGCACGAAGGCGACCACGACCGAGAGGGCGCCGATCATGCCCATCTCGGTGGCGATCCCGGCGAAGATCATGTCGCTCGTGAGCTCGGGGATCTGGCCGGCGAAATGGTCGAAGCCGAGGCCGGTCCCGCCGACGCCCCCCGTGCCCATGGAGAACCAGGCCTCGGAGAGCTGGCTGTTGCCGTAGGCGGGGGCCTGGGGCCACGGGTTCTGCCACTCGGCGACCCGGTAGTGCACCTGGCCGAAGTAGTGCGCCGCGATGAAGGCGCCGATGCCGAAGAGCACGAGCCCGAGGACGAGGTAGCCGACCCGGCCGGTGGCGACCCAGAGCATCCCGATGAAGAGGACGAACAGCAGGGCGGCGAAGCCGATGTCGTCCTCGAGGCCGATGATCGCCATGGCGGCGCCCCAGGCGACGAGGATCGGCAGGAGGGGGCGGGGGTCGAGGAAGAGGCGGTTGCCGATCTGCGCCGTGGGGATGGACAGCAGCTCCTTGTTCTCGGCGAAGTACGAGGCGAAGAAGATGCAGAGCAGGATCTTGGCGAACTCGACCGGCTGGAACGAGATGGAGCCGAAGTGGATCCAGAGCCGGGCGCCGTAGATGGGGGAGAAGAACAGCGGCGCCACGAGCAGGATGCCGGCCAGGAGCAGCAGCAGATATCGGTAGCGCTCGAGGTCCCGGCTGTAGCGCACGACGAGCAGCGTGAGGACGTAGAGGATCACGCCCAGGGTGGCCCAGGCCGCTTGTCCCTTGGCCTGGCCGGGTGACCATCGAGCGATGACGACGTAGCCGATGCCGTTGAGCAGCGCGGCCAGCGGGAGGATCACGGCGTTGGCGTCGGGGGCGAGCCAGCGGTTCGCCACGTGCGCGACGAGCGCGAGCCCGAGCACGATGCCCAAGAACGCGCCGAGGTTGTCGGGGATCTTCGCCTTCTGGCCGAGCGCGGCGATGACGTAGAGCGCGACGACGATGCCCGAGCCGAAGAGCAGCAGGCCGAACTCGGTGCGGCGCTTCGGCTTGGGGCCGAACGTGTAGCGCGGCAGGGGGGCGCGGCGGCTCCGGGTCCGGCTCTGCGGTCACTCCGATCGCCACGGGCGAATGGTAGTGGTGGGGGGTAGAGTCGAGCGTGCCATCCCCGTCTTTGCCGCCGTCTTCCAGCGCTTTCGGCGCCGCCCCGGGCCGAACGTCGTGGCTGCTCCCGCCGCTGCCGCCGCTGCCGGCGCCGCTCCTCCGCCCATGACCCAGACCGAGCACCAGCCCCAACCGCAACCCCAACCCCGGGCGCAACCGTCCGACGACGCCACCTCAGAGCCCCCGGCGCCCGCCGCCAGCGCCGCGCCGCCCGCCCCACGCCACCGAGCTACCAGCAGATCGAGGCCTTCGGCTACCAGCGCTTCACCAACCGGGAGCAGTCCCGGCTCGACTTCGGCGCCCGCCTCCTCGACCTCGCCGAGGACGACGGCCTGCCGCTGATGGAGCGGGCGAAGTTCCTGGCCATCTTCTCCGAGCTGCTCGACGAGTTCTACCAAATCAGGGTCGCCGCGCTGGAGGACCAGGTCGCCGCCGGCGTGCGCACCCGCTCAGTCGACGGGCTCCGGCCGGGCGAGCAGCTGACCATGATCCGGGGCCGGGTCGAAGAGCTCGTCGCGCGCGAGGACCACATCTTCTTGGACCTGATCGTCCCCGCCCTCGCCGCGGCCGGCATCCGCTTCTCCGACTGGTCCTCCCTCGATGAGGCGGACCACGACCACCTCGTCGAGGTCTTCAACCGCGAGATCTACCCCGTCCTCACCCCCCTCGCCGTCGACCCGGGGCACCCGTTCCCCTACATCAGCAACCTCTCGCTCAACCTGGTCGTCGAGGTGCAGGACCCGGCCTCGACCGAGCGCCGCATCGCCCGGGTCAAGGTCCCGCCGGCGCTGCCCCGCTTCATCGTCATGCCCGACGGCGAGCGCTTCGTGCCGCTCGAGCAGGTCATCGCGGCGCAACTCGACTCGCTCTTCCCCGGCATGACGATCGGGCACCACTACGCGTTCCGGGTCACCCGCAACGCCGACCTGTCCCTCGAGGAGGACGAGGCCGACGACCTGCTCGTCGCGATCGAAATGGAGCTCCGCCGCCGCCGCTTCGGCAAGGCGCTCCGCCTCGAGGTCGGCGCCGACATGGGCGACGACGTCGTCGACCTGCTGGCCACCGAGCTCGAGGTCGGCCGCGACGGCGTGTTCCGGGTCGCCGGGCCGCTCGACCTGAGCGGGCTGTGGGGCGTGTACGCGCTCGACCGGCCCGACCTGCACGCGGAGACCTGGACGCCGATGACGCCGCCCCGCCTGGCCAGCGCGGCGCACGACCCCAACGAGTTCTTCGCCATGCTGCGCGAGCGCGACGTGCTCGTCCATCACCCCTACGACTCGTTCGCCACCTCGGTCGAGGCGTTCGTGGCGCAGGCGGCGCACGACCCGGCGGTGCTCGGGATCAAGCAGACGCTCTACCGCACCGGCTTCGACAGCCCGATCGTCCAGGCCCTCATCCAGGCGGCCGAGAACGGCAAGCAGGTCGCCGCCATCGTCGAGCTCAAGGCTCGATTCGACGAGGAAGCCAACATCGGCTGGGCCCGGGCGCTCGAAGAAGTGGGCGTCCACGTCGTCTACGGCATCGTCGGCCTCAAGACCCACTCGAAGACCGCGCTCGTGCTGCGCCGCGAGGAGGACGGCGTGCGGCCGTACTGCCACGTCGGCACGGGGAACTACAACTCCAAGACGGCGCGCATCTACGAGGACCTCGGCCTCCTCACCTCGGACCCCGTCATCGGCGCCGACGTGGGGGCGCTCTTCAACTACCTGACCGGCTTCTCCAAGCACGCCGACTACCGCGAGATCCTCGTGTCGCCCGTCACCGTGCGCAAGCGCATCACGGCGATGATCGAGGAGCAGGCCGAGGCCGGTCCCGCGGGCCGCATCGTCATGAAGGTCAACGGCCTCACCGACGCCGCCATGATCGACGCGCTCTACCGCGCCTCGGGCGCCGGCGTGCAGATCGACCTCGCCGTGCGCGGGCCTGTGCCGCCTGCGCCCCGGCATCCCCGAGCTCTCCGAGAACATCCGGGTGCGTTCCATCGTCGGCAGCTTCCTCGAGCATTCGAGGATCTACCGCTTCGGTGGCGCCCCCGTCGACCCGGCGGCCGGACCCGGTCTGCCTCTCAAGATCTTCATCGGTTCCGCGGACCTCATGGGCCGCAACCTCGACCGCCGGATCGAGGTGGTCGTGCCGGTGCACGACCCCGAGCTGCAGAACCGCCTCTTCGAGGTGCTCGACCTGGTGTTCGCCGACGACACCAACGCCTGGGAGCTCGGCTCGGACCGGCGCTGGCGCCGGGTGCCCAACGAGCACGGCGTCAGCTCGCAGGACCGCCTGAAGGAACTGGCCCGTGAGCGGGCCCGCCGCCAGCGCGACTCCGAGTTGCGCGTCGGCGAGGGCGACGAGGCCCCGCCGCCGGTGCGCACCCCCCAGGCCTGAGGCCCGCCGTGCCGGAGCGCCTGCTCGCCGACTACCGGCTGGCGTGCGACGCCTTCGCCGACGCCCTCCGCGCCGCCCGCGGGCACCGGGACGCTCCGACGCCGGCCGCGGAGGGAGACGTGCAGGGGGTCCTCGACCACGTCTTCGGCGTCCACGACACCTTGTTGCTCGAGCCGCTCGGCGTGCTGCCCGACCCTCCCGACCGCCCCGCTGACCCCGAGGCTCGATGGGCCGCCACCGTCGACGCCCTGTTCCCCGCCCTGGCGCGGCCCGGGGCACTCGATCGGCGGGCGTTGCTGATCGGGATCGTGACCACTGACGTGCTGATCCACTCGTGGGACCTGTCGCGTGCGGTCGGTGCCGACGTGCCGCTCGATCCCGGGCTGTGTCGGAGCGGCTACGACCGTGCGCTGGCGAACCGCCAGGTGCTCGAGGATTCCGGTGCGCTCGGAGCGCCCGTTGCGGTGGCCGACGACGCCCCGATCCAGGACCAGCTCCTGGGTCTGTTCGGCCGCGACCCCAGGTGGTGCCAGCCGGTGTCCTGACCGGCAAATGTGCGGTCCCGGCGTCGCGCGCCGGTACGATCCAACGCCATGGCGAGCGATTTGGCTCTGCGCATGCGCGGAACCGCGTCGGCCCGGGGCTGGACCTGGCCGGCGCTTTCGGGCGCGCTGACCGTCGTCGGCGTGACGGTGCTCGCCCTCGCCCACGAACAGATCGACCTCAGCACGTACCTGTTGGGCGGGCGCCACGCCTGGACGAACGACCTGTTCACGGTCACGCTGGCCAAGGACGGGCTCGGCTTCACCTACCCGCCCTTCTCGGCGCTGCTCTTCTCGCCCTTCGCGCACGCGCCGCTGGGCGTGGCCGAGGTCGGGTTCTCGCTGCTCAACCTCGCCTCGGTGTTCGCCCTGATCGTGGTGTGCCTGCGCGCGGTGTCCAAGCAGCTCGACAAGCGGTCCATCGTCTGGTGGGCCCTGGTGCTGCTGGTGCCGGTCGTGCTGCTCGACCCGGTGCGCCAGACCTTCCTGCTCGGTCAGGTCAACATCATCCTCGCCGTCCTGGTCCTGGCCGACATGACGCTCGACCTGCCGATTCCCCGCGGCATCCTCGTGGGGCTCGCGGCGGCCATCAAGGTGACGCCGATCATCCTGATCCCCTACCTGCTCCTCACCCGGCAGGGCCGCGCCGGCATGCGGGCCGCGGCCACCTTCTGCGCCGCCGCCCTCCTCGCCGCGGCCGTCAACTTCGGGACCTCGTGGGACTACTGGACCCACTACATCCACGACCCCCAACGCGCCGGCATGCTCTCGTGGATCGGCAACCAGGGCGTGCTGGGCGCGCTCGAGCGCATGGTCGGCCACACCATGACGACGCCGACCACGTTCGTGATCGTGCTGTCCGTGGCCGGCGTCTGCCTCGTCGTGGCCGCCGCGGCCTACCGCCGTTCGTCGCCGATCCTCGGCCTGCTCGTCGTGGAGGCGGCCGAGTCGCTGGCCAGCCCGGTGTCGTGGTCGCACCACTTCATCTGGGTCGTGCTGCTGGTGGCCTGGCTGGCGCTGGCGCCCGACCGGCCGCGCTACGGCGAGTGGCTGGCCCTGGGCGTGGCCGTGCTCTTCTGGGCGGCACCGCCGTGGTGGGCGCCGCACGGCCCGGGGATCATCTTCGCCGGCCGGGGTTGGCTGATCCCGCTGTCGGACTCCTACGTGCTGCTCTTCATCGGGCTCGTCGTCGGCGCGGGCATCCGGGTCTTCCGGGCGCCGGTCGAGCGTCCGGCGCTGCGCCGCCGCCGCACGGTGGCGCCGTCGGGGGCGCGGCACCTGAACTGACTGGCCTCAGGCCGGTTCGGACGCCAGCGCCAGCATGTGCGACCCCTGGGCCAGCCAGCCGGGCGGCGACGGCAGGGCGCGGGCCACGCGCCAGCCCGTCACGACCATGAGCTTCTCGGCGTCACCGGGGAAGTACTCGCTCCGGCGGACCTCGCCGATCACGCGGAGCAGCTGATCGGTCGCCGCGCGCAGCGTCTGTCCGCGCCGGCCCTCCTCGGGCACGACCAGATGCGTCGACACCAGCACGGAGCCCTCGGGCGCCCGGCCGCGCAGCGTCTGGCACAGCGACGCCACGACTTCGAGCGTCAGATAGGCGAACAGCCCCTCGCAGATGAACAACGACGGCCGGGCCGGGTCGTGGCCCGCGTCGTCGAGCAGGCGGGCCAGGTCGCCGTGGGCGTCCATCAGGTCGACGGCGAGATAGGTCACGTCGTCCTGGTGCAGCCCGAGCGCGGCGAGGCGCCTGCGCTTGTCGGCCTGCGTGCTCGGGGCGTCGACTTCGAACCAGCGAGTCGCCCCGCCGGCGAAGCGCAGCGCGCGGCCGTCGTAGCCCGCACCCACGAGCACGATCTGCTCCACGCCGCGGCCGATCGCGCCGGCCACCTCGTTGTCGATGAACGCCGTGCGCTGGGCCATCCCGGTCGGGTGTCCGAGGGGGACGGCGAAGACGCCGCCGACGTCGCGGTTCAGCGCGCGCTCGCCGGCGACGTCGCCGGTGGGTGTGGACGGGCGCGTCCCGTCGAGCCGGGCGCGGTGCGCGGCCACCCAGCGGGCGGTGAGGGAGGGGCGGTTGGCGCGCATCGGGCTCAGGCGCTCGCGGGGTGCGCGCTCAGGACGTGACGGCCTCGGCCCCTGGGTTGGGACGCGCCCGGGTGCCGGCCGCCAACCGCGCCCGGCCGACACGGAGGGACAGGTAGGAGGCACCGCCGAAGGGGATGGGCAGCCAGAAGTTGACCAGGCGCCACGTCGAGCACTCCCGCGGCGGCGACGTCGCCCGGCACGCCGAAGCCCTTGAGCACCGCGATGATCGTCAGCTCGATCACCCCCAGGCCGCTCGGGGTGATCGGGATGACGGCGAGGATGTTGGCCAACCCGTAGGCGACGAGCACGTCGATCGGCGAGACGTGCGCGCCGAAGGCGAAGAGGAAGACCCAGAGCGAGGCCGCATCGAGGAGCCAGTTGGCGGCCGCCCAGATGCCGGCCCGGGTGAGGAGCTCCGGGCTGGTCGAGAGGATCTTCACGCGGTCGGCCACCTTCTGGACCAGCGAGGTCACCGTCTCGGCGCGCACGAAGGGCAGGCGGTCGGCCACCTTCTGGACGAAGAGGGACGCCTGGCGCTCGCCCCGGGTGAGGAGGAAGACCAGCCCGGCGAAGATCCCGAGAAAGAGGACGCCCAGGATGGCGGCGAAGCCGTAGGCCGGGTTGTACCCCTTGAGCGGGATGGAGATCAACAGCGCGAACCAGAAGATGAGGTTGAGCACGACGGCCGAGCCCATCCCCTGGGCGGCCAGGCCGAAGGCGGCCGTGCTCCCCGGCACGTTGGCGTCGGTGAGCAACCGGTAGCTGGTCGCGGTACCGGGGACGGTGCCGCCCGGGAGGGTGTGGCTGACGGCCAGAGCCGACATGTTGATGCGGAACACCCGAAAGCGCGACGGCGCACCGGGGGAGAGGACCGTGCGCGTCAGCTCGGTGTAGGCGAACAGCGCGCCGAACTCCAAGAGCAGGCCGAGGAGCAGCCACCAGAAGTTGAGCTCGCGGAGGTGATGGAACTGCTTGCGGGCGCTGGCGAGCTCGGGGAGCAAGATGTACTCGAGCACGAAGAACAGCACGAGGATGATCAGCGTGATCTTCACGTTGCGCGGCATCCACTGGCGCTTGGGCTTCGCCGGCGCGGCGGCGACGGCGGCGCCGGAAGCGGCCGCGGCTCCGGTGTTGGCTGGGAATCGCCTGAAGAACTGGCGGACGGTGCGGACGGTGCGGACGGTGCGGCCGGCGCCGATTCTTCGGGCTGCGCCCCCGGTTCCGTCGGCTCGACCTGCTCCATCGGATTCATGCTTGCACGTCCGTCACCCGATGAACCGCCTTCTCGGGGGTCCCACCTGCCAAGCTGGTCGCATGCCCGGGGCGCCCCAGGACACGTGGCGGTCCAAGCTGTCGGGGAGCGCGGACCGGCGGGGCGTCAACCTCGCCACCATCTTCGTGACCACGTTGGTCGTCATCGGGCTGGTGGACCTGAACGTCGCGTTGATCGTCGGCATCTGGGTGCTGCGGACGATCGTGCTGTACATGGTCGTCGCCTTCTTCATCGCGCTGCTCATGACGCCCGCCACGCGGTTCTTGAAACGGCGGGGCATGTCACACGGCGGGCGCGACAGCGCTCGTGTTCCTGATCGCCGCACATCATCTTCCTCGGTCTCGTCTACCTGTTCGTCTCGCCGCTCGTGACGGCGGCGAACAACTTCGGCCACCAGATCCCGACCCTGATCAAGGAGGCGAAGAAGGGCAACGGGCCGCTCGGCCATCTCGTGTACCGCCTCCATCTGCAGAAGTACCTCTCCGAGAGCTCGACCAAGATCACCTCGCAGCTCACCAAGGTCCTCAAGCCCGCGACGGCCTTGTCCGTGGGCGCCGCCGCCTTCTCGACGATCGTGTCGCTGGTGACGATCGCGATCCTGACCTTCTTCACCATGCTCGAAGCGCCCCGGATGTGGAGCGGCTTCCTGAACCTGTTCCAGCCGACCACGGGCGCCCGGCTCCGGCGGGTCATCGACGAGACGATCCGCTCCATCACCGGCTACATGCTGGGCAACGGCATGACCTCGGTCATCGCCGGCATCATCTCGGGTATCACCCTGGCCATCCTCGGGGTGCCGTTCGCGCTGCTGCTCGGCGTCTTCGTGGCGCTGGTCGACCTCCTGCCGCTGGTCGGCGGCCTCCTCGCCGGCGTGCCGGTGGTGGTCATCGCGGCCATCCACTCGGTGCCGGCCGGGATCGTCATGCTCGTCGTCTTCCTCGCCTACCAGCAGATCGAGAACCACGTCCTCAACCCCATCGTCATGAGCAAGACCGTCCGGCTCAACCCCTTCTGGGTGCTGCTGGCGGTGCTCATCGGGGCGACGCTGGGCGGCCGGGTGGCCGGCGGGCTGGGCTCGTTCGTCGGCGCGCTCGTCGGGCATCCCGCTTCGGCGGCGCCATCCAGGTGATCATCCTGGAGTTGCGCAAGGGTCCCGACGCGCCGGTGGCGCCCGAGGAGCTCCTGGGGACCGGGCCCCCGAGCATCAGCGAACCCTCGGACATCTGAAGGCGGAGGGCCTGGTGAGGGGGGCAGAATAGGTCTGGCCGCCGCGCCGATGGCCGCCGGAGCCGGCGCGGCGGGCTCACCTAGACTGCCTGTCATGCGGCCGCTGGTGGTCATCCCGACGTACAACGAGTCGGAGAACATCGAGCGGATGCTGCAGCGGATCAGCGAGTGCCTGCCCGAGGCGGGCGTGCTCGTGGTCGACGACGGCAGCCCCGACGGCACGGCCGAGCTGGTCGAGACGGCGGCGCCCGGGTACCGCGACGTGCACCTGCTGCGGCGGAGCGAGAAGTCCGGGCTGGGGAGCGCGTATCGGGCCGGCTTCGGGTGGGGGCTCGAGCGCGGCTACGACGCCTTCATCGAGATCGACGCCGACTTCTCCCACGACCCGGCCGCCCTGCCGGGCCTGGTGGCGCCGATCGCCGAGGGCTACGAGGTGGCGATCGGGTCGAGGTACGTCGAGGGCGGGTCGATCCCGAACTGGGCCTGGCACCGGCACCTGCTGTCCAAGGGCGGCAACCTCTATGCCAGCGCCGTGCTCGGGTTGGGCGTGCAGGACTCGACCGCGGGGTTCCGGTGCTACTCGGCCTCGATCCTGCGCCGGTTGGACCTGCAGCGGATCCGGGCCGAGGGCTACGGCTTCCAGATCGAGATGACCTACCGGTCGAAGCAGCACGGTGCCTCCATCACCGAGGTGCCCATCAGCTTCGTGGACCGGGCGGCGGGCGAGTCGAAGATGTCGTCGTTCATCGTCGTGGAGGCGCTCGGGCTCGTGACCTGGTGGGGCCTGGGGCGGCTGGCCGCGGCGGTGGGCGGCTGGGCCGGCGTGGCGGGCGTGGCCGGCGTGGCGGGCGCGGTGATGGCGCGCCCTCGGGCGGCGAGTCGAGCAACGGAACGGCTCCGACCCTTGCGGGCTCGGACCCCGGTCCGGAGTCGGACCAACTGAGAGTGAGGTAGCAACGTGCGCAGGTTCGGGGCAGCGGGGCGATGACGGTCGAGGCGCCGTCGGCGCGCATCTTGGTGGTCGACGACGAGCCCAACATCGCGGAGCTGCTGTCGGCGGCGCTGACGTTCGAGGGGTATCAAGTCGGCGTGGCCGCCACCGGGGCGGAGGCGCTCGAACAGGTGCGGGCGTTCCGTCCCCACCTGGTCATGCTCGACGTCATGCTGCCCGACTTCGACGGCAACGAGGTCTGCCGGCGCCTGCGCAACCAGGGCGAGCAGATGCCGATCGTGTTCCTGACGGCGCGCGACACCACCGAGGACAAGGTCGAGGGCCTCAGCATGGGCGACGACTACGTCACCAAGCCGTTCAGCATCGAGGAGCTGATGGCGCGGGTGGGGGCGATCCTGCGGCGCGCCGGCGAGGTGGTGGCGGCCGACAGCTCGATCCTGCAGTTCGCCGACCTCACGATGAACATCGACACCCACGAGGTCTGGCGCGAGGAGCAGTCGATCGACCTGACGGCGACCGAGTTCAACCTGCTGCGGTACCTGCTCGAGAACGCGCGCCGGGTGATCTCCAAGTCCGAGCTGTTGGACAACGTCTGGGGCTTCGAGTTCCGGGGTGACCCCAACATCGTCGAGACCTACATCAGCTACCTCCGCAAGAAGATCGACGACCGGGAACCGGCGCTCATCCACACCATCCGGCGCGTCGGCTACACGTTGCGGTTGCCCAGGGAAGGATGAGCCTCCAAAAGCGGCTCGTCGCCCTCGTGGCGCTGCTGCTGGTGATCGGTCTCCTGGTCGCCGATGTTGTGATCTACGCCTCCGTCCGTTCCTTCCTCTACGGGCGGGCCGACGCCACCCTGGCCCAGGACGAGGCGCTTGGCCTTCAACTACCTGACCTTCGAGTCGATGCGCGGGGTGACGGTCGACCAGGCGGCGCTGTCGCGGCGGGTCTCGACCGACATCTACGTGACGGTGCTCGACCGCCAGGGCCAGGTCATGCTGCGCCGGCCCTCGGGGTCGCAGACCCGACCCGACCCGGCGCCGATCCTGACCAAGGACATCCCGGTGCAGCAGGTGCCCGACATCTTCCGCTCCACGCACGGCGTGCACACCGGCCGCTACGCCGGGACATTCGTGCCGGACCCCGATGCGGTGGTGCTGCGCTCCACGGGCGATCCCGACGGTGAGTACCGCACCATCGCGGTGACGGTACCGCAGGGCACGCTGATCACCTCGCTGTCGCTGAACCCGACGAACGACACGCTGAACTCGCTGCGCAAGGTCGAGGTCATCGCCAGCCTGGCCGTCCTGCTGGCGATGGGCGTGTTGGTGCTGCTGGTCGTGCGGCGCGGGCTGCGGCCCTTGCGGCTGATGGCGGGGACGGCGGACGCCATCGCCTCGGGCGACCTCACCCGGCGCGTGCCCGAGGGGCGCCCGGGCACCGAGGTGGGCCAGCTGGGTTCGGCGCTGAACGAGATGCTGGGCCAGATCGAGGGCGCGTTCTCCGAGAAGTCGGCCTCGGAGGAGCGGCTGCGCCAGTTCGTGGCCGACGCCTCGCACGAGCTGCGGACGCCCTTGACCTCCATCCGTGGCTACGCCGAGCTGCTCGGCCGGGGCGGGTTCGCGGACGAGGCGAGCCGGCACAAGGCGCTGAAGCGGATCGAACAAGAGGCGACGCGGATGGGCGGCCTGGTCGAGGACCTGCTGCTGCTGGCCGAGCTGGACCGGGGGCGGCCGCTGCGGGCCGAGCCGGTCGACCTGCAGCGCATCGGCGCGGACGCCGTCGGGGACTCCAACGCCGTGGCGCACGACCACACGCTGGTCCTGGCGCCGGGCGGCGCCGTGGTGGTGCTGGGCGACGCCGAGCGCCTGGCCCAGGTGGCGCACAACCTGGTGCGCAACGCGCTGGCCCACACCCCGGCCGGCACGACCGTGCGGGCGTCGACGGGGGTGGAGGGGTCGATGGGGTATATCGAGGTGGCGGACAACGGGCCGGGGATCCCGCCCGAGGAGGCCCGCCGCGTCTTCGACCGCTTCTACCAGGCCGACCGGTCGCGCTCGGGGGGTGGGACCGGCCTGGGGCTGGCGATCGTGCGGGCGATCGCGGAGGCGCTGGGGGGGACGGCCGAGATCGTGTCGCCGGCGAGCGGGGGCTCGGGCGCCACGATGCGGGTCAAGATCCCGCTGGCGGCCACCCACGTCGCCGCGGCCGCGGCGGTGCCGCCGCCGGTGCCGCCGGTGCCGCCGCCGGTGCCCTCACCGCAGCTCCACTGACACCCCGGGGATCACCGTGTCGAGCACGGTGGCGAGCTTGACGTTGGTCTCCTCCGCCTCGGCCTGCGGGTCCGAATCGGCCACCACGCCCGAGCCCGCCCGGAGCGAGAGCAGCGTGGTTGGCGCGGCGCCGATCGGCGGGCCGACCAGCGCGCTGCGGATGCCGATCATCCACTCCCCGTCGCCGCGGGCGTCGGCCCAGCCGACCGGGCCCGCCCAGTAGCCCCGGTCCTCCGTCTCGCCCGCGGCGATGGCGGCGAGCGCGTCGGGGCGCGGCGTGCCGCCCACGGCCGGCGTCGGATGGAGCGGCTCGAGCAGCTCGAGCGCGGTGGGGAAGGGGGCGTGCAAGCGGCCCACGAGGCGCGTGCCGAGATGCGCGACCGAGCGGAAGGTCACGAGAGACGGCCCCGGCGGCACCGTCAGCTCGTCGCAGAAGGGCCGCAGGGTGTCGGCGATGGCGTCGACCACGTAGCGGTGTTCGGCTCGCTCCTTGTCCGAGCCGGCGAGCCGCCCCTGGGCGTCGGCGTCGGTGCGCGCCGTGGTGCCGCGGGCGACCGTGCCGGCCAGCGGGTGGCAGGTCACCCGCCCGTCGTGCCGGGCCACCAGGAGCTCGGGCGACGCGCCCAAGAACGTGCCGTCGGGCGTCGGCATGGCGAAGACGGTGCAGGTCGGCTCGGCGGCGCGGAGGCGGCGGAGGACCGGCGTGATCGGGAGCGACCCCAAGAGCTCGACGGAGAGGGGACGGGACAGCACGACCTTGCGCAGGCGCGCCCCGGGCGCCTGCATCTCCTTGACCGCCCGGGCCACCTCGGCGCGGTAGGCGTCGCTGTCCATGGCGGTGGAGACAGCGCGCGCGGTGACCAACGCCCCCTGGTCGGCGCCCTCGGGTGCGGTCCCGTACTGCCAGATCACCGCGTCGAACAGCTCGTCGGTGGTCGGGAGCGGCTCGTCCACCGGGCCGACCGCCGTGACCCAGCGCCGGATGACGCCGTCGGCGTCGCCGGCGATCCCCATGGTGAAGCGCGGGATGACGAGAAGGCCGGACATGGCGGCCGTGAACGGGAGCGCCCCGATCGCGACGACGCCGGATCCGAGGCCCCCCACCGCGTCGTCGCAGGGGATGGCCGTCAGCGCCTCGTGCGCCTCGTGGGCCTCGACGAGCTGCGCGGTGCCCCAGCCGACGAGGGTCAGCCCCGGCCGGTCGAACAGGACGGTCGGGCTGCCGTCGAACTGCAGCGCGTCGGGCCCGTAGTCGAGGGGCACCGTGCGTGCGTGGAGCCCGCCGGCGGCCGCGCTCACGCGCCGGCCCGGGTGGCGACGATCAGCTGGCTGAGGCCGCCGGCGAGGGGACGGATGCCGACGGCCGAGAATCCCGCCTCGAGCAGCATCCGGCGCAGGACGGGCGACGAGGGCAGGTAGGCCACCGACTCGGGCAGGTAGCGGTAGGCGGTGCGGTCGGAGAGCGCTCCGCCCAGGACCGGCACAGCCTTGTTGAACCAGAGGTCGAAACCGGCCCGCCAGACGCCGGAGGTGGGCGCGTCGACCTCGAGGACGGCCAGCCGTCCCCCCGGGCGCAGCACCCGAGCCGACTCGGCGAGCGTGGCGGCGAGGTCGGTGAAGTTGCGCAACGCGTAGCCGCAGACGAGACCGTCGAAGGCGCCGTCGGTGAAGGGGAGCAGGGAGCCGTCGGACTCCACCAGGGGGACGCCGACGTGGTTGGCCGCCAGCATCCCGGCGCTGAGGTCGCTGCCGACGACGGTGTAGCCGCGGCCCACCGCCGCCCGGGACAGGTCGCCGGTGCCGCAGGCCAGATCGAGGACGCGCGCGCCTATCGGGCAGCGGCGAGCGCGTCGACGGTGGCGCGGCGCCAGCGCTGGTCGAGCCCGAAGGTCATCACCCGGTTCACCAGGTCGTAGCGCGGCGCGATGGTGTCGAACATGGCGCGCACCCGCGCCGTCTTCTCGGTGTCGTCCGGCAGCGCCGAGGTGGAGGCGGAGGCGGTCCGGCCCCCTTGTACCGGTCCGGCGTTCCGACGGGGCGCCATCGAATCGAACGCGTCGTCCGTCAGCGGTAGTAGCGGTAGACCACCTGGGCGACGCAGGCCGGCTTCGGCGCGTCCTTGACCTCCATCACCATGTCGTAGGTGACCTGCACCCCGCCCTCGACGTCGTCGACGGCGGCGACCGTGACGCCCATGCGCAGGTCGGAGCCGACCGGCACGGGGGAGGGGAAGCGGACCTTGTTGCAGCCGTAGTTGACGCCGAACTTCATGTTGTCGACGCGGATGATCTTGTTGAGCAGCACCGGGGCGAGCGACAGGGTCAGGTACCCGTGGGCGATGGCGACGCCGAACGGCCCGCCCTTGGCGCGCTCGGGGTCCACGTGGATCCACTGGTGGTCGTCGGTGGCGTCGGCGAAGAGGTTGACCCGCTCCTGGGTGATGGGCTGCCACTCGGAGTACCCGAGCTGGTCGCCGACGAGCTTGTGAAAGGCGTCGACGCCGTCGACGGTGGTGGTCATGCTGCGCTCCTCGCTGGTCAGGGTTCGATTCCGGACAGGCACGCTACCCGCGTGGGGTCCGTCACTACGCTGACGCGCGTGAGCGTCCCCCACGAGCACGAGCACTTCCTGCCGCCTCACCATCATCGAGACATCGGCTCCGGCGGCGCCCGGGCGGCGGTGTTCGGCGTGAGCGACGGCCTGGTGACGAACGTCTCGCTGGTCCTGGGCATGGCCGGGGCGAATCCGGGTGGGTCGATCGTGCGCCTGGCCGGGATCGCCGGCCTGATCGCGGGGTCCTTCTCCATGGCCGCCGGCGAGTACCTGTCCATGACCGCGCAACGTGAGCTGATGGAGCGCGAGCTCGAGGTCGAGCGCCGGGCCCTGGAGCGCCACCCCAAGGGCGAGGCCGCGGAATTGCGGGGCATGTACGTGCGCCGGGGCATCGATCCCGTCGTGGCCGAGGACATGGTCAACGAGGTGATGCAGGACCCTGACTTGGCGCTCGAGACCCACGCCCGGGAGGAGCTCGGGATCTCGCTGGAGCGGCTGGGCTCGCCGTGGCAGGCGGCGGCGGCGTCCTTCGTGACGTTCGCCATCGGCGCCTTCATCCCGTTGCTGCCGTGGCTCATCGGCTCCGGCACGGCGGCGATCGTGGCCTCGATTGCGCTCGGGGCCGTGGCGGCGATCGTCGTGGGGGTGGTGCTGGCCATCTTCACCGAACGGCCTGTGGTGCCTTCCGCGCTGCGGCAGCTGGCGGTGACCGTGGTGGCGGCCGGCGTGACCTACGGCGTGGGCCGGGCGATCGGGACGGGGATCAGCTGAGCGGCGTCGGCGGCGGCGCCGGCCGCGGCGGCCGCCGGTACGAGCGGTCCACGTGGTCGACCGTGAAGCCGAGGCGGCGGTAGAGCGCAACGGCGGCGTCGTTGGAGGCGTCGGTGTACAGCATCCCGACGTGGACGCCCCGCTCGGCCATCGACGTGAGTCCCGCCACGGTGAGGGCGCGCCCCAGCCCGCCGCCGTGGTGCGCGGGGTCGACGCCGATCACGTAGATCTCGCCCAACACCGGGGTGCGGCCGCGGTGGATCTTGGTCCAGCAGAACCCGACGAGACCGTCACCGTCGGGATCGTCGGCCACGAGGAAACCCTCGAGCTCGACCCAGTCGGCCGCCAGCCGTTCGTCGAGCTGCGCCGTGCGTCCACGAGCCCTGCTCGGGGTGCGAGGCGAAGGCGCGGTTGTTCACCCGGAGCCAGGCCTCGTCGTCCTGGCCCGGCACGAAGGGACGGGTGCGGATCGGCCGGGTCGCGGCCAACACGTCGTCGGCCAAGGGGAGCGGCACCCGCATCTGCAGGACGTCGCGCTCGGGGTCGAAGCCGTGGCGCCGGGCGAGCTCGTCGTCGGCCGGCCCGGCGTCCATGGCCCACAGATGCAGGGGACCCGCACCCTTCTTCTCCGCCAGGGCGGCGGCCGCGCCCACGAGCTCCGAGGCGAGCTGGCCGTCGCCGTCGCCGTCGCCGTCTCGTCGGTCGGGATCGGTCACGACATGGATCGCGATGGAGCCGTCGCGGGCGGGCGTGAGGAGGGCGAAGCCGGCCGGTGCCCCGCCGCGCTCGGCTGCCACGAGCCAGCCGTCGTGCCCCGCGGCGGCACCGTCCTCGACCAGGGCGTGGTACTGCGGCTCGGGGAGCGGCGGATGGTCGTCGGCGGCATCGGCCCGCCGGACCAGCGCCGTCAGCGCGGCGCGGCGTGTGCCGTCGATCTCACGCAACGGCACGACGTCCATGGCGGCCATGACGGCCAACGTAACCCGGTACGTTGATCCGGTGGCGAGGCCCCGGACACCGAAAGGACGGGCCCGGCTCGTGCTGGAGCGATTGGCCGAGCTCTATCCCGGCACGGCCAAGGAGCTCTGCGCGCTGGACCACGAGAACCCGTTCCAGCTCCTCGAGGCGACGATCCTCTCGGCCCAGTGCACGGACGAGCGGGTCAACATGGTGACGCCGGTCCTCTTCAAGAAGTTCCCCGACCCGGCCTCCCTGGCGGCCGCGAACCCCGAGGACGTCGAGGAGATCATCCGTTCGACCGGGTTCTTCCGCTCCAAGACCAAGAGCCTGCTCGGGATGGCCGCCGCGGTCGTCGAGCGCTTCGACGGCGAAGTCCCCTCGGCGCTCGAGGACCTGGTGACGCTGCCCGGAGTCGGGCGCAAGACCGGCAACGTCGTCCGCAGCGTGGACTTCGGGCTGCCGGGGCTCCCGGTCGACACGCACGTCCTGCGCTGCAGCGAGCGCCTCGGCCTGACCGAGCGTCTCACCGCCAACGAGCGCCGAGATCCCGTCAAAGTCGAGCACGAGTTGAACTCGTTCATCCCGGCGGCCGATCGGGGCGCGTTCAGCCTGCGCATGATTCTCCACGGAAGGGAGACGTGTGTGGCCAGAAAGCCGCGTTGCGCGACGTGCGCGATGGCGGATTTTTGCCCCTTCGTGCACTGATTTTCAGCGGGGGGGACTTTTGGCCCCTTTTTAGGCAATTCGTGTGTGGCGTGGTGTATATCGCTGTACCTGCCGCTACCATTGGGACTTGGAACCGGTTCCCGCCACCTGGTTCCAAATGAGCCAATGCTGGGATCCGCCTCCTGGCTGGCTCGCCCAATGCCGGCCTTCGGGCCGGCATTGGTGCATCTAGACACAGCCGGATTCCGCAGGGCCGCGGGGCGCCGGTACTACTCCAGGTGTTACCCTCGGCGGCATGGTGACCAAGCGTTCAGTCTCCCTGGATGACGAGGTGGCCTCATCCGTCGAAGAGGCGGCCAAGCAAGATGGCGTCTCCTTCAGCGCGTGGCTTTCGACGGCGGCCGAGCGTCAGCTGCGCGTCCGCCAGGGCCTGCGCGGGGTGGCCGCCTGGGAGGGTGAGACGGGCTCGCTGAGCGCCGAGGAATTGGCCGCCGGCGAGGCACTGCTGGCCCGGCTCCGTTCCGGCGTGTCCGGCGTGGCGTCGCGCGTCCGCCGTCGGTGACGAGCAGTCGCCGGGAGGGACTGGTCTACGGATTGGGCGCCCTCCACGCCGCGGCGAGGGGTGACCGCATGATGTGGGCGCTGCACCGAGCGGCCCTGGCCAACGGGATCGTGCCGCTGGTGCCCGCCGTCACCGTGGCCGAGGGGTACCGCACGGAGGCCCGAAACGACCGGATCGCGGAGCTGCTGGCCGGGACCCAGGTGGAGCCCTTCCTCGGCGAGGCGGCCCGGCGCTCGGGCGAGTTGGCCGCCCGCTGCGACACCTCCGACCTCAGCACCGTGGCCGTGGTCGAGCTGGCCGAGCGACGGAACTGCGCCGTGGTGGCCCAGCGCCAACCGGTGCTGCGCACGGCGTCGTCGCTGCTGGGGTACGAGCTCGTCCTCTACGCCGTGTGAACCTCGTTCAGCGCCGTCGACCGCCGACCCCTGGCCGTAACGCCGCAGCCGCCGGAGCGCGCCCCCGAGCGAACGCTCGACGGCGATGAGCTCGTGCGCCATGTCCTCGTCCCCGCGGGCCAGGGCGCCCTCGGCCATGGCGCTGACCCGGTCGTGGAGCTCCTCGAGCGTGGAGGACAGGGACGAGATCTCCGCAGCGGTCGACATGCCCCGATGATGGCCCATGCCTGACCCGGGCACCGCACCCCGGAGCCCGAAGCCCGGCCCGGCCGTCGGTAGGCTGCCTGGCCATGGCCGGCGGGGACTCCATGACCACACGACCGCACCCACCGCACCCACCCGCACCCCACCGGTCGGCCCCGAGCACGTCCGCCGCGCCCTCGCCCTCGTCGACGCCCACACGACCGAGATGAGCGACCACATCCTCACCGTCCCCCTCAGCTACTACCGGGACCCGACCCTCGCCGACCGGGAACGGAGCCTCTGCCGCCGCACCCCGCTCGCCCTCGCCCCGACCGCGCAACTCCCCAACCCGCAACGACTACGTCGTCCGTGACGTCCTGGGCACCTCGGTCCTCCTCACCCGCGACGCCGACGGCACCGCGCACGCCTTCCTCAACTACTGCCGCCACCGCGGCGGCAAGCCCGCCCCCGCAGGGTGCGGCAACGCCCGCCGCCACACCTGCCCGTACCACGCGTGGTCCTACGACAGCGCCGGCCGCCTCGTCGGCCTCCCCGGCCAGGACGGCTTCGACGGCCTCGCCCGGGACGACTACGGCCTCGTCGAGCTCCCGAGCGAGGAGCGCCACGGGTTCGTGTGGGTCGTCCTCACCGTCGGCGAGCCGATCGACGTCGCCGCCCATCTCGGCCCGCTCGACGCCGAGCTCGGCGCCTGGGGCCTCGGCACCTCCGCCTACCTCACCGAGCGCGAGATCCACGTCGACGTCAACTGGAAGGCCGCCATCGAGGCCTTCGCCGAGAACTACCACTTCCCCTACGTCCACGCGAACAGCATCGTGGGGCAGAACACGGTCGCCAACACCGCGATCTACGACGGCTACGGCCGCCACCACCGCCTCGGCTTCCCCTGCCCGTGGATCGAGGGCGCCCGGGCCGACCCCGACATGGGCGACCCGCTGGCCTACATGGTCTTCATCTACTGGATCTTCCCCAACCTCACCTTGGCCGTGAGCCCGGTCGGCACCGAGATCATCGACATCCTCCCCTCCGCCGAGCCCGGAGACGCCGGCCGCTGCGTGGTGCGCCACGGATGGATGGCCACCGAGCCGGCCGCCGACGACGCCGTACAGGCGGGGTACGTCGACCTCTACGAAGCCGTGCACGCCGCCCTGCGCGACGAGGACGTCGGGGTGTTGATCGGCTGCGGAGAGGCGGCCCGCGCCGGCCAGCACGACCACATGGTCATCGGGCGCAACGAGATCGGCGTGCAGCACGTCGTGACCACGTTCACCGACGCGCTCGGCGCCGCCTCGTAGCCCCGCCGGGACCCGCCGGTAGCCTTGGGGCCTCATGCCCCTCCGTGTGCTGGACCTCCGCGGCACGCCGCCGCCGTACGACGCGGCCCTGCCGCGCCCGGACGCGCCCGGCGCCGACGTGCACGATGCGGTTGCCCGCATCCTGGCCGAGGTGCAGGCCGAGGGGGATGCCGCGGTCATCCGGAGCACGAAGGCATTCGACGGGGTGGACGTCTCCGCCGGATCCGGCGGGTTGCGGGTGGCGCCCGAGGAGGTCAAGGAGGCGGCCGAGCGGGTCGACCCGGCGCTGCGGTCCGCCCTGGAGACGGCCTTCGACCGCATCGTGGCCTACCACGCGCACGAGGGCACGCCCCCCGGTGATCACACCGACGGTGGGATCACCGTCAGCCACCTGACCCGCGCCGTCGAGCGGGCCGGCATCTACGCACCCGGAGGCCGGGCCCGCTATCCCTCCACCGTCCTCATGTGCGCCGCACCGGCGCGCGTCGCCGGCGTGGGCACCCTCGCGTTGTGCGTCCCGCCGGCCTCCGACGGGCGGGTCGACGACGCCACGTTGTGCGCGGCGGCGGTCGCCGGCGTCGACGAGGTGTACCGCATCGGTGGCGCCCAGGCGATCGGCGCGCTCGCCTACGGGACCGAGAGCGTGCCGGCCGTCGACGTCATCGCCGGACCGGGGAACGCCTACGTGGCCGAGGCCAAGCGGCAGGTCGCCGGGGTCGTCGGCGTGGCGTCCGCGTTCGCGGGCCCCTCCGAGATCGTCGTCGTCGCCGGTCCGCCCACCCTCCCCGCCGCCCCGACGTTCGCCGCGGTCGACCTCGTCGTGCAGGCGGAGCACGGGCCCGACGGGCTCGCCTGGCTCGTCACCTGGGACCCGGACCTGCTCGATGCGGTGACCGCCGAGGTGGACCGCCTCGTGGCCGACTCGCCCCGTCGCGCCGACCTCGAGGCGACCCTCGCCACCGCCGGCATCGCGTGCCTGGTCGACGGGCCCGTCGAGGCGATCGCGGTCGCCAACGCGGTGGCACCCGAGCACCTCGAGCTGATGGTGCCCGAGAACGAGGCGGGCGCGCTGCTCGAGCTCGTCCAGCACGCCGGCGCCGTCTTCGTCGGGGAGTGGTCGCCCGCCAGCATGGGCGACTACATCGCCGGCCCCAACCACGTCCTGCCGACCAACCGCACGGCCCGGTTCGCGTCGGCCCTGCGCGCCGACGACTTCCGCAAGCACCTGCACGTCGTCCGGGTGACCTCCGACGCGCTCCGGGCGCTCGGTCCCAAGGTCGTGACGCTGGCCGAGGCGGAGGGCCTGCCCGCGCACGCCGACTCCATCCGGGTGCGCCTCGACGTCCTCGACGAGGGGAGCGCGCCGTGAGCGCCATCCCATCGGTCCGCCCCGACCTCGACCTCGCTGAGGGCTATCACTCACCCCAGGTGGAGGCCGAGGTGCGCCTGAACACGAACGAGTCGCCGTTCGCGCCGCCCGACGAGTGGCGCACCGAGCTGCTCGCGGCGCTCGAGGAGGTGTCCTTCCACCGCTACCCGGATCGCCCGGCGACCGAGCTCCGCCAGGCGGTGGCCGACCTGCACGACGTGTCACCGGCCGAAGTGTTCTGCGCCAACGGCTCGAACGAGGTACTGCAGTGCCTCCTGCTGGCCTTCGGTGGGCCGGGCCGGCGCGCGCTCCTCTTCGAACCGACCTACGCGCTGCACTCACACATCGCACGGATCACCGGGACCGAGGTGGTCGAAGGGGCGCGGGACGACGACTTCCTGATCGAACCCCGCGACGCCCAGCGCGCTGATCGGCGACCGGCGGCCCGACGTGACGTTCCTGTGCTCGCCCAACAACCCGACCGGCCGCGCCGAGCCGCCCGGGACCGTGGCGGCGGTGGCCGAGGCGGCGCCGGGGCTCGTCGTCGTGGACGAGGCCTACGGGCAGTTCTCGCCGTGGACGGCCCTCAGCCTGCGCGGCCCGGCGCAGCCCGGGCTCGTCGTCACCCGCACCTTCTCCAAGACCTGGGCGCTGGCCGGCGCGCGCCTCGGCTACCTGGTCGCCGACCCCACCGTCGTCACCGCCTGCGAGGCCGTCGTCCTGCCGTACCACCTGTCCGCCCAGACCCAGGCGGCCGGGCTCCTCGCCCTGCGCCACGTGCCCGAGATGGAGGCCCGGGTGGCCCGCATCAGCGAAGAGCGGGGCCGGGTCGCCGCCGCGCTCGGGGACCTGCCGGTCGACACCTGGCCCTCGGACGCCAACTTCATCCTGTTCCGCCCCCGTGCGCGCGATGCCGACGAGGTGTGGAGCGCGCTCCTCGCCCACTCGGTGCTGATCCGCAATTGCGCCAGCTGGGACGGCTTGAAGGGATGTCTGCGCGTCACCATCGGCACCGCCGAGGAGAATGAGCGCTTCCTGCACGCGCTGAAGGAGAGCCTGTGACGTCTGTGACCGCCGCATCCGGAGCATCCGCCCCCCGCACGGCCCGTCGCGACCGCGCCACGAAGGAGACGACCATCGCCGTCGCGCTGGACCTCGACGGCACTGGCCGCGCCGAGGTCTCGACCGGGTTGCCCTTCTTCGACCACATGGTCGAGCAGCTGGGCAAGCACGCCTCGTTCGACCTGTCGGTCGAGGCGCAGGGCGACCTGCACATCGACGCGCACCACACCGTCGAAGACGTGGGCATCGTGCTCGGCGGCTGTCTGGCCGAGGCGCTGGGGGACAAGGCCGGCGTCCGGCGCTTCGCCTCCATGCTCCTGCCCCTGGACGAGGCGCTCATCGAGGTCGCGCTGGACCTGTCGGGACGCCCGTATCTCGCCTACGGGCTCGACTTCGCCCCCGACACGCCGGGCCTCGGCTCGCCGCCCTTCGACCCGCAGCTGGCCGAGGAGTTCTGGCGTGCCTTCGCCACGGCGGCCAGCGTCACGTTGCACATCCGGCGCCTCGAGGGGAAGAACACGCACCACATGTTGGAGGCGAGCTTCAAGGGCGTGGCGCGCTGCCTGCGCGACGCCGTGCGCATCGAGGGAGGTGGCATCCCCTCCACCAAGGGGAGCCTGTGACGGCAGCGCCCCGGATCGCCGTCCTCGACTACGGCATCGGCAACCTGCGCTCCGCCGAGAAGGCGCTGCAGCACGTCGGCGCGGCGGCCCGCCTGGTGACCGACCCGGCCGACGTCGCCGCGGCCGATGCGGTCGTGCTGCCGGGCGTCGGTGCCTTCGGCGCGTGCGCGCGGGCGTTGCGCCAGAGCGGCCTCGAGGAGCCCGCCCGCACCGCCCTCGCCGCCGGGGTGCCCTTCTTCGGCGTCTGCGTGGGCTTCCAGCTCCTCTACCAGGGGTCGGTGGAGTCGCCGGGCGCCGAGGGACTCGGCGTGTTCGACGGCGAGGTCTCGGCCCTGCCGGCCGGGGTCAAGCACCCGCAGATGCAGTGGAACCAGCTCGAGCTCCCCGGTGCCGCGTCGGGCGAGCCCGCGCCGCTGCGCGGCCTCGGCCCGCGGCCGTGGGTCTACTTCGTGCACTCGTTCGCCCCGCCGGTCGGCGCGGAGACGGTGGCGATCTGCGACTACGGCGGCCCGGTGGCCGCCCTCGTGAGTCGCGACACCTTGTGGGGCGCCCAGTTCCACCCGGAGAAGTCGGGGGAGACGGGGCTACGGCTGCTGTCGAACTTCGTGGACCTCGCGGCGGCGGTCGCGGCCTGATGGACCTGCTGCCCGCCATCGACCTCCGCGGCGGCTCGGCCGTCCGCCTCACCCAGGGCGACTTCGACCGGGAGCAGCGCTACGGCGACCCGGCCGAGCTCGCGGCGCGCTACATCGAGGGCGGGGCGCGGTGGATCCACGTCGTCGACCTCGACGCCGCGCGACCGGGGTCCCCCACGAGCGGGCGGCGCTGAAGGAGATCGTGGACCTGGCCGTGGCGTCGTCGGTGTCCGTGCAGGCGGGCGGAGGGATCCGCGAGCGAGGACGCGGCGGAGCAGCTCTTGCAGACGGCCGGCGTCGCGCGTGTCGTGTTGGGGACCGCCGCCCTGGAGGATCCCGCGCTCGCGGTCCGCTGCGCGCGGCGCTGGCCCGGACGCGTCGCCGTGGGGCTCGACTACCGGACGGGTAGTGACGGCGTGGCCGAGGCGCAGGCGCAGGGCTGGCTGGCCGGATCGGGCCGGTCGGTGACGGACCTCCTCGAACAATGGGCGGGGGAGCCGTTCGGGGCCGTCGTCGTGACCGAGGTGGCCCGCGACGGGACCCTCGAAGGACCCGCCACAGAGAGCCTGGCCGCCCTGCTCTTGCGGACCGAGTTGCCGCTGATCGCCTCGGGGGGAGTGGGTGCCACGCAGGACCTGTACCGGTTGGCCCACCTGCAGGCCCATGGGCGCCGGCTCAGCGGGGCCATCGTCGGCAAGGCGCTCGTGGAGGGCCGTTTCAGCGTGGAGGAGGGGATCGCGGCATGCGCAGCGTCCGACTGATCCCCTGCCTCGATGTCACGGGCGGCCGTGTCGTCAAGGGTGTCCAGTTCGTCGACCTGACCGACGAGGGCGATCCGGTGGAGCTCGCGGCGCGCTACGACGCCGAGGGCGCGGACGAGGTGACCTTCCTCGACATCACCGCCTCGTCGGACGGGCGCGAGACGATGGTGTCGGTCGTCGCGCGCACGGCGGAGCAGGTGTTCATCCCGTTGACGGTGGGCGGCGGGGTCCGGGTGGCAGAAGATGCACGCCGCCTCCTCCGGGCCGGCGCGGACAAGGTCGGTGTCAACACAGCAGCAGTCGAGCGCCCCGACTTGGTCCGCGACATCGCGGACGAGTTCGGCGGGCAGTGTGCGGTGGTGGCGATCGACGCCCGGGCGCGTGTCGAGGGACGGGGCTGGGAGGTCTACACGCACGGGGGGCGGACGCCGACGGGCCGTGACGTCGTCGAGTGGGCCGTCCAGTGCGCCGGGAACGGGGCGGGCGAGATCCTCCTCACGTCCATGGACCGCGACGGCACCAAGGACGGGTTCGATCTGGCGCTCACGCGCACCGTGGTCGACGCGGTGGACATCCCGGTGGTCGCGTCGGGTGGCGTCGGCCGTCTGCAGGACCTGGTGGACGGCGCGCTCGATGGTGGGGCCGACGCCGTGCTCGCCGCGTCCATCTTCCACCGGCGCGAATTCACCATCGGCGAGGCCAAGGCCTACATGGCCGACCACGGTGTGACCGTCCGGCCCCTCTGACCTGGAATACCGTTTTCGTGCGGTACCGTGCCTAGGTGCCCACGTCGACGACGAAGAACGGAACGAGCCTGGCCAAGGCCGCAAAAGCCGACAAGATCGAGAAGGTCGACAAGGTCGACGAAGGTCGACGAGGTGGTCAAGCAGGAGAAGCACGAGGCTGCGGTCCGCCCGAGTGCGCCGCTCAAGGCCGACGACAAGCAGCCGATCACGGTGCTGTTCGACCGGGTCATGGTCCAGATCTCGCAGTCCGACGGGGAGCGGCGCTCGCGGGCGGGCATCCTGATCCCGGCGACGGCACAGATCAGCCGGCGCCTGACGTGGGCCGAGGCGGTTGCCGTCGGGCCGCACGTGCGGACGGTCAAGGTGGGCGACACGGTGCTGTTCAACCCCGAGGAC
Organism: uncultured Acidimicrobiaceae bacterium; assembly: GCA_963769095.1. Taxonomy (GTDB): domain Bacteria; phylum Actinomycetota; class Acidimicrobiia; order Acidimicrobiales; family RAAP-2; genus Bog-473. The sequence goes on from CAVYKO010000003.1 coordinate 131,844, forward strand.
CGCTTCGAGGTCGAGGTGCACGGTGAGGAGTACGTGATCTTGCGCGAGCGCGACATCCACGCCATCGCGTCGCCGCGCAACGACAGCGGGACGGGGCTGTATCTATGAGCGAGACCTCGACCCCGGCCTCGGCGGTGCCCGAGGGCGTCGCGCTGGCGTTCGACGAGGAACTGGTCGAGCGCCGTCGACTTCCGCAAGGATGCCAACGGCCTCGTGCCCGCCATCGTGCAGGACGCCGCCGACGGCACCGTGCTCACGGTCGCCTACATGGACGCCGAGGCGCTGCGTCGGACCCTCTCCTCCGGCCGGACGTGGTTCTACAGCCGCAGCCGCCAGGAGTACTGGCAAAAGGGGGAGACGTCGGGCGACCGTCAGTACGTGCGCGAAGTCCGCGTCGACTGCGACGGCGACGCGCTGGTCGTCCTGGTCGACCAACACGGGCGGGGCGCCTGCCACACCGGCGAGCGCACCTGCTTCTATCGCACGATCGGGACGGGGCCGGGGGTACCCGCGCCGTGACGCCTGAGGGCGGCTCGGGCGCCGGAGCCGCGCTCGGCTTCCGACCCGACCCCGCCGAGTTCGCCGCGCTGGCGAAGGAGCACGCCATCGTGCCCGTGTGGTGCGAGGTCGTCGCCGACACGCTCACGCCCGTCGCCTGCTTCGCGAACGTCGTGGGGGAGGGCGCTGGGTTTCTCCTGGAGTCGGTGGAGGGCGGCGAGCGGTGGGGTCGCTACTCGTTCGTCGGACGCCGCCCCTTGGCGACGCTGTTGGCGCGGGGCCGTCACGTGGAGGCATCGGGACGGCTCGGCCTCGGCGCGTCCGACGAGCGGCATCCTCGCCGCCGTCGAATCGTTGGTGACCCGATTCCAGTCGCCCGTCCTGACCGGTCTGCCGCCTCTGCACGGGGGGCTGGTCGGGTATCTCGGCTACGACGTCGTCCGCGAGGTCGAGCGCCTCCCCGAGCCGCCCGTCGACGACACCGGCCAGCCCGATGCCGCGCTCGTGGTGATCGGGCAGTTCTGCGCGTTCGACCACTGGCGCCAGCGCATCGTGCTCATCGACAACGTCGTCGTCCCGGACGCACCCGACGGGGTCGTCGACAACGAGGCCGTGGCCGAGGCGTACGAGTCGGCGTGCACACGGCTGCGGGAGCTGGCCGCCGACTGCGCCGGCCGAGGGCCCCAGTCGGGCGAGCTGGTCGCCGCCCCGCCGCCCGGGCTCGAGAAGGCCCAGGCGTCGCGGACGATGACCTCGGAGGAATACCAGGGCTGCATCGGCGCGGCCAAGGAGTACATCACCGCCGGCGACATCTTCCAGGTCGTGCTGTCGCAGCGCTACGACTTCACCCTGGACGCGGAGCCCTTCGACGTGTACCGGGCGCTCCGCCTCCTCAACCCGAGCCCGTACCTCTACTTCCTTCGCTTCCCGGAGGTCACCGTCGTGGGCGCGTCGCCCGAGCCGATGGTCCGCCTGCGCGACGGCGTCGTGATTTCGCGGCCGATCGCGGGGTCTCGTCCCCGGGGCGAGAGCGAACAGCACGACCGGCTGCTCGAGTCCGAGCTGGCCGAGGACCCAAAGGAGCTGGCCGAGCACATCATGCTGGTGGATCTCGCCCGCAACGACGTGGGGCGGGTCGTGCGCTTCGGCACCGAGAAGGTGGACGAGCTGATGACGATCGAGCGCTACAGCCACATCATGCACATCACGTCGCAGGTGTCCGGCGAGCTGGCCGAGGGCAAGGGGCCGATTGACGTCCTGCGGGCTACGTTGCCCGCCGGGACCCTTTCGGGGGCGCCGAAGGTCCGGGCCATGGAGATCATCGACGAGCTCGAGGTGACCAAGCGCGGCGTCTACGGCGGCGTCGTCGGGTACATCGACTTCTCGGGCAACGTGGACACCGCGATCGCCATCCGCACCATGGTGGTCATGCCCGACGGCCGCGCCAGCGTGCAGGCGGGCGCCGGGATCGTGGCCGACAGCGACCCGCTGTCCGAGGACGAAGAGTGCGCGCACAAGGCGGGCGCGCTGCTCGTGGCGGTCACGGCGGCGCGGCGCATGGGTGCGGCCCGTCAGTCGGCGCGGCCATGACCGACATGGACGCCCTGAAGGCCGAGACGGCGGCGTTGCGCACGGGTGCGGGGGCATTCCGCTCGGCGCGCGACGTGCTGGCGGTCCGTGGCCCCGATGCCGTGGAGTACCTGCAGGGCCAGCTGAGCCAGGACGTGGAGGGGTTGGCGGTGGGCGCCTCGGCCGATTCCCTGCTCCTCGAACCCGACGGCAAGCTCTCGGCGCTCCTGCGGGTGACGCGGACGGACGGGCAGGGGTTCGTGCTCGACGTCGAGGCGGGATCCGGCAACGCAGTCTCCGCCCGGCTCCAGCGCTTCCGGCTGCGCGCCAAGGTCGAGATCGACGCGCTCGACTGGCGCTGCCTGTCGCTGCGGGGGGACGCCGTCGGTGAGCTGGCGGGTGGCTTGCTGACCGTCCTGGCCGAGCGCGGCGTCCTCGCGCTGCCCTTCGAATGGAACGGCTGGCGCGGCGTCGACCTGTTCGGGCCGTCCGACGTCGTGCTCGGGCCGGAGAACGCGGAACTGCCGCCCGGCCTCGTGGCGTGCGGGCCCGCCGCGGTGGAGGCCTGTCGCATCGTCTCGGGCATCCCGGCCATGGGGGCCGAGCTCACCCCCAAGACCATTCCGCACGAAACCGGCGTCGTCGAGCGCACGGTCAGCTTCACCAAGGGGTGTTACACCGGCCAGGAACTGGTGGCCCGGATCGACTCCCGCGGGGGCAACGTGCCGCGCCGCCTGGTTGGCGTGGTGGCTCCCGCCGGGTCGCCGGAGTCCGGCGAACTGACCGCGGGCATGACTCTGCACGCGGGTGCGACCCCGGCGGACGACGGTGCCGCCGACGACAAGGTTGTCGGCACGCTCACCTCGGCCGCCTGGAGCGTCGAGCTCGGGGCCTGGGTCGGCCTGGGCTATCTGCATCGAAACGTCGAGGCACCGGGACCGGCCCGGGTGCGCTCGGGGGACGGGATCGGCGGATCCCGTCCGGTCGAGGTGGCCATGCTTCCGCTGCGCGGCTGAGGCGGAGCGGTTCCTCTCGTGCCCGGCGACCCTCTGCCCGTGCTGGAGCGACCGGTGGCCCGGGCGGTGGGCATCGTCGTGCTCGCCGGCTACGCGCTGTGGCTCGCGGCAACGACGCCGTTCAGCTCGCCGGCCAACATCCTGACGGGAATCGCGATCGCGGCCGTGGTGGTCATGGCGATCATCCGCTGGCCGGCGCGCCCGACCCGGGTGAAGATTGCCGGGGAGGAACGACCGCCGCACCCGTATCTCGGATGGCTCGTGCTCTTCGGCGCGATCGTCGCGTGGGAGCTCGTGATGTATCTCGTGCGCGGCAGTAGGAGCGATCATCCGACCCTGAGCTCGATGGCCGACGCGTTCAACCGCTACAACTACGGGCTGAAGGCCGTCGCGTGCTTCGCGTGGTTGTGGCTCGGTACGGCAATCGTCCGGGCCGGCACGCCGGCCGCGGCGCGTGCAGCCGGGCGAGAAGCAGTGCCGTCATGAGCTCGTCTCCGAGCTATGCCGTGTGGGCCGCGATCGGCGCGTTCGCCGTGGCGCTGTGGGTCGCATCACTCACCGCGGCCGGACGGCGCGCCATCGTCCGTCCCTCGGCCGTGCTGAGGCGTCTGGCGACGGATCCCTGGTTGCGGGTGCCGCTCCTCCTCGCCTGGGGGTGGGTGGGTTGGCATCTGTTTGCCCGCTAATTGGGGGCGGGAGGGCGCACCCCAACTGCAACCGGACGTCACCGGACATGACACGGTCGAGGTCCACGCTGCTGATATGGGGATGGGGGTCAAGGAGCCAGAACAGCGTGAGAGAAGCGTTGCGGCGGGCGAGGCGTTGCCCGACCTGAAGCCGTGGCGCGAGGTCGGCTGGATCTTCCGCGACGGGGGATGCATCGCCATCGAACGCCAGGGCGGCGTCACCCGGGCCCGGGCCTTGGTGGACTGATGGTCAAGGTCATCCACCTCGCTGACGACGGCACCGAGAAGGCCGCCGTGGTCCTCGACGACTTCACGGTCGAGGTCATCTACTCGGGCATCGCAGACATGCTGCGGGACGCAGCCTCCTCGGAGACCGGGGACGTGGACCCGTCGTTCGATCTGCCTCGCGAGGCGCGTCAGCGCCGCGAGAAGCTCCTCACCCGAATTCGCAGCTGAGCCGGCTCTGGGCCGGCGGGTCCGGTCCCGCCGCCATGCTGGGCCGTTCCGCACGTTCCCCAGTCGCCGAGTCGGTGGGCTCGGCCCGGAACGGGAAGCGCTCCGGACAGAGTGGCGAGGTGGCTCCAGGTGCAACGACGGAGAGCGGGGAGCGTGTTGGCCGCACTCTGCGTTGCCGGCGGTGCATCCGGCGTGCTGGCCATCGGATTGCTCGCACCGCCGACCAAGGGCGCGCCATCCAGCAACGTGGTCGCTCGGTCGCCGTCGTTCGGCGCCGACGCGTCCTCGGTGCCGCCGCAGACGCCGCAGACCGCCGGCGCGCCGACGGAGAGCTTCGTGACGCATGTGGACGGCCTCCCCGAGGCGGGCGAGGCGACGACGTCCGGCTGTGTCGCCGCCCTCGCGTATCTGCACGCCTATGCGGCCCCCGGGTTCTCGTTCGAATGTCCGGGCTATGCCAACGGACACCAGGCCATGACGGCCTGCGTGTCGGCCGTCTCTTCGTGCGGCCAGCTGCGCCTCATCGTGATCGCCGACCCTTGCCCGAACGCCTACATGAACGAGGCATCGAATTCGTGGGCACTCATCGGCGCTTCGGATGCACCCATCGATCCGTACGGGTCGTGCGCCTGACACAGAGGATGGGTCTGGGGACAAAGTCCGCGCCGCTACGCTGAGGCGCTATGCCCACCTACCTGGAGGAGATCCTTGCCTCCCATCGGGCCCGCGCTGCCGCCGACGGCCGCGTGCTCGGTGACCTGGTGGAACAGGTGCAGGGCATGGCCACGCCGAGGGACTTTGTCTCGAGTCTCCGCGGCGACGGGCTCTCGTGCATCGCCGAGGTCAAGCGGCGCTCGCCGTCGAAGGGGGACCTGGACTCCGAGCTGCAGCCCGACCTGCTCGCCAAGGAGTACCTGGCCGGTGGCGCGGCCTGCCTGTCCGTGCTGACGGACCGCGAGTTCTTCGGGGGTTCGAGCGCGGACCTGGTCGTGGCGCGGCAATCTTCGGGCTTGCCCGTCCTGCGCAAGGACTTCACCGTGCAGGAGGCCGACGTCGTCGACGCGCGCCTCATGGGGGCCGACGCGGTGCTGCTGATCGCCGCCGCACTGGACGATCGGATGCTCCGGCGCTGCGCCGCCCGGGCGGACGAGCTTGGTCTCGCCGCGCTGGTCGAGGTGCACGACGAAGAAGAGCTCGACCGGGCCCTGGCCGCGGGGTCGCGTCTGGTCGGCGTGAATCAGCGGGACCTGCGCACCTTTGTCGTGGACCACGAACGAGCGTGCGCAATGGCGGCGAAGATCCCCGCTGACGTGGTCGCGGTCGCCGAGTCCGGAATCCGCGACGCGGACGACGCACGGCGGCTCGCGGCGGCCGGCTACGACGCCATCTTGGTGGGTGAGACGCTCGTCCGGTCGGGTGATCGCGTGGGAGCGCTCCAGGGCCTGACTGGGCACCCGGTCGGATCGCGATGACTCCGTGAGCGACGAGCTGTTCGTCAAGATCTGCGGCATCACGTCGGAAGCCGACGCGTTGCTTGCCGTCAGCCTGGGTGCCTCTGCCGTCGGCTTCATCTTTGCGCCCTCACCGCGTCAGGTCGTCGTCCAGACCGCCGGTGACATCGCCAAGCGTCTGCCCGAGCACGTGCTCACGGTGGGGGTGTTCCGGAACGAGGCGCCCCAGCGGGTGGTGGAGACCGTGCACGTGGCCGGGCTGGGTGCCGCGCAACTCCATGGCCAGGAGACCGCCGAAGCGACGCAGTGGGTGCGCGCCCGTGTCCCGGTGGTCATCAAGGCCTTCCGGGCCGGCGAGCGCGCCATTGCCCGATTCGAGGACTTCGGCGCCGACTTCCTCATGGTCGACGGGGACAATCCAGGCTCGGGAGAGGTCTTCGACTGGCGCCTCGCCGAAGGCGTTACGGATCATCACCGGCTCATCGTCTCGGGAGGCTTGCGGCCCGACAACGTGGCGCAGGCGGTGGCACATCTGCGCCCGGGCGGCGTCGATGTCTCGACCGGCGTGGAGTCCGCGCCCGGCCGCAAGGACCCGCTCTTGGTCCGCGACTTCATCACCAACGCCCGACGGGCTCACGCCGAGGCGGCGGAGCGGGACCCCATGGACACCGAGACGAGCGAGGAGCCCTACGACTGGAGGGAGGGATGAGCGACGGCAGCGGCATGAGCCGCCCCGGATCCGACGGCCGCTTCGGCGAGTTCGGAGGCCGCTTCGTCCCCGAATCGCTGATGCCGGCCTGCCTCGAGCTCGAGAAATGGTTCGACGACGCCTGGGGTGACCCGGCCTTTCGATCCGAGCTCGACGCTCTGCTCCGTGACTACGGAGGACGCCCGACGCCGGTCACCGAGTGCACCAGGCTCTCGGAGAAGCTCGGGGTGCGCGTCCTGCTCAAGCGAGAGGACCTCGCCCACACGGGCTCGCACAAGCTGAACAACGTGGTCGGCCAGGCGCTGTTGACCAGGCGGATGGGGAAGAGCCGCATGATCGCCGAGACCGGGGCGGGCCAACACGGCGTTGCGACTGCGACGGCCGCCGCGCTGTTCGGGCTCGAGTGCACCGTCTTCATGGGCGAGGTGGACACAAAGCGCCAAGAGCTGAACGTCTTTCGGATGGAGCTGCTGGGCGCAGAAGTCCGGGCGGTGACCTCGGGGAGCCGCACGCTGAAGGACGCCGTGAACGAGGCCATGCGGGAGTGGGTCGCGACCGTCGAGACCACGCACTATTGCCTCGGGTCCGTGATGGGCCCCCATCCGTTCCCCTACATGGTGCGCCAGTTCCAACGGGTCGTCGGCGAAGAGGCGCACGACCAGTGTCGTGCCCTGCTGGACGGTGCGGATCCCGACGTCGTGGTGGCGTGCATCGGAGGCGGCTCGAACGCCGCCGGGACGTTCGCAGGCTTCGTGGACACCGGGGCGCGTCTGGTGGGCGTGGAGGCGGCGGGAGGCGCCGCCATCACGAACGGCATCCCGGGCGTCCTGCACGGCATGTACTCGCGGTTGCTGCAGGACGAGGCAGGACAGATCGAGGAAGCGGAGTCGATCTCGGCGGGCCTGGATTACCCGGGTCTGGGACCCGAGCATGCGCACCTGGCCTCGACCGGCCGGGCCGAGTACTCGATGGCGAACGACGACGAGGTGCTCGACGCCTTCCGCCTCCTGAGTCACACCGAGGGCATCATCCCGGCTTTGGAGTCGGCGCACGCAGTGGCATGGGTGGCGCGCAGTGCCGGGACCGACGCGTTGCCGAAGGGCTCGACGGTGCTGATCACCCTGTCGGGGCGGGGTGACAAGGACGTGGCGCAGGTGCGCCAGATCCTCGGGCGCACGCACGATGCCTGACCTGGAAAAAGAACTCAGGGCCCGACGGGAGCAGGGCCGGAAACTGCTCATTCCGTACCTCATGGGCGGCATGACGGAGGACTGGGGCCAATCACTCGCGGCCATCGTCGCCGCCGGGGCTGACGCCGTCGAGGTCGGCATCCCTTTCTCCGACCCCATGATGGACGGCCCGGTGGTCCAGGAGGCGGCCTTGCGCGCGCTGCGGCGGGGCACGGTGCCCGACGACGTCCTCGACGGCATCGCGCGCGCCGAAGCGCCTGTCCCGGTTGCGGTGATGACGTACTACAACATCGTCTACCGGGCCGGCCTCAAGCGGATGGCCCGGTCGCTCGCGGCGGCGGGCGTGAGCGGCGCCATCTTGCCCGACCTTCCGCTCGAGGAGCTCGGGCCCTGGGCGGTCGAAGCCGACAACGCCGGCGTGGACACGGTGTTGTTGGTCGCGCCCTCGAGCCCCGAGGAGCGGGTGGCGCGGCTCTGCGCCCGGGCGCGCGGCTTCGTCTACGCCGTGTCCCGCATGGGCGTCACCGGTGAACGACAGGACGTCGGTGAGGCGGCGGCGAAGGTGGTCGAGCGTGTCCGCCGCCACTCCGACATACCGGTCTGCGTGGGCGTCGGTGTCTCGACACCCGAGCAAGCGGCGGAGGTCTGCGAGGTCGCAGACGGTGTCGTCGTCGGCTCGGCGCTGGTGCGACGCCTTCTCGAAGGCGAGGGGCCCGAGGGTGCCGCCGCCTTCGTGGGAGCTCTGCGGCAGGCGATCGACTAGGCGCGGCCGCGGAGAGCCGCGTCGACGATGGAGGCGATGGCGCGCTGTCCGTCGGCAGTCGGGTGCGCCGCCCGCCAGACGTAGTCCTTCAGTGACTGTTCCGCCTGGTCGGCCCGGGCGGTCAGCGTGGCGCACGACGCGGTTTGGTGCAGCGGTGACGTGGCGGCCCGACATGCCTTGGCCGCCACGATGTGCTCCGCGTCGGCGGCCAATGTCGTGTCGGACAGCCGTTCGGAGGAGAAGACCCACGGGTCTTTGGTGCACATGCCGTGCCCGTTCACCGCGCCGGAGACGTTCACGAGGCGGACGTTGCGCACGCCATGGGCTGTGGCATCGGCCACCGCGCCCGAGATGGCGTTGTTCAACGCCGAGAGGACGACGCCCGCCGCCGTCGCGGTCGAGGCGCCGTTCGCCTTGAGGCCGGTGCACACGAGGTTCGTCCCGAGGCCGGACAGCCCCGTGTCGTCGGCAAGCTGAGAGGGGTTCGGGACCGGCTGGTAGTAGTTCAGCACGGCCACGAGGCCGGCGTCGGGTGCGATCTGTTCGATCGCCGCGGCGAGGCTGTGGCGCACATTGGCCAGCTCGGTAGCGACCGGGCCGCTCACCGCGCCGTTTTGGACGCAGTTCGTCCCGAGGCCGAGGTCAGTGCCGAGCACCTGCGACAGCTGATGTTCGAGGCACTGGGCGAACTGGATGTCGTCCGCACCGTCTTGGAGGAGGACGAGGCGCGCCGGCCGCGTCGAGAGGTGCGCCGCCGCGACCTCGTCACCGAGGTTCCGGGCTTGTTGCGGCGGGTGGGGGCATTGGCCGTCGCGTGCCGTGTTGTCGGCGGGGTCCGCCACCGCACCACTGATGGCGAGCTGATCGCCGACGAGAGTGCAGTTGGTGGGTCGCACCGTCATGTGCAAGCTGAAGGTGTGTCCCACGAGGCTCGGGTACGCGAGCGTCGACGGGCCCTGCGAGACGTCGCGAGGGGGAAGCCCCATTTGCGGCGTCAGGTAGGGGTTGGCCAGCCCGTGCCCATAGGGGACCGAATCACCGAGTGCAACGGCGCGGGTCGACTGGGCCGGGTGGGGCGATGGGGGAGGCGTGCTCCGGGTGCCGAGCACGACGCCGCCCGTCACGGCGGCCAACACGACGACTCCGGCCACGACCCAGAACACGGGCGAGTGGCGCGCCGCGCCAAACCAGGACTGCACTTTCCCCATCGACGAGCCTCACGACCTCATCGCTCAGACCCCGCAGCGGGGCGGCGAAGGAGCAACGGACCTTACTGGCCCCGGTCGTCCCGACGGGGTCGGGCGACGCGCCGAGAAGAGATCAGCTCGGCGGCAGCAGGACCAGGCAGCCGTTGTGGCCGCCGAAGCCGAAGGAGTTCGAGAGCACCGCGGCCGGCTCCCACGGCATCGGCTTGCCGTGGACGACCCGGATCGTGATCTCGGGGTCAGGCTCCTCGTAGCCCGCCGTGGGCGGGATGGTGGCGCGGTCGATCGTGAGGACCGCCGCGACCGCCTCGATCGCGCCGGCAGCAGCCAGGCCGTGGCCGGTCACACCTTTGGTCGAGGTCACCAACGGCCCGGGCTCGCCGAAGACCTTGGAGATGGCGCGCGCTTCGGCCAGGTCGTTCAGCGGCGTCGAGGTGCCATGGGCGTTGATGTGGCCGACGTCGCCAGGAGTGATTCCCGCGTCGGCCAGCGCCAGCTCCATGCAGTTGACCGCTCCCGACCCGTCAGGCGCCGGGGCGGTGATGTGATGCGCGTCCGCCGTGCTGGCCGCGCCGGCGAGTTCGGCATAAATGGTGGCGCCCCGTGCGACGGCACTGTCCCAGTTCTCGAGCACGAGGGCCGCAGCTCCCTCGGTCATGACGAACCCGTCGCGCCGCGCGTCGAAGGGGCGCGAATTACCCGAGGTCGAGAGCGCGGTCATGTTGGCGAACGCCGCAATGGCCACCGGCTGCATGCTGGCCTCGGCGCCGCCGCCGATCGCGATGTCACAGCGTCCGGAGGCGACGAGGCGCGCCGCGGCGGCGATCGCGTGCGTGCCGGCTGCGCAGGCCGTGCAGATGACCTCGGACGGGCCACGCCAGCCCAGGCGCATGGAGATGCCGGCGGTACCGGCGTTGACCATCATCATCGGGACGAGACGCGGCGACACGCGGTCGGCGCCCTTCTCGTTGTACACGCCGACCTGGTCCGACAGGGTCTCGAGCCCGCCGACACCGGTGGCGAACACGACCCCCGCCTTGGCGGGATCCACGTCGAGCTCGCCGGCCGCTTTGGCGGCCATGTCGGCCGCGACGATGGAGAGCTGAGCGAACCGGTCGAGTTGCCGCGCCTCCTTGGCCCCGAACCAGTCCGTCGGGTCGTAGCCGCGCACCTCGCCGCCGACCACCGAGGGGTGCAGAAGGCCATCCCAGAGGGCGTCGACGCCGGTACCGCAGCACGTCACCGCCCCGAGCCCGGTGACGGCGACCCGCCGTCCGCGGACCGGTCCGTCGGTGCCGATCCCCAGTTGCATCAGAGCTTGGACGAGATGAGGTCGAACGCCTGCCCGACCGTGCCGATGTCCTCGAGCTCCGTCTCCTCCACCGTGATGTCGAAGGCCTCCTCGAGGGCCATCACGAGTTCCACCAGGTCAAGGCTATCGGCGTCGAGGTCGTCGGCGAACTTTGCTTCCTTGGTGATCTTCTCCGCCGGCACCTGCAGCACTTCCACGGCGCACTCGCGAAACTTCTCGAACGCTGCGTCGCTGTCCACAATTTGCTCCTTCTGTCTTGTTTTTCCAGAACGCTACAGCCCCATGCCCAATCCGCCGTCGACCGGAACCACCGCGCCGGTCACGTAGGCCGCGGCATCCGAGGATAGGAAGCCCACGACGGCGGCGACGTCCTCGACGCTGCCCGCCCGGCCGAGCGGCACCTGGCTCGTCATCAGTTCCACCCGCTCGGCGCCGAGCGCGGCCGTCATGTCCGTGTCGATGAGCCCCGGCGCCACGACGTTCACCGTGATCTGCCGGCTGCCGACCTCCCTGGCGATGGCCCGGGCCATGCCGACCAGGCCGGCCTTGGACGCCGCGTAGTTGGCCTGTCCGGGGAGGCCGACGAAGGCGCCGACGGAGGACACGAAGATGATGCGTCCCGTATGGAGGCGCAGCATCTTGGCCACGGCGCGCTTGGCCACGCGGAACGAGCCGGTCAGGTTCGCGTCGATGACGTCATGGAAGGCCTCGTCGCTCATGCGCAGCATGAGGGCGTCCTTCGTGATGCCCGCGTTGGCGATCAGCACCTCGACCGGCCCCCAGTGCGCTTCGATCGCGGCAAACGCCGAATCGACTTCCTCGACGTTGCGGACATCGCAACGGACGGCCAGGAAGCGGTCCGGGTCGGACCCCTCGGGTGGCCCGGGTGGCTGGTCCGACCGATACGTGGTCGCCACCTGATCTCCGTTGGCCAGGAACCAGTCGACGCATGCCGCGCCGATGCCGCGGGACCCGCCAGTGACGAGGACGACCGCCATCAGGTTGCTTCGTGGACCCGCAGCCAGACCAGCGGTTGACCCTCCTGGACCCGCTCACCCTCCGCGGCCATCCAGCCGATGACCTGTCCCGCGAAGGGGGTGCGGACCTCGGACACGCCGACGCGGCCGACCAGGTCACCGACCTCCACGGCCGAGGACGGGTCGCTCCGGTCTCCCGCCGTGCCGGGTAGGAGACCCGCGCCGGGAGCCTGGAGCGAGGACTCCGGGGAGAAGATGCCGCTCGACGGGCTCACGACGACGCGGTCCGACATGTAGAGGTGCTCGCCTTGGTGGAGGGCGGGTTCCGCCCGCCACGTGCCCGCCGCGCTGATTTGGTCCAGCAGCGTGTCGAGATCCTCGGGCTTGGAGACGGCCAGCGACTGGATCTCCGGCAGGCTCCGCTTGGCCAGGCCGCTGAGCACGCCGCCGGGACCGAGCTCGACGAGCGAGGTCAGTCCCAAGCCAGCAAAGGTCTCGAGGGTCTGGCGCCAGCGCACGGGCGAACAGAGCTGCGCGGACAGAAGTCCGGGCCATTCGGCGGGGTCGTCGTGCACGTGCGCGTCGACGTTGGCGACGACCCGCACCTCGGGCGTCAGAAAGGTCACCTCCGCGAGGGCCTTGCGGAGGTCGGCCCGCGCCCCCTGCATCAGCGGCGTATGGAAGGCGCCCGAGACCTGGATCGGCATGACCCGCTTGGCGCCGAGACCCTTCGCCAGCTCGCCGGCCCGCGTGACGGCCTCGGGTGTCCCGGCGATCACGACCTGGCCGGGGGCGTTGTAGTTGGCCACCCACACGTCGCCTTCGGCGCGCATGCAGGCCGCCTCCGCGTCGTCGTCGGCGATGCCGAGCAGCGCCGCCATCGTCCCCGGCGCTTCTTCACCGGCACGAGCCATCGCCTCGCCCCGCGCCACGACGAGTCGGATCCCGTCTTCGAACCCGAGGGCGCCACTGGCGACGAGGGCGGTGTACTCGCCCAGGCTGTGCCCGGCGCAGGCCGCTGGCGTGAGGCCGATCCGCTCCACGGCGTCGAGGACGACCAGGCTGAGCACCGTCGTCGCCAGCTGCGCGTTGTCGGTCCGGGTCAGCTCCTCAATGGACGCCGTGAGCAAGAGCTCGGACAGGTCGCGCCCGGCCGCCGAGGAAGCTTCTTCGACGACCTCCCACGAGGGGTGGTCGACCCATGGTTCCCCCATGCCGGCGCGCTGTGAACCTTGTCCGGGGAAGGTGAAAACCAACACGAAGGCGACGGCTCCCATCGTCGGCGGGCAGAAGAACCCACAGTGTGGCATGTAGGCCGCGCCGGGTCGCACTCGAGGGTCGGCTTTCGTACCACCGGTGCGAAGGTCGACGGTTTCGTCCAGGTTGATGCTGGTTACCGCCTGGAAACAAGGTGGGATCGCCGGTGCGACCTTTGGCCTGTCGCCCGGTGGGAAACGGCTACGCGCTCCCCGTCGGCGCCAGCGCGACCACGCAGCCCTGCAGATCCTGGAGTCCCGCCGGGTTCGCGCTGGGCACCGGTTGGGACCCGGAATCGGACCCGGCGCCGGCCGGCACCGTCGTGGTGGTCGTCGTCGTGGAGGTGCTCGTCGTGGTGCTCGGCACCGTCGTGGTGGTGGACGTGGTCGTGGTGCTGGCCGTCGAGTTCTTGAGCAGGTTGATCGGCGACGTCGTGGTCGTCGTCGGCGACGTCGTGGTCGTGGCCGGTACCGCCGCCACGGTCGTGGTGGTGGTCGGCGGGGCCGAAGACGAGGAGCCCGTCGCCGTCGAGCCGCTCGGGGCCGCCACGTTGGCCACCGGCTCCGTGATCACGGCGTTGGTGCAGGCACCCGCCTTCTGCAGCGCCGTCACGTCCGCCACGAGCCGAATGAGCGTGCGGTTCTCGGTGTTGTTGTCCGACGTCAGGGTCAACACCGCCAGCTGCAGGGCCTTGCTGGAGGCATCACGCACGGCCAGCGAGGCCTTGGCCGCTGCCGTCGCCGTCTTGGCGTTCGTCAGCAGGTCGGACGCCACGACGGTCGAGTACTGGTGGGCGATGACGCCCTGGGGGCTCGGCGTCCCGAACGGGCTGTTGCGTGCCCCGCTCTCGACGAAGCTGCTCTGGTACAAGCCGCTGTTGATGTACTCGTAGATGGCGAAGCGACGCAGGTCCTTCTCGGCGACGTTGGCGTTGTTCCGGGCCGTCGTGAGCGCCGATTGCGCGGCCGAGAGTTGCTGGTTGCGGGCGGCCACGTCCTGCTGCGCTCCCGTGACCGCCCCCACGGCGCCCGCGGTAATTGATCAGGTCGGACCGGACGTTCCCGAAGACCGACAGCGCCGACGATTGCTGGAGCACCTCGGTGGCCAGGCTCCCGGTCGCCCCCAGGATGGTGTCGGAGTAGCACGGTGTCCCGTCGGCGGAGGGAGCACACCATTGGCTCTGGTCCACGACGGCCAGAAACGCCGGCGGCGGCGACACGTTGCCGGCCCGCAGGCCGGCGGCGATCGCCGTCATGTTGGGCTGCAGGATGGTCGCCACCGTGGCGGCACACCCGGAGATCCACGAGTCGAAGGCGGGAAAGCCATTCGCCGAGCGGATCTCGGGCAGCGGCGCGTTGTTCACGTCCGTGGTCCGCGCCGTGTTGAAGGGGTTGTAGGCGGCCGTGTTGTTGGTCGAACCACCCTCGGCGGCCTGCCACTCGTCGAGATCGGCCACGTTCGCCTGCGTGGCCGGCGCGCTGACCCCCTGGAGGATGCACAGTTCCCAGCCGTCGGGCAGCGGGGTGACCCCGCTCGCTGGACGAAGCCGCCGCCGCCGCCGAGAGTCCGTTCACGGCCCACGGTGCGGCACTGATCCCGAGCGCGGCGACGCCGAGGGTCAGGGCAATTCGAATCGGGATCGAGGTGCGCTTCATATGGAATGGATCGCGTACAGCGGCTCGGCGGTCTGGAGTCATTGGCCCGCCACCGCCCGCCGAACGGAGCCGCTGAAAGGGATGGTCAAGACTGGCACGGAACTGGTCGTCCCTGCTCCCAAAAGTATCGTCCCTGCCAGGGGGCGACTTGAGTCGGGGGCGACTCGGGGTGCAGGTGCGCCGAAGGCGCCTCCACCGCAGGACGGCTGGACGGCTGGACGGCCGGACGGCCGGACGGCCAAGAGTGCCCGGAGTGGGACTCGAACCCACACGCCCTTTCGGACAGCGGCTTTTGAGGCCGCCGCGTCTGCCATTCCGCCATCCGGGCCGAACGCCAGAGCGTACAAGGTGCGTTCTACGGTGAGGGCGTGGGAGGACCGGCCCTGTGAGGCTGCTCGGGATCGAGCTCGTGCGGGCCGAGCTGGCGTTCTCCAGCCAGATCGGCACCGCGGCCGGCGTGCACCGCGAGCGGCCGGTCCTCTACGTGCGCGTCGTCACCGACGAGGCCGAGGGGTGGGGCGAGTGCGCCGCGCTCGCCGAGGCCACCTCGGTCGACCCGCCGCTCGACGAGGTCGAGCAGCTCGCCGTCGACCGCGCCGTGCCGCGGCTCTGCGGCGCCAGCGCGGCGCGGGAGGGCCAACTGCCCCGGGCGGCCGAGGTGCCCCAGCTCTTCGGGAGCGCGCCGGCCGACCGCATGCTCGCCGCCACCTTCGAGATGGCCGTCTCCGACGCCGAGCTCCGCACGGAGGGCCGCTCGCTGGCCCAGGCCCTCGGGACGAGCCCCGGCTTCGAGACCCTCCCCGTCGGCGCCGTGGTGGGCATTCCGCCGGGGCGCGACCTCGGCGCATTGGTCCGGCAGGTGGACGAGGCCGTCGGGGCAGGAGCGACTCGGCTCCGGATGAAGATCGAGCCGGGGTGGGAGCTCGAGCCCGTGCGCGCCGTGCGCACGGAGCATCCCGAGCTCGTGATCCAGGTCGACGCCAACGGCTCGTTCCGTGACACCGAGGAGGACGTGGCCGCGCTCGCCGGGCTGGCCGACTTCGGCGTGTTCTGCATCGAGCAGCCGCTGCCGCCCGCCGACCTCGTGGCGCTGGCGGTGGTGGCGCAGAAGCTGCCGCTGCCGGTCTGCCTCGACGAGTCGCTCTCGACGCCGCGCCGCGTCGTCGACGCGTTGCGCAACGGCGCCTGCGCCATCGCCTGCCTCAAGCCGGGCCGCCTCGGCGGCGTGCGGGCGGCCCGCCGCGCCCATGCGGCCTGTGCCGAGGCGAACGTCCCGGCGTTCGTCGGCGGGTTCTTCGAGACGGGGCTCGGGCGCTCGTCGAATCTTGCCCTGGCGGCCCGCCTCAGCCAGGACGCCACGGGACTCGTGAGCGACCTCGGGGATCCGGCCGGCTATCTCGCGGTCGATCCGTGCGGGTACCCGCCCGTGGTGGACGGCTGGGTGCGGGTGCCGGACCGGCCAGGGGTCGGAAATGCCCCGGACGCTGGGGTTCTCGACCGGCTCGAGACGCGGCGTCGGTGGTTCCCGGCCACGTACACTTGACGCTCCATGCATCGCGTCCTGCTGGAAAGGCGGATCAGAGACGTCCACACCCGGCTCGTCCGGGCGCGGGAGGAATTGGCCGTGCTCGACGAGCAATTGGCCGTGGTCCAGGACTCCGCTGACGAGGCGCGGGTGCGGGCGCTCGTCTCCGAGACGCCCCTCGCGGCCCGGGAGCACGATGAGGCCTCGCGCCACGCCGACGCCATGGTGCGGGCCCGCGATGCGCTGTGCAAGAGCATCGCCGAGCTCGAGCTCCGCCAGGACGAGCTCCTCGGCCACGTGGCGTCGGGGACAGGTGAGCAGCGGGGTGAGCGGCCGGCGATGAGCAAGAGCAAGGTGGAGGAGACCGCGGCGGCACGCGTCGTCATCGCCGAGGACGAGGCCATCGTGCGCCTCGACCTGAAGGAGATCCTGGTGTCGGCCGGCTACGACGTGGTCGGTGAGACCGGCCGGGGGGACGAGGCCGTCACGCTGGTCGAGGAGCAGCAGCCGGACCTCGCGATCTTGGACATCAAGATGCCCGGCATGGACGGGCTGCGGGCGGCCCGGGAGATCACCTCGCGCCACCAGGTGGCCGTGCTGCTGCTGACGGCGTTCAGCCAGCGCGACCTGATTGAGGAGGCGCGGGACTCCGGCGTCTCGGCCTACCTGGTGAAGCCGTTCCAACCCCGGGAGCTGTTGCCGGCGGTGGCGGACGTGCTGGCCAGGGCCCGCCAGGACTGGGCCATCGAGGCCGAGCATTCGACCGACGGCGCCGAGGACAAGATCGCCACGCGCCGGGTCGTCGACGAGGCCAAGGCCATCCTCATGGAGCGCGACGACCTCCCCGAGACGGAGGCGTTCGGCTTCATCCAGCGCACGGCCATGCAGACGCGGGCCCGCATGCGCGACGTCGCCCAGCAGGTCGTCGACGGCACATTGACCCCGTAGTCTCGGGGCCATGGCAGACGGGCAGGAGCGCAGCGGACCCCTGCTGCTCCTGGACGGCATGTCCCTCGCGTTCCGGGCCTACTACGCGTTGCCCGACACGCTCGCCACGGCGGCGGGCATCGTCACCAACGCGGTGCACGGCTTCACCTCCATGCTGGTGTACCTCATCCGCGAGCAGAAGCCCTCCGCCGTGGCCGTCGCGTTCGACGCGCCCGGCGACACCTTCCGCGACGAGATGCTCGAGGACTACAAGGCCGGCCGCGCCGCCACCCCGTGGCTCCTCCCGCCCCAGTTCGACATCATCCGGGAGGTGATGGACGCCTTGGCCATCCCGGTCATCGAGGCGCCGGGGTTCGAGGCGGACGACGTCATTGCCACGCTGGCCACCCAGGCGGCGGCCCGGGACTGTGAGGTCGTCATCGTCACGGGCGACCGCGACAGCTACCAGCTCGTGGCCGACCCCTACATCCGCGTCCTCTACAACAAGCGCGGCGTGAGCGACTACGCGCTCTACGACGAAGCGGGCATCGTCGAGCGCACCGGCGTGACGCCGGAGAAGTACGTGCTCCTGGCGGCGCTGCGCGGCGACCCCTCCGACAACCTGCCGGGCATCCCGGGGGTGGGGGAGAAGACGGCGGCCAAGCTGATCAACAAGTACGGCGACCTCGACGGCGTCTTCGGCCACGTGGCGGAGCAGACGCCCAAGCTGCGCCAGAACCTCGAGGAGAACGAGCACCTGGCCCGCAGCAACGCGCGCCTCATCCCGCTCGTGCGCGACGTGCCACTCGCCGTCGACGTGAGCCAGCTCGAGCTCGGGGGCTGGGACGTCGAACGGGCCGAGGCGACGTTCGAGCTCTACGAGATGAAGACGGTCTGGCAGCGCCTGGCCGAGCTCGTCGACGCGGGCGCCCTCGGGGAGCCCCTTGCGGGGAGCGCCCCACGCGTCAGGACGTCCAAGGAGGTGGCCGCGGCCGAGCCGCCGCCGGCGCCCCTCGAGGTGCGCGACGTCGCCCTCCCCGCCAACGCCACCGAAGCGGCGAAGCAGCTCGGCGAGCTCGGCGGGGGCAAGCTGGCCGTCGCCGGGCGCTGGAACGGGCTGCCGGGCCGCAGCGATCTCGTCGCGCTGCTCGTGCTCGCAACCGAGGGCGACGAGGCCGGGCTCGGCGTGCTGCTCCCGGGCGACCAACTCGGCGCCGCGGCCGTCGTCAAGCGGCTGAACGCGTTGTTCGCCCAGAAGGTGCTCGGGCACAACGCGAAGGAGCTGATGCGGTCGCTGCTGCCGCTCGGCATCGACGTCACCGGGCTCGAGATGGACACCGCCGTGGCGGCCTACCTGCTCGACGCCTCCACCGGCGAGTACCAACTGGCGCAGCTGCGCGAGCAGACGGGCCAGCTCTCCCTCGAGATCCTCGAACCCGGAGAGAGCGCCGCCGACCTGGCCAAGGAGGCGGCCGCCGAGGCCACCGACGTCTACGCCATGGCGCACAGCTTCCGCACGAAGTTGACCGCCGACGACATGGTCGAGCTGCACGACGGCATCGAGACGCCACTCGTCCGGGTCCTCGCCAAGATGGAGGTCGCCGGCATCGCGGTCGACCGGGCCGAGCTGCAGTCCATCGCCGACTCGCTCAAGGAGTCCGCCGCCACCCTGCAGGACGAGGTGCAGCAGATCGCCGGCCACGAGTTCAACGTGAACTCCACCCCGCAGCTGCGCACCGTCCTCTTCGAGGAGCTCGGGCTCACCCCCGGCAAGAAGACGAAGACGGGCTATTCGACGGATGCGCAGACGCTCGAGAAGATGCGCGACGACCATCCGATCATCGAGACGCTGCTCAACTACCGCGAGGTCGAGAAGCTGCGTTCGACCTACGGCGAGAGCCTGCTGGCCGAGGTCCAGGCCGACGGGCGCATCCACGCGTCCTTCGGCCAGACCGTGGCGCGCACCGGGCGGATCTCCTCGGACCGGCCCAACCTGCACAACATCCCCGTCCGCAGCGACATCGGCAAGCAGTTCCGCCGCGCCTTCGTGCCGGCGGAGGGCAGCACGTTCCTCGTGGCGGACTACGACCAGGTCGAGCTGCGCTGCATCGCGCACCTGTCCGAGGATCCCGGGCTCATCGACGCCATGACCAGCGGCGCCGACGTGCACCGCACGGTGGCGGCGGCGGTGTACGGGATCCCGATGGACGAGGTCACGCACACCCAGCGCGAGTTCTGCAAGATGGTCTCCTACGGTCTCGCCTACGGCATGGAGGCCTACGGCCTGAGCCAGCGCCTCGGCGTCGCCGTCGAGGAGGCCGCCGCCATCATGGAGAGCTACTTCGGCGCCTTCCCCCTCGTGCGCCAGTACATGGACGCCACCGTCGCCGACGCCAAGATCCGCGGCCACACGCGCACCCAGTTCGGGCGCATCCGTCCGCTGCCCGACCTGCAGGCGGCGAACTACCGGGTACGCCAGGCGGCGGAGCGCCAGGCGATGAACGCGGGCATCCAGGGCCTGGCGGCCGACATCTTCAAGCTGGCGCTCGTGCGCCTCGACCGCGACCTCGAGGAGGCCGAGCTGTCGAGCCGCCTGGTGCTCCAGGTGCACGACGAGGTGATCGTCGAGGTGGCTCCGGGCGAGGAGGAAGATGTGACCCGCCGCACCGAGTCTGCCCTCACCGGCGCGGCGGACCTCAACGTCCCGCTGACCATCTCCGTGGCGACGGGACCGAGCTGGGCGGCCGCCAAGGGCTGAGCCGTCCCGCCGGCCGGCGCTCGGCCCCGGTCAGTCGCCGCGCCGGAATGCTGAAGTCCCGTCGAGTCCGAGCCCGTCGGGCGACCGTTCTCAGTGCATACGGCCTCGCTCTTGTCGTTCTCGGCAGGGGAGAACCATAAGGGTGACTCCGTATGCACTCTGCACACGCCCTCGGACAGGAGACACAGGGACGCATGGCTACCGTCGGATTCAGCGCGCGGCATCAACTCGACCGGCGCCTGGCCGGACTCGAACAGCGGATCGGGCCTCCTCCGCCAGGCGGGTGGGTGAAGGTCATCCGGGAGGCTCTCGGAATGAGCCAGTACGAATTGGCCGTGAGAATGGGCGTGACCCAGCCCCGGGTGGCACAGCTCGAGCACGCCGAGGTGGTCGGGTCGATGCAACTGGCAACCCTCGGGCGAGCCGCCGTCGCACTCAACTGCGTGGTCCGCTACGTCCTGGCTCCCGTGGCACCGCTCCAAGAGATCGTGTGCCGTCAGGCCCTCGAAAAGGCGGCCGCTTTGGATCGCCTCGAACGTGTGGACGAGCTCATCGATCGGCCCGGACTCTGGCGGGCGACCGACTGAGCGAGCGAACGGAACAGGGCCGAGCGGAACCGCCCTGAACAGCTGATACGCTGGCAGGCCTTGCCCGCCGGCGCCGAGCGGTGCGGCAACCCCATATTCATCGAGACACGACCCCGGCGCGGTCCTGAGGTTGCAGGTCGCAACCCAGCAAGGAGCAGCAAAATGGCCGACACCACGGCAACCAGCGAACCGCCCCCGCAGCGTCCGCAGCCCCCGAAAAGGGCGGCCGCACCTCCCTCCTCTCGCCCGAACAGATGGGCACCTTCGACGCCGAGGGCAACTACACCCCCCGCACCATCGTCGACGACGACCTGGGTGACGCCGATCTCGAGGAGGCGATGGGGGACTCCATCATCTCCTTCGACGACGGCGACGTCATCGAGGGCACGGTGGTCAAGATCGACCGGGACGAGGTCCTCCTGGACATCGGCTTCAAGTCCGAGGGCGTGATCCCCTCCCGCGAGCTCTCCATCCGCAACGACGTCGACCCCAGCGAGATCGTGAAGCTGGGTGAGCACATCGAGGCGCTCGTCCTCCAGAAGGAGGACAAGGAGGGCCGGCTCGTCCTATCCAAGAAGCGGGCGCAGTACGAGAAGGCCTGGACGACGATCGAGGAGAAGAAGAACGCCGGCGAGATGGTCTCCGGCCCGGTCATCGAGGTCGTCAAGGGCGGCCTCATCGTCGACATCGGCCTGCGCGGCTTCCTGCCGGCGTCGCTCGTCGAGCTGCGCCGCGTGCGTGAGCTGCAGCCCGTACGTGGGCAAGGAGATCGAGGCGAAGATCATCGAGCTCGACCGCAACCGCAACAACGTCGTGCTGTCACGCCGGGCGTGGCTCGAAGAGGCGCAGAAGGAGCAGCGCGGCGACTTCCTGGCCGAACCTCAAGCCGGGCGAGCGCCGCAAGGGCACCGTGTCCTCCGTCGTGAACTTCGGCGCCTTCGTCGACCTGGGCGGCATGGACGGGCTCGTGCACGTGTCCGAGCTGTCGTGGAAGCACGTCGACCACCCGTCGTCGGTCGTGTCGGTGGGTGACGAGATCGAGGTCGAGGTGCTCGACGTCGACCTCGACAAGGAGCGCATCAGCCTGTCGCTCAAGGCGACGCAGTCCGATCCCTGGCAGGAGTTCGCCGACAGCCACTCCGTCGGCCAGCTCGTCTACGGCCGCATCACCAAGCTGGTGCCCTTCGGCGCCTTCGTCCAGGTGGGCGACGGGATCGAGGGTCTCGTCCACATCAGCGAGATGGCGGTGCACCACGTCGACCTGCCCGAGCAGGTCGTGACGCCGGGCGAGGAGCTCTGGGTCAAGATCATCGACATCGACCTGCAGCGCCGGCGCATCAGCCTGTCGATCAAGCAGGCGGCCGAGGGCGGCGAGGTCTCCGAGGAGTACCGCGAGGCGTTCGGCGAGCACGCCTACGACGAAGAGGGCAACTACATCGGCTTCGACTACGCCGAGGGCGAGTTCACCCCCGAGACCGAGGCGCAGGCGGCGTGGGCCGACTTCGCGGAGGAGGCCGGCACGCACGTCGTCCCCAAGGACGAGCACGGGACCGACACCCCGGCTGCCGAGGGCGGCGAATGCGCCCCGCGCCGAGGCCGCTCCGCCGGCCGAGGCTGCTGCTGAGCCGGCCGAGTCGGCCGAGTCGGCCGCGCCGGAATCGGCGGAATCGGCGGAGGCGGCACCGGCCGAGTAGCCGGCCTGATCAGGTCGGTGGCGGTTCGCCCAGGGGCGGCTGCGGCCCGACCTCCAGGGCGGCCCGGTCCCAGCCGGCGAGGTCGGCGGCCGCCTCGTAGGTCGACTGGAAGAACGCCAGCAAGTCCGCGTCGGGGTCCGCCGCCTCGCGCACGGCGGTGTACGGCAGCACGAACTCCCCGAGCTCCGCGCTCGTAGGAGGCCGCGGCCGGTTCGCACGGCTCGGTCGGCGAAGCCCGGGGGCACCGGGTAGGCGTACGCGTAGAACATCCCCTCGTCGGATCCGCCGGGCCAGTAGCCGCAGCTGCTCACCTCGTGGCTGTAGGCCATCTGCTGCACCCAGTCGGGACAGTTGGGGATGCCGCCCCGGTGCCGCGGCGCGGTGCGCCCGGAGAACCGCGTCACCGCCAGGTCGGGGCCGCCCCAGAAGAAGTGGACGGGGCTGACCTTGCCCTGGAAGCGGGCCCGGAAGACGTACATGACCCGCTCCATCTGGACGAGCGCGAGCCAGAGTTGGTGCACCGCGTCGGCGTCGTAGGGCCGCGGTGCGGTGTCGTCGGGGAAGGGCAGGTCGACCGGCATCTCGGCCGGGTGCGGGTAGATGTGGGTGTGGACGCCGAGTTCGTCGAGCGCCGTCATGGTGCCGGCGTAGAAGTCGGCGACCGAGCCGGGCGCAAGCGGGACGCTCCTGCTCGTGCCCGCGGTCGTGCGCAGATCGAGGCGGTGGTCGATGAAGTCGAACTCGATTTCGAGGCCGAGGCCGCCCGCGTGCATGAGCGACGTCGTGAGCCCGCGGGCCGAGACGTAGAGCGGCACCTGCCACCAATGGTTGACCATCGGTTCGAGCTCGAGACGGACCTTGCCGACGATCTGCGTCCACAGGTGCAGCGCGTCCATGGTCTCCGCCGCGTCGGTGAGGGAGAGCACGGGCCAGTCCGAAGAGGCCATTGCCGTGAGGGTAGCGGTGCCGTCGCTCCCATATGCTCACAACCCTGCGACCGTGGGCTGGGGGCGCACGGCTGAGCGGGAGGGCGATATGGACGAAGCGCGGGCACGGCAACTCCTCGCCGAGGAGCGAGCTCGGGTCGTAGGGTTGCTCCGGGAGCTGACCGAGGCGGGGGAGGAGGACCGCGCCACGACCAGGGACACCGGCGACATCGCCGACCCGGCCCAACCGCTGACCGACGAGCAGACGGCGGACGCCGTCGCGGCCGGCCTGCGGGAGCGTCTCGCCACGATCGAGCGAGCCGAGGGCCGGATCGCGGCCGGGACGTACGGGCGCTCCGTGCGGAGCGGCGCCGCCATCCCCGACGCGCGGCTCGAAGCCGACCCGGCGGCCGAGTTGACCGTGGAAGAGGAAGCCTCGCCGTAGATCCACGCCGCTGGTCCTGCGCTGGAGCGACGCCGAGCGCCGCGCACCGGGAATTCTCGGGGAGCGCTGCGTGACCGATGCCGATAGGGTCCAGTGGACACGCCGGACTTGGGAACGTCCGGCCGTTCGAGAGAGAGGTGTGTGCGTCCATGGCAAGGAGTGACTCCGACGTTCTGGGTCCGATCAGCTACCTGATCGTCGAGTACCCCGGCAACAAGATGACCGGGGATGCCTTTGGGATCCTTCTGGACCTGGTGGACCGGGGACTGATCAGAGTCCTCGACCTCCGCTTCGTCATGCGCGGGGCCGACGGATCTCTGGCGGCGATGGAGCTGTCGGACATCGATGCCGACGGACAGTTCGACTTTGGCGTCTTCGCCGGCGCTTCGGCGGACCTGTTGGACGACTCGGACCTCCAAGAGGCGGCTTCGGCGATCGAGCCGAACTCGGCAGCGGCCATCATGGTGTACGAGAACCGGTGGGCCGGGCCGTTCGTCCAGGCTCTCCGTGGGGCCGGGGCCAATCTGGTTGCGGCCGGCTACATCCCGCAGGATTTGCTGTTGGCCGCGCTGGACGCACAGGGCGCGTAGGTAGAACGAGTCGAAGGGAGCACAGATCATGGGACTTCTCAGAGGTGTCGCCCGGACGGCGGCGATCGCCGGCACCGCGACCGCGGTGTCGAACCGCGTGTCGCGGCGACAGGGCAACCGATGGGCGCAACAGGAGCAAGCAGCAATACGCTCAGGCACCGCCGCCCGCGCCCGCACCCGCTCCGGCGCCTGCCGCGCCGCCACAAAAGGACATGGCAACCCAGCTCAGGGAGATTGCCGACCTGAAGGATCAGGGCATCCTGACCGAAGAGGAGTTCAGCGCGCAGAAGGCCAAGATCCTCGCGGCGGGGTAACACCGCCGTCTGAGGTCAGCTGTTCCTGCAGGATCCGCTCGCGGAGCACGTTGGCGAAGGTCACCGCGGCGTCGGGGTGCTGCGGGAAGAAGAGGACCGGATCGAGGAGCTCGAGCTCGAGCAGCGCCGGCTCCCCGTCGGGGCCGGTCACCGTGTCGACCCGGGCGTAGGTGGTGGGACCGAGAATGCGCTCGGCCGCCTGGACGGCGTGCCGGCCGAACTCCAGCTCCGCGGCCGAAGCCGTGGCCGGCCCGACCACCTGGTTGCCGATGAGGGAGTCGAGCGATCCGGCCCCGCGCCGGATCATCGGGTCCTTCGAGATGGCGTGGCTGAACTGTCCCGCCAAGAAGATCAGGCCGCGCTCGCCCCGGTCGTCGACCGACTCCACGTAGGGCTGGATCATGGCCACCCGGCCGGAGGCGACGAGGTCGGCGACGTGGGCGCGGGCCTGCGTGTGCTCGTCGGGCCGGTAGCGCGCCGTGCGGTGGCCGCCTCCCGAGATCGAGGGCTTCACGACGATCTCATGGGCGGGGAGAGGCAACGCCGCTGCGGCGACGTCGGCGGCGACGCCCGGCTCCACCCACGTCGTCGGTACCGTCGGGACGCCCGCCGCCTCGAGGACGCGCAGGTAGCGCTTGTCGAGGCTCCAGCGCAGCGCGGCCGGGGTGTTGACGGTCGGGACGTCGCCCTGCTCGCGTGCGTCCACCCAGCCCAGGAACTCGTCGACGTGGTGGATGTTGTCCCAGACGCCGTTCGCCACGATGAGGTCGAAGGAGGACCAGTCCGCCGACGGGTCGCTCCAGACCACGGCCACTCCGTCGATCCCCGAGGCGTCGAGGGCGGCCCGGACCAGCGGCCAGTCGTCGTGCAGGTCGGGGAAACGGGGCGGGGCGGTGAACGCCACCCGGGGCCGGCCCGGGCGGCGGCGGCGGGTCAAGCTCCGATGGGGAAGTGGCAGGCCACCTGATGGCCCGGCGCGAACTCACGGAGCTCGGGTACTTCCTCGGCGCACCGCGCTTCGGCCCGCGGGCAGCGGGTGCGGAACCGGCATCCCGAAGGGGGATTGATCGGGCTGGGTGGTTCGCCGTGCAGCGGCACCGAGGTCCGGACCAGCTCGGGGTCGGGCTCGACGGCCGACGACAGCAGGGCGGCGGTGTAGTGGTGCGCCGGGGCCTCGTAGAGGATGTCCGACGGCGCGATCTCGCAGAGGCGACCGAGGTACATCACCGCCACCCGGTCACTCACGTTCTTCACGACGGCGAGGTCGTGGGCGATGAACAGCACGGTGAGGTCGTACTCGGCCTTGAGGTCCTCGAGCAGGTTGAGGATCTGCGCCTGCACCGACACGTCGAGCGCGGAGACGATCTCGTCGCACACCAGCAGCTTGGGTTCGAGGACCAGGGCCCGGGCGATGCTGATGCGCTGGCACTGGCCGCCCGAGAATTCCCGGGGGTGGCGGTTGCCGTTTTGCTCCGGGTCGATGCCGACCCGGTCGAGCATGGCGTTCGCCTTCTGGCGCCGCTCCTCGCGTGTCCCCATCTTCCAGATCGTCAGAGGTTCGGCCACGATGTCCGTCACCTTGCGTCGGGGATTCAGCGACGAGATCGGGTCCTGGAAGATCATCTGGACCTGGGTGCGCAGCGTGCGCAGGTCGCCCCGGCTCAACGCGGTGATCTCGGTGTCGTTGAAGCGGATCCGGCCCGACGTCGCCCGCTCCACCTGGACGACCGCCCGCCCGGTCGTCGTCTTCCCGCACCCGGACTCGCCGACCAGCCCGAGCGTCTCGCCCTGGCGCAGGGTGAAGGAGATGCCCGCCACCGCCTGCACCGAGGTGCTGCCCTTCTGGAAGGTGACGTGGAGGTCCTCGACCGCCAGCAGGGGATCGGAGACGCGCTCGGCGGTCTCGGCCGGCTTCACGGCGGCGTCGGTCACGCGGTCGCCTCCTCGGGCGTCCGGGGCGGCGCCGCGGACGCCGGAGCATGCCGGTTCGCCGTCGTGAGCGGGTACCAGCAGGCGTAGCTGTGCCCGGGCGAGGCCTCGACCAGCGGTGGCTTCTCCTTGAAGCACTTGTCCTGCGCATACGGGCAGCGCAAGGAGAAGGGGCAGCCCGGCGGCGGGTTGAGCAGGTCGGGTGGCCGGCCCTCGATCGCCGTCAGCCGGGTGTGGCTCGGGTTGGCGATGCGCGGCATCGAGTTGAGCAGGGCCTCGGTGTAGGGCATCGCCATGCTCTTGAAGAGCACGTTGGTCGGCGCCCGCTCGACGATGTTGCCGGCGTACATCACGATGATCTCGTCGGTGCGGGTGGCCACCACACCGAGGTCGTGGGTCACCAGGATCATGGCCATCTGACGCTCGTGCTGCAGCTGGCTCAGCAGGTCGAGGATCTGCGCCTGGACGGTGACGTCGAGCCCGGTGGTGGGCTCGTCGGCGAGCAACAGCCTGCGGCGCGCAGGCCAGGGCGATGGCGATCATGACCCGCTGGCGCATGCCGCCCGACAGCTGGGCCGGGTAGTTGTCGTACCGTTCGACCGGCGAAGGGATCCCGACCTGCATCAGCAGCGAGAGCACCGTCTCCTTGGCCTCGTCCTTGGGGAGCTTCAGGTGCACCCGCAGCGGCTCGATGATCTGCTTGCCGATCTTCTGCACGGGGTTGAGCGAGGTCATGGGGTCCTGGAAGACCATGGCGATGTGCGTGCTCCACAGCTCGCGCAGCTCGTCGTTCGGCGCGTTGAGGATCTCCTGCGTGTCGTAGCGGACGGATCCCGTCTGCGTCGTCGAGTGCGGAGGGAGCAGGCCCATGATGGCCCGGGACAACACGGTCTTGCCCGAACCGGATTCGCCCACGATGCCGAGGGTCCTGCCCTGGTCGAGGGTGAACGAGACGCCCTGGACCGCCTGCAGCTGGCCCCGGCTCGTGGCGAACGAGACGTGCAGGTCCTCGACCTCGAGGAGGGTGGGGCGGGCCTGGGAAGCGTCGGCCTGGGTCACAACTTGATCTCGGTGACGTCGAAGTAGGCGCGGAGCTTGTCCGCGACCACGTTGAGGCTGAAGAGGAGCAGGAACATCGCGGCGGCCGGGAAGATGACCAGCCAGAAGTTCGTCTGCCCCTTGGCCCCGACCAGGAGTTGGGAGCCCTCGTAGAGCATGTTGCCCCAGCTCGGGGTCGGTGGCGTCACCGACAGACCCAGGAAGGCAAGGGTGCCCTCGAGGACGATGATCGTCGCGACGGCGATCAGGCTGAACGAGATGATCGTGGGCATGATGTTGGGCAGGATCTCGCGGGCGAGAATGCGCCGGTCACTCGCCCCGAGCGCCTTGGCCGCCATGACGAAGTCACGGGTGGCGTAGGAGAGCGTCGCCGCCCGCACGATCCGGAAGATGAGCGGAGCGCCGAAGATGCCGATGATGAGCGTGATCTTCCACACGTTCGTGGGCTTCCAGAACGAGACGATGGCGATCAGCGCGACGAGGGCGGGGAAGGCCAAGACGATGTACGAGCCGGTGTTGAGGACGGTGTCGACCCGGCCCGCGGCGGTAGGCCGAGAGCATGGCGGGGATGCCGCCGAGGATCAGTCCGATGAGGGCGCCGCCGAAGCCCACGACCAGCGAGACGCGGGCGCCGTAGATCAGGCGGCTCAGGATGTCCCGGTACAGGTCGTCGGTGCCGAGCCAGTGGCCCAGGCTGGGCCCGGCATTCTGCACGCCGTTGTAGTTGCCGAGGGTCGGGTTGGGGAGCGGCAAGAGGCTGGCCGTGATCGGCGAGGGCGGCGACCAACACGATCCATCCCGCGCAGATCCAGAACATCACGCCGAGCTTCTTCTTGACGGGCTTCGTCGCCGCGTCGGCGACCAGCTCCTCCTTGATGTCGGCGAAGGCCTCGTTGGTCGGGTGGGTGAGACTGACGCTACTCACGGGCGATCCTCGGGTCGACGATGGTGAAGAGGAAGTCGAAGATGAAGTTGATCAGGACGATGGCGACCGCCACGACCAGGGTGATGCCCTGGACGACGGTGTAGTCGTCCTGGTTGACGCTCGAGACCAGCTGGTACCCGAGGCCGGGCATCTGGAGCAGGAGCTCGACGACGAACGTCCCGGCGATCAAGGTGCTGATGGTCACGCCGGCGGAGGCGAGCATGGAGACCGAGGACGGCCGGAGGGCATGGCGCCACATGATGCGCCGGTCGCTCAGGCCCTTGGACCGGGCCATGGTGATGAAGTCCTCTTGCAGCGTGGAGATGAGGTCGTTCCGCAACAGCCGGTAGTACACGACGATCGCCCCCCAGGGCCAGCACGATCGAGGGTAACACCATCGTATGGATGTTGGACCAGAAGTTCTGGGTGATCGGCACGTAGGAGGCCGGACCGGGGAACACGTGCCAGTGCACCGCGAAGATCAGCACGAGCACCGGCGCGATGACGAACGGGGGGAGCGCCAGCATGGCGAAGGTGGTGCCGTTCGACGCCTGGTCGAAGAGACGGTTGGGCCGGCGGGCCGCGTGCAGCGCCATGGGGAAGGCGACGGCGAACGCGATGATCTGGGAGAAGAGGATCAGCTCGATGTCGATCGGGAACGACTCCGAGATGATGCTCGTCGTCGACTGGTGCGTGGTGAAGGACTGGCCGAGGTTGCCCTGGAGGACGTGGCCCATCCAGATGAAGTACTGCTGCCAGAGCGGCTTGTTGAGACCCAGCTCCTTGTTGATGGTGGCGACGTTCTGCGACGTCGCGTTGGGCCCGAGGATGGTCGTCGCCGGGTCGCCCGGTAGGAGGTGGACCAGGAAGAACGCGGCGATCGAGACGAAGATGATGATGACGATGAGCAGCGCGACCCGCTTGGCGATGTACCGGCCCACCTAGATCACGCCCCCCTTTCGACCTGCCTACTCATCAGTCTGCTCGCAGCGCCCCCCGGCGGCCGCTGATCCTAGACCGCGACCCCTTTGTCCTACCATGCGCCCCATGCCCGAGGAGGTTCCTGCGCTCACGGGTCGCACGCGCCTTCTGGTCGGCGTGGGGGTTGCGGTCGTCATCGCCGCCGGTCTGTACCTCCGATTCTGGACCCGCTCGGGCCTCTGGCTCGACGAAGCGCTCACCGTCGACGTGGCGCGCCTGCCCCTGCACGAGCTCCCCAACGCCCTCAAGCACGACGGGGCCCCGCCGCTCTACTACGTCCTGCTGCACTTCTGGATCAGCCTGTTCGGGCAGTCCAATAACGCCGTCCGCTCCCTCTCGGGCGTGCTCGCCGTCCTGACGCTCCCCGTCGCCTGGCTGTGCGGGCAGCGGTTCGGCGGCCGGGCCACGGCCTGGACCATGGTCGTGCTGCTGGCCAGCGCACCGTTCGCCGTCTACTACGCCACCGAGTCGCGGATGTACGCGCTGGTCATCCTGCTGACGGGCCTCGGCTTCCTGGCGCTCGAACGGGCGGTCACCGCACCCCGACCGGGCAACCTCATCGGGGTGGCGCTGGTGACCGCCGCGCTGCTCTATTCCCAGTACTGGTCGGTGTACCTCGTGGCGATGGTCGCCCTCTGGCTGGTGGCATCCATCTGGCGCACCCGCCGTCGCGGGCATCCCGAGGACTCGCCGTGGGCCGCGCTGATCGCCGTGGGCGTCGGCACGCTGCTGTTCGTGCCCTGGGTGCCGACGTTCCTGTACCAGGCCAAGCACACGGGCACCCCGTGGGCGGCGCCACCGAACTTCTCGGCCGTGATCAACGCGTTGACCGGGTTCACCGACAACCAGGGCTCGACGTTGCAGACGGCGACGAACCAGGGACGGCTCCTCGCCGTCATCTACTTCGCCATGCTCGCCCTGGCCGTGTTCGGCATCGGGCGGAGCGACCGCATCATCGAGCTCGACCTGCGGACGCGTCCGCACTCCCGCGGCGTCGGCTTCGTCGTGCTCGGGACGCTCTTCGCCGCCATTGCCGGCGGGATCCTCACCACGAGTGCGTTCTCCTCGCGGTACGCGGCGGTGATCTTCCTCCCTTTTCTCCTCCTCGTCGCCCTGGGCACCACCACGCTCCTCAACCCCAAGGCGCGCGTCATCATCGTCGGCCTCGCGGTGGTGGCGGGACTGGTGTCGAGCGCGCAGAACGTCACGACGCAGCGCACGCAGGCCAACGCCGTGGCTGCGGCGATCAACGCGCAGGCGAAGCCGGGGGACATCATCGCCTTCTGTCCCGACCAGCTCGGGCCCGCCGTGGTCCGCCAGATCGAGAACCCGTCGCAATACGACATGATCACCTTCCCGCGCGAGACGGGGCCCGCCATCGTGAACTGGGTCGACTACGCGCAGACGGTCCACGCCGCGAGCTCGGGCCACTTCGCCGACGTCGTATCCCAGCGTGCGCAGGCAGGCTCAGGACGTCACATTTGGTACGTGTACGAGCCGATGTACCAGACCTACGGCATCAAGTGCGAGCAGATCGCGTCCGATCTCAGCCAGGCGGCCACCCAGGCGGGAGGCGGGGCCAGGAACGTCGTCACCAGCCACATCGCGCTCTACTACGAGCCGATGAACCTCGTCGAGTACGCATTCGCGGGCAGTTGACCCGGTGACCGAGGTGACCGACGCCGGCGCGGCTCGGGCGCTGTCCGTGGCCACGAACGCCACGAACGCCACGAACGCCAGCGACGCCAGGGCCAACCGCACCCCTTCGTTCACCGCCACCGCGCAACGGGCCTGGCGCCGCCTACCCGAGTCGGTCCGCGAGGCGCTGCTGCCCTACGCGGTCGCCCGCGTCGTGGTGCTCGGCGCGCTCGGTCTGGCCCACTTCATCGTGGACCGCACGCACCCGGCGACGGTGGGCGTCGCCGCCCGGGTGCATGCGGGCCTGCTCGGCTGGGACGCCGGCTGGTACGAGACCATCGCCCGGGGCGGCTACGGGCCGTTGGGCCGTCAGTCCCTGCGCTTCTTCCCCGCCGTCCCGCTGCTCACCCACGGGCTGGCCTGGATCGGCCTGGGGGACGGGCCCGCCCTCGTGCTCCTGGCCAACGTCGCCGCCTTCGCCGCCACGGCCATGCTCTACGTGCTGGTCCGGCGCGAGACCGGCAGCCCCTCGGTGGCCCGCCGGTCCATCTGGGTCCTGAGCCTCCTCCCGGCCGCCTTCGTCCTCGTCATGGGGTACGCCGAGTCGGTCCTCCTCGTCTGCGCGCTCGGTTGCTTCCTGGCCCTCCGCCCGCCGCCGACCACCGCCACCTCGACCACCACCGCCCGCCCCGACTTCGCCGTCGCCGGCCTCCTCGCCTTTGCCGGCGCCCTCACCCGGCCGATCGGGGTACTGCTGTTCCTCGCCATCGGGGCCGAGCTGGTCCGCTGGTGGACGAGGCTCGGGCGTTCCGGACGGGTCGCCGGCATCGGTGCCGTCGCCGCCCCCTTCGTCGGGCTGCTCGCGTTCTTGGCCTGGGCCCGGCACACGGTGGGCGACTGGTGGGCGCCGCTGCGGGTGCAACTCCAGAACGCGCACCACGGCGGGCTGTCCGACCCCTTCGTCACGCTGTTCCACGACGCCAAGGGCGTGCTCCACCACCACGTCGGCACCGCGCTGCACGTGCCCTGGGTCCTGCTGGCCCTGGCGATGCTCATCGTCTGCTGGCGCCGCCTGCCCGCCCCCTACACGCTGTTCGCCGCCGCCGTCCTCGCCGTCGCCGTGGCGGGCGCCAACCTCGATTCGTTCGAGCGCTACGCCCTGAGCGCCTTCCCCCTCTCGATCGCCGCCGCTCTCGTCCTCACGCAATCCCAGGTGGAACGGGCCGTCCTCGCCCTCCTCTCCGCCGGCCTCGCCGGCTATGCCCTCCTGGCCTTTCTCAACATCTCGGTGCCCTAGCGCAGCCCGAGCCAGCCCCGGCCGCCCTCCACGGGCCCGCTCGGGGGGTCCACTAATCTGCGGACCACGATGGCCACAACGGAGGACGCACCCGTCGTCATTGCGGGCGCCGGACCCGGCGGCCTCACGGCGGCCTACCTCCTGACCCAGCGAGGCGAGCGCCCGGTCGTCCTCGAGATGGACGAGGTCGTCGGCGGGATCAGCCGCACCGTCGAGCGGGACGGCTGGCGCTTCGACCTGGGCGGCCACCGCTTCTTCACCAAGGTGCCCGAGGTCGAGGCGCTCTGGCACGAGATCCTCCCCGAGGGCGACTTCATGCTCCGCCCCCGCATGAGCCGCATCTTCTACGAGGGCAAGTTCTACGACTACCCGCTCAAGGCCATGAACGCGCTGCGCAACCTCGGCCTGTGGGAGGCCGTCCTGTGCGGCTTCTCCTATCTGTGGGCCCGCATCCACCCGCCCAAGGACGAGGCGAACTACGAGAACTGGCTCGTGAAGCGCTTCGGCTGGCGCCTCTACCGGACCTTCTTCAAGACCTACACCGAGAAGGTGTGGGGCGTGCCGGTCGCCGACATGCCGGCCGACTGGGCGGCCCAGCGGGTGAAGAACCTGGACCTGCGCAAGGCCGTGTTCAATGCGATCCTGCCCAAGCGCGGCCAGACCGACATCACGACGCTCATCGAGGAGTTCCAGTACCCCAAGTACGGCCCCGGCATGATGTGGGAGGTCTGTGCGGACAAGGTGCAGGCCGCCGGGGGGACGTTGGAGATGGGGGCGCGGCTGACCACCATCAACGTCGCCGACGGGCGCGCCGTGTCGGCCACCTACCGCCAGGGCGACAACGAGAAGACGCTGCCGGCCTCGCACGTGGTGTCGACCATGCCGATGCGCGAGCTGGTGCACACCATCACGCCGCCCCCGCCGGCCGAGGTCACCGCGGCGGCCGACGACCTCCACTACCGCGACTACCTCACCGTCGCGCTGGTCGTGCCGCAGAGCCGCAGCTTCCCCGACAACTGGATCTACATCCACGCCACCGACGTGGAGGTCGGGCGGATCCAGAACTACGGGTCGTGGTCGCCGTATCTCGTCAAGGACGGGCGCACGTGCCTCGGGCTCGAGTACTTCGTCTTCGAGGGCGACGACATGTGGAGCAGGCCCGACGACGAGCTCGTCGCGCTCGGCACCAAGGAGCTCATCAGCCTCGGCCTGGCCGCCGAGGGCGACGTCGAGCTCGGCTACGTCGTGCGCGTGCCCAAGGCCTACCCGTACTACGACTTCAGCTACAAGGCCAACGTCGAGACGATCCGCAAGTGGATCGAGG
The DNA here is from genome assembly GCA_963769095.1 of uncultured Acidimicrobiaceae bacterium. GTDB lineage: Bacteria > Actinomycetota > Acidimicrobiia > Acidimicrobiales > RAAP-2 > Bog-473. The sequence goes on from CAVYKO010000003.1 coordinate 165,507, forward strand.
CCGAGGCCCCCAACATCCACCCGGTCGGTCGCAACGGCATGCACAAGTACAACAACCAGGATCACTCCATGTACACCGCCATGCTCACGGTGGAGAACATGTACGGCGCGACGCACGACATCTGGTCGGTGAACGTCGAGGAGGAGTATCACGAGGCGGGCTCGACCGGGCGCGATGCGCCCGTGCTGCCGAGGCGGACGCAGACGCACACGCACACGCGCCCCACTGCCTCGGCGGGCACCCTCGACCCTGGCTGAGTGGCTGAGCACGCGCCCGCCGGGGCGCCGTGGTGGTGGCGGCACCGTGGTCCGTGGCCGGCCCTCGTCGTCGTCGGGCTGATCTATCTCGCGCTGGGCTTCGTCCTGTGGATCCACGCCTGGGCCGACGGCGCCACCACCCACACCCTGTGCGGGTGCGGCGACCCCGCCCTGTTCCTGTGGTTCTTCCAGTGGCCGGCCACCGCGCTCGCCCACGGGCACAACCCGTTCTTCTCGACCGCGCTCTTCCACCCCGGCGGCATCAACCTGCTGGCGCAGACCTCGGTGGAGGGCCTCAGCCTGCCGCTGGTCCCGGTCACCTGGATCTGGGGACCGGTCGCCTCCCTGAACGTCGCCTCCACGCTGGCGCCCGCGCTCTCCGCGTTCTTTGCCTTCGTCGTCATCCGCCGCTGGGCCCCGTGGACGCCGGCCGCCTTCGTCGGCGGGCTGCTCTACGGCTTCTCGCCCTTCGTCCTCGCGAGCCTCCAGTTCGCGCACCTCATGACCGCCGCGCTGCTGCTGCTGCCGCTCATCCTGGCCGTCCTCGACGAGATCCTGATCCGCCAGCGCCACAGCGCCGTCTGGTCGGGCGTCGCGCTCGGCGTCCTCGTGTTCGCGCAGTTCTTCCTCTCCTCCGAGTTGCTCGCGCTCTGTGCCGTCCTCGTCGTCATCTGCCTCGTCGTTTTGGTGGTGGCCGCCCGGGTCCGCCAACCCGGCGAGCTGCGGCGGCTGGCCCCTCATGCCGCCCGGGGACTGGCCGTCGGCCTCGGCGTCGGTGCGGTGCTCCTGATCTGGCCGGTCTGGTTCGCGCTCGAGGGACCGGCGCACCTCTCGGGCCTGGTGTGGCCCAACCTGTCCAAGATCGGCGGCTACGGGGCGTCGGACTTCGTGGCGGCGCACTACCCCAGCCGCAGCAACGACCTGTATCTCGCGCTCGGGGGATACGAGGGCGCGCCGCTGGGATCCTCGACGTATCTCGGGTGGGGGCTCCTCGCCGTGCTCGGGGTCGGCGTCGCCGCGTTCTGGCGTGACCGCCGGATGCGGTTCTTCGGCTTCCTCTTCGTGCTCTGCGGCGTCCTGTCGATCGGGCGACAGGAGGGAGCGTTCGTCCCCTCCCAGATCTTCACCAAGCTGCCCGTGCTCGAGAACGTGATTGCGCAGCGGTACATGGCCGTCGGGTATCTGGCCGCGGCGGTGCTCCTCGCGCTGATCCTCCACCACCTGCACGAGCTCGTGCCGGACTGGCGGGGTTGGCTGGGCTCGTTGGCGGTGACGGCCGTCGCGCTGGTGCCGATCGCGGCCGTCTTCGGGCCGCGAATGCCCTTCGCCATGCGACCGGTGATCCTGCCGCGCTGGTACACGACCGTGGCGCCCAACCTGCCGCCCGACCGGGTCCTGTTGTCGTACCCCGGGCCGTTCTCGGGCATCCAGGTGGCCATGTCGTGGCAGGCGGTGAACCGCATCAACTACAGCCAAGCCGGCGGCGGCGGCCCGCAGGGGCAGGCCTCCCGGGCCGGTGCGGCGGCGGCCGGCTTCGCCGAGTTGAGCAGGCTCGCCTTCGGCGTCGACCTCCCCCCGCCCTCGGGGACGCACGCCCAGTACGCGGCCGTGCGCCACGCGCTCAGAGTCTGGGAGGTCACCACCGTGGTCATCGCGACCAACCCCGGGGCGCCGCAGCTCCAGCAGGGGCACGACCCGACCTACGCGGCAGCCTTCATGACCGCCGCGCTCGGCCGCCTGCCCCGGCTGCAGGCCGGGGCGTGGGTGTGGAACCACGTGCAGGCCGGCTTGCGGCAGGCGCCGCTGCACCTCAAGGGGGCCACGCTGGACTCCTGCGTGCGCCAGGCCGAGGGCCGCTCCGGGCGGGTGGTCGCCAACCTGCGGGCGCCGACCTGCGTGGGGCTGCACGGACTGGCCGCCGCCGCCCCGCCGCCAACCGCGTCCGGCTGAGGCCACGGGCCCCCGGTCGAATCCCGCCCCGGCCAGCCCACCCACGGTGCCGGGACTCGGGGGAGGCTCGCGCGCCCGTGTACGTCGGAATTCTGGCGCGCCCCTGTGGGTGTATACGGTCGTTCCACCCACGCGTATAGACCCCGACTCAGCGCCCGTGGCGTCGCAGACAGGATGGGGGAGGGGGCGCCGATTCCGCCGCGTATACGGTTCGCGCCGGCGCCCAAATTTTCCGCGTATGCACTCGTGAGAGAGCCCGCCGGTTCCGGTGCGGCGCACCAGGGCTGCCCGGGCGTGCCTCCACCCTGAGCGTGGCGCCACCCTTCCTGACCAGGCGCAACCGACATTCGACCACGCGGGCAACCAGCATGCGAAGATGAACGCCGCCGCCGCCGCCCAAGCCCGGGATTCGTCCCGTTCGGCCTGGTGCGGCCCGCGGCCCAGGCCCAGAGGCCGCGTGACGTCGGGACGCGGGACAACGAAAAGGACGAAGGCGAGTGACGCGAGCACCGGGGCAAGCCCGCAGAGGGGCGATGTGTCTCGTCGCGCTGTGCGCGCTGGCCACGATCGTGCCACTGGCTTCGGGCGGAGCGGGCGCCGACGCCCGTTTGGCGACAGGTGGGCCACCCGCCGCCGTTGCCCTGCCACCGGGCCTCAACGGAGCTGAGCACTCGGCGCTCCAGCGTGCCGGCGCCTATGGCACCCACCCCGTTCGCTTCCTGATCGTCGGGGACTCCATCGCGCTGACCCTGGGCATGGGGCTCTCGATCGGCGCCGAGTCCGGCTACGGCGTGACGATCGACAACAACGCAACCCTCGGGTGTGACCTCGACTCTCACCTCGAGATGCTCTACGAAGACCTGCCCGAGCTCCACCGTCCAGGGTTGCGGCCAGTGGCGCGGGCTCTGGCCCTTCCTGGTGGCGCGTCTACGACCCCAGGTAGTGGCCCTGGGCCTCGGTCGGTGGGAGGTGACCGACCACCTGCTGAACGGGAAGTGGGTGCACATCGGCGAGCCGGTGTGGGACGCGCGACTGAGCACCGACCTCGAGCAGGCCATCTCGATCCTGGGTTCGTTTGGTGCCAGAGTGGTGCTCTTCACGATGCCGTACATCGACCCCACCGAGCGACAAGCGGACGGCATGCCCTACAACGAGGACACTCCGGCCCGGGCCCACGCCTACAACGCGGTGGTGCGGCGGGTCGCGCGCACGGAACCGAACGAGGTGACGGTGATCGACCTCAACCACCTGCTGGCGCCCGGAGGTGCCTACGCGGCTTCGCTCGACGGCATCGACGTCCGCTCGACCGACGGCGTGCACATCAGCCCGGAGGGCGGAGAGCTGCTGCAAAGCGAGATTCTCCCGCAGATCGCGCGCCTTGGTCTCAACGCCGAGGCGGACGGCATGCGCAAGACGAGCGCGGGGGCGGGGGCAAGGAAGCAAGGGTGAGCGACCAGGAGGACGCCGGAGCCCCGGCGGCCGAAGTCGTCGTCGAAGCGGTGCCGGCGGCCATGTCACTGGCACCCAACGCGGTGGGACCGAACCTGGGCGCGGAACTCATCCTCGACACCCAGGCCCGCCCCGGGGTCGAGTCGATGCGGGCCGGCCTGCTCCAGGCGGGCCCCCTCGCCATCGCGGGTGTGGTGGCCAACGGCGCCAGCGTCGTCCTCACCATCGCGCTCGCCCGTCTCTTGTCGCCGCACAGCTACGGCGTCCTCAATCAGCTGACCGGGCTCTACCTGATTCTCTCCATGCCCGGTTCGGCCGTCGTGGTCGCGGTGGTGCGCCGGGTCACCATGTGGCACGAGGACGGGAGCGGCCACCTCGTGCGGCGCTGGGCGGGGCGGGTGCACCGCCAGGCCACCATGCTCGTGTTGGCCTGGGCGATCGTCGTGTTCGTCGGCCGCCACGACGTGGCGGTGGTGCTGAACCAGCAGAGCGGCATCGGCATCTCCGCCATCCTGGCGGCGGCCGCATTCTTCGTCCTGCTCTCCCTTGACCGGGGCCTGCTCCAGGCGCATCGCTCCTACAAGTCGCTGGCGGTCAACCTGCTCGTGGAGGCCGGCGTGCGGGTCGTCGCCGTCGTGGTCCTGGTCGCAGCGGGCTATGGGCCCTCGGGTGCCGCCGTGGGCGTCCTCATCGGCGAGGTCGTGGCCACGGCGCACGCCCGTTACGCCGCCGTCCGGGTGTGGTCAGCCGGCCATGGTCCCCGCGTCTGGGTCATGACCGGCTGGGTGGCCGCGGTGCGGCCGGACCCCGTGCTGGAGGGCGACTCGACCGAGCGGCGCACGGTGACCCTCGACCTCGTGGTGGCCTCCATCGCGCTGTCGATGGTGGCCGTGCTGCAGAACGTGGACGTGCTCGTGGTCGGCCGCGACAACCCGACCCACAGTGGTGCGTACGCGGCCGTGTCGGTGACGAGCAAGGCCATCGTCTTCGGCGCGGTGGTCCTGGGCGGGTACCTGCTCCCGGAGGCAGCGATCCGCTGGCGCCAAGGCGGTCACGCGCTGCGCCAGCTGGCGGTCGTGCTGGTGCTGCTCGCCATCCCGTCCGCGTTCTTGCTCGCCGTCGCGCTCGTTGCGCCGGAGGTACTGCTCCAGCTCGTGTTCCATCACGCGTACACCGCCGCCTCCGACGCTTTGGCCCCACTCGTCCTGGCCATGATCCTGCTGAGTGTTTCCGTCGTCCTCACCATGTACCTGCTGGCCGTCGGGCGGCGCTGGGTGGCCGGCGTGCTCGTCGGCGGCGCGGTCGCGTTGACGGTGGCGGTGCTCGCCGTCCACGGCGCGCCGCGGGCGACGGCCCTGGTCGACCTGGCCGTCCAGGCGGGCGTCCTGGTCGTGATCGTGGCGGGCTTCACCGTGGTGCACCGAGTCAGGCTGAGGCAGGTACCCGCAGAGCTAACCTGACCCGAATGGGTGACGACTCCGGGCCGGTCGCGGCCACGCCCGGCGAGCGTCGTCGCGAAGAGGGGGCCATGGCAGACGGTGGACGGGACGACCGCGGCGTTCTCGCCGGGATCGCCGCGGAGGCTGGCCTCCGGCGCATCCATTTCGTCGCCTGGCGCGACCTCGACGACCCCGAGGCGGGCGGATCCGAGCTCCACGCGCACAAAGTGGCCTCGCGGTGGGCGGCCGCCGGGCTCGACGTCACCTTCCGGACCTCGGCGGTGCCCGACGCCCCGGCCGCCTTGACCCGCGACGGTTACCGCGTGCTGCGGCAGGCCGGCCGTTACGCGGTGTTCCCCGGCGCCGCCTGGGAGGGCCTCCGGATGGGGCACCGTCCGGGCGACGCGCTCGTCGAGATCTGGAACGGCATGCCCTTCATGTCGCCGCTGTGGTACCGGGGTCCGCGGATCGTCTTCCTCCACCACGTCCACGCCGAGATGTGGGGCATGGTCCTGCCGCCCACCCTGGCCCGACTGGGCGACACCATGGAGCGGCGGTTCGCACCCCGCTTCTACCGCTCGAGCCGCATCGTGACCCTGTCGGAGTCGTCGCGTCGTGAGATCGTCGAGATGCTGCACCTGCAGGCCGACCGGGTGACCGTGGCCCCTCCGGGGGTGGACGAGCGCTACCGACCGGGCGGCCAGCGTTCGGCCACGCCGCTCGTCGTGGCCGTCGGGCGCCTGGTCCCGGTGAAGCGCTTCGACGCCCTGCTCCGGGCGTTGGCGCAGGCGAAGGTCGATCACCCGGACCTCGAGGCGGTGATCATCGGCGAGGGGTACGAGCGCCCCGCGCTCGAAGCGCTGCGCGCCGAGCTGGGGGCGGACGAGTGGATACGGCTCCCGGGGCACGTCAGCGACGAGGAACTCGTGGACTGGTACCGCAAGGCCTGGGTGGTCGCGAGCAGCTCGCAGCGCGAGGGCTGGGGCATGACACTGTCCGAGGCCGCCGCCTGCGGGACGCCCGCCGTGGCGACGAACATCGCGGGCCACGCCGACGCCGTCGCCGATGGTGAGTCCGGCGTGTTGGTCGACGGCGTGGACGAACTGCCGGCCGCCTTGAGCCGCGTGCTCGGCGACGAGGTGTTGCGCAGCCGCTTGGCGAAAGGCGCCCTCAGCCGGTGCGCGTTGGTTCACCTGGGACGCCACCGCCCGTCGTGCGCTCGAAGCGCTGGCGAGCGAAGCGGCGGGTAAGTGGTGATGCTGCGGTCGGAGTGATCTCCGAGTCGAACCTTCGAGTCCGCCGCTAGTCGGTCTCGGTCGAAGCCGCCGACGCGCTCGCCGGCACCGCCGTCGTCCTGCGCACTCCGCACCCACCGGCGTCGCCCGCAACGCCCGCCGGCGCAACGGCTTCCTCACCCGCAGTCCCAAGCACGAGATGACTGCGTCCGCCACGAGGAGCACGACGCCGATCCAGATGAGGTTGCCGGCGTGGACGAAGAAGCCGTCCCAGTTGGAGCCGGGCAGGTAGTGATGGACACGCTGGCCCTGGACCACGTTGAGGCAGCCGGCCACGATGAAGCCGACGCCACCGATGACGGCCGCCGCGCGTGCCCACGGCAGCACCAGGCCCAGCGCCACCAGGACGGCCACGACGAGAGCGGCCAGTGGCGGTGCGACCAGGAGCGCGACGCCGCCGGTGAGCGCCCCGATCACCAGCGCCCGCGGGAAGCGGGCCCAGCCCCGGCGCCGCTCGCCGATGGCCGGGATGGAGGAGGGCAGCGCGAGGGACGGTGCGTCGAACGGGTCCGACGGCCGTTCCGGCGCGTCGGGGCCGGCCGGGCCGCGCAGGCGCCGTGGCAGGAGCCGCGCCCGCAGCCAGCGCCGCCAGCGCACGGGGAGGAAGCCGAGGACCAGGCACAGGAGCAGCGTCGCCCCCGAGACGGCGAGCGCGGCCCACACCAAGCGCTGGGGCGTCCACGTCAAGGCGACGGTGAAGTTGGCGCCGCCCAGGGCCTGCAGGTCGGCGGTGGTGATGTGCCAGCCGTTGGCGAAACCGTCGACCAACTGGGGCGGGCCGAGGTTGACCGGGTGCGAGCCCGGTGCCGCGCCGGGCCCCGGGCGTGGCAACCGCCTGCCAGCCCTTGTTCACGCTCTGGCCGAAGACGAGCTCGAACGGCTGGGTCGCGCCGGACACCTTGACGCTCTGGTTGTCGATGTGCGCCGCTGTCTGCGTCACCGTCGGCGCCGTCCCGCCCTGGGTCGCGGGGAGCGACGGCGTCCCGGCGACCGTCGGGCTCGCGGCCGGCCCGGCCCCGCCACCCGCCGCCGAGTCGAGCGCCAGCTGGTCGAGGTTCCATCCGGTGCACGTCGTCGGCAGCGCTCGCGCAGGGCGGGTTGTGCCCGACGGCGGTCTGCACGACGTGGGTGCCGGCGGCCAACGCAATGCCCTTGGCGTCGGGCCCGCAGGGCACGACCTGCGCCGCGCCGCCGTTGAGCGCCTGCGTCGTCGACCCCACGATCGAGACGTCGATCGGCTGGCCGTCGATGGTCAGCAGGTTGCTCACGCAATTCCCGGGGAGCTGCGCCGGCGTGGCCGACGACGGCAGCACACCGGGGAAGCCGATCTCCGCGATCCCGAGCGGCAACGCCAGCGGCCCGGCCGAGTAGTAGTTCGCCGCGTACTCGGGCCGGATGCCCGTGAACGTCACGATGAAGTGCGAGCCGGTGATGGCCGGGAAGGAGAGGGGCACCGTCACCACCCCGCCGGGCACCGGGGTGTCGGCGATCGGAGGGAGCGCGACCTGGCGGACCTGCGTGCCGGACGTGACCGTGAGCGACGTCGGCACCGAGTGGCGGCCGTCCGCGATCACCTGGAGGTTGAGGTGGCTCAACGCCTGCGGCTTGGTCAGGTCGTACGTGAGCGACGAGCCGATCTGCGCCTTGGTCCCCAGGCCCGGTTGCCAGGCCGTCGCGGGGTTCCCGTCCACCGTGGCCGAGGCCGTGGCCTTCAGGCCGCCGGGGAGCCGGCCCGACGAATACGCGTCGCGCACGCCGCCGAGGCCGCCGCCGACCATGCGTCCGACGAGCCGGTCGATCTCGTCGTCGGGGATCAGCGCCGAGAGCGACGCGCTCCCCGACAGGGTGAATGTGCGCGCCGTGGGCAGGGTGAAGGTGCGCCCGATCGTCGACTCCGGGTCGCTGCGCGGCGGGTACTGCGACGTCCGCTCGCGGGTCATGACGACGCTCAACCGGTCCGACGGCCGACGCCGCGCCGACCGACGACAGCATCTGCGTCGGCATCTGCAGGACCTGGTGCACTTGCTGGCCCGGGATCTCGACTTCGGCGAAGCCCACGGCGGCGGCCGACAGCGGCGGCGCGGTGTTGTTCGTCGTCGAGTCGATGGTGACCCGCAGCGTGTGGAACGACCGCGCCGGGAAGGTGAGCGTCTGCCCCGTCGTGACATGCGAGGCCGCCGTGAGGTCGTAGCGGATGGGGTCCTTGCCGTCGAAGGTGAGGGTCACGGCCGAGACCCAGCGCGAGCGGTCGCCCCGCTGCGGCTGCACCAGCGTGATGTGGTCGGTCGTCACGGGGTTGGTGAACTGCGACTGCCACCACTGGCCCTTGGGATCGGGCACGAAGGTGCCGGTGATCCAGGCCGAGTCGAAGTTGTTGTCGATGGCGCTGTAGGCCTGGTCCTCGGGCGTGTAGGAGACACTGTTGCCGTAGCTGCTCGCCGTCACGTTGACCGCGCCCACGTACGACGCGTAGGTCTTCGACGACGTCCCGGTGCCCGGGAAGAGCTCGATCGGGCTGTCGCTCAGGTCCGTCTTGGCCGGGTTCTCGTCCGGCGTCTCCGTGTAGCCCGCGTTGGCCGTCAGCGTGTCCCAGCGGAAGGCCTGCTTGCGGTTCGTGTCGGTCACCACGAGCTGGGCCCCTTGCGACGCCAGCGCTTGGAGCTGCGTTGGCTTCGACGCCAGCGTGCCGGCGTAGTAGATCGCGCTGTCCGTGTTGAGCAGGCCGAGGCCGGCCAGATTGTTGACGCCCGGTGGCGTCGCCCTCCATGACGATGGCGCCGCTGTCAGACTCGGCCCGGAGCATCGGCCGCGGGTTGGCGACGGTGTAGGTGACGATGGGGGAGGGCCAGCCGACATTGCCCGGGACCGAGAGGTCCTCCTCGTTCAGGGTCGAGTCCGTCGACACGTTGGGCCGGGGCGTCCCGAACGAGGTGGGGTCGCTCAGGCCGGGCGGCGTCTGCAGGAGTTGCAGCGCCAGCAGCTCGGATTGGGGGACGCCGTAGTGCTCGTAGCGCTGGTCGTACTCGACCATCACGTCGCCCGCGCCCATCAGCCTGGACATCGGCGCCAGTGCATTCATGTTGGCGATGCCGTCTTGCATCGGCCCGTCAATGGCGTAGAGCGTGTCGGCCGTGGCGATGGAGCCCATGATCTGCTGCTCGCGCGTCACGAAGTCGCGATTCAGCAACGCGGGCTGAGGCGTGTCGATCGTGTCGCCCCACCGGTCGGACGCGAAGTCGTTCCCCGGGATGGCGAAGACCCGGGTACCGGGATGCGTCGCGTTGAGATGGTTGATCGCGGCCTGCTGGTAGGCGGGCAGGGCCGCCGGCTGGGTGAAGTTGTTGGCGATGGTGTCGCCGTTGAACAGGGAAGGAATGTTGGCGATGACCAGGCCGGCCACGCACAACGCCGTGAGGATGCCCACGATCGACAGCCGCAGCCACAGTGCGGTCAACGCGCTTCCCAGCAGCATGACCAGCGCGAGCAGGACCAGTGGCGTCGCCCGGTCCGTCGACCGCAGGGCCAGGCCCGCCGTCGTGTCGGTCATGAACGACTTGAGCCAGCCGCCGATCCGCGTCGGGTCGTCGAAGGGGAACGGCCCGACGGAGAGCACCAGGCCGAGGAAGAGCAAGAGCAGGAAGTAGGCCCGCTCCTTCCAGCGCACGAACGCGCCGACGACCAGCGCCACGACCGGCACGGCCAACGACGTGCCGATGAGCCAGATGTTCTGGGTGTAGCGCACGGCGGCGTTCGTCCACGGGCCGAGGTGATCCGTGCCGTAGAAGTACCAATACCCGAGGCCGCGGATGATGTCCGCCGGGTTCGACGTGGCCGAGGTCGAGGGGACCGTCTCGGTGAACTTCAGGACGTTGACGCCGTATGCGGCCTCCACCTCCAACCCGGCGATCCACCAGAGGGACGCCCCGAGCGTCAGTATCGCGATCCGCAGGCCCGTCGACAGGGCGTGGCGCCAGGTCGACTCGCGCAGCACCACGACGGCGTAGAACAACCACAGGATCGGGGCGACCCCGACGTAGATGACCGAGCTCGCGTTGATGCCGCTCACCAGCGCCACGACGAACGCGAACAAGGCCGGTTCGCGCCAGCCGCCCCGGCGCAGGGCGACGATGGTGAGGCCCAGCATGAACGGCAGCCCCGCCCACGGGAGCAGGATCACCGAGATGCGCCCCGCGTACTGCAGGAAATAGGGCGAGAGCATGTAGGCCAGCGCCGCCGCGGTGGGCCCGGGGCCCTTCAGGCCGAGGATGCGCGACAGGTACAGGACGCCCAGTCCCGCCCCGAACAGGATCGTGCCGAGCCAGAGGCGCTGCGCCACCCAGACCGGCACCCCCAACAGGTGGAAGACGGCGAAGAACGGCCCCATGGGCAGCAGGTAGCCGATGTACTGGTGGTTGACGGTGCCGAGGCCGACGGTCGGGTTCCACATGAACGCGACCTGGCTCAAGAACCGCGTCGGGTCCAGATAGAGATACGTCTTGGTGTCGGGTGTGATCACCCCCGGCCGCACCGCCAGCAGCGGGACGTAGGCCATCCCGGCCACCGCCGCCAGGCCGCCGATCCACCACCACCGACCGCTGCGGACGACCGCCCCCGTCACTCCCGGACGATCCCGCCGACCCGGCCTCGGCCGTCGCCTCTTGCCCCCCGTTCGAACCGTCCCCGTTCTCCTTCTTCGCGCCTCGGCTGGCTGCGTGCCGCCCCCGGGAGGCGGTGACGGTGAAGGCGGAGGTCATCAAGGGGCCCAGAGGTCGACCGGTAGTGTAAGCAGGCCGCGCCGCCATGGCCTGTCACGCGAAGGGAGCGCCCCCGTGGCCACCAGCACAAAGAGCCGCCTCACGGGGGAGCGGCCCCAGCAGGGAGTGACGCCGGATTCCCTGCTCGCCCTGCACGAGGCCGGCTACCGGGCCGTGCTCGACCGCATCGGCAACGGGCGCATCCTCGATGTGGGCTGTGGCCAGGGCTTCGAGTCCGCCCGCTTCCTCGACCCCGCCCGCCAGGTCGTCGGCGTGGACTACTCCACCGACGCGACGACCACCGCCACCGCCCGCTACGGCCCCCAGGGTCTGGGCGTGGCCCAGATGGACGCCCTGGCCCTCGGCCTCGGCACGGCCAGCTTCGACGGCGCCTGCTCCTCGCACCTGATCGAGCACTTCACCGACCCCGAGCCCCACGTGGCCGAGCTCGCCCGGGTCGTCAAGGACGACGGCGTGGTGTGCCTGGTCACGCCGAACGGGCCCACCGACTTCGAGAACCCGTTCCACCTCCACCTCTTCGACCGGGCCGAGCTCGGCGACATGCTCGACCGCCACTTCGCCGACGTCTGGCTGGGCGGTGTCGACGCCAAACCGCACGTGAAAGCCGACTTCGAGGCCCGCCGGATCAAGGGCAACAAGCTCCTCAAGCTCGACGCCCTCGACCTGCGCCACCGGATGCCCTACTCCTGGTACGTGTGGGCCTACACCCGGTTGTTGCCGCTCGCCTACAAGCTGGTCGCCCGCGGCGACACCGGCGGCCTCACCGGGATCACGGCCGACGATTGGTTCGTCACCGACGAGCCTGATGACACCACCCTCGTCCTCTTCGCCGTCGCCCGCTCGCCCCGCCGGACCGGGACCAGCGACCAAGACCCGCACCAAGGCCAGCACCCAGAGCGGCGCCGCCTAGATGCTGGCGGTCGGCCTCACCGGAGGCATCGGCTCGGGGAAGTCGGCCGTCGCCGACCTGCTGGTCGAGCGGGGCGCCGTCCTCATCGACGCCGACCAGGTCGCCCGCGACGTGGTGGCGCCCGGCGGGCCGGCGTACCAGCCCCTGATCGACCGCTTCGGACAGGGAATCGTCGCCGCGGACGGCACGATCGACCGCCCGGCCCTGGCCGCCATCGCCTTCGCCGACGAGGAGTCGCGCCTGGCGCTCAACGGGATCACGCACCCGGCGATCGGCATCGCCATGATCGAGGCCCGCGATGCGCTGGCCGACACCGACCACATCGTGGTCCTGGCCATCCCGCTCCTCACCGCGGTGCACCGCGAGACGGTGAAGCTGCACAAGGTCGTCGTCGTCGACGCGCCGGTCGACGTCGCGCTCGAGCGGCTGCTCTCCCAGCGCGGTTTCGACCGGGCCGACGCCGAGGCGCGCATCCGCTCCCAGATCTCACGGGAGGAGCGGGAAAAGGAGGCCGACTACGTCCTCGACAACTCGGGCGACCGGGCGGCCCTCGAACGCGAGGTGGCCACACTGTGGGACTGGCTGCTGGCCGCCCAAAAGGAGCAGCAGGACCAGGTGCCGAAGGCGCCGGAGCAGTCGCCGGCCTGAAGTCCGGTCCCGCCGCGCTGCGCCGGGCCCCGTTCAACCCGTCACACCCCGCCGGTAGCCTCGGAGGCTCATGCCCGAATTCGAGGTCGTTTCTCCCTTCAAGCCCTCGGGCGACCAGCCGCAGGCCATCACCTCCCTGGCCCATGGCGTCACGCGGGGCGACCGCTATCAGACCCTCCAGGGCATCACCGGCTCGGGGAAGACCGCGACGATTGCCTGGATGATCGAGCAGGTGCAGCGGCCGACCCTCATCATCGAGCCCAACAAGTCGCTGGCCGCGCAGCTCTCGTCGGAGCTGCGCGATCTCTTCCCGAAGAACCGGGTCGAGTTCTTCGTCTCCTACTACGACTACTACCAGCCCGAGGCCTACCTGCCGACGACGGACACCTACATCGAGAAGGACTCGTCCATCAACGACGAGATCGACCGGCTGCGCCACGCCACGACCTCCTCGTTGCTCATGCGCCGTGACGTCATCGTCGTGGCCTCGGTGTCGTGCATCTACGGCCTGGGCTCGCCCGACGAGTACCGGGACCGGATCCTCGGGCTGGCGGTGGGGGAGCAGGTGGATCAGCGGGAGGTCCTGCGCCGCCTCGTCGACCTGCAGTACGCCCGCAACGACGTGAACCTCGTGCGCGGCACCTTCCGCGCCCGCGGCGACACCGTCGAGATCCACCCGGCCTACGAGGAGGCGGCGCTGCGGGTCGAGATGTTCGGCGACACCATCGAGCGCATCGTGCCCTTCGACGTCCTGACCGGCGAGATGGGCGACGAGATGGAGGACGTCGCCGTCTACGCCGCCACGCACTACGTGACGGGCGACGAGATCATCCAGCGCGCCGTCGGGACGATCGAGGTCGAGCTGCGCGAGCGCCTGCAGGAGTTCGAGAAGGAAGGCAAGCTGCTCGAGGCGCAGCGCCTCCGGGTCCGCACCGAGCACGACCTCGAGATGCTCGCCGAGACCGGCGTGTGCTCCGGCGTCGAGAACTACAGCCGCCACCTCGACGGCCGGAAGCCGGGCGAGACGCCGTACACGTTGCTCGACTTCTTCCCCAAGGACTATCTCTGCGTCATCGACGAGAGCCACGTCGCCGTGCCCCAGCTGCACGGGCAGTACGCGGGCGACAAGTCACGCAAGGACGTGCTCGTCGAGCACGGCTTCCGTCTGCCCTCGGCCCGGGACAACCGACCGCTGCGCTTCGACGAGTTCGTCGAGCGGGTGTCGCAGACCGTCTTCGTCTCCGCCACGCCGGGCCCGTTCGAGCTCGAGCACTCGGACAACGTGGCGGAGCAGGTCATCCGGCCGACCGGTCTGGTCGACCCCGAGGTCACGATCATGCCGACGAAGGGCCAGATCGACGACCTGCTGGCCCGCATCACCAAGACGGTCGGCGCCGGCGGCCGGGTGCTGGTCACCACGCTGACCAAGAAGATGGCCGAGGACCTGACCGACTACCTGTCCGAGGCCGGCGTGCGGGTGCAGTACCTGCACTCCGACATCGACACCATCACCCGGATCGAGATCCTGCGCGAGCTGCGCCTCGGCTCCATCGACGTGCTCGTCGGCATCAACCTCCTGCGAGAGGGCCTCGACCTGCCCGAGGTCGCGCTGGTCGCCATCCTCGACGCCGACAAGGAGGGCTTCCTGCGCTCGGCGTCGTCGCTCATCCAGACCATGGGCCGGGCGGCCCGCAATGTGGACGGCATGGTGGTGCTCTACGCCGACACGGTGACGGACTCCATGCGCGAGGCGGTCTCGGTGACCCAGCGCCGGCGCGAGGTGCAGACGGCCTACAACCTCGAGCACGGCATCGACCCGACGACGATCCGCAAGTCGGTGACCGACATCCTCGAGCGCATCCGCGGCACCGGTGGCGGGAGCACGTCCCGGGCGGGACGCAGCCGGGCCGAGGTGCGCCGGAACGCCGCGGTGCGGGGCAACCGCCGGGCACCCGGCGAGTTCCTGACCGAGGGCGACGCGTCGACGCCGGCCGAGGCGGTGGAGCTCATCACGCAGCTCGAGACCGAGATGAAGGCTGCAGCCGCCGACCTGCGCTACGAGGAGGCGGCACTGTTGCGCGACGAGATCGCCGAGCTCCGTTCCTCCGTCCCCGGCTGACGCCGCCCGCGCGCGCCGAACCTCTCAGTTCATTCTCACCAACCACTGCCTTTGTCTGCTTTGGTCGTGGCGTTACCGCGCGCCGACGCCTAATGTCCGAGAGGCCGATCGGCGGGAACCGCGCGTCGTGCGGGACACAGTTCGCGGCATGGATCGAGGAGGAACGGAATGCGACGTCAGATCGTGTTCGGAGTGGTTGCGACGACACTGGGCGGGGGAGTGCTCTTCGGTTTGGGAACGGCCGGTGCATCCGGTGGGCCTGTGCCCGGCACGATCAACGTCTTCGCCGGGACGAGCACGGGGGGAGCTACCGGTGATGGCGGGCCTGCAGCGTCGGCTGAGATCCAGAACCCGGAGGACATCACGTTTGATGCCTCCGGCAACGCGTATATCGCCGACGACGGGAACTGCGAAGTGCGCAAGGTGTCGGCGTCCGGCACAATCACCCGGTTCGCCGGCACCGGAACGTGTGGCTACACGGGCGACAATGGCCCCGCGGTCAACGCGGAGCTCAGTGACGCTGACGGGGTCGCCGTCGACGCGTCGGGCAACGTCTACATCGGGGATTCGACCAACAACGTGGTGCGGAAGGTGTCACCGGCCGGCGTCATCTCCACCTTTGCCGGGACGGGCACGCAGGGGTACACGGGCGACAACGGACCCGCGACCAGCGCGGAGCTCAATTACCCGTGGGGCGTGCGCGTGGACCGCTCGGGGGACGTCTTCATCTCCGACGCCGACAACAACGTCGTCCGCAAGGTGGACCCGGCCGGGGTCATCACGACAATCGCCGGGAACGGCACCAGTGGCTACTCGGGAGATCATGGTCCGGCCACGTCAGCCGAGCTCGACTTCCCGACAGGAATGTGGATCGACCCGTCGGGCAACCTTCTGATCGCCGATGAGGAGAACGCGGTCATTCGGGAATTGAACCCCGCCGGCATCATCACGACGATCGCCGGCACGGGCACGTCCGGCTCGACGGGTGACAACGGCCCCGCGACCTCCGCGGAGTTGGACGCGCCCTACGGGGTCGCCGAGGACATCGGCGGCAACGTCTTCATCGCCGACTTCTCAGCCCAGGTCGTGCGCGAGGTCCACGGTGGAACGGGGATCATCACGACCTACTCGGGCACCTCCGGTTCGGCCGGGAGCGGGAACAACGGGAACGGTGGTCCGGCCTCGGCCGCGCTCCTCGGAGGCCCGTCGCAGGTGTGGCTCGATCTCAGCGGCAACCTCTACATCAACGAGTACGACTCGAACCAGATCCGCAAGGTCACCCAGACATCGCCAACCGGCCTGGGCTACTTCCTCACGGCGTCCGACGGCGGCATCTTCAACTACGGCGACGCCGGGTTCTACGGTTCCGCCGGCAGCCTGAAGCTGAACAAGCCGGTCGTCGGCATGGCCGCCACTCCCGACACCAAGGGGTACTGGTCGGTCGCCTCTGACGGAGGCATCTTCAACTACGGCGACGCCGGGTTCTACGGTTCCGCCGGCAGCCTGAAGCTGAACAAGCCGGTCGTCGGCATGGCCGCCACGCCCGACGGCAAGGGCTATTGGTTGGTCGCATCCGACGGCGGCATCTTCACCTACGGCGATGCCGGGTTCTATGGCTCGGCGGGCTCGTTGAAGCTCAATGCACCGGTTGTGGGGATGGCGTCGAGCCAGAGCGGCCACGGCTACTTCCTCGTCGCCTCCGACGGCGGCATTTTCAACTACGGCGACACGACATTCCAGGGTTCGGCGGGAGCGTTGAAGCTCAATCAGCCGGTGGTGGGCATGGCCGCGACGCCGGATAGCGCCGGCTATTGGCTGGTCGCCTCCGACGGCGGCATCTTCAACTACGGCGATGCCACGTTCCAAGGCTCGGCGGGCAGTCTCAAGCTGAACAAGCCGGTCGTCGGAATGGCTTCGACGCCCGACGGCGGCGGCTACTGGCTCGTCGCTTCGGACGGTGGGATCTTCAACTACGGCGACGCAGGGTTCTTCGGTTCGACGGGCAGTCTGAAGCTCAACCAGCCTGTGGTCGGGATGGCGCCGGGGCTCTAGCGTCTGCGTCCATGCCCACCACGACGCAGCTCCGCGACGCTATGGCCCGGTACGCCGAGGCCGCCAGTTCCAGGGACGCGGAGCAGTACGCCGCGCTCTTCACGCCCGACGCCGTGCAGGTCGACCCCTATCCGTCGGGTGTGCACAACGGACGCGACGAGATCAGGGCCTTCATCGCACAGTCCTTCGATGCGTGCGAGACCATGACGTTCGAGGTGGAGGAGTGCCACCCGGTGGCCGATAAGGCGGCGATCCGCTTCCACATCACGCTCGGCCTCGAGGGCGGCACGACCATGCACATCCGGGGCGTGGAGGTGTTCACCATCACCGACGAGGGCCTCATCTCGGCGGTCGACGCCTACTGGGGTGACGAGGACGTGACGCTCGGATAGGGGCGCCGCCGACCGGCGCCGGTCCGCGTGCTGAAAGGCTGCACCCCTGTTGCAAATGAACTGAGCGGCGAGGTCACACATCCGTTACCATCCGCGAGGAGC
Organism: uncultured Acidimicrobiaceae bacterium; assembly: GCA_963769095.1. Taxonomy (GTDB): domain Bacteria; phylum Actinomycetota; class Acidimicrobiia; order Acidimicrobiales; family RAAP-2; genus Bog-473. The sequence continues at coordinate 182,895 of CAVYKO010000003.1, forward strand.
GGCTCAAGACGAGCTTGCGGTGCAGTGCCAACCGGGAGGAGACGCCATGCGGATTCGTCGTGGAGGGCTGGCCAGCAACGGCGTACGTGGAGCACTGCGTACCTGTGTGCCCCGTTCTTCGGGGTCGTCGTGATGCTCGCGGGAGTGGCGTTCATGCTCGTGCCGAGCACGCCTGCCGCGGCCGCGCCGCCGGCGCAGGGCTGGACGACGACGCAGGCTCCGCTGCCCACCGACGCCGGCAACGGCAGCACCAACCCCAACGTCTACCTGGCCTCGTCCGCCGTGCCCGCTGGCGAACAACTGCACGATGGTGGGCTGGTACTACGACACTTCGGACCTGGCGTGGGGGCTCATCGAGCAGCAGAGCGGCACGAATTGGACGCAGACCGAAGCCCCCGAGCCCGCCGACCACGGCACCGGCTCGAATCAGGGGCTCTGGATCGGATCGCACGCGTGCGGCTACGACCAGCCGTGTCGCGGCGCTGTCGTGCCCGACGCCGTCCTTCTGCATCGCCGTCGGCGACTACTACGACGCCGGCAGGCACTACCAGCCGTTGGTCGAGACGATGTCCAACGGGACGTGGACGGCGGCCACCGGCCCGCTCCCGTCGGATGCGGCGACCGACGTGGGGCCGACCTTCCCCGCCGCCCTCCTCTTCTCGGTGAGCTGCACGTCGACGACGTCGTGCGTGGCCGTGGGCCAATATCGAACGACCGGCGACGAGTACGCCGGTCTGATCGCGACGTTGTCGGGCACCACGTGGAGCGCCATCCCGGCGCCGCTACCGGCGGGTGTCACACCGACCAACACCGGGTTCCCGCCTGTGCTGACCGGTGTCTCGTGCACCAGTGCCACGACCTGCACGGCCGCCGGGACCTACTACGACGGGTCGGGAAAGATGCACGGGTTGCTCGAGATGCTGGCGAACGGCACCTGGACACCGATGACCGCGCCCGAGCCCAGCGATGCGGGCACCGGCTCACTCCAGTCCGCGCTGATCTCCCAAGTGGACTGCCCCACGGCCTCGGCGTGCACGGCCGTCGGCTTCTACCGCAACACCGCCGGCAACAGCGCGGGGTTGATCGATTCGTGGAACGGCGCCACATGGACCACAACGACAGCTCCGGCGCCGCCTGGGACGTTGAGCGCCCAGTTGGGAGCCGTCTCGTGCCCGTCGGCGAACTTCTGCGTGACCGTTGGCCAGTACGAGGACAGCAACACCAAGAACTGGGGCCTGCTCGACACCCTGTCCGGTGGCACGTGGACCGGCGGCGCCGCACCGCAACCGACCGCCATTCCCGAATCGGGGCAGTACGGATTCCTCTGGGAGGTGAATTGCCCGACGCCCGCCTTCTGCCTGGTGGCCGGCGAGTACGACAACACGAGCGGCAATACGACCGCCACGGTGCTCACGTATTCGGCCGGTTCCTGGTCGGCGGCCGCTGCGCCAGTGCCCTCCAACGTCAACGATTACTCGGTGAGCCGCACGGTGGCCTGCAACTCTCCGGTCGCCTGCGTCCTCGGGGGGCAGTACGACGACCCGGGGACCGGCCAGGGCTTCCTCGACACCTGGACCGGTGCCCAGGGCTACTGGCTCGATGCAACTGACGGCGGCATCTTCACCTACCCCAACAACGCCTTCTACGGCTCGACGGGCTCCTTGGTGCTGAACAAGCCCATGGTCGGCATGGCGGCGACCCCGGACGGCCAGGGCTACTGGCTGGTCGCGTCCGACGGGGGCATCTTCAGCTACGGCGATGCCCTCTTCCACGGCAGCCGCGGCGGCCAGCCGCTCAACTCGCCCATCGTCGGCATGGCGGCGACGCCGACCGGCAAGGGCTACTGGCTCGTGGCGGCGGACGGGGGCATCTTCACCTATGGCGACGCCAATTTCTTCGGCTCGACCGGCTCGCTCAAGCTGAACAAGCCGGTCGTCGGCATGGCCGCCACTCCTGACGGCAACGGCTACTGGCTCGTGGCAAGCGACGGAGGGATCTTTAACTACGGCGACGCCGCCTTCTACGGCTCGGCCGGCTCGCTGGTGCTGAACAAGCCCGTCGTCGGCATGTCGGCCCGCCCGAATGGCATGGGCTACTGGCTCGTGGCGTCCGACGGGGGCATCTTCAGCTACGGCGACGCGCCCTTCTACGGCTCGACCGGATCCTTGGTGCTTAACAAGCCGGTCGTCGGCATGGCGGCCAGCCCGAGCGGCAAGGGCTACTGGTTCGTCGCCTCCGACGGCGGTGTCTTCAACTACGGCGACGCCCCCTTCCAGGGTTCGGCCGGGTCCTCGGTGCTGAACAAGCCAGTGGTCGGGATGGCCGGCGGCTGAGGTCGGAGACCTGACGAGAGGCCGCGCCTCCGGGTCTGCCCGGACCGGCGCGGCGGCCTGACCAGGACACCGCCGGAGCTGACACAGGGCACCGGTATCCTGCCCGGATGGCCGACCGTCTGGTCGTTCGCGGGGCTCGCGAGCACAATCTGCGTGACGTTTCACTCGACCTGCCCCGGGACCGGCTCATCGTCTTCACCGGGCTGTCGGGCTCGGGCAAGTCGTCGCTGGCGTTCGACACGATTTATGCCGAGGGCCAGCGCCGCTACGTCGAGTCGCTGTCGGCTTACGCCCGCCAGTTCCTGGGCCAGATGGACAAGCCCGATGTCGATTTCATCGAGGGGCTGTCGCCGGCCATCTCCATCGACCAGAAGTCGGCGTCACGCAACCCGCGCTCGACGGTCGGGACGATCACCGAGGTCTACGACTACCTGCGGCTTCTCTACGCCCGCATCGGGCACCCGCACTGCCCCACCTGCGGCCGGCCCGTCGCCCGCCAGACCCCCCAACAGATCGTCGACCGGGTGCTCGAGCTGCCCGAGGGGACCCGTTTCCAGGTCATGGCCCCGGTCGTGCGGGGGCGCAAGGGCGAGTACAGCTCGCTGCTCGACGACCTGGCCAAGCAGGGGTTCGCCCGGGTGCGGGTCGACGGGGTCCCGCTCGAGCTGGCCGACCGGGCCGAGGTCGCCCTGGCGCGAGTACGAGACCCACACGATCGAGGTGGTGGTGGACCGCCTCATCCGGCGGGCCAACATCCGCCAGCGGCTGACCGAGTCGATCGAGACGGCGCTCGCCCTGACCGGGGAACGGCCGAGGTGCTCGTCATGAACGGGCGTGCCAACGGGGACGGCAAGAGCGGCGCGGCGGCGGACGAGGCGGGGGAGGCGGGTGAGGCCCAGAACGACGAGGCCATCACGTTCTCCCAGCACCTGGCGTGCACGCACTGTGGCCTGAGCTTCGAGGAGCCCGCCCCGCGCAACTTCTCCTTCAACTCGCCCTACGGCGCCTGCCCGCTGTGCGCCGGCCTCGGCACCCGCTTCGAGGTCGACCCCGAGCTGGTGGTGCCCGACGACTCGCTCTCGCTGGCCGAGGGCGCACTGGCGCCGTGGTCGGGGCGCGGCGCCAGCGAAACTCTCACGGGGTTGCAGCAGGGGGTGGCCGAGTCCGGGGCTTCTCCTACGACGACCCGTGGAAGAAGCTCAAGGCCAAGGACAAGAAGCTCATCCTCTACGGCACCGGCAACCGGGCCGTGCACGTCACCTACAAGAACCGCTTCAACCGCACGCGCAGCTACGGGACGCGCACTTCGAGGGCATCATCCCGTGGCTGCAGCGGCGCCACGACGAGTCCGAGTCGGACTGGTCGGCGCGCGAGCAGATCGAGCAGTACATCCGCGAGGTGGACTGCCCCGCCTGCGACGGGGCCAGGCTGAAGCCGGAGTCACTGGCCGTGACCGTGGACGGGCGGAACATCTACGAGCTGTGCAGCCTCTCGATCGAGGGCGCGGTCGGTGACGCCATGGCCAAGCTCGAACTGACCGACCCGGCGAGCAATAATCGCCGACCGCGTCCTGAAGGAAGTGCGTGAGCGATGAGTTCCTGCTCGACGTCGGGCTCGACTACCTCTCGCTCGCGGCTCGGCCGCAGGGCTCTCGGGTGGTGAGGCGCAGCGGATCCGCCTGGAAGCCAGATCTGGAGCGGCCTCGTCGGTGTCCTGTACGTACTCGACGGAGCCGTCCATCGGCCTGCACCAGGGCGACAACCAAGGACTCATCGGCACGCTGGAGCGGCTCCAAACTCGGAACACCGTCATCGTGGTCGAGCACCGACGAGACCATCTGGCGCTGCGGACCACCCGTCGACATCGGGCCGGGCCGCGGGGGAGCACCACGGGGCAACATCGTGCAACGGGCCCGGTGAGAGGCCGGGGCGGCCTGTTGACGAACAAGCGTCCATCACCCGCCAGTACCTCTCGGGAAGCGGTGCATTCCTGGCGCCGGCAGGCGGCCCGGGACGGGCGAGCTGGTCACCGTCCGCGGTGCCGGCGAGCACAACCTGCACGACATTGACTGTCGATCCTGGCTGGGCTGCCTTCATCGCGGTGATGTGAGGGGTTGGGGCCCTGGGCAGTCAATGCTGGGGCTCACTCACTCAGGCTTCCCTGGAGCCACTCAGGCCAGGAGGCGGGGCAGGACCACCAGTGGAAGTGCATGGAGCTGCTGAGCATGTCCCGTTCATGTGATGAGGTGCCTCATCGGGGGTGCATGCCTGGTGGTTGTACTGTGGAGATCACATGGTGTTGACCACATTGAACTTTCTGGGACACTGTCAAGGAGCACAATGAAAATTTAAAGTCAAAAAAAAAAAAAAAAAAAAAAACTCCATATTTTGTTATTGAGAGTCCGCCTTCCGGTGAAGGCCGGCACGCACGAGATCGCCGCGACATTCCTGAAGGATACGATCCTTCCGGAGGGCATTCTTGCAAGGGTGCGCGACGACCAGGTGCAGGCTCACCACGAAGGCGTCGGCACCATTACGGTCGCCGGTCCCTACAAGGTGCAAGGGCCGGGCGTAACCCCGAGCCGTGAGAAGATATTCATCTGCCGCCCGGCTGCGCGCACAGACGAAGAGGCTTGCGCCGAGAAGATCCTCGCCAATCTCGCCCACCACGCCTATCGGCGGCCGGTCACGGCGGATGACATGCAGCAGTTGCTCGGGCTGTACCGGCAGGGCGCCCAGAGCGCCGGCTTCGAAGTCGGGCGTGCGACTGGCGCTGCAGAAGGTTCTGGTGTCGCCTGCGTTCATCTTCCGCGCGGAGTACGACGCGCCGGATGCGGCTGCCCAGGAGCGCCCATCGGGTCAGCGATATCGAGTTGGCCTCGCGGCTGTCCTTCTTCCTGTGGAGCAGCATTCCCGGACGATGAACTGCTCGCCGTGGCGGAGAGCGGACAGCTCAGCGACAGGCGATGCTGGCGAGGCCAGGTGAAGCGCATGCTGGCCGATCCGCGCTCGCATGACGCTGGTCAAGAATTTCACCGGCCAGTGGCTGTTCCTGCGCAATATCGCGAGGATCTCGCCGGATCCGGCCTCGCTGCCGAATTTCGACGAGAACCTGCGCCAGTCGCTGGCGAAGGAAACCGAGCTTCTGGTCGAAAGCACGGTGCGCGAGGATCGCAGCGTCGCCGATCTCCTGAAGCACGGACTACACCTTCCTCAATCAGCGCCTGGCCGAGCACTACGGGATCAAGGGCATCTACGGCAACGAGTTCCGCCGCGTGACGCTGACCGACCCGAACCGGCACGGCCTGCTCGGACAAGCCAGCATCTTGACGGTGACCTCCTATCCCAACCGGACGGCGCCGACGATCCGCGGCAAATGGGTGCTGGAGCAGATTCTCGGCACGCCGCCGCCGCCGCCGCCGCCCAATGTTCCGTCGTTGAAGAACGATGAGACCACCAAGAACCTGACCATGCGCCAGCGCATGGAAATGCACCGGTCCAATCCGACCTGCGCCGCCTGCCACCGCATGATGGACCCGCTCGGCTTCGCCCTCGAGAACTTCGACGGCCTCGGCCAGTGGCGGGAAAACATGGGGGTCGGGACCGGACCGATCAATTCTTCGGGAGTTCTGCCTGACGGCACCAAGTTTAACGGGCCGGCGGGATTGCGCGATGTCCTGATGACCAAGCAGGACATGTTCATCGAAACGTTCACCGAACAGCTGCTGACTTATGCGCTGGGTCGCGGCGTGGAAGAGTACGACCACCCTGTTCTACGCCAGATCAAGCGTGAAGCTGCCACGGAAGACTACCGGTGGTCATCCATCATTCTCGGCATCGTCAACAGCGCCCCATTCCAAATGAGGAGGGTAAGCGATGGTAATAACTAGGAAATCACATTCCCCGCCGGACCTTCCTGCGTGGCGCGGGTGCGGTCCTTGCACTGCCAGTGCTGGATGCCATGACGCCGGCTCTGGCCGTCGAAGCGAAGCGGCCGACCCGCTTGGCGTTCATGCAAGTCCCGAACGGGATTATGAACCTGAAGAATGAGTGGACCCCCAAGACCGAGGGTCCGATCTGGGAGATGACCCGGATTCTTGAGCCGCTGACGAGCTTCCGGGACCGGATGGTGGTGATGTCCGGGCTCGACTCAGCAGCAGGCCGCCGGCCTCGACTTCGAAGTGGGCGGCGATCATCCGCGCGCCTGCACCGCCTGGCTGACGGGCACGCACGCCAAGATGACCTCTGGCGCCGACATCCACGCCGGCATCTCCGTCGACCAGATCGCGGCCAGAGAATTCGGCAAGGAGACCCAGCTCGCCTCGCTCGAGATCGGCCTCGAGTCGCCTGAAGTCGTGGGCGCCTGCGAGTCGGCCTATGGCTGCGCCTATTACAACACGATCTCGTGGCGCAACGAGACGTCGCCGCTCCCGATGGAAAATCGCCCGCGCGCCGTCTTCGAGCGCCTGTTCGGCGAAGGCGGCACCACCGATCCGGAGGTGCGTCTGGCGCTGCGGCAGGAGGAGCGCAGCATCCTCGATGCCATCACCGATGATGTGAAGGGAATGCGCGCCAAGCTCGGCGGCACCGATCGCAACAAGATCGATCAGTATCTGGAAGCGGTCCGCGACGTCGAGCGGCGCATGCAACTGGCCGAAAGACAGGCCGGCCGGGAAGTGCCGCAGATCGACGGCCCCGCCGGCGCGCCGGAAGTGTTCTCGGAATACTTCAAGCTGATGTCCGATCTCCAGGTGCTCGCCTGGCAGACCGACATGACGCGCGTCATCACCTTCATGATGGGCCACGAGATGAGCGGCCGCGCCTATCCTGAGGTTGGGTTCGGCGATGCCCACCACCCCAACACGCACCACCAGGGCGATCCCGAGAAGATCGAGAAGACCGTCAAGATCAACACTTTCCACACCAAGATGCTGTCCTACTACCTCGACAAGCTGCGGTCGACGCCGGACGGCGACGGCTCGCTGCTCGATCACTCGATGATCCTGTACGGGGCGGCACTCAGCGACGCCAACCTGCACCTTTATACCGACCTGCCGCTCCTGCTGGTCGGCGGTGGTGTGAACGGGATCAAGGGTGGCGTGCATGTCCGCTATCCGAAGCGCACGCCGATGACCAATCTGCTGCTCACCATGCTGGACAAGGCAGGCGTGCAGAACACCGGAAAGCTCGGCGACAGCACGAAGCGGCTCGAACTGCCGTCCGCGTAAGCAACGGAACGATCGAGGTCGGCCGAAGCCGGAGACACCCGGCTTCGGCTGCTCCCCGAGTGACCGGCCCCGCGGTCAAACCCGGCGTCGGCTGCGAAGGCGAAAATCTTCGGCTTTAGCCGCTGGATTATGACTTGGCCCGCGCGGACGGGCGTCGGCCCGTTGCGCGGGACTGACGCGGCGAGCATCGCCGCCCAACTCGAACGGACAACCTATCTGGGAGAAGCGCTGATGAACATTCGCGCAATGATGCTGGCGGGACTGCTCGGCTCGACGATCCTTACGGGCGTCGCGGTTGCCGCCGACACGACTAATGTGCCGCTGGTGACTGCCGCCAAGCAGGGCGATCGCGACACCGTTCGCTCGCTCTTGAACGGCATCCCGCAAAAGGTGATCACCGGGCCGGAAGGCACGGCAGCGCTGGTCTGGGGGGTCTCCCGCAATGACCCGGCGATGGTCGATATGCTGTTGCAGGCCGGCGCGAGCCCGAAAGCGGCCAACGAGTTCGGCGCGACGCCGCTTTATGCGGCCGCAGCCAACCAGGATCCGGCCATGACCCGGAAGCTCCTCGCGGCCGGCGCCGATGCCAATGTGGCGCTGGCGATGGGCGAGACGCCTCTGATGGAGGCGGCGGGGCGCGGCAACCTTGAGACTGTGCGTGCCTTGCTGGCGGCCAAGGCGGATCCCAACGCCAAGGACGTGAAGGGCGGGCAGACCGCCGTGATGTGGGCGACCCAGCAGCGCCAGACCGCGGTCGTCGAGGAACTGCTGCGCAACGGCGCCGACGCTGAGGTCGGTTCCAAGACCGGGTTCACGCCGCTGATGTTTGCGGCCCAAAAGAACGACGTC
>CAVYKO010000004.1:0-450590 GCA_963769095.1 uncultured Acidimicrobiaceae bacterium
ACATCGACCGTGACTGAGCCACGGGTTGGGTCAAGGACCGAGCCACGGACCGAGCCACGGACTGCGCCACGGCCGGCGGTCGTCGCCCTCGGGGGGGGACACGGCACGGCGGTGACGCTGAAGGCGGCGCGCCGTTACGCCGGACAGCTGACGGGCGTGGTGTCGGTGGCCGACGACGGCGGCAGCAGCGGACGCCTCCGCGAATTGCTGAACGTGGTCGCGCTCGGCGACATCCGCAAGTGCCTCGTCGCCCTGGCCGAGGAGGGCTCGGCGCTGGCCGCGGCGTTCGAGCGCCGCTACGACGAGGGCGAGCTGGCCGGGCACGCGGTCGGCAACCTGATCCTGCTGGGCCTGATCGACGCCACGGGGGACCTGGTCCGAGGGTGTGCGTGAGGCGGCTGGGTTGTTGGGGGCGCACGGCGACGTCCTGCCGGCGACGACCGAGCCGGTGGTGCTGAAGGCCGAGTCCGCCCAGGGCACCGTGGCGGGCCAGGTCGCCGTCATGGGCACCGAGAACCTGTGGGCGGTGTCGGTGGTGCCCGAGGACGCCCTGCCACCGCCGTTGGCGGTCGAGCGCATCCTCGGGGCCGACCAGGTGGTGATCGGGCCCGGATCCCTGTTCACCAGCGTGCTGGCCGCCGTGTCGGTGCGAGGCATCGCCGAGGCGGTCGCCGCCTCAAAGGCGCAGGTCGTGTACGTCTGCAACCTGCGTCCCCAGGTCCCCGAGACCGAGGGTTATGACGCCGCCGCGGACGTTGCGGCCCTGGCCAGGCACAATGTCAGTGTTGATGTGGTGGTCTGTGACAGCATCGAGGGGATGGCGATCGGTGCGACGGATGTGCCGGTGCACGACGTTCCCCTCACGGGCGAGAACCGGCTCGTTCACAGTCCCGCCAAACTGGCGCAGGCGCTCGCAGGTCTGCTGGCATAGCGGCCGGCAGACCGAGAAAGAGGGAATGACATGACCGTTCGGGTCGGGATCAACGGCTTCGGGCGCATCGGACGCAACTTCCTGCGCGCGGTGCTGGCCACGGGCGCCGACATCGAGGTGGTCGGCGTCAACGACCTCACCTCGCCCGAGACGCTGGCGCACCTCCTGCGCTACGACTCCACCCAGGGCCGCCTGCCCGTGCCGGTGGACGTCGAGGGCAGCGACCTACTGGTCGGCGACCGTCACATCCGGGTCATGGCCGAGCGGGAGCCCGAGCAGCTGCCCTGGGCGAAACTCGGGGCCGACGTCGTGATCGAGTCGACCGGGCGCTTCACCACCCGGGCCGAGGCGGCGGGGCACCTCGGCGAGACGGTGCGGCGGGTCATCATCTCGGCGCCGTCGGGGGATGCGGACGCCACGTTCGTCATCGGCGTCAACGACAAGGAGTTCGACCCCGAGAAGCACGTCGTCGTCTCCAATGCATCGTGCACGACCAACTGCTTCGTGCCGATGGTGAAGGTGGTCGACGACGCCTTCGTGATTGTGAGCGGGCTCATGACCACGGTGCACGCCTACACGAACGACCAGAACCTCTTGGACCTGACCCACAAGGACCTGCGCCGGGCGCGGGCGGGTGCCGCCAACATCGTGCCGAGCTCGACGGGCGCGGCGCGGGCGACCGGCCTGGTGCTCGAGGCCATGAAGGGGCGCCTGGACGGGATCTCCCTGCGGGTGCCGCTGCCTGTCGGCTCCATCACCGACTTCACCGCGGTGGTGAAGGGCAATCCGTCGGTGGCCGACGTCAACGCGGTGTTCGCGGAGGCGGCGGCGAAGCCGCCGCTGGAGCGGGTCCTGGAGTACACCGAGGACCCGATCGTCTCGAGCGACATCGTCGGCTCGCCGGCCTCGTGCACCTTCGATGCCGGCCTGACCATGGTGATGCCGGTCGGTGACGAGCAGTCGCTGGTCAAGACGTTCGGCTGGTACGACAACGAGTGGGGGTACTCGAACCGGCTGGTCGACCTGACCGTGCTGGTCGGCGGCTGAGCGACCCCGTGTCGTCGGACCCGCTGCACGGCATCCCGCTCCTGGGCGACCTGCCGCCCCTCGAGGGCAAGCGGGTGCTCGTGCGGGCGGACTTCAACGTGCCGCTGCACATCGGCGTGCGGGGCAAGGCCACGGTGGCCGACGACTTCCGCATCACCGCCGCACTGCCGACCCTGCGCCGGCTCCTCGACGAGGGCGCCCAGGTCACGGTGGCATCCCACCTGGGGCGGCCTTCGGGCGCGCCCGACCCGCCTGGGAGATGGACCCGGTGCGCGAGCGGCTCGAGGCGCTGTGTCCGGGCGTCGCGCTGGGCGAGAACCTGCGCTTCGACCCGGGCGAGAAGACGAACGACCCGGGCTTCGTCCAGCGACTGATCGCCGGGTACGACGCCTACGTCGACGAGGCGTTCGGCGCCGCGCACCGCAGCGACGCGCCGATCGTCGGGCCGCCGCAGTTCCTGCCGAGCGCAGCCGGGCTGCGCTTCGCCCGGGAGATCGAGGTGCTGGGCGGGCTGCTGCGCGCGCCCGTGCGGCCGTTCGTCGCCGTGGTGGGCGGCGCGAAGGTGGCCGACAAGCTGTCCGTGCTCAAGGTCCTCGCCACCAAGGTCGACACGCTCATCGTCGGCGGCGGCATGGCCTTCACCTTCATGGCGGCCCGCGGGCAGCACGTCGGCAACTCCCTGCTCGACGAGACGCACCTCGACGACTGCCGGGCGTTGCTCGACTCGGGGGTGCGCATCTTGCTGCCGACCGACACCCGGGCGCTCGAGCCGGGCGCGTCGTTCGGCCCGCCTAACGAGGGCGTCGGCCCGCGCGGCAGCGTCAAGGTTATTGAGGGCGACCTGCCCGACGGCTGGACGGGCCTCGACATCGGTCCCGACTCGGCCGCCGCGTTCGCCGCCGCCGTGGCGGACGCCGGGACCGTGCTGTGGAACGGGCCGCTCGGCGCCTTCGAGGACCCGCGTTTCTCGGGGGGGACCAAGGTCGTGGCGCAGGCCGTGGCCGAATCCCCGGGCTTCTCGGTCGTGGGCGGCGGCGACAGCGCCAGCGTGCTGGACGAGCTCGGCCTGTCCGACCGGGTCAGCTACCTCTCGACCGGGGGCGGCGCCTCGCTCTGCTTCATCGAGTCGGAGGGCCACCTCCCGGGGATCGACGCACTGCGCGGCGCCCCCAACGCCCCGAAGGGGTGAGCGCCCGGCGCCCGCTGGTCAGCGGGAACTGGAAGATGCACCACGACCACATCGAGGCGCTGCACACCGTGCGCGACCTCGGGTTGCGGCTGAAGCCCGACGACGTGGCCAAGGTCGACGTGTCGGTCCACCCGCCCTTCACCGATCTGCGCACGGTTCAGACGCTGGTGGAGAAGGAGCACCTCCCTGTCGCGCTCGGCGCGCAGCACTGCGCGCCCGAGGACGCCGGCGCGTTCACCGGTGAGGTGAGCCCGCGCTTCTTGGCCCGGCTGGGGACCACCTACGTGATTGTGGGCCACTCGGAGCGGCGCACGCTGTTCGGGATGGACGACGCGACGGTGGCCGCCACACTGCGGGCCGTCCTGCGGCACGAGATGACGCCCATCGTCTGCGTGGGGGAGACCGAGGAGCAGCGCGAGGCGGGCCGGACCGAGACCGTCCTGGAGGAGCAGGTGCTGGCGGCGCTCACCGGCTTGGGGACCGAGGTGCTGGCCGGGCTGGTCCTGGCCTACGAGCCGATCTGGGCCATCGGGACGGGCAAGGCGGCCACGGCGGTAGACGCCGAGGACGCCTGCGTGTTCATCCGCTCGCTCGTGGGAAAGCTCGGCGGGGACGCCGCGGCGGCAGGGGTCCGGGTCCAGTACGGCGGGTCGGTGAACGGGGAGAACGCGGCCGACCTGATGGCGGAACCGGACGTAGACGGCCTGCTGGTGGGGGGTGCGAGCCTGGAGGCGGCGAAGTTCACCGACGTCGTTCGGGCCACCGCCGCCTGCTACCGTTCCTAGCCCGAGCAGGCGTTCCGCCGCTCCGGGGCCCGAGCTGGAGGAACCTCCCTTGTTGTTGGCAGCAACCTGGAACGCAGTCACCTGGACCTACGTGGTGATAGAGGTCCTCAGCGCACTCGGCCTGATCTTCCTCATCCTGATGCACAGCGGCAAGGGTGGCGGACTCTCCGACATGTTCGGGGGCAGCGTGGGGGCGGCCGCCCAGGGCTCGACAGTGGTGGAGCGGAACCTCGACCGCATCACGGTCACGGTGGCCATCATCTTCGCCTTCACGACGGTGACCCTGGATCTCCGGCTGCAGTGACGGGCCGGGGCCGATGCCCCCGGCGCGGGCGCGGGCCGGTGCGCCTGGCCCTCGCCCTGTCTGCGCTGGCCCTGGTCGCCTCCGCCTGTGGCGGGTCCAGCGGCGGCAGCACGACGGTGACCTACGTCGGCGTGGCCGGCGGGGCGATCTCGTTCGGCATGACGGGGAGCCCGACGGGGTGCAATCCGAACACGCCGGGCGGCGACACGCGGGGGACCCTGACCGTGTTGGGCGGGGTGCTGCCCAGCCCGTACGTGGTCCAGGCGAACGGCGCGCCCTCGGCCAACTCGGCGTTGATCGCGTCGGCCGAGCCGATCAGCATCAGTCCGCAGACGATCGTCTACACCCTCAACCCGAAGGCGGTGTGGTCGGACGGCGTGCCGATCACGGCCGACGACTTCAAGTACGCCTGGCAGCAGCAGCGCGGGAATCCCGACGGGACGTCGACCGACGTCTCGAGCATCGCCGGCTATCGCGGACATCGGGTCGGTGACCGGGTCGAACGGCGGGCACACCGTCACCGTCAAGTTCCGGAAGACGTTTGCCGACTGGCAGATGCTGTTCGCCAACCTGCTGCCGGCCCACGTCATGGAGAAGGTGGGCTGGAACCCGAGCTGCTCCACGGTGAGCCCGAGCATCGACCTGTCGGGCGGGCCGTTCGAGATCCACTCCGTGTCCGGCTCCACCATCAAGCTGGTGAAGAACCCCAAATGGTGGGGACCGCCGGCCAACGCGTGCTCGATCACGGTACACATCGCCACCTCGACATCCGAGCTGGCGTCGTGGATGAGCAGCGGGTTCGTGCAGGTGGCGGAGCCCGACACGGTCGACGCCGTCGTTCCTCACCGACATGACCGGGTTGCCGGACACGGAGAGCGACGTCGACACGTCGGCGACGCTGCTCCAGCTCGACATGGCGAGCGCGCTCGACGCGCGGCTCTCGCCCGACCTGCGCACGGCGATCGCCCTGTCGATCAACCGCCAGGAACTGCTCAACCAGCAGGCGAGCTGGGCGGCGCCGGGCCTCGCCGTCGCGGACAGCCACGTGTACGTGCAGGGTCAGCAGGCCTACAAGCCGTCCGCATCGGCCGTGCCGACGACGACCATCCCTCCGCCGACGTCGTCGACCTCGACCACGGTGATCGGTGCGGGAGGGAGCGTGAATTTCCCGCTCACCCCGGTGCCCGACCAGGCGGCCGCCTTCTTTACCGCGTCGGGCCTGGTGCGCACGCCGGACTCGCCGTACTACCACTCCGCCTTCGGCGTGCCCTTCACCCTGCACCTGGTGGTCGACCGGAGCGACCCCTGGGCGGCCGCGGCAGCGCCGATGATCCGAGACGACCTCGTGGCGGCGGGGCTGAACACCGAAGTGGCGTCGGCGAACTCGGCGCCGGCGGCGGGGGAGGCGTTGGCCGGCGGGTTCGCCGACCTGGCGCTCCTGCCGGTGACGTTCAGCCCGTATCTGAGCCAGACCCTCGCCTGGTACACCTCCTTGCTCGGGCCGCCGGGGAAGAACGGCTCGGAGAACTGGACGGGCTATGACAACACCCAGTTCGAGCAGCTGGTGGAGACGGCCGCCCAGCAGCTCAACCCGGACACGGCGGCCGGCTACTACGCGCAGGCGGACACCCAGCTGTGGGACCAGATGGTGGCGCTGCCGCTGTTCGCGGAGCCGGCGGCGCTGGCGTGGAACCGCACGATCGGCGGCGTCACCCAGGAGCCGCGGGGCACGAGCCTGCTCTGGTACGCGCAGCTCTGGGCGGTCCGCCAGCCGCAGTCGACCAGCAACACCACGCCGCCGCTGCCCGGGCAGTAACGGTCCTGCGGCGCGGTACTCTCTCCGGACGCTGATTTTCAGCCGTTCGCCCGTCGGAGTGGCGGAATAGGCAGACGCGCCAGCTTGAGGGGCTGGTGCCCGCAAGGGCGTGGGGGTTCAAGTCCCCCCTCCGACACCGCAGATTCGTCCTTGGAAGTACGGCTGACAAGGGCCGTGTACCCCTTACTGACAATCCGCTGGGATAGCTTCTGAGTGACCCGTGGCACGTTCGGGGACGGTCCACGTGGCGCCCGCCGGATGGTACGAGCCCCTGTGTCGATATAGTCACCGGCCGCGACATCCAGGGGGGTCATGTCAAAACTGAACAGGCACCGTCAGATCAGGTCCACCACGGGCCTCGCGCATGTCGGCCTGCTGACGCTCGTCGCGCTGGCCCCTTTGGCGCTCGTGACACCCGTCGCCGGCGCCACCACCTCGGACGTGACGTTCCATACAGCAGCCGCCCTGACCGGCCCGATCACGGTGGGACATATCGTCGAGCCAGAGTCCGCTCATTCACTGGATCTGGCCGCAAACGGCTACGAGGAGCAGGAGTACTTCGCGTCGGGGAAGGCCATGGCCTTCAGGGCCGACGCCATGCCGAGCGACGGGAAGTGGAGCGTCACACCGACAACGACCGCTGCCTACGAGACCAGGATCCTGGTGCGCCGGCCGACCAACCCCGCCCACTTCAACGGCACGGTGATCGTCGAGTGGATGAACGTGTCCGCCGGTGAATCGGCTCCTGATTGGGACTTTCTCAATCCGATGCTGATGCGCGATGGATACGCGTATGTCGGCGTTTCGGCCCAGTCTCTGGGTGTGGACGGTGGTCAGTCCCTCCTTGGCACGCCTGGCAGCACCGGCGGATCGGGCGGCCTCGTCACCGCTGAGCCGGAGCGCTATGGATCGCTGCACCACCCCGGCGACCAGTACGCGCTGGACATCTACGCCCAGATCGGCCAGGCCCTCGACGCCCCGCATCCGGCGGCACTCGGCGGCGTGAAGCCCAAGCACATCCTGGCCATCGGTGAGTCGCAGTCTGCCTTCTACCTGACGACCTTCGCCGACGCGCTCCAACCCCGGACCAATGTCTACGCCGGCATCTTCATCCACAGCAGGGGCGGCTCCGGTGCTTCGTTGAGCGGAGCGTCGATCACGTCGAGCAACGGTCCCAAAGACTTGCGGATCCGCACCGACCTGAAGGTTCCAGTCTTCATGTCCGAGACCCAGACCGACTTGATCCAGCTCGGGTACGCCCCTGCGCAGCAGCCCAACACGAACAAGATCCGCACCTGGGAGATCGCCGGCACGTCCCACGCCGATGCCTACTTCGTCGGCACGGCCGCAAGCATCCTCGGGTGCACCACACCGGTGAACAGCGGCCCCCAGCACGTCGTGGTCCAGGGCGCCTTCACCGCCTTCGACAAATGGGTCGACAACGGCACCCCGCCTCCGAGCCCCAACCCATTCCGCCTGTCGAGCACCAAGCCGGCGACGTTGGCCCTCGATTCGCATGGCAACGTGATTGGAGGGGTCCGCACGCCTGCGGTCGATGTGCCGGTGTCCACCCTCAGTGGCGCACCACCCGCCGGCGCCAGCGCGATCTGCTCCCTTTTCGGGTCCACGATCGCTTTCACACCGGCCCAGTTGGCCAGCCTCTACGGCACGCACAGCAACTACGTCGCCCAGTACACCAAGAGCCTGAACAAAGCCATCGCCTCGGGATACGTCCTCAGCGCCGACAAGGCCTCGCTGCTGGCGCAGGCGGAGCAGGTGCAGTTCCCAGCCTCGTAGGCGTCAGGACCGCTCATTTCGAGGTCCTTCTTGCTACTGATCTGTCCGGATCCTTGCTGCGGTCGGCGACGTGACCCAAATCAGCGGCTTCGATCGCTCCTCACTGCCCGGAGTGTCGGGCTGCCGAAAGGTGGTGACCGGCCACCAGCAACCCGACCCTCGGGCGGGGCGCCGCAGCCGGGAATCGACCGGTTTTCATCCTTCATGTCAGTCAGGGTGAGGCAGTCATCGTGCGAAGGGGCCTTCGGGACCCTTCTGCGCGTCGGTGACGAACAGTCGATCTCGACGTCTCCCAGCCGGTTAATGGCTAGGCCAGGCAGACAGTCTCCAGTCGTGATTTGTGGGCGTCCCCCCCGACACCAATGTGCAACTGACTGACTGTGATGTGAGGCCACGCTCCGGCACATGGGCTTTGAGCGTGCTATCAAGACCGTGGCGGCTGTCCTCTACCCACCGCGTGACCCCGGTGACGAACCAGTCTCGAACGGAAGCCGTTGGTTTCGATATTGAGGGAGGAGACCACAGTGTTCTTCGGGGATCCGATGCACGAGGAGTTCGCCGGCTTCATTCTCGGCTTCGCTCCCTATGGCGGCGGTGATGTCGGGGAGGTGCAGGCCCTCTCGCTCCAGGTGAAGGACGGCGACGACGACTCGTTCTTCGCCGCGTTCGTCGGGCTCGCCCGTCGCCGCATCGAAGAGGGCGAGGCGGCATCGGCAAAAGGGCATCGCGCCAGCGCGTACGACTGCTGGCTCCGGGCCGCCTGCTTGTTGGGCATGGCCTACCACCCGCTCTACGGCACTCCGGTCGATCCTCGACTCGTCGACGCACTCCACCTCCAGATGGACACCTTCGACCGGGCCATGGCCGTGCTCGACCCCCCGGGTGAGAAGCTCGACATCCCGTACGAGGACACCACGCTGCCGGGGTACTTCGTGCGGGCCCCCTGGCATGCGAACGAAGTCCGACCGGTCGTCATCGTCGGCGGCGGCTGGGACTCGACCTACATCGAAAACTACGTCGGCATTGGCGTTGCCGCCCTGCGACGGGGTTACCACGTGCTCCTCTACGACGGGCCTGGGCAGGGGCGACCGCTCGTCGACGAAGGGCGTCCACTGCGCCACGACTGGGACAAGGTCGTCACTCCCGTCGTCGATGCGGCACTGGCGATCGACGGGGTCGACCCGGATCGGATCGTGTATCACGCCTGGAGTCTCGGCGGTTACTTCGCCCCGCGCGTCGCCGCCTACGAGCACCGGCTCGCCGCCATCGTCGCGGACCCCGGCCAGCTCGCCGTGGGCCCGAAGTTCCTGGAGATCATGACAGCGTTCGGTCTCGGTGCAGATGCTCTCGCCAAGTTGCCCGCAATCGATCCCGAAGACGAGAAGACGGTCCTCGCCGCGCTGGAGGGAAACCGCACGATGCGCTGGAAGATCGTGCAGCGCGGGTTCTGGACCAACGGCGCGCCCGGTTTGGCGGCGTTCCTCGCCGAGATGGCCAAGTGGAAGCTGGAGCCCGACGAGATCGCGGCGATCCGGTGCCCGACGCTTGTCACCGCGGCCCAGTCCGACATGGCATCGTCGAACGCCAAGGACCTCTACGACGCACTCACCTGCCCGAAGACGTTCGTCGAGTTCAAGGATGACGACGGTGCCGGTGCGCACTGCGAGGGCCTCAACCGATCGATGGCGAATCGTGTGATCATCGACTGGCTCGACGAGACCCTCGCGGTGGCCGCGGAATGAGAGGTTCGGAGCCTCCGTTACCGTCGCTCTAGGCCCGCTGAGGTCGGCGACACCGTAGGTATTGGCCTTGGCTGCGATCAGCCGGACACAGCCTGAGATGAACCTGAGTTGGTAAGGGTGGCGTCGACACCTGTCGAAATATGCACGAGCCGATGCTCTCGCAAAAGCGTCCGTTGGCTGAGCGAACGAAATGGGGCGACGGTGATCGAGTTCTGACTTCGGCATCTGACGCGCTAACGGCTGCAAGCACTCTGCCCGGTTCGAGCAAAATAATGTGATGCCAACCCGGTGTGTTGGCACCGAGTTCCGCGCATGGCTGCCAACAACCGGATTGGGTCCTCGTCAACGGTGGTTCCAAGCCAGTAATCGGTGGCAGTCAGGTTGCCGCAGCTCGCCGTCTCTTGTGATGTCCCCTCCCCGGGCCGAAGCTGATGGAGTGGGGAGATTGCTGAGGGGGGCGCCGGGGCCGCGCCGCGTCGGCGTACGGCGATGACGCCCGTGGTCCTCTCCGATCGCGGCGTCGAGCTGGACTCCGCGAAGCAGGGCGAGGTGACCCTCCCCAAGTTCGCCTCGGTTCGCAGCAGGCCCGATCCGACGCCCTCGGCGCCCGGTTGGTTTCGTCGGCACCAGTTTTCGGTGTTCGTGATCGCCGTCTACGTGGGGCTCGGGGTAATTGCCTACTGGCCCGTCCTCTCGGACGCGTCCGGGCGGCTTGTCTCTCAGGTCTACGGCGACCCGTCGCAGATGGTGTGGTTCTTCGGGTGGACGGCTCACGCACTCGCCGCCGGGCACAACCCGTTCTTCAGTTCTGCGGCCAACGCGCCGTACGGGATGAACCTCGCGCAGATGACCTCTGCACCCCTACTCGGAGTGCTCTTTGCGCCCCTCACCCTCCTCGCGGGACCGGTCGCGAGTGTGACCGTCTGTTTCGTGCTTGCCATGCCAGCATCCGCGGCCGCCGCATACGCGGTCCTGCGGCGATGGAAGATCTGGGCGCCCGCTGCAGCACTCGGCGGTCTGGCGTTCGGCTTCTCCCCCTACATGGTCAACGAGGGCAGCCAGCACCTGAACTTGGTGTTCCTCCCCTTGGTTCCGCTGTTCGTTGCGACGCTGGTCGAGCTCTGCAGTCGGCCGCGTCACCCTCTTCGGTGGGGCGCGGCGCTGGGGGTCCTCGCGGCGGCGCAGTACTTCATTTCATCCGAGATGCTGGCGCTGACAGTGCTCATGTGCGTCATCGGGCTGATGATCTGCGGGGCCTACTGGGCCCAGACGAAGCCAGGCGAATTGCGTGCGGCCCTGGGACCGGCGATCAGGGGCGTCGCCTTCGCCGTCGGGGTTTCGCTCGTCCTCCTGGCGTACCCGATTTGGTTCGGGTTCGCCGGCCCTCACCACTACACCGGGCAAACATGGCCCGAGGCTCTTGCGTACGACGCACATCTCAGCGACTTCGTGGCACCCACCCCCCTCCAGTTGTTCCGTCCCGTGATGGGAGCAACGGGCGCGACCCTGTACCACAACTCGTCTCTCCTCGAAGGTGCGTATTTGGGGTGGGGGGTCTTGGCGGTGGTGGTCGTGCTCCTCTGGGTGTGCCGTCGCTCTCCCCGGGTCCGCTTGGCGGCGACCCTGGTCACGATCTCGGCGTTGCTGTCCTTTGGGAGCCACGCCGACGTGAACGGGAGGGGCGTGGCCCTTCCCTTCCTCTTGCTGACCAAAGTTCCCACGCTCGGCGACATCATTCCCGTGCGCTTTGCCGTGGCCACCGCCGCCTGCATCGCGGCCCTTCTCGCCTTCGCTTTGGACAGCATCTCTCGGGTGATGTGCACCAGCCGGAGCCATTGGGTCGGTGGAAGTCCGCGAAGTGGCGCGCCAACACGGCGCTGGCTGCCGTGTTCTTGGTGGTCGGGGTGACGTGGCTGCCGGCATGGCCTTTTTCGAGCCAATCCGTCCAGAGGTTGCCCTCGGCGGTCGTGAGGGCCCTCCCAGCCGGTGATCCGCTTGTCCTCACCTACCCCTACCCACTCCCGGCCGGTGACAGCGCGATGTTGTGGCAGGCCGAGGCAGGCTTTCCGTTCCGGCTGTCCGGCGTGTACGCCATGGTGCCCCAAGGCGACGGACGGCCAGCGCCACGGGCGCCGCTGCTCCACCCCGCCGCGGTGCAGGAGTACCTTGCGGCAGAGGAGACCGGGTCAATTTCCAACTACCCAAGGCCCTCGCCGAACGTCGACATGGTCGCACAGGTGAGGGAATTCGTCGTCCACCAACACCTGGACGCCGTCCTGGTGAACCTCTCCGCGACCAACGGGTCCAGGGTGGGGGACATGTTCGCAACGGCCTTGGGCCCTCCGAAGGTCACCAGCGGCGGCTTTGAGCTCTGGGTCACGGGCAAGAGCAGAGCGACGTAGGACAATCGGCCCGGGGGGGAAATGCATCCAACGACAACGGAAGTCTTCGACACTCTTCACCGCGCCCCCCACGGGCGTACGGGAAGGCCGGCGCTGGGACGTTGGAGCGCCCTTGGCCGGGAACTCGGGAGGATACGAAGGGAACCGCACAGCGGAGTCAGTCAGGTCATCGTTGACCGCGGGCTGACGTGGAGGCCCGCGCTGAGCGGGATCGGTCTCGGCGGGCTCCAAATCGATCCTTTGCCGGACTCACTCTCTTTGGGCTCGGGGCGCGAACATCGGACGTCTCTCTCCAACGCGGGGGGTAGCCCGGCTATCGGTGCCAGGTACCTCTATTGGCGGAGGGCGCCCGGGTGGTTCCTATCCACACCGGTCGACGTGCCGGCGCATGGTGCCGACACCGAAGTGGTTCGGGGCCAATCCATCGACGAGAAGGTGGCCCGCGCATTGCTCGGTTCGATCGGTGCTTCGGAAGCGTTGGCCGGTGCCGTCTTCTGTCGCGACTTCTTGAACCGCAGATGGTGCTTTCCGATCCCCGCCGACCAGCACAGCGACATCCTCGAGGCGATTGTGTGGCGGAAGGGCGCACACGCGCCAGGTTGGGCATCGTCATCTGAACTCTGGGGTCCGCAACCCTCTCGGCGCCGCTCCGTGGTCATCGACCCGGATTCACGCGGAGCCCATCTGCTGTAGATCATCTGCCGCGGGACAGGACCCGTCCTCTGTGGGCAGGAGGGCGACCCATTCGGCGTGATCTGCTAGGTCAACACCAGCCACCGTCTCCCGTCCAGGAGTTCCCGCACGACATCGAGCTGACCGGCATGACAAGCCGTCTCCACGATGACGTGCAAAAGAATTTCCCTCACGGACTCGATGCGCCAATCGCCGAATTGCTCAGCTGGCCACCACAGGGGCCGGGCGTCGAGAAGAATGGACTCAATTATCTGATTCGCCCGATCGATCTCATGCAAGTAATTGTCGAAGACCTCCGAGGCGGACGCATCAGCGCGTACCCGCCAGGCCTCGTCACCCTTGGCCAGCCCGTCGATCGCACGCTGGTCACCGGCGACGACGGCTGAGAACCAGAATCGCTCGACGTCCAGTGTCAGGTGCTGGACGACTCCGAGGATCGTCCATCCCGAGGGCAAAACGGGCCGCCGAAGGTCTGCATCACGCAGCCCCTCGAGGATTCCGAGCACGTGGTGCCGTTGAGCCCCGAGGCGCGTGAGGAGCAGCGAGGTCTCTGCATTCTGCGTGGATGGTGGCACGGCTCTACCGGGATTTCATACACCCAGTGCCGCGAGGCGGCAAGGAATCGCCCGATTACAGCGCAGATTGCAGCATCGCCAAACTGACAGCATCGGCCATGACTTGGTAGCCGGCGAGGTTCGGATGGAGGTGATCGGGCCCGGAGTACTCGGGGTTCAACACCGTGGGGTGGGCCGGGTCGCGCAGCGCAGCGTCGAAGTCCACGACACCGTCTGCGAGGTGTTGACCCCTGATCCAGGCGTTGACCTGCTCCCGGTTCGCTTCGCTCTTCGGCGCGGTGACGGTGCCGTCGAAGATCGCGTTCGAGGCCGGCGAGAGAGTTCCGAGCCAGATTTTCACGCCCGCGGCATGTGCCATCGAGATGATCTGCTTGTACCCCGTGATGAGCTCGTCAGGGGTGGTAGTGGCCGGAGGAATGCCGAGGTCATTGATGCCCTCGGTGAACAGGACGCCCTTGACAGCCGGGACGTGGAGGGCGTCGCGTTGGAATCGCTGCAACGCACTCAATCCCAGCATGAGGGGCTCGCCGTCGGTCACGACCCGGTTGCTCCCGATTCCGGCGTTCACCACCGAAAGTGGTATTCCGGCGTCGTTGAGTCGCCGCTGGAGGTCATCTGGGTATCTTCCGTTCTTGTCCACAATTGACTGCGTGGCGGGTTCGCTCAACGGGGTCGCAGCAACGAATCCGTCGGTGATCGAATCACCGAACGCCACGATCGACGCAGTGGTCGTGGGCGCTTCGACATCCAGCTCGTCCACGTAGAGCCAGGCCTCGGTGCGACCTGGGAACGCGAGGTCCGTGGACGAACTCGTGAGATCGCCGCTTCCCGGCAAGGAGTAGAACGACGTCGCATTGGCATTCCAGTGCTTCGTCGGCAAGCTCTGGATGCCCGGAATGAACATCGACACGGCCAGCTGTGCGAAGGGCGAGAAGGTCAGGTCCACGGGATCGCTCGTCGCATCCGCTCCCGCGGGAATGCTCACGCCGGGGTGTCCCCCAAAGGTGACCGGGACAATGTTAGACACGGTGCCGTGGCCGGCTGTTCCGATCGTCACGTGGCTGAACTGCGCCGCGGCTTCACCGAATCTGTTCGACAAATGCACTCGCAGCGTCGATCCGCCGAGGTGTGGTGTGATCACCATGCGGAGCGTCTGGTCTCCGAGCAGCACCGGCACGGGAAGGCCATCCGCGTCAATGGGCATCACCGCATCGGTCGGACTTGCCGTCCAGCTTCCGACCCAGTGAGTCCCGGCGGGCAGTGAATCCGCAGCGGCAATGAGATTCGGACCCTGCAGCACGCCACTGCAGAGCCCGATCACCAGCAGCCCGGTCATTGCCCGGGGGAGCCTGCTCTTCCGCCTCATCACTTCTCCGCTCTCTGGGCTCTCGCCCAGAGCAACGAGAAACCGAAGTGCGCCTTACGGCCCACCCCGTAGTGCCTATCCATGTCCGCCGGCGACCAGCACGAATCCACCCCTGCAAGGGTCAGGTCACGGGGTCCGCAAAATGGGGTTCACGATTAGCCTGGAGGGGGATAAATCCAGCGGTGCCGCGGTTCCTTGGCGACTCCTGGCAGCCTCTGCTGACCGAACGGAATAGCAATCAGTCAGCAGAGGCGCAGGGGCCATCGGTTACCGACGGAGCGACCTCCGCCCGGCGCCTTCGCCCCGCCCCAGAGCGAAGCTCGCCACCCACACGATCGCGAAGACGACGGCGGCAATCCACAACAGGTGAACCGCGAATCCCGCGCCGAAGAGAATCAGTACCAACAGAGCCAACAAAATGATCGCCATGATCGTCCCCTTTCATTGTCTTTCATTGTCGAGATCTGGGTGTGACACGTTCGCCCAGTGAGGTCCCCGCCCCGACGCGCCAGCCGAGGCGGGGACCCTGTGGGCGGGCTACTTCCGGAAGGCGTCCTTCACCTTTTCTCCGGCTTGCTTCAGGTTGCCGGACGCTTGGTCCTTCTTCCCCTTCGCTTGTAGCGAACGGTCATCGGTGACCTTTCCGGCAGCTTCCTTCAGGTGCCCCTTTGCTTCCTGGGCCTTGTTCTTTGCCTTGTCGACTGTTGACATGAGAGTCCTTTCTGTCCTTTCTGTCTCGAGGTGGTCTGTCCATGCACGCCTCATTGGGCGCGAAAAGCCAGGGATTTAGTAGGTCGAGTCAACTCGACGAACGACGTTTCCCTGGCCGTCGTCAACGACGGTGCGGCGGCGGCTCGTGTTGCCCACAAGGAGGAAAATCAGTGACAACACCGCCCCGACAACGCCGACGATCATCAAGATCACGCCGACCTTGTTGACGTTGAATCCGTGCTGATCCGGGCCCACCGTCACTGCGAAATCGAGAATCGCACCGACTGCAAAGACGATGATGCTCGCAACAAGTCCTCCAGCTCCAACCATTTCGAACCTCCAATCAGGTTGCGATTTTCATACCCCTGTGGCAGACGGTGAAACAAGCAATTTGGACCACGCGGGAAACGAGCCTTCCTCAACAAACAAGAACGTTGGACGTTTGAAAAGCGATATCTCGCACGTACGCAGCACGCGTTATGAACGCATCGCAGTGGGTACATCCCGACCAGCGTTCATCCATCTTCGTTGAAAGGGAGAGTGTGCGATGCGTACGCGTCAAGAGCGCCCCTTGAGGAGCTCACCCTCCGGATTTGGAGGAAATCAGTGATCGAAGCTGATCTCCCTGTACTCGACCCTTCGCGTTTCGAAGCCATCCTTGGTCCGGAGCGGTGGCGTCGTTTTGACCGTTCGCTTCGTCATGGCGCCGCCGCGCTGGAGGGCCGGACGCTCATCCACGTCAACTCGACCATGACAGGAGGAGGCGTCGCCGAACTCCTGAGTTCGGTGCTGGGCTATTTGTCGGGTGCCGACATCCGCTCCCGATGGCTGGTCGTCGAAGGCACGGATGACTTCTTCGTCCTGACCAAGCGCATCCACCATCTGCTCCACGGCATGGAGGGCGACGGTGGCGAGCTCGACGCAGCCGACGCCGATCTCTATCAGCAGGTCCTGGCGGAGGAGCTCGTCCCGTTGGCCAAAGAGGTCAAGCCGGGTGACGTGGTCGTGCTCCACGACCCGCAGGTCGTCGGACTGGCCCCCCATCTGCGTGAGCTCGGCGCGTCCGTCATCTGGAATTGCCACGTTGGGGCCGACCTCCCCAACGAGCACAGCCGGCGGGCGTGGGAATTTCTTCTTCCTGCGGCGCGCCGCGCCCACGCGCAAGTGTTCTCCCGGTCCCAGTACATCTGGGAGGGGCTGGACGGTGGTCGGGCCGTCGTCATCCCACCGTGCATCGACGCGTTCTCTCCGAAGAACCAGGCGATGGAGCTGTGCCAGATGCAGAGCATCCTTGCCGCGACGGGCCTCGGCGGGCCGGCCTCAACGGGTGACCCGACCTTCATCCGTCTCGATGGCTCGCCCGGCCGGGTCCGCAATCGCACGCTTCTCATCGAGGAGAGCCCGCTGCCGGCCGACGTGCCGGTGGTCACGCAAGTGTCCCGTTGGGATCCCCTCAAGGACCACTCGGGCGTGGCGTTGTCGTTCGCGGAGGCGGTGCCACGTGAGTTCGGCGCGCATCTCGTGCTCGCGGGACCTTCACCCGAGGCGGTCGCCGACGACCCCGAGGGCTCGACCACCTTCGACGAGTTGCGTGAGTGCATTTCGTCGCTGCCCGAATCGACGCGATCTCGTGTGCACCTGGCCTGCTTGCCGATGGAGGACATCGAGGAGAACGCGGCCATCGTGAATGCACTGCAGCGTCGCTCCGACGTGGTCGTTCAGAAGAGTCTTGCTGAGGGTTTTGGTCTCACGGTGGCCGAGGCGATGTGGAAGGCCCGGCCAACCGTGGCGAGCGCGGTCGGTGGCATTCAAGATCAGATCTCCGACGGCGTGAGCGGCGTGCTCGTCGACGACCCTGAGGACAGCCAAGCATTCGGCGCTGCCATCTCTTCGATCCTCCGCGACCGGGATGCGGCGGCCGCGCTCGGGGATGCCGCCCGCGGATCCGTCATGGACAATTTCCTCGCCTCGACCTATCTCGTCCGGTATCTCGAGTTGGTCGAGAGGGTCATGAAGGGCTGACAAGGCGGACCAATGCTCTTCAGTGTCTTCATCGTGTGCAGCATCAATCTGGGCATCGCGGCGATCCTCCTCTTCAGCGTGGGCTCCCGCGCCGGCTTCGCCTCTCGGGTCCTCGGCGTGGCGCTCGGGGCGGTGGGCGTGTTCGTGGCCGGCTATCTCGCGGCGCTGTGGTGGGCACTGCCCGCGGCACCAGTTGAAGCCAGCGAGGCCTTCGTCTTCCTCTGCGTTCTCGTGGTCGCGGCAGCGCGAGGGGTGTGGAATCCATTCGGACAGTACTTTTTCGCCAGCTTCATCGCGGCCGCTCTGGCCTATCTCGGGTTCGCGGTCGAGGTCACGGTGGCCAGCAATTTCTCAGTCATCGGTTCGGCTGCCTCGGCGCTCTTGTTCCTGCTCGAGCTGGCGGCCCTGGCGATCGCCGCGACCTTCGCGTTCGAGACGTGTGACGTGGTGTGCCGGGTCCGGCATTCTCGTGAGTTCCCCGCGCCGGACCCCTCCTACCGACCGAAGGTGTCGATTCATATCGCCGCCTACAACGAGCCACCCGAAATGCTCATTCAGGCGATCAAGGCCGCGGAGCAGCTGGACTATCCCGACTTCGAGATCGTCGTGGTGGACAACAACACCAGCGATCCCGACGTGTGGCAGCCGGTCGAGGCGTACTGCGCCGACAAGGCCGGGGTGAAGTTCGTCCATGTCGATCCCTGGCCGGGCTACAAGTCAGGCGCCCTCAACCTGGCTCTGGAGCGCTATGTCGACCCCAAGGCCGAGATCATCGGGGTCGTTGATTCCGACTACCTGGTCGACCCCAACTGGCTGAACGAGACCGTCGGCTATTTCGCCGATCCCGAGTTGGCCTTCGTCCAGACGCCACAGGACTACCGGGAGTTCGAGGGCAACCGCTACTTGACGGCGTGCTACGACGCCTACCGCTACTTCTTCGCATCAGCGATGCCTTCTCGCAACGAACGAAACTCCATCATCTTCGCCGGCACCATGGGCCTTCTCCGCCGAGCGCCCCTGGTCGAACTGGGTGGGTGGGACGAATGGTGCATCACCGAGGACGCCGAGACTTCTCTGCGTCTGCTCATGGCCGGTTTGTCGGGCCTCTACATTGCCCAGAGCTACGGGCGCGGCATCATGCCGCTCAGCTTCTCGTCCTTGAAGAGCCAGCGGTTCCGATGGTGTTTCGGTGGGATGCAGATTCTGCGGCGCCACTGGAAGAGCCTCCTGCCCTGGTCCAAAGAGCCGGGGAACCAGCTCACAGCGGGGCAGCGCATCGATTACCTGATCGGCGGTCTCCAGTGGACGAACGATCTCATCCTGCTTGGCTTCACCCTGGTGCTGACGATCGTCGGGGCCCTGTTGCTCACGGGCTCTTCGGTGGCCATCCGCCCTCTCATCGGTCCAACGATCCTCCTACCGGCCACCCTGCTCACCGTCGGCCTCCTGCGGGCGATCTGGGCCCTGCGCAAGCGCACCCGGATCTCCTACGGGCGAGCCCTGCTGGCATTCATCAATTGGTTGTCCCTCTCGTGGACGGTCGCGCTCGCATGCATGCAGGGCCTCGTCCGGCGGGAAGGCGTCTTCATGCGCACACCGAAGAGCGAGGGGGACCGGAGCTTCCTGGCGGTGTTGGCCTCCGCACGTACGGAACTGTTGTTGATGATCGTCATGTGGGGCATCGCGGGAGCGCTCGCCGCCACCACGAACGCCACGTGGTTGCTGATCGGCCTCCTCGCATGGCAGGGCTCCGTCTACGCCTCTGCACCGGTGATGTCGTGGTTGGACCAGCACGAACACCTCACCCCGGAGCTCGAACGGTCGCCGGCGGACCGAATCGCGGCGCGAGCGACTTGCTGCCCTCGCCCGGCCGGTGGCGCTTGGATCACTTGGCGCGATGAGCCTCGGCGCCGCCGCCTTTGCCGTCGTGCTTGCGCTGGGTGTCAGCCACCCGGGCAAGCCCTCCAACCCGTTCGCGACGCCGCAACCGGGTCCGGGGGACAGCGGGCCGTTTGGATTGGTGAGCCATCCCGGTCCGTCGCCGACCACGACGACCACGACCACCCCGGGCACGGATTCCTCCGGGTCCACCACGACGACCTCGCCGAACAGCGGCACCTCGACGACAACGAGTACGTCGAGCAGCACCACCACCACGACCACCACGACGACGACCCCGTCCAGCACCACGTCGACCTCGACGACCTCCACGACGACAACGGGCGGCTGACGGCCGGGTCGCCATGCGGTCAGAAAGTCCGTTGGGTGACGGAGCGGTCGTCGCCGGAGGGTCCACTACTCTCCTGGCGTGGCTTCCGTCGGCACGACACGGTCAGGGTCATAGGTGGCCGGCAGTTCGCTCCGCAAGGAGCTGGTCGAGCTCTTGCAGGGCGTGCCCGGTTGGCGCCTGGAGCCCAGGACCACCCCCGGCGCCACTCCGCTGTGGTGCTTCGTCTCCGACGGGAAGATCGAGTTCTCGGTGAGCGTCGAGGGCTCGGCGCTCCTGCTCTACGACATGGACACCGACCGGGAACAGCGGTTCTCGGATCGAGATGCGCTGGCCGCCTGGCTGCAGCAGCATCGGCCCGACACCCTCCAGGAGGCACCTCGGCTCGACCGACGGCAAGAAGAAGGTCCGGAAATTCTTCGAGTGGAACTGAGGGTCTGATCGAGCAAGGACGGGCGGCGCCCCCGGTTTCGCGTCGTCGTCCCGACCCGTTGGGAGCCGATCCGGGCGCTACCGTTTGCGGGCAGGAGAGGTGCCTTCGGCCCCCAGGGAGACCGATGACGGCGGGAAAGCAGCAGTGGAACGGGAGGGGCCGCGTCGACCCGGTCCTGCCTGGGCGCGGTGACAAAGGAGCGAACTCTGCAGCCCTCAGGCCGGCCCCGGACGGGCAGGACCAACGCAGGTTCGCCCATCGCGGGTTGTTCTCGGGAGGTGGGCATCGGCACGCCGCGGGAGCGGTCGGAGGAGGGCGCGCCGCGGGCCGTCCGGGTGGCCCGATCGGGACGCCGTGACGACGTAATCTCCACGTGCGCCGCCATGGCCGCACCGTGCTGGGGCCAGACCGGCGGATTCGACGTCGAGCGTCGCCCTGACGTGACCCACCTCGAGGACCGGCAACGCGGGCCGGCGTGAGGACTGGAGAACCGTGAAGAGAGCCGCCCTCACCACACTTGCCGCCGCCGTGGTGGCCGTGCTGTCGCTCGGTGTGCTCACGGCGCCGGCGGTCGCCGGCCTCATCAACAACCCGACCACCACCTCGTTGTCGGTCTCGATGCCCTCGGTCACCTACGGACAGGAGTCCTCGATCAGCTTCACCGCCAGCGTCACCTCCCCCTCCGCGACGCCACCGGGAACGGGACCGGTCACGGTGTCGGTGGGCCCGACCACGTTGTGTTCCTTCAACCTCGTGACGGGGGACCACGGCACCAACTCGTGTTCCATTTCCTCGGACGCGCTCCTCGACGCGTCGAACACGCCGTACTCGGTGACGGCGAGCTTCGGCGGCAACTCGAACTACCAAGCCTCGGATCCGTCCGCCCCTGTGAGCCTGGCGGTGGATCAGCAGACGACGACGACGTCGCTGGGCACCATCTCGCCCTCCGAGGTGACCTACGGGCAGGAATCGACGCTGACGTTCACGGCGGGCGTCTCGCCGCAGATCTCCGGCTCACCGACCGGCGTGATCGACGTGGACGCGGGAGCGACGGTGCTGTGCTCCATCGTGCTGCCGGCCAGCACGTGCAGCCCGAGCGACGACCCCCAGCCGGCGTCCGGCGCCGCGGCCTCCGTGACGGCGACCTATCTCGGCGACGCGAACTATGCGACGTCCACCTCGACCCCCCCGCAGGATCTCACCGTCGACCAGGCGTCGACGGGCCTGACCTTGTCGCTGTCCGCCTCGACGGTGCTGGTCGGCGACGAGACGACCTTGCAGGCGACGGCCACGCTGACACCCGAGTTCGGCGGCTCTCCCTCGGGATCGATCACCGTGAAGGCGGGGTCCACGACGCTGTGCGTCATCGTGCTCCCGGCCCCGTCGTGTTCCCCGTCCGACGCGAACGTCTTGGCCGCGTCAGGCACCCCCTACGACGTCACGGCCAGCTATCCGGGTGACACGAATTTCACCGGTTCGACCTCGAACAGCGTGCCGCTCACCGTCAACGAGGGCAACTCCACCACCTCGCTGACGATCTCCCCACCGACCGTCGACTTCGGTGACGAGTCCAGCGTCACGTTCAGCTCCATCGTTTCCAGTGGCATCTCCGGATCTCCCACGGGCACCATCACGGTCGCCGTCGGTCCCACCACCCTGTGCACGATCGACGTCGCCACGGCGACGACCTGCAAAATCGGCGACACCGCGCTCGCCGCCTCCGGCTCCCCCTACGCCATCGTCGCCAGCTACGGGGGTGACGGGAACTTCACCCCGTCCGCCTCGGATCCCATGGACCTCACGGTCCAGCAGGCCAAGGACGACCACCGCGCTCGTCGGA
Source organism: uncultured Acidimicrobiaceae bacterium (assembly GCA_963769095.1). Classification (GTDB taxonomy): domain Bacteria; phylum Actinomycetota; class Acidimicrobiia; order Acidimicrobiales; family RAAP-2; genus Bog-473. The sequence goes on from CAVYKO010000004.1 coordinate 21,881, forward strand.
CCGTTCTCGGCGACCTACGGGAACGAGGGGAGCGTCACGTTCTCGCCGACCGTGACCCCCGACTTCGCCGGCACGCCGACCGGGACGGTCATGATCGTCACCGGGGCGACGACGCTGTGCACGTTCACCATCCCTTCCCACAGCAGCTGCGCCGCGCCCGACACGGTGCTGTCCGCCGCCGGCTCGCCGTATGTCGTCAACGCGCACTACGACGGCGACACCAACTTCACCGATTCGACCTCGAGCCCCCCACAGGACCTGACCGTCGACCAGGCGTCGACGAGCACGGGGCTCACCCTCTCGTCGTCCACCGTCAGCTACGGCAATGAGGCCAGCCTGACCTTCACCGCCACCGTCGACCCCCAGTTCAGCGGGACGACCCCCGGTGGCACGGTGAGCGTCATGGCCGGCGCCACGACGCTCTGCTCCATCACGCTGCCGGCGACCCAGTGCAGCACGACCGACGACCCGCTCGACGCCTCGGGCACGCCCTATGCCGTCACGGCGCACTACGGCGGCGACACCAACTTCACGGGTTCGACCTCGACCTCGAAGAGCCTGACCGTCAACCAGGACTCGACGACCACGGCGCTGTCCGTCTCGCCGTCCTCGGTCGCCGTCGGGAGCGAGTCGAGCGTCGTGTTCACCGCCACGGTGAGCCCGCAGTTCCCGGGTTCCCCGACCGGCACCATCACCGTGGCCACCGGCGGGACGACGCTGTGCACCATCACGCTCCCCACGGTCAACCCCACCTGCAGCACGGTCGACGACCCCCTGGGCCCGTCGGGCACCCCCTATGCCGTCACCGCGCAGTACGGCGGCGACACCGACTTCATGGGCTCGACCTCCGTGGCGCAGGACCTGACCGTCGCCGCCGCGGCGACCACGACGACGCTCACGCCCTCGGCGTCCTCGGTGGCCTTCGGCAACGAGGACACGGTCACGTTCAGCGCCGCGGTCGCCCCGACGATGTCGGGTGGTCCGGCGCTCAGCGGCGTCGTCACGGTCGCGACCTTGGCACCCTCGTCGACCACGCTCTGCACCTTCGACGTGGCGACGGCGACGTCGTGCACCACCGGGGCCACGGAACTGGGCGCCTCTTCCACGCCGTACCAGGTGGTCGCCACGTACAGCGGTGACGCGAACTACGGCGGCTCCACGTCGTCCCCACCAGACGACCTCACCGTCATCCAGGCCACGACCGGCACGACGCTTTCGCTGTCCTCGTCGGCGGTCACCTACGGCGCCGAGGACGGCACGACGTTCACGGCGACGCTGTCCCCGCAGTTCTCGGGCTCCCCGACGGGGACCATCACCGTGGCCGCCGGAGCGACCACCCTCTGCACCATCCCGCTCACCAACACCAGCCTCACCTGCACGGCCTCCAAGACCGCGCTGCCCGCCTCGGGCACCGCTTATGTCGTGACGGCGAGCTACGGCGGCGACGCCAATTTCACGGGCTCGACGTCCACCGATCACAGCCTCACCGTCGACCCCGCCACGAGCGGGATGTCGTTGCTGCTCTCCTCGGCCAGCGTCGCCTACGGCAGCGAGTCGACCGTCGTCTTCACGGCCACGGTGACCCCACAGTTCTCCGGCACGCCGTCGGGCCTGGTGACCGTCGCGACGTCCTCGACCACCTTGTGCACCATCACGCTGCCCGCCACCACCTGCTCGACGACCGACCAGGCCCTCGTCCCGTCGGGCACCCCGTACTCGGTGACCGCCAGCTACGGCGGTGACACCAACTTCACCGGCTCGACGTCCACCGCGAGCAACCTCACGGTCACGGGCGGCAACTCGGTCACGGCGCTCGTCCCCACACCCTCCTCAGTCGCCTACGGCAACGAGAGCAGCGTCACCCTCACCGTCAGCGGTCACCCCCCTGCACAGCGGCACCCCGACCGGCACCGCCACGGTCGTCACCGGGGCCACGACCCTGTGCTCCGGCATCACCCTGAGCGGCGGCTCGGGCACCTGCACCCTGCCGGGGGACACCGTCCTCGCCGCGTCGAGCACCCCCTACGCCCTGACGGCCACCTACAGCGGCGACGCCAACTTCAACGGGTCCGGGTCGGCGCAGGCCAACCTCACCGTCACCAAGGACCCGACGACCACCGCGCTCACCGTCGCCCCGCCGACCGTGACCTACGGCGGCGAGTCGTCCGCCTCGTTCAAGGTGTCGGTCACGCCGACGTTCGCCGTCACGCCTACCGGCACGGTCACCGTCGCCGCCGGCCCCACCACGCTGTGCACGCTCACGCTGCCCGCGACGGCCTGCTCCGGCGCGCCGGCCACGCTCGGCGCCGGCGGCTACACCGCCACCGCCACCTACCACGGCAACCAGAACTTCCAGGGCTCTACCTCGCCCTCCGAGGGCCTGACCGTGGCCCAGGCGACACCGAGCGCGCCGAGCATCTCCAACGTCCCCGGCGGTGCGGCTGAGGAGGGCAGCTTCGTCGCCAGCGTCGCCACCAGCGGCGACGGCTCGCGCTCGGTCGTGTCCGACACGACGGACACCTGCACCGTCGGCGGCGATGGGGTGACCGTGAGCTTCCTCATCGCCGGGGCGTGCACGCTGACGCCGCAGGTGGCCTCGGGACCCAACTTCCTCGGGGCCAACGGCAACCCGCAGACCTTCACCATCGCTTTCGGGCCGCGCGGCTACTGGCTGGTCGGCTCCGACGGCGGCATCTTCAGCTTCGGCACCGCGCAGTTCTACGGCTCCATGGGCGGCACCCCGCTGCAGCGCCCGGTCGTCGGGATCACGCCGACGCACACCAAGCGCGGGTACTGGCTGGTCGCCAGCGACGGCGGCATCTTCAGCTTCGGGGACTCCAACTTCTTCGGCTCGATCCCCGGCCTCGGTCTCCACCCGGCCGGCTCGGGGCAACCGAACAGCCTCGCCGCGCCGATCGTCGGCATGGTGCCGTCGAGCACCGGCAACGGCTACTTCATGGTGGCCTCCGACGGGGGCGTGTTCGCGTTCGGCGATGCGAAGTTCGCCGGCTCGTGTCCCGGCATCGGCGGGTGCGCCGGCTCTGCGGTGGCCGTGATGCCGGACCACTCCGGCAACGGGTACTGGTTGGTGACGTCGGCCGGCGCCATCTATGCCTTCGGCGACGCGCCCTTCTTCGGGTCGCCGGCGCCCCAGGGCGCGCCGGTCGTCAACGCGGTGGCCACGCCCGACGGCCACGGTTACTGGATCCTCTACGCCAACGGCGCCGTGCTCAACTTCGGCGACGCCGGCGGCCTGGGCGGCCCGCTCGGCTATGTCAACGGGTTCAACCCGGCCACGTCGATCTTCCCGACCACCGACGGCCTCGGCTACTGGGTGGCGTCGGCGAGGGGCGACGTGTTCACCTATGGCAACGCGCCGTTCCTCGGCAGCATGTCGGCGACGCCCCTCAACGGCCCGATCATCGCCGCCTTCGGGTTCTGATCCCTCCCGGCGCTCGTCGGGTCAGGCGCCGAGCGCGGTGGCGGCCGGTTCTTCGGGCGGCAGCTCGGCCATGACGAGCCCGGCCATCGCGTGCACCGTGCGGCCCGACGCCGTGGCGGCCCGGCGCAGCAGGTCGCCCAGGTAGCCGACCAGGCCGAGCACGTCGTTGCGGGGGGAACGCCCTACCAGGGGCACCGGCTCGGTGGCCGGGTCGAGCCCGCACACCTCGATGATCAGGTCCCGCAGGTGCAGCAGCCGGCCCCGGGCTTCGAGCAGGGGAGTCCCGCTCGTGCGCAGCCAGACCGAAACGCCCAGCTCAAGGGTGAGGTCGCCCGAGAACGGCTCGATCGGGCCCAGCTCGGCCAGCCCGTTGAGCAGGGCCGGGCCGAAGCCCTCCGGGACGCTGGTGACCATGCCCAAAAGTGTGACGAATCGCTGTAACAAGGTGGTGGACCGGGCCTGGGCTGGTAATTTGGTCTCCGTGCCACGGACGATTTGGAAGGGCGCCCTCAGCTTCGGGCTGGTGAACATCCCGGTCGGGCTGTACCCGGCGACCTCGGACAAGAGCATCCACTTCAACCAGTTCGAGGACGGGACCTCGGACCGGATCCGCTACAAGAAGGTCAACGAGCGGACCGGCAAGGAAGTGGCGAACGAGGACATCACCCGCGGCTTCGACCTCGGTGGCGGCGAATACGTCATCCTGACCGAGGAGGAGCTCGAGAGCGCCGAGCCCAAGAAGTCGCGCCAGATCGACATCTCCGACTTCGTCAGCCAGGCCGACATCGACCCCGTCTTCTTCCGGTCCAGCTACTACCTCGCCCCCGAGGGCGCCGGCGCCGACAAGGCCTACGCCCTGCTGCGCCGGGCCATGGCCGACTCCGACCGCATCGGCATCGCCACCATGGTGATGCGCAACAAGGAGTACCTCGTGGCCATCCGGCCCGAGGCGGAGGCGCTGGCCCTGCACACGATGTACTTCTCCGACGAGGTGCGCAGCCCCGGCAACGAGCTGCCCGAGCTGCCCGACGTCGACGAGGTCAGCGACCGCGAGCTCTCCATGGCCGAGCTGCTCATCGAGTCGATGGAGTCGGAGTGGGACCCCGAGCGCTACCACGACACCCACCGCGAGAAGGTCGAGGCGCTCATCGAGGAGAAGCGTCAGGGCCACGAGATCGTGATCCAGGAGACGGCCGAGCCGGCCGCCAAGGTGGTCGACCTCATGGAGGCGCTGAACGCCAGCATCAAGGCGGCCGCCAAGCCGGGCAGCAAGGGTGCGGCTGCCGGCGCATCGGCGTCGACGGCGAAGCGGGCGTCCACCCGCCGTGCCGCGCCGGCCAAGAAGAAGGCGGCGTCGAAGACGGCCAAGCAGCCGGCCGCCCGCCGCAAGGCCTCCTGACCCACTCTTTCCGCCGCGCCCGGATCCCGACGGATGCGGCGCCCACGGCACCCCGGTTCGCCGGCCGCAGACACGGTGCACGCGCCCGTAGCGCTGTTGCGTCAAACGGGTCGTCACCGCACGAAAACCGTGTGAACAGGCCGATCTGACCCGATATCCCGCTCTCTCCCTGCGAGATGTGGTGGAATTCCCCTCGCCGGCCGTTGTGCACACGGCTCGGGAGGGGAGTCCAGATGGCGATCGCAGAGCTCCGGGTTCCGCTGCAGAAGCTGACCGACTGGGCCGGCTACGACGGCCTCGTCCAGCTGATCTCCGTCGACGGGCAGCGCACCGTCGGCTGCCCCTACTGGGAGCTGGTCGCCGATGTCGGGGCGGCCCAGCTGCGCGACCTCTATAAGGACATGGCCGTCGTCCGCCGCCTCGATGCGGAGGCGATGGCCCTCCAGCGCCAGGGCGAGCTCGGCCTCTGGGCGCCGCTGCTCGGGCAGGAGGCCGCGCAGATCGGTTCGGCCCGCGCGCATGCGCCCCGACGACTTCGCGGTGACCAGTTACCGCGAGCACGGCGTCGCCTACTGCCGCGGCGTCGACCCCGTGGCGATGCTGCGCATGTGGCGGGGGAGCGGCCTGTCGGGCTGGGACCCGGCCCGCTACAACATCGCCACCCCCGCGATCGTCGTCGGGTCCCAAGCCCTGCACGCGACGGGCTACGCGCTCGGCATCACCCTCGACCACGCCAGACTCGGCCGTGCTGACGTACTTCGGCGACGGCGCCACGAGCGAAGGCGACATCTCCGAGGCCCTCGGCTTCGCCGCCAGCTACATGGTGCCGGTGGTCTTCTTCTGCCAGAACAACCAGTGGGCCATCTCCGAGCCGGTGCGCCTCCAGTCCCACGCCACCATCGCCCAGCGCGCGCAGGGCTACGGCATCCCCGGCGTGCAGGTGGACGGCAACGACGTGCTCGCCGTGCTGGCCGCCACCCGTCTCGCCCTGGCGCGGGCCTACGCCGGCGAGGGCCCGACGCTCATCGAGGCGGTGACCTACCGCATGGGGCCGCACACGACGTCGGACGACCCGACGCGCTACCGCTCGCGCGCCGAGGAGGAGGAGTGGCGGGCCAAGGACCCGCTGGTCCGCCTGCGCGCGCTCCTGCACCACGAGGGGCTGGCCGACGAGGACTTCGAACACGAGGTCACGACGGCGGCAGGTGACGCGGCGACAGCGCTGCGCACCGGCGTGCTCGATATGCCCGACCCCGACGCCCGAGGCGATGTTCGACCACGTCTACGCCGGCCCACACCCGCTGCTCGAGGCCGAACGCGACGCCTACCTGCAGTACCTGGCCGAGTACGACGAGGTCTCGTGATGGCCACCGCGACCGCCACCACGCCGACACCCACCGTCACCCCCGGGTCCGCCGTGCCGGCGCCGGCGTCGGCGCCGAGCACCATGACGCTCGGCAAGGCGCTCAACGCGGGCCTGCGCCGGGCCATGGCGAACGACCCCAAGGTCATCCTCATGGGCGAGGACATCGGCAAGCTCGGCGGCGTCTTCCGGGTCACCGAGGGGCTGCAGACGCGACTTCGGCGAGCGCCGGGTGATCGACACGCCGCTCGCCGAGTCGGGCGTGGTGGGCACCGCCGTCGGGCTCGCCCTGCGCGGCTACCGGCCCGTCTGCGAGATCCAATTCGACGGCTTCATCTACCCCGCCTTCGACCAGATCGTCTCGCAGGTGGCCAAGTTCCGCTACCGCAACGAGGGCCGCGTCGCCATGCCCATCACCATCCGCGTCCCCTACGGCGGCGGCATCGGCGCCGTCGAGCACCACTCCGAGTCGCCCGAGGCCTACTTCGCCCACACCGCCGGCCTGCGCGTCGTCTCGCCTTCCAACGCGGCCGACGCCCACCGCATGATCCAGCAGTCGATCGCCTCCGACGACCCCGTCATCTTCTTCGAGCCCAAGCGCCGCTACTGGGAGAAGGGCGACGTGGACGAGGACGCGCCGCTCGACGACATGCCGCTCCACCGAGCCCGCGTCGTCAGCGAGGGCACCGACGTCACCGTTGCCGCCTACGGCCCCATGGTGGCCACCTCGCTCGAAGCCGCCGGAATCGGCGCGGAGGAGGGAATCTCTCTCGAGGTCGTCGACCTGCGCTCACTGTCGCCCATCGACTTCGACACGCTCGAGACGTCGGTGCGCAAGACCGGCCGCCTCGTCGTCGTGCACGAGGCCCCGGTCTTCGGTGGCCTCGGCGCCGAGATCGCCGCCCGGGTCACCGAGCACTGCTTCTACTCCTTGGAGGCGCCGGTGCGCCGCGTCGGCGGCTTCGCGACGCCGTACCCGGCATCGAAGTTGGAGCGCCACTTCCTGCCCGATGCCGACCGCATCCTCCACGAGGTCGACCGGAGCCTCCAGCCGTGAGCGGGAGCGGGAGCGCCCAGGGCGTCCGGCCGTTCCTCCTGCCCGACCTGGGGGAGGGGCTCACCGAGGCAGAGGTGGTGGCGTGGCACGTCGCTCCCGGCGAAGCCGTCGAGCTGAACCAGGTCCTCGTCGAGGTCGAGACCGAGAAGGCCGTCGTCGAATTGCCGAGCCCCTTCGCCGGCACGGTCGTCGAGCTCTTCGCCGCGCCCGGCGAGGTGGTCGAGGTGGGTGCGGCGCTCATCTCCATCGAGACCGCCGGCGGTGCACCCGCCGAAGCAGACGACCGCGCCGCACCGGCCGAGAAGGTGTCGGTGCTCGTGGGCTACGGGCCCTCCGATCCCGCGCCGAGTCGCCGCCGGCGCCGGGCCGGCCGCCACGACCGCCCCCGCCCTGAGCGTCCCGCCGGGACACCGGCTGCTCCACCCGCTGCCGCCGGCCGCTCCAACGCCGCACCCCGGCGCGCGCCCGCTCGCCGCGCCGCCCGTCCGCTTCATGGCGCGCCAACAGGGCGTGGACCTGGCCGACGTGACGGGCCACGGGCCCGGCGGCATCATCACCCGCGAGGACCTGGCCGCCCACCTGTCCGCGGCCGTGCCGCTCGAGGTCGGCCCGGCGGCACCCGCAGCACGCGGACGCGAGACACGCGCGCCGGTCCACGGGGTGCAGAAGCACATGGCCGAGGCGATGGTCCGCTCCGCCACGACGGCGCCTCAGGCGTGTGTGTTCCTGACCGTCGACGTCACGCCGACGTCGGAGCTCCTGGAACGACTGCGCGCCCACCACCGTTTCGAGGGCGTGAAGGTGACCATGCTCACCCTGGTGGCGCGGGCGGTCGTGCTGGCGCTGCGCGACCACCCGTCCCTGAACTCGTCATGGGACGACGCCACCGACGAGGTCGTGACGAAGCACTACGTCAACCTCGGCATCGCGGTCGCCGGGCCGCGCGGGCTCGTCGTGCCGAACGTGAAGGACGCGCAGGACCTGACGCTGCGTGACCTGGCGTCGGCGCTGGCCGAACTGACCGAGCAGGCGCCGGGCGGCGCGCTCGACGCCGGCCGATCTGAGCGGCGGGACGTTCACGATCACCAACGTGGGCGTCTTCGGCGTGGATGCCGGTGTCCCGCTTCTCAACCCCGGCGAGGCGGCCATCCTCGCCTTCGGCGCGGTGCAGCGCCGGCCCTGGGAACACCACGGCGAGGTCGCCCTGCGCGACGTGGTCACGCTGAGCCTCGCCTTCGATCACCGCCTGGTCGACGGCGAGGGCGCGGCGCGTTGTCTGCGCACCGTGGGCGAGATCCTCTCCGACCCGACGAACCTCGTCGCCCTCGGCTGAGCTCACCCGGTCTCGGAGAGCAGCTGCTGCAGCCCGTGGCGCAGCGTGCGCAGCTGGCGCTCCAGGTCCTGGAGCTCCCGGACGAGGCGCATGGCCTCTTCGCGGTCGAGTGCGGGCGCCCCCGGACGCAACATGGCGAGCGAGCGCCGCAGGGTTTCCAGTTCGTAGCGCCGCTCCATGAGCTACGAACATACGTTCGCACCGCCGCGTGGGCAAGGGGCGTGTCCGCAACGCCTGCTGAGGGGCCTTTTCGGGAGCGGCCGTTGTCGTTTCCCCCCGACGGCGCGAGGGTATAAGCGAGTGTTCGCGGCTCGTGCGAGGCCGCGGGGGGAGGGTACCAATGAGGACCGTCCGAGACGTCATGAGTGGGGACATCGAGGTCCTTCGGACCACGGAAACCGCCGCTGACGCCGCCAGCTATCTGGCGTCCCACTTCGATGAGTCGGTGCCGCTGTGTCTGTCGGACGGCAGCCTGGCCGGCACGGTGACCAATCGCGACATCGTCAGCAAAGTCGTGGCCAAGGGGCGCAACCCCCGGGAGGTGCAACTCGCCGAGCTGGCGGAGCCGAACGACGTGCTCGCGCTCGATGTCAGCGTCTCCGTCGAGGATGCGGTCACCTTCATGTGTGACCACCACCGGACCCGGCTGCCGGTGACCGACGGCAACCGGGTGATCGGGCTGGTCACGCAGCGCGACGTGGCCCGCTCGCTTTCGTTCCGTCCCTCCTGGGTCGAGTCGTAAGGGCACGCCCGGCTCGCCCTTCGGCCCGAGCCGATGTTGCGGGCTTGTGACGGTCCAGCGGCTTTCTGCCAACGGATGTCGTACGGCGCGTAAGTCGGCTCGCCGGTCGTGGTTTTCGGAGAAAGAGCTCCGAGTGGGCCCCGGGGGGTGCCGGGCGGCGAAGGTTGCCGTTCCGGCCCGAGGATGAAGAGGAGGGACATGGCGAAGACGGCGCTCCCCCTCGACGACGACGTCGTGTCCGCTTTCGCCCTCGTGTCCCCGTCCGCAACGAGGCCCCTCGGAGCTTGACTCCCGGCCGGCGGGGCCTGTGCCCCGCCGGCCGTCAGTTCTCCTCTGGCTCGCCGGAACCGCCACGGGCGCCGACGCGGGCGGCGCGCACCGCCGCTCGATCCGTGCCGCCACCGCGGGTGCGTCGTCGCATGTCACGACGAGGCGTCCGTACTCGGCGCCCGTGAGCTCCACGACGACGGCCTCGCCGCGGCCGTGCACGGCGGCGAAGTCCTTGCCGAACCCGCCGCGCCGGGTGCCGACCGCAATGACCTCGGGTACGCCGGTACCCGGAGCGCGCATGCCGCGCAGCTCGGGCCACGGATCGCCCACCGCGCGCACGGCGTCGACCGCGGCCAACGGCAGACGGATGTCACCGTGGAACCCCTCGGCCTTCTCGAGCGCGTGCAGACGGAGCACGAGGTCGTTGCCGTCGACCTGCAGCTCCGCCATGGCGCCGACTCTAGGGACGGGTGGGGCGGCAAGCCCGACGGTTAGCCTCGGCGCCCATGTGGCCACCGCCGCCGGGAGGCACCTGGGTCCTCGACCTCGACGGCGTGGTCTGGCTCAGCGGACGTCCCATTGCGGGCGTCGACGAGGCGGTGGCGCGGCTGCGGGGCGCCGGCATCCGGGTCCTCTTCGCCACCAACAACTCGTCGCCCACCCGGGCCGAGCTGCGCCGGCGCCTCGAGCACTGCGGCATCGGCGCCGCCGACGAGGACCTGTTGCGGTCGGCCGACGTGGCGGCCGGGCTCCTGCAGCCGGGCACCACGGCCCTCGTCCTGGGCGACGACGGCATCACCGAGGCGCTGGGTGACCGGGGCGTCACCGTCGTGCCGGACGGGCCCGCCGACGCCGTCGTGGTCGGGTGGACGCGGGGCTTCACCTTCGACGCGGTGGACCGGGCGGCGCGGGCAGTGCGGGAGGGCGCCCGCCTCGTCGGCACGAACGAGGATCCGACCTTCCCGACGCCCGATGGCCTGGTGCCCGGGGCGGGCGCCCTGCTCGCCGCCGTGGCCACCGCGGCCGAGACCACGCCCGAGGTGGCGGGCAAGCCGCACCGGCCCACGGCCGACGCCATCGCGGGCCTGGTGCCGGCGGGAGAGTTGCGGGCAATGGTGGGGGACCGGCCCTCCACCGACGGGGCGCTGGCGGCCCAGCTCGGCATCCCGTTCGCGCTCGTCTTCTCGGGCGTGACCAGGGAGGGTGACCCTCCGGCCCCGGGGCCGGCGGAACAGGCGGAGCCGGCCGCCACGGCCAAGGACCTCCTCGCGCTGGTGAGGGCCATCGTGAGCGGATCGTGAGAAAGTGCTTGCTCCCAGCTAGCACTTTGGATACTCTTGTGTAATGGCAAGCAATGAGCGGATACGCAAGTACCTCGATGCGGGTTCGGTATTCGGCCAGGTCACCCGTGGCCGGGCCGAGGAGATCGTGCGAGAGTTGGTGAATGCTGGCGATATCCAGCGCGGGCAGGCACAGGAATGGGTGGACAACTTGGTGGAGCGGAGCCGGAAGACCAGTGAGCAGATCATCGAGATGGTGCGCCACGAGGTCGCGACCCAGCTGAACCGGGTGGACGCCAAGGCCATCGAGGGCCTGGCCAACCAGGTGGCCGATGTCCTGAAGAAGTCGGCCGACGCCGGCCGCAAGGCGACCAAGGACGCCACCAAGCGGGCCGAGAAGACCGCCAAGTCGGCGACCACGCAGGCCGGCAAGACGGCCAAGTCCGCCCGCACGCAGGCCGGCAAGACGGCCAAGGCGGCTCGGACCCAGGCCGGCAAGACGGCCACGGCCGCCCGCAACCAGGCCAGCCAGACGGCGGACCGGGCCCGCTCGGCGGCGAAGAACGCCGTGCCGACCCGCACCGCGGCCAAGAAGGCCGCGAAGAAGGCGCCGGCCAAGAAGGCGGCGGGCGCGAAGAAGGCGCCGGCCAAGAAGGCCGCGGGCGAAGAAGGGCCGGCCAAGAAGGCCACGAAGAAGACCACGAAGAAGTCGGCGGCCGCCAAGAAGGCGCGCTGACCAGCGGGGGCGCTCGCCGCCGGCTCGACACCGAGCTGGTGCGCCGGCATCTCGCCCCCTCCCGTCAGGAAGCCCAAGCGGCCATCGCCGCGGGGACCGTCCTCGTCTCCGGCGCTCCCGCCGACAAGCCGGCCCGCCTCGTCGCTCCCGGTGAGCCGATCGTCGTGGTGGGCCCGCCGTCCCCCTACGTCAGCCGGGGCGGACTGAAGCTCGAAGCGGCGCTGGATCGCTTCGCCGTCGACGTCTCGGGACGCCACGCCCTGGACGCCGGGGCCTCCACCGGCGGCTTCACCGACTGCCTGCTCCAGCGTGGCGCCACGCGGGTCTACGCCGTGGACGTGGGGCACGGCCAGCTCGACCCGTCGGTGCGGGCCGATCCGCGGGTTTGTGTCCTCGAGCGCACGAACGTGCGCGCCGTGACGCTCGAGACGTTGCAGGCGGCCGATCCGTCGTTCGAGCCGTGCCCGGTAGTGGTGGCGGACCTGTCCTTTATCTCGTTGCGGACGGTCGCGCCCGCGCTCTGTGGACCGGTGGCGGCGCCCGGGGCCGACCTCGTGGTGCTGGTCAAGCCCCAGTTCGAGGCCGGCCGGGCCGCAGTGTCGCGGGGCAAGGGCGTGGTGCGTGACCCCGCGGAGTGGCGGGCCGCCCTCGAAGGTGTGGCGTCCGCGCTCGTCTCGGCCGGAACCGGCATCATGGGGGCGATGGCCTCCCCGCTGACCGGCGCGTCCGGCAACGTCGAATTCCTGCTGCATGCCCGCAAGCACGGGGGTGCCGGTGTGGGCGGCGCGGGCGAGTGGGGGCGGCCGAGGTCGGGGACGTGCGTCGCTGCCGCGGTGGCCGAGGCGGAGGACCGACTGTCCGCCGCCGGCCCGGCCGGCTGAGGCGGAGCGCCGACATGGCCACCGTCACCTTCCTCGTGCACCCCAAGCGCGCCGACGCGTTCGAGCTGGCGACCGAGACGGCCGAGTGGCTGACCGAGCGCGGTGACGTGGCCCGCATCCTGCGCTTCAGCGGGCCCGACCGCGTGGCCGAGGCGGGGACGGAGGTCGACCTCGGCGCGGTCGACCTCGCCGGCACGGACGTGGCGGTGAGCCTGGGCGGCGACGGCACCTTCCTGCGCGTCGTGCGCCTGGCGGCGACGGCGGACGTGCCGGTGCTCGGCGTGAACTTCGGGCGCCTCGGCTACCTGCCCGACCTCGGGCCGGGACAGGTGCGCGAGGCGTTGAAGAAGGTGCTCGAGGGGAAGGCGGCGATCGAGGTCGCGCTGCGCGCTCGAGGTCGACGATCTCCGACCGTTCGATCGGCGATGACGTCTCGACGCTGCTGGCCCTCAACGAAGTCGTCATCGAGAAGATCGACTTCGGCCACACCGTCCGCCTGGCCACGACGATCGACCGGGAGCAGGCGTTGACCTATTCGGCCGACGGCCTGATCATCGCCACGCCGACGGGGTCCACCGCCTACAACCTCTCGGCCGGCGGGCCGATCCTGGCGCCGACGCTGCGCGCCATGGTGGTCACGGCCGTCGCGCCGCACTTCTCCCTCGACCGCAGCCTGGTGCTGGCGGAGGACCAGGAGATCGACGTGGAGGTGGCACCCGACCGTGCCGGCGTGCTGGTGATCGACGGCCAGGAGGTGGGGCGGCTGCAGCCGGGCGCCACCATCACGTGCCGCGTGGCGTCGCACCCGGTGCGCGGTCGTGCGCAACGAGCCGCACACCTTCGGCACCATCCTGCGCTTCCGGCTGCTGGCCGACCGCGAGTCGTGAGGCCCGGGTAGGGGACAGGAGTGCTGACCGACCTGCGCGTGCGCGACCTCGGGGTGATCGAGGACCTGACGCTCGCGTTCGGCCCGGGCATGACCGCGCTGACGGGCGAGACGGGCGCCGGCAAGACGCTGCTCGTCGAGGCGCTGCAGCTCGTGCTGGGCGGGCGGGCCAACCCCGGCATGGTGCGCGCCGGCGCGACCGAGGCGCTGGTCGAGGCGCGCTTCGTCGTCGGCGGCGAGGAGGAGGGTGGGCGCGAGGTGATCCTGGCCCGCTCGGTGCCGGCCGAGGGGCGGGCCAAGGCCTGGGTGGACGGCCGTATGGCGTCCGTCGGTGCCCTCGGGGATGCGGCGTCGGAGCTCGTCGAGATCCACGGGCAACATGAGCACCGCGCCCTCGTCACGCCGGCGGCCCAGCGCAACGTGCTCGACGCCTTTGCCGGCACCGACCTGAGCATGGTGCGCGCGTTGCGCGCCGAGCTGCACGGGCTCGACGATGCGCTGGCGGCCCTCGGGGGCGACGAACAGCAGCGCGCCCGGGAGGCCGACGTCCTGCGCTATCAGGTGGGCGAGATCGAGATGGCACGCCTGGAACACCCCGACGAGGAAGCCGGCCTCCGGCTCGAAGAGGACCGTCTCGCCGACGCGGCGGCCTACCGCGAGGCGGCGCTGGCGGCGGCGGAGCTGCTCGACCCGGTCGGCGGGGAAGGCGGCGCACTCGATGCACTGGGCGGCGCGGTCTCGGCGTTGAGCGGGCGCGAGGCGTTCGAGCAGTGGCGCGCCCGCGTGGCGGCCGCGGCGGTCGAGCTCTCCGACGTGGCGCGCGCGCTGCGCGACGAGGCGGAGGGGTGGGAGGACGATCCGGCCCGGCTGGCCGAGGTGCAGGAGCGCCGGCGCCTGCTGGGCGAGCTGCGCCGCAAGTACGGCGAGGACCTGGCGAGCGTGATGGCCTACGCGACCGAGGCGGCGGCGAGGCTCGCCGTCCTCGAGGACGCCGAGGGCGAGGCGGCGCGGCTCTCCGTGCGGCGCGAGGAGGTGCGCAAGGAGCTGTCCGAGGCCGAGGCCGCAGTGCGGACCGTGCGGGCGGAGGCGGCCGGCGCCTTCGGGCGGAGGATCGAGGCGCATCTGGGCGACCTGGCCATGGCCGGGGCGCGGCTCGAGGTGCGGCTCCACCCGGAGGGCTCGGGCGAACCGGTCGAGCTCCTGCTCGGCGCCAACGTCGGGGAGCCGGTGCAGCCGCTGGCGCGGGCGGCGTCGGGCGGTGAGCTGGCGCGGGCGATGCTCGCCATCCGGCTGGTCGGACTGGGCGGACCCCAGACCATGGTCTTCGACGAAGTCGACGCGGGCGTGGGCGGGGCGGCCGCGCTCGCACTCGGCGAGGCACTGCACGAGGTCGCCGCCGACCGCCAGGTGCTCGTCGTCACGCACCTGGCCCAGGTGGCGTCGCGGGCCGACGCGCAGATCAGCGTGGTCAAGCAGGAGTCGAGGGGCCGGACCGTCACCGTGGCGGCGCCCGTCGTGGGGGAGGAGCGGGTGACCGAGTTGTCGCGGATGCTGTCGGGCCATCCGGGCAGCGACGCCGCGCGTGCGCACGCCCGCGAGCTCCTCGGGGTCGGCGGGGGCTGAACCTTCGGCCGGCGCCGGCGCCGGCGGGGCGACGCCGACCCCGGTGGCGACTTGGAGGTGTATGCGGGGGTCGTCTTATGGGAAATGCAGAATCCATAACCCAGGTGTTCTCGTAACCGCGAATTATTGCGGTGGACTACTGGAAATACGAAAAGCCATAAGCCCGGGCGCGATGCACTCACGCGGGCATGCCGGGGTCCTCGGCGGGGCCGGCATGGAACCCCGGCTCGGGGTCTTCCCGGGTCCGCGCCCGCCCGGCCGGCGTTCGATTATCGTGGTCGGGTGCACCGATCATGCGACACGATGCTTGGCGCCCCGAAGGCGGCGTGAGCAAGTTCATCTTCGTCACCGGCGGTGTCTCGAGCTCGCTCGGGAAGGGCCTCACCGCCTCTTCGCTCGGCCGTCTCCTCAAATGCCGTGGCCTGCGCGTCACGATGTGCAAGCTCGACCCCTACATCAACGTCGACCCGGGGACCATGAACCCGGGCGAGCACGGTGAGGTGTTCGTCACCGAGGACGGCGGCGAGACGGACCTCGACCTCGGGCACTACGAGCGCTTCATCGACGAGAGCCTCTCCAAGCGCTCGAACACCACGACCGGCGGGATCTACAGCTCGGTCATCGCCAAAGAGCGCCGAGGCGACTTCCTCGGGCGCACCGTGCAGGTCATCCCGCACGTCACCGACGAGATCAAGGACCGCATCCATCGCCTGGCCGACGAGGACATCGACGTCGTCATCGTCGAGATCGGCGGCACGGTCGGCGACATCGAGATCGTCCCCTTCATCGAGGCCATCCGTCAGTTCCGGCGGGACATCGGCCGGGACAACGTCTGCTACGTCCACCTCACGCTCGTTCCCTTCCTGGTGTCGGGCGAGCAGAAGACCAAGCCGACACAGCACTCGGTCACCGAACTGCGCAGCCGAGGGATCCAGCCCGACGTGATCGTGTGCCGGAGCGACAAGCCGATCTCCGAGAGCCTGAAGCGCAAGATCTCGCTGCAGTGTGACGTCGCCATCGACGCCGTGGTCTCGGCGGTGGATGCCGCGAGCATCTACGAGATCCCCCTCGTCCTCCACGAGCAGGGCCTCGACTCGTACGTCTGCCACACGCTCGGCATCGACGAGGCCGCGCACAAGATCGACCTTTCCGAGTGGACGTCGCTCGTCGACCGCGTCGAGAGCCTGACCCGACGGGTGAAGATCGGCATCGTCGGCAAGTACGTGAACATGCCCGACGCCTACATGTCGGTCGTCGAGGCGCTGCGCCACGCCGGGTTCCACCACGGGACCGAGGTCGAGCTCGACTGGATCGACGCCGAGCTGGTGCCCGACCTGCTGGCCACCGACCGCCTGCGCAGCCTCGACGGCATCGTGATCCCCGGCGGTTTCGGCGAACGGGGGATCGAGGGCATGGTCGCCGCCGCCGGGTCCAGCCGCGAGCACGGGATCCCGTGCCTCGGGCTCTGCCTGGGCCTGCACGTGATGGTGATCTCGGTGGCCCGCGAACTGGCCGGGCTGGACGCGGCGAACTCGCGCGAGTTCGACAGCATGTCGCCGCATCTCGTCATCGACCTGATGCCCGACCAGGCCGAGGTGACCGAGAAGGGCGGGACCATGCGGCTCGGCTCCTACCAGGCCGTCCTGCTCCCCGAGTCCAAGGTGGCCAAGGCCTACGGCACGCTCGGCGTCACCGAGCGCCACCGGCACCGCTTCGAGTTCAACAACCGCTACAAGTCGCGGCTCGAAGCGGTCGGCCTCGTCTGCTCGGGCAGCTCGCCCGACGGCCGCCTGGTGGAGTTCGTCGAGCTCGAGGACCATCCGTACTGGGTGGCGACGCAGGCCCACCCCGAGTTCAAGAGCCGGCCCGACCGGGCCCACCCGCTGTTCCGCGAGCTCGTCGCCGCCGCACTGGAGCGGGCCGACGGGCGCGAGCCGCACCTGCTCGATCTCGACGATCTCGACGCCGTCACCTAGTCCCGTGACGGGCCCGGGCTTCCGCCGCGTCTCGGAGGAAGAGCTCCTCCGGGCCTGGCTGTTCAAGGTGGACCGCTTCCATCTGCTGGACCCCGCGGGCAACCCCTTCGACCGCTTCGTGATCCGGCACCCCGGCGCGGTGACCGTCGTGCCCCTGCACGACGACGGCACGGTGTCGCTGGTGCGCCAGTACCGGGCCGCGGTCGACGCCATGGTGCTCGAGATCCCCGCCGGCACGCGCGACAAGGACGGCGAGTCCGAGGAGGACACGGCACGGCGCGAACTGGCGGAGGAGGCCGGTCTCGAGGCGGCCCACTGGGAGCGGCTCATCGGGACGTGGAACACGCCCGGGGTGAGCGACCAGCACACGTCGATCTTCCTGGCCACCGGGCTCACGCCGGTCGAGAGCCGGCCCGACGGGATCGAAGAGGGCTACCTGACCGTCGAGAAGATCCGGCTGGCGGACGTCGACGAACTCATCGCGGACGGGACGCTCAAGGACGAGACGACGGTGCTCGGGCTCCTGCTGGCGCGCCAGCGGCTGGTCGGGTCGGGCCGGCTCCCGTGAAGCCGCCGCTGTCGCGCCCGGCGGAGGAGTACCTCTCGTGGCTCGAGGTGGAACGGGGGCGCTCGCCGCGCACCCTGGCCGCCTACCGGCGTGACCTGACGGCCTACCGCGATGCGCTCGAGGACGGCGGGGGCCGCGACATGGACGCCGCTGTCCGCGGGGGACGTGGCCGGGTACCTGGCGTCGCTGCGGGCGTCCCACAGCAAGGCCTCGGTGGCGCGGGCGCACTCGAGCATCCGCGGGTACTACCGCTTCTTGGTGGAGGAGGGCCGGCGGGACGACGACCCGGCCGCGGACCTGCCGTCGGTCTCCGTGTCGGACCTGTTGCCCAAGGCCCTCAGCGAGGAGGAGACCGAGCGCCTCCTCGGCGCGGTCGTCGGGACCGGCCCCGGCGTGTTGCGGGACCGCGCCCTGCTCGAGGTGCTCTACGGGACCGGCGCCCGGGTCAGCGAGGCGGTGGGGCTCAATCTGGGTGACGTGGCCGACGCGCTGGAGACGAGCGGGCTGCCCATGGTGCGCGTCCTGGGCAAGGGCGACAAGGAGCGCGTGGTGCCGCTCGGGCAGCTGGCCCGGCTGGCGCTGGCCGACTGGCTGTCGGGCGAGGGGCGCCCCCGCTTCGAGCCCAAGAAGTGGCGGCGCCGCAGCGATGCCGAGGCCGTGTTCCTCAACGCCCGCGGCGGGCGCCTCACCCGGGTCGGCGCCTTCGGCATCGTCAAGAAGTACGCGGCCCGGGTCGGCCTGGAGGACAAGGTGAGCCCCCACGTCCTGCGCCACTCCTGTGCCACACACATGTTGGGCCGGGGGGCGGACGTGCGGGTTGTCCAGGAGCTCTTGGGCCATGCCTCCATCGCCACGACCCAGCGCTACACGAAGGTTTCGCCCGAGCACCTGCGGCGCGCCTACGAGGGCGCCCACCCGCGGGCGGGAACAAGGGGGGGGAGGGACCGCGTAGCATGAGCCCATGCCGAACGAGGCCTCCACGGCGGAAACCGCCGACGTCGATTTTGCCGAGCTGCTGCGTACCGAGCAGGCCGGCCTGCAGGCCCAGTTGAAGGAATTGGGCTTCGCAGATCAGGGGAGTGGCCTCAACTACGACTCGAACTTCGCGGACTCCAGCCAGGTGACCGCGGAGCGGGGCGAGGCAGAGCGTCTGGCGACGGAGCTGCGGGAGTCCCTCGACGAGGTGGAGGCCGCCCTGCAGCGCCTGGAGAGCGGGAGCTACGGGCTCTGCGAGGTGTGCGGGAAGCCAATCGGCGCCGCGCGCCTCGAAGCCATGCCGGCGGCCCGCCTCTGCATCGTCGACGCGGCCAAGCACTAAGTGCGGTCGCCCGGAGCCTCCTCAGGGAGGCGACCGATGGACGAGCGGACCCGGCGCGGCCTGTGGGTCGTGGCCGGTCTGGTGGTGGTCGTCGCGTTGGTGGCGCACCACAACATCAAGGCGCAGTCGATCATCATCTTCTGCGCCATCGTCCCGTCGATCATCCTGCACGAGGTGTCGCACGGCTGGGTGGCCTACGGATTCGGTGACGACACGGCCAAGCGGGCCGGCCGCCTGAGCCTCAACCCCGTGGTGCACGTGGACCCGGTCGGCACGCTGCTCGTCCCCGCGCTGCTCGCACTGAGCACGCTCGGGGTGTTCGGCTGGGCGAAGCCGGTCCCGGTCAACGTCGGCCGCCTGCGCAGCCCGCGCAACCAGGGCGTCCTCGTGTCGCTGGCCGGACCGCTCGTCAACGCCGTGCTGGCCGCCCTCTTCGGCTTCCTCTTCGTGCACTTCTACCGGGCGGGGTTCACGCTGCCGACCGCGCTCTCGGTGCTCGGACAGCTGGTGTTCTGGCTGAGCTTCGTGAACGTCGGCCTCTTCGTGTTCAACATGATCCCGGTACCGCCGCTGGACGGCTCGGTGCTCTTCGAGCGCCTGCTCCCGGCGCGCTGGTGGCCCGGCTATCTGCGCTACCGCCAGTACACGATGCCCATCCTCCTCGGGCTCGTGATGTTGAACTTCTTCCTGTACCCGCACGGCCCCTTGAACTGGCTGTTCAACAACCTGTTCAACTGGTGGGCCAGCGTGCTCAACCTGAACCTGAGCTTCGGCTAGCCCGGCGAGGCCCGGCGCCTCCGGCAGCAACCCCATGGCCGCCGCGGCGCGGGCGTACGTCGCCGCCGCCACCTCGTGCGCCCGGGCGGCACCCCGGGCCAGCACCGCGTCGACGTAGGCCGGATCCCCCTCGAGCGCGACCCGGCGCTCGCGGATCGGGCGCAGCAATTCGACCAGCGCCGCCGCGACGTCGTTCTTGAGGTCGCCGTAGCGCGTGTACTGCGCCGCCACCTCCGCGGGCGTCCGGCCGGACGCCGCCGCCAGCAGCTCGAGCAGGTTGGCCAGGCCCGGCTTCTTCTCGCGGTCGTAGCGCATCTCGCCGTCGGTGTCGGTGACCGCCTTGCGCACCTTGCGCGTGATGTCGTCGTCGGCGTCGAGCAGGCCGATCGTGCCGAGCGGGGATTCCACCGACTTGGACATCTTGCGCTCCGGGTGCTGGAGGTCCATGACCCGCGCCGCCGTCCCGGGGATGGCGGCCTCGGGGACGACGAACGTCTCGCCGTAGCGGTTGTTGAAGCGGTTGGCCAGCTCGCGGGCCAGCTCCAGGTGCTGGCGCTGATCGTCGCCGACGGGCACCGCGTCGGCGTCGTAGAGCAGGATGTCGGCCGCCATCAGGCAGGGGTAGGTGAAGAGCCCGACCCGGGCCGATTCCTGGCCCCGGCGGCCTTGTCCTTGAACTGGGTCATGCGCCGCAGCTCGCCCATGGCCGTCGTGCACTCGAGCAGCCAGGTGAGGCGCGCGTGTTCGGGCACGTGGCTCTGGATGAACAGGGCGCAGCGGTCGGGGTCGAGCCCTACGGCCAGGAGGTTGAGGGCGGCGTCGAGCGTGTTGGCCCGCAGCTCGGCGGGGTCGATCTCGGTGGTCAGCGCATGCAGGTCGACGACGCAGTAGAAGGCGTCGTGGCCGTCCTGGAACGACACCCAGTGGCGCAGGGCCCCGAGGTAGTTCCCCAAGGTGAAGCTGCCCGACGGCGCGATGCCGGAAAGGACCCTGTCCATGGGCCGCCATGGTAGGGGTCCCCCGGGGGTGCGCCGCACCCCGTGCGCAGTTCGGTAACGTCCACGGGTGGCCTACGCAGTGTCCACCCCGGTCTTCGAGGGTCCCATCGATCTCCTGCTCCATCTCGTGTCGTCGCACGAGGTCGACGTCCTCGACATCCCCCTGCTCCCGGTCATCGACGAGTTCGTGCAGGTGCTGACGGAGGAGCGCGACCAGATCGACTTCAACCAGCTGTCGGAGTTCCTGCTCGTGGCGTCGATCCTCATCGAGCTCAAGTCGCAGCGGCTCCTGCCCGGGCCCGAGTCGGTCGACGACGACGAGGACCTGGTGGGCTGGGAGGAGCGAGACCTGCTGCTCTCGCGGCTGCTCGAGTGCCGGGCCTACGCCGCCGCGGCCGACGTCTTCGTGGCGCTGGCCGAGCAGGCCTCGCGCTCGGTGCCCCGCGAGGTCGGGCTGGACGACGGCTTCATGGTCCACGCCCCGGACCTGCTGGCCGGCATCACCCCCGAGGACCTTGCGCAGGCCTACCTGCGTGGCTCGGCCGAACGGCCCGTGCCGAGGGTCGACCTCTCCCACGTCACGGTGGACACCGTGTCGGTGTCCGAGGCGGTGACCGAGCTGCTGGCGCTGCCCGAGACCGGGCGGGTGACCTCCTTCCGGGCGTTGGTCAGCGAGTGCCGCACCCGCATGGACGTGATCATCCGCTTCCTCGCCCTGCTCGAGCTGTGCAAGATGGGCCGCGTGGCCCTCGGCCAGGGGACGACCTTCGGCGACCTGCAGATCGCGTGGCTCGCGGCCGACGAGCTGGCGAGGGTCGCGAGCCTGGCGGGCGCGGCGAGCGGCCGCGGGCTGGCCGAGCTGGGCGGGTACGAGATCGACGACTACGAGGGATGAGGGGTGGGACTCGTGGAGCGCGCTGAGCTGGGCCGGACGATCGAGGCGATCTTGCTGGTGGCCGTGGAGCCGCTGCCGCCGCAGCTGCTGGCCGAACTGCTCGAGGAGCCGGTCGACTCGGTCGAGGAGGCCCTCGGGGAACTGGCGCGGGGCTACGAGGAGGAGCGGCGCGGCTTCGTGCTGGCCCGCATCGCCGGCGGGGCGCGCCTGCAGACCCACCCCGACCTTGCGCCCTACGTCGAGCGGTTCGCCAACCGGGAGGTCTCGCACCGGCTCTCGACCGCGGCGCTCGAGACGCTGGCGATCGTGGCCTACCGCCAGCCCGTGTCGCGGGGCCAGATCTCGGCGTTGCGCGGGGTGAACGTCGACGGGGTGACCCGGTTGCTCGAGCAGCGCGGCTACATCGAGGTGGTGGGCCACGCCGACGGACCGGGCCAGCCGGCGCTGTTCGGCACGACCGAGCTCTTCTTGGAGCGCCTCGGCCTCGACTCCCTCGAGCAGCTGCCGGCGGTCGAGGACTTCCTCCCGGGGCCCGAGGTCGCCAGCGACTTCGAGAGCGAGATGCGCTCCGCGCTGGGCCTCGGCGTCGACGCGGGCGCCGACGACGGCTGACACGAGCGGGACGCCGACGCCGGAGCCGACGCCGGAGCGTCCCGGGTCCGACGGCGAGCGGCTGCAGAAGGTCCTGGCCCGGGCGGGCGCTCGGCTCGCGCCGCGCCTGCGAAGAGCTGATCGCCGCCGGCCGGGTCACGGTGGACGGCGAGGTGGCCAACCTGGGCCAGCGCATCGACACGGCGACCGCCCGCGTCGAGGTGGACGGCAACCTGGTCCCCGTCGGCGCGGACCTCGTGTACTACCTGTTGAACAAGCCGGACGGTGTGATCACGACCGCCGACGACCCGCAGGGCCGTCCCACCGTCGTCGAGCTCGTGCCCCGCGAGCCGCGCGTGTTCGCGGTCGGGCGGCTCGACCGCCACACCGAGGGCCTCCTCGTCCTGACCAACGACGGCGCGTTGGCGCAGTTGCTCACCCACCCCTCGCACGGCGTGGCCAAGGAGTACGTCGCCGAGGTGGCCGGCGGCACGCCCGCGGCGGGTGCGCTGCGCACGCTCCGCCAGGGGGTGGAGCTCGACGACGGCCCGACCGCGCCGGCCGAGGTCGGGGTGCTCGGGCCGGGCGTCCTCCGCCTGGTCATCCACGAGGGGCGCAACCGCCAGGTCCGCCGCATGTGCGAGGCCATCGGCCACCCGGTGCAGCGCCTCGTGCGCACCCGCATCGGCCCGCTGCGCGACACCAAGCTGGCCCCGGGGCACTGGCGCGAGCTCAGCGGCGAGGAGGTGCGCGCGCTCGCCGCCTCGGCGGGCCCCGGGCACCCCCGTCAGCAGGGGAGACGCACCGCCGGCCGGTAGAGTGGCCGGCCATGGCACCCGCGTCAACGGTCAGGGGTCTGCGCGGGGCCACGACGGTCGACGCCGACACCGTGGCCCAGGTCACGGAGCGTTCCCAGGAGCTCATGCGCGAGCTCATGGCCCGCAACGAGCTGGGCGAGGACGACATCATCAGCTGCCTCTTCACCGCCACGGCCGACGTGACGAGCACCTTCCCGGCCACCGCGATCCGGGAGATCGGGTTCGGCGCCGTCCCTCTCCTCTGTGCCGCCGAGATCGCCGTGCCGGGGTCGATGCCCAAGTGCATCCGGGTGCTGCTGCACGTCTCCACCTCGAGATCCCGCGACGAGATGCACCACGTCTACCTCCACGGCGCCCAAGGGCTCCACGATGACCTCCCCGACTGAGGCCGGGGCGCCTCGCCGGGCACTCGTCGTCGGGACCGGGCTGATCGGGGGGTCCATCGCCCTCGGGCTGCGGCGGCGCGGCTGGCACGTGTCCGGGCTCGACGCCGACGAGGGCCGGCCCTTCGAAGCGAAAGAGCAGGGTGTCATCGACGCCGTCGACGACGATCTCTCTGCGGAGGTCATCTTCGTCGCGGTGCCGGCGACCTCGGTGGCCGGGGTCGTCCAGGATCTCTTGGCCAACCCCGAGCGCCGGCCGGACGTCGTCGTCTCCGATGTGAGCGGCGTGAAGACGGCGATCGTGACCGCGGCGGATCATCCGCGCTTCGTCGGCGGGCACCCGATGGCCGGCTCGGAACAGATCGGACTGCACGGGGCCGACCCCGACCTCTTCGAAGGGGCGGTCTGGGTGCTGACGCCCACCCCGGCGACCGACCTGGAGTCCTTCGACCGTCTCAAGAGTGTCGTGATGAGCCTGGGCGCTGACGTCCTCGTCTTGTCCGCGGCGGACCACGACCGGTTGGTCGCGATGGTCTCCCATGTCCCGCACCTCGTCGCCGCCACCCTGATGAACGAGGCCAGCGCCGGCGCCGAGCAGGACGGCGCGCTCCTCCGCTTGGCCGCCGGCGGCTTTCGCGACATGACGCGGGTGGCCGCCGGCAGTCCCGGCATCTGGCCCGACATCTGCGCCGAGAACGCGCCCGCCATCGTCGACGCGCTCGACGCGCTGGTCGGGGACCTCTCCGCGATGCGCGACCGCGTGGCCACCCAGGACCGCGCCGGGCTCCTCGACGTGCTCGAGGACGCCAGCGCGGCCCGGCGCAACCTGCCGGCCCGCTTCGCCCGGCCCGAGCACCTGGCCGAGCTGCGCATCCCGGTGCCCGACCGGGCCGGCGTCCTGGCGGAGATCACCTCGCTCGCGGCCGACGCCGGCATCGGCATCTACGACATCGAGATCGCGCACTCGGCCGAGGGGCCGCGCGGCGTGCTGATCCTGATCGTGGACGGGGCCGACGCCGACACCCTGGCCGCCGCGGTGGAGGCGAAGGGCTATCGCTGCCGGGTGGAGCAGCTGTCGTGAGCGCGCCGCGCGTCCTGGTCGTCGACGGGGGCACGCCGTGCCGGGGCACGGTCCGCACGCCGGGCGAGAAGTCGATCTCGCACCGGTCGGTCCTGCTCGCGGCGCTGGCCGAGGGCACGTCGGTCGTCCACGGGCTGTCCGACGGCGCCGACGTGGCCGCGTCGCTCGCCGCGGTCGAGGCCATGGGCGTGGTGGTCGAGCGCCGAGCCGGCGACGGCACCCTCGTGCTGCACGGCGGCCGCAGCCGCCTGCACCGACCGGACCGGCCGCTCGACTGTGGCAACTCCGGCACCTCCATGCGGTTGCTGACCGGCCTCGTGGCCGGCCTCGACTGGGCGACCGAGCTGGTGGGCGACGAGTCGCTGTCGACGCGGCCCATGGACCGCGTGGCCGAGCCCCTCGCGCTGATGGGGGCGACCGTCACAGGGCGCGGCGAGCGCTGCCTGCCGCCCCTGCGGGTCACCGGCGGCGCGCTGCGCGGCATCGACTGGACGTCGAAGGTGGCGAGCGCGCAGGTGAAGTCGGCCATCCTCCTGGCCGGCCTGTCGGCCGACGGGCGCCACCGTGGTGCGCGAGGCGGTGACCACGCGGACCCACACCGAGGAGATGTTGGCCGAGGCGGGCGCAGACATCACCGTCGAGCCCTGGGGCGAGGGGCGCGTCGTCACGGTCCGGCCTTCGGTCCTCACGCCGGTGGAGCGCACGGTGCCCGGCGACCCCTCGGCCTCCGCCTTCTTCGCGGTCGCCGCGGCCGTGGTGCCCGGCAGCGCCGTCGACATCGCCGACGTGTACGACGGCCCGGCCCGCCTCGGCTTCGTGGCGGTGCTCCAGCGCATGGGGGCTGACGTCACGCTCGTGCCCGCTGACCGGCACCGGCACCGGCACCACCACCATCCGGGTCCACGCCGGCCCCTCGGGGTCGCTGCGGGCGACCGACGTCGCGGCGGCCGAGATCCCCTCGCTCGACGAGATCCCGGCCCTGGCCGTCGCGGCCGCGGTGGCCGAGGGCACGACCGTGTTCACCGACGTGGGCGAGCTCCGGGTGAAGGAGGTCGACCGCCTGGCCGCGGTGGCCGACCTGGTCGAGGCGTTCGGCGCCTCCGCCCGGGTGGCGGGGGACACGCTCGCCATCACCGGCGTCGGCGGTGCGCTGCGCGGCGCGCGCTTCGACAGCCTGGGCGACCACCGCATGGCGATGGCGGCCGCCGTCGCCGCCCTGGCCTCGGGACCCGGCGAGCGCAGCCTGATCACCGGGTTCGACGCGGTGGCGACCAGCTACCCCGGCTTCACCGAGGACCTCCAGAGCTTGACGGCGGGGACCACGGCCACGGCGCCCGCCTCGGCCGGCCACCGCCACCGGCGGCCCGGCGGCCCGGGCGCTGCTCGTGGCCATCGACGGGCCCGCCGGCGCGGGCAAGTCCACCGTGTCCACCGCGGTGGCCGGCCGTCTCGGGCTCGAGCGGCTCGATACGGGCGCCATGTACCGCGCCGTCGCCGCCCTCGCCCTCGCCCGCGGCGTCGCACCCGACGACGCCGACGCCGTGGCCGCCCTGGCCACCACCGCCGAGATCGAGGTCGGCGAGCGCGTGTCGATCGACGGCCTCGACGTGACCGACGTCATCCGCTCGCCCGAGGTCGGCACGCGCCGTCTCGGTCGTGGCGGCCAATCCCGAGGTGCGCCGGCAGCTGGTGGAGCGGCAGCGGGCCTGGGCCGAACCGGCACGGGGGCGGCGTGGTCGAGGGCCGCGACATCGGCTCGGTGGTCTTCCCCGCCGCCGAGGTGAAGGTCTACCTGACCGCGTCGCCCGAGGAACGGGCCCGGCGCCGCCACGACGAGGCCCCCGAGGGCGTCGCCCGGAGGGACCGGATCGACTCGACCCGGGACGCATCCCCGTTGCGCCAGGCCGACGACGCCCATCACCTCGATACGACGGGCCGGACGGTGCAGGATGTGGTCGAGGAGGTCTTGTCGTGGCTGTGAGCACCAGCGGGCCGGCGTCCGGCGCCGGGGACGAACCAGGAGAGGCGGTCGCGCCCGGCCGGCACCAGGTCTTCGAGATCGAGCCCCGCTACACCCCGCTCTACCGGGTCGAGCGCGCCATCTTCGTCGGCGGCCCTGTGGACCTGGTTCCGCCCCAAGGTCACCGGGAAGGAGCACGTGCCCGAGACGGGCCCGGTGATCCTCGCCCCGGTGCACCGCTCGTTCGCCGACTTCGGGTTCGCCGCCTTCTGCACGCATCGCAAGCTGTTCTTCATGACGAAGGACGAGATGTGGAAGCACAAGGCGCTCGGCAAGCTGCTCCTCTCGGTCGGCGCGTTCCCCGTGCACCGCGAGTCGGCCGACCGCGAGGCGCTGCAGCGGGCCGAGGAGGTGCTGCGCAAGGACAGCGTGCTCGTCCTCTTCCCCGAGGGCACGCGCCGCGAGGGGCCGGTGATCGAGGACCTGATGGAGGGCGCCACGTTCCTCTCGGCGCGCACCGGTGCGCCGATCGTGCCCATCGGCATCGGCGGATCCGACCTGGCCATGCCGAAGGGATCCGCCATCCCCAAGCCGCGGACGATCCAAGTGGTCGTCGGCCCCGCCATTCCGCCGCCGCCTCGTACCGGGGGTGGGCGCGTGGCCCGCTCGGCCGTGCGCGCCGCCACCGAGGCGCTCGTGCCCAAGCTGCAGGCCGTCTACGACGAGGCGCGGGCGAAGACCGGGCGTTACTGAGACATCGCAGCGACGGTCTAGGTGTCGGCTGAACGACCCATGATCGATCTCGCCGGTAAGGAGCGGCGGTTGACACGGCTCGACCAATGACGGAAGATCGGTGGTCCCTTGGCGATGGGAGGATTTCAATGACGACGTATGCGCCTCTTGCGCCGACCACGGATTTTCCGCCGACACAGATCGCGCCGGACACCTTCGTGATCCATCAGGTGCAGCCCGCACTTGGACAACCGCTGTTCGTGTACCTCAACTCCATGGTGATCCTCGCCAAGGAACCCGTCATTGTCGACACGGGAACCCCCGCAAACCGGGAAAATTGGTTGAAGGACGTCTTCTCGCTCGTCGAGCCCGAGGACGTGCGCTGGGTGTTCCTGTCCCATGACGACGTCGATCACGCCGGAAACCTCGATGAGGTCATGACCGCGTGTCCCAACGCGACGCTCGTCTGCAATTGGGCGATGGTCGAGCGCCACACGAACTGCTTCGACTTTCCGCTCGATCGATGCCGTTGGGTCATGCACGAAGAATCGTTCAGCGTTGGAGACCGCGAGCTGCACGCGCTACGTCCGCCTCTCTACGACTCTCCGACGACGAGGGGTCTCTTCGACCCGTCGACGGGCGTCTACTGGGCGGTGGACACGTTCGCGACCCCCCTTCCCGCACCCGAGCTGCAGATCGCCGAGCTCGATCCGGAGTTCTGGGAGTTCGGGATGACCCTTTTCGCGTACGGCGCGCTCTGCCCGTGGCTCTCGTTGCTCGATCCCGACAAGTTCGGCCGCTACGTCGACTCGATCGCAAAGCTGGACATCAAGACCATTGCGGGCTGCCACACCCCGACGATCGAGGGTCCACTGATTGCGCAGGCCTTCGACCATGTGCGGCGACTCCCGGCAACCGAGCCTCCTCCGCTGCCCGATCAGTCGGTCCTCGATCAGATCATCGGGGCGACCTCACAACCTGCTGCATAACGCCCGAGGACGCCGAGCCGGTGCGCGCCGGTCCGGGGAGAACAAGCTCAATCGGTTGACGGATTCGCCTCAGGTTGCGGAGTGGTGCGGCTGGGCGCGGCGGCACTTCCACCATGTGGTGGCGACGACCTCGCCGTAGCGGAACCCGAAGAGCCAGTTCTTGCCCTTCTTGGTCGTGCCCGAGGAGCGGGGGTGCCACACGGTGGGTCGCTCGGTCACCCGCCAGCCGCGCTTCATGGCCAGGATGAGCAGCTCGGCCGTCTGGTACTGGGTCTGCACCAGGCGGTGCGCGATGTCGTCGAGCATCGTCACCCGCAGCGCCCGGTAGCCGTTGGAGGTGTCCGTGAGCTTGGTGCGGCCGATGGCGCTGAGCAGCAGTGAGAACACGCGCACGCCCGGCCTTGCGGGTCTTGTCGGTGGTGGTGTCCTGGCCGAGCACCCGCGACGCCACGACGAAGTCCGCCTCGTCGTCGACGAGCGGCTGCAGCATGACGGGGATCTCGGCCGGGTCGTTCTGGCCGTCGGCGTCGAGGGTGACGGCGTACTGGGCGCCGAGCTCGATGCACAGGGCGTAGCCGACCCGCAGGGCGTAGCCGTGCCCCAGGTTCTCGCTGAGCACGAACGTCACGGCGCCCGAGTCCTTGGCGACCTGGTCGGTCTTGTCGCTGCCCCCGTCGACGACGACGAGCGTGGTCACGGCGAGGCCGCAGGCCTCCTGTGGCACGGCGGCCAGGACCGCACCGATGTTGTTCTCTTCCTCGTAGGCGCAGACCAGCGCGACGACGGGGGAGAGCTTGAGGTCGGGCAGCCGGGACTCGAACTCGGCGCGCGAGGCCGCGATGACGTGGCGCGCGCGCGGTCAGGGTCGGTGTGGATGCTGGCGCCGGAGGTGGCGCCGCGTCGGCGGGGTCAAAACGAGTGGGGCGCGGCGAAGACCTGGCGGACCAGGGGCTCGAAGTGCGAGAGCGGCTTGGTGGGGTAGTCGGGGTCGAAGCTCGTCTGGTCCCACTCGTCGGCGAACTGCTCGGCCAGGCCGTACCAGGACGCGCCGACGTACTTGTCGCGGGCGTCGGGGTCCTGGCCCAGGTACTCGTAGTAGTGCTTGCCCTGGAAGTCCTGGTGCGCCCGGATCATCTGGTAGGTGTCGTCGGCCACGTAGGGACGCAGGATCTCCGCCGCGATCATGGGGTGGTTCATCACCGAGACGGCCTTGCCGATGTCGTGGCAGAGGGACGCAACGACGACCTCGTCGGAGGCCCCGGCCTCCTCGGCCCGGGTGGCGGTCTGGAGCGAGTGCACGAGCTGGTCGACCTCGAAGCCGTCGGTGATCTCCTCGAGCGACTCGAGCATGCCGAGGACCCGATCGGCCACGCGGGGCTGGTGCTCGATCGACTCGACGATGATGTGCTGCCACTGCTCTTTCGTCGACTGGTCCATGCGGGTGAACGTCATGGCGCCAATTATCCCTCCTGCCGGGTCACGAGGCCAACAGGTCCAGGACGTCCGCCGCGGACACGGCACGGTCCTGGGCCGCCGGATCGGCTCGATCCGAACCCGGGCGGCCGGCCAACAGGGCCAAGGTCGACCCCACGGCACGCAGGAGCTCGCGGAGCTCGGGGGGCGGCGGGAAGTACTCGTCCTCGGTGGTCACGGTGACCTCGGTCACGCCCTGGGCGGGCGCGAGGCGGGCGATCACCGCTTCGACCAGGGCCTCGGGGGCCGAGGCGCCGGCGGTGACGCCGACCGTGCCGGACAGGTCGTCGGGGAGCTCGTCGGCCTCGTTGACCCGCAGGACGCGGGGGCAGCCGCCGGCCCGGGCCACCTTGTCGAGCGCGACCGTGTTGGAGGAGTTGGCCGAGCCGATCACGACGACGGCGTCCGCCTCCGAGGCGATCGCCTTGAGGGCGGCCTGGCGGTTGGTGGTGGCGAAGCACAGGTCGCTGCGGTTGGGCATCCAGAGGTCGGGGAAGCGCACGCGGGCGGCCTCCATCGAGGCCGCGCCACTCGTCGTGGCTCAGGGTCGTCTGGGCCAGCAGGGCGACGGGCGCCTGCTCCGGGTCTGAGGTCGCCCAGCGCGTCGAGGTCCTCCTCGTGCTCGAGCAGGCGGACCGACTCGGGCGCCACGGCCATCGTGCCGACCGCCTCCTCGTGGCCGGCGTGGCCGACGTAGAGCACGGTGTAGCCCTTGCGGCTGCGGACCTTCAGCTCGTGGTGGACCTTGGTGACGAGCGGGCAGACCGCATCGACGACGACGCCCGTCGCGGCCGCGGGCCGACTCGACCACCGCGGGCGCCGAGCCGTGGGCGCAGAGCATCAGGGGGGCGCCGAGCGGGCACCTCGGCGACGTCGTCGACGAAGACCACGCCCTGGGCCCGGAAGCGCTCCACGACGTGCCGGTTGTGCACGATCTCGTGGTAGCAGTAGACGGGCGGCTCGAAGACCCGCACCATCCAGGCCAGGGCCTTGATCGCCTTCTCCACCCCGGCGCAGAAGCCGCGGGGCTCGGCCAGCATGACTCGGTCCACTGCGGGCACAAAGTCCAGGTTATCGGCAGTAATCTGAGCCGTCATGTCAGCTCCCACGGTGACTTCGGTCACCGCGGCGTCGCCGGCAGCCCGCGCCGGCCTGGCCGTGGGTGACGAGCTCCTGAGCATTGACGGGCACGAGCCGCCGCGACGTCATCGATTTCCAACGCCTCAGCGACGGCGCCGATCTGGGCGTCCTCGTCCGGCGCGCCGGCGCGACCGCTGCCACGCCTGGTGCGGGTCGAAAGGGGCGCCGGCGAGCCGCTCGGCGTCGAGGTCTCCTCGGCCGTCTTCGACCGCATCCGCACCTGCGACAACCACTGTGCGTTCTGCTTCATCTACCAGCTGCCCAAGGGCATGCGCCGCAGCCTGTACCTGAAGGACGACGACTACCGGCTGTCGTTCCTCTACGGCAACTTCACCACGCTGACCCGCTTCACCGAGCTCGACGCCGAGCGGATCCTGACCGAGCGGCTCGGGACCCCTGTTCGTCTCGATCCACGCCACCGACCCCGACCTGCGGGCCCACATGTTGCGCAACCCCAAGGGCGCGACGAGCCTGCGCTGGTTGCAGGTGCTGCTCGACGGCGGGATCGAGGTGCACGGCCAGATCGTCGTGTGCCCCGGGGTCAACGACGGCGCCGGCCCTCGAGGACACGCTGGCCGGGATCTTGGACCGGTTCCCGGCGCTGGCCAGCGTCGGCGCGGTGCCGCTCGGGGTCAGCCGCTATTCGAACGAGCCCGACGATGCGCCCGCACACGGTGGACGAGGCGCAGGCCGTCGTCGACCACGATCGAGCGAGTGGCAGGGGGTCTTCCGCCGGGCGCTCGGTCACCGCATGGTCTTCGCGGCCGACGAGTACTACCTCCTGGCGGGGCGGGACTTCCCGTCCGGCGCGGCGCTACGAGGGCTACCCCCAGCACGAGAACGGGATCGGCATGGCGCGGCGCCTTCGCGGCGTCGTTCGCCGCGCCCGTTCGGCGGCGAGCCGGGCGGCGTGCGCCACGGCTTCTTCGCCTCGGTCGACGCCGCCCCCGCCGAGGGCTACCGAGCGCCGCGGCCTGCCCTCGGCGCCGGCGGGCGCCGACGAACCGGCCGGTCACCGTGCTGACGGGTGACGTACGGGGCCCGGGTGCTCGAGCCGCTGGTGGCAGCGCACCAGCCGGGACGACATGTCGGTGCGCGCCGTGGCCAACGACTTCTTCGGCGGCAACATCGGCGTGGCGGGGCTCCTGACGGGTGAGGACCTCGGCCGCGCGCTGCGTGACGTGCCCGACGGGCCGGCGCTGCCTGCTGCCCGACGCCTGCCTCAACGAGGGGCGCTTCCTCGACGGGCTGACCCTGAGCGACCTGCCGCGGCCGGTCGAGGTGGTGCCCTGCGACGGCGCGTCGCTGCGCCTGGCGCTCGACGGGACCTCGTTCCGTCCGGCGTGCGCGGCATGACGCTCCCCATGGTCGTCGTGGCCGGCCGCCCCAACGTGGGCAAGTCGTCGCTCGTCAATCGCATCGTCGGCACCCGCGCCGCGGTCGTCGAAGAGGAGCAGGGCGTGACGCGGGACCGCAAGGTCCTCACGGCCGACTGGGCGGGGGTGCCGTTCTCGATCATGGACACCGGGGGCTGGCTCTCCGGCGGCGATGCGCTCGAGGCCAAGGTGAGCGAGCAGGCCGAGCGCGCCTTCGCCGAGGCGGACGTCGTGCTGATGGTGGTCGACGTCACGACGGGCGTGACCGAGGAGGACCTCGCCGCGGCAAGGATCATCCGCCGCTCGGGCGCTCCCGTCCGGCTCGTGGTCAACAAGGTCGACGACACCGTGCGAGAGGCCCAGGCGTGGGAGTTCGTCTCGCTCGGGCTGGGCGACCCCTTTCCCGTCAGCTCGCTGCACGGGCGTGGGACGGGCGACCTGCTCGACGAGGTGGTCGGGCTCATCCCCTCGCCGGTGGCGCCGGAGACCGAGGGGTGGACGGGTCGGACCGGGAGGGCAGGGCCGCGGCGGGCGGTCGTGCGCGGAGAGGGCGCCGTGCCGGGGATGCCGCGGGTGGCCATCATCGGTCGGCCCAACGTCGGCAAGTCGACGCTCTTCAACCGCCTCCTGGGCGAGGAGCGCTCCATCGTGCACGACATGCCCGGCACGACGCGCGACGCCATCGACACCATCGTCGAGACGCCCGACGGGCCCATCTGCTTCATCGACACGGCCGGGCTGCGCCGCCCGTCGAAGACCGACCGGGGCACCGAGCAGCACGCCACCCTCCGGGCCCTGCGCGCCCTGGAACGGGCCGACATCGCCATCCTGGTCATCGACGCCACCATCGGCGCCTCGCACCAGGACCAGCGGCTGGCCGAGCGCATCGGCGTCTCGGGGTGCCCGACCATCGTGGCCCTCAACAAGTGGGACCAGGTGGCCACGGACGACCGCGACGACGTCCTGGCGGGCGTGGGCGACCGGCTGGCCTTCCTCGGCACGGCGCCCGTGCTCAAGCTCTCGGCGCTGTCGGGCAAGGGCGTGCACCGACATCTTGCCGGCGCTGCACGAAGTGGAGGAGGCGTACCACCACCGCGTGCCGACCGGGCGCGCTGAACCGCGCGTTGCAGGAGCTGCAGGGGCGCCAGCCGGCGCCGCGGGCGCGCATCCGCTACGGCGTGCAGGGCGCGATCGACCCGCCGACCTTCACGCTGTTCTCCAGCGGTCGTCTGCCCCAGACGTACCTCCGCTACATCGAGCGCGGGCTGCGCGAGAAGTTCGACCTGGGCGCGACGCCGATGAAGCTGCGCGTGCGGGTGGGCGGAAAGTGAGGGACCCGTCCTGATGGCCGTGGTGCGAGGAATGCGACGCACTGGTCGAGGACGAGGAGCTCGGTGAAGAAGGGGAGTGCCCGACCTGCGGGACGATCCTGGCCGAGCAGGAGCGCCAGCCCATCCCGTGGTACTTCAAGCTGATGCTCGTCGCCAGCGTCGTGTACCTCGGCTATCGCGGCTACCAGGGCGTGACCTGGGTCGCCGCCCACGTGTAGCGTCCTGCGCCGTGCCGATCTACGAGCTGGACGGGGCAACGCCGCACATCGACCCCGAGGCCTACGTCCACCCGGACGCGGTCGTCATCGGCAACGTGACGCTCGGCGCCGAGTCGAGCGTGTGGCCGCACGCCGTCCTGCGCGGTGACTACGGCACGATCACCGTCGGCGCGGCGACATCGATTCAGGACGGCACGGTGATCCACGCCGGTCCCGGGTTCCCGACGATCATCGGCGACGGCTGCGTCATCGGGCACGTCGCGCATCTCGAGGGCTGCCTCCTCGAGGACGAGTCGCTGGTCGGCTCGGGGAGCGTGGTGCTCCACCACGCGGTGATCAGCCGCGGCGCCACGGTCGGCGCCAACGCCGTCGTGCCCAACAACATGGTGGTGCCGCCCGGCGCGCTGGCGCTCGGGGTGCCGGCCAAGATCTTCGAGGGACGCTCGGACGTGGCGATGATCGGGTTTTCGGCGGCGCAGTACGTGATCAACGCGAAGCGCTACCGCGATTCGCTGCGCCGGATCGACTGAGCGCGCTCGGCGGCTACTTCTTCCCGCTCAGCTTGGCGGGGAACACGTCGGTGCCGAACGGGACGAGGCCCTTGGCCGCGGCAAAGCCGAGGTGGCCCTGGCCGTCGTTGCCGCCGGTGGTCAGCCCGAGGAGGTCCTCGTAGCTCCGCAGGGCGGAGTAGTGGTTGTACGAGCCCGTCGTGTCGGTCGACCCGGCGACGACGTACTTGGGGTTGAGGAGCAGGGCGCCGATCTGGCCGCCGCCCGGCGCCTCGCTCGGCATGGTGGCGCCGGCGTTCCCCGGCGCCGGCGTGTTCGGCCCGGGCTGCTCGTTGCAGCAGGCCAGCCCGGCGTCGGTCCCGCCGAGGTCCGCCTCGTCGAAGGTGACGACCACGAGCAGGTCACCGTGCTTGTAGGCGGGGGAGCCGAGGATCAGCGGCATCCACGCCTGGAGGAACTGGTCGGCCCCGGTCAGGCCGCCCACGTGGCCGCCCGTGCTGTTCGGTCCGGCGCACGTGGCGTCGTGCCCGTCGTTGCACAGGTTCGGCGTGATGAAGCCGAAGCGCGGCGTGGTGCTCTCGCTGTGCAGGTCCTTGGCCAGGTGCCCCGACGGCGACGGCTTCCCGTCGGCCGCCAGGGTCCCGAGCGGGACCACGTTGGCGTTGCACTCGGCCGCGCTGTCGATGACCGAGTGGAACCAGACGAAGGGGTTGTGGCGGGTCGCGTACTGGTCGTCGGCCGTCGCCACGTTCGAGGTCAGCGGGCGCGCCGATGGCCGGGTGGGCGCAGTCGGTGCCGCCGGTGGGGTCGGGGACGCCGCCGTCGCGGGCGGGCGTGTTCCCCATGTCCTGCTCGTAGGCCCGCCAGGCGGCCACGTGCGTCTTGGCGTTCGGCTGTGTACTTGGCGTCGAGCTGTGAGGCGATCGTCTTGGTGGCGGCGGGATAGACGCAGCCCTGCCCGTCGACCTGGCCCGGGATTGGTGGTCTGGTTGGCGTCGGGCGTCCCCGGCGTCACGTTGGCGAACAGCGCGCCGTTGCTCAGGCAGTCGGCCTGGGTGACCTTGGTGGGGGCCTGGCCCGAGACCTGCGAGATGTAGTTGTCGAGGCTGGCGTGGCCCGTGGCGTAGTAGTTCTGGAGGAGCTCGCCCTTCGGGCGCAGGGTCCCGTTGAGGTAGGTCGCCGGCGAGCCGGGGCCGAAGGTGGCGTCGAAGCCCTCGTTCTCCAGCTCGATCACGAGGATGTGGTTGACCTTGCCGGGGGCGAGGGCGGCGCGGTGCCGTCGAAGAATGGGAGGCCGCGCCGGCCTCGGGCGCCATCCCGGCGACGAGGACGAGCGTGGCGCAGCCGGCCAGCAGGGCCGTCAGGGCGCGACAGGGCAGCGAGGACATGGGGGTTCCGTTCACGGCGGGGGAGCGTAGCGGCGCCGGGGGCGCCGCACCGGTCAGGCCAGCGGTTTGGTCAGGCCGCTGGCGAAGCCCGCGATGTCGCGGGCCGTGTCCCGGCTGATGTCGGGGCACGCCATGGCGAAGATCTCCGTGCCGTGCATCGTCCCCATCATCTGGCGGCAGCGCGCCGGCACGTCGGCCGCCAGCAGCAGCCGGTAGAAGTTGATGCCCTCGTCGCGCAGGGGGTCGCACTCGTTGACGTTGATGACGGTCGGGGGGAAGCCCCGCACGTCGTCGACCCCGGCGAAGGAGGGCCAGGCGAGCGGGTTGCGTGCCTCGAAGGCCTCGATGCCGTAGCCCATGGCCCCGCGGTTGTTGTGCAGCTGCAGGAGGATCCCCTCGTTCTCGATGCTGGAGGGGCAGTCGGGCGCGGGCCACTGCCCGGCGATGTAGGGGCACAGCGCGTAGAGCCCCTTGATGAGGCCGAGATCGCCGTCGCGCTTGAGGCTGAGCCCGGTCGCCAGCGTGAGGTTGCCGCCGCCGCTCTCGCCGGCGACGACGATCCGCGCCGGGTCGATGCCGAGCTCGTCGGTGTGCGCGGCGACCCAGTGCAAGCCGGACACGCAGTCGTGCAGTCCCGCCGGGAACGGCGCCACTTCGGGAGCGGACGAGGGAGACACGCAATTGCGGAAGTCGACCATGACCACCGCCACCCCGTTGGCCGCGATGATCCGCCCCCAGGCGCGGTACATGCCGTAGAAGCACGACATGGCCGCCATGCCGCCGCCGTGGATGTAATAGACGCAGGGGAGCGCCTCGTCGGACTCCGGTCGGATGATCTGGAGCTTGATGGTGTTGCCGTCGGGCTGGGAGGTGATCTCGCGCGTCGTGGTGGTCAGGCCGTCCGAGGGGGCAATTTCCTCGGTGTCACAGAGGGCGAAGAACTGCTCCATCCCCTCGCGGACGGCGACGGCCGCGGGCGAAGCCGCCTCCGCAAGCAGCTCCTCGCGGTTCGCCACGTCGCCCGGGGGCAGCGGAGGGAATGAACTCGAGGAAGCGGCGAAGGCGCGGGTCCAGGCGGGAGTCAGCGGCAATGTCGACGGTCATGGCGCCATTGGATCACACCGGACCGGCGACGTCCCCGGCGTCGGTGCTGCGGTGCCGTCGGCGACGCCGGATTGCTCTTTGGAACGGATCATGGGACGGCTTTTTCGGGCGATGGTCTGGACTACGATTGGCCGGTCGTTCTCCCGGTGTGCGTGGTACCTCGTTTTGGGATGCTACGTCGGAGCATTGGACCGGGACGACGATGTACGGGCTGTGGCGCAGCTTGGTTAGCGCGCTTGACTGGGGGTCAAGAGGTCCCGGGTTCAAATCCCGGCAGCCCGACTCAGTGCGGTTGCACTGTCGACGAAGTTGACTCGTTCCGGGATGCCTCGACGGTGCCGCGGGTGCCCACGTGAGGCACTTCTGGGCTGATCGGAACGACCTCGCCGGTTCGCTCACGATTATCGCCAGGTCGGCGACCAAATTCCTGCGGCACCTGCTTCTGCCGGATCACCCTGACGATGTAGCGATTCGGCTGAAGAAGACGTCGACCTTGTACTTTGCCCGTGGCTTGCTCATTGCGGTCGTTGCGAGGAGGCCATTCTGCAAGCGCGCCATGCCCTCGTAGTCGCCGACGAAGCAGCAGGGGCGGGCATTGCTACCCGCCGTGAGCAGATTGAACTGCCCACCGATGGGCTGATGGCCCCAGGTCCGACCCTGATCCCGAGAGCTGGCCAAGATCACCTGCGTCGGCCAGACTCCGTTGCTGCTCGCGGCAGAGGTCTTGTAGTACGTGACGCCTACCGTGCCGTCCCCCGCAACCTCGATCGCGGGCAGTGACGTTTGACCGCTGACCCCGAGGTAATGGCTGCTCCAGGTGCGCCCGCCGTTCTGTGACCGGGCAACCACGATCCGCGAGGACGTTGCGTCAGGCTGCGACCAGGTGGCGTAGACATCGCCGTTCGGCGCGACGGTCTCCGCCGGGAACGTGTCATAGATGTTCATGCCCTGTCCCGTGACCGGATCATGGATGTCTCGCCCGTCGGTGTGTCCGATCACTATCGGCTTGCTCCAGGTGCGGCCGCCGTCGACGGACCGCAGCGCCAACTCCTGCGTGGGGAGCACGCGCACCGCATTCGGATCGGGATTCGGATCGCTGCCGATGAGCGCGAACACATTGAGCAGAGAACCGTCGCGGTTCACCAGGATCTTGCCCCTGGCGGGCCAACTGTCCGGAGTATTCGGGTCGTAGAGGACCGTCGGCTTCGACCAAGTGCGCCCGCCGTCTGTTGTGATCGACAGCATGCTGTGGCCATGGGCGAAGTCGGGCCCCAACCGCTTGACATAGTAAAAGTAGGCCGTCTTCGGCTGGCGAGGATCCGGCGTCAAATTCGGAAGATCCCAAAAGTCACCAGAGAGCGGCTGCACGACAGTCGGCACCGACCACGAGAAGCCGCCGTCAACTGATCGACTGACCACCATGCTTGTCGAGGCGGACTCCGGATCTGTTGGAGAGGTGAAGTCGACCACGATCGCGGAGAAGTAGGCGATCCGCCCATCAGCCGAAAAGTAGACCCCGGGATCGCTGGCGACTTTTAATGCCCCGCCGGTGCAGTAGGAGAGCCCGGGGACAAGTATGCGCGAGAACGAACGTCCTCCGTCGCGCGACGCCATCACGAGGTCCGTGGCCCGACCATCCTGGATCCACGCCACCAAGACACTTTGGGGATTGCGCGGGTTCACCGCGACCGAAGTCTCCTGCGAGAACCCTGGATCGAACCCGGTGCCGCTGTTCGTGCAGGGCCCTCCCGTAAACGGACTCGCAAGCGAGATATCAGCTGTCCGCACGTTCAGGGGTCCAGCCGAAGCGGGCCCCGTCCCCACGGCGACCGAAATCAACACGAACGCCAGTACGAACACCACCAAAGTCACAACCGCAAGCGCCACTGAACCCCGCCTGCGTGCCCCGCCGCTCCGCATGGACGACATCCTTCCAATCAGGGTTCTCGCTGTCAATCACTGCTGAACGAAGTTCTTCGACGGCGACAACATGATGTTGGATATTTCGCCATTATCGCGACGGACACTCATCAGTCGCGAACAAGTCTCTGGATCGACAGCGGCGCCGTCGGCGTCCAATTCACCGCCCCCTTAAGCCGGATTCGCACGCTGAACGACGATCACTTCGAATCCAACGAGCACCCGAGCGAGCGGAATGAGGGATCGCGATGAATAAGAGATGAACGTCGCAAATTGGCGGTGGGACAGACTGGAAGAGTGATTGGACCGAGTAGACCGGGTCTTGGACGTCGCAGCCAGGCTGAAGGACCACATGCTCCAATCCTTGCGTTGCGGTGGCGGTTGACTTGCCGCTGCACGCGGCTCTTCCTGGGCGCCAAGCGCAAAAGGGACAGTGACGATGCTCGTCCCGAGTAGGGCGAGGAACCGGGGCCAGCTTGGCTTTCCCTGCCCTGCCGCGGACCCAATCTGATGGAGGGTGGTGGTGATCCCGAACGCCTGCGTACTTGTCAGCGCTCTGATGCTGTTCGGCCTGGCATCAATCGGTTTTGTATCTGCTACGGCCGAAGGCAGCGCTGTCGGCCGGCGTCTTCATCTAGATCCCAGCGAGACCCGGCCCTTCGAGAAACGAGATGACCTGGCGCCGATTGGCGACGAGGAGCAAGAGGTCGATGGCGCTCCCTCGCACCTCTGGTCCGTCGCCCCTCCTCCACTCGATGTCGTCGCCACCAAGCGTCGATCTCGCTGCGGCGCGGCGTGGAAGATGGTTCGACCCCTCTGCCAATAGGCGTCAAGTACAGGCATAGCGTCAGCGGGCGGCGCATCCACGCGGATTCCGAGCGGTCGAAAGGCGTCCGCGCTGTGCACCAGGACATCGCCCAAGCCGATCGCGACGGGAAAGCCAGGGAGGCGGATGCCACCCTGGGCGGTGCGCAGTCGATGAGCGAGCTCGGGCACAGGCACTTCGCCGAGGTGCTTGGCGGCCCTTGTCACCGCCTGGTCAGGGCGAAGGCGGCCCCGGAGAAGATCGCGGGTCATGGAGAGATACGTCGCCTCAGCGCCCCAGACGAGGTGCGCGAGCACGTCACGAACCCGCCAGCCCTCACACCAGGACGGAGCGCTCCAGGCCGATTCGTCGAGCGCTTCGATTCGATCGGCGAACTGGTGGCGTAGGCGAGTCGCCTCTCTACGTATGTCCTCTGTCTCCACGAGTCACTTCGAATCGGACCGCGTGAACGGTGACCAGTCCCCGTTCGGGTCGGTGGTTTGTCCGACTTCGATGAGATAGCCGTCGGGATCGCGGATGTAGCAACGGATCTCATACTTGTGCTGCTTCGGGGGCGTCAGGAACTCAGCTCCCCGGGCACTCCATTCCTCGTACTTGGCCTGGATGTCCGTGACCCTGATATTGAGAAAGCTGCTGACCCGGTCGGGGTCGCGTGGCGTCTCCAGGATCACGGTGGGCTTGTCGTCAGTCGGGCCACCTCCGGCATTGATGACGATGAAGCTGTTGGCGAGCGCGACGTTGGTCGGCTCCGGGCCGAAGACCACCGTGCCGCCGAGCACTTCGGTATAGAACCGACGTGAGCGTTCGACGTCGTCCGACACAATGAAGTGCGTCAACACCATCTCTTCCTGGGACCCTTTGCTCTCAGCCAACTCGCACCTCCAGTAGTTGGGATACATACCGGCCTGCACCGGGTCTGCAGCCGATGTTCCAATGAGCGCAGTATCGCCCGAAAATCCGTTCCACGACGGGGAGCTCTCGGTCGTCAAGTGGACCGGTATCCGGTGTGGTTCTTATGGTGATTGCTGTGGCGAGAAACCCGCTCTTGGTCGTGGCCAAGATGCCCGCCAGCTATCGGATACTTCTGAGGTCGTCAGGCTTGGTCGAATTCGTGGAGAAGGTGCTCCGGCGTCTGACGAAGAACAGGATCGGCGTCCTCGATCTGGTCGGAATCCCTTCAGTTCGAGTGATGATCCCCGGGCGGCGGACCGGTCGTGTGCGCGCCACGACACTGCAGTGCATCGATGTCGAGGTGGGCATACTCGTGGTGGGATCCAACTGGGCCCGTCCGGTCCACCCTGGGTGGTCAACCAATCTCCAGGAAGCCAAGATCGTCCAGGTGTGGCGTCACCACACGCACTACGAGGCGCAGGTCCATGAGATGGTGGGTTCGGAGCGCTCCGAGGCCTGGGTGTCGATTCTGCGGGCCTGGCCCAACTACGAGCTGGCTCAGCGAAAGGTCGCCGAGCGGCCGTTTCGCATCTTCCTCCTTTCCCCAACGTCATGAAGTTTCCAGCCGGAAGGGACATGCCGCGAGGCGTGACCGTCGGACGACGCGTCGTGGTCACCGGCATGGCGGGAGCGGGCAAGAGCACGTTCTCGCGTGCGCTGGCGGCACGGACTGGCCTTCCGGTCACCCACCTCGACGTCCACTTCTGGAAACCGGGCTGGGTCGAGCCGTCTGAGGAGGAGTGGCGCGAGAAGCAGCGCGACCTGATCACGGCGGACGAGTGGATTCTCGACGGCAACTACCACGCCACACTTGACCTTCGCCTCGAGCGCGCCGATACGGCCGTGTTTCTCGATACGCCATGGTGGGTCTGTGCCGGGCGAGCACTCGTCCGCGGGATCCGCAGGCGTCCGGTTGACTTCCAGCTGCCCAAGGGCTGCGACGAGTCGGCGTTGCGCCGGTTGCGGGATGAATGGTCGCTGGTCTGGCGCATCTGGCGAAACCACCGATCTGAGCGAGAACTGGAACTCGGAATCCTGGCGCAGCACGCGAACCATGTCGCGTCGTACGTGCTCCGCTCCCGGAGCGCGACCCGCGACTTCCTCAGTGCATGAGCGCCTTCACCCAGCGCCAAAGGTGCGGGATCTGAGCGATCACCTGGCCGTCAGCCGCATGAACGCCGTGACGTAGCACTTGAGCGGCGGCTCGCTCGTGATCATCCCGACCACGGCGCGGGTGCCCACGAGCACGACCAGCGTCGCCTCGTTCAGCACCAGCGACGCCGGCGAGACGTACGGCATCAGCAGCTGGGGACAGACCTTGGCGCGGTCGATCGACGCCAGGTCCGGCAGCTGGCCCGGCGTGGCCAGCGCCGCCATGGCCACCGCGTAGGCCACGCCGTTCGCCGGAATGGTCAGGTGCTCGTCGACCTGCAGGGGACAGAGCGACTGCGTCGACACGTTCTCGACGTTGGGCGCCGGTGGCAGCGGCGACACCTTGTCCGAGCCGAAGTTCCAGCCCGCCACCTCGTCGAGCTCGCTCCAGATGTCGGTGTAGGCAATCCCGGGGAACGTCTGTTCGTCCGAGTTCATCGCGGCCATGAAGTGGGACTCGCCCCCGATGAGGCGATGCGTCTCCTGCCAGGCCGCCGGGAAGCACTCGTACGCGCACACGCTCTCGATCGCGGGGTCGGTCGTGCCGAACTCGTTGTCCGGCGCCAGGCCGACGAGAGAGGCCACCATCGGCCGGATGTCGGGCCACCAACGGAGCGCCCAGCGGGGGAGCGTGCTCGCACCCTGGCTCCAGCCGAACAGCTCGACCGGCCGGCCCGAGTAGGCGTGGAGGAAGCGGACCGCGTTGACGACGTACTCCGCGGCCACCTGGATGTCCCCGTCGGAGTGGTCGGGCACGGTGAGCTCGCAGGTCGGCCACCCGCGGGCGGCGAACGCCGGCAGGTAGTTCCAGCCGTACGCCTCGCCCGGGTCGAACAACGTGGGCGGCAGCACCAAGATGATGTCCCGCGTCGGCGACGCCGCCCACGCCGAGCACGTCAGCGCCGAGTCGAGTTGGCTGGCGGGGACATCGAGGGGCGGGCCCGGGGTGTCCGGTGGTGCGTACGCCGGCACGGGCACCGGCGCGGCCACGGCGCGGCCTACCGGCCCCGCCAGCGCCCCCGCAGGGAGCAGGACTGCGATGGCCAACAGCGCGACCAGCATGGGCGGGCCTCGACGCGCCGATGACACGCCGCCCGTAGCCGCCCTCGTTCGCCGCGTCGTCCGCACGATCCGCCCGCGCTTCCTTTCCCGCCTCGGCCGGCGAGTCGCGGTCGACATTACCGGTCTCGCACCTGGTGCCGTGGGCCCACGCAAGGCGGGTTGCAGTGGGCGCAGAGCCGAGCATCACCGCCGTGCGCTCGTCGTCAATGCCGGGACAATTTCGGGTTCAGCTTTCGGCGTTGCGAGCCGAGAATGTAGCGTTCCCCGGCTGATCTCATTCCGGCACGAGGGAGCTCGGGGGAAGCGTGATACAGCACCGCACGGGCGCGCGCGTCCGGTTCATGAGGGTCGTGCGGGCCGTGGCGGGCACCGCGGTTGTCGTCGCGTCCACGGTCGCGGTCGTCGCCCTGCCCGCTCCGGGCGCCGGCGCCAGCGGCATCGTCCCGCCGTCGGATCCCGCGGTCAACGTGCCGCCCCAGGTGGCGCCCGCGTGCGTGAGCTCACCGGTGGATGACCACAGCGCAGGCTGCATCGACTCGGTCCTGCACAACATCAACTACGCACGCCAGCTCGAGGGACTCGGCCCGCTCGTGCTGCCGAGCGACTACGCCACCGATTCGGTGGAGGTGCAGCAGTTGATCCTCTCCGACGAGGAGCGGGGTGATCGCGGCCTCTCTCAGTTCTCCGGTCTCGACGCGCTGCTCAACGCCGCCTCGCTGGTCGGCGCGTCGGGGAACGCGGATCCCTCACCGCCGTCGGGCTACCACTACACGTACGGCGCAGTCGATCTTCGCCCAGGACATCACGCCCCTCGGCGCCGACTTCGCCTGGATGTACAACGACGGGCCCGGCGGCACCAACCTGGACTGCACGACGTCGGACCCGTCGAACTGCTGGGGCCACCGTGACGCCATCCTCGGTGGCTGGTCCACCACCGGGACCACGACGCCGATGATGGGCGACGCCGCCACGTCGACCGGCCAGTACACCGAGATCTTCGCCAACCAGGACAATCCGGCCAGCACCCTCGTCGACACGCTCTCGCCGGGAACGCTCCCGACACCCACCACGCCCAACCCGCCCGACGTGGTCCAGGTCCTGCCGTCCTCGTCCTCGAGCACGGCCGCCGGCACGCCCGTGACCATCGAGGGCAACTACTTCGCCACCTCGCCGGCGCCGCACGTCTTCTTCGGC
Organism: uncultured Acidimicrobiaceae bacterium; assembly: GCA_963769095.1. Taxonomy (GTDB): domain Bacteria; phylum Actinomycetota; class Acidimicrobiia; order Acidimicrobiales; family RAAP-2; genus Bog-473. The sequence continues at coordinate 65,623 of CAVYKO010000004.1, forward strand.
GGCGTCGCCGCGACGAACGTGCACGTGAACTGGGACGGTGAGCTGACGGCCGACGCGCCGGCCGACCCCGCCGGCACCGCGACGGACAAGGTGACCGTCACCGTGACCACCTCCGCCGGCTCGTCGAGCTCGACGGGCGTCTCGAGGGTCAACCAGTTCACCTACGCGCCCACCGGCGCGCCCGCCATCACGTCGGTCTCGCCGTCGTCGGGCCCGGAGATCCCCTCGGGCAGCATCACCATCCACGGCTCGAACCTGGCGAGCGGGGGAGTGACCCCGATCGTCGACTTCGGCAAGGTCGCCAGCATCGGCTCCATCAGCTACAGCTCGTCGCTGATCACGGCCACGATCCCCCAATCGGTGAACCCCGGCACGGTCAACGTCACCGTCACCACCCCGGCCGGCACGAGCCCGGTGGTGGCGGCGGACCGCTACACCTACACGGGCGCCGGGACGTCGGTCGCCCCGTCCATCACGAGCGCGAACGCCGCGACCTTCACAGCGGGCACGGCGAACACCTTCAACATCACGACCGCGGGCACACCCGCCGGTCAGCTCCATCACCGACACGTGTCCGTCGTCGCTGCCGGCCAGCATCTCGTTGGTCTACGCCGGGCGGCGACAGCGCCACCCTGGAGGGAACGCCGCAGTCCGGCGACGCCGGCACGCACACGGTCTGCCTCGATGCGTCGAACGGCGTCTCGCCCGACGCCACCCAGACCTTCACCCTGACGATCACCGGCACGGGCTCCTCGACGCCGCCGCCGCCACCACCTCCGCCGCCGGCACCCACGCATGGCTACTGGCTCGTCGGCTCCGACGGCGGGATCTTCTCGTTCGGGTCCGCCCAGTTCCACGGCTCCATGGGCGGCGTGCCGCTGCAGCGACCGGTCGTCGGCATCGTCCCGACCCCCGACCGCAACGGCTACTGGCTCGATGCGTCCGACGGCGGTGTCTTCGCCTTCGGCGACACCCAGTTCTACGGCTCGATGCCGGGCTTGGGCTTCCACCCGGCCGGATCCGGCCTGCCCCAGAGCCTGAACGCGCCCATCGTCGGCATGGTGCCGAGTCACGATGACGCCGGCTACTTCATGGTGGCCTCCGACGGCGGCGTCTTCGCGTTCGGCGATGCCACCTTCGCCGGCTCGTGTCCGGGCATCGGCGGCTGCAACGGCGCGGCGGTCGCCGTCGTGCCCGACGCCACGGGCGGCGGCTATTGGGTCGTCACGAACTCCGGCTACGTCTATGCCTTCGGCGATGCGTTCAACCACGGCTGGCCGGGACCGCAGAGCTCGCCCTTCACGGCGGCCGCCGCGACGCCCGACGGCGGCGGCTACTGGGTCCTCGAGGCCAACGGACAGGTGTTCCCCTTCGGCGATGCGGCCGCTCTGGGCAGCCCACCGCCCGGTTCTGCCGGGGGCTTCGACCCGGCGGCCTCCATCTTCTCCACCACCGACGGCAGCGGGTACTGGGTCGTGACCGCACTGGGCAAGGTCTTCAACTTCGGCGACGCCCCCTTCGACGGCGACATGTCGGGGACCCAGCTCAACGGCCCGGTCATCGCCGCCTCCGGCTCCTGACGCTTGTGCCGGTCAGCCCACCTGGCAGCTCGTCGGCGTGCTGCAGTGCACCGGGGTGACCGTGGCGATCTGCACCATGCCCTGCCCGACATTGCCGCCGACGGTGTAGCCGGGCGCTCCCATCATCACCGTCGATCCGGACGCGGCGACCGCGTACCCGCCGAGATCGCCGTTGTGGCCCGGCTCGAGTGGCGCTTGCCCGAGCCAGCCCGGCGAGGCGACGCCGATGCCGACCGACTTCGTAAAGGTGAAGGCCGCGCCTTGCACGATCAAGTTGTTCGATGCCTGCTGGGGCGCGCCGATCGCCATGTCGGACGACGAGATGGCGACGGAGAACCCGGCGTGGGCGCCGTCTGAAGTGGGGATGCCATAGGTGGCCGCGCTGACGTCGGACCAGCTGCCGCCCGAACCGCTGCGGGCAAAGGCCCTGAACGTTCCGGCGCCGTTGTGGCCCTCCGGTGCTCCGAGAACCAGGCTGGAGCCATAGAGAGCGATGGATGTTCCCGCGAGCCCGCCGGGCCCGGCATCGGTGACCAGCTCGGCCTGTTGCTTCCACGACCCCAAGAAGGCTTTGGTGAAGACGTAACCCGACCCCGCGTCCGTCAGGCCGCCACCGTCGTGGTGGGGCGCCCCGATCGCGGCTGTCGCGCTGTACAGCGCGACGGAAGTGCCGAAGGCATCGCCGCTGGATCCATCTGGTGCGTCGATCTCCGCCTGCTGTTTCCACACTGAGCCGCTCTTGCCGAACGTATACGCGGCGCCCTGCCCGGCCTTGCCGCCGACTGCGTGGCCCGGCGCGCCGACGAGCGCCGTCGAGCTGTAGACGGACACCGCTGCGCCGAACCCGTCGCCGGCCGACCCGCCGTTCGCGAGCATCTCCGCCGCCACCCAAGTCGCCCCGCTCTTGGTGAATGCATAGGCAACTCCCTGCCCACTCGCGCGTCCGGGGGCGCCGACGACGATGTTCGAGCCCGCGACCGAGACCGAGCTGCCGAAGTGGTCTCCGACCGCCCCGTCGGGCGCCGTGAGCTCTGCCGTCTGCTTCCACACGCCCTGGGTGAGTGTGAAGACGTAGGCGGCACCTTCGCCCACCTTGCCGCCCGCCGCGTGGTCGGGCGCACCCACGACGGCCGTCGATCCCGAGACGCTTACCGCGGAGCCGAAAGCATCGCCCGGAGCGCCATCGGCCCCCGAGATGTCAACCGGCGAGGACGCCGCAGCCGCCGCGGTCGAAGCCACCACCATTCCGGCCAACGCAGTCACCACCGCCAACCCACTCGCCACGACCCCAGCGCATTGCCGGCTCCGAGCCATCTCGCACCACCATTCCGCCCCACCCAGGTCGTGCCCCCGGGTCCGCGCTCCTTCGCGGTCCAACGGAAGAACGGAGGCCATGGCGCTGGCTTACGGCGACACGCCGAGGCGGCCAGGTCCGATGGGAATCTAGGGTGGGGGTAAAGACCCACCCCAGGGATAGGGAGGCACAGATGGGTGTTTTTCAGCGGGCCCACGACATCATCCAGGCCAAGAGCAACAAGGCGCTCGACGCGGCCGAGAAGCCGGACGAGATGCTGGACCTCTCCTACGAGAAGATGCTCGAGCAGATCACCCAGGTGCGCCGGGCCCTCGTCGACCTCGCCGCCTCCAAGAAGCGCCTCGAGCTCCAAGAAGAGCAGCTCCAGCACTCGGTGGACCACCTCCAGGACCAGGCGAAGCAGGCCCTGCAGGCCAACCGGGAGGACCTGGCCAAGGAGGCCCTGGCCCGCAAGGCGACGGCGCAGACGCAGATCGACGAGATGGAGCCGCAGCACCAGCAGCTGGTCGAGGAGGAGGACAAGCTCACCAAGACCCTCGACGTGCTGCAAAAGCGGGTGAACGAATTCCGCACGCAGAAGGAGACGCTCAAGGCCCAGTACACCGCGGCCAAGGCGATCTCGTCGGTCGACGAGAGCACGGCCGGGATCTCGAAGTCGTTCAACGACTCGGGGGCGACGCTGCAGCGCGCGCAGGACAAGATCGCGACGATGCAGGCGCGCTCGGGCGCCCTCGACGAGCTGCTCGAGTCGGGCGTCCTCGAGGACGTCGGTGGCGGCACCGACGACATCCAAAAGGAGCTCGATCAGGTCGGCAAGGACTCGCAGGTCGACAGCGAGCTGGCCGCCCTCAAGGCGCAGCTCGGCACCGGAGCAGCCGAGCCCGACGCCCTGGCGGCCGCGCCCGCTGCCCCGGCGTCGTCGGCCCCCGAGGGCGGGGAGGCGAAGCCCGCCTCCTAAGGGCTCCCTCAGCCGCCGTAGCGAAAGCGGCGTCTCGGCGACGAGTCGCGCGACGACGTCGGCGAGTTCGGCGCCGCGGTCCTCCTGGAGGAAGTGGCCGGCGCCCTCGATCGTCGGATGGTCGCGTCCGTCGGCGCCGGGCACCTGCTCGCGGAGCACCTCGGCCCACCCTTGGGTGCCCGGGTCGCCGTCGGAGAACGCGGTCACGAACGGCCCCTCGAAGCGGAACAACCGGTCGAGGGTGACGCGGTTGACCCGTGCGCACTCGCTCGAGGGCGTGAGGCCGATGAGCAACGGCAACTGGCGCGGCCCCGCGCAAAAGGATTCGTCGGGGAACGGGGCGTCGTAGGCCGCCAGGACGTCGTCCGGCACGTCCGAGGCGGTCGCTCCCTGCACGAAGAGGCTCGGCCGGAACGGCGTGACCTCCTGGGTGAAGCGCTGGTAGTCGAGCAGCATCTGCGCCACGGTGACGGTGTTGCCGTCGGCCACGTGCACGGGCCACGCCAGGCGTCCGACCAGCGCGGCGTCCGCCGTGTGGAGGGCCGTGTTGGCCGCGACGATCCGCCGGACGAGTCCGGGGCGCTCGGACAGCAGCCCGAGACCGAACGGCCCGCCCCAGTCCTGCACGAAGAGCGTCACGTCGCCGAGGCCGGCGGCGTCGGCGAACTGGGCCATCCAGCCGACGTGCCCCCGCACGGTGTGGGCGGCGCGGGACAGCGGCTTGTCCGAGCGGCCGAAGCCGATCAGGTCGGGCGCGACGACGCGCAGGCCGTGCTCCACCAGTCCGGCGATCATGGTGCGGTACAGGTAGGACCAGGTGGGTTGGCCGTGCAGCACGAGCACCGTCTCGGCGCCGGACGGGCCCTCGTCGACGTAGTGCAGGCGGAGCCCGTCGGGCAGCGTGACGTAGTGCGGGGCGAAGGGATAGCCCGGCAGGTCGGCGAAGCGCTCGTCGGGCGTGCGCACCAGCTCCATCGCCTCAGTGTGGCGCACCGGCCGGCACTGGCACCGAAGTGTCCCGGCTGATGGACTCGTGGCCGTGACCGGGGAACGCTGCGACGTGGCCGTCGTCGGTGCGGGCCTGGTCGGCCTCGCGCTCGCCTACGAGCTGCGCTGTCTCGGCGCGTCGGTCACCGTGATCGACGCCGGCCACCCGGGGCGGGCGACGGACGCCGGGGCCGGCATCTTGTCGCCGGCGACGAGCCACGACACAGACGCCTCGCTGTGGCCTTTCCTGCAGCAGTGCGGCGCGCACTACCCCGAGCTGTTGGGCCGCCTGGAGTCCGACGGCGCGGCCATCGCGACGACCGGCTACGGCGTGTGCGGGTTGCTGTCCCTCGGCCTGCGCGAGCACGAGGACTCCTGGTACGCGCCGTTCGCCGAGATCACGCTGCGCCGGGGCGGCGGGGCGGTCGCCGAGATCTCACCGGCCGAGGCGCGCCGCGCTGTTCCCGCCCCTCGGCCCGGTGCACCGCGCGCTGTACTGCACGACGTCGGCGCGGGTGGACGGTCGTGGCATGGCCGCCGCGCTGCGCGGTGCCGCGGCCGCCCGGGGCGTCGCCTTCGTCTCCGGGACGGCGCACGGCATCGCGGCGGGCCTCGACAGCGGGGGCGGTGCGGGTGGTGCGGGCGGCGGGCGCCGCGTCACCTCCCTGGAGGTCGAGGGGCACCAGAACGTCGAGTGCGCGGCGGTGGCCGTGGCGGGCGGGGCCTGGACGGCGGCCATGGGGGAGTGGCTCGGGCACCCGCTGCCGGTGGGGCCGACGAAGGGGCAGATCGTGCACCTCGGCGTGGAGGCCGAGACGGGGGAGTGGCCGATCGCCCAACCACTGCTGACGCACTACCTGGTGCCCTGGCCCGGGGGCCGGGTCGCCTGCGGCGGGACGTTCGAGCCCGGTGCCGGCTTCTCGGTGGGCGTCACCGCGGCGGGGCTGCACGAGCTGTTGCGCGAGTGCCTGGCCGTGGCCCCGGGCCTCGAGGGCGCCACCTACGGCGAGACCCGGGTGGGGTTGCGCCCGACCTCGGCCGACGACCGCGCGCTGGTCGGGCCGCTCCCCGGGTGGTCGAACGTCTGGGTGGCGACCGGGCACGGCGCCAACGGCCTGTTGCAGGGCCCGTACTCGGCCCGGGCGCTGGCGCACGTCATGGCGGGAGCGGCGGCGCCGGGTCACGAGGCGCCGCTGCCCGACGCCTTCGACCCGGCCCGCTTCGGCTGAACGACCCGCCGGCGGCGGTCCATCCCACCGCGGACGCGGCCGAGACGTGAAACTGGTGCCGTGCTCAAGGGGATTCTGCGCGCTGGACGCCCACGACGAGCCGGCCACCTCGGAGAACGTCCTCGCCGCGCTGGCGGGGACCGAGTTCTTCTGGCTGGACCTCGACGACGAGGCGGCCGACGGCGAGGTCACCGAGCTGCTGAGTGTCCACTTCGGATTCCACCCGCTGGCGGTCGAGGCGGCGCAGCGGTTCAACCAGCGGCCCCGGATCGACGACTACGACGGGTTCATGTACCTCGTCGCCCGCGGCGCGGACCCCGACCACACCGGGCACGCCGAGGTCCACTTCTTCTGGACGGACCGCTACGTGGTCACGGTGCACCGGGGCGAGGAATGCCCGTCGGTGGCGCAGGTGCGCGAGCGCATCGAGCGGCACCACGCCAAGGACGCGGCGTCGCCGCAGATCGTGATCGTCTACCTGACGATCAGCGCGCTGGTCGACAGCTTCTTCCCCGTCCTCTCCAAGTTCGACGACCGGATCGACGACGCTCGAGGACGAAATCTGAAGGCGCCGACGGAGGAGCAGCTCGGTCAGCTGTTCGACATGAAGCGCGGGCTCATGGACATGCGCAAGGTGATCGCCCCGCAACGCGACATGATGGCGAGCATCAACGCCGGCGTGGCCGAGGTGCCGGGCATGACCGACGAGGCGTCGCGCTATTTCCGTGACCTCTACGACCACCTGATCCGCCTGGCCGACCTGGTGGACAGCTACCGGGACCTGCTGAGCAGCGTGATGGACACGCACCTCTCGACGGTGTCGAACCGCCTGAACGTCGTGATGAAGCAGCTGACCATCATTGCGACCATCTTCCTGCCGCTCAGCTTCCTGACCGGGTTCTTCGGCCAGAACTTCGCCTACCTGGTGCGGGTCTGGCTCGCGCCGACCTGGAGCTTCTACGTGCTTCGGCATCGGCCTCGAGCTGGCCGCCGTCGTCTTCCTGGTGTGCGTACTTCCGGCGACGCGGCTGGCTCGGGGGGCCGACCGTCTGAGCGTCAGGCCCGCGGGGCGAAGCGGCTGGGCAGCCGGACGGGACGCTCGCCGCCGTGGGTCTCGTATTCGGTCCACCAGGCTTCGCAGTCGTCGGGCAGGGGGAAGCCCAGCTGCTTGCGCCGCTCGACGAGGTCGCGCACCCGCTCCTTCTGCTCGCGCACCAGGGCGAGCGTCCCGGCCTCGTCCTCGGCGGCGCTACGCGGCGCTCGCGCCGCCCAGAGCGCATCCTCGAGGCGCCAGGCCTCGCGCCGCGCGTCGATGAGCTCGTGGGTGCCGGCCGCGACATCCGCCAGGAGGTCGGCGTCGCCCTCGGCCAGCACGTCGGCGGCGCGCAGCCAGCCGTAGTCCTTGTTGATGCGCAGCAGGCCGGGCTGGATCTCGAAGAGGCCGACCACGTCGATGACGGGGTCGATCACGGTGAGGGTCGACCCGGCGGGCAACGGGATGCCGAGGTTGGACACCTGGCGCTCCGCGACGCCGATCATGCCCATGGAGCGCAGCCCGATGTAGCCCGCCGGCGCGGTGGCGTAGTCGCGGTCGTCGCGCGGCACGGCGACCGGCACCGCCACGACGGCGAAGATCCGCTGGGCACCGAGCTCGGCGGCCGCGCGCGACCGGGATGATCTCGACCACGCCGCCGTCGACGTAGTCGTCGTCGGCCAGGGGCCGGGGCGGGAAGATCATGGGCACGCTCGCCGAGGCGATGGCGCCGTCGAGCAGGTCGACCGGGCCGGCCGCCTCGCCGGGTGCCGGCGTGCGGGCGTCCGCCTCGACGATCCTGCCGTCGCCCGTCACGTAGCGCAGGACGCCGGCGCGCAGGGCGGTGACCGCCAGGCGCAGCTCCAGACCGGGCCGCGCCACCAGGGCGGGATCGACGGCCCGCACGCCCTCGTCGGAGCCGACGCGCAGGGCCTCGGCGAGCGGGCTCCAGGTTGAGGACCGAGCTGCCGCTCGTGCGGAACCGGCGGCGGACCCGCGGCAGGCGCAGGCCGGCGCCGGCGACCAGACGCAGCAGGTGGCGCTGGCGCTTGCGGCGGGCGCGCTTGGCCTGGCGCCGCTCGTGGCGGCCCGGTGCGGCCGGCGGCGGGGCCCCGTCGCTCGTGGACAGCACGGCGGCGGGGTTGAGCGGGAACGGGGGACGGGTGCCCTCGGTGAGCTCGTGGTGGATCTCGCGGCCGAGGGCGGTCTTGTCGAGGGCGCGGAGCCATTCCTGCTTGCCGAAGACGTTCTCGGTGTGCGTCCAGGCGAGCACGTCGTTCTCGATCTCGTCGACCCGCGCCGCGAACTCGTCGAGGGTCCGCGCCTGCGCGAGCACGGTGGCCGCGATGGCGCCGGCGGACGTCGCCGTGATGATCTCGGGCGTGATCCGCTCGACGCCGACGAGGTACTGGAGGACCCCGACCTCGAACGAGCCTTTGGTCCCCCCTCCGGCGAGGACGAACGCGGTGGGACCGGGGCGGGGCGACTCGGGCATCGGGAGATTCTGGCACCGCCCGGCCGGGCGACCTCAATGGGGACGGCCTGGGCGTCAGCCGCCGGCGGCGGCGCTCACCACCTCGACCAGGGTGCCCGCCCGGGCCGGCGTGGTCGCCCACTCCGAGCGCGGCACGACGCAGCGGTCGACCGCGACCGCCACCCCCTTGGGGTCCTCTTCCTGGGTCAGCCCGGCGACGACGTCGGCAATCGTCGTTCCGTCGTCCACCCGGACGGGCTCGCCGTTGACGCTGATGGTGATGCCGAGGGCGCTCATGCGGGCGTGAGGGCCTCGATGAGCGGCGTGACCGGACGTCCGGCCAGCAGGTCGACGACGGCCGCGGCGGTGAGGGGCGCCAGGAGGATGCCGTTGCGGTAGTGCCCCGTCGCGACCGCGACGTCGTCGATGCCGGTCCAGCCGATGCGAGGCGTGTTGTCCGGCGTGCCGGGGCGCAGCCCGGCGGCGGCCTCGCGCAGCTCGAGCTCGTCGATGCCGGGCACGATGGCCCGCGCGTCGCAGAGGAGCTCGTGGACCGCGCCCGCCTGCACCGTGGTGTCGGTGCCGCGCTCTTCGACGGTGGCCCCGACGACGAGCGAGCCGTCGCGCCGCGGGACGAGGTAGACGGAGTGGCCGTGCACCAGGCCCCGCACGGTCCGGCCCAGGAGGGGCGCCGCGGCGCCCGGGGGAGGGGCGAGGCGCAGGATGTGGCCCTTGACCGGGCGGACCTCGGGCGTGGCCGCGCCGGTCAGGCCGGCGATGTCGGGCAGGCCGACCCCGGCCGCCAGGACGACGTGGTCGGGCTGGAGGCGGCGGCCGTCCGCCAGGACGAGCTCGGGGCCGGTGGCGACGGCGGTCACGGTGCCGGTGACGAACGCGACGCCGGCGGCGCGGCACGCCTCGACGAGCGCAGCCAGCAGGGCGCGGTTGTCGACCTGGTGGTCGCCGGGCACGTCGATGCCCCCGCGCAGCGACGGGCTGAGCGCGGGCACGAGCCGCCGGCACTCGGTGGCGCTGCGCCGGGTGGCGTCGAGGCCGAGCGCGTGCTGGTAGGCGAGGAGGTCGTCGACGCTGGCGCGGTCCGACGCATCGAGCGCGACGGTGAGCGTGCCCGTCGTGTCGTAGCCGATGGACTGGCCGCTGGCCGCCTCGAGCGCCGCGGCGAAGCCGGGCCAGCGCCGGGCGCCCTCGAGCAGGAGCGCGGTCAGCGCCGACTCGCCGAACTGCGCTTCGGTGACGGGCGCGAGCATCCCGGCCGCCACCCAGGAGGCGCCGTCACGCCCGGGCGCCGGGGCGACGACCGTCACTTCATGACCGTTCCGTGACAATTCCCAGGCGCAGGCGAGCCCGATCACCCCGCCTCCCACGACGTGCACGCGCGGCGCCATGCGGCAAGCCTACGAGCGGCGTCGTGTATCCTGGTCATTCAACGTTCGGGCCAACGTCGTCCCGGTAGCCGTTCAACTTCTCCCCTTCGGAAGGACGCCGATGGCCTCTGGCCTCTACGACCCCGCTTACGAGCACGACGCCTGTGGCGTCGGCATGGTGGCCGATCTGCACGGGCGTCCCGACCACGACATCGTCGACAAGGGCCTGACCGTCTTGGAGCGCCTGGCGCACCGCGGCGCGTCCGGGGCCGAGGTGGAGACGGGCGACGGCGCCGGGATCCTGGTGCAGGTGCCGCACCGCTTCTTGGCCGGTGCGGCCGAGGCGGCCGGCTTCACGTTGCCCGATGCCGGGGGGTACGCCGTCGGCCTCGTCTTCCTGCCCACCGACGCCGACGACGCCCACAAGGCCCGCAGCACGGCGGAGCAGCTCGCCGGCGAGGAGGGCCTCTCGGTCCTGGGCTGGCGCGTCGTGCCCATTCAGCCCGAGGGGCTGGGCAAGACCGCGCTCGGGGCGATGCCGCGGATCGAGCAGCTCTTCGTGGCGCCGGCGACCGCCGGGGTCGACACCATGGCCCTCGAGCGGCGCGCCTTCGTGCTGCGCAAGCGGGTGGAGCACACGGTCGACGACCTCTACTTCCCCTCGCTCTCGGCGCGCACGATCGTCTACAAGGGCATGCTCACCTCCGAGCAGCTGCGCGAGTTCTTCCCCGACCTGCGCGACCCGGCCTTCGAGTCGGGGCTGGCGCTGGTGCACTCGCGCTTCTCGACCAACACGTTCCCGAGCTGGCCGCTGGCGCACCCGTACCGGTATCTCTGCCACAACGGTGAGATCAACACGCTGGCCGGCAACCGCAACTGGATGCGGGCCCGCGAGGCGCTGCTCGAGACGTCCCTGATCGAGGGCGACCTGTCGCGCATCTACCCGATCTGCACCCCGGCGGCGAGCGACTCGGCCAGCTTCGACGAGGTGCTCGAGCTGTTGCATCTCGGCGGCCGCTCGCTGCCCCACTCCGTGCTCATGATGATCCCCGAGGCGTGGGAGAACCACACCTTGATGGACCACGAGCGCCGCGCCTTCTACCGCTACCACGCGTCGCTCATGGAGCCGTGGGACGGCCCGGCCGCGGTGTGCTTCACCGACGGCACCGTCGTCGGTGCGGTGCTCGACCGCAACGGGCTGCGCCCGGCGCGCTACTGGGTCACCGACGACGGGTTGGTCGTACTGGCCAGCGAGGTCGGCGTGCTCGACCTGGCCCCCGAGCGGGTGGTGCGCAAGGGCCGCCTCCAACCCGGCCGCATGTTCCTGGTCGACACGTCGAAGGGCCGGCTGGTCGAGGACGAGGAGATCAAGGCCGAGCTGGCGTCCGAGCACCCCTACGCCGACTGGCTGGCGGCCGACCAGGTCCGGCTCGAGGAGCTCCCGGCCCGCACCATGCTCACGCCCCAGCACGGCCGCGTCGTCACCCAGCAGCGCCTGTTCGGGTACACGACCGAGGAGCTGCGCGTCATCGTGGCCCCGATGGCCCGCACCGGCGCCGAGCCGATCGGCTCCATGGGCTCGGACACCTCGATCGCGGTGCTCTCGGACCGCTCGCGGCTGTTGTACGACTACTTCACCCAGCTGTTCGCGCAGGTGACCAACCCGCCGCTCGACGCCATCCGCGAGGAACTGGTGACGTCGCTGGCGGCGACGATCGGGCCCGAGGCGAACCTCTTGGACGCCCGGTGCGGCTCGTGCCGCCAGATCCTGCTGCCGCTGCCGGTCATCGACCGCGACGACCTGGCCAAGCTCATGTACGTCAACGAGCACGGCGAGACGCCGGGCTTCAAGGCCTTCGCCATCGACGGGCTCTTCGACGTGCGCGAGGCGGGCCGGGCGGGCGCGCCGACCGAGGAGGGGGGCGAGGCGCTGCGGCGGGCCATCGACGAGGTCCGGCGCCGGGTGTCGGACGCCATCGCGGACGGGGCCAACCTCATCGTCCTCTCCGACCGCAACGCCACCGCCGACTGGGCGCCCATCCCTTCGTTGCTCCTCACGGCCGCGATCCACCACCACCTCGTGCGCGAGAAGACGCGCACGAAGGTCGGGTTGGTGATCGAGACCGGGCGACGCGCGCGAGGTGCACCACATGGCGCTGCTGATCGGCTTCGGTGCCGCCGCGGTCAACCCGTATCTGGCCTTGGACTCGGTCGACGACATGATCTCCGAGGGCCTGCTCGAGGGCGTGTCGCCGCGCCAGGCCCGGCGCAACTACATCAAGGCGTCGTGCAAGGGCGTGCTGAAGGTCATGTCGAAGATGGGCATCTCGACCGTGGCGTCCTACACCGGCGCGCAGGTCTTCGAGGCCATCGGGCTCGACACCGCCCTGATCGACGAGTACTTCACCGGCACCTCCTCGCGCATCGGGGGCGTCGGCCTCCCCGTGTTGGCGGCCGAGGTGGCCGAGCGCCACCGGCGGGCCCACGAGCCGCGGCCGACCGAGCGGGCGCATCGCGAGCTCGAGGTGGGCGGGGAGTACCAGTGGCGCCGCGAGGGCGAGTTCCACCTCTTCAACCCCAAGACCGTGTTCAAGCTGCAGCACGCGACGCGGTCGAAGCGCTACGGGATCTTCAAGGAGTACACGGCCGCCGTCGACGACCAGTCCGAGAAGCTCGGGACGTTGCGCGGGCTGCTGCGGCTGCGGCCGGCGGCCGGGGGGCCGATCCCCATCGACGAGGTCGAGCCGATCTCCTCGATCATGCGCGCTTCTCGACCGGCGCCATGTCCTACGGCTCCATCTCCGCCGAGGCGCACGAGACGCTCGCCATCGCCATGAACCGCATCGGCGGGCGGTCCAACACCGGCGAGGGCGGTGAGGACGCGGACCGCTACACGCCCGACGCGAACGGCGACCTGCGCCGGAGCGCGATCAAGCAGGTGGCATCCGGACGCTTCGGGGTGACGGGGGAGTACCTGGTCAACGCGGACGATCTCCAGATCAAGATCTCGCAGGGCGCCAAGCCGGGCGAGGGCGGGCAGCTGCCGGGCAACAAGGTCTGGCCCTGGATCGCCCGGACGCGGAGCTCCACGCCGGGCGTGGGGCTGATCTCGCCGCCCCCGCACCACGACATCTACTCCATCGAGGACATCGCGCAGCTGATCCACGACCTCAAGTCGTCCAACCCGGCGGCCCGCGTGCACGTCAAGCTGGTGGCCGAGGTCGGCGTCGGGACGGTGGCGGCCGGGGTGGCCAAGGCGCACTCCGACGTCGTGCTCATCTCGGGGCACGACGGGGGCACCGGTGCGGCGCCCCTCACCTCGTTGAAGCACGCCGGCATCCCGTGGGAGATCGGGCTGGCCGAGACGCAGCAGACGCTGTTGGTCAACGGGCTGCGCGATCGGATCGTGGTCCAGGTCGACGGGCAGCTGAAGACGGGGCGCGACGTCATCGTCGGCGCGTTGCTGGGCGCGGAGGAGTACGGGTTCGCGTCGGCGCCACTCGTGGTGTCGGGCTGCATCATGATGCGCGTCTGCCACCTCGACACGTGCCCGGTCGGGATCGCGACCCAGACGCCGGCCCTGCGGGCCAAGTTCAACGGCAAGCCGGAGTTCGTCGAGACCTTCTTCGAGTACATCGCCGAGGAGGTGCGCGAGCTCCTGGCCTCGCTGGGGCTGCGCTCGCTCGACGAGGCCATCGGGCGCGTCGACCTGCTCGACACCGAGACGGCCATCGGCCACTGGAAGGCGGCCGGGCTCGACCTGTCGACCGTGCTGGCCGAGCCGGACGTGCCCGACTCGGTGGGGCGGCGCCAGACGCGCCTGCAGGACCACGGCCTGGAGAAGGCGCTCGACCACGAGTTCCTCGACGCCTGCGCGCCCGCCCTCGACGGTGCGGGCCCCGTGTCGATGGAGCTGCCGATCCACAACGTCGACCGGACGGTGGGGACGCTCCTCGGCTCGGAGATCAGCCGTCGCTTCGGCGCCGCCGGCCTGCCCGACGACACGATCTCGTTGACCTTCTTCGGCTCGGCCGGCCAGAGCTTCGGCGCCTTCGTGCCGCACGGGGTGACGATGCGTCTCTACGGCGACGCCAACGACTACTTCGGCAAGGGCCTGTCGGGAGGCCGCCTCGTCGTGCGGCCGCCCGTCGACTCGCCCTTCGTGGCCGAGGAGCAGATCATCGCGGGGAACGTCATCCTCTACGGCGCCACCGGGGGAGAGGTCTTCATCCGCGGCCAGGTCGGTGAGCGCTTCTGCGTGCGCAACTCCGGCGCCACCGCCGTGGTCGAGGGTGTGGGCGACCACGGCTGCGAGTACATGACGGGCGGGCTGGTCGTCGTGCTCGGGCGCACGGGGCGCAACTTCGCGGCCGGCATGTCGGGCGGCATCGCCTACGTCTACGACCCGACGCGGACCTTCGGGCAGCGCGTCAACCTCGAGATGGTCGACGTCGAGCCGCTGGACCCCTCGGACAGCTTCATCGTGCGGTCGCTGGTCGAGCGCCACGGCGTGGAGACGGAGTCCGCCGTCGCCGCCCGGCTGCTCGAGCACTGGGACACCGACGTCCACGAGTTCGTGAAGGTGATGCCCCGCGACTACCGGCGCATCCTCGAGGCGACCCGCCAGGCCGAGGCGGAGGGACGTTCGGTGGACGAGGCCGTGATGGTGGCCTCCCATGGGTAAGAAGACCGGCTTCATGGAGTTCGGACGCGAACTGCCGCGCCGCCGGCCCGTGCCCGTGCGCCTGCGCGACTGGAAAGAGGTCTACGAGCCGTTCCCCGAGGAGTCGACGAAGATGCAGGGCGCCCGCTGCATGGACTGCGGCATCCCGTTCTGCCACGACGGCTGCCCACTCGGGAACCTCATCCCCGAGTGGAACGACCTCGTCTACCGCGACGACTGGCCCGAGGCGATGGAGCGCCTGCACGCGACGAACAACTTCCCCGAGTTCACCGGCCGGCTGTGCCCGGCGCCGTGCGAGGCGTCGTGCGTGCTGGGGATCAACGAGGACCCGGTCACGATCGAGCGGATCGAATACGAGATCGTCGAGCGCGCCTGGTCCGAGGGCTGGGTCACCTCCCAACCGCCGACAGTGCGCACCGGCAAGACGGTGGCGGTGGTCGGGTCCGGCCCCGCCGGGCTGGCGGCGGCGCAACAGCTCGGGCGAGCCGGGCACCAGGTGACCGTGTTCGAGCGGGCCGAGAAACCGGGTGGGCTGCTGCGCTACGGGATCCCCGAATTCAAGATGGAGAAGGCGGTCCTGGACCGCCGCCTCGCGCAGTTGGAGGCCGAGGGCGTGACGTTCGTGTGCTCGACCTCGGTGGGTGGCCACCCCGACGGTTCTGCCCCGGGCCCCGAAAGGGGCGGCGGGACCGGTGGAACCCGGCGAGGAACGGGGGCTCGGGACGGCCAACGCCCCGGGCGTGCAGGTGCGCCCGGCCGCGCAGGTACGGGCGGACTTCGACGCCGTCGTGCTGGCGGGGGGCGCCACCATGCCCCGCGACCTGCCGGTGCCGGGTCGCGAGCTCGACGGCGTCCACTTCGCGCTCGAGTATCTGAAGCCGGCGAACCTGGTGCAGGAGGGCGCGCTCAAGGAGACCCCGATCAGTGCGGCCGGCAAGCACGTCGTGATCATCGGCGGCGGCGACACCGGGGCCGACTGCCTCGGCACGGCGCACCGTCAGGGCGCGGCCTCGGTCCACCAGTTCGAGATCATGCCCGAGCCCCCGAGCGACCGGCTGGCGGACAACCCGTGGCCGGTGTGGCCGCTGATCCTGCGCAGCTCGGCGGCGCACGAAGAGGGCGGGCAGCGTCTCTACTCGGTCACGACGACGGAGTTCGTCGACGACGGGTCGGGCGCCGTCGGGGCGTTGCGGGGCCATACGGTCGAGATGCGGACCGAGGACGGTCGGCCCGTCTTCGAGGTCGTCCCGGGGACCGACTTCGAGATCGAGTGCGAACTCGTGCTCCTGGCCATGGGGTTCCTGGGCACCGAGCGCCACAACGCCGTCGACGAGCTCGGCGTCGAGGTGGGGCCGCGCGGCAGCGTGGCCGCCGACGCCGAGTGGGCGACGAACGTGGACGGCGTGTTCGTCTGCGGCGACCAGACGCGAGGCCAGAGCCTCATTGTGTGGGCCATCGCCGAGGGTCGCTCCTGTGCGGCCGCGGTCGACCGCTGGCTCATGGGGACGACGTCGCTCCCGGCGCCCCTGGTGCCCGGCCAACTCGCCCTCCGCTGAGCAGACCGGCCCGCAGTGAGCCGGCTGCGCCGCCGGGTCGGCCCGGCAGCCGGCCGGGTAAGATATTTATGTGCTGAAAGCAACTATCGGGGCTGACGCGGCCGCGGGCCCGGCGGCCGGCCACGTCGACCGGTTCGACGAGGCCCTCCAGACGGTTGCCCGGTCCATCACCCAGGTGCGCCTCCACGAGCGGCTCCTGAAGTTGGCGGGCGTCCGGCTCGACCGGGCCGGCGCCACGTTGCTCTTCAAGCTCGCCGCGAAGGGCGACTCGCTCCGGGTCACCGACCTCGCCGAGATCCTCGGAGTGGACACCCCGACGGTCACCCGGAAGGTCCAACAGCTCGAACGCGACGGACTGGTCGTTCGCCAGACCGACCCCGAGGACCGCCGCGCCTCGAGGATCCGCCTCACGCCCGCCGGTCGCCGGACGATCGAGCGGGTGCGCCGGGCCCGCCGGGCCTGGCTCGAGCAACTCTTGGCCGATTGGGATGACGACGACCTGTCCGCCTTGGCCGACCTGCTCGGCCACTTTGCGGACGACCTCGAGCGCGACCTGGACGAAGCCCGTGACTGAGCTGGCGACGGCCCCGCTCGACGGGATCGACGAGGTCGACAAGGAGACCGCGGGCGCCGAGCACCGCCGGATCCTGGTGATCCTCGGCGCCCTCATGATGGGGATGGCGCTGGCCGCCCTCGACCAGACCATCGTGGCCACGGCGCTCCCCACCATCGCCGGCGACCTGCACGGGCTGAACCACCTGTCCTGGGTGGTGACGGCCTACCTCCTGACCACCTGCATCTCCACGCCGCTGTGGGGAAAGCTCGGCGACCTCTACGGCCGCAAGTCGCTCTTCCAGCTGGCCATCGTCATCTTCCTCGTCGGCTCCATGCTCTCGGGGCTGTCCCAGTCCATGGCCGAGCTCATCGCGTTCCGAGCGATCCAGGGCGTCGGGGCCGGCGGGCTGATGGTCGGGTCGCAGTCGATCATGGGCGACGTCGTCTCGGCCCGGCAGCGGGGCAAGTACATGGGCTACTTCGGCGTCGTGTTCGGCGTCACCAACGTGGCGGGCCCGCTGCTCGGCGGGTTCTTCACCGAGCACCTGTCCTGGCGCTGGATCTTCTACATCAACCTGCCGCTCGGCATCCTCGCCCTCTTCGTCGTGGCCTCGGTGCTCCATCTCCCGGTCAAGCGGGTGCCGCACAAGATCGACTGGGCCGGCACGGCCTTCCTCTCCATCGGCGTCACCTGCATCATCCTGCTCAC
Source organism: uncultured Acidimicrobiaceae bacterium (assembly GCA_963769095.1). Taxonomy (GTDB): domain Bacteria; phylum Actinomycetota; class Acidimicrobiia; order Acidimicrobiales; family RAAP-2; genus Bog-473. The sequence goes on from CAVYKO010000004.1 coordinate 83,088, forward strand.
GACGTGGGCCGGCTCCGAATATGCCTGGGGCTCGCCCGTCATCATCGGCACCGGACTCATCGCCCTGGTCTCGCTGGGCATCTTCTGCTTCATTGAGACCAAGGCGTCGGAGCCGATCATCCCGCTCTGGCTCTTCAAGAACCGGACCTTCACCGCGACATCGGGCGTCGGGTTCATCATCGGCTTCTCCATGTTCGGGGCGATCATCTATCTGCCGCTGTACCTCCAGATCGTCCACGGCGCCTCGCCGACCCTTTCGGGACTCGAGCTCCTCCCCATGATCGGCGGGATGCTGCTCACCTTCATCACGAGCGGACGGATCGTGACCCGCACCGGGCGCTACAAGATCTTCCCGATCCTGGGCACGGCCGTCCTCGCCCTCGGACTGCTCTCGCTCACCATGATCGGACCCCACACCTCCTACGGGGAGGTCGCCGTTTTCATGTTCATCACCGGGCTCGGCATCGGGCTCGTCATGCAGATCCTCGTCGTCGCCGTGCAGAACGCGGTGCCGTACTCCGCCCTGGGCGTCGCCACGGCAACGGCGACGTTCTTCCGGACCATCGGGGGCGCCTTCGGCGTGGCCGTCCTCGGCGCCGTCTTCGCCAACCGCCTCGTCTCACAACTCAAGCTGCACGCCACGTCGGCCGAGTTGAAGTTGATCAGCGGCTCGAGTGTCACGGCGAACCCGTCCCAGATTGCGCATCTGCCCGCCGCCCAGCGGACCTTTGTCGTCAACGCCTTCAGCCACTCGGTCGAGACGGCCTTCTTGGTCGCGGTGCCCTTCGTCGTCTTCGGCTTCCTGCTGAGTTGGCTCATCAAGGAGATCCCGTTGCGCACGACGGCCTTCGTCGGCACCGCTCGGCCAGACGGTGCAGCGTCGCAGGGGACCGATGCGATGCGGATGCGGAAACGAGTGACCCGTCCCCGGCGACCACGGTGGCCTCGAGCGCCGTCTGGGACAGCCTGTAGGCGGCGCTGCGTGCCCCGATCCACCGTCAATGGCGTGTCGCTCTACTACGAGCTCGCGGGATCGGGCCCACCGCTGCTCTTCATTTCGGGCACCGGGGCCGACCTGCGGCGTCAGCCGCGCCTCACGGACGTTCCGGCCTTCGCGTCTTTCGAACTGCTGCTCTACGACCAGCGGGGACTCGGGCAGTCGGGTGTGCCGACCGGCCCGTACACCATGGCCGACTACGCCAACGACGCCGCCGCACTGCTCGACGAGGTCGGCTGGGATGCCTGCGACGTCCTCGGCGTCTCATTCGGCGGCATGGTCGCCCAGGAGCTGGCCATCCGGCATCCGGAGCGGGTGCGCCGGCTCGTGCTCGCCTGCACCTCCTCGGGGGGCGTCGGGGGCGCGTCCTATCCCTTGCAGGACCTGGAGGGCCTCGATCCCGAGGTGGCGCTGGATGCGCATCTCCAATTGCTCGACACCCGTTGGGACGCGGCCTGGCGTGAGGCGAACCCCGAGACGGTGGCGATGATCGCCGGCATCGTCCAACCCGGCGCTTCCGCCGGGCAGGCCCAGGAGAGCGAGGGCCCCCATCTCCAACTCGAGGCGCGGCGCCACCACGACACCGCGGGTCGCCTCGGAGAGATCGGCTGTCCGACGCTGGTCTGCGGCGGGCGCTACGACGGCATTGCGCCACCGGCGAACAGCGAGTTCCTGGCGGGCGCCATCCCCGGTGCCGAGCTCGAGCTGTTCGACGGCGGGCACGCCTTCTTCATGCAAGACCCGGCGGCGCTGCCCGCGATCGTCACATTCCTGCAGGGCTGAGCCGGGCGGAGGCGAGCCGGCGGGTGTGATCGCGGCGGTCACGCCGTAGATTCGTCCCATGGACCTGACCACGACACCCGAGTGGAAGGCGCTGGCGGCGCACTACGACGAGATGTCAGACCGCCACCTGCGCGAGCTCTTCGCCGGCGACGAGCAGCGCGCCGAACGGATGACGGCGGGCGCGGCCGACCTGGTGCTCGACTACTCGAAGCACCGGGTGACCGACGAGACGCTGCGGCTCCTGATGGCGCTGGCGCGAGCCGCCAAGGTCGAAGAGCGTCGTGATGCGATGTTCCGCGGCGACCACATCAACACCACCGAGGACCGCGCCGTCCTGCACGTGGCGCTGCGGATGCCGCCGGGCAGCGAGCTGCAGGTCGACGGCCAGGACGTGACCGGTGACGTCCACCGGGTGCTGGCCAAGATGGGGGAGCTCTCGGAGCGCATTCGCAACGGCACCTGGACGGGGGCGACGGGCAAGCGGATCGCCGCGGTGGTCAACATCGGCATCGGAGGGTCGGACCTCGGCCCGGCCATGGCGACCCTGGCCCTGGCGGATTACGCCCAGCCGGGGCTGACCAGCCGGTTCGTGTCGAACGTCGACCCGCTGGACCTGTACGCCGCCACCCACGACCTCGATCCGGCCACCACCCTCTTCGTCGTGAGCTCCAAGACGTTCACCACGCTCGAGACCCTGACGAACGCCACGGCGGCGCGGGACTGGTTGCTGTCCGGGCTCGGTGCGGCGGCGGGGGACGATGCGGTGGCCAAGCACTTTGTGGCCGTGTCGACGAACGCCAAGGGTGTCGCCGACTTCGGTATCGACACCGACAACATGTTGGAGTTCTGGGACTGGGTGGGCGGGCGCTACTCGTACGACTCGGCCATCGGCTTCTCGCTGATGGTGGCCATCGGTCGCCAGGCCTTCGGCGAGATGCTCTTCGGGTTCCATTCCATGGACGAGCATTTCCGGACGACGCCCCTCGAGCAGAACCTCCCGGCCATTCAGGGCATGCTCAACGTCTGGTACAACAACTTCTTCGGCGCCCAGACGCACGCCGTCCTGCCCTACAGCCACCGTCTGGCGCGGTTCCCGGCCTACCTCCAACAGTTGACGATGGAGTCCAACGGGAAGTCGGTGCGCCTCGACGGCTCACCCGTCGAAGGCCAGACCGGCGAGATCTTCTGGGGCGAGCCCGGCACGAACGGGCAGCACGCGTTCTACCAATTGCTCCACCAAGGCACGAAGCTCGTCCCGGCTGACTTCATCGCCTTTGCCGAGGCGACACACGACACGGGGGACCAGCAGGACCTGCTCATGGCCAACTGCCTGGCCCAGACGAAGGCACTCGCCTTCGGAAGGACGGCCGAGGAGATCGCCGCCGACGGCACGCTGCCCCTTGTGGTGCCGCACAAGGTGATGCCGGGCAACCGCCCGAGCTCCACCATCGTGGCGCCGAAGGTCACACCGTCGGTGCTCGGCCAGCTGGTCGCGCTCTACGAGCACACCGTCTTCGTCGAGGGCTCGATCTGGGGGATCGACTCGTTCGACCAGTGGGGCGTCGAGCTCGGCAAGGTGATGGCCAAAGAGCTGGCGCCGATCCTGACCAGCCCGTCCGCTCCGGACCTCTCGGCCCAGGACTCGTCGACGGCGTCACTGGTGCGGCAGTACCGGGGTCTGCGCGGCCGGGCCGTCTAGACGCGCCTCGGCGCGCGGCGCAGGACGCCGGTTATTGGAGGCCGGACAGCCCGTGGAGCGGCTGGCGCGGCATCAGGCCGCGCCACGCCTTCGGTAGGTTTCGGGCCAGCCGGTGCAGCTCTTCGAGATGCGGTTCCGAGAGCGCCTCGAGGCGCTTGGTGCCCGCCGCGGTCAGCTGCAGCCGGACCTGACGGTGATCGTCCGGGTCGCGGGTGCGACGCACGAACCCGGCGGCGTCGGCGCGGTCGATCAGACCCACCGCACTGTGATGCCGGAGGAGGAGGTAGTCGGCGATTTCGCCGATCGTGGGCCCGCGCTGATCGGTGTGGCCCCGGATGGCGAGGAGGAGCTGGTGCTGGGCCGGCGTGAGGCCGGCGGACTCGGCCTGCTGCTCGCTCCAGCGGAGGAAGCGCCGCAACCCGGTCCGCAGCGTCAGCAGGTCCTCGTAGTCGGCGTCCGTCAGTCGCATCGTATTACGATATCATCGTATCACGATGGGACTGCGGGATGGTCGGGCCGGAGGCTCATTTGGGGAAGACGACCTCGCTCCGGCTGACGTCGTCGGGCCCGACCGCCGCCCGAGGGGGACCTCCGAGCGGGCTCTCGGGGACTTCACGATGCGCCCGAGCATCTTGTGGCTGGTGCCGCTGGCACTGCTCATCGGCGCGCTGGCGGCTGGCATCGCACTGGCCCTGCTCGACATGATCGGGTTCCTCACCAACCTGCTCTATTACCAGCGGTTGAGCGTGCGACTCGTTTCGCCGAACGCCAACCAGCTCGGCGTGATCGCCGTCCTCATCCCGGTAGCCGGCGGCCTCGTGGTCGGCCTCATGGCGCGTTTCGGCTCCGAGCAGATCCGCGGCCATGGGATCCCCGAGGCCATGGAGCGGATCCTGATCAATGGCAGCCGCGTCCAACCGCGGCTTGCCCTCCTCAAGCCCCTGTCGAGCGCGGTGAGCATCGGGAGCGGCGGACCGTTCGGCGCCGAGGGCCCGATCATCCTCACCGGCGGGGCGGTCGGTTCGGTCATCGGCCAGCTCTTCCGTCTCACCGCCGCCGAGCGCCGGGCGCTGCTCGTCGCGGGAGCGGCAGGCGGCATGAGCGCGGTATTCGGGACACCGGTGGCGGCGACGCTGTTCGGCGTCGAGCTCTTGGCCTTCGAGTTCAAGCCGCGCTCCATGGTGTTGATCGGACTGGCCGCAGCGACCGCCGACGGTATTCGCATGGCCATGGCCAGCGCCGGGTTGCTGGCGCCGCAGCCCATTTTCCCGGTCCCGGGCCATGCACCGCTCGGCGGGGTGGTGCTGCTCGGCGCGTGTGCGTTGGGTGTCGCAACGGGCCTGTCGGCCTGGCTGATGACACAGTCGGTCTACCGCGCCGAGGACGCGTTCAAGCGGCTCACCGGGCACCTGCACTGGATGTGGTGGCCCATGATCGGAGGACTGATCATCGGGGTGGGCGGCCTGATTGAGCCCCGGGCACTCGGCGTCGGATACAACACGATCCACGCCGAACTTCTGGGTCAGCTCGGGCTCTCGGCGCTCGCCTTGTTGTTCGTCGTGAAGTTGACCATCTGGTCAGCCGGGCTCGGCAGCGGGACAAGCGGGGGCATCCTGGCGCCCGTCCTCATGCTCGGCGCCGCCGTCGGCGGGATGCTCGGACATGTCCTGCCCGGCACGACGCCGGGCGTCTGGGCGCTCATTGGTCTCGCCGGAGCCATGGGCGGGGTGACGCGCTCACCGTTCACCGCCATCGTGTTCGCCTTCGAACTGACCCACGACGCCAACAGCTTGCTCGCGCTCCTGGTGGCGGCCACCGTGTCCCACCTCGTCAGTGTGCTGGTGTTGAAGAGATCGATCCTCACCGAGAAGGTGGCGCGCCGCGGCTTCCACGTCATGCGTGAGTATTCAGTTGATCCCCTCGAGGCGACGTTTGTCCGCGAGGTCATGGATACCGACGTCCTGAGCATCGTCCCGACGGATCGGGTTGCCGAGCTGTACGCGGCGCTGCCCGAGGGGTCCCCGCAACGGCGCCAGCGGCTCTACCCGGTCCTCGGCGATGACGAGCGGCTCGTGGGCGTCCTGCCCTGGTCGGCTGTCCTGGAGGGAAAGGAGCGCGCGGACCGCACCGCCGCCGACGCCATGATCACCCCTGTCGGCGTGGCCTATCCCGACGAGATCCTGCGCACCATCGCCGACCGGATGGCCCACATCGGATTGGGTGTGTTGCCCGTCGTGGATCGGGCCGATTCCTCGAAGTTCGTGGGTCTCGTGACCCAGTTCGACCTGCTCGAGGCACGCCAGAAGTTGCTCGAAGAGGAGCGGAAGGCCGAACGGGTGCTCGTGTTGCGGCGTCCGGCGGATCGGGTCGTTCGGGACGCGCGGGCCGAAGTACCAGACTGATCGGGTGCAGCGCGCCATCGTCGGCTTCGAGTGTGACGAGGTGGGGGACTGGGTCGCATTGCTCGAATGCGACCACCGTCAGCACGTCCGTCATCGACCGCCGTGGCAGGAACGCCCCTGGGTCCTCACGGCCGAAGGGCGCCAAGGAAGGCTGGGGTCGCCGCTCGAGTGCCCCGAGTGCGACCGGGCGGGCGTGGAGGACGACGAGGGCGGCGACCCGGCGTGCTGGGCGCACAAGGTCTGCCCCGAGTGTGGGGCGGTCGTCGAGGACGGTGCCCACCGGGTGGGCTGCTCCGCAGTCGACGCCGGCACCTAGGCCGGGCGCGTCGCGCCGACGAAGAGGAGGCTCCCGAACGACGCGCCGACGGTCGCGGGGAACGCGTCCGCCCGCACATCTGCACCGGTGAACGGTGCATCGACCATGACCGTCTGGTTGTTCACCACGCCGACGTACAGGCCGACATGGTCGATGCCCGAGGGCCCGCTCCCGAAGAACACGAGATCGCCCGGCGCGAGCGGGGCGCCTGCGGTGAGCTTGGGCGTCGAGTCGTACTGGTCCTGGGCCACCCGGGGCAACCGGACACCGGCGACGGCGTAGGCGGCCTGGGCCAGGCCCGAACAGTCGAAGCCGACCCCCGGCGTCTCGCCGCCCCAGACGTACGGCGTGCCGATCTGCGCCAAGGCCCACTCCACGGCGACCGTTCCGGCCCCCGACGTCGCCGCCGCGTCCACGGCGCCCGCCGGGCCTCCGGCGTAGGACTGGGCCAACGCCAGCACCTGCTGCACGTAGGACGTCGAGTGGTTGTAGGCGTAGATCGCCCCCGCGAGGTTCGCACCGCCCGACGCCCCGTTCGCACAGAGCAGACGGGCCGCCGCGTAGACGGCGTCCGTCGGGTCATAGGGGCTCGGCGGGTCGGCCCCGCCCGGCGGAACCGGCTGGGCGTACTCGGCGAACGTCGCCGGCTCGAACTGCATGGGACCCTCGGCTCCGGCGGCGTTGCTGCCGCTGTGGACGCCCGGCAGGTTGGACTGCCCGTTGTCCGACTCGACCGTCCCGATGGCGGCGAGCACCGTCCAGGGCAGCCCCGGGCAGGTGGCCGCTGCCTGCTGGTAGAGGGCGAGCATCGCCGGAGGGATCTTGCTGATGGCAGCCGCACTTGCCGTGGGCTCGTCGGCCCCGCCACCCAGGAACGACACGGCCGATGCCACGATCGCCATGCCGACGAGGCCCGTGCCGATGATCGCGGCGACCCCGGCGGCGGCGAGGCCCTTCACGCGCCGCCCGCTCCCGCGGGGACCCGCCAGGCATCTTTTCGGCCATGCCACCGAACGGTCGGGGCCGCGCTCGTGCGGGCACGGACAATGCGCGTTCGTCATACTTGGGCCATGAAAAGCACCATGCAGGAAGCACCGCTCCTGATCGCCGACATCCTCCGGCACGGGCAGCAGGTGCACGGCGACAGCACCGTGATCACCGTCGAGGCCGGCGGGTACCGCTCGGCCACCTTCAATGAGGTCGCGGAACGCGCGGAGAAGCTGGCGGCCGCGCTGACCCGGCTCGGCGTGCAGCCCGGCGATCGCGTCGGCACGTTCTGTTGGAACAACCAGGGCCACCTCGAGGCCTACCTGGCGATCCCGTGCATGGGGGCGGTGCTCCACACCCTCAACATCCGCCTGCCGGCGGACCAGCTGGCCTACGTCATCAACCACGCCGAGGACCGGGTCATCATCGTGGACGCGTCAGTGATCCCCCTGCTCGCCGCGATCAAGGACGACCTCAAGACGGTCGAGACGATCATCGTGGCGGGGGAGGGGGACACCTCGCCCCTCGGCGAGACCCTCTCCTACGAACGCCTCATCAACGCCGAACAGGCCGGCTACGAGTGGCCCGAGCTCGACGAGCGTTCGGCCGCGGCGATGTGTTACACGAGCGGCACGACGGGCAGCCCCAAGGGCGTCGTGTACTCGCACCGCTCGATCTGGTTGCACACCATGGCCGAACAGGCCGCCTCGTCCGTCGGGATGACCGAGAGCGACCGCATCCTCGTCATCGTGCCCATGTTCCACGCCATGGCGTGGGGTACGCCCTACGGCGCCTGGATGGCCGGCACCGACATGATCATGCCGCAGATGTTCCTCATGGGGCAGCAGTTGGCCGACGTGATCAACGAGCACCACCCCACCCTGGCCTGCGGGGTGCCCACGATCTGGAACGGCCTGCTCGCGCTCGACACGCCGGTCGACTTCTCCACCGTGCGCGCCATCACGGCCGGCGGCGCCGCGGTGCCGCAGTCACTCATCGAGGCATTCGAGCAGCGGTTCGGCGTGACGATCATCCAAGGGTGGGGCATGACCGAAACCAGCCCGCTGGCCGCCTTCGGACTGCCGCCGGCGCGGAAGCAGGACGGGCATGACGACATGTACTACAAGGTCAAGGCCGGCCGCATCGTCGGCGGCATCGAGGTGCGCGTCGTGGCCGAGGACGGCACCCTGCTGCCGAACGACGGCCAGTCGGTTGGAGAGTTCGAGATCCGCGGCCCCTGGGTCACCGGCTCGTACTACAAGGACGAGGATCCCGGGAAGTTCCACGACGGGTGGCTGCGCACGGGCGACGTCGGCACGGTCGATCGCCAGGGCTACATGACCATCTCGGACCGCACGAAGGACGTGATCAAGTCCGGCGGCGAGTGGATCTCCTCGGTGGAGCTCGAGAATGCCGTGATGGCACACCCCGATGTCTTCGAGGCCGCGGTCATCGCGATTCCGGACCCGAAGTGGTCCGAGCGCCCCCTCGTCGCCGTCGTGCCAAAGCCCGGCCGCACTCCGGCGCCATCCGACCTGGTCGACTTCCTCGTCGGCCGCGTGCCGCGGTGGTGGTTGCCCGACCAGTGGACCTTCATCAGCGAGATACCCAAGACCAGTGTGGGCAAGTTCGACAAGAAGGTCATGCGGGCCGCCTACGCCGACGGCGACTACGAGGTGCAGAGCACGCCGCTGCCCAAGTGAGCGGCCCGAGCGAGGCCATGGAGCACATGGCCGAACGGCTCGAGGGGATACTCGAGGAGCTGGGCGACATGGCCATCGATGCACTGAGCCGCGCCAGCGCCGGCGACCCCGACTCCCAGGAGACGGGCGAGGCGCTGGCCGAGGAGCGGCGCATCCTCAAGGCCCGGCGGGCGCTCGAGCGATCCGTCGCCGCCCTGCGCGAGGGCTCGGGCCGAAGCCGCGAGCCCCTCGACGACGGCGCCTGACCCCGGGACGCAGCGCCATGCGCCTCTTCGTGGCCGTCTGGCCGGATGACGAAACGCGCCGTCGCCTGGCGGGGCTGGAGCTCGAGCTCGGGCGCACGAAGGGGATGCGCTTCGTAGGGAGTGCCCGTTGGCACGTGACGTTGCGCTTCCTCGGCGAGGTGGACGAGGCGACCCTCGAGCCGGTCGGTGCGGCGCTGGTCGCGGCGGCGGCCGACTCCCCGAAGCCCGTGGAGTGCCGACTCGGTCCCGGCACCGACTGGTTCACCGGCGTCCGCGTGCTGTACCTCCCGGCGAGCGGCCTGGACGGCCTCGCGGCCGTGGTGCGTACGGCGACGCTGCCCTACGTGGCCGAACCGGCCACCCCGGAGCCGGCGTTCAACGGCCACCTGACGTTGGCCCGCGCCAAGGGTCGCCGGCTCGGGGTCGCCGCGCTCGGGGAGATGGCCGGCGTCCCCTTCGAGGCCGCCTTTCCGGTGCCGGCAATCCACTTGGTGTCGTCGCAACCGTCCCCCCAAGGGCACGTCTACACGACGGTGGTGCGGGCGCCGCTCGGGAAGGGTTGAACGCCTCGGACGTCGGTCGTCTGTCGTCTCGTTCTGTCAGGTGTATATGCGCTCTTAAGATGTTTCCCTCAAATTAAGAGCGCATACACAGCGCGCAGAGAGTCCCGAGGCTCCTCGCTCCGGGGCGTCAGCCGGTGCACTGGTTGATGGCGTCGATCAGCATGCGCAGGCGCGCGTAATGAAACCGATCGAAGCGAAAAGCGAGCCGGGGGAGCTCGGGGTGGTCGTTGCGCTCGGGCGGGAAAGCGGCCGCGGCGCGGATGCTGCCCCGCACCACGATGTCGCCGAAGCGCTTGTTGAGGTCCGCCAGCTCCGCCTTGCTCGGCGCCACCTCCACCCGCAGCACCAGCAGGTCACCCACCCAGCGGCACGAGTGGTAGTTGCGGTAGAAGCCGAGGACCTCCGCACTCGCCTCCTCCATTGTGTTGGTCACCTTGAAGAGCGCAACATCGTCGGGCGAGACCCAACCCGCCCCGATGGCCTCCTCTTCCAAGAAGCGCAGCCAGGCGTGCCAGTAGGTGCCGCCCGGAGTCTCCACCATCACCACCGGCGCCGGTTCCGCCTTGCCCGTCTGCAGCAGCGTCAGGAGCTCGAATGCCTCGTCCTGGGTGCCGAAGCCCCCCGGGAGGATGGCGTAGGCGTGGGACTCCTTGATCAACATCAGCTTGCGGGTGAAGAAGTACCTCATCTCGACCAGCTTCGGGTCCTGCGCGATGAAGGGGTTAGCGGACTCCTCGTTCGGCAGGCGGATGTTGACCCCGAACGCGTGCTCTCGCCCCGCGCCTTCGAGCCCGGCCGCCATGATCCCTGGCCCGGCGCCTGTCACCACCATCCAACCGGAGGCGGCCAACGATGCCGCCAGATCGCGGGCGAGGATGTAGACGGGATCATCGGGCTTTGTCCGTGCCGAGCCGAACATCGTGATCTTGCGGATGTGGCGATAGGGCCGGAACACCCGGAAGGCCTCGGCCATCTCGCCCAGCGCGGCGTTGGCGATCTTGAGGTCGCCGACCGACGTGCCCTCCCGGGCCAGGTCGTTCAGCGAGGCGATCATTGCCTCGAGCTCACGCGCCTGGGCGGGGGAGAGATCTCGGTTGTCGAACAGGTCCTCGAAGGCCCGCGTCCGCGCCGCCTTGTCGGCGCCCTCGATCTCGACCCCGTCGACCTCGTCGCTCACGCGCCCGCCGGCACGCCGGCCAGCGCATAGAGGGTGGAGCGCTGCACCAAGGGGCGACCGAGCGGCGCCACGATGGCCTCGAGATCCTCGACGCCCATGCGCTGCCCGTGGCTCGCCCCGGCCGCCCGCGAGATGTTCTCGTCGATCAGCGTGCCCCCCAGGTCGTTCACCCCTGCCCGCAGCATCTGGCGAGACCCCTCGGCGCCCATCTTCACCCAGCTCACCTGGATGTTGTCGATGGCGCCCGCGTAGGCGATCCGCCCGACCGCGTGCATCAGCAACGCCTCGCGGAAGGTCGGGCCCCGCCGGGCCCGGCGCTGGAGGTAGATCGGGGTGGCCATGTGCACGAAGGGCAGCGGCACGAATTCGGTGAAGCCGCCGGTCTCGCGCTGGAGCGATCGAGTCGCCACGATGTGACGGGCCCAGCTCACCGGCTGCTCAATCGAGCCGAACATGATGGTCACGTTCGAGCGCAGCCCGACCGCGTGCGCCGTGCGGTGCGCCTCGAGCCACTCCTCCGTCGAGATCTTGTCCGGGCAGAGCACCGCCCGCACCTCGTCGTCGAGGATCTCGGCCGCCGTGCCCGGCAGCGTCTTGAGGCCGGCGTCGCGCAGGCGGGTCAGGTACTCGGCCAGTGGCACCTCGGAACGCCGCGCCCCCTCGGTCACCTCGAGCGCGGTGAAGGCGTGAATGTGGATGTTCGTGGACGCCGCCCGCACCGCCTCGAGCACGTGGACGTAGTAGTCCCCGTCGAAGTTCGGGTGGATGCCGCCCTGCAGGCAGACCTCCGTCGCGCCCTCGGCCTCCGCCTCCGCCACGCGTTGGGTGATCTCGTCGAGCTCGAGCAGGTAGGGCTTCCCCCGCAGGTTCAAGGACAGCGGGCCCTTTGAGAACGCGCAGAAGCGGCACTTGAAGGTGCACACGTTCGTGTAGTTGATGTTGCGGTTGTAGACGAAGGTCACCGCGTCACCCGCGATGCGGCTGCGCAGGTCGTCGGCCACCTCGGCCACCTGGCGCACCTCGGGGCCGCGGGCACCGAACAACGTGACGATCTCGGCGATCCCGACCTCCTGTCCGAGCCCGACGCCCGCCAGGACCTCGGCCACGGCGCCGCCACCGGAGCGGCCGAGCCGGCTGCCACCGGCCGAGCCCAGCGGGGGGCCGTCGAGCAACGCCGGCGGCGCCTCCTCGCCCCCCGAGCACCAGCTCGCGTCGCGGGCCAGGCCCTCGGCGTCGGAGACATCGAGCACGGCGAAGCGCATCGCCTCGTCGAGCCAGCGCGTCGGCTCCAGCGCGTACGTCGGATAGATCGTCAGCCGGGGGGCGAGCGTGTGCCTGGCGGCCTCGGTTGAGGCGCGCAGCACCTCGAGCGCCGGCCAGGCCCTCTCGGGGTTCACGTGGTCGGCGGTGACGGGGGAAACGCCGCCCCAGTCGTCGATGCCCGCATCGAGCAGCGGCGCCAGGTCGTCAGAGAGGTTGGGTGGCGCCTGCACGTGGACCTCTGCCGGCAGCACCAGGCGCGCCGCCGCAATGGCCCAGACCAGGTCGTCCTCCGGGCACGGAGCGGCCTTGAACATCGCGGTGCCCGCCTTGGGCAAGAAGTTCTGCACGATGACCTCTTGGACGTGACCGTGCCGATCGTGCGCGGCGGAGATGGCCCGCAACGCCGCCAACTGGTCCGCCCGCGTGTCGCCGATCCCGACCAGGATCCCGGTAGTGAACGGGATGGCCAGTTCGCCCGCGGCCTCGAGCGTGGCCAGACGCCGCGCCGGCTCCTTGTCGGGCGAGCCGCGATGCGCGGGCAGATCCTCGGCCATCGACTCGAGCATCATGCCCTGGCTCGCCGTGACCGGCCGCAACGCGGCCAGCTCGTCCGCGTAGAGCGCGCCCGCGTTGGCGTGGGGGAGGAGTCCCGTCTCTTCGATCACGAGCCGGCACATCGCGACCAGATAGTCGACCGTCGAGGCGTACCCGTGCGCCGCCAGCCACTCGGCCGCCACCGGGTAGCGCAGCTCCGGACGCTCGCCCAAGGTGAATAGGGCCTCGTGACACCCGGCTGCTTGGCCCGCCCGCGCCACCGCCAGGACTTCGTCGGGCGTCAGGTAGGGCGACTCGAGCCGGGCCGGGGCCTTGGCGAACGTGCAATAGCCGCAGCGGTCGCGGCACAGCATGGTCAGGGGGATGAAGACCTTGGGCGAGAAGGTCACGCGCCGGCCGTGGGCGCCGTCGCGCACGACACGGGCCAGGGCGGTGAGCTCGGGCAGCGGCGTGCGGAGGAGATCGGCGTCGGTGAGCATCGCCGCCAATCTAGGGGGCCGCGCCGCAGGCTGGACCATCCGCCAGCCAGAGCATGCGCCCGGCGTGGACGCGGGCGGCCGGAATGTCGTCCCCGCGCAACAGGGCGGCGACGGCGTCGGCCTTGGACGCACCGGCCACGGTGAAGACGGCCAGGCGGGCCGAGTTGATGAGGGGGAGTGTCACCGTCAGGCGGGGGTGGGGGTTCACCCCGTTGGGGTCCTCGGTCGCCGCGACCAGCACCCCGGGGTCCGCCTCGAGCGTCGCGGCGCCCGGGAACAGCGATGCCGTGTGGCCGTCGGGTCCCAGGCCCAGGTGGATGAGGTCGATCCCCGGACCCGTGACCAGGTCGCTCATGACCCGCTGGTAGGCGGCGACGCACTCTCCGACGGGAAGCTCGGTCGGCATGGGCTTGAAGGAGCCCACCGGTCCGATGCGGTCCAGCAGCGACTCACGGATCAGACGCTGGTTGGCATCCTCGTCGTCGGGCGGCACGATGCGCTCGTCGCCGACGTAGATGTCGACCAGGCTCCAGTCCACCCCGGTGGTCTCGGCCAGCACTTCGTAGCAGGCACGCGCCGTCGGCCCGCCCGAGAGCACGAGGGCAAACCGGGGGCCCGGACGCGCCGCGAACGCCTCGACGACCGCGTCGGCGAACGCGCGGGGGACATCCTCGACCGGGGTGATCACGCGGCGACTTATGGGCTCGGGGTCTCGGTCTCCATGCCCTGCTTGCCCGATTCGAGCGTCACGGCGTGGCCACCGAATTGGTTGCGCAACGCGGCGACCATCTTCAGCTGGAAGGAATCCTTGTCCTGCGAGGCGAACCGGGTGAACAAGGACGTCGCGATCACCGGCGCCGGCACGCCGCGGTTGATCGCCTCGAGCGCGGTCCAGCGACCCTCGCCCGAGTCCACCGCCACCGGTGCGATCCCGTCGAAGCCGGCGTCGGGGCGCAGCGCGCGCTCGGCCAACTCGAGCAGCCAGCTGCGCACGACGGAGCCGTAGCGCCAGATGGACGCGATCTCGTGCAGGTCGAGATTGAACTCGTCGGCCCGCGCCATGACCTCGAAGCCCTCGGCGTAGGCCTGCATCATCCCGTACTCGATCCCGTTGTGGACCATCTTGACGAAGTGCCCCGCGCCCACCGGTCCCACGTGGGCGTAGCCGCCCTCGGGGGCCAGCGTCACGAGCGCCGGTTCCACCACGGCGACCGACTCCTTGGTCCCGCCGACCATCAGGCAGTAGCCCTCGGTCAGCCCCCACACGCCGCCCGAGGTCCCGGCGTCGACGAAGCCGACCCCCTTCTTCTGCAACTGGTCGGCGATCCCCTCGGCCTCCTTGAAGTTGGAGTTGCCACCGTCGACGATGACGTCGCCCTGCTCGAAGATCTCGGCCAGCGCCGTAATCGTGTCGTTCGTCGGCTTCCCGGCCGGCACCATCACCCAGGCCGCCCGCGGCGGGCTCAGCTTCTGGCCCAGTTCCGCCAGGGTGGTCGCGGTCTCGGCCCCCTTGGACGCCGCCTGCTTCAGTGCATCGGCGCTGAGGTCGTAGGCCACCACCTCGTGTCCGCCCTTGAGCAGACGCTCGGTCATGTTGGCGCCCATCTTGCCCAGGCCGATCATGCCGATCCTCATGGCGCGCTCCTCTCGATCCGAATCCCCGCTGCGGTCAGAACGTAGCGGCTTTGTCCGTCAGCGACTGCAGCAACTCGTCGAACGACTTGGCGAACGAGTGCACGCCCTCGTCCTCGAGCGTCTGCTCGACGTCGAGCATGTCGATGCCGGCTTCGGCCAGGCGCGTCAGGGCCTGCGACGCGGCGTCGGGATCGGCGTCGACCATGCGCTTGAGCGTCCCGTGGTCCTCGAACGCCTCCAGGGTGCCCTCGGGCATGGTGTTGACGGTGGCCGGGCCGATGAGGCTGTCGACGTAGAGCAGGTCGGAGTAGCCGGGGTTCTTCGTCGACGTCGAGGCCCACAGCGGGCGCTGCACGCGCGGCGCCCTTCTCGGACAGCGCCTCCCAACGGGTCCCGCTGAAGGTGCGCTGGAAGTGTTGGTAGGCCGACTGGGCCTGGGCGACCGCGGCGGTACCCCGCAGACCCAGGATGGCGGGGTCACCTCGCTCACCACCGGCCAGGGCTTCGAGTCGATGGTCCACCTCGGTGTCCACCCGGCTCACGAAGAAGGAGGCCACGCTGGCCACGTGCGCCAGCTCGTCGGCGCGTCCGGCGGCGACGAGGGCCTCGAGGCCCCGCAGGTAGGCCTCCATCACCTCGTCGTAGCGGTCGAGCCCGAAAATCAAGGTGACGTTGATGCTCTTCCCCTCGCCGATCATCGTCTCGATCGCCGGCACCCCCTGCTGCGTCGCCGGCACCTTGACGAAGAGGTTCGGCTGCGCAATCTGCGCGTGCAGTTCGCGGGCCGACTTCACCGTCGATTCGGTGTCGTGCGCCTGGGCGGGGGAGACCTCGAGTGAGACGAAGCCGTCCTCGTGGTCGCTCTCGTCGTAGAGCGGCCGGAGCATGGCGAGGGCGTCCTTGATGTCGGTGATGGCCATCTCCCAGTACGCCGCCTCGACGGTGTGGTCCTTCATCAGCGTCCGGAACTGGTCGTCGTAGGTGTCCTGCCCCGAGATCGCCTTGGCCAAGATGGTCGGGTTCGACGTGATGCCCCGTACGCCGAGCTCGAGCCACTTGGCCAGCTCGCCGCCGTGGATCCAGTCGCGCCGCAGGTTGTCGAGCCAGGGGCTCTGCCCGCCGATCTCGTAGAGGTCCTGGAGTCGGGTCATCGGGACAACTCCCTTCCTTGTGTTCGGTCGATCGTGCTCGTGCTCGTGCTCATCGTGCGCGCGCCAGCAGGGCGCGGGCCCGCTCCACGACGTGGTCGGCGGTGAAGCCGAACTTCTCCATGACGACAGCGACCGGGGCCGAGGCGCCGAAGTGGTCGATGCCGATGGAGTCGTCCGCGTAGCGCTCCCAGCCGAACGTGGCGCCCGCCTCGATGCTCAGCACGGGCACACCGTCGGGGAAGACGCCGGCCCGGTACTCGTCGGCCTGCCGCTCGAAGAGGTCCCAGCTCGGGAAGGACACCACCCGGGCCTGCACCCCGTCCTGGGCGAGCGTCGCCGCCGCGACGAGGCAGTGCTGCACCTCGCTGCCGGTGCCGACGAGGACGACCTCGGGCGGGCCATCCGGATCGGCGAGCACGTACGCGCCGCGGGCCACGCCCTCGGCGGCCCGCTCCGACGTCTCGGCCAGCACCGGGATGTCCTGGCGGGTCAGGCACAGCCCGACGGGCCCGTCGGCCTCGACGGCCAGCCGCCACGCCTGCGCCGTCTCGTTGGCGTCGGCCGGCCGGATCAGGCTGAGGCCGGGCATGGCCCGGAGCGAGGCGAGATGCTCGATCGGCTGGTGGGTCGGCCCGTCCTCGCCCAAGCCGATGGAGTCGTGGGTCCACGAGTAGATAACGTGGGAGCCGCCGAGGGCGGCGAGCCGCACGGCGGGGCGCATGTAGTCGGAGAACACGAAGAAGGTGCCGCCGACCGGCAACACCCCGTGGTGCGCCGCCATGCCGTTCATCACCGAGCCCATGGCGTGCTCGCGGATGCCGAAGTGGATCTGGGTCCCGCCGGGGGACTCCTTGGCCTGCACCTCGGCCCCCTTCATCTTCACGCCGTTGTTGCCGGTCAGGTCGGCCGAGCCGGCGAGGAGGCCGGGCAGCCGCCCGACGGTGGCGTCGATGCACTGGTTGACGGCATGGCGCGTCGCCAGCTCCGTGCCGGCGTCGAAGCGGGGCAGGTCGTCGGCCCAGCCCGCGAGCCCGTGCCCCGCCTGGGCCGCGTCCCACGCGGCGCGGTCGCCACCCCAGGCCTCAAAGCGCTCCGTCCACTCGGCATGGGCCTGTGCGCCGCGGGCGATCTGCTGGCCGTAGAAGTCGCGCACGTCGTCGGGGACCCAGAACGTCTGGTCCGACGGCAGTCCGAGAATCTCCTTGGTCGCCCGGATCTCGTCCTGGCCGAACGGCGAGCCGTGCGCCTTCGCGGTGTCCGTGAGGTTGGGCGAGGGCCACCCGATGTGGCTCCGCAACACGAGCATCGTCGGCTTGGCGTCGGGACCGTCGGCCGGCTCGTCCAGGGCCTCACGGATGGCCGCCTCGAGGCCGTCGACGTCGTTGGCCATCTCCCCGAGGTAGCGCACCCGCCAGCCGTAGGCCTCGAAGCGCTTGACCGGGTCGTCGTTGTAGGCCAGCTCCGTCGGGCCGTCGATGGTGATGTGGTTGTCGTCGTAGACGGCCAGGAGCCGCCCGAGACCGAGGTGGCCGGCCAGCGAGGCCGCCTCGTGCGAGATGCCCTCCATGATGCACCCGTCGCTCGCGATCACGTACGTGCGGTGGTCGCACACCTCGGGGCCGAACGTGGTGCGCAGCCAGCGCTCGGCGAGGGCGAGCCCGACGGCGTTGGCGAACCCTTGCCCCAGCGGTCCGGTCGTGACCTCGATGCCCGCCGTGTGGTGCACCTCGGGGTGACCGGGGGTCCGGCTGCCCCACTGGCGGAACTGCCGAAGGTCCCCCAGCGAGAGGTCGTACCCGGTCAGGTGGAGCATCGAGTACTGCAGGATGCAGGCGTGGCCACACGAGAGGACGAAGCGGTCGCGGTCGGGCCAGCCCGGGTCGCGCGGGTCGTAGTTCATGATCCGGGTCCACAGGACGTGCGCGAGTGGCGCCAGGGCCATGGCGGTGCCGGAGTGGCCCGAGTTCGCCTCCTCGGGCGCGTCCATCGCCAGGCCGCGGATCACGTTGATCCCCAGCTCCACCAGCGTGGGGTCCTGCACGACGGGGGGTGAGGTGCGCAACGTCATGGTCAACCCTAACGTCCGATCCCGGTTGGCCCATCGGGTGTTCGAGGGGCGTTCACCTACTATTCCCCGACCATGGCGTCCCGCATGCAGGTGCCCCCCAACAGTGACCTCACGCTCGGCATGACCTGCGTCGACAAGGCAACGCCGGGCCGCTGCGTCTGGCGCATGACGGCCCACGAGCGCTTCGCCAACCCGGCCGGGATCATGCAAGGGGGCTTCATCGGGGCCTTCGCCGATTCGTCCATGGGGGCAGCGGCGGTGACCTACGCCGAGGGTCGCAAGGTGTTCTGCTCCAACGCGGAAATGAAGATCAGCTTTCTCGGCGCCGTGCCAGCCGGCGCGGAGCTCGAGTGCACGGCGGAAGTGGTGTCGGGCGGACGGCGCCTCGCCTTCGTGGAGGCGAGCGTGGTGGCGCGCCCGACGGCCGGCGACGCGGCCGAGCGGCTCGTGGCGCGGGCCTCGTCGACCTACGTGTACAAGGACCGGGACTGAGGCTCCACCAGGCACGCGCCGAGGCGGGTTGTTGCACTGCGCGGGCGCAGGGACCAGGATTGGGCGCCACATGACACCACGGTCTGACAACGGCAGCCACGGGCTGCGGCACGCAGGCGACGATGCGTTCCAGCTCACGGTTGATTACCTGAAGCAGGAGACCGTCGAGCCGCTCAAGGGCCTGGGCCGGTTCCTCTATATGGGGATCGCGGGCTCGTTCTTCCTCGCCTTCGGGATCTTGCTGATCCTGCTCGGCGTGTTGCGCCTGCTCCAGACCGAGACGGGTACCTCGTTGACCGGGGACTGGTCCTGGGTGCCCTACGCTGCGGTGTTCGTGCTCGGCATCGCCGTGATCGGTGTCGCCGTCTGGCGCATCACCGCCGGACCAGGGCGGGAGAAGCTGCCCGAGGTCATGGCACGACGTGAAGCGGCCGAGCGCGAGGTACAAGAGGGAGCGAGCTGATGCCGGGAACGACGACCAAGGCCGGAAGCAACGGGCGACTGATCACCCGTGAGGACCTGCAGGCGGCCTACGCGGAGGTGATGGGCGAGGGGGAGGCCTCCGTCCGCGCCGCCGCGCCACGCGGCCTGGCGGTCGCCGGGGCGTTCGCCATCCTCGTCATCGCGCTCGCCTTCCTCGCCGGGCGCCGCCGTGGCAAGGCGCGCTCTGCGGTGGTCGAGATCCGGCGGCTCTGACATGGACATCCTCCTGCGGCGCTTTCTGCGCGCCGGGGTGCGCCGGGGCCTCGGGGGCAACTGGTACTGGTTCCTGTTGGCCGGGGCGACGTTCTTCTTGCGGCGCGTGCTGAACGACCGGACGAGTGCCGTGTCGAGCGTCACCGTCGCGCCGGGTGAGCAGGTGCTGATCACGGTGCGCGACCCGAAGGCCGCGTCCGTCGCCGTCGAAGCCTGACGGCCGTGTCCCGTCCCTTGGTGGCGGGGGAGCGCGTCCTCCTCATCGACCCCAAGGACCGCCGTTACCTGATCACCCTGGTCGAGGGAGCGACCTTCCACACCCACGCCGGCGTCGTCGCGCACGACGACATGATCGGCTACAGCGAGGGCCGCACCATCACCGGTTCGACCGGACGCTCGTTCCTTGTCCTGCGACCCACGCTGAGCGACGTGGTGCTCAAGATGCCCCGCGGCGCGCAGGTCATCTACCCGAAGGACCTCGGCGCCATCCTCATCGCGGCCGACATCGGTCCCGGCCAACGCGTGCTCGAGGCGGGCGTGGGTTCGGGCGCCCTCTCCATGACCGTCCTGCGCGCCGGCGCATCGATCGTCGGCTACGAGCTGCGGGAGGACTTCGCCGCCCGGGCCCGGGCCAACGTAACGGCGGCGCTCGGCCCCGATGCGCCGTACCAGGTCGAGATCCGCGACGTGACGCACGGGATCGACGAGCGGGACCTCGACCGCGTGCTCCTCGACATGCCCGAGCCGCACAAGGTCGTGGCGGCCGCGGGCGCGGCGCTTCGCCCCGGCGGGATCCTGTTGGCCTATCTGCCGACCATCAACCAGACCGCCCTGCTGCGCCAGGCGCTCGACGATCGGGACGCCCCCTTCGGACTGGCCGAGACCCAGGAGGTGATCCGGCGCACCTGGCACGTCGAGGCCCGGTCGGTCCGTCCCGACCACCGCATGGTCGGCCACACGGGCTTTCTCACGACGGCCCGCCGGGTCGAGGCCGGCGCGGCCCGTGGCTTCAAGGCGACGACGGACGGCACAGGGGACGGCGAGTCGGGCGAGTCGGGCGAGTCGGAGGAGGAGTAACGATGGATGCGGACGTGCAGGCGTACGTGGACGCCATCGCGCCCGAGCATCGAGCGCTCTTCGAGCGGCTGCACCGCATCGTCCTGTCGACCCACCCCGATGCCGTCGTCGGGCTCAGCTATCGGATGCCGGCCTATCGCGTCGGGCGGCGCCGCCTCAGCGTCGGCGTCTGGCAGCACGGCGTCTCCGTCTACGGCTGGCGCGGGGACAACGACGGCGGCTTCGTCGGCTCGCCACCCCGAGCTGTTGCACAGCAAGCGCACCATCCGCATCCGCCCGCAGGACGCCGACGTGATCAGCGATGAGGAATTCAGTGCGCTCCTGGGCGGCGCGCTGGAGGAGTAGGGCCACCCGGTCCGCTGCGACGGGTCCGTCCGCCGCGGCCGGAGTCCGGCGGGAGGGCGCGGCGGTCCGGCCGGAAACGGACTCGTCAGGTAAGGGGGAGAAGAAGCGGAGAAGGTGTGGAGCGGGACTAGTCGCGCTCGATGAAGATGCACTCGCCGGGGCACTCCTCGGAGGCCTCGACGACGGCGTCCTCGAGGTCGCCGGGCACCGCGGCCATGCCGGCGGAGCCGCCCGGTTCGTTCTTGACGGCGTCGCCTTCCTTCACGTAGGCCAAGCCGTCATCGAGAAGGGTGAAGACCGCGGGCGCGATCTCCTCGCACAGCCCGTCGCCTGTGCACAGATCCTGGTCGATCCAGACCTTCATGAACCCGTTCTCTCCTCTTTGACCCTTGTCGTGACCGCCCGACGGGCCAGGTGGACCGTAGTGAGGCGCCCCGCGCGCCGTCAATCTGGCTGCGCAGACTCCTCTTAGCCTACCTGTCGGGGGTGGCCCTCCCGGTTCATGCTCGTCGCACCGAAGTTGCTGGCAAAACGGCCCGAGGCGAGGGCTAGGGTGACGATCAGTGACGGCAACTCCCGAGGAAGCCGCAGCCCAGCTCGAGGCGATGCGTGCCGAGCTGGCCGACGCCGAGGATGAGATCCACGCGCTCCGTCGGCGGTTGCAGGAGAGCCCGGGCCGGGTGCAGGCGCTCGAGGAGCGGCTGCTCGAGTCCAAGGGCCAGCTCGCCCAGGCGACGTCGCAGAACGAGAAGCTGACCTTCACCCTCCAGCAGGCCAAGGAGCAGCTGGCCGCGTTGCGCGAGGAGGTCGAGAAGCTCACCCAGCCGCCCGCCGCCTACGGGACCTTCCTGGGGGTCAACGAGGACGGCACCGTCGACGTCTTCTCGTCGGGCCGCAAGATGCGGGTCAGCCTGCATCCCGACATCGACCCCGGCCAGATCAAGAAGGGCAACGAGGTCGTCCTGAACGAGAGCCTCAACGTCGTGCTGGTCCGCGACGGCGAGCTGGCAGGCGAGGTCGTGACGCTCAAGGAAGTGCTCGATGACCGCCGGCGCTGCATCATCTACGCGCGGGCGGACGAGGAGCGCGTGGCCGAGCTGTCCGAAGAGATGCTCGGCCAGCGGCTGCGAGCCGGCGACTCCCTGCTGCTCGACGTGCGGACGCAGCTGCTGATTGAGAAGCTGCCCAAGCTCGAGAGCGAGGAGCTCGTCCTCGAAGAGGTGCCCGACATCACCTACGCCGACGTCGGGGGGCTGGACACCCAGATCGAGGCGATCACCGACGCCGTCGAGCTGCCCTACATGCACCGCGAGCTCTTCGCCGAGTACTCGCTGCCGGCGCCCAAGGGGATCCTCTTGTACGGGCCGCCGGGGTGCGGCAAGACGCTCATCGCCAAGGCCGTGGCCAACTCGCTGGCCAAGAAGGTGGCCGAGAAGACGGGCAACGACAACGTGCGGTCGTTCTTCTTGAACATCAAGGGCCCGGAGCTGCTGAACAAGTACGTCGGCGAGACCGAGCGCCAGATCCGCCAGGTCTTCCAGCGGGCGCGGGAGAAGGCGGACGAGGGCATGCCGGTCATCGTCTTCTTCGACGAGATGGAGTCGCTGTTCCGCACCCGGGGGACGGGGATCTCGCTCGGACATGGAGTCGACGATCGTCCCGCAGCTGCTGGCCGAGATCGACGGCGTCGAGTCGCTGCGTGACGTGATTGTGATCGGCGCCTCGAACCGAGAGGACCTCATCGACCCGGCCATCCTGCGCCCGGGACGGCTCGACGTGAAGATCAAGATCGAGCGCCCCAACGAGGATGCGGCCGGGCAGATCTTCAGCCGCTATCTGACGACGGACGTGCCGCTGGACGTCGACGAGGTCCAACGCCTCGGGGGAGGGGACCCGAGCAAGGCGGTGCAGGCCATGATCGAGCAGACGGTGGTCGAGATGTACCGCGAGGACGACGAGAACCGCTTCCTCGAGGTGACCTACCAGAACGGTGACAAGGAGATCCTCTACTACCGCGACTTCGCGTCCGGGGCCATGATCGAGAACATCGTGCGGCGGGCCAAGAAGCTGGCCGTCAAGCGGGTCATCGCCGGCGAGACCGGCGGCATCCGGACCTCCGACATGGTGGAGTCCATCCGCCAGGAGTACAAGGAGAACGAGGACCTGCCCAACACCACCAACCCCGACGACTGGGCGCGGATCTCGGGCAAGAAGGGCGAGCGCATCGTGTATGTCCGCACGCTGCTCACCGAGGACCGGGAGGTGCACGGCGGTCGCTCGATCGAACGGGTGGGCACCGGCCAGTACCTCTAAGGGGTAAGGGTCGGGTTAGGGTCGGGCCGTGGCCACCACCAAGGTCTGCGGGATCGAGACCGAGTACGGCATCCACTCGCCTGGTCCCGAGCAGAACCCCATTGCCGCCTCGTCGGTACTGGTGAACGCCTACGCCGCCGACATCGAGCAGCAGATCGGCTGGGACTTCGAGGACGAGACACCCGGGAACGACGCGCGTGGCTTCGCCCGCGAGGGCTCTTTGGCCCCCATGGTGGAGACCCACCTGGCCAACACCGTGCTCACGAACGGGGCGCGTTTCTACGTCGACCACGCGCACCCCGAGTACTCGAGCCCCGAGTGCCTCACCCCTCTCGAATGCCTCGTCTACGACAAGGCGGGCGAGGAGGTCTTGCGGCGATCGATGACCGCGGCGGCGCTGCGGATTCCGGACCAGCCGGCCCCCGTCGTGCACAAGAACAACTCCGACGGCAAGGGCAACTCCTACGGCTGCCACGAGAACTACATGATGGACCGGGCCGTGCCGTTCGCCAAGGTGATCGACGGGGTGGTGCCGCACTTCGTGTCGCGCACGTTGTTCACGGGCTCGGGCAAGGTCGGCGTGGAGACGCCGGCCCTCGACGCGGAGACGGTCGAATACCAGATTTCGCAGCGGGCCGAGTTCTTCGAGGAGATCGTCGGGCTGGAGACGACGCTGAAGCGGCCGATCGTCAACACCCGCGACGAGCCGCACGCCGACCCGAAGCGATTCCGGCGCCTCCACGTGATCGTCGGGGACGCGAACCTGTCGGAGATCGCGACCTTCTTGAAAGTGGGCACGACGGCGATCGTGCTCTCCATGGTCGAGGACGAGGCGGGGCCGACGCGGGACCTCTCACTCTCGGACCCCGTGCGTGCGCTGCACCAGGTGTCGGCCGACCTGTCGCTGAGCCGGCCCCTGGCGCTGACCGACGGCACGACCGCGACCGCGTTGGAGCTCCAATGGGAGCTGTTCGGCGCCTCGCGCAAGTACGCCGAGGAGTGCGGGTTGACCTCGCTCGGGGACGACGGGACCGTGGGTGCACTGGTCATGGAGCACTGGGAGGCGGTGCTCGAGGCGCTCGAATCGGACCCCGCCACGCTGGCGGACACGGTCGACTGGGTGGCCAAACGCGAGCTCCTGTTGGCCTACATGGACCGGCATTCGTGCGGCTGGAAGGACCCGCGGGTGGCCGCACTGGCGTTGCAGTACCACGACCTGCGGCCCGAGAAGTCGGTCTTCCGCCGCCTGGACATGCGGACGCTCGTGGACCCCGAAGAGGTGGTGGCGGCGGTGGCCGAGCCCCCGACCGGGACACGGGCCTGGTTCCGGGGCAAGTGCCTGGCCCGCTGGCCCGAGGCCGTGGTGACCGCCAACTGGGATTCTCTGGTCTTCGACATCGGCACCGATCCCTTGCGGCGCGTCCCTATGATGGATCCCCTGAAGGGGACAGCCGAGCACACCGGGGCGCTCCTGGCAGAAAGCACAGGACCGGCGGACTTGCTCAATAGGCTCAACTCCTAGGCGCACGAGTCGAATTCCAAGGGACTGACGATGGCAGAACAGGAACAGAAGAAGAAGGGCTCGGGGTCACGGACCACCGAAGCCGAGACCGAGATAGAAGAGGCCGCCCCGGCGACCTCGGAGCGGGGCGAGAAGATCAAGGCCGAGCTCGACGACCTGCTCGACGAGATCGACGAGGTCCTCGAGGACAACGCGGAGGAGTTCGTCCGCAACTATGTGCAAAAGGGTGGGCAGTAGCCGCAGGTGGCTCTTCCCCTCTTCCCCCCGGAGCGCGATCCGGGTCCTGATTTCGTCGGCCTCCTGCGCCTGACGGCGGAGCGGCCCGACGTGGGCGCCGGCGGCGCGGGCGGCGCATCGGCGGAGCCCCTGCAGGTGCCCCACGGCACGACCGTGGTGGCGCTGCGCGTCGTCGACGGCGTGATCATGGCCGGTGACCGCCGCGCCACCGCGGGCAACATCATCGCCCACCACGCCATGGAGAAGGTCTTTCCGGCCGACCGCTACTCGGCGGTGGCGATCGCCGGCTCGGCCGGCGTGGCCATGGAGATGGTGCGCCTCTTCCAGGTCCAGCTCGAGCACTACGAGAAGGTCGAGGGCTCCACGCTCTCGCTCGAGGGCAAGGCGAACCAGCTGGCCCAGATGGTGCGAACCAACCTGCCGATGGCCATGCAGGGCCTCGCCGTCGTCCCGCTGTTCGCCGGTTACGACACGATGCGCGGCACGGGCCGCATCTTCAACTACGACGTCACCGGCGGCCACTACGAGGACATCGACTTCCAGGCCACCGGCTCGGGCGGGCGCGACGCCCGCAACACGGTCAAGCTCGGCTGGCGGACGGACCTCCCGCTCGAGGAGGGCCTGGACCTGGCCATCCGCGCCCTGTGGGACGCCGCCGACGAGGACTCGGCCACCGGCGGGCCCGACCCCATCCGGCGCATCTACCCGATCCTCGCCGTGGTGGACGCCCAGGGCTACCGCGAGGTGCCCGAGGCCGACGTGGCCGCGCGCTTCGACGCCCTCACGGCCCGGCTGCAGGCGGAGCGTGCGCGATGAGCATGCCGTACTACGTGGCGCCCGAGCAGGTCATGAAGGACCGGGCCGAGTACGCCCAGAAGGGCATCGCCCGTGGCCGCTCGCTGGTGGCCACGACGTACGACCAGGGCATCGCGATGGTGGCCGAGAACCCGTCGCGCTCGCTGCACAAGATCAGTGAGATCTACGACCGCATCGCGTTCGGCGGCGTGGGCAAGTACAACGAGTACGACCAGCTGCGCGTGGCGGGTGTGCGCCACGCGGACACCAAGGGGTTCGCCTTCAGCCGCGAGGACGTCGACGCCCGGTCGCTGGCGAACCTGTACGCGCAATATCTCGGCAACGTGTTCACCCACGAGATGAAGCCGCTCGAGGTCGAGGTCCTCGTCGCCGAGCTGGGTATCGAGGACAAGCAGCTGTACCACATCGCCTACGAGGGCACGATCACCGACGAGGACCGTTTTGCCGTGCTCGGTGGCGACGCCGAGACCATCACCGAGCGGGTGGGCGCGGCCTGGCAGGCCGACTGGGACCTGGCGGCAGCCATCAAGGCGGCCACGGCGGCGCTGTCCGGACCCGATCGCACGCTGGGGGCCGGTGACCTCGAGGTCGCTATTTTGAGCCGGGGAAACGGCCGGCGGACCTTCCGCCGCATCGGCGAAGAGGAGCTGGCCCGGCTGCTGGCATAGCCGGCAGTACGGTTGGCCCGGTGGAACGGCGCATCTTCGGGGTCGAGAACGAATACGGGGTGACCTTCACCCTGCGGGGCCAGCGCCGCCTCAGCCCCGACGAGGTGGCGCGCTACCTCTTCCGCCGTGTCGTGTCGTGGGGGCGCTCCTCCAATGTCTTCCTCGAGAACGGCGCGCGGCTGTACCTCGACGTGGGCAGCCATCCCGAGTACGCCACGCCCGAGTGCGACAAGATCAGCGACGTCGTCGTGCACGACAAGGCGGGGGAGTGGATCCTGGCGCAGCTCGTGACCGGCGCGCAGGCTCGCCTGCGCGAGGAAGGGATCCGCGGCGAGGTCTACCTCTTCAAGAACAACACCGACTCGGTCGGCAACTCCTACGGCTGCCACGAGAACTACCTCACCGAGCGCAACGACGAGTTCAACCGCTACACCGAGGTGCTGATCCCGTTCCTGGTGTCGCGCCAGATCTACGCCGGGGCGGGCAAGGTCCTGCAGACGGCACGCGGCGCCGTCTTCTGCCTCAGCCAGCGGGCCGAACACATCTGGGAGGGCGTGTCCTCGGCCACGACGCGGAGCCGGCCCATCATCAACACGCGGGACGAGCCCCATGCCGACGCCGAGCGGTTCCGCCGCCTGCACGTCATCGTCGGCGACTCGAACATGAGCGAGTACACGACGTTCCTGAAGATCGGGACGACGTCCATCCTGCTGGCGATGCTCGAGGACTCCTCGACCGTGCTGCGCGACCTCACGCTGGAGAACCCCATTCGCGCCATCCGCGAGATCAGCCACGACATCACGTGCCAGCGCCGGGTGCGGCTGGCCAACGGGCGCGAGATGCGCGCGCTGGACATCCAGGTCGAGTACCTGGAGCGGGCGCTCAAGTTCCGCGAGCGGCGCGGGCTGTCGCCCGAGGAGGACCGCGCCCTCGACATGTGGGAGCACTGCCTGAAGGGCCTCGAGGCCGACCCGACGTCCCTGTACCGAGAGTGCGACTGGGTGGCCAAGTACCGCCTGGTCGAGGCCATGCGCGCGCGGCACGACGTCTCGCTGTCCCACCCCAAGGTGGCGATGATCGACCTCATGTACCACGACGTCGACCGCAGTCGCGGGTTGTTCTACAAGCTGCAGCAGCGCGACGAGATGGACCGTACGTGCACCGACGACGCCATCACCGAGGCGATGACGAAGCCCCCCGAGACGACCCGGGCCCGGCTGCGGGGGGCGTTCGTCAAGCGGGCCAAGGAACGGCGTCGGGACTTCACCGTCGACTGGGTCCACCTGAAGCTGAACGACCAGGCCCAGCGGACGGTCCTGCTGAAGGACCCGTTCAAGTCGCACGACGAGCGGGTGGAGCGGCTCATCCAGTCGCTCTGAACGGCCCGACGCCTCGGGGGCGCCCCGCCGGTCCCGGCCGGTGCTCGCCATCGGGGGAGGGGGTCGGCACCGTAGAGTGAGGGCACATGTTCAACCTCGACCCCGGCAAGCTGATCGTGATCGGCGTGGTCGCGATCATCCTGCTCGGGCCCGACAAGCTGCCGCAGTTCGCCCGCCAGGTCGGGGGCGCCTGGCGCACCTTCAACGACTTCCGTCACCGCATGGAATCGGAGGTGCGCAGCAGCATGCCGGACCTGCCGCCGACCTCTGAGATCGCCCGATTGGCCCGTTCACCGGCGGCGCTGCTGCACCACCTGTCCACGATGCCGCCCGAGGCCGAGGCCGAGGCTGAGGCCGAGGAGGCGGGGGCGGGGGAGGGGGCGGAGGGCGCGGGGTCGGCGGTGACGGGGCAGGGAGAGGAGACGTCCGAGGGGGCCTCGGTCGAGGAGGCGCCGGACGGGTCGTTCCAGCCCCCGGTCGTGCCCGCCGCCGGCGAGGACGGGCTCCCGGGTTTCGCTGCGGGCAACGCCGGTGGAGGTGCGGTCGCCGGGGCGGGTGCGGGTGCGGCGCGCAACGGCGACTCGAGCGACCTCGACGCGACGGCAGCGCCGGCGACGAACGGCCGGCCCGCCAGCGCGCCCCAGCCGGCCGACGTCGCGGTCCCGGCCGACCCCACACTGAACTGACCGCGCCATGGTGACGCTCCCTTTCACGGCCAAGCGAAGGAACAAGCCGACTCCGGACAGCATGACGCTCGGCGAGCACCTGGGCGAGATGCGCCGCCGGGTCATCATCTGCGTGGTGGCCTACGCCATCGCGGCCACCGTGGCCGTCTTCTTGTACGAGCCCATCCTGCACTTCTTGCTCCGGCCGCTGTGCAACGTGGACGCGGCGACGGCACACCACACGGGTGGCAACAACTCGTTCATCGTCTCGTCCAACGGCACCTGCAACCTGTTCGTGACGTCGCCGCTCGACGGGCTGACGCTGCGCGTGAAGATCGCCCTGTTCGGTGGGCTGGTGATGGCATCGCCGGTGATCCTCTTCCAGGTGTGGCGTTTCGTCACGCCGGGGCTCAAGGCGTCCGAGCGGCGCTATGCCATCCCGTTCGTGCTGAGCTCGTTCTTCCTCTTCCTGGCCGGGGCGGCCACGGCCTACGTCGTGCTGCCGCACGCCCTGGGGTGGTTGAAGTCCGTCGGCGGGCCCAACCTCCAGGCCATTTACGATCCGATCCCGTATCTGGGCCTGATCCTGTTGATGATGACGATCTTCGGCCTGACCTTCGAATTCCCGGTCGTGCTGGTCTCGCTCGAGCTGGCGCACGTGGTGACCCCGGCGCGCCTGCTCCGATCGTGGCGGTGGGCCATCATCATCATCGTGGTGGTGGCGGCCGTGTTCACGCCGAGCTCGGACCCCTTCTCGATGTTCGCGCTCGTCATCCCCCTCGTCGTCTTCTACTTCGTCTCCATCGCCATCGGGAAGCTGCTCGGGCGTTGACGGCGTTCCCGTGGCCCGTCCAGGGGACGGCCGGGGCGTCGGAGTTCGAAGCCGGCCTGCCGTTCGCCCTCGACGACTTCCAGCGCGACGCGTTCGCCGCCCTCGACGCGGGGCACTCGGTGCTCGTCTCGGCGCCCACCGGATCGGGCAAGACGCTCGTGGCGGCGTACGCGGTCCATCGCGCCCTGGCCGCCCGCGGCAAGGCGTTCTACACCACGCCGCTCAAGGCCCTCTCCAACCAGAAGTACGGCGAACTGGTGGCCGCCTACGGTGGGGACCACGTCGGGCTGCTGACCGGCGACACGACCGTGCGGCCGCGGGCACCCGGCGTCGTGATGACCACCGAGGTCCTGCGCAACATGCTCCTGGCCGGCTCCGACCTCTTGGAGGGCCTGCACACGGTCGTCCTCGACGAGGTCCATTTCATCCAGGATCCCTATCGGGGTGGCGTGTGGGAGGAGGTGCTCGTCATGGCACCCCCCGAGATCCGCTTCGTGTGCCTCTCGGCCACCGTGAACAATGCCGCCGAGCTCGGCGGCTGGCTGCGGTCGGTGCGAGGCGACACCGCGGTGATCGTCGAGCGGGAACGGCCGATCGTGCTGCGGCACCACTTCGCGGTGCACCGGCGCGAGGACGACGAGACGCTGATGTTGCCGCTGCTGCAGCACAACAACCAGCCCGGTGGCGAGGGACTGCGCATCGACCAGGCGGTCCGACGCGCCCTGCAGGGGGGCCGCGCCGCCCACTGGCAGTCCCGGGGCCGCGGCCCGCGCCTGCCGTACCGGCCTCCGCTGCGGACCGAGATGGTCGACGAATTCGGCCAACGCGACATGCTCCCGGCGATCGTGTTCATCTTCAGCCGCGCCGCCTGTGACGACGCGGTGCGCCAGGTCATGCGCGACGGCGTCCGCCTCACCGACGGACAGGAGCGCGCCGCCATCCGGGAGATCGCGGAGCGCCGGGTCGAGCCGCTGGGAGACGATGACCTGCGCGTCCTCGGCTACGACGAGTGGCTCGAGGGTTTGGAGCGCGGCCTCGCCGCGCATCATGCCGGGCTGGTGCCGCTCTTCCGCGAGACGGTCGAGGAATGCTTCGAGGCGGGTCTGCTCAAGGTCGTGTTCGCCACCGAGACGCTCTCGCTGGGCATCAACATGCCGGCCCGATCGGTGGTCATCGAGCGCTTCACCAAGTACGGGGGTGCCGGACGCGCCACGCTCACTTCGGGGGAGTACCTCCAGCTCACGGGCCGGGCCGGCCGCCGGGGGCTCGATGCGGAAGGCCACGCGGTCGTGGCGTGGTCGAACGAGATCAGCTTCTCGGAGGTGGCCCGGGTCGCGGTGGCCCCACCACCGGACCTCCGCTCGGCCTTCCGGCCCACGTACAACCTGGCCGTCAACCTGGTCGCGCGCTTCGACCGCGACACGGCCCACGCCGTCCTGCACCGCTCCTTCGCCCAGTGGCAGGCGCGCAAGCCGGACTGGTTGACGCGCCAGCTCGACCATCGGCTCGGCGTGCTGGAGAAGCTGGGCTACGTCGACGGTTGGGCGCTGACGCCGGCCGGACGCCAGCTGTCACGGATCTACCACGAGAGCGACCTCCTCATTGCGGAGGCCCTCCGCAGCGAGATCCTGGCCGAGGCGGAGCCCGCCGTGCTGGCGGGCGTCCTCTCCTCCGTCGTGTTCGAGCCCCGCCGGGCGCGGCGCGTGCCGGGTCACCAACACGGGCCAACGTCGGGGCAAGAAGCGCGGGCCCCTGCAGGACCGCCTCGGCGACACGCGTACGGCGAACCTCACCCGCCGGTGTGCGGACCTGGCGCGGCTGGCCGAGGGGATCCGCGCCACGGAGGAGGCCCAGTCCGTGCCACGCACCCGCCAGCCGGCTGCCGGCCTGGCCACCTCCGTGGCCTCGTGGGCACGCGGTGCGTCGCTCGAGACGGCCATCGGCGTCGCCGGCCGGGACGTGGGCGAACTGGCCCCGGGCGACTTCGTGCGGACCATGAAGTCGGTGGCCGATCTGGCCCAACAGGTCTCGTACACCGCCGCCGATCCGGCCGTGGCCGCGGCGGCCCGGGCGGCCGTGCAGCTCTTGGTGCGGGGCGTCGTGGCGGGGGGGCTCCCCGGCACCTGAGGGGCCTCCGGGCCGCCCTCCGAGGGGCCCTCGGGCGGCACCAGACCTATCCGCCACCGCCGCGCCACCCTCGTTCTAGGGTGGGCGGGGCATGTTCCCCTACTCCGAAGAAGGCTTCACCGCGGACGAGGAGACGGTCCTCCGGCGCTACGTCACCAACCTCGATCTGCCGGTGTTCGCCCTGGTCAACCTGCCCAGAGGTGGTCAAGGGAGCCCTCTTCGCCCGCTACTCGCGCTCACCCAAGAGCCTGCGCCGTCTCTTCCTCGACGAGTTCGTGGGTGACCTCGACGTGTCGGGGGACGCCTCGGTCGACGCCACCGTCGGGCTGGCCCGCGCGGAACAGCTCTACGAGCGGGTGTTCGTCGAATACGGCGACGATTCGGTGGCCCAACTCGGCGGCGTCCACCTCGCCTGCGAGCAGGCGTCCAACGTGCTGTCCAAGGTGCTCGAGTGGGGCCGCCTCATGGCGTACCTCGAGCAGTCGACCCGCTACATCGCGTACAACCACCGGCTCGACAACGGCCAGTACCGCTATTTCCGGCCGCCGGAATTGTTGGACTCGGCCCACGGTGCTCGCTACGTGGGGGAGATGGACCGGGTCTTCGACACCTACGGCGAGCTCCTGCCCGTGATGCAGACTGTCCGTCGCCGAACGCTTTCCCCAACAGGCCGGCGACAGTGACTTCGTGTACCGACAGGCGACGCGGGCGAAGTCGCTCGACGCCCTGCGCGGCCTGCTCCCGGCGGCCTCACTCTCGAACATCGGCATCTATGCGACCGGCCAGTCCTACGAACAGCTGCTCCTCCGCATGCGCGCCCACCCGCTGCCCGAAGCGCGTTCGTATGCGGACATGATGCTCACCGAACTGCGCAAGGTGATCCCGTCGTTCCTCCAGCGAGTCGACGTGGCCGAGCGCGGGGGCGAGTGGTCGGCCTACCTTGCGTCGACCCGCGGCCAGACCGAGCGGGTGGTCGCCCGGTTCTGGCCCGAGCTCGTGGCGCCGGGGACCGACCGGCCCGATTCCGGCAGCCGGGACCCGATCGACGAAGTGCGGCTGCTCGACTTCGATCCCGACGGTGAGGAGAAGGTCCTGGTGGCCGCGTGTTTCTCCCAGCTGAACTGCTCGGAGGAGGAGGCCGCCCGGCGGGTCCGCTCGCTCGGGCACGACGACCGGGTCGCGCTGCTCAGCGCCTATGTCGGTGACCGCCGGAACCGCCGTCACCGACCGGGACGGGCCTTCGAGCGGACCGACTACCGCTTCGAGCTCGTCACCGACTACGGCGCGTTCCGAGACCTGCAGCGTCACCGCATGCTGACCATCGAGTGGCAGCGGCTCGGCGTCTCGCTCGGGTACGACATGCCGGATCTGGTCGCCGACGCCGGGCTGGGTGATCGCTACGACGAGGCGATCTCCCGGGCCGAGGACCTGTATTGGTCCCTCGTCCCGGACTTCCCCGAAGAGGCGTCGTACACGGTCGCGCTGGCCCATCGCATTCGTTACGTGATGCAGCTCAACGCGCGCGAGGCGATGCACCTCCTCGAGCTGCGCTCCGGGACCCAGGGGCATCCGGCGTACCGACAGCGTCGCACAGCAGATGCACCGTGCGATCGCCGAGGTCGCGGGCCACCGCGCGCTGGCTGAGGCGATGTCCTTCGTCGACCACGGGGCGACGGACCTCGAGCGCCTCGAGTCAGAGCGCCGGGCCGAGCGCCGGCGGGCGGAAAAATCTGTAACGCACTGACCAGGAGGTAACCGCGTTCGTCCCAGGTGGCAAGGCCTTTGTACTCCTTGACGCGCCCACCCCCGAATTGCCTAATGTACCCCCCAGTCCCCGACGCCCCAGTGGACGCTGCACCAGGGAACAGCTGATGCGGTCAGGGGGGGATGTGCTGTGAGAGGCGGAGGTAGGCCCTGGGGGTCGAGTAGAGAACGTGTTGCTTGCCTGGCTACCCCGGGCCTGCGAGATGGCGCCAAAGACCCCAGGGCTTGCCCGCCCAAAACCTCCCCACATCGACTGGCGGCGATCCTGAATCGGGACCCTTGTCACGACGATTGAACACTTGCTCGGACCGTCTATGCTCCGGCGCAAATGGCGACCAAGAAGAAGGGCAAAGTCGAAGAGATCGAGGCCGAGAGCCCCGACGCGGACGAAGAGGGCGACGTCGAGGAGGAAGAACTCGACCTCGATGACGACGACGTTCTCGAGGATATCGGGGAAGACGAGAGCCCTCGGCGGCGCCGACGACGATGACGACGACGACATCGCCGACCTCGAGGAGGACGAAGAAGAGGACCCGAGGTCAACGAGATCCTGACGGCCTCGCCGGCGTCCGTCGTCGAGAAGTCCGGCGAGGGCGACGAGGAAGAGGAGGAGGAGGAGCCCGACGACGAGGACGTCGAGGCCAGCCTGGACGTGATCCTCAAGGAGCGCCTCGTCGTCGAGGACGAGCCCGAGGACGAGGAAGCGACCGATCAAGAGGACAAGACCGAGGGCAACGAGCGGGTCCTGCCCAAGCAGCCCGACGAGTTCGTGTGCCGCTCGTGCTTCCTGGTCAAGCACCCCAGCCAGCTGGCAGACAAGAAGAACATGCTCTGCCGGGATTGTGTCTGACGAGGCGGGTGGCGACGACGAGGCGGGCGCCGACGATGTGGCGGCCGAGAAGAGCCCGCTGCGCCGCACGCTCGATGCCTGCCTGTTCGCCCCGGTGGGCGTGGCGATGGCCGTGAAGGAGGACCTGCCCGGACTCATCGGGAAGGGCCGGGACCGGGTGGAGATGGAGATCAGCAACGCCCGCGTCGCCGGGGAGTACGTCGTGGGGCGGTTCCAGCGCCGGATGTCCGAACGGCTCGAGGGGATTTTGCACAACGGCAACGGCGGCGGGCCCGGTCGCCGCAAGGAGCGGCGGCAGCGGGGCAGGTCCGCCGGCGACGCCGCCACCGTCCCGACCGGCGCCCGACGTCCGCCGACACGGCCACGGTCGGCGCTGCGCTGGCCGACTACGACACGCTGAGTGCGTCCCAGGTCGTGCGCCGTCTGGAAAGCCTGGGGCCGACGAGCTCCGGGCCGTCCAGCGCTACGAGGCCTCGACCCGCAACCGACGCACGATCTTGAACAGGGCGAGCCAGCTCCTCGGGCAGGGGCCGGCAGAGGCGTCCTCGCGGCTGAGCGCCGGTGGAGCGGGCCCGTCCGGCCGCTGACGGAGACCGCGCCGTGTGCACGCGACTCGTCGGCGACGCCCTGGTCCACGCCGCGTCGATGCGCGGGGGCCCGGCGCTCGTGGGGCGCACGACGGCCGAGGAACGCTGCCTCGCTGGGTGGGACGGGGGACCGGGGACCCCGGGCACGCTCAGGCCGAGCTCCTCGTCGGTGAGTTCGATGGCGGCATCGTGGGCGTGCTGGCCGCTGTGGTGGTGACGGTCGACGGGCAGCCCGCGTGGCCGCATCGAGTGCTGCTACGTCGAGGCGGCCGCCCGCGGCGTGGGCGTCGGCACGGCGCTCATGGATGCTGCGGTCGTCCTGGTGCGCGGCAGGCCGGGTGTGCCGAGGTCGACGCCTTGGCGCTTCCCGGCGACCGCACGACCAAGCAACGCCTCGAGGCGGCCGGCTTCACGGCCCGCCTCTTGACGCTCAGCCGCCGGTTGGGCTGAAGCGGCGCTCGGTGTCGACCGCGGCGCGGCGGGGGAGGGGGGATGCGGAGACCCAAGAGCTTGGCCAGCGCCGGCACCGCGCCGGCCGCGTGGCGAGCGGCCTGACGGGCCACCTCGTCGTCGGGGATCCCCGCCGGCTTCACGTTGCGGCGCACCGGTGACGCGACGACGGCGTCGAGCAGCTGCATCCACTCCTCGGGTGCCTTCTCGGCCGTAGAGGGCCTCGCCGGCCGCGCCGGCCAGCCGCACCGCCAGCTCGGCGGGGCAGCGGGTGCCGGGCTCAGGTGGCCGGATGGAGGCCTCGACCGCTTGCTGGACCCGTCCGTCGTTGAGCGCGTTCGTGATGCGGGCAAGCCACTCCTCGCGCAGCGCGGTCGTCCGCTGGTCGAGCGACTCCTGCAGGGCCTTGGCCGTGGCCCTGCCCTCGTCGTCGAGGTTCACGGTGCGCGATGCCGCGACCACGGCGCGGAGCTCGCGCAGGCGATAGTCCTTGCCCGCCGTCTGGGCCGCCGACGCACGATCCTTCCAATCGGCCAGGCGGACGACGGGAACGAGCTCGTCGGCCATGGCCAGCAAGGCGTCGCCCAGCGACCGGCGGCTTCCCGGCGGCCTTGGCCGAGGTGTTCTGTGCGTCGATGGCCTGGCGCACCGCTTGCAAACCGCCGCGCAGGAGCTGCTCCGCGATGGGAATCTGCTCGGGACGCAGCGTCGCCAGCATGGCGTTGCGGTGCACGGTCGATGTGGGCGCCGTCGGACGCTCGCCGCGGGCCGGACGACCCTCACGCTCGCCGGGACGCCGGCCGCCGCCGGGCCGGCGTGGCCCGGTGCTCCCGCCGCCGCGGGGGCGGTCGCGCCCGCTCGCCGCCGCGTTCGTCGCGGGGCGCGCCGTCACCGTCGCCCCGGTCACCGCGGCCACGGCGGTCGCGGCGGTCACCGTCGTCATCCCGGCGGCGCTTCGAGGACCCCGGGGCGAGGATGACTGAAACGTCCGGTGCACGCTTCGGGGTGCCGCGGACCTCGATGCGGCCCTCCGACTTCTCCGGCGAGCGCGTCGGCTTGGTCGCGGTCAGTGCCAGGACCTCGATGCCCTCGAGCCCCACCTCGACTTCGGCTCGCAACACGGACCCGACCTTCTCGCCCGCGGGCACCAGCGCAGCCTCCACGGCGCCCTTGGGCTGGCGCGCGCCCGCGGCGCGCCAGGTCCAGGAACCATCCCCGGTTTGGCTGGTCAACTCGATGTCGATGTGGCGTGACATGCGGCGGACACGCTACCGCGCCCGGAAGCAGGTCCCCGATGCCGGCCATCGGCGGGCATCCCGTAACATGGACGTGCACGTCCGCAGGAGGGCGGGGACCGCCGAGACGGGCGACCACCCACCGCAATGCGGTGTGGCGGACCCGTGCCCCTTCAGGAGGATCCAGATGAGTGACGACACCGAGCGGCGAGAGCCTGTGCCCGCCGCCGGAGCGCCCGGCGATGCGGAGCCGACGGAACCCTCGGTTGTCGACGGGCAGGCGACGCCGACGAGCGCCCAAACACCCGAACCGTCGGTGCCCGAGACCGCGCCCACCGAGGTCGGCGCACCCTTGCCTCCACCACCGCCGCTCCCGGGGTCCGCGGACCCCTCGCTGGGAAGTCCGGCTTCGGCGTCCTGGGCGCCCCCGGCGCCCGACGCCATCCCGACCGGGTCCGGGCCCGCACTCGGCTCGTCGGCACCCTCCAGTCCGTTCTCCTACCCGGCGCCGGTCGACCCGACGATGCCCGGCGGCGCGCCGGCACCCCGAGTCGACCAAGGGCCCCGGACGGTTCCGTTCCTGGCTGCCCGTGGCGATCGTGGCGGCGGTCATCGGTGGAGCGATCGGCGCCGGGGTCACTGCGCTGGCCGACAACAACACCGGCGGGAGCGACAGCGCCAATGCGATCATCCACGAGAGCAACGCCGCCCCGGGCGCGGCCGTCCTGAGTGGCAACGTCACCATCCCCCAACTCGTCGACAAGGTGATCCATGCCGTCGTGTCGATCGACGTCAAGTCCAACGGCAACGAGGACGAGGGCACCGGGATGATCCTCACCTCCGACGGCGAGGTCATCACCAACAATCACGTGATCGAGCTGTACAGCCAAGGCGGGAACACCGGCTCCATCACCGTGACCGAATACGGCCAGACGAAGCCGCTGCCGGCGACTCTGGTCGGCTACGACCAAACCAAGGACGTGGCGCTGCTCAAGATCAACAACACGACCAACCTGCCGACCGTCACGTTCGGGAACTCCTCAAAAGCCGTCGTCGGTGATGCAGTGGTGGCCATCGGCAACACGCTCGGGCTGTCCGCCGGAACACCCACCGTCACGCAGGGCATCATCTCGGCGCTCGGGCGCATGGTGACGGCGGGCGGCCTCGGCACCCAGACCGAGACGCTGCAGAACATGATCCAGACCGACGCGGCCATCAACTCGGGCAACTCGGGCGGCCCGTTGATCGACACCGCCGGCCAGGTGATCGGCATGAACACCGCGGTCGCCGGGACCTCGAGCGACGGCACCAACTCGCAGAACATCGGCTTCGCCATCCCGGTCGCGCAGGTCGAAGCGCTCCTGCCGGAGCTGGAGAAGGGCGGCCAGACCGGCAACGGCGGCGGCTACCTCGGCGTGGACATCACGACCCTGACGCCGGCCTTGCGCCAGCAGTACGGGTTCACCCCGACCTCGGGAGCGGTGATCCTCAGCGTGGTCACCGGTTCGCCGGCGGCCAAGGCCGGACTGGTGCAGGGCGACGTCATCGTCGACATCAACGGGACGGCCATCAACTCCTCCGAGGACCTGCAAAAGCTGGTGCAGAACGGGAAGCCGGGTGAGGCGATGACGATCACCTATTACGTCGGCAACAGCAAGCGCACGACGACGGCCACCCTGGGCAGCCAGGCCCAGGCCCAGCAACAGCAGTCCAGCGGGAGCACAAATCCGTTCGGCGGGGGAGGGTTCCCGGGATTCGGCAACTCGGGGTCGACCGGGTCGACGCCCTAACGGTTCCTACCAGAGGGGCGCCGCGCCGGGGATGTCGAAGTTCCGGTCCGGATGGGCCGGAGGGAAGTTCATCTCCCCGCCGCGGGGCTGCCACTCGCTCGCCTCGACGTCCTCGAGCACGTGGGCCATGTTGTAGGTGTCCTCCTCGTAGGAGAACTTGCCGTCGCCGGCGTACACCAGCCGCGAGTACCCCGACTGACGGTACGGCGTCCCGTCGGGCTTCTGGCGCGGCATGATCTGCGTCCACTTCACGACGACGTCATCGCCCTCGATCGCCGTGAACTCGATCGGGAACTTCCAGTCCTCCATGCCCAGCATGGAGTCGACCAACCAACGGGCGATGGTGTCCTTGCCCTCGAGACGCCCCCAGGCTCCGTCGACGTAGACGGCGTCGTCGGTGTAGAAGTCGGCGAGCGCGCCAAAGGCATCGGGTTCGAGGCCCTCGTCGATGCGGCGACGGAGCTCGTGGTATCGCTCGATGGTGGCGCGGACCTCGTCGCGGGGGAATGCCATGTCGCTGGTGTCCTCTCTCGGTTGCTCTCGATATCGGGGTGGGT
This sequence comes from uncultured Acidimicrobiaceae bacterium, assembly GCA_963769095.1. Lineage (GTDB taxonomy): Bacteria > Actinomycetota > Acidimicrobiia > Acidimicrobiales > RAAP-2 > Bog-473. Next base: position 121,513 of record CAVYKO010000004.1, read on the forward strand.
CAGGCGCTGTCGGCTTGGTAGGCCCGTCGGCAGGAATCGAGCTCGGCGAGTGCCTCCGCCCGACCGGTGAAGCCCTGGACCTCGGTGGATTTCAGTGGCTCGAGGTCCTTGTAGATGCTGAAGAAGTGGGCAATCTCGTTGCGCAGGTGTTCGGGGACGTCGTCGATGTCGCCGGCGCCGTCCCACTGCGGATCGTGCTCGAGCACCGCGATCAGCTTCGCGTCCACCCCCTTCTCGTCGCGCATGGAGAACATGCCGAGGATGCGCACTCGCACCACGCAGCCCGGAAACGTCGGGTCGGCAACGAGCACGAGGACGTCAAGGGGATCGCCGTCGCCCGCGAGGGTGTCGGGGACGAAGCCGTAGTCCGCCGGATAGGTGGTGGCGGTGAAGAGGCGCCGGTCCAGCCGGATGACGTGCTGCTCGTGGTCGTACTCGTACTTGTTGCGGCTCCCGGTCGGGATTTCGATCACCACGTCGATCGCTTCGTCGGGCGCGCTCATGTGGGTGACGGAGGTTCGCTCCGGGTGGCCGGGTCGACCGGGCTCATGATGCCCACTCCGTTGCCGTCGGGGTCACTCACCACGGCGTAACGGGCACCCCAGAAGGCGTCGAAGGGCTCCTGCTGGACCCCGACGCCTGCGGCGGCGAGCGCGGCGACCAGCTCGTCCACCTCCTGGCGGGAATCGACCTTGAAGCCGAGCACGACGCCGGCGCCGCCGGGCCAACCGGCGTCCCACTTCTGCACGAAGGACGTGCTGTCGAGGTCCACGTCGATCGGGACGTGGTCGCCGTGTTCGGCCGAGACGTGATGCTGGGACCAGACGGGATCGCTGACGTCGCCGAAATCGAGTCCGAGCCGCGCGTAGAACGTGCGGCTGGCCTCCACGTCGCGCACGATGAGGTTCACCTGATCGAGCCTGATCGGCACCACCGACCCACCGTAGTGCTCGGATCGGGTCGCACACGGAGGACGGCGGGGGACGGACGGCGGGGCGTCAGCCGCCGACGGCCACGCTGCCTGCACCCCCGGCGCCCGAGCGCGGGAACCTGAACGACCCGCCGCCACCGCCGCTGATGTTGAAGCCGCCGCCGGGGAAGCTGCGCCGCCGCCGAGGAAGCCGCCGAGCCCGCCGACCGTGTTGGTGTTCGAGGAGGGCACCGGCTCGGCGTAGTCGACCAGCACCACGCGGTCTCCGGGGGACAGACCGGAGTTCACCTGGGTATAGACCGGGCCGACCATCCCGACCTTGACGGGCTTGCGAGTGAGCTCGCCCTTGGACAGCTCCAGGACGTACGAGCGAGACCCGAGCGTCTCCACGGCCGAGGTGGGAACGGCAACGACGTTCGACACCGTCCCCGTTGAGATGTTCACGTTGGCCGTCGAGCCGGCATAGAGGCCGCTGCTCGAGTCCGGCAACGCCACCACGACCGGGTACGTGTAGCCCGTGCTCGTCGACTGCACCGGGCCGACCTGTGACACCGTGCCGTCCATGGCGGCGCTCACGCCGTCCACCTGCACCGTGGCCGCCTGTCCCACCTTGACCGAGGGGATCTGCGTGCTGTCGAGGGTGGCCTCGGCTTCGTAGGACTTGGTGCCGACGATGGTGATGATTTCGGTGCTGGAGCCCGCGCTCACCGTGTCGCCGACGTTGATGCCCACCGAGACCACGGTGCCGTTGATGGGGCTGGTGAGCGTCGCGCCCTTGAGGGACTGCTGGGCCTCGGTGAGGTTGGCTTGCGCGGTGTCGATGGCGGCCTGGTCGGACGCGATTTGCTCGGGCGTGTCCGTGTTGCCCGTAGAGCCAGTCGTGGCGCCGGCGCCGGAATTGGAAGTGCCGCGGCTTCCGGTGTTGCCGCCAGTGCTGCCGCTGCCCGTGTTTCCGGTCCCCGTGTTCCCGGTTGCGTCGTTGAGGCCAGGGGAGAGGGCATGCCCGCTGGAATTCGATCCCGTGTTGCCGCTGTTGGCCGAGCCGTTCGACGATGCCGCCGCCAGGGCCTGGGCCAGGGCCGCCTCGTCCTTGGACACGGTGCCCTGGTCCTTCGAGACCTGTTGCTCGTCGGCCGAGACCGTCTGGAGTGCCGCCTCACACGTCGCCTGACCGGCCGGCGTACTCGTGTTGGCGCTGGTGCAGTCGGTCTGCGCCTGGGCCAGGTCAGCCGCCTCCTTTTGTTGCGCGTGGGACAGCGCGGCCTGGTCCTGGGTCAGGGTGCTTTGATCCTGCGTGATCGTGGCGCTCGACCCGCCGCCCGTCGGGCTTCCGGCCGTGCGCCCGGGAGCCGTCGTCGTGGTCGTCGAGGGCGTGGCCGCACCGGAGGAGCCATTCGACGGCGTCGAGCCGCTCCCGGCCTGGTTGGCCTCGTCCTCGGCCAGCTTGGCCTCGTCCGCATCGAGCGTGGACTGCGCTGAGGACACGGCCTCGCTCAGGGCGGTCGTATCCAGCGCGCCCAACGTGGCCCCCGCGGTGACGACGGCGCCGGGTACGACGCTGACCGACGCGACCTTGCCTCCGACCTGGAACGAGGCGGCGGCATCGCTCACCGGTTCCACATTGCCAACGACCGTCATCGTGGTGCCGATGTCGGCACGGGTGACCGTGGCCATCCGGTAGCCGGTGGAACCACCGCTGACCTCGGCCCACGCCGCGACGCCGCCGCCGACGACGAGCGCACCCGCGAGCGCGCCGATCAGGACGGCTCGCCGGTGTCCGGCGCGTCCCCAACCCGCACGCGTGGCGTTAGGCACCGCCACCGCCGGCCCCGGCCCGCCCCGACCGCCGAAGAATCCTGGACCGCCGCCTCCGCCGGCCCGTGCGAAGCCAGTGTCGCAGGTGCCCCCACCTGTTGACGCGATGCGCACCGTCGTCGCCGTCACGGCTCCGTTGGTGGCGGCGGGGCCGAACGCGTTCACGCAGTCTCCGACGGCGAGGTCACTGGAGGCCGCGGCCATCGTGGAGCTCACCGGCGTCGAACTCGTCGTCGTCACCTTGAGCGTCTCGGTCTTGGGCCGAGGCGGCGTCTTGGGCTTGCTGGTCGACTTGCTCGGCTTGGGGACGTTGCCCGGCGACAGGCTGAACCCCGACACCGTGATGGTGGAGCCGTCGACCGCGGTCACCTTGCCGGAGGCGACAGCGAGAGAAGCGAAGAGCTTGCGGAAGTTCCCAGCGCCCGGGCGACCCGAGAAGTTCGGTCGGCTTTCGCCGGAACCACCGCTGGCCTGGCCGCTCGCGCCACTCCGGGGTCGCAATTGGAACCCGCCAGGGCCTCCGGGGCCGGTGGTGCTGCTCCGGGCGCCGCCACCGGTGCAGGAGCCGGAGCTGTTCGGCTGCGTCACGGTGATGTTGCGGGCGGCGATGGTCGTCTTCGACTTCTTCGAGGCGGTCCCGGTGGCCGTGATGCAATTCCCGACTGCGACGGAGCTCACCTTGGCGGTGACCGTTTTCGAGAATTGCGTCGTCGCCGTCCAGTTCACGGTCGTCTGACCGCTACTTGCGTTCTGCACCTCCATGCTGGAGGAGCTCAGCGCAGCCACGCTCCCGCTCGCGCCGATAGGTGCCGTGGCGGGTGTCGCGGCACCCGCGGTCGCGGCCAGGGCCCCGGTCGCCAGGGCCGCGGTGGCTCCCGGTCACGAGGGCGCGCGCCCAACGCCGGCGGGCAGCGGTTCGGCGGGTCGTTGTCTCCATGATGCTGTGGCCTCTTTCTTGTCGCTGTTGCGTGGTGTTGAGGAACTCGTGAGCGGACTATTCGCTGCGCAGGGCGTCGATCGGAGCCAACGCAGCGGCGCGGCTCGCCGGGTAGACGCCGAAGAGGACGCCGATGGCGAGCGCGATGGCCAAGGCGCCGACCGCGGCGGTCGGACTGATGGAAATGGGATCGCCGATCAAGCCGGGCAGGTAGAGGACCCCGAGGAGCCCTCCCAGCACGCCGAGGACGCCGCCGACGAGCCCGAGGACCGACGCCTCGACGAGGAACTGCCGGCGGATCACGCGGGGCGTCGCGCCGAGGGCCTTGCGCAGGCCGATCTCGCGGATCCGTTCGGTGACGGAGACCAGCATGATGTTCATGACACCGATCCCGCCGACGATGAGGGAGATGGCAGCGATACCACCCAAGAGGATGGTGAGCGTGTGGTCGACGGACGTGTTCGCGGCGATCAGAGACTGCTCGGACGTGATCGTGAAGTCCGCACTGGTGGGGTTCGTGATCCCGTGCAGCTCGAGCAGCAGGTGGTCGGCCTCCTGGTACGCCCCGGTCAGGTCGTTGGACGACCGCGCCTGCACAGCGATGGAGCTGACCGAGTTGCGCGACGTGCCACCGAAGATGCGTTGGGCCCCCGTCGAGATCGGGATGATCAGCACGTCGTCGGGGTCGCTGGTGGTCAGACGACGAACCGGAGGCGCCGGTCGAGGCCAACACGCCCACGACGGTCACGGGAACGCCGTTCACGTCGACGGTCTGGCCGACCGGGTCCCCACGGTTGAAGAGCTCGGAGGCCGTGGTGGCGCCGAGGACGGCGACCGCGGTGTGGTCGTGCTCGTCCTGGTTGTCGATGAAGCGACCCTCGGCCAGCGTCCGCCCCCGTACTGTCAGCCACGACGGGGTGGTCCCCTGCACGCTGGTCGTCGCCGTCTGGCTGCCGGCGGTCAACACCTCGGAGCTCGATGTGATCGGAGCGACGGCCTTGACGTCGGGTGCGTCGACGGGGGAGGAGAGCGCGGCAACATCGGACATGGTGAGGGTCGAGGCGGACCCGAGGGCCTGTCGGATACCCGTGCTCGACGTCGAACTCCCCGGGGTGATCGTCAGCACGTTGGAGCCGAGCGCGTTGATCTCGGACGTGACCTGGCTGGACGCACCCTCGCCAAGACCGACGGCGATGATGACCCCCGCGATGCCGATGAGGATGCCGAGCACGGTCAGAAAGGACCGCAACCGATGGCTGCGCACACCATTGACCCCGGTCCGTAGGGTCTCCAGCCAGCTCACCGGACGCTCTCCAGATACCGCTCGTCGTTCTCGGTGAGCAGGCCGTCACGGATGCCGACCACACGGTTCGCAGCGGAAGCGACCTCGACGTCGTGGGTGATGAGGACGAGCGTGCGCCCCGTTTCGTGCAGCTCGCCCATCAGCCGCAACACGTCGGCCGCGGAGACGGAATCGAGGTTCCCGGTCGGCTCGTCCGCCAGGATCAGGTCCGGCTCGCTCACCAGCGCACGCGCCACGGCGACGCGTTGTTGCTGGCCACCCGAGAGCTCTCCGGGACGGTGGTGGACGCGGCCCGACAAGCCGACGCGGGCCAAGGCGTCCATGGCGCGCTCCTTGCGCTCGCCGCGTGGCACACCCGCATAGGCGAGGGGGAGCTCAACGTTCTGCCAAGCCGTCATGGAGGCCAGCAGGTTGAACTGCTGGAACACGAAGCCGATGCGCCGGTTGCGGACCTCGGCCAGCGCGGTCTCGCTCATGTGGCTCACGTCCTCGCCGGCCAAGTGGTACCGGCCCGACGTCGGAATATCGAGGCAGCCGAGGATGTGCATAAGGGTGGACTTGCCCGAGCCCGAGGGCCCGATGATCGCGACGTACTCCCCCTGGTCGATCGAGAGACTCACCCCGCGCAGGGCGGCCACGGAGATCGAGCCCGTGCGGTAGATCTTGGTCACCCGTTCCAGCTCGATCACCGGGGCGAGTGCGGCTCCGACCGCCGGAGTGCCAAGGGGGGGAGTGGTCGTCATTCCGGCGCTAGCTGTTCGAGGTCGAGGGACCGAACTTGGCGCCGCCACCGCCCCCGTTGCGCTGGAAGAAACCGCCGCCTCCAGGGAAGCCCCGCGTGCCGTTCCCGCCGAGGAGACCGCCGGCACCTCCGTTCGGCGCGGTGAACTTGATCTGCCGCTCGAGCACCTTGGCCCCGGCGCTGACCCCGCTGGTGATCTGGGTCTCGACCATTCTCGGCGGCGCCGACCGTCACGTCCTTCACCACGTGCGCGCCGTTGACGACCTCGGTCACGGTCGCCTGTCCGTTCGAGTTGTAGGAGATGGCGGCGGTCGGGACCTCGGTCACGTCGTTGAGCTGCTTGACGATGATGCTGACGTTGGCTGACGCACCGGCATACAGACCCGAGGGACTCCCGGTGACGTCGATGACCACAGGGAAGGTGGTCACGTTGGAGCTCTGGCTGCCGATGAGGCTGATCGACCCGACCGTTCCGTAGACCGGCGACGACGCCCCCGTGGGCGTGATGACCGCCTGGTCGCCGTCGGCGATCTGGCCGATCTGCGTGTCATCGACGGTGGCGTTGACGACGTAGGAGTCGGTGCCGATGATCACCACCTGGCCCGAACTGCCTGAGCCACTGTTGCTGTTCGAGGAGGAATTCGAGTTCGCCGAACTCGAGTTGGCGTTGCTGTTGCCGTTCCCCGAACCGGTGCCGCTGACCTGCTGCCCAACGGTGAGGTCGACGGAGGCGACGGTGCCCGAGATGCTGGACGTGAGCGATGCATCGCCGAGATTGGTCTGTGCGGTCGAGAGCGACGACTCGGCCGAGGTGATCGAGGCCTGGTCCGAGTCGATTTGGCTCGTGGACGCGCCGCTCGCTTCATCGCTGGCGAGCCGGTCATTCGCTGCGGTGAGTTGCGCCTGGGCGGCGTTCACCTGTTCCGACAGAGCCGTCGTGTCGAGGGTGGCCAGGGCCTGACCGGCCGTGACGGTTTGTCCCGCCTTGACGTTCACGTTGGTGACGGTGCCCGACACCGCGAAATTGAGGCTGGACTGACTGGCCGGTTCCAGGGTGCCCGAGCTCGGCACGGTTTGCTGCAGCGTGCCGGTGGTCACCGGGACCGTCACGGTCGTGACCGACAGCCCTGCCGGCGTCGACGAGCCGGAGGTGAGCCAGAGCGACAGCCCGATCGCCCCACCGATCAGGACGACCACCCCGCCGACGATCAGCCAGCGATAGCGCCGCCACCATGGCGGGGGAGGAGGCGCCAGGACGTTCTCGTCATCGAGCGGCAGCTCCTCGGTGAGATCCACCGGACTCTCCTGCCGCTCCATCGCCCCGGCTTTGACCATTCACCCAGTTGAAACGAGCGATTTCACAACGAGCCGAATCCCAGCTGTGAGCCCGCTTGGGGTTTTGACGGCAATCGGGAGCAGCGGCCCAGTTCACGCTGTTGCCGCGCCGGGCGCGAACTCTAAGAATTCCCACAGCTGGGGCATCACGCGCTCCAACGTGGCAACCTGCAAGCTGCAACACGTTGCCGCCGTCCGAAAGGGAGAGTCGCCACCCCCTCGACCTCTTCCTACCCCCGGTCGGACGAGTGGCTGGGCCTCCGGGGCGTGCGGTCGTCATTTCGCCGCACGCCCCGTGACCGCCCTTAGGGCGGCCTAAGAGGGACGCCAGGACAGGACGACCGAGCTCCCAGGACGGCATCGCCGCTGGAGCCACCCTGCATCTGGCTCGCTGCGCCGGATCTCGACGACAACCGGTAGTGGCCAAGGACAACGCATGCGCCGGACGGCCGTGCCTGGGCTTTTCTGGGTCGGACCGCCGATAAGGTTCATTATGTTAAGTCAGACCGATGACGGGTCAGGGGCTGCCCGGCGCAACCACCAGGTCCCTCCCCCGACGAGCGCCATGCCCTAGCTTTCGCAGCCAGCGGCGAGGTCGGAGGTGGCGAACGTATGGCTGAAGTCCAGATTCCGACCAAGTCCGGGCCGATGCCCGGCTATGTGGCGGCACCCGAGGGCGCCGGTCCGTTTCCCGGCGTGGTCGTCATCCATGACGCGCTGGGCATGAGCCCGGACGTGCGCCAGCAGGCCGACTGGCTGGCCTCCGAGGGTTTCGTCGCCGTGGCGCCGGACCTCTTTCATTGGGGCAGCAAGTTCAAGTGTCTCAGGAGCGTCTTTGGCGACTCTGCGGGCACGTCGGGGTCGGGCCTTCGACGACGTCGAGGCGAGCCGGGCCTGGCTCCTCGAGCAGCCGGGCTCGTCAGACAAGACCGGGGTGATCGGGTACTGCATGGGCGGAGGGTTCGCGTTGCTCCTGGCGCCCGGCCACGGATTCGCCGCGTCGAGCGTCAATTACGGCCAGGTCCCAAAGGACGCCGAGGCCTTCCTCCGGGGCGCCTGCCCCATCGTGGGGAGTTTCGGGGCCCGCGATCGGACGCTCCGTGGCGCGGCGGCGAAGCTCGAGCGGGCATTGCAGCAGGACGACATCGTGCACGACGTCAAGGAGTACGCCGACGCCGGTCACTCGTTCCTGAACAATCACGACGGCATGCTCTTCGCCGTCATCGGGCACCTGATGGGCGGCGGGTACCACCAGCCCTCGGCGGACGACGCCCGTCGTCGAATCGCCGACTTCTTCCGCACCCATCTCGCCTCGGCCTGAACGGGACGTCCCCGACCGTGCTGCACGGGGAATTCGCAAAAGGGTCTTGATTCCGCTTACCTAATTCAGTAAAGTGACACACCTCAAGGCCCCCCGGTTAAAGGTTCAAGGTCCGGACGGACGAGAAGGTGAAATACCCAGCTAGAGGGCTTGTTCTAGTCGGAAATGTGAGGTACCATCCCCGGAATGTCCGGGGATTTTTGCGCGCCTTGTTTGGCGCGCTTTTTGGCGTGGATTGAGCCGGTGTGAGCGTGGCCGCTCCCCCGCGCGACCCGGAGCTCGAGGCCGAACAGCGTCTATCTCGACGGCGCCCTCACCTCCCTTGCGGCCATGCGCACCCGTTCCGAGAAGTTGCTGCAGGAGCTGATCGCGGCGGGGAATCCGGACCTCGACTACGTCGCGGCGCTCTCGCGGCGGGTGGCGCTGCTCGCTGACAACCCCCGCCCGCTCCTCTTTGGCCGCATCGACGAGCACGCCGGCGGGATCTGGCACATCGGGCGGCGCCACGTGGAGGACACGAGGGCTGATCCAGTGGTCATCGACTGGCGCGCACCGGTCGCCGTGCCCTTCTACCGGGCCACCGCGCGCGACGCCATGGGGCTCGTCCGGCGGCGCCAGATCATGGTGGATCGAGGGTCGGTCGTGGCAGTCGCCGACGACCTGTTCGACGGAAGCGAGCAGGACACCGAGACCACCCGCCTCCGAGGCGGCGATGCGCTCCTCGCCGAGCTCGAGCGGGCCCGCACGGGCGAGATGCTCGACATCGTCGCCACGATCCAGGCCGAACAGGACGAGATCATCCGAGCGCCCCTCGACCTGCTGTTGACCGTGCAGGGCGGACCCGGCACCGGCAAGACCGCGGTGGGACTGCATCGCGCCGCCTTCCTGCTCTATAACCATCCGCCCCTGAGCCGCGACGGCGTGCTCGTCCTTGGGCCGAGCCGAGCCTTCTTGCGCTACATCGCCCAGGTCCTCCCCTCCCTGGGCGAGGAGGCCGTCGTGCAGACAACCATCACCGACATCGCACCCAAGGCAAAGGTGCGCGTCCACGAGCCCATGGAGATTCGACGCCTGAAGGGCGATCTCCGGATGGCGGAGCTCCTGCAACGCGCGCTCCATGAGCGGCGGAACTTCTTGGAGGACGACGCACCCCTGCGAGTGCGCTTCGCCCGCGGCCACCCTGGGTGCTGAGCGGGTGAACGAGATCATCCGGTCGATCACCTCGCGACCCGGCCCCTACAAGGCCGGACGTGCGGCCCTACGGGCCCGCCTCATCAGTGAAGCTCGGCGGGCCTTTCGCTCCTCGGGACGGCTCGGTGCTGACGAACCCTGGTTCGAGCACGAGCTCGTCACCACCGACGAGTTCAAGGCCCTCCTGGACTCACTGTGGCCCACGGTCTCCCCTACCGCGTTGGTACGCGACCTCCTCGCCTCCGGCAGCCAGCTCGAGCGATGCTCGACCGGGCTTGCTCGACGAGTCCGAATGGCGACTCCTGCTCCGTGCCCGACAGGCGCGGGCGTCGGGAACGGCATGGAGCGTCGACGACCTCGCCTTGCTCGACGAGGCCGCCTTCCTGACCGGAGGGAGGACAAGGACCTACGGGCATGTCGTCATCGACGAGGCCCAGGACCTCACCCCCATGCAGTACCGCATGGTCGCCCGGCGTGCACCATCGGGATCGGTGACCGTTCTCGGCGACCTCGCGCAGGCGACAGGACCGTGGTCGTACGGAGATTGGGCGGAGGTACGCGACATCCTGTCCGTCGGCTCCGCGCCAACGCAGCACGCCGAGCTCACCTTGGGCTACCGCGCGCCTGGCCGGGTCCTCGACCTTGCTTCCAGGCTTCTCCCGGCTGCCGCGCCCGGCGTGCAGCCGACGTCATCCATCAGGCGGGGGCGGACGGAGCCCACGATCCGAGCGGTGCCCGCCGATGAAGTCGCCGGCCGCCTCGCTGGCCGAGGCCTATGCGTTGACGGCCGACCATGCGCTGGTGGCCGTGATCACGCCCGAGGAATTGGTGCCCGAGCTTGTCCGGCTGGCCCGGCGCCACGACGAGGTCGGCCTGCTCGAGCGCGACGCCATGAGCCGCCCGGTCACCATCGTTCCTGCGCCAGCGTCGAAAGGTCTTGAGTTCGACGCCGTCGTCGTCGTCGAACCCGCCGCCATCGCTGGCGACAGTCCGCGAGGTCTCCGGCTCCTCTACGTCGCGATGACCAGGCCGATCCAGCACCTGAGCGTCGTCCACGGCCGCCCCCTCCCCGCCGCACTCCTCGACTGACGAGCCCCCACTCCCCTCCCCTACGATCGTCGCCATGGACGTCTCGGGCAAGGTGGCACTCATCACGGGCGGCAGCAACGGGATCGGCGAGGGCGTGGCTCGTCATTTGGCCGCGGGCGGAGCGCATGTGGTCCTGGCCGACATCGACGATGCGCGCGGCAAGGCGGTCGCCGACGAGCTCGGAGGGCGCTTCATCCACACCGACGTGGCCGACGCCGCCTGCGAGCGCCGTCGCCGTCGCCGAGGCCGTCGATACCTACGGGGCCCTCCACATCGCCCACCTCAACGCAGGAGTGACGTCATGGTGCGGGATGGGCGACGACTTCGACCCCGAGGCGTATCGGCGGTCCATGGCCATCAATCTCGACGGCGTCGTCTACGGGATCGCCGCGGCCCGCCCCGCTATCAAGGCGAGCGGCGGGGGCACGATTGTGGCAACGGCATCGATGGCCGGCCTCGTCGCGGTGCCGTTCGACCCCATCTACTCCGCCAACAAACACGCAGTCGTCGGGTTGGCGCGATCACTGGGTGAGGTCTTTGCTCCGGACGACATCAAGGTGCACGCACTCTGCCCGTCCTTCGCCCACACCAACATCATCAAGGGTTCCGAGCAGACGCTTCTCGACATGGGATTCCCCATCATCGAGGTGGCCGACGTCGTCGACGCCTTCCAGCGCATCCTCGACGCGGAGACCACCGGGCAATGTTGGTTCGTCGTGGCCGGACGTGAAAGCGAGCCGTTCCAGTTCCGGCGGGCGCCCGGACCGCGGCTCGACTGAGCCTCGCCAACCCAACGCGCGGTATCCTGCCCACGCGCCGACCAGGCGAGACGGTGATGGATCCCGCCGGGGGCGCCGAGCCCCGAACCGCCGACCACATGGCTGATGGCTCCTGACTGGCAGCACCGGAGAGCCCAGCCATGGACCAACGACCGCACCGGGGATCCGACGAACCCGACGCGTGGACACGCGAGCAACTCAGCCTGAACGAGGAGGGCGACCGGGACCTCCTCGACGAGCCCGTCGTTCCACTGCTCGGACTGTCGGCTGCCACGATCGCAGCGGTCTTCGTGGGCGGCGCGCTGGGGACGGTCGCTCGTTATCTGCTCGACGCCCACCACCCGCTTGCTCCGGGCGCCTTCCCCTGGGTGACGTTGCTCGTCAACTTGAGCGGCTCACTGGCCATCGGGTTTCTCGTCCCGATCACAGAGCACACGGCAGCCCGATTCCCCCTCCTTCGGCCGCTGGCCCTCATCGGATTCCTGGGGGGCTGGACCACCTATTCGACCCTGGCCGTCGAGGCCACGTTGCTCGCCAAGGGAGGCGACGTGGCCGTGTGTCTCGCCTACGTGATCGCCACCGTTGCCGGCGGGTTGGCGCTTGTGGTCCTGGGTCACGCTGCGGGTCGACGGCTCACGGCACGATGACCACCCCCTCCCCCACGCTCGGTCTGGCGCTCCTCGTCGCCCTCGCCGGTGGCGTCGGCGCAGTCATGCGGGCCTTGTTGATCCATCACATCGGGCTGCGGCGAGGCGATCCGCTTCCCCTCGGCACGCTGCTCGTCAACGGGTCAGGCTCACTGGTGCTCGGCGTGCTCACCGGTCTCTCGCTGTACCACGGCTTGGGGGGACGAGCTCTGGCCGTCGCCGGAATCGGGTTGTGCGGGGGCTACACGACCTGGTCGACGGCGAGCTGGGAGACGTTGCACCTCGTCCACACGGGCCACCGAACCGAGGCGGTGTGGTACACGCTCGGCAGCCTTGTCGTCTGCATCGGATGCGCGGCGGCGGCCATCGGCGTCATGGCGCTCGTCTGACAGGGCACATGGCAGCCGTTCCATAGAAGGATGCAGGTTGATGTCAAAGCGAACAAGTCTGCCTGGCTGAATGGACAGCTCCTTTGCCGCGGATGACCTGATCAGCCGAGCCTCACGGTTGAGTGCTGAGCAGATCGCGACTCTTGCCGCTGCGACGCGGCGAGCTATGGGCCGTGGCCTACGTGGATATCTCGGGCTCGGATCCCGACCGTTTACCACGGCGCGTCACGCTGCGGAGGCGGCCATCTCGCGGGCCAACCTGGAGGAGGAGATGGGCGCCAAGGTCCCACGGGTGAGCGAGGCCGTTCTGACCGCATCGATTGCCGCAGCCACGAAGGACCGACGCGACACGTCCGGCGTGCGAGACGCATGGGACGGATTCCAACGTGTGGTGGACGCAGGAGACCGTCGCGAGCGGCAACGGGCTTTTCGGTCCGCGAAACAGGTCATTCGCCGAGGAATCGGGCCTCAACTGACGCGTGATTGGCCGATGGCGAGCGTCGGCGCCACCTGGGCGCTGGTGGCCATATTGACCTGGGACCAAGCGACCGAGGAGGGCCCTTACACACTCGCTGATCGTGCCATTTTGACTCGGCCATGGGAGACGGTCTCATCACTGCCAATGTGATCGGCTCCAGCACCCTCCCAGTCGAACCAGAGCACGACTCCGCTTCTTCGTGAAGTGGGCAAGAATGCCCGCAATGGCATTCGGTCAGCAGTCCGGTCCGCCGGCCTCGTCAAAGCAAGTCCGAGAGCTTCTGGACCTCCTCAAGGAGGCCGGACACTCCGATTTTCGCGATGCCCGTGGGCCGATGGGGTTCACGCAGCGCCAGGCTGGTGGAAAGTTCACTCGGGATGAAGCGACGGAGTTCATCGGCCAGCTCCAGGATGCGGAGTCCGTCGGGAGTAGTGCTACCACCTACGCCGAAGTGGCGGCAATCCGCCCAGGAGCAAACGATCAGTTCCCTGTCCTCGGAGCAGCTTGCTGGGGAGCTTCGCCGCCGTGGATGGACGGCCATCGAGCCCTAAAGCCGGCACCGAACGAGGGCGCCCAGCGGCAACGTCCTTTGCCCTGAGACCGGGTCGTTGGCCCGATGGTGGAGTCTGCTCACTCCGCCAGCAGGTACGCGTTCCTACTGATGAGAAAGAGACCCACCGCCGCGGCCACGATGACGATGATCAGGTCCTTGTGCCGGTCGATCCACGACTTCAGGTGGGTAAGCACCTCGGCACTGCGCTCGGGACGGACGGCCGAGTAGACGTCCAAGGCGAGGTAGGTGGACACCGAGACCAGTCCGAACAACAGCAGGGAGAAATAGTCGGCCGCCGATGACAGCTTGGCGCCCGTAATGGTTGCGGCCGCCGAGACCACGAACACCGAGGGCTGGAAGAAGGCTCCAAGTCCCACGGCGAATAGCGCCGACATGTCGTCGATGCGCGCTTGCCATCTGGGCTCCTGTTTCTGCGGCCTGGGCTGGCCCATCCGCCGCCGCTGTCGCTCAGCGAGGAAGAGCAAAACCAGGCCAAGGAGGATCTTGACGACCAGGATCCCCTTCGCAGGCGCCGTTTCGGTGGCGGGCGGCGTGTTGTCAGTGGCCAAGATCGTCACCGCTGCGACGGCCGCCAGCGCCGCCAACCAGCCGAAGATAAACGCAGCACCCTTGCGCGTCCCATGCCTCGACGCCAGGATCAGGATGAAGATCGTGAGCGCCACTGGGTACAGCGCCATGGCCACACCGATCAGGACGAGGTCAATATCCACTCCTCGCCGTCGACCTCGTGCTCAGCCAATCCCGTTGCCGGGATACCTCTTTGGTTGCACTGCCATCTCCTATCTACTTTGCGAGGATGACGATCCCGACCACGGCGAAGACCATCCCGCCGAGCAGGTAGGAGATCCCCAGAACCTTGCGATATCTGTCGGGATCTCCTGTCCGAAGGGAATTGGGGATGGTCTTCTCGAGGATTTGAGCACCGGCGCTTCGATAGTTAGATAGCAACGCGACTCCGAGCAATACGAGCACACAGCCAAACACGATGGTGAGTGCGCCTGCCATGAGGATGATTCTGCCGCGTATCGCTCACTGCCTGCGACCGAGGCACTTCGTTGAAGCTAGACGACGGCGATGGCCTCGATCTCCACCAACAGCTCAGGCAGCCAAAGCGATGAGACGCCAACAAGCGTGTTTGCCGTCAGTGGATACTGTTCGCCGAAGACATCTTTCGCCGCGGCCATGAGTGCTTCAAGGGCGTCCCAGCTGTAGTCGACCATAAAAATAGTGAACTTCGCGACGTCGGCAAGCGTTGCTCCCGCACTCTCAAGAGCGACACGCAAGTTCTCGAAGGCCAGACGCGACTGGTCGAGGTGGGTGCTACCGACGACCTTGCCTTCTGCATCGACCGCCGTTTGACCGGAGATGTGGATTATCCGGGATCCGGTGGCAACAGTGACATTCACCATCTCCGGTATCTTCAACAGTCCAGGGGGATCGAGACGGTCCTGAATCATGGGGCTCCTATCGGTAGGCCAAACGCACCATCCCATCTCTACGATCGCTGAGCCAGTCCGACCCCCCGCCACTACGGTGAGCGCAGTGGCCAAGCTTGTCTACTTAACGATCATGTCGCTCGACGGCTACACGACAGACGCCAAGGGCGACTTCGGCTGGGGTGCCCCAGAACCCGACGTGCTCGAGTTCATCAACGACCTCCAGCGGGGTATAGGGACCTACCTGTACGGGCGCAAGATGTACGAGACGATGGTCTACTGGGAGACCTTCGACGCGCCGGGCAATCACAACTCGCTCGACGCGGACTTCGCCGAGTTGTGGCGAGCCGCCGGCAAGGTCGTGTATTCAAAGACACTGGCAGAGGCGTCCAGCGCCCGAACACGGATCGAGCGGGTCTTTGATCCGGGTGCGGTGCTGCAGATGAAAGAGACGGCAGAGCTCGACATTTCCATTGCGGGCCCGAATCTGGCCGCTCAGGCGATCGCTGCCGGGTTGGTCGACGAGTTGCACCTGTTCCTCACTCCCGTCGCAGTCGGAAGTGGCACGGCCGCGCTTCCGGATCACTTCGATTCCAAACCTGGGCTCCTCGGTGTGGACCACTTCCCAAGCGGAGTCGCGCACCTCCATTACCGCATCGGCGATTGACGGCGGCAGCGTCACCCAACTAGGTACCGGTCAGGTCAACGAGGGCCTCGAACAATCCGTCGGGATTGGCCAACGCGAGGAGGTGACCGCCAGGAATGATCGTCGGGTCGTCTATGCCAACGCGGTCGTGCACGAGCTGCCGCTGAAACTCGCAGGGGAACAAACGGTCGTCTCGACCAATGACCGCTGCAGTGGGAACGTGAGGCCACGACTCGACGTCGCACCGTTGTCCGAAAGCAAGGTCCGCTTCATCACCGGGATTGGCGAGGACGGCGGCAGCGTCCTCCGTCCCCAGGTCGTGCAGAAAATATGTTGCCAGCTCGAACTCAGTGTCGTATCCACCGGCCTCGGCAGCGGCGATCCGAGCGTCGATCGCCCCGGTGGTCGTCCACCACTCCCCTGGAGTCTCTCCGGGCACCGGCACCATGGCGTTGACCAGGATCAGTCGGCCCACCGGAGCCCGAGCACACGCCATCACCGCGCTCGAAGCCGCCCATTGATTGGGCCACGACAACTGGCTCAGCAGCACTTTCGACGGCATCCACAACGATCGCCGCATACTCGGGAAGGCCTGCGTCAGGGGATGCTCCGGGCAGGTCGACTGGAAAGGCACGATGACCTACTCGGCGTAGTTGGGCACTGAGAAGGCGCCAGTAGGCGGTGGCCACGCCGCCTGCTCCGGGCACGAGAATGAAGTCGGTCGTGATCTCACCTCTGTTGTCGTTACCACGTCAGCCTGCCCCACAATGTCCAAGTGCCCATCGAACGCCCAAGGGCTGGGGTTACAACGCTTTGAAGTACCGGGCGATCGGCAGGATGGTGAAGTTGGCCTTTTCGTAGACTCGCCGGGCTGGGGCGTGTCCTGGATCGCCGCCGGTGTCGATCATGGCGACGTGCATTCCCGACGAGCGCAGCCAGTTGGTGGCCAACTCGGTCAGCGCCGAGCCGACGCCTTGATCCTGGGTTTCGGGGTCGACGGCCAGCATGTAGACCTCGCCAATGCTGCTGTCCGGGTCGAGCTTCGCGGCGACGAAACCGGTTGGGACAGCCGCGGACTCGGCTACCCACACTTCCATCGCCGGATCTGCCAGCACGGCGCGGACGGCGTTGTCTTGATCGACCCGCCAGTCGGGATGTAAGCGACGAAAGATCTCGACTCCGAGCGCCTCCTCGAGGGAGGCGAACACAGGGGCCCAGGCGCGCAAGGAGAGGGAAACGACTGGCCCTTCGTCCGACGGTCTGTACTTTCTGATGCGCCAGCTCACGACATCGAGCTTCCCATAGCGCTGCGGACGAACTGGGACATGTCGAACACGCTGCCGACACCTTCGGCCCTGTTGCGATCTCGTTCGCCCTATCAGAACCCGAGCGTCTCCGGCACCAGGATGACGCTGATCCGTGCCGAGGGCTCCCAGTGGATGATCAATGTCTTGGCCAGAAGACTGCCTGGGTGCCCTTCGCTCTGCATGCGCTGAAATTCTTTCGGCAGGCTGTACTCGCGCAACCGACGCAACGCTTCGTCGAGGTCGCTGACCAACTTTTGATGGCCGATGACCAAGACGACGTGGCCACCCGCATAGGCATAGGCACCGAGTTGGCTCCCGGACCCCGACCCAACGACGACCTCCCCGTCATCGGTCACGGCGTGGGCACTGCCGAGGATGTAGTCGGGAGCGGCACCAAGCTTCTGCATCTCCCGCCGTTGCGTCTGTCGGTCGAGCTTCCCGAGTTGAGCTCGTACCGACGTAAAGCGCCCAGACTCATCGATCTCGGCGGTGATACCGAGCTCTTTCATTGTCTCTGAGAGCGCGATATGCACTTCGGCGCCTTCAGGCACTATCTCGAACACGAGCTTCCGGGCGTGGGCAGCGTCGTCAGCCACCTGCGCCAGGAATCCACGCTTTGAAAGCGCAGCAGCGGTCTCTTCCAGGCGCGCCCGGTCAGCTGGTCGCTCGAACTCGAGATTGGGGGGTCCGGGGTCAGGTAGGGAGAACGTCATCGATGCTCCTCGTTGCTACGCCCGGGCCCTGTGGCACGAGCGACGTCTGTGTGTTATCGCCTAGAACAAGTAGATGGCCATCGTAATTGTGCAGGGAGAGTTCACCGTTGACCCGAATGAACGGGACCGGTTCGTCGAGACAAGCGTCGAGGCAATGCGCCGCTCTCGCCAGGAGGAGGGATGTCTCGAATACGTCATCGCTGCCGATCCCCTCGATCCGGAACGTGCTGTTCTGTCCGAGCGCTGGGAATCAATGGACCACCTGCAGCAACACCTTGCGCAACAGAGGGGCACAGCTAGTGGCGTCGACTCCAGGCCGGTGCCTCGGAGCGTTGAGATCACTCTCTTCGAGGTGGCGACGTCTCGTCCTCTGCGCTGAGCGCTCCGGCTTGACCCAATCGAGGGCCGGCCCCACGTCCGGGGTCACCTCACCGCCATGTGCCGCGCTCCCGTTCGTCCGAGCCAGGCCCGCGACCGGACGGACCGGGTAGCTTTCGAGCATGCGGCCTCCTGGACCCCTCCTGGCGTCCGGGCGCGACTCGGACATCTTCGAATACGGGCCCGGCCTCGTCCTGCGCCGGTCGCGGGAGGGCCACTCCATGGCCCAGGAGGCCCGCACCATGTCCTACCTGCGCGACAAGGGCTACCCGGTTCCCGCCGTGGACGAACTGAGCGACGACGGCTTCGACCTCGTCATGGAGCGCATCGAGGGCGTGTCGATGGTGCAGGCAATCGGCCAGGCTCCATGGAGCATTCGCCGCCAGGCCGCGACCCTCGCCGACCTCCATATCCGGCTGCACGAGATCGAAGCCCCCGACTTCCTTCCTGCGTCGCCCGTCGGAGCGGGAAGCAAGATCATCCATCTGGACCTGCACCCGCTCAATGTCATGGTCGGGCCGAAGGGCCCCTGTGTCATCGACTGGCCGAATGCGTGCCGCGGTGACCCGGACGTCGACGTGGGCTTGGCCTGGGTGTTGATGGCCGCCGGGCAGATTCCCGGCAACCGCGTGAAGGCGCGCCTGCTGGCCTTCGGCCGGAACCTGCTGGTGAACGGCTTTCTCTCGCACTTTGACCGCGGCGCCGTGGCCGGTCACCTGCGCGAGATCGTCGAGATGAAGATCACGGACCCCCACATGAGCGAAGGGGAGATCGCGGGCATGTGGAAGGTCGTCGAACAGGCGCAAGCCGGCCGCTGACCGCCGAGGGTCAGGTGGCGAACGCCTCGATGGGCGGGCAGCTGCACATGAGGTTCCGGTCGCCGTAGGCCTGGTTGATCCGGGCCACGGGCGGCCAGTACTTCCGGGCGTGAGGGCCGGTTGGGAACACCGCCACCGCCCGGTCGTAGGGCCGCCGCCAATCGCCGACCAAGGCGGCGGCCGTGTGCGGCGCACCGCGGAGCGGGCTGTGCTCCACGGCCCATCGGCCCGACGCGACGTCCTCGATTTCGCCGCGGATCGCGATCATCGCCTCGCAAAAGCGATCGAGCTCATTGAGGTCCTCGCTCTCCGTCGGTTCGACCATGAGCGTGCCGGCAACGGGAAAGCTCACCGTCGGCGCGTGGAAGCCGTAGTCGATCAGCCGCTTGGCGACATCGTCGACCGTCACACCCGTCGCCTTGGTCAGGGGGCGCAGGTCGAGGATGCACTCGTGCGCGACCAACCCGTGCTTGCCGGTGTAGAGGATCGGGAACGACGGGGCCAAACGGGCCGCCACGTAGTTCGCGGCCAACACGGCCGACTTCGTTGCGTGGGCGAGCCCGGAGGTCGAGAGCAGTCGGATGTAGGCCCAGCTGATCGCGAGGATGCCCGCACTCCCGTAGGGAGCCGCACTCACGGGGCCGATCCCTTCCCGCTGCTCGGGCCTCGGGTGCATGGGATGGGAGGGTAGGAAGGGAACCAGGTGCTCCGCCACGGCGACCGGGCCGACGCCAGGCCCGCCCCCGCCGTGCGGGATGCAGAAGGTCTTGTGCAGGTTGAGGTGCGACACGTCCCCTCCGAACTGGCCCGGCTTGGCGAGACCGAGGAGCGCATTGAGGTTGGCGCCGTCGATGTAGACCTGTCCCCCGTACTCGTGCACGATCGCGCACATGTCCGCAATGCCCTCTTCGTAGACCCCGTGGGTCGAGGGATAGGTGACCATGATCGCGGCCAACCCGTCGGCGTGCTCCTTGCACTTCGCCCGGAGGTCGTCGAGATCGACGGTCCCGTCGTCTCGGCTGGCCACCACGACCACCCGCATCCCGGCCATGACCGCCGAGGCCGCATTGGTGCCGTGGGCACTGGAAGGAATCAGGCAGATGTCTCGCTGGGGCTCGTTGCGCGCCCGGTGGAAGGCGTGGATCGCCATGAGTCCCGCCAACTCGCCCTGGCTCCCCGCGTTCGGTTGCACCGACACCTTTGCGTACCCGGTGACATCGGCGAGCCATTGCTCGAGCTGGTCGATCAGCGACAGGTACCCGGGCGTGGTGTCGGCCGGGGCGAAGGGATGAATGTCGGCGAAGCCCGGCAGGCCGACCGGCTCCATCTCGGTGGTCGCGTTGAGCTTCATGGTGCACGAACCGAGAGGAATCATCCCTCGGTCGAGGGCGAAGTCCCGGTCTGCCAGCTCGCGCAGGTACCGCAACATCGACGTCTCGGAGTGGTGCTGCGAGAACACCGGGTGGCTCAGGATCGCTCCCCGCCGCAGCAGCGCCTCGGGAAGGGCGTCGCCTTCCACTTCTCCGTCGGTGGCGGCCCCGAAGGCTCGGAGCACCGCCGCGGCATGGGCCGCGGTCGTCGTCTCCCCGCAGGAGATGCCCACGTGGTCGTCGTCGACGAGCCGGAGCAGCACTCCCTCCGTGCGTGCCGCAGCGACGATCTCCGACGCCCGGCCGGGCGCACGGACCACGACCGTGTCGAAGAACTCGCGATGGCGGAGCGGATACCCGGCCCCTTCCAGGCTGCGCGCCAGGCCCGTCGTCCGGCGGTGGATGCGGCGTGCGATCCCGCGCAGTCCCGCCGGGCCGTGGTATACCGCGTACATCGAGGCCACCACCGCCAGCAGCACCTGCGCGGTACAGATGTTCGACGTCGCCTTCTCGCGGCGGATGTGCTGTTCGCGGGTCTGCAGAGCCAGCCGGTAGGCCGGGCGCTCCTCCGCGTCGATCGAGAGGCCGACCAGGCGGCCCGGGAGATCCCGTTCCAGGCCGGCCCTGACCGCCATGAAGGCGGCGTGGGGACCGCCGTACCAAAGCGGCACGCCGAAGCGCTGCGACGAGCCGACGACGACGTCGGCACCCCACTCCCCCGGCGGCTTCAGCAAGGTCAACGCCAACAGGTCGGCCGCCACCGTCACGAGCGCGCCGCGGTCGTGCGCGGCATCGGTCAGTCCGGCGAAGTCGCGGATCGCCCCCGAAGAGCCGGGGTACTGCTGCACCAGGCCGAAGTACTCCCCGACCGGCGGCCCGGCGTCGAAGTCGACGACGTCGAGCTCGATGCCGAGCTGGGCCATGCGGGTCTCCAGGACGGCGATGGTCTGCGGGTGGCAGTCCGCGTCGACGGCCACCCGGTTGGACTCCGCCGCACTGCGGCGCCGCATGAGGGTGACCGCCTCGGCGACCGCGGTGCCCTCGTCGAGGAGCGACGCGTTGGCCGTGTCCAGGCCCGTGAGGTCCGCCACCATGGTCTGGAAATTCAAGAGGGCCTCGAGCCGGCCCTGGCTGATCTCGGGCTGGTACGGCGTGTACGCGGTGTACCAGGCCGGGCTCTCCAAGATGTTGCGCCTGATGACGCCGGGCGTCACGGTGCCCGAATAGCCGAGGCCGATCATCGGTTCCGCGGTCTCGTTCGAGGAGGCCAGCGATCGCAGCTCCGCCAGGACCGCGTGCTCGGACGCCGCCGGCGGCAGGTCGAGGTCGTCGAGGCTGCGCACGCTGCCGGGCACCGCGGCGTCGATCAACGCGTCGAGGCTCTCGTAGCCGAGGACCTCGAGCATCTCCGTCTGGTCCTGGCTGGAGGTGCCGACGTGGCGAGACAGGAAGCTCTCGAACGGCTCGAGTTCTTCGGCTGCGGGCGATGGGCGCTGTGGGTGCACGGAGGCCTCCTGGCTTGCTCCGCACATCACACGGAGTTCGTCGGACGTCCTCCCCGCTCTGTCATTGGACCTGAGAGCCTCGCCGCAACATGAGCGACTTCCACCTTCGGTGCGGATGGATGTCATCCGCTTTCCAGAGTTGCCTCGCCGGAGCGGTATGTCGGCCTGAGAGTTTCTGGGGAGATTTGCTCCTCCGGCGTCCCCTCGACTGCATGGGGCGGGGACTCTGGCGCTCCGGTTCAAACGGCGTATTCAGTTGTCCGCCCATCATAGGACACCGGCCTCGCGGGCCAAGTCCTTGGGGTGCCCTTACTCCGACTCCTCCCGGACCGGCCACAACGGCGGGCGCACCAGGCCGCCGGTGAGCTCGCGGCCGCGCTGGACCACGATGACCCCGTCTCCGTCGAGCAGCTGTGCATCTGCATCCACGAAGCCCAAGCCGATGCCGCGTTCGCGCATGGGCGAAAAGTTCCCGCTGGTCAAGATGCCGACGTGGTCGGTTCCCCGGCGGATTTCCGCGCCGTCGCGGAGAGGCTGGCGGCCGTCGGCCACGATGCCGCGCAGCCGGCGCGCCGGCCCGGTCGCCCGCTCCTCTTCGAGTGCGGCCCGGCCCGTGAACTCGCTCTTGTCCCAACCCACGACCCAACCCAGGCCCGCTTGGAGCGGCGTGATGCCGGGCCCGAGCTCGTGGCCGTGCAGCGGCAGTCCCGCCTCGAGCCGCAGGGTGTCGCGGGCGCCGAGTCCGGCCGGCAGGATGCCCTGGGCCAGGACGGCGTCCCAGAAGCTCGGCGCAACCTCCGCGGGGAGGGCGCACTCCACGCCGTCCTCGCCGGTGTAGCCCGTGCCGGCCACCAGGCACGGTGCGCCGTTCCAATCGAAACGCTCGACGCAGAAGCGGTGCACCGAAGCGGCGACGGGGGCGATCGCAGCGAGGCGACGGCGCGCCTGTGGTCCCTGTATGGCCACGACGGCGCGTTCGTCAGTGACGTCGTGGCCGCCGATTGCCGCCACCACGTCGGTGGTGTTGGACGCGTTGGGCATCACGTCGAAGCGTTCCTCGTCCACCCACCACACGATGATGTCGTCGATCACCGAGCCGTCGTCGTCGAGGAGGTGCGTGTACTGGGCCCGACCCGGGTGGACCCGCCGCAGGTCGTTGCTCAGTGCTCGTTGGAGGTGGTCGAACGCATCCGCGCCGACGACACGGACCGTGCCCAGGTGTGACACGTCGAACGCGACGGCGTCAGACCGGCAGGCGCGGTGCTCGGCGACCGTTCCCGACGCGTAGGCCAGCGGCATCTCCCAGCCGCCGAAGGGGACCATCTTGGCGCCGAGCGCGGCGTGCGCGGCGTGCAGGGGCGAGACCCGAGACGCGGCGTTGCCCTCGCTTTCATCGGCGTGCACGACGCCAGACTAGGCGGCTCCGGCCGTGACAACGGGAAGGCCGTGCGAAGCCAGCAGCGACTGTGAAGTCGCGTTGATAGACGACGCAAATCGGCACCTCGGGGTAGAGATGGCGCATGCGTCGCACCTTGCGGTTCTTGCGTGTGACCAGTCGTTGGTCCGCCGTCGTCAGCTCAATGAAGACGCCGCGTCCCGGAAGATAGAAGTCGGGACGAAACCCCGACACCGGCGACCCCTGCGCGTCCCACTCGAGGGGAAACTCCACGGGCTCATAGACCCAGCGCTCGCCGTTCAGGTCGAGGAGCGCAGCGAAGAGTCGCTCGGAGGGATGGGCGAAGCGGACATGCCCGGCGGGCGCACAGGCCGGGTGGCGCGTGCGCCCACTGCGCGCGGGGTCCGACGTGCTCACTCCCCGGCGGCCCGCTTGGCCGGCACCCGAGCCGGCCGGCCTTTCTCTGCCGTCGCCGGCTCGGCGGTGTCCAGGCGCACGATGTCGGCCTCGAGCTCCTCGACGACACCCGCCAGAGGAACGATGTTGAAGACACCCTGGCCGCCGGCGAGGAGGTCGACCACCTCGCCGTTCGTGCGGGCGAGCACCGAGCTCGTCCCCGTCAGCACGAGGTTCGCCGACGCGAGGTCGGCGCCAAGGTCCTGCCGCAGGCACTCGACGGCCCGCCGCGCCGACTGCAGCGAGACGCCGGCGTCGAGCAGCTGTTTGATCACCTTGAGCTCGAGGACGTCCGAGTACGAATAGATCCGTCGGGAACCACTGCCTTTGGCCGAGGCGACCGAAGGCTGCAGCAGGCCGGTCCTGGCCCAGTAGTCGAGCTGCCGGTAGGTGATCCCCACCAGGCCGCACACCTGCGGCCCGTGAAACCCCCCGACACGGGTTGAGGACTCCGCGGCCATCTCCACTACCTCCTGCGCTGGATCTCCGGGCCCAACTGTAGTGGACCCCGGACGACATCGCTGTAGTTACGGAGGCGTGTTTCTCATTTCTTGGCGGCGTCGGCGGGGTCGGCCACGCCCGCTGCCTGCGGGTCGTCCGGCCCGGCTCCCGGGTCGTGGTCCCCCGCACCGATCGGCCACGCGACCACCGAGCCCGCGACCGTGAGCCCGATCCTGGCCCCGGTGACCAGGGGGGTCCCCCCGGTGACGCGGACGATGAGGTCCGAGAGCTCCTCGGACTCCGGGCGCACGCGGACGACCGCGTCGTGGCCGTAGTACTCGTAGCTCTCCACGGTCGCCACCAGCGCTGACCCGCCGGCGTCGCCGATCACGAGCTGCTCGGGGCGGATCATGACATGGGCCGGTCCGTCCGCTTCGGCCGGGGGCCAGGCATCGACCGGCAGCGACCCCAAGGGCGTGACTGCCACCGGGTCCCCGCCCCCGCCCGCGTGGTGCACCTCGACGTCGAGCACGTTGGACTCGCCGAGGAACTGGGCCAGGGCGGGGTCGAGCGGGCGCTGGTAGATCCCGGCCGGCGAGTCGAGCTGCGCGATGACGCCGTGACGCAGGACGGCCACCTGGTCGGCCATCGACAGCGCCTCGTCCTGATCGTGGGTGACCAGGATGGACGTGGTGCCCGCCCGGCGCAGCACGTCGTGGACCTCGCTCCGCACGCTGGCCCGCAGCGTCGCGTCGAGCGAGGAGAACGGCTCGTCGAGCAGCACGATCTCGGGCTCGGTGGCCAGCGCCCGGGCGAGCGCCACCCGCTGTTGTTGTCCACCGGAGAGTTGATGCGGGTAGCGCCGGTGGAGCCCGGACAGGCCCACCATCTCGAGAAGGTCGAGCACCCGGGCCCGTCGGTTCGGACCGCGCGGCAAGCCGAACGCCACGTTGCGCCCGACGGAGAGATGCGGGAAGAGCGCCCCCTCCTGGGGCACGTAGCCGATATGGCGGTGCTCGCTCGGCACGAACGTGTGGCGGGCGTCGTCCACCGCTTCGTCGCCGAGCACGACCGTCCCCTTGTCCAGCCGCTCGAAGCCGGCGATGACGCGGAGCAGGGTCGTCTTGCCGCTGCCCGACGCGCCAAGGATGGCCGTGAAGCTCCCGGCCGGCACCATCAGGTCCACGCCGTCGAGGACCCTGAGTGTCTCCGAAGGACTTGCGGGCGCCGCGTACGGCGAGCTCCTTCATCGCGCCATTGTTGCGCCCGGCAGCACCTCGGCCGTTGCCATGGGCGGTTCGGCGCCGCCGACGCCCGCCGCCGCGGTGACCGCGCCGGGAGGCGGTCGAACCAACGGCCGAGGACGTAGCTGGGCACGGCCGCGATGAGCACCATGAGGCCGGCGTACGGCGCGGCCGCCCCGTAGCTGAGGTTGGTCTCCTGAGCCCAGAAGCCGGTGGCCAGGGTGTGCGCGCCGGTCGGGATCAAGATCAGCGTCGCCGTCAACTCGGTGGCGGTCTCCAAGAAGACGAGGCAGAAGGCTGCCGCCAGGCCCGGCGCGATGAGCGGCAGGGTGACCCGCCAGAACACGGAGCGGCGGCGGACGCCGAGCGAGTGCCCGACCTCCTCCAACCCGATCGGCGCCCGGGCGACGGCGGCCCGCACCGAGACGACGGCCATGGGGAAGAACATCACCGCGTAGACGAGGATGAGCAGCGGCGTCGTCTGGTACCAGCGCCCCTGGAGGAAATGGAGGGTCACGTACGCCGCGCTCGAGGGCGACGACGATGCCCGGCACCGCCAGGACGAGCATCGAGGCGCCCTCGAGCATCCGGACGTGGCGGCCGGGAAAGCGGACCGAGAGGAGCGCGATGGGCAGGGCGCCGATGGTGCCCACGATCCCGGCCCCCGCCGCGTACCCGAACGTCGTGAGGGCGGCCCCCCAGATCGAGGTGGAGGGCACGGTCGAACTGCCGCCCGTGATGATGAGCCACACGATCGCTCCCACCGGGACGCCGAGCGCGAGCACCACGACCGCCGCCACCCCGCCCACCACCGGCACCTTGTGCCAGCCCGAGGCGCCGGGGGCGCACGATCCGCGCCGCGCCCGACCCCACGCGTGCGGCTCGACCCTTGCCCCGCGCCGCCCCCTCGCCGAAGAGGAGGATCGCGCCGAGGGACACGAGGATGAGCGAAAAGGCACATCCCGCCGCCGTGTTGAGCCCCACGGTGAACTCCGTGTACGCCTCGGTCGTGAGGGTGCGGAAGCCGAGGATCTCGAAGGCACCGAACTCGGCCAGGCACACCAACGCGACGAGCACCGAGCCCCCCAAGATGGCGAGCCGCGCTTGGCCGACCGTCACCTTCCAGAAGGTGGCCAGGCGGCCGAGACCGAGGCTGCGCGCCACCTCCTCCTGCGCCGGGTCCGCGTTGCGGATGTTCGCCGCGACCGGAAGGAAGACGAGGGGGTAGACGGCCAGGGTCATGACGAACACCGCAGCCCAGAAGCCGCCGAACGACGGGAAGATGGCGCGCCAGCCGAAGCTGACGACGAAGTCGGGGATGCCGAGCGGGATCACGACCAACACCGCCCAGGCGGACCGGCCGGGAAGGTCGGTGCGTTCGATGAACCAGGCGAGCAGCGTGCCGAGTGCGGCGCAGAGGAGCGTGACGACGACCGTCAGGCTGACGGTGTGCCACAACAGCTCGCCGGTCAGGCTCCGGAAGAGGAGCGGCTGCAGGGTCGACCACCCGAGCTGGAACGCCTGGACGATCAGGAAGATGAGGGGCGTCAGGACCGCGACGCCCACGAGCGCCGCGGCCGCCAGCAGCGCCGGGGGTCCCGATCGATGGTGTCCCGCCCAGCGATGGTGATGGAGGTGGTGGCGGAGCCGGTCGCGCCGGTGCTTCCAGTGCCCGCCGTGTCCGCGCCGCATGACGGTCGCTGACCGCCGCGCCCGTGTTCGTGGGCCCGGTGGTGCCCGGGCCCGGGCCCCCGTGGCCCGCCCCTCCCCGGGACGGCGCGGTCGTGCTCACCTCACGGCCCGGTCACACTCACAACAGCTGGGCCTCCTGCAACAGCCTGATCGCCGTGGCACCCGTGCCGAGCTGGCCGATGGTGATGGAATTCGGCTGCAGCTGGTCGAACGGGGTCTCCGGTTGGGCCGTCGTGACGTGCGACCCGATCGGGTACTCGTAGCTGTCGCTGTGGGCGATGATCTGCTGACCCTGCGCGCGAGGACAGGAAGGCGACCAGCTTCTGCGCCTCGGCGGCGTGCTGGGACGAACTGAGCACGCCGGCGCCGGACACGTCGATCACGTAGCCGACGTCATGGGGGGCGAAGTAGGCGATCGCGGAATGCAGCTTCGAGGCGCCGTCCTCCGCACGCAGGCGGTACCAGTAGTACTGGTTGATGACGCCGAGCGCGACCTGGCCCCGGTTGACTTCGTCCACCACGGTCTCGTTGTCGGGGTAGAGATGGCTGCTCCCGGCGTTCGCCTTGACCCCGTTGAGCCAACGCAATGCGGCGGCCGACCCGTCCTTGCGCGCAATGGAGGTCACGATCGGCTGAAAGTCGGTCTCGCCCCCCGCCAGGCCGATCTTGCCCTTCCACTTCGGACTGCGAGAGCTGCATGGCCGACGTGGGCAGCTGGCTCGGCTTGAGGAGATCCGTGTTGTAGACCATCACGCTCACCCGGGCCGACACCCCCTGCCAGAGGCCGTTGGGCGAGTTGTACTTGGCCGGGGTCTCGGCGAGCGTCGGACTTGGACAGGTGCGCCAGGAGATGCTTCGACGCGAGGTACTGCAGCGGGGGTGAGTTCTCGGTGAAGAAGACGTCGGCCGGCGAGTGCCCGCCCTCGGCCGCGATCTGCTGGGCCAGGACGTCCTCGTCGTCGAAGCGGACGTTGACCTTGATCCCCGTCTTCTTCTCGAACGCGCTGACCAGCGCCTGGGTGGTCTGGACGTGCTGTCCGCTGTACATGGTGATGGCCGGCGGCGAGGCCCCGGCCGACGCCACCCCTGCCGTGGCGACGAAGCCCGCCGCCAACGAGGCGGCCGCCAGACTCAGGCGGCCGAGACGAAACGACGGGCCCCGGGATCCCAGTCGGCGTCCGCTGCCTCCCCCACTTTCGGGACACGGTGCCGCCGGCACCGTGAAAGCGGACCGGGTGGAGCGGGGCGACATCGGGGACAACCTCCTGGGCGGCCGAAGTTAGGCACGACGAATATTAGGGCGTCCTAACTTTAGCTGGGTGGGGCGCCCCGTCAACATCGCCACCCGTCCGGGGGGCGGGTTGGCCCGCCGTGCGCCCCGAGGGTCTGCGCCCGGGTGGATCAGGCCGGGCCGGGCCCGCCGAGCTCGGCGCGGCCCTCGAGCGGGCTGGAGGGCTCGGCGTGGAAGCGCACCGGGATGCGCCCGGCGCGGCGGGCGAGCCAGCCCGCCTCGACCGCCAGCCGCATGCTGCGCGCCATGGCCACCGGGTCGTGCGCCCGGTTGACGGACGTGGCGACGAGGACGCCGTCGCAGCCGAGCTCCATGGCCAGGGCGGCATCGGACGCCGTGCCGATGCCGGCATCGAGGATGACGGGCACCTCGACCGACTGGCGGAGGAGCGCGATGTTGTGCGGGTTGCGGATCCCGAGCCCGCTGCCGATCGGTGAGCCGAGCGGCATCACCGCGGCGCAGCCGACCTGCTGGAGCCGGAAGGCCAGGACCGGGTCGTCGCTGGTGTAGGGCAGGACGACGAAGCCGTCCTCGGCCAGCTGCTCCGCCGCCGCCAGCAGCTCCACCGCGTCGGGCAGCAGCGTGCGGTCGTTCCCGATCACCTCGAGCTTCACCCAGTCGGTGCCGAACGCCTCGCGGGCCAGCTTGGCGGTGAGCACGGCCTCGGATGCGGTGGCGCAGCCGGCCGTGTTGGGCAGGACCCTGATCCCGAGCTCGTCGAGGAGGGACAGCAGCGAGCCTTGGCGCGAGGGCTCGACGCGGCGGACCGCCACGGTGGCCAGGGCGGTCCCGGACGCTTCGAGCGCGGCCCGCAACGCGTGCAGGCTCGTCATCCCGCCCGTGCCGAGCAGGAGCCGCGACCCGAGCACCTCACCGGCGATGCAGAGCGGCTCGGGTGCATCGGGGCTGGTCGCGCCGACGCGCGGCGGTGTCGTCACCCGAACGACGATACCCCCGGGCCCGCCTATGGTGGCTCGGTGCCGGGCCCCCGCACCCCGCCGACCGCGCTCACGGTCGCCGGCTCCGACTCCGGTGGCGGCGCCGGCGCGCAGGCCGACCTGAAGACCTTCGCCGCGTTCCGCGTGCACGGCACGAGCGCGCTCACCGCGGTGACCGCGCAGAACACCACGGGCGTGCGGGGCGTCGTCGCCCTCGAGCCCGAGTTCGTGCGCCTGCAGGTGGAGGCCGTGCTGGACGACTTCGACGTCCGCAGCGTCAAGACCGGGATGCTGGCCAACGCCGGCATCGTCACCGAGGTGGCCGGCCTGGCCGAACGGGGTCGGCTCCCTCGCCTCGTCGTCGACCCCGTGCTGGTCTCCTCCACCGGTCATCCGCTCGTGGAGCCCGAGGGCGTCGCGGCCTATCTCGAACGCCTGCTGCCCCGGGCGCTCGTGGCCACCCCCAACCTGCGCGAGGCCGCCGTGCTCGGCGGCACCTCGGTCGAGTCGCTCCGCCCGCTCCAGGCGCGGGCGGCCGTCGCCGAGCAGCTCCGTGACCGCGGGGCCCGTTGGGTGGTGGTGAAGGGAGGCCACCTCACCGACTCGGCGGACGACGTCGTGGCCGGCCCCGAAGGGGTGACCGTCCTGCCGGGCACACGCGTGGAGACCGGTAACGACCATGGCACGGGGTGCTCGCTCTCGGCCGCCGTCGCCGCCCAGCTGGCCCAGGGCGCCGACGTGCTCGATGCGATCCGGGGCGCCAAGGACTTCGTGCGCCGCGCCCTCGCCGGGGGCGCCGGCTGGCAACTCGGGCGCGGGCACGGGCCGGTCGACCATTTCGGGTGGTCGGACCAGTCGTAGGCTGGACGGGCCATGACGCTGTCCGACGCCGAGACCCGGCTCGCCGACCCGGGGGCGCCGCCGCTGCGCCCCGCGACGCCCGGTGGCTTCTCCATCCGCCCCGCCATGGTCGTGCTCGGGCTCGGCGTCCTGATCCTCGCCGTCTTCGTGACGCTCGGCATCCTCTCCACGCACTCCCCCGCCCCGGTGCGGACCAAGGCCGCGCCGAGTTCGGTGCCGGGCACCCCCTTGCGCGCCGAGCCGGCGGCGCACGCGCTGGCGCCGATCATCGCCTTGGGTGAGCCGCCGTCGAACATCATCAACGCGGTGGCGGTGCCCACCGGGTCGATCCGCATCTCGCACGAGAACACTGCCGCCGGGTCGGAGCAGTTCGACGCTCAGGTCGTGCTCCGCTCCACGAACTCGCAGGGTGCGCTGCTCACGTTCTTCGCCGCCGAGATGCGCCAGCAGGGGTGGCAGGTCTTCGACCGGGGCCCTGCCGCCAACGATCCCCGTTCCCTCGAGGTCCTCGGCAAGTTGGCCGGCACGGACGGCTACTTCTGGGAGATGGGCGCCACGATCTCGCCGACGTCGTTCGGGCACGGCGCTGCCGGCGGCCGGCGAGACGGAGTTCACCATCCGCCTGCTGCAGCAGAACGACGACCAGAGCTAAGACGTTTCGTTCGACGCCCGGGCGGCGGGCCCCGGCGCCTCAGGCCGTCGCGAGCTCCTTGGGAGGGCCCGCTCCGGTGGCGCCTACCGCCGGGAGGAGCTCGGCGTCCTCGGGACGCGGCGCCAGCAGGTAGGCCCAGACGAAGAAGTTGATCGGGTAGAGCAGGTAGCCGACGCGCGGGTTGGGCGCCAGCAGGATCAACGCCGACATGACGACGCCCGCCAGGTTGCACACCTGCGCCACCGTGCTGGGAGTGTGCCGGTAGAGATGACGGGCCAGCAGCGCCGCCAGCACCAAGCCGACCGTGAGGGGCAGGATGCGGCTGAGCGTGGGGAACTCGTGCACCAGGACGTGCCCGGGCAGGGCGCTGGCCGCCGTCGAGGGGATCGCACTCAACCCGAGCGGGAAGAGCACGACATCGTCGATCAGCGCGTAAGGCCCTCGCAGCGCGAAGGGGAAGATCGTCGGCACCGCGACGACGAGGATGCCGGCCAGCATGGTGAGCGGGCGGCGCTCGCCCTTGCGACCGTGGGCGGCGAACAACGCGAGGAGCGCGACCGGCCAGGCGGTGAACTTCATGGCCGACGCGATGCCGAACACGATGCCGGAGGCGAACGGGCGTCGGCGCTGCGCCAGCACCATGGCGAGGAGCAGGAACGCGGCCACCGGGATGTCGTCGCCTCCGGTGGCGAGCGGCAGCGAGGCCAGGGGCAAGATGATCAGCGCCTGGAGGGCGCGGATCTTGCGCCGGCCGTCGGCCCGGCACAGGTACAGCGCGACCGCGGCCACCGCCAGCGTGGTGACGCAGAAGAAGATGCGGGCGTCGCTGAGCCCGTTGTTGGGCCAGATGTCGCTCGGGATGCCGAGCACCGCCATGAGGGGCAGGTAGGGCAGGAAGCCGGGCGTGTCCGGTTCGCCGGGCGCGTGGTACTTCACCTCGTGGTGCAGGCGGTGGATCTTGTTGTAGGGGTCCTCGCCCCTTCACGAGGTCCTTCCCGCCCACTTCCACCACGACGACCTCGGGCTGCTGGTGCGAACCGGCCACCCCGTCGAAACGCCAGAGGACCTCGAGGCCGAGCGGGATGGCCAGCGACGCCGGCGAACACGCAGACGGCGACGGCGATGCGCGCCACCCAGGCCCGGCGATGCTGCACGGGCGTCAGCCGCTGCTCGGGCTGGCGGTGGCGGGCGCGGCGCACCCACCACACGAGGCCGGCCGACGCCACGGCGCCGAACGCGAACGGGGCCAGCGCCATGCGCCCCCACACCTGGTAGAGCGCGTTCGTCGACGTGTAGATGGTGACCAAGCGCGAAGAGCGCACTGGCGAGGTAGAGCAGCGCGTCGCCGGTCTCGGGCGAGAGGCGGCGCAGTGGGCCGAGCATCTGCCGTGTCCGGGCGCCGATCCGGCTGCCCCATTCGGTGATGATCAGTGAGGTCGTCGGCATGGCGTCTCGAAATCCTCGCGCACTGGCCCCGCCGCGGGCGGAACCCGCGCATCGCGAGCCTAGAGGCGGAGTTCCGCCAGATAGAACGACAGTTCCGCCTCGAGGCATGCGGTCAGGGTGTCCGCCCGGCGGAATCCGTGGCCCTCTCCTTCGAAGAACCGCAGGTCGCACGGGGTTCCGACGGCCACGAGGGCGTCACGCATGCGCTCGGCCTGGGCCGGCGGCACCACCGGCGTCGTCGGTGCCCTGCAGCAGGAGCACCGCGCCCTGCATGGCGGCGGCCCGGCTGACGGGCGACCGCTCCACGAAGCGACGCTCGGCCGCCGGCAGCGGCCCGATGAGCCGGTCCGTGTAATGGGCCTCGAAGTCGTGGGTGGTCGCGGCGAGCCGCAACAGGTCGGTCACCCCGTACGACGCGGTGCAGGCGGTGAACCCCTCCCCCGCCGCCAGCGCGTTGAGCGCGGTCATGCCGCCGGCGCTCCCGCCGCGGACGGCCATGCGGCCGGGGTCGACGTCGCCGCGCTCGGCGAGGTGCCGGGCCGCATCGAGGCAGTCCTCTGCGTCGGCCACGCCCCACTCACCCCACGAGCGCGCAGCGGTAGGCGCGCCCGTAGCCCGTGCTGCCCGCGTAGTCCACGCACGCGACCGCGAACCCGCGCGTGGTGAAGAACTGCAAGGTCAGGTCGAGGCCCGGCTGGCAGGCCGAGGTCGGCCCCGAGTGGCACCACGTCACCAGCGGCGGTGGGCCGCGGTGGTCGGCCTGTGGGTGACGGCCGGAAGCGGGCCGGTACAGCGTCCCGTGCACCGGACGCCCGGTGCGGCCGGTCAGCGTGAACGGCTCGCCGGCGGCTGAGGTCCCCGGGGCCGAGCGTGGCCGGCGAACGAAGGCGCGGGCCGCAACGGGCGTGGCGGCGGCGGCGGCGGCTGCCCCGCCCGGCTCGACGAGCCAGACGTTGGTGGGGCTCTCGGGCGTGCTGCCGATCAGCGCGAGGCCCTCGCCGTGCGCGCACAGCCCGGCGATCGACACGCACGGCTGCGCAACCTCCTCCGGCGCCCCGCCCGGGCGCAGGCGGACCAGGGAGTCGCGGCCCGACGACGTCTGGCGTGCCACGAGCGTGCCGTCGGGCAGCTCCGCCATCGTGCGTCTGGCCGAGGACCCAGTCCGGGCCGTGGAACTCGGCCTCGGCCGCCGGTGAGCGCCTCGGCGGCGCCGGGGCGCGTCCGCCCTGCCGGGGTGCGACGTAGGGCTGCCACCAGCCGCGCCGGTCCGAGACGAAGCGGAGCGTGCCGTCGCGCTGCCAGGCCGGCTGCCCCACCGATTCGCCGGGCCCGCCGGCGACGACCCGGGGCTCGCCGGCGGGCGCCAGCACGGCCGGGGTGGCGTACGTCGCGACGCGCCCGGCCGAGGGGCACCACGAGGAGCGACGAGGCGTCCCACGGCATGTCGGGATGCTCCCACACGACGACGGCGAGCCGCTCGGCCGCCGCATCGACCCGGGGGGCGCCGAAGAAGTCGTGCCCCGCCAGCAACGTCGACTCCGATGGGCGCGTCGGGACCCGTCGACAGGGCCACGATGCTCCGGACCGGGGCCCGCGCCGCTCGGCCGGCGGGTGCGCCTCGCGGACGGCCAGCACCCAGTCGCCGTCGGCCGTGGCGCTGAGGCCGCCGTGGCGGAAGGCCTCCCCGTCGGGCGCCGGCGCCGACAGCGCACGCGGCGTCGCCGGACGTCCGGCCGCCGTCGCAGAGCCACACCCGCTGGTCCGACTGGTCCACGTAGGCGAAGGCGCCGGCGGTCGCGCCCGGGCACGAGGCAGACGGCGCCCCCGCCGTACTCGTGCACCCGGCTCCGGATGCTCACGCCCTGCGGGCGAATGGTCGTGGCGGCCCGTCGGCGTCGGCCCGCACGAACACGACGCGCCCGTTCTCCTCGGGGCGCGCCTCGAGCCAGTAGAGCGCCGCGCCGTCCGAGCACAGCTCCGCCAGCGAGATCTTGGCGCGGGCCACGTCCTCCGCCGACAACGGCGAGGGCCAACGCCCATAGTCTGCAGTCGTGAGCACCACCGTGCGACCGTACCCGGCGGAGGCGCCCGCGACGGAAGCCGCCGACGGCGCCCTCTACAGTGATTCGGTGCGCTTCCCGGCCTACGTGCTGTCGAAGTCGGGCGAGGTGATCCGGCCCGCCGTCGTCGAGCTGTCGGAAGCGCGACCTGCCGGCCGGCGAGGTCGTGATCCGCGTCGAATGGTCCGCCATCAACTTCAAGGACGCCATGGTCACCCGCCCCGGGAACCGGGTGGCCCGCAGGTTCCCCCTCGTGCCCGGCGTCGAGCTGACCGGCAGCGTGGAGGGGAGCTCGAGCCCAGACGAGTTCGCCCCGGTCAGCGCGTGCTCGTGCAGGGCTACGACCTCGGCGTCGCGCACCACGGGGGCTTCGCCGCCTGCGCCCGGGTGCCCGCCGACTGGGTCGTGCCCTTGCCGGAACCGTTGAGCTGCCGCAACGCCGCCATCATCGGGCTGGCCGGACTGACCGCGCTGCTGTCGCTGCACCGACTGCGCCAACACGGGACGGCAGCCGAGGACGGCCCGGTGTTGGTCACCGGTGCCTCGGGCGGCGTCGGCAGCGCCGCGGTGGCCCTCCTGG
Source organism: uncultured Acidimicrobiaceae bacterium (assembly GCA_963769095.1). Classification (GTDB taxonomy): domain Bacteria; phylum Actinomycetota; class Acidimicrobiia; order Acidimicrobiales; family RAAP-2; genus Bog-473. The sequence continues at coordinate 156,274 of CAVYKO010000004.1, forward strand.
CCAAGGCCGGCTTCGAGGTGGTCGCGTCCTCGGGCAAGACGGCCGAGCACGACTACCTGAAGGAGCTCGGCGCCGCCCAGGTGGTCGGCCGCCAATTCACCGAGGACGACGGCCGCACCCTCGGGCCCCAGTTGTGGGGCGGCGTGGTCGACTGCGTCGGCGGCACCGCGTTGGCCGAAGCGCTGCGGACCGTCCGCTACGGCGGCGCGGTCGCGGCCAGCGGGCTGACCGGCGGCAACGATCTCGCCACGACGGTGTACCCCTTCATCGTGCGCGGCGTGGCCCTCCTCGGGATCGACACCGTGGCGACGCCGATCGAGGAGCGCCGGGCGCTGTGGACCGAGATGGCCGACGCGTTCCCGCTCGAGCCACTGCGAGGACATGGTCAACGAGGAGATCGGCCTCGACGGCCTCACCGCGGCCCTCGGTCGCGTCCTCGACGCCGCCGTGCGCGGGCGCATCCTGGTCGCGCCCGGGCGCTAGTCCCTCCGAGAGCCGGAGTCCGTGGTGCGCCGGGCAGCCGGCCGGCCGGTCCTACGTCTTGTAGAGCGGCGAGACGCGGATCGTCCCGTTGCCACACGGGGCGATGGCCAAGACGAAGCTGGGCGACGACGTCGTGGCGCCGGGCATGGTCGTCGTCGCCTGCTCGGACGCTGGGGCAGCTCGTCTCGTCGCCGGTCGGCACGTCCGAGATCTGGTAGGCGAACTGCGCCGTCCCCGAGGGTGCGAGGGCGACGGACGACGGCGCCGCGTTGGCCGACGGGCGAGATGTTGACCGAGAGCCCGTTCACCATGGTCACGGTCAGCGGGGCGCCGCTCCCCGAGAAGAGCGCCACGGTCGGGTAGCCGTCGACCGTGCAGGTGGTGGTGCCGGTGTTCGTGACCGTCACCAGGCCGGTGATGGTGCCCGCGGCGCCTTGCGACCCCCCGGCGCTGGCCGTGATGTGGTTGCACCCCGACGAGGTGGCGGTCGTCGACGTCGTGGCGGGGGCGCGTGGTCGACGTCGTCGAGGACGACGTGGTCGTGGCACGGTGCGTCGTGGTGGTCGTCGAGTGGTGCGCGGCTCGGGCTGCTGCTGCACGCCGCCAGGACGAGGCCGGCGCCCGCCAGCGACGGCGAGCGCCCAACGCGATGGGCTCACCCTTCGAAGTCTTCCGGCCGGACCGAGTCGAGGAACTGGCGGAACTGGCCCACCAACTCGTCGGGGGTGTCCTCTTCCTCGTCCTCGGCGTCGAGCGTCAGGATGATGCCTTCGGACTCCATCAGCTCGTCGGACACGAAGATCGGCGTCTCGGTGCGCACGGCGACCGCGACGGCGTCGGAGGGACGGCTGGACACGATCGTGCGCTCCTCGCCGCGCACCAGGTGCAGCTCCGCGAAGTAGGTGGACGAGCGCAACTCGGTGATGATGACGCGCTCGACGGTGATGTCGAGGGCGCCGAGCATGTCCCGCATGAGGTCGTGCGTGAGCGGCCGGGGCATGGTCACGCCCTGCAGCGCGTAGGCGATGGCGGTCGCCTCGGGGCTCCCGATGAAGATCGGCAACGTGCGCCCCTCACCTTGGGTCTCCTGCAAGAGGAGCACCGGGGTGTTCGATTGCAGGTCCACCCGGACCGCTCGGAGGAGCACACGGACCATGACAGAAATGTAGCGCCGGATCCCGGCCTTGCGTCACCCCCCCAGATGCTGCCGGAGGGCCTGGCGGAGCAACGAGGCTCGCATCGACTGGCCCAGGGTCGCCAACTGCTCCGCGCCCTCGACGGCCCGCTGGCGGGACTCGGGGTTCCGTTGGCGCAGCAACGGGATGACAATCTGCTCGATCAGGCCCACCTCGCGGTCGGCGGCATTGCGGTAGAGGCGCAGGTGGCGCGGCTCGATGCCGAACGACCGGAAGGCGGCCGCCAGGTTGGCCACCGTCAGGGCCTCCTCGTCGTAGGTCGCCATCCCGGCCACGCGCACCGGGCAGATCAGGCCGAAGCCCTCGAGCCCGGCCAGCTCGTCGGGCGACAGGCCCGAGGCGGCGCAGAGCTCCTCGGCGGTGAGGCTGGCGCCGGTGACCATGCCGCCCAGGCCGGCCGGGTCGCTCGCCGCCGGCGGGGTGGCCGCGGACGAGGCGCCCTCGCCACCCGCCTTCGCGGTCGCGGCCCGGGTGTCGGTCGCGAGCCGTCGGCCGGCGCGGCGGCGGGACGCGGCGTGGCGGCGGGACGCGGCTCCGGCTCGGGCGCCGCATGCGCCGGAGCCTTGCCCCCGCGCGACGCGCGGTCGCTCGGGGCGCGCTGCGGCCCGCACCGGGCGCGCCCGGGGCGGCAGCGCCGGTGCCACGCCCGGGCCCGGCGGCAGAGGACGCGGCCGGTGTCGAGGCGAGCGCCGGGGTCGAGGACGGCGCCACATCGGTTGCCGCGCCCTCCCCCACGACCTGCAACCCGCGACGGGCCTGCGCCGACTCGGGGAGTTGGGCGCTGCGGCGCGAGGCGTCGGCCAGGATCCGGGCCATCGCCTCCTCGTCGGCCTTGGTCGGTCGCTCGTCGGTCGGGCGCCCCCTGCGCCGCGTGGGCGGCGTGGGCGCCGGCATGAGCCGGTTCGGCCGACTTCCCGTTGACCCGGTCCGGGGGCACGTCGTCCAGCTCGCCGTCGGCCAGGCGGTCGCGGATCACCTTGAGCGGGAGGAAGTGCTCCCGCTGTTGGCGCAGGACCCAGCGCAGGCGCTCGACGTCGTGGTCGAAGAACTTGCGGTAGCCCGACGGCGAGCGCTCCGGGTTGACCAGGCCCTGGCTCTCCAGGAAGCGGATCTTGGAGATGGTGACGTCAGGGAACTCCTCCCGCAGCAGCGTCAGGACGTCACCGATGGACAGGTAGGTGCGGCCGCTCACTCGTTCCCAGCCACCAGGTAGACGAGCTTGAACTTGCCGATCTGCACCTCGTCGCCGGGTGCGAGCTGCGCCTCGTCGATGCGCTCCCTGTTGACATAGGTCCCGTTCAGTGAGCCGACGTCGCGCACCGAGTAGGCACCGCCGTCCTTGGGCGCGATCTCGACGTGGCGCCGCGAGACCGTGATGTCGTCCAGGAAGATGTCGCTCTCGGGGTGGCGGCCGGCCCGGACCACCTTGTCCCCCAGGAGGTAGCGGGCCCCGATGTTGGGTCCCCGCGTCACCACGAGCACCCCCGCCCCGTGGGGCACCTCGACCAAGTCGACGTCCGGGACGGACCTCGCCGGTGTCCGGGTCATCGGTCTGATGGAGCGTGATCGTGGCGTCGTCGCCGTCCGCCAGCAGTGCGTGACCGCACGAGGAACAGAAGTTGACGCCCTCGGGGTTCCGATGCCCGCAGTTGTGACAGAACACGGCGTCCACGGTACCCCACCCCACGAGCGGCTTCTCCGGGTGGCACGGGCTGCCCGAACACGGGTTCAGTCCGCCGTCAGCTCACCGTACGCGGCAGCGTCCAGCAGGCTCGAGATGTCGGCCCCGGACGCGAGCTCCAGCTCGCAGATCCACCCCTCGCCGTAGGGATCCTGGTTGATCTTCTCCGGCGAGGACGTCAGCGCGTCGTTCACCGCCGTCACCGTCCCCGGCACGGGTGCGTAGATCTCCGACACCGACTTGGTCGACTCCACTTCGCCGATGTGCCCACCGTTGTCCACCTCGCTCCCGACCGCCGGCAGGTCCACGAACACGATGTCGCCCAAGGCATCCTGCGCGTAGTCGGTGATGCCGATGCGCACGCGCGCGCCGTCGACGCGGACCCATTCGTGCTCGGGCGAGTACCGGAGGTCCTCGGGGATGTTCATGGGGGGCGACCATACCGGACCGGCGACCGGTCAGCGCCCGTGTACGCGCCGCCGTCACCCGGCCGACAGCGCGGCGATCTGCTCGGTGTAGGGCGCGGCCAGCGCCACCGATCCGGGCAGGTCGGTGCCCTCGGCCCAGACGTGGGTCACGGGGTCCTCGGGGTCGGGGACGACCAGCACCCACCCGTCGCCCGTCCGCACCTTGATGCCGTCGACCAGTACCAGGTCAGCGCCCTGCTCGGTCAGCTGCTCCATGAGCGTCCGCATGATGAGGCCCTTCTGCTCCAGGGGCGTCGCCACCTCCTCGTGCACGATCGGCATGGGTGGCATGGAGTCGACCACGTCTTCGAGCGACCTCGACCCGCGGCCGAGCAGCGCCAGCAGGCACGCCAATGCGGCGGCGGCGTCGAACGCGGGCAGGAAGGACGGGAACACGTAGCCGCCGCGCCGGTCCGACGCGAAGGTGACCCCGCCTGCCGCGGCCGCCTCGAGCAGTCCCGAGATCGACAGGGGCGTGACGACGACCTCGATCCCGCGCTCGGCGCAGTAGCGCAACGTCGCGCCGCTCGCCGTGACCGGCAACGCAACCTTGCGGGTGTCACCCGCTTCGGCCCCCAGGCTGATGAACGCCATGATGGCCTCGTCGTCGGTCAGCACGCGGCCCTGCCCGTCGATCAGCGTGAGGCGTTCCCCGCCCGGGTCGATCACCGCGCCGAGATCGGCGCCCGAGCCGCGCACCGCCTCGGCCACCCGCGCCTCGCTCACCGTCTTGTCGATGGCGATCATCCCCGGCGTCTGCGCGTACGGGTTGATGCTCAGGACGTCGGCGCCGACCTTGGAGAGCAGGTTGGGCATGACGAAGCTGGCGGCGCCGTAGGAGAGGTCGAGCACCAGCTTGACCTGGTGTCCGTCCACGGGGCGGAGCCCGAAGGCTTCGACGAGGTCCCCCGTGTAGAGCTCGATCACCCGGGGGGCGAAGCCGATGTCGCCGATCTCACCGGCGGTCACGCGGCGGAACTCCTCGCGGTGGTACATCCGCTCCACGCGACGCTGGTCCGTCTCGGAGAGGTCGATGCCGCGTTCGTCGAAGAAGCGGATCACGACCGACTGCGGGTCGTCGGGGCTCAGGCGCACCGTGAGGCCGGCCCGGCTCCCCCGCGTGCGCACGTGGTGGCGGGTGACCGGCACCGTGGCCAGCTCGAGGTCGGCGACGTTCACGCCCACCGAGTTGCAGCCGACCATGAGCGCTCGCTTGAGGACCCGCGCCGCCCGGCTCGTGTCGCGCGACGCGGTGATGAAGGAGTCCTTCTCGAAGCCCGACGCCCACGCCTTGGCCAGGCGCACGGCCAGCTCGGGGCTGACGTCCACGTTGGCGATACCCGTGACGCCGTCGCGGCCGAACAGCGTGCGGGCCCCGCCGGACTCCCACACGATCGACGCGTTCACCTGTGCGCCCGCCTCGACCACCTTGTAGGGGTAGACCTTCACGTCGCCGCGCACCTCGGCGTGCGCGCCGACCAGGCAGCCCTCGCCCACCACGGCCCCCGGCTCGACCCGCGCCCCCACCCGCAGGTCGCACGAGCGCCCGAGCACGGCGCCCTCCACCCGCACCGCCGGGCCCAGGTACGAGTTCTCGCCGATGACCGAGCGCCGGACCTCGCCCCGCTCGGCCACCCGCGTGTTGGCGCCGAGCGTGGTGTACGCGCCGAGCACGGCGCCGGCGTCGACCGTGCAGTTCTCCGCGACGAACACCGGCGACTCGATCCGGGCCAGCGGGTCGATGGAGGACCCCTTCCCCACCCAGACGCCGGGCCGCAGCTCGAAGCCGGACACGTCGACGTCCACCTTGCCGTCGAGGATGTCCTCGTGCGCCTTGAGGTAGGCGGCCGGTCGTGCCGACGTCCTCCCAGTACCCGTCGGCCACGTAGCCGTAGAGGGGCTTGCCCTCATCGAGGACGGCCGGGAAGACCTCGCCGGAGAAGTCGACCGAACGCCCCCCGGGGATGCGCTCGAAGATCTCGGGCTCGAGGACGTAGATCCCCGTGTTGATGGTGTCGCTGAAGACCTGCCCCCAACCCGGCTTCTCCAGGAACCGCTCGATCGTGCCGTCCTCGCGCGTGATCACGATGCCGAACTCGAGCGGGTTCTCGACCGCGCTCAGCGCGATGGTGGCCAACGCCTGGTTCTTCTCGTGGAAGGCCACGACCTCGGTCAGGTCGATGTCGGTCAGCACGTCACCGGAGATCACGAGGAACCGCTCGGTCAACTGCTCCATCGCGTTGCGCACCGAGCCCGCCGTGCCGAGCGGCGACTCCTCGGTGGCGTACACCATGCGCACCCCGAGCTCGCTGCCGTCGCCGAAGTAGCTGCGGATCGCGTTGGGGAGGAAGGCGACCGTGACGACGATGTCGGTGATGCCGTGGCGCCGCAGGAGCGACACGATGTGCTCCATCATCGGCCGCCCCACGAGCGGCAGCATCGGCTTGGGCAAGTTCGAGGTCTGCGGGCGCAGGCGGGTGCCCTCGCCGCCGGCCATGATGACGGCCTTCACCTCGCCGCCCGTCCTTCCCGCAGGGCCTTCCTGGCGGGGCCGATGTAGCTCCCCGCGGCAATCCACGCCAGCGTGAGGCCGATGATGCCGGTGACCCATGCGATCACCTTGATCGGCTCCTGCCAGCCGGCGTCGCCGTAGGCGAGGAGGAAGGTCGGGTAGGCGAACATCAAGCCGAATGTGCCCGCCTTGCCCACCCACAGCACATCGATGCGGGCTGCGCCCAGGGACGCCAGCAGCACGACCATGACCGAGACCAGGACCTCGCGGGCGATCGTGGCGATCCCGAACCAGAGCGGCACCGCCCCGTAGACCATGACCGAGATGACCGCCGTGGCGACCAGCACGCGGTCCGCCGTCGGGTCCAGCACCTTGCCGAGCGTCGAGACCTGCCCGTAGCGCCGGGCCACGAACCCGTCGACCCAGTCGGTCGCGCCGAGCGCCGCCAGCAAGATCGCGGCCGCGGTCTGCTCGTTCTTGCCGAAGAGCAGCCACAGGAACAGTGGGATGCACAGCAGCCGCACCATGGTGATCAGGTTCGGAACGGTGAGGATCCGGTCCAGACCGGCGTCATCGGTGCCGGGCGGCGCCGTCGGCGACTTGGGTCACGTCGGCTGCACGGGTCACGGCCGTCCAGGTCGTCCCTGTCCTCCACGTCGGCCACCCGGCGAGTCTACGGAAGCCCTGCACCGGTGCGTCCCCCCGTGTGTCAGAGTGGCGCGATGCCTCGATTCGAAGCGTTCCGAGGTCTGAGGTACCAACCCGAGAAGGCGCCCCTGGCCCAGGTCATCGCCCCGCCCTACGACGTGATCTCCTCGACCGAGCGGGTCCACCTGGCTTCGCGGCATCAGGCCAACGCGGTCCTCGTCGAACTGCCCGAGGCCGACCTCACCGGCGGGCGCGATCGCTACGCGGTCGCCACCGACCTCTTCTACCGCTGGCTCAACGAAGGCGTGCTGGCGGCGGACCCCGAGCCGAGTCTGTACCCCTACCGGATGACCGACACGTCGGGTCGCGCCACGACCGGTGTGCTCGGGTTGCTCGGCCTGGCCGACCCGGGCCAGGAGAGTGACATCCTCCCCCACGAGCAGACGCTGCCCAAGCCGAAGAGCGACCGCCTCGATCTGCTGCGCGCCACCCGGGCCAACCTCTCGCCGATCTGGGGCCTCTCCATGGCCGACGGCGTGACCGCGACGTTCGACCCGACCGACGACGAGCCGGTGGCCGACGCCTACGACGACGACGGCGTGCGCCATCAACTCTGGGTGTTGAGCGACGCCGACATCATCGCCGCGGTGACCGCCGCCATCGCGCGGGCGCCGGTTGTGCTGGCCGACGGGCACCACCGCTACGCGACCGCGCAGAACTACCAGGCCGAGGCGCGGGCGGCCAACGGCAACGCGCCCGGGCCGCACGACCTCGTGCTGGCCCTCGTCGTCGAGCTCTCCGAGGACCAGCTGACCGTCGGCGCCATCCACCGCACGGTCAGCGGGCTGCCCGACGACTTCGACCTCGTGACGGCGCTCGGTGCCTGGTTCGACGTCGTGCGGGCCGGCGAGGCGGACCAGCGCACCCTCTCCGCGCTGGCCGAGTCGAGCTCACTGGCCGTCGTCACCGGGGGGCAGGTCCTACATGCTGCTCCCCCACGCCGACGTGCTGGAGCAGGAGGGCAACGACCTCGACTCCAATCTGATCGCCACCGTCCTGGCCGGGCTGCCACCCCACGAGGTCATGCACCGGCACAGCGTCGACGAGGCGCTCGAAGCCCTGGAGCACGGGCGACGGCCAGGCGGCGTTCCTGCTGCGGCCGGTCACGGTGAAGCAGATCGAGAACTGGGCCAACGACCGGCGCCGCATGCCCCCCAAGACGACGTACTTCAGCCCGAAGCCGCGTACGGGCATGGTGTTCCGCTCCCTCGACATCTCCTGAACACCCGGCCTAAGGTCGCTCGATGCACGACTCGGTCACCGTCCACATGGCAGCCCCGCCCGAACAGGTGTGGGACCTCGTCAGCGACGTGACCCGCATCGGTCGCTACAGCCCCGAGACCTTCGAGGCCGTCTGGGTCGAGCCCGCCACCGGCCCGGCCGTCGGCGCCAAGTTCCGCGGCCACGTCAAGCGCAACGAGAAGGGCCCCGTCTACTGGACCACCTGCACGGTCACCGAATGCGAACCGGGCAAGACGTTCGCCTTCGGGGTGGGCAACAAACCGGACGCGCCGCTCAACGTGTGGCGGTACGACATCGTCGCCACCGCCGACGGCTGCGACGTGACCGAGTCGTTCACGCTGGCGCCCACCTGGTGGCTGCGCCTGTACTGGACGTGCCTCGGCTGGGCCCGGGGCAAGACGAACCGCAAGGGCATGCAGGCCACCCTCGAGCGCGTGCGCGCCGACGCCGAGACACCGGCGACGACGACCCTTTAGGAGACCCTCGACACCGTGCCGGTCTCGGGTGCTCGGGGATTCGGTTCCCCCCATCCGATGTGAAAGGAGACAGGCGCATGCCCGACGATTCCGAAGGTGGCTCCGGATCCTCGATCGACGACCGCCACCTCTTGCTGGTCGGTGCCGGGCCGGGTCTCGGCCTCGCCTTCGCCCGGCGCTTTGCCGAAGGCGGCTACCGGGTGACCTTGTTGGCTCGCAGCACGGACGGGCTCCGCGATCTCGCTGACACCCTGGCGGGCACCGGAGCCCGGATCGACACGGTCGCGGCCGATGCCAGCGATCCCGATGGCCTGGGCGCCCGGGTCGCTGAGCTCTACGACGGGCCGGGTGCGCCCGGCCTCGTCATCTACAACGCCGTCATGGGAGCCCCGGACCAGCTCCTGACCTCGAGCGTCGAGCACCTGCAGACCGCATCCGCGTCGGCGACACTGACGATCATGGGACAGATCGTCGCCGGCACCGCCTTCGATCCCGAGAACATCGCCATCGCCGCGCGCTATTGGGAGGTCGTCCATTCCGACGGTGCCCGGCAGGCGGAGTTTCGCTTCACCGGCGAGTAGGGCTCGAGACGCGGTCGGTGCACAATCACCTCAGGTCGGGCGAGGGAGGTCCCGACGCCGGGGACGTCGTCCACCCGTACGAATGCCGCTACCGGGTCAGCAGATGGCTCGGGAAGACTCACGACGCCCATCCGTCTCTCGGGCCTGCCATCTTCACGGTCGCGTCGATCTACTTCCTGGTCCAGCTGATCGCGGCGTGGGTCTTCGTCCCCGACTACAGCCTGGTGTCGAACTCGATCAGCGACCTGGGTGAGACCAGTTGTGGGGGCTACGGCTCCCCGGCCATCTGCTCGCCCCGCTGGTGGTTGATGGACTACGTCGGCTTCCTCCTGCTGGGCCTGGTCATGGTCGTCGGGTCCGCGCTGCTCTACCACGAGTTCACCGAGCGACCGCCACGACAGCGGCGTGCGGCGATGGTCGGGTTCGGTCTGGTTGCGTTGGGGGGCTCGGTTCCATCCTCGTGGGAGTGTTCCCCGAGAACGAGAACCGGCCGATGCACATCATCGGCGCCTTCCTCGCCATCGCCATCGGCAACGTGGCGATCCTCGTGCTCGGCGCGCTGCTCATGCTGCCCGAGTCCATGCGCCGCTCCATGTTGCTGTTCAGCAGTGTGGCGTTGGTCGCGCTGATCTGTTTCGCCGCGCACCGATCCTTTGGGATCGGGCGCGGGACCATGGAGCGGATCGCGGCCTACCCCGTCACCGATCTGGTTGATCACGTTCGGCCTGTACATCTGGCGCTTCAATCCGAAGCGATCCCACGACTACACGTAGCTGCGGGTGCAGCGGGAGCCGGCGCTGCCGTTGGCCCGGCCTCGCTCAGTCGACCGTCCAGCTCGAGCCGGAACGCAACAGCGCCCCCAGGTCGCCCAGGCCGCGCTTGGTCTGCGCGTCGGTGATCTGCTCGGCCATCTGGGTGCCGTACTCGGGGCGCTCGACGGCGCGGAACACGCCGATCGGCGTCGGCTCGTAGGGCCCGTTGGCCAGCCGGGACAACCGGAAGGCGAAGCCGGGGTCCGGGCGCGCCTCGTCGTGCACCAGCACCGCATCGAGCCCGACCTCGGACACCGACACGACCTCGAGCTTCCCGTCGGGACGCTGGACGACACCGCGCTCTTCGCCTTCGGGCCCGAAGACGATCGGCTCTCCGTGCCGGAGCGGGATCAGCATGGTGGACCGGGCGTCCTTGGCGGTGATCTTCTCGAAGGCGCCGTCGTTGAAGACGTTGCAGTTCTGCAGGACCTCGACGAAGGCCGCGCCCTGGTGCTCGTGGGCCCGGCGGAAGGTCTCCTGCATGTGGGCGCGGTCCATGTCGTGCGTGCGGGCCACGAACGTCGCCTCCGCCCCGAGCGCGAGCGAGACGGGGTTGAACGGCGTGTCCACCGACCCGAAGGGCGTCGACTTGGTGACCTTGGCCACCTCGGAGGTCGGCGAGTACTGCCCCTTGGTCAGCCCGTAGATCTGGTTGTTGAACATGATGATGTTCAGGCGCACGTTGCGGCGCAGCGCGTGGATCAGGTGGTTGCCGCCGATCGAGAGGGAGTCGCCGTCACCCGAGATGACCCACACGTCGAGGTCGGGCCGCGTCGTGGCCAGCCCGGTGGCGATGGCCGGCGCGCGCCCGTGGATGGAGTGCATGCCGTAGGTGTTCATGTAGTACGGGAAGCGGGCGGCACACCCGATGCCCGAGAGGAACACCGTGTTCTCCCGGCGCACGCCGAGGTCGGGCATCAGCATCTGGACCGCAGCCAGGATGGAGTAGTCCCCGCAGCCCGGGGCACCAGCGCACCTCCTGGTCGCTGCTCCAGTCCTTGCGGCTGGTGACCGGGACGGCGGTGGCCACCGCGCCGTTGGCCGATCCGCCCGAACCGTTGGACGATCCGTTGGACTCGCTCATGACTTCCCTCCGAGGAGCGCCGTGATGGCGGCTTCGATCTCGCCGACGCGGAACGGCACGCCTTGCATCTTGGACATGGTCTGCGCGTCGACCAGGTACTCGGCCCGCAGCACCCGGCTCAGCTGGCCCAGGTTGATCTCGGGGACGAGGATCTGGCTGTAGCGGCCCAGGACCTCGCCCAGGTTGGACGGCAGCGGGTTGAGGTGGCGCAGGTGGACGTGGGCGGCCTTCATGCCGCGGGCGCGCACCCGCTTCACGCCCGCCAGCACGGCGGCGTAGGTCGAGCCCCAGCTGACGAGGAGCAGCTGCGCGTCCCCGGTCTCGTCGTTGACCTCGACCGGCCCGATGTCGGCGGCGATGCCGGCGATCTTGTCGCGCCGGAGGTGGACCATGCGCTCGTGGTTGACGCCCTCGTAGGAGACGTTGCCGCTGCCGTCTTCCTTCTCGAGGCCGCCGATGCGGTGCTCGAGGCCGGGGAGACCCGGCGGCGCCCAGGGCCGGGCCAGCGTCTCGGGGTCACGGACGTAGGGCCAGAAGGACGTCGTGCCGTCGTCGTCGACGTGGTTGGGCTCCGACGCGAAGTTCGGGTCGATCGACTCGAAGGCGTCGAGGTCGGGCAGGCGCCAGGGCTCGGCGCCGTTGGCCAGGTACCCGTCGGAGAGGACGATGACCGGCGTGCGGTACTTGATGGCGATGCGGGTCGCCTCGATCGCGATGGCGAAGCAGTCGCTCGGGGTCTGCGGGGCCAGGATCGGCAACGGCGCCTCGCCGTGGCGCCCGTAGAGCGCGTGCAGCAGGTCGGCCTGCTCGGTCTTGGTCGGCAGGCCGGTCGAGGGGCCGCCGCGCTGGACGTCGACGACGATCAGCGGGAGCTCGAGGTTGATGGCGAGGCCGAGCGTCTCGGACTTGAGGTCGAGGCCGGGCCCGCTCGTCGTGGTCACGCCGAGCGCACCGCCGAACGACGCACCCAGCGCGGCGCCGATGCCGGCGATCTCGTCCTCGGCCTGGAAGGTGCGCACGCCGAACTCCTTGCGCCGGCTGAGCTCGTGCAGGATGTCCGAGGCGGGCGTGATCGGGTAGCTCCCCAGGAACAACGGCACGCCGGCCAGGCGGGTGGCGGCGATGAGGCCCCAGGCCATCGCCTGGTTCCCGGTGACCTGGACGTACTCGCCCTTCTCGAAGGTGGCCGGCTTGACCTCGTAGTTCGACTCGAACAGCTCGGCCGTCTCGCCGAAGTCGTAGCCGGCCCGGAAGGCCCGCGTGTTGGCGTCGATGACCTGCGGCTTGCCGCCGAAGCGTTCCGAGATCCACTCGATCGTGGGCTCGACCGGTCGCGTGTAGAGCCAGCTGATCAGGCCGAGGGCGAAGAAGTTCTTGGAGCGCTCGGCGTCGCGCGGCTTGACGCCGGCCTCCTTGCACACCTCCTGGGTGATGGACGACATCGGGACCTCGTACACCGTGTAGGCGGCGAGGGAGCCGTCGGTCAGGGGATTCGCCGCGTAGCCGGCCTTGGCCAGGTCCCGCTCCTCGAACGAGTCGCTGTTGACGATGAGGACGGTGCCCTTGGCCATGAGGTCGACGTTCGCCTTGAGGGCGGCCGGGTTCATGGCCACGAGCACGTTGGGTGAGTCGCCCGGGGTGAGGATGTCGTGGTCCGAGATGTGCACCTGGAAGGCGGAGACGCCGTTCACCGTGCCGGCCGGGGCCCGGATCTCGGCGGGGAAGTCCGGGAAGGTGGACAGGTCGTTGCCGAGCAGCGCGCTGCTGGTGGTGAAGCGGTCGCCGGTCAACTGCATGCCGTCGCCCGAGTCGCCGGCAAAGCGCACGATGACCTGGTCCAACTGCTCTGTTACGTGTTGCGTTCCCGATGCCACGGGCTGCCTCGTCTCAGTTGTCTAGGACGCGGAGAGGCCTGGCTCACTGCGGCGGGCCACATCGCACCCCCGCCGGCACGGCGCGCGGCACTCTCCGTCCGAATTTTTCAAGTTCGGGGTAATCCTACTCCCGCCCTCCCAGAACCCCGTTGCCACCCTGGTCTGGGACGCTTGGTCGTCGGGGCGGCGGCCGAGCCCGACCTCCGGACCGGTTCCGGCGGCACCGGCGAGGCCGCCCCCGCCAGGGGATCGGCCACGGCCACCGGGTGCCGCTCAGGCGATCGTCACCTCGGCGTCGAGATAGACGTCCTGGATGGAGTGGATGAGGGCGGCGCCCTCGTTCGTCGGGCGCTGGAAGGCCTTGCGGCCGACGATGAGGCCCATGCCGCCGGCGCGCTTGTTGATGACGGCGGTGCGCACGGCCTGGGCCAGGTCGCTGTCGCCCTTGGACTCGCCGCCCGAGTTGATGAGGCCGATGCGGCCGGCGTAGCAGTTCACGACCTGCCAGCGGGTGAGGTCGATCGGGTTGTCGGTGGTGAGCTCGTCGTAGACGAGGGGGTCGGTGCGGCCGAAGCCGACCGCCGTGTAGCCGCCCTGGTTCTCCGGCATCTTCTGCTTGATGATGTCGGCCTCGATCGTGACGCCCATGTGGTTGGCCTGGCCCGTGAGGTCGGCCGAGACCTCGTAGTTGACGCCGTCCTTCTTGAAGGCCGGGTTGCGCAGGTAGCACCAGAGCACGGTGAACATCCCGAGCTCGTGCGCCTCGGCGAAGGCGTCGCTCACCTGCTGGAGCTCGCGGTCCATGTCGTCGGAGCCGAAGTAGATGGTCGCGCCGACGGCGACCGCGCCGAGGTCGAAGGCCTGGCGCACCGAGCCGAACATGATCTGGTCGTAGGTGTCCGGCATGTGGAGGAAGGCGTTGTGGTTGAGCTTGCAGATGAAGGGGATGCGGTGCACGTACTTGCGTGAGGCCAGGCCGAGCGTGCCGAGCGTGGTGGCGACGGCGCTGCACTCGCCGGCGAGCGCGAGCTCGAGGAGGTTCAGCGGATCGAAGTAGGCGGGGTTCTTCGAGAAGCTGGCCGCCGCGGAGTGCTCGATGCCCTGGTCGACGGGGAGGATGGAGACGTATCCAGTGCCGGCGAGGCGGCCGTGGTTGAACACACTCCCGAGATTGCGCAGGACATTGGGCGAGCGGTCGCTGTTGGCGAAGACGTCATCGAGATAGTTCGGGCCGGGGATCGTCAGGTGCTCGGCCGGAAAGGCCTTGGCCGTGTAGCTGAGGAGCGCGTCCGCGTCGTCCCCCAGCAGGGCATGGAGATCGGTGGTCATGGCGAGCCAGCTTACTGGAGGGTCCCTGGGGGTCCCTGTGGCGTGGGAGTGACGCAGGTGTGACACGGATGCGGCGCGGGTGAGGCGCCGGGAAGGCGCGCCCTGCGGCGCGGGTGCGGCGCGTGTGTGCTGGTGGGGGTCGGTGTGTCGACTGTTCGGTACGGCGCCCGGTGGGGCGGGTATTGCTGTGAGTGGTGGCCGCAGAAATCTGCTCCCCCTGCTGCATCTCTTTTCGACGCACGCCATACGCTGTGAGCGGGTTAGGGGTGCGAGGCAACATCGTTTGCATCACACGGAGGCGGTTATGAGTGCAGTGCAGAAGTCCCAGGGGGGACGGGCACTCCCCTTGCGCCCGTTGGCGATCGTCGCCGGCGTCGTGGTCCTCATCGTGGTCGCCGTCGTCATTTTCAGCGGTGGATCGTCACCGCCGCGCCCATTCGGGAGACTCGTCATCGTCCGGCCATTCCGGCTCTGGTGGCACCTCGAGCGCGTCGCTCTCCGGCTTCTTCGTGAGGTCCGTCACACCTTCGTCGGGTGCCCAGAACGTCCCGTCGAACACGACCATCTCGGTGACGTTCTCCCAACCGGTGACCTTGGGCAAGGTGCCGCAGCTCTCGCCGAACATCGGAGGCAAGTGGGTGCGCACGGGCAGCAACACGCTGACCTATGAGCTCAACTCGCCGCTGATCCCCTCCTCGCACCAGGTGGTGACGGTCCCGGGAGGCTCATCGGGTGTGCGGAGCGCCGGTGGCGCCAAGCTCTCGTCGTCGAAGACCGTGTCCTTCGACATCGCGGCGGGCGACACCCTGCGCCTGCAACAGCTCCTGGCCGGCCTCAATTTCCTGCCCCTCAGCTTTACCCCGACCGGCCCCGCGCCCAGCAAGGCCGACCTGGCCATCGACCAGGCCGGCAGCTTCGCCTGGCGCTGGCCCATGCCCTCCCAGCTGACCTCGCAGTGGACCCAGGGAACCGACAACATGATCACCAAGGCGGCCGTCGAGGCCTTCGAGACCCAGAACGACATCGGCGTCGACGGCCTGGCCGGGCCCGCGGTGTGGACCGCGCTGATCAACGACACCCTGAACGGCAAGTCCGACACGACGCCGTACGTCTACGTCCTCGTGAACAAGGCCGTGCCGCAGAATCTGACGCTCTACAACAACGGCGCGGCCGAGTACGTCGGCATCCCGGTCAACACGGGGGCGCCAGGCGCCGACACGGTCGATGGCACCTTCGCCGTCTTCGAGCACGTTCGCTACTCCGAGATGAAGGGGACCAACCCCGACGGCTCCACCTACGACGACCCCAACGTGCCCTACGCCAGCTACTTCAACGGTGGCGACGCGCTGCACGGGTTCATCCGCTCCTCCTACGGATCGCCG
This sequence comes from uncultured Acidimicrobiaceae bacterium, assembly GCA_963769095.1. Taxonomy (GTDB): domain Bacteria; phylum Actinomycetota; class Acidimicrobiia; order Acidimicrobiales; family RAAP-2; genus Bog-473. The sequence goes on from CAVYKO010000004.1 coordinate 172,101, forward strand.
CAGAGCAACGGGTGCGTCGAGATGAGTTACGCCGACGCCGCCCTCGTCTGGCCGCTCACCCCGATCGGCACCCTGGTCCAGGTCATCGGCCCGGACTTCGGGACCGCTCCCCCGGCGACGACGACCACGGCGCCGCCGGCCACGACGACGACTGCTCCTGCTCCGCCGGCCACGACGACCACGGCGCCGGCCGCGCCGGCAGTGACGGGGAACACGCCGCCGGCTGGATAGTCAGCCGGGCCGCCGGTGGTGGTGAGGGGTCAGCGGGCGGGTTTTCTCGCCGGCCGCTTGGCTGCTTGGCGCCGTTGCGGTCCGAGGCTCCGGATGCGATCGGCGACGTCGTACGCGTCGGGGTCCGTGTGGCGCACGCGCTCGAAGTATTCGCGCGCCCGGGGTATGTCGCCCGCCCGCTCGTAGAGGTCGGCCAGGACATACCACTGGCGCAGGTGCCGTTCGGCGGGGTTGCGCAGCATCTTGGACGCGCCGGCCGCCGCCAACATGGAGATCGCACCCTTGAGGTCGCCCGTCTCGGCCAGCGACGACGCCGCCACGATGCGGCCCTCCGCCAGCACGTCGGGATCGGGCGAGCTCTGCCGGAGCTCGGTCCACAGCTCGGCGACCTTCTTCGGCTTGTGCAGCGCGCGCTGGCAATCCATCAGCTCGGGCAGGTGCGTCATGACGCCCGTCAGGTCGCCGAACGCCTGGAGGTGCCGGGTCGCCTCGCGCCAGCGCTGGCTGCGGTAGGCCGCAAGCCCGGCCACCTCGCGGACCGCGGCGACGCCGGGGGCCTCGTCGACGACCGGCTTGATGCTGCGCAGCGCGTCCTGGAAGCGACCCCGCTCGTAGGCGCTGAACGCCGCCTCTGCCCGCTCGACCAGGCGCTCGCGATGGGCGTTGGTGGCGATGTCCGCCGCGTTGCGAATTTCGGTGGCCACCTCGGGCGGCAGGTTCGGCCGGCTGGTCAGGGCGGCCAGGGCGCGGCTGGTCGACTGACGGGTGGGAGCGGTTGCTCCGCCTGCTCTCGTCGACGCCGGGGCGGGCTCTTCGCTGGGAGCGGCCTTGCGTGCGCCTCGCTTCTTGGGCGGGGTGTCCGCCCACTCGCTGCGTCCGTCGTCGCGGCTCCAGGCGTCCGACCGGCGGCGCGGCGGTGCGCTGCGCCTACGCTCTTCGGGCGCCTCTCTCGTGCGGCCGGACTCGTCGTCGCCGCGACCGCGGGTGACCTCCCGGGCACCCCGCCGGGCGACGTTCCCCCAGCTCTTGGACTTCGCCGGCAGACGTTGCTCCTCCACGAAGTCGTCGCGGCGCGGGCGTCGTTCGGGCGCGGCGCCGCGTGCGGGTGGGCGGCGCGGTCCGCGGTCGGTCCCGCGCTCGTCTCCGTAGGGCCGTGGGCGCCGGTCGCCGGTGCCGGCCGGCCGGGGTCCGCTGCGCCGGGCCGGTGCGCCACCCGCTCGTGACGGACGCCCGGACGTCCCACCGGTCGTCCTCGGTCGTCGCTCCCTTGTTTCCGGGTCCTTGTCAGCGTCGCGGGGACGGCGAGCAGGTCGGTCGGGTCGGTCGGCTCGGTTCCAATCTGAGCGTGACGACGACTGATGTGCGGCTGCGTGTGCCGGATCCATCGGCTGCGGCGTCCCGCGGTCGAAGGCCGACCGGTGGGACGGCCAGTCGCTCCTCGCTCGCTCGTTCGGTCTGTCGTTCGTGCAGAGGGTCTGCCGGTGCGGCTCGGCGCGGCGCCGGACCGTCCGGAGGCAGCTCTGCTGCGCCCGCCGCTCGATGCGCTCGAGCTCCTCGCCCCTCCCCCGCCCCGACTGTTGCCGCCGGTCCCGCCGCTGGTCCCGGACGGGCGACCCGTGCGAGCACCACTCCCCCCTCGGCTCGAGCTCGACGTGCCAGGGCGCGCCGGACGGCCCGACTGGCCGGATCTGGTGGGGCGTGCGGGTCGGCTCGGCCGCGCCGAAGAGGCGCGACGATTCGGCCGAGGCGAGTCCGCAGGCATCGGGCGATTCTACGTGGTGGGTCGTTTGACCGACGTCCGCCCGTGTCTTTGGCCAAAGGAGCTTGTCGGAGAAATCCTAAGGGAGCAGAGTCCCGAAACGACAAAGTCCCCTCGAGCCTGAGCTCAAAGGGGACTTCGTCATTAGAAATCCCGGCGGCGACCTACTCTCCCAGGGGGCCTCCCCCCAAGTACCATCGGCGCGGGCGGGCTTAACTGCCGTGTTCGGAATGGGAACGGGTGTTTCCCCGCCGCCATGGCCACCGGAAACCGTGCGCTCGGCGGGCGCAATGCCGGTCTTTCGACCAACAGCGCCGCACCTGGCTGCCTAAATGGCAGCCCCTGAGCGTTCCAAAGCGAGCACGAGCGGTTATGTCTCCAAGCCCTCGGCCGATTAGTACCGGTCGGCTGAATGCATTGCTGCACTTACACCTCCGGCCTATCAACGTGGTCGTCTAGCCACGGGCCTTACCAGGTTAACCCTGTGGGAGATTTCATCTCGAAACGGGCTTCGCACTTAGATGCTTTCAGCGCTTATCCCACCCGTAGGTCGCAAACCAGCCGTGCCCTTGGCAGGACAACTGGCACACGAGAGCTACGTCCGTCCCGGTCCTCTCGTACTAGGGACAGCCTTTCTCAAATCTCCTACGGCTGCATCGGATAGGGACCGAACTGTCTCACGCATGTTGATCCCGCATTACTGCGGGCACAGACTATACCTTCACCCTCTTTCGAGGGGCTGGCGTGTTATGGCTTCCACAGGGGTCTGCGGACCGAGGTATCGGTCTAAAGAAGCCATCTCTTCGCTGTTGCTGGCGAAGAAGTCGTTACGGGGGCACAACACGCCCTTGCTACGCAGATGTTGCTCGACATCTACGGCGGAGATCCGCTTCGTTTTTGAATAGTTTAGGGTTGAAAATGCATCTACTTTGCGTGCTAAGTGCAGGAACACTTCCGGATCCTTCACTCCCCCTAGGAGGGGGAGGATCGAAAGCGCTTCCCGTACGTGGGTCTCCTTGAAGATCACGTAGGGCTCGATTTCCTGGAGGATTTCGACAACGATCGGCCGGCTGGTGATCACGAGATCACTCATGCCGGTACCGCGGTCTCGAATGTATCCAACTCCTCCGAGCATGGACTGGATTTGCTCCAGGCCGTGTCGGGCGCCGGTCGTCTGTGAGAACGAGATCGTGGTTCGGATGTAGAAACCGAACCGATACTCCTTCTGTCGGACCAGCTGGAGATGGATACTTCCGTCTCCGTCCAGAAATCCTGCAATGTAGGACGCTGTAGACACATCCACGTGTTGGCCTTCCCTCGGTATTGCCCTGAACAAGAACGTTCGGTAGTTCGTTCAGGGTTTCACCGATATGAGCCAGTGAGCACCCAGAAATTACTTTCTGGGGACGCAGTGTGTTCTACGTTCTAAACCCAGCTCGCGTACCGCTTTAATGGGCGAACAGCCCAACCCTTGGGACCGGCTTCAGCCCCAGGATGCGACGAGCCGACATCGAGGTGCCAAACCTTCCCGTCGATATGGACTCTTGGGGAAGATGAGCCTGTTATCCCCGGGGTACCTTTTATCCGTTGAGCAACGGCGCTTCCACAAGCAACCGCTGGATCACTATGCCCTGCTTTCGCACCTGCTCGACTTGTAGGTCTCGCAGTCAAGCTCCCTTTTGCCATTGCACTCGACAGCTGATTGCCAACCAGCCTGAGGGAACCTTTGGGCGCCTCCGTTACATTTTAGGAGGCGACCGCCCCAGTCAAACTACCCACCTGACGCTGTTCCTGATCCGGATTACGGACCGAGGTTAGAGCTCCGGCACTAAAAGGGTGGTATTTCAAGGTTGACTCCACAATGGCTAGCGCCAATGCTTCAAAGTCTCCCACCTATCCTACACAAATAGTACCAAAACTCAACATCAAGCTGTAGTAAAGGTCCACGGGGTCTTTCCGTCCTGATGCAGCTAACGAGCATCTTTACTCGTACTTCAATTTCGCCGGGTCTGTGGTTGAGACAGTAGGAAAGTCGTTACGCCATTCGTGCAGGTCGGAACTTACCCGACAAGGAATTTCGCTACCTTAGGCACTCTTGTTACTACCCAAAAGGAGTGGCATCAGATGCTTGCCATTCACGCTTGAGCGGCCAGGTCATTTCTGCCTGGCTCCCCATGTCGCCATGAGGGTCGGACTGTATCTTCACCCGCAGCCGGCTAGGCCGGATACGGGTGCCTCGCGTGCAGTCTCTGAGGTTCCTGCAACTTCTGCAGTTACCTGCTGATTGTCCGCACCGGACGGATTTTCACTCCCATTCCGTATCCAAATGGTTCGAATACGGAACGTTCGAGTACCGCCGGATACTCGGATGTTCCAGCATATAGCGGGGTTTTACAACAGCCAGGTATTAACTAACCGTTATAGTTCACTTAATCCCCATGTCGCCATGAGGTGTGGACCATATCTTCATCCCTCTGCTTCATAGAGGGAGCTCTGCATATGGCCTCTGAGGATTCCCAATCCCTCAACGTCGCGATGATTTCGTCATCACTACGCCGACGCTTTCCTCCACGGTTCATCGGAGCTCTCAACATGAGAGCTTCCTCAATCCCCGCGGCGGACAGATGCCGGCCTGACAGGACAAGTTCAGTGACCAGGCGGAAGACCGCAAGGTCTTGCCGCTTTGGACTGCGCAGCTCGAACCGATCGAAGAACGGGAACACCCGCTGCTTCAGATCAGTTGGCTTGGTGACTTCGAAGTAGAAGACACCATCACTGCGGCCTCGCACCGTTCCGAGGCCGAAGACACTGCGAAGAAGCTCTGGTGCTTCATCGCCGATCTGCGACACATTGAACGACAGCGAGACGCGCCATGGCAATCCACGGTCACGCTCTCGACGGATAGGGACGTTGAAGCTTCCCTCACCATCGACGAATCCGGCGACCCAGTTGCCCAGGTCATGTGGGATTCGATCCAGCCAGTTAGAGGAACTGGGCCTTTCCTGCTGATTGTCCGCACCGGACGGATTATCACTACCCATGCTTTCAACCAATCAAATGGCTGTGACATGGATGAGTACCGCCGGATGCTCGGAGTTTCCAGCATTTAGCAGAGTTTGTTTCAAGGGATTACTCCCCTGAAGCCGCAACTTGTGCTTACGGCCGCCGTTTACCGGGGCTTAGGTTCAGAGCTTCGCCCGAGGGCTAACCCTTCCCCGTAACCTTCCGGCACCGGGCAGGCGTCAGAGCGTATACATCGTCTTACGACTTCGCACGCTCCTGTGTTTTTAGTAAACAGTCGCTTTCCCCAATTCTCTGCGGCCTCCTTGGGCATCCGGACGCGAAGTCCTTCACCCTATTGAGGCCCTCCTTCTCCCGAAGTTACGGAGGAATTTTGCCGAGTTCCTTAACCACAGTTCTCCCGATCGCCTTGGTATTCTCTACCCGCCCACCTGTGTTGGTTTGGGGTACGGGTACCGTGTGAGCTCGCTAGAAGTTTTTCTAGGCAGCATAGAATCAGTGACTTCGCCTGGAACGGCTCGGCATCGCGTCTCAGGATGTATGGGACCCGGATTTACCTAGATCCCTCCCTACACGCTTACCCCAGGACAACCAACGCCTGGGCTCACCTATCTTCCTGCGTCGCTCCTTTGCTGTCCGCCCCAGGGTTTGTCGGTTCGACCCGAAGGTCATCCCCTTAGTACCCCTGGCTTGGAATGGGCGCGCACACGGTAGTACTGGAATATCAACCAGTTGTGCATCGACTACGCCTTTCGGCCTCGCCTTAGCTCCCGACTTACCCTGGGAGGATTAGCCTTCCCCAGGAACCCTTGGGCTTACGGCGGAGGAGTTTCTCACTCCTCTCTCGCTACTCATACCAGCATTCGCACTCGACCACGCTCCACGACGGTTCACACCACCGCTTCGCTGCGAGATCGACGCTCCCCTACCACTCCCGTCTAATGACGGAAATCCGCGGCTTCGGCTCTTGACTTGAGCCCCGTTACATTGTCCGCGCAGGACCACTCGACCAGTGAGCTATTACGCACTCTTTTAAGGGTGGCTGCTTCTAAGCCAACCTCCTGGCTGTCTTTGCGTTCCCACATCGTTTTCCACTTAGTCAAGAATTTGGGGCCTTAGCCGGCGGTCTGGGCTGTTTCCCTTTCGACCAACGAAGCTCATCCCTCGTGGTCTCACTGCCGGGTTCTTGAGCATCGGCATTCGGAGTTTAGTTGGGGTCAGTAAGCTTGTAGGCCCCCTAGCCCATCCAGTGCTCTACCTCCGATGCTGAACACCCGACGCTGCACCTAAATGCATTTCGGGGAGAACCAGCTATCACCGAGTTTGATTGGCCTTTCACCCCTTGCCACAGGTCATCCCCCCAGTTTTCAACCTAGGTGGGTTCGGCCCTCCACGAAGTCTTACCTTCGCTTCAGCCTGCCCATGGCAAGCTCACTCGGCTTCGGGTCTACAGCATGCGACTCAACGCCCTATTCAGACTCGCTTTCGCTTCGGCTACCCATCACTGGTTAACCTCGCCACACACCGTAACTCGCTGGCTCATTCTTCAAAAGGCACGCCATCACGGCTGCGACCCGCCATGTGCCATCAATCTCACCCGAAGGGATCATGATGACGGCGGGGCAACGACGCTTTGACTGTTTGTAAGCCAACGGTTTCAGGTACTATTTCACTCCCCTCCCGGGGTACTTTTCACCTTTCCCTCACGGTACTAGTTCACTATCGGTCGTCTAAGAGTACTTAGCCTTACGAGATGGTCCTCGCAGATTCACGCCGGCTTTCCCGGATCCGGCGCTACTCGGGTGTTCAAGCGGAGTTCAATGCCTTTCGTGTACGGGACCATTACCCTCTGCGGTTCAGCTTTCCTGACTGATTCCACTAGACATTGAATTTGTAACTCCGTGATGGGTCTGGTGCCCCATCTCCTAAATCCCACAACCCCATACCGGCAGCGCCACCAGGCTCGTACACCGGCACGGTTTAGGCTCTTCCCATTTCGCTCGCCGCTACTCAGGGAGTCACTGTTGTTTTCCTTTCCTCGGGTTACTTAGATGTTTCAATTCACCCGGTTCCCTTGCCCCGCCCTATACATTCAGGCGGGTATAACACCTCATGACAGGTGTTGGGTTGCCCCATTCGGATATCCACGGATCGACGCTTGGTAGACAGCTTCCCGTGGCTTTTCGCAGTCGCCCACGTCCTTCTTCGGCCTTAGACGCCAAGGCATTCACCGTTGGCTCTTTGTAGCTTGGAGAACAAAGATGCTCGTGCTCGCTTTGGAATTCTCAAGGGGCTGCACAGCGCACGCCTGGGCCAGGACCCTCGAACAGCGCACGCATCGCGCACTGCACAAGAGCGAATACCCCTGGCCGGGGCACGCACGGGGTGAGCGGTCGTCGCCGGCCTGCCGAGCGCAGCACGGTTCAGCAGGGAGCCTCGAGGAGCGCACAATGGGCTCGACTCGAGGCAGCCCGCAGCTCCGTGCTGCGGCACGCCGAAGAGGACGTCACCAGGGATCAGCCCGCCCGACCCGAAAGCCGGGCGCAAGCCGCTCCCTCAAAACGGAATAGCGAGAGTTCCGGACGTACCCGCAGGGACCGATCCGTGACGGACGGGCTTTGACCTTCACGAAATACAGCAAGCTGCATTTCAGTCAAAGGCGGCCACATCATCTGCCGGTATACGAGAGCGACCGAGTAGCCAGTGTTCAACTGGGTAGTGATCGGCATTGATCTTCCGAAAGAAAGTCCCTTCGAAAGAACCGATAGCACTCCTTAGAAAGGAGGTGATCCAGCCGCACCTTCCGGTACGGCTACCTTGTTACGACTTCACCCCAATCACCGATCCCACCTTCGACGGCTCCCTCCTAAAAGGTTGGGCCACCGGCTTCGGGTGTTACCGACTTTCGTGGTGTGACGGGCGGTGTGTACAAGGCCCGGGAACGTATTCACCCCGGCGTTGCTGATCCGGGATTACTAGCGACTCCGACTTCATGGAGTCGAGTTGCAGACTCCAATCCGAACTGAGACCGGCTTTGGGGATTGGCTCCTCCTCGCGGATTAGCAGCCCGTTGTACCGGCCATTGTAGCATGTGTGCAGCCCTGGACGTAAGGGGCATGATGACTTGACTTCGACCCCACCTTCCTCCGAGTTGACCCCGGCAGTCTCCTACGAGTCCCCGCCATTACGCGCTGGCAACATAGGATAAGGGTTGCGCTCGTTGCGGGACTTAACCCAACATCTCACGACACGAGCTGACGACAGCCATGCACCACCTGTGTAAGGCCCCGAAGGACACCGTATCTCTACGGCTTTTCCCTACATGTCAAACCCAGGTAAGGTTCTTCGCGTTGCCTCGAATTAAGCCACATGCTCCGCCGCTTGTGCGGGCCCCCGTCAATTCCTTTGAGTTTTAGCCTTGCGGCCGTACTCCCCAGGCGGGGCACTTAATGCGTTAGCTGCGGCACGGAAACCGTTGAATAGTTCCCACACCTAGTGCCCAACGTTTACGGCGTGGACTACCAGGGTATCTAATCCTGTTCGCTCCCCACGCTTTCGCTCCTCAGCGTCAATGTCGGCCCAGACCACCGCCTTCGCTGCTGGTGTTCCTCCTGATATCTGCGCATTTCACCGCTACACCAGGAATTCCGTGGTCCCCTACCGAATTCAAGTCATGACAGTATCGAGTGGCGGCTCCAGGTTGAGCCTGGAGGTTTCACACCCGACTTATCAAACCGCCTACGAGCTCTTTACGCCCAATAAATCCGGACAACGCTTGCACCCTACGTATCACCGCGGCTGCTGGCACGTAGTTGGCCGGTGCTTCTTCTGCAGGTACCGTCACAATCGTCCCTGCTGAAAGGAGTTTACAACTCAGAAAGCCTTCGTCCTCCACGCGGCGTTGCTGCGTCAGGCTTTCGCCCATTGCGCAAGATTCCCCACTGCTGCCTCCCGTAGGAGTCTGGGCCGTGTCTCAGTCCCAGTGTGGCTGATCGTCCTCTCAGACCAGCTACCCGTCGATGCCTTGGTGGGCCGTTACCTCACCAACTAGCTGATAGGCCGCGAGCCCCTCCCGAAGCGAAAAACATTTCCTTATCGGATCATGCGGTCCAATAGGGATATCCGGTATTAGCACCGGTTTCCCGGTGTTGTCCCAGTCTTCGGGGCAGGTTGCTCACGTGCTACTCACCCGTTCGCCACTCGCTCTTCATCAGTATTGCTACCGAATGGAGCGCGTTCGACTTGCATGTGTTAGGCACGCCGCCAGCGTTCGTCCTGAGCCAGGATCAAACTCTCCATCGAGACTTACGTTCAGCCCGGCCCACGAGGGACAGGACCTCCCGAAAATCAGAGAGTCACCATAGTTTGACTCGAACTATTAGTAACCACAGGACCCTTCACCCGAAGGATCGAGGACCTGCGTAATGCTTAATTGACGTACAACTCATCCGTTTGAGTCCGGATGAATTGCCCGCACTGGCTTTTGGCTCTCACTATTCCGTTTTCAAGGAGCGACCGGGCACACACCACTACTGCCGGTGTTGGTGCCGGGTGTTCCAAAGGACTGTTCCGGACGCACTGCAAGTGCCGGAAAGTCTCCTTCGGATGCCGGAGGGCCTTGGGGGGCCGTTCCGACGGGAGTGTCACCCTACCAGAGAGGTGCGTGAGCGTCAACGTGTGCACGCAGGCCGAATCCCCGAGCGCCACCCGGGGTCGGCCGCTGCCACCGATGGTAGCGGCCGGGGCATTTCGGGCCGCGGATGCCCGCCGCCGCACAGCCGCCCACCCCGCCGGCTCCCGCCAGTTCGCCCCGCCGGCTCGGGCCGGGCGCCCCCCTCGATGCTGACCTGGGAGTTCCGCGGCGGTGCGCACCGATCGGTGGCATGCGGAGAACCACTCCGGCCCCCCGCATGCCACCCGGTGTCCGGGGTACAACGAGCTTTCCGCTCCCCGCCCTGCGCCAATCAGAGCCGCCTGCCGGGAGCGTGCGCTGCCCGCTGATTCACCTCGATCTACCGCCCGTCGCACACGTGCGTGCCCGCATCGTGCTCCCCGGCTGTTGCACTGCCGTGACAAGGCCATGACACGCACCCCCGGTCCGCTCAGCAGGGAAATCCGCAGGCCACCCGCCCTCTTCAGGGCCGCGAGATGTTGGGGTCCCCGGGCACCCAAAAGCGCCACCGGCGCTCGGTCGCCTCCTTGATGCCGATCCGCGTCCCGCGCGCCGGACGCCGGGGCGGCGGGGTCCCGTCGTCCCGCAGACGGACAGCGCCGGTACCGCGGGCCAACAGGTCCGTCCCGTTGTCCGCCCCGGTGACGCCGAGGGCCTGGCAGAGCTTGGCCGGCCCGCTGCACAGGTCCCGGTCGCTCCGGGCCTTCGGGCGGGCCGCCCGCATGGCCTCGAGGCCGGCCACCGGGGCGAGCGCCCGGATCAGGACGGCGGCCGCTTCACCCTCGGGACCACACACCACGTTGGCGCACCAGTGCATGCCATAGGTGAAGTACACGTAGAGGAAGCCGGGCGGCCCGAACATGACCGACGTGCGCGGCGTGCGGCCGCGGTAGGCGTGGGAGGCGGCGTCGTTGGCTCCGTGGTACGCCTCCACCTCGACGATCCGCCCGGCGCGGTCGCCGGCCACGAGGACCTTGTTCAGCAGCCACGGCGCGACCGTGACCGGGTTGCGCTCCAGGTCTGCTCGCCGCACGGGGCCACCCTGGCCCAGCAGGCCGGCGCGCCGCCATCCGGCCGACGGGCGCCCTCGCCGGCTCGTGGCTGGCGGCGGCCGGGCTCAGATCGGGGCGTTCCCCTCCCGGGCCAGGTCGATGAGCGCCTCGGGCTGGCGGGCGGCCACGACCGGTATCGGTCCGGCCGGCGGAGTCGGGCCACGCCGGTGGTGCCGGGCCGCCGCCGCGGTGCTCTGGCGCCGCGTCCGCATGGCCATCCGGTGCAGCAGGGCGAGCTCGTCGACCATGGCCTCGGAGAGGCCGGGGAGGTCCGGCACCGCGGTGGCGCACGCGTTGATCCCGACGAAGAGGGACTCGCGGTAGCTCTGGACCGTGATGTTCAACGCGACGCCGTCGACGACCGGGCCGAGCGGGTACACCCGGCAGAGCTCCATGCCCGTGAAGTAGAGCGGGAACGACGGGCCCGGGACGTTCGACACCATCAGGTTGCCGGCGCGCAGCTTGCGCAGGATGCCCGAGCGCACGCCGAGCTGCACGATCGGCCGGGCGATCGCAGGCGGCATGGCTTCCGACAACAAGGTGGCCATCGGCCCGTAGCCCACCTCGCGCTCCTGGCCCTTGCACGTCGTGCTTGCTTCGCTCACGGTGCGCAGCCGCTCGAGCGGGGTCTGCAGGTCGTTCGAGAGCGGCACGAACATGGCCGAGAGGTGGTTCCCGCCGCTCGTCGTGCTCGTCGCCGCGCACCGAGACCGGGACGATCGCGACCAGCGGGCGTGTCCGACTCCTTCCCCAGGGCGGTGAGATGGGTCCGCAACGCGCCCGAGCACACGGCCAGCACGACATCGTTGACCGTCGAGCCGTAACGGTCCTTCAGCGTGCGCACCTGCGCCATGTCGAGCTCGGCGAAGGCCACCGCCCGCTGCGCGCCCACCGGCAACTCGAAGGCGGCCGGCGCCCCGAGCGGGATCGAGATCGGGCCCGAGGCCTCGTCCAGCGCACGGCGGGCCAGGCGCACGGCCGTGTGGCCGACTTCGCGGGCGGCCCGCAGCACCCGCAGCGGGCTCTGCAGCACGCTCGGCAGCGCGTCGGTCACCAGGCGGGTCTGCGAAGGGAGGCCGGCCGGCAGCCACGGCGGGCACGTCTCGGTCACGGCGCGGCCCTCGGGTGAAAGGTCGAGGAGCTGGGCCAGCAGCTGGGCGCCGGCGACACCGTCGATCACGGCGTGGTGCACCTTGGCGATCAGGCCGACGCGCCCGTCGGCGAGGCCCTCGAGCACGTGCATCTCCCACGGCGGCTGGGCCGGCATCAGGGGCCGCCCCATGACGGCCGCCACCATGGCGCTGAACTCCGCGGGTCCGCCCGGTGCCGGCAGCGCAGCTCGATGCAGGTGGTTCGACAGGTCGAACTCGGGATCGTCCACCCAGCGCGGGTGGTCGAGGCCCAGCGGGACGGCCATCAGGCGGCGTCGGAACGAGGGCAGGGTGGGGATCCGCTCCTCGAGCAGCGCGCGGACACGATCGAACGAGTAGCCGTCCGGAGCGGACGACGGGTCGAACACGCAGGCGTAGGCGATCTCCATCGGGGTCTCCGGGGTGTCGGAGTAGATGAACATCGGATCGATGCCGGTCATTCGCTGCATGGTGCTCTGCATCGTGCTCTGCTCCATGTTGGTCGCGGGGTGTCCGTTGGTCGTGCTGCACGCTCCGGCGACTCGAACGTCGGCGTTGATGGCAACGATGCAGCCTTTGTCCCGCCTCAAACTCCCTTGCACCCGGCAAGGCGGTCAAAGCCTGGTTCGTCGCCGTGGGTTCGTCGTCGAAGTGGCTTCACCTACACAACTAACGCGTTTGGGCGGTCGATACAACCGCCTTTGGTACTTCTTTACGTGGCGTTCACCTGTCGTTCCTTCACACCGGGGTGCGTTCGCGCGATCGCCAGACGCGTGCGGTCGCCGCTCCACCTGTGCGCAGCCTGGACCTGGCCCACCGGCCACCGCCATGCGCAGGGTCGGGGCACCGCCGGTGCCACTGCGCACGCGGCGATCGTGCCCCGCGGAGAGTGCCCGCGGCGCGCCGGAGTGCAAACCGCTGCAAACCAATGCAAGCAGCGACGAAAAGAGCCGGCGCTACGAAGAAGCGCCGGGCGGCCGCCACTGCGCCAGGCGCGTCCGGTCGACCTCGAGCCGCCGCACGAAGCGCTCCGCTTGTTCGGCCACGGGGCCCGGCCCGGCCCCACCCGGGGTCCGTCGGCGGGTGACCGCCACACCGGGCTCGAGCAACTCGACCGCGGCCTCGCCCAGTTCGGGGTGGGCGGCGACGAGCTCGACGAGCGGCACGTGGCGCTCGAGCGACTCGCGCACGAGGCCCCCGATCGAGCGCGTGGGCCTGGCGGAACGGCATGCCCTGCTCGACGAGCATCTCGGCCAGGTCGATGGCGGACGCGGCGGGCCCGTCGGCCGCCGCCTGCATGCGCTCCTCGTTCCAGGTCGCCGTCTCGTAGACGCCACGCAAGGCAGCCAGGGCGGCGAAGATCTGGCGCACCGAGTCGAAGAGCGGCTCCTTGTCCTCCTGCAGGTCGCGGTTGTAGGCGAGCGGCAGGCCCTTCAGCGTGACGAGCACCGCTTGCAGGTTGCCGAGCAGTCGGCCGGTCTTGCCCCGGGCCAGCTCGGCCACGTCGGGGTTCTTCTTCTGCGGCAGCATCGAGCTGCCCGTGGCGTACGCGTCGTCGAGCGTGCAGAAGCCGAACTCCTCGGTCGACCACAGCACGATCTCCTCGCCCATCCGCGACAGGTGCACGCCGAGCAGCGCGAGGTCGAACAGCGCCTCGGCCACGAAGTCGCGGTCCGACACGGCATCGAGCGAGTTCTCGAAGCGCCCGTGGAAGCCGAGCTCGGCGGCGACGTAGTCGGGGTCGAGCGGCAGGGAGGACCCGGCCAGCGCGCCCGCGCCGAGCGGCGAGGTGTTGAGGCGGTCGACGGTGGTCACGAGGCGGTCGACGTCACGGGCCAGCGCCCAGCCGTGCGCCAGCAGGTGGTGGGCCAGCAGCACCGGCTGCGCCCGCTGCATGTGCGTGTAGCCGGGGAGGTAGACGTCGCCCGCCTCGCGCGCCCGCTGCGCCAGCGCCTCTTGGAGCGCCATGATCTGCTCGGCCACCGCGATCAGCGTGCGCCGGCACCACAGCCGCAGCGCCGTGGCCACCTGGTCGTTGCGGCTGCGGCCGGTATGCAGCTTCGCCCCGATGTCGCCGGCCACCTCGGTCACCCGCCGCTCGATCGCGGTGTGGATGTCCTCGTCGCCCGGCGCGAACTCGAACTGGCCGCTCGTGATCTCTTCCTCGACGATCTCGAGCGCATCGGTGAGCGCGCCGACTTCGCTGTCGCTCAGGATGCCGGCCTTGCCGAGCCCCTTGACGTGCGCCCGGGAGCCGGCCAGGTCGTCCACGGCGAGCACCCGGTCGAACGGCAGGCTCACCGTGAACTCGGCCACGGCGTCCGCCATCCCGGTCGAGATCCGCCCCTCCCACAGTGTCATCGTCCGCCTCCTTCGCTACTGCGATGCCGTCGGTGCCGTCGGTGCCGGATCCGAACCGGTCCCGCCGTCCGCGCCCGGGCCCTGGCGGGCCGACCACGTGGCCACACCCAAGTCCCCACAGCCGCACGAAGCCCTCGGCGTCTTGGTGCCGGAAGGTGTCGGACGCGTCGTAGGTGGCCAGGTCGTGGTCGTACAGCGCGACCGGGCTGCGCCGGCCGACGACGGTGCAGGTGCCCGGCGCGGCGAAGCGCAGCCGCACCTCGCCCGTCACGTGGCGCTGGCTCTCGGCGATGAAGGCCTGCAGCGCGCCGCGTAGCGGCGAGTACCACAACCCGTCGTAGACCAGCTCGGCCCAGCGCGGCTCGAGGCGCGCCTTCTCGTGGTGCAGGTCGCGCTCGAGCGTCAGGTCCTCCAAATCCGCGTGCGCAAGGATCAGCGCCAGCGCGGCCGGGCATTCGTAGATCTCGCGGCTCTTGATGCCGACGCGGCGGTTCTCGACCATGTCGAGGCGGCCGAAGCCGCGGCTCCCGGCGACCGCGCCGAGCTGCGCGATGAGGTCGTAGGGCGAGCGCGCCACGCCGTCCAACGACACCGGCACGCCGGACTCGAAGCCGACGATGACCTCGACCGGCTCGGTCTCGGTGACCCGGGTGAGCGTGTAGACGTCGTCGGGCGGTGGGGCCCACGGGTCCTCGATCTCGCCGCACTCGATCGCCTTGCCCCACAGGTTGTCGTCGATCGAGTACAGCTTCTCCTTGGTCACCGTGATGGGGATCTCCCACTTGGCGGCCAGCTCGATGCAGTCCTCGCGCGTCAGCCCCCACACCCGCGCCGGCGCGTAGATCCCGAGGTCCGGCGCCAGCGCGCGCACGCCGACCTCGAAGCGCACCTGGTCGTTGCCCTTGCCGGTGCAGCCGTGCGCGACCGCGGTCGCCCCGTGCCGGCGCGCCTCGGCCACCAGGTGCCGCACGATGACGGGCCGCGACAGCGCGGACACGAGCGGGTACTTGCCCTCGTAGCGTGCGTTCGCCGCCAGCGCCGGCATGCAGAAGTGCTCGGCCATCTCGTGGCGCGGCGTCGATCACGACCGCCTCGACGGCACCCGCCGCCAGCGCCCGTTCCCGCACGGCGTCCCAGTCCTCCCCGCCGCGGTCGGCCGCCTGGCCGACGTCCACCGCGACGGCGACGACCTCGACGCCCTCGTGCTCGATGAGCCAGCGCACGGCCACCGACGTATCGAGCCCACCGCTGTAGGCCAGCACCACGCGATCAGCCATCTTCAGTCCTCTTCCTTCCCATTCAACGCGATCTTGGACGATGCGGCAATGCCCGCGACGTCGCGCAGGCGCGCCCCATCATCTCGCCACCGACGTGCTCGGCCACGACGACGAGCACCGTGTCGTCACCGGCCACCGTGCCCACGACCTCCTCGAGGCCGCTGCGGTCGAGCGCCGAGCCCACCACGTGGGCGGAGCCGGGCGGCGTCCGCAGCACGACCAGGTTCCCCGAGTGGGCCACCTCGACCACCCACTCCCCCAGCACGCGGCGCAGATGGTCCTCGGGCGCGATCGCGTGCACCGGCAACTCGGGCAGCGCGTAGGCCGTCTCGCCGCCGGGCAGGCGCACCTTGACCGCGCCGAGGTCGTCGAGGTCGCGCGAGACCGTCGTCTGCGTTGCCTCGACCCCCTGCTCGGCCAGCAGCGCGACCAGCTGGGCCTGGCTCGTGACCGGTGCCGCCTCGAGCAGCTTGGTGATGCGGTGCTGGCGTTGGTTCTTGGTCACGGCGCTGCCTCCGCCGAACCGCCGTGCCGCGACCACCCAGGCCAAGATGCCGCGCATGGCGGTGCGGCGGTGGGCCGCCTGGCGCCAGACGACCGACTGCGGGCCCTCGAGCACGGCGTCGGTGATCTCCTCGCCCCGGTGCGCCGGCAGGCAGTGCAGGACGACGGCGTCGGACGCGGCCTGCTCGACCAGGGCCTCGTCGATCGTGTAGCCGGCGAACGCGGCGAGCCGCTGGGCCCGCTCCTCTTCCTGGCCCATGGAGGTCCAGACGTCGGTGTAGAGCGCCGCCGCGCCCTTGGCCGCCTGCGCCGGGTCGTCGGTCAGCTGGACGGCGCCACCGCGGCCGGCGCGGTCGGCGAACGCCTGCAGCGCCGCCAGCTCCTCGGGCGAGAACGTGTACCCCGACGGCGATGCCAGGCGCACCTCCATCCCTTCGAGCAGGGCGGCCTTGGCCAGCGAGCGGGCCATGTTGTTGGCGTCACCGACGTAGGCGAGCGTGCGGCCGGCCAGCGGGCCGATCACCTCGCGCATCGTGATGACGTCGGCGACGGCCTGGCACGGGTGCGCGTCGTCGGAGAGGAGGTTCACCACCGGCACCTCGAACCCGCTGCGGGCCAGCGCGCCGATCATGCGGCCGAAGAGGCGGTGGTCGAACACGCGGGCGCACAGCACGCGGTGGTAGCAGCCGAGCGTGCGCGCCACGTCCTCCGCGGTCTCCCGCGTGTCGAGGCCCACCTCGGCGCCCTGGATGTAGACCGGGTGGCCGCCGAGGTCGACCACGGCCATCTCGGTCGAGTTGCGGGTGCGCGCCGACGGCTTCTCGAAGAGCAGCGCCACGCCCTGGCCGCGCAGGGGCTGGGGGAACGGCGTCTCGAGCGCGCCGGCGAGGACGCCGTCCCAGGCGTCCGGGGTCAGGTCGTCGACATCGAGCAGGTTCGTCGCCACGGGACCGGTCTACTCCCCCGCCGCCACGTTGCCCGGTCGGTCACCGAGCACCTCGCTGAGCACGTCGCCGAGGATGGTGAGCGCCCGGTCCAGCTCGGCGTCGGTGACCAGGAGTGGCGGCGCCACCCGGACCGCGTCGGGCCGCACCGGGTTGACCAGAAGCCCGCGCTCGAGCGCCCGCGCCGACACGTCCTTGGCGACCGGGGTGGCCAGCTGCGCCGCCAACAGCAGGCCGGCACCGCGCACCGAGACGACACCCGGCAGTGCGGCCAGGCCCTCGGTGAGCCGGGCTCCGGCCCGGCGGGCGCGCCCGCAGACGTCCTCGGCTTCCATGACGGCGAGCGTGGCCTTCGCCGCCGCGAGCGCCAGCGGCTGGCCGCCGAAGGTGGAGCCGTGGTCGCCCGGCCCGAACGCGGCGGCCACCTCGGCCCGCGCCCAACAGGCGCCGACGGGCATGCCGTTGCCGAGCGCCTTGGCCATGGTCACGACGTCGGGCTCGAGCCCCTGGGCCTGGAACGCGAACCAGTGGCCCGTGCGGCCGAGCCCGGTCTGGATCTCGTCGAGGATGAGCAGCGCGTTGCGTTCCGTGCACAGCGCGCGGATCGCGCCGAGGTAGTCCGAGCTCGGGACCATCACGCCGCCCTCGCCCTGGAGCGGCTCGAGGATGACCCCCGCCACGGTCTCGGGGTCGAGGGCCTTGTCCAGCGCGGCGACGTCGTCGTAGGGGACGTGCACGAAGCCTTCGGGAAGGGGCACGAAGGGCGCCTGCTTCTCGGGCTGGCCGGTCGCCGTGAGCGTGGCCAGCGTGCGGCCGTGGAAGGAATTGTCGGCGCTGATGACGACGTGGCGGCCGCCGCCGGCCCAGCGCCGGGCCAGCTTCAGTGCGCACTCGTTCGCCTCGGCGCCCGAGTTGGCGAAGAACACCTGCCCGCCGGCCTGGCCCGTGCCGCCGTTGATCAGGCGGTCGATGGTGCGCGCCACCTCCGGCGCCAGCGTGTTGCCGTAGAGGTTCGAGACGTGCGACAGCGTGCGCGCCTGCTCGGCCACCGCGTCGGCCACGGCCGGATGGGCGTGGCCCGAGCGAGACCACCGCCAGCCCGGTGATGAAGTCGAGATACTCCTTGCCGTCCGCGTCGTACAGCAGCGTGCCCTGGCCGCGCACGAAGGTGGCGGGTGGTTCGGCGTAGGTGCGCATCAGGGCCTCGCGCCCGGTCGAGGCGCTCACGGCAGCACCATCGTTCCCACCCCCGAGTCGGTGAACAGCTCGAGCAGCAGCGCGTGCGGCACCCGCCCGTCGAGGATGTGCGCCCGGCCCACGCCTCCGCGCACGGCGCGGGCGCACGCCTCCACCTTGGGCATCATGCCGCCCTGGGCGTTCCCGCTGCGGACGATCTCGTCGATCACCTCGAGCGACGCCTGGTGGATCACCGTCGTCGGGTCGTCCGCCACCACCCGCAGCCCCTCGATGTCGGTCAGGAAGATCAGCTTCTCCGCCTCCAGCGCCTCGGCCAGGGCGCCGGCCACCGTGTCGGCATTGATGTTGTAGGCCTGACCCGACGCGTCGGCCCCGATCGTCGCCACGACGGGGATGATCCCCTCGGCGACGAGGCGCTGCAGCATGGTCGGGTCGACCAGCGTCACGTTGCCGACGAAGCCGAGGTCGACGTGGCTCGGCGCGGCGGTGATCAGGTTGGCGTCCTCGCCGGACATGCCCACGGCCAGCGGGCCGTGCACGTTGATGGCCGAGACGATGTCGCGGTTGACCTTGCCGACGAGCACCATGCGCGCGATGTCGAGGGTGTCGGCGTCGGTCACGCGCAGGCCGTTGCGGAACTCGGTCTCCTTGCCGAGCCGGGCCATGAGCTCGCCGATCTGCGGCCCGCCGCCGTGCACCACGACGGGCAGCATCCCGACGGCTCGCATCAACACGACGTCCTGAGCGAACGAGGCCAGCGCGTCGGCCTCGCCGCCGCCGTCGCCGTCCGACGCATGCAGCGCGTTCCCGCCGTACTTGACGACGACGACCTTGCCGGCGAAGCGGTGGATGTACGGCAGTGCCTCGACGAGGACCGAGGCCGTCTTGGCCGCCGCCGCCTTCTGCGCCCGGGTCACCTTGGGCGGGATCCCCCCGACCGGGTCGGCCGACGAGGCGCTCACGACGTCGTCCGGTTCTCGTCGATGTAGCCGTAGCCGAGGTCGGTACCCAGCACCACCGCCCGGCCGGAGCCGAGCCCGAGGTCGCAGTCGATCTGGACGTGGCGGCCGGCCATGTGCGCGGCGACCGCCGCCTCGTCATGCGGTACGGCCATGCCGGCGGCACACACGACGGTGCCCCCGTAGGCGATCGCGACGCGGTCCATGTCGAAGGGGGTGCCCGCCGAACCCAGTTCGGAGACGATGCGGCCCCAGTAGGGGTCGCAGCCGAAGAGCGAGCACTGCACGAGCATGGAGTCCGCGACCTTGCGCGCCGCCAAGTGGGCCGCCTCGTCGCTCACCGCACCGCGCACCTGCACGTGCGCGATCTTCGTCGCGCCCTCGGCGTCGGCCACCATCTGCTCGGCCAGCGAGGTGCAGGCCTCGGTCAGCGCGGCGGTCAGCGCGGCCGCCGACGGGGCCTCCCCCCGTCCGCTGGCCAGCACGAGCACGGTGTCGTTGGTCGAGGTGCAGCCGTCCACGGTGATCGTGTTGAAGGACGCGGCGACGGCCTCGTGCAGCGCCTTGCTGCAGCGTGATCGGGTCGGCGGCGGCATCCGTCGTGCACAGGGCGAGCATGGTGGCCATGTTGGGTGCCAGCATGGCGGCCCCCTTGGCCATGCCGCCGACGGTGAAGCCCTGTCCGGCGACGACGACCTCCTTGGGCACGGTGTCGGTGGTCATGATGGCGCGGGCCGCGGCCGCCCCGGCCTCGTCGCCGCTGCCGCGGGAGCCGACGATCGCGCCGAGGCGAGGCTCGACGGTGTCGATCGGGAACGGGATGCCGATGAGGCCGGTCTGGCAGATCAGCACCTGCTCGGACGTGGCGCCGAGGCCGCCGGCCACGGTGGCGCACACCCGCTCGGCGGCTGCCCGTCCGGGCTCGCCGGTGGCCGCGTTGGCGTTGCCCGACGTGAGGACGACGGCGGCGGCGCGTGCCCGCGGTGGTGGCCAGGTGGGCCCGGCTCACCTGCACCGGGGCCGCCGCGGCCAGGTTCGAGGTGAAGACGCCGGCGCACGGGACGGCCCCGCCGTCCGCCGTGGCGACGACGGCCACATCGAGCGCGTCGTTCGCCTTGATGCCGGCCGATCCGCCGGCGGCCACGAAGCCGTCCGGCGCGGTGACGCTCACGGGTACAGCCCGGCGATGGGCAGCCCCGTCGTCTCGGGCAGTCCGGCCGCCGCGTTGGCGCACTGGACGGCCTGGCCCGAGGCGCCCTTGACCAGGTTGTCGAGTGCGCACAGCGCGAGCACCCACCCCGTCCGGGGGTCGACGCGGGCGGTCACGTGCGCCACGTTCGAGCCCGTCGTCGCCTTGGTCGAGGGCGGGTCGTCGGTCACCACGACGAACGGCTCGTCGTCGTAGGCGTCGTGCAGCGCCTCCATGACGGTCGCCGTCGTGAGCTGTCGGTCGCCGGCGCCGGCCGCCGGTCGCGCGTAACAGGTGGCGAGGATGCCCCGCACCATGGGCACCAGGTGCGGGGTGAAGAGCACCGACGCGCCGAGGATCTGTTCGATCTCGGGCGTGTGGCGGTGCGTCAGCAGGCCGTAGGCCGTGAAGTCCTCGTCCACCGTGCCGAAGTGGAGATTGTCCTTCGGACCACGGCCCGCGCCGGAGACGCCGGACGCCGCGTCGACCACGATGCCGCTCGGCTCCACCAGGCCGCGCCGCAAGAGCGGCGCCAAGGCCAGTCCGGCCGACGTCGGGTAGCACCCGGCCGCGGCGACGAGCGTCGCCCCGGGCAGCTCGTCGCGGAAGAGCTCGGGCAGGCCGAAGACGGCCTCGGACAGCAGCTCGGGCGCCGTGTGCTCCTCGCCGTACCACTGCGGGTACAGCGCTGGGTCCTTGAGCCGGAAGTCGGCGGCCAGGTCGACGATGCGGCCGACCCGCGGCCGCAGCTCGGGCACGAACTTCTGGGACTCCCCGTGCGGCAGGGCGCAGAAGACCAGGTCGAGCCCGTCGAGCACGCTCGGGTCGGTGTCCTCGTAGACCAGGCCCGGGTAGGCGGCCCGCGAGGGACGGCGTGTGCCCGCCGACGGAGAGCCCGGCGTGGGAATGGGCGGTGGCCACCCCCACCTCGAACTGCGGATGGCCGCTGAGCAGGCGCAACAGCTCGGCCCCGGTGTAGCCCGACGCCCCGGCGATGCCGACCTTCATCGCATCAGTATACACAGATATGCATATTGATGCAGGCCCACGGCGGCCGTATCCAGCCCGGAGAACATCGGTCCAGCGCGGTCAGCGCAGGCGTGGCGACGCCCCGTACTTACGGCACGGGGTCGCAGATGGAGCCGGCGCCGAGATTGACATGGCCGCACAGCCCGTTGATCACAAAGGCGGCGACCTCGTCCACCACTGCCGCCACGTCGGCGATTATTGGGTCCAGGGGGTTGGACACGGCCGGCGCGGAAGGTCCGGCCGTCGCCGCGCCACGGGCGCGGCCCCCACGGCCACGAGGCCACAACCCATGCCGAGCGACGTCATCGCCGCCACCGCCACTCCTGCCCTTGCGATCCGCCTGCGCATTCCGGGTTTCCCTTCGTGTTGCCCCGCCACCAGGTGCCTCTTCCGCCCGATTCCTCGCTGAGTTCCCCCTTTGACCAACGACGCTCAACTGAGGTTGCACACGTGCGAGCTGGGAGCTGGCTGAGTTGGACGTTCCCCCTCAGCCGACTCGATCGGGCGGCGGCGAGGCCGATCGGGCGGTGCCAGTAGGCCGAGTGGGCCCGGACCTGGAAGCCGAGCTCCTCGTTCACGGCGATCATCGGGGCGTTCTCCGCCGCGTTCCACGTGCTGACCAGGCGGACCGCCGGATGGCGCTCCTGCACCGCGAGGATGTTCGCCACCTTGAGCGCGTAGCCGAGGCCATGCCCACGGTGCTCGCGCATGACGAGCGTGTCGTGTTGCCAGGTCGACTCCGGCGCGCCCAAGGGGATGGCGATTTCGGTGAAGCCGATCAGGCGGCCGCTGCGGTCGTGGCGCGCCGCCGTCGTGACCTTGGCCCGGTTCTGCGCGGCAAGCGATGCCTCGAGCGCGCGCACCCGTGCGGCGTCCCAGACCTCCTCGTCGACCTCGTACTCCCCGATCGGCACGTCGGTGGACATGCGACGCCCGAGCTCGCAGCGGTCATCGAGGAACTCGTCCGGCCAGCGGTCCTCGAACGTGAGCAGTGAGAAACCGGCCGGCGGTGTTGCCTTGGGATGGGTCCGCCACGCCGCCGCCCGCTCGGTGTTGAGGGGCAACTCGATGTCGCGCCGCACCATCCGCTGGGCCACGGTGAACCCAAGGTGGCGGGCGAACGGCTCCGCCGTGTCCACGGCGTCGGGGCGCACGAGCGTCTCGTCCATGCCGCCCAGCTCGGTGCGGCCGCTCGAGGCGGCCAGCCGCGCCGGCGCCTCGACGAGGGCGGTGCCGATGCCGCGGCGGCGATGCTCGGTCGGCACGCGCACCTCGAGCCGGGCGAGGTGGTGGTTCTCCCGCCTGAACATCTTGAGGTTGGCCACGCCGGCCACGACGCCGCAGTGCCAGGCCACCAGCGGGACGTTCTGTTCGGGCCCGTCCTCGTCGAGCGCCATGGCTCGCCGTTCCGGGTACTGCCAGCCCGGCCCCTCGGGCCAGTGCTCCAGGTCCGTGAGGTGCCAGACGGCGAACCACTCGTCGAAGGCGGCCGTGTCGCGCGCGTCAACGACGTCGACGATGCAGGTTCGAGGTCGCCGACGGGTGGCGCCCGGCGGCGGGGTCACGACTCGACGAGCTGCTTCTGCCAGAACATGCCCTCGCTCGCGATCTCGAAGCCGAGCATCTCGTTGACGGCGATCATCGGCGAGTTGACCGAGGCGTTGCCCGTCTCGACGAACCTCACCCTCGGCGCCCGCTCGGCCAGCAGCTCGAGGTTGGCCAGCTTGATCGCCAACCCGAGGCGATGCCCGCGGTGATCGGGGTGCACGACCGTGATCATCTGCCACGACTGCCCCGGCGTGTCGTCGGCGATCAGGAGCTCGGTCATGGCGACGACCTGTCCGGAGGGAACGTGTTGCGCCACCGCCGCCAGCTTGCGCAGACCCCGGGCCGCCAGGAGCTCGTCGCTCTCGCGAAGGCGCTCCTCGTCCCAGTGCTCCGCCTGCCGTTCGCCGTCGCCCGCGGGCTCGTCGGTCGACATGACCCGCAGGAGCCTGCACTCGTCATCGAGCAACTCGGGCGGCCACGGTGTCTCGAAGGTCATCGTCCGGTAGTCCGCGGCGTTGTCGGCGTTCGCGATCACCTCGCGCAGGCCGTCGGCCCGGCCCTTGTTCAACGGGACGCGCAGGTGCCGCCGGTTGCCGTCCAGCGTCGTGGTGAACCCCACCTTCGGCGCAAACGACATCGAGGCATGCTCGGTGCCGAGGCCGACCGGGACGTCGACGATGGTGTTGAGGGTGCGCCGGCCGTTGGCCGCGGCGCACTCGTCCATCTTCTCGACGATGGCCCTGCCCACGCCCCGGCGCCGCTGGCCCGGGTGGACGGCGAGCACGATCTCGGCACTGTGGGGGTTCTCGAGGAGGGGGAACTCCATCAGGCCCATGCCCAGGACGGGCCCGCCCTGCTCGGACGCCGCCAGCAGCGCCCAGCGACGGCTCTTGCCACGGAAGCGGAGGTACGCACGCAGGTCGGCCAGTCCCAACCCGTCGGAGTCCGGGAACATCTCCTTGTCCGACGCGATGAGCACGGCCGCGCACGCGGCGAGCCCATCCTCGTCGTCGGGCTCGATCAGGCGGACCTCCATGCGGCCACCATGCCACGGTGGCGCGGGCGATGCGGTCGCCGGAGGAAGGGCGGGCGGAGTGACCCGTCGTGGCGCGGCGTCAGCGCAGGACGGCGCCGAACTCCTCTTCGACCGCAGCGATGCAGCCGGCGCGCAACTCGCCCACCTCTTCGTCGGTCAGGGTGCGTACCGGCGAGCAGAAGCGCAGCCGGTAGGCCAGGCTGCGGGCTCCCTCGCCGATGCCGGTGCCGCGGTAGACGTCGAACAGGCGCACCGACTCGAGCAGGTCACCGGCGGCGGTGCGCAGGCTGTCGGCCACGATGTCCGCCGGATAGCGGTCGTCGACCACGAAGGCCAGGTCGATGTCGGAGGAGGGGAACCGACTGACCGCGCCGCCGCCGACGCGGCGGCGGGGCACCCGGCCCTCGTCGAAGAGAAGGCCCAGGTCGACCTCGAGCCAGCCGACGCGCCGGGCCACGGCCGCGTTGCCGGCGACCCGGGTCAGGCCGTAGCGGGTCGCGACCAGCGGGTCGATCTCGCCGACCGAGCCGATGACGAGGCTCCCGTCGCCGTCGCCCCGTGCGGGCACCACGAGGTGCGCCGAGCGGGTCGGGTGCAGGCCTGGCAGCGGCGGATGGCCGTCACCCGGCGGGACCAACCGGATCCGATCGAGCTGGAAGGCATCGGCCAGCACCTGCCAGGAGGAGACCGCCAGGCGAGCGTCGTCCTCCGGCTGGGCGAAGACCGCGCTGAGCAGTTCGCGTTCGCCGGGCAGCTCGGCCGTCTCGCGTCCGCCGGCGCCGGCGCGCTCGACGATGCGGGGCGCGCCCTCGTCGGGGTGCGAGAACACCACACCCACCTCGAACAGGCGGACATCGGGTTGGCGACGCCCTGCGTTGTACGACAGCGCGCCGAGCAACCCGGGCATAAGGCTCCGCCGCAGGTAGGGCTTCTCGGCATCGAGCGGGTTGGCCACGCGCACCGCAGGGCCGCTGAGGCCGACGTCGCTGTGCGCGGAGGCCGACACGAAGCTGTCGGTCCAACCTTCCGACGCGCCGAGGCCGCACAGCACATCCTTGGCGAGCCGGCGCGACCGCTGGAGCGGCGTGAGGCCCCCCGGCTGCGGCCAGGTCGGGCACGCGGCGCGGCACGTTCGAGTAGCCGAACGTCCGTGCGATCTCCTCGATGACGTCGTCGACCCCGAAGGGCTCGGGCCGGATGTCGGGGCGGTTGGTCGGCACCTCGATCACCAGATGGTCCTCGGGCAGGCCGGGCCCGGGACCTCCGCTGCGGCCGGCGCCGGCGCCCACCTCTTCCATGACGTGGAATCCGATGGGCTCGATGAGCCGTGCGATCTCCCCGGCCTCCAGCTCGACGCCAACCTGGCGGTGCACCCGGGCGATCGGCACCGACACCACGAAGGGCTCGGGGACCTCGCCGCGCACGTCGAGCAGGCCGTCGGCGACGTGCAGGCCGGGGACGCTCTCGGCCAGCAGCTGGCAGAAGCGGCGGACCGACGGTTCGATCCCCCACGGGTCGCAGCCCCGCTCGAAGCGCGCCGAGGCCTCGGTGCGCAGGCCCAGGCGCCGGGAGGTGCGGGCGATCGGCATGGGCGAGAAGTACGCCGCCTCGAGCAGCACCTCGGTGGTGCTGTCCGCGATCTCCGACGTCGCGCCGCCCATGATCCCGCCGATCCCGACCGGGGCGCCCTCGGCGTCGCAGATCAGGCAGTCCGCTCCGGTGTCGCCGAGGCTTCGCCCCGGCACGCCGACGGTGCGCTCGACCCCGTCGAGCGTCACGAGCTGCTCGCCGCGCTCGGCCCGGCGCACGCGCAGGCCGCGTCCCGGCAGGAGCGCGAGGTCGTAGGGGTGGGTGGGCTGGCCGAGCTCGAGCATCACGTAGTTCGACGCGTCGACCACGTTGTTGATCGGGCGCATCCCCGCCAGCAGCAGGCGGCGGGCGATCCACTGAGGCGACGGCCCCACCGTCACGTCGTCCAGCACGGTGACGGTGAGCCGCGGGCACAGGTCGGGCGACTCCACCGCGGCGGACGCGGCCGACTCGACGGGCCGGCCGCTCGCGGGCGGCTCGGGCGGCTCGGGCTCGACGAAGGGCAGGCCGAGCCGGGCGGCCAGGTCGCGCGCGATGCCGGCCATCGACCAGGCGTCGGGGCGGTTGCCCTCGACGGTGATGTCGAAGACCACGTCGGGCTCGAGGCCGAGCGCCTCGGTCAGCGGCGTGCCGGGGTCGCCCCGCGCCTCGTCGCCGAGGATGAGCAGGCCCGCGCTCTCGTCGGAGAGGCCGAGCTCGCTCGGTGAGCAGAGCATGCCGTTGGAGACGACGCCGCGCAGCTTGCGCGCCGTGATCTCGAAGCCACCGGGCAGGATCGCCCCGACCGGTGCGAGCGGGACGCGGTCGCCGACCTCGAAGTTGTCCGCCCCGCAGACGATCTCGAGCGGCTCCGCGCCGGCGTCGACGGTGACGAGGCGGATCTTGTCCGCACCCTTGATCGCCTCGATCTTGCGCACCGCGGCGACCACGACGTCGCCCAAGCCCTCGCCCACGTGTTCGATCGCCTCGACGACGAGCCCCAGGTCGTCGAGCGCGGCCCGCACTTCCCCGACGTCGTCGGGGAAGGGGGCGAAGTCACGGAGCCAGCTCAGCGGGGCGCGCACGGTGGTCGGGAGGTGTCTTTCCGGTCGTCGGTGTGGTCAGGTCAGAACTGCGAGAGGAAGCGGATGTCGTTCTCCACGAACGAGCGCATGTCGGGCACCTCATGGCGCATCTGGGCCAGGCGGTCGATGCCGAACCCGAAGGCGAAGCCCGACCATTCGGCGGGGTCGATCCCGACCGCGGTGAAGACCGCCGGGTCGACCATGCCGCAGCCGCCGAGCTCGATCCAGCCGGTGTGCGAGCAGGTGCGGCAGCCCTCGCCGAGGCAGATGGTGCAGGTGATCTCGAACTCGGCCGACGGCTCGGTGAAGGGGAAGTAGGCCGGCCGCAGGCGCGACTGCATGCCCGGACCGAAGTAGGCCTCCGTGAAGGCCTGGATCGTGCCGGCGAGGTCGCCGAAGGTGATGCCGCGGTCCACGACGAGGCCCTCGATCTGGTTGAAGACCGGGAGGTGGCGGGCGTCGGGGGTGTCGAGCCGGAAGCACTTGCCCGGCATCACGGCGTGGATCGGCAGCGTGCCGTCGCGCACCGCCGCTTCCATGAGGTGGATCTGCACGGGCGAGGTGTGCGTCCGCAGCAGCACCGTCTCGGGCTCGCCCACCTCGAGGTACATGGTGTCGTACATGTCGCGGGCCGGATGCGACGGCGGGATGTTCAGGGCCTCGAAGTTGTACCAATCCGACTCGGCCTCGGGCCCCTCGGCGACGGTGTAGCCCATGGCGATGAAGAGCTCCTCGAGCTCGGCGCGCGCCTGGCTCACCAGGTGCAGGTGGCCGCGGGCCAGCGGCGAGAGCACCGCCGAGGGGATCACCTCGGTCAGGTCGAGCCGGTCGGCCCGCAGCGCCTCGTCGCGCTCGGCCTCCGCCAGCTCGGATCGGCGGGCCTCGGCTTGGGCCTCGAGGCGCGCCCGCACCTCGTTGAGGCGGCGACCCGCCTCCTTGCGCTCCTCGGGGCTGAGCGACCCGAGGGTGCGATGGGCCCGGGTCAGGACCGACCGCTTGCCCAGCAGCTCCGTCTCGACCTCGGCCAGGGCGTCACTCGACCCGGCGGCTGCGATCGCCCGCTCGCCGTCGGCTGCGATGCCGTCGATATCGAGATCCACGTTGTCGGTCACCATGTCGATGCGTCCCCGCCCTCCGAAATGCTAGGCGCCCCGGCACCACCCGCCCGGCGCTGGCGGAACGCCTCGAAGGCGACGACGGCGCTCGCCACGCCCACGTTGAGCGATTCGGCCCGCCCCGCCATGGGGATGGCGACCGCGCCCTGCAGGGCGGCGCACAGGTTCGGGTCGAGCCCCGAGGACTCGTTCCCGAAGAAGACCGCGGTCGGGACCGACCAGTCGAGGGCGGCGTAGTCGTCGCCGTCACGCACCACGGTGCCCATCGTGCGGAAGCCGGCCGCAGCCAGCTCGGTGGCCACGGCATGGGGGTCGTCCCGCACCGTGAACGGCACGTGGAACAAGGAGCCGGCCGAGGCGCGCACCGTCTTGGGGTTGTAGGGGTCGACCGACGCCGCCGCGAACACGACGGCCTCCGTGCCCGCGGCGTCGGCGGCGCGCAGCACGGTGCCCGCGTTGCCCGGGTCGCGCACGTCGACGAGGACGACCACGAGGGCGCCGGGCCCGGCCGGCCACGGTGCGCCAGTTGGCGCACCTTCGGCGGGTGCGGTGCGGTCCCCGAGCATGGGGAGGATGGCGAGCACCGGTTGGGGGGTCACCGTGTCGGCGACGCGCTCGAGCACCCCGGCGGCCAGCGGGAACACCCGGGCGCCCACGGCGGTGGCCCGTCGGCACACCTCCTGGGTGGCGGCATCGTCGTCGCCCGCCGGCGACACGTAGACGGATTCGACGGGGGCACCGGCGTCGAGCGCGGTCCGCAGCAGCTCGGCCCCTTCGGCCACGAAGGCACGCTCGCTCCAGCGCGCCGAGCGCTTTTGCAGCAAACCGCGCAACCGGCGGACCCGCCGGTGCGTGAACGCCAGCCGTTGGGTCAGGAAGCGACCTCGGCCACGGGCGCCTGCGCCAACGCATCTTGGGCGGTGCGGACGAGCGCGGCGAAGGCTTCGGGCTCGCTCACGGCGAGGTCGGCCAGCACCTTGCGGTCGACCTCGACCCCGGCCAGGTGCAGGCCGTTGATGAGGCGGCTGTAGCTCATGCCGTTCTGCCGGGCGCCCGCGTTGATGCGCTGGATCCACAGCTTGCGGAAGTCACCCTTGCGTGCCCGCCGGTCCCGGTAGGCGTACTGCATCGAGTGCATGAGCTGCTCGTTCGCCGCCCGGTAGGAACGACTCTTGTTGCCGTAGTACCCCTTCGCCTGCTCCAGGACGGCGCGGTGGTGCTTGCGTCCGTGGACGGACCGCTTCACTCTGGCCATGGGGGTGCTCCTCTCTTCGAGATCTGGTGGTGGATCGGACGGGCGCCGGTGCTGGCGCCGCTGGTGGTGGTGTCTGGTTCGGGTTGGGTCTTGGTGTTCGGGTCAGCGCCCGCTCAGAGGCCGAGCATCCGGCGCACGGCCTTCTCGTCGGCCTTGGCAACGTCGCTCTCGCGCCCAAGACGGCGCGACGCGCACACTCGACTTCTTCTCGAGCAGGTGCGAGCGGAACGCCTTGCGGCGGCGCAACCGGCCGCTGGCGGTCACCTTGATGCGCTTGGCGGCGCCCCGGTCTGTCTTCATCTTCGGCATGACGTCATCCCTCTTCGGCTGACGCCGCGACTTCGCTGACTGCACCCGCCTCCCCGACCGGAGCGTTCCCGTTCGCCTCGCCGGCGGCGGAACTCTCCGCGGCGGACGGTGCGACCTTCTCGGAACGCTGCTGGTTCGAGGCCCTCGACTGCGCGGCCTGACGGGCCCGCTTGTCGGGGGCGAGCACCATGATCATGTTGCGGTTGTCGAGCTTGGGCTCGGCCTCGACCTTGGCGACGCCCTCCATCTGCTCGGCGATGCGATCGAGGATCCGCTTGCCGTGCTCGGGGTGGTACACCTCGCGGCCCCGGAACATGATCGTGATCTTGACCTTGTGCCCCTCGTTCAGGAACTTGGCCACCTGACGGGTCTTGGTGTCGAAGTCGCCCGGGCCGATCTTCGGCCGGTACTTCATCTCCTTGATCCCGACGTGGACCGTCTTGCGCCTGCTCTCCTTGGCCCGCTGGGCCTCGTCGAACTTGAACTTGCCGAAGTCCATGATCCGGCAGACGGGCGGGTTGGCCAAGGGGGCCACCTCGACGAGATCGAGGTCGAGTTCCTTCGCTATCGCCAGGGCTTCGGGCAACGGCTTGATGCCAAGTTGCACACCATCGGGGTCCACGAGCCGGACTTCACGGGCACGGATTCGGTCGTTGATCCGGTGCTCAGTTGTGGTTTCAGCGACGATGCGGCATCACACCTCTCACTCGGGCCTGCGGTCCTTCCGTAGGCCAATCGGTGGAGCGGAGCCGACGCGCGGGCAGCGCCCGCGCCGGAGACATTCGACCTGGCGCACGGGTGCTCACCAAGAGAGCGAGTCTGTGGCCAGGTGGAGGCCCCGCAAAGGGAGGCCCCGCTTCCATGTAGTCAAGATGCATACAGTACCAGCATGAGCAGCTTGTGGACACCGTCGGGGGAGCATTTCCCCGAGAACGACGAGGCCGGAGCGTCCGGAGGGCCCATCCCCCACCCCGGCGACACCGACGTCACCGAACCCTCACCGGACGAGGCGCAGGCGGAGGTCGACGCCATGCGGGCCCAGCTGGCGAACACGCCGGCGGAGATCGTCGTGGCCAACCACTGCTACGGCCTCTTCGAGCTGGCCGCGATCTACCTCTCCCAGCAGCCGCCCATGTTGTTCCAGGCTCGCCTGGCCATCGATGCCCTGGGCTACCTGCTCGACGGGTTGGCGGGCCGCCTCGGTGAGGCCGAACCCGCCCTGCACGAGTCGCTCTCCCAGCTGCGCCTCGCCTTCGTCCGGCTCGAGGGTTCCGAGCGCACGGACGCCCAGAACTCGGCCAACGTCGCCAACGGCGGGACCTCCTCGTAGAGGGATCCGCCTCGGCGGGCGCACTCAGCGCGCCCGTGCCCGCTCCGTCGCCGCGGCGAGGCCCTTGGCGCACTCGCCGATGAAGGCGCCCAGCTGGCGCCGGTAGAGGCCACCCGTTCCCGGCACCTTGGCCGTGAAGGTCGAGCGCCAGTTGATGGTCGTGCCGCCGGCCGCCGGCGTGAGCGTGATGACGGACCTGTAGTCCCGCAGGGCGAGGCCCGCTTCGAGCACGTAGGCGAAGGCTTCGCCGGGTCGCCGCTCCACCACGCGCTCGCGGCTCTTGTGCCGTCCCGTCGTGAAGAGGCGGATCGCCCCCAGGCCCTCGGGCGTGCCCTCCCCGGGGGCCAGGAGCTCGAACGAGTCGATGGGCGACCAGGCGGGCCAGGTCGATCCGTCGGCCAGGAGCTCGTAGACCTCGTCCGGCGAGCCGGTCGTCGTCACCGTCTGGTCGATCACCTGCTGTGCCATGCGTCCTCCCTTCGGTCCGCACGACAGTGTACCATTTGGTACATGTCAGAGCAACAGGGCCTCCGGGCCGGGACGGCGGACGAGGTGGCGGAGCCGGACGTGGTGGCGGCGGACAGCCCGAAGGGGCGCCTGCTCGACGCGGTGATCGCGCACTTCACGGCGGAGGGCCTGGCCGATCAGAGCCTGCGGCATATCGCCGAGGCCATCGGGTCGAGCCATCGCATGCTCCTGTACCACTTCGGTTCGCGCGACGGGTTGCTGCTCGAGGTGGTCCGCGAGGTCGAGGCGCGCACCCAGGCCCGGCTCGGTGCCGTCGCCGGCGGGGCCGATGCGCAGACCGACGAGGTCATCCGCCGGATGTGGTCCTACGTGGCGGACCCCGAGCTGGCCGGCTTCGAGCGTCTGTTCTTCGCGCTCTACGCCCGGGCGCTGCAGGGCGACCCGTCGGCCCGGCCCCTGCTCGAGGGCGACATTGCGCAGTGGGTGGAGACGAACGTCGCGCTGTCGACCGAGATGGGGGTGCCGGCCGACCTGGTGCGCACCCACAGCCGGCTCGGGCTGGCCGTGGTGCGCGGGCTGTTGCTCGACCTCTTGGCCACCGGTGACCGGGCAGGGGTCGACTCGGCGCTCGAGGCGTTCGCCGGCTCCTACGCGGGTCGCTGGTGGGACGGCATCGATGCCGCCTCGCGGGCCGAGCGCGACGAGAACCCGCACCTCGTAGCGGCCCCGGTGTCCGGGCGCCACGGTGAAGCTCACCGGGTGGCCCACGTCGATGCGGCGGGTGCCGTCGGCGATGGCGGTGGCATGGAAGTCGTAGATCGGTGCCGTCGTCGGCGGTGACGGTGCCGAGACCACGGGCGGCGTCGAAGGAGGCGACGCGCCCGAGTCGGGGCCCGGCGGCACCCACGGGGCCGGCCACGTCAGTGGACGATCTTGGACAGCGGGAGCTCCAAGATGTCCGATCGCGCCCTGGTCGCGCAGCGCGGGGATGAGCACGTTGATCTCGGACTTGGGCACCACCGTCTCGAGCGCGAACGCGCCGCCGCCGGAGAGCTCCGAGACGGTGGGGGCGCGCATGGACGGGAGGACGGCGAGCACCGCATCGAGGTTCTCGGCCGAGACGTTGAGCTTCACCAGCACCTTGCCCCGCGCCTCGAGCGTGCCCTGCAGGAGCGTGAGGATCTGTTCCATGGCGTGGCGCTTGTCGGGGTCGGCGGCGGCCTTGGGGTTGGCGATGAGCTCGGTGTGCGACACGAGCAGCGTCTCGATGACCCGCAGGCCCGCGGCCCGCAGCGCGCTGCCCGTCTCGGTCATGTCGACGACGGCGTCGGCGATGTCGGGCACCTTGGCCTCGGTGGCGCCGTAGGAGAGCGCGATGTCCGCATCGATGCCGTGGGCGGCCAGCGCGCGGCGCGTGAGCTCGGGGTACTCGGTGCTCACGCGGAGGCGGCCGGGGCGGTCGGCCACGGTGGCGGCCAGCTCGGCCAGCGAGCGGGCCGGAGAGTCGGCGCCGACCGCGAGCACGACGCGGGCGGGGTTGGACGTGTTCTTGGAGTACGACAGCTCGCCGAGCGAGACGACCTCGCTCCCCCGCTCCTCGATGCAGTCGCGGCCGGTGATGCCGAGATCGAAGAGGCCGTCGGCCACGTAGACCGGGATCTCCTGGGGCCGCAGGATCCGCACCTCGTCGACGCGGGGGTCGTCGATGCTGGCGCGATAGGCCACGTCCGAGGCCCGGTTGACGGCCAGGTCGGCGTCCTCGAACAGCTGCATCGTGGCGCGTTCGAGCGAGCCCTTGGGCAGGACGAGGCGGAGCATGGGGCTAGATCTTCGCAGACCGGCGACGGTGCTTGGGGCAAGCTGTCCCGGTGCCGCCCCCCTACGACGCCCTCAACTTCTTGCGCCTGCTCGGGATCGAGCTCTCCCCGCTCGACGAGGAGCACTACCCCACGGCCCGGCTCACCGTGCGCCATGACCTCATCGCGGGCACGGGCTATCTCTGGGCGCCGGTCGTGATCACGCTGGCGGACGCGCTCTGCGCCTTCGGGGTCAACCACCACTGGCCGGAGGGTGCGAAGAGCTTCACGACGGTCGACTGCGCGACGAACTTCATCTCGAGCGCGCGGGAGGGCGACCAGGTCCTGGCCACCGCCTCGCCGCTCCACACCGGGCGCACCACGCAGGTCTGGGACGCCAAGGTGACGAACGAGACCTCGGAGCGCTTGATGGCGTCGTATCGCTGTACCCAGCTGATCCTGTACTGACGGGCGTCGAACGGATCTCGCTGGGTGGCCGGGTGCCCCCGCGCGTGCGGGTCCGGCTCAGTTGGCCGAGGGCACGGTCTCGAGTGCGTCGGCCAGGTCGGCGGCCCGTTCGGCCCGGTCGGCGGCTTCCGCGGGTGTGGCCGAGGCGGCCGGGGCAGGGCT
This sequence comes from uncultured Acidimicrobiaceae bacterium, assembly GCA_963769095.1. Classification (GTDB taxonomy): domain Bacteria; phylum Actinomycetota; class Acidimicrobiia; order Acidimicrobiales; family RAAP-2; genus Bog-473. Next base: position 205,567 of record CAVYKO010000004.1, read on the forward strand.
GCCCCGGAGGATCCGTGTCCGCCACCGTTCGGGGTCGAACTGCGCCGGCGCATTCGTCTGCACGAACTCCTGCACCACGCGCACAAAACGCTCCGGGTCCACGTGATGCGGAAAATGGCCGGCCTCGTCGAAGATCTCGAGCCGACTTCCCGGTATGGCCGCCTGGGCCAACCGGCCGTGTCCGAGCGGGATGATCGCATCGTGCCGCCCCCACACGATGAGCGTCGGCACGCCCTCCGCCAGGTAGGCCCGGTCGAGCATGGTGATGACCTGTCCGCGCCAGTCGACGCCGGAGCGCAGCGTTCGCAGGATGGCCCGGCGCGCCTCGGTGTTGGGGAGTGCGTCAAAGACGGCGAGGATCTCCTCGGCGTCACGTCCCAGCGCGGTGTCGAAGATGCGCAGGAGTCCTGCGCCGAGCACGACTGACGGCGCGGACAGGCGGCAGCCCGAGCAGCGGCATCAATGCCTCCACGCCCGGGACGGCCGCCACGCGGAAGAGCGGGCTGACGGTCCGTCCGACTCCCCCGCTTCCGACCAGCACGAGGCGCTCGCAGCGTTCGGGGAACTGGTACGCGAACTGTGCCGCGACGCCACCGCCCAGCGAGTGCCCCACGACGGTGACCCGTTCCACTCCGAGTACCGAAAGCAGGTCGCGCATGCCGTTGGCGAAGCCCGCGATCGTGTAGTCGGCACGGGGCTTCTCCGAGCGCCCGTGGCCGAGGAGGTCGGGCGCGATCACGGTGTGCGTGCGCGCCAGCTGCTCGAAGACCGGCCGCCAGGTGTCCGAACTGTCCCCTATGCCGTGGACCAGCAGGAGCGCCGGGCCGTCTCCCGCCTCGACGTACGCCCGGCGATAGCCGTGGACGGTGACGTAGCGGATGCGAAACGGGCCCTCCCGACGGAGCCCCGGGCGGAACCGGAGACCGGCCGGGTCCACGCCGCCCGAACCTGGGGTCGGCGCGGACGTCGGCGTTGGCGTTGGCGTCGGATCGCCATCTGGTTCCGGGCGGGACGTCGTCTCATCCATCGAGGACCCTGCTCACACACCTGGCTCCTACGAACTGCTCCGTTCGGCGGGCGGTCACCCGCCGCCTGTGACGCTACGGAGCGCGACGTGACGGCGCCGTGTCTCGGCTGTGAACGCTCGATGAATGGCCACGTGCGCCCTCAGGCGAAGGGGCCGGTGCGCAGCAGCCGCACCATCTCGATGCCGGTGAGCGCCGCCTCACGGCCCTTGTTCGATTCGTCGGGCTCCGAGCGTTCGAGTGCCTGGTCGAGCGTGTCGGTGGTGAGCACGCCGAAGACGACGGGGACGCCGGTGTCGAGCTGGACGCGCTGGATCCCCGACGCGCACTCCCCCGCCACGAAGTCGTAATGGCCCGTGTCGCCGCGGATCACCGCACCGAAGCACAGCACCGCGTCGACCTTGCCGGCCTGGGCAAAGGCGCGGGCGACCAGCGGCAGCTCGAACGCGCCCGGCGCCCACGCCACCGTGATGTCACGGCGGTCGGTGCCCGCATTCGCCAGCGTCTCGAGCGCACCGTCGAGCAGGCGGAGCGTGATCCCGCCGTTGAACAGCGCACAGGCGGCGCCGATCCGCAGGCCGGTCCCGTTGTGCTCGCCCCGCAGGGACGCACCCACCCGGGCCGCGACGTCGTCGAACGCCCCTTCGGGCAGGGCGATGATGTCGGAGCCGGCCATCAGGGCGTGGTCTGCAGCATGGGGTGCGGTGCCGGGAGGGTCACGCCCTCACTGTGTCACAGGACGTCGTCGAGACCGTGCAGCAGGTGGCCCATGCGCTCCCGCTTCGTGCGCAGGTACGCGATGTTCTCGGGATTGGCCGACGTCTGCAGCGGGACGCGCTCGGTGATGTCGAGCCCGAAACCCTCGAGCCCGCCGTATTTCACGGGGTTGTTCGTCATGAGGCGCATGGTGGTGACGCCGAGATCGACCAGCATCTGGGCCCCGATCCCGTACTCGCGGCTGTCGACGGGCAACCCTTGCTGGAGATTGGCGTCGACCGTGTCGTGGCCTTCCTCCTGGAGCTGGTACGCCCGGATCTTGTGGCCGAGGCCGATGCCCCGGCCCTCGTGGCCGCGCAGGTAGATCAGGACGCCCCGGCCCTCCTGCTCGATCATGTCCATGGCCGCGTGGAGCTGGGGGCCGCAGTCGCAACGCAGCGAGCCGAAGACGTCGCCGGTCAGGCACTCCGAGTGCACGCGCACGAGCACGTCCTCGGTGCCGGCCACGTCCCCCATGACGAGGGCGAGGTGCTGCTCGTTGTCGAGCACCGATTCGTAGACGAGGGCGCGGAACTCGCGGCCCTTGGCCGGAATGCGCGCCTCGGAGACCAGGCGCACCAGCTTCTCGTTCTGGCGCCGGTAGCGGATGAGATCGGCGATGGAGATCAGGGGAAGGTCGTGCTTCTTGGCGAACCGTTCGAGGTCGGGCAGGCGGGCCATCCCCGACTTGTCCTCGGTGACGATCTCGCAGAGCACGCCGGCCGGCGAGAGGCCCGGCGGACCGGCTGAGGTCGACGGTGGCTTCGGTGTGCCCGGCCCGCTTGAGCACGCCGCCGGCGCGATAGCGCAACGGGAAGATGTGACCCGGCCGGTTGAGGTCGTTGGGCCGCGTGTTGGGATCGATCAGCGACGCGATGGTGGCGGCCCGGTCCGCCGCCGAGATCCCCGTCGAGGTGCCATGCCGGTAGTCGACGCTCACCGTGAACGCCGTCCGCTGGGCCTCGGTGTTGGCCGTGACCATCAGGGGCAGGTCGAGCAGGTCGGCTCGCTCGGGCATGAGCGGGGCGCAGATGACGCCCGAGGTGTGCGTCAGGAAGAAGGCGATCTTCTCGGGCGTGGCCGCCTCGGCGGCCATGACCAGGTCGCCCTCGTTCTCCCGGTCCTCGTCGTCCACCACGACGACCATGCCGAGCTTGCCGATGGCCTCGATGGCTTCTTCGACGGTCGAGAATCCCATCAGGCGGCAACCTCCACGCGCAGATCCTCTCCGAGCTGCTCGACCGAGACCAATTTGCCTCTCCACACGTCTTCAAGTGTGCCAGCCCCCGGGCCGGCGAAAAGCGGACGCCCGTCGTCACCGCCGAACAACGCCGGCGCGAGGTAGAGGACGTAGCGGTCGACCAGGCCGGCGGCATGGAAGTCGTGGGCCACGGTGGCCCCGCCCTCGACCAGCAGCTGGAGGACGCCGCGCCGGCCCAGATCGTCCAGCACGCCACCGAGGTCACCTTCGAACTCGAGGGCGGGCTGCACCTTGGCCCCGTCGGGAGCCTTGCCCAGCACGACGCGCAGCGGCTGCGCGTCGGAGGCCGACCTCAGCCAGGCGGACGGTCAGCTCGGGGTCGTCGGAGCGGACGGTGCCGGCGCCGACGAGCACGGCGTCCGAGTGCGCCCGCAGGCGGTGGACGTCGCGGCGGGCGGCCTCGCCGGTGATCCAGCGGCTGGTGCCGTCGGGTGCGGCGGTGCGGCCGTCCAGGCTGGCCGCCATCTTGAGCACGACCCAGGGATGGCCCGTGCGCCGGTGCTTCACGTACGGCGCCAACTGTTCGGCCACCTCGTCGGCCGCCACGCCCTCGGTCACTTCGATCCCGGCGGCGCGCAGGGCGGCCACGCCGCGCCCCGCCACCCGTCGATCGGGGTCCTCGATGCCGATCACGACGCGGGCCACCCCCGCCTCGATGATGGCGTCGATGCACGGTGGCGTCCGCCCGTGGTGGGCACACGGCTCGAGCGTCGCGTAGAGGGTGGCGCCGCGGGCCGCGTCGCCGGCCGCGGCCAGGGCCGTGACCTCGGCGTGCGGGCCGCCGGGCGGTGCGGTCGCGCCCTCGAAGACGATGGCGTCGGCGGTGGCGTCGCCCGTTGCGCCGGCGGGGACGACGACGCAGCCCACCCACGGGTTCGGCGCCGTGCTCGCCCGGACGGTGGCGGCCAGCGCCATCGCCCGGCGCATGCGCTCCACATCGTCCATGGTCACGTCCTCGTCTGGGTCGGCGTCCCGGACCCGTCAGTGGAGCAATTGTAGAACACGTTTCAGTTTTTGTCGAGATGCGCTGGTCAGAGAGCCCCTAGCCGCGCTCGAGCAGCTCGATCAGGCCGGTCACGTCGGGCAGGATCGCCGTGTGGGGCGCCGCGAGCAGGGTGCGCTCGTCGTGCGCCCCGCTGAGGACACCCACCACGGCGCCGGCGCCAGCCGCGGTGCCGGCCTCGAGATCGCTGACGGTGTCGCCCACCACGACGACGGCCCCCGGGTCGTCGACCTCGAGCCGGTCCATGGCCCCGAGGACGAGGTCCGGCGCCGGGCGGCCCCGTCCGACATCGGCCGGGGACAGGGCGAGGTCGATCTCGGCGCCCCACGCCAACGCCTCCAGCAGGGCGTCGCGGGTCGACGGGGCGAAGCCGGTGGTGAGGCACACCTTGACGCCGCGTGCCCGCAGCTCGCGCAGCAGCGCCAGTGCGCCGGGGATCGGTGCGACCCCGCCGGAGGCGACGATCGCCTCGTAGGCCGATGCGAACTGTGCGGTGGCACGCGCCGCCTGGCCGGCCTCGAGCAGGTTGGCGAAGACGTCGGCCTTCGACCAGCCCATGGTGGCGCGCACGAACTGATGCGCCTCGTCCGAGCGCGCCGGTGCCTTTCATGACGCCGACCGCGTCCAACGCCGCGTCGAAGGCCGCTTCGACCGCGCCGTCGTCACGCACCGTGGTGCCCGCCATGTCCAGGCACGCGAGCGCGTACGGTCCGATCATGCGACCACCCCCGCGAGGGCGAGGGTGTCCCGGGCGATGGCCGGCGAGCACGTCATGCCACGCCCACCCGGTCCGGTCACGAGCCACACCGCTTCGTCGATCTCCTCGCGGAGGCAGACGGCACCGTCGCGGCACTCGGCGTAGACACCTTCCCAGCGGCGCCGCACCGGAGGGAGATCGGCACCGAGGATCCGGCGTGCCCGAGTCAGGAGCTCGTCGGTGGGGTCCTCGCAGAGCGCGAAGTCGAAGGGCTCCTCGTAGGCATGGGTGTCACCGATGGTCAGCCCGCCGTCGGGCCGTTGCACCAGGAGCAGCTGCAGGTGGTGCGCGGTGCTCACCTCGTTCTGCGGGCCCAGCCGGTCTCGGGGCGCGCGCTCGTAGGCCGGGTAGTACCGCATGGAGTCGGCGTCGGCGATCGAAGTGGTCAGCTGCGCCTGGAACGGCTCGGTCTCGAACATCTGGAGCCGGACGCGGCGCAGGCGGCTCGCCAGCGGCGCGGCAGCCGGGAGGTGGTCGTAGGCCGCACCCGTGGCGACGACGACAAGGTCGCCGTCCCAGCGCGCACCGGACGTGTCGACGACGGCATTCGGTGCGGTAGCGGCGACGCGACAGCCCGGGTGAAAGCGGTAGCGGTGCGGCGCCCGGGTCGCCAGGTGGGCGAGGAGGGCAGCCGGGGCCAGGCGGGGCTCCACGACTGCGTCGAGCTCGCAGTGCAGCGCGCCGGTGACGTCGCCGCGCACGGCGGGGTTGCACCTGCGCACCTCGTCGGGCGCGAGGAAGCTGATGGACCGCTCGGAGGCGTCCGGGCAGCGGGCGAACTCCGCCATCACCGTGGCCTCGGCCGTCGTCGTGGCGACCGTCAGTGAGCCGGTCGGCCGGAAGCCCACGTCCGGGACCTGCGCGCCGATCTCCTCCCAGCGGGCCCGGGCGCGTTGGGCCACCTCGAGCTCCTCGCCGCTCCGCCGCCCGCTCACCCAGACGAGACCGAAATTCCGCACCGACGCGCCGGCCGCCGCCTGGTCCGCCTCGAGGTGTTCGACCGCGAAGCCGGCGTCGAGAAGTTCGAGGGCGTGCCACGTCCCCACGATGCCGGCGCCGACCACGACGGCCTTCGGCGCCGAAGGGGTCATTCGGCGGCGTGCACGGTCGCCCCGATCGCAGCGCGGATGGCGGCTGCCGCCTCCCAGGGCCGCTCGTGCCCGAAGACGGCGCTGCCGGCGACGAACACGTTGGCGCCTGCCCTCGCGGCGACGGGCGCTGTCTCGGGGTCGATGCCTCCGTCCACCTCGACGTCGAGCGCCAGCCCGTCGGTGTCGACGGCGGCCCGGACCTGGGCCACCTTGCTCATCACCTCAGCGATGAAGCTCTGGCCCCCGAAGCCCGGGAACACGGTCATGCACAACACGAGGTCGACCTGCCCGAGGTATGGCTCGACGGCCTCGAACGGCGTGTCGGGGTTGAGGGCCAACCCGGTCCGGAGGCCGAGGCCGCGCATCTGCGCAATCAGCTCGTCGGTGTCGCCGACCTCCACGTGCACGGTGCAGCCGTCGGCGCCCGCCCGCGCGAAGTCCTCGAGATAGCGCCCGGGCTCCGTCATCATGAGGTGACAGTCGAAGAACAACGAAGTGTGGCGACGAAGCGAAGCTACGACGGGCGGCCCGATCGTGACGTTGGGGACGAAGTGGCCGTCCATGACGTCGACGTGCAGCCAGTCCGCCGCCGGAGCCACCTCGCCGACCTGCTCGGCCAACATGCCGAAGTCGGCCGACAGCACCGAGGGCGCGATCCGGACCGCGCCGGGCCGTCCCGCGTCGTGTGCTTCCATGCGCAGCCCTCCAGTCACTGACCGGTGCCGCCGCTCAGCTGAAGCGCGCCCAGCAGAGAATGCGCTTGAAGCCGTAGAAGTACGGCTCGCGCTCCCCCAGCTCCTCGATCAGCCGGTCGCGGTATCGCTCGACGAACTCTTCGAACAGCTCGGGGCTCAGGCGTTTGCGGTAGGGCGTGAGCAGCGTGCCCATGACCCACTCCACCACCTCGCCGGTGGACTCCAGCTCGTGGCCGTAGACCTCCATGCGCACGACCTGATCCTTCGCCCCGAGCTCGTAGAGCAGGTCGGCGTAGAGCTCGGGCGAGAGGACGAAGCGACCCCGGTCCTCGGGGACGTCGCCGTCGAGCGCGTCGATGAAGGGCGTCTCGTTGGCCACGGCGTGCGCCAGCACGTGCGAGGGGTGGCGGAAGTTCGCCGGCACCTGGAAGGCGAGCTGGCCGTCCGCCGCGAGCGCCGTGCGCATCCGGGCCAGAAGATTGAGGTGATCGTCGATCCAGTGCAGCGAGGCGTTGGCGAAGACCAGGTCCACGCCCTCGTCGAGCCAGGTGGCGATGTCGCCCGGCGCGAACGACAGACCCTCCACGTCGCCGTGGGCCGCTTCGGCCCGCGTCAACATGGCCGGCGAGGAGTCGACGCCGATGGTCTGCTTCGCCTCCATCTCCTGGTGCAGGATCCTCGTGAGGTCGCCGGTTCCGCAACCGAGGTCGACGACACGACCGCCGGGAACGGGGTGACACAGCATCAGCAGATCGTCGAAGGGCTGTTGGCGCTCCGAGCGAAATCTCTCGTACTGGTCGGGATTCCACCCGTCGATCGGCGTCACGGTCACTGCCTCATGTTTAGTCCGTCCCGAGACGCTCCCCTACCGCAGGGCGCACGCCCCGCAGCCACTCGTCAACTGACATGGGCGAACGGCTCTCCGGTTGCACCCGCCGCAACTCGAGGAACCCGTCGCCGGTCGCGACGGACGCGCCGTGGACCGTGCCGGGCGCGGCGGAACCTTCGTGTGGAGCGAGCTCCTCGGGCCGGCCGGACACTGCCGCCTCCAGCACGGTGAGACGTCTGCCCCGGAACGTCGTCCACGCGTGTTCGAGGCGCACGACCCGATGCAGCTGCACCGCCGACTGGGCCCAGTCCAGATGGAGGTCGGCCTTCGTGATCTTCTCCGCCACGGTCGCGTCGCCGCGTTGGGGTTCGGGCTCCGGCAGGCTGCGCATCCCGTCGCGCAACAGGTCGACGACGAGGTCACACGCCGCGTCGACCAGCCGGGCCCGGAGACCGGAGAGCGTCACGTCCTCGTCCATCGACACCGTGCGCACCGCGTAGACGTCGCCGGTGTCGAGACCCTCCTCGACCTTCATCAGGCACACACCCGTCTCGCGGTCGCCCGCCAGGATCGCCCGCTCGACCGGCGCCGCCCCCCGCCACCGGGGCAGCAGCGAGAAGTGCACGTTGACCATCGGCAGGCGGTCGAGGACCGAGGTCGGGATGATGCGGCCGTAGGCCACCACGACCGCGAACTCCGCGCCCAGCTCCGCCAGGTCCTTCATGTCGTGGCTGACCGGGATGCCGAGCTCGAGCGCCGCCTCCTTCACCGGGCTCGGTGTCGTGTGCCCGCCCCGGCCGCGTCGGCGATCGGGGCGGGTGACGCACAGGGCGATGTCGTGTCCGGCGGCGGCGAGGGCGCGCAGGGGTGGCACCGCCATCTCCGGAGTGCCGAGGTACGCGATCCGGGCCACCGGATCACCGTAGGGCGTCGGCCGTCGGGCGGCACGATGGCCGCGCCCGCTCTCCGGGGGTGCCGGACGGTTCGGCGAAGGTGCGGCCGCTAGCGGGAGAAGAGGCTCGAGAGCCCGTCGGGATCCGACGGCGCCAGGTCGAGCGTGCGCCCGCGGAGGATCTTGAGCGCCTCCTTGCGCTGGTCCTCGTTGAGCCGCTCGACCAGCAGGATGCCGTCGAGGTGATCCAGCTCGTGCTGGAACACGCGCCCTTCGAGTTCGGTGGCCTCGAGGGAGATCTCGTTGCCGTCGAGGTCGAGCCCGACCAGGTGTACGGCGTTGGGCCGGACGATGTCCCAACTGAGCCCGGGCACCGACAGGCAGCCTTCGTCGTAGACCCACTCGCCGTCGCTCTCGACGAGGCGCGGATTGATGACGGTGCGCGGGCCGTCGCCGACGTCGTAGACGAAGATGCGTCGCTGGACGCCGACCTGGTTGGCCGCCAGGCCCGTGCCGGGCGCGGCGTACATCGTCTCGATCATGGAGTCGACCAGGCTCGCCACCGCGCCGTCGATGGTCTCGACTTCGCGGGTGCGCTCCTTGAGCACGGGGTCGCCGTACTGACGGATGGTGAGCTCGGACATCGGAGCCATTCTACCGGCGACCCCTTCGGGCCCGGGCGGCGGCGGTGACGGGTCGCTGGTGCTCTGCCCGCCGCTCAGAGCGCAGCCGGGTCGACCTCGACGCGCAGCCCGCGCCCGGGCGGGCGCGGCACGCCGGCCAGGAGGTCGCAGAGCTCCCGGTGGCCCGGCGCCTGGAGCAAGAACCGTGACTCGTCGAGCGGCGACACCGTGACGGGCGGTTCACCGGCCGCCCGCTCGTCCGTGGCGGCCGCGGCGGCGCCGAGTGCCGCGGCGTAGTCCGGAGCGAGCGAGCCCGACACCAGCGCCAAGGCCGAGAACGGCGGCAGGCCCGCGGCGCGCCGGATGTCCAGCTCTGCCTCGAGCACCCGTGACGGCTCGCCGGCGGAGGCGGCCACCAGGAGGGGGTGCTCCGGCACGCGCGTCTGGACCTGCACCCGCGCCGAGGCCGGTCCGGCGCCACGCCCACCGACCAGCCGGCCGGCGCGCACCAGGAGCGCCAGGGTCTCCTCGGTGGCGGAGAGCCGGGGTGCGAGGAGATGCAGATCGATGTCGAGGAAGGCCACGGCGGCCGCACGGCGCACACGGTGGAGCACCGCCTCGGTGCCGACCACCACCGGATCGTCCGACCGCGCCGACGGATCGCCTGCACCGGCCGCGCCCGGGCCCGAGGCGCGCGGGCCCGCCACCTCGCCGACCGCGACGCCGAGGAGCGCCGACAGTTCCTCGCGGAGGCGGCTCACCCCGACCCGCAACACCTTCATGCGGAGCCGGCCGCAGTGCGGGCACACGACCGGTCGCGTCTGCACCACAGCGCGGGCACTCCAGCATCTCTTCGTCCCGCGGCCGGGCGACGGCGGCGCCGCAGCGGGTGCACTGGGCCAGTTCGCCGCAGTGCGCACAGGCCAGCACGCGGGCGCCGCCCGTGCGGTTGTAGACGCACACCAGCGGGCCGCGGCCGGTGGCGGTCCCCTCGGCGCGTTCAGACAGCACGGAACGGGCGAGCCGGACGAACTCCTCGGAGAACAGGCCCGAGCGCGGATCGGACCCACGCCGGTCGACGCGTTCGATGCTGGGCCACCCGGCAGCGCTCGTCCTGCGGCGGCGGGGCCACCGTCAGCACGGCGTCCCATGCGGTGAGCGCCACCGGCGGGATGGGCGACACCAGGAGGATCGGCGCCCCGGCGCGACCGGCCGCGCTCGCGCAGGACGTCCACCGCGCTGTAGGTCGGCGCGCTCTCCTCACGGTAGGAGGCGTCGTGCGCGTCGAGGACGATGGCGGCGGCGAGGCGCGGCACCGGGGCCCACGCGCCTGTGCGCGTGCCGACCACCACGGGCCACCCCGCCCGCGCCGCGTCCCAGTTGCTCGTGGCCGCCACGCCGCGCCGCACGAGGCGCGCCACCAACCGTTCCGCCCAGCCGGTCGAGGGGACGAGCACCACGACGCTGCCGACCCGCGCCTGCACGCCCGGGTCGTCGACCACCGAGAGCACGAGGTCGAGGACGTCCGTCGCCGGCGGCAGGCGCACCATGGTCTCGGCTACTCCCCCGGCCAGGGCGGCCGCCCATGGGGACGGGTGCGAGGTCGCCGGCACCGTCGCCGCCTCGGGCAGGGCGACGTGGAGGGGCGGGGGCTCAGGCAGCGTGCGCACGACCACGTCGGGCGACGCGGCGCGCAAGAAGAAGGTGACCGGTCCGGCCCACCGCCAGGCGGCCCACTCGGCCAGCTCCACGAGCTCGCCGGGCGGGCCCCAGCCGAGCCACGACTTGAGCGGCAGGAGGTCGACGCCGGGCGGCGTGCCGTTTCCCTCCACGCCCGGGGCCGGGGAGCTCGGTTCGGTCGCGACCACCCAGCCGCGCACCGACCGCCCGTGCAGCGGCACGCGGACGCGGGTGCCGACGCGGACGTCCTCGGACCACGTCGCTGGGACGGCGTAATCGAACGTCTTGGCCAGCGCGGCCAGCTCGGTGCGCACGCGCACCGTCTGCCGCATCGGTTCGGCGTCGGTCATGGTGCCTCCGGCACCGCGACGGCTCCCCTCAGGGGAACGGGTGCCCGATCAGAGCCCGAGCGCAGCCCGCAGGTCGTCCACCCGCGGGGTGGCCTCCCAGGTGAACTCCTTCTCGGAGCGGCCGAAGTGGCCGTAGGCCGCGGTCTTCTTGTAGATCGGCCGGCGCAGCTCGAGGTCCCGCGAGATGGCGGCCGGGCGGAGGTCGAACAGCTCACGCACCGCCTCGGAGATCTTCTCGGGCTCGGCCGCCTCGGTGCCGAAGGTGTCGACGAGGAGCGAGACCGGGTGCGCGACGCCGATCGCGTAGGCGACCTGGACCTCGCAACGCTTGGCCGCGCCGGCGGCGACGACGTGCTTGGCGACCCAGCGCGCCGCGTAGGCCGCCGAGCGGTCCACCTTGGACGGGTCCTTGCCCGGAGAAGGCGCCGCCGCCGTGGCGGGCCATGCCGCCGTAGGTGTCGACGATGATCTTGCGGCCGGTGAGGCCGGTGTCGGCGTGGGGGCCACCCAGCTCGAAGACGCCCGTCGGGTTGACGTAGATGCGGAGGTCCTTGCTGTCGAGGTCCGTCGGCAGCAGCGGCATGATCACGTGCTCGATCAGGTCGGGGCGCAGTTGCTCCTCGAGGTCGATCCCGCTGGCGTGCTGGGTCGAGATCAGGACGGTGTCGATGCGCACCGGCCGCCCGTCCTCGTAGACGACCGACACCTGCGTCTTGCCGTCCGGCCGCAGGTAGGGCACCGCGCCGGCTCGCCGCACCTGCGCCAGGCGCTCGGAGAGTCGGTGCGCGAGCCAGATCGGCAGCGGCATCAGGTCCGGCGTCTCGTCGCACGCGTAGCCGAACATCATCCCCTGGTCCCCGGCGCCCTGGGCGTTCAACACGTCCTCGCCACCCTTGCCGCTGCGCAGCTCGAGCGCGGTGTCGACGCCCTGCGCGATGTCAGGCGACTGCGCGTCCAGGGAGACCAGCACGCCACAGGTGCGGCCGTTGAACCCGTAGGCGTCGTTGTCGTAGCCGATGTCGCAGACGGTGTCGCGCACGAGGCTCGGGATGTCCACGTAGGTCTCTGTCGTCACCTCTCCGGCCACGACCACGAGGCCCGTGGTGAGCAACGTCTCGCACGCCACGCGGCTGTTCGGATCGCCTTCGAGAATGGCGTCGAGGACGGCGTCGGAGATCTGGTCCGCCATCTTGTCGGGGTGGCCCTCGGTGACCGATTCCGAGGTGAAAGTGGTCTTCACGTCCTGCTCCGCTTCTCGTTGAGGTGATCGATCACCCTATCCAATACGGCATTTGCCACGACATCTTTGGAGGTCAGTGGGATTTCGGTGGCGTTCCCGTCGGCGCCCAGGATCACGACCGCGTTCGTGTCATGGTCGAAGCCCGCGCCCGGCGCGCTCACGTCGTTAACGACGAGCAGGTCGACTCCCTTGCGCTCGAGTTTGCGCCTTCCCCGCTCGAGCACGTCGTGGGTCTCCGCCGCGAAGCCGACGATGACCTGGCCGGGAGTACGCCGACGGGCCAGGCCGGCCAGGATGTCGGGCGTCGGCTCGAGCACCAGCTCGGGCAGGCCGTCTTCCTTGGAGAGCTTCGTCCCCGCCGTCGCCTTGGGACGGAAATCGGCCACGGCGGCCGCCATCACCACGATGTCGGCACCGTCGGCCGCCGCCCCCATCGCCTGTTCCATGTCACCGGCGGTCTCGACGTCGACCCGGGTGACGGCGGCATCGGGCGGCAACGCCAGCGGCGAGGAGGTCACCAGGGTCACCGACGCGCCGCGCCGTGCCGCGGCAACGGCGATCGCATGCCCCTGTTTGCCCGACGAGCGGTTCGTGATGAAGCGGACCGGATCGAGCGGCTCGCGGGTGCCGCCGGCGCTCACCACGACCCGGGAGCCCGACAGGTCACGCGGCACGGCGGTACCGAGGCGCTCCAACACCCGGGCCACGATCACGGCGGGGTCGGCCAGACGTCCCTCGCCCGAGTCCCCGCCGGCCAGCCGGCCGCTCTCGGGCGGCACGATCTCGACCCCGCGACGCTCGAGCGTGGCCAGGTTGTCGCGCACCGACGCGTGCTCCCACATCTCGGTGTGCATCGCCGGGCAGACGATCACCGGCGCCCGGGTGGCGAGGAGGGTCGCCAGGAGGAGGTCGTCGGACAGCCCCGCGGCGTAGCGCGCCAACGTATGCGCGGTCGCCGGCGCCACGACGATCAGGTCGGCCTGCTGGCCGAGCGTCGTGTGCGGGATCGGTGAGGCCTCGTCCCAGAGGGAGAGCTGCGCCGGCTCCGACGCCAAGGCGGAGAAGGTCAGCGGACCGACGAAGCGCGTGGCGTCATGGGTGAGCACCGGCGTGACGTGCACGCCGGCATCGACCAGGCGGCGGCACACCTCGACGGCCTTGTAGGCGGCGATCCCGCCGGACACCCCCAGGACGACCCGGGGCGGGTGGACGGGGCCGTCCGGCAGAGACTGGTCGTCGGCCATCGGCGGCGACCGCCGCGCCCTTCGCCCCGCTAGCTCGCGGTCGGGTCGTCGTTGCCGACGTCGAGCGCTTCGATGACCTCGGCGTCGGCCCCGGCCTCGGCCAGCAGGCCGGCCTCGGCGGCGTCGGCGATGGCGGCGGCCAGCGCGGCCTCTTCCTCGGGGTCGGGACGGGTGAAGGTGGCCTTGCCGGCCGCGATCTCCTCGAAGGCGATGGAGACGGGCTTGCCCGACGCCGACGCCACCTGGGGCGGCACGACCTTGCCGAGCCCCTCGCCGAGGCTGTTGTAGTACGAATTCACCTGGCGGGCGCGGGCGGAACCGAGCGCGACCAGGGTGAACTTCGAGTCGACCTTGTCCAGCAGCTCTTCGATGGGTGGGTCCATGAGCGTGTGGCGGCCTTGAGCCATCAGGATTCCTCCGGGTTCGCGGCGCAGGGGGCAGCCGAACGAGTCCGAGCAAGTATAGCGGTCAGGTCGGCCAGGGCCTGGACAAGGTCGTCGTTGACCACCGTGTGACCTGCGATCTTGGCGCCGCGCTCGACCTCGGCCCGGCCCACTTCCACCCGCCGGCGGATGTGCTCCTCGTCGTCGCCCCGCGCCGCCAGCCGCTCCGCCTGGACCTCGGGCGAGGGCGGCAGCAGCAGGATCACCGTGGCGTCGGGCCGCTGGGCCAGGACCTGCTCGGCGCCCTGCACGTCGATCTCGAGCAGCACGTCGGCGCCGGGGGGCGGGTCGGGGATGGGCGTGCCCATGAGGTGGTCGAGGAACTCCGCCCACTCGAAGAAGCGGCCCGCGGCGATCGCCTCTTCGAACGTGGCGCGGTCGACGAACACGTAGGCGCCGCGCTCGCGCTCACCGGGGCGCGGGGCGCGCGTGGTCCAACTGCGGCTCAGCCAGATGCTGGGGTCACGCGGAACAAGCTCGGTCGCCAGCGTGCCCTTGCCGGCCCCGCCGGGGCCGATGAGCACGAAGATGTGCGGCGACCCCGCAGGGGGTTCAGCGCGCAGTCTCTTTGAGCAGCGCCTCGCGCTGCTTGGCGCCGAGCCCCTGCAGTCGCCGGCTGTCGCTGATGCCGACGGTCTCCATGAGGCGTCGGGCCTTCACCTTGCCCAGACCGGGCAGGGATTCGAGGACCGAGACCACCTTCATCTTGCCGATGGTCTCGTTGGAGTCCGCCTCGAGTAAGGAGGTCCGCCAACGAAAGTGAGCCCATCTTGAGCTTGTCCTTGACCTCGGCCCGCTCGCGGCGAACTCTGGCAGCCTTCTCGAGTGCAGCGGCGCGCTGCTCTGGGGTGAGTGCGGGAGGTTGCGGCATGGGCGAGACCATAGCGCCTCGGCCAGAAGCGTTCACACCCATTTTCCCTCTTCAGCCCATCGCCGCCTAGAGTGCACGCACCAATGACTGTGCGTGGCGCCGCAACTCGTCGGGCTCGGGGCCGTGCTGCAGCAGGCCCCGCGAGCTGCTCGGCAGGACGGTCCCGGGTGCGCACCCCGCGAACCGCTCGGCCACGTCGGCCGGGCCTGCCCCCTGCGCCCCGAGGCCCGGGGCCAAAATTACCCCTCCGAGCTGGGATAACGGGAAATCCGACGGGGGCAGCGTGGCGCCGATGACCGCCCCCACCGTGCCGGCGGGAATCTCGGCCGACCCGTTGAGCGCCGCGATCTCGCCGAGCACCATGTCCTCGACCGAGGTCCCCCCGGACGTCACCGCCTGCTGCAGGCTGCGCCCTTCGGGGTTGGAGCTGCGGGCCACCACGAGGACCCCGCGCCCGTTGGCGGCGGCGAGGCGGACCACGGGCGCCAGCGCGCCGAGGCCCAGATACGCGTGCACGGTCACCGCGTCGGCCGCGAGCCCGCTGGCGTCGCCCAGCCACGCGTCGGCGTAGGCCTCGGCCGTGGTGTCGATGTCACCGCGCTTGGCGTCGTTGATGACCACGAGGCCGGCGTCACGCGCCGCGGTCACGAGCCGCTCGAGCTCGGCGAGGCCCGCCGCGCCGTGCCGCTCGAAGAACGCAACCTGCGGCTTGATCACGCCGACGGTGCCGGCGAACGCCTCGACACATGTTGCGCCGAACTCCCGCAGCCCGGACGCGTCGTCGCGCAATCCCCACGCGCCGAGCAGGGCCGGCGAGGGATCGATGCCCGCGCACAGCGGGCCCGTTGCGTGCACCGCGGCGGCGACGCGGTCGCGGAAGGTGTCAGCCATGCCGGCCTCCGTTCTCCATCGGTGTTCGGTGCGCGAGCGGTGCCGGCGTGGGGCGCGCCATGACGTCGACCGGCGCGTCGGGCGCGGCGGTCGCAGTGCCCGGGCGCGCGTCCGACGGCTCGCGCTCGCTGCGCCGGCGCGCCGCAGTGCGGAGCTCGGCGACGCTCGTGTCGTGGGTGCGGCACCAGCGGGCCAGCTGGCGCAGCACCTTCCAGGGCGCCCGTGGGTCGCGGAAGGTGGCCGTGCCGACCTGCACCGCGTCGGCCCCGGCCTGGAGCAGCTCCACGGCGTCGACGCCGGTCCCCACGCCGCCCACCCCGACGATCGCCGTCTCGGGGAACGCGGCGCGGCACTCCCAGACGGCCCGCACCGCCACCGGGTGGACCGGGGCCCCCGAGAGGCCACCGCCGCCGGCGCCCGAGCACGGGGCGGCCGGTCTCGGGGTCGAGGGCCAGGCCAAGCAGCGTGTTCACCAGCGTCAGCCCGTCCGCGCCCCCCTCGAGCGCGCCCGTGGCGATCTCGACGAGGTCCGGGCACGTTGGGGCTGAGCTTGGCCCAGCGCGGCAGGCCGCACGCCGGTGGCCGCCATGACGCGGGCGGTCGCCTCGGCCGAGTGGGCGAACATGCGCGAGCGGTCCTCGACGTTGGGACAGCTGACGTTCACCTCCACCGCCACGATGCAGCGGCCGGCCTCCGTGCCCGCCGCGGCGGCGACCAGCTCGGCGGCGCGCCCGTAGTCCGCCACCGACCGGCCCCAGATGCTCACGACGACGCGCGCGCCGGCGGCGGCCAGGGCCGGGAGGTCGTCGGCCGCCCACGCCGCCAGGCCCGGACCCTGCAGCCCGACGCTGTTGAGCATGCCGGCCCCCACCTCGTGCACCCGCGGCGCGGGATTGCCGGGCCACGGGTCGACCGAGAGCGACTTCACCACCACCGCGCCCAGGCCGGCGAGCTCGCCGTAGTCCGCCAGCTCGATCCCGTGGCCCGAAGTGCCCGACGCGGTCATGACCGGGTTGGGCAGCTCGAGCGACCCGACCCGGGTGCCCAGGGCCGGCGCCGTGTCGCCGCGCCCGTTCACCCCGGCGCTCCCTTGGCCACCGGGTGCAGGTCCTGCAGCGGGCGCACCACGAGCGGATGGGCCCGCGCGTCGGCCATGCCGGCGGCGGCGGCCCGGGCGGCCGCCAGCGTGGTGAGGCACGGCACCTTGTAGGCCACGGCGGCGGCGCGGATGTGCTGGCCGTCGGCCCGCGGCCCGAGGCCCGCGCGGCGTGTTCACCACCAGCTGCACCTTGCCCTGCGCGATCAGCTCCACCGCGTCGGACGCCACGCCCTCCTCCCCCACCTTGGCCACCAGCGTGTCGACCGCCACCCCCTCCGAGCGGAGGTAGCCGGCCGTCCCGAGCGTGGCGGCGAGCGAGAAGCCGAGCCCGCTGAACGCGCGCGCCACCTCGAGCCCGGCCGGCTTGTCCCGGTCGGCCAGCGAGAGGAAGACCGTGCCCGAGTCGGGCAGGCGCGTCCCCGCCGCCATCTGGCTCTTGGCGAACGCCAGGCCGAAGGTGATGTCGACGCCCATGACCTCGCCCGTCGAGCGCATCTCGGGGCCGAGGAGCGTGTCGACGCCGGGGAAGCGGTCGAAGGGGAGCACCGCCTCCTTGACGCTGACGTGGTCGAGGACCCGCACCCGGCCCACCGCGTCCGCCGCCAGCAGACCCTCCTTGCGCAGGTCGGCCAGCGTCTGGCCCACCATGACCCGGGAGGCGACCATGGCCAGGGGCACCCCGGTCGCCTTGGCCACGAAGGGCACCGTCCGGCTCGCCCGCGGGTTGGCCTCGAGCACGTAGACCTGCCCGTCCTTGACCGCGAACTGCACGTTGAGCAGCCCCTGCACGCCGAGCGAATCGGCCAACGAGCGTGTGTGGCGCTCGAGTGCGTCCACCACCTCGTCGCCCAGCGTCTGCGGCGGCAGCGCGCAGGCCGAGTCACCCGAGTGCACCCCGGCCTCCTCGACGTGCTCCATGACGCCGGCGATCAGGATCTCGCCCTCGCCGTCGCGCACCGCGTCGACGTCGACCTCGATGGCGTCCTCCAAGAAGCGGTCCACCAGCACGGGCCGCTCCGCCGTGACCCCGCCCTCGCGCGCCAGCGCGCCGGTCGTCATCGACTGGAGGACGCGGCGCACCCCGTCGTCGTCGTAGACGATCTCCATGGCCCGCCCGCCGAGCACGTAGCTCGGCCGCAGCAGGACGGGGTAGCCGACGCGCGCCGCCACCGCGAGCGCCTCGGGGGCCGTGGTCGCGGTGCCGCCCGGCGGTTGGGGGATGGACAGCTCGCGGCACAGGGCGTTCCAGCGCTCGCGGTCCTCGGCCAGGTCGATCGACGCCGGGCTCGTGCCGAGGACGAGCTCGGGGGGCAGCGAGCCGGCCAGCTTGAGCGGCGTCTGCCCGCCGAGCGACACGATGACGCCGACCAGCTCGCCCCCCGCCGCCCGTTCCGCGTCGAGCACGTTGGTCAGGTCCTCGTCGGTGAGCGGCTCGAAGTACAGCCGGTCCGAGGTGTCGTAGTCGGTGGAGACGGTCTCGGGGTTGCAGTTGACCATGACCGTCTCGTAGCCGGCGTCGCGCAGGGTCATGGACGCGTGGACGCAGCAGTAGTCGAACTCGATGCCCTGCCCGATCCGGTTGGGCCCCGAGCCGAGGATGACGACCCGAGGCCGCTCGGACGGGCGCACCTCGTCCTCTTCCTCGTAGGTCGCGTAGTGATAGGGCGTGAACGCCTCGAACTCGGCGGCGCAGGTGTCGACCGTCTTGAACGTGGCCCGGACCCCGTGCGCCAGGCGGGCGGCGCGCATGTCGGCCGGCGTCGCGTCGCGCAGGTACGCCAGCTGCACGTCGGAGAAGCCGAGGCGCTTGGCCCGCCGGAAGTCCGCCGCATCGAGCTCGGTCGCCTCGACCAGGCGCGCCCGCTCGGCCGAGATCCGCACCAGCTGGCCCACGAACCACGGGTCGATGCCCGTGCGCGCCACCACCTCGTCCACCCCCACGCCGCGGCGCAGCGCCGCCTCGAGCTCGAAGACCCGGTCGGGGGTCGGCACGGCGATGCGGTCGAGCAGGTCCGCCGTGGCGACCTCGTCGAGCGCCGTCTCCGCCGGGTCTGCGTTGAGGCCCCGACCTCCCCTGCTCCAGCGAGCGCAGCGCCTTTTGGAGCGATTCGCAGAACGTGCGGCCGATCGCCATCACCTCGCCCACCGACTGCATGCGGGTGCCGAGGCGCACCTCGGCCCCGGGGAGCTTCTCGAAGGCCCACCGCGGCACCTTGGTCACGACGTAGTCGATGGTCGGCTCGAACGAGGCGGGCGTGGCCTTGGTGATGTCGTTGGGGATCTCGTTGAGCAGGTAGCCCACGGCGAGGCGGGCGGCGATCTTGGCGATGGGAAAGCCGGTCGCCTTCGAGGCCAGGGCCGAGCTGCGCGACACGCGGGGGTTCATCTCGATGATGACCCGCCGTCCCGTCGCCGGGTCGACCGCGAACTGCACGTTGGACCCGCCGGTCTCGACGCCCACCTTGCGCAGGCAGGCGAACGCGTCGTCGCGCATCGCCTGGTACTCGACGTCGGTCAGTGTCTGGGCCGGCGCGACGGTGATGGAGTCGCCCGTGTGCACGCCCATGGGGTCGAAGTTCTCGATGGAGCACACGACGACGCAGTTGTCGGCGCTGTCGCGCATGACCTCGAGCTCGAACTCCTTCCAGCCGGCGATCGACTGCTCCACCAGGATCTGCCCGATCGGGCTGGCGGCCAGACCCTCGGAGGCCAGGCGGACGAAGTGCGTCGCGTCCTCCGCGATGCCGGTGCCCTTGCCACCGAGGATGAAGCTGGGCCGCACCATGATCGGGTAGCCGATCTCCTCGGCGATCCGCGTGGCCTCCTCGAGCGAGTGGGCGAAGCCCGAGCGGGGCACCTCGAGGCCGATCTCCTCCATGGCGGCCTTGAAGCGGTCCCGGTCCTCCGCCGTCGTGATCGCTTCGGGCCGGGCGCCGATGACCTCGACGTCGAAGCGCTCGAGGACGCCGAGCTCGGACAGCTGCATGGTGAGGTTCAGCGCGGTCTGCCCGCCGAGCGTGGGCAGCAGCGCATCCGGCCGCTCCTTCTCGATGATCGCGGTCAGCACCTCGGGATCGAGCGGCTCGACGTAGGTGCGGTCGGCCATGTCCGGGTCCGTCATGATCGTGGCCGGGTTGGAGTTGGCCAGGACGACGCGGTAGCCCTCCTCGGCCAGCACGCGGCAGGCCTGGGTGCCCGAGTAGTCGAACTCACAGGCTTGGCCGATCACGATCGGGCCCGAGCCGATGACCAGGATCGTGTGCAGGTCGTCGCGGCGTGGCACGGCGGTACTCCTCCCCGACCCGCTCAGCGCGCCCCGGCGCCGTTGCTCGCGGCGCGCGTCGGGTGGGCCAGCATGAGCTCGCGGAACGCGCCGAACAGGTAGCGCGCGTCGTGGGGGCCGGGCGCGGCCTCGGGGTGGTACTGCACCGAGAAGGCGGGTGCGGTGAGCGATCGGAACCCCTCGATCACGCCGTCGTTGAGGTTGACGTGCGTCGTCTCGGCATCGGGGATCGACCCGGCCGCCACGGCGTAGTTGTGGTTCTGACTCGTGATCTCGACGACGCCCGTCTCGAGGCGCTGCACGGGATGGTTGGCGCCGTGATGCCCGAACGGCAATTTGTAGGTGGTGCCGCCGAGCGCGGTGGCCAGGACCTGGTGGCCCAGGCAGATCCCGAAGATCGGCACGCGCCCGATCAGGTCGGCCACGGCCTCCGTCGGGCCGGGCAGTGCACCGGGGTCGCCCGGGCCGTTGGAGAGGAACACGCCGTCGGGCTCGAGCGCCAACACCTCGCCGGCCGTCGTCCCTGCCGGCACGACCGTCACCGTTCCGAGCGTCGTGAGCAGCCGCACCATGGTCGTCTTGACCCCGAAGTCGTAGGCCACGACGCGCAGGCCCTCGCTGGCGCCGCCGTGCCGGCGCCGGTGTAGGGGTGCACGCTCGGCTCCGATGCGGTGACGCCGCTCACCAGGTCCATCCCGTCGGTGCCGACCGCCGCGGCCGCCGCGGCCGCGGAGCTCGCTCTCGGGCGCGGTGCCGAACGCGCACGGCACGGCGCCGGCGGCGCGCACGTGCCGGGCCAGGCGCCGCGTGTCCACGCCCGTCAGCGCTGGCACCCCGTGGCGCCGCAGGAACGGCTCGAGGCCCTCCGTGGCGCGCCAGTTCGACGGCACGTCGGCCAGGTCGCACACGACGATGCCGCGGCAGTGCGGCACGAGCGCCTCGTCGTCCGCCGCGTTCGTCCCGTAGTTGCCGATGTGCGTACTGGTGAAGGAGATGACCTGTCCCGCATAGGACGGGTCGGTGATCACCTCCTGATAGCCGCTCATCGCCGTGTTGAACACGAGCTCGCCGGTTGCCACCGCAACCGCGGCGCCGGCGGCCTCGCCGGTGAAGACCGCGCCGTCGGCCGTCACGAGCAGCGCTGGCGCCCGCTCCCCCAGATGCCGGGCCGCCGTCACCGTTGCGCCTCCGCGTCGATCACCACCGGCTCGCCCCGCAGCACCGTGTGGCGGACCGCGCCCTGGAAGGTGCGGCCGGCGTAAGGAGTGTTACGGCTCCGGCTGGCCAGCCGCCCCGGATCCACCACCGTCGTCCCGGCGGGGTCGAAGACGCACAGGTTGGCCGCGCCGCCCGCTTCGACGGGGCCGCCGTGGGCGCTGTGACCCCCCAGCCGCGGGTCGGTCGCGGTCAACCGCGCGATGACGGCCGGCTGCGCGCTCATGCGCGCGAAGACCTCGGCGGGACCGAGGTGCGGCGACAGGATCTCCCAGGCGATCGGCAGCGCCGTCTGCAGTCCGAGCATGCCCGGCGGCGCCTCGTCGAACGGCGCGTCCTTGGCCTCGGGGGCGTGCGGGGCGTGGTCCGTCGCGACGGCGTCGATCGTCCCGTCGCACAGGCCCGCCACGACGGCGGCGACGTCCTCGTCCGTGCGCAGCGGCGGGTTTACCTTGAAGACCGGGTCGTACCCGGCCACGGCGGCATGGGTGAGCAGCATGTGATGCGGCGCCGCCTCGGCCGTCACGGGCAGGCCTTCGGCCTTGGCCCGCCGCACGAGGTCCACCGAGCCCGCCGTCGAGAGGTGCAGGAAGTGCACCCTCGCCCCCGTGAGGCGGACCAATGCGATGTCGCGCGCCACCATGGCCTCCTCGGCCGCCGCCGGCATGCCGGGGATGCCCAGCCGGCTCGACCAGGCGCCTTCGTGCATGGCGCCGCCCGCCGCCAGGCAGGTGTCCTCGCAGTGCTGGGCCAGGGTGACCCCGAGCCCCTTGGCGTAGTCCAGGGCGCGGCGCATGAGCGCGCCGTCCTGGACCCCCGCACCGTCGTCGGTGAAGATCGAGACGCCCAGGGCGGCCAGCTCGCCCAGCGGCGCCAGCGCCCGGCCGGCCCGGCCCAGGGTGATGGCGCCCGCGACGGCAACCTCGGCCACCGCCCCGGCCGCCGAGGTCGAGGATCTCGCGCACGACGGCGGCCGAGTCGATCGGGGGCTCCGTGTTGGGCATGGCCACGATCGCGGTGTAGCCGCCGAGCGCGGCGGCCCGGGCCCCGGTCTCGACGGTCTCGGCCTCCTCGCGCCCGGGCTGGCGCAGATGGGTGTGCAGGTCGACGAGCCCCGGCCCCACCAGGCAGCCACCGGCGTCGAGGACGGTGGCGCCCTTGGGCGGGTCGATCGATTCGGCCAACCCGAGCACCGTGCCGCCGCCGACGGCGACGTCGGCGCGGGACTGGCCGTCTGGGCCGAGCACCGTGCCGCCGCGGATGACGAGCGTCACGTCGGGCTCAGGCACCGGCGAGCACCTCCGACGAAGTGGCGCCGCCGGGCAGCTCGCCGCCGAGCAACAGGAACAGGATCGCCATGCGCACGGCGACGCCGTTCGCCACCTGCTGCGTCACCACCGTGCGGGGCAAGTCGGCCACGTCCGACGCGATCTCGACGCCGCGCACCATCGGGCCGGGGTGCGTGACGATGGCGTCGTCGCGCAGGCGCGCCACCCGGCGCGCCGTGAGGCCCCAGCCCGCCGTGTACTCGCGCAGGCTGGGCACGAACGATCCGCTCCCCCGCTCGGCCTGGAGGCGCAGCAGCGACACGACGTCCGCATCGCTCAAGGCTTCGTCGAAGTCCTGCGCCACCTCGACCGGCCACCCCTCGAGCGACGGCGGGAGGAGGCTGCCCGGTGCCGCCAGGGTGACGCGGGCGCCGAGGGCGGTGTAGGCCAGGATCTCCGAGCGGGCGACCCGGCTGTGGCGGATGTCGCCGACGATGAGGACGCGCAGCCCGTCGAAGCACCCGATCCCCAGCTCCTCGGGCGACGCGCCCTTGCGCTCGGCGAGCACCTGGCGCACGGTGAAGCAGTCGAGCAGGCCCTGGGTCGGGTGTTCGTGCCAGCCGTCACCGGCGTTCACCACGTGGGCGCGCTCGACCCAGCGGGCCACCTGGTGCGGCGCGCCGGCCGACGAGTGGCGGATGATCACGGCGTCGATGCCCATCGCCTCGACCGTCTCGACGGTGTCGCGCAGGCTCTCACCCTTCTTGACCGACGAACTGGCCACGGCGAGGGAGAGCACGTCGGCCGAGAGACGCTTGGCCGCCGTCTCGAACGAGAGGCGGGTGCGGGTCGACTCCTCGAAGAAGAGGGTCGCCACCACCTTGCCCCGCAGCGTCGGCACCTTGGGCACGGACCGGCGTTCCACCTCGGCAAAGGCCTCGGCGACGCGCAGGACCTCGGCGATGCCGTCACGGCCGAGGTCACTGACCGAGAGGAGGTGCTGTGGCCCGCTCACCGGTCCTCCAACGTGCCGATCCACACGCCGTCCTCGCCGACGTCGACCATCTCCTCGCGCCGGGTCGGCAGGTTCTTGCCGACGTAGTCCGGCCGGATGGGCAGCTCGCGGTGGCCCCGGTCGACCATCACGGCCAGCTGGACCGACTTGGCCCGGCCGTAGTCGTTGAGCGCGTTGAGAGCTGCCCTGATGGTGCGCCCGGTGAAGAGCACGTCGTCCACCAGGACGACGACGCGTCCGGCCAGGTCGACCGGGATGTCGGTCACCGCCTCGGGCAGCACCGGGCGGAGCCCGATGTCGTCGCGGTAGAAGGCCACGTCCAGGGAGCCCACGTCGAGCTTGTCGGCCCCCTCGATCTGGCGGAGGGTCTCGGCCATCTTGGTGACCAGGGGCACGCCACCCGTCTGCAGACCGACGAGCACGACGTCGTGCACGCCCCCGTTGCGCTCGACGATCTCGTGCGACATCCGGGTCAGGGCGCGCTGGACGTCCGAAGCGGTGAGGACCTGGGAGTGGGCGACGAACACGCCACCGAGGGGTCGCGTGTGACTCCGTTCGCGTTCGGCCACTACTCCTCCTGCCGTGTGAGCCTCACAGGACCCACTTCACGGTCAGAGGATGACTTTAGCGCGAGCGGGGCCGGCTCCGACAGGGGCACCCACCGGGAGCGCCGACCTGCGGCGTGCGAATGGGCCCTTGCGGCCCTTCTGGGGGTGAAACGGCCATGCTCTAATGACGCATGTTCTACGTCCTGATTTTCAGCATCCTCGCGGTCGTGTTGGTCGTGGGGGGCCTGGGCGCCTGGTCCCGCAGCCGCAGGGCGTACGAAGACGACGAGGTGACGCACGCCACCCACACGACGCATTCGGCCCACGCGCACGACCAGGCAAGCCGTCGTAGCACGAAGGCCAAGCGGGCCCAGTCGCGGCGCGACCGGCAGAAGCGCTGATCAGCTCCTCGGCGCCGAACGCTCCTGAGGCGCCTCAGGCAGAGCGCGGACGAAGGTCCGGGGCGAGGGCCGAGAGGATCCCGTTGACGAACCGGCCGGATTCGTCGGTCGAATAGGTCTTGGCCAGCTCCACGGCCTCGTCGATGACGACGGCCGGCGGCGGGCCTGCCGGGTCGAGCAGCTCGGCGACGGCCAGTCGGAGGACCAACCGGTCGATGACGGCCATCCGGTCGAGTGGCCAACCCACTGAGGCAGCGGCGATCCGGCCTTCGGCCTCCTCCTTGGTCGCGACGGCCTGCTCGAGCAACGTGCGGACGTACGGGTCCGGCGCGACCGGCAGCGCCTCGGCCACGGCGACCGGGTCCTCGCCTTTCAGCTCTGCCTCGTAGAGCAGCGAGAGCGCGCGCTCACGCTGCTGATGGCGCGGCGCCGCGCCGGCGTCCTCGTTTGGTGGTGGCGGCATGTCGGGGCGGCTCGGACGCAGAGTCCGGTGGAGAAGCGGGTCGCCGGGCCGTCAGGCCCGGGTCAGGTACTCGCCCGAGCGCGTGTCGACCTTGATCGCGTCGCCGATGTTCACGAACAGCGGAACCTGCACGATGAGACCCGTCTGCAGCGTCGCCGGCTTGCGCGCCCCCGAGACGCGGTCCCCCTGGATGCCCGGCTCGGTCTCGGTCACCGTCAGCTCAACGGCGGCCGGGAGTTCGACACCGACGATCTCGCCGTTGTACATCTGCAGGTTCGCCGCGTCGCCCTCCTTGAGATAGCTCGGCGCGTCGCCGAGCGAGGCGGGCGCGGCGTTCATCTGCTCGTAGCTCGTCGTGTCCATGAAGACGAAGTCGGCGCCGTCGCGGTAGAGGAACTGCATGTCCCGCTTGTCGATGATCGCCTGCTCGAGCTTCTCGTCGGCGCGGTAGGTGCGCTCGATCACGGCTCCGCTGCGGACGTTCTTGAGCTTCGTGCGCACGAAGGCGCCGCCCTTGCCCGGCTTGACGTGCTGGAACTCGACGACGCTGAACAGGCCCTCGGGGAGGTCCAGGCTCATGCCGTTCTTCAGGTCATTGGTCGAGACTGCCATGGATGTCCTTCGTGAAGCGGGTGAGTGCGCGGGCGCCGTCCTCGGTGACGACCAGGGTGTCCTCGACGCGGACGCCGCCGTGCCCGGGAACATAGACACCGGGCTCGACGGTGACGACGAATCCGGGGGCGAGGATAGCAGTGCCCAGTTGGGAGACGGTCGGGGCCTCATGGATGTCGAGCCCGACACCGTGCCCGGTCCCGTGCTCGAAGCGGTCGGCCCAGCCGGCGGCGGCGATGATCTGCCGGCACACGTCGTCGACCTCCTTGACGCTGATCCCCGGCTTCACCGCCTGCGCGCCCGCGGCCTGGGAGGTCTGCACGACCTCGAAGATGCGCGCCAGCTCGCCCTGCGGGTCCTCGTTCACGCAAAACGTGCGCGTCATGTCGGATCGATAGCCCTCGAAGGTGGCGCCGAAGTCCACGACGACGGGATCGCCATGGCTGATGGTGCGCGCACCGGGATGGTGGTGCGGCTTGGCCGAGTTCTCCCCCGCGGCGACGATCGTTTCGAAGGCGGTGCTTTCGGCGCCGTGGCGGCGCATCGCCGTATCGAGCTCGAGGGCGAAGTGCTCCTCGGTCACGCCCTGGCTCATGAGCGGGAGGGTCTCGAACAGCGCGGCATCGGCGATGGCGGCGGCCCGTTCCATGCGAGCGATCTCGGCCGCATCCTTGACCTCGCGCAGGGCCTCGACCGCGTTCGCCGTCGGGACGAGCCTGTCCGCACCGAGCAGGTCGGCCCAGGAGCGCTGGGCCGTCCACGAGACGTGATCGGCCTCGAGCCCGATGTGGGAGGGCGCCGGTGCGCCGGCGGTGCCGGCGAGGAGGGTCTGGGCGGACTTGCGCTGCTCGGCCACGGGGCCGATGACGATCCCGACCTGGGCTGCCGCGCCGGCGTGCTCGACCTGCTCGGCGGACTGGGTGCGGTACCGGCCGTCCGTAGTCAGCAAGCGCGGCGTCGCGAGTGACGGTGAGGACGCCGGCTGAGCCCGCAAAGCCGGTGAGGTAGCGGACGTTGGCCAGCGTGGTGACGACGAGCGCGTCGATCTCGTGGTCGTCGAAGGCGGCGCGCAGCCGATCGAGCCGGCCGGTCACCGTCAGCGGCGGGAGCGGCGTGTTGGCCGGAGCGTAGGGATTGGCGCGGGTGGCCGTGCTCATGACTGTGTTCCCTTCAGCAAGGCGGCGACGGCGTCCACCGCGAGCTCGTAGCCCAGCCCACCGAACCCGGCGATCACGCCGTTCGCTACCGGGGCCAGCACCGAGGCGTGGCGGAACGGCTCGCGGGCGGCCGGGTTCGAGATGTGCAGCTCGACAACGGGGCCGTCGAAGGCGGCCACCGCATCGTGCAGCGACCACGACGTGTGGCTCAGTGCGCCAGCGTTGACGATGAGCGCCGCGGCGGTGCTCCGGGCGGCGTGCACCGCGTCGACGAGCTCCCCCTCATGGTTCGACTGGATGTGCTGGAGCTCGAGCCCATGGCGGCCGGCCGCGGCCTCGGCCCGCTTGACGTGGTCGTCGAGGGTGTCGGTCCCGTAGACGTCGGGCTCACGCTCTCCGAGCAAGTTCAAGTTGGGCCCCGAGAGAAGGAGGACAGCGTGGTGGGCTCATCGGCAGCTCGTATTCATCGGCGCGCACCCATGTCCGCCAGGGTAGCGACCACGTCGGCGGCGGCCACGCCCTTGACGGGCTCGACGCCGTCGGGGCCGTCTAGGACGAAGGTCAGGTCTTGCTGGGCCTTCTTGTCGCGGGCCATGAACGAGACCGAATTCCTCCGCGTCGGCGTCGGGAGGCAGGTCGATCGGGAGGTCGAAGCTGGCGATGACCCGCCGGTGCTCCTCCACGCGGGCTTCGTCGATGCGGCCGAGTCGTCGAGCCAGAAGCGCGGCAAAGAGGAGGCCGATGGCGACGGCCTCGCCGTGGCGGATGTCCCACTCGTTGTGGTCGGCCAGGGCGGCCCCTTCGAGCGCGTGGCCCAAGGTGTGGCCGTAGTTGAGGATCATGCGACGGCCGCCCTCACGCTCGTCGTCGGCGACGACGGCGGCCTTGATGCCGGCGCACCGCGCCACCTGCTCATCGATCGGCTGGTCCGCCGTCGGCGCGTCGCCCAGGAACGCGTACTTGGCGACCTCGCCCCGCCCGCAGGCCCATTCGCGCGGTGGGAGGGTGTCGAGCGTCTCGGTGTCACAGAGCACGGCGTTGGGTTGCCAGAACGCGCCGACCAGGTTCTTGCCCTCGGGCAGGTTCACGCCCGTCTTCCCGCCGATGGCGGCGTCGACCTGCGCGAGGAGCGACGTCGCGACGTTCACGTAGGCGGTGCCGCGGTGATAGGTCGCAGCAGCGAACCCGGCGACGTCGGTCACGATGCCGCCGCCGACGGCGATGACGACGTCGGCCCTGGAGAGCCCCGCCTTGGCGAAGCGGCGCGCGAGCGACTCGACGGTGGCCAGTGTCTTGGCGTCCTCGCCGTCGGGGATAAGGCACACCTCGGAGGGCACGCCCAGACTGAGGCCGTCGACCCAGCCCGCGCGCTTGATCGCCTCCTGGGTGACGATGACGGCGGACTTGGCGGAGGGCGGGAGGAAGCGCGCCACCTCGTGGCGGGCGCCGCGGCCGACGAGGACCGGGTACGAGCGCTCGGTGAGATCGACGGAAAGGGCGTGCATCGGCGTGCCTCAGGTGGACGGTGTGGTCGTCGACCGAGTCTGGGAAGTTGGCGCGGGTGCGGGCGTGGTCGGACCGAGGCCCGCGGCGTCCAGGACCCGATCGGCCACCTCGTCGGGCGAGAGGTCGTCGACGTCGATCACGGCGTCGGCCACCTCGCGGTAGTACGGCGCGCGCGCCTCGGAGAGGCCGACCATGGCGGTACCGGGGTCTTCGCCGAGCAGCGGGCGTCCCGCCCCATCGCCGACGCGGTGCGCGAGCTTGTCCGGGCGGGCCCGCAGCCAGACCACGGTGCCACTGTGGGAGATGAGCTGCCGATTGGCCTCGCGCAGCACGGCGCCTCCGGCGACCGAAACGACGGCCGGCTTGTCGCGGCCGCACGCCGTCGCGAGCACCTGGGCCTCGGCGTCGCGGAAGGCGGCTTCGCCGTCGCGTGCGAAGAGTTCGGGCACCGTGCAGCCCGTGAGCGCCTCGACGTCGGCATCGGAGTCGAAGTAGTCCCAACCCAGGCGGTGGGCGACGAGCTGTCCGGTGGTCGTCTTCCCCGCGCCCATCATCCCGACGAGCAGGATGCGGGGGGTCGTCATCCCGCTGCGCTGCCCGGGCCCGAGCTGGGCCGTCCCGTCGCCGCCGAGGGCGTCGAACCCAACGATGCGACATACCCGTCGCGGTTGCGCACCACCTCGGCCAGCGAGTCGCCGCCGAACTTGCGCAGTGCCTCGTTCGCCAGAACGAGGGCCATCATGGACTCGGCCACGACACCCATGGCGGGCACCGCGGTGACGTCCGTCCGCTCCTTGAAGCTGACCGTCGACTCCTTCGTCACGACGTCCACCGTCTGCAACACCGGGCGGTTGAGCGTGGCCAACGGCTTCATGGCGACACGCGCCACGACGAGCGCACCGTTCGACATGCCGCCCTCGATCCCGCCGGCGCGATCGGTCGGTCGCACATAGCCCTCGGACTCGTCGTAGACGATGGCGTCGTGCGCCTCCGAACCGCGCCGGGACGCGTTGTCCCACCCCTCGCCGATCTCCACGGCCTTGACAGCCTGGATCGACATGAGCGCCTGGGCCAGGTTGGCGTCGAGTTTGCGGTCCCAGTGCACGTGGCTCCCGAGCCCGACCGGCACCCCGTAGGCCAGCACTTCCGCGACGCCGCCGAGCGAGTCGCCGACCTTGGCCGCAGCCTTCACCGCCGCGATCATCGCCTCCTCGGTCGCCGGTTCGAAGCAGCGCACCGCGCTCGGCGTCGACCTTCTCGAGGTCGCTGGGCCCCGGGCGTGGGCTGTCGGGCGGGGTGGTCGCGTCGCCCAGCACGACGATGTGGCTGACGATGGACGTGCCGAGGTGGTGCAGCAGCAACTTGGCCAGGGTGCCGGCGGCGACCCTGGCCGCGGTCTCGCGGGCGGAGGCCCGCTCCAAGACGTCGCGGGCGTCCTCGAAGCCGTACTTGAGCATCCCGGGGAGGTCGGCGTGGCCCGGGCGCGGCTGCGTGAGGACCTTGCTCGGCGCGCCGGGTTCGGGGGACATCTCTTCCGTCCACTTCGGCCACTCGGTGTTGGCGATCTCGATGGCGACGGGCGAGCCGAGCGTGCGGCCGTGGCGGATGCCGGCCACGAGGGAGATCTCGTCGGCCTCGAAGCGCATGCGGGGCCCGCGCCCGTAGCCGAGCCGGCGTCGGGCCAGCTCGTCGGCGATGTCGGACGCCTCGACGGGCAGGCCGGCGGGCAGGCCCTCGACGATGACGACGAGCGCGCGGCCGTGGGATTCACCAGCGGTCAGGAAGCGCAGCACGTTGCAACGCTACCGGACGCCCGAACGGGGCCCGGTGCCCCGATCACGACCGATCACGGTTGTGACCAGGTGAATCGGTGGATCAGGAGTAGAAGGGGTTGTCGCCGCTGCCGTGGTCGGTGACGTCGTGGATCTTGGTGAGCTCGGGGACCTCTTCGAGCAACGTTGTCTCGATCCCCTGGCGCAGCGTCATCTGCGACATGGCGCAGCCCTGGCACCCGCCGGACAGCCGCAGGTACGCCGTGCCGTCGTCCTCGTTCAACGCGACGAGGTCGGCGCGCCCGCCGTGACTGGCGATGGCCGGGTTCACCGACTGCTCGAGCACCGCGACAACCCGCAGGGCGAGCGGCGTGGTGATCCCCTTCGCCAGGACCTCGGGCGGCACGTTCGGTGCGACTTCTTCGATCGTCGGCGAGTTGGGGTTGACGAGGACGAGACCGCCACCGCCGTCCTCCGACCACTCGAGCCTGGCACCGCGGAGCCGGTCGACGCTTGCGGCGGGGATCACGATCTCGAGTTGTTCCTGGGCGATCCGTGCGTCGCCTTCGTCGGCGTCGGACTGGGCCTGGAAATAGAGGTCGTAGACGAACGTGCCCGCCTGCACGCCCCGGACCTCGAGCCAGAGCGCCAGGGAGGCCGGGTCCGGCTCCTGCCCGATCGCCTCGGTCACCACCTTGTGCGCCTCGGGGGTGAGGGTCACGAGCGGCGTGGTCGGCGTCGTGGCCTGGAGGTCCTCTGTGGTGGTTGCCATGCGGCGAGTCTACGGCCTCGGTGGCTCAGGCCTTGCGGTCGGCCTGTCGCCACCCCCGTTGGGATCGATCATCGCCGCCATCCGGGCCAGGAGTCCCACCGATCGACAGGGCCGGGCCTGCCGAGTGGGTGAGCATCGGGCGGCGAGGCCGGCGCACCGCGGTGAAGGGATTCCCCAAGCGAGCAGGGTCGTCGCGCACTACGGTCGCTGCCAGCAGACATTGACAGTCGAACGCGGAGGTACGGGGTGGTGCTGAGGGTGCTTGGAAAGTTTGCCGGCGGAATGGCGATCGTGGCGGCGACGGTCGGGGCGGGCGCAGGGTTGGCCTTGTTGCCCATCGCGCAGGGGACCGCGTCAGCCGACGCCACCATCACGGTCAACGACTTCGGGGATGGCACGCCGGTGCCCGCCAACTGCACGACCAGTGGTACCTGCACGTTGCGGGCCGCCCTCGAGGCGGCGACGGGGATCACGACGATCACCGTGCCCGCGGGCACCTACACACTCGACGACACCAAGGGCTATCTCACCGTCCCGGACACGGGCGTGGGCGGCTCGGTCACGATCAACGGCGACGACTCCAGCACCACCATCATCGAGGCCGCGACCACTCCCGGCGCCGCCACCGTCCGGGTGTTCCGGATCGCCCCCGGTGCAACGGCCACCATCTCGAACGTCACGATCCAAAACGGGAACTCCGCCAACACCAACGAGGTCGGGGGCGGCATCCTCAACTGCGCAACCTTGGATCTCGAGGACTCGGTCGTCCAAAACAACGAGGCGAACGGTAACGGCGGCGGGATCTACACGGAGATGACCGGCGACACAACCTTGGGCTCGGACACGATCGTCGGCAACAGCTCGGGCGCCGATGGGGGCGGGATCTTCGCCGACGCCGGCACGATGACGCTGAACGGCGACACCGTCAGCGACAACACCGCCGCCACCAACGGCGGCGGCGTCTTCGCCGACGGCACGGACCTGACCGTCAACGGTGGGAACATCGGAGGAACCGGGTCGACAGATCCCACCGACAAGGGCAACACCGCCCAAGCCGGCTCCGGAGGGGGTCTGTACCTCTCCGATGGCACCGACAGTCTGACCAACGTCACGGTCGGTGGAACTGACTCGACGCAGGGGAACACGGCGACAAACGGCAACGGTGGTGGCGTGTTCATCACCTCCGGGGACGACCCGAGCTTCAGCGGCGACACCATCGAGAACAACACGGCGGACAAGGGGAACGGCGGAGGCGTCTACGTCCAAGACGGAACCTCGACCTTCACCGACGAGACCATCCAGAACAACACCGCGGACTATGACGGCACCAACGGGGGCGACGGGGGCGGGGTCTACATCGACGACGGGACCAACACGTTTTCGGGGGGGAGCATCTCGACCAACACGTCCATCGACGCCGACGACAGTGGTGGTGGTGGCGGCGGCGTGTACATCGACGACGGCACCAACTCGTTCTCCGACGGGACGGTGGCGGCCAACGCCGTGACGGAAGGAGGCCTTGCCGGCGGCGGCTTCTTCATCGATGACGGCACCAATACGTTCACGAACGAGACGATCGGTGGCTCCGACCCGAGCGACGGCAACACGGTCTCCCAGAACTCCAACGGCAGGGGCGGCGGCTTCTACATCGACGACAACGACGGGACGAACACGTTCAGCGGCGGCTCGATCGAGAACAACCAGGCGCAGGACGGGGCCAACGGAGGCGGCGTCTACGTCGCCGACGGGACGAACAACTTCACGAACACGAACGTGACCTTCAACCAGGCGATCGAGAGCGGAAGCGGGGGCGGCGGACTGGGCGGCGGCTTCTACTACAACGAGGGGACCAACACATTCACCGGTGGTTCGATCGACTCCAACACGGCCTACGAAGGCGGCGGCGCCTTTCTCAACTTCGGGACGGAGACGTTCACCCAGACCGACATCAGCTCCAACCACGTGAACGAGGGTGGCGGCGGCCTCTTCATCTTCGTCGAGGACATCGACTTCCCGACCACCATCACGTCTTCGACCATCAGCCACAACAGGTCGGTGGGTGACGTGGGTGATCGAGTTCCTCGGCGAAGGCGGCGGGATCCTCTCCGAACAGTGCGACGGGCCCAGCCAGATCAATCTGACCAATGACACCATCGTCGACAACACGGCCGGCACCCGAGGCGGCGGCTACTACGGAGCGCCCTGCCTCGAGTCGGGCGGCCCGCTCCAGCCGGCCGCCAAGTCGGCCGCCGTATCGCACGTTCCGGCCGAGCCGACCACGAACTTCCTCTTCGACACCATCAACGCCAACACGTCGGGTGAGGGGGGCGGCAACATCAACACCGGCGACGACTCCATACTGCATGCGGCCAACACGATCATCGCCGGCGGTCTGCAGACCGGAGATGTCCCAGGCCCGAACTGCTCGTTCACCGATGGCGGCACCCTCACCTCCCTCGGCTACAACCTCATCGACGACACGACCTGCGGCACGCCGGGCACGGGCGACATCATCGGCAAGAACCCCGACCTCGGCGCGCTCGGCAACAACGGCGGGCCGACCAACACCGAGCTGCCGGCGACGGGCAGTCCGGCCATCGGTGGCGTGCCCGCCGGCGTGTGCAGCGGGACCGGGGTCACCACCGACCAGCGGGGCGTCGCCCGGGGGGCGGGCCTCGGCGGCACCTGCACCATCGGCGCGGTCGAAGTCGCCGGTCCGTCGGGTGTCAACCTCAACGGCTATCGCCTGGTGGCGAACGAGGGCGGCATCTTCGACTTCGGCCTGAACTTCCACGGCTCGCTGGCCAACAACCATCTCAACGCCCCGATCATCGGCATCGCCAACTCGCCGGGCTATGACGGCTACCTGATGGCCGGCGCCGACGGCGGGGTCTTCGCGCTCGGTGGGGCCAACTTCTACGGCTCCTTGGGTGGCACCGCCATCCCCTCGCCCATCTCGGCCATCGCGGCACCGCCGGCGGAGAACGGCTACTGGCTGGCGGCGCAGAACGGGGCCATCTACAACTACGGCGCCGCGCCGAGCCTGCCCGCGCTCTCCTTGCCAGCGGGGGCCCACATCGTGGGCATGGCCTCGACCCAGGACGGGGGCGGCGCCTGGCTGACCGACCAGCTCGGCGACGTCTACGCCGAAGGTGACGCCCAGTATCGTCGGCGGCCTCGGCGGGGTGCACCTCAACGAGCCCATCGTGGGCATCGCGGCCGCAGCGAGCGGCCAGGGCTACGTGCTCGCGGCATCCGACGGCGGGGCGTTCAACTACGGGACCCAGGGCTTCTTCGGCTCGGTGCCCGGCTCGCTCGCACCGGGCCAGCACCTCGTCGCCCCCATCGTCGGCATCGCGGTCACCCACTCGGGCCACGGCTACTGGTTCGTCGGCGCGGACGGTGGGGTCTTCAACTACGGCGACGCGCCGTTCTTGGGCTCCATCTACACCGCCATCGGCAACCACCCGCTCAACGGACCCATCGTGGGGATCCAACACCTCGGTGAGTTGCCGTCGGCCTAGCGCCTGACCAAGACGTGAAGAGGTGAGCTCGGGGCGCCGTGCAGTGGCACGGCGCCCCGGCGCGCACGCTGTAACGTCACGTCGTGGCCCGCACCCCGACCGACACGCACGAATGGCTCAGCTTCGAGGACGAAGACGAGGAGAGGACGTGGGTCTTCGACGCCTCGTTCTTGACGAGTAACTGGACCTGCATCTTCGGCAACGGCTGCCAGGGCGTGCTCACCGGTCCGGCCCCCGAATTGGTCCAGGGTTGCTGCAGCTACGGGGCGCACCTCGTCAACAAGAAGGACGCCCGGCGGGTGGAGAAGGCCGCCGCGACCCTGACGCCGGAGGAGTGGCAGAACCACGGGGTCAAGAAGAGCGTCATCCGCACGAACAAGCACGGCGAGACGGTGACGCGGCTGGTCGAGGACGCCTGCATCTTCCTCAACCGGCCCGGATTCGAGGCCGGAGCCGGCTGCGCCTTCCACATCGCCGCCGCCCGGCGTGGCGTCAGTTTCATGACCTTGAAGCCCGAGGTGTGCTGGCAGCTGCCGCTCCGCCGTGAGGACCACGTCGACGACGACGAGGGCCACGTCACCTCCGTGATCCGCCAGTGGGACCGGCGCCACTGGGGCAAGGGCGGTCGCGAGTTCCACTGGTGGTGCACCGAGTCCCCCGAGGCCTTCGTGGGCAAGAAGCCCGTCTACCGCGAGATGCAGTCGGAACTCACCGAAATGGTCGGGTCCAAGATCTACGACCGCTTCGTGGCGCTGGTCCGAGAGCGCGAGCGCCTGCGGACGAAGGGAGTGCCGCTCCCCCATCCGGCCGTGCGCCGGCGGGGCGGGCGGAACGGAGCTACCGCAGAGGCAGTGGCTGCATCCGCCGACGTGACCGCCTGAGGCAGCGGATCGGCCGGTCGCCGTCCGGCGGCCGAGAGCGGTTTTCCTAGTCGTTCAGCGGGTCGTCGTCCGCGTGCGATGTCGTGGGCATGGAGCCAAGGATCTTGTCGTACTGGTCCTCTTCCGCCAGGCACCACGAAGCGTGCACGTCGTCGGGCTCAGCGCCGCACTCGGCGCAACGTCCCGTTGCTTCTGTCGAAGATCGCTTCAGGCTCCGCGCTTCCTCGAAGCGCCGATGGCGTCCCTTTTTCACGAGAACTCCTTGTCACACCCGGTCCGCACCTTGGCGTTCCGCCCCCACGGCCAGACCGCACGGGCCTTCCGGCCGCCGGTCCATTGTAGTGGGTGTGCCCATGGGCACGGCCTGGGACCAGGTCAGGGATTGATTTCACCGCATCTCCGACATGGCGGTGTCGGCGGGCGGCTCGGGAAACCCAAGAGGGGTTGGCAGGCGGCCCAGCCTCTACGCTGACCGCCGTGCCCGCCTTCGATCCCCAGGAGATGGTGGCCCGCTTCCGACAACGGGCCGAGGCCGTCCGCACCCGGGGCATGCCACCCATCGAGGGCCCGGAACGGCAACGTTTCCGCCAGCAAGCCCAGCAGGACTTCGCCGACTTCGCCATGCTCGGCGACGCCGAGGCCGAGCTGGTGGACGGCATCTTGACCCTGCGGATCGACCTGCGGCCCAAGGACGCCGAGGACGGGTCGGCGGCCGGGGCCCCGGGCGAGGGCTCGCCGGCCTGAAACAGAGGGCTCGCCCGGCGGGTCAGCCGCCGTAGTGCATGCGCGTGTCCTCCATGCGCAGCACCTCGGACGGCTCCCCGCCGACCTCGGTCACCTCGCCGATGCACAGCGTGTGACTCCCCAACTCCTCGACCCGGCTGAGGGTGCAGACCAAGAAACCCCGCGGCGGACGCCAGCACGGGGAGCCGGTCGGGTCCGGCCTCGGAGACGGCATGGCCCGACATGGCGAGGACGGCCCCGTCAGGGGACCGCTCGACGTCGACGACGGGCTTCACGAAGCGCCGGACGACGTCGCGCTCGGACCGCGGGAGGAGCGAGATGCTGAACGCGTTGCCCTGGCGGACGAGGCGCATCGTCACCGCGGCGTGCTCGAGCGGCGACCGCCACGAGCTTGGGCTCGATGCAGACCTGCACCACGAGGTTGGCGGTCATCAGGTTGACCTCGTCGCCGGCCCGGCTGCCGATCAGGTACAGGCCGGTCGGCATGGCCCACAGCACCCGCCGGCGGTGGCGGTCGAGCTCGTCGTCGGTCGCCGTCATCCGAAGATGCCGCCCGTGTTGCCCGAGTTGCCGGCTGTCGTCGTCGTGACCGGCACCTTGCCGTCGATGGCGCGGATGCGCTGGAGCGCCTCGTTGTAGAGCGCCTCGGCCTTGATGGCATTGCGGGCGGACTCCGAGAGCAGGTGCTTGTTCGTGGCGCCCGAGTCGTAGCACTGGTTGCCCGCCGTGCCCTCGAGCCCGTACGCCTCGGTCAGGAGGCGCGGTCACCTGAGGGTCGGGCGCGGGCAGCTCGGTGTTCGCCATCTCGGCGTCGGTCACGAGGGTCCCGCAGGCGGCGTGCACCGCGCCGGCGCCGTTGGGGACGACCTTGGCGATGCGGGCGTTGTCGGCGACGAGCGTGCCGATGTCCTGGCCGAGGCTCGTCCCGCTGACCCAGACCGACATCCGGTGGGCCGGCGTGCCCCGCTGGTCCTCCCCCGCGCACGACGACAGCGTCACCGCCGCAGCCACGGACACGGCGAGGGCGGCCATCAGGATCCGGGGCCTCACGCGGTGGCGTTCGGGCTGGGCGCGCCGAGGCTCACGTGGTCTGGAGGATGTGGACGTCGCGGCGGCCCTTGCGCAGGACCACGTAGCGGTCGTGGAGGAGGTCGTCGGTGCCCAGGGCGCGCGCCGCATCGGTCTGGCGCACGTTGTTGACGTAGGCGCCGCCGCCCTCGATGGTCCGGCGGGCATCCGCCTTGGACTTGGCCAGGCCGGCGCGCTCGAGCGCATCGACGAGCGCGAGGCCGCCGTCGGCCAGCTCGGCCCGCGGCACCGGCGTCGTCGGCGCGTCCGCGGTGACCGCGAGGAGCATGTCCTCGCTCAGGCCGGCGATCTCCTCGCTGAACAGCGCGGCCGACGCCTCCTCGCACTTGGCCACCTCGGCGTCGCCGTGGACGAGGCCGACGACGGCACGGGCCAAGGCCCGCTGGGCGGCGCGCTGCTGCGGGGTGCGCCGCGGTCTGCGCGTCGAGCTCGGTGATCTCGTCGTGGCCGAGGAAGGTGAGGAAGCGCAGCAACTCCCCCACCTGCTCGTCGGCCGTGTTGACGAAGAACTGGTACATGGCGAACGGGCTCGTGCGCCTGGCGTCGAGCCAGACCGTGCCCGTCTCGGTCTTGCCGTACTTCGTGCCGTCGGGCTTCACGATGAGCGGCGTCGTGAACCCCCAGACCTCGTCGCCGCACACCCGGCGGATGAGGTCGATGCCCATGGTGATGTTGCCCCACTGGTCGCTGCCGCCGAACTGCAGGTTGCAGCCGTGGTCGACGTGCAGGCGCAGGAAGTCGTAGGCCTGGAGCAGCATGTAGCTGAACTCGGTGTAGGAGATGCCCTGATCCGGCCGCTCGAAGCGGGTGCGGACCGACTCCTTGGCCACCATCTGGTTGACCGTGAAGTGCTTGCCCACGTCGCGCAGGAACTCGAGGGTCGAGATGGAGCCGAGCCAATCGGCGTTGTTGAGGAGGAGCGCCCGGTCCAGGTCGAGGAATTGGCCCAACTGCGGCCGGATGCCCGCGAGGTAGCTCTCGATCGTCTCGAGGGTGAGGAGTTGGCGCTCGTCCTCCTTCCCCCCGGGGTCGCCGATCATGCCGGTCCCGCCGCCGGCGAGCGAGATGGGCCGGTGCCCCGCCTCCTGGAATCGACGGAGCGTGCACAGCTGGAGCAGGCTGCCCACGTGGAGGCTGTCGGCGCTCGGGTCGAAGCCCGCGTAGACCGTCAGGCCGGGCTCGTCGAGCCGCTTCGGCAGCTCGGGATCGGTGACTTGGTGGATCAGGCCGCGAAAGGCGAGGTCCTCCGAGAGCGTGGGCATGACTCCGACTCTGCCATACCCGGGTAGCTTCGCCGGTCGCATGGCAGGTTGGTCAGGGGTCGGTCGGGGAATGCTCCCGACATCGTCGTGATGATCGGGGTGTGGTGGTAATCGGCATCGAGCAGGCATCGCTCCCCATGGAGGGCGCGTTGCCCCCTGATCTGCAGGGCACCCTCTTCCGCATCGGGCCCCGTTCCCCGTGGGCGCAACGGTCGGCCGGGTCCGGGGACGCCTCGGGTCGGGTGGAGCCCGCGGGGCCGGGGGTCGCCGACGGCGAGGGCGAGGAGCGGGCGGCGCCGAGGCGGGCCTGCCCCTGGGAGCGCTGCACGCGGTCGAGTTCCGAGACGGCAAGGCCGTGTCCTACCGCTGGGGCGAGTCCGACGCGGACGCCGGGGTCTTCTGGCACGCCGGCTCCGTGCTGGCGCTGCCCGAGACGGGCCTCCCCTCGCAGTACTCCCGCCTCCTCGAGCCCGAGGCGTTCGACGGCGGTCTGTCCCTCCCGATCGCGTCGCACGTCCACCGGGTCGCGGCCGACGGCGGCCGCGTGCTCTTCAGCGTCGACGACCGGGGCGGAGCGGAGGAGACGGCCGCGCTCGACCTGGCCGGCGGGGAGCCCGGGGGCGTCTGGCTGCGCATCGGGGAATGGGATGCGAAGGGTGCGCTCCGGGGCGCGCAGGCCGTCGAGCTCGAGCGCGCCACGTGGCAGCACGACCTGGCGGTCACGGCGGGGCACGTCGTGTTCGTCGAGTCGCCGACGACCCGCCTGGCGGAGGCGGACGCGGACGGCCAGGCGGTCCCGTTCGGCTGGGTGCCCGGGGGCGAGGGTTGGCTCGGCATCGTGCCCCGGGGCGGCGACGGCACGGACGTCCGCTGGGTCCGCCTGGATCCGTGCCTGGTCACCCACGTCCTCGGCGCCTGGGAGGAAGACGGCTCGGGCGACATCGTCATGCACGTCTGCCGGTACGACGCCCTCGAGGCCGGGCGGCCCTACGACCCGGCGCAGTCGGTCGTGGGTCCCGCCGGCGTCGGGCTGACGTCGATCGGGGGGAGCCTCGGAGTGCTCGAACGTTGGCGCGTGTCCGGCGACCGCCTGGAGCGCGCGCAGGTGGACGACCGGTGCGTGGAGTATCCCCGCACGGACCCGCTGCTCGACGGCGCGCCGTTCCGCTACGGCTATGCCGTCCAGGTGGAGTGGGCGGACGCCGCTTCGGTGGCGGCGACGACGGCGGCAGCAGTGGGCAACGCGGGTCTGGAACGGCACACCGTCGTCGACCGGCCGGCGCGCTCCGAGCGGCCTGCTGAAGATGGACCTGTCCCGCGACGAGGTGGTCGCCTGGCAGCCCGGGCCCGGGCGACGGCCGAGCGAGCCCCTCTTCGTGCGGGCGCTCGACGGGCGCGCCGACGACGAGGGCTGGCTGCTCAGCGTCGTCGACGACGCCAATCGGGGGGCGAGCGACATCTACGTCCTCGACGCTTCCTCCATGGGTCGGCGTGGTCCCGAGGCGGTCATCCACCTGCCCGTGCGCCTCCCCCTGCGCAGCCACGGTGAGTGGGTGCCGGCCGACCGCTACCGCTGAACCGGGGGCGGACCGACCGGCTCGCCCGTCGCGGCGCCGTGTTTCGCACGACGACGGCACGCACGCGTCACCGGCGGGCGACCGTTCTCCGCCGACATGACACCTTCGACGACACGAGAGGGGCCACGGCCCGATTCGGTGTCCCGGCGCACCGACCGCCTGGTGGCGAGTGTGCGGCAACACCAGCGCGCCATCTCCGCGCACCACAGCCAGCTGCTGGCGGCCGTGGTCGAGCTCGACCGGCGCAAGGCCTGGCGCGTCGACGGCGCGACGTCCATGGTGGCCTGGCTCGTCCAGCAGTGCGGGGTCGCCGCCGCGACCGCCCGCGAATGGGTGACGGCGGCGGCCAAGCTCCAGGAGCTCCCCAAGATCTCCGACGCCCTCTCGCAGGGGAAGCTCTCCTTCGACCAGGTCAAGCCGCTCGTCGAGGTGGCCAAGCCCGAGACCGACGCCACCCTGGCCGAGCAGGCGACCCATTGGTCGGCCAAACAGGTGCGCGAGCTCGCCATCGCCGCCCGCCAGCAGTCAGACGGGCAGGCCAGTGGCTTCTACGCCCGGCGCTTCCTCCGCTTCGACGACCGCCGGCGGATGTTGACCGGCGTCCTCCCCGAGGACCAGTACGCGGCGGTGAAGGGGTCGCTCGTCGCACGGGCCAGCCGGCGCTTGAAGGAACGGACGCCCTTCGACCAGCGGATGGCTGACGCCCTGGTTGCCCTGTGCCGGCGGGACGCGACCGGACGGGCGGCCGACGACGGAGGGGCACCGCGGGCCGGCGGCATGCGGCGCAACCGCCCCACCGTCGTCGTGCACGCGGACCTGAGCTTTCTCGCCGGGGGCGACGGCGGGGCCGAGCTCGACGTGCTCGGACCGGTGTCGCGCGAGATGGCCCGCCGGCTCGCCTGTGACGCCAAGGTGCTCGTGGCGGCCGACGGGCCGGAGGGCCAGAGCCTCAACCTGGGGCGGGCCCGCCGCGACCCCTCGGACGCCCAGCGGATCGAGATCCGGCGCCGCGACAAGGGGTGCCGATTCCCCGGCTGCACCCACACCGAATTCACCGACGTCCATCACGTGCAGCACTGGACGAACGGCGGCCGCACCGACCTGTGCAATCTTGTCGAGCTGTGCGACCAGCACCACCGATTCGTGCACGAGATGGGCTGGAAGATCACCGGTGACGCCAACGTCGAATTGACCTTCCGCAGCCCCACCGGGCGCCTGACCGCCTCGACGCCGTCCCCGGCCTTCAGGGGCGCAGCGCGCGACGGACCGCCTGGTTGATCGCATCGTGCACCTCGACGTTTTGCGCGCGCGACGGGACGCGCACGCGGACCACCGCGGGCCCGTCCGACGCCGCGTCGAGCGCGGGCTCGAGCTCTGAGAGCTTCGTTACCTCGTCGACCGGAAGGCCGAAGCCGCGCGCCACCGCGCCCAGATCGCTGGTCGGCGGCGTCCCGAAGAGCGGTTCGAAGACGTCGGGACCCAGGGCCGTCGCCTGGGGGAGAAACGAGAAGATCCCGCCACCGCCGTTGTCGACGACCACGAAAGTGCAGGGAACGTCGGGCCGATTGACGAGCCCCGACACGTCGTGGAGGAAGGCCAGATCACCGAGCAGGGCGAGGGTGCGCCGACCGTCCGACGCGGCGACGCCGAATGCCGTCGAGACCACGCCGTCGATCCCGTTGGCGCCACGGTTGGCCCAGACCCTCGGCGGCGCCGGCAGCGCCGGGGCGTACCACTCCAGGTCGCGGATGGGCATGGAGGCGGAGACGACGAGGGCCGCGTCGGCCAGGGCGGCGTGTCGGTGCAGCACCCGGGCCACCTGTGGCTCGCTCAGGTCGGTCCCGAGCGCACCGTCGATGGCCTGCTGGGCCCGCTCCTCCATGGAGTTCCACGAGGCGAGCCAGTCCGCGCCGGCGGGTGTCGCGCCGTCGGCGGCGCCCGCCAACCAGGCGTTCGGTTCGGCGTGGACGAACTCGGTTGCCACCCGGAGCGGGTCGGGCCACTGTCGCCACGGGTCCACCGCGATCACCCGGGCCCCCTCGGATGCGGCGCTCGTCACGTACTCGCCGAGCGCCTTCGAGAGCCACGGTGCCCCCAGCTGCACCACCACCTCCGGACGGGGCGGCCCGGTGCGGACGATGGCGTCGGCCGCGGCCACCGTGCCCTCGACGCGACACCCCGACAGCGGATCGGCGAGCACCGGCCATCCAAGGTGCGCGGCGAGGGCGAGCACGTGCTCGGGGTCGGTGGCGCCGTACGACGGCCCCCCGACGACGATGATCCCTCGGCCCTGCAGGGGACCGCCCCGGAGCGGCGCGGCCCGGCGGGCGAGCGGGGTCGACACGGCGTCGGCATCGGCGCGGGCGGGGAGCCCGTCCGGGTCCTCGGTCAGAGGCTCGCGGAAGGCGAGGTTGAGGTGCACGGGTCCCGGCCCGGTCGGGCCGTCGAGGGACTCGTCGACGGCGCGGGCCGCCAACGGTCGCCATGCCGCGTCCTCCCCCGCGGCCGGCACCCCGAGGTTGACCCGCCAACGGGCCTCCCGGGCGAACAGCCCGACCTGCTCGATCGTCTGCGAGGCGCCGGTGTGATGGAGCTCCGGCGGCCGGTCCGCCGTGCAGACGATGAGGGGGATGCGCCCGTGGTGGGCCTCGACGACGGCGGGATGCAGCTCGGCGGCGGCGGTCCCGCTCGTCACGCACACGACGACCGGGCGCCGCGTCGCCATGGCGAGCCCGAGGGCGTAGAAGGCGGCGCTCCGCTCGTCCAGGCGGACGTGGGTGCGCAGGCGCTGGGCCAGCGGCACGACGAGCGGCGTCGACCTCGACCCGGGGCACACCACGGCATCGGTGACGCCCAGTCGAGCCCACTCGTCGACGAGGGTGGCGCAGAAGGTGGCCTGTACGCTCACGCGGCGTGGCCCTTCATGTCGAACTGCGGGGTTCGGGGCCACCGTTGGTCCTGCTGCACGGCTTCACCCAGACGGGCCGGCTGTGGGGTCGCTTCGGCGACCTCCTCGGCGGACTCGTTCACCCTCGTCGCACTGGACCTGCCCGGGCACGGCGGCTCCGACGTCGTCCGGGCCGACCTCCCCGAGACCGCCCGCCTGGTCGCCGAAGGCGTCCGGGGGGCCGTCGGTGACGCGACCCTCCTCGCTCCTCGGGTACTCGCTCGGGGCCCGCGTCGCCCTGCACGTCGTGACCCAGACCGATTTGGCGGTGCACCGGGCCGTCCTGATCGGCGGCACGGGCGGGATCGAGGACGGCGCGGCACGGGCTCGGCGGCGTCAGTCGGACGACGCAGCTGGCCGACGAGCTCGAGGCATCGGGTGACCTCGCACCCTTTCTCGATTCGTGGCTGGCCGGCCCGCTCTTCGACGGTTGGGGCCGGGGGCCGAGCGAACCGAACGCCTGCGCAACACCCCCGCCGGACTGGCCTCGAGCCTGCGCCTCTGCGGCACGGGCACCCAGGAACCGTTGTGGGACGCGCTGCGCGCGCTCGCCTGTCCCGTCCTTGCGTTGGCGGGGGCCGACGACACGCGCTTCGCCGCGCACGCCCTCCGGATCGCCCGCCTCGCACCCCAGGCGGTCGCTTCGTTGGTCCCGGCCGGCGGGCACGCCGTGCATCTGGCCCAACCCGCTCACACGGGACGCATCGTGGAGCACTGGCTCCGCGCCGTCGGCCCTCCGTCGGCCGGCTGAGCGCTCACACCAAGAGGCCGATGGTGAGGAGGGCGCCGACCGCGAGCTGCAGGCGCGCCGTCGCACCGAGCATCGGCAGCAGGCGGCGCCCCTCGCGGTCGCCCAGCGCCAGGCGGATCGGGAGGATGGCCAGCGGGGTGGCGAGGAGCGCCAGGAGCGCCCAGGGCCGATAGCCGTAGAGCACGCCGACGGACAGCGCGACGCCCATCAACGTGAAGCAGTACAGGAGGCCGGCCCGGCGCCGGCCGAGCCGCACGGCCAGGGTGCGCTTGCCGGACTGCGTGTCCGTCTCGATGTCGCGCAGGTTGTTCGCCTGGAGGAGCGCTGCCGCCAGGAAGCCGACGGGCACGCCGGCCCACAGGGCGAACCCCCAGTCGTAGTTGTAGGAGAACGGGTGGCCGGGAACGACCGAGACGAAGGGCGCGTGCTGGACGTAGGCGGAGCCCGCCGTCGCGACCAACCCGAAGAAGACGAACACGAAGAGCTCGCCGAACCCGTAGTAGCCGTACGGCCGTGGTCCACCCGTGTACGCCCACCCGGCGACGAAGCAGACGATCCCGAGCGGGATGAACCACCACGTGACCCGGGCCGCGAGGATCAGTCCGGCGACGGCGGCGATCCCGAACGACGCGGCGGCGGCGATCTTCACCTCGCGCACGGTCGCCAGCCCGCCGGCCACCAGGCGGACCGGCCCGACCCGGCGCTCGTCGGTCCCGCGCTCGCCGTCGGCGTAGTCGTTGACGTAGTTGGTGCCGACCTGGATGCCCAGGGCCACGACGAGGGCGAGCAGCGCGTTGAGCCAGGACAGCTGGCGGTCGAACTGGGTGCACAGCGTGGCGTGGCACGACGGCGTGAGCTGTGACGTGGTGAGGACGAGTTGGCCGCTGGACCAGTAGCCCGCCGCCGTGCCCACGGCCACCGGCACCACGGCGGCGGGAAGGGTGCGCGGCCGGGCGCCCGCGACCCAGACCTTGAGTGGTGGGCTCACGAAATGGGAACGCCGACGACCAGGTGCACGGCGCCCTACGCTACTGTCCCGGTGCCCGAGCTCGTCGCACTCGATCTCCCTGGTGGGATGGGGTTTGTGGATGCCCTACGGGCCATCTGGGACACCGGGGACGCGGCCGCACCACTCGACCCTCGCCTCCCCGCCGCGGCCCGCCGCACCATGCTCGAGGCGCTTCGCCCGACCCGGATCGTCGGCTCCGACGGCGAGCAGCACGCGCTGCCCGACGGGGTGCCCGTGGACGACGGCGACGCCCTCGTCGTGGCGACGCTCAGGCACGGCGGGGCAGCCCAAGGGCGTCGTCCTCACCCACGACGCCGTGCTGGCGTCCGCCCGAGCCACGTCCCGGCGCTTGGGGGTGGACCCGGGCCGCCACACGTGGCTCGCCTGCCTGCCCCTGGCCCACATCG
This sequence comes from uncultured Acidimicrobiaceae bacterium, assembly GCA_963769095.1. Taxonomy (GTDB): domain Bacteria; phylum Actinomycetota; class Acidimicrobiia; order Acidimicrobiales; family RAAP-2; genus Bog-473. Next base: position 250,520 of record CAVYKO010000004.1, read on the forward strand.
GGGGACTCGCCGTCGTGACGCGGGCGCTCGTCACGGCGACGCCGCTCGTGGTCATGCCCGGCTTCGAGGCCGAGGCCGTCGAGGCCGCCGGGCGCTCCGGACGGGCGACCCACGTGTCGCTCGTCACCACCGCGCTGGGCCGCATCGACCCAGCCGTCTTCACCTGCGTCCTCCTCGGTGGGAGCAAGGCGCCGGTGACGCTGCCCCCCAACGTGGTCCCGACCTATGGCCTGACCGAGACGGGGTCCGGCGTGGTCTACGACGGGGTGCCCCTGGACGGCGTCGAGGTCACGGTCCGGCAGGGTGACGGCACGTTCTCTGCTCCCGGCGCGGGCGGCACGGCGCCGACGCCCGTCCGGCCCAGACGGCGAGATCCTGCTGCGCGCCCCCATGCTGTTCCGCTGCTACCGCGACGGGTCCGAGGGCCGGGTGCCCGGACCGGACGGCGACCCGTCCTGGTTCGCCACCGGCGACGCCGGGCACTGGGATGCCGACGGCAGGCTCGTGGTCTCCGGCCGGTTGGACGACGTCATCACCACGGGGGCCGAGAAGGTCTGGCCCGACGTCGTCGAACGCGTGCTCAGCGCCCACCCCGCCGTCGCCGAGGTGGCGGTGTGGAAGCGCTCGGATCCTGAGTGGGGAGAGCGCGTGGTCGCGTGGGTGGTGCCGGCGGACGACGCCCCGTCGCTCGACGACCTGCGGCGCGTCGTGGCCGAGGCCATCGCACCGTGGGCGGCGCCGAAGGAGCTCGTGATCGTCGACGACCTGCCGCGCACGGCGTCGGGCAAGGTCCGCCGACGGGCCCTGTCGTAAGGCGCTGCCCGCGTCGTCAGGACAGATGCTGCAGCTGGTCGCTGAGGTGCCCGAGCTTCTCGGGGTTGCTGACCACGCGCACGCCGACGATCAGGCCGTCGAGGATGTCGAGCACCAGTGCGACCACCACATGTCCGCCGGGGTCGACGAACACGGTGGCCGGCTGCCCGTTGAGGACGGCCGCCTCCGGCTGACCCGTGACCCGCTTGGCCACGTTCACCAAGAAGCGCGAGCTGCGGGAGCGGCCGACCACCGGCCGCATCGCCGCCCGCACCTTGCCGCCGCCGTCCGTCCAGACCACGACGTCCTCGGACAGCATCGTCAGCAGGTCCGAGAGATCCCCGGTCGCGCAGGCGGTGAGGAAACGGTCCGTCAGCTCGCGACCGTGCTGCAGGTCGGCGTCGAAGCGCTGGCGGCGCTCCTCGACGTGCTTGCGGGCCCGGGAACCGAGCTGCCGGCAGGCGGCGGGGTTGCGGCCGAGCGAGTCGGGCCACCTCGTCGAACGAGTAGCCGAAGATGTCATGGAGGAGGTACGCGGCGCGCTCGAGCGGGGTCAGCTCCTCGAGGAGCACCAGGAACGCCAGCGACAGCGTGTCCGCCTGCTCGATGGCGGCGACGTCGTCCACCACGACGGGCTCGGGCAGCCACGGACCGGCGTACGTCTCGCGCTGGGCCCGCGCGGCGTCGAGCTGATCGAGGCACAGGCGGGTCACGATGGTGACGAGATAGGCCCGGACCGACTCGATCTCCTGTTCACCCCGCCGCAGCCATCTGAGGCACGCGTCCTGCACGACGTCCTCCGCGTCCGTTGCGCTGCCCAGCATGCGATAGGCGATACCGAAGAGCAGCGACCGCCACTCCTCGAACGTCGCCGTCTCGGCGTCGAGGTCACGCAACGGCTTCGGTGCGCGCCCCGGTCGGCGAACCGACCGTGCGCATCGGGATCTCGCAGGAGTCGGAGAACCCCTGGCTGCGCAGCCCCAGACCCGCGTTGAACCGGGACCGGAAGTTCTCGAGGGCCACCCAGGCCGCCAGCTCCACGAACTCTTGGTCGCTCAGATGGAGGCGGATGACGGGCGGCCAGATCATCGGGAACCTCACCGGGACAGCCGGTGACCGTCTCGGCGTACTCGAGCACGGCCCGCTCGCGGTCGTCGAACAGGTCGCTCGAACGCCACGCTCCGGCCGCACGCACCTTGGCCGGGTCGATGCCGTCGTGCATGCCCTCGTAGTAGCCGTAGTCGATGCACCACGAGCACCCGATACGCGATCGACGTGGCCTGCAATGGCCAGCCAACGCAGCGTGGGATCCAACTTCTTCCAGCCCACCTGGACCGCCGTCTCGAGGCTGCCCATGGCGACCAGGACGCCGGCGTGATGCGACGCCGCTGCGGTCGGCTCGACCATCTGGCCGAACCGGCGACGGGTGTAGAGCCGGGCGAATCGGGCGACGACACCGCCGCCTTCCGTCTTCAGCGGGACGTGGGCCATGTGACCACTCATCCTTTCGTCTCGTCTGCTGTCACCAACCCAGACGGCTCGGGCCCCTCCGGTGTGACATTCCCCAGGTGGCGGAGCACATGCGCCGGTCAGCCCACTCCCCCGGAGGGCTGGACCGTGGTCCCGCCGTCGACGACCAATGTCTGCCCGGTGACCCACGAGGACGCCTCCGAGGCCAGGAAGAGCGCCGCGGTCGCGATGTCGTCGGGCAGCCCGAGCCGGCGTAGCGGGATGTTCGCCGCGATCCGCTCTTCCCCGGGCCCTCCCACAGCGCCGCGGCGAGCTTCGTCTTCACCAACCCGGGAGCCAGGGCGTTGACCCGGACGTCGGGGGCCAGCTCGAAGGCGAGCTGCCGCGTGATGTGCAGCACCGCCGCCTTCGTCACGTTGTACCAACCGATGTTCGGCTCCACCTCCATGCCACCGATCGACGCGACATTGATGACCGAGCCACGAAGCCCGGCCTTGACCGCGGCGGCCGTCCACACCAGCACCGACAGCTGGTTCACCTCGAACGTCTTCTGCGCCCGCACCAGGTCGATGTCGATCATGGGCCCGAAGTAGGGATTGGTCCCGGCGTTGTTGACCAGGATGTCGATGCCCCCGAACCGGGCCACCGTGTCGGCGACGCAGGAGGTCGCATCCTCGGCCCGGCCGACGTGCGCGGTCCGCCACGCCACCCGTTCGGCGTCCGCGCCGCCGTTCGACGAGACCCACGGCCGCCTGCTCGAGGTCCTCGGCCTTGCGCGAGGCGAGCATGACGTTGGCGCCCGCCTCGAGATAACGGGCCGCCACCGCCAGGCCGATGCCGCGGCTGGCGCCGGTCACGAGCGCGGTTCTTCCGTTCAGTTCCAGTTGCATCACACGAGCCTTGCACGGACCCTGCGTGCACGGCTGCGGCGAGCGGGCCCGCACCCGCCCCTGCGCCGTAGCATCGCTGTGGTGAACCACCTGGCCGACGAGACGAGCCCGTATCTCCGCCAGCATGCCGACAACCCGGTGGAGTGGTATCCCTGGGGCGACGAGGCCCTGCGCCGGGCCCGCGAGGAGGACAAGCCCATCTTCTTGTCCATCGGCTACGCGTCCTGCCACTGGTGCCACGTGATGGCCCACGAGAGCTTCGAGGACGCCGAGACCGCGGCCGAACTGGCCCGCTGGTTCGTCTCGGTCAAAGTCGACCGGGAGGAGCGCCCCGACCTCGACACGGTGTACATGGCGGCCACCCAGGCGCTGACGGGCTCGGGCGGCTGGCCCATGTCCGTCTTCTGCACCCCCGACGGGCGCCCCTTCTACGCCGGCACGTACTTCCCGCCGGTCGAGCGCCACGGTCTTCCCTCGTTCCGCCGGGTGGTGGAGGCGCTCGGACAGGCCTGGACGACCGAGCGCGCCCAGGTCCTCGAGCAGGCCGACGCACTGGTCGCCGCCGTCGAGCGGGACCTGCGCCTGGCCGAGACGCTCAATGCGCAAGCAGCGGGAGAAGCCGGCGCCGCCGGGGACCAGCCCGTCACCCGCGAGCGACACCACGCGCAGCCGGCTGACCGTCGGTGCCGCCCTCGCCGGCCGGCCCGGCGCGCCGGCCGACCTCGACGCCAACGTGTGCATCGCCACCGTCGTGCGCGGTTTGCAGGCCGGGTTCGACGCCGAGTGGGGCGGGTTCGGGCCGGCACCCAAGTTCCCCCGCCCGACGCTGGTCGAGCTGTGCCTCCGTCACGCCCGGGCCGGCGGGCGCGACGCCGACGAGGCCAGGCACATGGGCATGCGGACCCTCGATGCCATGGCCGCAGGCGGCCTCTACGACCACATCGTCGGGGGCTTCTGCCGGTACTCCACCGATGCCCGCTGGCTGGTGCCGCACTTCGAGAAGATGCTGACGGACCAGGCCCTCCTGGCCCGGGCGTACCTGCACGCCTGGCAGGACCGGGGCCGCAGCGAGTACCTCGGCGTCGTCACCGAGACGCTGGACTGGGTGCTGCGCGACCTCTCGACGCCCGAAGGTGCGCTCTACTCGTCGTTCGATGCCGACGCCGGCGGGGTCGAGGGCGCCCACGCCACCTTCACCCTCGGCGAGCTCCACGACATCCTGCCCGTGGAGCTCGTCGCGCCGGCGGCCGAGTGGTACGGCATCACCGAAGCGGGCAACTGGGAGGGCCGCTCCATCCCCGTGCGCCCCGTGGGCGCGCCGTTGACGCGCCCACCCGAGGTCGAGGAGGCCCGCCGGCTGCTCGAGGCCGCCCGCGCCCGTCGCGTCCAGCCGGCGCGCGACGAGAAGGTCCTGACCGAGTGGAATGCCATGGCCGCCGCCACCCTGGCCGAGGTCGCGTCCGTCATCGGCCACGCCGAGTACGGACGCCGCGCCGAGGAGATCGGGACCTTCCTGTGGGAGTCGATGTACGTCGAGGGACGGCTGATGCGCAGCTGGCAAGGAGGGCGGGCGCGGCACCTCGCCGTGGCGGCCGACTACGCCTGGCTGGCCGAGGCCTGCCTCCGTCTGTCCGAATGGACGGGACGCTCGCTCTGGCGCACCCGCGCCCTGGTCGTGGTGCGCCAGCTGCTGGAGCTGTTCTGGGACGACGAGGCCGGCGGCTTCTTCACCACCGGGTCCGACGCCGAGGCGCTCGTCGTCCGGCCGAAGGAGTTCCTCGACGGTGCGCTCCCGGCGGCGAACTCCGTCGCCCTCGGCGCGCTCCTCCGGGCCAACGCCCTGGCCGAAGACCCGGTGCTCGACGACGCCGCGGCGCGCACGATCGGGCTCGCCCGCACCCTCCTCGAGCGCCACCCCGGCGCCCTCCCCGACCTGGTGGCGGCGCTCCCCATGTGGAGCGGGCGCTACGAGATCGTCGTGACCGGGGACCGGCCCGACCTGCTGGCCGAGGTGCGCCGACGCTGGCTCCCCGCCGCCGTGACAGCCTGGGGCCAGCCCGACGACGGCCCGCTCTTCGAAGGGCGACCGGCGGAGCCGGGGCGGGCCTACGTCTGCCAGGCCCGGGCCTGTCGCACGCCCGCCGAGGACGCCGCTACCCTGGCGGCCCAGCTGGAGGCCCTGGTCGCATGAGCGACGAGGCCCGAGACCAGCTCACCGGCGGGGCCAACGACACGACGGATGAGAACGGGAGCGGAGACGACGTGAGGAACGGGACGGACCTGGCGGACGCCGGAGAGGACATCACCCCTCCCCAGGCGACACCGGCACAACCCAAGCGCACCGCGACCACGGCCGACGCCACGCGCCTGGTGCGGCGTTCAGCCCGGCGCCGCGACCGGGTGCCCACCGCCGGCGGGTCCACCCTGCACCTGCTCGTGCTCTCCTCGACCCTCGAGGACACCACGGTCGTGGACCTGGCCACCCGCACCGTCATGCGGGTCCGGGTGCCGTGGCCCGAGGGTCACGACCCCGACATCAGCACCTTCGACGTCGTGGAGGTCACGCTGGCGCCCGACCCCGAACGCGACGATCTCGCCCAGCCCGAGGCGACCACGGTGGAGGACCTGCCGCGCCATGTCGGCACCCTGCGCGGCCGCCACGTGCGCAAGCTCCTGCGGCGGATGGTGGCGACGCCCGACGGGCCGCTCCTCGGCTTCCCCGGAGCTTCGGCGCCCTACTGGGAGTTCCGGGGCTTCCGCCCGTCGGTCGCGCTCATCGAGCCGACCCGCAGCCCGCAGTTGATCCGCCGGCGCGCCGACGGCTCCACCTGGGTGCGCTTCGGGTGGGACCGCGAGGACGTCTGGCTCCCCGTCGAGGACCGCCATGCGGCCCGCGCGCTCGACGCGGCACGCAGAGAGCGCCTGAGTGGGAAGAGCCTGTCGGCCGCACTCGGTTTCGAGCCGCAGTACCTGCTCGTCACCGTGAGCCCGCCCCGGGACGGCCACTGCTACAAGGTGTGCGCCGCGGTGCTTCCCCGCGGCTGAGGGCTCAGCGCCCGAGCTTGCCCCCGGCCAGGTCCTCGGCCATGGCCCAGCCGAAGGTGACCAGCCGGTCGCCCTTCTCGGCGTCGAAGCCGGCGAAGTGCGTGTCGACGCCCTCGGGGATCTTGACCTTGGCGGCGACGAAGTCGAGGCCGCCGGACACCGAGCCGTCGCCCTTGAGCACGAAGGTGCGGTCGTCGAGGCGGCTCTCGCAGCCGAAGCGCTTGGACAGGCGCCGGGCCCAGGCCCGCTCCTCGCCCGACGACTTGTGGTCGGGGAAGGGCACGACGTCCTGGAGGCCGGAGAAGGCACGGAAGCCCTCGGGCGACATCAGGCGCGTGCCGAGCAGCACGTCCTCGTCGGGGAAGGCCAGCAACGCCCGGCGGTACTGGTCGGCCATGATCGCCTTCAGGGCGGCCTCGGCCCGCGACGTCCGGTCGACGAGCGCCAGTCCCACGAGGAGCGAGGGCGTGCCGCCAATGCGCTCGAGGGTGCAGAACGAATACCCCCGGAGCTTGTTCCCCTCTCTGGCTTGGGTGATCAGGACCCAGGCCTCACGCTCCTTGGAGAGGTAGCCGATATCGAATCCCGGTGGGCGGTTGGCGCACAAATCCGCCATCTCGGCCAGCTCAGCGTCGCTGAGCGCAGTGCAATCCTTGGTGCTCACTACGATCGGCATGCACTCAGTCTACTGGCTGGTCCTGGTGCCTTCCCAACCGGGTACCTCGCTCAGGGCCGACTCCGCCCCGCCCAGGACTTGCGTTCTCCCAGCTCAGCCTACCATTTTGTCGAGGCCGCCACGCCCGTTCACGACAACACCGCGCTCTGACCGAGCAGCCGCTTGAGCTCGCCCACCAGGCCGTTGCGGCAGTCGACGTTGAACTCGGGCGGCAGCTTCAGCACCTTCTCACCGACGTGGAGCAGGACCGGTGAGGGCCCGGGGTGCCCGCTCAGGACGTCCTTGAGACCCTCGACCCGGCGGTCGGTCAGGACCCCCAGCGGCAGCTTGATGTGGAGGTCCTCGTCGCCACGGTGCAGGAGCGGCCGCGAGACCTCCATGCACACGATCTTGGGCTCCTCCTCCCGGGTGTCCAGCCGCCCCTTGACGACGAGGATGGCGTCGTTCTCGATCAGGGCGCCGTACTCGGCCATGGTCTTGGGGAAGACGAAGACCTCCATCGCGGCCTGGAGATCTTCGAGGACGAACCGGGCCATCAGGTCGCCCTTCTTCGTATAGGAGCGCCGGAGGTCGGTCACGACGCCCCCGACCGTGCGCACGGGAGAGCGGTCGCCGACCGAGGCGTCCTCCTCCCGCATGTCCGAGAGCGTGCTGTCGGTGTGCCGGGACAGCGCGCCCTCGAAGCCCATGAGCGGGTGGTCGCTGACGTAGAGGCCGAGCATCTCCTTCTCGAAGGCCAGGCGCTGGGCCTTGTCGAACTCGGCGTCGGGGATGGCGACCTTGGCGCCGCCCCACGCCGGGTCCGCCGACTCCTCCTCCTCGAAGACGGCGAAGAGCGAGGTGATGCCCAGGTCCTGCTCCCGGCGGCGCTCGAGCGTGCGGTCGACGACCTCGTCGATCACGAGGCAGAGACCCTGGCGCGGATGGTCGAGCGAGTCGAAGGCGCCGCCTTTGGCCAGCGACTCCATCGTGCGCTTGTTGAGGACGACGGGATCCACGCGCGGCGCAGAAGTCGAAGATGTCCGCGAAGGGCCCGCTGGCCTCGCGCTCGGCGACGATGCGCTCGACCAATCCCTCGCCGACGTTGCGCACCGCGGCGAGGCCGAACACGATGCCGCGCCGGCCCTCTTCGGCCCGGCGGTCCGGCGCGAACTCCGCGACCGAGCGGTTCACGTCGGGCACGAGCACGTCGATCCCCATGGAGCGGCACTCGGCCAGGTACACGGCCGTCTTGTCCTTGTTGTCCTTCACCGACGTCAGGAGGGCCGACATGTACTCGACCGGGTAGTGCGCCTTGAGCCAGGCCGTCTGGTACGCCACCAACCCGTAGCCGTAGGAGTGCGACTTGTTGAAGGCGTAGTCGGCGAAGGGCTCGATGATGTCGAAGAGCGCCGTGCCGAGCTCCTCGCCGTAGCCCTCGGCGACGCAGCCGGCGACGAACTTCTCGCGCTCGGCGGCAATCATCTTCCTGATCTTCTTGCCGCACGCCTTGCGGAGGTTGTCGGCCTCTTCGAGCGAGTAGCCGGCGAACTTCTGGGCGACCCGCATGACGGACTCCTGGTACAGCATGAGGCCGTACGTGTCCTTCAGGATGGGCTCGATGTCGGGGTGCAGGTAGGTGAGCTCTTTGCGCCCGTTCTTGAGCTCGGGGTAGTCGCGGTGCATGTTGGCCGCCATCGGCCCCGGCCGGTACAGGGCCACCAGACGCGGCCACGTCGTCGAAGCTCGTCGGGGCCAGCGTGCGGCAGCGTCTGGCGCATGGCCGCGCCCTCCAGCTGGAACACGCCAACCGAGTCGGCCCGGCGCAGCATCTCGAGCGTGGGCTGGTCGTCGAGGTCGACGCCGTCGATGTCGGGTCGCTCCCCCGTCGCCTCCTCGATCCGGTCGAGGGCCCGCTCGATCACCGAGAGGTTCCGCAACCCGAGGAAGTCCATCTTGAGCAGGCCGAGCTCCTCGACCCCGTGCATTTCGTACTGGGTGACGATCGGCGCGTTCTCGGGATCGCCGCCGGCGTCGGGCTTGCGCTGGATCGGCAGGTAGTCGGTCAGGGGGTCGCGGGAGATGACCACGGCGGCGGCGTGGATCCCGTCCTGGCGCCGCAGCCCTTCGAGGCCGAGCGCGACGTCGATGACCTCTTTCGCCTCGGGGTCGGTCTCGTGCATCGTCCGCAACTCGCCGGCGCTCGAGTAGCCGTCCTCGTGGCCCTCGATCTTGGTGAGGCACGCCCGCAACGGCGTGTCGCGGCCCATGATGAGCGGGGGCATCGCCTTGGCGATGCGGTCCCCGACGATGTAGGGCTTGCCCAGCACCCGGGCGGCGTCGCGCACGGCCGCCCGCGCCTTGATCGTGGAGAACGTGATGATCTGGGCCACCCGGTCGCTGCCGTACTTCTCCGACGCGTACCGCATGACGTCGGCCCGGTAGCGCTCGTCGAAGTCCATGTCGATGTCGGGCATCTGCTTGCGGCCCGGGTTGAGGAAGCGCTCGAAGAGGAGGTCGTAGCGGATCGGGTCGAGGTCGACGATGCGCAGGCAGTAGGCGACGCAGCACCCGGCCGCCGACCCCCGGCCCGGGCCCACGCGGATGCCGCGCTCCCGGGCGAAGCGAATGAGGTCCCACACGACGAGGAAGTAGGCGGGAAACCCCATGTCCCCGATGACCGAGAGCTCGAAGTCCAGCCGCTCCATGACCTCGCGCGGCACCGGGTCGCCGTAGCGCTGCCGCGCACCCTCCATGGTGAGGTCGCGCAGGTAGGCGTGCGCGCGAGCCTCGTACGTCGCACCGGTGAAGCGCTCCGGCACCGGGAACTCCGGCAGGCTCGGCTTCCCGAGCTCGATCTGCACGTCCGCCCGCTCGGCGATGAGCAGCGTGTTGTCACACGCCTCGGGCACCTCGCGGAAGAGCTGGCGCATCTCCGACGCCGACTTCAGGTAGTGCTCGGTCCCCTCGAACTTGAACCGATTCGTGTCGGCCAACAGCGCGCCGGTCTGGACACAGAGCAGTGCGTCGTGGGCCACCGCGTCGTCGCGGTGCGTGTAGTGGCTGTCGTTGGTCGCGAGGAGTGGCGCGTCGAGGCGCCGGGCGATCTCCATCAGCTGCGGGTTGGTCCGGTGCTGGTCGGCCAGGCCGTGGTCCTGCAGCTCGACGAACAGGTTGTCGCGGCCGAAGATGTCCTGGAGCCGGGCGGCCCGCCGCTCGGCCTCCGCCGGATCGCCGGACAACAACGCCTGGAGGACCACGCCACCCAGGCAGCCGGTGGTGGCGATGAGCCCGCTGTGGTGGCGCTCGAGCAGCTCCCAGTCGAGCCGGGGCTTGTAGTAGTAGCCCTCGAGGTAGGCCGCCGAGGACAGCTTCATCAGGTTGCGATAGCCCTCGACCGTCTCGGCCAGCAGGGTCAGGTGGTAGTAGAGCTTCTGGCCGCCCTCGACGTCCCCGCCGGTGTCGTCGACCCGGCCCCGCCGCACCGGCCTCTCGTGGCGCGACTCGCCGGCCATGTAGGCCTCGGTGCCGATGATCGGGACGATTCCCTGGTCGCGGCACGCTTTGTAGAAGTCCAGGACCCCGTACATGTTCCCGTGGTCCGTGATGCCCAACGCCGGCTGCCCGTCGGCCGCTGCGGCAGCCACGAGCTCACCGACCCGCGCCGCCCCATCCAGCATGGAGAACTCGGTGTGGGTGTGCAGATGCGTAAACGACCGCTCCGACACCGGCCCTCCTTTCGTCCCTCAAACTTACACCCGTGTGATTCTTTCCCGGGTCCCGCAATCTATCCCCCTCCGGGCCCCGCGCCGGCCATTCGCCGGTCCGGATTCTGGAGCTTTTTTCTGGGCCCCGAAGCGGTCACCCGGCATCACCGACGCCCCGCGCCGACCCGCCGGCACGACGTCGCGCCGACCTCAGAGATACGTCCCCGTCCGGCCGTCCGACTCGCCCGGCGACGGCAGGCCGCGCTGGCGCATCTCCTCGAGCTGTGCGCGCGCCGCCATCTGCTGGGACATGAGCGTCGCCTGGATCCCATGGAAGAGGCCCTCGAGCCACCCCACCAACTGCGCCTGGGCGATCCGCAACTCGGCGTCGCTCGGCGCTTCGCTGTCGAAGGGCAGGGCGAGCGCCTCCAACTCGGAGACCAGGTCGGGCGACAGGCCCTCGGAGAGATCCCGGATCGACTGCTCGTAGATCTCGCGCAACCGCACCCGGCTCTTGTCGTCGAGCGGTGCCGCCCGCACTTCGTCGAGGAGCGTCTTGACCATGGAGCCGATGCGCAGCACCTTCGCCGGCTCGTTGATCGACTCGGTCTTCTGCTCGTCGTCGCCCGCCGCGCCGGGCCCGCCCAGCACTTCGTCCGGCGCGATGGCCGTCGATGCGGTGCTCGGCGAATCGCCTCCCGCGCCGTCGTCGGTCACGTTCGTCACGTTGGTCACTCCGCTCTCACTCTGCTCTCACTCCGCTCTTGGTACCCGGACCCTGCCGCGACCTCGCGCCTCGCCTCGATGGTGCTCCTATGTTGCCATCGAGCCGGGCCGGTTCACCCAGCCCGCCACCCGAGCAGCGGAACGAGCATTTCGTCGGGCGTCAGGGACCCGTGGCGGGCCTTCAGGCGAAGCTCCCCGGTGTCGGCGGGGTCGAGGAACGCCGTCGGGGCGAAGGGGATGAGCGCCACATCACCCAGGCGAGCGGCGATCTCCGGAGAGGGGACGCCGCCGAGCCAGCCCTCTCCGATCACCTGCTCCCTGGTGCGGACCCAGGCGACGTCGCCGTGGAGCTCGCTCGCCGCGTCGACCACACTCTCGAGAGCGCCCGGGCGCGTGTGCAACCAGCGGAACCGTCCCTCTCCGCTGATCAGTGTCAGCCCTTCCATGATCTCGGGGCCGAGCACCTCGACCGAGGCGCCGACCTCGACCTGCCCGTGGTCGGCCGTCACCACGAGGACGGCGCCGGCCGGCAGCGCCTCGAGGACGTCGGCCACGAGGCGATCCGCCGCGCGGAGTTCGTCGTCGTAGTACTCGCCCAGACCCTCGGCGTGGGCGACCTTGTCGATGCCCTCGTAGTAGGCGTACACGAAGGGGCTGCCCTTCGAGGCGAGCTGTCGCACGGCCGTGACGAGGCCCGCCGGGGTGTGCCAGCGGTGCAGGTCGACCCGGCCCAGGTGCGCCGCCGTGAATCCCGTGGGCCCGTAGTCCTGGCGCGTGACCACCGGTACCGGTGCCAAGGCACCGGGAAAGGAGGCAAACGGCTGGAAGTCGTGTGCCGGCATCCTCATCCGGGCGTCCGCGCCGTTGATCGACCACTGCAGGACGTTCATGACATTCCCGTCCAGGGCCAGCCGGTAGCCGACGACACCGTGTTCGGCCGGCACCTGGCCCGTCACCAGCGTGGTCAGGGCACATGCCGTCGTGCTCGGGGCCACGGTGGTGATGGACCTGCCCGAGCCCGACGAGAGCATCGGCGCCAGCCCGCTGCGGGCCCGGAGCTGCTCGGCGCCCAGTCCGTCGATGACCAACAGCACGATTTGCGTGGCCTCGGCGACCGGGGCGGGGAACCACGGCGGCAGCTCCGACCGCCCCGGGTCTCCCAGATGTTCCAACAGGCCGGGCACCACCCGGTGGAGGCACGCGCCGCCCCAGTCCGGAAGGAGCGGTGCCGGGACCACTCCATCCGGCGCGGTCGTCTGACCTGGGTCTGCCACCGCTGCCTGGGCGGGCGCGCCGTCGTTCACGGGGCCACCCTACGACCCCGGCACCCCCTCCTTAGCTGTGAGGGCCGGTAGCATTCATGGCTGTGAGGGTTTCGACTCGGGGTGACTACGCCAGCAGAGCGCTGCTGTCCCTCGCCCTGCACGGGGCCGAGACGCCCACCTCGGTCCGCGACATCGCCGAGCGCACCGCTCTCCCTCAGCCCTACCTCGAGCAGATCCTCCTTGCGCTCAAGGGAGCCGGCCTCGTGCGCTCAAAGCGGGGCGTCGGCGGTGGCTACGTCCTGGCGCGGCCGCCCGACGAGATCTCGCTGGCCCAGATCGTCTCCGCCGTCGACGGGCCGATTGCCGCCGGCGACTTCGGCGAGCCCCACGAGAACGGTGCCTGCGACCACGAGGGGCAGTGCGTCCTCTTGGCCGTCTGGGCCGACGTCGGCGAGGTCATCCGCACCCACCTGCAGTCGTACACCCTGGCCGACATGGTCGACCGGGCTCAGGGAACGATCGCCGCCACCGTCTGAACCCCACGCTCGCGCTCAGATCGGGTCTGGGACGAGGTTCCACAACTCGACGGCCGGGGCGTCCCCGTCCCACCCCAGCACCCCCACGGCACCGGCACTGAGGAGGAAGAGCCGGCCGGCGACCGGCGGAAGGCCGAGCCATCGTGCCGTCAGCACTCGCAACAGATGCCCGTGCGCCACACACAGTGTGGTGCCGGGCTGGCTTCGGACCCGCTCGATCACCTCGTCCGCCCGGCGTCCGACGTCCGCCGCCCGCTCTCCGCCGGGCACGCCGTGCTCCCAGAGGCTCCAGCCGGGACGCTCCTGGCGGATCTCCCGCGAGGCCACCCCCTCGTACTCCCCGTAGTCCCACTCCATCAGGTCCGGTTCGGGCTCGCCGTCGAAGCCCGCCACGCGGCACGTCTCGGCGGCCCGGCCGAGGGGGCTCGTCAACACCAGGTCGAACGGCGCCAGGCCGTGCTCGCGGAGGTAGGCGCCGGCGGCCCTGGCCTGGGCGACTCCCTCCCCCAGGAGGGGAATATCCGTGCGCCCCGTGTGTTGACCAGAATTGGACCACTCGGTCGCGCCGTGCCGGAGAAGCACCATCCGGGCGGCCATCGCCGTAGACCACCACGGCAGGGCCGCGGACGCAACCTGAGGCCGAACACCCCGATGGAATGATCCGGCCACGGTCTCTGTTGCACACAACAGGTTCATCCCTGGAAGGCCGGGGTACGTACGACTGAGGTGAGAGAAAAACGGCTGGAGCGAAGATGAAGAGCGCGGTGAGCACGTCGGACACATTGGGATTGATGTTGCGTGACCTTGACCAGTTCCCCATGCCCGATCACGAACAGCAGGTGGAATTGGCCAAGCGGGTCGCCGCCGGAGACGACGCCGCCCGCAAGCAGATGGTCGCGGCCAACCTCCGACTCGTTGTCCACTGGGCGCGCCGCTACCAAGACAGAGGCGTTGACATGGCCGACCTCGTCCAGGAAGGGACGTTCGGCCTGATGCGCGCCGTCGACAAGTTCGACTGGGAGCGCGGCTTCCGGTTCTCCACCTACGCGACCTGGTGGATCCGCCAGGCCCTCCAGCGCGCCGTGCAGCAGCACGGTCGCACCATCCGGATTCCCCTCGAAGTCGGCGAGCAGATCCAGCGACTCGAGCTCACCAAGGCAGAGCTGGCCAGCACCCTCGGGCGCGCGCCGACCGTGGCGGAGCTGGACGAGGCGACCGGGATGACGGCCGACGAGCGGGAGTCCCTCGAGGACGTGGCCCGGGTCACCGCCTCGCTCGACCAGCCGGCAGCCCTCGAGTCCAACACGACGCTGGGCGAACTGGTGGCACCCGACGCAAGTGACTTCGCCGTCGACGTCGAGGAGACGATGGTCTACGAGCGGGTCCGCGACGCCGTCGAGCGGCTCCCGGGCCTCCAGCGCGACGTGCTCCGACTGCGTTTCGGCTTCGGAGGTGACTCCCCGCTTCGTTGCAGTCGACAGCCGAGCGCCTTGGCGTCGGTGTCCGCCGGGTGCGCCGGGCGGAAGAGGAAGCGCTCGCCGCGCTCTCGGGCGACAACGACGTGCTCGGGGTGCACCAAGCCGCCTGAGCGAGGCTCAGGTTTCCTCGCCGAGGTAGAGCCGCAAGTCGTCGGGGAGCGCCGAGGTGAACTCGGCCTTCACTCCCGTGTCGGGGTGCTCGAACGCGAGCCGGAAGGCGTGGAGGAAGAACCGGCCCGACCCGAGCCGCTTGTCGGGCGTGCCGTAGCGCGCGTCACCGACGACGGGATGCCCGATGGCCGCCATGTGCACGCGTATCTGGTGGGTCCGGCCACTCTGGAGCGCCAACTCGAGCAACGTCGTCGGCGTCGGCGTGTCGACGCCCCGTCGCTCCACCACGCGGTACGCCGTGCGGGCGGGCTTGCCCTGCGCCGTGACCGCCATTTTGGTGGGGGTGCGAGCCGATCGACCGATCGGGGCCTCGATCTCGCCGCGGTCGTCGGCGACGAGGCCGACGACCAGCGCCTGATAGCGGCGCTCCATGGTGCGCGTCGCCAGTTGCTCCACCAGGGACCGATACGCGGGCTCTGTGCGCGCCACGGCCAAGAGGCCGGACGTCCCCTTGTCGAGCCGGTGCACGATGCCCGGCCGATCTGGAGCGCAGACGCCGGCCGTGACCAGGTCGGCAAGGTCGGGGAACGCCGCGAGCAGCCCGCCGACCAAGGTGCCCTCACGATGGCCGGCGCCCGGATGGACGACCAGCCCGGCCGGCTTGTCGACCACGGCCACGCTGGCGTCTGCGTGCACGACGCGGAACCCCACCCCTGGCTCCGCCGCCGGTCCCGTGGCGACTGATTCGGGGAGCTCCACGACGAGGACGGCGCCCGCCCGCAGCGGCAGGCGCCCCGATGCCACGCGGCTGACCGTCGAGAAGCACGCGTCCCGACTCCACCAGCTCGGCTGCAACTGCCCGCGAGACGCCGGTCAGCATGGACACGCCCCGGTCGACCCTGACGCCCGCCAGCGTGGCCGGCACGTCGACCGTCATGGTCTCCTCGGATGCCGTTGCCCTTGCTCCACCCTCCGGCCCACTCATGCCCGCCCCTGGACTCCAGTGAAGCCTGCGAGCACGCCAGGTCTCATGCGGTGTCCTCGCTCGGCGAGCCGCTCACGCCGGAGCGCCCGAACAGCAGGGCAACGATGACGATGATCACACCCAGCGTGACGCAGGCGTCAGCCACGTTGAAGGTGGGCCAGTGTTCGAGCGTGATGAAGTCCGGCACCTGGCCCCCGTGCCCGCCGACGAGGCGCTCGCTGAGGTTGCCGACGGCACCACCGAGGACGAGACCGGCACCGATGGCCATGGGCACGGTGCGCACCTGGGCGACCACCCAGCCCAGCACCACGACGCCGGCGCAGAGCAGCACCGTGATGAAAACGGCGCGACCGCTGAAAAGGCTGAAGGCGAAGCCCGAGTTGAAGGTCAGGGCGAGCCCGAAGGGTCCCCAGACGTGCTGCGGGTCGTGCAACCGGTCGACGGCGAGCGTCGTCGTGATGCGGTCAACCACCACCACGACCACGGCAATGGCGAAGGCCAGTACCCGCGGCGTGGTCAGCGCCGGGACAGGCCCCCGCTCTTGCACGCCACACAGAGGCGGGCGTACGGCAGGGCACGCAGCCGCGGCTTGGGAATGGGCTGGAAGCAGCGCTCGCAGTACCCGAACGTCTTGTCCTTGATCCGGGACAGCGCGTCGTCGATTTCCTCTACGGCGAGCGTCGCCTGGCCCGACAGCGCAAGGTTGCGCTCCCGATCCACGGTGACGGTGCCCCCTTCGCCCGATTCCTCGTCGAACTGGACGTCACCCGGCTCGCGCTCGAGGGCCAGCGAATCCGCCTCCGCCCGGAGCGACGTGGCCTGCTCCTGGTAGATGGCGCGGTCGGCGTCGAGAAGCTCACCGACCTCTTCGAGGAACTTGGCGTCCTTCGCGTAGGGGCCAGTCTTGGGGCGCACCGGAGCGGGCGGCTTCGGTTTGGGGGTAAAGGCGGTGCGGGCGGGCGTCGGCGCCGCGCCGGCCCCGTTCCCCGCACGCGCCTCGGCGGTCGCCGGGGCCTTCTTGGCGGCCGCCTTGGTTGCCGCGGGCTTCTTGGCGGTGGCGGGTCGTGCGTCCCTCTTGACCGGCGCCGCCTTCTTGGCGGCCGGCGTGACCTTCTTGGACGCAGGCACCTTCTTGGCCGCCGTCGTGGCGGCCTTTTTCGCCGCGGGCGACGCCTTCTTCACCGGCGGCGCGGCCTTCTTCCCCGTCGACGTGGCCTTCTTTGTCGCGGTGGCTGCTTTTTTCACAACGGGAGCTGCCTTCTTTTTAGTGAGAGCGGGACGCTTGCTTGCGCTAGCCCCAACCCGGGCGGCGTTCGATTTGTTCCCAGAGCGCGGAGTGGCGGTGGAGCGCGATGCGGGCACCCGCTTGGCCTGGGAGCCTTTGCTCGCTGGGGTCATCGTGCCCTCCTTCGAACCACGCGCCGTGGCCGCCTACCCCAACGACCTCGCTCTGGGGAGCGGGTGACGATAGCGGAACGCGACGGGGCGGGCAATACCACCCTCACACCGCCGCCGAGGAGATCAGAGTGAGCGAGGCGCTCCGGTCACGGCCGCACCCGACACATTCTGGAGATTGAGGGTCGGCGCGCCGTCATCCGCCTCCGGCAGTCCACCAGAGGACGCCTGGTCCCCGGCTCCACCGGACTTGGCGCCCTTCGGCTTCACCCCCATGAGCGAATTGGCCGGCTGCACGTTCTCGTCGACCCACTTGAGAATCTCGGACAGCGCGCCCCGGAGGCGGTTGCGCTCCGAGTCGAGGTGGCGGGCCATGGTCTCGACATCGGCGGCGAGCTCGGTGCGGGTCGCCTCGAGACGGGTGACCTCCTCGCGCAGCTTCCGATGTGACTCTTCTTGGAGCTGGGCTGCGTTCGACTCGGCCTCTGCAATGGCCGCTCGAGCCGTCTCCTCGGCCTGGGCGACGACCGCGGCGGCCTCGGCCTCGCTCTCCCGCTTGGTCTGGTCGACGAATTTCTGCGCCAGGAGCAGCGTCCGCTGGAGGGTCTCGTCGGACAGTGCGGCGGCATCGGCCGAGGCGGCAACGGTCTCCTCGCCCTCGGCAGCGGCCGGAGCCGAGCGCTTCTCCCGCTCCAGCTGGGCGATCCGCTCGCTCGCTTGGCGCAGGCGCTCGTTCAGCTGGCGGACGTGGTCCTGGAGCCCTTCGGCCTCCTGGGCGGCCTTGTCCAGGTACTCATCGACCTCATCGACGTTGTAGCCCTTCAGCCCGAGGCGGAACTCCACGGTGCGCAGCGTTTCGAGGATTGATGCAGATGCCTGGGAATTGTCCATGGGCGCCGAGTCTAACCATCCGCTTCCGCCGTTCCAGGCATTGGTCCGGGCCCGCGGCCCGCCCGGTTTTCAGGCCCGGAGGACGGGGATCAGGACGATCTGCGCGACAAGGATGACGACGAGAAATGACCAGTCCAAGCCGCCAATGGGCCGGATGATCCGCCGCACCGGGCGGAGGACGGGCTCGGTCGCCCGGTACAAGAAGTACTGGACCCGCGCCAACGTGGTCCCGGGCTGGATCCGGAACCAGCTCAAGATCGCGTAGGGGAACATGATCAGCCAGATGTAGGCCTCGATCAGCCACGCGAGGAGTTGGAAGATGTTCACCAACCAGCGAGGGTAGTGGGTCTAGTCGCGGCCGAAACCGCGCTCAGCCAGTCGCAGCCTCTCCTCGTCGGAGACCTTCACGTTCGTGGGCGCCAAGAGGAACACCTGATCGGCCACCTTCTCCATTTCGCCGCTCAGCGCGTAGGTGACGCCGCTGCAAAAGTCGATCATGCGCCGCTGCAAGTCGCGATCGGCCATTTGCAGGTTCACGATCACGGGGCGATTGTCCTTGAGCCGATCGGCGATCTCCTTGGCGTCTCCGAAACGCGATGGCGCAACCACGTGGACACGCGCCGACGGTGACGGCCCCATGGGCTGAATGCTGGAATCGACCGGAACCGCGCGCACCGCGGTCGGCCGGGGGGCCACGTTGCTCGGCGCCGGACGCGGCTGGCTGGGGACGGCCGACTCCCGGGGAATGGTGCGGACCCTGCTCATGCCCCCGCTGAACTCGTCGGCTTGTTCGTACTCGGGAATCCGAGGCTCAACCCGCGTGGCAGCCGAGAACCCGCGTGGGGCACGGTCCTCGAGGTCGTCGTACTCGTCGTACTCGTCGTCGAGCAGGCCGAGATAGACCATGGTCTTCTTCATGAACGAGGGTGACATACCTTCTCCTGTCAGGGCACAGCGTAGTGCCTGCTCGGGCGCCTGGGCGGGCCAAGGAGCCCAGGCGGCAGGGCCGAATCCACCGTCACGCTCCCGCTCACGGTCATCTCAGGCTTCCCTTGAGCGTTGCCCCTCACGCCGTCCTCTTTGCGGGCCGCTCTCCGAAGAGCGCGCGGCCGATCCGCACCATCGTGGTGCCGGCCCGGACCGCCGCCTCGAGGTCGTCACTCATGCCCATGGAACGCTCCGGCAGGCCGAGCTCGTCAGCCAAACCGCGCACCGCCTCGAATGCTGACCGGGCCGCCTCGGGGCCGGGGGCAGCCACGGTCATGAGTCCCCGTACGTCAAGCCCCGCGTCGCCCAGTCGCTGCACCAGGTTGCGCACGTCGCCGGGCGGACAGCCATTGCGCCCTGCGCAGTCCCGTGCTGTCGACTTCGACAAGGACGGCGGCACCCGGCGCGAACCGCGCAATCCGCTCGCCCTCTTCGGCTCGAGCCACGCTCTGCCAAACGCCGACGATCGGCGCGAGCCGTGCCACCTTGTTGCGCTGGATCGCGCCGAGGAAGTGCCACACGAGCGTGGACGACGTCCCCGTGACTTCTGTTGCCTTCGCCACGAGTTCGTTCGCGTAGTTCTCGCCGATGTCGTCCAGTCCGGCGTCTCGGGCCGCTCGGACCGCCTCGGGTCCGAAGCCCTTGGTGACGCCGATGATGCGCACGGCCGAGGGGTCACCGCCGGCTTGCTCGATGCGCTGCCGGACGGCGCGCAGCCTCTGGCCGACTTCGTCGCTAGCGGAGGAAGGAGGGGACGTCGAAATCGTCGTCACCCAAGTCGAGCTCTTCGTCCGATCCCGTGGCGTCGGCGAAGATGTCCACGGGCTCGGGCGTGGCGAAGATGCTCGAGGCGAGGTCGTTGGACTTGGAGGTCGGCGCGCCCTCTTCCCAGCGCTCGAAGCCGGCTGCGATGACGGTGACCCGGACCTCGTCGCCCATGTTGTCGTCGATCACGGCGCCGAAGATGATGTTGGCGTCGGGGTGCGCCACCCCGTGGATGATCTCTGCGGCCTCGTTGACCTCGAAGAGCCCGAGGTCCGACCCGCCGGCGATGTTGAGCACCATGCCGCGCGCCCCTTCGATGGAAGCCTCGAGCAGCGGCGAGGTGATGGCCGCCCTGGCCGCGTTGGCGGCCCTGCCTTCGCCAATCGAGGAACCGATGCCCATGATCGCAGTCCCGGCATTGGTCATCACCATCTTCACGTCGGCGAAGTCCGTGTTGATGAGCCCCGGCACCGTGATGAGGTCGGTGATGCCGCGCACGCCCTGCAGGAGGACCTCGTCCGCCATCTTGAACGCGTTCACCATGCTCGTCTTGTCGTTGGACACCGTCAGCAAGCGGTCGTTCGGGATGACGATGAGCGTGTCGACCTTTTCCTTGAGGATCTGAATGCCCTTCTCCGCCTGCATGGCACGCCGGCGTCCCTCGAAGGTGAAGGGACGCGTCACCACACCGATCGTGAGGGCGCCCACCCCCTTGGAGATCTCGGCAAAGACCGGTGCGGCACCCGTCCCGGTGCCACCACCCTTGCCCGCGGTGATGAAGACCATGTCCGCGCCCTGCAGCGCCTCTTCGATGTCCGCCCGGTGCTCCTCGGCCGCGAGACGACCCACTTCTGGGTCGCTCCCCGCCCCGAGTCCGCGCGTGAGCTGGCGGCCGATGTCGAGTTTGAGGTCGGCGTCGCTCATGAGCAGCGCCTGGGCGTCGGTGTTGGCAGCGATGAATTCGACGTTGCGCAACCCGGAGTCGATCATGCGGTTGACGGCGTTGACCCCGCCGCCGCCAACTCCCACCACCTTGATGACTGCCAGGTAGTTGCCCTGGGAAGGCACGGTCGTCATGATTCCCCTCGTCCTCGGGTCGATCGCCGACCGATAGTTCGCTGGTACGTTCCGCCCACCGTCACCGTCGAGGTGAGACAAAGGACCAATCCCTGAACCTTTGGGGAAGGTTGATGTTCACAGTTCGGCAACGTGACCCCACCATACGGGGGGTGTTCAGGCAGGTCAAGCATCCTACGCCACGTGGTGTCACTCGGCGTCACGGGCCTGTCACCGTTGGGGCGTCGGGCACGCTGACGTCGATCACATCCCCGTTGTGGAGCGTGGCGCCCGCCAGGATCGACGAGACGTCCTCGTACTTCGCCGTGAGCTGAGTCGCCGTTCCGATGTCCACGGCGATCGGGGTCGTCATCGACAGCTGCACCCACCCGGCCGGCTCCACCGTCACCGCCGTCACCTGTGCCGCGAACGACGCGGGCAACGTCGAGGCCACGAGGAGCCCGGCGCCGTCGCGTGCGGGGAGCACCGATCCCGGCGCGCCCGCCGGGGCGGGCACCGTCAACAGCACCAGCCCGGGTGCGCGCGTCGCCGACACGTCGAGCACCCGGCCGTCGGCGCTCAACGTCGCCCAACGACCGCCCGCCATGCTGACAACGAGTCGTGGCGTCTCCTCGGTCACCCTGATGTGCACGGCGTCGGGCCACGAGACGTCGACGGAGGCTGACCGCACCCAGGGCAGCTGTTCGATCCGCGCCGCGACCGCCCCGGCGTTGACATCGAGCAGGGCGGGGCCGGCTCGCCAACCCGGCCTGGGCGACCACTTGTGCGGCCGATTCGTGGACGTCGCCGGTCACGGTCACGACACGGGCCGAGAAGAGCGGCGTGTGCAACAGGAACCAGGCGCCCACGAGCACGGCGGTCCCCGCCAGCCCGATGACGAGAATGCGCAGGCGCTTGCGCCCCTGCTGCCGGCTGACGGCGGCCCGCCGAGCGGAAATGCGCGGGTCCATGCGGCCCCTGCCGCCGCTGCCCCCCGACCTGCCGCTCCCGCCTCCGTCCCCGCCCCCACCGGAGCCGCGGCCTCCCGAGCCGCCGCCGCGAGAGCCGCCGCCGCTCCCCGCCCCGCGGCGCCGCGCCGGGGCTTCGACCGGCGTCATTCCGGCCCCGCCGGGTGGCCGACCTCGGCCGCCGGCTCGGAACCTCGATCGGAACCGGGCTCGGACATGGCACCAGTCTCACCGCCCCCAAACCCGAGAAGGCGGACCTCCGTGCGCAGCGTGACCCCGCAGCGCTCGGCGACTGCGGCCCGCACGTGTTCCATGACGGCCCGGACATCGTCAGCTCGGCCCCCTCGCTCGGCCTGGATGAAGTTTGCGTGCTTCTCCGACACGCGAGCGGTGCCGATGGCAAACCCCTTCAGCCCGGCCTCGTCGATCAGCCGCCCGGCCGAGTCGTCCTTCGGATTGGTGAAGACGGAGCCGGCGTTGGATCCACCCGGCTGGTGCTGACGCCGCCAGCGCACAATGGCCGCCACCTCCGCCTGCTCCTCCTTCGCCGAACCCGGCGCGACCCTGAGCTCGGCCTCCACGACCAGTTGCGACGGCGTCACCGACGACGAGCGGTAGCCGTAGGCCAGCTTCCCCACCTCGTCCATCCCCTCGTCGGGTCCGAGCAGGTCGGCCCAGCGGTAACGGACGAGGCACGCGGCCATGTCCGAACCATGGCCCCCCGCGTTCATCCGTACCGCTCCGCCCACCGACCCCGGCACCCCCACCGCCCAGGCCAGGCCCGACCATCCGGCGTCGGCCACCCGCCGCGCCAGCACCGGCAGGGCGAGGGCGCCTCCCGCTCGCACCACCGCCTGGGCTGCGCCGGGTTCGGGCAGGTCGAGCTCGGCGAACCCCGCACCCAGTTGGACAACAAGGCCATCGAAACCCGCATCCGCCACCAGCAGGTTCGAGCCGCGTCCGAGCACGAACAACGGCACGTCCCCCGCGCCCGCCGCGGCCAGCGCCCCCCGCACGGCCTCGAGGTCGGGCGGGCCCGCGATCTCGACGAAGAGCGCCGCCGGTCCACCCACGCCGTAGGTGGTCATCGGCCCCAGCGGCTTCATGAGGGTGGCCCGCTCACCCAGGGCCCCGGCCAAGGCGCGCAGCTGGTCGCTCGGCGTGACCGTCACCATTGGGGTGCGTCGAGCAGATCGTCGGGGAGCGCCGTCAGGTCCCCCGCGCCGAGCGTGAGACAGAGGTCGCCGGGGCGGAGCAGCGCCGCCACGACTTGCCGCAACTCCTCCCAACGCGGGACGTAGGTCACCGACAGCCGCGGGTCCTGGGCCGAGACGGCATCCGCCACGAGACGACCCGACACGCCGGGCACCGGCCGCTCCCCCGCGCTGTAGACGTCCGTCACCACGAGCACGTCGGCGTCGGCAAAGGCGGAGCCGAAGTACGTGGCCAGCGCGGCCGTCCGCGAGAAGCGGTGCGGCTGGAACACCGCCACGATGCGGGACCAGCCCCCGCTCCGCGCCGTCGCCAGAGCCGCCCGCACCTCTGTCGGCAGATGGGCGTAGTCGTCGACGAACGTCACCCCGTTGGCCTCGCCGCGGAACTCGAAACGCCTGCTCACCCCGGCGAAGCGGGCCAACGCCGACTGCGCCGCCTCGAAAGGGGCGCCGGCACGCAGGGCGGCGACGGTCGCCAGCGCGCTGTTCCGGGCGTTGTGCAGTCCGGGGACGCCGATGCGCAGCGTGCCCAGGACGCCCTCGGGACCCCGCAGGCGGAAGGTCACCGAGCTGCGGAGCAACTCGAGATCCTCCATCCGGTAGTCGGATCCGGCCGCCTCCCCGACCAGGGTGGCCCCGTGCGCCCGCCCGACGGCCGCCGCGTCCGCGTCGTCCGAGCAGACGACTGCCCCGATGGTCGCACTGCCCACGAAGTCGGAGAAGGCCCCGCGCAGGACCTCGAAGGTCCCGTAGTAGTCGAGATGGTCCGGCTCCACGTTGGTCAGCACGGCGAGGTCGGGACGCAACGCCTTGAAGGTGCCGTAACTCTCGTCCGCTTCGACGACGAGCCACTCGCCGCTGTCCCACACGGCGTTCGTGCCGATCTCGTTCACGTCGGCCCCGATGACGAACGATGGGCGCATCCCGGCCTCGACGAGGATCAGGGAGAGCATCGACGCCGTCGTGGTCTTGCCGTGGGTCCCCGAGACGGCCAGGCACCGCCGCGTGGCGCAGATCGCGGCGAGGATCTCCGAGCGGGGGGCGACCAGGGCGCCCGCCTCGCCTGCCGCCACCAGCTCCACGTTGTCGGCCGCCACCGCCGGGGAAAAGGTGACCACGTCGGCCCCGGCGACCTGGTCGGCCCGGTGACCGACCGCGACGGCGATGCCCTGCGAGCGCAGGCGGTCCGCGACCGGTGAGTCCTTGAGATCGGACCCCGACACGGTGTGGCCCATTGCCCGCAGCACGAGGGCGATGGCGCTCATGCCGGCGCCGCCGATGCCGACCACGTGGACTCGCCGGGGCTCCCGCAGCTCCAGGCGCGCGTCAGCGGGCATGGGAATCGACCAGCTCGGCAATGCGGGCGGCGGCGTCGGGGTGGGCATGGCGACGGGCCGCGTCGCCCATGGCGGCCAACCGCTCGGGATCGCCGAGCAGCGCCTCGAGCTCCTTGGCGAGACGTTCGCCGTCGCACTCCGGATCCGGGAGGTGCACGGCCGCACCGATGGCGACGAGCGCCTCGGCGTTGCGGGTCTGGTGGTCACGTGGCGCGCCAGGGAGCGGGACCAGGATCGCAGGCACGCCCGAGATCAGCAGCTCGGCCACCGACATGGCACCCGCCCGGGACACGCAGACGTCGGCCGCGGCATAGAGCTGCGGCATGCGCTCCTCGAACGGCACGACCCGGTACCACAGCCCTGCGTCCCCGACCGCACCGGCCTCGGACCCTTTGGCTGCGTCCGGAGCGAACTGCGCGTAGTCCCGCCGGCCGGTGACGTGATACACGGTGCGGTCGGCGCAGGTCGCCCACGTCCCGGCCAGGTCGGCCACGGCCCGGTTGATGCGGAGCGCCCCGAGGGAGCCGCCCATTGCGGTGACCGTGGCCCGTTCGGCGGGGAGGTCCAGCGCGGCACGGCCGGCGCGCCGGCCTTCGAGCAGAGCGGTCGAGCCCCGACAGCTCCGGACGCACCGGGGTGCCCGTCACGTGCGACCGGGGCAGTTCGGTTCCCTCGAAGGCCACGGCGTTCGCGGCGGCGAACCGGCCCAGCAGCCCGTTGACCGCGCCGGGCACGGCGTCGGTGTTCACCGAGACCAGGGGCACCCGGGTCACCACCGCGGCGAGGCCGGCGGGGAAGCTCGCGTAGCCGCCCACGATCACCACCACCCGGGGACGCCGGCGCAGAAAGGACGCCACCGCCCGCACGCAGGCCCATCCGAGACCGAGCACCGCGCCGACGTTGGCGACGAGCGCCGCGGGAAGGAGGCTGCGCCTGATGCCTCGGCCGGGCAGCAGGGTGTAGGGGAACTCGAGGGTGGGCCAGGTCGTGGCCTCGTGCCCACGGCGCGACCCGAAGAGCTCCACCGTGCTCGGGTCATGGCCCCTCTCGACCATCGCGCGGGCGACCTGGAGCGACGGGACCACGTGGCCACCGGTCCCGCCGCCCGCGATGACCGTGCCGCGCCGGGCGCTCACCGACCCCGGCGGCGCCGCGGCCGGGCGGAGCGTGCCGACGCGGCCTGCCTCCCCCTGCCTCGCCACGTTGATGAGCACACCCGCCGCGGCCATGGTGATCACCAGAGACGATCCGCCGAACGAGATGAAGGGCAGCGGGATCCCGGTCACGGGCAGCACGCCCACCACCGCCCCGATGTTGATCAAGGTCTCCGCCGCGACCCATGCGACGAGCCCCAGGGCGAGCAGAGCGCCGTACCGGTCGACCGAGGTGGTGGCCGCCCGGATGCCGAGCCACAAGAAGGCCCCGAGGAGGACGAGCACCGTCAACGCGCCGACGATGCCGAGCTCTTCGCCGATGACGGAGAAGATGAAGTCGGTGTGGGCGTTGGGCAGGTAGCCCCATTGGGCCTGCCCGCCGCCGAGGCCCATGCCGAAGAGGTGCCCGGACCCGAGGCCGATCAGGGACTGGAGGACCTGGTACCCCGAAGCTCGAGCCGTGCGCCGACGGGTCCATGAACGAGAGCAGTCGGGTCCGTCGATAGGGCGAGGCGACCGCCACGATCAGGGCGAGCACCGCCAAGGCGGCCATCACCTTCATCACCGGGCCGAGCCGCACGCCCGAGACGAAGAGGAGGGCGAGCACCATGCACCCCAGCACCATGGCCGTGCCCATGTCCGGTTGGGCCAGGATGAGGACGCAGGCGAACCCGGTGACGAGGAGCACCGGGCCGATGATGCGGCGGTCGGACGCGTCCTCGTCGAGACGGCGGGCGATGAAGTCGGCGACGAACAGGCCGAGCGCGAGCTTCATGAGCTCGGAGGGTTGGAGGCGGAATTGCCCGAACCCGATCCATCGGCTCGAACCCATGGCGTGCACTCCGAGGCCGGGGACGAGGACGATGAAGAGCAGCCCGAACGTCGCCACGAGGATGATCGGGCTCAGCCGTCGCAGCTTGCGGTAGTCGAAACGCACGGCGAGGCCGAGCGCGACCACGCCGATCGCCATCCACATGCCCTCTCGGATGAGGATCGCCCAGGGACTGCCGTAGGTCGAGATGGAGACCACCGACGACGCCGTCCCGACCATCACGAGGCCGATGACGCAGAGCAGTGCGACGTCCACGAGCAGCAGCGTCGAGACCGAGACCCGCCAGCCGGCGATCTGCAGCTTCCCGCCGTCGGCCCCCGCGCTCTTGCGAGCGGGAGCGGCCGTCCGGCCCCGTGTCGCGGCGCGCGGGCGCGGGCGGGAGCACGCGCCGAACCGGAGCGTGCAGGTGTCATCACCATCGCGCCCCCTCAGCCGCCGTGGCACGGGCGCGCCGCACTGCTCGGTCCGACACCCGATGCATGCGCCAATTCTGTCGCACCTCGCAACCGAAGTGGCGGATGAAGGCACAGCCGACGCTTCGATCGAGGCGGTGCAGGCGGGGCGCGCCAGGCCGAGCGCGTCACGTGAACTTCGCCACCGTGAGGAAGTCGCCGTAGAAGATCCCGAGACCCAGCGCGCAGAAGAGGCCACCGAGGATCCAGAAGCGGACGATCACCGTGGTCTCGGGCCAGCCGGCCAGCTCGAAGTGGTGGTGGATCGGCGCCATCCGGAAGATGCGGCGGTGGAAGAGTCGGAAGCTGATGACCTGCATGATCACCGACAGCGTCTCCATGACGAACAGCCCGCCGATGACGAGCAGGAGCAGTTCGAGGTTGAGGAGCAGGCAGAGTCCGGCGAGGCCCGCGCCGATGGCCAGCGATCCGGTGTCACCCATGATGATCTTCGCCGGCGCGGCGTTCCACCACAGGAAACCGAGGCACGCGCCGGCCAACGCGACCGCGACGAGGGCCAGGTCGATCGCCGATGCCGGGAGGACGTGGTAGATGGAGTAGTGCCGGAAGATCCAGTAGCCCATGATCGACAGGACGGCGAAGCAGAACGTTCCCGAGCCTGCGGCCAGCCCGTCCACGCCATCGGTGATGTTCACGGCGTTCGAAGACCCGACCATGACGAGGACGGCGAAGACCACCCAGAGGACCGAGCCCATGTTGATCCCGATGGCCTCGGACCGGGTGAAGGAGAGGGCGGTCGAGGTGTGGGCCCAATCCACCGCCAAGATGGCGAAGACGAGCGCGCAGACGAGCTGCGCCCCCGACTTGGCCCGCTTGTTCAGCCCGAGGCTGCGCCGATGGTGGATCTTGATGTAGTCGTCGAAGTAGCCGATCAGACCGAAGGCGACGACGGCACCGATGGTCAGGTACCCGGTGCGCGAGAACCGGATCTCGGTACCGATGTGCCCGACGGCATAGCCGAACACCACTGACGCCACGATGGCGATCCCACCCATCGTGGGTGTGCCCGCCTTCGCCGTGTGGGAGGCGGGGCCGTCTTCGCGGATGTGCTGGCCGATCTCGCGGGTCCGGAAGTAGCGGATCAGGAAGGGGGTGGAAAGGATCGCGGCCCACAGCGCGACGCCACCCGAGACGAGGAGTCCGAGCACGAGCGGTCAGCCTTCCGCGTGGATGCCGCCGGAGGCGGGCGTCGGTGCCGGGCTCGCACCTGCCCGCACCCACGTGCTCGGATCCGACGAGAAGCGGGCCGAGAGCGCGTCCCTCGCCTCGACGGCGTCGTCGAAGGGCAGGCGGCGTCCGGCGATCTCCTGGTAGGTCTCGTGGCCCTTGCCCGCGATGAGAACGACGTCCCCCGCTCCGGCCGCATCGAGGGCTCGCCGGATGGCGGCACGCCGATCCGGCTCCACGACGAGGTGGGGGTTCTCGCGGCCCTCCGGGCACGCCCCCCAGCACCTCTTCGATGATCGCGTCGGGGTCCTCGTCGCGTGGGTTGTCCGACGTCAAAAAGGCCAGGTCGCTGTGCTGGGCCGCGAGGCCGCCCATCACGGGCCGCTTGGCCCGGTCCCGGTTGCCACCGCATCCGAAGACGCAGATGACCCGCCCGGAGGCTCTCGGGCCGAGTCGGCGGGCCTCGGCCAGCACAACGTCGAGCCCGGCGGGAGTGTGGGCGTAGTCGACGAGAACGGTGAACGGGGGGCCGCCGGTGGTGCGCTCCTCGCCCGAGGCGCGCCCGACCCCCGAGGCACGGGGCTCCGTCGGTGCTGCGATCACCTGCAGGCGGCCCGGAACCGGCTGCGAGACGCGCCATGGCGGCTGCGATCTCGTACGGCTCGAGGTCCGGGTCCAAGGCCAGCGCGGCCTCGGCGGCGAGCAGGGTGTTGTCGACGTTGACGCCACCCGTGAGCGGCGTGGCGACCCGGTGGCCCCGCCAGGTGAACTCGGTGTGGCCCGGGCGCAAGACAACGTCGCCCGCATCGGCGTGCCGCACCGCGACCATCGGGATGCGCGCCCGCTCGAGCAGCTTCTGTCCCCACGGATCGTCGGCGTTCACCACGCCGCGGAGCGCATGGTTCGAGGTGAAGAGTCGCGCCTTCGCCTCGAAGTAGTCCTCCATGGTGGCGTGATAGTCGAGATGGTCGTGGCTGAGATTCGTGAACACGGCTACATCGAAGTGGATGCCGTCGACCCTCGACTGCACGAGGGCATGGCTCGAGACCTCCATGGCGACGGCGTGGCGGAGGCCGTCCCAACGTTGCCGGTCGCGCACGCCGGCGAGCACGCGTTCGACCTCGGTGGCCTCGGGCGTGGTGCGCGCGCCGGACAGCGTGCCCATGACGTTGGTCGGCCGAGCGCACGCGGTGAGGAGATCGCCGAGCAGTTGAGTGACCGTCGTCTTGCCGTTGGTGCCGGTGACCCCGATCATGAGCAAGTCCCGGGCGGGGTAGCCGTAGAAGGCCGCAGCCAACTGCGCCATCACCGGTCGCATGGTGCCAGGGGTGATCCGGGCCTGGGTGACGTCGCGCTCGAGCAGTTCCGGGATGAAGTGCTCGCAGAGCACACCGATCGCGCCGCGTTCGACGGCCTCGGTGGCGTAGACGTGCCCGTCGCTGACGAGGCCCGGCACACAGCAGAAGAGGTCCCCGGGAACGACGCGGCGGCTGTCGTGGGCGATGCCGCCGACCTCGACGGCCGAAGGGTCGCCCACCGTCTCGAGCACCTCGATGTCGTCGAAAAGGAGGTTCATCGGCACGGTTCGCATGATCGACCCGACAGCGTTGCATGCCGCCGACACCCCTGCGTCACGCCCGCAATGGGAGTGTCAGGCCCGATCACGTGATGTCCTGGGCCTGGTCGGTGGTGGGCGTCTGCGGTTTTGTCGTGCTGGTCTGGGCTCCCGGCGTGGTCGGGATGTCGTAACGGTGGAGCGCGTAGCTCATGATCTGCGAGAAGACCGGCGCCGCCACCGTGCCGCCGAAAATGGGCGTCGGCCGGTCCAGCACCACGATCATCGACAGGGTCGGGTTCGCCGCTGGGGCAAATCCGACGAACGAGGCCATGTAGGCGCCCGGCACATAGGAGTCCTGGTTCTGGGTGGGGATCTGCGCCGTCCCGGTCTTGCCGGCGACGGTGTAGCCGGGGACGGCTGCGCTGGTCCCGGTGCCCTGGTTGATCACCTGCTGGAGCATCGAGGTGAGCTCGGAGTTGACCGAGGCGGAAAGAACCTGGTGGGTGGGGGAAGCCGGCGTCTTGGTCACCGCGCCGGACGGGGTGATCGTCGCCTGCACAAGCTTGGGCGCGACGTAGACCCCGCCGTTAGCCACGGTGTTGTAGGCGTCGAGGACCTGCAGCGCGTTGACCGCGTCCACCTGGCCGATGGGCAGGGACACGTAGTCGGTCGGCTCCCACTGCGCGGGAGTGGCGAGAAGGCCGGGTGACTCACCCGGGAAGTCCAGCCCGGTCGACTGGCCGAAACCAAGCGCCTTGACTTGGTTCAGCAGCCGCTGCTCCCCGACGCCCTGCGCGATCTCCGACGTCCCGATGTTGGAGGATTGCGCCAGGATCTGCGTCGCACTGAGCGACTTCGGTCGGGTGTGGCTCGGCGTCGTGGAACGTCGAGCCGTCGAGCTTCAGCTGATCGGGGACCGTGAAGACCGAGTTCGGGTTGATGAGGCCTTCTTGGAGCGCCGCGGAGAACGTCACGAGCTTGAAGACCGAACCCGGCTCGTAGAGCTGCGTCACCGCGATGTTGTTCGGCGCCTCGTTGATGGCGTCGTGCGGACCGATGGGCACGACGCCTCCGGCCGGATCTGCTGCGGTCGTTGCCGCGCCGAGCGGAGCGGGATGGTTGGCCACGAGGTTCGCCATGGAGAGGATCTGGCCCGTCTTCACGTCCATCACGACGGCGGTGCCGCTGACCGAGTTGGACGACTCAATGGCCTTGGCCAAGGCCTGCTCGGACTCGTACTGCAGCTGGGAGTCGAGCGTGAGCTCCAGGCCCGAGCCCGGCGTCGTCGCGACCTGGTTCGTGACCGGGGACTGGGGCAGGGCGACGCCGCTCGGCGACTGCATGATCGTCTCTTTGCCGTCGGAGCCCGCCAGCAGGCGGTTGACCCCGTACTCCATGCCCGCGGCGCCCTTGCCCGCGGCGTTGGTGAATCCGACCACCGGAGACGCCAAGTTGCCGTTTGGCACCTCCCGCTTGGAGTCTGCGATCAGGGTGATACCGGGCAGGGTGTCGGCTGCGATCTTTTCGCCGGTGGCCTGCGGCACCTGCTTGGCCAGGACCACGTAGCCCGAATGTTGGTGCAGTTGGGTCGCCAGGGTGGCGGCCGGGATGTGCAGCATCGGGGCCAGGGCTTCCGCCGTCCGTACCGGATGGGCAATCTGGAAGTCGTCCGCCACGACGTCCTCGGTCGGCACGGAGAGGGCCAGCGGCGAACCATCGCGGGCATAGATGCCGCCGCGCAGCGAGGGTAACGACACGGTGATCGCCGACTCGCCCCGTGCCGCGGCCTGGTAGCCGCCGGAGTGGAGCACCTGGACGTCGATCAGGCGCGCCGCGAACAACAGCATGGCCACGAGGAGGATCATGCGAACGATCCGGACGCGGCGCTGGAAGGTGGCACCGAGCCAGCCGCGGCTGGTTGGACGCCCGGCGACGCGTGGGCTGACGGTGTCGCTGTGGCTGGGCCCGCCGCTGCGGATTCCTTTGCGGCGCCGCTCGCGGTGGACGACGGGTTGGTCGTGCGGTCGGCCGCGGCGTGGGCCTGGCATGGGTCTGACTCCGCGCCGTTTTCGCAACGGGGGTCCGGCCGGAACCGGCGCGCGCGCGCCGAGGCTCATGCCGCGTGGTGGTGCTCATGGCGTGGACGTCGCGGTGGTGGAAGATGCGGTACCGGTGGAAGCGCCAGTGTTCGCACTTCCGGCAGAGGATGCACTGGATGCCGCGGTCGTCGAAGCGGGCGGCGGTGTGACCGGCGCCGGGGTGACCTTGGGTGTGGCCAACGGGGCCGACAGCGAGACGTACGGCAGCTCGACGACATTGGGGTGCACCATGTGGAGCTGGCTCGACGCTGCGCCGACGATGCGGGACGGTGTCTCGAGCTGGGCGACAGCGAGTTCCGCCTCGCGGTGCGCACTCTGCTCGAGGGACAGCTCGTGCTGCAACGACGACAAGCGCACCTGTCCATTAGCCAGCAGCGCCTGCGCGACCACGACGGCCAGAAGTGACACGACAACCATCGACACCGACACGACGGTGAGCACGCGTCGCCGGTTTCCGAACACTCGGCGCCGGCGTGCGGGCTGACCGGTCCGATTCGGGACCACCCGCAGCGGGGTCCAGCGCCGGGACGGGTTCGCACCACCGGCATGCCGGCGAACTGGTGCAGCCGTCGCCGCGGGAGGTGGTGCCATCAGTCCAGATCCGTTCGGACGATGGCCCGCAAGCGGGCTGCCTCAGCCCGCGGGTTCGCGGCCACCTCGGAGGGAGTTGGCTTGCGAGCACCACGGAAGACCAGGCGGTGACGCGGGACGGCGCCACAGACGCACGGAAGGTGGGGTGGGCACACGCAGCCGCCGGTGGCCGCGTCGGCAAACGTCTGCTTCACCATCCGGTCCTCGCCGGAGTGGTAGCTGATGACGGCAAGCACACCGCCCACGGCCAAGTGCGACAGCGCCACGGGGAGCGCCGACCGCAACTCGTTCTGCTCGTCGTTGACCTCGATCCGCAAGGCCTGAAAGACCCGTCGGGCGGGATGGCCCTTCCGTCGGGCTGCAGGCGGCACGGCGGCCGCCACGACTTCGGCCAGTTGCCCTGTAGAGGTCAACGGCCGGGCCCCCA
Organism: uncultured Acidimicrobiaceae bacterium; assembly: GCA_963769095.1. GTDB lineage: Bacteria > Actinomycetota > Acidimicrobiia > Acidimicrobiales > RAAP-2 > Bog-473. Next base: position 283,115 of record CAVYKO010000004.1, read on the forward strand.
CGACCGCGCGGGCGATGCGCCCGGACAGCCGTCCCTCTCCGTTCTCGCGGAAGAGCCGAGCCAGCGCGTCCTCGGGCAGCCCGTTGACCAGGTCTGCCGCCGTGACGCCCGACTCGGGGTCCATCCGCATGTCCAGCGGTCCGTCCGTGCGGTAAGAGAAACCGCGTCCGGCCCGGTCGAGCTGAGGTGAGCTGACGCCGAGGTCGAAGAGCACGCCCGAGGCCGGCGACGCCCCGGCCTGCTCCATGACTGATGCCAAGGCCGAGAACGGGGACCGGATCAGCACTGACCCGGTCCCCGAACGAAGAAAGTCGCTCTGCCGCCGCCTCGAGGGCGGCTGGGTCCCTGTCGAGGCCCAGGACCCGCATCTCCGGGTAGGCCTCCAACAGCGACGCCGCGTGTCCACCGCCGCCGAGGGTGGCGTCAACGACGACGCCGGGCGGAACCGGAGCGAACAACGCCACCACCTCGTCGCGCAGCACGGGAATGTGTTCGAACGAGTGGGCCATCTGCAGCTCCTCGGCCGGTTGGTCGAGGGGGAGGTGGAGATCCAGACGACCGGTGTGGAAGTGGGTGGAGTGGCCTTCCAGCGCGCCGGTCGAGGAGCTGCACATGGTCCATTGCGTCCCACGGGGCGCCATGCCGCCGTGGATGCTTCTGAGTGCGGTCCTGAGGTTCCTTTCGTTGCTCCCTTCTGTCGGGTGTTCTGATGCGATCGTCAGCGGTAGCGGTCCGGTTTTGGCGTTGCCTGCGTTCAGTCGTCCTCGAGGAGCCAGCTCTCCTCTGGCTGCACCCGCGATCCCCATTCCGCGGGATTCCACAACTCGACCCGGTCGATGGCGCCGTGTACCAACACCTCCGTGTCGAGCTTGGCGAACGCGCGCAAGTGCGACGGGATCGGCATGCGACCTTGCCGATCGATCTCGACGTCGGCCGAATTCGAGGCCCAGATACCGCGCCCGGTTGCGGTCGGCTCGTCCCGAATCCGCTCGCTCCTGCATCACCTCCATCTGTCGCTCGAACTCGCCGGGCGTCCACAAGGCGAGGCACCCCTCCGTGTGCTGGGTCAGATAACCGCCCCGCTCGAATTGGCCGCGGAACTTCGCCGGCAGGATGACCCTGCCCTTCGTGTCGAGCGAGTGCTCGTACCTCCCGACGAATCCGGCTGCCACCAGTTGTCACTCCCACGACACTCCCTGGCCTGCGTCTTTTGACGCCCTGTCACTCCATTTCCCGCCACTCTACGCCCTTTCCCTCCACCAAACAACTACTTCCCTCCCCCGCAACCCAAAAACAACCCCCACCGCCCCCCGAGCGGCGACGCGCCGGCAAATCGATCGAGACGGCGCGCCCGCGGCAGGGTCATCGCCCTCCATGGATGGCGCGGCCGGGATCCGCGCCGAGAGCAGACCAAGGGCTCGAAAGAGAGAAGTCACCGGCCCCCGCCTGCCGTCAACGCGCCGCCGCCACCGTCGCCACCACCGCCGCCGCCGCCGCCGCCGCCGATCGGCGTTACTCCCCGCCCGCCTCCTCCGACCCGAACTCGGGGAAGGAAATGACCAGCGCCGCCCGGACCGACGCCAACGGCACCACCGGCCGCGAGAGCTCGCCCAGCCCGACGGCCAGGCCCCTCAACTCCTCCTCGAGTTCGCCCCGGGCCACGTCGACGATCGCCAGGAGGTCGAGGAGCGGCGCTGGATCCCAGCTCGAGTACGCGCACGATGAGAACAGCGCGCCTTCGCGGCTGCGCCACTGCGACAACCCCACCACCTTGCGGTCGTCTTCGAAGACCTCGCCCGGACCTCGACCGGCAAAGCACACCAGCTCGCCGAGCCGACCCGGCACCGAGCGCCCCGGCGTGCACCGAGAACCCTTGTGCACCGGGTCCGCCCAAGGCGCCGACCCACCACCGGCCGACCCACTCGGCTGCCGACGAGACGTCGTGCGACCACAAGGGGTCGTCGCGCGGGATCCAGGCGTCCAGCCAGAGCTGGTTTCCGGGCTCGAGGTACACCGCCCCTCCCCCGCCACGCCGGCGGACCAGTTCGACCGACCGGGTCCGCACGGCCGCCGGGTCCACGACCTCAGTGGGCTGGGTGCTGCCCAGGACGAGGGTGGGACGGGCCACCTCGCGCAGCGACGACGAGGCGCCGCCGCTCCGAGCGGAAGGGCTCGACGTCGAAGAGGGGTTGTGAGGCGGAAGGGGAAGGAGACGGGGAGGCGACCAAGCCTCAGGACGCAGCGGCCAGATACGGCTCCCACAGCGGATCGACGTCCGAGAGGTGCCGCAGCCGCCACAGGTGCCCGTCGGGCGGAGCGGGCTTGACGCGCAGTGTCCAGCCCAGCTCCGACAGCAACTGGTCGGCCTTCACCAGGTTGTCCCGCTTGCAGGCGGCCACGACGTTGAACCAATCGTGCGTGCCGCCTCGGCTGCGCGGGATCACGTGGTCGATCGTGTCGGCGGGCTGCGAGCAGTAGACGCAGAGGCCGCCGTCGCGCCGGAGCACCGAGCGTCGCGTGACTGGAGGCGTCCGGGCCCAACGCGGGATCCGCACCATGTGGCTCAGGCGGACGATCGAGGGAACCTCTACCTCCATGCGCGCGGAGTGGAACACCTTGCAGTCATCGCGAATTGCGACGGGCTCGGCCCGGCCCGCCAGCATCAGCACGACGGCACGACGATCAGAAACGAGGGCCAGCGGCTCGTAGGTCGCATTGAGGAGGAGCACCCGCTCCATACCCCAGAGAGGCTATCCGCGGCGGGGTCGCGACCTCTGACACCATCGGAGGTAGGCCACGACGTCGGAGGTCTCGAGCGGCGCCGACACACCGTCCCCGCCGTTGGCCGTGACGAGCCGGAAGCGCCAGTACGCGTCGCCCGGTAGGGGAAGAAAGGGAGGCCGGCGCCACCACCCGTGACGGGCCAGGCGCCGCAACGCGCCCAGGGCGGTCCACCACAGACCCGGGTGCGCCGCGACGGCCTGCGCCACCACTCTCCCGTCTCTGCCCCATCGGCTGCGCCCGCTCGCCCCGCTCGCCCCGGTCAACTTGCTCGCCCCGCTCACCCCGACCGCTCCAGCCCATGCAGGCCCACCCGCGCCGCGCCGACCAACGGGCCCGCATCCCCGAGGCCGCCGGGCACCACCCGCGCCCCGCGGCGAACTCGAGCCTGCAGCGGAGGTCCATCTCCGCCTGCGCGGCGCGGAAGAAGGGCTCGCCGAACCCGAGCGCCACCGAGCCGCTGACGACCGCGAGCGGGAGGTCGATGAGGTTCACCACGGACGCGATGGCGCGACCGACCAACGTGCCGACGCGCGCCACCATGTCGGCGCCGGCGAGCCGCGGCGCTTGGCCCGTGATCGCGGCGATGGCGGTCCCCGACGCTTCAGCCTCGAGACAGCCGCGGCCGCCGCAGGGGCACGGGCGACCGTCCGGCTCCACGATCACGTGCCCGATGTGCCCCGCGTTGCCCAACCGTCCCTCGAGCAGGCGACCGTTCAGCACGATGCCCGCCACCGACCCCCGTCGACACGACCATGGCCAAGTAGTTCGCACAGCCGGCGGCCGCGCCGACCCACCCTTCGCCGAGGGCCAGCGCCTTGGCGTCGTTGTCGACGAACGTCGGGAGTCCCGTCAACTCGCCCAGCCGCGCCCGCAACGGGAACCCGCGCCACGCCGCAATGTTCAGCGGCGACACCTCGTCCCCCCCGCGGCTCATCGGCCCGCCGCATCCGGCGCCGCACACGACGAGCCGGTCCCCCGCCCGTGCGCGCATCCCCCCCGCCACCCGCGCCACGAGCTCGGCCAGGTCGTGCCAGAGGAGCTCGCCGCTTCCCGGCCCGGGCACCTCGGCCTCGGCCGGGTCAGGCCCGGGCCGCGTCGGTACGGACGCCCTCTCGAGCAGGGTCCCGTCCAGGCCGACCAGCCCGCTCGCCATCTTGGTCCCGCCGATGTCGACGGCCAGTGCCAGGTCAGCCACGGCAGCTCACCCCAGAGTCGCTCCGACCACCGCGCCTGCGCCCGCGGCCCGCGCCCGGAACGTCATGCGAGGTCCACGCCGACGTCACCGTGCAGATCGACGCGGACGGAAGGTGGACGTGGACGGAAGCGAAAGACAGGGCCGAGGCCCGCCGCAGGCTTCGACTCAGCCCTCGCGCCGGTGGAAGCGCGTGCGGAACCAGTCGCGCGCTCCGGTGACGGCGCCCTCGATCCCGCTCGATGCGGCACCGGTCCTCGGCTCGCCGTCCTTCGACCGGGTGAGGTCGTGCCAACCGGCCCGGCCCATGCGCCGCAAGTTCCGCTCGAACCAGACCGCCGAGGCGAACATGATGACGACGCCGACGAAACCGGCCACGACCGACTTGGAATAGAACGCGACGAGGATGACGACGCCGAGCACGAAGGTGACGGCGGCCCACTTGCAGTACCGGCCCGCGTGCCGATAGACGGTCTCCGACCGCACCCGCTCGGCGAACTCGGGATCCTGTTTGACCAGTGATTCCTCGAGCTCGGCCAGGATTCGCTGTTCGTGGTCGGAAAGCGGCACTACCACCTGCCCCCTGGGATCTCCACATCCATCTGCGCTCCATGTTGGCACGCCCCGCGGGCGCGGACAACGAGAACGGGGCGCTTCGTTGCTGCCAGAGCAGTGGTCTCCACCAGCGATCAGCTTAGGGCCGGGCCACCAGTCGAAGGACGCGGCCACGGACCGGGAAGGAGCGGCGGCCGCCGTCTCAGGCGCAGTACAGCCGGCCCCGCTGTGTCCGCCGGACCGCGGCCGGGGGGTCGGGCTCCTACTCCCGGGGCTCCCGGGGCCGGCGCCGCATGATCAGCGCAGAGATCAGGGCGCCGAGCAGGCCCGAGATCACGATGACGAGGATCAAGGGTGCCTGGCGGTCGACGACCCAGAAGTCGATCCGGACATTCCGCAGGTTGGCCAGCGCGAACCAGGTCAGCAGGACGACCGCGACCCCCACCCCGATCAGGGTCGCCTGATGCCGACGGTCGACCGTCTTCTCCTCGTCGGCCACGCGCTCCCCCAATGGATCCCGGTGGACCGGCTTCTTCGCCACGTGGCCATTCTGCCGTGCACGCTGGCGTCTTGGGGGCACCCCGTCCCCAGCTGCTATGGAATGGTCCCGAAAGGAGCGGTCATGCGCAGCCCCAGCGAGATCCTCACCGGCGCCCGCACCATGTGGGAGCTCGTCGACCGGCGGGCCGGTGCGTCGCCGGACCACCCGATGCTCATTGCCGCCGACGGCGAGACGCTCACGTTCGGCGCGTTCCGCGACCGGGCCGAGCGGGTGGCCGCCGGCCTGCACGGCCTCGGGATCACCACCGGCTCCGTCGTGTCGTGGCAGTTGCCGACCCGCATCGACACGGTGGTGCTCTCCATCGCGCTGTCCCGGCTCGGCGCCGTGCAGAACCCGATCATCCACCTCTACCGCGAGCGCGAGGTCGGGTTCGCATTGCGCCAGACCGGCGCGTCGCTCTTCGTCGTTCCCGGTACGTGGCGTGACACCGACTTCGCCGCCCTGGCGGAACGAGCCCTGGCCGGCGCGCCCGCACCACCGACGATCCTCACCCTCGACGCCGGCCTTCCGGAAGGCGACCCCGCCGTCCTGCCCGCACCGCCGCCGGGGACCTCACCCGAGGACGCGCCGATCCGCTGGATCTACTACACGTCGGGCTCCACCGCCGACCCCAAGGGGGTCCAACACACGGACCAGACGCTCATCGCCGGCGGCTGGGGCCTCGCCCGCGCCCTCGATATGGGACCCGACGACGTCGGCTCCATCGCCTTCCCGTTCGCGCACATCGCCGGGCCCGACTATCTCGTCACGATGTTGTCCTTCGGCTTCCCCGCCGTGTTGGTCGAGGCGTTCTCCGTCCCCGACGTCCTGCCCCTCTTCCGCCGGCACGGCGCGACCATGGTCGGCGGCAGCACCGCGTTCTACGTCGCCTATCTCGCCGAGCAGCGCAAGACGCCCGGACGAGCCCATCCTCCCGTCGCTCCGCCTCATGTCGGGGGGCGGCGCCGCCAAGCCGCCCGAGGTCCACTACGAGGTGCGCGACGAGATCGGCGGGCGCGGCGTCGTGCACGGCTACGGCATGACCGAGGTGCCGATGATCTCCAACGGCTCGCCCCACGACACCGACGAGCAGCTCGCCAACACCGACGGCAAGCCCGTCGAGGGCGCGGACGTGCGCATCGTGCGCCTCGACGGGGTGCCGGCCGCGCCCGGCGAGGAGGGCGAGGTCCGGGTCAAGGGACCCATGGTGTTCCACGGGTACACCGACCCGGCGCTCACCAAGGAGGCGTTCGACGAGGACGGGTACTTCCGCACCGGCGACCTGGGCAAGCTCCGGGCGGACGGGCACCTCGCCCTGACCGGCCGCCTGAAGGACGTGATCGTGCGCAAGGGCGAGAACATCAGCGCGAAGGAGATCGAGGATCTCCTCTACACGCACCCCAAGGTGGTGGAGGTGGCGGTCATCGGCCTCCCCGACCCCGAACGCGGTGAGCGGGTCTGCGCGGTGGTGCAGCTGTCCGACGAGGCCACGTCGCTCCAACTGCCCGAGATCGTCGCCTTCTGCCGCGACGCCGGGCTCATGACCCAGAAGATCCCCGAGCAGCTCGAGGTGCGCACGGAGTGGCCCCGGGCGGGCACCGGCAAGATCGTCAAGAAGTCGCTCCGCGACGAATACGCGTCCGCGTGAACGCCCCGGGATCGAGCCGCGTCGTGCTCCCCGACCCCATCGGGGACCGGCCCTATCGCATCGTGTTCGTCTGCACCGGCAACATCTGCCGCTCGCCCATGGCCGAGGTCATCACGCGTGCGCTGGCCGCCTCGACCGCCCTCGGGGACGGGACGACGCTCGGCGACCACCTGGTCGTCACCAGCGCGGGCACCGGCCCCTGGCACGAGGGTGAGCCGATGCACCCCTACGCCGAGTTCTCGCTCACCAGCGGCGGCTATCCCGGCGACCGCCACATCGCCCACCAGTTCGCGTCGTCCGAGCTCGACCGGATGGATCTCATGGTGGCGCTCGACCGCCGCCACAAACAGACGCTGCGCGGGCTCGGCGCCGACCCCGACCGCCTCGTCCTGCTCCGGTCCTTCGACCCGGCCGCCGGTGCCGCCGCCGACGTGCCCGACCCCTACTACGGCGAGCAGGCCGTCTTCGACGACTGTCGCGACATGATCGCCGCCGCCTGCACCGGCCTGGTCGCCTCCCTGGCCGCCAACTGGGACTCGCTCTGGGCCGCGTGAGCCCACCGCCCTTCCGGACCTGACGTTTCCGCGCACAAAAGGGCTGGTCAGCGACCCACCTGCACGGGATCTTGGGCAGGCCGTGTGACATAGTGCCGACGTGGTCTCACGCAGGGTCAGGCGCCGGCGCCAGCAATTCGCGGTCGGGGGCCTGCTGCTCCTCTTGCTGATCATCTTCATCGCCGTCTTCTCCGGGGGATCCGGCAAGCCCTCCTCGTCCTCTTCGTCCACCTCTTCGCCACCGTCGGGGGCCGCCACGCTGGCCGACGAGAACTTCCCCAAGCATTCGCCGCTCAATCCGGACTGGAAGGGCAACGGGCGCGCGGTGACGTTCGGCTTCGGCGGCGACGTCCACTTCGCCGGCGTCGTCGGCGAGAAGCTGACCCAGAACCCTTCCACCGCCCTCGGCACCACCTTCCCGCAGCTCTTCGCGGGGACCCAGTTGCGGATGGTGAACCTGGAGACGGCGGTGACGGAAAGCACGTGTCCCGAGCCGCAGAACAAGCAGTACATCTTCGACGCCCCGGCCACCGCCATCACGGCGCTCAAGAGCGCAACGGTCACCCTCGCCACGGAGGCCAACGATCACGGCTTCGACTGCGGTCCCCAGGGGCTCTCCCAGAACCTGACCGTCGCCAAGCAGGACGGCTACCCCATCCTCGGCATCGGCAGCACCGCCGCGCAGGCGTTCGCGCCCTACCGCACCACGATCAACGGCCAGCGCATCGCCATCATCACGGCGACCCAGGTCATCGCCGACAACCTCGTGAGTACGTGGACGGCCTCTGCCACCCAGCCGGGCGTCGCCTCGGCGATCGACCCGACCCAGCTCGTCCGCGAGGTGCAGCAAGTGCGCAAGACGGCGGACACGGTGATCGTCTACGTGCACTGGGGTACCGAGACCCAGTCCTGCCCCAACCCGCAGCAAGAGCCGTTGGCGCAGCAACTCGTCAAGGCCGGCGCCGACGTCGTGGTCGGCGCCGATGCCCACGTGCTCTCGGGTGCCGGCTACCTCGGCAGTGCGTACGTGGCCTACGGCCTCGGGAACTTCGCCTTCTACGACGACTCCCCGCCGGAGACCGACAGCGGCGCGCTCATCATCACCGCGCAGGGACGACACGTCACCAGCGCGGTGTTCCGGCCCGCCACCATCGTCGCCGGGCTGCCCCAGCCGCTGAGCGGGCAGCCGGCAACGGCCGCCGTCCAGAGCTGGAACGCCGCCCGCAGCTGCACCAACCTCGCGGTGACGCCGTCGAAGAGCCAGGCCACCTTGCGCGGCGAGACGCGGGCCTTCGTCGCACCGCCCGCGCCGCCGACCACGACGACGAGCTCGGCGGCCGGCTCGGGCAACACCGGCAGCGCCACGACCACCACGACCGCGGTGGCGACCACCACCACGACGAGCGCCCACTCGGGCACGCACGCCAGCACGACGACGACCACCGCGACACCCGGGTCGACCACCACCTCGCCCACCGACAACGCCGGCGGGTAGCGCCACCAGACGCTCAGGCCGGATCCATCTCCGAAAAGGTGGGTGCCCTCTCCGTGAACACATCGTCACCGGGTATGCGGCGATAGCGGAACCGGATCTCCTCGAGGTCGTTCGGCTCGGTGACGCTCTCCTCGGCCAGGCGCAGCACCATGTCCGCCTGGCGACGGAGCACCACCCGCTGCTCACCCGACGTCGTGTCGAGCATGATCGAGCCGAGGGAATCGATCAACCGGATCAGGACGGCGGGCATGCCGGCTGCCGCCTGTCGGATCTTGTCGAAGGCTCGGTTCACCATGCGGGCGTACGACGGGTCGAACTCGATCAAGCGGACCCTGCCCGTCGAATCGCGGTAGACGCCCTCGTCGAGCACGCGGCCCGAGACGCGTCCAAGGCCGGCGGAGAGCCAGTCGATGCAGGTGAGCGCCGTGAACGTGTCGTTCACGGTGGATGAGAGGGAGCGGATCGCGATCTCGACCAGCTGGTCGATGGCGAAGACCGGGTCCTGCACCAGGGTGCGGTGAGGTCCCGTGACGTGGGCCTTGCGCAGGGCCAGCGCGACCTCGGGCGCGGCGCTGCTCGGCCAGACCATGGCCAACGGCCGCCCCGTGGCCAGATAGTGGCCGGGCCGGTGCTCCAGACGGATGAACGAGTCGGTCCGGGTGGCGATCGAGATCAGCTGGGAGTAGCCGACGTACTGGATGTACCCGCTCACCTGCGAAGGGACGACGGCCCCTCGCTCCTCGACCAGCTTGAGGAGCTCGGGCACGCTCTTGCCACTGTGCGCTTGCGGGGCCTGGACGCGATCCACTCCGACCCGCTCCGGGAATTCGGCGTCGATCGACTCCATGAGATCGGCGGCGATGCCCGCGATGACCTCAGGCAGCTGAATCGACTTCGCAATGTGATTGATGAAGTAGATGAGGATGCCGAGGTCGACCAGGAGCAAGGCCTCGGCGATCGACGTCGACAGGTGTGGGACGAACGTCGGGGTGAGGCTGTTGATCGAGCCCAGCGCCAGCAGCGAGTAGACGAAGGTGCCGACGAAGACGCCAAGGGTGACCTGGTTGCCGACGTCGCGCACGAAGTTGCGCATCATCCGCGGCCCGAACTGTTGCGACGCCAAGGAGAGGGCAAGAATCGTGATGGAGAACACCACGCCGATGACCGTGAGCACCGCCACGGCGATGGCGATCAGCACCTGGCGCTCAGCGTCCGCATTCCCCGTCCGGATCCAGACGGGCAGGGTGAGCTCGTGGTGGTAGGCCGCCACGTCGACAGCGAAGGTGGCCACGAACAGCAGCACCGAGACCACCACGATCACGCTCGGCACGACCCACAACGTCGTCCGGAGCTCCTCCCAGCGCCAGCTCGGGAGCTTGCGCCGGTCCTTGCCGACGCGGGCAGGTTGCGGGGCGATCACCCCCTCGACCTCGCTCACGTCGCTGAGCCCCGCCTTAGCCCGCCGAAGACCCGGCGCCTGCGCCGCCGCCCCCGCCCGCGCCGCCGCCCCCACCCGCGCCGGCGCCCGCCGCCTCCCGCGGCATGGCGTCGGCCACCAACCGCGCGTCGTCGGCCAGCAGGGCATGCGCGAGCTGTTTCACCAGCTCGATCACCTCGGGATGCTCCTCGGGGTTCCAGCCCTCGAGCAGCTCGGTGAGGCCGCGCCGCCGCGCCTCGGTCAGGCGATTGAGGGCGAGCGAACCGGCATCCGTCAGATGCAGGTCACAGTCGGGGCCCCGGCGGTGTTCGACGATCATCCCGGCCGAGACCAGGCCGTCCACCCCCGGCTGGATCACCGACGTGTCGACGTGCAGGCGCTCGGCCACCTCGTCCACGGTGCAGGCGGGCCGGTCGGCCAGGCGGTAGAGGAGCCAGCAGGCTCGCGGCGGCAGATCGACCCCGGCGCGCTGGGCCAGCGTCTCGTAGAGCTCGGCACGGTTCTCCCGGGCCGACATGCGCTGCAGCGCCAGCTCGATCTCCTGCAGCGAACGTCCGCGCCTGCATGGCGCCGGCCACCTCTCCGGGGTCGACCGTCTCGACCGTTCGGCGCAGCGGCACCTCGGGCAGGAAGAAGCTGAGCACGAAGGCGAAGAACGAGATGGGCACCGCGACGAGGAAGACCGTCTGGACCGAGTGCGTCACGGCCTCGATGTACTTGTTGAAGAAGACCAGTCCCGCCGCCGTCGACTTGAGCTTGGCGAGCAACGCCGGGTCGAGCGCCTGCGGGTTGAACGTCCTGAGCACGGCGGCGGGCACCTTGGCCAGCGTCGGGGCGAAGGTGCGGTTGAAGACGATGGCGTAGATCGCCCCGAACACCGCGGTGCCGAAAGAGCCGCCGATCATGCGGAAGAACGTGGCCGAGCTCGTGGCCACCCCCAGCTCCTTGTAGGACACGGCGTTCTGCACCGCCACGACGAGCACCTGCATGATGAGGCCCATGCCGATGCCGAACACGAACATGTAGAAGGCGAGGAGCCAGGTGTTCATGGAGGCGTCGATGAAGGAGAGCAGGTACGCCCCCGTCGTCATGAGGGCCGAGCCCAGGATGGGAAAGATCCGGTAGCGCCCCCAGCGGGTCACCAACCGGCCCGAGATCACCGAGGCGCCGAGCATCCCGAGCATGAGGGGCAGGATCCGCAGCCCCGACACGGTCGGGCTGACGCCCTTCACGTTCTGCAGGAAGAGCGGCAGGAACGTGAGCGCACCGAACATGGCGAAGCCCATGACGAACCCGATGGCGCTCGCGGCCGAGAACACCCGCACGGTGAAGAGGTGCAGCGGGATGACCGGCTCGGCGGCGACGCGCTCGGCGGCGACGAAGGCGATGGCCAGCACCACCCCGAGCGCCGCGGTGCCGATGCTCGGCGCCGAGGTCCACGCCCACGAGATCCCGCCCAGGCTGGCGAAGAGGATGAGCGACGTCGCGGCGCCGGCGAGGAGCAGGGTCCCGGCGTAGTCGATGGCGTGACGGACCCGTCGCAGGTGTCCGGGCAGCACGGCGCCGGTGACGAAGAGGGCCAGGATGCCGAGCGGCAGGTTGATGTAGAAGACCCAGCGCCAGGACAGGTAGGTCACGCACAGACCGCCGATCAGCGGCCCGATGACGGTCGCCACGGCGAACATGGCGCCGAACAACCCCATGTAGCGGCCGCGATCACGCGGCGAGACGACGTCGCCGATGATGGTCTGCGCGCCGACCATGAGCCCGCCTCCACCGAGGCCTTGCAGCGGCGCGGAACGCAATGAGCTCGGTCATGGTGTGGCTGAGGCCGCACAACGCCGAGCCGATGACGAAGATCACGATCGACGCCTGGAAGAAGATCTTGCGCCCGTACTGGTCGCCGAGCTTGCCCCACAACGGCGTGGACACGGTCGACGCCAGCAGGTACGCGGTGACCACCCACGCCAGGTGCGACCCACCGTGCAGGTCGCCGACGATCGTCGGCAGTGCGGTCGACACGATGGTCTGGTCCAGCGCCGCCAGCAGCATGCCGAGCAGCAGGGCGCCGAGGATCAACCAGAGTCGGCGGCCGGTGATCCTCTCGACCTCGGGGGGGACGTCGTCGACGCTCACCCCCACCTGTCCGACCTCGGCCACGATCGGCTCAGAGTAGGAACGTCCTGGTCGAAATGCAACCATGGACGCCGGCCGGCCCGGTCCGCCGGAACCGTCGCGGCGGGAACCGACTCGCCCGCCCCACGAGCCCCGGCGCCACCCGCGCTACGGTCGCCGCGGCGAATGCGGCGCGGGGCCGCACCCGTACATCCAGGAAGGTCCGAGATTCATGCGCACCCGCCTCACCGAACTGCTCGGCATCGAGCACCCCGTCATGCTGGCCGGCATGGGCGGCGTCTCCTACTCGGCGCTGGCGGCGGCCGTCTCGGCGGCGGGCGGATTCGGCTGCCTCGGCGCCTCCACCATGCGCAACGAGCAGATGGTCGAGGAGATGGCCGCGGTGCGCGCGGCCACCGACAAGCCGTTCGGGGTCGACCTGCTCACGGCCATGCCCGGCGGCATGACCGAGCAGGTCAAGATGGTCATCGAGGGTGGGGCCTCGGCCTTCGTCGCCGGGCTCGGCGTGCCGACCGAGGTGGTCGAGCTGTGCCACGAGCACGGCCTGGTCGTCGTGAGCATGTGCGGCAAGGTGGACCACGCAGTGCGCGCCGTGGAGGCGGGGTGCGACCTCGTCGTCGCGCAGGGCACCGAGGCGGGCGGGCACACCGGCCAGATCGCGTCGTTCCCCCTCGTCCCCCAGATCGTCGATGCCGTGGGCGCACGGGTTCCCGTCGTCGCCGCGGGCGGGATCTTCGACGGCCGCGGGCTGGCGGCGGCGCTCGCGCTCGGCGCCGACGGCGTCTGGATCGGGACCCGCTTCATCGCCACGCCCGAGGCGCGTGGGGTCCTGGGGTACAAGGAGAAGCTCCTCGCCAGCCGCGAGGACCAGACCACCGTGAGCCGGGCCTACTCGGGCAAGACGATGCGCGTGGTGCGCAATCAGTACACCGACTACTACGACGCGCACCCCGAGGAGCTCAAGAAGTTCCCCGAGCAGCTCGCGGCGTCCTACGGCAAGGGTGCCATGCACCTCGGAGGTGACTCCTTCAGCGAGGGGGTCGACACCGACAAGGAGTGCTATCCGGCCGGTCAGGGGGTCGGCGCGATCTCCGAGCTGGTCCCGGCGGGCGAGCTGGTGCAGCGCATCGTCGCTGACGCGGAGGCGACGCTGGACCGAATGGCCGCGCTGCGCTGAGCCGGCTGCACATCGAGGCGTGACGACGGCAACGAGCGGATCAAGCCCGACGGGTGCGACCGAGCGCCGCGTGGCGCTCGTGACCGGAGCGAATCACGGCATCGGTGCCGCGACCGCCAAGGCCCTGGCCGCCCGCGGCACTGCGGTCCTGTGCGCCTACTTCCGCTCCGACAAGATGGGTGGCCTCGAGGATCCCTCTCTCCCCGCGGCCTACCGGGCCACCCGCATGGCCCGGGCCGATTTCGTGGTCGAGTCGATCCGGGCCGCCGGCGGCCAGGCCGCGGCGATGGAAGCGGACCTGTCTGACCCCGCCTCCGTGCCCGCCCTCTTCGACGCGGCCGAACAACAGCTGGGCCCGGTGCAGATCCTGGTCAACAACGCATCCGGCTGGATCGGTGACACCTTCGTGGCGCAGGCGACCGACCGCTTCGGTCGGAACCAGAACGCCGTTTCGGCGAACACCTTGGACCAGGTGTTCGCGGTCGATGCGCGGGCGGCCGCCCTCCTGATGGCCGAATTCGCCCGGCGCCTCGTGGCGCGCCGCGGGCAATGGGGCCGCATCGTCGGCCTGACGTCCGGTGAGGCGGACGGCTTCCCCGAAGAGGTCTCCTACGGCGCGGCCAAGGCGGCGCAGGTGAACTTCACGCTCAGTGCGGCGAGCGAGCTCGCCCGCTACGGCGTCACGGCGAACATCGTGCACCCTCCCATCACCGACACCGGATGGATCAACCCGCAGACCGCGGCCGCGGCCCGCTCGGTCGGCCGCCGCGTCGCGACGCCCAAAGACGTGGCCGAGGTGATCGCCTACCTCGCCTCCGATGCTGCCGCGCTCGTCACGGGGAACGTGATCCGGCTGCGCTGACGCGACGCGACGCGGCGACTCGACGCGCTCAGGCGATCCGATACGTCTGCAGGCCGTGCGCCAGGACCTTGCCCGACTCGTCGGTCGCCGTGATCTCGGTGAAAATCAGCTCCCGCGCCCGTCGAACGGTCTGTGCGGTGCAGAGGAGGTCCCCTCCGGAGCTGGCGGCGACGTACTGCAAGGCCATGGAGACGGTGGAGGCCCGCATGCCGCGGTCGAAGTCGTGGTTCGACCAGGCGGCGAGTGCACCGGTCGTGTCGATCACGGTGCCCACGACGCCGCCGTGGTAGGTCGCCCCGTCGTTGCTCAGGTCGACCCGGAACGGCAAGCGGGTGGCCACGTCGTCGGGGTCGTACCGCTCGACGACCAATCCCAGCCACGACAAGAAGGGCGTCTTGGCGAAGATGGTGGGAATGGCCGCCCGGCGGCGTTGCTGCTCGGCCTCCGTGAGGCCCGCGCCCTCAGCGCCGGTCATCCGGCTCCCACCCAGCCGACGGGACACGAGACGCCCGGTGCTGCTCCCGACCCGGCAGCGCCCGCTCGGGGGGTGACCATCGGTCTCTTGTGCGAGGTGAACAACCTCATGTCGCCTCCTGGGACGTGTGCGCGCACGGGTCGCGGCACGTCGATCTCAGTATGGACATCCGGCCATCCGACCGCGCATCTCGAATCCCAGAACCTCCGCCCGCGCACGGCTTGACATATTTCGATATATCATTATCGTACGTTACATAGCGACAAGCGCTCGCAACCCTTTGACCTGGAGGAACGATCACATGCCACACGGACACGACCACGGACATCACCACGATCACGACCGAGAGCACGACCACGAGCACGACTGCACGAGCCCTTTTTCGCCCACGCCATGCGCGGGCCCGGGATGCGCTGGGGCGGCGGGCGAGGCGGCTGGGGCGGCGGGCGGCGGATGCGCCGTGGGGCGATTCGCACCGCCATCCTGCTCGCGCTGCGCGAGGAGCCGGCTCACGGCTACGAGGTCATGCGGCGCCTCGAAGAGATGAGCGGGGGCATCTGGCGGCCGAGCCCCGGATCCGTCTACCCGCATCTCCAGATGCTCGAAGACGAGGGGCTGGTCCGCTCCTCTGACGTCGACGGCAGCCGGACCTACACCCTCACCGATGCCGGCCAGAGCAGAGGCCGAGAAGAACGAGCGGCCCTGGCAGGAGGCCGGCGAAACAGACGACAAGGTACGGACGCTGCGTGAGGCGATCGGCCAACTCGCCAGCGCAGCCAAGCAGCTCGCGGGTGCGGGAGACGCAGCCCAGATCGACCGAGGAATCTCGGTCATCCAACAGGCACGCAAGGACCTGTACCAGATTCTGGCCGAGGATTGACGGAACCGCCCGATACTCTGCTGGGCGGGCCATGACCTCCACCGCCGCCGCAACCTCGCTCGCTGGTGCCGTCCCCGACGCGGGCCGGCCGATTATCGAAACGGTCGATCTGACCAAGATGTACCCCGGAACCGATTTCCGCGCGGTCGACGGATTGAACCTCCGCGTTGGGACCGGCGAAGTGTTCGGGTTGCTCGGTCCGAACGGCGCCGGCAAGACCACGACCGTAGGTGTGCTCACCACTCGCGTCATCCCGACGGGTGGCGACGCGTTCGTGGGTGGCATCGATGTCGTACGGCAACCGACGCTGGTCAAGCAACTCATCGGCGTCGTGTCCCAGCAGAACACGCTGGATCGTCAGCTGACCCCCTGGGAGAACCTCTACTTCCACGGGCGTCTCTTCGGCATGGGCGCCAAGGAGTGCCGTCAGACGGCCGACGAGCTGTTGGAGCGTTTCCAGCTGAGCCGGTTTGCCAAGGCGTCCGTGTACGCGCTCTCGGGTGGCATGGCACAACGCCTCATGGTGGCCCGGGCCATCTTCCACCGTCCCGCCGTGCTCTTCTTGGACGAACCCACCGCTGGCCTCGACCCGCAGGGGCGGTTGGCCCTCTGGGACCTCCTCGGCGGGTTGAACGCCGAGGGGCAGACCATCATGTTGACGACCCATTACATGGAGGAAGCCGACAAGCTCTGCGATCGGGTGGCGATCATGGACCACGGCAAGATCCTCGCCCTCGATACGCCGACCGAGCTCAAGCGCAGCGTTGGCGCCGACACGATCGTGACCGTCAAGGCAGCGGGCGATCCGAAGCAGATCGCCGCCGCCTTCGAGAGCAGACTCGAGGGCCTCACGCGCACCCGTCCGACTGCCGACGGTGCCGAGTTGCAGATGAGCGGCTCGGATCGCCTGGTCCCCCGGGTCGTCGAGGCTGCCGAGGCGGCGGGGTTTTCCCTGGCCGACCTTTCGGTTGCCGAGCCCACCCTCGAGACCGTGTTCATCGGCCTCACCGGGAAAGGAGCTCCGCGACTGATGGCTGCGACGACGACCCCGGACATCGCACGGGCCACCTTCGGTTCGCCCGATTCGCACCACGTCGACCTGGCGCCGACTCGCTCGGCGACGGCGGCAAGTTGGACGTCGCTCAGGGCGCTCATCCTGCGCGACCTGGTGGTGCTGTGGAAGCACAAGTTCGAGTTCACGGTGCGCACGCTGGTGCAGCCGTTCCTTCTGTGCTTCGTCTTCCTCTACGTCTTCCCCAAGATCGGCCAGGGCATCGGTGCCGCGAGCGGGGTCCCGGGAGCGGAGTCGGCCTTCGCCACGGTTCTCGTTCCGGGTGTCGTCGGGCTCTCCATCATGTTCCAGGGCATCCAGGCCGTCGCCATGCCGCTCGCACAGGAATTCGGCTTTACCCGGGAGATCGAGGACCGAGTGCAGGCGCCGTGCCCGATTTGGTTGGTGGCGATGTCCAAGGTCATCTCCGGCGGCGCCCAGGGCCTCCTCTCGGCGGCCATCGTGCTTCCCATCGCCTCGGTCGTCCACGCCGCCGGCGTGGAGGCCAACATCAACCTGCACTGGCTGCTCATCGTGACCCTCGTGCCGCTGTCGTGCGTCTGCATGGCCTCGCTGGGGCTTCTGCTCGGCACCGCGTTCGAGCCACGCAACCTCGGGCTGATGTTCGGCTTCATCGTGCTGCCCATCACCTTTCTCGGTGGGACCTACTACCAGTGGACCCGGTTGGCCCCGGTCAAGGCCGGGCCCGTCCATTGGCTGCAGATCATCGTGTTGATCAATCCGCTGATCTACATCAACGACGGCATGCGGGCCGCCTTCACGGACGCCGCGCACATGCACCTGTACGTGATCTATCCCGCGATCATCGGCTTCGCCGTGCTCTTCCTCGCTCTCGGGCTCAGGAACTTCCGGCGCAAGGTCCTCGCCTAGCCGACCAGAGTTGACCGCCGGCTCCGGCTGCCGCGCTCCGACTGGTCCAGGAGCTACGACTCAGAGCACGCGGAGCGCCTCGGGCAGTGCCCGCTCCCTGCGGGTAAAGGCGCGGAGCGACGCCAGATCACCCACCCTGGCCCGGGCCAACTCCATGCAGGTCTCCAGGCTGACGTCCATCGCTGCAGACGGAGGGTCCGGAACGCGCAGCCCCGGCACGCTGCTGACGACGTCGTCGCCGTGGACGACCACCTCGAGGACCCTGGTCCGCAGGTAGTCGCAGAGCGGCACCTGCCCACCCGCCACGCGGATGACGGGGACGGCCCGAGTCGCCGATGCCGTACTGAGCAACCCGACGAGCTCGTCGCGTGACGCCGTGCACGCGACGGCGACCACTGCCGGTCCGGTCTGTGCGAACGCCTCTGCAGCGGAGCGCAGCGACGCCGCGAACGGGTCGTCGCCGTCGTCGCCCTCCGCCCGGTTCAGCCCGAAGAACTCCCCCACCGCGACCTGACGCAGGCCGATGGGCTCCACATCCTTCAGCAGCTGTTCGAGCCAGACGACTCCGTGCACGGCATGTGCCGCGACCCCACCCACCGTGTAGTGCTCGAGCGCACTGGGCTGACGCCACGACTCCGCCACTTCGGCCCGGGCCAGGATTCCGCGCAGCCAGTCCACAGCACCCAGGTAGGTGTCGACCTCTTCGCGTGACAGGGTCGGTCCCCGCATCGGTCGGACAGTAGGCGAACGGGCCGCCTCGAACCTTTCGGCCGAGACTCGCGGCCGGCACCACCGACCCACGGCCCACCCAGGCGTCGCTCAGGCCCGCCAGCAGCGACCACCTGGTCATTGCCCAAAATGGCGATGCCGCGCGCCTGAATGTGACGACACCTGGGTAGGGTGACCCGCAACCGTGCAGCCAGTAGGTGCGACCGCTCCGGGTGGGGTGGCGAAGGGACGGATCCCATGACGATGAGCGGCCTGCAACGCCGTCCGACCTCTTGGAGGAGTACGTCCGGATCCGGGCGACGACCGAACGTTTGGCCTCCGTCCTCAGCGCCGAGGATCAGACGGTGCAGACGATGCCGGATGTCAGTCCGACGAAATGGCACCGGGCACACGTCACCTGGTTCTTCGAGACCTTCGTCCTCGGCGAGTACGCCAACGGCTACCGGGGATTCGACGACGCTTACGCGTACATCTTCAACTCCTACTACGAGGCCGTCGGCGCCCGGCATCCGCGGCCCGAACGTGGGCTGCTTTCACGCCCCGGCATCGACGAGATCGCGCGCTATCGGGCCTACGTCGACGGGCAGATGGAGGCTCTGTTGACGTGAACCCGGCCAACCGGGCCTCGTCGAGCTGATCACGTTGGGACTCCACCACGAGCAGCAGCACCAGGAGCTGCTGTTGATGGACATCAAGCACGTTCTCTCGCGGAACCCACTCCATCCGGCTTATCTGTCCGGGACAACTTCCCGGCGCCGACATCCACCCGCCGAAGGCCGGGTGGCTCGAGCATGACGGTGGCCCGGTGGAGATCGGCCACCGAGGCGTCGGTTTCGGCTTCGACAACGAGTACCCGCTTCACACTGTGCACCTCACCCCTTTCGGGTTGGCCGACCGGCCCGTCACCTGCGGCGAGTGGGTCGCCTTCATGGAGGACGACGGGTATCGCCGACCTGAGTTCTGGCTCTCGGACGGTTGGGCCATCGTCAACGCGCAGAACTGGGAGGCGCCGCTCTACTGGTACCGCGATCCCGATCACGCCGATCGGTGGATGCAGTTCACGCTCGCCGGGCTCCGAGCCATCGATCCGGATGAGCCCGTGTGCCATGTGAGCTACTACGAGGCAGATGCGTTCGCCCACTGGACGGGCATGCGCCTGCCGACCGAGTCGGAGTGGGAGATCATCGCGGCGGCCCACGGCGAGGGCGACAACTTCCTCCACGACGATTTCCTGGACCGAGGTGCGCCGCACCCCCAGCCGGCAGTGAATTCGAACGCGCTCTTCGGCGACACCTGGGAGTGGACGTCGAGTGCCTATTCGCCCTACCCGGGATTCCGCGCCGCCCCGGGTGCCGTCGGCGAATACAACGGCAAGTTCATGGTGAGCCAGTACGTGTTGCGGGGTGGCTCTTGCGCGACGCCGCAAGGTCACACCCGCGCCACCTATCGCAACTTCTTCCCGCCGGGCGCGCGCTGGCCGTTCGGTGGCGTACGTCTCGCCCGGGATCCCTGAGCGGTGTCCTACACCATCGATGTCCACCTCACCCCCGACGAGGTCCGGGCCCAGATGCGGGAAGACGCGGTTCAGGGACTGCGGGGCGTCGCGAAGTCGATTCCCCCGGTCTGGTTCTACGACGAGCGTGGGAGCCGACTGTTCGAGGAGATCACTCAGCTGTCCGAGTACTACCCGACCCGGGCCGAGCGTGGCCTCCTCGAGACGCACGCGCCGGCGATCGCGGGCCTGGCGAAGGCGGACACTCTGGTCGAGCTGGGTGCAGGAGCCTGCGACAAGACACGCGTGCTGCTCTCCGCGCTCAAAGAAGCTGGAACGCTGACTCGCTACGTGCCCTTCGACGTCAGTGACGAGTTTCTCCGTGGCGCGGCCGACACGCTGTCAGAGGAGTTCAGCACGCTCGAAATCCACCTGGTGATCGGGGACTTCCACCAACATCTCGCCGAAATCCCGACCGACGGCCGGCGCATGGTTGCCTTCCTCGGCGGCACGATCGGAAACCTCGACCCAGCGCAGCGGGCCCGATTCTTGTTCGACCTCAATTGCACGATGTCGAGCGACGATTCGCTCCTGCTCGGGACGGACTTGGTCAAAGACCGCTCCCGGCTCGTCGCCGCCTACGACGACTCCGCCGGCGTGACCGCCGAATTCAACCGGAATGTGCTCCACGTCCTCAACCAGCAACTGGGCGGTGACTTCGATCCCGATCGGTTCCGCCATGTCGCGCTGTGGAACGAAGACGAACAGTGGATCGAAATGCGCCTCCGATCGGATGCTGGCATGGACGTCTCACTGGCCGACGCGGACATCACGGTCCGCTTCGAGGAGGGCGAGGATCTGCTGACCGAGATCAGTGCCAAGTTCACCCCCGAACGGGTCGAAGCCGAGCTCGGCGAGGCCGGATTCGTGATCGAAGAGATGTGGGGTGCCGATGAGGGCGAATTCCTTCTGACGCTGGCCCACCCCTACTGCTGACGCGGGCAGAGGCGCTCCTCGCCCGAGTCGACGATCGAGAGCTCAAATCTCGGCCGGAACCGGCTTTCGGTCGGACGCCGGCGACGGCGTCGGAGTCCGGTGGGTGGCGTCGCCGGCGCACGACGAGCCATCCCACGAGGAGTCCGAGCAGCACGGCGATGGCGCCGACGCTGAGGATGCTCGCAATGACCAAGTGCGGGGGTTGGTACCGAAACGTCACGACGTTGCGGCCGGCCGGGATCCGCACCTGCTGGACGAGGTGGAAGGAGTGCACCGGCACCGTACGCGCAGGTCCCCCGTTCGTCGAGACGCTGGCCTGCCATCCCGAGTCCCAGGCCACTGAACGGATCACCGCCGAAGGTGTCGGCGCATCGACGCTGATCTCCTCTGACTTCGTGGTGCTCGAGATCACGGTGACATGCAGGGGTCGACCGCCGTGCGTCGAAGCCGAGACGGGCATCGGTGGCTTCGTGAACGTATAGACCACGTAGCCCTGCGACTGACCGGCCTGGTGCCACGGTCCGGGCACGACGGCAGTCGAGAGGGAGCCGGCAAGTTCGTACGAGTGACCGTCGACGACGATCACCGCCTGGTGCGCCGGTATCGAACCCACCACTTGCACCGACAGCCCGATGGCGTCTCCGTGTGGCAGTCGCTCGCTCACGCGGCTCGCACCTTTCGCGACAGGCACGGTCGCACCCCAACGGGTCGACCCGTCGGCGCCGAGGAGCCCGAACCTGACAAGCGCGCCGGAGCCCGCGGGGTGCGCAAACAGGACGGTCGCCGACGAGGGCGCCAGTGATTCGCCGAAGAACCACGACTCGCTCTGGCCCGAGTGCAGCGACGGGCGAGGCCCTGGATGGAACGGGTAGGCCGTTTCGTTGAAGTCCGCGCCGTAACCGCGGGCCAAGACGGGGTCGGCTCCGGGGCCCTCCGACACCGGCGTCGACGCTCCGCCAACGAGCGTGGCGGCGACCCGAGCGGCACGAGGAAGTACTCGGGCACCGTCACGAGTTCTTGGAGGTCGAGGCGGTCGAGGGTGCCCGAGCCGAGCTCCCCGATGTCGAGATCGTCCTGCTCGTGTGTGTGGGTGACCGACTCGTAATTGCCGTTCACGATCGAGGCGTAGCCCGAAATCGAAGGAAGTCCGGGAATGATATTGAGATCGGGTATCCCCTGCGGGCTGCCCGCGTAGCTCTGGTACGACTGTGGGTCGTAGTTGATGAACCGGCCCCCCGCCGCCAAGTTGGTTGTCATCAGCTGCTGGATCGGCGTCGTCCCACTGACCACGTCGTTGGGCGGTGACTGCGCGAGTTGGCTCGTCACGGCCATGAGGCCCAGGTCGACCACGACGAATGCCGTGGCCACAGCCGCCCATTGCATGCCGGTGAGCCGAGGACGGAGCCAAACGATCGCGGCTGCGCCAAGGCAGAAGGCCAGCGCGACGATCGTTGCCTCTCGCACGGTGGACGTCACGCGCTGGGCTGGCCGAAACGCCCGCAAAGGTCTGGACGAGCGAACCCGTCGCCGTCAATGCCCAAACGACCAATGCCACGACGAGAGCCAGGGGCACCAGTGCCATGACCCGGTCGTAGCGTCGCCACCGCTCGTCGACCTGTGCGGCGTCGGTACGGTCGATCCACCCTGCGAAGAGGACGCAGATGGCCGTGGCCACCGATGATCATGTTGCGGCTCTGCAGTCGTTGATGGCCGTAGAGCGGTAGGCGGTTGAAGAATCGCTCGAGCGGCGTGTTCGAGCCCAGCGCCAAGCAGGTACCCGACGACCCCCACCCCGTACCACGTCAGCCGGTCTCGAGGCGGGATTCGACTCGGCCAGCCGCGGATGCGAGCAGCGTCACGAGCGCAATGAGCGGGAGTACGCCGAGATAGATCCCGACTTCGGGCAGGTTGTAGTGGCTGAAGAACCGTCCCTCCCCGAGGTGCCCATACCCGCCGTCGATATACGGCACCAAGGCAAAGATGCTGAACGGCGTCGGGTAGCTGCCCGCGGCGGCGAAGGACCCCGGCGCCCCGTTGCGAGTTGCGAATCGCCTCGAGGCCCGGCAACCACTGGATCGCTGCCAGAGACAATGCCAGCGCGGCTCCGGTCGCGCATCGGCTGAGCACCTTCCACCAGCGCTCGGCGCTGAAACCCGCCGAAATGACGGCGTAGGCGATGACGAGGAGCGCTTCGTCGAGCATCGCCTCTGGGGCACCGCCCAAAATCACGGTCGCATAGGCGATGCCGAGCACAACGGCCCAACGCCACCGGCCATCGCGCACAATGTGGTGAACGGCCAGCAACATCCAGGGGATGGCGGCAAAGCCCTCGGTCATGTCCACGTGGTTGACCTGGCTCAGCACGGGGCCGGCAAAGGCGAATGTGGCCGCGCCGAGGAAACAGGCGACCGTCGAGAGCTTGAGCGCCCGCAGGAAGGCGTACATCCCGATCGCGATCGCCGAGAAGAGGACGACCTCGGTGGCGATCCAGGCGGCGCGATCCGGCAGGGCCACGAACAGGCCCATGAGCGGGTAGAAGGCACCCGCGTTGAAGTCCGCCATGAGCGGCGTGCCGCTGAAGATGTACTGGTTCCAGAACGGCAGCTCGCCGTGGCGGAGCATCGGATCCCACCAGAACGTGCAGCGGGTAGTTCTGCTGCAGGTTGTCGCCGGTGATGATGAGGCGGCCCGAGATCAGGTCCGGCAGCACAAACCCGACCAGCGGGAATGGCGACGAGCACCGCGTAGGGCCACACGGGTCCGATGTGTGCTCGGAGTCGGTCCACTGTCGAAGGGCTGCTTTCCGGGAGTCTCTGGGTGCGGGCTCCGCCGGGATCCGGCGCGGCGACAACCCGGGCGACGCTAGCCCCTGTTGTCGAGACTGCCCTCAGACCGGTCGTTCGGCTGACGACTCTTCTGTCTTGGAACGCCCGGTCCGCGTGATACTGCTCGAAGTCGAGCGCCATTGCACCTTCGGCTCCAGCGCGGAGCGCTCGAGCCGGTGGATGTGGGTGCGCGCGATCGACAACAGGTCTGCCAACAGTTCGTCACCCAGCAGATACGGCATCAGGCCAAGATCGAGCAGCTTGGTGTGCGCGGCGCGGTAGTAGTGCTCCTCCGCCTCGACCCGGGGGTCCTCGAGGTGGACGATCTCCGCCCCGCCGACCGCGTCGGAGACCTTCTGAGCCAACTGGCTCACAGAGAAGGACTCGGTGAACTGGTTGAAGACTCGGAACTCCCCGTCTTCGCCGGGTGGCGTAACGCCAGTTCGACGCAGGCGAGCGTGTCGCGGATGTCGAGGAAGCCACGGGTCTGGCCGCCCTTGCCGTAGACCGTCAGCGGCTCGCCGGCGGCGGCCTGGATCACGAATCGGTTCAGCACGGTGCCGAACACGGCGTCGTAGTCGAACCGGGTGGCCAGGTCCGCGTGCAGGGTCGTCTCGGCGGTCGACTGCCCGTAGACGACGCCCTGGTTGAGGTCAGTTGACCGCAGTCCCCAGGCTCGGCAGCAGAAGGCGATGTTGTGGCTGTCGTGCACCTTGGAGAGGTGGTAAAAGCTCCCCGGTTGCTTGGGGAAGGGCAGGATGTCGGTGCGACCCCGGTGGGTGATCTCGATGTAGCCCTCTTCGATGTCGATGTTGGGCGTGCCGTACTCCCCCATCGTCCCGAGCTTCACGAGGTGGATCGACGGGTCCACCTCCGCGATGGCGTAGAGGAGGTTCAGCGTCCCGACCACGTTGTTGACCTGGGTGTAGACGGCGTGCTTGCGATCGACCATCGAGTAGGGGGCGCTGCGTTGTTCGGCGAAATGGACGACGGCGTCCGGCCGGAAGCTGCCCACCATGTCGTAGACGAAGGCCTCCTCGGTCAGGTCCCCGATGAAGGTGTCGAGTCGCCTCCCCGAGACCTCCTCCCAGCAGTCCACCCGCCGGTGCAGCGACGCGATCGGCACCAGTGAGTCGACCCCCATTTCGAGGTCGTAGCCCCGCCGGGCGAAGTTGTCGGCTACCGCGACGTCGTACCCGGCGCGGGACAGATGCAGCGCCGTGGGCCAGCCCAGGTACCCGTCACCGCCAAGGACCAGAATTTCGCATCTGACACCTTCCGTTTCCGTGACAGTCAGATTTCACCCGCGTGACGGAAAGAGTCTTGCCCCGTTTGCTGTGAAATACCTGAGATTCCGGTGATGAGGTTGTTCGGGTCGGCCGCGATCGGGGCACCTCCTCGGCCCCCTGGCGCGAAATCAGTCGGAGCGGATCATCCCATCGTCGCCACCAGCCGCCCGTCATCGGTCCTCAACAAGCGGCGCAGACGGCGCAAGGTACTCCCGCCACCCGGCGGCGAGCTGGGGCCGCCCGGCCGGATCCCGGGGTGCGGTCCCGGGGGCACGTCCGCGCCGGCCGCTCGAGTTCGGCCTCAGCGCTGGTGGCCGAGCGACCACACCTGCAGGGGCGAGGTACTGAGGGCGTCGGGCGAGTCGGTGTAGGCCTCGACGAGCCAATGGGCACCGTGGGCCGGCGACCAGGTGAATTGGTTGGGGCGCAGGGTGACCACGGCGGTCGCACCCGCCCCGAGCGCCAGCTGGCCCTCGGGGCTCACCGGGGTCCAGAAGCCCGACGGGTGCGTACTGTCGATGGCCACGAGGAAATGCGGGGTCACGCGCTGTCCGGTCCCGTTGTGCACCGTGATGGTTACCGCGTCGAGGCGGAGCGTCGCCTGGGAGGTGTGCACGGCCACCACGGACAGGTCGAGCGGCGCCGAGGTGAAGGCGAGCGCGCACACCGCCATGGATGCGAGAACCGGAGCGGCGATGGCCGAGCGGGCCACCCAGCGCCGGGCCGCCGAGCCCGCGTCCACGCGGGCTCGCCATGGCACGCGAACCACGCTCACCGCGGCCACGATGGCGGCGGGGAAGAAATCGATGAGGTAACTGGAGAAACTGCGGCCCGGCACGAGGAGCACGAGGGGCAGGACGAAGAGCCAGACGACCTTGAGCGACGGGTACCACACCACGAACGCGGCCAGCAGCGCGAGGTAGGCGAACGCAGCAGCGACCGAGAGAAGCGGGAGCACGACGCCGCCGGTCAGACCGTGAAGGGCCAGGCTCACCAAGCCCTGGCCATCGGCGACCAGGGGCTTGGTAAAGGGGAGGAGAAGGCCGTCGGCCCAGGCCCGAGGTCCCCAGACCAGGAACGGCAGGTTGAAGCAGGCGAAGACCCCCACCACCACGGCGAAGTAGAGGGCCGGCACCCGCCACGCCGAGTCGCCTCGTCGCCGCGCCTCGAGACCGAGGCCGATCAAAAGAAGGGGAAGGCAGAACCAAGGAGTCTGTTTGACCGAGCAGGCCACGCCGAGCGCCAGCGGTCCGATCCAGCGGGCCGTCCCACCCCAGCCGGCGCCGAAGCGGTCCCAACGCCAGACGGCCAGCACCAGAAACGGAAGGAACAGGGCATCGGTGCCGCCGCTCGAGAACGCACCCACGAAAGCGGGGGCCATAAGCACCAGGACCGCCAGCCAGCGCAAGCCGAAGGGCAGAAGAACGAAGAGAAGAACGCCGGTGACCAGCCAGGCGACCAGGTCCGTCCAGTCGGCGAGCTCGTGATGGAAGCCGAGAGCCATGGCCGGGGCCTCGAGCAGGAAGGCGCCGGCCGGGTAGGAGACATGGGTGACATGGCCGCCGTCGGCCAGGTAGGTCCAGTAGTGCGACGGCGGGTTGAGCAGGTGGGCCGCCGAGGACATCGACACCTCGTACGGGTCCTTGCCGTGCAGGAGGGCCCTGGTGGCCAATTGGTTGAAGGCGGCCGAATCGGTCGAGTAGTACCGGCGCACGTGAATGGCGACGGCCTCGGGGAGGCCGACCGCCACCACGGCGGCACCCAGCCCGGCCCACGGCAGCGCCCGGACCCTCGGGTCGGCCACGAGCCAGGTCGCAGCCATGCCGGCCACGCCCACCACGACCAGGAGCGGGGCCAGCACGGCCGCGCCGGGCCACGACGTCCATGCGCTCCAGAAGCCGAGCCCGGCTGTGAGCACGGCGAACCAGGCCAGGGTCCACCCGCCCCGTTGGACCAGCATGTCCGAGATGCCGGACGGCTCATGGGCCACCCCCCCGGCGATCGTGGGCGACGTGGCATCGTCGATCGTCAAGGGAACACGGCCCACGAGGTGAACTCGAGCGCGCTCATCGCCACCAGCGAGGCCGCCGAGACCACCAGCACGCCGGCGTACGCGCGCCCACGCAGGCGCGTTCCGTAGGCCACGACGAGTGGGAACGCCAGTATGAGGAAGCGGGGACGCAGACCGACCGGTGAGGCAACGGCGGCCAACACGGCCGCAGCCAGGCCGTAGATGAGGACCGGTGCGGGTTGTCGCTGCCGGATGGCCAACACGGCGCCGATGACCGCCACCACCGTGCCGGCTACCAGGATCTGGCCCGTGAGCGTCGGGCCGAGCGGGTCCCGAGCGAAGGTGCCCAGGACGCGGAAGGGATAGAGGAACGAGATCGAGCTGTGCCACCCGCCCAACTCGGTCAGGCGCCAGGCGTTGAGCGCGCCGGTGTGCCGCCAGAGCCAGCCCATGTAGGCGATGAAGCCCAGGGGCGCGAGGACGGGGGCCACCAGTGGGCGCACGCTCCGGTCACGCCAGGCGGCCCAGCCGGCGCACCAGGCGCAGCTGAGGACAAAGGCGAGGGCGACGGGCGAAGTCGCGGTGGCGAGCAGACCCAGAAGGCCGGCCCACCACCACCGCCGTTCGAGCAGAGCCAGCAGCCCGAGCGCGATGCAGGTGATCACGATCCCTTCGGCGTAGACGAGGCTGAAGGCGAAGGTGCCGGGAAAGACCGCGAACAAGAGGGTCGCCCGCATCGCCCGATCGCTCCCGGTGAACCGCCGCACCAGTAGGCCGACAGCGACCACCGCCGCCAAGCCGGTAAGCGCGCTGATGGTCGCGCCCACCGCGAGTGGGGACAATGACGTGGCCGAGGAGAGCCATCGGATGGCAAGCGGGAAGACCGGGAAGAAGGCGATCGTGGTTCCCGTCGCATGGCCGTGGGACATCGTCAGCATGCGTGGCCATCCCTGCTCGGCGGCGCGGAGGAACCAGCGTCCGTCCCAGCGGGACAGTTGGCCTGCGATGCTGTGGTGGGTAGACAGGTCTGCGACCAGCAGGCCGGTCACCGTGAGGATGCGGGCGGCAAGGTAGGCGACGACCGGCCAGAACAGGAAGGAGCGCCGGACCCGCCGGGACCAGCGCTCGGGTGCCGGGGCGGCGCCCGGGTCCGGCGCCTTCGGCTTTTTCTCGACGCCATGCGCCCGCGGCCCCTCGTCACCCAAGACGTCCGTGGCGCCGTCGCCCGCCGTGGCCTCGGGCGTCACGGCCCCATCACCACCGTCTGCCAGTGCCGGTCCCACAGAAGCCATGCACATCCGGCCAGGAGGAGCGGCGCCGTGACGAAATACGCCAGACCGTTCAGCATCGGGGAGCCCCCGGCGCCCACCACCAGCATGGCCAGGCCAGCCACCGCCGCCAGCACCCTCGACCGTTGGGCGGTCGTGGCGGCCAGCAGGGTGATCCCCCAGGTGAGGTACCACGGCCACAGTGTCGGGCTCCCGACCACGATGAGGACGAGGGCGAGACCGATGACCCGCACCACCTCCAGCCGGTGGGCGTTCCACACGAGCCACAGCGTGCCGGCCACCACCAGCAGGCCGCAGACGAGCTGCGTGGCCGACACGACCACGCTCCGCGAGACCGGGACCCCTATCCCGTGGGCAATGGCGTGGAAGAAGACACCCAGCGAGACCGCCGGGGTGGCCAGCACCCGCAGCTCGGTCGGGACGTGCAGCGCGGTCGGGCCAAGCCATGTCCATCCGTAACCGGCAACCAGAGTCCCGCCCACCAGTACGACGATGGGGACCACCACCGCCTTGAGCACCACCCGCCGTCGCGCGGCACCGGCCGCCGCCTGGAACTGGACGACCGCCAGGAACACGATGGCCACCGCGGCGGGCAGCTTGATCAGGGCAGCCAGCGCGCAGAGCGCTATCCCCGTGGCCAACCGGCCCTCGGTGGCCAGGGTCACACCGGCGACGAGCAGCCCTACCATCAGGGCGTCGTTGTGGCCCGAGGCAACGAAACCGAAAAGGGCGAGCGGGCTCAGCGCTCCGAGCCAGAGGGCGAGGCCGGCGTCGGTACCTAGCCGTCGTGCGAGGCGGGGGAGACACACCATGACGAGGGCCACCCCGAGGAGCTCGGCGGCGCGGAAGACCAGGATCTGGGCCACCAGCGAACTCCCGGCGACGGTGACCGCCGCCCGGCTGAGCATCACGAAGAAGGGTCCGTAGGGCGAGGCGGTGTCCCGCCAAACACTGGCGATCGAGGACAGGAGCGGGCCGTTGCCGAGGGCCGACGGCGCCACGTGGTACGGGTTGAGGCCGTGGTGGGCGATGAGGCCCTGGGCGATGTAGCTGTAGAGGTCGCGGCTGAAGACCGGAGGCCCCAAGAAGAGCGGCAGGCCCCAGAGCGCCAGGATCACCCAACAGCGCCCAACGGAAAGGCGGCCTTGCCGGGCCTCGAGTGCCGACCCCGAACCACGCGCCGACCAGGAAGGCCACCGCGACGTAGAAGCCCAAGTGGGCCGGGGTGTATCCGCCGCCGGTCACGTGGAACCAGTAGCGGTCCGGTCCGGGCCTGGGGATCGCGCCGATGCTCGTGCCGAACACCGCGATGCCGACCGACCCGAGTGTCCCGAGCCCGGTCCACAGATTGACGGATCCGACTGCGGTGCTCGTGGCCGTTCGGCTCATGGCGGCGGGAGCTCCCACGGTGCTTGTCCTTTCACCCACCCCACGACCAGTCCCCACAGCCGATAGTCCCGGAGACGTTACTGGGTCGGTCATCGCCCAGCCGGACGCAGCCAGTCGCAGCCAGGAGCGGCCGCGTCGCGGCCCGGTCGGTGGAGGGCGTTGCCGGGGTGCCATCCCCCAACTTGGCAAGCTCAAAAGCCAGACTGCGCAGGGCCGATGTCGCCGATAGCCGGATCAGGGGACTCCCGGCGCAGGCTGGCGGAGCCCGCCGCGGTCAGGGGCCACATCCTCAAAATGGCCTCTCTCCTTCAAGGGCGAATCCGGGAAGGTTTCGGGTTCCCAAAATCGGCTACATCTGTGACAGAATCACTGCAGTTTCATGAAGCTTTGGCACCCGCGGTGGCCCGCGGCGTGAGTTCAGGCGAGCCGACGAAGGAATCCCCGATGGAACTCGCAACCGCGAGCGCGACCACCGACTCCATGACCCCTCGACCACACAAAAGTCGCGGGCGCGCCGCCCCAACCGGCGGCTCACCTCGGTGTGGCGAGGACCGCGTGCCTCGGCTTCGTGGGCACGGCGGCGATCGTCGTCGGTGCAGTCCTCGGCGGCCAATCGTTCGAGACGCACCTCTCCGGTGCCTGGTTCTTCGGAATGCCGGGCGGGCTGTTCGGCTCGGTAGGCACGAGCGAGACACTGCCGCCTGTCGCCTCGCTCGCGCTCGTGTTCGGCGGTCTCATCCTCCTCACGAGGGTCTGGCTCGGCTTTCTTCGCTACTTGAAGCGCGAGGAGGGATTCCCGGTCAAGCGGGTCGTGCTCGTCGTCACGATCTGGGCGGTGCCGCTGCTGCTGGCACCGCCGCTGTTCAGCCGAGACGTCTACACCTATGCCGCACAAGGCGAGATGGTCAGCCATCACATCAACCCGTACTCCTACGGGCCCAACGTGCTCGGCACGACGCCGTTCAACACGCTCGCCGACTCGACGTGGTCGGGGACCGAGTCCCCGTACGGCCCGACATTCCTGACTGTCGACGGTGTCGTCGACCAGGCTTCGGGGCACCAGATCCTGGCCGATCTCGTCCTGCTCCGCCTGCTCGAGGTCGCTGGTATCGCGCTGATGGTGGCCGCCACACCGCTGCTTGCCCGTTCTCTCAAGCACGACCCCGCCCACGCCGTCCTGCTCGGGGCAGGCTCACCCCTCGTCCTGTTGTCATTGATCGGGGGAGACCACAACGACGGGCTGATGATCGGCCTGCTGGTCGCGGGCTTGGCGGTTGCGAAACGCTTCGGCACGGTGCCCGGCGTGATCCTGTGCGCGCTCGCTGCGGGGGTGAAGTCTCCGGCCGCGCTGGGCATCTTGTTCCTCGGATGGGCCTGGGCGGGGAACAGCGCGTCCACACGCCGGCGCATCGCCCACACCGCCGCCGCGGGAGCTCATCGCGCTGGCCACCATGGAGGTCGATGGCGCTCATCTCGGGAACGGGTTGGGGCTGGATCCGGACAACCGCCACCGCCGACGCGTCCTTCATCGGGGTGACACCGGTCAACGTCGTGGCACGGGCGGCCTCCATCTTCAGCCACCTGCTGCAGGTCCCCATCTCGACCGCTGGAGTCGCGCCCCGTCTTCAGCGTGCTGGGCCTCCTCGTCGCCTTCTTCGTCGGATACCGGCTTCTGCTCCGCTCGCCGCGGGACGGCGTGGTCCTCTGCCTTGGCCTGACGCTGCTGGTCCTGTCCCTCCTCGGGCCGATCGTTTGGGCCTGGTACGTGACGTGGGGCGTCGTCGTCATCGCGCCCGCTGCGGTCGGGCGTCTCCGCATGGCGGTCATCGCCATCAGCACGTTCTGGGCCTTCGCCGGCATGACCTCGGTGCACAGCATCTACATGCGGATGATCCACACCTTCTTCCTGACGGACCTGCTTCTCGTGGCCATGCTCCTCGCGGTGGCCGTCATGCCGCTCGTGCTGGGCGACTCCGGGGTCCGAGGCCGGGTCCGCCTGCCCCTTACATCGGGAACGAGGGGCAACGACGATTCCGCGGGGCCCCAAGGTCGCGCGGCGGCGTGCTGGCCGGCGCCGGTACTGGCACCCGCACCACCTGACCCTCGGGTCGATCAGTCGGCGAGGTCCAGCGCCGAGACCACGCGTTGCGGCCGCAACCGAGCCACCAGTTCGCCCGCCACGCCGTTACGCGCCCCGTACTCCTCGGCCCGCTCGGCTCCCATGTAACGGGCCCCGATCCTCGTGGCCAACGCTCGCACCTCGTCGAGGGAGTCGCTCAGCTCGACGATGCCGTCGAGCACCACGAAGCCGAACGGGGGACGCTCGTCGTCGACACAGAACGACGCCCGCGGGTCGCGGCGCAGATTCCGCCCTTTGACCGTGGCTTCGCCCGTGTTGAAGACGATGGTTCCGTCGTCGTCGACCTCGTACCACACCGGCGCCACGTGCGGTCGCCCGTCGGCCCGTACCGTGGCCAGCTTGCCGGTATGCGGGGGGAGGCCGGTCAGGAACGCACGCACCTCGGCGTCGCTCATCGGGTGGTACGGCACTACCCCGGCTCGCCTCCGCTCGCCGTGAATGCCGCCAGCCAACCTTCGATCATCGGGACGAACGACGCCGGGTTGTAGGCGTCCTCCTCATAGGAGAACTTCATGTCACCGGCGTAGTGCAGCACGGTGATGTTGTGGGCCTGGTGCACCGTCCCGTCGCCGGGGTCCTGCATCCGGTTCTCAATCCGGCAGATCCACCAACCACGCTCCTCGTCACAGACGCACCACGAGTGCGGGAAGGAGTTCATGGCCCGGTTCGGCCACTCTGCCATCAGTGGCGCGATCCAGCCGTAGATCTCGTCCGGGCCCCGGAACGTCCCGAACGTGTGTTCCAGATAGACGGCGTCGTCGGTGAACAGGTCGGCCCAGTCACGCCACTCGCCGCTCGCGGCGCACCGGCCGGCCGTCTCGAGATAGTGCTGGTGGGCCGCTCCAATTCCTGGCGGCTCCACTTCGGCGTCACGACTTCAGGATCCATTCACTCATCGTGACACTGCGCAGCGCACGCGAGGTCGACGAATGCGCTGATCTCCTCGATCATCTGAGTGACGTGGGCGTTCATCCGCTCGGGATCGCCGTCGGCGCAATAGAAGAGCATGGGATCGGTCACGTGCTCGAGGGACGGCCAGGCCTCTTCGACGATCCCCCGGAACGGCGGGGCCCCCTCGGTCAGGGATCTGAACACCGCGTTGCGGACGTAACGCATCCGAGGCTGGATCGACTCGGTGATGGGCGAGATGCGACTGTGCCAGCGCGTGATCCACTGCTCGAAGGACTGATCGGGATGTTGCTCGAGCATGGCCACCGTGAGCACGCCGGGCGACCGCACGCCGTCCGGCCAGTACCGCGGCACGGACCAGCGGTTGCCGCCGTAGTCGCGGTACAAGGACTCCACGACGGAGTAGCCGGCCAGTCGGGCCGAGGCACCGGCCAACACGTCCTCGAAGGGTGCCCGCTGGTCGACGGCGTCGAGCCAGAGCGATACCAGCGCGTCGGCCGGCAGCTCGCCCTCGGGAGTGGGGACGGGCGCGGGGATGTCGCTCTCCGGATCGCGGACGTCGATGGTGAGGCGAAGCGGAGCCAGTGCGAGGAGTTCCTCGGCCAAGTCGCCGAGCACGGCGTTCGCCACCTCGGAGCGTGGACGTGGCGCCTCGGGCCACAGGAGGTACATCAGCTTCTCCACGGCACCTCGCGTCCGCCGACCAGGCCGATCGAGCCCATCGTCACCAGGTCAACCCGAGCGCCTCGCGCATCGTCGCTTCGAACTCGGTGTCGCGCAGGGTCCGGCGGAGCTCGAGCACCATGGCGGCATCCTTGCCGACCTCGACCCGGACGGGGCTGTCCGGATCCTCGATGGCGGCGGCCACCGCCAGTGCCACCGTCTCGGGCCCGGGCCGGCCCTCCGGGCCGACCAGCGTGCCCACCGTGTCGCCCCACTGAGCGTGCAGCTCGGCGTAGGCCTCGGGGCCGAGGTGGTCGGCATCGTCGTGTTTCATGCCGGGCGCGATGTACCCGGGCTCAATGATGACGACGCGAATCCCGAAGTGGCCCAGTTCGAAGTACAACGACTCGGACAGGCCCTCGAGCGCGTGCTTGGACGCCGCATAGGGACCCTCGAGCGGTGTGCCGATCTTGCCTTGGACCGAACTGATGTTCACCAGCACGCCGCTGCCACGCTCGCGCCAACGGGGCAGCACCGCCTGAGCCACCCTGAGCGGGCCGACGGTATTGACGTCGAGCACCCGGGAGAAACGGTCCAATGGATAGGTCTCGAGCGGTCCGTAGCCCGTCAGTGCGGCGTTGTTGACGACGGCGTCGAGCTCGCCCGCCTCGGCTACCGCCGTCCGCACCGACTCGGTGTCGCTCACGTCGAGTGGCAGGACCAGCGCCGCCGGCAGCCCTTCGAGCAGTGCGACGTCACGCGCCGTCGCCACCACCTCGTGCCCTCTCTCCGCGAGCACTTGGACCGTGGCCCGACCGATCGCCCGGCCGGCGCCGGTGACGAGGACGCGCACGGCTCAGCCCTGGGCCGGCTCGGCCAGGCCGACCAGCTCCTCGCTCACCTGCCAGAGGCGCTGTGCGGCCTGGGCATCCTGGGCCCAACGGCGGGACTTGGCGGGTTTGCACTTGACGAAGTACTCCCCGCTCACCCCTTCGACCTCGGGCGAGGAGGCGAGATAGATGGACGTGCGCGCGCCCTTGGCCGCCGAAAGGAAGAACGGTTGGGCGATCTTGAGCCCGAAGGCCAGGAAGCCCCGCGCATCGCCGTCGGCCCCGTACCCGGTCCGCACCGTCCCGGGGTGCAGGGCGTTCGCGGTGACGCCAGTGCCTTCCAGCCGACGGGTCAGTTCCAAGGTGAAGAGGATGTTGGCCAGCTTCGATTCGCCGTAGACGCGCATGCCGCGATAGCGGTCGCTCGACTGGAGGTCCTCGAACGGCATTCCTTTGCGTGCGGCGTTGTGCGCCGTCGATGCCACGTTCACGATGCGCGACGGAGCGGACGCTCGCAGGCGATCGAGCAGGAGGTTGGTCAACAGGAACGGGCCGAGGTGATTGGTCGCGAACGTTGCCTCGAAACCGTCCACCGTCTCGCGTCGCTCACTCAGGACAACTCCCGCGTTGTTGACCAGCACGTCGAGGCGTGGGGCCTGTTCGAGGATCTCGTCGGCGCCGCGCCGCACCGAGGACAGGTCGGCCAGGTCGAAGACGACGAGTTGCACCTGCGCGTGGCCCCCGAGGCGTTGGACGATGTCCGCGACGGCCGCCCGGCCCTTGTCTGCGTTGCGAGCCGTCACGATCACCCGGGCTCCCATCCCGGCGAGCGCGGCCGCCGTTTCGAGGCCGATACCCGAATTGCCGCCCGTGACGACGACCGTCCTCCCCTGCATGTCCGACACGCCCTGCCTCCTCGCCCCGATGAGCAGGCGTCAGCATTTCACACCACGGAGATGGGGCAGGCGGTCGTCGCCCCGTGTCAGCGCCAACCGTCGCGGGCCTGGACGAGGCCGCGTTCGGCATGCAGCAGAGCTGCCGCTGAGGGTGCGCTCGCTCGTGCGCATGTGCCAGCGCACCAGTTCCTGCGCGCAGTCGCCACGCCGCTCCCCGCCCGTCCTCCCCGTCCGCCAACAGATTGCGGGTCTGGCCCGGGTCCGCCGTCAGGTCGAAGAGCAAGGGCGGCAAGAGGTCGGACTCGGCCGCGAACTGCACGTACTTGTACCGAGGGCCGCGCCCGACCTCAAGGGCACAGTGGCTCATCGGGATGCCGAACGACCGCTCCGCCAGCTGATCGGCCGGGTCGGAGAAGCTCCATTCGTAGTGGGCCGTGGTGCGCCAGTGCTCCGGCGCGGGCTCACCGCGGAGGAACGGATCCAACGACCAGCCGTCGGTCTGCAGCGGTACTTCCGCTCCGAGGAAGTCACAGATCGTTGGCAACACGTCCACCGACTCCGTCACTGCGTCGACGACCCGGCCGCGGCCGCCCTGCGCCTCAGACCGAGGGTCCATGACGATCAGGGGCACGTGGTAGCTCTCGTCCCAGTAGCCCAGTTTCTCGAACAACCAGTGATCGCCACCCATCTCGCCGTGGTCGCTGGTGACGATCACCATCGTCGATGCCGCCAGGCCGGTCTCGTCGAGGTACTCGAAGAGCGGAGCCAGGCCGTCGTCGACTTCGCGCTGGGCCCCGTAGTAGGTCGCCCGCAACTGCCGCCGTTCCCGCTCGTCGGCGGGCGCGCCCACGCCGGGGATCTCCATCGCGACCGCACCCAGCGGGTGGATGGCGGCCTCGTCCTCCCGGCGCGCGCAGCCGGTGAATTCTCCGATCGCGTCGGCCGGATAGAGGTCGTGGTAGCCGACCGGGTTGCGGCGCGGTGGATGGGGACGGATGAACGAGGCGTGCACGAAGAACGGGGCGTCGCCGTTGTGCTCGAGCCAGTCCATGACCTCGCTGCGGATGAAGGTGGTCTGCGACAGTTCGGGCGGGAAGCGGGTCGGCGCCCAGGACGAGCCGTGCGCGTCGGCTCCGGGAAACCCCTCGAGAGGCTCGTAGAGCTCATGAGGGTTCGCGGGCACGTCGACGCCGCGGGCCGCCAGCCAGCGACCCCAGGCCGGACTCCCCTGCTCCCACGGGTCCACGACGAGGGCGCGGAAGCCGGGGAGGACGCCCTCGTAGGTGAACAACCTGGCGTCATCCGCGGGCACGGTGCGCGGGTCGACCGAGGTGTCGGTGTACCCGAAGAGCACGGGGTCATAGCCGAGCTCCCGTGCCACCAGCGCGACGTTGGTGAATCGGGCGTCGAGAGGTGTGCCGTTCAGGATGGAGCGGTTCCGATGGAGATACGTGCCCGTGTAGAGGCAGGCGCGCGACGGTCCGCAGGGCGCGGCATTGGCCCAGTGGTTGGCGAAGAGGACACCGCGTGCCGCCAAGGCGTCCAGGGCCGGCGTCTCGAGCACGGGATGGTCGAGCGCCGAGAGGCAGTCGCCGCGCCACTGATCGAGCGTGATGAACAGGACGTTGCGGGCATCGGGCACGTCGCCACTCTTGTCGATGGCGTGCCGGCTCACCCGCATCGCCCTACCGATTGCCTGCTGGCCCGACGCCGCGCCCGCCGGGCGACGCTCAGCTCGACGTGCGCACCGTCGCTCCCCCGAGCCTGGTGCCGAACGCGATGAGCCAGGCGCCGAAGCGGGGGGCGACGGCCCGGCGAACCGCTCGGCCACCGGAAACCGGGAATCCGGTGGCCGAGCGCTCCGTCGCGCGCTGTCGGCTCGTCGGCGGGACGGTGCGGCGAGCCCTGGCCGAACCTGCCTGCGCCATGAGCTCGTCTCGATGCTGATTGACAAGGACTTCGAGCGTCCCGGGTTTGGATCATGGCTGCTCCTGGCTGAACCTGTTCCCGCTCCCGGTCAGCGGCGCTTCCCCTCTGCGCCTGCATTCTAACGGATCGTTGACAATAAATCAAGAATATCCTAATATAGTCGTATGCCTATTCTCAGTGGACAGGAGACGAGAGCAACGACCCGGTCGGTAACCGCCTCGCCCTCGCTGGCAAGTGACCTCTCCTGGCTCCTCCTGACGGCAGCCAGCCCCTCCGTCCGGGCGCGCTATCTCGAGCAGGTCGACGCCAACCCGCCTCCGGCCAGCATGTGCGGCGGCGCGGCCATGGTCTTCAACGACCGCCCGGACCTGGCCGAACGGGTCCGCACCTTCTGGAATGAAGGCGACGGCGAGACCTCGTTCAGCGAGATGCACATCCTCGCCTACTACTCCGGCGCCCTCTACTCGACCGATCCGGACGAGCTCTGGGCCGCGCTCGAGCAGGCGGTGGCGACGGTGCCGCTCGACCTCGACGTGGCGTCGGAGAGCCCGGAGGAACTCGAGATCTACTCCGATCGCTTCCGCCGCCTGAAGGAATCCCCCGCCCTGGTGCAGTCGTATCTGGCCCTCCTGCAGGAGGTCTGGGCACCGGTGAACGAGATGTGGCAACGGGAGCTGCCCACTATCGAAGAGGCTGGCCGGCATTTCGTCGCGCAATACGAGAGGGGGAGGTCACTCGATCTACTCGTAACTCCGGGGTGTGACATCTTCCGCGACCGGCTCCCTCAGATCTCGTCCGACATCGAGGGCGGCAAGCCCGTCGTGTTCGTCCCCTGCCTTTTCTTCGGATCGAGCCTGTATCTCGACTTCCCCGATCTCGTGTTGATCGGCATCGGGGTGGGACCGGGCGGAGCGGAGGCCCGGGCACGGACCGAATCGGTGGCGCGGCGCCTCAAGGCCGTGGCCGACCCCACCCGCCTGGCCATCCTCCACGCGCTGGCTGCCGCGCCGAGCAGCGTCGGCGAGTTGGCCACGCTCTTCGACCTGGCCCAGCCCACCGTGAGCATGCACGCCAAGGTCCTGCGCGAGAGCGGGCTCGTGCACTCCGAGCGCCAGGGGGGACGCCTCCGGCTGAGTGCGGACCCCGCCGCCGTCGAATCGCTGCTCGGTGATCTCCGCGAGGCCGTGCTGCAGGGAACCACACCTCCCGCCATCGCCCCTCGCGCCAGCCGCCTTCCCACGGCCGCCGGCGCATCCGCCGCAGCCGGCTAAGGAGACAGCACCACCGGCAAGGTCCGGATCCCCGCCACCGTCGTGGAGAGGACGCGCTCGACCGGGCCGGTCACCTCGAAGCGCGGGAAGCGCGCCAGCAACTCCTCGTAGAAGATCCTCGCCTCCAGGCGCGCCAGGCTCGCGCCGAGGCAGACGTGCTCGCCGAACCCGAACGCAAGATGGACCGGGACGGTCTGGCGGCGGACGTCGAAATGCCCCGCATCCGACCCGAAGACCCGCTCGTCCCGGTTGGCGGAGGCATAGAGCATGCACAGGTAGTCGCCCGACCGCACCTGGCTGCCTCCCACGACCACGTCCTCCGTCGCCGTGCGGCAGAAGGCGTGCACGGGAGTGACCCAGCGCAGGCACTCCTCCACCGCCGCCGGCAACAACGACACGTCGTCGGCCAGGACGGCGCGTTGGTCCGGGTGCTCGGACAGGGCGACCGCGCTGCCCGACAACAACGTCCGCGTCGTCTCGTTGCCCGCCACCAGCAGCGTGAGGAGGAACATGAAGAGCTCCTCCTTGCTGAGGGGGTTGCCGTCGACCTCGCTGCCCACGAGAAGCGACACCAGGTCCTGTCCCGGCCGGTCGCGCTTTACCCGGATGTGCTCGACGATGTAAGTCGACAGCTCGCCCAACGCGGCCATGGTCTCTCCGGGGGGCAGATCCGGCGACTCGATCGCCGCGTCCGACCAGCGGCGGAAGTCGCCGCGGTCGCTCTCGTCGATCCCGAGCAGTTCGGCGATCACCGAGAGGGGAACGGGGCAGACAGTTCGGCGACGAAGTCGATCTCCCCCGCCGGGTCCACGGCGTCGAGGAGCGTCGAGGCGCTCTTGCGGATCGATTCCTCGAGCCCCGACAGCGCGCGCGGCGTGAACTCGCGGTTCACCAACTTGCGGAAGACCGCGTGCTCCGGTGGGTCCATGTGGAGGATCGAGCGCCCGGACATCGGCGTCCCCGTGGACCGGATGGGGTCGTTGACGAGGGCACCCTGGCCCGAGCAGAAGTGGGCCGGGTCGCGGCTCAGATTGCGAATGTCCTCGTAGCGGGTGACGGCCCAGAACCCCGGACCGCATTGGTGCACCGGATCCTCGGCCCGCAGCTTCGCCAGGACCTCGTAGTAGTCCGCCCGGGCGAAGAACGCCGCGTCCCGCGGATCGACGTCGTCGATCGAAGCCGTGGGCTGGTCGGCCGCCATTGTGCGAGCGTACTGTGCTGCACGCCGCCCGGAGCGTCCGCCGGGAGCACGCCACAAGGAGTCGCCGTGACGACCGCAGTACGGACCGAGTACGACACGCTCTACTTCGGCGGGACCTGGCTGCCGGCCGCTTCCGGGGAGCGGCTCACCGTGGTGTCGCCGCACACGGCCGAACCCATCGGCTCGACGCCGTGCGCCGGCGAAGAGGACATCGACCGCGCCGTGGCGTTGGCCCGCCGAACGTTCGACCGGTCGTCGTGGCCGAACCTGCCCCCCGAAGAGCGCGCCGCGGCAGTGCGGCGGCATCCTCGATGCGTATCAGGGTCGCATCGCGCAGATGACCGAGACCGTGATCGCCGAGATGGGCTCGCCCCGCTGGTTCGCCGAGCTGGCCCAGGGGCCCGGTGGCGCGGCGATGCTGTCGACCTTCCTCGATGCCGCCCGCACCGTCGAGTGGGAGCGACCCGGCCACGGCCACAACGCCGGCGCTCTGGTCCGCCGCGAGGCGGTCGGCGTCGTCGGCGCGATCACCCCGTGGAACGTGCCGCAGCTGGTGATCATGCCCAAGCTGGCGCCCGCGCTCCTGGCGGGCTGCACCATCGTGGTGAAGGCGGCACCGGAGTCACCCCTGGACGCGCTGTTGCTCGCCGAGATCATCGACGAGGCCGGCCTCCCCGAAGGCGTCGTGAGCATCCTGGTCGGTGGCCGCGAGGCGGGCGAGCACCTGGTGCGCCATCCCGACGTCGACAAGATCGCGTTCACCGGCAGCAGTGCCGTCGGCCGGCGCATCGCCGGCATCTGCGGCGAACGTCTCGCCCGCTGCAGCCTCGAGCTCGGCGGGAAGTCAGCCGCCGTGGTGCTCCCCGACGCCGACCTCGGGCGCACCGCCGAGGGGCTCAAGTTCGCCTCGTTCCTCAACAACGGCCAGGCCTGTGTGGCCCAGACCCGCGTCCTCGCCCCGCGCTCGCTACGAGGAGGCCGTGGATGCCCTGGCCGCCATGGTCGAGGGCCTCACCGTCGGCGACCCGAGCGATCCGTCGACCTACGTGGGGCCCCTGGTGGCGCGGCGCCAGCAAGAACGGGTGCTCGGGTATCTGCACCAGGCGGAGAGCGAGGGTGCCCGAACCGTGGCCGGCGGCACCGGGCGGCCACGCGGCGCCGGCGACGCACCCGGCTGGTACGTGGCGCCCACGTTGCTGGCTGACGTGCACAACGACATGACCGTCGCCGCGAGGAGATCTTCGGGCCGGTGGTCTGCGTGATCCCCTACGACGACGAAGACGACGCCGTGCGGCAGGCCAACGACTCGCCCTTCGGTCTGGCCGGGTCTGTCTGGTCCAAGGATCGCACCCATGCGGCCGAGGTGGCCCGGCGTCTTCGCACCGGCATGGTGGGCATCAACGGCTTCGCCCCGGACCTGTGGTCCCCCTTCGGCGGCTACAAGCAGAGTGGCATCGGGCGCGAGTACGGCCCCGTCGGACTCGAGGGCTACCTCGAGTACAAATCCATCTACGGAGCCCCGTGACCCCATGAGCGACACCACCGGATCCTCGCCGTTCCCCGCCGCCGGCGAGCACGCGCCGCTGTCGGGTCTCGACGAGTTCCTCGTCCACAACGCGCCCTATCCCGTGCGCGTGATGTGGACGCCCGATGCCCAGGCGTACGAGCGGGTCTGGTTCACCTGTCAGGACAGGGTCGGCGAGCTGCTCGCGGTCATCGGACTGGCCTTCTACCCGAACCTCGGCACGGCGGAGGCCTTCGCCATCGTCAACGTCCGCGGCCGCCACACCACGGTGCGCGCCCATCAGAAGCTGCGCAACGACCGCATGGACATGCGGCTCGGTCCCTTCAGCTTCGAGGTGGTCGAGCCCTTCCGCCATTGGCGCCTCCGCCTCGACGCCGGCTCCGACTCTGCCGGCGCGGAGCTCCCGCTCTCCTACGAGATCAACTGGCTCGATACGAAGCGGCCCGTCTTCCGTCAGCTGGGCGCCGGCGTCATCGTCGGCGGTCGGGCCATGAGCCCCATCGCCGGCTACGACGGCTTCGGCCGCCAGGAGGGATGGGTGGCGGCACACGGCGAGCGCTTCGAGATCACCGCCGAGACGCACCTCGGCACCCGCGACCACCACTGGGGGACGCGTGACGGCGTCGGCGGGCCCGGGCGCTACATGGGGATGCAGCACCCGCACAGCGGCGAGTGGGTCGAGTTCACGGACTTCGGCATCTGGGGCGACCACGTGCTCTACAACCTCGGCGACGCGCGCAAACGCAGCGCCACGCTCACCAAGCGCGTGCACCGGATGCGCTTCGAGCCCGACACCCACTTGTTGCACAGCGGCGAGGTCGACCTGCATTTCGCTGACGGCTCGGTCAAGACGATGGAGTTCGAACGCCTCGGCAACCAGATCGCGTTCCTGCGCTGCGGCATGTACGGCGGCCCCAACGGCGGGACGCCCGACGGGGACCTGTGGCACGGCATGGCGGTGGCCGACGGCGACGAGGCCGTCGTGCATGCCGAGACGTTCGACGTCAACGACGCCGGCGTCCGCGCCCGCCTGGCCGGACAGGACCAACACCACTGCCGCGTCACGTGCGAGGGCGAGGTCACCTACGGCCTCGTCGAGCCCTACGACACCCTCTGCTACGAGGTGGCCAAGGCAGGGGTCATGGGCTTCTCGCTCCTCGACGACGACTGAGCCCCGCGACGCGGCCCACGCGGCGGAGGACGAGGCCGCCGCACCTGTCCGCCGGAGCCCGACCGGCGGGACCCGCCGGGCCTCCGGACCTGAGCGCCCGGTTGCCATCGCGTTGCTCGTCGCCGAACCGCTGGTCGCCACGATCGCGGCGATGGCACAATGGCAGCGAGGGAGGGCCGGCGCCACGGGGCCGGCCACGGTGAGGTTCGGGTGCGGGAGCGGCGAGCTCCGGTGCTGGGAGGCAGGGGGAACATGCGCAGGGTGTCGGCATGGGTCGACGCGAGATCGGTGCCGGTCGCGGTGACCGTGCTGCTCGCCGCCTTTGCGCTCGTGTACACCCTCGCCTGGGCGGCGGCGGCCACTCACCATCACTGGCACCAGTACAGCGACCTGTGGAACAGCGCCGGCCTGGCGTTGCAGATCGGCCACGGGCACTTCTCGAGCGTCTATGCGCCGCCCTCCCAGCTCGATGCGCCTCCCGGCCTCGAGTTCCTCCTCTCCCCCCTCATGGTGGTCGGCCACGACGTCCTGGGGCTCGCGGCCTGGCGCGGCGAGGGGTCGAGCGAGCCCTTGAGCCTCGTCCTGGCGGTCGCGGCCACGCTCATCGCCGCCACGGCGCTCTTCGCGCTCGATGCAGTCGCCCGCGCCTGGGAGTTCTCGGAGGGCCGGCGGTTGGCGCTGTCGCTCGTGGCCGGACTGGGCGTCGTGAGCGCGGCGGCGTTCTGGGGTCACCCCGAGGATTGCCTCGCGCTGGGGCTCGTGGTCTGGGCCGCCCTGGCCGTCGACGCGTGACGCCAGCGACCGGGGCTGCACCGGGCGGCGTGGCTCCTCGGCCTGGCCGTGGCGTTCCAGCCGCTCGCGCTCCTGGCCGTGGCGCCCGTGCTCGCCCGCTTCGCCTGGCGTGCGCTGAGGAGCGCCGCGTGGCGCCTCGCGCTTCCGAGCGCCGCCGTCCTGCTCCCCACGCTGGTGGCGGCGCCGGGGCGCGCCCTCCACGCGGTCGGCGACCAGCCGTACAACCCGGCGGGCGAATCGAGCACGCCGCTCGCGCCCTTCGCGCGGGCCCTGGGCCATCACATGTACAGCGGCGGCTCACTGCGCCTCGTGGCCACCGCGGCTGCGATCGTCATCGGCTACGTCGTGTGCCGGCGCCGCTACGACCTGCCCACGGTCCTCTTCGTCATGGCGCTCTGCTTCACGCTGCGCGTCGTGCTCGAGACCGAGCTGCTGGGCTTCTACTTCTTCCCGGTCGTCGCCCTGGCGCTGGTGCTGACCCTGCGCCGCAGTTGGGCGCTGTTCTGGCCGTGCGCCGCCGCGTCGGTCCTCTGTCTCGCGCTCGGCAACCAGAAGGTCCACCACATCACGTTCTGGTGGCCGGCGATCATGGTGTCGACGGCGGCCATGGTCGCCCTCGCCGCCCTCGCCTGGTGGCGCGAGGACGCGGCGTCGGTGCCCGGCGCCGCAACGAAGCGGAGCGAACAGCCGCTCGTTGCGCAATCGCACGTCCGGCTCCTCGCCACCGGGGTCCCGAGCCCGACCGACCCGACCGATCCGGCCCCGCACGACCGGAGCGCCGGGGCCACCGTCGGCTAGCCCTCCGACACGTCGAGGGAGCCGTCCGCCGCCGCGAGGCGGGCCAAGAGGATGTCGCCCATCGGGTTGGCGCGTCGGCGCGGCTCGCCGGTGATGCGTTGGTGGCGGTCGTTGATGGCCAGCGCCCGCGCCAGCGCGAAGACTTCGTGCCACCCGAGGTCACGCACCTCGTAGCCGGTGCGCCGCTCGTAGTCGTCGAGTGCCTCGATCCTCGAGGGGAACCCAGGCACCCGCTGACCGAAGAGCTCCTCCATCATGAACTCGAGCCCGAAGTGCCACCCGAGGTCCATTTCCCGCGGACCCAGTGCGGCGAGATCCCAGTCGAGGACCGCGCGCACCCGCCGCGCTTCGTCGAAGACGAGGTTGCCCAGCCGCACGTCGCCCCAGAGCAGCACCGCCGGACGCTCGGGTGGGCGGTGGCGGGCGCACCAGTCGAGGGCCTCCGCCAGGGCCGGGAGGGGTTCGCCCTCCGACGACCACTCGACGTAGGCGGCCCACCGGTCGACGGCGTCGGCGAGGCGCGGGCCGGCCAACACGTCGCCCAGCCCCGCCGGCTGCCACGGCACCGCGTGGATCGCCGCCAGTGCGTCGAGGAG
This sequence comes from uncultured Acidimicrobiaceae bacterium, assembly GCA_963769095.1. Lineage (GTDB taxonomy): Bacteria > Actinomycetota > Acidimicrobiia > Acidimicrobiales > RAAP-2 > Bog-473. The sequence continues at coordinate 327,535 of CAVYKO010000004.1, forward strand.
GCCATCGTGCATGAGCCGCTGGCCCCGGGGCCCGGCGTCGCGCACATAGGGATCGAACACCGGCGCGGGCCCGGCGATGTCCCCGCGCACCCGCGGCATGGCGAGGAACGGGGAGCCGATCCACGACGGGTCCGTCTCCAGGACCGCCGGCGCCGGGGCGGGCACACCGGCTGCGGCCACGGCGTTCTGCACCACCGCCTGCGGTCCGAGGTCGTAGTCGGGGAAGGTGGGGTCCAGCGGCGGGAGGCGCACGACCATGCCGCCGCCCTGGCCCGGACCGAAGTCGACGAGCAGGGTCTCGTTGGCCTGGCCCCCCTCGGCGTGCGCGAGCCCGGCGACCGCCACGGCGCCACCGGCGGCTGCCCGGCCGGGCACCCGTTCCGGGCGGGCTGCCGCCCACCGCGCCAACCCCGCGGCCAGCCCGCTGTCGTCGCGCCGAGCGCCCGTGGCCATCGTCGCCCGCTAGGGCAGGTACACGACGGCCCGCCACTGGCCCGTCATGTCCGCCATGCACAGCGCGGTGCCGGCCCTCACGCACCAGCTGACGATGTCGCCCGGCGCGGCACCCGCGGTCGTGCGCAGCACGAGCCCTCGCCGTGCGTGGTCCTGGCGCACGATCCATCCCTCGGGCACGGACACCCCCGCCTCGGCCAGTCGAGGGATCGCCTTGGGGCCTGTCGGGTGCATCAGGCCGACCGACATCCCCTCGACGTCGCGCTGCTCCCGGCGCGCCGGCATCACCGTCGCCATGGTCACCGGCGGCTGGCGCGTGCCGAAGAAGGCGAACAGCCCCGTGGGTGGCTCCACGTCGACCGCGCCGTCCACGATGCCCGGGAGCAGGTTGATCCATCCCTCCCCGGCCTCCCGCAGGGCCGCCAGCTCGTGGGCCACGCCGTCGACCTCCGGCGACGCGAACTCGATCGTCTTCGTCTGCCGGCGGCTGGTCACCGGTGCCATCCTGACACCAGCCGCTCGACGATCTCGGCCGCCGGGCGCGCCTCGGCCGAACGGAATCCGGTGCCCGCATAGACGCTCATGTGCTCCAGGTCGCCCGCCCGTGCCGCGGCGGCCCGCAGCGGACGCGTCGCGTTGTTGATCTCCGGATAGGCCGGCGGCGCGTCCGGGTGCTCGCGCACCATCGCGTTGAGAGGGCGCGGGCCCGCCGGCCGCTGAAGGCGCGGCGTGAGCGCGGTCGCGCTGAACGTACCGCCGGCCAGCGCGTCCTTGGCGACGGACGCCAGCCCGGACTCGGGACAGCGAAGGAAGGCCGTGCCCGCCTGCACGAGGGCCGCGCCGCGGGCGAGCAGGTCGACGACGTCGTCGGGGCCACCGACGCCGCCGGCGGCGACGAGCGGCACCAGGGTGCGGCGCCGCACCGCAGCGAGAAGGGCTCGCACGGGCCGGTCGGCGTCCGGCCGGTCGTCGTTGGCCAGGCTACCTCGGTGCGCCCCGGCCTCCGCGCCTTGGAGGCAGAGCGCGTCGGGACGGGCGTCCAGAGCCCAGCGCGGCCTCCTCCGGGGTGGTCACCGTGACCATGACGACGGCGCCGGCGTGCTGCAGCTCTCGCACGATCTCGCGCGCCGGCACGCCGAAGGTGAAGCTCACGGCGGCGGGCGGCGTGGCCACCAGGAGCTCCAGCTTGCGCGGGTAGTCGTCGTCGTCCCACACCGGCGCACCGGGCGCCGCGCCGACCAGCGAAGCGAGCGGCCCCAACGACGTCAGGTAGGCGTCCAAGCGGTCGGGCACGTTGGTCGGGGCGCCCGGGACGAACAGGTTGACTCCGAAGCGCTCGATTCCGGCTGCACCCACGGCCGTCATGTCGGCGCGCAACTCGTCCGCCCGCTTGTAGCCACCGGCGAGGAAACCGAAGGCGCCCGCCTGCGACGCGGCCACGACCAGCTCCGGCGTGGACGGGCCACCCGCCATCGGGGCCACCACCAGCGGCGAGGCGGCGAGCGCCCGCAACCGGGCCAGAGCCTCCTCCCCCGCGTGCTCCCCCGCGTGTGTCGTCACGCCTCAGAGATAAGCAGCGACCACTACGGTGGGCAACTCGTGGATCTCGATCTCCTCACCACGCTGCGCAGCACGGGGGCCGTACGCGAGTTCCGCGACGAGGCCGTCCCCGACGAGGTGCTGGCCCGGGTGCTCGAGACGGCACGCTTCGCCCCGAGCGGCGGCAACCGCCAGGGCTGGCGTGTCATCGTCGTGCAGGACCCCGCCGCGCGGACGGCGCTGCGCGACCTCTACCTCTCGGGCTGGTACGAGTACCTCGCCCTCGTCTCGGCGGGTCTGACACCATGGTCACCGCTCACTGACCGCAAGGAAGAAGCGGCGGCGCTGGCCCACGCTGGTGAGTTTGCCGAGGCCGGCGCGGCTGCGCCCGCATTCGCCGAGAAGCTCGATGCCGCGCCCGCGCTGCTCCTGGTGCTCGCCGACCTGGGTGCGCTTGCGACGGTCGACCGCGACCTGCCGCGCTACACGCTGGTCGGCGGCGCCTCCATCTATCCCTTCGTGTGGAACCTGCTCCTTGCGGCGCGCACCGAGGGGCTCGCGGGCGTCATGACCACGATGCCGGTTCGCCGCGAGGACGACCTGCGCGTCCTCTTCGGCCTCCCCGAGAGCGTCGTGGCGGCCGCACTCGTGGTGCTCGGCCACCCGGTGGACCCCGCACGCCGGTTGAAGCGGGCACCGGTCAGCTCGTTCGCCTGGATCGATCGCTACGAGGGTGAGCCCCTCGGAGGTGCCTAGGCGGGCGCACCGCGGCGCCGTGCTCAAATGGCGACATGGCACAGAACGTCCTGGGCGATGACCTCCAGCCCTGCAACTACGACCCGCTGACCGGCTTCTACCGCGACGGCTGCTGCAACACCGGCGCCGAGGACCTCGGCGTGCACACCGTCTGCACCCGCGTCACGGCCGAGTTCCTCGCCTTCTCGGCGTCGGTCGGCAACGACCTGTCGACCCCGCATCCCGAGTTCGGTTTCGCCGGACTCCAGCCGGGCGACCAGTGGTGCCTCTGCGCGTCGCGCTGGCAGGAGGCCTTCGAGGCCGGGATGGCGCCACCGGTCGTGCTGGCGTCGACGCACGCCGCCACGCTCGAGTGGGTGCAGCTGAGCGATCTGGTGGCCCACGCCCTCTGAGGGCGCCGGCGCTCTAGTGTCATCGCCCTGAGCGCCGGCCGCGCACCAGCCGGCCGGACGGAGGTCGCAGCATGGGAGACACAGTGGTGAGCGTCGAACGGGTCATCAACGCGCCCGCCGCCGACATCTTCGCCGTCGTGGCCGACGCGTCCGCGCCACCCCGAGATCGACGGGTCGGGATCGGTCAAGCACCTCAAGGCGGGGGCACCACAGCAGCTCTCGATGGGCACCACGTTCGGCATGTCGATGAAGCTGGGCGTGCACTACTCGATGTCGAACACCGTGATCGAGTACGAGCCGGACCAGCGGATCGCCTGGCAGACCACGCTGTCGGGACCGCTCGGCCGCTTCGTCGGCGGGCGCATCTGGCGCTACGAGCTCGAAGGCGCCGGCGGCGGCACCCGGGTCCGCGAGTCCTGGGACATTACCCTGGACAAGCAGCGCTTCTTGCTCCAGGCGGGTCCCGTCGGCAAGCAAACGGCGGCCGCCATGGCCCGGACGCTCGAGTGTCTCGCCGAGATCACCGAGACGCCGACGGCATGACCGACGCGGATGACTGACGCCATCGACGCCGCGTGGGAGCAGCGGATCGTCCCGGCGCTCTCGGCGTACACCCGCATTCCGTGCCTCTCCCCCGCCTTCGATCCCGACTGGGCCGAACGCGGCGCCATCGCGGCGGCGGTCGAGCTCCTGGCCGACTGGGTGCACGCGCAGGACGGCGCGTTGACGACCGAGATCGTCCAACTCCCCGGCCGCACCCCGGTCCTGCTCGTCGACAACGGCGGCTCGGGCGACCCGATCGTCGTCTACGGCCACATGGACAAACAGCCGCCACTCGGGGAATGGCGCAGCGGGCTCGCACCGTACGAACCCGTGCGCGAGGGCGACCTGCTCTACGGGCGGGGCACGGCCGACGACGGCTACTCGACGTTCGCCGCCGTGACGGGTCTGTTGGAAGCGGGCGGCGGAACAGGCCGCGTGCTCATCCTCATCGAGGCGAGTGAGGAGAGCGGCAGCCCCGATCTGTCGGCCTACCTCGAGCATCTGGCCCCCCGCATCGGGACGCCGCGGCTCGTCGTCTGCCTCGATTCGGGCGGGCTGAGCTACGACCGCCTGTGGTTGACGAGTTCGCTGCGGGGCAACCTCGTCGTCACCGTGACCGTCGACGTGCTCACCGAGGGCATCCACAGCGGGCAGGGCGGCGGAGTCGTGCCGTCGTCCTTCCGGATCCTGCGCCGCATCCTGTCGGGGATCGAGGACGAAGTCGACGGCCGCATCCTCCTGCCGGAGCTGGTCGGGGCGGGGATGCCCGACGCGCACCGGGCCAACCTCGAGACGCTCGCCGCGGAGTTCCCCGACAGTGCGGCGCCGGTCGTGGACGGACTGCACCTGCTCGGCGCCGATCCGCTGGCGCGGCTGGCGGCGCGGACGTGGGGCGCTGCGCTCGAGGTCGTCGGTGCCGACGGGCTGCCCAAGCCGCGTGACGGCGGCAACGTGCTGCGGCCGTCGACCACCCTCAAGTTCTCGCTGCGGCTGCCCCCCGACGTGGACGCCCAGGCGGCGTGCGACGCGCTCATCTCGGCCATCCGCACCGACGAGGGAGCGCATGTGACCATCGACGTCGAGGGGGTGGCACAGGGCTGGGTCGCCCCGCCCCTCGACCCCAGGATCGCCGCGACGTTGGACCGGGTCTCGACGGAGCGCTTCGGGCGGGCGGCGGGCGCGGTCGGCGAAGGTGGCTCCATCCCGTTCCTGGCCGACCTACAGCGGGGCTTCCCCGGGACGCAGTTCGTCGCGACGGGGGTGCTCGGGCCGCACTCCAACGCGCACGGGCCCAACGAATCGCTGCACATCCCCATGGCCAAGGCGGTGACCCACGCCGTAGCGGAGATCTTGAAGGCGTCACCAGCATGACGCGAAGCGAAGGAGGACGACATGGCTGAGGACGGCGCGCTGGCCGGCAAGGTCGCACTGGTGACGGGCGGCAGCCGGGGGCTCGGGCGCGAGATGGTGCTCGCGTTCGCGGCCGCCGGGGCCGACGTGGTGATCGCAAGCCGCAAGATCGACAGCTGCGCGGAAGTGGCGGCGGAGGTGGAGGCGCTGGGCCGGCGCGCCCTGCCCCTGTCCTGCCACGTCGGGCACTGGGACGAGCTCGACGGCCTGGTCGAGCAGGCCTACGACAACTTCGGCCGGGTCGACGTGCTGGTGAACAACGCCGGTATGTCGCCGCTCTATCCCGACCTGCCCTCGGTGAGCGAGGAGCTGTGGGACAAGGTGCTCGGGGTCAACCTCAAGGGGCCGTTCCGCCTCACCGCCCTGGTCGGCACGAGGATGGCGGACGGCCCGTATGGTGGATCCATCATCAACGTCTCGAGCACGGGGTCGATCCGACCGGCGCCGCACATGTTGCCCTACGACGCGGCCAAGGCGGGGCTGAACGCGCTGACCGAGGGCTTCGCCAAGGCCTTCGGGCCGACGGTGCGGGTCAACTGCATCATGGCGGGGCCGTTCCTCACCGACATCTCGAAGGCCTGGGACCCCAAGATCCTGAAGGGTGGCATGCCCCACCACGCGTTGGGCCGGGCGGGCGAGCCACCAGAGATCGTGGGCGCGGCGATGTTCCTGGCCACCGACGCCTCGTCCTTCGTGACGGGCACCGTCCTGCGCGTCGACGGAGGGATCCCATGACCGACACCGCTGACTTCTGGTTCGACCCGCTCTGCCCCTGGGCGTGGATCACCTCGCGCTGGATGCTCGAGGTCGAGCAGGTGCGCGACATCCACACCGAGTGGCACGTGATGTCGCTCGCCATCCTCAACGCGGACCGCCAGGGCCTGTCCGACGAGTACCGGGCCCGCATGTCGCTGGCCAAGGGGCCGGTGCGCGTCTGCATCGCGGCCGAGCAGCTCAAGGGCCGCGAGATCCTCGAGCCCCTCTACACGGCGCTGGGCACCCGGATCCACGTCCAGGGCCGAGGGCGCGACGAGACCGAGCGTCCGAAGATCGTGCCCGAGGCGCTGGACGAACTCGGGCTTCCGGCCTCGTTGGCCGACGCGGCCACCTCGGAGGAGTTCGACGACGCCCTCGAAGCGTCACACCGCGCCGGCATGGACCCGGTGGGCTACGACGTCGGCACCCCGGTCATCCACTACAACGGCCAGGCCATCTTCGGGCCGGTCGTCACCCCGGCGCCCAAGGGCGAGGCGGCCGGGCGCCTGTGGGACGGCGTGCTGCTGTGCACCGGCACCGAAGGGTTCTACGAGCTGAAGCGCTCGCGGGAGCACCGGCCCAGCTTCGAGTAGGGACGGCAACTAACAGGCTGCGGTCGACCCTTGACCGAAGTCCGCCTGGAACGCGGCCAGAGAGTTGGGGAAGGAGTTGCTGGTGATCTCTGTGTTCCAGCCTGTGTAGGACGTGTTGGAGTAGCTCTCCCAGGCAACGTGGTTGGCCGGGTTGACCATGAAGCAATACATGCCGTTGACGTAGCCGGGGTCATCGCCCATGCCCGCGAACGGCGGCGTTGGCGCCATGACCCCCCACTCGGGGAAGGCGAGGGGCACGCCCACGCTCGACGCGAACTGTTGGGCACCTTGCAGTTGTGGCTCTACGAAGTTCGCCCAGTTCTCCGCTTGCGAGTAGCCCGTCGTGAGTGTGGGCTGCAAGTCATAGAGATTGACGCCGATATCGTCGACGTACTGAGCACCCGGCCACGCCGGCAGCAAGGAGAATCCGCCAGAGTTTTGGAACTCCGGATCGTTGTTTCCGAGGAAGGCGAAGCCGTCGGGGTTCCAGACGAACTTGAAGTTGGCGCCTGTCACCGAGCGCATGGTCGTCACGATCTGTTGCCAATACCGCGCGAAGTATCCCTCCAGCGTTGTGTCGTTCGCCGTCCCCCAGATGTGCGATGGTCCCAACAATCCCTTGTTGTCGAATTCGTAGCCCAGGCGCAGCCACGCACTTCCCAAGCCTTCGCGGATCAGCGACGACGCCAGCTGGCGGAAATATCCGTTGTAGTCCTTGTTCGCACCGTCCTCCAACGAAACTTTTCCATTCTTCGTGGGCAGCATTGGCACCCCGAGGACGAGCTGGTAGCCCGGGGCGGGTTGGTTGTTCGATGTCGACCAGCCATCCCGCTGGAGAACCGCCAAGCTGCCGGCTGCCCCGTCCATCTGAGTCCAATTGTTGCCGGGAATGTACGCAGTCCCGAGGGTCGGCATGGTCTCGGTCGGCGTTCCAAACACACTTTGCAGATAGGTGGGCGAAGAAAGCGCCAACTGGGGCGCGGCCGAGGCATTGGGAACGGCTCCCTGAATCAGGCCGCCGCTGGGAGCACCGATCGTGTAGTTCACGCTCACCGGCGTGGTGTTCGTCGATGTCCAGATGCTCAGGGTCTTCGTGCCCGCAGTGGTCGGGTTCGTTCCCTGCGCGAGGATTGTCACGGACATTCCACCCGCGATCGTATTGAGCCCGAATGTGATGACGAATTCATTTGTCGTGCTGCTGCCATCGACCGCTTCCACCGACACTTTCGAAAAGCTCTTGTAGTTGCCGCCTTGGGCGATCTTGTATTCGGAGCAGGAAGAAGCACACGCCGAAAACGTGGTACCAGGGGCTGTCTCGACAGAAATCGTGCTGCCATAGCCCTGGCCTGTCGTTGGTGTGTACGAGACGGGATAGGACGCGGCGGCCCCGGGAGTGGTGGGGAGCGCGCCGGCCAAGACGGCCGAGACGCTGGTGGCTGACGCCGGGGTCGCCGCCGTCAGGCTGGCCAGCAAGGCCAAGGGTGCGACCGCGAGGGCCACCCGTGTGAGTTGACGACGTGGCGCGCCTCCAGCGTCCGCTGACCTGCGGACGAGCGTCGTGATCCTGCGCATCATGCTGCCCTCCTGCCGGACAAGGTCATCACCCCCTCTATCCAGGGGAGGGACAACGGGCGTTGGAGTGCCCGTTGTTCAAGGGGGGAACGGCAAAGGCCCGGAGATCCTGTGAATTCCGCTTGCCGGCCTCCGAGGTTCCCAGAATGCAGGGCACACTCGCTCCACTTGGATCACGTGGTCAGACGCGCCGCGACGTCACTGTGACGCGAGGATCGCCGCGACGTCGGCCACCGGGTCGTGCACGACGGGTCCCGTCGCCCGCACCTCGGCCCGCGTGATAGAGCCGTTGAAGGTGAAGGGCGCCTCGTAGCCGCCGGCGACGGCGGGTCCCCACTCGTAGCCGCAGGTGAGCCCGATGGTGACCTCGTTGAAGGCCACGGGCGTGAAGCGGGCGATCTCGGCCTCGCCGACCGTCTCGCCGGCCACCACCAGCGTGCCCGTCCGCCCGCGCCCGCGTCCTTGTCGAAGCGGAACTCCACCCGGTGCCGTCCCGGCGGGAGCGGGCCGGCGGCCACCACCTCGGAGATCCACTGGCCGTGCAGGTTGTGCACGTAGCGCAGCCGGCCGTCGAGCACGTGGAGCGTCCAACCCCCGAGGGCACAGCCCATGGCGAGCAGCGTCCCATCGGGGACGACCCCGGCGGGAGTCTCGAAGTCCACGGTGATGGCGTGCGAGCGGTTCCGCACATCCACCGCGACCCACTCGGGGACCTGGGCGCCTCCCTGAAAGTAGCGGTAGCTGTCCTGCTCGCGGCGCCCGTCGTGTTTGTGCGCCATGGCCTCGAGGACCCGGTTGTCGAGCGGCAGGACGTCGTTGCGCCGCGCCTCCTCCCACCACAGGGCGACGAGCTCGTCGAGCTTCTCGGGGAGCTCCGCCGCCCGGTCGTGGGCCTCCGAGACGTCCTCGGCCACGTGGTAGAGCTCCCACACGTCCTCGTCGAACGGCGCGTTCGAGCGGAGCCCGTCGTCGTAGAGCGGCCCGACCGGGTGGAACGTGACCGCCTTCCAGCCGTCGTGGTAGATGGCCCGGGAGCCCAGCATCTCGAAGTGCTGGGTGAGGTGGCGGTCCGCCGCGCGTTCTCCTGCGTCGTCGAGGACGTAGGCGAAGCTCGTGCCGTCGAGATGCGACTGGGCGATGCCGTCGATCTCGGCCGGCGCGTCGACGCCGGTCAGCTCGAGCACCGTGGGCAGGACGTCGACGGCGTGGGCGTACTGCCGGCGGAACGCGCCGCCGGTGGCGGCGCTGGCGAGGCGTGCCGGCAGTCGCACGATGCACGGATCGGCCACGCCGCCCTCGTGGACCTCGCGCTTCCAGCGCTTGAACGGCGTGTTGCCGGCCATCGTCCAGCCCCACGGGTAGTTGTTGTGGCTGCGAGGTCCGCCGATTTCGTCGAGGCGGTCGTACATCTCGTCGACCGTCGCGCCTTCGAAGTTCGACAGCCGGCCCTCGTTGATCGTCCCCTCCTTGCCGCCCTCGGAGCTGGCACCGTTGTCCGACACGACCAGCACGACCGTGTTGTCGGCGTCACCGAGCTCGTCGATGAAGCCCAGGACGCGGCCGATCTGTTCGTCGGTGTAGGACAAGAACGCGGCGAAGCACTCCATGAACCGCTCGGACAGCGCGTGCTCCCGCTCGTCCAGGCTGTCCCAGGCCGGCACCCACGGCGGCCGCGGCGACAGCACCGTGGACTCGGGCACGATGCCCATGGAGCGCTGGCGGGCAAACGTCTCGTCGCGCCAGCGGTCCCACCCCTGCGAGAAATGGCCCTTGTAGCGCTCGATCCACTCGGCGGGCGCGTGGTGCGGTGAGTGGCAGGCGCCCGTCGCGAAGTAGAGGAAGAACGGCAGCTGGTCGTCGACGGCGCGCAAGTCACCGAGGTACTCGATGGCGCGGTCCGCCAAGTCCACGCTCAGGTGGTAGCCCTCCGCGATGGAGCGCGGCGGCCGCACGATGTGGTTGTCGTGGTAGAGCCCCGGCACGAACTGATGGGTCTCGCCGCCGTGGAAGCCGTACCAGCGGTCGAAGCCGCGGCCGAGGGGCCACGTGGCGCGCGAGCGCGCCATGTTCGTCTCGTCCTCGGGGCTGAGGTGCCATTTGCCGACGGCGTAGGTGGCGTAGCCGTTGGCCCGGAGGATCTCGGAGAGGAAGCCGTTCTCCCGCGGCGGCCGGCCCCAGTAGCCGGGGAAGCCCGTGGCGAGGTCGGCGACCCGTCCCATGCCGCTGCGGTGGTGGTTGCGCCCGGTGAGCAGACAGGCCCGGGTGGGCGAGCACAGGGCGGTGGTATGGAAGTTGGTGAGTCGGACGCCCGCCGCGGCGATGCCGTCGATGACGGGCGTGGCGATGTCGGAGCCGTAGCAGCCGAGCTGGGCGAAGCCCACGTCGTCGAGGACGATGAGGACGACGTTCGGTGCGCCCTCCGGGGCCCTCGGCACGGGCGGCCACCAGGGCTCCGAGTCGGTCCAGTCGTTGCCGATCTTCCCCCCGAATTCGATCCTGGCCACCACGTACCCCCCAGCAAGCTCTTGGTTGCCGACACCGTACCGGGGGCATCGGGTCACCCTCGTTGGACACGACCGCACGGCTAGGTTGACGCCGTGCGGGCAGGGCCAGGGCGTCAGAACGAGGAGCGCGGCGGCTGATCTGGGCCATCACCGCCAATGAACTGCGCCGGCGGATCCGCGACCGCTCGGCGGTGCTCACCTGCCTCGTGGCGCCCCTGGCCATCGCCGCCATCCTCGGTCTCGCCTTCTCGGGCAACGCGGCGAACGGGGCGACCCCCATCGGCGTGTCGGGGGCGTCAGCAGCCCTCGTGCGCGCCGCGGTGCACGCGAGCCAACTGCCCCCGAACGTCACCGTGCACTTCGTCGCCGGGAAAGACGCCCTCAAGCGCGAGGTCGCAGACGGAACGCTCGAGGCGGGCATCGCCGTTTCCCGCGGACACAAGAGCCTGGGCCATTTGCTGATCCCGATGGTCGCACCGGGTGGCACGCCGTCTCCGGGCTTCGACGTCGTCGACCGCGCCAACGCGCTCATCGGCCAGGAGTACGCCGAGTCCCTGGCGGCCGGTCTGGCCAGCCGGATGTACGCCGGCCGCCTGTACCGGGGAACGTCCACCGACCCGGCTGCCATCTCCGTGGAGTCGGACATGTTGGGCAACGGGGGCAAGGCGGTGCTCAATTACTTCGCCCCGTCGATCGCCGTCGTGTTCCTCTTCATCGGCAGCGGGCTCGGCATGCGCTCGCTTCTGATGGAGCGCGCCACCGGCACCCTGGCGCGGTTGGCCGCCGCGCCGGTCGAGCCGCGCACCATCGTGTGGGGCAAGCTCCTGGCGATCGCGGTGACCGGGCTCTCGTCGATCCTCATCGTCTGGGGCGTGACGACGGGTGTGTTCGGTGCCGACTGGGGCCCGCCGCTGGGCGTCCTCTTGATGTGTCTCGGTGCCACCGCCGCCATGTGCGGCCTCGGCACCTTCCTCACCTCGTTCGCGCGCTCGCCCCAGGAGGCGTTCGCGGCGTCGCTGATCGTGGGCCTCCTCCTGGCCCTGCTCGGGGGCAACCTGCTCCCGCCCGGCGCGCTGCCCGAGTTCCTCCAGGTGCTCAGCCTGGGGACGCCGAACGGCTGGGCGCTGGTCGGCTTCGGCCGGCTCTCGCTGCTGCACGATCCTGCGTCGTCGGTGCTCGGCCCGTTCGCCGTGCTGTGCCTGATCGCCCTCGTCACGGGCGGGTTGGCCATGACCCGGGTCCGCCAGATGGTCACCCCGTGATCGCCATCCTGCGGGTCAACCTGCGCCGCGCCGGCGGCGACCGCCGCTTCCTCTTCGTCGCGACCGCGTTCCCCGTCCTGTTCATCCTCGTCACCGGCCTACTGGCCGGCAGCCCCAAGGAACCGGTCGGCCTCCTGCACCCCTCGCCGCGCCTCGTGCAGCTCGTGGACCACACGGCGGACCTGAAGGTCCGCATCGAGCCCAACCGGGCGCAGCTGGCCGACGACATCCTGCGCGGCCGCGTCGTGGCGGGCCTCGTCACGTTGCCGTCGCCGGCGGGAGCGCTGCGGGCCCAGTTCGTGAGCCAGTCCGCCTCCACCAGCGCGATCGCGGCCCGGACCGACGTCGTCGCCCTCCTCGATCTGATGGCGGCCGAGGGCACGCGCACCACGGTGACCGACGTCACGCTGGCCCACACCGACGTGCCGGCCGCGCTCAGTCCGTTCTCCTACGTCGCGCCGGCCGACCTCGTCCTCTTCTTGGGCATCACGGTCCTGCTGCTCGCATCGGGCGCCGTCGAGACGCGCCGGCTCGGCCTCATGGGCCGCATCATGGCGGCACCGGTGCGCCGGCGCAGCATCGTGGCGGCGCTGCTCGCGACCAGCCTGTGTGTGGCCGCCGTGCAGTGTGCCGGACTCCTCCTCGTCGGGGTCCTCATCTTCGGCGTGCACTGGGGCAATCCGGCCGGGGTCTTCCTCGTCCTGGCGCTGCTGTCGCTCGCCTACTCCGGTGCGGCCGCCTTGGTGAGCATGCGGTCGCGGACCGAGGAACAGGCGATCTCCCTCGCGGTGGTCCTCGGCATCGTGTGCGGGCTGTTGGGCGGCTGCATGTACCCCCTCGACGTGGTCGGGCCCGCCATTCGAGCCGTCGGTCACGCCGTCCCCCAGGCCTGGGCGATGGATGCGTTCGTCAACCTGATCTACAACCACGCCGGCTTCACCGCCGTGCTGCCCGAGATCGGCGCACTGGCGGCGTTCGCCGCCGTGCTCAGTGCGCTGGCCGTGCGCGCCTACGCCCGGACCGCGTACTCGCCGGGATGAAAGCGCCGGGTCAGCCGGCGGAACTTCCAGGTGTGGTCCGGCCACAACGTCGTGTTCCGACCGCGGTGGTCGAGATACCAGCTGCCGCACCCGCCCTCGACCCACACCGAGTGCTCGAGCCGCGCCTGCAGCCGCTCGTTGTAGCGGCGCTGGACGTTCGGCTTCACCTCGACCGTGCGCACACCCGGCCGGGCCATGAAGTCGAGCGCGCTTTCGATGTAGTTGATGTGCGACTCGATCATGTAGATCATCGAGTTGTGGGCCAACGTCGAGTTCGGCCCGATCATGAGGAACAGATTCGGAAAGCCCGCCACCGTTGACCCCGCGTAGGCCTCGACCCCGTCGGCCTTCCAGAGCTCGGACAGCCGGATCCCGCCCCGCCCGACGATGTGCTCGGCGTAGGGGGGCTCGGCGGCCTCGAAGCCGGTGCCCATGATGACGACGTCGACCGGGCGGGCGATCCCGTCCTGACCCACGACCTCGTGGGCGGTGAACGAGGCCACCGGTGCGTCCACCACCTCGACGTTGGGCAGGGTGAGCGACGGGTAGTAGTCGTCGGACAGGAGGAGCCGCTTGCAGCCGGGCTCGTAGTGCGGCGTGAGTTTGGCGCGCAGGCTCTCGTCGGGGACCTGCCGGCGGAGGTGGTCGAGCGCGCGCTTGCGCACGACGGCCTTCGGGCGGTCGTTGTGGCCCACGAAGACGCCGAGCAGCGCCTCGAAGATGGCGTAGATGCGCAGGCGCGACAGCCGTTGGAGCGCAGGGACCTTGCGGTACGCAATTTTGCGCAGGCGTGAGACCGGGCGGTCGCGCCGGGGCACGACCCACGGCGGGGTCCGCTGGTGCAGGTACAGGTGCTCGACGACCGGTGCGATCTGCGGCACGAACTGGATCGCCGAGGCGCCGGTCCCGACGACGCAGACCCGCTTGTTCGTCAGGTCGAACCCGTGCTCCCACTTGGCCGAGTGGAACACCTTGCCGCGAAAGCCGTCGAGACCCGGGAAGGCGGGGATGGACGGCTCACTGAGTGACCCGGTCGCCCACACCAGCACCTCGGCGACGTACTCCTCCCCCGCCGCCCGCACGACCCAGCGCTCGGCCTGCTCGTCCCAGCGCGCCTCGTCGACCGCGTGGTCGAAACGGAGACGCCCGCCGACGTCGAAGCGGTCGACACAGGCGCGCATGTAGTCCCAGATCTCGGCCTGCGAGGGGAAGGAACTGGACCAGTCGGGGTTGAGCGCAAAGGAGAAGGAATAGAGGTTCGACGGGACGTCGCAGGCGGCGCCGGGGTACGAGTTGTCGCGCCACGTGCCGCCGAGATCGTTGCCGCGGTCGAGGACGACGAAGTCGTCGATGCCCATCGTCCGCAACCGGGCCGCCATGCCGATGCCGGAGAACCCGGCGCCGACGATGACGACGCGGTGTTCCGAGGTCACGGGTTGGCGTGGACGAAGTCGGCGACGACCCGGGCCAGCTCCTCGCCGCAATCCTCCTGGAGAAAGTGCCCGCCGCCGGCGATCGTCGTGTGCGGCTGGCCCTTGGCGCCGGCGATCCGCTCCTTCAGGTTGCGGTCGGCCCCGCGGGTGATGGGGTCGCCGTCGCTGAAGGCGCACAGGAAGGGCCGGGTGAAGGCGGCCAGGCCCACCCAGGCGGCGACGTTGGCGTCGTGGGCGGGGTCATCGGGGCGCGACGGGACCAGCAGCGGGAAGGCGCGGGCGCCGGCCTTGTAGGACTCGTCGGGGAAGGGCGCGTCGTAGGCCGCCCGGACGTCGTCGGCGATCCCCTTCGCGCAGCCACCCTGCACGATGCCGCCGGTCGGGAACTCCTCGACCTCCTGGGAGAACTTCTGCCAGGCGAAGAAGGCCTCGCCGGGGTTGGTGTCCCCGGTGGGGAGGAACGTGTTGGCGGCGACGACGCGGGCGAAGCGCTCGGGGTGCTCGCCGACGAGGCGGAGTCCGATCAGACCGCCCCAGTCCTGGCCCACCAGCGTGACGTCGCGCAGGTCGAGGGTGTCGAAGAGGAGCGCCCGCATCCACTCGACGTGCCGGGCGAACGTGTAGTCGCCGCGCTCGGTGGGCTTGTCCGAGCGGCCGAAGCCGACCAGGTCGGGGGCCACGATCTGCAGGCCGGACGCCGTGAGGACCGGGATCATCTTGCGGTACAGGTAGGACCAGGACGGCTCGCCGTGCAGGAGCAGCACGACGGGCGCGGCTGGGTCGCCCTCGCGCAGGTAGTGCACCCGCAGCGTGCCGCCGTCGCCGTCGGCGATGTCGGCGTAGTGGGGTGCGAAGTCGAAGCCGGGCAGGCCGGCGAAGCGGGCATCGGGGGTGCGGAGGGTCAACATGCTGGCGGGAGCCTACGCGGTCGCGTCCCGGACCGTCGTGGTCCCGGTCGTGTGCGCGGCGGCGTGCGTCCACCTAACCTGACGCCAACGTCACAGATCGCCCAGCGGGGAGGGAGCCGTCGATGTCCACGTCCGAAGCCCACGAGTACGACCCGTTCGCGGCCTTCGACGACGTGGTGGCCGGCACGACGCGGGACCCGTGGCCTGCCCTGGCGGCCAAGCGGCGGGACGCCCCCGTGAGCAAGGGCCTGACCATCCCGCCCGAGGTCCTGCCCGAGGGCTTCAGCGCCGAGCCCGAATGGATCGCCTACCGCTACGAGGACTGCTCCCGGATTTTGCGCGACCCCAAGACGTTCACGTCGACGGGCTACGACGCCACCATCGGCATGGTGATGGGCCACATGATCCTGGGCATGGACGACCCCGAGCACCGGAGCCACCGCAACCTGGTGGCGCACGCGTTCCGGGAGAAGTCACTCGCCCGCTGGGAGCCCGAGTTCATCGCGCCCATCATCGACGAGCAGATCGACGCGCTTCGCCGCCGACGGCGAGGCCGACCTGGTCCGCCAGCTCACGTTCGAGTTCCCGGTCAGAGTGATCGCCCGCCTGCTCGGCCTGCCCGAAGAGGACTTCCCCGAGTTCCATCGCTCGTCGATCGAGCTCATCGGCCTGGTGGCCGACATCGACCGGGGGCTGGCGGCGTCCGAGTCGCTGCGGGAGTACTTCGCCGGCATCGTGGCCGAGCGCCGGGCGCATCCGGCGGACGACGTGATCAGCGACCTGGTCGCGGCGGACGTCGACGGCGAGAACCTGACCGACGAGGCGATCTACTCGTTCCTCCGGCTCCTCCTGCCGGCCGGCGCCGAGACGACCTACCGTTCGTCGGGCAACCTGCTGTACCTGCTCCTCACCCATCCCGAGCAACTGGCGGCGGTGGTGGCGGACCGCGCGCTCCTGCCGCAAGCCATCGAGGAGGGACTGCGCTACGAGCCGCCGCTGCTGACCATCGCTCGCACGACCACGCTGTGACGTGGAGGTGGGCGGCGTGCAGATCGAGGCCGGCGAGGTGGTCACCACCCACATCGGCTCGGCCAACCACGACGAGACACGCTGGGACGACCCCGAGACCTTCGACATCTTCCGCCCGTCCCAGCCGCACATCGCCTTCGCCCACGGGCCGCACATGTGTCTCGGCATGCATCTCGCCCGGCTCGAGACGCGGGTGCTGCTCAACCGCGTCTTCGACCGCCTGCCCGACCTGGCCCTCCAGGGCGAGGGCGATCCGCACATCCGCGGCGACGTCTTCCGCTCCCCCACCTCGCTGCCGGTCACCTTCGCCGCCGCCTGACGCAGCCGGAGGAGGAGCTCAGGTGATCTGACGCACCTCCACCGCGCCGGCGCGCGCGACGAGGACGGTGCTCACCATCGAGGGCGGGAACAGGCCGTGCGAGATCAGTCCCGGCACGGCGTCGAGCCGCTCGGACAGCGCGGCCGGGTCGCCCACCTCCCCGTGGTAGTCGGCCAGGACGCCGCCGTCGGGGGTCGGCGGGGCGTCCCGGAGCACGGCACCGGGCAGCGCGTGCAGGGTGGCGGCGAGGCCGAACGCAAGGAGCTCGAGCGGAACCGGTGGGTGCAGGCGCTCCACCGGCTTGTCCGACGACACGATGACGATGAAGCGGTCGGCGGCGGCCGCCACGATGCGCTCGCGGGTGTGGGCGCCCCCTCCCCCCTTGACGAGCCAACCGGCGGGGTCGACCTGATCCGCCCCGTCGATCGCCAGGTCGAGACGGTCGATGTCGGTGAAGGGACGGACGTCGAGCCCGTGCACCCGCGCCAGCTCCGCCGTCGCGGGCGAGGTGGCGGCGCAGGTGATGGCGAGCCGCCGGTCCGCCAGCGCGGGGACCAGCTCGGCGACGGTGGTGCCCGTCCCGAGGCCGACGCGCATCCCGTCCTCGACGAGGGCGGCGGCCGCCCGCGCCGCCGTGCGCTTTTCCGCCGTGAGGTCGGGCGGGGTCACCGCGGCGGCGCGCTCAGCTGCGCGGCACGTCCTTCCAGGGCAGCTCCTTGTCCGTGCGCACGTCGCCGGGGAGCCCGAGCACACGCTCGCCCAGGATGTTGCGCATGACCTCGGACGTGCCACCCTCGATGGAGTTCGCGCGCACCCGCAGGAACATCTTGTGCACGTCGGTCGATCCCATGCCCACGAGGTCGGGTCGCACCATGGGGTAGCCGGCCGGGAACAGCATGGCGTCGTTGCCCAGCAGATCCATGCAGAGGTCGTAGACCCGCTTGTTCTCCTCTGCGAAGGCGAGCTTGGCGACGGAGCCCTCGGGGCCGGGCGTGCCGGCCTTGCGCGTGGCGGCGGCCCGTGCGTTCGTCATCGAGAGCGTCTCGCCGCGGATGTAGGCCGAGACCAGCCGGTCGCGCAGTGCGAGCGCATGCGGGGAGGTGTCGCCCTGCCACCGCTCCTTCCAGATGCGCATCGCCTCGGCCACCGGGCCGCTGTTGCGACGACCGACCGCGCCGCCGATGGAGACGCGCTCGTTCATGAGGGTCGTGACGGCGACGTGCCAGCCCTCGCCCTCGCCGCCGATGCGGGCCGTGTCGGGCATGCGGACGTCGGTGAAGAAGACCTCGTTGAACTCGGCCTCACCGGTGATCTGGAACAGCGGCCGCACCTCGACGCCGGGTGCGTGCATGTCGACGAGGAACGCGGTCATCCCCTTGTGCTTGGGCACGTCGGGATTCGTGCGCACCACGATGAGCCCGTAGGAGGAGATGTGGGCCAGGGTGGTCCACACCTTCTGTCCGTTGAGCAGCCACTCCTCGCCGTCGCGCTCGGCCCGCGTCGAGAGGCCGGCCACGTCCGAACCTGCACCCGGCTCGCTGAACAGCTGGCACCAGATCTCCTCGTTGCTGAACAGCGGCCGCAGGTAGCGCGCCTTCTGCTCGGGGGAGCCGTGTGTCGCGATCGTGGGTGCGCACATGCCGTAGCCGATCGGATTGCGCACGCCGGCGGCCGGCGCGCCACCGGCGTGGAGGCGGGACTGGGCACGCTGCTGGTCCTTCGGCGTGAGCCCGAGGCCCCCGCAGTCCGGGGGGAAGTGCACCCAGGCCAAGCCGCGGTCGAACTGCTCCTCCAGGAACTCCTGCGCCGGCGTGGATGCGGGCGGGTGGTCGGCCAGCAGGCCGTCCACCAGTTCGTCGACGTTCGCGCTCATGACCGCACCCTATAGCGTGCATCCGTGCCGGTTCCCGCTGTCACACCCCCCGAGCGCACGCCCCGCGCGGGTCGCACCCCGGGGCGAAGGCGACGACGTGACGGCGGCGCTGACGCTGCCGGACGGGCGGGAGCTGGCCTACGAGGAGTACGGGGATCCCGGCAGGCTTCCCGGTGCTGAGCTTCCACGGCGGCCTCAGTTCGCGGCTCGATGCGGCACCGGCCGACCACGCGGCGGTGGCGGCGGGCGTGCGCCTGCTGTCGCCCGACCGGCCGGGCATCGGTCGATCGACGTTCCAGCCGGGCCGGCGCCTGCTCGACTGGCCGGACGACGTGGCCCACCTGACCGACGCGCTCGGCATCGACCGCTTCGCGGTGATGGGCTGGTCGGCGGGTGGACCGTACGCCGCGGTGTGCGCGGCCAAGATGGGTGGGCGGGTGACGGCGGCGGCGCTGTTGTCCAGCGCGGTCCCCCTGGACCTGTACGGGACCACGAGAGGGTTGACGGCGTCCGACCGGGCCCTGCTCTTCCTCACGCGCCGGACGCCGGGGCTGGCCTCGGCGGTCCTGAAGGCGAGCATCGTCAACGCCAGCAACACCCGACTGCTCCGGGCCGCCATGCGCTCGTTCCCGCCGGCCGACCGCACCGTCCTGCGCGAATGGGGTCCCCCGGACCTGGCCCTCGCCTTCGTGCGCGAGGCGGTGCGCCAGGGCACCGAGGGCTGCCTGCAGGACTACCGCATCTTCGGGGACCCCTGGGGGTTCTCGCTCGAGGAGATCGCGGGTCCCGGTCCAGATCTGGGAGGGATCAGACGACCGGACGGGCCCGCCGGACTATCGCACCTTCCTGCAGGGACACCTCGCACACTCGACGGTCACCGTCGTGCCCGGCGAGGGGCACCTGTCGCTGCTCCCCCATCAGGCGCCGGCGATCTTCGCCGCGCTGCTGGGCGACCACAACGCCGAGTCCACGGCGCGGTGGAACGTGGGGTAGGCGAAGATCATCGTCTTCAGGGTCTCGAGCGTGAGCTCGGCGTGCACGGCGACCGCCAGCATGCTCATCACCTCGCCCCCGTAAGGGCCCATCGCCGTCCCGCCGACGAGCACGCCGTCGCGGGCGACGAGCTTCACGAGGCCCTCGCCGCGCTGGATCCAACCCCGAGCGGATGCCGTAATCGAATCCTGGAGCACGACGACGTCGCCGCCCTGTTGGCGCGCCTCCGCCTCGGTCTCCCCGACCGAGCCGATCTCGGGGTCGGTGAACGTCACCCGAGGCAGCGCCTTGTAGTCGGCCTCCGGACGCGGTCGGCCCAGGATGTCGGCCACGCAGAGGCGGGCCTGGTACACGGCGACGTGGGTGAAGGCGCCCTTGCCCGTGACGTCACCGACGGCCCACACGCCGGGCAGCACCCGCATGCGGCCGTCGACCGGAAGGCTGCGGGCGTCCTCGTCGAGGCCGAGCACGCCGACACCGAGCGCGTGCAGGTCACTGCGGCGCCCGGTCGCCACCAACATGCGCTCGGCGCGCAGCACGGTGCCGCCGGCCAGCTCGACCAGCGCTGCCGGTCGCCCCGGAGGGCTCGACGCGCTCGATGGCGGCGCCGACGTGGACCTCGACGCCCTCTCGCCGCAGGATCTCGGTGATCAGCTCGGCCGCCTCGGGCTCCTCGGGACCGACGAGCCGGGGCCGGCCTCGACGATGGTCACCGCCGTCCCGAAGCGCGCCATGGCCTGGCCCAGCTCGAGCCCGATGGCGCCACCGCCGATGACGAGCAGCGAGGTCGGCGCCGATTCGGCCGCAATGGCATCCCGGTTGGTCCAATGCGGGACTCCTTCGAACATCGGCGGGATCCACGGGCGCTGTCCCGTGGCGAGCACCAGGGCGCGGCGGGCCTCGATGGTCCGACCGTCCACCTCCACCACGGTCGGGCCGACGATCCGGGCCCGGCCCCGCACGAAGCGGGCGCCCTTGTCCTCGAGGCGCTCGACGGCGACGCGGTCGTCCCACGAGTCGGTGGCCTCGTCGCGGATCCGGCGTGCCACCGGCGACCAGTCGGGGGTCACGACGGAAGAGCCGGCCATGCCGGGGATGCGCCGCCCCTCGGCCAGCAGGTCGGCGGCGCGCACCATCATCTTCGAAGGGATGCAGCCCCAGTAGGGGCATTCGCCGCCGACCAGTTCGGCTTCGATCCCCACGACGTCGAGACCGGCCGCGGCCAACTCCTCGGCGACCTGCTCGCCCCCGGGTCCGAGGCCGACGACGACCGCATCGACCTCCACGGTCTCTACAGGCCGCCCCAGTTGGTGATCTGGACGGGGGCGACGATCGGCGTGCCGACGACCAACTGGATCTGGTAGTGGTCGCCGAGCGGCAGGTTGCGTGGGTTGCCGGTGTAGATGCCCGTCTTCTTGCCCGGCGAGGTGAAGAAGACGGTGACCTTCCCGGTGGCGGAGCCGACCTGGGTGCTGCTCAAGGGGATGCCCCACTCGTCGAAGAGCTGGCCCAGCGTGAAGTTCATGGTGGTACTGGGTGACTCGACGTGGATGACGCCGTCGTTGGCGTGCACGTGCAGCCAGTAGAAGCACGTGCCGGTCTCGACGAAGGGCCCCGGTCCGGCCGGCGGCGCGGGGTTGAGCTGGATGGCCTGGAACCCGGGGATGCCGATGCCGTAGGGGATCACCCGCGCCTGGCCGTTCACGAAGATCGTGAGGTGCGTGTGCACGTGCACCAACGTCTGCTCGTTGGTCTGGCATTGGATGCCGTTGAGCGTCTGCCCCGACGCCGCGTTGATCAGCGTGGCCAGCTTGGGCCCGCTCGGGACGGGGAGCGTCTCGGGTCCCGGGGTGCCCGCGGGCGGCTTCACCCAGCTCGAAGACATGGAGGCCGGGATCGGCTCCAAGGCGACGTGCGGGTTCTTGAAGTGCCCCGGGACGCTGCCCCCACCGCCGGTCACCACGACGATGATCACCACGACGGCGGCGATCACCGCGAGGACGCCGCCGAGCCGCAGCCCCGTGCGGACGCGCTTTTTGCGCTGCTCAGCCGCGCGCTGCTCGGCGGCGCGGCGCTGCGCCTCGGCCCTGCGCTGGGCTTTTGACTTGCTCTGACTGGTCATTGGGGCGTCAGCGTAGCGAACCAGTCCCACCGGAAGGCATCGACTCGTTCGAGCGGTCCCGCCCACTCGGGCAGAGGTTCGGAACCCGAGACCTCGGTGCGCAACCTGGCCGCGACCTGCCACAGGTCGCCGTCGACGAAGGCGACGGTCACGGTGCGCCCGCCGTCCGCGAACTGCCACACGCCGGCCACACCGGGCACCTCCACCAAGGCGGCACCATCGACGGCCGGTCCCACGACGGCGTACACCCCTTCGGCGGGCCGGAAGGGCACGGCGCCGGCCGACACGGCGACGCGGGGCGCCGCCCAGGAGCCGACGACGTCGAACGGCCCCGACAGCAGGGCGCGCCGGGCGGCGAAGAAGCGGTCCTCGGCGTGCAGGCGCTCGGCCAGCGCGAAGAACGGGGGGATCACCTCCCGGTCGCGGAGCAGGTACAGCGTCATGTAGTGGAAGGGCTCGAGCATGGGGCCGGTGGCCGCCTCGGCATCCCGGCAATGCGGCGAGCGGACCCACCGCTGCCCGAAGGTGATCCCCTCCAGCGTGAACTGCTCGGGCAGATGGTCGAGCTGGTGCCAGGCGTTGTAGGCCTCGTGGGCCGACGGATCCGTGATCTCGGTGAACGAGAAAAAGCCGAGCACCAGATGAGGGTAACCGCGGGCCGGAATGCAAGACTCGGCGGCCGATGACGGCATCGCTCCTCTCCGGCCTGCGGGTCCTCGACCTGAGCATCTGGCGTCCCGGGCCCTATGCGACCTCGCTGTTGGTCGCGCTCGGGGCCGACGTGCTCAAGGTCGAGCCTCCGGGAGGCGACCCGATGCGCCAGTACCCGGGACTCTTCGAGTCCATCAACGCCGGCAAGCGCAGCGTCATGCTCGACCTGAAGGACGGGGACGACCGCGCCCGGGCGCTCGAGCTGGCGGCGGAGGCCGACGCGCTCGTCGAGGGCTTCCGCCCCGGGGTGATGGCCCGTCTCGGGCTCGACGCGGCCACGGTGCGGGAGGTCAACCCGGCCCTCGTCTACTGCTCCATCTCGGGCTACGGACAGGATGACCCGCGCGCCACGCTCCCGGGTCACGACGTGAACTACCAGGCTTGGGCGGGCGCACTGACCCCCGAGGGCGGCACCGCGAGGATGACGCCGCTCCCGATCGCCGACTTGGCGGGCGGGATGTCGGCAGCCTTCGGCATCTGTGCCGGCATCCTGGGCCGGAAGGCGAGTGGCGAGGGCGTCCGGTTGGATGTCTCCATGACCGACGTCCTCTCGACATGGACCGGGAGCGTGGGGAACGAGCGCAGCGACAGCGACGGCGCCGCGTCCGTGGCCGGACCGGTCCCCGGCTACGGCCTGTTCCCGACCGCAGACGGCGGGCAGATCGCACTCGGCGTCATCAGCGAGCAACACTTCTGGTCGAGCCTGTGCGTCGAGCTCGGACTCGGCGACATCGCCGGGCTGACCTTCGACGAGCGCTCGGCGCGGGGCTCGGAGACCCAGGACCGCGTGGCAGAGGCCATTGCGGGACGGGGGCGGGACGAATTGGTCGAGGCGCTGACCGCGGTGGCGGTCCCGGTGGCCCCCGTGCTCGACCGCCGCGGCATGGTCGCCGGCGCCCCGTTCCCCGCCTTCCCGATCAGGGTCCCGTTGCCCGAGGTCTCCCGAGACGTCCCCGCCCTCGACCAACATCGCGGCCAAGGGTTCTTCGCGCGATGACGCTGATCGACGACCTCCTCACCGCCAGCAGGGGCGCACCCGCGCCGGCCGTGGACACCGTACGCCCGGCCCGACGGCTGGCCGTCGTCACCTGCATGGACGTCCGCATCGACGTCGGCGCGGTGCTCGGTCTCCGGCTCGGCGAGGCCCACATCCTGCGCAACGCAGGCGGCCGCGTCACCGATGACGTCCTGCGCAGCCTGGCCCTCTCGAGTGCCATGCTCGGCGTCGACACGGTGATCGTGATGCAGCACACCCACTGCGGCCTGGAGGGCGCGACCGACGACGAGCTGCGCGGGCAGACGGGAGCCGACCTCGCCTTCCTCCCCATCGCCGACCATCGGGCGAGCCTGCGCGAGGACGTCGAGCTGCTGTCGGGGACGGCGTACCTCTCGCCGCTGCAGACGATCGCCGGATTCCTCTACGACGTCGACACCGGGCAGATCGACGACGTCGTCCGTTGGGAACGTCGCGCCTGAGACCTTCGCCGGAAACCGGGGATGTACAGTGAGCCGACCTTCGACCAGGCAGGCCGGAACCGGCGGCACTCCCCGGCAGCCGACCAAAGGAGTGGCGATGCCAGGCCTTGACACCGCACGAAACGACGCCCGGCGCGGCGCGGCGCACCGGGCGCTGCCAACGCCTCGCCATGGCCCTGGTCGGTGGCCTCGCCCTGGTGCCGGCGCTCGTCGCCATCGCCCCCGGGGTTGCGGCCGCCGCGTATCCCGACAATCCGGCCCAGCCGGTCCCCTTCGGCAACGCAGGAGACTTCGGCCCGTCGGGCGGGCTCCAGCTGAACCAGCCGGTCGTCGGGATGGCGTCGACCGCCGACGGCCAGGGCTACTGGATGGCCGCGGCGGACGGGGGCATCTTCAACTACGGGAACGCCGGCTTCTTCGGCTCCGCCGGGAGCATCCCGCTCAACCAACCCATCGTCGGCCTGGCGGCGACGCCCGACGGCGGCGGCTACTGGCTCGTCGCCTCCGACGGCGGCATCTTCAATTACGGGGACGCGGGTTTCTTCGGCTCGCGTGGCGGCCAGCCGCTCAACGCCCCGATCGTGGGGATGGCCGCGACAGCCGACGGCGGGGGCTACTGGCTCGTCGCGTCCGACGGGGGCATCTTCAGCTACGGCGACGCAACCTTCTACGGGTCACGCGGTGGCCAGCCGCTGAATCAGCCCATCGTCGGCATGGCGACGACGCATGACGGCGGCGGGTACTGGTTCGTCGCCCGCGACGGCGGCATCTTCAGCTACGGGGACGCCCCCTTCCTCGGCTCCATGGGCGGCACGCCGCTCAACGCGCCGATCGTCGGCATGGCCAGCGCGCCACAGGGCTATTGGATGGTGGCGAGCGACGGCGGCATCTTCAACTTCGGCACGTCCTTCTTCGGGTCGATGGGTGGCCAGTCCAACCCGAACCCCATCCGGGGCATGGCGGCGACACCGGACGGGGGCGGCTACTGGATCTTGCCGACCTCGCCTCCCCCGGTGCCACCGACGATCGGACCGGGCGCCGGCGGCGCCGCAGTCGTCTCGTTGCAGCAGCAGCTGTACGCGCTGGGCTACTGGGTGGATACCGCCAGCGGCGCGTTCGACGACAGCACCGAACAGGCGGTCTTCGCACTCCAGAAGGCGGCGGGCCTGCCACGCGACGGCGTCGTCGGGCCTTCCACGTGGGCGGCGCTGCAGGCGGGCGTCGTGCCCCACCCACGCGCCAACTCCGGCTACGAGATCCAGATCGACCTGGAAGACGACCTCCTGATGGTGGTCAACAACGGTCAGCTCGTCTGGACCCTCAACACGTCCACGGGTGGCGGCTACACCTACACCCAGGACGGCGTGACCTCGGTGGCCGACACGCCGACCGGGGTCTTCCAGACGTTCCGGGTCGTGGACGGCACCGTGGTGGACTCGCTCGGCACCCTGTACCGGCCGCGCTTCTTCTACGAGGGCTTCGCCATCCACGGCGACACCGATGTCCCACCCGAGCCCGTGTCCCATGGCTGTGCGCGCATCAGCAACGAGGCGATCAACTGGGTGTGGGGCGCCAACATCGACCCGATCGGGACGACCGTCTGGGTGTACTGAGCTCCGCTCAGATGTCGTAGTACAGCATGAACTCCCAGGGGTGCGGCCGCAGCCGCACCGGGTCCACCTCGTTGGTGCGCTTGTAGTCCACCCAGGTCTCGATGAGGTCGGGAGTGAAGACCCCACCGGCCTCGAGGTAGTCGCGGTCGGCCTCGAGCGCGTCCATCGCCTCTTCCAGCGAGGACGGCACCTGCCCGATCTTGGCCAGCTCCTCGGCCGACATGTCGAACAGGTCGTGGTCGACCGGCGCCGGAGGCTCGATCTTGTTCGCCACCCCGTCGAGACCGGCCATGAGGATGGCGGAGAACGCGAGGTACGGGTTGCAGCTGGGGTCGGGGCAACGGAACTCGACGCGCTTGGCCTTGGGGCTCGGCGAGTACACCGGGATCCGGCACGCGGCCGACCGGTTCCGTTGGGAGTACACGAGGTTCACCGGCGCCTCGAAGCCCGGGACGAGACGCTTGTACGAGTTCGTCGTCGGGGCGGCGAACGCGAGGACCGAGCGTGCGTGCTTGATGATGCCGCCGATGTACCAGCGGCCGACGTCGGACAGGCCGGCGTAGGTGCCCTCGGCATGAAAGAGCGGCTCGCCGCCGTTCCAGAGGGACGAGTGCACGTGCATGCCCGAGCCGTTGTCGTCATAGAGCGGCTTGGGCATGAACGTCGCCGTATAGCCGGCCTGGGTGGCGACGCTCTTGACGATGTACTTGTAGAGCATCAATTTGTCGGCCATCCGGAGCAGGGTGTCGAAGCGCATGTCGATCTCGGCCTGGCCTGCGGTGCCCACCTCGTGGTGCTGGACCTCGATCTCGATGCCCATCTGCTCCATGGTGAGGATCATCTCGGAGCGCAGGTCCTGAAAATGGTCCATGGGCGGGACCGGAAAGTAGCCCTCCTTGTAGCGCGGCTTGTAGCCGAGGTTCGGGCCCTCCTCGCGGCCCGAATTCCAGATCCCCTCGACGGAGTCGACCTGGTAGAAGGCGGAGTGCTGGTCCTGGGAGAAGCGGACGTCATCGAAGATGAAGAACTCCGCCTCCGGGCCGAAGTAGGAGGTGTCGGCGATCCCGGTGGACCTGACGTAGGCCTCCGCTTTCTTCGCCACGTAGCGCGGATCGCGGGAGTAGGGCTCGAGCGTCAGCGGGTCGTGCACGAAGCAGTTCAGGTTCAGCGTCTTGTGCTGCCGGAACGGATCGATGACGGCCGTCGAGGGATCCGGCAGCAGGATCATGTCCGACTCGTGGATCTGCTGGAACCCCCGGATGGAGGAGCCGTCGAACCCGAAGCCCTCGCTGAACCCGTCCTCGGTCAGACCGTGGGCCGGGATGGAGAAGTGCTGCATGAGACCCGGGAGGTCGCAGAACCGCAGGTCGACGACCTCGACTCCCTCGTCCTTCACCAGCCGGACGACCTCGGCGGGGCTGCGCTCTTGCATGTGGATGCCTCCTCTGCCAACCCTTCGGGCGGCTGCGTGGCGCCCGAGTCCCCCGAGGGTCGCCTGGGTGCTTAGCACAGCACCCATTCCGCCTGCGCCGCTGCACCGCACAATGACGACCGGCCGCGCCGTCCCGTGCGGCCAAACGGCTGCTTGGGAATGCGCCCTGGTACGTTGAACCCGTCCCCAAGCAAGTGAGGACGTTCACCAGGTGGGGGTGGGCATGAATGAGGTGACCTCGCAGAGGTACGGGCGCAGAGCGTTCCTCGTGCGGACGGGCGTCATCGGCGCGGCGATCGCGCTCGTCGACGTTCCGGCGCTCGTCGAACCGGCAAGGGCGGGCGCGGCAGCACCGACCCTGGCCGATCTCTCACCCATCTTCGACGCGTTGTCGAAGGACACGATCAACGGCCTCGTGGCCTTCGTCGTGCCCGGCCCCGACGCGTACTCGGTGGCACAAGGAATGCACGACACCGCTCCGGGCGGCCTCGCAGCCGACGGCACCGCCTTCATGCTCGACGCGCTGGACAACTTCTATCCCGTGCCGCAGGAGCCGCTCCTTCTCCTCGTCCAGGCGCTGGCGACCGGCATCAGCGCAAACCTGCCGTCCGTGCACCTGCCGCCGCTCCTCGACGACTTGGCCGACCAGCTCGATCATGCCCTTGCCCTGCTGCTGGCCGGCGAGACGACGGTGCCGCTCTCGCTCCTCGTCGCGTTGCTGCTGAACTTCGTCGCGACGCTGGTGGATCCCGCGGCCATCCATGGTGCGTTCCTCTCGCCCTTCTCGCGGCTCAGCTTCACGGAGAAGACAAAGGCGTTCCAACTCATGGAGACCGACGCCGCGAACATCGCAGGCGATGATCGACAAGAACATCACGGAACCGGTACGAGACTCCATCTCCGGCCTGATCGAGTTCCTTGCCGGAGCGCTGTTGGAGTTCGCCGGGTTCGGGTGCTTCAGCGAGTTCGGCGTGTTCAATCCCGCGACGCGCACGCTCACCGGCACGCCGGTCGGGTGGACCCAGTCGAGCTACCTCGCCCTGGCGCCCAACAACCGACCCGTCGAGGGCTGGAACGAGTTCAAGGGTTACCTGGGCGGCGAGATCGAGGCGAGCGAGTGATGACCATGGGACGACGTCAGGAGGTGGCGGGTGGCCGTTGACGTGATCGTGATCGGTGCGGGCGGCGGCGGCCCCGTCGTGGCGAAGGAGCTCGCCGCGCAGGGGCTCAACGTCGTCATGCTCGAAGCAGGGCCGTTTTACAAGGACCCGGACACCGACTGGACGCATTTGGAGAACGACGCCAACAACCCCCTCACGGGGTACTTCCGCTTCGGCCC
Source organism: uncultured Acidimicrobiaceae bacterium (assembly GCA_963769095.1). Classification (GTDB taxonomy): domain Bacteria; phylum Actinomycetota; class Acidimicrobiia; order Acidimicrobiales; family RAAP-2; genus Bog-473. The sequence continues at coordinate 355,603 of CAVYKO010000004.1, forward strand.
CGCCGACCGCGCCCAGCCGGCCTGGTACCGCGAGACACCGCAGAACTCCTTCCTCTGGCAGCTCTCCGGCGTCGGAGGGACGACGTTGCACTACTACGGCAACTGCCCGCGCGCGATGCCCGGGGTCTTCATGGGCTACAGCGGGGCCGACGCGTCGAGCTACGACCCACGCGTGTTCCCCTTCACCTACGAGGAGCTCATCCCCTACTTCGAGTGGGCGGAGGCGACGCTGCCGGTGCAGACGGCGGCCGAAGGGACGAAGGAGCAGGTGTTCTTCACCGGTGCGGCGAGCCTCGGGATCCCGCACAACACCAACAAGAACGTCTCGCAACCTTCGTACCGGGCCCAGGAGAACGCGATCCTCCAGCCGGGCGGGACTGCGGCGCGGACGACGGTGCCGCTCGGCCAACCGATCTCCCCGGGTGGCACGGGGTGCACCTTCTGCGGCTATTGCTTCCAGGGCTGCAAGGAGCCTTTCGGATCGCCGTTCAATCAGAAGGCCAAGCGGACCACCCTCGTCTCCTATGTGCCGATGGCCCTGACGGCGGGGCTTGCGGGCGGGTGGGCACCCCACGGCAAGGCCGTCACCCTGATTCCCAACGCCTTCGCCACCAACATCGCGACGTCAACGGTCAACGGTTCTCTGCGAGCCACCGCGGTGACCTGGCGCGACACGGTGAGCGGCGCCTCGACGACCGAGGAGGCCAAGGTCGTCGTCATGGCGGGCGGCACCACGGAGAACCCGAGGTTGTGGCTGAACAGCGGGCTGCCCAATCCCAACGGCTGGGTGGGCCGGGGCTACACGGACCACTACTTCGACTGGCTCGTCGGCGTCTTCAAGGACGACACCTTCAGCTCGCGCGGCGTGGGCTCCTCGGCCCGGGTGGACTGGCCCGGCCACGGCGGCCTCGAGCAGGTCGGCCTGCCCCCGGCCATTCAGGCCTTCAGCTTGATGTTCTCGAACGGCGGCATGCAGGGTTACTACGACAACGGTTCGAACGGGGCCGACCTCGGTGGCCAGGGTCTCACGGATCCGGCGTGGGACGGCGTCCCCGGACGGCCCATGGGGTTGGCGCTGAAGAAGATCCTCGCCAACATCGACAAGCTCGTCAACGTGCTGGTGCTCACCGACGACGACGTCGAGCCACAGAACCGCGTCTCGCTCTCGGCCTTGAATGCGGACGACCACGGCCCCGTGGCGAAGGTGGAGTTCCCGCGCGGGACCCGCTCGGCCCGCACCATTGCCAACCGCGAGTTCATGGCGCGCCGAGCGGGTGAGCTCTTGCGGGGTGCAGGTGCGCAAGAGGTGATCCGCATGAACTGGCCGCCGCTCATTCTGCACGTGCAATCGACCATGCGCATGGGAACGTCGGAGGCCGACTCGGTCCTGGACGCCAACGCGAAGTCCCGGTTCGTCGACGGGCTGTACATCGCCGACAATTCGGCCCTGGCCAATGCCCTGGGCGGGCCGAACCCCACCATCACCTGCCAGGCCCTCGCCACCCGGACGGCGGAGAAGATCCTGGTCAACGAATTCGGTGGCGCACCGTTCGTGGCAACCGGATCACCCACCGTCTCGACGGACCCGTCGATCACGGCGGCGCTGTCCTCGGTCGGCCTCTGACAGGTCGCTCTCGACGACCCGGCGCCCCGGGACCACAATGGCGCATGGCCTACACGAAGGGGCTCCACGAGGTCGCGGACGGCGTCTGGGCCTATCTCCAGCCCGACGGCGGGTGGGGATGGTCGAATGCGGGACTGGTCACCGGCGAGCACACCTCGCTTTTGGTCGACACGCTCTTCGATCTCCGCCTGACCGGCGAGATGCTCGGGGCCATGCGGCGCGTCACGCCGGCGGCCGAGCAGATCGCGAGGGTGGTGAACACCCACGCCAACGGGGACCACTGCTACGGCAACGCGCTCATGTCCGGGTCGGAGATCATCTCCTCGGTGCGGTGCGCCGAGGAGATGGCGCAACTGCCGCCGTCCGCCATGGCCGGCGTACTCCGCGCCGCGCCCACCCTCGGGGCCGCCGGTGCGTTCCTCGCAAAGATCTTCGCCCCCTTCTCCTTCGACGAGATCTCCGAGGCGCTGCCGACCACCACCTTCGAGGGGCGCCTCGACCTGCGGATCGGCACCCGTCCTGTGACGCTGCTCGAGGTGGGCCCGGCGCACACGGGCGGCGATGTCGTCGTCCACCTTCCCGACGACGGCGTGGTCTTCACGGGGGACATCCTCTTCCACGGCGGTCACCCGATCGTGTGGGCGGGCCCGGTGGCCAACTGGGTGGCCGCCTGCGACCGCGTGCTCGAGCTGGACGCATCCGTCGTCGTCCCGGGACACGGACCCCTCGCCACCCCAACAGCGGTCGCCGAGCTCAAGGGCTACTTCGACTACTTGACCGCCGAGGCGCGGGCCCGCCACGACGGCGGCATGACGGCACTCGAGGCGGCGCGGGACATCGACCTGGGGCCCTACGCCGGCTGGGGCGAGGCGGAGCGCGTCGTGGCCAACGTCCGCGCCCTCTACCGCGACTTCGGCGACGACTCGCCCGCCGACGTGCTGACGGTCATGGGAGAGATGGCTGCGCTGGCGGCCGACCCCGGGCCGGGCTCGTAGGCGCGCCGCCCCTTGCACCTGGTCAGGCGCGAGCAGGACTAGGCGGCGCCCCACCCGGGTAGACAACAGGGGTGGAGGCGCGCGCGGTCGTGGGGATGGTCGGGGGCCGCTACCGCCTCAACGGGCTGCTCGGGGAAGGCGGCATGGCCCGGGTCTTCGATGCCTACGACGAGCGGCTCGAGCGCCTGGTCGCGGTCAAGGTCCTGCGGCCGGAGACCGAATCACTCCCGGGCATGCGAACGCGGTTCCAGCAGGAGGCGCGGATCTCGGCGCGTCTCGTGCATCCCAATATCGTGGCGGTGCTCGACTACGGAGAGGACGGGGCCGCCTCCTACCTCGTCATGGAACGCCTTCCGGGCCGGACGCTCCGCGACGAGATCAGCCGCGGCCCGATGTCCCCGCAACGCCTCGTTCCCCTGATGACCGAGACCCTCAGTGCCCTGGAGGCGGCCCACAAGTGCGGCGTCCTCCACCGTGACATCAAACCCAGCAACATCCTCCTCGACGACGACGGCCACGCCAAGATCACCGACTTTGGGATTGCCAAGAGCTTCGACGCCCGGAACGCGACCGATCGAACGGCCGACCTGACGATGACCGGTGTGGTGCTCGGGACGCCGGGCTACCTGGCACCCGAGCGCAGGGCGGGACACTCGGCCACGGTCCAGTCCGACCTCTACTCCGTCGGTGCCGTGATCGTCGAAGCGCTGTCCGGTCGGCGGCCAGGGCCCGGTGCCGAGTCCGACCAGAGCGTGCCCAACGAGCTTCGACCTCTCACCTCGCGCGCGTTGGCTGCCGACCCGCGCCAACGCTTCGGTTCGGCAGACGAAATGCTCCAGGCGCTGCAGACCAGCGGCCGGCGACCACTGCGGACCGCCTGGGACCCCGAGCGCGACCCAGCCGGTCGAGGTGCGCCACGACCGTGCTGCCCGCCACGTCCGTCCTCCGCGCTCCTCCCGCCCCCGCGCCGCGGACCGGCGCGTCGGTGGTGGCCGCGCGCTGTGCTACCGGCCATCGCCGCGGTCGTCGTCGTCGTCCTCGCCCTGTTGTTCCTCCTCAACAGCGGAGCACCCACGAACCCACACGCCGCTTCGACGTCACGCACCACCGTGGCCCAGCACCACAAGGCCCAGTCGAGCGACGCGGAGCGCACCGCCATCCGGCAGCTGGCCCGCTCCCTCGCCGGTGGAGGTCTCCCCGGCGACGGCGCCCTGGCCTCGGCGCTCGACACGACCGCCGCACTGCAGCCTGGGGCCGGCCGCGAGGCTGCGGCCGAGGAGACCTTGGCCCTGGCCGGGGTCCTCCTCGCCGGAGGCGGCATCACCGAGGGCCAGTTCCAAGACGTCGCGACCGTGCTGGAGCCGACCGGGGCCACCGTCCCCACCACCACGACGACGCCCACCACGCAGCCCACCGTGAAGGGATCACGGCAAGGCCGGACACGATCCGGGGCCGGGCGACGGCGGACCCGGGCACCACTAGTCCCCCACACAGCGCCGACCCGGCATCCGAGCCCGAGATGGTCCGGTTGGTACGCTGCGGCGTTCTATGAAGGATTCGAACGGGGACTTCGACGCCGACGCACTGCGGGAGAAATACCTCCTCGAGCGGGACAAACGGCTCCGCGCGGAGGGCAACGCGCAGTACATCGAAATTACCGGTCCCTTCGCCGGGTACCTCGAGGACCCCTACGTCGAACGCACCGAACGGCCTGCTCGGCACGACGACGTCGAGGTAGCGATCATCGGGGGTGGGTTTGCGGGCCTCATCACCGCGGCGCGACTCCGAGAGGCAGGGATCGACGACTTCTGCATCATCGAAAAGGGCGGCGACTTCGGGGGCACCTGGTACTGGAACCGCTACCCCGGCGCCCAGTGCGACGTCGAGTCGTACGTGTACCTGCCACTGCTCGAAGAGACGTCCTACGTGCCGTCCGAGAAGTATGCGCACGCCCCCGAGATCCTCGAGCATTGTCAGCGCATCGCGACGCACTACGACTTGTACGGCCGTGCCTGCCTCTCGACGGAGGTCACCGCCATCGACTGGGAGCCCGGCCGGCAACGCTGGACGATCCGCACCGACCGGGGCGACGCCATATCGGCGCGGTTCTTGGTCATGGGGAATGGACCCCTTCACCGCCCGAAGCTGCCGGGGGTCCCTGGCATCGAGACGTTCGGCGGCCACACGTTTCACACGAGCCGATGGGACTACGCCTATACCGGTGGCGACTCCAACGGGGACCTGGTCGGCCTCGAGGACAAGCGCGTCGCCGTCATCGGGACGGGAGCCACCGCCGTGCAGGTCGTCCCGCACGTGGCCGAGGCGGCGGCCCACCTCTACCTGTTCCAGCGAACGCCCTCGTCCATCGACGTCCGGGCGAACCGGCCCACCGATCCATCTTGGGCGGCCTCGCTCGCCCCGGGCTGGCAAAAGGAGCGCATCGAGAACTTCACGCTGTTGACGTCGGGCGGGATCGCGGAGCAAGACCTGGTGATGGACGGCTGGACCGACATCATCGGCAAACTCGTGACGAGGCTGCGCGAACGCGACAGCGCGGACCCGGCCAGCCAGGACCTGGTCGCGGTCATCGAGATGGCCGACTTCGACAAGATGGAGCAAATCCGGGCGCGGGTCGACGCGTTGGTGGGTGACTCCGCCACGGCGGAGGCACTGAAGCCGTGGTATCGCCAGTTCTGCAAGCGGCCGTGCTTCCACGACGAATATCTGCAGGCGTTCAACCGAGACAACGTCTCGCTCGTCGACACCGATGGGCGGGGCGTGGATCGGATCACCGCGAAGGGTGTCGTCGCAGCTGGGCAGGAGTACGAGGTCGATTGCATCATCTTCGCCACCGGCTTCGAGGTCGGGACGGACTACACACGACGGGCCGGCTACGACGTCGTGGGTTCGAACGGGGTCACGCTCTCGGCCCACTGGAAGGGCGGCATGCGCTCCGTGCACGGGATGCACGTGCACGGCTTCCCGAACATGTTCGTCGTCGGCCACACCCAAGGCGGATTTACGGTCAACTACCCGCACCTGCTTGACGAGGCCAGTCGGCATGCGTGCCACATCATGCGCCATGCGATCGACAACGACCTCGTCGTCGAAGCGACCGAAGACGGCGAAGAGAACTGGCTGAAGACGCTGGCCGAATCAGCCCGCGACTTTCGTGCGTTCCAAGAACAGTGCACCCCGGGCTACTACAACAACGAGGGTCAGCCGGCGGTCGGCGGATTTCTCGGGAGTTCCTACGGCAACGGGCCGATGGCCTTCTTCCAGCTCCTCGCGGATTGGCGCAACGCGGGGACGTACGAGGGCCTCGAGCTGAGCCGGTGACACGCGGCGCCTGAGGAGCGTTCTCGATGAGCGTGTCGGCCATGGTGTTGGAGGCGCCGCGCACCTTGCGCCGGCGTACGTTCCCACGCCCCGAGATCGGAGATGACGACGGCCTCCTCCGGGTCGAGGCCTGCGGGCTTGTGCGGGACGGATCATGAACAGTTCTCGGGCCATCTCTTCGGCGGGTTTGCCTTCATTCCCGGGCACGAGAGCGTCGGCATCATTGAGGAGATCGGGCCCGCCGCCGCGAAACGTTGGGGTGTGCACGCCGGAGATCGCGTGGCGGTCGAGGTCTTCCAGTCGTGTCGCACCTGCACCGCATGCGCGGCCGGCGATTACCGGCACTGCCGGAATCACGGCATCGGCGACTCCTACGGGTTCGTCCCGGCGGACCGCGCGCCGGGTCTGTGGGGCGGCTACGCCCAGTACCAGTACCTGAGCCCGGACAGCATGCTGTTGAAGGTCCCCGACGCCCTCGATCCGGTGACGGCGACCCTCTTCAATCCGATGGGGGCGGGCGTCCGCTGGGGCGCCACGTTGCCGAACACCGCTCCCGGCGACATTGTGGCGATCCTGGGACCCGGGATCCGGGGGGTGTGCGCACTCGTCGCGGCGCGGGCGGCGGGGGCCGAGTTCATCATGGTGACGGGCGCGGGCCTTCGTGACCGTCCCAGGCTCGAGGCGGCGCGCCGAGTTCGGCGCAGACCTCGTGGTCGACGTCACCGAGGAGGATCCGGCGCGTGCCCTCCGCCGGGCCGCCGGCCGCGGCGCGGACGTGGTCGTGGACGTGACCGCGAAGTCACCCGCCGCCTTCGACCAGGCGCTCGGGATCGTGCGGGGCGAGGGCACCATCGTCGTGGCCGGCATCCGGGGAGGGCCGATGCCGGCCGGGTCGAACATGGATCTCCTCGTGTACAAGGAAATCCGGCTCATCGGGGTCCTGGGCGTGGACGTCGCCGACTACGAGGCGGGACTCGACCTGCTGGCCCACGGTGACCTTCCGCTTGCCTCCATCGACCGTGGGGTCGCCGGCTTCGACCGGTTGCCCTCGATGTTGGAGTCGTTGGCCAACGGTGAGCCCGACACGCCGATGCATGCGGTCTTCGTGCCGGACTGACAAACGCTGCGGGCTGCCTGGGTTCCTGCCCGGCAGCTCCCAGGCAAGTGATCGGCAATTGGTCCATACTGCTCATCGCCACCACGCTGCTTCGCCGCGACGGTTCCCAGGGAGGGGCAATGAAGAACGTACTGATCCTCGGCGCCGGGTTTGCCGGCCTGGAGCTTGCCACGCGGCTCTCCGAGGAGGTCGCCGACGAGGTCGACGTCACGATCATCGACGCCAGCGATGCCTTCGTCTTCGGGTACTCCAAGCTCGATCTCATGTTCGGTCGCGCCGATCTCGACGCGGTCCGTATCCCTTACGCCCGGCTCGACAAGCCGAGCGTGCACTTCGCCCGCGAGACCATCCTCTCGATCGACCCCGAACGTCGGCGGGTGATCACCGACGGGGGGACCTACGAACCGGACATCCTCGTCGTCGCGCTCGGTGCCGACCTCGACCCCGGCGCCACCCCGGGTGTCGTCGAAGAAGGCACCGAGTACTACTCGGTGGCGGGCGCCAACCGAGTCCGATCCGTCCTTCCCACCTTCGAGGGGGGCGACGTCATCGTCGGCGTCCTGGGCCCGTTCTTCAAGTGCCCGGCCGCACCGTTCGAGACCGCAATCATGATGCACGACTACCTCGAGAAGCGTGGCCGGCGGGCCGCCAGCACGATCAAGGTCATCAGCCCGATGCCCAAGCCCATCCCGATCTCCGACCAGGCCTCGAACGGGATTCTCCGGGCGCTCGAGGAGCGGGATATCGGATGGTGGCCCCAGACGAAGACCACCTCCCTCGACCCCGCGACGAAGACTGCGACCTTGAGCGACGGCCGGACGATCCCGTACTCGCTCTTTCTGGCCATCCCGGTCCATTTGGCACCAGCGGTCGTATCGGAGTCGGCCTTGGTCGAAGAGGACGGCTGGATCGCCGTGGACCACCGCACCTTCGCCACGAAATTCGAAAACGTCTATGCCGTGGGCGACGTGACCAGCGCCCCGGTGCCCAGGGTGGGTGCCATCGCCGAGGGCGAGGCCGGCACCCTGGCGGACGTGCTCGTCCACCAGATCCGAGGTGGCGACGGACCCGAGCCGTACAAGGGCATCGCCACGTGCTACATCGAGTTCGGTGGCCCCAAGGTGGCGCGTTTCGACGGCGACTTCCTCTCCGGCCCGACCCCTGTCGGCACCTTCACCGAGGCATCGGAGGAGATCGCCGCCTTGAAGGTCGAGTTCGGGGCCAGCCGGCGCCGGCGCTGGTTCGGCCTGTCGTGAGCTGACCCTCCTTCACCGCGGGTTCGTGCGACGAGCGTGACGTCCGCATTGGTGGGTGACGTTCGGCTCCGACTCCACAACATCGCGCCGACAAGCGCGATGAATGCGAGGGCGGCAAGGACGTACGGGTTCTCCCTCACGAACCACAGCACCGTGAGATCCTGACCTTGGCCCGGTGGTGTCCCCATGAAGACGATGGCCCCAACGACCGCCCAGGCGGCTCCTCGTCGAGGGCGATCGACACCCACGACCAGCCAGACCAGGAGGGGAACACACCACACGTAGTGATGCTCCCAGGAGATCGGTGAGACCAAGAGACCGGTTGCTGCGCAGACCAAAACCCCGAGAAGCACGGACGACCGGCGGAAGGCCAATCCTGCAAGCACCAACCCGGTGCAGAGCACAACAACGAGGAGCAGATCCACAACGGCGGGCGGCGGTGCAAGGCCGGCGCGGCCGAGGGCTGCCCGAAGCGTCTGGTTGTTCGTGATGGAACTATCGCCGATACGTCGCACGTCGAAGGCATACTTCGTGAAGTAGTTCCACGATGGCCCGGGCGCCACCAGCATCATGAGCCCGGTGGCCGACGCGAACGCGAGCATGGCGTTCCTCGCGGCGCGCCATTGGCGGGTGAGAAGCAAGAAGGGAATGAAGACGAGCGGCGTCAACTTGATGGCGGCCGCCAGTCCCACCAGGACGCCCGTGGGCAGTCGCTTGTTCCGCCAGGACAGGCCGATCGTCAAGTCCGTCACAATCATGAGGACCAGCACGATGTCGATCTGACCGAGTTTGAGATCGTAGCGAATCGGCCATAGCAAAAGGCCTGCGGGGGCAAGACAGATGAGCGCCAACTGCCAGTCCGGACGCATGAGCGGCCGACGCCGAGCTGCCGCCGCACTGACCGCAAGAAGGGCGGTGAGCGCGACGACATTTGTGGCGTCCCAGATGACTCGGCCCACCCCGATCGAGAAGAGCGAGATTGGCCAGAACAACATCGCCGCCAGCGGTGTGTAGGTGAACGGGAGGTTGCCCGCGGCCGGTGCTGATGTGCGAGGTGTAGAGGCCGGTTCCCAGAACGTGTCGGCCGCCCATCCGGTAGACCTCGAAGTCCACCTGTCGCTGGCGGGACAGCACCACGGCGTAGAGCGCCAACACCGCGGCGGACGTGCAGCCGATGATCCGGAGCACCACTCGCCGCGATCCCACCGCATGAAGCGTGGCGCGGCTGCCTTCTCTGGGCTTTCCAGCCCGGTGATCCATCAGCGAGAACATGCTGAGCCGAGCTTCGTTCTTTGATCGGATACGAGGCTTCAAAGCCCGCTGTGGTGCGTCATCGGGGGGCCGGACGTACTCGTCGCCGCCAACTGGCCTCTCAGCGGCTCCCGCAAGGCGCGGCCGGGTTCGACGGCGGACTCGGGATCCTGGACCACAACAGCGTGGCGTCTGAACCAGAGCATCACGGCAACCGACCCCATCAACACCAGGGTCGCGACGACGTAGGCGTTGTCCCGCAAATACCAGAACACACCGTTGCCACCTGGCGATTGCGGTGGGATGACGACGAACGGGAGGGCGACGATGGCGGCCCACCAGACTCGATGAACCGGGCGATCCACGCCGACAAGCACCCACAGCAATGCGGGCACGATCCACACATAGTGATGTGTCCACGAGATGGGAGAGAGCATGAGTCCGGTGGCTCCGCAGACGAGCGTCCCGAGCATCTTCGACGAACGGCGGTATGCCCGTGCCGCGAGCGCGATCCCGGCACACAGGACGGCGAGCCCGATCAGATCAAAGAGTGCAGCGGGGAGCGAGAGGTGCGCTCTGACGAGGGCCGCATGCAACGCCTGATTGCCCAGCACCTTGCTGTTTCCGATCCGCTTCACGTCAAGGGCTTCCTTGCTGAAATACAGCCAGGATGCTCGTGGGTTCACCGCGAACATGACACCCGTGGCCACGACGAAGGTGAGGGTGGCGTTTCTCGCGGCACGCCACTGACGGGAAACGACGAGGTACGGCAGAAACACCAGCGGGGTGAGTTTGATGGCCGCCGCCAGACCCACTAGCACTCCTTCGGGCAGCTTCCTCCCCCGCCAGGACACGCCAACCGTCAGGTCGGTGACGATCATCAGGACCAACACGATGTTGATCTGGCCGATGACGAGGTTGCTCCGAACCGGGTACAAGAGGAACCCGACGGGAGCGAGGAGAACGAGCGCCGTGCGCCAATCCGAGCGGACGACCGACCGTGACCGGGCGCCGGCGATGCTCACCGCGATCAGCGACGTCAGGGCCACGAAGTTGATCGCATCCCAGATCGTTTGACCGGCGAAAATCGGGGAGTGGGACAGGGGCCAGAACAACAGTGCCGCCACCGGCGGATAGGTGAAGAGCAGGTGCCGCCCAAGGACCGTGATCTGCGACGAGTAGAGGCTGGAGCCGAATGCGTGCTGGCCGCCCGCCCGGTAGACCTGAAAGTCCATCTGGGGCAGGTGCGGGATATACAGCACGTAGTAGGCCGCGAGGATCGCGGCAGAGATCAACCCCAGTAACCACCACGTGGTGGGACCGAGATGCTCCCCTTCGGAATTCCAGGGACTGGTCGCCGGAGTCCGAGCGTCGCCGATCACCACGTCACCCGCGAACCCATCGTCCCCCTCCCCGTCTTCAACCCCGCGGTCAAAGGCTACGGGTGGCACCGGGGTTGACTCAAGGAGCGCTCACTGACCGCAACCAAACTGCACCCCGTCGCTGCTTTCATCTCGATCAAGGGTCAGCTGATGTAGTGATACCTCGTAGCTCTGTGACACGAGATGTCACTGGCCGACTACTCAGGTGATCGTGGACCTTGGGGGTGAATCGTCTCGCCTCGGGCAAGCATCTGCACGAACTGGTCGATCCTCTTGGCTCGGGTATCGGTCTTCGTTGCGCTTTCGATCCGATAGAGGATGGAGTACCTGTTCGCACTGGTGAGCTTCTCAAACATTGCCTGGGCACGGGGATTGGCTGTCAAGGCCATCGCCAGGTCCTTTGGAACTTCTACGCTTGCTTGTCCGACATAGGAGGCCTTCCATCGACCATCCGCCTTCGCTTGCCGAACCTCGTCTTCCCCCGATCGATGCATCCGGCCGGAGGCTGTCAAACTCTCGGCAATGGCAACGTTCCGTTGAGACCAAGCGCTCCGGGCGTTTCGAGGTGTGAATCGTCGCCGGAACGTCGCGTCGTCACGACGGCCGAGCTGTCCATCGATCCAGCCGAAGCAGATCGCCTCCTCGAGCGCCTCGTCGTAGGACAGCGTTGTCGGATGCGTCGTACCCTTCTTGGCCAGGACGAGCCACACGCCTGGTGACTTGGAGCGGTTGCCACGCAACCAGGTCCGCCATTCCGCGACATCAACGACCAACAATTTGGAAGATCCACGGAGTCACGGTATCTACACGGTGTCGCAGTAGCACCCGAACCCGACGAACAGGGTCACCTTCGGACGCCAAGGCGGTTGTACTAGACGGACGAAGAGATACGTCAGATCGCTAGGGTGCGTTTTGCGGAACCACGGTGGCCGAATAGCCGCTGCGTTGACACTTTGGAGGTGGGTGGATGGCACAACCCGTGGTGCACTTTGAGGTCGTCGGGAGGGATCCAGCGCGACTCCGTGACTATTTCACCCAGCTCTTCGGGTGGAGTTTTACGCTTCCTTCACCTGTGGCTGAGGAGGTGTCCGCGCCGAACCAGTACGGGTTCTTGGACCTCATCACCTCGGCCGATGGGACAGGCATCCGAGGTGGAGTGGGAGGTGGACCGGGCTACGAGAGCCATGCTCTGTTTTACGAGGAGTGCCAGACGTCGGAGCTGCATTGCAGCAGGCCGAAGACCTGGGCGGTACTCGGGTCATGGGTCCCGTGACGGCACCCAATGGACTCGTCGTCGGCCACTTCAAGGATCCTGAAGGGACACTGTCGGAGTGGCTGGCACCGAAGCAATGCTCCAGCACCGGCGAACCGGGCTACCCGGCTTCCCGTCCGCGAACATGAATCCATGGAAGCACCTGACGGCGCACCCGCCTGGGTTGAGATCGTCACGGCAGAGGAGCGACCTGATCTGTGGGAGCGGGCCCGGACCGAGCGATCGTTCGACGATCTCTGGCCTGACTACAACATGCACGGCACACATGCTTCTCTGTACTTCGGGGATCTGGTTCCCCGATTCGCTCACCTGCAGGCACTGTTCGTCGATCGACGAACGAACGACTTGATGGCACGGGCACGCACGATTCCGTTCTCGTGGGACGCCTCCCTCGAGGACCTTCCGAGCGGGATCGACGCGGTCTGGGTCTCCGGGCGGTCGAGGATCACCGAAGGCCAACCGCGCTGTCGGCCTTGTCGGCCGAAGTCGGGTCCGAGTACCAGAGAACCGGTTTGAGCGCACTCGTGTTGGCGACCATGACCACGATTGCGCGACGCGCTGGCCTCGCGCCGCTTGTCGCTCCTGTTCGTCCCAGCTGGAAGGACCGCTTTCCGCTCAACTCCATCGTGGACTACGCCTTCTGGCAGCGTCGTGACGGGCGCTCCTTCGATCCGTGGCTTCGGGTTCACTTCCGGCTTGGAGCACGGGTGCTTCGCCCCGAGCCCAACTCGATGGAGTTCACCGCACCGATCTCGGATTGGGGGCTGTGGACCGGAATGCGGTTTCATCGCGACGGCCGCTACGTCTTTCCTGGTGGGCTGGCGGCCCTCACCGTCGCCGATGATGTTGGCCGATACTGGGAACCCAACGTCTGGATGCTTCACGAGGTCACTTGACCACTCCGTGTAGCGCCACCAGCCCGGCGTTCGGGTCACCCGGCAACGTGCAAGGTGGCGTATCACCCGTCAGATCAGTCGGCGAAGGAAGGCCGGCTCATTGACCGCGCCAACCGCAACTCAACCTCGTTCGTCAGGTGGCGTAGCCAGGTTCTGCACCCGCAGCTGGCCTCGGGCGATCAATTTGCCGTCGTCCTCGCGCTCGATTTCGACGAGCCAAATCTGTTGGGTCCGGCCGACGAGAATCGGCGTGCCCGTTGCCCGCACTCGGCCGCTGCGGTGGGGGCGGAGGAAGTCCGTGGAGTTCGCCACCCCCACCACTGCCATGCTCCCCGTCATCTCATGGGCAGCGACCGCCGCACCGTGGCTGCCGACGGACTCGACCACCGACGCCCACACCCCGCCATGGACGATGCCATAGGCCTGACGATGGCGCTCGTCGATGTCGACAGAGGCAACGACTCGTGTGGGTGTCAGTTCCTCGATGCGGATGCCCAACGCAGTGTCCAAGCCAGGTTGCGGTTCCATCAGACCTCCTGCCTGAAATGACGATCCCATGGTGATCGAGCTTCTCCTTCCGACGCCAACCAGCAGCTCCGGAGCCGGGCGTTCGGGTGCTGCCTCACCGAGCTGAGGGTGCAGGGGGCCGACATGAGCTCACGAGCTCCCGTAGGCCCAGAGCCGGCGAAATGGGACAGGGTATGGCTCGGCATGCCGGTGCAATCCGGTGAACTAGGCCTCGTTCAATCTGGGGAGCAGTCGATACACGATGAAGCCCGGAATTCCCTTGACAACCTCCAGATCGTCGGGGAATCGCTTGAGTGCTTCGGGACTCGGCTGTGGCTCGGCTATTCGATCGATGACGAATCCGGCATCGGCAAATGCCTCGACCACGGTAGAGAGGGGTCGACGCCAGAAGTGCTGGGTGGCTTCGACGGTGGCCTTCTTCCAAGTATCGGTCGCTAGTTCGGTGTCGAAGTATCCCCCCTTGTCAACGGCCATTAGGAATTCCCCACTGGCGGCCATTGGAATTCCCCAGGGACGGCCACGAGAATTCCCCGCGGACGGCCACCGAATTCCCCGCGCGTCAGCTGGCGAGCGGCACCACCCCCTTGCCCGAAGTGGCGTCGATCAGGCGCACGGATTCACCCTCGGTGACGATGACGTGGGCGTGGTGCAAGAGCCGGTCCACGAGGGCCGAGGCGATGGTCTTGTCCATGAGCTGATCGAAGCCGCTCGGGTGCAAGTTGGACGACAGAGCGACCGAGCGCCGCTCGTAGGTGGCGTCGACCAGCCGATAGAGGCCCTCTGCGGCGTCTGAAGAGATCGGAAGAAGGCCGATGTCGTCGACGACCACCAAGGCGACGCTGGCCAAAGAGGCGAAGGCCTTCGAGACCGTGTCATCGACGCGGTGCCGGCGCACCAGCGCGCCGAGATCCTCGACGCTGAACCAAGCGACGGTCATCTGCACGTCAATGGCGGCGTGGCCGAGCGCCTCGAGCAGATGGGACTTGCCCGTTCCGCTCGGTCCGGCCACCACCAGGTTCTCCCGGCGGCTGATCCACTCGAGGGAGCGCAGCGAGCGCTGGGCGGGTGCCGGGATGGACGAACGCGACTCGACCCAGGTGTCGAAGGTCTTGCCGGCGGGGAAGTGGGCTCTTCTGCGGCGCACCTCGATGGTGGAGCGATCCCGTCCCTGCGCTTCGGCGACGAGGAGCGAGCGCAAGACGTCGGTGGGATCCCAGCGCTGGGCCCGGGCGGTGAGCACCACCTCTTCGACCTGCTCGCGTACGTATTTGAGGCGCAGCCGTCGGCACAAAGTGATCACCTCGTCGATGGGGACTCCGGCGCGTTCGCTCACGAGTCGACCTCACCGGTCGTGCTCTTGTAGCTGCTCCACGATGAGGTCCCTTGCGCCAAGGAGTGGCCCTCTGGTGGGGCGTGGCGCACCACCAGCGCGCCGGCGGCGTGGACGAGGATCGACTCGAGGTCGCCTTCCCAAAAGCGCCCGGCCATGGCCGCGAGCCCGAGCGCCTCATCGACCGGTCCCGTGCCGTGAAGTGCAGCCAGGCAGACCGCCTCGGCCATGCGGGTCTTCGAGACGTCGAGCTCCGCTGGCCGCTCCTTCGACCAGGTAGCGCCGAGCTCCTTCGCCAAGCGCCAAGAACTGCTCTTCGGATCGACTGGTCGGTCGGGGGCGACGCTCGCGCGGTTCGCTGGCGTTCGGGGTAGTGCTCGTCGCAGATGGAGGACCCGCCAGGGGCAAGGGCACCATGGCGGGCCACCTCTTTGGCCTCAGCGCCTTCGCCCGCCACGATGATGACCTCACCCGCCCCCTGGCGGACCCAGACCCTGGTGTCGCAGAGCCGGTGGGGCACCGAGTAGCGGACGCCGCGGAACGAGACGGTCGAGGACCAGCCGACCCGGCGCGACTCGCCGAAGGCGGCCGTGTAGGGCTCGGCCGGGATGGCGTGCAAGAAGGACAGCTCATCGGCGAGCGCCTCAGCAGGAACCCGCCGGGTGACGGCGTGGACGCGACCATTGAAGGTGTCCATCGCAGCCGCACAGGCCACCTCGAACTCGACGAAGCTGGCGTACTCGTCGAGCAGATTGGCCTCGGTGGGCACCAGGTCGGCCTTGGCGATCTTGACCGTCGACTCCGAGCCGCCCTTGGACTCGGGGTCATAGGGCACGCAAGTGCAGATGGTCACGCCGTAGTAGTTGGCCGTGGCCACCATGGCCTCGTTGCGCACCGGGATCCCCGCGATGTGGCGGTCGGTCACCGTCTTCTCGTTGTCGGTCAGCACGTAGGTCGACGCTCCGCCGATGAGGCGAAACGTGCGGTCGAGCGCGGCGACGACCGAGCCCATGGTCCGATCAGTGAGCGGGAGGATGACCCGGAAGCGGCTCCACGCCATCCAGGCGCAGAACAACACGGTGCGCGTCCCCTCGACGACGGGACCGTCGCCGAAGTCGTATTGGAGCCACAGACCCGGTTCTGGGACCCAGGGCCGATAGATGCGGTGGTTGGCATGGCGATAGGAGGCCTTGAGGATGGCCACCACGCGCCGGGTGGTGCGCTCCGAGCCGGTGTAGCCCATAGCGACGAGGCGTTCGTGGACGATGTCCGCGCGCACCTTGCCGTTCGAGCGATCGACCCACTCGGCGATCTTGTCGGCGAACCCGTCGCTGCGCTTGGGCCGCTCTTGGGCCGTTTCTTCGACCGCGACCCCGGCAGCCCGGGCGGCCACGTAGCGGGAGACGGTGTGGTGGTCGGTGCCGGTCAGCTCGGCGGCGGCCCGAAGTGATTTGGTGAGGTCATAGGCCTCGAGTACGTCCATCTGCTTCTCCTTGGACAACATGGGGTGTTCCTTCCTGGCTCGATGGGTGCGTTGCAGCTCCATCGATGCCAGGGAGGGACCGATCGGTGGTGGATGGGGACATCTCGTGTCCGTCCGTGGGGAATTCCGATGGCCGTCCTTGGGGAGATCAGGTGACCGTCCGTGGGGAAGTCTGTTGGCCGCCTATGGGGAGTTTCGCGTGGCCGCCGTCACCCTTTTGTGATGGCAGCGGAGGAACGAACGGGTGATCGAGGGAGAGCACAACCCACCCAGTTGAGCGAAGTGCGTTCCGAAACGAGTGCAAAGGCACATCCCAATCCCGGAGGTAGTGGAGAGCCAACGAGCAGGTGATTCCGTCAAGTGTCCCGGGCTCTATGGCTAAGGGTTCGGCGAGATCGGCCACGAAAATGGTTGCCCTCTCGCCGCACCGCCGCTTTGCCTCCTCCACCATCGCCGGGCTGAGGTCGATCCCTATGACCTCTGCACCTTCGTGCAGCAGCCATTCGCACTGTGCCCCGGATCCGCAGCCTGCGTCGAGGACGACCTTCCCCGCAAGCGGTCGAGGGACCAAGGAGCGAAGGGCGGGACGTTCAAGGAGCCCATTGAACGGACCATCGTCGGTCGTCGAGGCCCACACTGGTGCCAGTCGGTCATATGCATCTCTGGTGAGCCGGGTGTGTTCCTCTTGGCTGGAAGGCGGCTCGGCAGTCATATAGCGCTTTGTAGCAGAACCGGTGATCTGGGGCAGTGCAACTCGGAGCGATACCATGCGGTTCTGTAGCCTCAGAACTCCAGTCCCCCTAGTGCGGCCGCCGGACTACGACCAGAGTTCAGCCCGGCGCGACCACCAGGCCTCGGCGGCGGTCATCGCGCCTTCGGCCTCGCGGATGCCGTCGCCCACGAGCCCTGCGGTGGCAGCCCAGTGCAGGGGTACAAGGGCTAGAGCCCCGGGGAGCCATCGGTACTCGTCGCGAGTCAACGGCTCCGGAGCCGTGCTTTCGTAGGCGTCGAGCAGTCGTCGCGGCTCGAGCAATTCGCCGCTCGGTGCGACTTGGTGCAGGCTGGCCGCGATGTCGTACAGCCGCTCCCTGACCCTCGCGAAATCCAGGTCGAAGGTGGCCCATGAGCCGTCTGACAGTTCTCCCGCGTTGCCCAATTTGTAGTCCCCATGAATCGGAGCGCATGGCAGTTCGACCTCCTTTCGGAGCTTGGAGAGCTCGCCGGTCAGTTGGCGCATCCGATGCACGAGCGGCTCGCTGCGGGGTCCGAGCCTGCGGCGTGTGAAGCCGACCGAGTAACGCAGTTGGCCGAAGGTTCTGTGGTCGTCGAGGGGTTCGGGCGGACTGGGCTCCCAGACTGCTTTGAGTGCAGTGTGAAGGCGTCCGAGCTCCTCGAATAGGCGGACGTAGGAGTCCTCGTCCGCCCGTGGCTGGACGTGATCGATGAACTCCTCAAGCTCAGCCCATCGGTCAGCGACCCTCAGGAGGTCGCGCCCCAAGCCGGAATCGGCCGAGCGACTCGGACTTGCGTCCGCTGGAGCCGTTCCCGCAAGCGCCGCAGTCCCGCCACTCGCCCGCCGCGGACCCAGGGCCTGTGAACCCGGAGGACAACCCGCTGCTCAGCGTCTATCCGCAGGTTGAGGTTGAATCCACCGCCGATGTCTGTCCAGCCGGCCCCGCCGCGACGCGGTCGATCAGGGCCGAAACGGCCGGATCATCTGGGCTGGCTCTAGGTCCAAACCAGCGCGGCAAGGCAGGGGGAGAGGTCGACGCTTCGATTCCGGTCATGGCAATGGCCCGCCCGCGCACCCGACGGAGGGTCCGCCGGCGAACCCATCCTCCTCGACGCGGGTCGATCGTGCCACGCATGTGCCGGATTGGTGCACCCGGTCCCGGCAACTGGGGCACGACGCATACTGCTGACGTGCTGATTCGCATCGAAGCCCACGACCTCCCTGGGCGTTCCTGTTGTTCATCCCCCGAGCGTCCCGAGGGCTACCACGGGATCGAGGTGGGCGTTCAACGCAAGAACAAGCCGGGTGAGCTGATGGGACAGGTGAGCGCGGGCGTACAGTCCCTCACCTGGGAGTTGGAAGCGACTCCCGTATCCTCCAACGTTGCCGACTTCACGGGGCCGTATATCTCGGGACCGCCCGGTGGCCGTTTCATCTATCTGTCGTGGGGCGTCGTCGAGGAGCCAGGGAGCTTCGAGATGTTCAGGCGGGCCAAGATCATGTTCGACGGCATCCCCGCTGATGTATTGGCGACAGCTCAGAAGTCGGGCGTGCTCGTAGGCCGGTTGGGCCTCACCGACCCCAAGGGGAACCCTACTTGTGCGGCGGTGCGACCACCGCTGATCGAGTGGACGAGCGCCGTCGAGTAGTTCCAACCGTTGAGGACACCGGCGCTTCCAAATGCGCCTAGCTTCGCTTGTTGTACGCGGCGCTCGCCGCATCCTCCAGTTTCGCAGCGGTCCCGTTGACGTTCTTGGGGTTGCGTAGGAAGTCCTGGAACAGGCCCCATTCGCCCCGTCCGGCGGTGGCGCCGAAGGAGCCCGGTTGCTGGTCGGACATGTCGAACACAACGGTGGTGGCGGACGCCACCGGCGCCGCCGTCGACCGGGTGATCGGGTCGGGATACGCGCTCGGGCTCATGTTCTTGTTGCCGGTGGCGAAGCCGCCGTGCTTGGCCCACGCCGCCGCCGCCTGCGGGGTCGTTAGGAACTTGATGAACGCTTCGATCGCGGGGGTGTCCTTGAAGGCGACGATCGTGTCGCCGCCGATCTCGACCTCGGGCCCAGAGCCGTTGATCGAGGGGAACGTAAACACGTTGTAGTCGGTGGTCGGCGTGGCCTTGACGGTCGCGACGCCCGGCACGAAGTCGCCCTCCATCACCATTGCCGCCTTGGGCGGGCTCTGGAAGACATTGTTGACCGAGGTCGGGAAGTCGGTGTGGCAGGCGCCAGTCGCGCCGCCGTAAATTTTCGAGGTGTCGCTCAGCACCGCGGCCATCGTCCTGAGCGCCTTCTTGACCGTGGGATCGGTCCACTTGATCGCGTGGGCCGACAGCGCCCGGTACTTCGCCACCCCGGCCTGGCGAAGGTAGATGTTCTCGAACAGGTCGGTGAGCGTCCAGCCGTCCGCGCCGCCGATCGAGTAAGCGAGCGTGCCCGAGGCCTTCAGGGTCGTGGCGTCGGAGAGGAACTGCCGCCAGGTCGTGGGCGGGGAGATCCCCACGGTCTTGAACGCGTGGACGTTGTACCAGACGGTCGACTTGTTCGACGCCTTGAACACGACTCCGTACAACTTGCCGTTGATCATGCCGAGTTTCACCCAGGCCGGGTCGAAGTTCGCGCTGTACGACGACAGCACGTACGTCTCTGGCTTCAGCGCACCCCTATCCGCGAACTGCTTGATCAACCCGGGCTGGGCGATGTCCGCCAGATCCGGCGGACGACCGTCGGCGACAGCCTTCGCGAGCACCGTCGGTGTGTTGTCGCCGGTCGACCTGAAGTTGACCGTCACGTTCGGGTACCGCTGATGAAAGGTATTGATCACGTCCTGGAATGCCGACTGCTCGGCACCCGACCAGACGCCGTCCATGCTGATCGTGCCCGAGGCGGTACTGCTGATCGGCTTGGCCGAGCTCGCCGACGAATCGGACGTGCTCCCCCAGCCGACTACGACAGCCGCGAGCATCACGACAGCCGCAACTGAGGCAGGACGACCAACTCGCTTCCTCACATTCACGCCCACGTGCAAGCCCCTTTCCGCCCATTGTCCTACATGCGCCGACGGGCGTCTGGATCGAAGAAGTGCGGCGAGCGCGGTTCGCCGACAACCTCGAGCAGCTTCCCCGGTCACTTAGCACCCCGCCAGTCAAGGTACGGACCGGTCATCAAGATGGAGTTGCAGGATGACAAGGTCTTGCCACCGGCCGAATTTGGCACCGATCTCAGGCATATGGGCCACCTCGACGAATCCGAGGCGCTGGTGAAAACGAATGGACCCACGTGTTCGCGCCATGGACCGCGGCAACCATGGTGTGCTTGCCCGAGGTTCGCGCCTCATCAATGAGTACTCGCATGAGTTCTCGACCGACACCCGAACCCCAACGGTCCTCCCGTACGTGGATTGTGTTCTCAATCGTGAACCGGTAGCCCGACCACTTGACCACGTCACGGAACCACCCAAATGCCGCGACGCCGACGATCTCGTCTCCTTCTTCGGCCACCAGGACTGTCTCGTGCTCATCAAGCCATGCCGCGACACCTTGGGCAGTCCGTGGCTCATCGGTCCACTCGATCGAGGTTGTCGCCAGCAAGGCGTTCAAGAGCGATGCAATCGCTGGGCCGTCAACGGAACTCGCTTGCCGGACGATCATTCCGGGCATTCTCGCAGGATCGCAAAGCACGAACCGAGGTGTGCCGAAGTGCCTCACTGT
The DNA here is from genome assembly GCA_963769095.1 of uncultured Acidimicrobiaceae bacterium. Lineage (GTDB taxonomy): Bacteria > Actinomycetota > Acidimicrobiia > Acidimicrobiales > RAAP-2 > Bog-473. The sequence continues at coordinate 376,519 of CAVYKO010000004.1, forward strand.
CCCGGCGGTAGGGGCACGCTACTTGGAACGACAGGGCGACGTCGACTGCAGTCCGTATGGCTTCCAACCTTTGGCTGGCAACCTTGATCGATGAATCTCAAGGCCGCTCACCCAGACCGCGTGTCAGGATGTGCCCGATGATCATTGTCGAGCCTGTCTCGGGCACCGTCGGTGCTGTGGTGCGAGGGGTGGACTTGTCGGAGCGGCTCGACGAGAGCATGGTGGCCGACATCAGGAAGGCGTTCCTGGCACACCACGTCTTGTTCTTCTCTGACCAAGATCTCAGTCCAGAGGCCCAGATGCGGTTTGCACGCTATTTCGGCGAGCTCGACACCCACCCCTTCGTCGAAGGCATGGAATCGCATCCCGAGGTCATCGAGGTCATCACCGAGCCCGACGATTGGCTTAACTTCGGCGGCGGATGGCACAGCGACGTGACGTTCCTCGAAGAACCGGACCTGGCCTCGCTCCTCTACGCAATCGAAGTGCCCCGGTTCGGCGGCGACACACTGTTTGCGAACCAACACGCGGCCTATGAGGCACTGTCGGACACCATGAAGGACCTGCTCGACGGTCTCGTGGCGCAGCACTCGGCCGGCCCCCAGTACGCCAAGGGCGGGTACTCGACGCTGTCGAAGTCCATGAAGACGAAGTCGGCAAAGCTCGCCGGTCGGGTCGTATGCCACCCGCTTGTCCGCACCCATCCCGAGACCGGCAAGAAGGCGCTCTACGTCAACCGGGCGTTCACCGTCGGCATCGAGGGGATGCGAATGGACGAGTCGATGGCACTGCTGGGGTTTCTATTCGACCATGCGGTGCGGGAGCCGTTCACGTGCCGTTTCCGGTGGTTACCGGGGTCGGTGGCGATGTGGGACAACCGAAGCGTTCAGCACTACGCGCTCTTCGACTATCGAGGTCACCGCCGCCATATGCGCCGAATCACGGTCAAGGGTGACCGGCCCCACTGACCCCTCGTGATAGATCCCTAGGTCGGCGGCAACGGGCTGATTTTCCGACAAGCCATTTAGCAGTCTCTACGCCCTTTGCCGGCGAACGGGGCACTGTCCCATAGGTCGGCCAGTCTTGGAGCAAACCTTCCTCAACACTCTTTGCGCCATGCAGCCGCGAGCCTTCCCCGGAGTCAAGCCCTACGGGTGATGTCAGTGACGAGCGGAGGCGTCCACCTCCATGCGAGCCGCTCAAGGTCTGGTGTTGGCCACACGGTGTCCTCGCGTACGTAGGGGATGACGGGAGGCTCTGCGTAAGATTTCTGCGTCCAAATGGGGACTTAATGCCCTTCCATTGCATCCGCAACGGTAGTAAGCCAACAGCCCAAGTAGTTCCGTTTGCTCATCTCCGAGCGGATTCTGAAGTGATCTAACAGAGCCTGAGGAAGCAGGAATCTCATGTCGATCTTCGAACGCGCACGCCGAACAATGCTTGCAACCCTGTCGTCTTCTCGAGATCGGTCAGTCGAAGCGGGCAAAGCGTGTCGGCGCGCTGATCATCGTGGTGATCGTGATGGGTGCCGGAGTACGCTCGGCCGGGCAGCCGGCCACCCAGGTCACGACCGCGTCGGCCGTCATCGATGACGATCAGCGAAATCCTCTCATTGCGCGAAAGGAGAGGCTCGTTGGGTCGGCGATTCAGCGCTGTCGTCCGCGTAGCCTCGGTATTCTCGCGTTCGTCCTCGCGACCTGGGGCTCGAGTTCTGCTCCGGCAAGCGCGAAACAGGTGGTGCACAAGCACGTCAAGTCAAATGAGCCTGAATGCCCTAGCTCCACCTATCGGTGCTATATCGACGTCAGCTTGCGCCAGAACTACAAGTCCGTGTGTTCGTCTTTCGACAGCGGTGACGGCTTCTGCCTCGGATCGTCGATCGGCACCGCAGGCTGGGTTTCGGGGGCTTACGTCGAAAAGGTCGGGATTAGGACAGATTTCGACTGGACTTCGTCGGGCCCGATCCGCAATGTTGACTGGACGGCCAGTGACGACTTCCTGACGGTTGCGGGGAAGATCGTCGGCCGGGTGCCATCATCGAACTCGTGCGATTTGAATGTGACCGACGCGTGGACCAGGGGTTCGGGGGTCCACTGGCAGACGGGGACAGCGGGCAAGTGCGGGACGGCGGAAGGGCCGTTGTTTATCGATTACCACCACCCGGCCTCGGGCCTGGGCAGCCAGATCCACATATACGGCTACATGGAGCCGATTCCAACTCCGCCGGGACCTTCATCGGCGTGGACGCGCTGCGCCTCCGAAGAGCATCGGTGCGCCCCACCGCAGGGTTCATACAGGGTCAGTTACGGAACCGCCGGTCATTACCTCTATCGAGACGTCTCAGGTCCTATCGGGTGCGACAATCGGGACTTTGGGGGAGATCCCTTGGGCCACTATCCCAAGGCGTGTTGGTACCAGCCGCGCTGACCCGAACTTCAAAGACGACGATGTGGTCGGCCGTCGAGGACGCATCGTCGCGCCAGATGTGGTTCGCAGCGGTTCACCAGCCTTCGGTCTAAACCGTTGCCCAGGGATGCCAATCGTACGAATCCGGGGATGACCTCCTTTGGCTGCAGGACTATCCCCATGGTCCTGGACTGAGGCAGTCTGGGAGGGCGGGGGCATCCGCAATGGAGCGAGTGGGACACAGGTACCGAAGCCACTATCGCCCACGAGCCGAAGCCGGGCCGAGAAGTGAGAGACCGGTCCCGGAGCCAGAGTCAGACAGACCTACCGAACTCTCACCACCGACGAGGGACTCTCTGGTGGGCCGTAGAGGACTCGAACCTCTGACCCCTTGCGCGTCATGCAAGTGCGCTACCAACTGCGCCAACGGCCCGTAGAGGCAGACCTTACCACCGGGCCATTTCCCCACTTCGCGAGCCGACGGCGTTGGCGCAGCTCACGGGCGCCGTCTTCCGTACAATTGGGGCGTGACAGTGACCCCGGGTACCACGACGAGTCCATTGCCGGACATGCAGGACCACCTCCGGCGCATCGGGGAGGACGGCTACACCATCCTCCCCGATGCCATAGAGCCGGCGTTGGTCTACGAGATCGACGAGGCCTTGCTCAAGCTCGAGCATGACCTCGGCACCGCCCCCGCCGAAAACCTCTTCGAAGGGTTGCACACGACGCGCGTCTACAACCTCCTGGTGCACGGACTGACGTTCCAGAAGATCCCTGTGCACCCCAACGTGCTGCCTGTCGTCGAGGGCGTGCTCGATCCGGGCCTCCTCATCTCCTCCCTCTCCTCCATCGCCATCGGGCCCGACGAACAGGCACAGCCCATCCACGCCGACGATCAGTTGATCCCGCTGACCAGACCGCACGTCCCGATCATTTGCAACACCATGTGGGCCATCACGGACTTCACTGAGGAGAACGGGGCCACTCGGCTCGTGCCCGGCAGCCATCTGCGCGCCGAGCCTCCCAACCCGCTCGAGCTCTATGACACGATCCCCGCAGAGATGCCCAAGGGCAGCGTCCTCGTCTGGGTCGGGAGCCTCTGGCACGGCGGCGGGGCCAACACGACCGAGACACGCCGGGTCGGTATCGCCATGAACTACTGCGCCGGCTATATCCGCCAGCAGGAAAACCAGCAGCTCGGCATCCCGCCGTCGCTCGTCAAGACGTTTCCCCGGCGACTCCAGGAGCTCGTCGGCTACTCCGTCTACAACGGGTTGGTCGGCCACATCGACAAGAAGCATCCGGCCAAGGTCGTGTTGGCCGAGAACGAGGGTGTCGACATGGTCTGGGACCTGCTCAAGAAATAACGCCCCGATTCGTGGCCGCTCCTCAGGCCACCGTCGACAGGAGCAACGGCGCCACCGGCCACAGGTAGTCACGCGGGTCGATCGGCACCTTCCCCTGCGTGGCCCGCCACTCCTCACACTCCTGCGTCCACTCCCGGTGCCATCTGATCTGCGCCCCGTGCAGCTGGACCAGGTCCGCGCCCCGCAGCATCGGGTACTGATCCGCCAGCGCGAAGAGTACGCGTACGGAGGCCACGGCATCGGCCCATGCATCGTGCGCATCCTCGAGCCCGACCCCGTAGTGCGTGCACAGGTCGCTTAACGTCCGTCGGCCCTGGCGCGCCCCGTCAAAATGGCGGTCAAGGACTCCAACGTCGAGGACCGGTCCGCGCCAACCCCGCGGCGCGAGGCCCCGACCCCACAACCTGGTCCCGAGCACGTCGAGGATGGTCAGGTCGTAGTCGAGCTTCATCCCCACCAATGGTGTGCCGCGCCTGCTCGCCGCGACGACCGCATCGGTCACCACCGCGACGGCGTCGGCCAGCGGCATGCCCTCCACCTGCGCCCGCTCGGTGGTGATTCCGTGGACCGCGGTCGCGTCGAGGGGGATCTCCCGTCCGGGGTGGATCAGGCCGGACCAACTTCGCACCGCGACTCCGTCGACCACCGAGACGAGTGCGTAGGACACGGGCACGTCGTTGAACCGGTCGACGCCCGTCGTCTCGAAGTCGAGGCCGAGTACCTCCCCCTCGGTCCAGTCACCCATGTCGCCGAGCATGGCAGCGCGATGTGACACAGGCGCGGATACCTCGACCGATTCGGGCTGCCATTTCGCACCGATCGACCACGTCCCGTCGCCCGGCCCCGGCACGGTGGCGATCCCCTCCGCGAGCTGGGCAGACTGATCGGGCCATGCACTCCATCGAGATCGACATCGACACCTCGCGGCGCCGCATCGTCGACGTGACGTCCGAATTGGAGCTCTTCTGCGCGGGAGTGGGCGACGGGCTCGTCAACGCCTTCGTCCCCCATGCCACGGCGGGGCTCGCCCTCATGGAGACCGGATCGGGCTCAGAGACGGACCTCCTGGCCACGCTGGAACGGCTCCTCCCCCGCGACGACCGTTACGAGCACGCCCATGGATCACCCGGCCACGGTGCCGACCACGTCGTGCCGGCTCTCGTCAGCCCGTCGGTCACCCTCCCCGTCATCGGCGGTCGCGTCGCTCTCGGCACCTGGCAGAGCCTCGTCCTGGTCGATCTCAACGTGGACAACCCCAGTCGGCGCGTCCGCCTCAGCTTCCTCGCCTCACCGCCGGACTGAGGCGCGCTCGACCGGACCGCAGGCCGAGGGTCGACGAGATCGGGACTCCGTGAAGACCGGTCCAGCCGCCTGCTCGGAGAAATGGGCAGACTGGATGCGTGGAATTCGCGACCGTCGCGGACGAGCTGTACGGACTGCCCCCGCGGGAGTTCACCGCGACTCGAGACGCTCGGGCGTCCGAGGCTCGCCAGGCCGGCGACGGGGACCTCGCCACGTCACTCAAGCAGTTGCGCAAGCCGTCAGTCGGCGCCTGGATGGCCAACCGGCTTGTCCGAGAACAAGGAGCGGCGATCGAGCGTCTGGTCAGGCTCGGGAGAACCCTTCGCTCCGCCGGGAATCCCGACGGCGAACGCATCCGGACGGCTTCCAAGGAGAAGCAGGACACAATCGCAAAGCTGCTCCGTCAGGCCCGGTCGATCGCGCAGCGGGCTGGCCAGGCTGTCTCGCAGGCTGCCGAACAGGATCTTGAGGCGACACTCGATGCCGCGTTCGGTGACGAGCAGAGCGCGGTCGCACTTCTCGAGGGGCGCCTGGCCGGCGGGTTGCGGTACTCGGGGCTCGGTTTCGGGGCTGGCGCCCGGAACGCGACCACGCCGACGCGGTCCACACCTTCAGGTCGAGGAAAGGGCGGTCCCGCGGGCAGCGACACGAGCAGGGCAACCCGCACCTTGGAGCAGGCCCGCCTCGAGGCGGAACGCGCCGATGCGAAGGTCGAGAAGGCAGAGCGGGCGATCCGGGCGGCCGAAGCAGACATCCAGCGGCTGCGTGCGGCGTTGAGCGTCGCGGTGCGGCAAGCGAAGAAGGCTCACGAAAAGGCCACGTCGGCCCAAAAGAGGGTCGAGGCCATCCGATGAATGACCCCGTGGAGGCCCTGATCCTCGATCTGCTCGAGTGGCTCGTTGCCGAACCGCGCCCCTATTCCGAGGTGATGGAGGCCTGGCGGACCTCCTGCCCGCGCTTGCCCGTTTGGGAGGAAGCCAACGATCGCGGGTACCTCGAGCGGCAGCGATCGGACGGACGGGGCGAGCTCATCGGGGTGTCGCCGAGCGGGCGCGTCCATCTCGGCCAGCACCGGTCTGCAACTGACACGAAAGGCCGGCCCCGCTCGATGGCGAGCGGCCCTCGACCGACCCGGACTTAGCCCCCGACGCCCGATCCATAGAAGCCGGCGTCGCCGTAGTTGAAGATGCCCCCGTCGGAGGCGACGAACCAGTACCCCCCGCCGTCCGGGGTGGCGGCCATGCCCACCACCGGCTTGTTGAGCACCAGCGAACCCGTCGAGCCATAGAAGGTGGCGTCGCCGTAGCTGAAGACGCCCCCGTCGGAGGCGACGAGCCAATAGCCCTTCCCGTCCGGCGTGGACGCCATGCCCACCATTGACTTGTTGAGCGTCAGTGCACCCGTCGAGCCGTCGAAGTTGGCGTCGCCGTAGCTGAAGATGCCCCCGTCGGAGGCGACGAGCCAATAGCCCTTCCCGTCCGGTGTGGCCGCCATGCCCACGATCGGCTTGTTCAGTGGTTGGCCGCCACGCGAGCCGTCGAAGTTGGCGTCGCCGTAGCTGAAGATGCCCCCGTCGGAGGCGACAAGCCAATAGCCCTTCCGGTCGGGGGTGGCCGCCATCCCCACGATCGGCGCGTTGAGCGCCAGTGAACCCGTCGAGCCATAGAAGGTGGCGTCGCCGTAGCTGAAGACCCCGCCGTCCGACGCCACCAGCCAGTACCCGCCGCCGTCCGGGGTGGCGGCCATACCCACCGCCGGTTTGTTGAGCGGCACGCCGCCCGCCGAGCCGAAGAAGCCGGCGTCGCCGTAGTTGAAGACCCCGCCGTCCGACGCCACCTGCCAGTAGCCCAGGCCGTCGGGGGTCGCCGCCATGCCGAGAATCGGCTTGTTCAGCGAGACACCAGCGGGACGGGACCCTGGGGGCGCCGCCGGCGGTGGCGGGATCGTGGTCCCCGTCCAGCCCGCCGTCTGCCGCAGCAGTGGCAGGTTCACCTGCGACGCATCCACCTTGATGGCCCGGTAGACGACGACGCCGACGGGGAAGCGGATGTCGGCCAACACGTTCCCGGCACCGTCGACCTCCGTCAGCCCCGACTGAAACCCGCTCGCAAAGCCCCAGCCGACCACGCCGCTGCCCGAACCGATGTCGTCTGCGGCGTCGGGCATCCGGCGGAAGCTGCCCGTCGCCGCAGACGACAGCCCGTCCGGTTGGGCGTACTGCCAGTCGGGAGTCGCCGTGCCCGCACCGGTGTCGAGGGCGTATTCAACGCCGCGTGCCGCTCCGACACAACCTGTGTGGTCGTCGAAGACGCTCACGTCTTCGACCGCCGGGTTCGGGGTGGGCACGAAGCGGGCGTCGTGTTGGCCGCAGAATTGCGTCTCGCTGTCACTCGTGATGGCGAGATGCAGCGCCGGCACGTCCTGCGATGTCTCGGGGTCGTTGGCGGTGAACGCCGTCCCACCGAGCTTCCAGATGACGTCGCCGGTGGCATGGTCGATCAGGAAGACCGCGTTCAGGTGCCGCATGGACACGAGGGCGTCGCCGAAGTACGGGCTCGACGGGTCTTCGTCGACCGCGACCGAATTGCAGTGGTAGATGTCGGCGACCGGCTGATTGCCATCGATGGTCGTCAGCCCCCACGCGGGTCCGGCATATGGCAACCCGGTCTTTGTGTTGACCTCGTCCAGCCCGACGTGGGTTGCGGCGTCCCAGGTCCAGACCGCTTGGTTGCTCGGGTTCACCTCTTGGACCACGCAGTCGACGGCCGTGTTGTTCGCTTCCGATGCCGGCGTCCCTTCGCCGGCGCCGCTGCCGTTGCCGAGCGTGCTGAGGTCCTTCGTGACGAGCGGCGTCGAGATCATCGACGCGGTCGCCGTTGGGCAGCGGCAGAAGTTCGTGAGGGTCGGTCGGCGTCACCGCGGCCGGGAGCGACGGAATGGTCGTCTGTGTTGCGAGGTCGAACCCGGTGTACGCGCTGATGTTGTCCCCGACTCCAAATCCAGGGCCAGAGTTCGGTGACCAGACGATGGTGTCGCCGTTGAGTGGCTCCACGTTTGACGCTGTATCACCGGCGGGGAGCTTCTGGTACCACACCGGAACCCCGTTGCCGTCGAGCACCATGGCGTAGTTCGAGCCGTTCGAGCTCGTGAGGTTGCCGGTGTAGTAGTAACCGGGAGTCCAGCCCGGCGACGCCGGTCCGGCCTGGTCGACCTGCAGCGTGGGGAAGTCCGACGGCAGGCAACGTACCCAGTACTGCGTCGTGCCGGGAACGCCACCTGGGTTCGGCGCATAGATCACGATCGCTTCATTCGTGACGACGTCGAGTGAGACCGTGACGCTGTTGCCGGCGACCGGCGATCCCTGTTGGTTGGTCGAGACCGTGATCGGTCCCCCGTTCCCGGTCAGGGTGAGGGAGACCTGGTTCGAGCCGGTCTGGCAGGACACGTAGTAGTCAGTGGACGCCGGCGAGAAGGCGGGGCTCATCGCGTACGGAGCGGCGGCGTCGAGGCCGGCGAGGGATGCACCCGCCACCGAAACCAGCGCATACGGGACTTGCGGCCGACGCTGGCAGTGCGGTCGTCAGCGAAACCCCTGCTGTGAGGCCGAGCCCGGCCACCAGGCAGAGCACCACCGGCAGCGCGATCCGGGCCCGCCGCGACTCTCTCCCCCGGGCGCCGGCTCCAGCGTGCGCTTCCGTCATGCGTTCCTCTCCCCAGGTGGGCCTCAGGTCGGGCAACCTAATCCAACGAACGTTTCGAATGGGTGACAGGTGGACCCCAAATTGGTCTCTCTGCACGTCCTGCTGGATGCCCCCGCCCCTTACCGTTGGCCCGCTCCGCCCCAGGTGTCCCTCTGAGTTTCGGCATGAAGCTGTGAGCCGCCGCGCCAGCGGGATCCCTCCATCCGACTGGCTGCTGCCGGCCGGGGCACCCCCAGCAGACGTTGTGCAACGGGTTGGAGGCCAGAACCGGGCGAAGGCGGCACCTAGTCCGGACGCACTCGCTCAGACCGAGCCGCGTGCCCCCTATTGAGCCGGCTGCGTTTGGTTGGTCGACATCGCGGCAACGTTCCGGGTCACCACGGAGGGAGCACACGGGCAACCGCATTGCAACTGACACTGTGAAAAATACCTTGTACTTTTCATCATGCGTGTCACCGGCAAGCCGGAGACCGCTGGAGGGGGGTTCATGGGCACGGTGTCGGCGCCACCCGGCGCGTCTGCATCGACGGCAACTGCAGGCGACGACTGCGTCGACCGCGAGAGGCGTTCCCCGGATGCCAAAGCGCCTTGGACGGCGTGGTTAGCCAGGCCACTCTCGTCATGGTGGTGCGCATTCGGCTGGCTCGCTTCAACCGTCGTGTTCGTCGCGATCGTTCAGCTCTTCGGCGGGCCCGCGCCGGGTGATGCCGTCTTTTCCACCCCCTCGACGTGGGCGATCGAACATGGACAACTCGCCTGCGCCTTCACTCCCGGGCACGTCGGAATTGCGCCGCTTTACCCCTTCCTCTCGGGGGGAGTTGCGGCGATCACCCACATCGGACATGGGGTTGCGTTCCCGGCCCAGACCGCGATGGGGCCGCATTGTGATCGGGCGGTCGGCGTCATCGGTGGGTGGTCGGCCAGAGCGGGCGCCCTGTCGAGCACGCTCCGCATCGGGTACGTCAGCTGGCTCGTCTTCATGGGTGGAATCGTTGCTTTCCTGCGTGCGTCGGGACGCGGGCGGTGCCGATGGGAGCCAGCGACGCTCCTGGCGGCTGCGTGCCTTCCGCCGGTATGGCTGTGCCTGGTGGAGTACTTCCATCCGCAGGATCTCGTCGCCATGGGATTGGCCTTGGGGGCCATGGCGTGCGCTCGACGTGGCTCGTGGGCCGCAGCCGGCGTGCTCATCACCTTCGCCATCCTGTCTCAGCAGTTCGCCGTGCTGGTCGCGGTGCCGCTCCTCGTGATCTCGCCCGCCGAACGGAGGCGTTCCTTTTTGGCGGCAGCCGGCGCGACGTTCGTCCTGGCTCTCGTCGCCCTTTCCGTCCTGACCTCATCCGCGGCCGTGGGCCTGGCCTTGGAGGGCACGGCGGATACGGGCGGTAGCGGAGTGGTGCTCTCTCTGCTCCATCTCCATGACCCGTTTCTGGTCGTGTGCTCACGAGGGTTCCCCATTGCAATCTCCTTCCTCCTCACATGGTGGGTCCTTCGGCGCTTCGGTACGGAGTCCGTTCTCCAGCCGACAGTGCTCGTCTCTGTCGTTGCGCTGTCGCTCGGCTTTCGGCTGGTCTTCGAACAGGCTCTCTTCGGCTACTACTTCATGGCACTCGCCATCACACTCGTCTTGCTCGATGTCGTGGTCGGACGCATCCGCCAATCGTTGGTTTGCTGGTTGGCCATGGTGACCGTGGTCTACCTGGTCGGTCCGACCACCTCTCACGCGGTGTTGCATCGCTCGACTTGGGGACACGATGTGCAGATGGCCCTCGCGCCAGTCGTCGTGATCGTGGCGGTCCTCGTTCTTGCCATCCGCATCGTGAGCGGACGACCCAGGCGCGGATGCCTCGCGTGGACCGGACTCGTCATCGGCACCTTGCTTGCGTGGCCGTCTTCGACTGGTCCGTTCAGCCACCTGCCGAACGCGTTCTGGCAGGTTGTGCTCGTGCCTCTCGGCCTCGTCCTGGCGGCGAAGCCACTCCTCGACCTGGCACACCGAGGACACAAGCGGCCAGCTTTCCGAAGAAGGATTCAGCTGTCGTCGCTGACCGCAGACTGAAGCGGGCTGCCCACGTCGACAAATCCGCTCGCCGGATGTCTGGCGGGTGACGATGAACGAAAGTCCGGTTCCTGCGCAGGTCCCCGACGGGCCGAGAGATCCTCCTGGCTTCTCGGGGTAGGCCAAAAGCCCCATTGATCGCACCCCCCTTGTGTGCCGAAGATCAAGAGCACTGCGCCAGAAGGTGGTTGGGGGACCGAGAAGTGGTCATGGGGGGATCGAGATGGACAGCGCTCGACGGCCTCCGCGCGCTCGCAATCACAGCTGTCGTCGGCTCGCATTTCGGCCTCCTGGCTCAAGGTGGGATCGTGGGTGTCGATCTGTTCTTCGTCCTTTCGGGATTTCTCATCACGTCGCTCCTCGTCCGCGAGCGCGAGGCGAAGGGACACGTGGCATTGTCGAACTTCTGGGTGCGTCGTGGACTCCGACTGCTCCCAGCGTTGCTCTGTGCCGTTGCCCTGGCCGCCATCCTGGTTCCTTGGGCATCTCCACCGGTGCGCTCAGCGACCTTTACCGGTTTGCCCTGGGTGTTCACCTACACAGGAAACTGGGCTGCTGCCATGGGGAAGGTGCCGTTACTTGGGTCGCAACATCTGGGACTCCTCGCGCACACCTGGTCGCTGGCAATCGAGGAGCAGTTCTACCTCGTTTGGCCGATCCTCCTCGTCGTTTGGTTTCGCCGTGGCGGTCGCCCTGGACGTGCAGCGATCGTCCTCGCCGCACTGGCGGTCATCGACGCCCTCTACAACGCATGGGCTGCGGGTGCCTGGGGCTTCTATCCCGCGTACTTCCGCACTGACACCCACGCGATGGGCCTATGTGCAGGGTGTGCTTTGGCCATGGCAATCCATGCACGAAAGGGACGACCGATCAGCGAACACGGTGCACGAGCGATCCGATCGATCGCCATGGTGGCAGTTGCCCTGTTCATCATCGTGTGCCTGAGACCCGTATCGACGCCCCGTACCGGCTCGGTACTGATGGATCTCGGGACGCTCTCGGCTGTCGTCCTGGTGGCATGCGCCGTGCTCGCGCCGCACACTGCGATGGTGCGCTTCTTTTCGGCTCCCGGGTTGGTGTGGATCGGAGCACGGTCCTACGGGATCTACCTGTTTCATTACCCCTTTGCGCTCGTGTTCGTCCAATCCCCGATGTTTAACGGCGTGTCCCACGTCGTTGCCGTCTTTTGCTGCATCGGTGCGAGCGTCGGCCTTGCGGTGCTCTCTTTCCGATTCGTTGAGACACCCTTCCTACGGCTCAAGAGCCGGTTCGAGAATGCTCGGGCCGTCAACGGCACGCTGCCGTCGGTGACCAATGCCTCTCTAGTCGTCGCGACACCCTCTTCCGGCGCGTCCTGAGATAGCTCAGTTGCCCTCGGGATTGTCGTCAACCACAGTCCTCTCTGGGTCTTTTGGCCCATGCGAGCGCAACTGATCTCCCCGATACTCGAACCCATGGGGGGAACCATCCGTCGCGGGCTCATTGCAGTGGTACTGACCCTGTCGTGCTTCGGGGCGACTTTGGCAGCAAGCGGATCGTTGGCCGCAGCTGACAGACCTCGGCCTCAAGTAACGATCGCCGAGGCCCGGCACGTGTATGAGACGACATGGCAGACATTCGGTCTCGCCTTCGTGCAGGGCCAGCTCGATTCTTTGGAGTCGTTAACGACCCCGCATGTCCACGAGATCGTTGCTGCCTCGACTGGGTGTGGATGCGCGTGGGACACGCCAGGTTCGAAGGTCGACTTCAGCATCCCACCCCAGCAGGGCTATCCGGAGTCCTTTCTCGCACAGATATCGACCCCGGCGCCTCCTCACTCGATCTACTCCCCGTTCGTCACCATCGTCGTCTTCACGAAGTCACTCGCAAAGAGCCCCTGGCAAGTCGCGGTACTTCGTGCGTTACGCGGGCACACATACGTACCTCACCAGATCTGTCGTAAGCGCCCCTCCAGCTGCCTCATTTGCAATAACCGATGTCCCTGAGCGGCTCGCTGCTTTCCTCACCGCAATGGTGACGACTGGCACCCCAACCCCGGACGACAACTGGACCGTGTCGGGAACCTTGGCTGATGAGCTTCAGAACTATCAGCAGACCAAGGCAGATGTCGCCGCTGGCGGTGACCAGCAGCAGACCGTATTCAGCGCGGTGGATCACAGTGTCGTCTTTGCGTACCCGGAAGGGGGCATTTTGTGCGCCAGCTACTCCTCGACCTCGGATGTGACGCCGTCAGTAGGAAGCCCTCCGATTCAGCAGCCGGAGGACCAACGTGAGTGGGGCGCTCTGCTTGCTCCGGGAAGCTATTCGAACCTCTCGAAGTTGGGGATGCATGACGTGTGCTTCTCCGTCGACACCAAGGACGACGCGCCCCACGTCGACACCGAAACGATCAGCTTCTCTGGCGGGGTGTACCAGATGAGCGGAACCCCGGCCGGGTCCTAACCATGCGACGTTTCGTCACGGGTGTCGTTGCGGCCTGGTTCGGCGGAGTGCTCTGCGTCGCCGGGTTGTCCTCTGTCGCGGCGGGCTCGGGCACCACCAAGAACACAACCCCCACAACCGCCACCTCCACCACCACAACCACGACTCCGACATCCACCACGTCCGCCACCACAACTCCGACAACAGCCACGACCACCCAGACGCAGGCGCAGGCGCCGGCGTCGGCGTCTGCGCCGAAACCCGCGCCGGTTGCACCGTCGGGTTGGGGCCTGATGGCACCACCGATGACATACCCCGGGCAGACGGGACGAGTCCTCGTCTCTTGCGCGAGCCCGACCTTCTGCATGGCCGTAGGGCCGCAGAACGACAGCAGTCCTCCACAGGCTTTCGCCCCACTGTTCCGATGGGACGGCTCGTCGTGGAGCGAGACGATGACGCTTCCCGTTCCATTCATCCCGGATCCGTCAACGGGCGTCCCGGATCCGGGACAGGTGATGTCCGTGTCATGCGTCTCCAGCACGTTCTGCATGGTGGTGGGCTTTTCTGGCAATGACGCAACGCCCTTCAACGACCTGTGGAATGGCTCTACGTGGCTGTCCGAGCCGGTCGCAGCGCCGCCTGGTGGCGGAGACTTCTCGCTCCATGCGGTGGACTGCCTGAGCCCTACCGATTGCCAGGCGGTCGGTCACGTGGAGGGCGACCCCCTCAACGAGAGATGGGATGGGACATCGTGGTCGGTCCTACCCACCCTGGTTCAGGGGCTGGGGTGGCTCTCCGGCGTCTCGTGCGGCGACGCCAATCACTGCCTGGCGATCGGCAACGACAAGACCGGAGCTCTGGCATCGTCGCAATGGAACGGTTCGGAGTGGTCGAGGGTCAGCATCCCGAACGAAGCGACCGGGACGGATGCGCAGAGTCTGACCTCCGTGTCGTGCCCGTCTGCCTCCTCGTGTGTGGCAGTGGGTTGGTACAGCTTTCAGGTCACGCCAACCACCGGAGGCGAGGCTCCAATCGTCGACAGCTGGAATGGATCGTCCTGGTCCAGGGATTCGATCCCAATCAATCTGGTCGCCGGCGTCGCCGGCAACTTGTTCGGAGTGGACTGTTACAGCGTCGGGGACTGCATCGCGGTCGGAGGGCCGCTCGTCGGCACTTGGCCCTCGCCCGTGTTGGTCCTCAGCTCGGTCAATGGAAAATGGTCGCAGGCCGACAATCCACCGACCATTCCAGACGGACAGAACGGCGTGCTTCTCGGCGTCTCGTGTGTCGAAGGCTGGGCCTGTGTCACGGACGGTACGGCGGGTGTGCAGACCGGGGACGACGTCTATTTCGCAGATGGCTCCGTTGCATCGTCAGACGCGCCAATCGTCACGATCACGTCGCCGTCGAGCGGGAACACCTACACCCCGGATCAAGTCGTCCCGACGGCCTTCACCTGCTCGGAGGGAGCCTTCGGGCCAGGTCTCTCGAGCTGTCTCGACTCCAACGGCTCGAGCAGCCCCGGCTTCCTCGACACGTCCAGTGTGGGCGACCACACCTACTCTGTTTCTGCCACGAGCGCTGATGGCCAGCGCGAACAGGGCGTCAATTGCGTATTCGGTCGCCAACGCACCGGCCGTCACGATCACGTCGCCTCTTTCTGGCCGGACCTACACGCAGAACCAGATCGTGGCGACGAGTTTTAGGTGTAGCGACGGCAACGGTGGTGTAGGGATCTCGAGCTGTGTCGACTCCACCGGTGCCACGAGCCCTGGCCAACTCGACACCGATACGCCTGGGTCCCACGTCTATTCGGTCACCGCGGCCAGCAAGGACGGTCTCAGCCATACGACCTTGGTCACCTACGTGGTCGGAAGCCCCGGGCCCACGATTACCACCAACCCACTCAGCCAAAGCGTGGACGCGGGAGGCACCTTGACTTTCACCGCGGACGCAACTGGCACTCCGACGCCGACCGTCTCGTGGCAAGTCTCGACAGACAACGGCACCTCGTGGGCGAACGTGCCGGATTTCTCCACGACCACCGTCACCACTCCCACTCTCACGGCCACTCAGAATGGCTCGGAGATCCGTGCAGTCTTCACCAACCGGGCCGGCTCCGCGACCACTACGGCCGCGACCATCACCGTTTTGCCCGATGTCGCGCCCTCCACCCCGACGAGCCAACCAACGAGTTAGTCGGGGGTCTCAGGGGCCACCGCCCTTTCACGGACCTCTGAAGCGAACAACTGGGTGAGTGACCCTGATTCGGCGTCTGGTCGGTTCGGAGCGGGGCGGCAACGGCCCCTCAAGCTGGTCCGTCTGCGGGTCGCTCGACGACCCTGAGCAATGCCGTCCCTCAACAGGACGAACAAAAAGAGGCGGCGGGCGGAATCGAACCGCCGTACGGGGCTTTGCAGGCCCCTGCCTAAACCACTCGGCCACGCCGCCGCGCTCTTCCACGGCAGGGCGGCCAGCCTAACGGCCGGTGTCGCCCGTCCCCAGCCTCCGCCGGGCCGGCAATTCGGCTCCCCGGTGCTAGCGGCGCAGGCGGGAGACCAGCCAGAACACCGCTGCGATGGCGGCGACGATCACGGCCAGCTTCACGAAGAAGAGGATGATCCCGGCCAGGCTGCTCAAGATCCAGAAAGCGACGAGGATCCCGACAACCCCCACGACGGTCATGGCGACCGCGTGCGAAAAGGTCATCGGGGTCTTACTCCGCTCCCTGCTTTCTATGTCTCTGCTCACAGACCCGATGCTACGTTCCCGCCATGCCCGCTGATGCGTCACTTCGTGACCGGCGGAGCCGACTGCTCGCTCAACCAGGGCTGATGGGTGAGGAATTCTGCCGCCGCTACGCCGCCGAGGCCGATGCCTGGCTCTCGGATTTGGCCGATCGGGCGGCCGGCGACAACAAGCGGCACCTCGCCCTGTTGGCGGTCGGGGGCTACGGGCGGAGCTCGCTGTGCCCCTACAGCGACCTCGATGTGGTGCTGCTCCACAGCGGCTATCGGGACATCAAGACGGTGGCCGATGGCATCTGGTACCCGGTCTGGGACGAGGGTGTGCACCTCGATCACTCGGTGCGCCGGCCGTCCGAGGTGCTCAGTGCCGCCGCGGAGGACCCGCGCGTCGCCCTGGGTCTGCTCGATGCGCGCATGGTCTGGGGCGAGCGCAAGCTGGCCGATCCCCTGATCGAGAAGGCCAAGGAAGCCTGGCGCGACCGGCTCGGCACCCGGTACCTGCCGGTGATCGAGGTCCAGATGGCGGAACGACGCGCCACGGCCGGCGACGTCGCCTTCCTGCTGGAGCCCGATCTGAAGGAGAGCCACGGGGGCCTGCGCGACGTCAGCGTGCTGCGCGCCCTGTCCGTCTATGCGCCGCTGCTCTCCGACTACGCGGACCTGGCGTCGCTCGATGACGCCACCGCGCTGCTCACCTCCATCCGGGTGGAGCTGCACCGCATGGCCAAGCGGGAGCACGACCGGCTCCTCCTCCAGGATCAGGATCAGGTCGCCGACGCGCTCGGGTTCACCGATGCCGACGCACTGATGTTGGCCGTGTCGACCGCCGGCCGCCAGATCGCGTGGGTCAGCGACGACGTCTGGCGACGCCGCAGACTCTGGGACCCCACCCCGCCACCCAAGCACCACTTCTTTCGTCGGCGCACGACCGACACCGAGACGCCGCCCGTCCCGACCGACCTCGGTCCCGACCTCATGGAGGTCGACGGGGAGATCGCGCTCACCCCCGAAGCCCCGGTCTCCGACGACCCGTCGCTCGCCCTTCGCCTGGCCGCCACGGCGGCCGCGCACGACCGCCCGATCGGGCGCGGCGCCCTGCACCGGCTGGCCGACCGCATGCCACCGCCGAGCGACCCCTGGTCCGACGCCACGCGTGACGCACTCGTCGCGCTGCTCGCCCTCGGCCGGCCCGCCGTCGACAAGATCGAGTCGCTCGACCAACACGGCCTTCTCGTGCGCCTGATCCCCGAGTGGGCGGCGGTGCGCAACAAGCCCCAGCGCAACGCCTACCACCGCTTCACCGTCGACCGTCACCTGCTCGAGGCTGCGGCGCTGGCCGCGGAGTTGACCGACACCGTCGAGCGCCCCGATCTCCTCTTGGTCGGGGCGCTCCTCCACGACATCGGCAAGGGCTTCCCCGGCGATCACACGGCGGTCGGGATGGAGGTGGTCCAGGTCATCGCGACGCGCATGGGGTTCGCACCCCCCGACGTCGAGGTGCTGGTCGACCTCGTGCGTCATCACCTTCTGCTCCCCGACACCGCGACGCGCCGCGACCTCGATGACCCCACCACGATCGCTCGTGTCGCCCGCGCCGCCGGCAACCGCACCACCTTGCACCTGCTCGCCGCGCTCACCGAGGCGGACAGCCGCGCCACCGGTCCGTCGGCCTGGGGCGCCTGGAAGGCCGGGCTCGTCGCGGACCTCGTCGAGCGCACCGACAAGGTCCTGCAGGGCGAGGCCGCCGAGCCGGCGCCGCCGGACCTCCTCCTGGCGGCGCACCGCGAGCTGATCGACGAAGTGCGCGCCACCGGGATGCCGTCGGTCTCGCTGCAGCCCCCCTACGTGATCGTCGCCGCACCCGACCGACCCGGCCTCTTCTCGTCGGTGGCCGGCGCGCTCGCCCTCAACGGCATGGACGTGCGCGCCGCCAACGTCGCGGGCGAAGAGGGCGTCGCGGTCGAGGTGTTCACCGTCGAGGTGGCCCGGGGGACGTGGCCCGACACGGCCAAGCTGCGCGAGGACCTGGCCGCCGTGCTGACCGATCCCTTCGCCATCGGCGCCCGACTCTCGGAGCGGGAGCGGGTCTATCCCGTCCGCCGCCAGTCGGCAGCGCAACTCCCGGTGAGCGACGTGACCGTCGACAACGAGGCCTCCGAGACCGCCACCGTCCTGGAGGTCCGGGCCCCCGACGAGATCGGCCTGCTGCACCGCATCACCCGTGCCCTGTTCGAGGCCGACCTCGACGTCGTCTCCGCCCGGGTCTCGACGCTCGGCGAGATGGTCGTCGACGCGTTCTACGTGCGGGAGTCCGGCGGCGGAAAAGTCAGCGCCGCCGAACGACTCAGCGCGATCACAGCCGCCATTGAGGAGGAAATAGGGACCTTCGGCCCTGCCGGACCCCGGTAGAATCCCGCGTGTCATGAGTTCTGGAGATCACGCGGCCGCACGTAAGGGCCCACGCCTGTGGGTGGTGGTCACGGTGTGTGCCGTCGCGCTGGTCCTCGCCGCCGGTGGCTTCCTCGCCGTCGAGCATCTCGGGACGCAGGCTGCGGCGACCCCGAGCGCACCCCCACCGGCCCTGAAGGTCGTCTCGGTCTCGCCCACCGGCACCAACGTCGTCGCCGGCTCCACCATCTCGGTGCAGTTCTCGACGGACTTGGCGCCCGGCAGCCCGATGCCGACCTTGAACCCACCCGTCGCCGGATCCTGGGCCGTGCTCTCACCCTCCTTGTTGCAGTACGAGGCGAGCGGGCCGCTCGTGCCCGGCGCGACCGAGACGATCACCGTGCCCGGCGGATCGTCCGGCGTCATCGGGTCCGAGGGCCAGCATCTGGCGCAGACCGTGACCTCACAATTCACCGTCGCGCCCGGCTCGACGCTCCGGCTGCAGCAACTGCTCGCCGAGCTCGGCTATCTGCCGCTGACCTTCAATCCGGCCACGCCCGTCACTTCGCCGTCCCAAGAGGGCAACGATCAGGTGGGGACGTTCACGTGGCGCTGGGAGAACCAGCCGGCATCGCTGGTCACGCTGTGGACGCCCGGGACGAACAACATGATCACCCAGGGCGCCGTCATGAACTTCGAGAACCAGAACGGCCTGAAGACCGACGGCTTCGCCGGGCCACAGGTCTGGACCGATCTCCTCGCCGACATCCAGAGCGGCAAGGGCAACACCCAGCCGTGGGACTACGTCCTCGTCAGTCAGTCCCAGCCCGAAACGGCGACCGTGTTCAAGGACGGCGCCGAGGTGTACAGCACGCTCGTCAACACGGGCGTACCGGGCGCGGTCACCGACAACGGCACGTGGCCGGTGTACGCCCGTTACACGGTGACGACGATGAGCGGCACCAACCCCGACGGTTCGCACTACTCCGATCCCGGCATCCCCTGGGTCAGCTACTTCCACGGAGGCGACGCCCTGCACGGCTTCGTCCGTGGCTCCTACGGGTTCCCCCAGAGCGACGGCTGCGTCGAAATGCCGATCGGCAACGCCCAGGCGGTGTTCCCCCTCACGCCGCTCGGGACCCTCGTCACGGTCCAGGCGTAAGGCCAGGCGCGCTTCGGGCGTTAGCCAGAGGGCTGACCGGGTGCCCATTCCGGCCCGCCCTAACCTCTCTGTACCAATGTTGCGCCAGGTAGCTCCATCACAGGAAAGATCCTGATCGGGGCCGGAATCCTCGTCCTCCTCTTCACCGCGTACCAAATCTGGGGCACGTCGTTCCAAGAGGGCCGTACGCAGAACTCGTTGCGCAACACCCTCACAACAGAGACCAACAATGCCGCCATCCGGCGGGCCCTGGCCCAGGCGTCCGCCCTCGACAAACTGCCCACCGGGCCCCCGGTGACCGCAACGAAGACCGGCGCCCCGCCCCAAGGCCAGCCGATCGGGGACATCAGGATCCCCGTGCATCGGGATCAACCAGGTCTTCGTCGAGGGACGAACACGCCCGACCTGCGCAAGGGACCGGGCCACTACACCGGCACGCCCATCCCGGGACAGTCCGGCAATGCCGCGATCGCCGGGCACCGCACCACCTATGGCCACCCCTTCTACAACCTCGACGGAGTGAAGGTCGGGTGACCCGATCGTCGTCACCACGCTGCAGGGGATTTTCGTCTACGACGCCATAAGCACCCAGGTCGTCTCGCCGAGCGACGTCACAGTCATCTCCAACGTCTTCGGCAACTGGCTGACGCTGACGACGTGCAATCCGCGCTTCAGCGCCTCGACCCGGCTGATCGTGCACGCCAAGCTGGCCCACTCCCAATTGTTCCCCAACAGCGGCCTCGCCGCGCGGGCGGGAACCGCAACCCAGAGCGACGACCTGGCCGGCGATTCGAGCGTCCAACTGACCCAGACGTTGTTCTGGGGCTTCCTGCTTGTCGTCTCGGGGCGGCGATCCTCTACGGAGCCTGGCGCTTCCGGCGTCAGCGCTGGTTCATCTACGGCGTGGGCGGCGGGGCATGCTCGTCCTGCTCTGGTTCTTCTTCGGCGCGATCAGCCCGCTTCTGCCCGCCAGCTTCTGAGCGACGTGCTGGTCGAGCTGCCACTGGCCGACCACTTCCGCGGGTTCGCCGCCACGGTCGAACGCGACGGAGGAACACTACCCGGCCATCTGTCGGAGCGTCGCGAACGACGAAGAGATGCTCGTCACTCCTCGACGGGGCACCCTCGCACAACGGCGACCGCTTCTGCTTGCTCGCGGCCGTGCACTTCCTTCTTCTCTCCGGCGCGGACGATCCACTCGCCGACTACTACGACACGGTGGCGCAGGTGCGCGGCGTTCCTTACGACGCCCCCGCCGGGGACGTGTCCGCCGCGTTCACCTCGTTCTGCCTGCCCACCACGGAGAGCTCGAACACCTCATCGCCACCCGCACCACCCAGACCAACGAGGTCGGCCGCTGCACCGCGCTGCTGCCGGGGCTCTGCGAATGCGCCGCGAACTACCGGTGGGAGGTGCCGCTCTCGCTGCTCGACCTGGGGACGTCGGCCGGTCTGAACCTGCTCTTCGACGACTACTCCTACCTCTACCGATCCGCTTCCGACGACGCCACCACCCTCACGTCGGCGCCGTCGCCTCGGCGGTCTCGATCGAATGCGCGGCCCGGGACGACCTGCGCTCGCTGCCCGAACTGCGCCTGCCCGACATGGCAGACCGGGTGGGACTCGACCTGTCCCCACTCGACCCGAGCTCCGACGACGATGCCCTCTGGCTGCTCGCCTGTCAGTGGCCCGACAACCCGCTCCGCTTCGGCCGACTCCGTGCCGCGCTCGCCAACGCCCGCGCCACGAAGAACCCGCCTCGCCTCGAGCAGGGCGACATGGTCACCGACCTGGCGCGCGTCGCCGCGACCATCAGCGGCACCACGCCGCTCGTCGTCTTCCATTCATGGGTGGCGGCCTACCTCGACGAGGATCAGCAGCGGACCCTGGCCGCCGAAGTCCGCGCGCTCGGAGAGCGCTCGACCGGTCCACCACCTCTACTGCGAGACGCCCTTCGAGACTCCGGGCCTCCCGACCCCGCCGTCGCCCGTGCCCCGTGAAGGACCGGATCTCGCCACCACGCTGGTCCACATCGGACCCGAGGGTGAACCCGAGCGGCTGGCCGACACCCATCCCCACGGCTATTGGATCCGCTGGTGGCCGACTACTCGTCGGGGCCCCACGGGGCGTCGCGGCGGGCCGGAACCTGCACGCCCTCCTCGGTGACGCGACCGGCGGAGCCGACCGACGTCTTGCCGAAGCGGTGCCGGATGGCGTCGACGCGCGACCGTCACGTCGTGCCACGACTGCTCGGTGGCCGTCGCACTCTCGTTGGCCTCGGCCATCCCGTCGCCGAGGTCGAACGAGAGCTGATCCGCGCCGGCCGTGGTGAGCCCCGACGCGCTCACCCCGAGCAACCGAATGCCCTCGCCGGGGTCGACGCTGGCAAGCAAGGCGGCCGCCACCTGCCCGATGGCCCCACTCGTGGAGATCGGGCGGCTCAGCGTGTGCGAACGGGTCACCAGCGAGAGATCCTTGAACTTCACCTTGACCGTCACCGTGCGCGTCGCCGTGGCGGCCCCTCGCAGCATGGTCGCCACCGACTCGGCCATCCGCAGCACGTGCCGCTCCAGCTCGTCGCGGGTCGACCAGGTCCTCGCTGAAGGTCTCCTCGTGGCCCAGCGATTTGTTGGGTCGGTTCGGGATTGACCGGATCGGGGTCTTCGCCGCGGGCCAACGCCGCCAGGTGCGCCCCGCTGGCCGGGCCGAGCCGCCGGGTCACCGTCTCGACCGGCACGGTCGCCAGGTCGCCCACCGTGCGCACCCCGATCTCGTGCAACCGCTTCGCCGTGGCCGGCCCGACACCCCAGAGCGCCTCCACGTCGTGGGCGTGGAGGAACGCCAGCTCGTCGGCCGGGTCGACGAGGTAGACGCCCGGGCCCGGTTGGAGCCCGGCCGGCTGGCCCGCGGTTTGGCCGCCCGGACGCGAGCTTGGCGATCATCTTGGAGCTCCCGACGCCGACCGCGCAGTGCAGCTGAAGGTCGCGACGCACCCGCTGACGAAGGTTGCGGGCGATCTACCTCGGGCGGCACCGAGGAGCCGGACTGCGCCGACCACGTCCATGAACGCTTCGTCGAGGCCGATCGGCTCGACCATCGGGGTGACGTCGAGGAGGATCTTGTGCAGCTCGGCGCTGACCTCGGCGTAGCGGCTGTGCCGGCCCGACAAGGAAGATGGCGTCGGGGCACAAGCTGGCGGGCGCGCACGGACGGCATGGCCGAGTGCACGCCGTAGGCGCGTGCCTCATAGGTGCAGGAGGCGACCACTCCACGGGCGCCGGCGCCGCCGACGATCACGGGCTTGCCGGCGAGCGAAGGTTCGTCGAGTACCTCGACCGACGCGAAGAACGCGTCCATGTCGACGTGGAGGATCGTCGGGACGCCGCGCCCCTCAGCCACCGAAGGACAACCGGCGGAAGCCCTCGGCGTAGGCAACACCGGCCCTCCGGCCCTCCTCGGCGGCCCGGCGCCGGACCGCTTCGCCCGCCCAACCGCTCTTGGCCGGCGAACTGGCTGCGGTGGCACTCGACCGCCGCGGCTTTCGTCTCGATCGTGTCGCTGACGTCGACCCAGTCGTCGGGCTCGAGCGTGCCCGAGAGCAAGACGGTGGCCACCTGGTGCGGGGGTCCGGCGTCGGGAAAGTAGTGCGGGAGTGCGGCCGCCGGCGCCACTGCGTCGAGGAGGGCGAGCCCAGCGATCCGGTGGTCGCGGTGATTGAAGTAGTCCTGCCCGAAGAACACTGCGGTCGGGTCGTGTCCGCACACCAGGTCGGGACGCAGCTCGCGCACGCGGGCGACGAGCGTGCGCCGGAACTCGTCGGAGTCGGTCAGCTCGCCGTCGGGGAAGCCGAGGTTGCCCACCGACGCCAGCCCGATGAGCCCCGACGACGCCTCCAGTTCGTCGGCTCGCTGCGGCCGCGAGCTTCTTCGGAACCGTGGCGGGGTCACTCGTCCCCTTGCCGCCGTCGGTGCAGACGATCAGGTGGACCGCGCTGCCGCCCTTGGCCCAACGGGCGAGGGTGCCGCCGCATCCGACGTCGGCGTCGTCGGGATGGGCGTAGACCGCCAGCACGACACCGGGGGTCTCTTCGATCACTTCCGTTTCGGCTCCGTCGTCTTGGTCAACAACCCCGCTTCGCGCTGGAAGTCGCCCGCTTCCTCGAAACCCTTGTAGACGCTCGCAAAGCGCAGGTACGCCACGTCGTCGAGCGCCTGCAGGCGTTCGAGGACGGCCACACCCACCTGCTGGCTCGTCGGCTCCGCCGTCTCGGCCCGCAGGGCGTCCTCCACGCTCTGCGCCAGCTCCTCCATCTCCAGATCCGTGACCGGCCGGTTCTTGCAGGCGGCGCGCACGCCTTCGACGACCTTGGCCCGATCGAAGGGCTCACGCAGGCCGTTGCGTTTCACGACCCACAGCGGGACCTCTTCGACCCGCTCGAACGTCGTGAACCGCCGGCCACAGCCGAGGCACTCGCGGCGGCGGCGAATGGCCCCACCGTCTTCGGCCTGGCGTGAATCGACGACGCGGTCGTCATCGACAGCACACCAGGGACACCGCACACCGCCGACGATAGTCAGGGAATGAAAACGTGCTCCCCCGGGACCACGACGCTCGACCCGACCTCGTGACTGAGCTGTTGCGTCAGTACGCCCGCCCGGGCCGGCTCGGCCTGGGCGGCGATGGATGCCAGCGTGTCGCCGGCCTTCACGACGTAGACCTGGCCGGCCGCCGGCGCCGCCTGGGCCAGGGTGCTCCCACCCAGGGCCCGGATGGGCAGGGCGAGCAGGACCAGCAGCCCGACCACGACGGCTGCGAGGACCACCCGGCGGCGGCGCACCCGGGGGGAAGGTGCGGTCCGCGCCGGCTGGTCCGGCAAGGCGTACAGCTGGGGGCGGCACGCCTCGTACTCGAGCTCAAATGCGACCGACATGGCGTCCTCCTGGTCCGAACACCTGTTCGCTATTCTGCCATTGGAACACGAACACCTGTTCGCTGTCAACCGCCGGGGCGAACGGCTGTTCGTGCACGTCAGCACCGTAAAGAAAGCCTGTGACAACCCTCCGACCTGCAATTTCCGATCCAGAGGGCGGTCTGGCGGGCCAGGGAGCACTCAAAATGCACGGGCGCAGCGCCAGACCTCACCCTGTTTGCGGCGGCACGCATCCGGACCTGGTCGATCGGGTCGGGCGTCCGCCCTTAGCCTATATCGAACAGATGTTTGCTTTCGCGTGGCCTCCTCGGTATCTTGGTCGGTCACGAACGGATGTTCGCCCCCAGGGAGGGGCCCGGCGGTCGGCCGGGGTGGGCACCACAAAGGAGAAGCCGATGGCCGAGGTCCTGAGCGGGAAGCGGCTGCAGATCCTCAACTTCATCGCCGACAACCAGCGCGACCGGGGCTATCCCCCGTCGGTGCGCGAGATCGGCGAGGCGGTGGGACTGACCTCGTCGGCCACCGTCCACACGCACCTGGCCGTGCTCCAGCGCGAGGGCTACCTCTCACGCGACCCGAGCAAGCCGCGGGCCATCCAGGTGCACTTCGATCCCGACACGACGAGCAAGCTCAGCGCGTCGGCCGTGCACAACGTGCCTCTCGTGGGCGACGTGGCGGCCGGGACGGGCGTGCTGGCCGAGGAGAACATCGAGGAGCTGCTGCCCATGCCGGCGCAGTTCACCGGGAGCGGCCCGTCCTTCATGCTGCGGGTGCGCGGCGACTCCATGATCGACGCCGGGATCCTCGACGGGGACTACGTGGTCGTGCACCAGCAGCCCGACGCGGTCAACGGCGACGTCGTGGTCGCGGGCATCGGCGAGGGCGAGGCGACGGTCAAGACGTTCAGCCGCAAGGGCGGCAAGGTGGTCCTCACGCCGGCGAACACGGCCTACGAGCCGATGGTGTTCGACGGCTCCGCCGAGGAGGTGACGATCTTCGGGAAGGTCGTCACCGTGCTGCGCGCACTGCACTAGCGGCGCCGCCTCGCTGGAGGCCCCGGGCGCCCGCCCGTTACTTCAACAAGCGCGACAGGCGGCGGTCGGCCAGGATCTTGCCGCCGGTCTGGCAGGTCGGGCAGTACGCCATCTCGTAGGACTCGAACGAGACGCGCTCGAGCTTGGTCCCGCAGGTCGGGCACGGCTCACCGAAGCGCCCGTGCACCTTGAACCGGCCGCCGAGGCTCGACTCGGAGAGCCCGCCCTGCCGCGTGCGCTCGAGCTCGAGCGCCTCGTCCAGCACGTCCTTGGCGGCCGTGAGCAGGGCCTCGCGCTGTTCGGGGGTGAGCGAGCGCAGCGAGACGAACGGCGAGAGCTTCGCCCGCTGCAAGATGTCGTCGCCCCAGCCGCGCCCGATCCCCGACACGGTGTGCTGGTCGCGCAGGTCGGTCGTCAGGTGGCGCTTGGAGTCGCTGGTGCGGATGAAGGTGGCGAACTCCTCGGTGCCCGGTTCGGGGCCGAGGTCGCCCAGCGGACCCTCGTCGCCCGGCGCGAGCACCCACCACGACGCCTTGCGCTGGGTGCCGTACTCGCGCACGAGGATGCCGATGCCCGGGCCGTCGAGCCCCGCGTCGCCGGCGCCGAAGACGAAGCGCGCCACCGCGCCGCGGGGCTTGGTCTTCTTGGGCGGCTCCTCGATATCGAGCCGGCCGGCCTGCGAGAGGTGCAGCACGATCCGGTTGCCGTCGTCGAAGTCCCACACGAGGTACTTGGCCCGCCGGGCGACGTGGACGAGGCGGTGGCCCTTGAGGTCGTCGGGGGCCGGCGCGTAGGTCTTGAGCGAGGAGAACCCGAGCAGGTCGGCCCGCCGCAGCGTGGCGCCGGCGAGCAGCGCATCGAGGCGCTCGGCCAGCGCCTGCATCTCGGGCAACTCGGGCACGCCACAATGTAGCGATGACCTACACGCACGGGCACCACGAATCCGTGCTGCGCAGCCACACCTGGCGCACGGCCCAGAACTCCGCCGCCTACCTGCTCCCCCACCTGCGGTCGGGCCAATCCCTGCTCGACGTCGGCTGCGGGCCCGGCACCATCACGTCCGACCTCGCCCTGCTCGTCGCCCCGGGCGACGTCGTCGGCATCGACGCCTCGGCCGACGTGGTGGCGCAGGCGGCGGCGCAGGCGGCCGGGCTCGGGCTGGCGAACCTCCGCTTCGAGGTCGGGCGACCTCTTCGCCCTGGAGTACGCCGATGCCTCGTTCGACGTGATCCACCTGCACCAGGTGCTCCAGCATCTCGGCGACCCCGTGGCTGCGCTGGTGGCGCTGCGGCGCGTGCTGGCGCCCGACGGTGTCCTGGCGGCCCGGGACTCGGACTACCGCGCCTTCACCTGGGCGCCCGCCGACCCGATGCTCGACCGCTGGATGGACCTGTACTGCGCGGTGACCGAGCACAACGGCCACGACGCCCGCATCGGGCCGAAGCTGATGGGCCTCGCCCTGGACAGCGGGCTTCGACGAGGTCGAAGTCTCGAGCTCGACCTGGACCTACGCCGACCCTGCGTCGCGGGCATGGTGGGGCGGCCTGTGGGCCGACCGGGTCCGCCACTCACGCCTCGGCGAGCAGGCGGTCGAGTACGGGCTGAGCGACACCGAGGAGCTCGAGGCCATCGCGGGGGCGTTCCTGCGCTGGGCGGAGGCTCCCGACGCGGTCTTCGTCGTCCCCAGCGTGGAGATCCTGGCGCGAGGGTGAAGGGCCGCGGGCCGGCCCTAGTCCACCCAGAGCTTGTCGGTGTAGACGTCGGTCCCGGGGATCGTCGGGATGAACGGCAGGGCCGCGACGACCGTGCCCTTGCCGGCCGACTCGAGCCGGCGCCGGTGCTCGACGATGACCGGTTCCCACGCCGCTTCGGGCGGGGCGTTCAAGAACCACAGGAGAACGGTGCGGTTGTCCTTGGCCGACTCGCGGGGCACGTCACCCGGCGCGTCGACCTCCAGTGCGATCGGCGTGAACGCGGCGACCAGATCGGCATCGGTTCCGGTCAGCAGCCCGGGCAGGTGTTCGGTCCGCAGCCACGACCACAGCTCGTCGTTGCTGATGTGTTCGTCACGGTCGATGAAGGTGGCGACGAAGCCGCGGTAGGGATGATCGAGGGCCAGCTCCACGGGGACGCCGTCGGGGTCGCGGCGCTGCTCCCAGGCGAAGTTGTAGAGGAGCGTGTGCACGTGATCGCGCTCTTGGAACATGCGGCCCGCGGCGTGCAGCGCGTTGACCTGCCGGAGGGCCCAGCGGTTCCACACGTCGAAGTAGCCGTCGAGAACCCAGTACACGGAGACGTACGAGCCCCGCGCCGGCTCGCCGGTGATGACCGAGGGATCGGGGTCCCGCAGCGCCTTGAGGTCCGCCGTGGCGACGTAGCGGCGGCCGGCGAAGTTGTAGGGCCCGACCATGCAGCCGGAGTAGAAGTGGTCCCGCTCGTACCAGCGGTTGTAGGCGACCTCGTGCCCGCGGTGCGGCTCCACCAGCGTCAGCAGCATGGACCCGAGCTTGACCGGTTCGGCCTCGGCTCCGACCTCGATGGGGCGCTTCTTCTTGGGTGCGGCATCCTCGGCCATGAGGGGTGAAGCTAACAGCTCAGTCCGCGGCGTCAGACAGTCCCGCTGGCCACGATGGAGCCGGTGGGCGCGACCGCCCCGCCGTCGGGCTCGGCCGTGAGGGCAAGCCTGGACGTCCAGGTGGCGCCCGCGACGGTGAAGGTGGAACCGTGCGGTGCCGCACCGAGCAGGCCGAGGGAGATGGGCGTGCCGCCCACGATGCCCCACAGCTGGTAGGTCCGGCCCGACCCGAGCGTCGGGAGGTTCGAGGAGACCAGGTAGCCCCGGCCACCGGGCACGATGACGAAGCGCGCCAGTGTGCGGTGCGCGCTGTTCTCGAGGGTCACGACGCGATGGCCCGGCGTGTGCAGGGCCACGGAGGCCGGCGTGCGGTGGGCCACGGACTGCTGGTGCGCCACGGCCTGTTGGAGGTTCGTCACGTTGTCCTGCGAGTGCACGAGGTCGATCCCGAGCACGACCGCCACGGCGCAGGCCGCCACGGCGACGGCCCCGAGCAGCAACGCGGTGCTGCGGGTGCGGCGGGTCCGGCCCGACGGCGGGGCCTTGAAGGGTGCCGGTCCCGACGTGGTGAGCCGGGGCATCGGCGGCGGCTCGGCGTCGGCGGACGGCGCGCCGCCCAGCTGCTCGGCGATGCTCGACCAGAGGCCTTCGGGCAACGGCTCGACGGAGTTGCCGATGGCGCCCGCGACCTCGCGCAGATCGTCGAGCTCGGCCTGGCAGCGCGGACAGTCGGCCAGGTGGGCTTCGAGGTCGACGCGCTCGTCGCCGTCCACCGCATCGAGCGCGTAGGCGCTGAGGAGCTCGCTCGCGTCGTCGTGGGAGATCATGCGTCCACCCCGCGCACGCCCGCTTCGGCCAGGGTGGTGCGCATCCGCCGCATGCCGGTGCGGATGCGGCTCTTGATGGTGCCCTCGGGTTGGTCGAGCAGCCCGGCCACCTCGCGGTAGGTCCGACCCTCGAAGTAGGCCAACTCGATGGCTCGGCGCTCGTCGTCGGACAACTCGCTCATGGCCCGCGCCACCTGATCGGCCAGGGCGAGGTCCCAGACCTCGTGCTGCATGTCGTAGTCCGCCTGGGCGGTCCGCTCGGCGTCACGCACCTCGCGCTGGCGGCGCGAGCTCGTGGAGCGGACGGCGTCGACGGCCCGGCCGTGCGCCTGCGCCAGCAGGAACGAGCGCAGGGACCCCCGGGCGGGGTCGAAGCGGTCGGGCTCGCGCCAGAGACGGAGGAAGATCTCCTGGGTCACGTCCTCGGCCTCGGTGGCGTCGCGCAAGACGCGCCTGGCCAGGCCGAACACGGCCCGCCCGTGGCGCCGGTAGACCTCGGCCAGCGCCACCTCGCTGTAGCGGGCAATTGCGGTCACCAGGCGGGCATCGCTGACTTCGTCGATGTGGCGCATCTCCGACCCTTGTTCGGACCCGCTCCCCGAGTTGGATGACCCCGCTCGGTCATCCGGGCATAACCTGTGCTCCGGATAGTAGGCGGTATGCGAACCACCATCGATTCCTACAAGGCACGGGCCGGCCGGCTCGATCTCGAGGGCGTCGACTTCGGCGACTTCCGAGACCAACCGCTCTCGCCCGAATCCCTCCGGTCGCTGCGGTACATGCACGACATCGAGCACCACACCGTCTGCTACCTGCGCGACCTCCTGCTGACCCCGGCCCACCAGGACCCCGAGATCACGTCCTTCCTGTCGTGCTGGGTCTACGAGGAGATGTGGCACGGTGAGGCCATCGGCCAGGTACTCGAGGCCCACGGCGAGGTCGCCGGCGCGCCGCCGCGTGGCCGCCCTGCGCCACGGGCACCGGCGCCGGCAGGCCCTCACCACGCTGAGCACGATCGGCTCGGCCGCGTTCGCCGGCCGTGCGTTCATCGCGCTCCACATGACGTGGGGCGCCATCAACGAGTGGACCACGCAGGCCGGCTACGCACGGCTCTCCGAGACGTCCGGGCATCCGACCCTGCGCGAGCTCCTCCGGCGGATCATGAAGCAGGAGGGGACCCACATCGACTTCTACGCGGCGGAGGCGACCCGCCGCCTGGCCGACAGTCCCAAGGCGCAGCGGCTCACGCGCTTCGCGCTCGTCGCACTGGTGGCGCCCGGTGGGGTCGGGCGTGTTGCCGGAGCGAGAGGTCGGGTTCCTCGTCCGCTACCTCTTCGACGGGGACAAGGGCCGGGACATCTTGGAGCGCATCGACCGCCGGGTCGACCGCTTGCCGGGACAGCGGGATCTGCACCTGTTGCAGCGCGCCGTGACGCGTCTCGGCACGGTCTGAATTCTTCGCGTTTCGATTTTCTTACATCCGCGCGACGTTCCGCCTCCGAACTGTGGGCAACCCCACAACGTGAGGAGTCCACATGACCGCAGACCCCCGGGCGCTCGCGGAGTTGCTCGAAGAGTCACAGGACCTGCAAGCCGACGCCATGCGCCCGACGCGTGACGCGCTGGACGAGGCCGTCGAGACGAGCAGGGACCGCACGCACGACGGGACGGAAGAGGACGAGCGCGCCAACCGGGCCTTTCACGAGGACCACCGCCGCTCGTTGGCCTCGAGCTTCTCCGGCGCGGCCATCCTCGGCGCGGCCGGCGGCGCGGCGTTGGTCGGCGTGCTCGCATCGGCCGCGTCGGCGAGCAACCCCTCCGACGTCCAGATCCTGCAGACGGCGGCGTCGATCGAGAATCTGGCCGTCAGCACCTACAAGACGGCGCTGACCCTGCCCTATATCGGCGGCTCGGCGGCCAACCCGGTCGTGACCAAGTTCGCCCAGGTGACCATGGGCCAGCACGCCCAGCACGCCGACGCCTTCAACGCGGCGGCCAAGCACCTCGGCGGCAAGGCGCAGTCCAAGCCCGACCCGGCGTTCGTGCCGGTCGTGCACAAGGCCGTGGCCAGCCTGGGCGGCGCCACACCGGCGCAGGGCGCCCTGGGAGTGGTGGCGCTGGCGCTCGAACTCGAGAACATCGCCGCCGAGACCTACGTGAAGGACACGTCGCTGGCGTCCCACACCGCCAACAAGGCGCTCTTCGCCAGCGTCATGGGCATCGAGGCCCAGCACGTCTCCGTTCTGCTGGCGGTGCAGGCCCTGCTGATGGCAAACGCATCGCAGCTCATCTCGTTGTCGCCCGGCACCGCGGCAGCGCTCCCGGCCGCGGCCGGCAGCGTGGGCTTCCCCAACGCCTTCTACCAGACCAACAAGGCCGCCCCGGCGGGACAAGGAGCAGTGAAGTGATCGACGAAACCAAAGAGACCTTCGACGGCAGCGACACCGAGCTGCGCCGGCTCACCGCTGAGCTCGACGCGCTCAACGGTGACGTGGCAACGCCCGCTCTGCGCGACGCCATCAGTTCAGTGGGCGGCACGAGCCGGCGCACCTTCCTCTTCGGCGCCGGCGCCGCCCTGGCGGGTGGCGCGCTGATGGCCACCGGAACCGGCATGGCGGTGCCGGCGATCGCCGGCGCGTCGTCCCGACGCCTCGCTCCGGTGCGGGGTTCGTTCCCACCGGCCGGCCTGAGCGGTGACCTGGCGGTGGCGGCGGTGGCAGCGAGCCTGGAGAACCTGGCGGTGTTCGCCTACGACGCGGGCCTCTCCGCCGCGAACGCCGGAAAGCTCGGCGCCGTCCCGCCCGCCGTCGCCACCTTCGCCACCACGGTGAAGGGCCAGCACCAGCAGCACGCCGACGCCTGGAACGCGGTGCTCAAGTCGCACGGCAAGGCCGCAGTGACCGTGACGAACCCGACGCTGACCCCGACGGTCCAAGTCGAGCTTCGCCAAGGTGACCGACGTGACCGGCCTGGCCGACCTGGCCCTCATGCTCGAGACCATCGCGGCGCAGACGTATCAGGCGGAGACGTCGAAGCTGAAGAGCACGGCGGCGATCGAGCTGTCGTCGTCGATCCAGCCCGTCGAGATGCAGCACATCGCCATCCTCTACTACGTGCTCGGGAAGTACCCCGGGGCGCAGACGGCGGCCGGCACGCCCATCGCGTTCAACCCGACCTCCCAGGCCGTCTGAGCGCCGTGGGCCCGCTGCGGACACGTTGGGCGACGGTGGTGGCGGCAGCCGCCTTGGCCGGCCTGCTCCTGGCTGCCTGTGGCGGCGGTGGCGGTACGGCGAGCACCTCGAATACCTCGGGGAAGGGGACGGCGGGCACCGCGACCGACACGGTGACCATCACGAACTTCATGTTCTCGCCGATGACCGCAACCGTCGCGCCGGGGGCGACGGTCAAGGTCGTCAACAAGGACGCGGTCACCCACACGCTCTCCGCCATGGGCGGGCAGTTCGACACCGGCGACATCGGACCCCAGCAGACGAAGACCTTTACGGCACCGACGACGCCGGGCACGTACCATTACATCTGCAACATCCATCAGTACATGATGGGCACGATCCGGGTGACCTGAGCCGCCGCGGCGGCGCCGGTGCTGCGGCGCTGAGGTGATCAGGTGATCAGCGCCTCGAGCACGCTGCGGGCGCGCTCGAGCTGCGCGCGCGTCACCCGCTCGTCGGAGTGATGCGCCAGCAGCGGGTCACCCGGTCCGAAGTTCGCCGCCGGGACCCCGTGGGCCCAGAAGAACGCGACGTCGGTCCAACCCACCTTGGCCCTCGGTGCGGCGCCGCTCTTGTCGACCAACGCCTTCAGCAGCGGGTGGCCGAGCGAGGGCGGCGCCCCGTCGCCGGCGTCGAGGAGCTCCCACGTGTCGCCCTCGCCGAGCTCGAGGAGCGGGTCGAGCAGCTCGTGGAGGAACGCTTCGGCCTCGGCGTGGCCCCGGTCCGGGCGCGTAGCGATGGTTCACGATGAGCCGCGCCTCGTCGGGGACGACGTTGCTGGCCACCCCACCTTCGACCCCGACCACCTGCAGCTGCTCGGCGTAGGTGCAACCGTCCAGGACCACCTCTCGGGGCGGCCACGACGCGATCCGGTCCAGCACGGGCGCCAGGCGGTGCACCGCGTTGCGCCCGGTGAAGGGGCGGGCGGTGTGGGCCCGCACGCCACGCAGGGTGAGGCGGACCCGCATCGTGCCTTGGCACCCGGCCTCGACGAGGGCACTGGTCGGCTCACCGAGGATGGCGGCGTCGCCCGTCAGGAGGTCGGGTCGCTGCTCCAACAGCTCGACGAGGCCGCTCTGGTCGCGGCTGACCTCCTCGCGGGCGTAGAAGCACCAGGTGACGTCGACCGCGGGCGCCGGCACCCGCACGGCGAGATCGAGCATGACGGCCAGCCCGCCCTTCATGTCCGACGCCCCGACGCCCCAGAGCGTGTCGCCGTCGAGCTTCGGGCTCGCGTTCGCGCCGGGCGGCACGGTGTCGAGATGCCCCGCCAGCACGAGGCGGTGCTCCCGTCCCCCGTGGGTGCGGGCGACGACGTTGTCGCCCACCCGTTCGACCTCGAGCCAGTCGCACGCGCTGAGCGCACCGTGCACGGCGCCGGCGATCTCGCCCTCCTCGCCGCTCACCGAGGGCATCGCCATCAGGTCGGCGGTGGCCGCCAGGAGATCGCTCATGGACGGCGCGGCTCAGGTACTGGCGCCGTGATCACGCAGCACCTGGTTGAGCTGGGCCTTGTCGTGGCGCTCCCCCTCGGTCAGGCGCTTGATGACGAGGACGCAGGGCACGAAGAACTCGCCGCCCGGGTACTCCCGGCGCCGGCTGGCCCGAATGGCCACACACCACGGCGGCACGACGCCGCGTGAGAGCTCTTCGCCCGTCTCGGCATCGATGACGGGGATCGACGGGTCGAGGAAGCTGCCGGCCCCGAGCACGGCGCCCCGCCCGATCCGCGCCCCGCCGGTCACCATGCAGCGGCTCCCCACGAACGCGTCGTCCTCCACGACGACCGGGACCGCGTTCGGCGGTTCGAGGACGCCGCCGATGCCCACGCCCCCCGACAGGTGGACCCGCTCGCCGATCTGGCCGCACGACGCCACCGTCGCCCAGGTGTCGACCATGGTGCCCGCGCCGACCCAGGCGCCGATGTTCACGTAGGAGGGCATCAGCACGACGCCCCGGCCGAGAAAGGATCCCCAGCGCGCCGACGCACCGGGCAGGGCGCGCACGCCTGCCTCGGCGAAACCGTGCTTGAGCGGCAGCTTGTCGGCGTACTCGAACGGCCCGTGCTCGATGGTCTCCATCCCGCGCAGCGAGAACAGCAACAGGATGGACTTCTTCAGCCACTCGTGCACCACGACCTCGTCCGTGGCCGGGTCGACCTCGGCCACGCGGGCCTCGCCCTTGTCGAGCAGGTCGATCGCCTCTTCGACGAGGCGGGCGGCGTCGGTGTCGGTGGGTGACAACTCGGCGCGCCGCTCCCAGAGCTCTTCGATGCTCGCTTGCAGATCAGCCATGGCTCACCCTACCGAGGCGCTCCCCCACCAGGGCCAACCGGTCCATCGGCTGCACGACGGCGACCCTGACGTGGCCGGCGCCCCCGTCCCCGTAGAGGTCGCCCGGGCTCACGAGCAGGCCCCCGTCGTTCGCCAGCGCCTCGGCCATGACCCAGGCGTCGGGCCAGCGCGCCGCCGGGACAGGCACCCAGAGATAGAAGCCGCCCTCGGGCAGCTCCACCGGCGCCCCGTAGGCACCGAGGACGCCGGCGAGGTACTCCAGGCGCTCGCGGTAGCGGGCCCGCTGGGCGGTGACGTGGTCGTCGTCGCCGAGCGCGGCCACGCCGGCCGCCTGCGCGGGCCCCGGGACCATGAGGCCGGCATGCTGGCGCACGGCCCGGAGGAACTCGACGAGCTCGGGGTCCCCGGCGTAGAAGCCCACCCGCACGCCGGCCAGGTTCGACCGCTTGGACAGGGAGTGCACCGCGACCACGCCGTCGCGGCCGTGCTGGAGGACCGAGCGCGGCGGCCCGTCCCAGGTGAACTCCGCGTAGCACTCGTCGGAGAAGACCGGCACGCCGTGCGCCCGGCCCCACGCCGCCTCCGCGCCGAGGTCGCCGAGGCCACCGGTCGGGTTCGACGGCGAATTCGACCACAGGACCAGCGCGCGCCGCGCGTCGTCAGGGTCGACGGCGCCGAGGTCGAGCCCGCCAAGGCGCCCGGCCGGCGGGCGGGACCGCGACGGCTCGGCAACCGGCCAGCTCGGCGCCCATGGCGTAGGTCGGATACGACACCGCGGGGTAGAGCACCGTGTCGCGGCCCGGCGAGCGCAGGCGCAGCACGTGCGGTACCGACGCCACCAGCTCCTTGGTGCCGACGCAGGCGGCCACCGACGTGGGCGCCAAGTCGTCCAGACCGAAGCGGCGGGCCAGCCAGCGGGCCGCCGCCTCGCGCAGCTGCGGGCTGCCGGCCGAGGCCGGATAGCCGCGCTCGGTCCCCGAGGAAGCCAGGGCCTCGACCACCGCGGGCAGGGGCGGGTCGTTGGGCGTCCCGATGGAGCAGTCGACCATGCCGCCCTCGTGGGACTCCGCCAGCTTGGCCAGACCCGACAGTCGGTCGTAGGGATAGGGCGGCAGCCGGAACGTCATGGCGCCACGAACTCCGCGAAGCGGGCCCGGCCCACGTCGTCGAGGACGACCTGGAGGGTGGCCGCCTCGTCGCCCTGGCTCTGCCCCACCACCTCGCCCTCGCGATGGATCGCGGCCAACACGTCGCCGCGGCTCCACGGCACGACCAGCTCCACCACGCGGTCCGAGCCGCGCAGGCGGTCGCCGACGACGTGGAGCAGGTCGTCGATCCCCTCGCCCGTGCGCGCCGAGACGAGGACCGAGCCCTCGAGCGAGTGGGCGAGCGCCTTGGCCTCGTCGGGCGCCTTGTCCGCCTTGTTCACCACGACGAGCTCGGGCACGCCGGCGGCCCCGATCTCGCCGAGCACCTCGTGGACCGCCGCCATCTGCGCGTCGGCGTTGGGGGCCGACGCGTCGACGACGTGCACGACCAGATCCGACAGGTGCACCGAGTCGAGCGTCGAGCGAAACGCCTCGACCAGCTCGTGGGGCAGCTTGCGCACGAAGCCGACGGTGTCGGTGACGAGCACCGTCTCGCCGCCGGGGAGCGACAGCTGCCGGGTGCGGGGGTCCAGGGTGACGAAGAGCCGGTCGGCGGCGGGCACGCCGGCGTCGGTCAGGCGGTTGAGCAAGGTCGACTTGCCGGCGTTCGTGTACCCGACGAGGGCGAGCTCGCGGTGCCGGCCGCGGGCGCGGCTGCGGCGCTGCAGCGTCCGGGTGCGCTCGACCTCGCGCAGGTCCGCCTCGAGCCGGTGCATCCGGCGGACCAACCGGCGCCGGTCGACCTCGAGCTGGGTCTCCCCGGGCCCCCTCGTGCCGATCCCACCCGCCTGCTGGCTGAGCGCCGTGCCGCGGCCGCGCAGACGGGGCAACCGGTACCGCAACAGCGCGAGCTCGACCTGGGCCTTGCCCTCGGGGCTGCGCGCGTTCTGGGCGAAGATGTCGAGGATCACCGCGGTCCGGTCGATGGCCGTGCGCCCGAAGAGCTTCTCCAGGTTGCGATGCTGGGCCGGCGTGAGGTCGTCGTCGAAGACGACGGTGTCCACGTCGAGGCTCCGGCTGAGCGCGGCGATCTCCTCCGCCTTGCCGCGCCCCACGAACGTGGCCGGGTCGGGCGAGTCGCGCCGCTGGATCACGCGCTCGACGACGTCGGCGCCGGCGCTGTCGACCAGGAGCGCGAGCTCGTCGAGCTCGTCGTCGACCATCTCGGCCGTGCGCCCCGGGAAGACCACGCCGACGAGGATGATGCGCTCCCGGAACGCGCGCTCGATGAGCGTCCCGGGCAGCACGTTGCTCAAGAGAGCATCCCCGGGTGGATCTCGACGTCCGCCACCTTGCGCACCGGTCCGGCCAGATGGGTGGTGGCGTCCTCGTCGGCCCCGAGCGTGACCTCGAGCATGCCGCCGGGGTTCTGCACCCGCACCACTCCGTCACCGACGGCACCCCAGCTGCGGGCCGCGGCCGCGGCCGCGACGCTGCCGGTGCCGCAGGCCAGCGTCTCGCCGGCGCCGCGCTCCCACACCCGCAGGTCGAGGTAGTCGCCCTCGGCGTCGCCCAGGACCGTGATCCATTCCACGTTCACGCCGCCGCTGAACGCCGTCTGCAGCTTGGGCCCGAGCTCAGCCACGTCGACGCTCGCGGTGTCGGGCCCGAGCAGCACCAGGTGCGGGTTGCCCACGTCCACCGTCCGGACGTGCCGGTCGCCGAACTCCTGGGGCTGGTCCGGCCCGAGCCGCGGCCGGGCCCATGTCGACCCGCGCGCTGGCCCAGCCGTCGGCCGGCCCGGGCGCGTAGTCGACGGTGCGGACACCGGCGGCCGTTGCCACGGTGAAGCGCGGCGGCCGTACCCAGCCCGCGTCCACGGCCGCCTGGGCCAGGCACCGGATGCCGTTCCCGCTCATCTCGGCCTCGCCGCCGTCGGCGTTGTGCAGCTGCATGGAGAGGTCACAGCCCGTCGCGCCCGGGGGCGACCCGGATGACGCCGTCCGCGCCGATGCCGCGCCGGCGGTCGGCCAGCAGGCGGACCTGGGCCACCGAGAAGCGGATGGAGTCGTCGGGGTCGAGCACGACCAGGAAGTCGTTGCCGGCACCTTCGTGCTTGGACGCGTGCACGCACCCATTCTCGCAGGTGACGTCGTTCAACCGTGCACGGAGAGGGCCCGATCGAGCAGCGCCGTCGCCTCGGCGGGGCCTTCGGCCCAGGTGATGCGCGGGTCGCGGCGGAACCACGAGGCCTGGCGGCGGGCGAACTGGCGGGTCCGCCGGACCGCCTCGTCGAGGCACTCGTCGAGCGGCCTGCCGTCCTCGACGTGGGCGAGGACCTCGCGGTAGCCGAGGGCCTGGCGGGCCGTGCGCGAGATACCCCGGGGGCGGGCCGCCAGGGCGCGGACCTCGTCGACCAGGCCGGCGTCGACCATGGCGGCGAACCGCTCGGCGATGCACCGGTCGACCGCCTCGGCCGTCGGCGCGAGGCCGACCTGGGGCACCCCGGTCGCCGGATAGGCCTCGAGCCCGGGCCCGAACTCGGAGAACGGCCGGCCGGCGCCGAGCGTGACCTCGAGGGCCCGCACCACCCGCCGCCGATTGGTCGGTTCCATCCGCGTGCCGCCCCCACCGGGTCGAGCACGGCCAAGCGGGCGTGGAGGTCGGCCGGCGCCGCCCGCCCCGTCGTCGAGCTCCGCCTCGAGCGTCGCCGCGACCTCGGGATAGCGACCCGGGATCTCCAGGTCGTCGACCACGGCGCGCAGGTAGAGGCCGGTGCCCCCGACGAGCAGCGCATGACGGCCGCGGCGCTCGATGTCGTCCAGGGCGCGGCGCGCCGCCTGCTGGAACTCGGACACGGTGAATTCCTGGTCGGGATCGACCAGGTCCAACAGATGGTGCGGCACGGCGCGGCGGGCCTCGGCGTCCGGCTTCGACGTGCCGATGTCCATCTCCCGGTAGACGCACATGGAGTCGACCGAGACGATCTCGCAGTCACCGCGGCGGCGGGCCAGTTCCAGGGCCACCGCCGACTTGCCCGACGCGGTGACACCGACGAGGGCGACCGCCGTCAACCGCTCGCCACCGGGATCCGCACGCGGTGGCGGGGCCGGGCCGTCACCTCCTCGAGCTCGCCCGACAGGTGATGCGGGTGCCCGGCCGTCACGACGACCCGGGCCAGCGCGCCCGGGCGGGGGTCCGCGGCGCCGGACCGGGGGAAGTGCACGAGCTTGCCCTGGCGGGTCCGCCCGGTCAGCGTCGCCTCGTTGCGGCGGCTGACGCCCTCGACCAGCACCTCCTCGCGGCGACCCGACGCGGGCCTGGTGGCGCGCCGAGCGCGGCACGGTCGACCACGGTCTTGAGCCGCGCGAAGCGCTCGGCCACCACGTCGGGGGGGACGAACGCGTCCTCCATGGCGGCCGCCCGCGTCCCCGGGCGCGGCGAGAAGACGAACGTGTACGCGCTGTCGTACGCCGCCTCGGCGCAGACGGCCAGCGTGTCGTCGAAGTCGTCGTCGGTCTCGCCGGGGAAGCCCACGATGACGTCGGTGGTCACGGCCAGGTCGTCGACCGCGGCGCGGGCGTCGGAGAGACGGCGCAGATAGCGCTCGGCCGTGTAGCCGCGGCGCATGGCCCGCAGGACGGCGTCGCTCCCCGACTGGAGGGGCAGGTGCAGGTGCTCGCACACCTCGGGGGTCTCGGCCATCGCCTCGATCGTCTCGGGGCGAAGGTCCTTGGGGTGCGGGCTGGTGAAGCGGATGCGCCCGATGCCCTCCACCGCGCCGACGGCGCGCAGGAGGTCGGCAAAGAGCGGCCGGCGCTTCGTGATGTCGCGGCCGTACGAATTGACGTTCTGGCCGAGCAGGGTGACCTCGCTCACTCCGCGGCTGGGCGAGCAGCTCCACCTCGGCGACGATGTCGTCGCATGGGCCGGCTGACCTCGGGCCCGCGGACCGACGGCACGATGCAGAACGCGCACGAGTTGTCGCACCCCGTCTGGATGTTGACCCAGGCCGCGTAGGGCAGCTCCCGGACCGCGCCGGGACCGAGGAGCGGCTCGGTGCCGGCCGCGGGCTCGGGCGCGTCGAGGATCTCCATCTGCGGCCCCTCGTCGCGCGCCCGGCGCAGCAGGACGGGGGCGCGGGCGAGGTTGTGCGTGCCGAACACCACGTCGACCCAGCCGACCTTCTCCTGGATCCGCTCGCGGTCCTTCTGGGCCAGGCAGCCGCCGACCGCGATCTGCAGGTCGGGCTTTGCGTCGACGAGCTCCTTCAGCCGCCCGAGTGTCCCGTAGAGCCGCTGGTCGGCGTTCTCCCGGATGCAGCACGTGTTGAGCACCACCACGTCGGCATCCTCCATGGCCGAGGCCGGCTCCATGCCGTCGGCGACCAGGAGCCCGGCCAGGCGCTCCGAGTCGTGCTCGTTCATCTGGCACCCGAACGTCCGGATGAAATATCGCCGCGGCATCCGCACGAGTCTAGGAAGGCCCAGCGCATACGATCGTCCGCCGTGGCCCGCTCCGCGCTCCCCGCGTCCGCCAGGCCGGCTGGGCGCTCGTGGCCCTGCCGCTGGTGCTGGCGGCCTGCAGCTCGAGCCCGAGCACGGGCGCCGGATCGAGCGCCTCGTCGGCGGGGTCCGCCGGCTCGAACTCCTCGCTGCAGCACGCCGGGGCGACGGTGCTCACCCACATGGCGCGCCTACCAGTCCAAGGTGGCGTCGTGCCGGTCGGCCGCCAGCCCGGTGCAGTGCCTGGAGCAGGCGGACCGCAAGCTCGGTGACGAGGTGCACAGCTACGCCAACGTGCTCGCCGTCGGCAAGGGCTTCAGCGCGCCGCAGAGCGACGTCCTGGCCGCGCGCAACGATGCGCAGACGTTGGCCAACAGCCTCGAGATCCTCGGCGACGCGCAACCCACCCAGTCGAATTACGACCAGGTGCGCAACAACTTCAACGTGGACGGGGCGATCGGGCAGCTGCGGGGCGCGGTGCAGAAGCTCGACGGCGCGCTCGGAGGTTAGGGCACTCCCTCGAGCGCGACCTCCGCCTCGTCGCCGTAGACCAGGCCGCGCCGGTCCACCCGCAACGAGAGGACCCGGCCCTCGATCCCGGCTGCGGCCAGCGCGGCGCCCGCGCCGGCGCGGACCGCCTCCACGGCTGGCGGGCGTGACGAAACCGATGAGGGTCGGGCCGGCCCCCGACCAGCAGGCGGCGAGCGCGCCGGCCTCGACCAGTGCGGCCAGCAACGCCGGCGCCTCGGGGAACAGCGCGCTCCGGGCGGGCTGGTGGATCCGGTCCTCCGTCGCCGCCGGCCGCAGCGCGGCCGGCGTCGGCGAGGCCGGCGACCAACAGGCCGAGACGACCGAGGTTGAACACCGCGTCCTCCCGGCTGAGCCGGTCGGGCAGCACGCCGCGGGCCTCGGGGGTGGCCAGGTTGCGGTCGGGGACGAGCGCGACGAGCGCGAGCTCGTCGGCCAGCGGCAGCGCGGCCTGCACGGGACCACCGTCGACCGACGTGGCCGCGACGAGCCCGCCGAACACGCTGGCGGCGGCGTTCTCCGGGTGCCCGTCGTAGGCGGCGGCGATGGCGAACGGGTCGTCGGCCCCGGCGGCGGCGGCGGCGGCAGCGGCGAGGGCGGCCGACGAGCCCAAGCCGCGGGCGACCGGGATCTGCGAACGCACGGTCACCGAGAACCGGTCGTGTCCGAGGACCTCGGCGGCCACGCGCGCCGCCAGGTGCGACGCGTCGTCGAAGAGGCCGGCCCCCTCGCCCTCGGTGCGCACGCGCAGCGAATCGGCCGGCTCGACCTCCACGCTCACGTAGCGATCGACGGCAACGGCCAGCGTGTCGAACCCGGGGCCGAGATTGGCCGAAGAGGCGGGAGCCCGGGCGCGCACGCCGCTCAGGCTATGCGGTCGGAGGGCTCAGAACAGGCGCTGGAGCAGCGAGCGCTGCGCGACGTCGCCGGTCAGCCGCACCGGGACCGCGACGCGTTGGGTGCCCATCGTGACCACGACGGTGCCGACGCGCGCGCCGCGCCGGGCCTGGTCGCTCAGGTGACGGGCCGGGTGGAACGCGCGGGCGGCGTGGGCGCCCGGCCACGTGAGCATCGACACCGGGTGCGCCGTCGTGGCGCCGACGGTCTTTCCGGCCGAGGTGACGTGCGCCGCGGTGGCGCCACCCGGCAGCACGGTCGTCGTCCCGATGAGCGGCTGGACGGCGTTGACCAGCGCCAGCCCGTGCAGCCCGGCCTGCGCCAGCGCCGCCACCCCGGTCTGGCCGGTCACCGCCGCCAGCAGCAGGGTGGGGTGGCCGTGCACGGGCCGGATCACGGCCAGGACGTCGCACCCGCCCGCGGCGTCGGTGTAGCCGGACTTCACGCCCAGGATCCCCTGAAGCCCGAGCAGCGGCGTGTACGTCGCGATCGTCCCCGCCACGGGCAGCGTGACCGACGTGTTGCGCACGATGGACGCGACGACGGGATTGGCCATGTCGGGTGCCGCCACCTTCAAGATGTCCGACGCCGTCGACACGGACTGGGGGGCGAGCCCGCTGGCGTCGGCGAAATGCGAGTGCCGCATGCCGAGCGCGGCGGCGGCGGCGTTCATCTTGGCCACGAACGCCGGGATGCTGCCGGCGTCCCAGCGCGCCAACAGGTCGGCGTAGTTGTCCGCCGAGTGCACGAGCAACCCGCCCAGCACCTGCTGCTCCGTCAGCTGCTCGCCGGCGGTCACCTGCGCGTTCGAGGCGTCCGAGACGGTGTCGTGGTCGTAGTCGTCGACGTCCGCCTGCACGACGGTGATGTGGGGACCGGGCTGGTCCGCCCCCAGCGGGTGGTCGCGCAGGACGACGTAGGCCGTCATCAGCTTGGTGAGGCTCGCCACCGGGACCGGTTGCTGCGGCCCGGACGCCTCCCCGACGCCGATGGAGGGGATGGCGACCGCGCCCTGCCCGGTGGCCGGCCACGGGAGCGCCACGGCCGCGGCGGGGACGCGCACGGCGCCCGGGCAGCACGGAGGTGACCACCGGCAGCGGGTCGGCCGCGCTCGAGACGGACCCCGACGAAGGCGCCGGCCGCGACCACCAGCACGCACACGACGACGAGCGGGACGAGCAGGCGCCGTCGGCGGCGCCGGCGATGGGAGGCGCCGGCCCGGCGGTCCGCCCGGCGGCCGGGCCCGGCGGGCTCGCCGGTCGGGGACGGCTCGCGCAACGAGTCGAGTCGGAACGGCGCCACCATGAGGGGCGCCGGCTGCTCCGGGCTCACCGCCGGCTCAGCGCATCGAGCTCTTCGGGCGTCATCAGCACCGCCCGCGCCTTGGAGCCCTCGCTCGGGCCGACGACGCCGGCCTGCTCGAGCAGGTCCATCAGGCGGCCGGCGCGGGCGAACCCGACCCGGAGCTTGCGTTGCAGCATGGAGGTCGAGCCGAGCTGGGAGCGCACGACCAGGTCACGCGCCTGCACGAGCAGCTCGTCGTCCTCGTCGTCCATGGCGCCCGAGCCCCCGGGCCCGGCGTCGATGCCCGCGATGGCGACGACGGCCTCCACCTGCCCGCCCTGGGCGCGCCAGTGGCGCACGATCTCGCGGACCTCCCCCTCCGAGACCCACGGGGCCTGCAGCCGGCGCGGGATGTTGGAGGAGGCGGTGAGCAGCAGCATGTCGCCCTTGCCGACGAGCCGCTCGGCGCCGGGCTGGTCCAAGATGACCCGGCTGTCGGCCAGCGAGGAGACCGAGAAGGCCATGCGGCTCGGGATGTTCGCCTTGATCACCCCGGTGATCACGTCGACCGAGGGGCGCTGGGTGGCGATCACGAGGTGGATGCCGACGGCACGCGCCATCTGCGCGATGCGGACGATCGAGTCCTCGACGTCGCGCGCCGCCACCATCATCAGGTCGTTCAGCTCGTCGACCACCACGAGGATGAACGGCTCGGGCTGGACGGGCTCGGGCTCTTCGAGATCGTCCTCGGCGTCGACCGCCGGGTGGTCCTCGCCGAGCGCCCGCGCCGCCGCGTCGCGCACGAGGCGGCGGTCGCTGGCCGGCGTCTCGATCCGCCCCTCCGCCACCATCTGGTTGTAGCCCGTGATGTCGCGCACCCCGTGCTGGGCCAGCAGCCCGTAGCGCCGCTCCATCTCCTTCACCGCCCAGGCCAGCGCGTTGGCCGCCTGCTTGGGGTCGACGACGACCGGGTTGAGCAGATGGGGCAGGCCGTCGTACTGGCCGAGCTCGACGCGCTTGGGGTCGATCAGGATCAGCTTCACCTGGTCGGGGGTGTCGCGCATCAGGATCGACGTGATGATGGAGTTCATGCACGACGACTTGCCCGAGCCCGTCGCGCCCGAGATGAGGATGTGCGGCATCTCGGCGAGGTTCTCCATCACGGCGCGCCCGGCGATGTCGCGGCCCATGGCGACCTCGAGGGGGTGCGCGGCCGCCCGCCCTTCCTTGGAGTCGAGGATGTCGCGCAGGGCGACCAGCTGGCGCGTCCGGTTGGGCACCTCGACGCCGATGGCGGACTTGCCCGGGATGGGCGCCAGGATGCGCACGTCGGGCGACGCCATGGCGTACGCGATGTCCCGGGACAGGGTCGTCACCCGGGCCACCTTCACGCCGGGACCGAGCTCGAGCTCGTAGCGGGTCACGGTCGGCCCGATCCGGCTCCCGACCAGCCGGGTCTCGACCCCGTGCGCGGCGAGCGCGCGCACCAGCTCCGCACCCGCCGCGTCGACCTGGCGCTGGTCCTGGCGCAGCTTCTTGGACGCCTGCAGGGCCGACATGGGCGGCAGCACCCACTCCCCCGGCGCCCGGGGCGTCGCCGGGACCGGCGGGCTCTCGGCCACGGGCTCCGGTTCGGGCTCGGGGTC
This sequence comes from uncultured Acidimicrobiaceae bacterium, assembly GCA_963769095.1. Classification (GTDB taxonomy): domain Bacteria; phylum Actinomycetota; class Acidimicrobiia; order Acidimicrobiales; family RAAP-2; genus Bog-473. The sequence goes on from CAVYKO010000004.1 coordinate 420,909, forward strand.
GAGCGGGATGTCGATGTCGGAGTCGTCGGCCTCCGCCTGGGCGTCGGGCGGGGGCGGGCCGGCGTCGTCCTCCGGGTCGACGGGAGGAGGAGCCGACGAGGCGGGCTCCTCGCCGGCCTCGGCCGCGCCGTGCTCGGACAGCACGACGAACGGCTTGCCCCGCCACAGCGAGGCGGCCGTGCGGCCGGCGGCGACCGCGCCGGTGCGCAGCGTGCGGCCGACCGACGCGATCGGGACACCGGTGGCGATCAGGATGGCGACGAGCACGACGGCCGCCAGGAGCACCGCCGCGCCGGCGGTGCCGAGACCGGCGTGCAGCGGCCGCCCCACGAGCGCGCCGACGTAGCCGCCGGCGTTCTTCAGCGCGTGCGAGTTGGAGAACGACGGCGTGGCCTTGGCGAGCTCGGCCAGGCCGCAGACGCCGAGGAGCCCGAGCACCGTGCCGACGGCGAGCCGCCACGGGTCGGCGCCCTGGTGCGCGTCGTCGGCCGCGTCCCGGTCGGCATCGTCGCGGGGGCCGCGGTCGACGAGCAGCGCAATGCCGGCACCCGCCGCGGCGAGGGGCAGCAGGACGCGGACCCAGCCGGCGAGCAGCGCGAAGCCGCTGTCGGTGCCGCGGCCGACCGGGCCGAGCTGGCGGCCCCAGACCGCCAGCGCCAGCAGGACGCCGAGCGTGATCAGCGCGACGGCCCACAGGTCGCGGGCCTGGACGCGCCAGAAGGGCGGCCGGCTCGGCGCGGGCGCGGCCCGGCGGGCCCGCGAGGCCGGTTTCTTGGCGGCGGCGCGTGACGGCGCACGCGTGGCGCTGCCGCCGCGGGTCTTGGTCACCACAGTGAGGCCGAGACTACTGCCTGACCTGGTGGTTTTTGTGGACATCCCACCCGTTGAATTACGAACATATGTTCGCTATCCTAGCTCGATGGCCTTGCGCTGGGCGCTCGCCGAAACCGAGGACGGTGGCACGCTCTTCCCCGACGAGCGGGTGGCGGAACGCCACGTCGGCAAGGGCGCCTACGCCGGGATGGAGTTCCTCCACGTCAACGCGCGCACCGTCATCAACACCGTGCCGCCGCAGAGCCTCATGCCGTTCCGGCACACGATCAACCCGTATCGAGGCTGCAGCCACGCCTGCGTGTACTGCTTCGCACGGCCGACGCACGACTATCTCGGTCTCGGGATCGGCGAGGACTTCGAGCGCAAGATCGTGGTGAAGGTGAACGCGGTGGAGCGCCTGCGGGCCGAGCTGCGCTCGCCCAAGTGGCACGGCGACCACATCGCCATGGGGACGAACACCGACCCGTACCAGCACGCCGAGGGGAAGTACCACCTGACCCGGGGCATCGTCGAGACGCTGGCGGCGGCGCGCAATCCCTTCAGCATCCTGACCAAGTCCACGCTCGTCCTGCGCGACGGCGCGGCGCTCGCGGCGGCGTCGGCGCGGACCGACGTCACGGTGTCCTTCTCCATCGGGACGTTGGATCGCTCGGTCTGGCAGCTGACCGAGCCGGGTACTCCCCCGCCGGACCGGCGGGTGGAGGCTCTGCGGCGCCTGACCGACCTCGGGGTGCGCTGCGGCGTGCTGGTCGCACCGGTCCTGCCGGGGCTGTCCGACGGCGAGGCGCAGCTGACCGAGGTCGTCGAGGCGTGCGCGGCGGCGGGCGCCGTCTCGGTGAGCGGGGTGGCACTGCACCTGCGCGGCACGGTGCGCAACCACTACTTCGACTGGCTGGCGGCGGCGCGGCCGGACCTGGTGCGCCTGCACCGTGGCCGCTTCCGGCGCGGGGCGTACCAGGAGGACACCGAGCGCGAGCGGGTGGAGGGCATCGTGCGCGGCGGCGGCCCGGCGTTGCGGGGTGACCGGCCGTGACCGCTACCGGGCGCGCGAGCCCGGCAACGGCGGTGCAGGATCCGGCGCCCGGGCGGGCGGACCGGGGACGGCGACGCGGCCGGGGGGCAGCTCCGCCTCCTGTAACCCTCGTTCGGCCGACGGCCGCCGTGCCCCGAGCAGGGGGCGCGCGGGTGGAGCAGGTGCCCGTCCCTATGATCTGGGCTTCATGCGGGGTGCGGGAAAGAGTCTTGGTGGGACGGGCCGCCGTGCCCTGATCGGCCTGGCGACGCTGCTCGCGGCCGGCGCACTGGCCGTCGTCTCGGCGCCCGGCGGACTGGTCGGGCACGGCTCTGGTTCTGGCTCTGGCGCCGGAGTGGCCGGCGCGGCGACGCACGCCGTCCCGACGACGTCGTCCTACGCCATCGTCGACGCGGCCGGTGGCGTGATGACGTTCGGGGGCGCGGGCTTCTACGGCGACACCATCGGCGTGCCGCTGGACAAGCCGGTCGTGGGGGGCGCGGCCAACCCGGGCGGCGGCTACTGGCTCGTCGCGTCCGACGGCGGCATCTTCACCTTCGGCGCACGCGCAGTTCTGGGGGTCGGCGGGCGGGCTGCCGCTGAACAAGCCGGTCGTGGGGATGGCGGCCACCGCCGACGGCGGCGGCTACTGGCTCGTCGCGTCCGACGGCGGCATCTTCACCTACGGCGACGCGCAGTTCTACGGCTCGACCGGGTCGATCCACCTCAACAAGCCGATCGTGGGCATGGCGGCCACGCCGGACGGGAGGGGCTACTGGCTCGTGGCGTCCGACGGCGGCATCTTCACCTACGGCGACGCGCAGTTCTACGGGTCGACCGGATCGATCCACCTCAACAAGCCGGTGGTCGGGATGGCGGCAACCTCCGACGGCGCGGGCTACTGGCTCGTGGCGTCCGACGGCGGCATCTTCACCTACGGCGACGCGCAGTTCCACGGATCGAGCGGCAGCCTCTCGCTGGACGAGCCCATCGTCGGCATGTCGGCCACCGCCCGACGGCAACGGGTACTGGCTGGTGGCCCAGGATGCCGGCGTCTTCACCTACGGCGACGCGCAGTTCTCCGGCAGCGCACAGTCACCCCTGCACCCGCCCCTCTTCCCCTCTGCCTTCTCCGTGCCGATCCCACCCGTCGTCACGCTCATGAACGAGGCGACGGGCCCCCAGGCGACCCACGCCGGCGGCCTCCGCGTGTCGCGGTGGCCGGGGACTCGCTCGCGCTCTACGAGGGCGAGTACATCCAGCACACCAACCCGCCCTACGCGGTCGACGACGGGGCGGCGGCGGGCTGCGGCTTCACGAACGGCGCCCCGCTGATCGTCTGGAGCAACCCGGGCCCGACCTACCTCAACCCGGGCGCGTGCCCCTACTGGCAGGACCAGCTGCAATGGCTGGTCTCGCGGTACCACCCCGACGTGACGGTGATCCAGACCGGCTACTGGGAGTCACAGATCCGCCAGTTCAACGGGACCTGGGAGACGCTGGCCAACGCGGACTACTCGGCCTTCATCAAGTCCTGCCTCGAGTCCGCGGTCCAGATCGCCCACTCCGGCGGCGGGGCGGTCATCCTGTCCACGTCGCCCTACTTCGCCGACGGCACGCCCAACAACCTGGTCGACGCGTACAACCAGATCGTCGAGGGCGTGGCCCAGGAGTTCCCCTTCGTCTCCATCGACGACCTGCACTCGGTGCTCGACCCGGGCAACACCTACCAGACCGTCGTCAACGGGATCGTGGCCCGCGGGCCGGACGGCGTGCACATCACCGAGCCCGCCGTGGACAACCTGATTGAGCCGGCGCTCAACCAGATCATCGCCAACGTGGCGGGCGCGGTCTACTCGGGCACCTCCTAGGGCGCGTCGGCAGGTGGTCGTGCCGGGCTTCGTGGCATGACGCCGCCGTTGTCGTCGCACCCGGTGGTGGCCATCGCCCACCGGGGCGACCCCGTCGGCCACCGCGAGAACACGCTGCCGGCGTTCGCGGCGGCCGTCGCCCAGGGGGCGGACATGCTCGAGCTCGACCTGCGCCGGACGCGCGACGGCGCCATCGTCGTGCTCCATGACCAGTCCTTGCTGCGGCTGTGGGGCCTCGACGCTTCGGTCGGCGACCTGGACCTGTCCGAGGTCGAACGCCTCGGTGAGGGCGACGTGCGCATCCCGACGCTGCGGGCGGTGCTCGACGCCCACGCGGCCTCCGTCGACCTCATGGTCGACTTCACCCGGCGCGAGGTCGTGGCCGGCGCGCTGCATCAGGCGATGGCGGCCGACGTGCTGGATCGCTGCCTCTTCGTGACGGGCAACGTCGAGGCGCTGCGCCTGTTGCGCGGCCTGTCGGGGCAGGCGCGCATCGGGCTCACCTGGACGCGAGGGCGCCGTCCCGCCGTTGGACCTGCTCGAGGAGCTCGGGGCGGAGTACTGGAATCCGATGTACAAGATGGTGACGGCGGACGGTGTCGCCGCCGTGCACGACGCCGGCCTCGCCGTCTCGACCTGGACGGTGGACGACGCCCGACGACATGGCCCGGGTCGTGGCGGCCGGGGTCGACGCCGTCGTGAGCAACCGGGTGGCCGAGCTGGTGGCGTTCCTCGGGCGCTAGGCCGTAGCGGTGGTCGGTGGTCGGGGTCGGCCGGGTGCGGCTCCGCCTGGTGCATGAGGTCCACGATCACGGCGACCACGTCGTCGGCCCGCGTGCGCTTGTGCGACCACTCCGCGAACTTCGACTTCTGGCCCGCCCAGGCGATGAAGGAGCCGTCGTCCCTCGTCTCGATCCGGATCCCGTAGAGGCCCGGCCGCACGCGCCGGATGGCGCCATAGCGCGCGGACCGCTGCACAAAGGCGCCGCGCACGACGATCCCTTCAGCGGTCAGGGCGAGGTACGGGACCAGGTACCAACGCCAGACCGAGACCATGATCAGGAGGGCCAACAGCCAACTGACCGCGGAGGCGGCCACCGACAGCCCGGCCGCGGTGGCACCGAGGGCGACCAGGACGAAGAGCAGGCTGGTCCCGACCGCCAGGCGGCGGACGGAGGTCGGCACGCGCCACAGCTGGGCCGTTCCGGCGGAGCTCATCGGTGCCACGGTACCGGGGGTCGGCGCGGGTCGCGCCATCGGTCCGTGGGTCGAGCAAATCAGACCATCAACACGACGGGCACGATCATGGGCCGGCGCCGGGTGCGCTCGCCGACGAAGCGGCCGAGAGCCTTGCGGGTGTGCCGGCTGAGCACCTCGATGTCGTGCGCCCCATCCTTGAGCGCCTGCGTCACGGCCGCGCCGACCACGTCGCTCGCCTCGCCAAGCAGCTCCTCGGCCTCGGGCGCGTGCACCCAGCCGCGGGTCTCGATCACCGGCGGGCTGCTGAGCGTGCACTGCTGGCGGTCGACCGTGACGACGACCATCACCACGCCCTCTTCGGCCAGCTTCTGGCGGTCGCGGAGCACGCCGTGCTCGATGTCGCCCACCGTCCCGTCCACGTACACGTAGCCGCCCGGCACGTGGCCGTCGCGCGAGATGCCCTTGGCGTCGAGTTGGATGGCGTCGCCGTCCTCGCACAGGAGCACCTTGGCCGGGTCGATGCCCATCGACAGGGCCAGCCGGGCGTGGTGGACCATGTGGCGGAACTCACCGTGGACCGGGACGAAGCATTCGGGCTTGGTCACCGAAAGGATCGTGCGCAGCTCTCCCTGACGCGCGTGGCCGCTCACGTGCACCGCCTCCGCGCCCGAGTGCACGACCTCGGCCCCGCGGCGGTGCAGGTCGTCGATCACCTGTCCGACCGACCACTCGTTGCCCGGGATGGGATGCGCGCTGATCACGACGACGTCGTCCTCGCCGATGCGGAGCCACTTGTTCTCCCCCGTCGCCATGAGCGACAGGGCCGACATCGGCTCACCCTGCGAGCCGGTCGAGATCACGCACACCTGGTCCGGCCGCAGGTCGTCCACGTCCTCGATGTCCACCTGCACGCCGTCGGGGATGTTGATGATGCCGAGCCGCATGCCCAGTTCGACGTTCTTGCCCATGGAGCGCCCGAGCGTGGCCACCTTGCGCCCGTTGGCCACCGCGGCGTCGATGATCTGCTGGACGCGGTGCATGTGGCTGGCGAAGCAGGCCACGATGATCCGCTTGCCCGCCTGGGCGGCGAACACGCGTCGCAGTACGACCCCGACCGACGACTCCGACTCGGTGAATCCCGGCTCTTCCGCGTTGGTCGAGTCGGACAGGAGGAGGCGGATCCCTTCGCGCTGGGCCAGTTCCCCCATGCGGGACATGTCGGTGCGCCGCCCGTCGACGGGTTGGAGGTCGATCTTGAAGTCGCCCGAATGCAGGATGATCCCCTGGGGGGTGTGGAAGGCGATGGCCATCGCCTCGGGGACCGAGTGCGTCACGGGGATGAACTCGACGTCACAGGCGCCGACCCGCACGCGTTCGCCGTCGCGCACCACGATGAAGCGGGTCCGATCGGCCAGGCCCGCCTCCTCGACCCGGTGGCGCGCCAGCCCGACGGTCAGCTCCGACCCGTAGATCGGGGCGCGCAGCTCGCGCAACAGGTAGGCCAGCCCGCCGGTGTGGTCCTCGTGCCCGTGGGTGAGGACGATCCCGTCGACGCGGTCGGCGCGCTCGTGCAGGTAGGTGAACTCCGGGAGGACGAGATCGATCCCCGGCATGTCGGGATCGGGGAACATGATGCCGCAGTCGAGGACGATGATGCGGCCGTCCACCTCGATGCAGGCGCAGTTGCGGCCGATCTCGCCCAGCCCTCCGAGGAAGACGACCCGGACCGGCTTCGGCTTTCCTTTGTCAGCCAAGCGAGGCGACCGTGACGTCCGGCGGGCCAACCGCCGCCAGGACCTTGGCCGCCTGGGCGTCGAGCTCCGGCGTCGACGGTCCCATGGGCAGGCGGCACTGCCCGACCCGCAGACCCAGCGCGCGCATGACGGCCTTGGCCGGCAGCGGGTTGGGGAACTCGGGCGTCGACTCGAAGTCGAAGGAGTCGAGCAGCTCGGCGTGGCCGGCGATGGCGGAAGCCAGGTCTCCGGCCAGGAAGGCGTCGACCACCCGGCGGAACTGCGGGCCGACCCAGTGCGCCGCCACACTCACCACGCCGACCGCGCCGACGGCGAGGAAGGGCAGGGTCATGATGTCGTCGCCGCTGTAGACCTCGAAGCCGGCCGGCGCCTGCGCGATCAGGTGTGCCGTCGTCGGCGGGTCGGCCGCCGCGTCCTTGAGCGCCACGACGTTGGGCACGTCGCGCGCCAGGCGCAGCATCGTGTCGGTGGCGATCCGGCGTCCCGACCGCACCGGGATGTCGTAGAGCATCACCGGGAGGTCGCCCGCCGCCTCGGCGCCGAGCCGGAAGTGCTCGTAGATCCCGGCCTGCGACGGGCGGTTGTAGTACGGCGTGACGAGGAGGATGCCGTCCACCCCGCACTCGGTGGCGCGCCTGGTCATCTCGAGGGAATGGGCCGTGTCGTTCGAGCCGGTGCCGGCGATGACCGGGACGGTGACCGCCTCGGCCACGGCCCGCCACAGCGCGACCTTCTCGTCGTCGGTGAGCACGGCGCTCTCTCCGGTCGACCCGGACAGCACGAGCCCGTCGCTCCCGTGCGCCACGAGCCAACGCGCCAACTCGGCGGCCGCCGGCAGGTCCAGAGCGCCGTCGTCGTCGAACGGCGTCACCATGGCGGTGATCACCCGGCCGAAACGGGGCGCGTCCTGGGCGGGGCTCATTGCCCCCTCAGGCTACCAGTGCGTTGTCGAGCTCTCAGGCGACGCCTGCGACTCGGGAGACTCAGGCGACGTTGCGCTCGGCGGGCGACCCGTCGGCGAAGGCGTCCTCGTCCTCGGTCGAGTCGGTCAGGTGCTCGAAGGCGATGGCGCCCATCTCCGTGAACTTCTCCCGCAGCCAGCCGTCCGCCGCGTCGAGCAGCCCGAGCTTGCGCAGGTTCGGGACGATCTTGGAGAACAAGAGGACCTGGAAGTCGTCGCGCTCGGGCGCCGCCTGCATGATCTTGAGCACGTCGGCGGTCGGGACCTCCATGTGCTCCCACACCTCCTGCATGACCATGCGGTCCTTCATGCGGATGGCGGCCTCGAAGGCGAACTCCTGGCGCTCGCGCAGCTCCGCTGCGCTGAGCTCCTTGTAGTACTCCTGCAGGCTGAGCACGCCGAAGGCGACGTGGCGAGCCTCGTCGGCCATGACGTAGCGGAGCAGCTTCTTCAGCAGCGGCTCGGTCGTCATCATGTGGATGAATCCGAAGGCGGCCAGCGCCAGGCCCTCGACCATGATCTGCATGCCTAGGTAGGTCATGTCCCAACGCGAGTCGGAGACGATGTCGTCGAGCAGCATGCCGAGGTGGGCGTTCATCGGGTAGTGGCCCGACAGCTTCTCGTCGAGGTACTTGGAGAACACCTCGACGTGGCGCGCCTCGTCCACGACCTGGGTGGCGGCGTAGTACTTGGCGTCGATCCACGGGACGGTCTCGACGATCTTGGCCGTGCACAGCAGCGCCCCCTGCTCGCCGTGCATGAACTGGGAGAGCATCCAGTTCTGGTTCTGGATGCCGAACTCCATGAAGCGCTTCTCGTCCCACTTCTCGAGCACGGTGCCGACCAGAGCGGACTCGTCCCACTGCATCTGGGCCGCGTTCGCCTCGGCGTTCGCCATCACGACCCTCTCCTGGTCGACTTCGATCGACCAGTCCAGGTCGGTCTGAGCGTTCCACTGCGCCTTCTTGGCCTTCTCGTAGAGCTTGTCGAGCTGCGGCTTGGCGCCCTTCTGGTAGTCCCAGGTGAACTCGGCCGGACAGTTGTCGGGAACCCGGTGGAACCCCTCCTTGTCGTAGCGGCCTACGACGCTGAGCACCGATTCGAGATCGTTGATGTTCTCGCGGCCGATCAGCTCGAGGTTGGACCCGAATTGCTCCTGCTCGTTCTCGAGCGTGGTCATTGCACCGCCCCCTTGTTGGTGGTCGTGGTTGTCTGGTTGGAACTGCTGGTGAGATCAGTCGTGCGCTCGCTGGCGGCGTCCACTCGCAGCGCGAGGATCCCCGGCAACACGAAGGCGCGCACCAGCGCCCGCGTCGCGTCGGGGTCGGTCAGGTCGGTGGCCGGCGTCTGGTCGGAGCAATAGGCCATGACGATGCGCACGGCCCACTCGGCCGCTCGCGAAGCCTGCTCGGGCTCGAGCCAACGGGCGAAGAACGGGGCGGCCAGGTCGCCGGCCACGAGCAGCACCCGGTCCTGACCGGCGAAGGTCAGGGACGGCAGGACGGTGCCGGGCTCGTGGGCCAAGAGGTAGGACAGCGCCTGGTGCGAGCGGAGTTGGCGGGCCGACTCGACCATGCCCGCCACGAGCATGTCCTCGAGGTCGTGCGCCTCGCCCATGACGACAGCCAGTGACGAAAACAGGCGGGCCACTTCGGTCTCGACGACGGCGGCGAGGATGTCGTCCTTGCCCCGGGGGAAGGCCCGGTAGGCCGTGGCCCGCGAGAAGCCGGCTGCCCGGGCGATGTCGTCGACCGTCGTCTTGGCGATCCCCTGTCGGGCCAGGCAGCGCAGGGCCCCGTCGACCAGGCGGACCCGGGTCGAGGAGCGGTCATCCGCTCCGAGGTGGCGCACGACGGCGCCCTGGCCCTCGCCGAGGGGACTCTGGATCCCCCGATCCGGTTGTAGCGCTGCCACACCCACTGCTGAAACAGTATGGCGATTTTTGTCTCAGTGTCAACGACCTCTGCTCCGGGCGGGCTCCCGAGCCCGGGAGGCCGAGTTTTCAGCTCCAGTTGACGTGCCCGGGCGCAACCCCGGTGAGAACGAAGGCCAGCACCGCCAGCACCGCCACGCTGGACCCGATGGTGAGGACCAGGCTCGTCGTCCGGTCCCGCAGGTCCCCCGCGTAGTCGTAGACGAAGGCCAACAGCGCCCCGGCGGCCAGGCCGCCCAGGTGGGCCCGCCAGTCGATGCCGCCGGTGAAGCCGATGATGAGGTTCAGCACCAGCAGCGCCACCACCGGCGCCACGGGCAGGCGGCGCCGCAGCCCGATCACGATGTACGCCCCCAACAGGCCCATGATCGCCCCCGAGGCGCCCAGGCCGAGGATGGTGGCCGGGCTCAGCAGATACGACGCCACGCTGCCGGCCAGTCCGGCGATCAGGTAGAGGGCCAAGAAGCGCGCCTTGCCCAACAGGACCTCGACCGCCGGGCCGACGATGAGCAGGGCGATCATGTTGAAGATGATGTGCTGGAAGTTCGCATGCAGGAACATGGCGGTGAAGGCCCGGTAGTACTGGTCCTGGTAGTGCATGCGCAGCGGCTGCAGGGCGTACTTGTTGATGACGGCGGCGTCGTTGCCGAAGCGCTCCAGGAAGAAGACGACCACGTTGATCGCGATGATCACGAGCACCAGCGGTGTCGGGTTGGTGGAGCCCACGACACCCGTCCGGCCCTGGCTGGTGTGCGTGAAGGCGGGGACGTGACGCGAGCGCTTTGCCCCCTCCGACGTGCACTCCGGGCACTGCCAGCCGACCGCCGCCGACACCATGCAGTCGGTGCAGATCGGGCGGTCGCAGCGCGCGCACACGACCGAGGCCGCCTTCTGTGGGTGGCGGTAGCAGGGAGGCGGCGGCGCCGGCTCGGGCGCCGTTCCGCTCACCGGATCCCGGCGAGCAGCTCGGACCGGACGAGCAGCGCCACCTGCTCGGGGTCGTTGAGGTCCCAGCGTCCGGGCGACGCGATGTACGAGAGCACCATGCGGGCGAGGAAGTCGGCCGCCATGTCGAGGTCGGCCCCCTCGGCCATGCCGTGGCGCGCCAGGTACGGCGCCAGGAACGCCGCCACGAGCCCCTGGGTCTGGTCGGCCTCGGTCGTCATCTGGGGCAGCAGGATCTCGGGCTCGGTGACCAGGATGCGCTGGAGGACCTCGTGTTCGACGACGGCGCGGTGGGCGAACATCAGGCCGCGCTCCATGACCTCTTCCAGTGTCTCCGCGTCGGACACCTCCTGGTACAGGCGAACGAAGAAGCGGGCGAACTCCCAGCCCACGACGGCGGAGATCAGCTCGTCGCGACCGCCCGGGAAGTAGCGGTACACCGTCGCCCGTGACACGCCCGCCTCGCGGGCCGCGTCCTCGACCGTCGTCTTGTCCAGTCCCCAGCGCGCGACGCAGTCGTAGGTCGACCGCAGCAGCCGCTCACGGACTTCGGGGTTCACAACCCGAGCAGCGGCTCGAGACCCAGCGTGAGGCCGGGCCGGTCGCCGACGGCGCGCACGGCCAGGAGCACGCCCGGCATGAAGGAGCTGCGGTCGTAGGAATCGTGGCGGAGGCTCAGGCTCTGGCCGGCGGCGCCGAACACGACCTCCTCGTGGGCCACCAGACCCGGCAGGCGGATCGAGTGCACGTGGACGCCGTCGGCCGCCTCGGCACCCCGCGCCCCGGCCAGCACGAAGTCGGTCGTCGGGTCCGGGCCGAGCGGGCCGCTTCCCGCAGCGCGGCGGGCCTCGGCGATCAGCGCAGCCGTCCGCAACGCCGTCCCCGATGGCGCGTCGCGCTTCGCGTCGTGGTGCAGCTCAATAACCTCGACGCCGTCCATGTGTGGCGCGATGACCCGGCTGCAGTGCATGAGCAGCACCGCCCCGATGGCGAAGTTGGCCGCCACGACCACGTTGGCGCCGCTGCCCTCGAAGGCGGATCCGATGTCGGCCAGGTCCGCGTCGCCGAGCCCGCTCGTCCCGATCACCGCGTGCACGCGTTGCAACGCGTAGTGGGCGACGTTGTGGCGAACCGCCTCGGCGATGGTGAAGTCGACCACGACCTCGGCCCCGAGGTCGGCCAGCGCGTTGACCTCGCCGACGATGGCCTTGCCGGCGGCGTCGCCCCCCGCGTGAGCCGGGTCGACCGCGGCCACCAACTCCATGTCGCCGGCCCCGTTGACGGCGCGGCAGACCTCCTGGCCCATGCGACCGCCGGCGCCGACCACACCGACCCTGATCATGGAATGAGGCTACCGGGCGGCCATGGCGGGCAGGTGGGACTCGAAGCTCTCCGAGTCGAACGGCCCCACCGCGCTCATCGTGCGCGGCGCCTGCGCCAGCTGCGCGGCGACCTCGAGCACCTGGGCCCGGTCGACCGCTTCGATGCGCGCCAGCACCTCGTCGACGCTGAGCACCTCGCCGTGCAGCAGCAGCGACGCGCCGAGGCGGCTCATGCGCGCGCCCGAGTCCTCGCCCGAGAGCAGCATTTCGGCGCGCAGGTTGCCCTTGGCCACCGCCAGCTCGCGCTCGGTGACACCTTCGGTGGCGAGCAGGTCGAACTCGCGTTCCACGATGCGGAGCACCTCCTCGACGTGCTCGGGTGCCGTGCCCACGACCACCGCCAGCGAGCCGGTGTCCTGGTAGGCCGCCCGCTCGGACCACACCGAGTAGGCCAGGCCGCGCTCCTCGCGCACCTTCTGGAACAGGCGGCTGGACAGGCCGCCCCCGAGCACGTGGTTGAGGACGGCCAGCGCCCAGCGCCGCTCGTCGAAACGCGACACGGAACGGGCGCCGTAGACCAGGTGCGCCTGCTCGGTCGGGCGGCGCACCACCTCGAGGGCCACCGCGTCGGGGCCCGGCGCCTCACGCTGCGGCACCTCTCCCCCGCGCAGGCCGGCGAAGCGGCGCTCGAGGCCGTCCGCCACCGCGTCGTGCGTGCAGTCCCCGGCGACGGAGACGACCATGTTCGACGGGCGGTAGTGCCGGTCGAGGAAACGGGCGATGTCGTCGCGGGTGATGCGCCGCACCGAGGCGGCCGTGCCGAGGGTGTCGCGGCCCAGCGGGTGCCCGGGGAACAGGGCCTCCTGCCAGCGCTCCGCGGCCAGGTCGGCCGGCTCGTCGGCGTGCATGAGGATCTCGTCGAGGATGACCGTCCGTTCGGCCTCGATGTCGGCCGGTCGCAGCGCCGGCTCCCACATGATCTCGCTCAGGATGTCGAGCCCGAGCGTCAGGTGGTCGGACAGGAGCCGGACGTAGAAGGTCGTGTACTCCTTCGTGGTGAAGGCGTTGCAGTCGCCGCCCACCTCGTCGAGCGCCTCGGCGATCGCGGCGGCGGAGCGCCGTTCGGTCCCCTTGAAGAGGAGGTGCTCGAGGAAGTGCGACGCGCCGGCGAGCTCGCCGGGCTCGTCACGCGAGCCGGTACCGACCCAGTAGGCCACCGCCACGGAGCGGACATCCGCCATGGTCTCGGTGACCAGGCGGATGCCGCACGGCAGGACGGACGACTCGATCAACGACGACGGGAGCGGCCCCGCGACCGGCGGTCGCGGTCGTTGCCGCCGCGGTCGCCGCCGCGGCTTTCGCCTTCGGCTGCCCCCGGCCCGAGATCGCCGAGGTCGGCCACCAACTCAGCCTCGAAGGCGTCCTCGAACGAGAGCCCCGACGCCGTGCTCGCGCCACCCGACGCACGGGCGGGAGCGGGAGCCGCGTCACCGTTGGCCGCGCCACCGCCACCGGCGCCACTGCCGTGACTGCCCCGGTCGCCCCGGTCACCGCGGTCGCCGCGGTCACCCCGGTCGCCGCGCCCCGCGCCGCCCCCGGATTCTTCGGGCGCCCCGGCCAGGGACAGGGACACCTTGCCCTGGGGGTCGATGTCGTCGACGCGCACCTCGACCGGCTGGCCGAGGACGAGCACGTCCTCGACGTTGTTGATCCGCTTGCCGCCGGCCAGCGAGGAGAGCTTCGAGATGTGCAGCAGGCCGTCGCGGCCGGGCAGCACGTTCACGAAGGCGCCGAACTTGGTGATGTTGACCACCTTGCCGGCGTAGACCGCCCCGACGTCGGCCGTCGGCGGGTCGAGGATCAGCGAGATGCGGCGCTTCGCCTCGGCCACGGCGTTGCCGTCCTTGGCCCCGATGGTCACCGTGCCGACGACGCCGTCGTCGTCCACCGCGATGTCCGCACCGGTCTCCTGCTGCAGCGTGTTGATGACCTTGCCCTTGGGGCCGATGACCTCGCCGATCTTGTCGATCGGGATCTCCATCGAAAGGATCTTCGGCGCACTGTTCGCCACGTCGGGCCGCGGTTCGGCGATGGCGCCGGCCATCACGCCCAGGATCGTGAGGCGGGCCTCCTTGGCCTGCAGCAGCGCCTTGGCCAGCACGTCGGCCGGGAGCCCGTCGATCTTCGTGTCGAGCTGCAGCGCGGTCACCGCGTCGGCCGTGCCCGCCACCTTGAAGTCCATGTCACCGAACGCGTCCTCCGAGCCGAGGATGTCGGTCAGCGTGACGTAGTTGCCGTCGTCGTAGACGAGGCCCATGGCGATGCCCGCCACCGGCGCCTTGATCGGCACGCCCGCCGCCATCAGCGACAGCGTCGACCCGCACACCGAGGCCATGGAGGTCGACCCGTTCGACGCCAGCACGTCGGACACGACGCGCAGGGCGTAGGGGAACTCCTCCTCGCTCGGCACCACGGGCAGCAGGGCCCGCTCGGCCAACAAGCCGTGGCCGATCTCGCGGCGCTTGGGACCGCGCATGAAACCGGTCTCGCCGGTGGAGAAGGGCGGGAAGTTGTAGTGGTGCATGTAGCGCTTGGAGTCGACGGGGGTGATGGTGTCGAGCATCTGCGCCATGCGGGGCATGCCGAGCGTCGTCACGTTGAGCACCTGGGTCTCACCGCGCTGGAAGAGCGCCGAACCGTGCGCCGTCGGCAGGAGGTCGATCTCCGCCGAGAGCGGCCGGATGTCGGTGATGCCGCGGCCGTCGACCCGCACGCCGTCCTCGACGATGCGCTTGCGCACCAGCTTCTTGGTCAGGGACCGGATGGCCCCCTTGACCTCGCCGGCCCGCTCGGGGAACTCGTCGGCCAGGGCGGCCTTGATCTCGTCGCCGGCGGCGTCGAGGGCGGCGTTGCGCTCCGCCTTCGACGTGACCAGGTTGGCCTTGGCGATGGCGTCGGTGCCGACCGCCTGCACGCGCTCCCAGACGTCGTCCTGGTAGTCGGTGAAGGTCGAGAACGGGATCGTCACCACCGGGCCGCGCACCGCGACGTACGCCTGCACCAGCTCGCGCTGGAGGTTGATCGCCTCGCGGATCCACTGCTTGGCCGCCTCGAGACCCTGCGCCAGCACTTCTTCGGTCACCTTGGGGGCGCCGTCCTCGTAGTAGGACCACGACTTCTCGGTGCCGCCCGCCTCGACCATCATGATGGCGATCTCGCTGTCGGAGCTCTCGCTCAGGGCCCGGCCGGCGACGACCAGCTCGAACGTGCTCTCCTCGCCCTCCTCGAAGGTCGGGTGCGGGATCCACGTGCCCTCGGTCGTGTACGCGATGCGCACGGCACCGATCGGGCCGTCGAAGGGGATGCCCGAGATCATCAGCGCGGCGGACGCCGCGTTGATCGCCAGCACGTCGTGCGGGTTGACCTGGTCGGCCCCGACGATCGTGCCGACCACGTGCACCTCGTTGCGAAACCCTTCAGGGAAGGAGGGGCGCAGGGGGCGGTCGATCAGCCGGCAGGTCAGGATGGCCTGGTCCGAGCTCTTGCCCTCGCGGCGGAAGAACGAGCCGGGGATCTTGCCCGCGGCGTACGTCCGCTCCTCGATGTCGACGGTCAGGGGGAAGAAGTCGGTCCCCTCCCGCACCGACCGGGCCGCCGTGGCGGTGGCCAGGAGGACGGTGTCGCCGATGCGGGCCTGCACGGCGCCGTCTGCGAGTTGGGCGAGCTTGCCCGCCTCGAAGGACATGGTGCGATCGGTCCCACTAATGGGGGCCGATACGGAAATGGCATCAGACATGATGCTCCTCGTTTGTCGGGGGCATCTTCTCGTCTGGTTCCCAGTGGTCGACCACCTCGCTCAGCGAAGTGACCGGCAACTGGCAGCCAGCTGCTGGAGACGCCCGTGTCTGTGGGTGCCGCCGCTACCGTCGAATGCCGAGACGGCCGATGATGGTGCGGTAGCGCTCGACGTCGTTCTTGCGGACGTAGTCGAGCAGCCGCCGGCGCTGACCGATGAGCTTCATCAGGCCGCGCCGGGTGTGGTGGTCCCCTTTGTGCTCCTTCAGGTGTTCCGTCAGGTGGTTGATCCGTCCGGACAGCAGGGCGATTTGCACCTCGGGCGAGCCGGTGTCCGTGTCGTGGAGCCGGTACTCGGCGATGGTGGCCTGCGTGTCGGGCATAGAGGAACCTCGGGAGAAACGTTGTCGGAGTCGGCCAGGGACCTGTCCCCGGCCGGCGATCCATGCTAGCAGCCGGCCGCTGATCAGGGAAGATCGGCCGCGGCGAGCAGGCGCTCGGCCTCGGCCACGTCGAGGTGCATCTGGTGGATCAGGGCCTCGGCCGAGTCGAAGCGGGCGTCGCCCCGGACCGCGGCCCACGAAGGCGACCCGGGCCGGCTGGCCGTAGAGGTCGCCCTCGAAGTCCAGGAGATAGGCCTCGACGAGCACCGGGGCGGTGCCGGGCTCGTAGAAGGTGGGGCGCCGGCCCACGTAGACGGCGGCCGGGCGGGCCTGGCCGTCCGTGCCGGTGAAGTACCCGGCGTACATCCCGTCGGCCGGCAGGGCGATGTCGTCCGCCACGGCGACGTTGGCCGTCGGGAAGCCGAGCTCGGGGCCGCCCCGGCCGTCGCCCCGCACCACCGGGCCACGCACCTCGTGGGGCCGGCCCAGCAGCCGGGCCGCCTCCTCCACCGAGCCCTCGGTCAGCAGGGCCCGGATCCGGGTCGAGGAGACGGGCTCGCTCCCCTCGCCCGTGAGCCCCACGCCCACCACGTCGAAGCCGTAGCGCGCGCCCTGCTCGCGGAGGAGCGCGACGTTGCCCTTGCGCCCGTGTCCGAAGTGGAAGTCCTCCCCCACCACGACGAGCCGGGCGGACAGCTGGTCCACCAGGACCTCCTTGACGAAGTCCTCGGCGGTCTCGTTCGCCCGCTTCTCGTCGAAGGGCACCACGAGGGTGCGGTCGACGCCGCAGTCCGCCAGCAGCTCGAGCTTCTGTTCGAGCCCCGTCAGCTGCTTCGGCGCCGACTCGGGCCGCACGACGTAGGCCGGGTGGCGGTCGAACGTCACCACCACCGACGTCAGCCCGGCCGCCGCCGCCGCGGTCGCACAGGTCGCGCAGCAGGGCGCGGTGGCCCAGGTGGACCCCGTCGTAGGCCCCGATGGTGACGGCAGTACCAGGTCCGGGCATCGCGCGGGGATGAGGGTAGTCGGGCGTCCGTCAGGCCCCGGCCAGCACCACGGCCGGGCGGATGCGGTCGGTGCCCGTCGGCTCGTAGACGGCCAGCAGCGTGCCCGCGTCGTCCAGCATCGCCCAGGGGCCGTCGCCCACCGCGCCGAGCGGTACCCGGTCGAGCGCGAGGCCGGTGCGGATGGAGGCGGCGACCTCGGCGTCGACCCGGACGACCTCGAGGTCGCGCATGGCCTCGGCCGGCGTCAGGACGGTCTCGGGGCCGATCGCGATCGAGCGGTCGCATGTCGGGCTCCCCGAACGAGCCGATGCGGGTGCGCCGCAGGTGGTCGAGATGGGCCCCGCCCCCCAACGCGCGCCCGAGGTCGTCGGCCAGCACGCGGACGTAGGTGCCCGACGAGCACTCGACGACGGCCCGGTAGACGCCCGGGCGCGCCGGGTCGGGCGTCGGTGTCGAAGCGGTACACCGTCACCGGCCGCGGCTTGCGCTCCACCTCGACGCCCTGGCGGGCCAGCTCGTGCAGGCGGCGGCCGCCGACCTTCACCGCGGAGACCATGGGCGGCACCTGCTCGATCTCCCCCGTCAGCGCCGCCGCCGCCGCCGCGACGTCAGCCGCACCGACGCCGGACATGTCGAACGTCGCGACCACCTCGCCCGAGGCGTCGAGCGTCGACGTCGCCGTGCCGAGGACGATGTCGGTGGTGTAGGTCTTCGGCAGCACGGTCAGGAAGCGCAGCAAGCGCGTGGCGCGGCCGAGGCCGACCAGCAGCAGGCCGGTGGCGTCGGGATCGAGCGTGCCGGCGTGACCGACCCGCTTTTGGTCGAAGACGCGCCGGCACCGGGCCACCACGTCGTGCGACGTCCAGCCCGCCTCCTTGTCGACGACCACGAGGCCGTTGACGCTCATCGACCTCGCCGCGCGCTCACTGCGCCGGCGGCGGCTCGCCCTCGTGCAGCCCGCGCAGCAGCTCCTCCACCCGCGATCCCGCCTCGATCGCCGGGTCGGCCTGGAAACGGAGCCGGGGCGTGCGCTTCATCGTCATCTGCGTGCCGATCAGGCGCTGCAGGTGTCCGCGCTGCTCCTCGAGCACCACCGCCGTCGCTTCGTCCAGCGAGGCGAGATACACCACCGCCGTCCGCATGTCGGGCGCCACCTCGACCGAGGTGACCGTCAGCATCGGCACCTCGTCCGCGTCGGCGAGGCGCTCGAGCTCCTCCGCCACCACTTGCCGCAACACCTGGTTGACCCGCAGGGCTCGCGGGTATGTCGCCGTGCGCCGTTTCACCGCGTCAGCTCCTCCGCTCGGACACGTGTCCCGATCCCCACGTGCGTCTCGTCACCTCGTCACCAGTGGCCCGCGCGACCCCGGGCCTTCCCGCAGCACACCGAACCGAACCCGACGGCTCAGGTCCGGGCGATCTCGCGCTCCTCGTAGGTCTCGATCAGGTCCCCTTCTTTCAGGTCCTGGAAGTCCGACAAGCCGATGCCGCACTCGAAGCCCGACGCCACCTCACGCACATCATCCTTGAAGCGCCGCAGGGTATTGATGGATCCCTTCCAAATGACGGTGCCCTCGCGCAGGAACCGCACCTTGGAGCCGCGGGTGATCTTGCCGTCGCGCACGTAGCAGCCGGCGATGGCGCCGATGCGGGGCACCCGGAAGATCTGGCGCACCTCGGCCTCGCCCGTGACGATCTCCTCGTAGACCGGCGAGAGCAGGCCGAGCATGGCTGCCTCGAGGTCCTCGAGCAGCTTGTAGATGATCTCGTAGGTCCGGATCTCGACGTTGGACGACTCGGCCAGGTCGCGGGCCCGCTTGTCCGGCCGCACGTTGAACCCGATGATGGTGGCGCTCGACGCCGCCGCCAGCTGGACGTCGTTCTCGGTGATGCCGCCGATGCCGCGGAGCACGAAGCTGAGCTTGACGTCGTCGCGCTCGAGCCGCTTCAACGACTCGGTCACCGCTTCGAGCGAGCCCTGCATGTCGGCCTTCAACACGATGTTCAGCGTCGCCGTCTCGCCGCGCGAGATCTGCTCGAACAGGTCCTCCAGGCGGGCACCGGTCGCCGCCGCCACCGGCTTGTGCCCCGACAGGCGGAAGCGCTGCGCCCGCGCCTCGCCCAGGGTCCGGGCCCGGGCCAGGTCCTTGGCCCCGCGCATCTCGTCGCCGGCGTTGGGCGGCTCGGAGAAGCCGAGCACCTGCACCGGCGTCGACGGCAGCGCCTCCTTGATGTGGTCGCCCTTGTCGTCGACCAGCGCCTTGGCCTTGCCCCAGGCGGCGCCGGCCACCACCGGGTCGCCGACCCGGAGCGTGCCCTGCTCGACGATCACCGTGGCGACCGGGCCCGCGTCCCGCCTCCAAGTTCGCCTCGAGCACGACGCCGCGCGCCTCGCCCTCGACCCGGGCGGTGAGCTCCTCGACCTCGGCCACGGTCACGATCTGCTCGAGCAGGCTCTCGATCCCGGTGCCCTGCAACGCGGACACCTCGACGGTGATGGTGTCGCCGCCCCACGCCTCGGGCACCAGCTCGCGCTCGGAGAGCTGCTGGAGCACCCGTTGGGGGTCGGCGTTGTCCCGGTCGATCTTGTTGACCGCGACGATGATCGGCACGTCGGCCGCCTTGGCGTGGTCGATGGCCTCGATCGTCTGGGGCATGACGCCGTCGTCGGCCGCCACCACCAGGATCACGATGTCGGTCACCTGCGTGCCGCGCGCCCGCATGGCGGTGAAGGCGGCGTGGCCCGGGGTGTCGATGAACGTGATGGGATGGCCCTGCCACTCCACCTGGTAGGCGCCGATGTGCTGGGTGATGCCACCGGCCTCGCCCGCCACGACGTTGGCCGAGCGGATCTTGTCGAGCAGCAGCGTCTTGCCGTGGTCGACGTGGCCCATGACGGTGACGATGGGCGCGCGCGGCCGCTGGTCGGCCTCGTCGTCCTCGTCCTCGTCCTCGAAGTAGCGGTTCAGCAGCTCGGCCTCGCGCTCCTCGCCGGGGTCGACCAGGCGCACGTCGGCGCCGATCTCGGCGGCGAACAGCTCGATCATGTCGTCGCTCAGCGACTGGGTGGCCATGACCATCTCGCCCTGCAGGAGCAGGAAGCGCACGATGTCGCCCGCGCTGCGGTTCAGCTTGGGGCCGAGGTCGCGCGCCGTCGAGCCGCGCTCGATGATGATCTCGCCCTCGGGGACCGGCGCCGTCGACGGCTGGTACGTGGTGAGCTGCGTCGGCTCGAGCTCTTCGAGGTTGCGCCGGCGACGCCGCGCCCTGCGCTGCGGGGGCCGCCGCCCCGGCATGCCCCCACGTCCACCCGGCGGTGGGGCACCCGTCGGTGCACCGGCGCCGGAGCGCCCGCCGAAGCCGCCGCCCGTGCGGCCGCCGAAGCCGCCGCTGCTCATGCCGCCGCCGGGACGGCCGGCGCCACCGGAGGGTCGGCCGCCGGTGCGCGGCGGGTAGGAACCCCCGCCGGGGCGGGAGCTCGAGGGCGTGGTCGCGCTGGGCCGGCGCCCGCCCATGCCGGGCGGGGGTGGGATCGGGCGTCCGCTCGGACCGATCGGCGGCCGCTGCCCCGGAGGCGGGGGCACGGGCCGCCCCGTTGGGCTGAGGGGCGGGCGGGTGCTGCGACGCTGGGTCGTGTCGGGCGCGTGGCGCGGCCGGCGACTGGGCCGGGCTGCCCGAGGCAGCCGGTGCGCTCGACGGCGGCGCCGGACGGGGTGCTCGAGGGTGCGGCGGCGGGCGCAGAGGCCGCCGGAGGGGCGCTCGCGGCCGCGGGCGCCACGGTCGGCCGGCTGCTCACCAGGCGCGACGGACGTGCCGGGAGCTCGGTCGTGCCGGCGCCCGTGCCTGTGCCCGTGCCTGCACCGGTACCGGTACCGGGCTGGTCACCGGCCGATGCGGCCACGGCGGTGCCGTCCGCCGGCGGCGCCACCTCTCGGGCGGGGGCCTTCTTGGCCGGGGCGGAGACCGCCCCCGAGCTCGATGCGGCCACGGCTCTCTTGGCCGGCGCAGGAGCCTCCGCCGGCGCCGAGGGCGCCGATGCGGCCGGCAGCGGCATCCTCGCCCGCCTCGGGGGCCGCCTTCGCCGTGCCTGCGGCCTTCTTCGCCGCCGGCGCCGCCTTCTTGGCGGCCTTCTTCGCCGCCGCGGGCTCTTCGGGCTGGACCGGACGCCGCAACCCGTCCGCGTCGGCCTTCCGGCGGACGCGGTCGGCCTGCGCGTCCTCGATGGAGGACGAGTGGCTCTTGACCCCGATCCCGAGGGAAAGGGCCAGCTCGAGCCCTTCTTTGTTGGTGAGGCCTAGCTCTTTGGCCAGCTCATAGACGCGAATCTTCTTCGGCAAGTGGTTCTCTTCGTCCTTGTCTTTTTGCGGGGCTCGGGGTCAACCCAGCCCCTCATCCTCGCACATCAGGTGCCTGCCGCCCCCACGCGGCACCCAGGTACGCACACAACTGCTGCAGCTCACCGGCCTCGACCGGTGCCCGCAACGCCCGCTCGAAGCGATGCTGGCGCACCGCTCGTTCCAGGCAGTCGGGCGACTCCGCACACAGCCACGCTCCCCGACCGGCGCCCTGGCGGTCGACCTCGAGCACCCCGTCGGACCGCCGCACGATCCGGACCAGTCGGTCCGCCGGCAGGGCGCGCCGGCAACCGACACAGGTCCTCGTCGGCGCTATGCCTCGGCCTCCTCCGTCACGTCGGCCACCTTGGCCGGCTCGGTTGCCTCAGCCGCGGCGGGCTCCGCCGGCGCTGCCTGCGCCTCGGCGGGCGCCTCGGCGGCCCCACTCTCCGCCGTCGCCTCGGCGGCGGGCGCGTCAGCCGCTTCCGCCGCAGCCGGCGCGTCCTTTCCCTCGGCCGCGTCCTCCACGGCGTGCGACCACTCGGCGGCCGACATGGCCTCGCCGCCCTCGGCCGGCTTCCACACGAGGTCGCCGCCTCTCGTCTTCGACCCATTCGCCCTCGGCCCACTCCTGGTCGCCGTACCCGGCTTCCTCCTCGGCCAGCTGGGTCTCGCTCTTGATGTCGATGCGCCAACCGGTGAGCCGCGCCGCCAGGCGGGCGTTCTGGCCCTCCTTGCCGATGGCCAAGGAGAGCTGGAAGTCGCTCACGATGACGGTGGCCGTGCCGGTCTCCTCGTCCAGGCGCACCTCGCGCACCCGGGCGGGGGCCAGCGCGTTCTGGATGAGCTCGACGGGGTCGTCCGAGAAGGGCACGACGTCGACGCGCTCGCCGCGCAGTTCGTTCGTGACCATGCGGCACGCGCGAGCCGCGCGCGCCGACGCACGCGCCGACGGGGTCGACGTTGGGGTCGTTGGACCACACGGCGATCTTCGTGCGGTGACCCGGCTCGCGGGCCGCCGCCTTGATCTCCACGACGCCGGAGCCGATCTCGGGCACCTCGAGCTCGAAGAGCCGCTTGATCAGGCCCGGGTGGGTGCGGCTCACCACGATCTGGGGCCCCTTGGTCGTCTTGCGGACCTCGACGATGTACGCCTTGAGGCGGGCGCCGTGCTCGTAGCGCTCGTAGGACACCTGCTCGGCCTGGGGCAGCAGCGCCTCGACCTTGCCGAGGTCGAGCAGCGTGTAGCGGTTGTCGGTCTGCTGGACGATGCCGGTGACGATGTCGCCCTCACGCCCCGCGTACTCCTCGTACTTCATGTCGCGCTCGACCTCGCGGATCCGCTGGAGGATCACCTGCTTGGCCGTCTGCGCGGCGATGCGCCCGAAGTCGTCGGGGGTGTCGTCCCACTCCCGGATGACCTCGCCCTCCTCGTTGAGCTCCTGGCCGTAGACCCGGATCTCCCCCGAGTCGGGGTCGATGGTGACGACGGCCTCTTCGGCCGCGTCGGGGCGACGCTTGTACGCCGCCACCAAGGCGTTGGCCAGGGCGTCGAGCAGTGTCTCGACCGAGATCCCCTTGTCGCGGGCGATCTGGCCCAGCGCGTCGAGGAACTCGAAGTTGGTCTTGCTCATGGCCGCTTCACCCTCTCACTCTTCGCGCGACGCGGCGCCGGCCCCCACTCGAACACCGTGCGCGCCCTCTCGATCTGGTCATAGCTGATCCGTATCTCGCCGCCGGGCACGTCGGGCCCGGTCAGGGTGCACCCCGCCTCGTCCGCCGATTCGAGCTTGCCGGTGAGCCGCCGGACGTCAGCCGTGCCGGCGTCGACCCGCACGGTGATCGTCTCGCCCACCGCCCGCGCGAAGTGCTCGGGCGTGCGCAGCCGCCGCTCGAGCCCGGGGCTCGACACGGTCAGGATGTAGCGCCCCGGCAACGGGTCGATGCGGTCGAGGGCGGCCGAGACGTCCTTGGTGGCCTCGCTCAGCTCGTCCAGGCCGACCCCGCCCTCGCGGTCGACGAAGACCGTGAGCTGGGCCCCGTGGAGCTCCACGTCGACCAGTTCGAGACCCCGCGCCTCGACGACCGGCGACAAGGCACCGGTCAGATCCGTCGAATCCCTGGTCATCCTCGTCACCTCCTTCGTCTGCACTCGTGATCCGTTCGTGTCGAAACTGGCCCCCGCAAAGCGAAAGCGTGGGCCGCAGCCCACGCTTCAACGAGGTACTGATTCTTAATGGACAGCCAGAGAATTATAGCAATCCCGACGTCAGTACGAACGGCCGACGACGGCCACGAGGTCCTGCCTCGGCGTCGTCCGGCCCGGCCAGCGTGCCGTCGGGGCGTTGCAGGCAGCGCACGGTCAACGCGTGCTCGGCCAGGCGGTCCTCCCCGTCGGGCCCCAGGGCGCCCAGGCGGACCCGGGCGAAGCCGACCGAGCCGGCCTCGATCGCCTCCTCCAGGGAGCCGGCGTCGGCCGTCCGGGCCTCGCGGCGGTCGATCGCCTCGGCCAGCAGGTCCCGGCTCGCCGCCGCCAGCGCGGCGGCCACCTCGGCGCCGACCCCGGCCAACGCGACGCTGTGCTTCTCGCGCCGGTGGCGCACGACCAACGTGACGTTGCCCTCGGCCAGGTCCCGCGGCCCGACCTCGACACGGACGGGGACACCCTTGAGCTCCCAGTCCACGCTGCGCCGGCCGAAGCTGGTGTCGGTCCGGTCGTCGAGGCGCACCCGGTGGCCCGCCGCGCGGAGCTCGGCGCAGAGCGAGGCGGCGGCCTCCCCGACGGCGGCGTCGTCCTTGACGACCATGACGACCACTTGGGACGGGGCCACCGCGGGCGGCAGGCGCAATCCGAAGTCGTCGCCGTGCGCCATGACCAGCGCGCCGACGAGTCTCGTCGACACGCCCCATGACGTCTGCCAGACGTACTCGGACGACCCCGACGCGTTCGAGAACGTGATGTCGAACGGACGCGAGAAGTTCTGGCCGAGCTCGTGGCTCGTCCCCATCTGCAACGCCTTGCCGTCGCCCATCATCCCCTCGCACGTCCAGGTCGTGTTGGCGCCGGCGAAGCGCTCCCTCGCCGTCTTGTGGCCGGTGAGCACGGGGACGCTGAGCACGTCGACCATCGTCGAGCGGTAGACGTCGTCGAGGATGCGCAGCGCGTAGGCGCGCGCGTCCGCCTCGGTGGCGTGCGCGGTGTGCCCTTCTTGCCAGAGGAACTCGCTCGTGCGCAGGAAGAGCCGCGGCCGCAGCTCCCAGCGCACCACGTTGGCCCACTGGTTCAGCAGCAGCGGCAGGTCGCGATGGCTCTGGATCCACTTGGAGAAGAAGCTGTTGATCACCGTCTCGCTGGTCGGGCGCACGACGAGTGGCTCCTCGAGCTCCTTGCCGCCCCCATGGGTGACGATGGCCAGCTCGGGCGCGAAGCCCTCGACGTGCTCGGCCTCGAGCTTGAGGAACGACTCGGGGATGAACAGCGGGAAGTAGGCGTTCTCGGCCCCGGCCTCCTTGATGCGCCGGTCGAGCTCGGCCTGCATCAGCTCCCAGATCCCGTAGCCCCAGGGCCGGATGACCATGGTGCCGCGGGCCGGGCCGTTGTCCGCCATCTCGGCGCGGGCGACGACTTCTTGGTACCAGCGCGGGAAGTCCTCTTCCCGCGTGACGATGCTGCTCGCGCCGCCCTTGCCCATCGGAAGAGGCTAGCGGTCGGCTAGTTGTCGACGTGACGCCGGATGATCTCGATCTTCTCCGCCGTGTGGTTCGGGTCGGCGCCCGTGGTGTCGAGCAGCGCGCGCCGGTCGGCCTCCGCCTCCGCCTCGGCGCCCGACTCCGCGGCCGCCATGCGCGCCTCGACACCCTCGGCCACGAGACGCTCGGCTTCGTCGACGAGGGCCTGGACCATCTCGGCCTCGGGGACGACGCGGATGATCTTGCCGCGGATGAAGAGGTGGCCCTTCTGCTTGCCCGCCGCGATGCCGATGTCGGCCTCGCGCGCCTCGCCGGGGCCGTTGACGACACACCCCATGACCGCGACCTGGATCGGCAGGTTGAGCTTCTCGAGCGCCTCCTGCGCCTCCTTGGCCACCGCGATGACGTCCACCTGGGCCCGCCCGCACGACGGGCAGGCGATGAGGTCGAGACCCTTGCGCTCGCGCAGCCCGAGCGACTCGAGCAGCTGGCGCCCCGCCTTCGCCTCCTCGACCGGGTCGGCCGTGAGCGAGTAGCGGATGGTGTCGCCGATGCCCTCGGCCAACAGGGCCCCGATGCCGGCCGTGCCCTTCACGAGGCCGCCGGGGGGCGGGCCCGCCTCGGTCACGCCGAGATGGAGCGGGTGGTCGAACGTCTCGGAGGCCAGCCGGTAGGCCGCGATCATGAGGGCGACCGAGGATGCCTTCACCGAGATCTTGACGTCGGAGAAGCCGACCTCCTCGAACAGCGCGAGCTCGTTGCGGGCCGACTCGACCAGCGCCTCGGGCGTGGCCCCGCCGTACTTCTTGTAGAGATCGGGGTGCAGCGAGCCGGCGTTGACGCCGATGCGGATGGGGACGCCGCGGTCGCGTGCCTCGGCCGCGACCTGCTTGATCTCGGCCTCCTTGCGCAGGTTGCCGGGGTTGAGCCGCAGGCCCTGCACGCCCGCCTCGAGCGCGGCGAGCGCCATCTCGTGGTGGAAGTGGATGTCGGCCACGATCGGCACGGGCGAGCGCGGGACGATGTGGGCCAGGCCCTCGGCCGCCGCCTCCTCGTTGCAGGTGCAGCGCACGATGTCCGCCCCCGCCGCGGCCAGCGCGTAGATCTGCGCCAGCGTGCCGTCCACGTCGGCCGTCTTCGTCGTCGTCATCGACTGCACGCTGACCGGCGCGCCGTCACCGATGGGCACGCCGCCGATCGTGATGCGCCGGGTCGGCCGCCGGGCCGACAGGAGGGACGACGTCAGTTCCATCGGGTTAGTGCGGCAGCTGGATCGGATGCGTGATGTCGAGATACATCGTCGCGACCACGAAGACCACGAGGAAGCCGATGAAGACCGCGGCCACCGGGAAGAGCTTGGTGATGTCGGCGCGGTAGTAGGGCTTGCCCCTCCTGGTGCGGATCCACTCGTAGGCGGCGATCGGCGACGTGGCCCGCCGTCGAGCGGGATCATCGGGAACATGTTGAACAGCGCGAAGGCCAGGTTGACGGCGATGAGCAACAAGAGGACCGATTCCAGACCCGGCCTGTTCGGTCTGCGCGCCGAGGTTGGCGATCCCGATGATGGAGATCGGCCGGGGTACCGAGCCCGGGTTGTCGGCGGCTTACTGCGCCGCCTTCGAGTTCGTCACCTGGTGGTACACCGACGACAATCCGCTCGCCGAGAACGTCTGCCCGATCCCGGCGAAGGTCTGGTCGGTGGCCTGCCACATGGTGGTGAACGAGTCGCCGATCGCGCTCAGCCCGCCGACGGACGCCGTCGCCGGCTTGATCTGCACGCCGAGGTACCCGCGGTCCGCGAGCTTCTGGCCGTCGACCTTGATCCCCTTGCCACTGGCCGGGGTGGCCTGCAGGTGGATCAAGCGGCCGTCCCGCTCCACGCCGAGCTGCAACGGCTTGCCGGTCGAGCGCTTGACCACCTCGGTCATGGCGTTGGGGTTGGTGAACTTCTTGCCGTTGATGGAGACGATGGTGTCGCCCGGCCTTCAGGCCGGCCACGGCGGCGGGCGTGTTGGCCACGCCGGTCCAGTGCTCGACCGAGGTGATCGTGTAGTTGTTGGTCGCCTTGCCGAAGCTGAACACGAGGATGAGCGCGAGGACGAAGGCGATCAGGAGGTGCATGACCGAGCCGGCCGACGCCACGACGATCCGCTTGTAGAACGGCTGCTGGCGGTAGGCCCGGGGCTCGTCCTCCTCGGCCACCTCCTCCATGGACGTGAACCCGGTGATGCGGACGTAGCCGCCGGCCGGGATCGCCTTCACGCCGTACTCCGTCTCGCCCTTGCGCACGGACCACAGGCGCGGCCCGAAGCCGACGAAGTACTCGGTGACCTTCATGCCCGCCCACTTGGCCGTGGCGAAGTGCCCGAGCTCGTGGAGCATCACGATCACGATCAGGATGGCGATGAAGAGGAGGAGGTCGCCCCAGCCGAGCAGGATGAACAGGGCGGTGATGAGCGCCGACCGCGACGAGCAGCTGGAGGACGCGGCCCGCGTTGCCCTGGGGGGCAGAGTCGGGTTCGCTGTCCGTAGGCAGCTCGGGGGATGCAGCAACCTGCTGAGTGAGGGTCATTGCGCCCCCAACGCTACCGTCCGCCTCAGTCAGCGAGACGGCGGGCCAGGATCTCCGTCGCCCGCCGGCGCGCCGCGGCGTCGGCCGCCAACACGTCTTCTACCTGGTCGACGTGATCGTCCACCCAGGCCTCGAGGGTCTCGGCCACCACGTCGGCGATGCCCGACCAGGCGAGCGCGCCGGCGAAGAAGGCCTCCACCGCGACCTCGTTGGCGGCGCTGAGCCAGGCCGGCGCCGAGCCGCCGCGACGTCCGGCGCCGTAGGCCAGGTCGACGCACGCGGAAGACCGAACGGTCGGGTGCCTCGAAGGTCAGGCTCAGCGGCTGTGACCAGTCGAGCGCGCTGTACGGCGACGTCGCGCGGTCGGGCCACCCCAACGCGTACGCAATGGGGAGCCGCATGTCGGCGGTGGCGAGCTGCGCCAGCGTCGAGCCGTCGCGCAACTCGACCATGGAGTGCACGATCGACTGCGGGTGCACGACGATGTCGATGCGGTCGTAGTCGATGCCGAAGAGCTCGTGCGCCTCGATCACCTCGAGGCCCTTGTTCATCAGCGTCGAGCTGTCGATGGTGATCTTGGGCCCCATCGTCCAGGTCGGATGGGCCAACGCGTCCTTGACCGTCACCGAGCCGAGCCGGTCGGGCGCCCAGCCGCGGAAGGGCCCGCCCGACGCAGTGAGCAGGAGGCGGGCCACGTCGGTCGTCCCCTGCACCGAGGCCAGGCACTGGTGCAGCGCGCAGTGCTCCGAGTCGACGGGCACGATCTCGGCGCCCGGCGTGCGGCGCGCCTTTTGCACGACGGGCGCGCCCGCGATGAGCGACTCCTTGTTGGCCAGGGCCAGTCTCCGGCCGGCCTCGAGCGCCGCCATCGTGACACCGAGCCCGGCGAAGCCGACGACCGCGTTGAGCACGACGTCGGCGCCGCGGGCCGCCTCCGCCATGCCTTCCTCGCCGACCAGCACCTCCGTGCCGGCGGGGACCCCGTCGCGCACGGCCGCGTAGAACGCCGGGTCGGCGATGACGACGACGGCGGGCAGGAACTCGCACGCCTGGGCGACGAGCAGCATCGGCGGAGCGGTGCGTCGCCAGCGCGTGCACCCGGAAGCGCTGGGGCTCGGCGCGGATGACGTCGAGTGCCTGCGTGCCGACCGAGCCTGAGGAGCCCATCAGGCTGACGGAGCGCATCGGCTCAGCCGAGGTGAAGCGCCTTGACCACGAAGTACGTGGCCGGGAGGACAAAGAGGAGGCCGTCGAAGCGGTCGAGGATGCCGCCGTGACCGGGCAGCAGCCGGCCCATGTCCTTGAGGCCGAGGTGCCGCTTGATCATCGACTGACTCAGATCGCCGAGCGGGGCCACGATGGCGACGACCACGCCGTAGAGGAGCGCCTTGCTCACGGTCCACGGATGGATGAAGTGGACCACGACGACGGAGACGAGGATCGCGGCCAGGCCGCCGCCGATGAGACCCTCCCACGACTTGTTGGGACTGATGGACGGGGCCAGCGGGTGCCGGCCCATGGCCGAACCGACGAGCAGGGAGGCCACGTCGTCGGCCACGGTGACGATCACCGCTGCGAGCAGGAAGGCGATGCCGTGGCGATCGGGGAACAGGTTGGGATTGAGCAGCAGCGCGGCGAAGGAACCGAACGCGCCGATCCAGACGAAGATGAACCCGGTCGAGAGCATGCCCGAGACGGGGTCGGCGGCCGGTTCGACCCGGGCCAGGTACCAGATGAAGGACCCCGCGATGAGAAGTACCAGCACGAGCGGCAGCGCGGCGACGCCCTTGTTGTAGGTCTCGATCATCAGCGACAGCACCGCGACGAGGCCGAGCAGGGTGGCCGGGTGGTACTGCGCGCGGCGGAAGGCGGCGTAGCCCTCGGCCGTGGCCAGCAACACGATGGCCGTGGTGATCACCATCGTGGCCACCGTGCCGGAAGCGAAGCAGATCAGGCCGACGGCGCCGAGCAGGATGCCGCTGCCGATGGCGACGCGGATGTCGCGTCCTGACGTGCCGCCGGTGTCGACGTTCCCGGTGCGGCTCGCCACCGACCTCGAGGTGCGAGGG
>CAVYKO010000005.1:0-454925 GCA_963769095.1 uncultured Acidimicrobiaceae bacterium
GTTCCTTGCACCCGCGGCGAAGCTGGGTGGCGAGAAAGCGCCGCCATGGCGACACTTTGTCGCCACTCGACCCGCCGAGCCCCGGTCCCTCGGAGGTCGAGAAACTGATGCCGGGCGACACTTTCTCGCCACTCGACCCAGCCGCGCAGGTCGAGTCGCGAGAAACCCGCCACCCGCGCCACCCAACTCCCGACTCGACCCCAACCACGGACCGAGTCGCGAGAAACCCGCCACCAGCGCCACCCAACTCGCGACTCGATGCAACGGGCCGGCGTCGCCCGTTGGCGACAGCCGCCCCCGGCTGGCCGAATCGGCCCCGGTCCGCTAGTTCCAGAACTGCAGGTCGTGCCAGATCCTTGACGGAAGGCTCTGGTGGCTCTTGCTCTGCGGCGACGAAGAGGCCGGCGGCGGGGTCGACGCCTTCGAGGGCAGCACGGCGTAGGGCGTATCACCCGGTTTGATCAGCCCGTAGCGCTCCCGTGCCAGGCGCTCCACCTCGGCGTCGGTCTGCAGCTTGGTGATCTGGTCGTTCAGCTGGGAGTTGGCCTTGGCCAGCACGCTGACGCGCGTCTCGGCGGCGGTCAGCGTGCGGCGCTGAGCCAAGTAGGCCCGACCCGGGAGCACGAAGAGGAACAGCACACCCACCAGGGCGACGGCGGCCAGGAGGATGGCGAGAACCCGCGGTGGTTTCATGGGGCTGCCGTCTTTCGTCGGATCGGGGCCAGGGCGGAGGCGCCGGGATACGACGCCGTGTCGCCGAGCGCCTCCTCGATGCGCAGGAGCTGGTTGTACTTGGCCACCCGGTCGGAGCGGGCCGGGGCCCCCGTCTTGATCTGCCCGCATCCGGTGGCCACCGCCAGGTCGGCGATCGTGGTGTCCTCGGTCTCGCCCGATCGGTGGGACATGACCGAGGTGTACGACGCCCGGGTGGCCATGGCCACCGTGTCGAGGGTCTCGCTCAAGGTTCCGATCTGGTTGACCTTGACCAGGATGGAGTTGGCCACGCCGGCGTCGATGCCGCGGCTCAGGCGCTCGACGTTGGTCACGAAGAGGTCGTCGCCGACCAGTTGGATCCGCTCCCCGAGGGACGTGGTCAGCAGGTTCCAGCCGTCCCAGTCGTCTTCGGCCATGCCGTCCTCGATGGACACGATCGGGATACCGGGTGGCCAGATCGGTCGAGGTAGGCGGCGAAGTCGGCCCCGGAGAGGGACCGGCCTTCCCCCGCCAGCTGATACATCCCGTCCCGGTAGAACTCGCTCGAGGCCGCGTCGAGGGCGATGGCGATCTCGGTGCCGGGCGCCCGCCCGGCCCGCTCGATGGCCTCGAGCAGCACGCTGACCGCCGCCTCGTTGGAGGGAAGGTTGGGAGCGAAGCCGCCTTCGTCTCCGACCGCGGTCGACAGGCCCCGCTCGTGGAGGATCTGGCGCAGGACGTGGTAGGTCTCGGTCCCCCAGCGCAGCGCTTCACGGAAGGAGGCGGCGCCGACGGGAACGATCATGAACTCCTGGACGTCGATGTTGTTGTCGGCGTGGACGCCGCCGTTCAACACGTTCATCATCGGGACCGGCAGCACGTGCGCGCCCGCCCCCCGACGTAGCGGTACAACCGGAGGCCTACCTCCTCGGCCGCCGCCTTGGCCACCGCCAGCGAGACGCCGAGGATGGCGTTGGCGCCGAGGCTGGCCTTGTTGGGCGTGGCGTCGAGATCGATGAGGGCCATGTCCACGCCCCGTTGGTCGAGGCCGTCCATGCCTTCGATCGCGTCGGCGATCTCGTTGTTGACGTGGGCGACGGCGCGCTCGACACCCTTGCCGAGGTAGGCGTCACCGCCGTCGCGCAGTTCGACGGCTTCGAAGCTGCCCGTGGAGGCCCCGGAGGGAACCGCGGCGCGACCACCGGCGCCGGATTCGAGCACGACGTCGACCTCGACGGTCGGATTGCCACGGGAGTCGAGGATCTGACGCCCGACCAGTTGCTCGATTGCACTCATGGTTCTGATGTGACTCCTGTGGGTCTAGGGGTAAAAGGTACTTGACCGTTGCCGCTGCGGAGGTCACCCTCGGTCCATGACAGCTTCCTACGCAAGTGGGACCTCGCTCTCACCCCTCCTCGGCGAGACGATCGGCGCCAATCTCGAGCGAACGGTCAAGCGGGTACCCGACGCCGAAGCGCTCGTTTCGTGCCACCAGGGCATCCGCTTCACCTACGGCCAACTCGAACGAGATGGTCGATCTGGTGGCCCGTGGTCTGCTCGACTTCGGCCTCGAACCACGGGACCGGCTGGGGATCTGGAGCCCCAACCACGCCGAATGGGTGTTCGTCCAGTACGCCACCGCCAAGATCGGCGTGATCCTCGTCAACCTCAACCCGGCCTACCGGACGTCGGAGCTGACCTACGCCCTCAACCAGTCCGGCTGCCGGATGCTCGTCGCCGCCCAGTCGTTCAAGACGACCGACTACCGCGCCGATGTCGAGTCGATCCGCCCGGACGTGGCCGGGCTCGAACACGTCGTCTACTTCGGGACCCCTGGAGTGGGACGAGCTGCTGAGCGCAGGCCAGACGGTGTCGATGGACCGGTTGGCCGCCGCCGCCCGCAGCCTCGACTTCGACGACCCGATCAACATCCAGTACACGAGCGGAACGACCGGGCTCCCCAAAGGGGCCACCCTGTCGCACCACAACATTCTCAACAACGGCTACTTCGTCGCCGAGTCCCTCAGCTACGGCGACGATGACCGGGTCTGCATCCCGGTTCCCTTCTACCACTGCTTCGGCATGGTGATGGGCAACCTGGCGTGCACGTCGCACGGGGCGACCATGGTGCTGCCCGACGCCGCGTTCGACGCCGCCGCCGTGCTCGATGCGGTCCAGGCCGAACGCTGTACCAGCCTCTACGGCGTGCCGACCATGTTCATCGCCGAGCTCGCCCATCCCTCCTTTGCCGATCACGACCTGTCCAGTCTTCGCACCGGGGTCATGGCCGGGTCGCCGTGCCCGGTCGAGGTGATGAAGCAGGTGATCTCGGCCATGGGGATGGAGGAGGTGGCCATCTGCTACGGCATGACCGAGACGTCGCCGGTGTCGACCCAGACCAGCCCGCACGACGGATTGGACAAACGGGTCGGCACGGTCGGTCAGGTCCATCCCCACGTCGAGATCAAGATCACCGACCCGGTCACCGGGCGCACCGTGCCCCGCGGTGAGCCCGGGCGAGCTGCTCACCCGCGGCTACTCGGTGATGCTCGGGTACTGGGACGACCCGGACCGCAGCGCCGAAGCCATCGACCGGGCCAGGTGGATGCACACCGGGGATCTCGCCACCATGGACGCCGACGGCTACGTCAACATCGTCGGGCGCATCAAGGACATGATCATTCGTGGTGGGGAGAACGTCTATCCCCGGGAGGTCGAGGAGTTCCTCTACGGCCACCCCGACATCGAGGACGTCCAGGTCATCGGCGTGCCCGATAGCCGCTACGGCGAGGAGATCATGGCCTGGGTGCGCGTCCGGGACGGCCCGAGCTCACTGACCGCCGAGGCGGTCCGTGAGTTCTGCCAGGGTCGCATCGCCCAGTTCAAGATCCCCCGCTACATCAAGTTCGTCGACGAGTTCCCGTTGACGGTGACCGGCAAGGTGCAGAAGTTCAAGATGCGCGGCCGAGGCGGTCGCCGAGCTGGGCCTGGAGGACGTCGCCGCGACCGAGACGGCCTGAGCCGCCCGCAGCCGGCGGCCGTCGGCGCCTCACCCGGCGCTGTCGGGGCAGGCCGCTCGCCGGCCTTGACCTCGTCCCAGAGCGCGTCGAGGGCGGCGAGGTCGAGGGCCCGCAGGTTGAGGGACCTCGCCGGCGGGCCAAGGGCTTCGACCGCCTCGAAGCGGCGTGCGGAACTTGGCGGTCGCAGCCCGCAAGGCCGCCTCCGGGTCGATCTCGAGATGGCGGGCCACGTTGACCACCGCGAACAGGAGGTCACCCAGCTCTTCGGTCACGGGTCACTGGGCCCCGTCGACGAAGCCATGGCCTCGCCAGCTCGGCCGTTTCCTCGGCGATCTTGGGCCAGGCGCCGGCCACGTCGTCCCAGTCGAAGCCGACCGACGCCGCCTTGCGCTGCACCTTGTGGGCGTAGAGCAGCGAGGGCAGGTGGCCGGGGATTCCTTCCATCGCGCTGGTGCGGCCCTTCTCCCGCTGCTTGATCTCTTCCCAGTTGCATGGCCACGGCGTCGGCGGTCGCGCTTGGACGCTGCCGAACACATGGGGATGGCGGAGGATCAGCTTGTCGTGCACGCCGCGGGCCACGTCGGCGAGGGTGAAGAGTCCCTCCTCCTCGGCGAGGGTGGCGTGGAAGTACACCTGGAACAGCAGGTCGCCGAGCTCCTCCTCCAGGTGCGCGCGCCTTCGAAGTCGGCGCCGAGGCCGTCGATCGCCTCGAGCACCTCGTAGGTCTCCTCCAGCAGGTGACGGGTCAGTGAGCATGGGTCTGGGCCTGGTCCCACGGGCATTTGGACCGCAGGGTGTGGACCAGCTCGTCGAAGCGCGACCAGCTCGGCGGCGACCGGGGCCGCCAGCGTCGGGATCCACAGGCAGGTCAGGTGATCGGGCTCGAACGTGCGGTCGAGATCGTGGCCGGCCACAACCGATACCGCCTCGTCGGGCAGGCCGAGGCGCTGCAGCACGGTGATCTGTCACATCGCCGTCGGGCAGGGCCAGCTTGATGTCCGACAGCACGAGGCGGGTGTCGCACTGGGCGACCAGCATCGGCCCCGGTTGCCCGGCCGCCTCGACACCGAAGCGGTGCCCGTCGACCAGGCGGACGCCGGCGGCCAACGGGTCGACGCCGAGGCGGGCCCAGGCCAGATCGAGGAACGACAAAGCCGGGATGATCTCGGACGTCGACGCGGCCGATCGGCCCGCAGCAGGGCCACGGTGCTGCTCGGCGACGAGCGGCGAGCCGGGAACCGCGTAGAGGACCTCGCCCGCCCGGCCGGCGGCGTCGACGAGGCGTTCGACGATCGCCGGGTAGACCTCGGACAGGGTCGACGCCGTGTCGTAGACGTCGTCGAAGGTCACCGACGCACCGAGCGCGCCGGCCGACGGATGCCGCGCCGTGCGGAGGTAACGCTCAGGGATGCGCCCGATGGCGTCGAGGGCCGCCGCGCTCGAGCAGAGACGGGTCGCCCGGGCCGAGCCCGATCACCACGACCCGACCGCGGACACCGGGAACCGACGTCATGCGGGACCGTTCACGGTGACTACTGGGAGCCGGCGTCGTCGATCAGGTCGGCGCCGGAGTAGAGCGGCCCGCGCAGGCCGACGTGGATGCTGTGGTCGCGCAGGAGCAAGCCTTCCTCCCACGCTCGGCGAAACGGTGTGCCGTGGGTGAA
The DNA here is from genome assembly GCA_963769095.1 of uncultured Acidimicrobiaceae bacterium. Classification (GTDB taxonomy): domain Bacteria; phylum Actinomycetota; class Acidimicrobiia; order Acidimicrobiales; family RAAP-2; genus Bog-473. Next base: position 5,378 of record CAVYKO010000005.1, read on the forward strand.
GCGCTGGCCGAAGTAGGTGTCCCAGGTGTCGAGGTGGGCGTCGAAGTGCACGAGGGCCAGCGGGCCGTGCCGGGCCGACGTGGCGCGGAGCAGCGGCAGGGCGACCGTGTGGTCGCCGCCGATGGCGACCAGCCGTCCCCCGCCGGCCAGCAGCGCCTCCGCCCCGGCCTGGATCTGCGCGACCGCCTCCTCGGGGCCGAAGGGGGTGCACGCGATGTCGCCGGCGTCGACCACCTGGGCCAGCTCGAACGGCAGCGCGCCCAGTGCGGGGTTGTAGGGACGCAGGAGCCGCGAGCCCTGGCGGACCGCCGCCGGCCCGAATCGTGCGCCCGGCCGATAGCTCGTGCCACCGTCGAAGGGGATGCCGGCGACCGCGATGTCCCACCGCGGGACGTCGCCTGCCGTGGGCAGGCGGGCGAACGTCGCGGGCCCGGCGAAGCGGGGCACCACACTGGCGTCGGTCGGGCCCACGGGCATGGCGCCACCCGGTCCGCCGCGGCCCGCGTCCCCGCTCATCAATCGTCGATGGCCTGGTACACCAGCGCCCGCAGCTGGGCGCGGAACGGGTAGGCGATGGAGGGGAAGAGTTGGGTCATGAAGACGACGAAGAGGTCCTCGGTCGGGTCGACCCAGAATGCGGTGCTGGCCGCGCCGCCCCAGTAGTACTCGCCGGCGGAGCCCGCCATGGCCGTGGCGGCGGGCCCGAGCCCGACCGCGAAGCCGAGGCCGAAGCCGACGCCCTCGAAGCCAGCCTCGCCGAAGCCGCCCATGGCGAGGTCCGCCAATGTCGCCCCACCCGGCAGGTGGTTGCTCGTCATCAGCTCGATCGTCTTGCGCCCGAGGACGCGACGGCCGTCGAGCTGCCCGCCGTTCGCCAGCATCTGGCAGAACGCGACGTAGTCGTGGGTGGTCGAGACGAGCCCGCCGGCGCCGGAGAGGTACGGCTGCGGGCGCTTCACGCGGTTGGCGAATTCCCCCTCCATGAGCCGGGGGGAGTTGGCCGGGCGGTACTGGTAGCAGGCGGCCAGGCGGCCCAGCGACTCCTCGGGGACGTAGAACCCGGTGTCCGCCATGCCGAGTGGCTCGAAGAGCTCTGCGCGCAGGTAGTCGTCGAAGCGCTGGCCGGAGAGGATTTCGACCAGGCGTCCGACGATGTCGGTGGACAGCCCGTAGTTCCAGTGCGTGCCGGGGTGGAACTTGAGCGGATGCTCGGCCAACAGGGCGGTGACGCTCTCGAGCGTCTGCTCGCGGCCGAGCGACCGCCGGGCCTCGGCGAACGCCTCGTCGATCGGGTTGTCGGGGAAGAGGCTGCCGGGCAGCCCGGTCATGTGCATCAGGACGTCGCGCATGTTCATCGGTCGCCGCGGCTTGACCAGGGCCATCGACCCGTCCTCCTGCACCTCGCCGACCTGCAGGGTGCGCCACTCGGGGATGAAACGGTGCACGGGGTCGAGCAGTTGGAACTGCCCGCGCTCGTAGAGCTGCATCAGGGCGACCGAGGCGATCGGCTTGGTCATGGAGTAGATGCGGAAGATGGCGTCGTCCGCCATGGGGGTCGCCTGCTCACGGTCCATCAGGCCGAGGGAGCGGGAGTACCCGACGTGGCCACCGCGCACGACGGTGATCTGGCAGCCGGCGATCTTGCCCGTGTCGACGTACTGGCGCCCGAAGTGCTCGGTGATGCGCTCGAGGCGGTCCTCGCGCATGCCGGCGGCGTCGGGCTCCACCTTCATTGCCGTGTCCATTCCCTGCACCCTGCCTTTCCTACGCCTGGGTCTGCTTCTGCTGTCTTCTTTTCCTTCTGGTCCCGGAGGTAGGCCGCCGTGCCCTCGAGGAACGCGCCGACGTCCTTCTCCTTGTTGGCGGTGACCCCGTGGAACCACTCGGGCACGTAGACCTGGGCGGCTCCGGCCTCGAGCCCGGCCAGGATGGCGTCGACGGCCACCGACACCGGTTCGGCCGCGATCGGGAGGTCGGGCACGTCGTTGTCGGGCAGGGTGAACAGTTCCGTGTCGATGACGCCGGGGTAGACCACCATCACCTTGATCCCGTCCTCCCACAGGTCGACGGCCATCGCCTCGGAGAACGCGGTCAGCGCCGCCTTGGAGGCGTCGTAGGCGGACTCGCCGGGGGCGCTGAGCTTGGCCGCGATCGACGAGACGTTGATGATCGTGCCGGATCCACGGGCCAGCATCTGGGGCAGCAGCGCCAAGGTCAGCCGGACCGGGGACAGGTAGTTGACGTGCATCACCGCGGTGATGGTGTCGATGTCGAGCGCGGTGACGTGCCGGCGCTTCGGGATGCCGGCGTTGTTGATGAGCAGGTCGACGCCGCCGAAGGCGTCGATCACGTCCACCGCCAGCTGGTCGACCGCGTTGATGTCGGCCAGGTTCACGGCCCACATGCGGCTGTCGGGTGAGTGCTGCATGCAGCGCCCGACCACCTCGGACAGGCGGTCGGCCCGGCGGGCGCAGATGCCCACCACCGCGCCGCGCTCGGCCAGGGCCTCGGCCAAGCCCGCCCCGATGCCCGACGAGCCGCCCGTCACCAGCGTGCGACACCCCTCCAAGTCCAGCGCCATCGTCCACCCCACTTTCCGTCAGCCGACCGCCTCACCTTACGCAGCGAAGCGTTCGTTGACGATTTGTTAAGGGCGGCCCCCGCCGCGTTGACATCGGGTTCACACCTGCGCCGCCAGAGTGGCCTCATGGCCGATTTCCTGGCGATCGTGAGCTTCGTCGCCTTCATCGCGGTGTTCCTGGGTTACATCTGGTGCTTGGAGCGGGTGTGACCGCGGTCCAGGGTCTCCTGCTCGGCGTGTCGATCCTGGTGTTCATCTACCTGGGCATCGCCATGTTCAAGCCCGAGTGGTTCTGACCGCAATGGGCTACTTCTGGACCATCCTGACGCTGGTCGTCGCGCTCGGGCTGTCCTGGCGCTACCTCGGCGGCTACATGGTCGGGGTCTTCGAGGGGCGGATCACCTTCCTCTCGTTCATCGAACGACCGATCTACCGGCTGCTCGGGACGAGCCCGGACCGCGAGCAGTCCTGGAAGCGCTACGCCGGTTCCGTCGTCGTCTTCTCCGGCCTCTCGATCGCCATCACCTACGCGATCCTGCGGCTGCAAGGCTCGCTCCCACTCAACCCGCAGCACTTCGGCGCCGTCCCCCAGGGGCTCTCGTGGAACACGGCCACGTCGTTCGTCACGAACACGAACTGGCAGAACTACGGCGGCGAGGAACGATGTCGTACCTCTCACAGATGTGCGCCTTGACGGTGCAGCAATTCGTGACGCCCGGCCGTCGGCATCGGGGCCGCCCTCGTGATCATCCGGGGCTTCTCCAAGAAGGGCTCGCCCACCGTCGGCAACTTCTGGGTCGACATCACCCGGGCGATGCTCTACGTCCTGCTCCCGATCGCCATCGTCGCCGGCATCATCTTCGTCGGCCAGGGCGCCATCCAGACGCTGTCGGGCCCGGTCAGCATCCACGACACCCTCAACGGCGTCTCCCAGACCATCGCGCTCGGTCCGGTCGGCTTCATGGAGGCCATCAAACAGCTCGGGCACCAACGGCGGTGGCTTCTTCAACATCAACTCGGCCCATCCCTTCGAGAACCCGACCGCCCTCACCAACTGGCTGAGCATCTACCTGCTGCTGGTGATCCCGTTCTCGCTGACCTACGTCTTCGGCAAGATGGTCGGTTCGCTGCGCCAAGGCGTGGCTCTGGTCACAGCGATGGTCGATCCTCTTCGGCGCCTGGGTCGCCGTGTCGACGGCGTTCGAGACGCAGCCAAACCCGGCAGTGCAGCAGGCTGGGCTGTTGCACCAGCCCAGTGGCAACACGGTCGGCAAGGAGGTGCGCTTCGGCGTCCCGTCCTCGGCGCTCTTCGGCGTGTCCTCCACGTCGACGTCCACCGGCTCGGCCGACTCGGCCTACGACTCCTTCACCCCGATCGGGGGAGGCATGAACCTCACCGGCATGATGATCGGCGAGGTGACGCCGGGGGGCGTGGGCAGCGGCCTCTACACGATCCTCATCTACGCCATCATCGCCGTCTTCATCGGCGGCCTCATGGTCGGGCGAACACCCGAGTACTTGGGAAAGAAGATCCAGGCGACTGAGGTGAAGCTGGCCGGTCTCGGCACCCTGGTGATGCCGATGGCCGTGCTGATCATCACGGGCGTCGCGGTGTCCATCCATGCCGGGCGGGCCGGCCCGCTCAACGCGGGTCCACACGGGTTCTCCGAGATCCTCTATGCGCCTGACGTCGCAAGGCAACAACAACGGCTCGGCCTTCGGCGGCCTGACCGGCAACACGACCTTCTACAACGTGATCGGCGGCGTCGACATGCTGATCGGTCGCTTCGGGATCATGATTCCGGCCATCGCCCTCGGGGGCGTACTGGCGGCGAAGAACGTCGTGGCCGAGGGCGCCGGCACGTTCCGGACCGACAACCCCATGTTCGTTGGGTTGCTCATCGGAGTGATCATCATCGTCGGAGGTCTGACCTTCTTCCCCGCCGTCTCGCTCGGCCCGATCGTCGAGCAACTCAGCCACGGAAAGTTCTTCTGATGACCGTCATCGAAGCCACCGCTCCCACTCCCCAGCCGCCGCGTCGCCCCACGGCGTCGCCGAGCAGCGCGGCCTGTTCGACCGCGAGATCCTGCTGGAGGGGCTGGCCGGGTCGTTCACCAAGCTCGACCCACGGGTCCAGGTCAGGAACCCGGTCATGTTCGTCGTCCTGATCGGGACGGTGATCACGTTCATCGAGTCCCTGTCGCACTCCGACCTCTTCAACTGGTCGATCACGATCTGGCTGTTCCTGACCGTGCTCTTCGCCAACTTCGCCGAGGCTCTGGCCGAGGGACGTGGCAAGGCGCAAGCCGTCGCCCTCCGCCGCATGCGCTCCGAGACGGTGGCCCGGAGGCTCAACCAGGACGGGACCGAGGAGGTCGTCCCCGCCTCGGCGCTGCGCAAGGGCGACCGCGTCGTGTGTGAGGTGAACGACGTCATCCCCTCCGACGGCGAGATCATCGAGGGTGTGGCCTCGGTCGACGAGTCGGCCATTACCGGCGAGTCCGCACCGGTCATCCGCGAGTCGGGTGGCGACCGCTCGGCCGTCACGGGCGGCACGACCGTGTTGTCCGACCGCATCGTCGTGGAGATCACCGCGGAGCCCGGCCACACGTTCCTCGATCGCATGATCTCGCTCGTCGAGGGCGCCAACCGGCAGAAGACGCCCAACGAGATCGCCCTCACCATCTTGCTGGCCGTGCTGACGATCATCTTTCTCCCGGTCGTGGTCGTCCTGCAGCCGTTCGGCCACTACGCCGGCGCGAGCGTGTCCGTCGTCATCCTGGTCGCGCTCCTCGTCTGCCTCATCCCCACCACGATCGGCGCCCTCCTCTCGGCCATCGGCATCGCCGGCATGGACCGGCTGGTGCAGCGCAACGTGCTGGCCATGAGCGGCCGAGCCGTCGAGGCGGCGGGTGACGTGCAGACCCTCCTCCTCGACAAGACCGGCACCATCACGCTCGGCAACCGCATGGCCTCGGGCTTCTTCCCGGCCAGCGGGCACACCGAAGAGGAGGTGGCCGACGCCGCGCAGCTGGCCTCCCTGGCCGACGAGACCCCCGAGGGTCGCTCCATCGTCGTGTTGGCCAAGGAGCGCTTCAACATCCGCGAGCGGGACCTGGCCGGCCCGCACGAGTTCGTGCCGTTCTCGGCCACGACCCGCATGTCCGGGTTGAACGTCGACGGCCGCCAGATCCGCAAGGGCGCGGCCGAGGCGGTGCGCAACTGGGTGGTCGAGCAGGGCGGCACGCCGCCCGACGGACTGCAGGAGATCGTCGACCGCATCGCCCGCGCCGGCTCCACGCCGCTGGTCGTGGCGGACGGCCCGCACCATCCTCGGTGTCATCGAGCTCAAGGACGTCGTCAAGGAAGGCATCAAGGAGCGTTTCGCCGAGCTGCGGGCCGCCGGCATCCGCACCGTGATGATCACGGGCGACAACCCCCTCACGGCCGCCGCCATCGCTCAGGAGGCCGGCGTCGACGACTTCCTCGCCGAGGCGACGCCGGAGAACAAGATGGAGCTGATCAAGGCCGAGCAGGAGGGCGGCAAGCTCGTCGCCATGACCGGCGACGGCACCAACGACGCACCCGCCCTGGCCCAGGCCGACGTGGGCGTCGCCATGAACACGGGGACGACCGCGGCCAAGGAGGCCGGCAACATGGTCGACCTCGACTCCAACCCGACGAAGCTGATCGACGTCGTCGAGATCGGCAAGCAGCTGCTGATCACCCGCGGCTCGCTCACCACGTTCTCCATCGCCAACGACGTGGCGAAGTACTTCGCCATCATCCCGGTCATATTCGTGGCGACCTATCCGCAGCTCAACGCGCTCAACGTGATGAAGCTGCACAACCAGTCGTCGGCGGTGCTCTCAGCCGTGATCTTCAACGCCCTGGTGATCATCGCCCTCATCCCGCTCGCGCTCCGCGGCGTCAAGTGGCGGCCGTCGGGCGCCGCCGCCATCCTGCGTCGCAACGTCTTCATCTACGGCATCGGCGGGATCATCGCGCCGTTCATCTTCATCAAGCTGATCGACCTGATCCTCACGGCGTTGCACTGGTACTGAGGAGACCTGATCATGCTCGCCCAATTCCGCACCCAACTCCGCCGCTCCGCCGTCATGGTGCTCATCTGCCTGGTCGTCTTCGGCCTCGCCTACCCGTTGCTCGGCGTCGGCCTCTCGCAGCTCTTCTTCCAGGGCCAGGCCAACGGCTCCATCACCGCCAACGGCTCGAACATCATCGGCCAGGACTGGTCGCAGACCAAGTGCCCGGGGCACCTCGCCGGGCAGCTGCGTGTTCCAGGGCCGGCCCGACAACCTCGGCCCGTACAGCGACACCGGCAAGTACAAAGGGGACAACCCGGCCGGGCACCCCGGCGACGACCCGTTGGTGGCCAACGGCGCAGCCGGAGAGTCGGGCGCCACGAACCTCGGGCCGCGGTCGCAGGAGCTCGTGACCTACACCCAGGACCTGATCAAGTACTGGAAGGCCCGCGGCGTCAGCCCCACGTCCGACCTCGTCACCACCTCGGGCAGCGGCATCGACCCCGACATCACGCCGCAGGACGCGACCGCCGAGATCCCGATGGTGGCGCGGGCGACCGGGCTCTCCCCGGGTCAGCTCCAGAGCCTGATCAGCCAGGTGACCCAGGGCGCGCAGCTCGGCTTCTTGGGCTCGCCCACCGTCAACGTCCTGCAGCTCAACGAAGGGCTGGCGAAGCTCGAGCACCCGTGAGGTGCACCGCCATCGCGTCGCTGCAGCCGACGGGCGCACTCGTGATGTTGAACCCGCTCTACTGCTTCGTGCCCGCCGAATGAGTCGTCGCCGGCGCGCCCTCGGCGATCAGCTGGTAGCCGATACCGGGCACCGTCTTGAGCATGGTGCCGTGCTCGTCGCCGAGCTTCTTGCGCAGACGGTGCGTGTACACGCGCACGTAGTTCGACTCGATGCCGTAGCCGGGCCCCCAGACGTCCTTGAGGATCATGTGATGGGTGCACACCTTGCCGGCGTGCCGGGCCAGATAGGCCAGCAGCTCGAACTCCTTGGCCGTCAGGTGCAGAGCGTCGCCGTCCAGCGCCGCCATGTGGTGGACCAGGTCGACGTGCAGACGGCCGACGTCCAACTCCTGCGACGGCTCGGCCCCGTCGGCGTCCCGGGCCGCATGCCGCAAGGCGACGCGGAGGCGGGCCTCGAGCTCGGCCATCCCGAACGGCTTGGTGACGAAGTCGTCGGCACCGGAGTCGAGCGCCTCGACCTTGCGTCGCTCGTCCCCGTACGCCGAGAGGACGACGATGGGGACGCCCGAGAAGGTGCGGATCCGCCGGCAGACCTCGATGCCGTCGATATCGGGCAGGCCCAGGTCGAGGATCACCAGGTCGGGTGCGGCCAGAGCAACCTGGTTCACCGCTTCGGCCCCGGTGTGCGCGGTCACGACGTCGTCGCCCCGGGCCGTGAGCCCGATGCGGAGGGCCTTGAGCAAGGACGGATCGTCGTCGACGAGCAGGAACTTGGACATCGGCTGGCCTCAGGCCGACGCCGCGACAAGGGCGTCGCTGGGAACGGTGAAGACGATGCGGGCCCCGGCGTCCACGTCGGGGTCGATCCAGATCAGTCCGCCGTGTGCCTCGACGAACGCCTTGGCGATGGCCAAGCCGAGGCCGGCGCGCCCGCCCCGGCCGTTCTGGCTGAACATCTCGAAGACGCGCTCGCGCTCGGCGGGAGCGATGCCCGGCCCGTCGTCGGCCACCCCGATCTCGACGCGGCCGGTGGCACCCGGCGCGAGGCGCGCCGAGATCCGGATCTCGCTGCCCGGTGGCGCCACCCGCTCGGCGTTGTCGAGCAGGTTGGCCAGCACCTGGCTCACCAGCACGTGGTCGACGCGCAACATGGGCAGGTCGGCGGGCGCCGTGACGCGCACCCGTTCGCGCTCGATGCTGCCTCCGAGGTTGCCGAGCGCCTCGTCGACCAACTCGTCGAGCGGCATCACTCCCGGCCGGATCTCGAGGGCTCCCGCCTCAATCCGCGTCATGTCCAACAGATTGGTCACCAGCCGGGCCAACCGGTCCGATTGCTGCTCGATCAGCGCCAGGAGCTCGGCGCGGTCTTCAGCACTGAGCCGCGTGTCGGCCTGGCGCAGGCTGGAGACCGCCGTCTTCACCGCCGCCAGGGGGGTGCGCAGATCGTGCGACGCTGCGCCCATCGAGCGCGCTGCGCCACCGGTCGACCTCTTCGAGCAGTCTGGCCCGCAGCACCTGCTCGCGCAGGCGCGCCCGGTCCACCGCCAGCGCCGCCTGATTGGCGAACGTCCCGAGCAGGCGCTGTTCCCGACCCTCCAGCGCCACGTCCTGCAACACGAGCATCCCGACGGGCCGCTCGTTGACGACCAGAGCGACCGAGACCTTGCGCGGGCCACGGTCGCCGGACTCGCCGACCAGCCCGATCGATCGCGTCTCGCCCTGGGCCGAGGTCAAGGACGCGACATCGCCATCCGTCAGTGGCTGCCCCGCCGTGGCCGCCACTTCGAGCGTCTCACCCGGCACGGGGTCGGCGTGGCCGCCCTGCGGCAAGACCAGCGCGGTCCAGCGAGGCTCGAACACACTCTGGACGGTGTCGGCGATGTGCGTGAGCAACTGCGGCAGCGACGAGTCGCCGATCAGCGTCTGCGACAGCTCGTAGAGGCGATCGGACTCCTCTGTCCGCCGCAACGCCACCTCTCGGGCGGCCCGCAGTTGCGCCACGACCTGCGCGACGATCAACACGACGGCGATATAGACCACCGAGGCCGATCCAGTTCTGGGCGGAACGGACGGTCAGGGTGTCGTAGGGCGGGAGGAAGAAAAAGTCGTAAGCGAGAAAGCCGGCGGCGGCGCCCACCACTCCGACCCAGAAGCCGCCGATGACGACGCCGATGACAGCGGGGAGGACGAACACAAGTGCGGGGATGGCCGTGCTCAAGGTTCGACCGGAACGGCAGGAGGATGGCCAGCAGGGCGCCGAGCGAAGCCAGCGTCGCCACGATGCCGACGAGCATGCGCTGGTACTTTCTCGTGTGAGCCAGCCTGCCGTGTGTCACCGTGTCATTGCTTTCCCTCTGTCGGCGTGTCGCCGCGAAACGAAGTGTACCGACGAGCCGGTAACACTGGACCGAGCGAGGTGAAATGAGCGCCAACGGTGAGGACGAAGGGGTAAAGCCGACCGGCCGTTTCCGTGTCTACCTCGGTGCGGCGGCCGGAGTCGGCAAGACCGTGGCCATGCTCGACGAGGGGTGGCGGCGGTTCCAGCGCGGCGCCGACGTCGTCGTCGGGTTCGTAGAGACCCACAAACGCCCCTTCACCATGGAGCAGTTGCGCGATCTCCCGGTCGTGCCGCGCCGGCAGGTCGACTATCGCGATTCGGTGTGGGAGGAGATGGATCTCGACGCCGTGCTGGCCCGTCAGCCCGAGGTCGCGCTCATCGACGAGTTGGCCCACACCAACGTGCCCGGATCGGGTCGCCACGAGAAGCGATGGGAGGACGTGCTCGAGATCCTGAACGCCGGGATCGCGGTCATCACGACGGTGAACATCCAGCACCTCGAGTCGATGGCCGACCCGGTCGAGCGGATCACCGGTGTCAGCGTACGCGAACGGGTGCCCGATTGGGTGGTGCGCAAGGCAGATCAGATCGAGCTCATTGACTCGTCGGCCGACCAGCTCCGGCGCCGCATGCTGCACGGCAACATCTATCCGAGCGAAAAGGTGCCGTCGGCCCTCAACGGCTTCTTCCGCGCCGAGAACCTCGCCGCGTTGCGCGAGCTGTCGCTGCGCTTCGTCGCCGACGAGACCGAAGAGGAGATACTCGAGTACCTACGCCGACGCGGGGCGGCGGGGGAGTTGTGGGAGACGACGGAACGGATCATGGTTGCCGTCACCGGTGCTCCGGGAAACGCCTCCGTCATCAGGAGAGCCGCGCGCATTGCGGCCCGGCTGAAGGCGCCGCTGGTCGCGATCCACGTGCTGAGTTCAGACGCCGACGCTCGGGAGGCCAGCACCGCTGAGCTCGAGGAGCTCGTGCGGGACGTCGGTGGGACCTGGCAGACCTTGGAGGGAGACGACGCCGCGAAGACGATCTTCGCGGCGGCCGTCGAGCAGCAGATCACCCAGATAGTCGTCGGGACCTCGCGGCTCACCCGTTGGCAATCGATGACGCGGGGTTCGGTGATCCAGTCGATTCTTCGCATGGCGTCGGAGAACGACATCGACGTCCACGTCATCGCCCGCCGTGACATGCCCGGCGACCGCCCCAGCGCCGACGACGCGGGTTAACTTCCCGATCAGATCGGCGTAGGCGGCGTCGGCAGCAGTGCTGGCCGCCTCCTGCATGCATCGGTTCAGGTGCGCGAGGGCCTTGGCTCGCCTCGGATCGCGAGCGAGATACTTGGCCACGGCGACCGGATCGGCGGAGCCGTCCGGCTTGCTGAGGGAAAAGACGGCCTGGTCGACGATGTGCTCGTCCGGGCGGTCGCTGATGCCCCGATAGACGGACCAGGCGACCCCTTCGGCTTCGCACACCTCGGCCACTCCCGCCGCCTCCATGTCGACCGCGCCGAACCCCCGCTCGAGGATCGGCTGCCACACCTCGTCGTTGTCGAACAGGCCGTCGGTGGTCATCAACGAGCCGTTGGTTTCCCTCGAAGGAAGCGGATGGGCTCGGAACTCCGGATCCGTCGGGGTACAGCTGCACCCGCCCCGGCACCATGAGCGATCCGACCGGCAGGCCGGGATCGAGTCCGCCGGCGATGCCGATGACCATGACATGGTCGAAGGGCCCGGCGGCGAGGGCCCGCCGGGTTGCCTCCCGCGCCAATGCCGGACCCATGCCGGTGACCAATGCCGCCACTTCCCAACGGCCCGCCGTTCCGGCATGCGAGAACACAGGGTCGTCCGAGGTGGGCGAGAGCGCGAAGGATTTCACGATCGCCTTCAACTCGGGCTTCATCGGGGCGAGCACCGCCACTCTCCGATCAGGTCGTCGTCACCCCATCATCATGGCGGATCGCCCGATAGCGTGTGCTGCCCAGCCAACGAGAGGAGCGTCATGCCGAGCGCCGAGCAGGTTGTCCGTGACTTCTGCGCCGCGGCGAGCAGCCGTGATCCCGAGGTGCTGCGCGCATTCTTCTCGGACGACGTCGTCTACCACAACATCCCGATGGAGCCTGCAGAGGGGATCGATGCCACCATGGCGGTGATCGAGATGTTCGTGGGAATGTGCGATGCCCTCGAGTTCGAGGTGCACCACCTGGCGACGGACGGTTCCACCGTGCTGACCGAGCGAACCGACACCTTCACCATCAAGGGCAAGACCGCACCCCTGCCCGTCATGGGTGCCTTCAACGTCGTGGACGGGAAGATCACCGCATGGCGGGACTACTTCGACATGGCGCAGGTGACCGCCATTTTCGAAATTGGGGTAAGAGCAGGCCGGATCCGAACCTCTCGACGGCACCCACGAATCCCCGTGGAGAGGCCGACTGCTCAGTAGCTATGGCACTGGCCCGGTGCGTCGGGCGGTCCTCCGATGTACTTGGCCTCCCACGCCAGCTGGACCGACAGCGGCGCGCTGCCTGCGGTCGGGTAGCCGTCGAAGCCGTGCCACTCGAGGATGCCGAAATACCCGGCATAGGGGTCGTTGCGCCCTCCCTCTTCACAGAGCGCGGTCGGCAGCCATGCTGCCGGCATGGTGTTGGCGGAGTTCGCCGCCACCGCTTCGAGGAAGGCGACCTCCTTCAAGTACGTCACCTCTTGCTGTTGCGTCACGGCGTTATAGAAGGTCGCCAATTTCGCAGACCTTCCGTGCCTCGGTCGTACGACATGAGCTTCATGTCGATCCGCGCCGCACGGTGGCGAGCTCCCCGCCTCGTGACGGGTTCCCACCAAATGTGGACCGCTGCTCGACCCGGCGGGACCGCCGCTCAACAACGAATGAGTACGGACGGAATCACAATGGCGGCCACGGCCGCCGCGAGTGCAAGGCGAGTACGCATCACAGCCCGCAGACGTAACGAGTCGTCCACGGCTCCCAGCCGCGCTGCGAGAACAGCCTGAGAGCGGCAGCGTCCTGCACGGCAGGCGGGGAGTCCTCGGCCGGCGTGTTCAGGCCGGTGAGGCCCTCCCACGTGCCGAGCGCGAACTGATAGGCGCCGCCTCCACCCTCGGAGTAGTCGTCGCCGGACTCGCGCTGGCGGATGCACGCCCAGTCGGGCGTATTGGTGCTCGAGGCGTCCGATGCCGCTTCCCACGGGTGCAGGAACCGGAGCGGGTGTCGCCGCGGCTTGCGCGCGGGCTGCCGCGGCTGCCGCAGCTTGCTGGGCGGCCGCCTGCGGCCGCTTGCTGCGCAGCCAAGGCCTTCAAGAAGACGATCTCCTTGAAGTAGGTCGCCTCCTGCTGTGCGGTGACGGCGCTGTAGAAACTCGCCAGTTTTGCCACCTTCTGCGCCTCGGCGTACGACATGAGCTTCGTGTCGATGCGAGCCGCGCGGTGGCGGGTTCCTGCTTCGTGGCGGGCCCGCGCCGAAGCGGCCGGGCTACTGGTGATCAACGCGAAAAGTACGGCTGGAATAACAATGACGGCCATCGCCGTCGCTAGTGCAATGCGGATCCGCACGGCACCTCCCTTCGTCGGGCGCGTCTCGGCGCGCCAGGCTCTGCTCGGTGTAGGCGGGCTCCGGCCATTGCATTCGCGCCCCGAACGGAGAGCGGGAAGGCATCGTCCGTTCTGGCTTGTCGCCGCAGGGTGTGCGGCCGGTTGAGTTACAGCCCTAGGGGGTGCTCTGGCGGGTGGTCCTCACTTCGTCTGTTCTGGTCGTGCCCCGGCGGCGCCTGCCCGAGGGCACGCGCGCCTAGACACATGGCGGTCTCGGCGTTCCCGATCGGCCGACTGCTTTCCGTATGCAGCCGGAACTCAACTCACGGCATGCTCAAGAAAGGCCAATCAGGTTTTGCGTTGAACAATCTAGCAGCGGGGCAAACGGAACCGGTGTTCATCGGTGAACCACGGCCCTGACCTGGATGTTTGGTTCTGGAGTTTGTGATATCAATCACAAACTCCCAGGTAGGAGAGCTAAATTTCGAATGAATGGTCAAGATAAAAATTCGATCAATTCAGAAAAAAGCGTCTGACCAGTGGGGATGGCTGATCATCCAAGGAGCTCCGGGAGGTTTGCCCTTCTGCGTTGGGCTGACGTTCGATGCTTTATGGTCCCGTCCCGAACTATCGACAGCCTGGAGGTCGAACATTGCCGTCGAGCGTCGTTGTCACCGAGCTGGAGCGCTCCACCGTGGCCGGGATGATCCGACATCTGGCCCAGGTGCAACCCGATCACGAGATGCTCGTGCTGGGCGAACAACGGCGCACGTGGGGCGAGGAGTTCGAGGTGGCATGCCGTGTCGGTCAGGCTGCGGTGCGGGACGGCTTGGAAGCTGGCGATCGCATTGCCTTTCTCGACAGAAACGGTATTGCGTATTTTGACTTCTTGTTCGGCGGATCACTTCTGGGCGCGGTCAATGTGGCAGTGAACTGGCGGCTCGCCCCGGCAGAAATGGCTGCGATCATTGATGATTCGCAGGCAACCCTGCTGGTCGTCCATAGCGACTACCTCGCCACACTGGATGAAATGCCAGGGGGTCTCCCGGCCGTGCGTCGGATCGTTGTTCTTGACGACGACGGAGCGGCCCACCCGCTCCGACCTGCGGTTGGTGTCATTCGAGCAAGTGGATCGACGAATGCGCACCTGAGGACCCCGGTTACGTGGGTACGGACGATGACGTCAGCATGCAGCTCTATACCTCGGGCACCACTGGATTGCCCAAAGGCGTCATGTTGACCAACGGGAACCTTTCCGCGGCCATCGCTTCCGCCGACAGGACGTTTCACATCTCGGCCGACACCGTGAGCCTTGTTGCGATGCCCCTGTTCCATATCGGCGGATCGGGTTGGGCGCTCTGCGCCATGTCACGCGGCGGCCGCTCCGTCATCCTTCGTGACGTTGATCCGGATTTGCTGCTGCGGCTGATCGCCGCTGAGCGAATCACCGAGATGTTCCTCGTTCCCGCGGTGCTGATGTTGCTGCTTGCGACACCGTCATTGGCGACGACCAACCGGTCGAGCGTGCGCCTGATCTTCTACGGCGCGTCACCCATTTCAGAAGACGTCCTCGTGAAGTGCATCAACGCCTTTGGTTGCGGATTTTGCCAGGTGTACGGGATGACCGAAACGACCGGTGCCATCACCTCACTGCCCTACGAGGACCATGACCCGGACGGACCTCGCCGTGGCCTCCTCAGGTCCGCCGGCAAACCGCTCGACTCGGTCGAGATGAGGATCGTCGATCCGGACACCGGGGCGGACGTCGTGGTGGGCGGGGTCGGAGAGGTGCAAACTCGATCCGCGTTCAACATGGCGGGCTACTGGCGCAAACCCGACGAGACGGCGTCGACGATCGACGACGCTGGTTGGCTCCGCACGGGTGACGCCGGGTACTTCGATGCCGAGGGCTACCTCTTCCTCCACGATCGCATCAAGGACATGATCGTCAGTGGGGGAGAGAACATCTACCCCGCGGAGGTCGAGAACGTACTGCTCTCGTATCCCGCGGTCATCGATGCAGCCGTCATTGGGGTCCCCGACCCGAAGTGGGGCGAAACCGTCAAGGCCGTCGTCGTTCTCGCTCCGGGCGCTGCACTCGACCGAGCCGATCTGCTCGCCCATTGCCGCTCCAACTTGGCGCACTACAAGTGCCCAACCTCCATCGACACCACGGAAGCCCTGCCACGCAACCCCTCAGGCAAGGTTCTCAAGCGCGAGCTCCGAGCCCCGTATTGGGCAGAAAAAGGGCGATCCATCAACTGAGGTATCCGGCCGCCGCCAGGAGCCGACGTCCTTTTCAGCGGGAGGGACGGGCACCCTTGGTCTTCGAGGGAGCCTTGAGGGCGTCCTTGAATTTCTCCCCCGCCTGCTTCAGGTGGCCGAACACCTGCTCGACCTTGCCCTCGAGCGCAATGCCCTCGTCATCGGCGACGCGGCCTATCACTTCCTTCGCCTTGCCACGAGCCGTCTGAGCAGTGTTGTTCGCCTTGTCATGGAGTGACACCGTCGTTTGCCTCCCTTGTTGGCTGTTCCCGATCCATACCCGCTCGACCGCACTCGAATCGGGCGGAGATGTCGGGACAGCACTACCAAAGGGACGGGGCCGTCATCCAAACGTGAAGTCGTAGGCCTCAACTCCCGGCGACGCGGTAAGCGTAAGTTGGCCTGATTGCAGCGTGGATCCCGAGAGCAACGTGTAGAGCTTCGGAATGCCGCTGATATCCAGCGTCGTGAGGTGCCGCCCGTTGTACGACACCCCGACGGTTCCGTTGCCGCTCATCACGAGATAGACGTCATCGGCGGAGAACTGCAGGCCGAGTGTCGCGTCGGAGCCGGCGGTGGCTCCCTCGCTGTGCACGGTCCATGTCCCGCCGAAGGCAATGCTGTTCGAAGGGATCGAAGAGGGCGGGTGGTACACGATCGCCTTGTTCGGCACGACCGAGGTGCCCACTTCGTTGTTGAGGCGCTGATAGCCGACGTAACTCTCGGGCGTGATCGCCTGGTCGGTCGGTGTCTTGTCGGGGACGTCGGTGCGGGAAGGCAGGTCGGATACTCCGTTGGCGGAGAGCAACATTCGGATGTTGCTCTCCATGGTGCCGTAACCTCCCTCGCCGAAGTCGTAGGCGCGCACCACTCCAGTCGGATCGATCAGGTATTCGGCCGGCCAGTATTCGTTGTTGTAGGCGTCCCACGTGGCGAGGTTGTTGTCGACTGCCACCGGATAGTCGATGCCGAGGCTGCCGGCGGCACTCTTCACGTTGGATACGACGTGCTCAAAGGCGAATTCGGGTGACGACACGCCAACGACCACCAAGCCGTCCTTCTTGTAGTCGTTGTACCAGCCCTCGACGTGGGGCAGGGACCGTTGGCAGTTGATGCACGAGTACGTCCAGAAGTCGACGAGCACGACCTTGCCCCGGAGGGCACTCAGCGAAAGAGGCTGATTGCCCGGCGTATTGAACCAGGCGGTGACGCCGGCGAAATTCGGGGCGCGTCCCAGGTTGGGCAGGTTCGTCTTGTTGGCCATGAAGACCGTGGGCTTTTGGGGCGACGTTGCGTGCGTCGACGGCGCCGAGGTGGTGGTCGTTGTTCCGGCAGCCACATGCCCGCTCTGCGCGTTGCCGCTGTCGGTCACCGAACACGTTGCCTTCTTTCCTTCCAGCTTGGCGTTGGCCGCCGCGAATTGGTTCTGTCGCTCGCCGCTCAGCTGTTGCAGCCGGGTGCACGCCGAATTGGTGGATTCGATGTGGTCCTCGAGCGCCGTCGTGTAGCCGGGCACCGTCCTTTGCAGGGCCCCGAGCCAGTTGAAGGCGATCGCGAGCGTTGCCAAAGCAAGGATCACCCCAGCGACCTGTCTCACGCGAGGGAGCCGACTGCGCAAACCCTTCCAGCTACTGGTCGCGCGTTGCGCCACGATCGCCAGGATCAGGAGCGGCAGGGTGATGCCGATCGCGTAGAAGAGAGTGACCAGCAGCGCCGACCCTCCGACCTGGTGGTGCGAAGCGGCCACGGAGATCGCCGTCAGCACGGGACCTGCGCACGGTACGAACACGGGCCCCAGGCTCAACCCGAGGACGAACCCACCGCCCTCCTTGGCGTAGCGCGTGGAGCCGAGTCGGGCGAACGGCCGCTCCAGCAATTCTCCCAGTCGGGGGATCAGCAGCCCGAGCGAGATCGCGCCGAGCATGGCGACGCCGAGCCAGAAGAGGAAGTCGAGGGGCAGATGCAGGAAACTCAGCACCGTCTGGGCAAAGAGCACCGTCAGGCTGAAGCTCACGACCAGCCCTGCGATGATGAGGAACGGGCGCCGGGGGCTGGCGTCGGAGGAACCTCCGGCGATCACCACGGGGATCACCGGGACGATACAGGGCGAGATCCCGGTAATGAGGCCGCCCAGGAACGCTACGACGAGGAGCTCACCCATCGACGTCGTTCGCCTTCAGGCCCTTCGACACTGGCGATCCTCCGGTCCGCCCCCGGCCCCGAACCTAGCGGCCGACTTCGGCAGAGTGGCGTCGCCCGCCACGAGATGACGGGGCGGTCCGGGCGCAGCAGACTGTCGAGCGGTGATCAGCGTCAATTGGGTCTATCTCGGAAGCGCAATCGGCGCGCTCGGCACGGCCGTATACCTGCGGGACACCCTGAGGGGAACGACGAAGCCCAATCGGGTGACGTGGCTCCTCTGGGCCGTCGCGCCCTTGCTGGCGGCTGCGGTCGAACTCAACGACGGCGTCGGCCTGCGCGCCCTTCCGACTTTCATGGTCGGCTTCATGCCACTGCTCGTGTTCGTGGCTTCGTTTCACAACCCCGCCGCACTCTGGAAGATCCGCCGAATCGACTACGCCTGCGGAGTGATGTCTGTTGTCGGCACCGTCGTCTGGCTGATCACCCGCAACGGCGTCTTGGCCATATCCGCCGCCATTGCGGCGGACTTTCCTGGCCGGAGTACCGACGTTGATGAAGAGCTGGACGCACCCCGAGACGGAGACCGTGCACTCGTACCTCGGTGCCGTGATCAGCATGGTCATACTGCTGCTGACGATCGATCACTGGACCTTCGAAGTTGCGGCGTTCCCGCTCTTCATCGCCTGCATCGGATCGGTCGAGGTCTTCCTCGTCGGCTTCGAGCCGGGCCCTCGCTGGCGGCGGTCGCACCCGACTGGCCCGGTGGCCGAGCCAGTGGCGTCCGCCTCGTGAGTCGGGCCGCCGATCCTGGTAGGAAGACAGCAGGAAATGCCACCGAAGGGAGCCAGAAGTGCCCAAAGTCCACGCCAACGGCATCGACATCGAGTACCTCGTCGACGGTGACCCGTCCGATCGACCCTTGCTCCTCGTCATGGGTCTGGGCGCCCAGCTCATTACCTGGCCACAGGGATTCGTGGACGACCTGTGCGAGCGAGGATTCTTCGTCATTCGCTATGACAACCGCGACAGTGGACTTTCCACGAAACTGGTGGGTACTCCGGAGATCACCGCACTGTTCAGCGGCGAAACGTCGTCGGCGCCCTATCTGATCGAGGACATGGCCGACGACGCGGCGGGACTGCTCAGTGAACTGGACCTCCCCAAGGTCCACGTGGTCGGCGCGTCCCTCGGCGGCATGATCACTCAGGCGCTCGCGATCCATCATCAGGATCGGTTCCTGTCTGCCTGCTCTATCATGTCGACGACCGGAAACCGGGCCGTCGGCGCCCCCACCGGGGAGGCCATTACTGCGCTGCTGCGGCCGATCGCAACGACTCGGGACGAGGCAATCGAGGCCAGCCTGGCGGGGAGCAGGGTCATTGGTTCGCCCGGGTACCCAGTCGACGAGGCGACCTTGCGTACGCGGGCCGCAGCCGCGTACGACCGCTCGTACTGTCCGGAGGGCACGGCCCGCCAACTGGCGGCCGTCTTGGCCTCACCCGACCGGACCGAGGGCCTCCACGGCGTGCAGCTTCCCTTCCTCGTGCTGCACGGCGAGGCGGATCCGCTCGTCACGCTCAGTGGCGGCGAGGCGACAGCTGAGGCGGTGCCCGGCGCCAAGCTGATCACCTACCCCGGCGTGGGCCACGACCTTCCCGAGCTGCTCTGGCCCGATATCACGGAGGCTATTGCGACAAACGCGGAGCTCGCTCCAGCTTCATAGGCGCCAACGCAGTTACACCTCGAGGGCATTGGCGGCCGCGACTGCGGCAAACCAGTTCGCGCTGGGTTTGCGTGTTCTCGCGAACGTGGTGCGGTCGACACTGACGATGCCGAAACGGGGCCGATAGCCGAGCGCCCACTCGAAGTTGTCGAGCAGCGACCAGTAGGTGTAGCCCCGCACGTCAATGCCCTCGCCGATGGTGTCGAGGACACCCGAGAGGGCCTGCCGCAAGTAGTCGACGCGTTGTCCGTCGTCGGTCGTGCCGATGCCGTTCTCGGTGACGAGCAGCGGTACCACGCCACCGGTGTAGTCCCAGGCCCGCCGGATGCAGTTGGCGAGCGAGGCCGGGTAGAACTCGTAGCCCATGTCGAGGACGGGCACACCCTCTTCGTAGCCCGCCCATCCATTGGGTCCAATCAGTTGACGGGTGTACGTCTGCACTCCGAGGAAGTCGTCACCCTTGGTGGCATCGAGGAATACGTCCTCGGCGTGATGGCGAATGCTCTCGAGCTTCTCTTCGCCGCCGGGTGCCACCTGATAGTCAGTCATGGACAGGGTCAGCCCGACCGGGACTCCGGGAGCGGCCGAGCGAATCGCCTCGACCGCCATGCGATGCGCGTCGATGAAGTGCGCGGCGACGCGGCGTGACAGTCGCACGTCGGTCTTGCCGGGCGGAAACATTCCCGCATGCCAACCCATCGTGGCGACGATGTTGGGTTCGTTGATCGTGCAGGCCCGAGTCATCACGTCTCCGAGCGTCTCCGCCACCACCGTGCAGAAGCGCGCGAAGCGCTCCACGGCGACACCGTTCTCCCAACCACCTTGATCGATGAGCCAGAGCGGCGTCGTGAAGTGGTGAAACGTCACAACGGGGTCGATACCGCGCTCCCGCAGGCCCAAGCACTGTCGGCGATAGTGCGAGAGTGCGGCGCGGGAGATCTCGCCGTCTGCCGGCTCGACCCGGCTCCATTCGACGGAGAATCGGTAGTTGTCCAAACCGAGACCGGCGACGATGTCGGCGTCCTCTTCCCATCGCTCCCACGAGTCGCAGGCATCGCCTGACGGCTCAGCACACACCGATCCGGGCCTGTGCTCGAAGGCCCACCAGTCGTTGTTGACGTTCCCGCCCTCGATCTGGTGCGCCGCAGTGGCGGTGCCCCAGCTGAAGCCCTCGGGGAACATTCGAGTCCGTCCAGTCCCGGCCATATGCACGTCCTCCCCTCTGGTCCTGCATCCTTGAGCAGCACGGTATCGTTGCCTGACAATGGCGTCACCTTTCTCGCCGATGACTGACGTCCCGAACTCGGAGCAGGAGCCAGCCGTCACGACGGCCGGTGACCCGCGGGCCGGGGCGGTCACCGCGCCAATGGTGGAGGCGCACCAGCTGGTGAAGCGCTTCGGCGACTTCGTCGCCGTCGACGGCGTCGATTTCACGATTTCCCCGGGGGAATCGTTCGGCTTTCTCGGTCCGAACGGGGCGGGCAAGACCTCGACGATGCGCATGATCTCGTGCATCAGCCCCGTGAGCGGCGGGACACTCCGCGTGCTGGGGATGGACCCGGCGACCGACGGTCCCCGCATCCGGGCCCGCATGGGGCTCGTCCCCCAGGAGGACTCGTTGGATCTCGAGCTCACCGTCCTCGACAACCTGATGATCTACGGGCGGTATTTCGATATGCCCAAGAAGGTGATTCGGGAGCGAGCGCAGCAGCTCCTCGAGTTTGCCCAGCTCACTGACCGCGCCAACGACCGGGTCGATCCCCTGTCGGGTGGGATGAAGCGGCGGCTGACCATCGCCCGCGCGCTCATCTCGGACCCTGACCTGCTCATCCTCGACGAGCCGACGACGGGCCTGGACCCCCAGGCTCGACACCTTTTGTGGGACCGCCTGTACCGACTCAAGCAGGAGGGGGTCACTCTCATCATCACCACGCACTACATGGAAGAGGCGGAGCAGCTCTGCGACCGGCTCGTGGTGATGGACAAGGGACGTTTTGCCGCCGAGGGCACCCCGAGGCAACTCATCGAGGCCTATTCGACCAAGGAGGTCGTGGAGCTGCGCTTCGCCCCCGGCCAGCACGAGGAGGTCGCACCCTCGCTGGCTGCGCTGGCGGACCGCCAGGAGGTCCTCCCGGACCGGATCCTGCTCTACACCGAGGATGGCGATGCCGCACTGGCGGAAGTGGCACGGATGGGCCACGTCGCCCAGAGCACGCTGGTCCGACGGTCGACGCTCGAGGACGTCTTCTTGCGCCTGACCGGCCGCTCGTTGGTGGACTGATCCCGATGACGGCGACGGCGCCAGGCGCGGCGCCCGGAAATGTGGCGTTCTTCCGACATGGCGAGGCAGTGCCGACCCGGCGGATCCCCACGCCCATGTGGCTGCGTGCAGCCGGCTATTGGGGCTATCAGTACCGGCGTACCTGGCGCAGTTCGGTCGTCACCAGCTTCCTCATTCCCGTGCTCTACCTCGCCGCCATGGGAATCGCGTTGGGCTCGCTGATCGACAAGCACTCGCACGGTGTCGACGGGGTGAGCTACGTGGCCTATCTCGCCCCAGGCCTGCTGGCCGGCACGTGCATGCAGATCGGCACCAACGACGCCACGTATCCGGTGATGGGGGCGATCAAATGGATGCGCACGTACCTCGCCCAACTCGCTTCGCCGCTCGAGGTGTACGACGTCCTGCTCGGACATCTCGCATGGATCGCAGCCCGCCTGGCCATCGTTGTTTCGATCTATTTGGCCGTCATGGCCGCGTTCGGTGTCGTCTACTCCCCCTGGGCGATAGCGGCGCTTCCCGCAGCGGTGCTGACAGGCCTCGCCTTCGCCGCACCGGTCAGTGCCTTTGCCGCCACGCAAGACAAGGACTCATCCTTCTCCACCCTGTACCGCTTCGCCATCATTCCAATGTTCTTGTTCTCCGGCACGTTCTTCCCGATCTCACAGCTACCCGCTTGGTTGCAGGCGGTGGCCTATGCGACCCCGCTGTACCACGGCGTCGCCCTCTGTCGGGACCTCACCCTGGGCCAGGTCGCATGGTCGGACGTTGGGCATGTCGCGTACCTGTGTGCGTGCGTCGTCATTGGCTATATGGCGGGACGCCGGACCTTCGCCAGTCGGTTGGTGGTGTGACGTGGCGGTGAGCACCCAGAATCCCAACGACGTCATCGAGCGACCAGCCGGTGTGGCCACCCGGATCACACCGCTCGCCCTTCTCGGTGGCCGCCACGCATCGCGGGTACTTGAGCGCAACATCTTGGTCTATCGACGCTCGTGGATCTTCATCATCTCGGGATTCTTCGAACCGCTCTTCTACTTGCTCTCCATCGGCGTCGGGTTGTCTCAGCTCGTCGGGCCGATCAACGTTGATGGCAAGCTGGTGCCCTACACGGCGTTCGTCGCGCCCGGTCTCCTGGCTTCTTCGGCGATGAACGGCGCCATGCTCGACTCGACGTTCCTGGTCTTTTTCAAGCTCAAGATCGCCAAGACCTACGACGCCATGTTGTCGACTCCCCTTGGCGTCAACGACGTGGCTCTGGGGGAGCTGAGTTGGTGCGTCCTGAGGGGCACGCTGTATTCGGCGGCCTTTCTGGCGATCATGGCCATTCTGGGCTACATCGTCTCGCCGTGGGCGGTCCTGTGCTGGCCGGCCGCCATCCTCATCAGCCTGGCTTTTGCATCGGCGGGAATGGCGGGGACGACCTACATGCGGACGTGGCAGGACTTCGACATGGTCTCCCTGGCTTTCATCCCGTTGTTTCTTTTTTCTGCCACCTTCTACCCCCTCACCGTCTACCCGGGATGGCTGCAGGCAGTGGTTCGATGCACGCCCCTCTACCAGGGCGTCGTGCTCGTCCGCGCCGCCGACCTGGGCATCTTCAGCTGGGCCCTGCTCGGCCACATCGCCTATCTGGTCGTCATGGCGATCGGCGGGGTCATCATCACGCGCCGCCGCCTGGGCAAGCTCCTCCTGCCGTGACCTCCGGGTCGGGGCGGCCGATACCGTAAGGGCCGAATTTCCCGAGCGGCGAAGGACTGGACCGAATGAACATCGTGGTGAGCAACGTCAAGGGTGGCGTCGGCAAGACGACCACTGCCGTGTACCTGGCGGCAGTCGCAGGGCGCCGTGGACGCGGACCGGTCATGCTCGTTGACGCGGACCCCCAGGGCTCCACGGCCGAGTGGTACGACGCCGATCCTCTCGAGGGTGTGGAGCTGGTGGAAGGTCCATCGGTCCGCACCGTCGGGAAGGCCATGAACCTCGACGACGGCATCGTCGTGGTGGACACACCTCCGGGGGAGGGCACACTCGTCCAGGCGGCACTCGGTCGCGCCGATGCAGTGGTGATCCCCACCCGTGCCGGCGGGGTCGAGCCCAACCGCGTCGTGGCCACTCTGGCCATGACGCCCCGGAACGTTCCGGCGGGTGTCGTCATCTGCTCGGCCCGGCTCGGGACCAACGACCTGGACGCCACTATCGAGTGGTGGACGGAGCTCAAAGTGCCCGTTTGGGGAATCGTGCCCGAGCGGGTCTCAATCGCCAGCGGCCCAGCGGCCGGTCTCTCGGCCGAGGGCCTCGAGTACTACGGGAAGATACTGAAGAAGGCGACGGCGAAGCAGCGCTAGAACGGAAGCGCTCAGGGAGCAGTCGTCGTCCGCAGGGCCGAGTGGAAGCTGCTGTCGGCCCAGGCAACCGGTGCCTTGCCGTGAAGCTGACCGATGAGCTCGGACAGGAACCAGCGACGCACGGCCACGCTCGCCGGCGACGCGGGAAGCGTCAACAGCTGGGCCGAGAGTCCGAACTCATCGGCCTCGTCCAGCATCGCGTCGTAGAACTCGCACGCCACGACGGCTGTTTGGGGTAGCTCAAGGGTCCAGTCGTACAGTTCCACCTTGTCGTCCACGGCTCTCTGCCACATCTCGTCCATGCCTGGACCGAACCCGTTGAAACGTGAGCCGATCTCGGACACCAACACGGAGAGTCGCTCGGGCATGCCCGGAGCTCCAGGTGTGACACCCGACCGTTCCTTCATGAGGCGGAGCTCGCGGAAAAGTGCTTCGTATTCCTCGCTGGCCTTTTGCAGCAGTGGGACAGGGATACCGATCAGCCGGACGGAGATCTGGGGCGATTCAGGCTGTTCCCCGTGAAGTTCTGGTTGCGTCAGGCCCATCAAGTCGAAACGAAAACTTCCATCGGAGACGTTGACGGGCGTCACCGGGAAGTCAACGGGAATCTCGAACCAGACGATCTTGCCACCGTCGACTGCCTGGACGCCCCAATCAGAGGCAAGGGTTCTGAACAATGTGAGTCCTCGCCCGGTCGCGGCGTCACGCCCGTACTCCTTTATTGCCGGAAAGGAGGGGCTGCCATCGGCAACATCGACTCGGATCCGATTGGGCAGGATGTGCAGAGTGACGGATATCGGAGTTGCGGCGTGCAGCACGGCGTTGGTCACGAGCTCGGACGTCAAGAGACCTGCGCAACTCGAGATGTCGACGGGCAGATCGCGCAGGTGCGCGGCGATCCAATGTCGTGCCACCGGAGTGCTCTCCACGACCGGCTCGAGATGCAACGTTGCCATGCCATCCCGTGACGTACCCATAGGTTGGGCGCCTAAGCGTGTTGCGGCGATGCCCAGATAATTAATGCACAGCACGACGACGTCGTCGGTGCGTTCCTCGTCGCTCAGAATGGATGCAAACGTCACCGCGGCATCGTCCGGCCATCCGGACTTGGCAATGACTGTTGCGGCCGTCCCGAGCCGCTCCATCCCGTTGGTAATGAGCTCGCCCCGTCGCTCGATCAGTCCATCCGAGTACATGACGAGCGAATCGCCGCGACCGAGAACGAGCTCATCGCGCGGCCTCGGCGCTCCATTCAACCCGGCTGCGATCAGCAGAGAATGCTGAAGCGGACAGAAAGTCGCCGTGCCATCGCTGCGCACCACCAGGGGCGGCGGGTGTCCCGCGTTGGTGAGGACGACGCGACCGGTTGAAGGATTGATGGTTCCCACAACGGCTGTGACGACCCGGTCGTCTATGAGGGTGTCGAACATGCGGTCGAGCGACGAGAGCACCTCCGTTGGCGATTGCCCCGACACGGCGTAGGCGCGGATCGCGCTGCGCACCTGGCCCATCAGCGCGGCAGCCGGGGCCCCCTTGCCCATGACGTCGCCAACGCTGAAAAAGATGGAGTCTTCATCCAACTCGAATACGTCGTACCAGTCGCCGCCGGCGTAGCTCCCGGCCACGCCGGCCCGATACTCGGCGTCGAGTCGCAACCCAGCCACCGCGGGCAAGGAATCGGGGAGGACGGCTCGCTGGAGCACTTCTGCGACCACATGTTCACGCTGGAATCGAGTGGCGTTGGAGAGGGCAACGCCGGTTCGTGACGCCACCTCGGTCGCCAATGAGACGTCATCAGCCTCGAAGAGTCGGCCCGGTCCGTCGATGAAGCTCATCACCCCGATGACCTCAGCGTTTGCTGTCAGGGGTACGGCTAGGACCGTCGAGACGGCCTGCGGATCGCCGTCGTCCATCCCTTCAAGTGGGGCCAACTGGGTCCTGCCCGTCCGATACGCGACCGCGGCGGGTGCCGAGCTCTCGAACGGCACGCTTTCGAGTTCCGCCCTGGATGCGTCCCGCAACTCGGAGCCCTTCGGTTCGCGCACGTCGAGACGGACCAGTCCGACCTCTCCTGGCACCTGGACGACACAGGAATCGGCGAGGCGTCCTTCGACGAGGCTCATGGTGCGACGGATCACCGTGGTGGGTTCGAGGCTGGAGCTCAACAGCCTCGTGACCTCGGAGAGCAGGGAGAGGCGTTCCCGGCCGGCCTCGGCCGCGCGTAGCGCCTCGCGCTCGTGCTCGAACACCTGTGCTCGCTCGAGCGCCTGCGCCGTCAGGCCTGCGAGGGTCGAAAGGAAGCGAAGATCAGGCTCGCTCGGCTCAGGGTTGTTGACGAAGGCGAGGGATAAGACGCCAAGCGGCCCGACGCTACCGACGAGAGGTTCTGAGACGATCGTCACCGGACCGCCCAATTCCTCGAGGACCCGCGGCACCACCTCGGCCGCCAGTTCGTCGCCCAAGCTGGACGCGCTTTCGATCGTCCCGACGACCGTCGTCGCCCGCGAGAAGCAAGCGCCGGCGTTTCCTTGGTCCGCTGGCACCATCCCGCGGGCGAGCACGGCTGGATGCCCGCTGCTGGCCACACAGGAAAGGGCACGCTCGCCCGCGGCGGGAACTCTCACCACGGCGGACTGCGCGCCCAGCGCCCTCCGCCCACCGGCAATGGCGGCATGAGCGACGTCTCCTGGCGTGGTTGCCGCCGCCAGGGCCGAACTCAGCTGGTGGAGATGCTGATTGCGTTCGAGGTTGACGAACTCGGTCAACGTGAGTCGAGCGCGTTCCACGGCCTGCGCCGCCGCGCCCGTGATGGTGAAGAGGAAGCTCCGGTCAGGATCGGAGATCTCGCGGTCATCGTCCCAGTGGAGGACGACCGCGCCGATCGTGTGATCGGACACCACGAGGGGGACCACGGCCAGCGCGCGGTAACGGCTGGATTTGAGCGAGGCGTAGACATCGAGGCGCTGGCGCCTGAGGTCTTCGGGTGATTCGGCGAACAGCGCGACACTCTGGCCCAACACCGGTCCATCTGGTTGCAATGAGGTCAGGACGCCGTCGACCGGTTCGTCGGGGTCGTAACCGAACCGGCGCAGGGTTCGGAGGAGTCCCCGTTCACCGACAAGAGCGAATGTCGCTGCGTCGACATGTAATTCATCGCGTAGCGCGGCGAAGACGGCGTCCGCAACCTGCGCAGGATCGGCCGCCGTCGTCAACGCTCGAGCCATGACCTGCATGCGCTGCGCGGTTTCGGCGGCAACGCGCCGGCGACGCTCGTCCCTCGTTTCCGACCGCGCCGTCCACAGCTGCATATTGCGCTGGCCGCGGAGATAGGAGATCCACATCGCCAACGCCGTCGCGGCCAACTGGGTGACGACTCGGAGCGTGTGGTTCAGTTGGTCGTAGCTGTGCGGGGGCGTGCTGATGATGAGTGCGAATACCGCCGCCAAAATCCCGACGACGGCGACCCTCGAAGGCCGGGCGAAGGCGGCGGCGATGAACGGCCCGATCGCCATGACCCCGACCAGGGAGATGGTGCCCCCGTAGATGGCAAAGATGATCGCCGCTCCCGAAACCCAGAGAATGGCGGCCAAGGTCGCGATTGCCTCGGCGCGGTCAGCGCGGTCGCTCCGGGGTGAGGCCTGAATCTCCTCGTCTGCTGGTTCGGGCACAGTGCATTCTCCCCCGAGAGGGCATCGGGCTGGGTAAGACGCTATGTCGTCCAGGGACAGGGCGGGCACCTCGGACACCTGCCCTCACCGGGGTTTCTTCCGCCTTCTACCCCCGCGGTTTCGAAGCGAAACGGCCAGGCGCCCGAACGGGGGCCGGGCCGGATCGGTCGCGGCGAGGTTTAGGTTGACACCCGGGCGGCAATAGAAGCCACGGGCCAATCGCCATTGCAACGCGTCCGGAACGGCCCTCGTGAACGGTCGCACAGTCGCAGGAGACAGAGTGGATCAGGATTTCGGCATAGAGGAGAGGGTGGCGGGAACCCTCCCCGTCATCGCGGTCACGGGCGAGATCGACGTTGCCACGGCCCCCCAGCTCCGTGAGTGTCTGCATCGGGTGATCGCCGAGGGCGGGAGCACGATCGTCCTCGATCTTCTCGGGGTCACCTTTCTCGATTCGACCGCGCTCGGCGTCCTGGTCGGAGCGTTGAAGCGGTGTCATGAGCTTGGTGGCGACCTCCACGTCGTCGTGGCCGACCCACGGATCATGAAGATCTTCGAGATCACCGGCCTCACGAAGGTCTTCACGATTACCGATTCGCTGCAGGCCGCCGGAGCGTCATGACCGATTCGATGGAGAAGCTCGGTGTGGGAGATCGCATCGAGCTGAGATTTCCGGCTCGGGGCGACCTGATCGTGCTGGCCAGACTGGTCACCAGTGCGACTTCGGCACGCGCCGGCTTTGACATCGAAGAGCTCGAAGACCTTCGGCTGGCCGTGGGCGAGTTGTGCCTGCTCACCCTGCAGGGGCACGACGGCCGCTACGGCGATCTGTGCCTCGAACTCAATGTCATGGAGGACGCAATCGCGGTCGAGTGCACCTTGAAGCAGGCGGCACCCGCCGATGGGACTCGTCCCGACGAGGACGAGTCCGCCCGCCTGAGCGAGCAGATCCTGGATGCTCTTGTCGACGAGCACGGTCGACAGAGCGAGGACGGCTCCGTGCGTGCGTGGTTGCGAAAGCGTCGGGGGGGGCATGCGGCGTGACGGTGGGCCGGGAACACGATCCCGGGCCGGAGTCCGCCACCGGGACTGACCACCCCGTCCTCGATCCGGCCGAACGCGAGGAGCTGATCACCTCCAATCTGGGGTTGGCCCATCAGCTGGCACGTCGGTTCCTTCATCGTGGCGAACCACTGGACGACCTCGTCCAGGTCGCCTCGGTGGCGCTGGTGAAGTCCGTCGATCGGTTCGACCCGAGCCGCGGCGTTGATTTCGCGGCGTTTGCCACCCGGACGATCATCGGCGAGCTGAAACGGCACTTCCGCGACAAGGGGTGGGCCGTCAGGGCGAGCCGCCGGGTCCAAGAGTTGTACCTCGAGCTCGGCCACGCGACGGCGAGCCTGGTGCAGCAACTGGGTCGCAGCCCCACGGTGGCGGAGCTTGCCGAAGCGACCGGGGCGAGCGAAGAAGCCGTCATCGAGGCGATCGAGGCCGGACAGGGGTACCGCGCCGCATCCATTGACGCCAACGAGAGTGAGGACGACCCACTCTCAGCTCGATTGGGCGAGTACGACAACAACTACGACTCGGTCGAGGACCGTGCCCTGCTGGGACCCGCTCTGGCGACCCTGCCGCCACGAGAGCAGTCGATCTTGCGCATGCGCTTCGTGGACGGCCTGACGCAGTCGGAGATCGCCGTTGCGGTGGGCGTCAGCCAGATGCACGTGTCCCGGCTGCTGTCGTCGAGCCTCCAGAAGCTCCGTGAGGGCATCGGACAGACCGAGGCCGAGCAGCGTCCCTAGCCGACGGATTCAGGCTACGAGATCCATAATCTGCCCGAAACTGTGGCAGAAATGCCGTCTTCTAGACGAGATCAGTGAATATTCCGGCATATCCCGTCGTCCCTTGAGTATCGTTCGCGGCGTCAGCCTTGGACGGAAGGGGGGGCCATGGTTCATCTCGATTCCTCACTGGCTCGTGCGAGAGACCCGGGGGAGAAGGGCCTCAAAAGCGGGGCACTCGGGCTGATCTCCTCGGTGGTGGTCGGGGTGGCGTCGACGGCGCCTGCCTACAGCCTGGCGGCCACCTTGGGGTTTGTCGTCATCGCAATCAACGGCCTGGGGGCGCCGATCATCACGATCCTCGCCTTCGTCCCGATGCTGTTCATCTCCTATGCCTACAAGGAGCTGAACTACGCCGACCCTGACTGCGGCACGACCTTTACCTGGAGTACTCGAGCCTTCGGGCCCAAGACGGGATGGTTGGGCGGGTGGGGCATCGTCGCCGCCGACATCTTGGTCATGGCGAGCTTGGCCCAGATCGCGGGACAGTACGTCTTCTTGCTCTTCGGCGCGGGCGGCATCGGGACCAACGCGGCGAGCGGCTGGGTGCTCCTCGTCGGGATCCTGTGGATCGTCATCATGACGGCGATCTGCTACGTCGGGATCGAGGTCTCGGCCAACATGCAGAAGGTCCTGCTCGGGATCGAGCTGACGATCCTGATTCTGTTCGCGGTCGTCGCCCTGGTGAAGGTTGGCTCTGGTCACGCGCCCCCCGGTCACCTGACGCCGAGCGCGGAATGGTTTAACCCCTTCCACCACCTCTCGTTCACGAGCTTCATGATCGGGTTCACGCTGATGCTGTTCATCTACTGGGGGTGGGACACATCGGTTTCGGTCAACGAGGAGACCAAGGACTCTCACCGCACGCCCGGTCGGGCCGCGGTGCTCTCCACGGTGATCCTCCTCGTGACGTACGCCCTGGTGGTCATGGCCTCGCAGTCCTATGCCGGCATCGGCTCGAAGGGGATCGGCCTGAGCAACAGCGCCAACGAGAACGACGTGATCAACGTGCTCGGGACCTCGGTCTTCGGTACCTCGGGGATCGGGTGGTTCATGACCAAGCTGCTCCTTCTCATGGTGCTGAGCTCGGCTGCGGCGTCGACCCAGACCACGATCCTGCCGACCGCTCGCACGACCCTGTCGATGGCCACCTACAAGGCGATCCCGTCCGCCTTCGGCCGCGTACACAAGCGGTTCCTCACCCCAACGACGTCGACCGTTGTCATGGGCGCGGTCTCCATCGCCCTCTACGTCGTCATGAACTACCTCTCGAACGGCAGCAGCGTCATCGGCGACTCGGTAACCGCTCTCGGCTTGATGATCGCCTTCTACTACGGCCTGACGGGTTTCGCTTGCGTCTGGTACTACCGCACGACCCTGACCCAGAGCGCCCGAAACCTGTGGCTGCGCGGGATCCTCCCGCTGGCGGGCGGCGTCATCTTGTGGTTCGCCATGTTCTGGTTCCTTTGGTACAACTGGGTCACCCCGAGCAACAGCTACACGACGTGGACGTTGCCCGGTACGCACCGGGTGGTGGGTGGCGTGTTCATCCTCGACGTGGGCGCCATCATCTTGGGGATCGTGCTGATGTTGTGCTGCTGGGCCGCCCGCCCAGCCTACTTCCGGGGCGAGGTCCTCAACCGGGACACACCGACGCGGGTGCCCGAGGACATCGGTGTGCCCGTCGGCCTCTTCGGCGTCGAGCCGTTCGACAACGATGCGTCCGGGCCGGGAGGCTCCGCCCCGACGCACACATCGGACGAGCCGGCGGGAACGACTTAGGCCCAGGGCCGCCGCTGGCATTCCCCTGCGCACCGGATGGGTCGGGGCCCGGTAGAACCGTGGCGGCGGGCCGCCCGGCCCGGGACGGAGAGCCGCAATGACCAAGAGACTGGAACGGACGGTCGCCCTCGTGACGGGCGCCAGCAGCGGGATCGGAGAGGCCACCGCGGCCGCGCTGGCCGAGGAGGGGCGCAACCGTCGCACTCGTGGCGCAGGCGGCGCGATCAGGCTCGAGGCGCTCGCCGCGCGCCTCGGCGATGGCAAGGCCCTGGTGATCGAGGCCGACATGACGGACCGGACCAGGCGGCGCGGGCCGTGGCGACGACGGTCGGAGAGCTCGGCCGGCTCGACACCCTCGTGAACAACGCCGGCGTGATGTTGCTCGGACCAATCGTCGGAGCGCCCATCGAAGAGTGGCAGCGGATGGTCAACCTGAACCTTCTCGGATTGCTGTACTGCACCCACGCGGCCCTGCCCCACCTCCTGGCTGCCGCTGAACAGTGAGCCGCGCTCCGTCGCCGACGTGGTCAACGTCAGCTCGGTGGCCGGCCGGGTGGCCCGCTTGAACAACGGCGTCTACACCGCGACCAAGCACGGAGTCGGAGCGTTCAGCGAATCGCTGCGACAGGAGGTGACGAGGCGCCATGTCAGGGTCACCATCATCGAGCCCGGTGCCGTAGCAACCGAACTTGCCTCTCACAACCGCCCTGAGGTCCTGGAGCAGATGGCCCAGACCTTCGGGGGCACCGAAATCATGCAGGCGCAGGACATCGCCGAGAGCATCCGTTACGCCGTGACCCAACCGCGCCGTGTGTCCGTCAATGAAATCCTCGTTCGCCCGACCGAACAGGAGCGCTGAGATTCGGCGGGTGGCGGTCGTCGGGTGCTCGGGGTCGGGCAAGACGACGCTGGCGGCGGCATTGGCGACGGCGCTTGGCGCGATCCACGTCGAGCTCGACTCGATCTACCACCAGCCCGGGTGGACCGCCTTGTCCGACGAGGAGTTCCAACGACGCGTTGCCGCCGCGACGGAAGCCGAGGCCTGGGTCGTGGACGGCACCTACTCGGTTGTCCGGGACATCGTATGGGGCAAGGCCGACACCGTGGTCTGGTTCGACCTGCCGTACGCGACGGCGATGGCGCGCACCATCCGGCGAACGTTGCGAAGGTCCTTTACGCGTGAGGAGCTCTGGAACGGGAATCGTGAACCGTTGTCGAATCTGTGGTCCCATGAAGCCCGAGAAGTCGATCATTGCGTGGACGGCCACCCGCCACGGGGTGTACCGCCGGCGCTTACGAGGACGCTGAGCACGACCCACGGTGGGCCGGGTTGCAGTTCGTGCGCTTGCACTCGCAGGCCGAAGCGGACGCTTTCCTCAACGGGGTGGCGTCGACGGTGACGAAGGAGGACTGACCGATGGATCTGGGTGTGCAGGGAAGGGCCGTACTGATCACGGGCGGCACCGATGGGCTCGGCCTGGCCCTGGCTAAACGGCTCGCGGTCGAGGGCGCTTCTGTCGCCATCTGTGGCCGCGACGCGGAACGGGTCCGTTCTGCCGAGTCTGCGCTGCGCGAAGTGGGAGGGGACGTCTTGGCGCAGCAGGCCGACGTCAGCCGGACCGAGGACCTCCACGGGTTCGTCGACGCCGCGGTAGCGCGCTCGGGGCCGGATCGACGGAGTCGTCCATAACGCAGGTCGTGCTTCGGGTGGACCGATCGAGTCCATCGACGACGCAACATGGGAGGCCGACTTCGAGCTCAAGCTCATGGCCGCCGTCCGGCTCACCCGGCTGGCCTTGCCCCGACTCCGAGCGGCACGGGGATCGATTCTCTTCACGCTCGCCATTGCGGCAAAGGCGCCGGGCGGCTCGAGCGAGCCGAGCTCGGTCACTCGGGCGGCGGGCATGGCACTGATGAAGGCACTCTCGAAAGAGCTCGCCCCGGACGGGGTCCGCGCCAACGCCGTGCTCATCGGCCTCATCGAGAGCGGCCAGTGGGTGCGCGCCGCGGAGGGCGCGGGGCAACCGGTCGAACAGTTCTACGACCGGTTTGCCAAGGACGCCGCCATCCCGCTTGGTCGGTTCGGCCGCGCCGACGAGTTCGCCGATCTGGGCGCCTTCCTGCTGTCCCCCCGGGCGTCTTATGTCACCGGTGTGGCGATCAACCTGGACGGGGGGCTCTCCCCGGCGGTCTGAGGGTCAGGTGTTGTAGCCCTCCGACTCGGTCCGGTCGCCCGAACCGGTTTCTTCGAGACCGATCGCATAGCCGTCGATCATGTCGAGGCGCGTCAGCGCGTCGACATGGGCTCGGCCATCCCCGGCCCACTTCGCCTTGGCCGCCCTCCGGGCCGAGGGCATGTCGTCAGCGACCACGAACACGACCTCATGGTCCTCGCCCATGCGGCCCGGCGTCAGCTCGCCACCCAGGTACGCCGCGAAGAGGTGCACGCGGGGCAGCGTAGCGAGTACGAAGGGTGGTATGAGCCCTGACACCCTCCAAGGCAAGACGATCGTTGTGACCGGCGTCACCGGACAGGTCGCCCGGCCCCTGGCCCAAGCCCTCGCCCGTAACAATCGTGTGGTGGGAGCGGCGCGGTTCTCCGACGCCGTCGCACGCGCCGAACTCGAAGCATCCGGCATCGAGTGCGTGGCCATCGACCTGATGACGGGCGACGTCGATGGTCTGCCCGAGGACGCCGACTACGTGCTCAACTTCGCGGTGGCCAAGACGAACGACTGGGAGCGCGATCTGGCCGCCAACAGCGGGGGGTTGGCCTCTCTGATGGAGCACCATCAGCGGGCCAGCGGGTTCCTGCACTGCTCCTCGACGGCGGTCTACAAGCCGGCGGGACACCTTGCCCTCGACGAGTCTGCACCGCTCGGCGACAACCACGGGGTGTGGCCGTTCCTGCGCACCTACAGCATCTGCAAGATCGCCGCCGAGGGCACGGCGCGCTGGGCGGCCGAGCGCTTTGCCCTGCCGACGACCATTGCGCGGCTCTCGGTTCCATATGGTGACAACGGCGGATGGCCGGCGATCCACCTCCACATGATGCTGTCGGGTCACTCCATCCCCGTGCACGTCGACGCGCCCAGCGTCTACCACCCGCTGCACGCCGACGACATCTTTGCGATGGTGCCTCGATTGCTGGCCGCCGCGTCGGTCCCCGCTGTCACCGTCAATTTGGGGCGGGAGTGAGCCGGTGAGCATCGAGGAATGGTGCACGTATCTGGCGGGACTCACCGGCGCGGACGCTCGGTTCGATCCGACCGACCAGACCATCGACAGCGTGCAGATCGACACCACACGGATGCACGAGTTGGCGGGGAGCACGACGGTGCCGTGGCGCGTCGGCATGCACCGAATGGCTAAGGCGCTGCACCCGGACAAGGTGGCGTGAGCGGCATCCACTTTGCGCGGCTGCGATCCCGAGCAGCCGCCGGCCTCAGAGCTCCTGTCCGAGATGCGGATCGAGCTCAACGACGTCTACGCATCGTTCAGCCGGCTTGACAACCCGGCGCTGGAGCCCGAGGAACTCCGCGGCCCGCGTGGCGCCTACCTGGTCGGGCACGAAGGGCCCGATGCGGTCGCCGGGGGCGGCATCCGTTACCTCAGCGAGGGCGTGGCGGAGATCAAGCGCATGTTCGTTCGCCCCGAGGCCCGCTCACGTGGAGTGGCGAGGGCACTCTTGGCGGCGCTCGAGATGACCGCACGGGAGCTGGGCTACCAGCGGATCCGCCTGGACACCGGGCCCAAGCAGGTCCACGGGCTGGCGCTGTACCGCTCGGCCGGTTACGTGGATGTCCCGCCGTACAACGACAACCCGTTTGCCTGTTTCTGGGGAGAGAAGGTCTTGTGACTAGAAGGTCCAGATCTCCACGACTTGGTCTGCTTGGGTCACCCCGCCCGCTCCCTCATAGGTGGCGCGGGCGGCACGGTTGATGTCGTCAGTGATGACCCACATGCCGTAGCAGCCGGCGGCGCGGGCGAGGTCGGCCAGGCGCTCGACGAGGGCGCGGCCGATGCCCCGGCGGCGGAACGGCTCGTCGACCGCCAATTCGTACAGGAACATCTCGGTCCCCTTGTCGGGGTGCGTCACCTCGACGCCGGTGACGAAGCCGACCGGGTGCTCTTCGTGGTAGGCGATGAGGAGATGGTGGCCCGGCTCGCTCAGGAAGCGAGCCGTTGCCTCGGGCAGAGCCGGCCCGTCGAACAGATGCGAGGCCGCCGCGACGAGTCGATCCTCGCCGGGGCGGAGCACCCTGATCTCAGTGCCTGTCAGCGCGGGACCTCGCCCTCGTCGGGCCGAGCCTGCAGCGCCGCCCAGATCATCACGAACTGGAGTGGGAGTCGGCCCCACGCCACCGCAGGCGAGTCGGACGGACCGGTATTGCGCCCGGTGCCGGCGTCGAGTGCCATCTGGATGTTGGCGGGGAACACGGCGGCGAGCACGGCCACGCTTGCGCCCGGCGCCCAGGGGCTCCGCCGCACGAGACCGAGCGCGCACGCCAGCTCGGCCACCCCGCTCACGTAGATGAGGTTGGTGTGGTGCCGCTCGGGGATGGCGCGGGGCATGATCGACGCGAAGACCTGCGGACGGACGAGGTGGATGACGCCGCTCGTCGCAAAGACAGCGGCAAGCGCCCTGGGGGCGCGACGCCGGAGGCTTCTCACGACCGGGACTGTACTGTGGCGGCGTGAGCACCCAGGTGACGATCGTCGGCGGTGGTAGCTATCAGTGGGGCCCCGAGCTCATGGCCGATCTGTTCGGGACGCCGGCACTGGCCGGCATGCATCTCGTGCTCGAGGACATCGACCCGGCACCGTTGCCCAAGATGGAGGCGTTGGCCCACAAGCTCAACGACGCCATGGAGGCGAAGGCCACGGTGGAGACGTCGACCGACCTCGGTGCGGCGCTCGACGGCGCAGACTTTGTGATCGTGTGCATCTCGACCGGGGGCTTTCGTTCCATGGCGGTCGACCTCGAGGTGCCGGCCCGTCATGGCATCACCCAGACGGTGGGCGACACGGTCGGGCCCGGCGGGGTCAACCGGTCGTTACGCAACGTCCCGGTCCTCGTCGGCATCGGCAAGGCGATGGAGGAGCACTGCCCCGACGCGTGGATGTTCAACATCACCAATCCGATGACCTGCCTGACCCGCGCCGTGTGCCGGGAAACGGAGATCAAGACGGTGGGACTGTGCCATGAGGTCGGGAACTTCTGCATGGACCTGGCCATCGCCTGCGGTAGACCGTTCGAGGCGGTGACGTGCTCGGTGACGGGCATCAACCACTTCCCGGTGCTCACGGCGCTGGAGGTGGACGGCGCCGATGGGTTCGACGTGCTGCGCAAGCTGGTCGACGAGGTGGGGGGTCTCGACTCCCTGCGGCCGTCCCCGGACCGGCCGGAGGCCGAAAAATTCTCCAAGCGGGACTTTGCCGAACGCCATTTCTTCAAGCTGACCTTGCTGGACCGCTGGGGCACCTTCCCCGCGGCGGGCGACCGGCACATCGCCGAATTCGTCTCGTTCGCCCTGACGCCGGAGTCGGACTGGGGCGCGGCGTACAACATCGGGCTCAGCCCGATCAGCCAAGCGCGAGCAACACCAGGCCGAGTACGTGGCGGACGTCGACGCGTGGCTGGCCGGGACGAAGGACCTGCAGACGTGGCAGTCGGGCGAGCTCCCCTCGCCGATGATCCAGGCGATGCTCAGCGGCGAGCCGTTCGAGGCCCCCGTGAACATCCCGAACAGCGGGCAAGGCGTCGGCTTGCCGCCCGACGTCGTGCTCGAGTCGATCTGCGTGATCGACGCCGACGGGATCCGCGGGCGGGACCGCACCGCGCTGCCGGGACCGTACGACGAGATCGTGCGGCGTCACGTAGCCACGCAGGAGCTCACCGTCGAGGCTGCGTTACGGGGCGATCGCCGCCTGGCCGGGGAGGCCTTCGCGCTCGACCCGCTGGCCGGCCGGGGCGACCTCGCCGGCATGGAGGCCATGGTCGACGAGCTGCTCGCCGGCACCGCCGAGTGGCTGCCGCAGTTCGCGTAGTCGGCGCATCGAGTCGTCGGGAGGAGCACGTATGCGCATCGGGTTCATCGGGCTGGGCGCCATGGGGCTCCCGATGGCGGGGCATCTCGTCGCGGCCGGCCACGAGGTGACCGTTGCGTCACGCAGCCGGGGGCCGATCGAGGCGGCGGTCGCACAGGGTGCCGCCGACGGGCGATTCGCCGCGTGGCGTGGCCGAGGCCTCCGACGTGATCATCCTGTGCGTCCCGAACTCCCCGGAGGTCGTGGAGGTCGTCGACGCCATGTTGCCCGTGCTGGGTGACGGCAAGACGGTCGTGGACTGCTCGACGATCGATCCCGAGGTGGAGCGCGCCCAGCACGCCCGGGTCGACCAGACCGGCGCGCGGTACCTGGACGCACCGTTGTCGGGCGGGACGGCGGGTGCGCAGAAGGGGACCCTGACGCTCATGGTCGGCGGCGACGACGGCGTGCTGCGCGCCACCGAGCCCGCGCTCGAGCCGTTCGCCGGACTGATCGTGCACATGGGCGGTCCCGGCATGGGCCAGGTGGTCAAGCTGTGCAACCAGCTGATCTACGCCGCCCAGATGACCGCCACGGCCGAGGCGACCGCGCTGGCCGTGAAGTCGGGGGTCGACATGACGAAGCTCTTCGAGGTGCTGACGCACGCAACCGGCGACTGCGTGGCGGTTCGGACCCGACTCCCGGTCCCCGGCGTCGTGCCGGACAGCCCGGCGTCCAACGGCTGGCAGCCTGGGTTCATGACCGACCTCATGGCCAAGGACATCGACCTCGCACTGGCCTATGCGGCCAGGTCCGGCGTGCCCGTCGTCACGACGGCAGCGGCCCGCCAGCTGCTCACCGCAGCCAGCGCAGCGGGCTACGGGCGCGAGGACTTCTCCGCGGTGGCCAAGGTCGTGCTGGCCCTGTCCGGCGCCGTGCCGGCATGACGCGTGGTGGAGGGCTGCCGATCCCGGCCTTGATCCTGGCGGCAGACCATCGCGCCCGCGCCGTGCTCACGACGGAGAACTGGTCGGAGTATTTCGGGTCTTTGGCGAAGGCATTGCCCGCGTCCGACGGGATCCTGGCCACGGCACAGCCGCTCGAAGGATTGGCGGCCGCCGGCCACATCACAGCCCGGCACCGCACCTACCTCTCCATCAACCGCACGGGCCTGGCCGGGTCGGTGTTCGAACTCGACGACCGGCTGGTTGCCAGTGTCGGGCGTGCCGCATCCGACGGCTGGACCGGGATCAAGCACATGACGCGTCTGGATTTCGACGACCCGCTGACGGCTCCGGCGCTCGAACTGCTCGGGCAGGTGCTCGAGCAGGCGCGGCGACGCGGGGCTCGAGGCGCTGGTCGAGCCACTGGTGTGGCACGAGGGCCGGGTACGCCGTGACGCCGACTCGATCGTGCTGGCCGCGGTGGTGGCCCACGACATGGGTGCGCCCGTGATCAAGGTCCCGGTGCCTGCCGCTCCGCCCGGGACGGAGCGCCAGCAAGCCGTCGCCCGGGTGGTGGCGAGTGTCGGCGTTCCCGTGCTCTTTCTCGGCGGACCACGCACCGAAGCGGGGCGCGACGCGGTGCTCGACGAGGTGCGCGATGTCATGGAGGGGGGTGGCGCCGGGATGGCCATGGGCCGGACGATCTACCAGGACGCCGACCCGGCGGAAATGGCGGGCCTGGTGGCCGCGCTGGTGCACCCGCGATGATGATCCTCACGATCGATTTCGGCACCACCGTCACCAAGGTTGGGCTGTGGGGTGACGACGGGCTGGTCACCCTGGCCCGCTCCGAACTCGCCACGACCCACCCGCAAGTGGGCTGGACGGAGCAGGATCCGCTGCGGTGGTGGACGACGACGGTCATCGCCTGCGCCGAGGCGCGGGCCCAGGCGCCGCGGGAGTTCGCGGAGGTCGAGGTGGTCGCGTGTTCGGGCGCGCGCCAGACGTTCGTGCCCCTCACGGCGAAGGGCGATCCCATCGGCAAAGGGATCCTGTGGTCCGACCATCGGGCCGCGGCGTCGGCGCGGCGGTTGGCCGAGCGCATGGGCGGGGACGACATCAACCGGGCGCGCACCGGGATCCCCCTTGACGCCGGCGCGGTGGCGGCCAAGCTTGCCTGGCTGACCGAACACGAGCCGGAACGGTTGGAGGCGGCCGACCTCATCTTGTCGCCGCGTGACCTGGTCGTCTTCCGCATGACCGACCAGGTGGTGACCGACGCCACCTTTGCGTCGCGCAGCGGGTTGTACGACTTCGACGGCAACGCGGTCCGTGAGCTGGCCGGGCCTGCGCTGGGCAAGTTGCCGAGCGTTGTCGCCTCCGACACGGTGATCGGCCAGCTGAAGCCGGTGCCGGGTGCCGAGCTGGGGCTGCGTCCCGGCATCCCGGTCGTGATCGGAGCGGGCGACCGCCAGTGCGAGGTGCTGGGCTCGGGCGCGTCCGAGGACCGGCCGATGGTGAGCTGGGGCACGACGGCCAACGTGTCGGTGCCCGTGCAGGAGCGACCCGTCCCCTCACCGGCGGGGGCCGTGGTCACGCGGGGCGCGGACGGGGGCTGGCTCTTGGAGGGCGGGCTCTCGGCCGCCGGCTCGTTCCTCGCCTGGCTCGGGCGACTCCTCGACAAGACGCCCGACCAGTTGGCCCGCATGGCGGCGGAGAGCCCGCCGGGGGCACGCGGCGTGGTCGCCGTGCCGTGGCTCGACGGAGCCCGCGCCCCGTGGTGGCGCGACGACGCGCGGGCTGGCTTCATGGGCCTCGGGGCCGCGCACGAGTCGAGCGACCTGGCGCGCGCGGTCATGGAGGCCGTGGCGTGGGACGTGTTGCGGGTGATGGAGGTGGTGACCGTCGGCCGCCTCGGCGGCTCGGCCGCGGCAGGCGTGACGTTGGGCGGCGCCGGGACGGGCTTGCCCGTGTGGGTCGAGGTGTTGACCTCCGTGCTCGGCGTGCCCGCGACGCGGCGGCGCTCGGGCGAGGCGGCGTCGGCCGGCGCCGCGCTGCTCGCGGGCAAGGCGCTCGGGATGGGCCTGTCGCTCGATCAGCTCGACCCGGTGGTGGGGGTGAACGAGCCGGAGGCCGAAGCCGTCGAGGTCTACCGGGGCCTGCGGCCGCAGGTCGACCATGTGGCGGCGGCGGTGCTGGCGGCGACCGCGTCGCTTCCCGGGGCCGAGCGGGACGAGTTCTAACGGCGGTGCGCGTCGACCTCGCCTATGGCCGCGACGGTCTGTCGGTCGAGGTGCCAGATTCCGCCGACGTCATCCTGCCCGTGGACGAGCCCGCGCTGCCCGACGAGGACGCGGCCATCCGCGCTGCGTTGGCGCGGCCCGCCGCCGGCCCGGCGCTCCGGGAGCTGGTCGACGGGACCTCTCGGGTGGCCGTCGTGTTTCCCGACCTGACGCGACCCATGCCGAACCGCACGGTGCTGCCGCCTCTCCTCGACGAGCTGGCGCGGGCGGGCGTGTCCGACGACCGGGTGACGTTGCTGTGCGCCACCGGCACCCACCGCCAGGCCACCACTGCGGAGATGGAAGAGCTGATCGGCCCGGACCTCGTCACGCGCTACCGGGTGGTGGACCACGAGGCGAGCAGCGACCAGCACGTGCCGGTCGGCGAGGTGGACGGGGTGGCCATCCGCCTCCAGCGCGAGTACGTCGAGGCCGACGTGCGCATCATCACCGGCTTCGTCGAGCCACACTTCTTCGCCGGGTTCAGCGGGGGACCGAAAGCGGTGTGCCCGGGCCTCGCAGCCACCGAGACGATCCTCGAGGCCCATCACCCGCGCCGGATCGCGGACGAGCGAGCCACCTTCATCACCCGGCACGGCAATCCGGTGCACGACTTCGTGCGAGCCGCGGCCGCGCTCGCTCCGCCGCAGCTTTCCCTTGACGTCGCCATCAACCGGTCCCGCCGGGTCACGGCGGTGTTCGCCGGACCACTGACCGTGGCGCACGACGCCGCCTGCGCACACGTCGGGGCGACGGCGCGCCGCGAGGTGGGGGCGCCTTACGACCTGGTCGTCTCCACCAACGGTGGTCACCCGCTTGATCGCAACCTCTACCAGGCGGTCAAGGGGATGGCCGCGGCCGACCGCGTGCGCCGCGAGGGCGCGACGGTCGTCATGGCGGCGGCGTGTGGAGACGGTGTCCCGCACGGCAGTGCCTTTGCTCGTCTGCTGGAGGGCGCTCGGACGCCGGAGGAACTCGTGTCGGCAACAGCCGGCCCGGAGCTCGACCGTTGGCAGGCGCAGGTGCTCGGCCGCGTGCTGGAGCGCGGCCCGGTCCGTCTGCACAGCGACGAACTGGGCGAGCGCGCCATCCGCACCGCCCAGCTCCTTCCTGCCCCCGACCTCGATGCCGCCGTTGCCGACGCGCTCGGTCTCCTGGGTCGCTCGCCGCGCGTCGCCGTCCTGCCAGAGGGGCCGTTGACCGTCGCCACCCTGCGCGGATGAGCGATACCTGACGCGGGTGTCAGGTTAGAGTCCAGCACCAGTGCCGAGCGAGCCACTGTTTGACTTCGCCGTACCGGACGACCTCCTGCGCGAGGCGGTCACGCAGGTCAAGGATCCGGACGTGGTGGCGGATGTCGCGGTCATGCCGGGTACCGGGGAGGGCAAGCCGCCACCGCTGATCGGCATCATGCAGTCGTCGGGTTACGCACCCCTCGTCCTGATGACCGCAGCGGCGTTGGTTCCCGGCACCTTCGGGAACGGGATCACTCTGATCGGGCACAACCTGCAGACGTCGTTCCACATGTCGAACGCGTCACTCGGCGCCGTGGCGTTCATC
Source organism: uncultured Acidimicrobiaceae bacterium (assembly GCA_963769095.1). Lineage (GTDB taxonomy): Bacteria > Actinomycetota > Acidimicrobiia > Acidimicrobiales > RAAP-2 > Bog-473. Next base: position 47,445 of record CAVYKO010000005.1, read on the forward strand.
GCCCAGGTGTCCCAGCTGCTCTGGGCGGTCCCTCTCGCCGTATGGGCCGACCGGGGCAGTCGCAAGGTGGTCGCCGGCGTCGCGCTGCTCATCTTCGCCGGCTTCGGTGCCCTCATGGCTCTCTCACCGAACGTCTGGGCCTTTGCGTTCCTCTACCTCGCCGCGTCGGTGGGCACGGGTGTGAACAACACGGTGCACAACTCGTACCTTGCTGATGCGTACCCCACCGAGGGCCGGGGCCGGATCTTCAGTTGGCACAACCTGTCGGACCCGCTCTCGCAGACGGTCGGGATCCTCATCTTCGGCTACGTCGTGACCATTGCGCACAACTGGCGCTACGGACTCCTCGTCGCACTGGCCGGGATCCCGCTCGGGTTGGCCTTGTTCACGCTGCGCGAGCCCGAGAAGGGGGCCAACGAGAGCAGCCACATCCTCAAGGCGTCCGGCATGGACCTGCACTCCCAGCAGGAAAAGGCTCCCCGCGTCCTCCTCGGCTCCGCCATCACCCGGCTGTTGCGGGTGCGCTCGCTGTACTACGAGCTCGTGGCCGTGGCCATCCTGGGCTTCGCCGGCACGGGAGCACCGCTCTTCGGCAACCTGTTCTTCATCGACAAGTTCCACCTCGACACCGCGCAGCGGAGCGAGGTGTACGCCATCATCGGACTGGCGGCGTTCCTCGGCCTGCCCCTCGCCTACGTCTTCGGCGACCGCTACTTCCGACGCGCCCCGCAGCGCCCGCTGGTCATCGCCGGGATCTGCATCACGGCCTACGGCGGTCTCTACGTCCTGTCGCTCTACATGCCGAGTCTCTGGATGGTCGTGGTCCTGCAGTTCCTGGCGAACGCATCGGTTTCGCCTCTGGCCATCTGCATCTTCCTCACCCTGGCGGCCACGGCGCCGGCCGAGATGCGCACGATCTGCTTCGCGATGTTCGGGGTCTACTCCCTCGTCTTCGGCGGCTTCGCCGGATCCGTGGTGCTGGGGGCGGTCTCCGACGCCATCGGAGGCCTGCACGGGATCATCGTGGCGCTCACACTCATCGCGCCGGTCTGCGCGGTCGGTGGTTTCCTGTTGTTCGTGGGCTCGCGCAGTGTGCGGCGTGACATCACCCTCGTCATCGAGGACGTGCTCGAACGCTACGCCGAAGGAAAGCGACGCCAGAGCGGCGGCGCCATCCCGGCCCTTCAGGTGCACAACCTCGACTTCTACTACGGCACCAACCAGGTGCTGTTCGATGTGAATCTCGAGGTCGGCGAGGGCGAGATGGTCGCGCTGCTCGGGACGAACGGAGCCGGCAAGTCGACCCTCCTGCGCGCGGTATCCGGCCTGGAGCATCCACACCGCGGCGTCATCCGCCTCTTCGGCGCAAGCTGCACCTACCTGGAGCCCGAACAGATCATCGATCTGGGCGTGGCCTTGCTGGTGGGCGGCAAGATGACCTTCTCAGGTCTGAGCGTGCGCGACAACCTGCGCATCGGAGGTCACACGCTGCGTCGCGAGCGCTCCCGCAGCTCCAAGGCCTTTGACGAGGCGCTCGAGGCGTTTCCCGAACTTGCTTCCCGTCTCGATCAACCGGCGGGCACCCTGTCGGGCGGAGAACAGCAGATGCTGGCCCTGTCCCGCGTCATGATGACGCAGCCCCGGCTGCTCATGATCGACGAGCTGTCGCTCGGCCTGGCCCCGATGACGGTCGATCGGCTCATGGGCATGGTGCGCCGCATCAACGAGTCGGGTACGACCGTGATCCTGGTGGAGCAGAGCCTGAACCGGGCCCTCAACCTGGCCGACCGGTGCTTCTTCATGGAGCGCGGGCAGATCCGCTTCGACGGCCCGACCAGCGAGTTGATGGCGCGCGACGACCTGTTGCGCCCCGTCTTCCTGGGCACGGCCTCGACGGGCCTGGGGTAGGCGGATGTTGGCGTTCTCGGCCCCGAACTTCGTCCTGGTGCAGGGCGTCTTCTACGGCCTCGGCTACGGGCTGCTCGCGCTCGGGCTTGTGCTCGTCTACCGGACCAACCGGGTCCTCAACTTCGCGCAGGGACAGATCGGTGTCATTGCCGCGGTGTTCCTCGTGAAGCTGACCGCCGACTTCAAGTTCAACTACTGGTTCGCACTCGTGCTGTCGGTGGGGCTCGCGGCCTTCGTGGGCGCGCTGTCCGAGCTCGTGTTGCGGCGCCTCTTCAACCGGCCGCGGGTGCTCGTGATGGTGGCGACGATCGGGCTCAGCTATGTGCTGCTCGCGCTGGCCACATTGCCCTTCATCCGGCCGTCGAACACCTCGAGGCCCGTGCCCGTCCCCTTCGACCTCTCGTTCCACCTCGGTCCGTTCATCATCACCCCGACCGAGGTTTTGACGCTGATCGTGGCGCCGATCGTCACGTTGGTCCTCGTCCTGGCGGTACGCCTCACCCCCTGGGGACTGTCCATGCGCGCCATGTCGGAGAACGCCGACTCGGCCCGGTTGTCGGGCGTCTGGATCCGCCGCACCTCGACCTTCACGTGGACGGTGGCGGGCGCGCTGTCAGCCTTCACGGCCATCCTCAACGCGCCCAACCAGACCAGCGCCCTCACCCAGGCGCTGTCACCCGACCTCCTCCTCTACGCACTGACGGCCGCGCTGATCGGCGCAATGGTCAATCTCACCGTCGCGTTCGTGGCCGGCGTCGGCATGGGTGTGTTTCTCGAGGTGTTGCAGTGGAACGTCCCGTCACCGGCCAAGCAGCAGTTCATCGTCTTCCTCGTCGTCATGGCGGTGCTGCTCATCCGGGTGCGGGCCCTGCGCCGAGGCGTGCGGACGGGAGACCGCAGCTCATGGGAGCACGGTGCGGCCACGACCGTACGGGCCACCGCCGACCTCTTGCGCCGCCGGGTGTCGGCGTCGGGGGTCGGGCTCGTCGTGGCGGCGGCGGTGCTGCTGCCATTGGTGCTCTCCGTCGGGAACGACGTCTTGATGAGCCAGATCTGCATCTATGCCGTCGTCGCGCTGTCCTTGACGATGCTGACAGGATGGGCGGGCCAGGTGTCGCTGGGGCAGTTCGGCTTGGTGGCCGTGGGCGCGTTGGTCGCCGTGCACCTCGGGACTTCGGTTCCCCTGCCGCTCGTCATGCTCTACGGCGGTGCCGTCACCGCGGTCGTGGCCATCCTGGTGGGACTACCCGCCCTGCGGATGCCCGGGCTCTTCCTGGCGGTCACGACGCTCGCCTTCGCCATCTTCATGCAGAACGCCGTCCTGGCGACCCCCTGCATCACGATCCCCGGCCTCAACCGAACGCTGTGCACCGGTCTCCCAACCCGGCCTATACGGTCGTCCCCCGACCGTCGCTCTTCGGCCTCAGCCTGGCATCGCAACGCTCCTTCGCCTGGTTCTCCCTGGCCGTGCTCGCTGTTGTCGGTGTGGATCTTGCGCGTGTGGCGCGACAAGGGAGTGGCGCGCCGACTCGTCGCCGTGCGCGACAACGAGGTTGGGGCGGCGGCCATGGGTATCCCGGTGCTGCGCACCAAGCTGCTCGCCTTCGCCCTCTCGGGTTTCGTGGCGGGCTACGCCGGCGTCTGCTTCGCCTTCGCCACCCAGCAGCTGAACAACACCGACATCACGTTCGATCCGACGACCTCTTTCGTCATCATCTCCATGGTCGTGATCGGGGGGCTCGGTTCCATCTCCGGAGCGATACTGGGTGCGCTCTACCTGGAGGGGCTGCCGGCGATCTTCGGATCCAACCAGACGATCCAATTCCTCACCAGCGGACTCGGGTTGATCGCGTTCATCCTGTATCTGCCCGGGGGCCTCGCCGAGTTGTTGCACCGCCTGGGCGACGTCGTGACGCTGGGTATCCGTGGCCTGCTGCACCGTGACGCCGGCGACACACCGGGTCCCTCCGTCGCGACGACTGCGCCGAGACCCCCACCGGCGCTGGTGACCGACGGAGTAGAGCAGTGAGCGGAGGGTCTGGCGCCGTGGAGGCGAGCGCCGCGCCGGCGCCGCATCCGGCACAGCTGACCGTCGAGGACGTGACTGTCCGCTTCGGCGGGGTGCATGCGCTCAACGGCGTCACCTTCACGGCGAGGGCCGGTTCCATCGTCGGCCTCATCGGTGCGAACGGCTCGGGGAAGACGACCACGCTCGACGTCATCTCGGGTCTGGTCAAGCCCCAGTCGGGGCTGGTGCGGCTCGATGCGATCGACCTGCGCGGAGTATCTGCCCGAGGAACGCCTGGGCGTGGGTATGGTCCGCTCGTTCCAGGATTGCCGCCTCTACCCCGAGCTCTCCGTCCTCGACGTCCTGCTGCTGAGCGAGGACGCCCGCCGAGAGGTGGCCGTGCTCTCGACGACGCTGCGGCTTCCATGGGCGCGACGGGCCGAACGACGCAAGCTCGAGGCCGTCGACCAGGTGATCGCAGCCTTTGGGCTCGAGCGCTTCCGGCACCATCGCACCGCCGAGCTCTCCACCGGGACGCGGCGAGTCGTTGACCTCGCATCCATCGTCCTGGCGCGGCCGCGCCTCCTTCTGCTCGACGAGCCGACCGCGGGCATCGCCCAGCGAGAGGCCGAGGCCTTCATCCCCCTGCTGCGGCGCATCCACGAGGTGGCCGACACGACGATCGTGCTCGTTGAGCACGACGTTCCCTTGGTCTTCGAGCTCTGCTCGACCGTGGTCGTGATGGAGCTCGGCCGGGTGGTGGCTGCGGGACCGCCGGAGCAGGTCCGCGCTGACCCCAAGGCCCTGGCCGCCTACCTTGGTGCCAGCGACGAGGCCCTCATGGCGTCGGGCCCGCTTGGGGAAGGCGGTCGAGACCGCACCGGTCGAAGCGAAGGAGCGTGACCATGGAGGCGAGCGCCGGAGCACTGGGGCACCGGGCGATGTGGAACCCGGCAGCGCCGATCGGGCGGTCGTGGCGCCGCCTGCGCCGCCGACCGCGCGCCATGCAGATCCGTACTGCCGTCATCGTCGTCGCCATCGTGGTCGGCCTCGTGGTCTGGCTGGCCTTCGCCCCGTCGGGCACGCCCGGAGGCTCTGGGGTGGCCGGCGCGGCCGAGGTCCAAAGTTCGTCCAGCTCGACGGCGACCCCGGTCGGGCAAGCGAGCACGAGCACCCGCGGCGTCTCCAAGACCGAGATCAACGTCGTCTTTCCGGTGGTGGCCATCAACAGCCTGGCCGGCAAGGAGGGCTTCTCGGCCGACAAGGAGTACAACGAGCAGGTCCCGGCCATCAACCTCTACGTCGACCAGATCAACAAGGCCGGCGGGATCAACGGACGCAAGATCAATCCGATCATCGCTGCCGTTCGACCCGACGAACGACGCCAGCATGCAAGCGCTCTGCCGGCAATGGACCGAGGGCAGCCCACCGGTCGTTCGCCGTGGTCGACGGCATCGGCACCTGGGAGCAGGACAATCAACTGTGCGTGGCCCAGCAGGGGCAGACGCCGCTCATCAGCGCCTGGTCCACCACGACGAACTGGACCAACCTGGGCTCGCCCTATCTCTGGTGGACGGGTGCGGACATGTCGCCCGTGCTGGCGGCAACGGTGCAGTGGGGCGTGAGCTCGGGGCGTCTCGGGCACGGGAAGAAGGTCGGTGTGGTCGTGTCCGACCAGGCGGCCGACCAGGCGGCGCTCAACGGCTCCTTGCTCCCCGACCTCAAGAAGATCGGCATCACGCCCGTCGTCCAGACGGTCGCGGGCAGCACGAGTCAGACGGCGACGACTAACTCGGACGCCCAGCTGGCCGTGGAGAAGTTCAAGGCCGCCGGAGTGCAGTCCGTCTTCCCGCTCATTCCGGAGAACGCGTTCTTTCCCTACATCGGGGCCGAGAACTCGCAGCAGTACTACCCGCAGCTGTTGTTGAGCGACTACCAGTCGACGGTCGAGGTCGCACTGGGCCTCATCCCCGTCCCCTACGAGCAGGCGCTGAACGGCCAGGAGGGCGTGACGACCGAGACCCTGGGCGGCTTCGACGACGCGCGGCCCCAGAGCCAGGGCGGCTACGACACCGGCGTGCGGTCGTGTTACACCACGTGGCACTCGTACCACCCCAAGCCGATCCCGGGCACCGAGAGCTCGTACATCGAGGAGCAGGGCCCGATTCAGGCCTGGTGTGGCGCCATCCGACTGTTCGCCACCGCGGCGAAGAACGCCGGCCCGAACCTCGACCGCCGCACCTTCGTGACGGCGATGTCGAAGATCACGAATTATCCCGGCACGCTCTCACCGGTCTGGAGCTTCGGGCCGAACAAGTTCTACGGCCCAACCCAGTATCAGGTGGTCAAGGTGCACAACAACGTGCCGCCGTCGTCCCAGTGCAAGTTGAAGACCAACCACAAGCCGCAGGGCACGTGTTGGGTGACGGTGCAGCCGTTCAAGCCACTCCCGGCGGGGTGAACGCGCTCAGGCGATGATCGTGGGCGAGGGCGGGCGGCCCTCCAAGATGTCGTCGAACCTGGTCTGCAGCGCGCCGCGGAGCTCGGGGTGCGTGAGGATGTAGAAGGTGTTCGTGCGGACCGCGTCCAGCACCCGCTCGGCCACCTGCTCGGGCGAGATCCCACCGCTGACCAGGTCCTGGATCAGCCCACGCATCGCCTCGGCCTCCTCGGCCTCGCGACCGGGTGCCCACGACGGGCGGTTGCGGTCGGACTCGGCGATGCGGGTCTGCACGAAGCCGGGACAGAGGACCGACACCCCCACGCCCGAGACGCCCGCTGCCCTGCAGGTCCTTGTACAACGTCTCCGACATGGCGACCACGGCCTGCTTCGTGGCGTTGTAGGGGCCGAGGAAGGGGGCGGTGGTGAGGCCGGCAACGGACGCCGTGTTCACCACGTGGCCCTCGCCCTGCTGAATGAACAGCGGCACGAAGGTGGCGATGCCGTGCACGACGCCCCACAGGTTCACCCCGAGGATCCAGCGCCAGTCCTCCTCGGGCACCTCCCAGATCGGGCCGCCCGTGCCGACGCCGGCGTTGTTGTGCACGAGGTGCACGGCGCCGAACTCTCGCACGGCCCGGTCGCGCAGCTCGCGTACCGACTGCGACGTCCGACACGTCGGTCACCGCCGCGATGACCTCCGCCCCGTTGGCCGCGAGCTCGTCCGCGGTCTCCTTGAGGGCGTTCTCCTCGATGTCCGCCAAGACGACCTTCATCCCCTCGGCCGCCGCCCGCGTCGCCACCGCCTTGCCGATGCCGCTGGCGGCTCCGGTGACCACCGCCACCTTGCCCTGTAGGTGTTCCATCGGGCCTCCCTTCGTCGGATCTCGGGTCAGTCAACCATGCCTGCGATGCCGGAGCCACCGTGGGCAGGCACCGGGGCCGTTCAGAGCCAGGTGAGTGTCCCGGCCGTCACGAGCACCAGCACCCCGACGGCGCAGAGCAACAGCGGCACCGCGACCGCGCCGAGCCTCGTCATGACCGCCCGCGCCCGTGGGTGCCGGCCGGCGGTCAGGATCACGGACGTCACGAGGACCTCGCCGGCGACGAACACGGCCGCGATGGCGATCAGGTTGGCCGTACCACCCTCGCGGAAGAGCGGGATGTAGACGGCCAGATTGTCGCCTCCGGCCGCGATCGTGACCAACGCGGCGGCCGTCAGGCTGCGCCCCACAGCCCGGTCGGCGGCCGGCCGACGACGTCTGCGCCGTGAGCCCGGCGCCCGGCGCTCCGTGCTCTCGGTGCCCCCGCGATGACGGAGCCCGAAGAGGCCGGTGACGCCGATGGCCAGCGGCACGAAACCCAGCAGTCCCACCGCGGCGGCGGAGAACTCGAACAGCAGCACCGCCGCCGTTGCGGCGACGAGGGCCACGACGGCGAAGCCGACGACCTGGCCGGCGGCGATGCGATGAGCCCGCTCCACGGGAGCCCCGGCCACCATGGCGGTGGTCACCACGCAGTTGTCGATGTTGGTCGCCACAAAAGCGACCGCGGCGACGCCGACGTCGGCGGCCAGGCCGGTCACGCGCCGAGGGTGATCAGTGGCCGGGCAGCGGCATCGCCGGGCCGAAGGGCTTGTCCCCCCGCAGCGTCACGCGATGCGCATAGCGGGCGGCGTCGCCGTAGTCGTCGAGCGCATAGTGCAGCGTCGCCCGGTTGTCCCAGAAGGCCACCGAACCGGCCCGCCAGCGGAAGCGGCAGGTGTACTCGGGTTTGGTGCAGTGGTGATAGAGCATCTCGAGGACGGCGTCGCTCTCGTTGTCCGACAGTCCGAAGATCTGTCGGGTGAACTGCCGATTGACGAAGAGCCCGTTGCGCCCGTTTTCGGGGTGCGTCCGGACGACGGGATGGAGCGCCGGGAGCAGCTTCTCCTGCCGGATGCCGTCCCATTCGTACCCGCCCCGCTCGGCGACGTCGGCCGCAAACCACGGGTCGTGATGGATGGCGATCAGTTGGTCGCACATCCGTCGCACCGGATCGGCCAAACCGTCGTAGGCGTCCTGCAGGCTCGCCCACATGGTGTCGCCGCCCACCTCGGGTGCTTCGAGCATGTAGAGGATGGACCCCATGGCCGGCGTCTGCAGGAAGGTCACGTCGGTGTGCCACCAACTGGCCCGGTCGACCTTGCCGTCGATGGCAAGGACCTCGGGGCTCTCGTCGATCGAAGGGAGTACGGGATGGGCCTCGGTCACGGTGCCGAACTGCCGGGCGAACGCCGCCTGTTGCTCGGCCGTCAGGGACTGGTCCCGGAAGAAGATGACGTGGTGGGTGTTCCAGGCACCGCGGATTGCCGCCACCACCTCGGGCGACAGCGGGACCGACAGGTCGACGCCCGAGATCTCTGCGCCGATGGTCGGCGAAATCGGGTGGACGCTGACGGCGGTGGCGAGGGTCACCCACCAATTCTGCCCCACATCCCCCTACATTGGCGCAGGACCGTGGCGGGGCCGACGAGAGAAGGGCCGAGCATGAGCACAGACACCGCAGGGCCGCTCTTCGTCCCGCCGACGCGCAACTACTCGTCCTGGTACCAGTGGATGGCCCGCTTGGCCACCACCGCACACGAGGATCCGCTTCCCGAGGACGATCCCGATCCGGGCGCGATCCCGGACTGGGTCGGACGTTGCCGCGCGCGCCTGCTCGAACTGCTCGGCCCGCAGCCGTCCCGCGTGCCGCTCAACGTCGAGACCCTCGAATCGACGGCGTGCGATGGATATCGCCGGGAGAAGATCGTCTTCGACACCGAGGACACCATGTCGGTGCCGGCTTACCTCCTCGTCCCCGACGCGCGCATCGGCCGGCCTCCGGGCGCCGCCGTCCTTGCCTGCCACGGCCACGGACCGGGCAAGGCCCAGGCCGTCGGCTTGGAGCACACGGACATGCCCAACGCCGACTACGCGCTGGCAACTCGCCCGGCGCGGCTACGTCGTCCTCGCGCCGGACCTGCGGTGTTTCGGTGAGCGTCTCGACTGGAATCCCGAGGACCACTACGCCTGCGACACCAACCTGGTCCACGCGGCCATGGCGGGATGGAACCCCCTGATGCAGAACATCTGGGACCTGCGGTGCGCCCTCGACGTCCTGCAGGGGCACCCGCTGGTCGACCCGGAATGCCTCGGGATGGTCGGGATCAGCTACGGCGGCACGGTGACCCTCTTCACCGCTGCGCTCGACGACCGCGTCGCCGCGGCCGTCGTCAGCGGCTACTTCTCCTCGTGGGCGGAGAGCCACAAGATGCCGTGGAACATGTGCGGCTCACAGATCCTCTTCGGGATGCTGGGTCGGCTCGAGCACGAGGACCTCGGCGCGCTCGTGGCGCCGCGTCCCCTGCTGATCGAAACGGGCACGGAGGACATGCTGTTCCCGGTTGCCAGCGGCGACCGAGTCCGTGCGGCGTACCCGCCTCGTCTACGACGCGTGAGGGCGTGCCGGACCGCCTCGGGCACGACGTCTTCGAGGGCGGCCACCAGTGGCACGGCGCCGAGGCCCTGGCCTTCTTGGACCGCTGGCTGTCCCACGAGCCGACGGCCGGAGCCGGCTGAGCGAAGGTCAGTCCGCCCCGCCGGCGCGGCTGTCTCGATCGTCACTCGGGTCGCGCGCCTCGGCGGCGTCACGGAGCACCTCGTCGAGCGAGGCCTGGGCACCGCCCTGCCGTTCGTCCCGGCCCGGGCCCGCGGCAGCGGCCGCCATCGTCTTCCCAGTCGTCGGCGCCCAGATCGTGGCGCCAGCTTGCGGAGCCAGGTCTCTCCAGGACCGGGCGCGCCCCCGGACCGGGCCGTCGTTCCCACTAGAGGAAGCTGCGCAGGACCGTGGCGAACTCCGACGCAAGGACGACCTGCCGTGGTCGTCCTTGGCGGTTGGGACCGAGACGGGATGCGCGGTGGGCACATTCATCAACGAGAGGACGGCCGACACCGGCGTACCGGGTCCGAGGTAGATGTGCGAGGCGACCTGCTCGAGCAGGGTCGTGGTGCCCGTCGGGTTCGAGATCATCGACGTGATGGACAGCTTGCCGGTGGCCAGCTGCCCGAGGTTCGAGGCGGGGTCGACCATCTGCAGATCCACTCCGACGTAGTGCCGAACCGGGATGCCGAGCTGGTCTAGCCCGGCGATGATCGAGCCGGGCGCGTGAAGGCTCAGGGTCTTGATGGGCACCGTGCGACCGGTGGTGAGCGGAAGGCCCAGCGAGTCGGGGATCTTGAGCACGTTGGTGTGCCCGCCGGTGGCATGGAACACGAAGATCTGCTCGCTGTGGTCGGGCCCCTTCACGATGGCCAACAGGTCGTTCTTTCCCTTGGCCAGGAGCGTGGCCGGCACCCCGACGTGGTGCACCGCGTGATCGATCTTGTAGAGGCTGATGCCGATCCATGCCGCCACGAGGGCGATGATGGCAAGCAGCCCTGCACCCGTGGCGATCAGCACCCGGCGCAGTGTCCGCCGGCGACGTTTCCCGTTCCCGGGCTCGCCGCCGGATGCGGCGTCGGTGTCGACGTGGGTCGGCACGGCCGGGCCCAGATACCCCGTGGCGATCGCGATCGTCAAAGCCCCCCCGTCGACGGGCCCGGCCATTGGCCGGCACCCCCTCATCCCGTCACGAAAGCTACGGAGTCGTCATTGCCCCGTCGTTGCCCGAGGGGTTCGAAGTGGTTGCCGTGAACGCAGCCTTCTCAGCTTGGAAGCAGGCTCGCCGATTCCGGCTCGAGGTGGATCGTGGCGTGAGGGACGGTGCGCAGGGACGAGGCCGGACACGACGTCGCGATGGGCCCGGTCAGGGCGTCGCGGACCGGCTGCGCCTTGCGGGCCTCGGGGACGATGGCGAGCACGTGCGCCGCGCGCAGCAAGGCGGGAATGGTCACCGTGATCGCTTCGGTCGGGACCGCGTCCAGACCGCGGAAAGTGCCCTTCGTTGACCTGCTGGGTGCGACACGCGGTGTCCAGCTGCACCACCTTGACGTCGAGGGGATCGGAGAAGTCGGCCACCGGGTGGGTCGTTGAAGGCGAGATGCCCGTTCTCACCGATGCCGAGACAGCACAGATCGAGCGGGTACTGGCCGCAACAGCGCGGCATAGCGCCCGCACTCGGCGGCGGCATCGCCCAACCCCTCGACGTAGTACGCGGCCTTCGGTCTCGCCGGTTCGGTGATGCGCTCGCGAATCCAGCGCCCGAACCCGGCCGGATGATCCGGGCCGAGGCCCACGTACTCGTCCATGTGGAAGACGACGGTGTCGGACCAGGGCACCCCGAGTGTCTCGTGGACGAGCGCGTGGACGAACGCCAGCTGCGAGTTGCCGGTGGCGAACATCGCGTGGGCCACCCCGCGGGCGCGCACCGCCGAGCGCAGGATCTCCCGTGCCCCGTCTGCCGCCGCCCGGGCCAGCGCCGTCGCGTCGGCGTGGACGTGCACCGTGGCGCTTCCCGCCTTGGTCGTTCCCGATCGCACGCGGTCAGCATGCCAGGCAGACGTCGGACAGACTGGACCGGTGCGCGACGTCGAGGTCCCGGGGCCCGGTCACCTGGAGGCAGCGTGGAAGGCCGTACGCCACGCCCTGCCGGTCACGCCGGTGGTCGCCGCCCCGCAACTCGGCGATTCCGTCTCGGTGAAGGTCGAGACCGTGCAGCCGACGGGCTCGTTCAAGGTGCGGGGAGGGCTGGCGGCGGTGGCGGCGACCAACGAGGACGAGCCGGGACGCGCCGTCGTCGCCTCGTCCGCGGGCAACCACGGGCTCGGGCTCGCGTACGCATCCTCCAAGATCGGCGCGCGGGTGACGGTCGTGGTGCCGACGGGCGCCTCGGCGGCCAAGGTCTCTGCACTCCAGCAGTTCGACGTGCGGCTCGTGCTGCACGGGGAGGGCTACCGCGAGGCGGAGACGCACGCCTTGGCGCTGGCCGAGCGCGAGGGCAGCCGGTACATCTCGCCCTACAACGACCCCGACGTCATTGCCGGGCAAGCGACGCTGGCGCGTGAGCTGGCCGAGCAGGTGCCGCGCCTCGGGACCGTCGTCGTCCCCTGCGGGGGCGGCGGCCTGCTGGCCGGCGTCATCCTGGGACTGGCGGACCGGGGGGTCCGCGTCGTCGGGGTGGAGTCGGAGGCATCGCCGTCCATGAGCACCGCGCTCGCCGCGGGCGCCATCGTGCCCATTGACGTCGAGCCCACGGTCGCCGATGGACTGGCCGGCAACCTCGAGCCGGGCGCGGTCACCGTCGGCATCGCGCTGGCGCACGGCGTCCAGGTCCTCACCGTCAGCGAGGCCGACATCCGCTCTGCCATGGCCTTTGCCGCCCACAAGATGGGCTTCGTCCTGGAGGGCGCGGGTGCCGTCGGCGTCGCCGCGCTGCGGAGCGGCCTCGTGACGCCGGGTTCCGACGGCGAGGAGACCGTCGTCATTCTCACGGGGCGCAACGTCGCGCCAAAGCTCTTCTCCGAGGTGCTCCATTCCTGACGTACGCGTCGACGGCGCCACTCTGGCCTACGAGGTGATGGGCGACGGGGACCCGGTCCTGCTCATCGCCGGCTGTGGCCAGCCCGCGATCGCCTGGCACCTCGGCCTCGCGCCAGCGCTCGTCACCGCCGGCTACACGGTGGCGACGTTCGACAACCGGGGCATGGAGCCCTCGTCGTCGCCCCCGGCGCCCTACACGGTGGACGAGATGGCGGCCGATACCGTCGCGCTCCTCGACCACCTCGGCTGGAGCGCTCCGGTGCGGGTCGCCGGTCACTCCATGGGAGGGTGGATCGCGGAGACGCTGGCGCTCGATCACCCCGAGCGCGTCCGTGCCGCCGCGCTCATGGGGAGCGCCAACAAGCCGACCGCCTGGGAGGTGGCCATCACCACCGTCGAGCGTGACCTGGCCGTGTTGGACTACGACCTGCCTCCGCTCTTCTACGCCACGGAGACACTGCGGTATCTGCCGACGTCGGACATCCAGGACTCCGAGGTGGTGCGCACGTGGTTGTCGCTGATGGGTGAGATGCCGGTGTGGGCCAACCCGGGGCGCCGCGGCCAGTACGAGGCGGCCCTGGCCTGGTCGACCGACCCGACGCGCACGACGCGCTGGCCCGACCTCGGGGTGCCCTGCCTCGTGCTCGCGTTCGAGCACGACGTCGATTCGCCGCCGCGCTACGCCCGGGAGGCCGCCCAGATCATTCCCGGCTGCACCTACCGGGAGGTCGCCGGGTCAGGGCATCTCGGTTTCATGACGCACGTCGACGAGGTCACCGGTCATCTGGCCGAATTCTTCGCGGCGCACTGAGTGCATCTCGCCGCCCCGTGGCAGATCAGCCCTCGGTCGGCGGCGTTCTGAAGTCGACGTCGATCCCGCCGGCCTCGTCGGGGTGCTCCTTGAGCCAGCGCCGCGCGAAGGGACACCACGGGACCACCGTGAGGTGGTCGGCCTGGGCCCGGCGGAGCGCGGCGCGCACGAGGCGGCTGCCGACGCCCCGCCCGTTCCACGCCTCGGGCACCTCGGTGTGGATCAGGTAGAGGCGGTCGCCGTCCAACCGGTACACCAGTTCCGCCTCGGCGTCTGTTCCCCGCGCCACGAAGCGGTGTTCGGCGGGGACGTCGACGACGTCCACGGTGTCATTGGGGTTGGTCATGGGGGAGCCTCCCGGCCGGCGCGGACCCACGTCACCTTAAGGGTGTAGAAGAACAGCGATGAGCGGGCCGGTGACGACGGAGGATGCCCCGGGCGACCCCGTTGGTGGCGCCGGCGCGGCGGGCCCCGTTGTCGAGTTGGCACCGGGACGCGTGACCCGGGTGGGGTCACTGCCGGTGCGTCGCGTCCTGCCGCAGCGTCCACGGCGGACCGTGGGGGCCTGGTGCTTTGCCGACCACGTCGGTCCCGTGGCGGTGAGCGAGGCGGGCGGAGTCGGTATCGGGCCCCACCCGCACATGGGTCTGCAGACCGTGACCTGGCTGCTGGCGGGTGAGCTGCTGCACCTCGACAGCCTGGGGTCCGAGCAACTGATCAGACCGGGGCAGCTCAATTTGATGACGGCCGGCTCCGGCGTGGCCCATGCCGAGGAGGATCCGGGCGCCGCCCCGGTGCTGCACGGGATCCAACTCTGGGTCGCGCAGCCCGCGGCGACGCGCAACGGCGCCGCCGCCTTCGAGCACCACGGTGGACTACCCAGGCTCGAGCTCGGCGGCGTGGACGCCACGGTCCTGGTCGGCGACTACGGCGGGCTCGAGTCCCCCGCTCGGCGCGACACCGAGCATGTCGGCGTCGAGCTGGCGCTGCGGCCGTCGGTCGCCGTGCTCCCGTTGCGGCACGACTACGAGCACGCGCTCGTCGTTCTGGAGGGAAGTGCCCGCGTGGACGGTCAGGTGATCGAGCCCGGCGTGCTCGGCTATCTCGGCATGGGAGAGGGACGAGTGCCGGGTCGAGCTGCTCGAACCGGCGCGGGCGCTGCTGCTTGGTGGCGTCCCGTTTCCCGAGCCGCTGCTCATGTGGTGGAACTTCGTGGCCCGGACGAAGGAGGAGGTCTCCGAGGCCCGTCGTCAGTGGGCGGCGGCCGACGAGCGCTTCGGTGTGGTGCGCTCACGACTCGGGCGGATCGAGGTCGGAGCGCCACCCTGGGAGTGAGGGCTCGCGGCGGGGACTACCACTCTCCCCACCCTGGCGGGCTCACGGCCCCGGTGACGAGGCGGGGATCGACCGGCGCACGCGTCTGGCCGGCCTGGTACACGGCGAAGCAGAGGCGCAGCACGTCGGTTGCCTCGCCGGCGGTCATGGCGGCCGGTGTGCCATGTACGAGGGCATCGACGAAATGCTGTGACGAGCGGACGAAGCCGGCGCCCCAGTCCGCCTCGACGTCGGTGAACTCGGTGGTCTTGCGTTCCTTCGCCGTCCCGGTGAACAACACGACGGGCGCCAGGTCGAGCATCTCGCCCGTGGCCCGGGTGACCCACAGCTGCCCCTCGTCGCCGGTGATCTCGAAGAACTCGTCCGCGCCGTAGTACTGGGATCGCATGTAGAAGTTGGGTGAGTACTGCACCTCCATCATGCCCAGCACTTCGGGGTTCTCGTACTCGAAGATGACCGCACACGGCTCGAAGTAGAGGTCACGCCGGCGCACGACCGCTTGTACCGAGGTGATGCCGAGGTCGAGCAGCCACAGGGCCATCGCGTACTTGTGCACCATGTCGTCGAAGAGGTGCCCGCCCGGGCTGCGCTTGTCGAAGCGCCACCCGTACCCCTCGGGCCGCAGGGCGGCCTGGAAGGCCGAGTCGGTCTGGCCGACCAGCGTGCGGATGCGCAGCGACGTCGGCTTGCCGATGGCGCCGTCGGCGACCAGCTTCTTGGCCAGCTCGAGCGGCGGATAGTGCGCGAAGCACTCACTGATGCGAAGGACGCGCCCGGCCCGCTCGGCGACCGCCTGCATTTCCAGCGCGTCGTCGATCGAGTTCGCGACGGGCTTCTGCACCGAGACATGCTTGCCCGCCTGGAGAGCGGCGATCACATGGTCGTGGTGCATGTGGGTCGGGGTCAGCACCTCGACAGCGTCGACGGTGTCGTCGGCCAGCAGGTCCGACAGGTCGCTGTAGAAACGGTCGGCACCCCACTCCTTGGCCGCCCGCTTCCCGACCTCTTCGTCGGTGTCGCAGACCGCGACGACGTCACAGCGGGGATCTTCCAGATAGCCACGGACGTTCATGGCTGCAATGTTGCCGGCGCCCAGCACGCCAAGCCGGACCTTGTCCATCAACATCCTTCCTCTCGCCAGCCGCGCCGCCTACGCGTTGGCCCCGAATGCCCCCCCGTCTCGGGCTGCGGCGATCCGATTGTCGTCGTAGTCGAGCACGGTGCGCAAAACGTCCTCCGTGTGCTGACCGACCGTGGGCGCCTTGTGGGGGTGCGGCAACTCCTCGTCGACGAAGTGCAGGGGCGTGAACAACTGGTCGGCACCGACCTCGGACCGGGGCAGGAGCGGCAGCCGGTCGGCGAATTGCGGGTCGTCGAGCAATGTCTTGGGTGTGTTGACCGGCGCGATCGGCGTGTTCACCGCACCGCCGAAGTCCAGCCACTCCTGGGCGGTCTTGGTCCGGAAGATGTCGCGCAGCTCGCTCCGGAGTTCGCGGTTGCCGCGGGCGTGGTCGGCGTACTTCGACCCCGGCCAGCGCTCGAAGAGGTCCGGGCGGCCGACGCCTTCGCAGAAGTTCTTCCAGAACGCCTGCTCCGACGCCATGAACAGGACGTGGCGCCCCTCCGCGGTCTCATAGACCTGGTAGCGGACTCCTTCGATCATGCCGGCGGTGCCCGGCGCGCGCCGCTCGTAATCGTCGGCCTTGTTGCCGGTGACCTCGGTCTCGGGCCGCTCGTAGGCCCGCCACGTCTCCGAGCGGTACCAGTCCATGGCGGCGGCGGCGTCGGACTGGGCCAGGTCGATGTAGGAGCCCTGCCCGGTGTCACGGGCCCGGATGACGGCGGCGAGGATCCCGAGTGCACCGAAGAGCGGGGCGGCGTTGATGCCGATCGACACGTGCTCGGGGATGTAGGTGAAGCCTTCGTCGTCGGTGGCCACGTTGACGATGCCGGCCCACGTGTCGTAGGCGATGCCGTGGCTGGGGTAGTCGCGGTAGGGGCCGGTCATCCCGTAGCCCGAGATCGTGCAGAACACGATCTTGGGGTTGATCGCCTTCAGGTCGTCGAAGCCGACCCCGCGGCGGGCCAGCGAGCCGGGACGCATCGCCTCGATGACGACGTCGGCCGAGGCCGCCAACTCCTTCAAAATCCCGGACCCCGCCTCGGTCCGGAGGTCGAGCACGATCGAGCGCTTGCCGCGGTTGAGGTGCAGGTGCATGAGGGAGACGCCCTCGACGATCGGCCAGGTCATCTCCCGGATGTAGTCGCCGGCGGGCGGTTCGACCTTGATCACGTCGGCCCCCAGGTCGACCAGGGACGTCGTGATCGCCGCCGGCCCCAGGGCCGAGCACTCGATGATCCGCAACCCATGCAGCGGCGGCGTCGTCGCCATCGCACCTCCCGTCGGTGAAGGGCGGATCGTAGCGGCCGCCGCCCCGGGCGCCCGAGTCCCCGCCTCGTCATACTGGGGCGATGGAGTCGTCACCCCTCGACGACGCGTTGACCGTGTTCGCCGCCACGGCACCCGGCTACGGGTCGCTCGGGCTGGCCAATCACGGGCCGATGGCGGCGGAGGCCCTTGCCCACCTGGGGCGCGAGGACGCCATCGCGCCCTGGGTGGCGCAGTACCGGACGCGCCTCGAGCCGGCGCCTGCGCCGGCCGAGCGGCCGCTGTCCGAAGAGGATTGGCCGGCCGTCCTGGGCCGGGAGGAGAGCTTCCCGGACTGGCTCGCCCTGTTCGAGCGGGAAGTGGCCGACCGGCCGCCCGTGGCGGTGGTCGGCGAGTGGGCGCCCCGCCTCCTGCCGGGCGCCGTCGGGGCGGCGGCCCACGGCCTGATCCGCACCGCCCACGCGGTGCGCGCCCTCGCGGCGGACGACACGCCGGCGCGCCGGCTCGAGCTCGCCATCGGCCTCGCGTTCTGGGCGTCGAGCTATCAGGAGCTCCCGGGCCCCCCGCTCCTGATCGGCCGGGAGGGTGTGCCCGAAGCGCTCGCCGACCTGCCCTACCTGCCCGAGGACGCGCCGCGCCTCCTGCTGATCGGCGACATGGTGGCGCAGGTCGACGAGATCGCCGACGAGTTCGAGCAGGCCGTTGCCTCGCTGGGCTGGACCGGCGGTGCGGTCGAGCTCCTGGACCAGCTGGCGTCGGGTGGCGCGCGGGCCTACCTGCGCAACGCGGACGGGGGCGGCGCCATCGGGCTCTTGCACTCGGTGACGGCGCCGCTGGCCTGCGAGCTCGTGCTGCCCTGGCTCGCGGTCGAGGACCGCGCCGCCGCGCTCGGCTACGTCTGGCAGGCCACGGCCGCGCTGCACGTCGCCTACGACATCGATCGCCAGAGCGAGCTGGGCGAACCGGAGACGCCCTCGGCCGACGCGCTGGTCGACCGCGCCGTGGCCTCGGCGGACGAGCACGCCATCAAGCTGACCGAGGCCGCGCTGCGCAGCTACGCCAGGAGCGGCGATCCCGCCCTCCTGTGGGCGGCGGCCGACGCCGGCGCCCGATTCGGCGGCTGAGGCGGGGGCGCGGGGCGGCCCGCCGGGCCCCTGGCTAGCCTCGGCGACATGGAGTACCGCACCCTTGGCCGGACCGGCATCAAAGTCAGCCCCCTCTGTCTGGGGGCGATGATGTTCGGCTCGTTCGGCAACACGGACCACGACGACAGTGTCCGCATCATCCACGCCGCCCTCGACGCCGGCATCAATTTCGTCGACACCGCCGACGTCTACTCGTTCGGCGAGTCCGAGGAGATCGTCGGCAAGGCGCTGGCGCAGACCAAGCGCCACCGTATGGTGCTGGCGACCAAGGTCCACGGACCGATGGGCCAGGACCCCAACGCGCAGGGCAACTCGCGCCGCTGGATCATGACCGAGTGCGACAACAGCCTGCGCCGCCTCGGGGTCGACTACATCGACCTGTACCAGATCCACCGGCCGTCCCCCGAGACCGACATCGACGAGACGCTCGGCGCGTTGACCGACCTCGTGCGCGCCGGGAAGATTCGTTACTTCGGCAGCTCGACGTTCCCGGCGCACGAAGTGGTGGAGGCGCAGTGGGTGGCCGAACGCCGGGCCCGCGAGCGCTTCGTCACCGAGCAGCCGCCCTATTCGATCCTCGTGCGGAGCATCGAGAAGGACGTGCTGCCCACGTGCCAGCGCTACGGCATGGGGGTGCTGTCGTGGAGCCCGCTCGCCGGCGGCTGGCTCTCGGGTGCGTTCGGGACCGGCAAGGAGAACACGAGCCGGCGGGCCGGCTTCCTGCCCCACCACTACGACCTGGAGATCCCCGGCAACCGGGCCAAGGTCGAGGCGGTCGACCAGCTCGGCGACGCTGGCCGATCAGGCGGGCCTGTCGCTCATTCAGCTCGCGCTCGGCTTCGTGCTCGCGCACCCGGGCGTCACGTGCCCGATCATCGGGCCGCGCACGATGGAACACCTCGAGTCGCAGCTGCCCGCGCTCGAGCTGCGACTCGGCCCGGACGTGCTCGACCGGGTGGACGAGATCGTGGCGCCGGGGACCGACCTCAACGAGACCGACGTCGGCTGGGTGCCGGCGGCCATCGCCGACAAGTCACTGCGCCGGCGGCCGCTGGAGCCGTCCGTGCGGCCGCGGGGCCTCCTCGACGCCGTCAGCTCGACGGACTGAGCGCGTCAGGCCGTCTTGGCGGCCCGGCCGGCGACCAGAGGCATCTCGAGGTAGGTGCGCAGGCCCGGCTCGGCCTCGCAGACGTAGGGCACGGCGTTGACACAGTGCATGGCGGTGGCGACGATGCCGGGGTTGCGGGCCAGTCCCGCCTCGACCGACGCCGGGTGCAGCTTGCGGAAGCTCACGAGGCAGTCCGGGTCGCCCGTGATCTCCACCTCGAAGTGCTCGCCGTCGGGGCCGAAGCGCCACGGAGGGTCGAGGTGCTCCTCACCCATGAGCCAGTTGACCGCCGCCGTCACCACCGGCTCGCCGTCCACGAGGCCCTCCCAGCGGAAGCGCTGCGCGGCGACGAGGCCGGGCGCGATGGGTCCGATGGGCGACTCGATCGGCGCGGTGGCGACGGCCATCTCGTGCGTCGTGCGCAGTGCGGGGTCGAGGTCGAACCCGAGCTCGTCGGCCACCATGTGCACGGACTGGCCGAAGCCGGCGCCGAGCACCTCGGCCATGATGCTCGAGCGGGCCTCCTCGGGGGTCTTGCCGAAGAGCATCCAGTCGCGGATCACGTCGGGCGCGCCGTAGGTCCGGATGTCGGAGAACTCCTCGGCGCGCACGCGGGTGATCGAGCCCGAGAGCGCCGAGATCATGAGCGGGAAGCGCTCGGTGATCCCGCCGGGGTGGATGCCGGTACCGTGCAGCGTCACGCCGGCGGCGCGGCAGACCGTCGTCGAGCGCGGCTGCGCTCCTCTGAGGGCGGGTAGAACCAGCCCAGCGGCGTCACCACGTTCTTGCCCGACTCGAGGAGCCGCGTGACGACCTCGGCGTCGGCGAAGATCGGGCTGTAGACGACGCAGTCGGCGTCCAGGGCCAGCGAGCGCGTCGACGTCGTTGGTGGCGGCGAGGCCGAGCGGGGCGCGTCCCACGAGCGTGCCCACGTCGACACCGTCCTTGTCCGCCGAGTGCACCCAGCAGCCGGCACACTCGAGGTCCGGGTGGTCCAGGACCCCTTCGATGGCGGCCCGGCCGACGTTGCCGGTCGCCCACTGCACGACGCGATAGGACACGGCTCACCCCCTGGTGGCGCTGGGTGGCTCACCATATGGGATCGCGGGTGCGCGGCGCGGCGCACTATGTTCCGAGCCGAGACGGCGCCAACGAGAGCGCGGGGGTGACGAGTGAGCGCAGCCGACGAGAACCGCACGGTGATCGAGGGCTTCTGGGACGACCTGTACCGCCAGGACCTGGTCGCGGCGGCGGCCCGGTTCGCATCCGACGGCACCTACACCGACATCGAGACGCCCGAGGACGACGTGGCCCGGGGGCCCGACGAGATCGTCCGGCGCCTGACGCTCGCGTTCGGCAAGCTCTCCGGGCTCCGCGACGAGCGCCGGCACCTGGTCGCCGGCGACGACGCCGTCCTGACCGAGCACGTCGAGCACTGGTCGTGGCCGACCGGTGAGGCGATGGCGCTTGCCGGTCGCCTCGGTGCACGAATTGTCCGGCGGCCGGATCACCCGTTGGTGCGACTACTGGGACATGAACGTGTTGGTCGCCGCGGCGCCGCCGTGGTGGTTCGAGCACGTCATGGTCGGCTGGAAGTAGCGGGAGCCGTCGTGGCCCGCCTTGTCCTCGTCGGCGCGACCGTCCTCGATGCGGACGGCGCCCGCCCGCAGTCGACCGTCGTGGTCGAGGACCGACGGATCGCGACCGTGCGCAGCGGCGACGACGGCGCCGCCGGCGTCGTCGAGGTGGGGCCCGAGGATCGCGTGGTCGAGCTGGCCGGCCGGACCGTGATGCCGGGCCTCGTCAGCAGCCACTTCCACGCCACCTACCACGAGCTCGGCTCGAAGGCGGCGCCCTTCGGCCTCGAGGAGCCGCCGGCCCTCCAAGCCGTGCGCGCGGCCCACCACCTCGAGCTGTTGCTGCGCTCCGGCTTCACCGGCGCGGTGAGCGCGGGCGCGCCCTTCGCCATCGACGCGTCCATGAAGGCCGCTATCGCCGAAGGGCTCTTCCCCGGTCCGCGCCTGATGGCGGGCAGCCGGGACGTCAGCACGACCGGCCACGCCGGGGACAAGAGCTTCCCGTGGTACTGGGACGTGGGCGCGGCGGGCGCCGTCAACCGGTCCGACGGCCCCGACGAGTTCCGCCGGGCCGTGCGCGAGGAGATCAAGCGGGGCGCCGAGATCATCAAGATGTTCGTCACCGGCGGCCACGGGACGGTCGCCCCGAGCGAGCAGACCGAGATGTCGCGCGCCGAGCTCACGGCGGGGATCGAGGCGGCTCACGAGCGCGGCGCGCTGGTGCGCGGGCACATCGCCAACCGCGACGCGCTGCACATGGCCCTCGATGCGGGGATCGACGTGGTCGACCACGGCGACGGCCTCGACGAGGCGGCCATCGAGCGGATGGTGGCGCAGGGCACCTTCCTGGTGCCGAGCCAGCTGTTCCCGGCCCGCTTCGCCGAGATGATGGGCGGCGGCGGCCTCGGCTTCACGGCCGCCATGGCCGAGGACATCGAGCAGGCCTTGCACATCCTCCCGGTCGCCAACCGGGCCGGGGTCAAGCTCCTGTGCGGCGACGACTACGGCGCCATCGGCCTGCCGCACGGCCGCTACGCCGACGAGCTCGAGTTCTACGTGAAGGAGGCGGGGATCGCGCCACTCGACGTGCTCACGTGGGCCACCCGCAACGGGGCCGACCTGATGGGCCGGGCGCACGAGCTCGGCTCGGTGCGTGAGGGCTACCTGGCCGATCTGCTCGTCGTCGACGGCGACCCGCTCGCCGACGTCGGGCTGCTCGCCGACGAGGCGCGCCTGCGTCGCCATCATGAAGGGCGGGACCCTGGTCAAGGACGCGCTGGAGCGGGCCGGGAGCCAAGGGGCCCCGGCCGTGATCATCATCGCCGGCTCCATGAGCTTCGCCGCCGCCGACCGCGACGACGTGCTGGCCAGCCTGGCCGAGGTGACCGAGGCCAGCCGCCGCGACGCCGGGTGCGTGGAGTACTGGTGGTCCGAGGACATC
Organism: uncultured Acidimicrobiaceae bacterium; assembly: GCA_963769095.1. Taxonomy (GTDB): domain Bacteria; phylum Actinomycetota; class Acidimicrobiia; order Acidimicrobiales; family RAAP-2; genus Bog-473. The sequence goes on from CAVYKO010000005.1 coordinate 70,108, forward strand.
GAGGCGCCGAACACGTTCTGCTTCTTCGAGTGCTGGGAGTCCAAGGAGCTGCTCGACGCGCACCTGGCCCAGCCCCACGAGACGGCCTTCGGCGAGCGCAACCTCGGGCGCCTGACCGGCGCCACGGCGACCATGTTCAAGGCCTCGGCGCTCCCGCCCGGTTGAGCGCTCCCCGCCACCTGGCCGGTCGCGCCGTCGACGCGTTGCCCCCGGCGCTGCGGCGGCGGGTCCGCACCCTGGCCGGCCGGCCCGGTCCCCGCGTGATCCCGCTCGACGACCTCGACGAGGAGCTGGCGCAGGCCACCGCCCGCATGGGCACGTCGCCCGAGCAGGCGCAGGCGATGCTCGCCGACCTGGTCGTCGCGTTGCCCGGGCCCCCGCCGCCCGACCCGTTCTCCGACGAGTATCGGGCCTGGACCTGGGACCTGTACCGGCGCATCTCGGGCCGCGACCGCTACGACACGTCGCACGAGGCCTCGCCCTTCGACCTGGAGCGGGCGCGCCTGCGGCCGTATCCCTACCAGAGCGGCTCGCTGGCCCTCGTCGGGCGCGACCTCGTCGCCCGCGGGCACATCCTCGAGGCGCTCTCGGGCGCCGTGGGGTCCGATGGCGCGTCCGGCCGCCGCACCCGGGTGGTGGAGTTCGGGGCCGGCTGGGGGAACCTGACCGCCGACCTGGTGGCGACGGGGCTCGATGTGACGGTGGTCGAGCTCGACCCGAAGTTCTGCTCGCTCATCGGTCAGCGCTGCACCGGGCCGGGGGCGCTCACCGTCCACCAGGGCGACATGGTGGGCTTCACGGCCGACGAGCCGTTCGACGCCGCCGTGTTCTTCGAGAGCTTCCACCACTGCGCCGACCACCTCGCCCTGCTGGGCCGACTGCACGGGATCGTCCGACCGGGAGGCGCCGTGCTCTTCGGGGCCGAGCCCGTCCAACGCCTCGACTACCCGTGGGGCCCGCGCCTCGACGGCCTCTCGGTGTGGTCGAGCCGCACCTACGGCTGGCTCGAGCTCGGCTTCGACGCCGGTTACTTCGACGCCGCTCTGGCGCGCACGGGTTGGATGGGCCGGCGGGTCGTCGCCGGGGGCGCGCCCGGCCGAGACCGACGTGATCGTGGCCACGGCGTCTCCGCCCAGCTGAACGCGGACCGCGCCCTCCCGCCGATGCCCCTGCCGTCTCGACACGGCGACCCCGCAGCGACCACTATGGGACCATGCGGGGCGGGGCGCGGCGGGCGTCACGGGTACAGCGGGCGTGGTCGGCGGCGGGCGCATCGGCCTGCCTCCTGCTGGGCGCGGCGGGCGCGCTGATCTCGAGCGGCGCGGCGCCCGTCGGGAGCGCAGCCACCCCCGTACCACGACTACGTCGCGCTCGGTGACTCCTATACGGCCGACGTCCTCACCGGCCCGCTCCCGCCGACGACCGAGTTCGTGCCGCTGGGCTGCGCGCAGTCGAAGGACGACTACCCCCACCGGGTGGCGAAGCTGCTGCACGTGGCGCAGTTCCACGACTCGAGCTGCGGCAGCGCGACGACCGACAACATGACCCAGCCCGAGAGCGTGCCGCTGAACGGGACGGCGCCGCCGCAGCTCGACGCGCTCAACCCGGGCGTCGACCTCGTGACCGTCGGCATCGGGGGCAACGACGTCGGGTTCGTCAACGACGCGGAGAGCTGCCTCAACCTGGTGCCGACTCCCATCGCGGGCGCGCCCGAAGGACTCGGAGGCTCGTGCGCCGCCCGCGACACGGCGGGCGGGGTCGACCAGATCGACCAGGCCATCAAGGCGACGGCACCGAAGCTCGTGGCCATGCTCGCCTTCATCCGCCGGTTTGCGCCCAACGCGCGCATCCTGCTCGTGAACTACCTCGACGCCGTGCCCCTCGACGGCAAGGGCTGCTGGCCCGTCGTGCCCGTGCAGAACGAGGACATGGCCTACCTGACCGCGAAGTTCGAGGAGATGAACGACATGCTCGGCTGGATGGCCACGCTCGAGCACGTCCAGGTGGTCGACACGTTCACGCCCACCATCGGCCATGACGTGTGCCAGCTCCCGGCGACGCGCGACGTGGAGGGCGTGATCCCGCTGTCGCTCCACCCGCCCGACATCAACTTCCCGCTGCACCCCAACGGCGCCGGCGCCGCGGCCCAGGCCGCCGCCGTCTACGCCGCCATCGAAGGCGGCTGAGCGGTCACTGCTTCTGGCACCCGGGCGTGGCCGCCGCAGCCGCAGCCGCCGCCGCCGTTCCCGCCTTGCCCTGCGCGTAGTCCCGGTCGAGCAGCTGCACGTCGCGCCCGAGCGTGCGCTCCGTGGTCTTCCCCTCGGCGCCGTACTGGTAGCCCTGGGTGTACGCGTTCCCGCTCGGGCTGTCGTCGCGCGTGGTCGCGGTGCCCGGGATCGGCTCGACGCCGGTGTCCTCGTTCCAGTCGTCCCACGACGTGACCATGACGATGGGCAGGGCGGGGTCGAGCGCGGGGATGGCGACGCAGCGGAACATGTGGTCGAGCGTGGAGGCCGGCCCCTCGCCGGGCAGCCACTGGCGCGGCTGGGCCGGATGGCTGGTCGTGAGCCGGTAGCCGCGGTCGTTGAAGCCGGGCTGGACGACGGGGAGGACCGGCACCTTGTTCCCCGTCGCGTAGCGGTACACGGCGAGGAGGAAGCGCTGGTCGGCGGCGATGTTGGTGGTGCCGGGGTAGCCGAGCGAATCGCTCGCCGGGCCGGTCACCGGGCTCGGGTCGCCGTAGTAGAGGGTGTACGCCGTCACCGCGTCGAAGGCCTCGAGCCGCGCCGCCTGGGGCTGTTCGGAGAAGGCCATCCGCCCGGTCGCCACCTGGTCCACCGGCGTCGTCCGCCAGTAGACCTCGTCGCCGACGAAGAAGGGGGCGCGGTACCCGTGCTGCGCCAGGTACGCCTTCGCCCCGTCCAACAGCGCGGCGACGTCGCCGGTCAGCGTGCGGGTCAGGTAGAGGTAGACGACCGGCCGGCCCTCGATGTGCAGATACGACGGATTCCCGAAGTACTGCTGCGCGAACGAGAGCATGTCCGAGTCGAAGTGCAGCTCCGCCTGGGCGGTCACCGGCGTCGCCTCGTAGGGCGCGTCGAAGCCGAGGTTCCACGTCTCGTAGAACATCGCGAACTTCATTTCGCGCAGGTTGGGCGCGGCCAGGAAGTCCTGCATGGCGTCGTTGGCCTGTCGGTAGTCCCGGCCCGAGTAGCCGGGGTCGTAGGGCCACCAGTCCACGGCGAAGAAGTTGATGCCCGCCTTGTGCGCGTTGGCGATGTCGCGCGCGGCCGTGTGCGGGCTGTGCGAGTCCACGAGGGCGGCGGGCGGCACCTGCGGGGGGACGAGGTGGCCGCGCAGGGTCGTCGCGTCGACGATGTTGTCGGGGTTCCACAGGTAGTAGTAGGCGCCGACGAGCGGGCGGGTCAGGCCATCGCTGTGCGACGGCGACGGGACCGCAGACGCCGCGGCCCCGGCCGCGGGCACCTCTGTCGTGCCCATCGCGGCCAACAGCACCATCGCTCCCGCGAGCGTCGCGGCGCGCCAGAAGCACGCGCCCGGCTTGTTCCGTGCCGCCAACGTGATCCGCTACCTGGTCTCCTGCCGCGGCATCGACTGGTGCAGCGGGACGGGGTACACCGGCTGGTCGGTCCCCGCCTCGACGAGGTCGGCCGACGTGCACCCGAGGGCGGCCATGTCGCTCTGCTGGTCGTGCGCCGTGCTCGGCAGCTTGGGCACCGAGACGTCGGCGCGCCGCATGTGCAGCGTCGAGGTCAGGTCGCCCGTGTGCCGGCGGCGCCAGGCCGAGAGGTTCGGCACCCGGACCCCGAAGCGCGTCTCGAGGAACCGCAACATGGAGGTGTGGTCGGCCACCTCGGACGCCACGTGGCCGCCGCGGCTGAAGGGCGAGATGACGAGCATCGGCACCCGGTAGCCGAGCCCGACGGGGCCCGGCGACCCCCTGGGCGGCGGCGGGCAGCGGCGACACCGACAGGTACTCGCCCGGCGTGCCGGCCGGCGCCACCGGCGGCGGCACGTGGTCGAAGATCCCGTCGTTCTCGTCGTAGCAGTGGAACACCACGGTCTTGGCCCACACCTTCGGGTTGGACATGAGCATCTTGAGGACCTGGCTCGTGTACCACTCGCCCAGGGCCGGCGGGGCCGGCGGGTGCTCGTCGTAGCCGAGCGGCGGGATCAGCCAGCTCACCGCGGGCAGCGTCCCCATCTTGATGTCAGTGACGAAGTCGTTGGGATAGATCGGCAGGAACGCCTTCTGGTAGAGCGCGGAGTTCGGGTTGGAGTACTGGCGGAAGTAGAAGAGGGTCGCGTCGGTGATCAGCATGCCGTGCTGTTGGACGAACGCCGGCGTGTAGGGCGTCCCCACCGGCGAGTACACCTTCCAGCTGACCCCGGCGTCTTCGAGGACCTCGGGCATCGTGTCCCAACTCACGCTGTACACCGCGTCCGAGTCGTCGTTGGTGAAGAGCACGGGGCCGCCGGCCTGTCCCGCCGGGTCGATCGTGCCCGAGAGCGCCATCAGCCGGTTCGGGTGCGTCGGGCCGAAGACCGAGCAGTGATAGTTGTCGCAGATCGTGAACGCGTCGGCCAGCGCGTAATAGAACGGCAGGTCGCGCACGCGTGTGGTAGCCCATCGTCACGGTGCCCTGCTGCGGCCCCTCGTACTGGGCCATGGTGTGCGTCGCGACGAACGCGCTGTTGTCACCACGGCCGCGGCACAGGTGCTGCGGCAGCCAGTTGTGGGAGAGATCGTGCGTGCACTCACCCATGCCCGAGGCCGTGTCGAGATGGAACGGCAACAGATGGCTGTCGCGCCCGCCCGGCCAGCGCTGGCTGAAGGCGCCGAGCTTTCCCGCCGGGTGGTCGTCGAAGCCGCGCACGCCCGGATACGTGCCGTAGTAGTGGTCGAACGAACGGTTCTCCTGCATCAAGAAGACCACGTGCTCGATGGCGCCGAGGTCCGAGCCCGCCGGTTTGGTGGCGGCCGCCGCGCGCGCCAACGACGCACCGGCTGCGGCGGTGTCACCTCGGCTGGCCGCCGACACAATGGCCGCCCCGCCTCCCGCCAGTGCCGCGGTCAGCAGCGTCCGGCGGTCGAACCGCCTCGCCCCTCTCCCAGCCTGCCCCCCGGCCCCCATCGGTCACCTCACACGTCTGCGATCAGCGCAGGATCGTTGTTCTTGACGTTCCCGACGCGTTGTCCCACCTGATGGTGCACGACCGTACCGGACGGCGGCGGGCGCAACAGGGCGCGCAGCCCCTCGACGTCCTCGTTGGCCGGGTCGAGCCACAGGTCGAACGTCGACGGGTCGAGGATCACCGGCATGCGGTCGTGGATGCCGTCCATGTCGGCGCCGCCCGACGCGGTGATGACCGTGCAGCTGCGGACGTACGGCGCGTCCTTGGGCGCCGCCTTGTCGCGCCAGCGCTCGGCCAGCCCGGCGAACGCCATCGGCGCGCCGTCGGCGCGGGTGAAGTAGTGCGGCTGGCGCGCGCCGGTCTTGGTCTTGCGCCATTCGTAGAAGCCGTCGGCGGGCACGATGATGCGCCGCTCGCGGAACGCTTCGCGGAACGAGGCCCGGGTGGCCACCGTCTCGCCGCGCGCGTTGAAGAGCCGGCTGCCCGACTTCGCGTCCTTGGACCACCACGGGATGAGGCCCCAGCGGAAGGTCATGAGGGTGCGCACGGGGTCGCCGCCGTCCTTCTGGGGACGGTCCCGCACGCCGAGGACCGGATCGGTGGGGGCGACGTTCCAGCTCGGCTCGTGCGCGGCGTCCTCGCCCTCGGCCAGGGTGGCCTCGAAGTAGCGGGCGATCCGCGCCGGCGGGGTATAGAGAGCGAAGCGTCCGCACATGGCGGCTGCATTGTGACGTACGGGGCCCGATCGGGGCGTCACGCCCCCTGACCTGGCGGTTCACCTCCCCGAGCGGGCGGCGCACCGCCTCGGTAAGGTACGAACATATGTTCGCTTTTTCCACCGGGGCAGCGCCATCTCCTCGCTCCGCTGCGCCGGCTCGGGATGCCCGGGAGCTCCCCGCCGGCCTGGCCGACCGGGTCCGGCCCGCGACGCCGGTCGCCGGGCGGACCCTGCCCGTGCCACCGCCGCTGGCCCCGCTCTTCCCCGGCGGCTCGCTGCGTCGCGGCACGACGACCACCGTGTCGGGGCAGCCCGGCCACGGCGCGACGACCCTGGCCCTCGCCCTCCTGGGCGCGGCGTCGGCGTCGGGGAGCTGGTGCGCCGCCGTCGGCCTGCCCGACCCCGGGGTGGTGGCGGCGGCCGGTCTCGGGCTCGATCTGCGCCGGGTCGTCTTCGTGCCCCACCCCGGCGCGGGATGGGCCGAGGCGGCGGGCGACCTCCTCTCCGGCGTCGATGCCGTCCTGGTGCGCCCGCCCGGCCGGGCCCGTCTCACCGCGGCCCGCCACCTGCGCGCGCGGGCCCGTGACCGCCAGGCCGCATTGGTGGTGCTGCTCGAGGGCGCGGGGAGCTGGCCCGAGGGCGGCGACCTGGCCCTGGCGGTGGGAGCGGTCGAGTGGGAGGGCATCGGCCGCGGTCACGGGTACCTGCGCGGCCGCCGGGCCGAGGTGCGCGTGAGCGGGCGCCGCGCCGCCGGCCGGATGAGCGAGTGCTCGCTCTGGCTGCCCGCCGACTCGGGCGCGGTGGCGGCGACAGCGGCGGCTGACGGCGCGGCATGAGCGGCAGTGGGTCAAGCGGTGGAGAAGCAGAGAGCAGTGGAGAAGAGAAGTGGAACGGTTGGTGGTCATCTGGTGCCCCGAGCTCCTCGAGGAGGGGCCGCGGGGTGAGGAAGCCCGGCGCTTCGCCCGCGTCCTGACGCGGGCCGGTGAGCTGTGCCCGTGGGTGCACCCGGTCCGGCTGGGGGTCGGCGCACTGCCGGCCCGCGGCCCCGCCCGCTTCTTCGGCGGCGAGGAGGCGGTCGTGGCGCGTCTCGCCGCGCTCGTCGACGAGACTCGGTGAGGAGGCCAAGCTCGGGGTGGCCGACGGCCTCTTCGCCGCAGCCCTGGCCGCCCGCTCCGAGCTGATCGTCCCGCCCGGGGGCTCGGCCGGTTTCCTCGCCCCGTGGTCGGTGGCCACGCTGGCGCGGCCCGACCTGGCCGTCACCCTGCAACGCCTCGGGGTCACCACGCTGGGTCAGTTCGCCGCGTTGCCGGCGGCGAGCATCTCCGATCGCTTCGGCGCGGACGCGGCCGCCTGCCACGCGGTGGCGCGCGGCGAGAGCGGGGAGCTGGCCGGCCTGCGCGACCGCGCCATCGCGCGGCGGTTGCGGGTGGCGACGCGGCGAGGACCCGGACCGTCCGCCCGATGCACCGCCCCCGCCCTCGCAGCCCGGCTTCTTCGGCGGAGCGTCGGAGGCCGACCGCGCGCGCCGCCCGCTCGTTCGTGCGCGTGCAGGAGCGCCTGGGGATCGAGGCCGTGTTGATCGGGCGCCTCCAGGGCGGGCGCGACCCGGCCGGCCAGTCGGTGCTGGTGCCCTGGGGCGGCCTCGACGCCGACCGCGGCGGCCCGAGCGGCCCGAGGGTCCGAGCGGCCCGGCGGGGAGTGCGCCCTGGCCGGGCCGGCTGCCGCCGCCCGCGCCCACCGACGTGCTGGAGGTGCCACGGCGCGCCGAGCTGGTGGATGCCGAGGGCAACGCCATGGTGGTGAGCGGCCGCGGCCTGCTCACCGCGCCGATCGACCGGCTGTCGGTCGACGGCGGCCCCTGGGAGCAGGTCGCGGCGTGGGCCGGCCCCTGGCCGGTCACCGAGCGCTGGTGGTCGGTGCGCCGTCGCCGGGCCCGCCTGCAGGTCGTGACCACCGACGGTGTGGCGCGCCTGCTCTGCTCCGAGCGCGGGCGGTGGTGGGTGGAGGCCCTCTATGACTGAGCACCCCGAGTACGCCGAGCTGCACGCGCACTCGGGGTTCAGCTTTCTCGACGGGAGCAGCGACCCCGAGGAGCTGGTGGCCGAGGCGGACCGGCTCGGGTTGGCCGCGCTCGCGCTCACCGACCACCACGGCTTCTACGGCGTGGTGCGCTTCGCCGAGGCGGCACGGGTGTGCGGACTGCCGACGGTGTTCGGCAGCGAGGTCACGCTCGCGCCCGCCGGCCTGCGCACCGGCGATCCCGACCCGACCGGCACGCATCTCGTCGTGCTCGCCCGCGACCCCGACGGGTACGCACGCCTCTCCACCGTGCTGGCCGACGCGCATCTCGCGGGCGGGGAGAAGGGAAGGCCGATCTTCACCCTCGACGCGCTGGCCCGCGCCGCGGCGGGCCACTGGCTGGTGCTCAGTGGCTGTCGGAAAGGGGCGGTCCCCGCCGCGCTGATGGAAGCAGGGCCCAGCGCGGCGTCACGAGAAGTGGGACGCCTCGTCGACGCCTTCGGGCGCGCCAACGTCGCCCTCGAGCTGTGGGACCACGGCGACCCGGTCGACACCGTGCGCAACGACGCGCTGGCGCGCCTGGCCGTCGAGTGGGGGCTCGACGCCGTCGCCACCAACAACGTGCACTACGCCACGCCGGCCGGGTTCCGGCTCGCCACCACGCTGGCCGCCGTGCGGGCGCGCCGCCCCCTGGCCGAGCTCGAGGGCTGGCTGCCCCCGGCCCCGGTGGCCTGCCTGCGCTCGGCGGCCGAGCAGAGCCGGCGCTTCGCCCGCTGGCCCGGCGTGGTCGAGCGGGCGGCCGAGCTCGGGCGCGCCTGCGCGTTCGACCTCCGCCTCGTGGCGCCCCGGCTGCCCGACTTCCCCGTCCCCGAGGGCATGGACGAGCAGGGCTACCTGCGCCAGCTGGTGCACGAGGGGGCGTTGGCCCGTTACGGGCCGCCGGAGTCCGAGCGGGTGGCGGGGGCGTGGCGCCAGATCGAGCACGAGCTCGACGTGATCGGCACGCTCGGCTTCGCCGGCTACTTCCTCGTCGTGTGGGACATCGCCCAGGTCTGCAAACGGCTGGACATCTACTGCCAGGGCCGCGGGTCGGCCGCCAACTCCGCCGTCTGTTACGCGCTCGGCGTCACCAACGTCGACGCGGTCGACCTCGGGCTGTTGTTCGAGCGCTTCTTGTCCCCGGCGCGCGACGGGCCGCCGGACATCGACGTGGACATCGAGTCGGAGCGCCGCGAAGAGGTGATCCAGTACGTGTACGAGCGCTACGGCCGGCGCCATGCCGCGCAGGTGGCCAACGTCATCACGTACCGGCCCCGTTCGGCCGTGCGCGACGTGGGCAAGGCGTTCGGGTTCACCCCCGAGCAGGTGGACGCGTGGTCGGCCGGCATCGACGCCGGGCACGGGCGGGGGCCGTCGTCGGCGTCGGCGGTGCACGAGGCGGCGGCGGGCGGGGTTCCCCCGCTGGTCGCCGAGCTGGCGGCCGAGGTGCTCGACCGGCCGCGCCACCTCGGCATCCACTCGGCCGGCATGGTGCTGTGCGACCGGCCCGTGGTCGAGGTGTGCCCGGTGGAGTGGGGGCGCATGGAGGGCCGCTCCGTGCTGCAGTGGGACAAGGACGACTGCGCCGCCATCGGGCTGGTGAAGTTCGACCTGCTGGGGCTCGGCATGCTCGAGGCGCTGCACCGGATGGTCGACCTGGTGCGCGACTTCCACGGGGTCGAGGTCGACCTGGCCCAGCTGCCCCAGGAGGACGAGGTCTACGACCTGCTGTGCGCGGCCGACACGGTCGGGGTCTTCCAGGTCGAGAGCCGGGCCCAGATGGGGACGCTGCCGCGGGTGCGGCCGCGCACCTTCTACGACATCGCCATTGAGGTCGCGCTCATCCGGCCGGGGCCCATTCAGGGCCACGCGGTCAACCCGTACATCCGGCGCCGCCGCGGTGAGGAGCCGGTGACGTACCTGCATCCGTTGCTCGAGCCGATCCTGGAGCGGACGCTCGGGGTGCCCTTGTTCCAAGAGCAGCTGATGGAGATGGCGGTCGCCATCGCCGGGTTCAGCGCGGCCGACGCGGACGAGTTGCGTCAGGCCATGGCGGCCAAGCGCTCGGCGGCGCGGATGGAGAAGATGCGGGCGCGCCTCTTCGAGGGCATGGCGGCGCGGGGGGTGACCGGCGCGGTGGCGGACCAGGTGTTCGAGGCGCTGGCGGCGTTCGCCAACTTCGGGTTTCCCGAGTCGCACTCGGTGTCGTTCGCGCATCTCGTGTACTCCTCGGCCTGGTTGAAGCTGCACCACCCGGCGGCGTTCACCGCGGGGCTGTTGAACTCGCAGCCGATGGGCTTTTGGTCACCCCAGTCGCTGGTGGCCGACGCGCGGCGCCACGGGGTGCGGGTGCGCCGGCCCCACGTGAACCGCTCGGAGGTGGGGGCGTCGCTCGAGGGCGTGCGGTCGGACCCGGTGCTGCTGCTCGGGCTGGGGTCGGTGCGCGGGGTCGGCGACGCGACGGCGGAGCGGATCGTGGCGGGGCGGCCCTGGGACGGGAGCGAGGACCTGGTGCGCCGGGCCGGGGTGACGCAGGCCCAGCTCGAGACGCTGGCGGCGGCGGGGGCGCTGGACCCGGTGGGCGAGGACGTGCCGGGGTCGGTGACCGCCCTGCGGCGGCGGCTGTTGTGGGGAGCGGGGGCGGCGGCGATGGGCACGCCCGATCGTCTGCCCGGCGTGGTGGTGGGAGCCGACGCGCCGCCGTTGCCCGAACCGAGCCTGTACGACTCGGTGGCCGACGACCTCTGGGCGCTCGGGCTGGCGCCGGAGCGCACGGCGATGCACCTGGCCCGCGAGCATCTCGAGGCGATGGGGGTGACGACGGCGGTGGAGCTCGAGTCCGAGTCCTACGCCGACGGAGACCGGGCGGTCGTGGCGGGAGTCGTCACGCATCGCCAGCATCCCGAGACGGCGCGGGGCGCGGTGTTCGTCAACCTGGAGGACGAGACCGGCCACGTGAACGTCGTCTTCTCCCGCGGGGCGTGGGCGCGCTGGAAGCACGTGGCCCGGCACACGCCGGTCTTGTTGATCCGGGGCCGCGTGCGCAAGGGGCAGGGTGCGGTGAGCTTCGACGCCGAGCGCGTCGAGGCGCTCGCCGCGGGGACGGCGGTGCCGGCGAGCCGGGACTTCCGTTAGGCGCCGGCGGTCTCGCGGCCCACGCGGAACGCCGAGAGCATGTCGGTGATCAACGCCAGCACCTCGCGACGCGCTTCTTCGGGCGCCTCGGACTCGGCGATGTACAGGCACCCCTCGCCCAGGGCACCCATCAGCAGCAGCGCCAGCGGCCGCAGCGGACGCGCCTCCAAGACCCCGGCGTGCATCGCCTTGCGCAACGCGCCTCGGAGCGCGACGGCGCCGAACCGGTTCTCGATCCCGCGCACGTCGTCCCAGCCGAGGACGGCGCGGGCGTCCTGGAGCGCGATCCGGCGCACCGCGGGGTCGAGGTGGGCGTCGATCCACAGTGCGCAGCCGTCCAAGAGCGCGGCCCACGAGTCCGGACCGAGGAACTCGGTCGGCCGCCCGGTCGGTCACCTCGCGGTGGACCTGCTCGAAGACGGCCCGGAACAAGCCCTCCTTGCCCTCGAAGTGGTGGTACACGGCGCCCTTGGTGACGCCGGCCCGGGCCACGATCTCGTCGAGGGAGGTGTCCACGTACCCCTGCTCGCCGAACAGTTCGCGGGCGGCGGCGATCAGCGAGGCCCGGGTGGCGTCGCCCTGCGCGACGCGCCGGTCCCGCCGTCCCTTGACATCCGTACCTTTGGTATGCATAATGACGTACCAATCGTATGTGGGAGAGATACTCTCAGTACGTTATCAGGTGGGAGGTTGTAAGCATGCCGAAGTACGTGATCGAGCGGGAGCTCCCCGGCGCAGGCAAGTTGACGGCTCAGGAACTTCACGACATCAGCGAGAAGTCCAACAAGGTCATTGCGAGCCTGGGCCCGGAGATCAAGTGGCTCCAGAGCTACGTGACCGACGACAAGATCTACTGCGTCTACGTGGCGCCGGACACCGACATCATCTTCGAGCACGCCCGTTGCGGCGGCTTCCCGGCCGACAGCGTCTCGCTCGTCTCCACGGTCATCGACCCCTCGACGGGGGACTGACCGACCGACCGAGTGCACGGGGTTGCGCGGTCCGGGGCCCGTCTGCGGGACCGGACCGTGCAGCCCGATCGCACTGCGGCCACCCTCACGGTGACGCCGTCGAGATCCCTCTGCTGGCAGACTGTGCCGACCCGTCGACAAGGAGTGACCAGTGATCCGACTCTCCGTGTTCTACCCCTCTGCGGAGGGCGCCACGTTCGACCACGACTACTACCTGGAGAAGCACGTGCCGCTCGCGCTGCGGGCCTGGGGTCTCGCGACGGCGGAGATCGACAAGGGCGTCGACGGGCCCTATGTCGCCGCGGTGCACTTTGCGTTCGACTCGATCGATGCGCTCGGGGCGGCGATGGGTTCCGAGGCCACGGGTGAGGTGCTGGCCGACGTGGCGAACTACACGAACATCGCGCCGGTCCTCCAGACGAGCGAGATCATCCCCGTCGGCTGACGACCGGGACCCGCCGAACGCGCTGGGGATTACCGGTCAGGCCACGACGAGGCCGCGCCCGGTGACGAACGGGAGGTCGAGCGCGGTCACCAGGCCCGGCGGAGCGGCGATGACCGCCGGGACGGCGTTGACCAGACGCATGGCGGTCGCCTTCAGGCCGGCGGTGTTGTGGTCGCCGTCGGTCCCCATCAACTGCAGGTCGAGGGTGTAGTTGGGCTCGCCGGTGATCTGCACGCGGTAGCAGCCATGCCCGGCGGGCTTTGGCCACTCGGCGCCGAGGTCGTCGCGCAGGCGCGTCACGTGCTCGAGCACGACGACGGCCCGATCGCCCAACATCCCGCGCACCTCGAAGTGGAGCGCGGCCGCCGTGCCCGCCTTGATCGTGCCGGCGTCGACCTCGAAGTCCTCGGGTGCCGCTTCCCGCTCGTACCACTCGGTGACGTCGGTGAGGGTGACGCCGAGTCCGGCGGCAATCTGGCGCACGACGCTGCCCCACGCCATGGTGAGGACGCCCGGGCTGAGCAAGAACGGCACGTCGTGCAGGTCGCGGCCGAAACCCATGATGTCGAAGAGGACCATGGGCTGGTTGTAGGTGTTGTAGTTGAGCACCTCCGAGCAGCGGACCTCTTCGATCCGCTCGCTGATCCCCGAGAGCACCAGGGGGAGGGCGTCGTTGGCGAAACCGGGGTCGACGCCATTGACGAAGAGCGAGACGCCGGCCTTCTCTGCTGCCGCGATGACCGGCGCGGCGAGCGGATCGTCGGGGGCGGGGTACTGGAGCATCACGGGGCTGGAGGAGACGACGTTGATGCCGGCGGCGAGGAAGCGCTCCAGATCGGCCAGCGCCTCGAAGATGCGGTCGTCGGCCATGGCGGTGTGGACGATGCAGTCGGGGCGCAGGGCGAGCAGCGCATCGACGTCGCTGGTGGCAGCCACGCCCAGGGTGTGTCCGAGGCCGGCCAGCTCGCCGGCGTCCTTCCCGACCTTGTCGGGATTGGACACGAAGAGGCCGACGAGCTCGAGCTCGGGGTGGGCGTCGATGCCGGCGAGCGCATGGCGCCCGACGTTCCCGGTGCTCCATTGCACGACGCGGTACGGCATGGCGGTCTCCTTTTGGGCTTGGCGAGGGTCGGCGTGGCGAGGGGTCGGTGTCGGACCGACGAGCCGTACTTAGAGGTCGGGAATCGGGAATTCGAGGTTGGGCGACTGCAGGCCGCCGTCGACCTCGATCACCTTGCCCGTGACGTAGGCCCCGGCCGGGGAGACCAGGTAGAGGATGGCGGCGGCGATGTCGTCGACCTGCCCGAGCCGCCCGAGCGGGGTGACGTCCTCCATGGCCGTGCGCAGCTCGTCGCTCGACATCACGATGTCGAGGGCGGAGGTGGCGGTGGAGCCGACGCCGATGGCGTTGACCCGGATGCGCGGCGCCAGGTCACGCGAGGCCAGGCGGGTGTACTGCTCGAGCGCGCCCTTCACCGTGCCGTAGCCGAGATAGCCCCGCCCCGCGACATGGCCCATGACCGACGAGATGCTGACGATGGCGCCGCCCGGGTGCTCCCCCTCGAGCATGCGAGGGACGGCGGCCCGCACCAACGCGTGGCCGGCCGAGACGTTGAAGCGGAACGCCTCTTCGAGGAAGCGAGGTGACGTGTCGAGGAGCGGGCGGGGCATCGTGCCGCCCATGTTGTTCACGATGATGTCGAGCCGGCCGAACTCGTTGGACGCCGTTTCGGCGAGGGACGCCATGAGGTCGAAGTCCGTCAGGTCGCCGGGGACGACGATGGCGCGGCGCCCGGCGGCTTCGACCTGCTTGGCCACATCTCGCAGCTGCTCCTCCGTGCGGGCGGCCAGGACGACGTCGGCCCCGGCTTCGGCCAGGGCCACCGCCGTGCCGGCGCCGATGCCGCGCCCGCTGGCCGTGACGATGGCGACCTGGTCCGTCACGAGGAACTTGTCGAGGATCATCCGGCGAATGTAGTTGGCCGCGACGCCGCCGGCGGGTGGGTGGCCACACAGGCGCCGAAGACGCTGGGGGAGTTCCGCTGGGGAGAGCACAACCACAAAAGCCGAGCCGCCAAGGGCAACGTGGTTCCCGCCACCCGAGACGAACCCATTACTCGGCCGTGGGGGAAAGGCGCGTCACCAGACCCTCACCGCCAGCGTCTTCGGCTACCGATCCGATCGTACGCAAGCCCCGATGCCGCCTGTAGGGCCAAAGGTCCCGGGTGAGTCTCAGGTGGTCTCCGCAGGCGTGGGTGCCGGGCTGCCCCCGGTGCCGGCGGGCACCTCGGGGGCATCGGCCCCCCCGCCTTTCGGCACGGACAGGCGGCGCCGGAAGACCCGGTAGGTCCAGGCCTGGTAGACGAGCACGATCGGGAAGAAGACCGCCGCCGTGATCGTCATCACCTTCAGCGTGTAGCTCGGGCTGGCCGTGTTGTTGACGGTGAGGTTGTTGGCGGTGTTCGTGCTCGAGATCATCACCCGGGGGAACAGCTCGTTGAAGAGCGAGCCCACCGTGCCCCCGATACCGACGCACGCGGCCATGAAGGCCCATCCGTCCGCCCGCTCCCGTGCCGCCCAGGCCGCCACGATGACCGCCAGGAGCGCGAGCGCCTCGAGCGGCTCGGGGACGAACCCGGTGGACAGGCCCACATGGACCCAGGTCATGAAGCCGAACGACACGAGAACGGCGACCAGGCCGATGGCGGTGGCGGCGCGCTGCGCCCGCTCGTGCAGCTCGCCGGTGGTCTTGAGCGAGAGGAACGTCGAGCCCGACAGCAAAGACAACACGACAAGGGTCAGCGCCGGTCCACAGCCCGAACGGGGTGAAGAGATGCCAGAACCCGCCGGTGTACTCGTGGTGGCTGTTGATGGGGAGCCCGTGCAGGAGGTCGCCGAGCGCCAGCCCCAAGAGGAACGGGATCAGGGCGCTCGAGATCGTCAGGCCCCAGCGCCAGAACGATCGCCACCTGGGGTCGTCGAACTTGCGCTGCCACTCGAACGAGAGCCCGCGCACGATGAGCGCGGCGAGCACGAGCACCAGCCCGAGATACAGAGCCGAGAACATCGTCGCGTACCAGCCCGGGAAGGCGGAGAAGATGACGGCACCGGCCACGATGAGCCACACCTCGTTGCCGTCCCAGACCGGGCCGATCGCGTTGATCAGGACCCGCCGCTCCATGTCGTTGCGGCCGAGGACGGCATGCAGCATGCCCACGCCGAAGTCGAAGCCCTCGAGGACGAAGAACCCGACCCAGAAGATGGCGGCGATGATGAACCAGAGGTCTCCGAGTGTCATGGCGGCCTCCTAGTAGACGAGCGCGGGCTCGTCGTCGTCGGACGAGTCCCCCTTGGCGGATGGGGCACCATCGTTCAGCAACTTGGCGATCGGGTCGTGATCGAGCGGCTTGCGGCCGTAGCGGATCATCAACCACGTATCGGCGATGCCGAAGGCGATGAAGATCAGGTAGAAGACGACGAGCGAGATCCACACGTCCGTCGTCGAGACCGAGGGCGATACCCCTTGGGCGGTCTTCAGGAGGCCTTGGACGATCCAGGGCTGCCGCCCGTTTTCGGTCAGCATCCACCCGGCGGTGTTCATCAGGAAGGGCACGATGATCGCCCAGGGTGCGATGCGCAGGAACCATTTGGCCCTGTCCAGTTTGTGGCGGTAGAGCAGCCAGGCCCCCCACAGCGCGAAGAGCATGACGAGGGTGGCGAGATACGCCATGACCCGCATCGACCAGTACTGGATGAACACGTTGGGGACGTAGTTCCCGGGGCCGTACAGCTTCTGGTACTCGGCGTTGAGCTGGTTGAGGCCCTGCACCTCGCCGTCGACATGGTTGGTGGCCAGGATGGACAGCAGATCGGGGATCAGGATGATCTGGGTCGGCGTCTGGTCGTTCTTGCCGCCGCCGATCTGGAACATGGAGAAGGCGCAGTGGCTGGGACAGGTGTTCCAGAGCGCCTCGGCCGCCGCGATCTTCATGGGTTGGTAGGTGCCTTCGACGACGCCGAGCTCGCTGCCGACGAACATGGCAATGGGCGTCGACAACAGCAGGACGACGAGCGAGATGACGGCGGTGCGTCGGAACGCGTCCACCTCGCGCTTGCGGCGCAGGTGCCAGGCCGAGACGCCGAGCATGATGATCGCTCCCGTCACGAGCGAGGCCAGGATCACGTGGGTGAACCCCCACAGGAAGACCGGGTTGGTGAAGAGGGCGAAGAAGTTGTTGAGCTCGGGCTGGTTGGAGCTGTTCAGCTTGTAGCCGACCGGATGCTGCATCCAGGAGTTGGCCGCCATGATGAACATGGCCGAGAGCACGGTCCCGGCCGAGACCAGCCAGATGCAGGCCAGGTGCACCTTCTTCGACAGCCGGTTCCAGCCGAAGATCCAGAGGCCCAGGAAGGTCGACTCCAAGAAGAAGGCGACCAGCCCCTCGAAGGCCAGCGGTCCGCCGAAGACATTGCCGACGAGGCGCGAGAAGGTCGACCAGTTCATCCCGAACTCGAATTCCTGGATCAGCCCCGTGACGACCGCGATGGCGACGTTGATGAGCAGGAGCGCCCCGAAGAAGCGCGCCAGGCGGAGGTAGATGGCGTCGCCGTTGCGGTACCACCCGGTCTCGAGCAGCGCGACGAGGAAGGCGAGGCCGATGGTGATCGGCACGAACAAGAAGTGGTAGATGCTCGTGCTCGCGAACTGCCAGCGGGCCAGGTCCAGGCTCACGGTGTCTCGCCTCCTTCGTTGTTCGACGGGGTGGACGTGCTCGGTGGGGACGCCGCGGGCTCGGACGGCGCCGGTGCGTTCCCGGTTGTCGTGGTCGTCGACGGGGATGACGCTGCGGGCGCGGTGGGCGCGGGCCGGTCACTCATCCGCTCCTCCCACCACGACGCCGCGTAGCGACCCCCGGCCGCCAGGAGTTCCGCGTGCGTGCCCCGCTCCACCACCACGCCGCGCTCGAGCACGACGATCTCGTCGACCCGGTCCAGGCCCGAGAGCCGGTGGGTGATGAGGAGCGCGGCCCGACCCTGGGTGACGTCGAGCAGGTCCGCCGTCAGATCGTCGGCGGCCGCCGGTTCCAGATGTTCTGCGGGCTCGTCGAGCACCAGGATGGGAAAGTCGGCCAACAAGGCCCGCGCCACGGCGACCCTCTGGCGCTGCCCGCCCGAGAGACGCGAGCCCATCGCGCCGACCTCGGTCGCGAGGCCATCGGGGAGGCCGCGCCGCCATCCGCCCAGCCCGACCCGCTCGAGGACCTCCGCCAGCTCGGCGTCGCTCGCCGAGGGCGCCCGATCCGGAGGTTCGCGGCCAGGGTCGTGTCGAAGAAGTGCGGCCGCTGTTCGACGAGCCCGACGATCCGGCGGACGTCGTCCGCCGCGAACCGCTCCAGCGGCACGTCGTCGAGCGTTGCCTCTCCCGCGTCGGCGGGCAGGAAGCGCACGAGGACGTCGGCGATCGTCGACTTGCCCGCCCCGCTCGGCCCGACCAGCGCGACGCGGCGGCCGGGCCCGAGCGTCAGGTCGACCCCGCGTAGGGCGGCTCGTCCCGCGCCCGGGTACGACGCCCACACCGAGCGGAGCGCCACGGTGTGTGGTCCGTCCCCGGCCGTCAGGGGCAGCGGTCGTCGCGGTTCGCTCACGACCGCCGTGGCGTCCATCGCGGCGAAGACCCGCCCCGCCGCGACGCGGGAGCGCTGCAGCGCCTGGGTGGCGGCGGGCAGGGGAGCGACGAGCTCGACGGCGGCGAGTGGCACCAGCGCCAAGACGGCCAACAGCGCGCCGTTCAGCGAGCCGCCGTGCGTGGCGCGCACGCCCAAGGTCAACGCGCCCCAGCTGGCCAGGCCGGCCAACGCGGTGGTCAGGCCAAGGCCGATGCCGGCGGTCCCGGCACCGCGTCGCGCCAGGGAGCGCAGGCGTTGGTCGGCCCGCCCGATCCGGGCAAGCTGCGCATCGGTCCCGCCCATCACGACCAGCTCGGGTGTGCCGGCGACGAGGTCGACCACTTCGGCCGCCAGTTCTCCCCGCACCGTCGCCTGCCGGGCCTCCTCGCGCGTGGCCAGGCGGCCGGTCAGCCACGGCACGGCGGTGGCGGACAGCAGGAGCGCGACGAACAGGACGAGTCCCGCTTGGGGGAGGAACCACCACATGGCCGCGACCGTCGCCGTCCCCACGAGCGCGGCAACGGCGAACGGCTCGATCACCCGCAGCACCACGTCCTGGAGGGAGTCCACGTCGTTGACGACGCGGGCGACGAGATCCCCGCGCCGGAAGAGCGGCAGCCCGGCCGGGGCGACGGCCTCGAGGCGTTCGTAGACGCGGACGCGCAGGTCGGACAGCACGCGCAGCGCCGCGTCGTGCCCGACCAGCCGTTCGCCGTACCGCAGGAACCCCCGCGAGAGCCCGAAGAACTGGACGCCGACGATGGCGAGCGTCAGTGACGCCTCGGCCGGGTGCTGGGCCGCCCGTGAGATCAGCCACGCCGAGGTGGCCATCAGGGCGATCGATGCGCCGATGGCCCCGGCGCCGAGCAGCGAGGCCTGCGTGAGCCGCCGCCGCGCCCGCCGGGCGACGCCGAGGGTGCGCAGCGTCCCGGCCGGGTGGTCGCTCATTCGCCCGCCGCTCCTCTGTCGCCGCTCGAGGCTGCCGCAGGGACCGGGGGCGGCGGCAGTTCCACGACCCGGTCGGCCAACGCCGCCAGCGCCGGGCGGTGGGCCACGATCAGCGCGGTGCGGCCGCTGATCAGCTCCCGGATGGCGGCCAGCACGTCCGCCTGCGTCTCGTTGTCCAGGCTCGCCGTCGGCTCGTCCAGCACGAGCAGGGGCGCGTTGCGCACGAAGGCGCGGGCCAGGGCGAGGCGCTGGCGCTCGCCCGGCCGAGAGTCCCGCCCCGCCCTCGCCCAGTCGCGTGTCGACGCCGTGCGGCAGGTGGCGCACCACCTCGGTCAGGCCCGCCGCATCGAGCGCGGCCGCCACGTGCGCGTCGCTCGCGTCCGGCCGGCCGAGCCGGACGTTCTCGGCCACCGAGCGGGCGAAGAGATGGGGGCGTTGCGGCACCCAGGCCAGGTGGCGCCGCCAGTCGTCCAGGTCGACCTCCGCCAGGTCGACGCCGCCGAGGCGCACCGTGCCCGCATCAGGTCGGAGCAGCCCGAGGACGACCGAGAGCACGGTCGACTTCCCGCATCCGCTCGGCCCCGTCAAGGCGACGGTCTCCCCGGCCTCGACCACCAGGTCGAAGTCGTGGACGGCCGGGATCCGCCGGCTCGGGTAGGTGACCTCCAACCCGGCGACGACGATGCCGGACCCGGCCGCGCGCACGCGACCGACCGAGGGGCTCTGGTCCGGTTCCTCGATGAGGTCGAAGATCTCCTCGGCCGCCTTCAGGCCGTCGGCGCTGGCGTGGAAGTGGGTGCCGAGCGCCCGGAGCGGGAGATAGGCCTCGGGCGCCAGCACCAGCACGAAGAGCGCGTCGTGGAACCCCATGCTGCCGCCGAGCAGCCGCAGGCCCACGGCGACGGCGACCAGGGCGACCGACACCGTCGCCAGGAGCTCGAGCACCAGCGACGACAGAAAGGTGAGCCGGAGGGTCCCCATGGTGGCCGAGCGATAGCGGTCGGTGACCTCGGCGATGGACCGGGCCTGGGCCTTGGCCCGGCCGAACACCTTGAGGGTCGGGAGCCCGGCCACGACGTCGAGGAAGTGCCCGGCCAGCTTGTGGAGGGCGCGCAGCCGCGTCGCCGTGCGGTCGCGGGTGGTCGCCCCGACCAGGGCCATGAAGATCGGGATCAGCGGCACGCTGACCGCGATCAGGACCGCACTGACCCAGTCCGCACCGGCGACGACGCCGATGATGGCGACGGGGACGATGACCGCCAGGAAGACCTGAGGCAGGTAGCGGGAGAAGTAGCCGTCGAGGGCGTCGATGCCGGTCGTCAGCAGGACCGTCAGTTGGCCCGTGTCGCGCCGGTCGAGCCCGGCCGGCCCGAGCGCGGCGACTCGCCCGGCCGCAGCCAGGCGGAGGTCCGACTTGGCCGAGGCCGAGGCGCGAAAGGCGGCGCGTTCCGCCGCCCAGGCGAGGAGCGCGCGCCCGGCCACGACGGCGACGAACGCGATCACGGGCGCCCGCAGGGACGCCACGCCGCGGTGGTCGACGAACGCGCCGGCGACGATGGTCGCGATCAGCCACGCCTGGGCGATCACCAGGAGGGCGGCCGCCCCGCCGACGGCAATGGAGAGGATCAGGTACGCGCGCGTGGCGCGGGCGTAGTGGAGGAGCCGGGGATCGAACGAGCCGGCCGAGCGTGCCGTCGAGCCGGGCCCGGTGGAAGGAAGACCGCGTCGTCGCCCTCGGCACACCGTCCAAAGGTGCCCCTTTCCTCGGCCCGAGGTTTACAGGCCGTTGCGCACCGGCGCCACTCATTTTGCCGCGAGGCCCTCACCTCGTCACGGCCGGAGGCGGGCAGCCCGCGACCTATGCTCGACGAGAGCCATGTCCACGACCGCCGCTCGTACCTACACGACCACGGTCGGGAGCCAGACCGTGGAGCTTCCGCTCGTCGCCCTGTCCGACGAGCTGACGATCGCGCTTGCTGATCTGCGTGGACATGGGGGTCACCTTCGCCGAGACGGCCGGCCGGGAGCTGGCCGAGATGATGCGCGCCGGCCGAGCCCGACATCGTCGTGTCGGTGGCCACGATGGGGATCCCGATCGCCATCGAGGCCAGCCGCGCGCTCGGCCTCGACGACTACGTGATCCTGCACAAGACGCCCAAGATCCATCTGGGCGAGACGTGGTCCGAGCCCGTCTACTCCATCACGACGGACAAGCCGCAGACGCCTGCGCATGGATCCGGCCCGGGTCGACGCCGTGCGCGGCCGGCGGGTGGCCGTCGTCGACGACGTCATCTCCACCGGCGCCTCGCTGTCGTCCGCCCTGCGCCTGGTCCGTCGCATGGAGGCCGAGCCCGTCGTCATCGGCACCCTGATGACCGAGGGCGGCGGATGGAAGCGGGCGCTGGGCGAGGACGCCGCGCTGGTGCGGACCCTCGGCGCCATGCCGCTGTTCCACCCCGACGGCCAGGGCGGGCTGGTCGAGGACTGGGACTGACGGAGCCAGCCGCGACCGGCTGAGGGCCTGCCTCAGGCGGTGAGCAGGCCCTCCTCCCGCAGCAGGCCATCCTGCGCGTCGGCCTCCCGGCCCGCACGCCCCGCCAGGCGAGGACCACGTAGACCAGCCCGCGACGCCCATCCCGAGGAAGATGCTGAAGTCGGCGCCGAAGCCGAACGTGTCGCGGGTGTGGAGGTCAACACGATTGAGCCAGTTCGGGCAGGTGGAAGGTGGCCGACGAGGCCCGAGATGGCGGCGAACATCCCGAGCAGCTGGGCGACCAGGGCCGGCCAGTGGATGCCGCCCTTCCGCCAGTAGAGCGAGTCGCGCCCGGTCTTCTGCAGCTCGCTCGGCACGTAGCGGTACCGGCGCAGCACCCAGTCGACCAGGAAGATGGCGGCACCACGGCGCGATCCAGACGATGACGATGTCGACGAAGTCCTCCAGGTACTGGGTGAACGAGGAGCTGAAGATGGCCGCACATCGTGACGCCCAAGCGCGATCGACGCAGTCGATGAGCACGGCCTGGTAGCGCTTGACCGGCACGCCGATGGCCTGCAGCGTCACGCCCGAGGAGTACATGTCCAGGCTGTTGATCCCGAAGATCTGCACGATGGCGAAGAGCAGGAACACCACGACGAACCACGAGCGGGATGGCGCTCGTGTGCGCGAAGGGGAGCAGGCCGCCCGTGCCGGTCCCGACGTGGAGGACGAAGGTGCCCGACGTACGGCGCCGAGGGTCATGATCAGGATCTCGGGCACGGCGGTGCCCGAGGAAGACCCAGCCCACGATCCCCTTCTTGGAGGTGTTGGTCGGGCAGTAGCGCGTGTAGTCGTTGCCGTTCTCGGTCCAGCCCAGCCCGCTCAGCGCGATGGTGAAGGCCAGCGCCTCCATGAAGCCCTGCCAGTCGCCACTGGTCTTGACGAAGTGGACGTTGGCGTGCGGGACGGCGAACGCGAGCAGGACGGCGAAGAGGATCACGAAGGGGAGCACCAGCAGCCGGAGCGTCTTGACGATGGCGGCGTGGCCGAAGAAGGGGAGGATGCCCTGGATCAGCACGGCCACGATGACGAGGACCACCTTGGCCGGGCTGCCCGGCAGGTAGCCCGCCTTGATCATGAGCACGAGCGCGGCGCCGACGATCAGGATCAGTCCCTCGACCTCGAAGCCGATCTGGGTGATCCAGTTGAAGAACGAGATGGGCCGCGAGCCGTTCGGGCCGAAGGGCGCCCGGTTGATGGCGAAGACCGTCGTGCCGGCGTTCGGACCCTGCAGCGAGCACAGCCCGAGCAGGAAGAAGGACAGGTTGCCCAGCACGATGATGATGACGACCTGGGCGAAGGTGAGCCCGAACGTCATCAGGATGGCGCCGTAGATGAAGTACTCGATCTGGACGCTCGCCCCGGCCCACATGCCGAACATGTCCTTCGGCGTGGCCCAGCGCTCGCTCTCGGGGATGAAGTCGATCCCGTGCTGCTCGACGTGGAACGCCTCTTCGGATGCGGGGTCGTGAATGACCGCCAGGTCTTCGGTGAAGTCCTCGGTGATGGTCACTGTCGCTACCTCCCTTGTCGCGCCTCGTCGGAGCATCATGGACGGCCCTGACCACGGCGACCGAGGGATGGGGTGCTGCGCCGACGGCCCACGCATTTGGGCTGCGCGGCCCGCGGTCAAGCGCATCCCGGTGAACGCTCGCCGTGGCACGTCGCTCACCGGCGTGTAGAACACGGACCGTGCCCGCAGCCCTGCATGGACGCAGCCGTGCCAGGGCGCGCTCATGGTGTGCGGGACGTCGTCGGACGCGGGCAAGTCCACCGTCGTGACCGGGCTCTGCCGGGTCCTGGCCCGCAGCGGCGTGCAGGGTCGCCCCGTTCAAGGGCCAGAACATGTCGTTGAACGCCATGGTGACGGCCGACGGGGGCGAGATCGGCCGGGCCCAGTGGCTCCAGGCCATCGCGGCCCGCGCCGAGCCCGAGGTCGCCATGAACCCCGTGCTGCTCAAGCCCACGGGCGAGCGCGCCTCGCAGGTCGTCGTCATGGGCCGCCCGACCGACGTCCAGGACGCCGGCACCTACCAGGCGAGGCCAAGCGCGAGCTCGTCGCCGTCGTCGACGCCGCGCTCGCCGACCTCCGCGCTCCGCTACGACGTCGTGGTGTGCGAGGGCGCCGGCAGTCCGGCCGAGATCAACCTGCTCGACCACGACCTCGTCAACCTCGGGCCTGGCGCGCCGGGCCGGCATGCGGGCCATCCTCGTCGGCGACATCGAGCGCGGCGGCGTCTTTGCCCACCTCTACGGCACGGTGGCGCTCCTGCCCGACGAGCTCTCCGCGCCGTCGCGCGGCTTCGTCATCAACCGTTTCCGCGGCGACCGCTCGCTCCTCGGGCGGGCCACCGCCGAGCTCGAGGACCGCTGCGGCGTCCCGACCTTCGGCGTGCTGCCCCACCTCGGCCAGCTCGCGCTGGACGCCGAGGACTCGCTGGCCCTCGGCCGTCGCCGACCTCGGGGCGCCGCCCGCGGCACCGCCGGAGGCCTCGACGTGGCGGCCATCCGCCTCCCCCGCCTGGCCAACTTCACCGACCTCGACCCGCTGGCGGCCGAACCGGGCGTGCGCCTGCGTTGGGTCGCGCTCCCGACGCGCTTGGGCGATCCCGATCTGGTCGTGCTGCCCGGGACCCGGGCCACCGTCGCCGACCTGCAGCTGGCTCCGCGCCAGTGGCCTCGCCGCCGCCATCGACGCCCTCCGCACGTCGTCCGCGTCGCCGCCGGTGATCCTCGGCATCTGCGGCGGCTTCCAGATGATGGGGGAGCGCATCGACGACCCCGCACGGCGTCGAGTCGCTCCGAGCGCCGTGCGCCGGGCTGGGCTGGCTGCCCGTCCGCACGGTCTTCGGAGCCCGAGAAGCTGACCCGCCTCACCACCGCCACCGGTCGCGACGCCCGAGCCACGGACGTCCACGGCTACGAGATCCGCCACGGCCGCATGCATCCGGGGCCGTCGCTTCTCCCCTGGTTCGGCTGCCGACCGGGCACGGACGCGAGCACAATCAGCGCGAGCGCCGGTTCCGGGGCCGTGCTCGGCACCACGCTGCACGGCCTCTTCGAGGACGACGACGTTCGTTCCTGGTTCCTCACCACGGTGGCGCGCGCGCCGGGGCCGGGCCTGGCAGCCCTCGGGACTCTACTACGCCGCGGCGCGGGAGGCGCCAGATCGACCG
Organism: uncultured Acidimicrobiaceae bacterium; assembly: GCA_963769095.1. Lineage (GTDB taxonomy): Bacteria > Actinomycetota > Acidimicrobiia > Acidimicrobiales > RAAP-2 > Bog-473. The sequence goes on from CAVYKO010000005.1 coordinate 94,918, forward strand.
GATCGCCGACGCGTGCGAGGCGCACCTCGACCTCGACCGGAGATCTGGCGCGCTGGTCGAGAGCGGGCTCGCGCAGCCCGTCGCCCTCGAGCTCGGGCGCGCATGAACTCCACGGCCTTGTCCTGCATGTCGCGGGCCTGGTGCTCAATGAAGCGCTCGACGATCGGGCCGGCGCCGAAGATCTTGACCCGCGCGTCGAGCGAGAAGGTCTTTGACGACGGTCGCCGTCGTCGAGGGCCAGCGCGATGGGCCTTCGATCTGCGTCTTGTCCGCCATGGTGCCCGGCGTCATGGTGAACGTCGACGTCGACGTGGCCGGGTCGTAGGTGCTCACCTCGGTGGTGACGACCTCCTCGCCGAAGATCTTGCGCACCGGGCCGGGCATGGTGGGCCGCTGCCCGTAGCGGAGCGTCCGCACCAGCCCGCTGGTGAGGTCGCCCTCCTGCGACACCACCTCGGCCGAGGTGGAGCCCAGGCCCTCGAGGTGCAGCCGGAGGGTGAAGTCGGGGTCGAAGTAGAGGGCCCAGAACTCCTCGGGGCTGCAGTCCCAGCCGTAGGCGAGGGACAGCTTCATGGCGCCAGGTCGAAGAGCATGTGGTGCCCGAGGTCGCCCACCAGGTCGATCGATGATGTGCATCGCCGTCACCCGCCAAGGCTCGTCGGTCCGCTCGTAGGCATGACGGTAGCGCCCCGCGATGACCGGCTGCAGGGCGAGCGCGCCCGGCACGGCCTGGAGCACGGTGAAGTACGAGCGGCTGGTCGCCGTCGGGCCGTCGTCGGCCACGTCGACCATCACGTTCGTCATCACGTGCTTGGTGCGCGGGGTCCCGTCCTCGTAGCGCCGGGTGGTGCGGGTGTAGAGGCCCTCGATGGCCTCGCGGCCGGCGACCGCGTCGCCGAACCCCTCGAAGGTCAGTGTGGCGTGCGGCGAACAGCTCGGCCACCCCGGCGAAGTCGCCGGCGTCAATCCGCTCGGCGTAGGTGTAGATCAGCTTGGTGATCGCCTCGACCGGAGTCTCGTGCACGGCCGAGATTGTGGCACCGATCACTGCCCGAGGAGGCGTCCCATCACGCCGGCCAGCCGGCTGGGCCGCCCGCGGCGGGACTCGGTCCGGTCGGCCAGGCTTCATGGTCCACAGGCCGGCGTTGACGCCGAGCCAGCGCAGGGGCTCGGGCTCCCACCGCGGCGAGCGATGGCCCACCCAGGGCAGCGCCGGTCAGCTCGGTGTCGGCGCCGGTGATGAGGTCGGCCAGCGTGCGCCCGGCCAGGTTGGTGGTCGCCACGCCGTCGCCGACGTAGCCGCCGGCCCAGGCCAGGCCCGAGTCGCGGTCGAAGCCGACCGAGGAGTGCCAGTCGCGCGGGATGCCCGAGCGGCCCGCCCCAGGCGTGCGTGAAGCGCGCGCTCGGCGAGCGCGGGGAACAGCTCGACCAGGGTCTGGCGCAGCAGCGCGTGCACGGCCGGCTCGGCGTCGAAGGCGGGCCGCACCGACGGACCCGTAGTGGTACGGCGCACCCCGGCCGCCGAAGGCGATGCGGCCGTCGGCGGTGCGCTGCCCGTAAATGATCATGTGCCGGTGGTCGGCGAAGGTGGCCCGGCTCGCCGAGTCCGGCCGCCGCCCAGAAGTCCCGGCCCGAGCGGCTCGGTCGCCACCATGAGGGAGTACACCGGCACGATGTCGCGGTGGGAGCCCGGCAAGCGTCGGCGTCCAGGCCTCCGTCGCCCGCACCACCACGTCGGCGTCGGACGACGCCGCCCCGGGTGACGACGGTCGGGCCGCGCCCGGTGCACCGCGGCCGGATGTCGAGGACCTCGGTGTGCTCGTAGACGCGGACGCCGCGCCGCTCGACCGCGTCGGCCAGGCCGCGGGCGAGGAGAGCCGGCTGGATCGCCGCGCAGTGCGGGGTGAAGGTCGCGCCGATGCGCCCCCGCCGCGCCGATCGACGCTCGCGGTCTCGTCGGGCCCGAGCCAGACGCGACGTCGTCCTCGCCGAACCCGAGCGCCCGGGCCTCGTCGATCTCCGCCAGCGCCCGCACGCCGCTGCGCCTCGCTGCGCACGAGGTCGACCGTGCCGCCCTTGGCGAAGTGGCAGTCGATGCCCTCGGCGACCGCAGCTGTCGCCGACGACGTCGACGGTCTCCTGCATGGCGCGCCGCATGGCCCGCATCGCGTCGATGCCCGTGCCGCCGGGCCAAGGCGCGGCGTCGGACGTGGCGAACAGGGCCGAACACCAGCCGCCGTTGCGTCCGGACGCGCCGAAGCCCGCCACCTCGCGCTCGACCACGGCGATGCGGAGCGTCGGGTCGGCCTGGCGCGAGCGAATGGGCGGTCCAGAGACCGGTGAAGCCGGCCCCGACGATGCAGACGTCGACCTGGCAGGTCCTCGGTGAGGGCGGGGCGCGGCGGCAGCGGGACCGGACGGCTTCCCACCAGAGGGAGAGCCGTTGGTAACCCGAGCGGCGCTGCCCCGGCGTTACATCCGGCGCCACGCCTCGGTGAGTACCTCGCGCAGCGTTCGGTGCCATGAAGTCGATCTCCTCGGGGCCGCAGATCAGCGGGGGCGAGAGCTGGACGACGGGGTCACCGCGGTCGTCGGCCCGGCAGATCAAGCCTGCCTCGAAGAGCGCGCCGGAGAGGAAGCCGCGCAGGAGCAGCCGTTCCGACTCCTCGTCGTCGAAGGAGAGCCGGGTCTCCTTGTCCTTCACGAGCTCGATCCCGTAGAAGAAGCCCGCGCCGCGCACGTCGCCGACGATCGGCAGGTCGTAGAGGCTCTCGAGCGCCGTCCGGAACGTGTCCTCGGTGGACTGCACGTGCTGGAGGATGCGCTCGCCCTCGAAGACGTCGAGGTTGGCCAGTGCCACGGCGCAGCTCACCGGGTGTCCGGCGAACGTGAAGCCGTGGAGGAACGACGCGCCCGGTGCGAGGAAGGGCTCCATCAGGCGGTCCGTGGCGATCATGGCGCCGAGCGGTGCGTAGCCCGAGGTCAGCCCCTTCGCCACCGTGATGATGTCGGGCTGGTAGCCGTAGCGCAGGGAGCCGAACCAGTGGCCCAGGCGCCCGAAGGCGCAGATGACCTCGTCGGACACGAGCAGCACGCCGTGGCGGTCGCAGATCTCGCGCACCCGTTCGAAGTAGCCGGCCGGCGGAGGGAAGCACCCGCCCGCGTTCTGCACCGGCTCGAGGTACACAGCGGCCACGGTGTCCGAGCCCTCGCGCTGGATCGCCCGCTCGATCTCGTCGGCCGCCCAGCGCCCGAAGGCCACCTCGTCGTCGGCGAAGACCTCGGCCCGGTAGAAGTTCGTGTTCGGCACCTTGATCGCGCCCGGCACCAGCGGCTCGAAGGGCGTGCGCAGCGCGGGGATGCCGGTGATCGACAGCGCGCCCATGGAGGTCCCGTGGTACGCGATGTACCGGCTGATCACCTTGGTGCGCTGCGGCTGCCCGATCATCTGGAAGTACTGGCGGGCCAGCTTCCAGGCCGACTCGACCGCCTCGGAGCCGCCGGACGTGAAGAAGACGCGGTTGAGATCGCCCGGCGTCAGCGCGGCCACCCGCTCGGCCAGCTCCACGGCCCGCGGGTGGGCGTACGTCCACAGCGGGAAGTAGGCGAGCGTCTCGGCCTGCTTCGCACCGGCCTCGGCCAGTTCGGTGCGGCCGTGCCCGAGCTGCGAGGTGAAGAGCCCGGCCAGGCCGTCGAGGTACTTCTTCCCGTGCTGGTCCCAGACCCAGGCGCCCTCGCCGCGCACGATGACCGGTACCTCGTGGTCGGTGTAGGAGCCCATGCGGCTGAAGTGCATCCAGAGGTGGCGTGCCGCCTGGGCGCTCAGTTCCGGCGTCTCGGTGTTGGCCTCGCGCCGCTCGCCTGGAGCGGGCTGGTGGGCCGAACCGGATCCGCTGGCTCCCCAGCTCGATCGCTCCCCTGGGCTGGGGGTGTTCGACATGGTCATCGTCCTTCCGGCTGGTGCGGCGGGGCGACTCATCGTGTGCCCCAGGTATAGGTCTGCTTGGCGAGCTTCAGGTACAAGAAGGTCTCCGTCGAGCGCACCCCGGGGATGCGACCGCACCGAGTCGTTCAGCGCGTGCAGGAGCCCTTCGTCGTCTTCACAGACGATCTCGATGAGGATGTCGAACGAACCGGCGCACATCACGACGTAGTCCACTTCGGGCAGGGCGGTCAGCTTGTCGGCCACGCGGCGCACGTCGCCCTCGACCGAGATGCCGATCATCGCCTGGCGGGTGAAGCCGAGCTGGAGCGGGTCCGTCACCGCGACGATCTGCATGATCCCCGACTCCCGGAGCCGCTGGACCCGGCGCCGCACGGCGGCCTCCGACAGCCCGACCGCCTCGGCGATGGCCCCGTAGGGCTGGCGCCCGTCCCGCTGGAGGGCCTCGATGATCGCCCGGTTGGGCCCGTCCAGCAGCGTGCCGGCCGAGAACCCCGCGTCGCTCGCGGCGTCCGCTTCGCGCTGCCCGTTGGTCTCGGGCATGTCACACCTCGCTTCGGTCTCCTGTGGCGCCGAATCCCCCGCCATGCAGAATTGTGTCAGCTCTTGCCCCCCAGTCAAGCAGAATTCGTCATGTTGAAGCCCCAATATTGCGAAAACGCTTGTTGGGTGCGATCACTTCTGTGATCCTGTAGACGAGGCCTACGTAGGAAGGGAGCGGCATGCGGAGGTTGCAGAATTTCGTCGGGGGCGCCTACCGCGAGGCCGAGGACGGTCCGCTGGCCCCGCTGGTCGACCCCTCGACCGGGGAGGCCTTCGCCGAGGCCCCGGTCTCGGGTCCGGCCGACGTCGACCGTGCCCTGGCCGACGGCCGCCGAGGCCTTTTCGAGCTGGCGGCGGACGACACCGTCGGAGCGCAGCCTGGCGCTGATTCGCATCGCCGACGCGCTCGAGGCGCGGGCCGAGGACCTCGTCCGGGCGGAGTGCGAGAACACCGGAAAGCCGTTCCAGCTGACCATGGACGAGGAGATCCCGCCCATGGTCGACCAGATCCGCTTCTTCGCCGGCGCCGCCCGGCACCTCGAAGGCCTGGCCGCGGCGGAGTACATGGCCGGGCACACGTCGTTCGTCCGCCGCGAGCCCATCGGCGTCTGCGGCGCGGTCACGCCGTGGAACTACCCGATGATGATGGCGGTCTGGAAGTTCGCGCCGGCACTCGCCGCGGGCAACACCATGGTGCTCAAGCCGTCGGACACGACGCCCGTCACGGCGTTGCTGATGGCGGAGATCATGGCCGAGCACCTCCCACCCGGGGTCTTCAACGTCGTCTGCGGTGACCGGGACACCGGCCGCGCCCTCGTCGTGCACGAGACGCCGGCGATGGTGTCGGTCACCGGGTCGGTCCGGGCCGGCATGGAGGTCGCGGCCGCCGCCGCCCCGACGCTCAAACGGGTGCATCTCGAGCTCGGTGGCAAGGCTCCGGTCATCGTCTTCGACGACGCCGATCCGGCGGCCGCGGCCGAGGGCATCGCCGGCGCCGGGTACTTCAACGCCGGACAGGACTGCACCGCGGCGACGAGGGTGCTGGCGGGGCCCCGGGTCCATGGCGACCTGCTGGCTGCACTGGTCGAGCAGGCGGAGGGCACGACGGTCGGCGGGACCGACAACGCCGAGGCCGACTACGGCCCCCTGAACAGCGCCAATCAGCTCGAGCGGGTCCGGGGCTTCCTCGACCGCGTCCCGGCCCACGCCGTCGGTGGTGGCCGGCGGCGCCCCGGTCGGCGAGCGCGGCTACTGCTTCGCACCGACGGTCGTCGCCGGTCTCCGCCAGGACGACGAGATGATCCAGTCCGAGGTGTTCGGCCCGGTGATCACGGTGCAGGAGTTCAGCGACGAGGCCGAGGCGCTCGGGTGGGCCAACGGCGTCGACTACGGACTGGCCTCTTCGGTGTGGACGCGCGACCACGGACGGGCGATGCGCATGGCGCGGGACCTCGACTTCGGTTGCGTCTGGATCAACACCCACATCCCCCTCGTGGCCGAGATGCCCCACGGCGGCTTCAAGCGCTCCGGCTACGGAAAGGACCTGTCGATGTACGGGTTCGAGGACTACACACGTGTGAAGCACGTGATGAGCAACATCGAGGAGTAGTCATGATCGTCGGCGTCCCCACGGAAGTGAAGGAGGACGAGTACCGGGTGGCCGTTACCCCGGCCGGGGTACGCGAGCTCACCTCGGCGGGTCACACGGTCCTCGTCCAAAAGGGCGCCGGCGACGGCTCGTCCATGTCGGACACCGAGTTCGTCCGCACGGGCGCCACGATCGTGGAGGACGCGGACGAGTTGTGGTCCGCCGCCGACCTGGTCTGCAAGGTCAAAGAGCCGCTGCCCGAGGAGTACCACCGCCTTGGCCTGCGCCCCCGCCAGACACTCTTCACCTACCTGCACCTGGCGGCGTCCCGCGAGTGCACCGACGCGCTGCTGGCGGCCGGCAACGTCGCCATCGCGTACGAGACCGTCCGTCTGCCGGACAATTCGCTCCCGCTGCTCGCACCGATGAGCGAGGTCGCCGGCCGGATGGCCCCGCTCATGGGTGCCCACCACCTCATGCGGCCGGGTGGAGGCCGGGGCGTGCTCGTCTCGCGGCGTGCCGGGCGTCCGCTGCGCCCGGGTCGTCATTCTCGGGGCCGGGGTCGCCGGCTTCGCCGCCGCCACCATCGCCGTCGGCATGCATTCGGAGGTGTTCATCCTCGACCGCAACCTCGACAAGCTGCGCGAGGTCGACCACCACTTCCGGGGCGAGCTCGAGACGATCGCCTCGTCGCAGCACGCGATCGAGGAGATCTGCGTCGAGGCCGACATCGTCATCGGCGCCGTCCTTGTCGTCGGCGCCCGGGCGCCGCACCTCGTCTCCGACGCGCTCGGTCGCGCAGATGCGGCCCGGCTCGGTCCTGGTCGACATCTCGGTCGACCAGGGTGGCTGCTTCGAGTCGACGCACCCCACGACCCACTCCAACCCCGTCTACGAAGTCGAGGGGTCCATCTTCTATTGCGTGTCCAACATGCCCGGCGCCGTGCCGCACACCTCGACCCACGCCCTGGCCAACGCCACGTTGCCGTACACCATGAGCATCGCCGAACAGGGCTGGCAGCACGCCGTTCGGTCCAACGTCGCCCTGGCCGAGGGCGTCAACGTCGCCGAGCGGCCAGGTCGTCTACAAGCCAGTGGCCGACGCGCACGGCCTGGAGTTCACCCCGCTCGCGTCACTGATCGACTGACGCCCCGACTCCCGAGTCGGCGGGTCAGTCGAGCTCGGTCCCCACGACCGAGACGAAGGACACCATCTCGCCTGGATACCCGCCCAGATTGTGCGTCATCGCCAGCCCCCGGTCGACGGTCGCGATCTGTCGCTCCTCGGGCGCCTCGCGCCGCAACTGGAGCCAGCACTCGAAGAACATGCGCAGCCCCGACGCCCCGACCGGGTGGCCGAAGCTCTTCAGGCCGCCGTCGGGGTTCACGGGCAGCTCGCCGTCGAGGGCGAACGTCCCCGCCAGCACCTCTTTCCACGCCGTCCCCCGGGGGGCGAACCCGAGGTCCTCCATCAGGACCAGCTCCGTCGGCGTGAAGCAGTCGTGCACCTCCGCCATGGCCAGCTGGCGGCGCGGGTCGGTGATCCCCGCCTGCGCATAGGCGTCGGCCGCCGCCGCCTCGCACTCGGGGAAGTGGGTGTAGTCGTAGTCGGGGTCGATCAGTCCCGACCCGCTCCCGGCGGCGAACGACAGTCCTTTTATATAGAGCGGCTTGTCCGTATATCTGTGCGCGTCCTCCGCCCGCACCACGATCGCCGCCGCCGCCCCGTCCGCCACCCCGGAGCAGTCGTAGACGCCCAGGCCACCGGCCAACCGCGGCGAGGACAGCGCCATCTCCTTGGTGATCTCCCGGCGGAACTGCGCACGGGGGTTGCGAGCCCCGTTGTGGTGGTTCTTCACCGCGATCGACGCCAGGACGTCGCCCATCGTCTCGTCGTCGACGCCGTACTTCTGCCCGTAGGCGGGGGCCACCATGGAGAACATCGCCGCCGCCGTCAGCGTCCGCGCCGTGCCGTCACCGGGCGGGTTCATCGCGTTCAGCCCCTGGTACCCGCTGTCCTTCACCTTCTCGGCGCCGACCGCCATGGCCACGTCGTAGGCACCCGACGCCACCGCGTAGACCGCCCCCCGCAACGCCTCCGACCCGGTGGTGCAGTAGTTCTCCACCCGCGTCACCGGTTTGTTCTTCAGCTGCAGCGGCCGGGCCAGCGTGATCCCGCTCATGCCGCTCTGGGCCGTCCCGAACCAGTACGCGTCCACGTCGTCCTTGCTGCACGCCGGCCGAGGCGAAGGCGTCCGTCGAGGCGTCGACGATCAGGTCGTCGAGCCCCTTGTCCCACAGCTCGGCGAACTTGGTGCAGCCCATCCCGACGATCGCCACCTTGTCCCGGATCCCGTGCGATCCCATCAGCTGCCTCCCGTCCCGACTGGTCGCGCACAAGCCGCGCCTTCCAGAAGTAGTCGTGGATGCCGTCGGCGCTGAACAACCGCCGGAACGTCATCTCGACCCGGCTCCCCGCCGCAACCTCGTCGGCATCCGTATCGGTCAACTCGACCGGGAAGCGGCCGCCGCCGTCGAAGTCGACGATGGCGAACACGATCGGCGGGCTCGGCGAGTAGGCCAGCCGGTCGACCGTGCAGGTGACGACCGTCCCCACGGCATCGGACATCGGCACCGGCTCCATGTCGTCGACCGCGCCGCCCGACATCGACACCCTCGATGGGGGCATGTGCATCGCCCCCGAGCTCCGGTCCTTCGAACCGACGAACCCGAACTTCCAGTCCTCGTTCCGGTGCGCCGCCGTGCTCGAGACCCGAGCCGGCTCCGGACGCCGTGGCGGCTCCGGCTGCAGCTGCCCCCGCCACGACAGGAACTTGGCGTAGGTGATCGGCGCCCCGGCGGCCACCTGGTCCGCCACCGCCCGCGCCGGCCGCCACGCCCCGAGCGCCTCGGTCGTCCGCAGCACCACGGCGTCGGCCCCGTCGGCGAGATGCACCAGCACCACCACGGTCCCCGCCGCCGCGCCCTCCGCCGCCAGCGCTTCCAACGTCGACGCCAACACCAACAACGGATGCGCCGTCCCGCTCTGTCCCACGCTCGACGCCAGGTCGTCCGCCACCACCCCGTCGCCAAGTGCGAGCTTCTTCGCCAGGCCCGACACGGCGCGGCCGTGCATTCCTGTGATGGCCAACCGCCCGATGTCGCCGGACTCCACGCCGGCGGCCTTCATCGCCCGGCCCAACGCCTCCTGCCCCAGCGCGAGGTAGCGCTGCTCGCCGAAGCGCTCTTCCCACAGCTTCGACGTGCGGTCACCCGGGGCGCGCCAGCGGTCGGTGAACTCGTCGGTGGCCGCCGCGGCCGCCACGAACTCGGCGACCACGCCCGGGTCCTCGCCCACGACCACCGCGGCACCGGCGTCGCCACCGGCCGCCTCGTCGCCGCTCGTCGGCAGTCCGTCCCGCGTGTCGGAGGCCACGACGAGCGTCGTGCCGCCGCCGCCCAACGCGGTCACCAGCGCGCCCACGCCCGAGCGGAGCGCGCCACCGAAGTCGAAGGCGGCGACGTCACCGGGCAGCCGCAGCGCGGCCGCCAGCGCGGTGGCATTGGTCTTGTCCAGGTACGCCGGTAGGGACGTGGAGAACCACACGGCGTCCGGGGTGCGCCCTGCGGCGCCCCGCAGCGCCAGCCGCGCCGCCTCGACGCCGAGCGTCGTCGTGTCCTCATCATGTGAGGCGACGGCCCGGGCGCCCTTCCCGCCGCCGCTGCCCATGAAGGTGGCGATGTCGCCCCTGGAGAGGCGCCGGTACGGCACGTAACCCGCTGCGCTGATGATCCCTCGCACGGCGGATGAGCCTAACGGCTGCTCCAAGGGCGATCTGACGGGTCGTCAGATGCGACCTGGCCGGGCGAACGGGGCAGACTGTCGGCGATGGCGGAACGTCCCGTTCCCGAGATCCCGCACCTGCCCGCCTCCGCTGCCGGCGGCGGCCTCACCGAGCGCGTGGCGGACGCGGACCGCGATCGCACCGTCACCCTGCTGCGCGAGCACGTCGTCGAGGGCCGCCTGACGCTCGACGAATTCTCCGAGCGCATGGGCGCCGCCCTCGAGGCCAAGACCCGCGGCGAGCTCGATGCCGTCATGGCCGACCTGCCTGCGACCAGCGCCACTCCCGCCTCTCCGACTACAGCGTCGCTCACGCCACGCAAGACCAGCCGTTGGCACATCGCCGTCATGAGCGGGCACTCGACCCGCGGCCGTTGGCGCATCAGCGGCAAGACCAATGCCGTCGCCATCATGGGCGGCTGCGACATGGACCTGCGACGGGCGGAGATCGAGGGTCCCGAGGTCGAGATCACCGCCTTCTCCTTCTGGGGCGGCATCAACATCATCGTGCCGGAGGGCTTCGACGTCGATCTCCGCGGCTTCTCGTTCATGGGTGGCCGCAGCCTGCGGCTGCGCGACGTGCCGATCGTCCCGGGCTCGCCACGCATCGTCGTCCGCGGCTTCGCCGTCATGGGCGGCATCGAGGTCAAGAGCCGGCCGAACCGCTCGGCCAAGCAGGTCGCCCGTTCCAGCGGCTCCTCGCCGGCTGCGGCTGCTCTCACGTCCGTCGCCGCCGCACTCGAGAGCAACGACTGGTCCGAAATCGGACGGGACGTCCGTCGAGAGCTGAAAGCTCAGTTCAGGGCACAGCGAGACGGCGCCCGGTACGAAGAGCGCACCGCACATCGCTCGTCACCCGCCGACCGACACCGCCGACACCGCCGCGACCCAGCGACCGAGCGACGGCACCGTGACGATCCTGTTCTGCGACATGGTCGACTACGCCGGCATGACCGAGCGCCTCGGCGACCAGGCGTCGCGTCGAATCCTCCAAGAGCACCATCGCATCGTGCGCGGTGAGGTGGACCGCCACGGCGGGCGAGAGATCAAGGTGCAGGGCGACGGCTTCATGATCGCCTTCAGTGGCGTCGCCCGGGCATTACGTTGCGCCATCGACATCCAGCGCGCCTTTCGGACCTTCGTCCCTCCCGAAGGCGTCGAGAAGATCGCCGTGCACATCGGCATCAACACCGGCGACGCCTTGGACGAAGGCGACGACTACCTCGGCTACACGGTGATCGTGGCCAGCCGGTTGGCCGACGCCGCCGGGCCCAGCGAGATCCTCGTCTCCTCGCTCTCCGAGCAACTCGTCCAGGGCTCGGGCGAGTTCGTGTTCGACGGGCATCGGGAGACGCGGCTGAAGGGAATGGCCCGGGCGCAGCTCTCGGCGACGCTGAACTGGGCCGACTGACGGGCGTGGACGCGGATCCCGACACGGGTCCGTGGGAGCGGGCGGGCCTCTACGACCCGGATGACCCGAACGCCGCGGAACGCAAGGCGCTGCTCGAGTACCTGACCGAGCGCGGCGCGACCATCGAACAGATGGTGGCCGCGCACGAGGCGGGCTCGCTCCCGGGCCTCGCGGGTGACCTCGTCACGCAGGGCAGCACGACCATGGTGCCCGGTCGAGCGTCATCGCCGAGCGCAGTGGCGTCTCGCTGCCCCGCGTCCAGCGGGCCCTCTTGGCGGCGGGCATTCCCGTGACGGCCGATACCGAGGTGTCGCTCGACCTCGTCGGCCTGATGCAGGCGTTCGAGGCGGGGTCGGAGCTGATGGGCGACGACGCCATCCTCGCGTTCACCCGAGTGCTCGGCGCGTCCGCCATGAACATCGCCGAGGCCGCGGTCGCGCTCTTCTGGGCGGAGTTCGGTCCCGGCTCCGTCAGCGAGGGACCCGACGAGCTCGCACGAGCCAAGCTCTCCGAGGCCGCCACGAGGGCGTTCCTCGCCGTTCCCGACGTCATGGCCCAGGCCGTGATGGACCAGTTCGAGCGCGCCCAACGACGGGCTCAGTCCGTGCGGGGTTGGGCCGCGTCCCTCGACCGACGGCAACGACATCGAGGGTTCCGACGGCCCCACCGAGATGGTCGTCGCTCGGCTTCGTCGACCTTGTCGGCTCGACCGCATGGGCTCAGACCCTCAGCCTGCGCGAGCAGAGCCTTGCGCTGACGCGCTTCGAGTCGGCTGCGTGGTCCAACGCCGTCCTCGCCGGCGGGCGCGTCGATCAAGATGATCGGCGACGAGGTCTTCTTCTACGCACCGACCGCGGAGGCGGCGTGTCGCATCGGGACCGCAGTCTGCCAAGCCGCCGAAGACGACCCAGTCCTGCCGTCCGCCCGTGGCGTCGTGGGCACGGGCATCGCCACCCCCAGAGAGGGCGACTACTTCGGACCCCTGGTCAACCTGCTCTCTCGCATCGTCAAGACCGGCGGTCCCAACGAGCTCGTCGTCACCGAGCCCACGGCAAGAGAACTATCGCCCGACCGCTGGGTCGTCCACGAGCTCGAGCCGCTCGAACTGCGTGACATTCCCGCCCCAGTCCGAGTTTTCACCGTGCGACCTCAAGCTAACGCCGACTGACTACCGAGCCCAACGCACCCAATCGCCAGCAGTGACTTTCTACAGACTTCGTGCGGTCATCTGTCGCAAGACCGGACTAGCACGACGCGGGATGAGGCGTTCTCAGATTGCCCGGCTCCGGCGTGAACTCCAGGCCGTACCGACGATCAGGTACGACCGCCGAAGATTCGGTGGACCCGCCGTCCCACGATCGCCAAGAGCTGGCGTGGCCGGTAATAGATCGTCAATACCAAGAAACCAAGATTGATGAGCACCAGGCCACCGATGAGCAGCTCCCAAACTCCGCGACCCGGTCCTGTAAATGCCAGCGAGCTTGGGGCGGTAGACGGGGACTTGCCCCACTCGTCGGTGCGGAGGAAGTGGCTTGGCGCTCCGCCGGCGCTGCACCCCCGACGAGAACCCGAGCTCGGGGTGGGCGGGGGACGAACGAAATCAGCACGGCGCCTTCTTGCCTCCAGCGTCACCGAAAGCGAGTGTGCATCAAGCGCCTGCCGCTGCCTGTGCCGGCGTGGCGGGCAGGATCGTTCGCCGCGTCGGTGGACGGAGCTTTCCCGGCGCTGTCGGTGCGGGACAAGCGACGAGGTTGGATCCCCCGCACGGAGGACCAGTTGTGGGAGAGACGACGGTGAACGACCCGGAAAGCGTTCCGTCCGCAGCCGTTGTGATGAGACCGGCCGCTCAGTCCGCTGCAACTGACGGGAACCGTCTGGCTGATGGGAGCGGGCAAGTGGACGGTGGGCTCTCCGCTGGCGTTGTTGCACTCGAGGATGGCGCCGCAAGTACGGTGTCGAATCCCGATCCCGTAATGGTGACCTTCGTGCCACCGTTCAGGCACGTGCCTGGGTTGGCGGTGAGGCTCGGGCTTCCGCTCGACGTCGTGGACTTCGCGGTGCACGGAATCGTCGTCGTCGTCGTGGTCGTGGGCTTGGTCGTGGTCGTCGTTGTGGTTGTCGTTGTCGTTGTCGTTGTCGTCGTGCCGGTGTTGCCGGTGTCCCCCGTGGTGCCAGTGTTGCCGCTGCCGCCCGAGAAACAGATGTTTTGGGATACCTGGTCGCCCCCCTGGTCCCCATAGGTCAGGTAGCACGAATCGCTAGCGGCTAACTGGGCTGCTGTCGGCGGACAGGGGTAGTTGGCGGCGTCGCTGGCCGGAGTGTGCCCAGCGCTGTCGGTGCTCGGACACCGACCAGGTTCGAGCCGTCGCACGGTGGGCCAGGTGTGGGAGAGACAATGGTGAACGTCGTGGAAAGCGTCCCGCTGGCAGTCGTCGATGCGAGCTTGGCGATCGAGATCCCGCTGCAGCTGACTGGAACCGTCTTGCTGATGGGAGACGGCAAGTCGACCTCGGTTGACCGCTGGCGTTATTGCACTCGAGGACGGATCCGGTCGAGCTGTCGGCCAAACCCGACCCCGATACCGTGACGCTTTGTCCGCCGGCCAGGTTGGTCGACGGCGTGACCACGAGGGTGCCTGTGGCGCCTGCCTCTGCGGCCAGTGCCAGCACCCCGGAACCCGATGCAATCAACAGCGCAGCTGTCGCGGACAATCCACGGGCGGATCCGTCGGATAACGTTGCCATGTTCCCCCTTTGTCCCCGTTCCCGCTGATGCGCCGACACGACTCCTCCAGAAAATTTGACATCCCCCGATCGATCGGCCGCACCCTAAGAGGCGATGGTGCTTTTCGTCAAGCACCGATGTGTCCGATACAGCGAGCGTTGTTGAGCCATTGGGCCTCGCACTACTCCGCGTCGGTCTCCCTGTTCCGCGAAACGGGTGAGTTGAACCCAGCGTTGGCACAGTTGCTTCGGTCGAAAAAATCGGGTGCGTCCGGTGACCGCGAGTTGAGCTTCGCTGAACAAAACCGCAGCACAGTCACGTGGCGACTCCGTTCGAATAAGGCCAGCCCGAAGCCGACAAAGTGCATAAGGCCCGTTTCGATTCAAAGTCTTAAATTCTCGATTTCTCGTTTGACAAACGGAGCACGGGATCGAATGATCCTGCCGCACTCTTCGGAGTAGCCACAGGGGAGTCCCGATGGAACGTCAGAGGGGCTGAAGGAGGCCCGAACGGGACAGCCCGTCGGGGAAAGGGGGTTGAGGGAGCTCTTCGCATTGAGGTACTCATGCGGAGAAGTTCGGGGGACATTTGCGTTGTGTGGGTTTGCGGGATCCTTTTGCACGTCATTTCGATCTAGACGTGTGACGCGCTGGCTCTGCACTTCTCCGAGAATGACATTCGTTGATCTCTGAGCCGGGAGAGGCCAGGGTTCACCTGTCCAAGGAGAAAATGTTTTGAGACTCACACGATTGAAGAGAGTTGCTTCGTCAGGAGCGGCTCTCGCATTAAGCGCAGGAATGTGTGCTGTGATCGGACTTACAGGCGCAGTGCCTGCAGGTGCAACACCGAATCCCGGCTCCCCATTACCTACGAATCGGACTGCACTACGGGAGCACTGGCCGGTGAAGTGGCACCGTTTGTCACAGCTGTAGGGATCGACACCACCGTCAGCGCAGCCGCGGCCAACGGCGTTTCGTTCGACGTGAACGGCACGGTGGCACAGAACGTTTCCGGGTGCGATCATGGCTGGTCTCGAGGAAGTCCTCTCGGACCGTTCTCCACGATCGGCTTTAGCGTCGACCAGACCTTGGCTCGGTGGACGGCAACCGATGGGGACCTACCACTACCAGCACACGTTTGCACCGGCTGCGATTTCCGGTGGTCAGGTCACTGCGAACTACAACGGCGGGGCTTCAGGCACCAGCACCATCAACGGTGACTTCTCGTCTGCCGCACCCGGTGATTTCGTCGCTGCGTTCACCGGACTCTCGGGCCCACAGGACCCAAACTTCCCCGCCGCTCCGAACGTGATCCTCGGCGATCAACGGGACTTCGAGCGCTACAATCAGCGGCACTATCCCAGCGGGAGACTCGCAGAGTTCGATCCTCATCGGCTTCGCGGGGAATGCGCTATTCGCTGACTCGAGCTTCTCGTCGGGCAGCTCAGGCGCGTTCACGACGAACGGTACCGCGGTGGGACCGCCGGTATCGGGCTCATCTCGAGCACGTCGTTCACCTTCGGCCGGGTCTTCCCGTTGTGGGGAGCCTTCCCTTCGGTGGAGCGCCCGGCGTCGGTGGTGCCAACTGCCTCGTAACCGGCTGGGACGCCACGAGCCACCCGGGCCCGGCACAAACCGGTTCGTTGACCCCGGCGACTCCGCCAGGTTCAACAACGGCACTCGTCAAGGCAAGCGGTGGGGTTATCTCGCAAGCGGGTACCAGCGTGCAGATCACACCTGCGAACTCCGCGTTCGTGAGCCTGAACCCGAATCCGCCGAACGCCCCGGGGGCCAGTTACAACATGGGAGTCGGTGCGCAGATCACCGTAACCTTGCCCAACTCGGTCGGAAGTGTTGGATTCCCGGTGTCGAGTTGTGCATTGGTCGGCTCGCAGCCGTACGGCGGTCGGGTCACGGTCACGTCGAACGCCAGCGTGTGCAACTTCACGATCACTGACTCAGGGACGCCATCGACCCCGGCACTCGTGACGTTCCAGTACACGGTGACGGCGAACGGTCCCCCCTCCGAGACCAGTACTGCAGGCACGATCACGTTGCACATCGGCACGCCACCGGTCGACCAGGTGTTGGGGCAGAACGTGAACCCCGGCCAGTTGATACTGAGCTGCAACGCTCCGGCCCCCACAGGTTGGCCGATCACCTCGTGCCCAATCATCAACCTGAGCGACATCACGCTGAACGGCCTCACCCAGACGACGAGCCATGCCGCCAACACGATCTACGTGTCGGACGACCGTGGTGACCCGAGTTCGGGATGGTCGCTCACCGCGTACATGGTGCCTACCGCAAGCAACACCAATTCCGGTTGCGCGACGGTCGTGGCATTTTGCGACCAGAGTGTTGGGAACGGAACTGGCAACGGAGTCATTCCGGCGGCCAACATGGCGCTTAGCACTCCGGCTTGCGCCGACTACACCGGCACGGCGAACCCCGTTGTGGGTGGTACCGCCGGGACACTGGCGAGCCCGTTGGGTCTCTGCAGTGCCGCTGCGGGCACTAGTGGAGGAACGTTCACCGTGGGCACGAACTTCACGTTGACGATTCCGCCAACGGTGTACGCAGGGCAGTACTACGGAACGGTGGAGTACCTGGTCATCGCCACGTAAGTAGCGATACAGAACCAAAAAACTGCAACAACGAAGCAACAGTGGACCGGGGAGGGTGGCGCGTTGGCGCCACCCTCCCCGCCGCTCTGGGGGGTAGGTTGATAGACCGACACAATTGCGGCGGGGGGTCTCGCCGGTCTTTCGGCATCTCCCACTTCAATTACATGCGCCGCCCCTTCGTCCTTCCGCTCCTCGCCCTTGTCGTCGTCGCCAGCGGTCTCCTCGTGCCGGTGGCGCAAGCGGGGGCGACCGGAAACGGCATCTTTTCCATCGCGCCGACCACGACGCCCGGAACGAACCCGATCCACTTCCGGCCGTTCTTCAATCCGCAACTTCGTCCCGGCCAGACCAGCTCGGACAGTGTGACGGTGACCAACGAGTCGTCGAATCCGCTGACGCTTCGCCTCTATGCTGCCGACGCGTTCAACACGAGAAACGGTGCTTTCTCGATCCGCCCGAGAAACTGGCCAAAGAACCACATGGGTGCGTGGATCCAGCTCCCGATCGGGATCGTCACGTTGCCAGCGCATACCGGCGACCTCATTCCGTTCACGTACAGCGTCCCGTCAGGAGTCACTCCCGGCGACTACGCGGGTGGCATCGTCGCCGAACAAACTCAGAGCACCCCCGCAAAGAACGGATCTGTGCATATCGGCGTACTCCAAGCGGTCGGAGTCGCCGTATTTGGTCGCGTCGCCGGGCCACTGAATCCCGGCCTCACGGTGAGCTCCGTGTCCGTGAGCGTCGATCGATCGATCGCTAGTCAGTTCGGGGGTGCGGTTAACGCCACCGTCAACTATGCGATCACAAACACGGGCAACCAGAATTTGCGCCCGAAGGTGAAAGTCGCTTTGTCGCCTCTCTTTGGAGGAGGCCAAAGCCACGTTGTCCAACTGCATCAACTCCTGCCGGGATCGACTGTGACCCTCGCCTGGACCTTTAAGAACGTCGTCCCCTTCGGGTATTTGAGTGCCACCGTGACCGCGAACGCCGGTGGCGTGCAGGCGACGGCGAGCAACAACGCCGTCGTGATCCCCTGGGGATTGGTGCTCATCCTCATCGTTCTCGTCGTGTTGGTTTGGTGGATGGTCCGACGTCGGAGGCGGAACCGAGCCGAGCTCGAAGCATGAAAAGACGGGCCGGCGCACGGCATCGTCTTACGGGTGGACTTCGAACAGCTCGGACGCGAGCGGTTCTTGCGAGCATGCTCTGCGCGGCCTGCTGGTTGGGCTTGGCTGGCAGCACAGACTCGGGTGCAGCGAGACCGGCCCCGACCTTGGCTATGAGTTCGACGACGCTCTCTCCCGGCTCAACGGCAACGTTGACCGGGGTTGGTTGGGCTCCTGGAACGGTATTGCAAGCGTCAATCTGCGGAGCGCGGGCGATCAGCGGCAGCGCCGATTGTGCATTGAGCGCGGGCACGACCATGGCGGCCGATCAGAACGGCGAGATTCGGAGCCCGATCTCGGTCGTCGTTCCGCCGTCGCCGTGTCCATGCGTCGTGTTCGTTACCAACCCGCGGTCCAACTTCGTCGAAAGGCTTCCGGTTGTGATTGCGGGTGCTCCGGTTGCTCCGGTGATTCCTACTCGGCCGGCAGAGAGTCATATCGACGTTCTCCAGGCCACCCTTACGGGGTCGACCAACCCGGCCCAGTGGTTCGGTCTGGCGGCGGGTCGGACTCTCTCTATAACTCTTCGCAACGTTGGCAATGTCCCGACAAACCATCTGATCATCTACGCGAGCCTGGATCAGACGCCGATTGGGTCCCAGCGGCTTTCGGACCTTGTGCCTCGAGGACAGCGCACGTATCTGGTGCCAGTACAGCTCCCAGCGCTCGCCGTCGGAAGCGTGACGATCAGCGGTCACCTCTACGCCACG
Source organism: uncultured Acidimicrobiaceae bacterium (assembly GCA_963769095.1). Classification (GTDB taxonomy): domain Bacteria; phylum Actinomycetota; class Acidimicrobiia; order Acidimicrobiales; family RAAP-2; genus Bog-473. Next base: position 113,476 of record CAVYKO010000005.1, read on the forward strand.
AACGGCCAGCTCTCCGGCTTCCACGTGCCGGAGTCCGTTTTTCCGTGGGGGCTCATCATCGTTACCCTGATTGTCATTCAGCTCGTGCTGCTCTCCATTCGTAACATCGTCCGCCGGCGCCGTGAAAGGCACCTTCTGGACGAGGCACCCCTGCCGACGGATGAGGATTCCGCACTCGATCGGCTGGCAACCATGTCGGCGTCGGTTGGCTCCGGCGCCGAGTGAGGATCGGTTGATGCGCAAGATGCGTCAGAAGCTACCTGGCAACGCCAGGCTGACATGCTCGAAGCACACCAGCAACGAGAGCAGGAGCAGCGGGATCGCCACCACGACCACGAGGACTCGTAGGTCGCGCCGGCTGAGGACGCCGCCACAGGACGTAGGCACCGCGACGCACGACGGCGGCGGTGAGGAGACCCCACAGGATGGCCGAGGTCCATGTCGTACTCCCACCACCGAGCGAGGCGGAGGATGAGTCTCCGGCGAGCTGCGTGACCTTGGGCTGGGTGGTCGTGGTCGTCGTCGGCAGTGCCGCGGCATTTGCGTCGAGGTTCGCCGTGACAACGAGGCGCTGCGCGGCGCTGTAGCGCGGGTTACACGTCGTCAGCGTCAGCGTCGACTTGCCCGGGACGGTGTCCAGCACGGCGACGTCGGTCGGCGCGACCACCTGGCTCCCCGACACCGTGTATTGAAAGAGGCCCTGGGCGGTCAGGATGTAGATGTTGTCGCCGGGCGACAACGCATCGAGGTTGTAGAAGGGGTGGGCGTAGGTCGTGCGGTGGCCCGCAATGGCCACGTTGCCCGCCTCGCCCGGCAGCGAGGTGCCTGGATAGTGCCCCGGCCCTTGCTCCAGTTGCGCCTCGCCGACGCCCTCGACGATGGCGTCGAGGAGGCCGATCTTGGGGATCGACAACAGCCCCACCGGCTGGTCGACGGCGGGGTCGGGCAGCGTGGGCGCCGTCTCGGTGGCCAGCGCAGGCAGTCCCAGGCGCTGGGAGGCGGTCAGCTTGGCGGGCAGGGCGTGATGGAGCTGCTGGGCCAGCTCCGATCTTCAGGTTCGACTGCGCCTGCGCCTCGTAGAGGGCGGTCCCCCAGAGCTGGTACGCCACGAAGGCCACGAGGAGCAACCCGAGCGCGCACAGGGCCGCGCCGATATAGACAGCAATCTTCGCCCCCCGTCCCACGAGGGGGGAGTGTAGGAGGGCGCCCCCAACGGGGGTGATCAGGGCGGAGGGAAGTCAGTCCTCCGGAGGGGCCCAAAAGGGACCGGTCGAGGCGGTGTCCTATGATGATCCGCGGAATCTGACGACCCGTCAGATACGGCACAACCCCAGCGTCTGGAGGCAGGGAGTGGACTTCGAGTTCTCCGAGGAGCAGCTCGCGTTCGTCAAGGAGGTCGAGACCTTCCTGGACGAGAACAACGACCCCGACGTGTTCGACCTGACCAGGGAGAACATGGCCCAGATCGTGGACACGCCGAAGCGCAGGAAGTTCATGGCGTCCATGGGCGAGAAGGGGTGGCTGGGCATGACCTGGCCCAAGGAGTACGGCGGCTCCGAGGGCGAGGGCGTCTACGAGTACCTGCTCAACGAGCAGCTCGCCGGCCGGGGTGGCCCCCAGATCGGCAAGGGCGTCGGCATCGTCGGCAAGACGATCATCCGCCACGGCAACGAGCGGCTCAAGGCCGAGTTCCTCCCCAAGATCCTCCGCAACGAGGTCGAGTTCGCCGTCGGCTACTCCGAGCCGAACGCCGGCTCCGACGCCGCGTCCATGCAATTGAAGGCCACCCGGGCCGACGACGGCTGGATCCTCAACGGCCAGAAGACCTGGACCACGTCCGCCCACTTCGCCGAGTGGTACTGGGTGGGCGGGCGCACGGACCCCGACTCCAAGCACGCCGGCATCACGCTCTTCCTCGTCCCCATCGACCAGCCCGGCATCACGGTCAACGCGATCTGGACGATGGGCGACGAGCGCACCAACGAGGTCTTCCTCAACGACGTCTTCGTCCACGACGACTACGTCGTCGGCGAAGTCGGCCGCGGCTTTCAGTACATCTCCGAAGCGCTCGACCTCGAGCGCTTCACCATGTTCACGTTCTCGCCGATCAACCAGCGCTTCGAGCTGCTCGTCGAGTACGTCAAGACCACCATCCGCGACGGCAAGCCGCTCAAGGACGATCCCGTCATCCGCCAGCGCCTGGCCCAGCTGGCCACCCAGCTCGAGGTCGCCCGCGTCATGGGACTCAAGTTCGTCTACGAGTCCTCCAAGGGCGGCGCGGCCCCGACGGCCGAGGCCTCCGAGTACAAGCTCTTCGCCACCGAGCTGTCCAAGCGTCTCGCCAACGCGGCCATGGACATCGCCGGCCCCGGCAGCCAGCTCCGGGTCAAGACGCCCGAGGCTCCGATGGCGGGCCGCTCCGGAGTCGACCTACCGCTACACGGTGATCGACACGATCGGCGGCGGCGCCTCCGAGATCCAGAAGAACATCATCGCCCGCCGCAAGCTCGGCCTCCCCAAGAACTTCTGAGGTTGGATCCGGGAAGTGCACGACGACGCGGCGACGAGAGGGCCCCTGGACGGGGTCACCGTGCTCGACCTCTCCACGGTCGGGCCGGCGGCGCGCTGCACGCGCCTGTTGGCCGACTACGGCGCGCAGGTCGTGAAGGTGGGCCCGGTCCCCTCGGCGGACGCCACGCCTATTGAGCCACCGTTCTTCGCCTACAGCGGACACCGAGGCATGCGCCGCGCGCTGTTCGACCTGAAGGACGCGCAGGGCCGCGAGGCGTTCCTCTCGCTGGCCGCGACGGCCGACGTCGTCGTCGAGAGCTTCCGGCCCGGCGTGGTCGATCGACTCGGCATCGGCTACGAGGCGGTGGCGGCGCGCAACGCCGGCGTCGTCTATTGCTCGACGAGCGGCTACGGCCAGGACGGCCCGCACGCCCAATGGGCCGGGCACGACCTCGACTACCTGGCCGTGGGCGGGTACCTCGGCGATGAGCGGGCCGGGGGACGGCGGCGCGCCGGCGCTGCCGGGCGCGACCGTAGCCGACGCGGCCGCGGGCGGGATGCACGCCGCGCTGGCCATCACCGCCGCGCTGGCCGGCCGGGCGACGACGGGACGGGGCGCGTATCTCGACGTGTCGGTGGCCGACGGGGTGCTCTGGCTGATGTCGCTCGCCATCGACGAGCAGCTGGCACTCGGGGGCGACATCGAGCCCGGACACGACGTGTTGTCGGGGCGCTATGCCTGCTACGGCGTGTACGGCACGAGCGACGGCAAGTGGCTGGCGGTGGGTGCGATCGAGGCGAAGTTCTTCGCCAACCTGTGCCGGGCGCTCGGCTGTGACGACCTCGCCGGGCTGCAGTACGACGACGAGGCGCAGCCCCGTGTCCGTGCCGCACTGGCGGCGGCGTTCGCCACTCGGGGGCGCGACGAGTGGGTGGAGGCACTCGCCGGCGCCGACACCTGCGTGGCGCCGGTGCTCGGCGTGGCGGAAGTGACGGGAGACCCCCAGTTCACGGCCCGGCGGGTCGTCGGGGTCGCCTCGCATCCGGACAAGGGCGAACTGCGACAGCTGGCACCCCTCCTGGCGGGCATGCCGCGGGCGGAGGGGGCGGTGGCGCTGCCCGACATGGCGCAGGTCGATACGGCGCACCTGTTGAAAGAGGCCGGCGTGGACGGCGAGACCGTGGCGCGCTGGGTGGCGGCGGGGGTGGTCGCATGACGGCCGACCCCCTGACCGTGGCGCTCGACCTCGTCGGCCAGGAGCAGTACCACGAGGTGGGGGAGTTCCCCGTCGAACAGGGCTACGTCTGGACGTCGTGCGCCTCGGTGGAGAACGGCAACCCGCTCTTCTGGGACGCCGAGGTGGCCGAGGCGCTCACCGGCGGCCCGGTCGCGCCGCCCACCATGGTCTCGGTGTGGTTCCGCCCCCACCACTGGGCCCCCGGTCGCAGCGAACAGGCCCTGCCGCTGCAGGTGCACTTCGACCTCAAGGAGCTCTTCGGCCTGCCTGAAGCGGTGATGACCGACAACACGATCGAGTTTCACGCTCCTGTGCGCATGGGCGACCTGCTGCGCACGCACCAGGTGCTGCGTTCGGTCAGCGAGGAGAAGACGACGAAGCTCGGGACGGGCCGGTTCTGGGTGATCGACGTCGTCTATACGAACCAGGACGGCGAGCTGGTGGCGGTCGAGTCGTATACGGGGTTCGGCTACCAGCGGGCGGCCGCATGAGCGTCGCCGTGGTGCCCCGCCTGCTCTTCGACGACGTCAAGGTCGGCGACGAGCTGCCCGCCCTCGTCTACGAGGTCAACGCCACGACGGTCGTGCTCGGGGCGCTGGCGACGCGGGACTGGCGTCCGATGCATCACGACAAGGACTTCGCCGTGCATCGCAACGGCACCCAGGACATCTTCTTGAACACGCCGAACCAGGCCGCCTGGTTCGAGCGGTACCTGACCGACTGGACGGGTCCGCACGGCCGGCTCGGGCGGGTCACGTTCCGCATGAAGGGCTCCGTCTTCCCGGGCGACACCATGTCGCTGCAGGGGGTCGTCGAATCGGCCGAGGTCGACGCAGCCGGCTGCGGGTTCGTGACGGTCGGGGTGGCGCTGTCCGTCGAGGGCGACGTCAAGACGACCTGTACGGCCCGCCTGGCCCTGCCCCGTACGGCTGCCGACAATCCCTGGCAACGCCGGGGCGACGAGTGGCGGCCCTCGCCGTGACCACCTGACCGTCGTGACCGGCCTTCGTCCCCATGCCCGCCCAACGACCACGGAGGCATCTCGTCGTGCTCGACCTTGAATTCGACCAGGAGCAGGAGCTCCTCCGCCAGACCCTGCGCGATGTGCTGCAGCGACACTGCGGACTGGACGTCGTGCGCGCCATGGAGGACGACCCGGTCGGGTACCCGGCTGCGTTGTGGTCCCAGCTGGGCGAACTCGACCTGATCGGCCTGCTGCTGCCCGAGGAGTACGGGGGCTCGGGGATGACGCTGATCGAGGGCGTGGCGCTCTACGAGGAGCTGGGGCGCGCGCTCGCGCCCACGCCACACTTCGTGAGCGCCGTCATGTGCGGCGGTGTGCTCGCCGCCGCCGGCGACGCCGAACAGAAGGATCACTGGCTCCGCGCCGTCGCCGCCGGCGAGGCCATTCTCACCCCGGCGTGGCTCGAGCCCGAGAACGGGTATTCGCCCCGCGGTGTCGAGGTACGGGCGAGCGCGTGCCGGCGGGAGGGTTCTCGCTCTCGGGTCTCAAGCGCCACGTGGCGTTCGCCGCTGCGGCCGACCGGCTTGTCGTCTTGGCGCGCACAGGTGAGGGCGACGAGGACGTCGACCTGTTCCTCGTCGACCCGGCGGCGCCCGGCGTGACGTTGCGCCAGCAGTTCACGATTGCGTCCGACACCCAGTACGAGGTCACCTTCTCCGACGTCGCGTTGACCGAGGCTGATCGGATCGGCCCAGCCCAGAGCGGATGGACCACCTGGCAGGGGGTGCTCGAGCCCGGTCTGGTCCTCCTGGCCGCGCAGGCGGTGGGCGGCGCCCGCTACGCCCTCGAGATCACCAACCAGTACGCCCTCGACCGCTGGCAGTTCGACAAGCCGCTCGGTGCCTTCCAGGCCCTCGCGCACTACCTGGCCGACGCCGTCACCAACCTCGACGGGGCCGAGCAGCTGGTCCACGAGGCCGCGTGGGCCGGCGCGAACGGCCGCCCCCTTACCTCGTTGGCGCCCATGGCCAAGCTCTTCGCCTGTTCGACCTTCCGGGACATCACGGCCATGGCCCAGCAGCTCTTCGGCGGCATCGGCTTCACGCTCGATTTCGACATCCAGCTCTACTTCCGTCGGGCCAAGCAGCAGCAGCTGATGTGGGCCAACGACCGCACGCTCGAGGACTCGGTCGCCGCCGCACTCTTGGACTGAGTTGTCGTCACACGGTCGCGTGGCGTGCCGCGATCGCCTCGAACGCGCCGACGTCCCCGCCGAAGGGCCCCGTCTGCGCAGGATGGTGCAGGACGAACTGGTCGAATCCAAGCGCCTCGTACGGTCCGGCCAGGTCGTCGAACTGGTCCGCTGACGTGATGACCGGCTCGGTCGGCATCCACAAGAGGACCTTCCCGAGACTCTCGGGTTCGCGGCCCGCGCCGGCGCAGGCCTCGTGCAGGAGACCGAGTTGCCGGCGCACCGCCTCGAGCACGAGCTCGGGCGTCCTGGTCACGGGTCCCGTCGGGCCGATGGTGACCCAGTTGCGTCCGTACGCCACGGCGAGCTGCATCCCTTTGCGGCCGCCCGCGGCGATGGTGAGGGGGAGTGGCCGCTGGACCGCGCCGGGAGTGCTGGGAGCCTCGTTGGCCATGTAGTGCGCGGTTGTTCGGGTGGTCCGTTCCGCCGGCCCACCGTCGACGATGGGTTTGAGCACCGACAAGAACTCCGAGAAGCGAGCCAGCCGCTCGGCCGGTGCCCACGGTTCCTGCCCGAGGGCGGAGGCATCGAAGCCCTCGCTGCCGGGCCCGAGCCCCAGATCGAGCCGCCCGTCGCTCAGGTCGTCGAGCGCAAGGGCGTCGCGCGCCAGCGTGACCGGATGGCGGAAGTTCGGGGTGGCGACGAGCGTGCCCAGCCTGATGCGCTGGGTCACCGTCGCGGCGGCGGCGAGTACCGGGACGGCGGCGTGCCACGGCCCGTCCGGCATGCCGCCCCACCGGACGTGGTCGTAGGTCCATGCCGTGGAGAAGCCGACGTCATCGGCCCATTCCCACTGCCGACGCGCCGTGTGCCACCGATCGCTGGGGAGGATCACGAGGCCGATCCGCACGGCGCCGAACCCTAATCGGGACGGGCCGCCGACCTCGACCCCTGTACCTTGTCGGCGTGGCCAACGAAGGGGAATCCCGGCGGTGGAACAACGACCGCTGGGCCGCCGCGTGGCCGCAGCGGGAGAAGCTGACCGAGTCGGTCACGCCGTATCTGATGGCGGCGGTCGGGGCTCGGCCGGGCCAGCGGATGTGCGACATCGGCTGTGGTGGTGCGGGGCTGACCATGCAGCTCGCCGCGGCGGTGGGCCCGGACGGGGAGGTGGTCGGCTACGACATCTCGGCGCCGCTGACTGCGCTGGCCCGCCGGCGTGCGGACGAGGCGGGCGTTCCGAACGTCAGCTTCGTGGAGACGGACGTGCAGTCGGGTCAGTGGGAGGGGCCACCCTTCGACGTGGCCGTCAGTCAGTTCGGCGTCATGTTCTTCGACGAACCGACGGCCGCCTTCCACGCCATTCGCGGCCACCTGGTCCGCGGCGGACGGTTCGTGTTCGCCTGCTGGCAAGGCGTCGAGCGCAATCCGTGGCACCTCGGGACGGCCCTGCGGGGCCTGTTGCCCTCGCCCAAGGTCCCGGCGCCCGGCAAGAGCCCGGTCGGGCCGTTTGCCCTGGGCGACGACGAGTACGTCCGCGAGGTGCTCGAAGCCGCCGGGTTCACCACCGTCGACGGAACCCCGCACGAGACGGCCGTACGGGGCCCGGCAAACGCCGTGGTCGACCCATCGTTGTTCGGCCTGATGGGCGTTGCTCCCGAGCGAGAGGACGAGGCGGCATCGCTCGCGCAAGCGCACCTCGACCGCTTTGCGGTGACCGGCGCCGACGAAGACGAGTACGAGTTCCCGCTGGCCTTCACCATCTACGACGCGAGGACGTCGTAGCCGGGCGGCCGAGCATGGCCGGCTACAGCGGCACGCCGCTGCCCAAGAAACTGGGCATCGCAGAGGGCTCGTCCCTGGCTCTCATCGAGGCGCCGGCGGGGGTGGTGGACGGCCTACCCCGCGGCGTCAGCGTGAAGCGCCAGGCACGAGGGTCCGCCGACGTGGTGGTGGCGTTCTTCACGAAGCGACGGGACTTCGAGCGTCGCATGGACTCGTTGGCCAGGATGATCTTCCCGTCCGGCGGGCTGTGGATCGCCTGGCCCAAGCGTGCTTCGGGACGGGAGACGGACATGCACGAGGGCGTCGTGCGTGAAGTCGCACTTCCGCTCGGCCTGGTCGACAACAAGGTCTGCGCCATCGACGAGACATGGTCAGGGCTCCGCGTCGTCTGGCGTCGTGAACGCCGCGCCACGCCGCCCGATCGTCGCTAGAAGAACCCCAACCGCGAGAGCGGCCAGATCCGGACGTCGACCTTTCCGACGATGGTCGACTTCTTGATGGGCCCCCAGTAGCGACTGTCACAGGACAGCATGCGGTTGTCACCCATGACATAGACGTCGCCACTGGGGATCCGGTAGGGCTGATGGAGTGCGTACGGCGCCGACGAGGGCCCCGGGTAGGTGGTGTGCTGCTCCGACGCCGGCAGCCACGGCTCGGGGAGCACGCGTCCGTTGATGACGACGCGCCCTCCCGACAGCGAGATCGTTTCGCCCGGCAGCCCGATCACCCGCTTGACGAGGTTGGCGACCGGGGGGCCGGCACAGTTCTCGTTCGGTGGGGTCGAGAACACCACGATGTTGCCCCGGTCGACCCCGTGGAGGTGGTAGCTCAGCTTGTCCACGACGATGCGGTCGCCGACCTGCAGGGTTGGTTCCATCGACCCGGACGGGATCGAGTACGTGGCGATGACGAAGGTGCGGAGGAGGAACGCCAACACCAGGGCCACCACGACGACCCCGACCAGCTCGAAGATCCAGCGGTTCGACCTTCCCTCCGCTGCGGGTTCGGGCGTCCCCTCCGCCGCGGGCTCGGGCGTCGGGCCTTCCCCGGGATCCACGTCCATGGCGCTGAGCAGTATTACCCGCAGAACCCGGGAGGGCGGCGACGCCCCGGTTCGGCTGCAGGGGTCTGTCACGTCCAACGGTCAGAATGAGGTCGTGGTGCCTGACGCTGTCATCTTCGATTTCTACGGGACACTCGCCCACTGGGTGGACCTCACGTCGTCCAGCTACGCGTCGGTCTTCGCGTCCTTTGGCTACGACCTGGAGCCCTCCGTCCTCAACGGCTACTTCTCGCGCTACGACGGGGTCGACCACGCCGAGCACTCGGTCAACGAGGACGCCTACGAAGCCTGGGTCAGGTGGCGCCTCCGTGAGCTGTCGATCTCCTGCGGCGTCGAAGACCGGGATCTCGAGTCGGTGGTCGACGCCTTGCGCAATCTCGACGACAACGAGATGGTCGCCTACCCCGAGGCGGAGGCCACGTTGCGCTCGCTTCGGGAGGCCGGCATCGCCATCGGCGTCTGTTCGAACTGGGGTTGGGAGCTCGACGCCTATCTGCAGCGGATCGGCTTGTTGGATCTCGTCGATTCGACGATCACCTCGGCCCGGGTCGGGTCACGCAAGCCACACCCCGGCATCTACGCCAGTTCAATCGACGCGCTCGGGATCGAGCCCTGCCGGGCCGCGTTCGTCGGCGATTCGTGGGAACCCGACGTCCGTGGTCCTCGTCGACTCGGCATGACGGCGATCCATGTCTGGCGAGCGAGTGAGCGCGAGGGACTGCAGGCGCCCGGCGCTGGAGCCCGGCGACCACCGCGTCGACGAGCTGACGGGAGTGCTGCCGATCGTCGGGGTCAGCTGAGCGCGCCGACCGCCGGCCGGCCGTTTTCGGCCAACCCGGCCGCAAGCTTTTCGCGGTCGTCGTCGGTCAACAGCTGGAAACGGATCGTCGTGGACTCGAGAGGACGCCACCACACCGGCTCGTCGCAGGCCCATGCCTCGGCGCGCAATCCGACCTTGGTCACCTTCCCGGTCGCCGTCTGGGGCAGCGACTCCGTGACGCGCACGTAACGGGGCAGCCACTTCGGGCCCAGATCGGGCTGCGCGAGCAGCCAGTCGGCGAAGGCGATCGGATCGAACGGCCGGCCCGACGCGGTCTCGAGCGCCACCATGACCTGGTCACCTGCCCCCGAGGCCGTGTCGGGGACCGGATACACGGCCACGACGGCAAGATCGGGATTCCGTGACAGCACAGCCTCGACCGGGCCGGCCGCGAAGTTCTCCGAGTCCACCCGCAACCAGTCCCCGCTTCGCCCCGCGAAGTAGAAGAAGCCGTCCTGGTCGACGTACCCCAGGTCGCCGGTCCAGTACCAGCCGCCACGGAGCCGGTCCTTCTCGGCGTCCTCCCGGTGGTAGTAGCCCTCGAACTTGCCGCGGCCGCTGCGATTGACGAGTTCGCCGATCGCTGCGCCGGCGTTCAGCAGCTGCCCGTCGTCCCCGATCACGGCCGGCGGGCACTCCTCGCCGGTCTCGGGACTGATCACCGCGAGGTCGACCCCGTCGACCGGCACGGCCGAGCGCCCCCTTGGGCATGCCGACGACGGGGTTGATCGAGGCGCCGCCCTCGCTCTGCCCGTACCCCTCAATGAGGTAACACCCGAACCGCTTGCGAAAGCGGCTGCGGTCCCGCACCGACGCCTCCGTCCCGAACGCGCTCTGCAAGGTGTTGTCTGCGTCGTCCGGCCGTTCCGGGCGTCGCGAGGATGTAGGCGATCGCCTTGCCGACGTAGCTGAATTTCGTCGCGCCGAAGAGGCGGACGTCGTCGAGGAAGGCGGAGGCGCTGAAGCGTGGTCGTACCGCGATGGCCGCCCCGACCATGACCGCAGGGCCCCACAACGCCATCAACGCGTTGCCGTGGAACAACGGCATCGGGCAGTAGCAGACGTCAGAGGACGTGTAGCCGTATCCGGGCGCCGCCACCTCGGCAATCCCGGCGAGGCGGCCCTGGGTGCAGCGCACCGCCTTGGGCACCCCCGTCGTGCCGGACGTGAAGATCAGCAGGTAGAGCGACTCCTCGTCGACGTCGCCGGCCTCGTCTATGAGCCCCCGGGCCGCCGCCCCGCCCCTGAATCCGTCCACCAGCCCCTCGTAACGAGCCGTCCCGATCACAAGGATCTTGTCCTCGTCCACCCCCAGGTCCAGGCCCTCGAGCAGCTCCGCGCCCTCGTCGTCGGTCACGATCATGGCGCAGTCGGTCGCCCGTACGTCGGCCGCCAGCGCCGCACCCCGCCGGGTCGGGTTGATGCCGACGATCGCCGCCCCCGCCAGCGCGGCACCGTTCAACCAGAAGAGGTACTCCGGACCGTTGGGCAACAGGGCGCCGATGTGCGGCAGCGCCGAGCCCATCAGCGAACGCGCCAACGCACCCGGGCCGCCCCCTCCGCCACGGCCTGCGCGCCACGTCCAGCTCCCGTGCTCGTCGATGACCCCGGTGCGGTCGTCATCCGCCCGAGCCGCCACCATCGCCGCCACCGTCGTCATACCGGCGTCCGCCGCACCAGGTCTCGGTCCAGCGCGTCGACCGTCGCCGCGCCGCACAACGCCATCGCCCGCCGCAGCTCCGTCTCGAACCACCCCAACATCGCCGCCACCCCGTCGGCGCCCCCGGTCGCCAGCGCCCACAACGACGGCCGTCCCACCAGGCCCGCCCGGGCCCCGAGGGCCAGCGCCTTCACCACGTCGGGCGCCCGCCGCAGGCCGCCGTCGACGTAGACCTCGGCCCGTCCCGCCACCGCGTCGACGACCTCGCCCAAGATGTCGGCCGTCGCCGGCACGTCGGCCAGCTGCCGTGCCCCGTGGTTCGACACCACCACCGCCGCCGCCCCCGCGTCGACGCACCGCACGGCGTCGTCGGCCCGCTGGACCCCCTTCACCACCACGGGCAGGGAGCTCAGCCCGGCCAGCCACCCGATGTCGTCGGGCGTCAACGCGGGCTCGAACTCGCGGGTCACGACGGCCATGAAGCCGCCTTCCCGGGCGCTCGACGTGCTGTCGCCGGCGAGGTTCGGTAACGCCAGGTCGTCGGGCAAGTGCACGCCCGTCCGCCACTCGCGCAGCCGCAGCCCCGACACCGGCGCGTCGACCGTCAGCACCAACGCCCGGTACCCGTACGCGACCGTCCGTGCCACGAGGTCGGCCGTCCGGGCGCGGTCGCGCAGCACATAGATCTGCATCCACCGCACCGCGTCCGGCGCCGCCTCCGCCACGTCCTCGAGCCGGCACGTGGCCAGCGAAGAGAGGATCAGCAGCGCCCCCGCCGCCGCCGCCCCCCGGGCCGTCGCCACCTCGCCCTCCGGATGAGCGAGCCCCTGGATCGCCGTCGGGGCGATCGCCACCGGCGACGCCACCGCCGACCCCAGCAACGTCGTCGCCGTCGAGACCTCCGACACCCCCGCCAGCACCCGCGGGTGGAGCTGCCAGCGGCTCCACGCCTCCACGTTGCCCGCCAGCAGCCGCTCGTCGTCGGCCCCGCCGGCGTAATAGGCGTAGGCCATCTCGCCGATCACCCGGCGCGCCTCGACCTCCAGCTCGTCCAGCGACAGGTCGGTCACCATGGGCGCCGCCCCGGTCAGGCAGCAGCCCACCGCCACCCCCGGACCCGTCCGCCGCCCCCGTCGGCTTGCGCCCCGTCACGTCGGTCCTGGCAGGATGAGCGGGCACGTGCCGCATGGTAGGCGGCGCCCGGGCCGCCGACCCACACGGCGAGCCCGAGAGCAACGAACGAAAGGGGAGGTGGCGTGCGGTTCTCGTATGCGGAGTCGATGGTGGACCCGAGCTACTACCTGCCCCTGGCCCAGGCCGCCGAGGAGGCGGGATTCGACTCCTTCGTCGTCCCCGACTCCATCTGCTACCCCGAGCACTCCGACACCACGTACCCGTTCAACCCCGACGGCAGCCGCGAGTTCCTCGAGGACAAGCCGTTCCTCGAGCCGTTCTCGATCATCCCGGCCATGGGCGCCGTCACCGAGCGCATCCGCTTCGTCACCTTCGTCATCAAGCTCCCGATCCGCCAGCCCGTCCTCATCGCCAAGCAAATCACCTCGACGGCCGTCCTCACCGACGACCGCCTCGTCCTCGGCGTCGGCACCAGCCCGTGGCCCGAGGACTACGAGATCATGCGGCGTGCCCTGGGCCCGCCGCGGCAAGCGCATGGACGAGATGATCGCCGTCATCCGCGGCCTCATCGGCCGGCGGATTCTTCGAGTTCCACGGCGAAATTTTCGACGTCCCGTCCATAAAGATGTGTCCGACGCCGCGCCGTCCCGTGCCGATCCTGATCGGCGGTCATCACGAGGCCGCCCTCAAGCGGGCCGCCGTCGACGGGGACGGCTGGTTGCATGGCGGCGGCGATCCCGCCGACCTCCCCGGCCTCCTCGAGCGCCTCGCAGACCCTCCGCAAGGAGCACGGCACCGAGGACAAGCCGTTCGAGGTGCACGTGATCTCGCTCGATGCCTACACGCCCGACGGCGTGCGCAAGCTCGAGGAGCTCGGCATCACCGACGTCATCGTCGGCTTCCGCTGGCCCTACGCGGTCGAGCAGGACACCGAGACGCTCCAGACCAAGATCGACAACCTTCGACGCTTCGCCGACAACGTGATCGCCAAGGTCTGACGAGGGAGGGAAACCGCACATGGCCACTACGAACCTGAACGCACGCGAGCTCGGGCTGCGCTCGCGGGCCGCCGTGCACGCACGCGACCGTGACGGCTGGCTCGACCTCTTCGCCGACGACGCCCTCGTGCAGGACCCGATCGGCCCGTCGCCCTTCGACCCCGAAGGCAAGGGTCACCACGGCAAGGAGGCCATCGCCAGCTTCTACGACACCGTCATCGCACCCAGTGAGGCGATCGACTTCGAGATCTTCGAGTCCTACCTCTGCGGTGACGAGGTCGCCGACGTCGGCATCATCCGCACGACGTTGGCCGGCGGCACCCACCAGGCCGTCGTGCATGTCGTCATGACCTACCGCTCCAACGGCGCCGGCAAGATCGCCGCCCTGCGGGCCTATTGGGAGTTCGAGGCCCTCGAACTCGTCGAGATCGGGAACTGACGACCCCCATGGGCTCTCGCGTCATGGTCCGGACCGGCCTCTTCACCGATGACGGCGCTCCTCGGCAGCCGCTGTACGGCCTGCGGGTCGGTCCTCTTTCCCCGCGCCGACGCGTGCACGTACTGCGCCACCGAGGACCCCGAGCCGGTTGAGCTCTCACGCCAGGGGACGCTGTGGTCGTGGACGGCGGTCACGGCCGCACCCCCCGGCTACCAGGGTGAGGTCCCCTTCGGCGTCGGCGTCGTCGAGCTGCCCGAGGGTGTCCGGGTCATCACGCGCCTGACCGAGAGCGACCCCGCCGCCCTCCAGGCCGGGCAGGCGATGGAGTTCCGCCTCGTCGCGCTGCACACCGACTCCGAAGGAAACGACGTCGTGACGTACGCCTTCGCGCCGGCGTGAGCTCGTCCTCGTCCTCGGTCGTCGCCGTCGCCGGTGTCGGCATGCACCCGTTCGGGCGCTTCGACGCCTCGACCACCGACATGGGCGTGGTCGCCGTCCGCGCCGCGCTGCGAGAGGCGGGCGTCGGCAAGGGCGGCTTCCAGGCCGCGTTCTGCGGGACCGCCTACGGCGGCGTCGCCACCGGACACAAGGTGCTCAGCCGGCTCGGCATGACCGGCATGCCGATCGTCGACGTCGAGGCGGGCTGCGCCAGCGGCGGTGCCGCCCTGATGCTCGCGGCGGCCGCCATCCGGGCCGGGCAGTACGACACCGTCCTCGTGTTCGGCACGGAGAAGATGCCCAAGGGGATCATCCGCTCGTCCTTCTTCGACCCCTGGCAGGAGGAGGCCGGCCTCGCCGCCACGCCGGCGTTCTTCGCCCTGCGGGCCCAGCGGCTGTGCCTCACGTCCGGCGTCACCAAGGACCACTTGGCCCGGGTGGTCGTCAAGAACCGTCGCAACGGTGCGGCGAATCCCGACGCCATGTACCAGAAGGAGACCTCGGTCGAGGAGGTCCTCGCCTCGCGGGTCGTCTCCGAGCCGCTGCATCTCTTCATGCTCTGTTCGCCCAACGAGGGCGCCGCCGCGCTCGTCCTCCGCCGCGCCGACCTGGCCGCCCCGACGCGCCGCCCCGTGACCCTCGCCGCCGCCGTCCTCCGCTCCCACATCCCCGGGTCCGTGCTCAGCGAGTCGACGCCGCTCTCCGGCCTGACCGACGACGCCGTCCCGGCCCCCACCACCCTGGCCGCCACGGCCGCGTACGAGGAGGCCGGTGTCGGCCCGCAGGACCTCCATGTCGTCGAGTGCCAGGACACCGACGCCGCCCGTGAGCTCGGCTCCTACGAGGAGCTGGGTCTGTGCGAGCCCGGCGGCTCAGCGGCGCTGTTCGACTCGGGGGCCACCCAGCCCGGCGGCCGGCTTCCCGTGAACCCGAGCGGCGGCCTGCTCTCCAAGGGCGAGCCCCTCGGCGCATCCGCGCTCGGCCAGGTCGTCGAGCTCGTGCGGCAGCTCCGCGGCGAGTGCGGACCGCGTCAGGTCGAAGGGGCTCGCATCGCGCTGTCCCACACCGTTGGTCGAGGGGCGAACGCCGGCGTGGTGATCCTCACCCGCTGACGTCGAGCCGCGCTCGAAGGCTTCGAGCGCCGCGGGGAGATCGCCGAGCGAGCGGACGACCACGTCGGGCTCCAGCCCCGTCGTGCGGGCCGAAGACGCCGTCGCCTTCCCGGTCGATCCAGACGGCGGACCAGCCGGCCCGCTTGGCGCCGGCCACGTCGTTGATGCGGGTGGTCACCGACCAGCACGCAGCTGCTCGGTCCGACGCCGAGTTGGCGTTCGACGATCTCGAAGATGCCCTTGTCGGGCTTGGCGATCCGGTGGTCCTGCGCGAAGACCACGGTCTCGAAGAAGTGCCCCAGGCCGACCTTCTCGGGCAGACGGCTCCCGTTCGACAACAGCCCGAGGCGGTAGCGCGGACGCAGCGCCTCGAGGCACGGCACGGTGTCGGGGAAGAGCGCCGGGTCGCGGTCACGGTGTTCGAAGTACGACACGGCCAGCTGCTCGGTCAGCTCCGCATCCGCATCCGCGTCAGCAGACCGCCATCACCCTCCATCGCCCGCAGGCGCTCGAGCGTCCGGGCGAACCCGAGCACCCGCAGCCGGGCCAGGTTGTACTCGACCCCCTCCAACTCGCTCCCGACCTCGTCGCGGTCGCGCTCGAGATCCTCCCACCGCAGTCCCCTCGTAGACGGCCCCGGCCGAGCGGCCCGTAGTTCGTCGACGATGGCGGTCAGCGCCTCGCGCATGACCCGTTCGAAGTCCCACAGCGTCTGGTCGCCGTCGAAGAGGACGGCCTCGATCATCGGCCCCGTCGCATCAGGCGACGAGCACGACCTTGCCGAATTTGCCGCCCGCGGCGAACCGCTCGTAGGCGGCCTCCGCCTCGGACAGCGGGAACGTGTCGGCCACCGGCACCCGCAACCGGCCGGCCGCCAGGAGCGGGATCACGTGCGCGTTGATCCCGGCGGCCACGTCCGCCTTCTCCTGGCGGCTGCGGGAGCGCAGCGTCGAGCCGCCGATCCGCACCCGCTGCGTCATCAGCTGCATCAGGTCGATCTCCATCCGTCCTCCCGAGCCGACCCCGATGACGACGACGCGTGACCACTGCGCCATGTGCGGGAGGACCTCGGTCAGGCTCGCTTGTCCCACGAGCTCGAGCACGACGTCGTACGGGCCGTGCCCGCCCTCGTCGCCCGGAACGATCACCGCGTCGGCCCCCAAGCAGGCGCACGGCCTCGTGGTGCTCCTCGTTGCGGACCGTCGCCGTCACGTGGGCGCCGGCCGTCGCCGCCAGCTGCACGCCGGCCGTCCCGACGCCGCCGGCCGCACCGCTCACGAGCGCGCGCTCGCCCATCCGCAGCCCGGCCTGCCGGAACAGCGCGTCATAGGCGGTCGAGAACGCCTCGGGAAAGCCGCCCGCCTCGGCCCAGTCCATCCCGTCGGGAACGGGAAAGGCGTCGACCTCGTCGACGAGGGCCATGCGTGGCCTGCGCCCCACCGCCGACCACCGCCATCACCCGGTCACCCGGTGCGAAGAGCCGCACCGATCGCCCCACCCCGACGACCTCGCCCGCCATCTCCATGCCAGGGACGTCCTGCGGCCAGCCCGGGGGCGCTGGATACAGCCCAATCCGCTGCACCAGGTCAGCCGAGTTGATCCCGGCCGCCCGCACCGAGACCAGCAGCTCGGTGTCGCCCGGCACCGGATCCGCACGCTCTTCCCACTGCAGCTGGCTGTCCCTGATCACCACGGCGTGCATAGGCGCCCACGATAGGACGACCCGAGCCGCCGCCACCCGGGGGCCGGTAGGGTCCAGCCATGGCTCTTTACGACATCCCGATCCACACCCTCCAGGGCGGCGACGCCAAGCTCGGCGACTACGCCGGCAAGACGCTGCTGCTCGTCAACGTGGCCTCCAAGTGCGGCCTCACGCCCCAGTACGAGGGCCTCGAGCGCCTCCAGAAGGAGTACGGCGACCGGGGCTTCTCGGTCATCGGCTTCCCGAGCAACCAGTTCCTGGGCCAGGAGCCCGGGCACCGCCGAGGAGATCGCGCAGTTCTGCTCGGCCACCTACGGGGTGACGTTCCCGCTGATGGAGAAGATCGACGTGAACGGCGACGACCGCCACCCGATCTACGCCGAGCTGACGGAGAAGGCGGACGCCGAGGGCAATGCGGGCGACATCACGTGGAACTTCGAGAAGTTCCTCGTGAGCCCGCAGGGCGAGATCGTCGCCCGCTACCGGCCGCAGGTGGAGCCCGAGGACCCGGCGATCGTGGGCGATATCGAGGCTCAGCTCGCCGCTTGATTCCGCCGCACCCCGTCCCGGCGGGGTTCCATGCGTCCATCTTCGACATGGACGGGCTGTTGATCGACTCGGAGGTGCTGTGGCACGAGGCCGAGATCGAGATCCTCGGCGACCGCCTCGGCGTCCCCCTCGACAAGGACGGCTGCCGCACGACGAAGGGCATGTTCGTCCACGAGGTGACCGAGCACTGGTACGGGCTGTACCCCTGGTCCGACGGGCCGTCGCCCGCCGAGGTGGCGGTGACCATCGTCGATCGGGTGATCGAGCTGATCCTGACCAAGGGCCGGCTGAAGCCCGGGGCCGTCGGCGCGATCGACTTGTGCGCGCGCGCGGGGATGGCCGCTCGCGGTCGCCTCGTCGTCGGAGTACCGCCTGATCGAAGCGGCGCTCGAGCACTTCGATCTGCGTGACCGCTTCGCGCTCGTGCACTCGGCCGAGGACGAGGAGTACGGCAAGCCGCACCCCGCCGTGTTCCTGACGGCCGCGTCGAAGCTCGGTGCGCCGGCGCGGCGGTGTCTCGTGTGGGAGGACGCGCCGGCCGGCGTGCGTGGCGGCCAAGGCGGCGTCCATGGCGTGCATCGCGGTGCCCGAGGCCGGCGAGGGTGGCCACCCGGCCTTCGGGCTGGCCGATCTGGTCGTGGATTCGCTCGAGGAGGTCGACGCCGCCTCGTTGGACGAGGTCGCCCGGCGCCACGGCGTCCTCAGGCGATGACCTTGGAGAATCGGATGTGCCACGTCGGCAGCGGCGCGCCGGCGGCGTCCACACGGAGGCGTTCCCACCCGGCGGCCTCGTAGAGGCCGACGGCCTCGGGCTGTCGATCTCCCGTGGCGAGGACGAGCGCAGAGAGCCCGAGATCCCGTGCTGCGTCCTCGAGTCCGGTCATGAGCAACCGACCGATGCCGTGACCTCGCCGCGCGGGATCGACCCAGAGCCGCCGCACCTCGCCCACGCCCTCGGCGACCGTGCGGACCCCGACGCCGCCGACCGGGCCCGGCTCGCCGTCGACCCGGGCGACGAGGAAGGCCCCGATGGGCGGGTCGAACATGGCGGCGGTCAGCCCCAGCTCTCCGTCGTCGAGCTCTCCGTAACGGGTGACGAGTTCCGCCTCGGCCCGTGCGACCACCCAGCGGGGGCCCGGCGACCCGTACGGCTCGGTGCGCAGGGACACGGCGGAAGCGGGCGCGATGCATACCCTCTATCCTTTCCGACACGCCGGGTGTACTCGATTCCCTCGGCAATGACTGGATTCCGCCTTCCCGTGTTCTCACCTGTCCCCCCCGATATCGACTTCGTAGGCCTCGAACAGGCCGAATTGGACCGCTGGAAGACCCACCGCGTCTTCGAGCGGTCGATCGAGCAGCGGGTGGGGGCGCCGCCGTGGGTCTTCTACGAGGGCCCGCCGACGGCGAACGGCATGCCGGGCCTCCACCACGTGTGGGCCCGGGTCTACAAGGACCTGTTCTGCCGCTTCCGCACCATGGACGGCTCCTTCGTGGCGCGTCGTGCCGGCTGGGACACCCACGGCCTGCCGGTCGAGGTGGAGGTGGAGAAGCAGCTCGGGATCACCGGCAAGAAACAGATCGAAGAGCAGGTCGGCATCGCCGAGTTCACGCGCCTGTGCCGGGAGTCTGTCTATTCCTACGTCGGCGAGTTCGAGCGTCTGACCGACGCGCATCGGCTACTGGGTGGACATGGGGGAGGCCTACTGGACCCTGAACCCGTCCTACATCGAGTCGGTCTGGTGGCATCTGCAGCAACTCTTCGACCAAGGACTGCTGTACGAGGACCTGAAAGTGGTGCCGTATTGCCCACGGTGCGGCACCGCGCTGTCGAGCCACGAACTCGGCCAGGAGGACGTCTACCGCGACGAGGAGGATGAGTCGGCCTACGTACGACTTCGCCTCGTCGACCCCGACCCCGGCGTGGTGGGCGACGCGGAGTGGCTGGCCGTGTGGACGACGACCCCCTGGACGCTTCTCTCGAACACCGGTGTGGCGGTCAACCCTGAGCTGACCTACGCCGTCGTGGATCAGATCCTGATGGCCGACGAGCTGGTGGACGCCGTGATGGGCGAGGGTGCGACCGCCCGCGTGACCAAGCGGTTGCCCGGCTCGGCACTCGTCGGGCTGCACTATGAGCGCCCCTTCGACGACCTCGACCCACCCCATGGGGCGGACGGGTGGCGGGTCGTCCCCGCGCGCCTACGTCACCACCGAAGAAGGCACGGGCCTGGTGCACCTGGCGCCCGCCTTCGGCGAGGTCGACCGCCAGATCGGGCGGGAGAACGGCCTGCCGTCGCTGAATCCGGTCGGTCCCGACGGTCGTTTCACCGCCGACATCGGCTGGCTCGACGGCCGCGATGTGCGCGAGTCCAACCACGACATCAACGACCGCCTCGAGGCGGCCGGGCTGCTCATCCGGCGCTTCCCCTACGTCCACTCGTACCCGCACTGCTGGCGCTGTCGGACGCCGCTCATCTACTGGGGCAAGCCCAGCTGGTACATCGCGACGTCGACCCGCAAGGACGATCTGCTGGCGGCGAACGCAACGGTGGACTGGCATCCCGGCTACATCAAGGACGGTCGGTTCGGCGAGTGGCTGGCGAACAACGTCGACTGGGCGCTCTCTCGAGATCGCTACTGGGGCACGCCACTTCCGATCTGGCGGTGCGGCCGGTACCACCTGCGCTGCGTCGGCTCGCTGGCCGAGCTCTCGGACCTCGCCGGTCGCGACGTCACCGGGATCGACCCGCACCGGCCGACGATCGACGAAGTGACGTTCGCCTGCGCCACCTGTGCGCGCCGAGGGCAACGATGACGAGCTCGCCGTGGCACGACGGGTCGAGCCGGTGATCGACGCCTGGTTCGACTCGGGCTCCATGCCGGCGGCCCAGGTCGGTTACCCGCACGCGGAGGGGTCCGCCGAAGCCTTCATCTTTCCCGCGGACTTCATTTCCGAGGCGATCGATCAGACCCGCGGCTGGTTCTATTCGCTGCTCGCGGTCAACGTCCTCGTCTTCGGCGAGAGCCCGTACCGCCACGTGGTCTGCCTCGGGCACATCGTCGACGCCGACGGGCGCAAGATGTCCAAGTCGCATCGGCAACATCATCGATCCCTGGAAGATCCTGGACACCCGCGGCGCCGACGCCATGCGGTGGTGGATGTTCAGCCAGGGGTCGCCGTGGACGCCCACCCGAGCGTCGCTGGCCGTCATCGACACCGCCATGCGCGACATGTTGCTGACGTTGTGGAACACCTTCAGCTTCTTCTCGACGTACGCGTCGCTGAACGGGTTCGATCCCGCCGATCCCGCCGATCCCGGAGCCGGCCGAGCGGGGGCCACTCGACCGCTGGATCCTGTCCCGCCTGGCCGACCACGACGGCCGACGTGACGGATGCGTTGCGGGGGTACGAGCCGCTCGATGCGGCGTCCGCGCTGGGGACCCTGGTCGACGACCTCTCCAACTGGTACGTCAGGCGCAGCCGGCGGCGGTTCTGGCGCACCGATCCCGACGCCCCGCCGAGCGACACGCTGGCCGCCCAGGCGACATTGCACACGGTGCTGCGGACCTTCTCATTGTTGCTGGCGCCGATGTGCCCGTTCGTCTCGGACACGCTCTGGCGTCACCTGACCGGCGCCGAGGAATCGGACTCGGTGCACCTGGCGGATTGGCCCGCCGGCGCAGACGGACATTGGTGGACCGCAAGCTCGAGGCGCAGATGGCGCTCGCCCGTCGGCTCACGTCCCTCGGCCGGGCCGCACGCAGCGAGGCCGGCATGAAGGTGCGACAGCCGCTCGCCCGGGCGCTGGTCTTCCTGCCCTCCGATGCCCCGGAGATCCTGCGCGACATCGTGGCGGACGAGCTGAACGTGGACGAGATCGACACCGCGGAGGAGCTCAGCGAGGTGCTCGAGTTCGAGTTGGTCCCGAACTTCCGTGCGCTCGGTCCGCGCCTCGGGGAACGGGGCAAGGAGCTCAAGCCGGCCCTGGCGGCGCTCGACAGCGCAGCCGCGGCGGCGGAACTCGAGGAGGGGCGACCCATCACGGTGCTGTTGGGGGGCGAGCCGGTCGAGCTTTCCCCCGACGACATCCAGCTTCGTGTCCGGGGCCAAGAGGGCTTTGCCGTCTCGCGGGAGAGCGGAGAGGTCGTCGCGCTCGACCTCACCCTGAGCGACGAGCTCCGGAAGCGAGGACTGGCGCGAGAGGTCGTGCGACTGGTGCAGGACCTGCGCAAGACGAGCGGCCTCGAGGTGTCCGACCGCATCCGGCTGCACCTGGTCGGGCTCGACCTGATCGCAGAGCACTTCGACTTCATCGCCCGCGAGGTGTTGGCCACCGAGATCCTGGCCGAACCGGGCGACGGCGAAGGCACCGTCCTCGAACTGGAGGACCTCGACGGTGCGGTGCCGGCGCGGGTCTGGCTGGAGAAGGACGAGGCCAGGGCTGAGGATCGGCCCGAGCGGCTTGCGGTCAGCCCTCTACTCGGCCGGGAGCAGTCACCCGCGTCCACAGGGGCGAGGGCCGCGAGGTCATGACCCGACCCGAGGGACCGACGAAGCGCAGCTCCTCGTTGGCGTCGCCGGACATCGTCCACTCCTTCGAATGCAGGCGCCGGTGGTGATGCTCACAGAGCAGCGCGAGGTTGTGCAGGTCCGTACGTCCGCCCGGCTTCCAGGGCGCGATGTGGTGCGGATTGACGAAGGTTGCGTTGGGACATCCGGGGAAGCGGCAGTGCCGGTCTCGGCGCCACAGCTCTCTGCGTTGCGTCGGGGTCGGATCTCGGCGAGCCCGACCTTCGTACATGGTGTGGCCGACGTCATCGTCGAGCGCGACCACCACGCTGGCGTCGCAGGCGAGCCGCCGGGCCACCTCCGCATCGATCAGACCGTGGTGCTCGAGCTCGCCGGCCAGCGCGCGGTCTTCGTCGATCAAGGTCGCGAGCGGGACGTGCGCCACCACCACGTACGGGCTGGGCGCCACGCCGTCTGCCTCTGCGGCTCTGACGTCTG
Source organism: uncultured Acidimicrobiaceae bacterium (assembly GCA_963769095.1). Classification (GTDB taxonomy): domain Bacteria; phylum Actinomycetota; class Acidimicrobiia; order Acidimicrobiales; family RAAP-2; genus Bog-473. Next base: position 136,092 of record CAVYKO010000005.1, read on the forward strand.
GGTGGATGCAGGCCGGCGCTTCGGCCTCCCGCCGGAGCGGACCAACACCACCAGCGCGTCGGCCAGGCGCTGGTCCCATCGGGTCTCGCCGTCGGAGGGAACCCGGCGGGCCGTCGCCTCGAGACTGGCGCGCACCTCGGCGTAGGACTCGGCCGGCAACTGCGCGGTCACGGTGTGGCACGCGTCGTTGAAGCGCACCCCCCGCGTTGCGTGTTCACGATCCGTGGTGGAGACCGACGAGCGCGGCGGTACCTTGGCCAGCTCGGCCAGTTGGCGAACGGAGCACTCGGAGGCCTGAGCGATGAAGGCGTGCTCGGTATCCGGTGTCGCGGTGTCGACCACGGCGCGCACCTGGTCGAAACTGACCTGACCTTCGCAGAGGCCGTCGGCGAGCTGCGGCAGGTCGAAGAGCCGGGCGCCCACGTGCGCCCAGGCGCGGGCGGTGGCGGCGGAGACGTTGCACCGCTCGGCCAGCCAGGCCTCGACGCTGGTGGCGCCTTCGGCGCGCCAGCCTTCGCGGCGATCGAGTTCCGCGGCCAGCAGAACGATGCGGCCCGCCAGGGAGGCCAGTTGGCGGGAGGTGGCGGCCGCCTCCTCCATCAACTCGGACGTCGAGAGATGGGCGATCGAAGTGATGGCGGAGGTCTGTGACGGCACCGACGGGAGAACGGTCGGCGCAGTTGTGGTGCAGTCAGCAGCCGCCGTCGAGAACTTTGGTGAGCGCCGACTCGAGCGCGGCGCGGTCGTCGTTATCGAGGTGCGTCATCAGGTGACGGTCGATGCCCTCCATGTGGGCGGCGACCGCCCGATCGAGGACGTCGCGGCCCTGGCGTGGTCAGGATCACGTGGATGCTGCGGCGGTCGCTCGGGCAGGCCTGACGCTCGACGAGCCCGGCCTCGACCATGCGGTCGACGAGACGGGTGACGCCGCCGGTGGTGAGCGCGACGTCGGTGCTGAGGCGGCTCATGGTCAGGCGGCCCTCGGGCGCGGCACCGACGTTGATGAGCACATCGAAGAAGACCAGCGGGATCCCGACCTCCTGCTCGAGCTCCCGGCCGAGGCGGTCGGTCAGGAGGCGGTGCGAGCGGACGATGAGGCCCATGAGGTGGAGGCGGGGATCGTCGATCTGGCCGAGGACGCCACACGAGCCGGTGCTCGCCTCCTCCTCCACCATCTCGGTGCCACCGCCCTCTGCAATCGCCTGTCGCCGTCGCCATGTCCATCAGTCTCTCCCGAAAACCACCTGCTCTGCTGCCCGGTCAGAAAATGCCTCCGCAACCCAGGTATCTGTTTGACAAGTATCTGTCTAATCAGATACTATACTGTCAGTAACAGTTCGATCAACCAAGGAGGCACCGAAATGACCAGCACGATCAGCACTTCCATTCTTCCCAGGACCGGGACCTACGTGATCGACCCGGCGCACACCGAGGTCGGCTTCGTGGCCCGCCACCTGATCGGGACGAAGGTACGGGGCCGCTTCACCGAGGTGTCGGGCACGTTCACCGTGGCCGAGAACCCCGAGGAGTCGAGCGTCGAGGCCACCGTGCAGGCGGCCAGCATCCACACGAACCAGTCGATGCGGGACGACCACCTGCGGACCAACGACTTCCTCGACGTGGCCAACTACCCGACCCTGGAGCTGAAGAGCACGGGGCTGAAGCGGGTCCGCGACGAGCAGTGGATCCTGAGCACCGACCTCACCGTCCGGGGCGTCACCCGCCCGGTGGACTTCGACCTGGAGTTCCTGGGTGAGGGGCAGTCCATGCAGGAGGGCAAGACGGTCGTGGCCTTCTCCGCCTCGGCGGAGATCGACCGGCGTGACTTCGGCGTGAGCTTCAACCACTCGCTGCTCGACGGCAGCGTCGTGGTCGGCAACAAGGTCGTCCTCGAGATCGAGGTCGAGGCGGGACTGGCCGAGTAACCGGAATCGTCGGTGGGCGGAGCGGCCCAGCGGTTTCCCGGTCCCGGGAGGGGCGGGGCGCCGCTGGGTACGCTTCCGCGCCATGACACGACCGGGGAGTGGGGGTCTGCGAGATGCCGTGGCGACCGAACTCCGGCCCGTCGCCCCGGGACCGGCGGACGAGACCTACGTCCTGGCCGTGGACCTGGGGACCGGGGGACCGAAGGCGGCGGTCGTGCAGGCGACGGGCCGGATCGTGGCCCACGCCTTCGAGCCCGTCGGGATCGCGCTGACCGAGGACGGGGGCGCCGAGCAGTCGCCGGACGCGTGGTGGTCGGCGGTCGCGGCGTGCGCCCGGCGGGCGCTGGCCGACAGCGGTGTCGCCGCCGACCGCGTGGTGGGCGTCGGCTGTACGGCCCAGTGGTCGGGGACCGTCCCGATCGACGAGGCCGGCGAGGCCGTCGGTCCGGCGATCTCGTGGATGGACTCGCGGGGAGCGCAGGCGGTGCGCGACACGGTGCGGGGCTCCGTCAACGTGCAGGGCTATTCGCCGTCGAAGCTCGCCCGCTGGGTGCGCAAGACCGGCGGGATCCCCAGCCTCTCGGGGAAGGACCCGGTCGGGCACATCCACTTCCTGCGCGCACAGCGGCCCGACGTCTACCAGGCCGCCGCGGTCTTCTTGGAGCCGATCGACTACCTGGGCCTGCGGCTGACCGGCCTGGCGCGGGCGTCGCACGACTCGATCACGCTGCACTGGGTGACGGACAACCGCGACATCGCGGCCATCGCCTACGACGACGCGTTGATCGGGCTGGCCGGGCTGGAGCGCTCGAAGCTGCCGGATCTGGTGCCGACCGGGTCGGTGCTCGGGGGCCTGGCGCCGGGTGCGGCGACCGAGCTGGGCCTCCTACCGGGCACCCCCGTCGTCGCCGGGACGGCGGACCTGCACTCGGCTGCCGTCGGGTCGGGGGCCGTGGCGGACTTCGAGGGGCATGTGTACATCGGCACATCGAGCTGGGTGAGCTGCCACGTCCCGTTCAAGAAGACCGACGCGCTGACCAACATCGCCTCCATCCCCTCGGGCATCCCGGGCCGCTACCTGGTGGCCGACGAGCACGAGACCGGTGGGGCCTGCCTGACCTGGCTGCGGGACAACGTGCTGTACCCGGGGGACGCCCTTGCCCTCGACGGCGGAGCCGGCGGCGCCGGCGGGTCCGGCGCTCCGGCCGGCTTTTTCGGCGCGCTCAACGACGTGGCGTCGTCGGTGCCCGTCGGCGCGCACGGCGTCCTCTTCACCCCGTGGCTCAACGGCGAGCGCTCGCCGGTCGACGACCACACCATCCGAGGTGGCTTTCACAACCTCTCGCTGTCGTCGACCCGGTCCGACATGGTCCGGGCGGTGTTCGACGGGGTCGCCTTGAACTCGGCCTGGCTGCTCGGCGCGGTCGAGAAGTTCTGCAAGCGCCGCTTCGACTCCCTGGCCTTCGTGGGTGGGGGAGCGAACTCGGACCTGTGGTCCCAGATCCATGCGGACGCGATGGGCCGGCAGATCAGACAGGTGGCCGATCCGGTCCTGGCCAACGTCCGTGGCGCCGGCTTGTTGACCCTCTTGGCCCTGGACCACTTGAGCGTGGCGGACATCCCCGGCACCGTCGAGATCAAGGCGACGTACGAGCCCGACCCGGAGGCGGCCGAGGTCTACGCGGGGCTCTTGAAGGAGTTCGTGAACCTGTACAAGGAGACGAAGGGGATCCACAAGCGGCTGAACGGCCGCCGGCTGCACCAGGCGGCGCCGACGACGTCCTGACGCGGCGGCGCCGCCCGGTGGCCGGGTCCTCCGCCTACCGCCGTCCGAAGCGCCGACGCCACCGGCGACGGCGACCTTCGACCGTCTCCCCGTCCCCCTTCGTCACGATCAACGCCACCGACGTCGTCACGTACTCACCGAGCCGTGTCCGCAGGTGGACGTCCGTATACGGGGGGACGTCGACATGCACGTCGTCGGGGGTGGTGCCCAGCGTGTAGTCCATGTCGATCGCGTGGCCGGCCCGGCTGTAACCGGTCGACGAGGTCGGCGATGTCCGAGCGGCGGTAGAAGACCGTCCCGCCCTCCTCGACGGTCGTACCGGCACCGCCGCCGCCAGCGGTCCCGACGAGAAACTCGGTCGTATGCACCGCGACACCGCCCGGGCGCAGGCAGTCCATCTGTGCCACGAGGAAGTCCGTCCCCGCCGCCCAACGTGCCGAGATGCTCGAGCGCACACGACGACCACGTGAAGTCGAACCCCCGCAGGTCCGCCGGGATGTCGTTCATGTCGACGTCCCGGTACGTCACCCGCCGCGCCAGCACGTCGCCCGCGACGAGCCCGTAGGTGGGCAGGTTCTCCAGGCCCGCCGGCCCACTCGACCGACGAATCGGTCCAACCGGACGAGACCGCCAGCTCGTGCGGCTGGTCCGTCGCGACGAGGTCACAGCCCTGTCGCCGCGAACGCCGCCACCAGCGGCTCCTGGCCCACGCCGAAGCCCAGCCCGCGCCGCCCCTCCGCCAGCATGCCCCGCTCCGCCAGCGCCTCGGCGATGAAGAGCCACTCCCACATCTTGCGGTGGAGCATGACGTCGCGACCGTCGACACCGCCCGCGTCCCACATCGGGCGCAGCCGTTGCGCCCAGGCGCGCAGCTCCGGCGAGCGGAGCGACTCCGCCGAGCACAACTGGGATCGCAGCAACGCCACCGCGTCAGATCCGTTCGAAGTTGCGGGCCAGCTCCCAGTCCGACACGTGCCGGTTGGACGCCTCCCACTCCTGCACCGCGGTGTTGAGCAGATGGTGGTGCACGTCGGGGCCGAACGCCTCGAGCGCCACCGCCGACGACCGCAGCTCGTCGATCGCCTCGACCAGCGTCGAGGGGATCCGTGGCACGTCGGTCGCCTCGTACGCGTTGGCCGCAAACGGCTCGTCCAGTTCGAGCTCGTGGTCGATGCCGTACAGGCCCGCCGCGACCGCGGCCGCCACCGCCAGATACGGATTCACGTCCGCCCCGGGCACCCGCGACTCCACCCGCCGCCCCGCGCCCCGCCCGACGACCCGGAAGCCGCAGGTCCGGTTGTCCTCGCCCCACACGGCCGCCGTCGGCGCCCAGCTCCCCGGCACGTAGCGCCGATAGGAGTTCACCGTCGGGGCGGCACACCACGCCAACTCCCGCGCCGCTGCCAGCTGTCCCGCCAGGAAGCGACGGCCCGACCGTCGGACAACCCGCTCGGATGCGACGCATCCGCCATCAGCGGGTCGCCGCTCGCCGCGTCCCACAGCGACGAATGCACGTGGCACGACGAGCCCGTGTCGTCCATCGTCCACTTCGCCATGAACGTCGCCGCCCGCCCCTCCTGCGCCGCGATCTCCTTGATGCCGTTCTTGAACACCAGATGACGGTCGGCCGTCACGAGCGCCTCGTCGAAAGTGACATTGACTTCGTGCTGGCCCCGGCCGGCCTCGCCCTTTGAGAATTCCACCGGGATGCCGGCGCCGATCATCTCCTGACGAATCCGGCGCACGATGTACTCCTCGCGCGACGTCTGCAGCAGCTGGTAGTCCTCGATCGTCGACGTATGCGGCGCCAGGCCCCGCCAGCCCTTCGCGGCCGCCTCCTCGTACGAGTCGCGGAACAGGTAGAACTCGAGCTCGGTTGCGCGCAAGGACCCGCAGCCCGCGCTCCGCGGCCCTCTCGAGCTGGCGGCGCAGGATCTGCCGGGGGGAAACCTCGACCGGCGCGCCGGACTCGTCACTGAGGTCGGCGATCACCATGGCCGTGCCCGGCAGCCACGGGATCCGGCGCGCCGTGGCGTAGTCCGGACGGCACACGACGTCGCCGTAGCCGGTGTCCCAGTTGGCGAAGCGATAGCCGGGGAGCGGGGTCATGTCGATGTCGACGGCCAACAGGTACTCGCACGCCTCGATCCCGTGTTCGGCCGCGTGCGACGCAAAGAAGTCGGCCGTCACCCGCTTGCCGACCGGCCGGCCGTGCATGTCGGGGAACGCAATGACGACGGTGTCGATGGACCCGTCGGCGATCCCGGCATCGATCAGTTCGCGACCTGGCATGCGCCATGTTGACTGGGCCGCCGGCGGTCGTCCAGCCCGTGGGTACGCTGGGCCGATGCCGGTGATCCCTCTCATCGGGCTCACGACGTACGTGGCCGACGTGCGCTGGGGATCGTGGGAGCGGCGATCCGGCGTGTTGCCGCAGTCGTATTTCGAGCTGACAGCCGCCGCAGGCGGCAGGCCGTTGCTGGTGCCCCCGCCGAGCACCGCGCCCGACGGGCCCGAGGCCGGCGCGGACGAAGTGATCGCCGTGCTCGACGGGCTCGTGCTGACGGGCGGCGGCGACGTGGACCCGCTCGCCTACGGCGAGCAACCGGACGACGAGGTGGCTCGGCGTCGACCCGCACCGCGACGCGAGCGAGCGCGCGCTGCTGGCGGCCGCACTGCGGGCCGACCTGCCCGTGCTCGCGATCTGCCGCGGCTGCCAGATCCTCAACGTCGAGCTCGGCGGCACGCTGCACCAGCACCTGCCCGACGTGATCGGGCACCTGGACCACCGCGCCGCGCCCTCCGTGTTCGGCGACGTCGACGTCGAGACCGTCCCGGGATCTCTGGCCGCCGAGGTGTTCGGGGCGAAGCCCGTGGTCCGCTGTTCGCACCATCAGGCCATCCGTGACCTTGGGCGCGGACTGGTCCCGACCGCCGCGACCGACGATGGCGTCACCGAGGCGGTCGAGATCCCAGACGCCCGCTTCGTGCTGGGCGTGCAGTGGCACCCCGAAGAGCAGGACGACCGGCGGCCGTTCGACGCGCTCGTCCGTGCGGCGACCGCGTACCGCGGCGAGCGCGACGTGAACCCCAACGTCGCCGGCCGCGTCGCCGTCGTCACCGGGGCGAGCCGGGGGCTCGGCGCGGGGTTGGCCGTGCACTTTGCGGCGTCGGGTCTGCATCTCGGCCTGTGCGCCCGCGCATCGGCCGCGTCTCGTCGCCCGCACGAGGCCCACGGCGCAGGGTGGCCACATCGTCTCGTCCGAGGCGCCCGTGCTGGCGGCCGTCGATGTGACGGACCGGGCGGCGCTCGCCCGCTTCGCCGACGCCGTCGTTGCTCGATTCGGCCGCATCGACCTCTGGGTCAACAACGCCGGGCTGCTCGGACCGATCGCCCCGCTGGCGCTGGCCGACGGGGCCGAGGTCGCCCGCGTGATCGAGGTGAACGTGACCGGCGTGGCCAACGGGTCGTCGGTGTTCGCCGCGCACGTCCGGGAGCGGCCCGGTCGGGGCGTGCTGGTCAACATGTCGTCGGGGGCGGCGACGAAGGCGTACGAGGGGTGGGCGGCGTACTGCGCGTCCAAGGCGGCGGTCGACCAGATGACGCGGGTCGTCGCGCTCGAAGAGGCGCGCCACGAGCTGTCGGCCTATTCGGTGTACCCGGGACTGGTCGACACCGAAATGCAGGTTGCGATCCGCGCCGCCGACGTGACGTCGTTCCCCGACCGTGAACGGTTCCGGCAGGCGGCACGGGAACACAGCTTCAATTCGCCGGCGTGGGTGGCGGAGCACATCTTGGCGATCGCCTTCGGATCCGAATCGCCCGAGTCGAGCACGTTGCGCATCCCCGACCAGCCGCCGACGACATCGGGCCTGGCCGGATAAGGTCTTCCTCCATGCCCAAGAGCGGTAGCCGCAAGGTCGTGAAGCCGGTGGCGGCGGCCGCCGTGACGCTGGGGACCATCGCCAGCATCTGGTGGTTCGCCCTGAAGCCCCGACGCCAGGCCAAGGCCGCGGGCAGCCGGCGAAAAGAAGTAGTCCCGGCGTCTCAGTCGGCCCGCGCCGGCAGCCCCTCGACCATCGCCGGTAGGCACTCGCCGATCCGCCCGTAGACGACGACGTCGGCGAGGCTGTCCATCTCGGTGGGCCCGCCGTTGACGATGATCACGACCGCGCCGTGCTGGACGGCCGTCGGGACCAGTCCGGCGGCCGGGAACACGCCGAGGGTCGAGCCGACGGCGAGCAGCAGGTCAGCACGCGGCGGCGGCCGACTCGGCCCGCACGAGGTCCTCGGGGACCAGGCTCTGCCCGAAGCTGATGGTGGCCGGCTTGAGGATCCCGGCGCAGACGACCCCGTCGGCCCCCTCGACCAGACACGACGGATCGGTCTCGCCGCCGCGTACCCGCTCGTGCACCGGCCCGCTCGGTTGACGGTCGCCGCAACGCAGGCACATCACGTCACGGGTGGTCCCGTGGATCTCGACGATCCGGGCCGGGTCGCTCCCCGCCTTCTGGTGCAGCCCGTCGATGTTCTGCGTCACCAGGGTGTCGAGACGCCCGCTGCCGCTCGAGGTCCACCAGCGCCCGATGCCCGGCGTTGGGCTCGGCGTCCCACAGCGGTCGAGGTGAGGCGGTTCTGCCACGAGCGGCGCCGCAGTTCGGGGTCGGCGACGAAGGCCTGCAGCGTCGCCATCTTCTCGGCCTCGGGGTTCTTGGTCCAGATGCCGTCGGGACCCCGGAAGTCCGCGATGCCCGAGTCGGTCGAGATCCCCGCGCCGGTCAGGACGACGACGCGCCGCGCCCGCTCGATCAAGCGCGCGCGGGCACGAGCGACGTCCGGTATCCTCCACCGCCGCCATGGTGGCACGGAGGACCGGCGTACGCTGCGCCGATGTCCAGGCCCATTACGGGGTCGTCGGTCGAACTGCTCGACGCGGCCGACGCCGAGGGACGTCAGCGCCGGGCCGCCGGCGCGCTCGTGGCCCGGGGCTGTCGCCGGGGCGACCGCGTCGTCTTCGCACTCGGCTCGTCGGCCGACCTCATCTGCGCCGTGCTGGGCGCGGCCCGCGTCGGCCTCGTCCCCGTGCTCCTCAACGCGACCTTGACCCCGGCCGAGCGCGACGTCCTGGCCGACGACGCCCAGCCGACGGTCCGTCTCTTCGACGCCGCCGAGCTGGCCGCCCTGACACCGACGACCGACGCCGCCGTCGAGCTGGCCCCGTACCCGCTGACGCGCCCGATGCACTACACGTCGGGCACCACCGGCCGGCCCAAGGGCGTCACGACCGGGCTGTGGGACGAGGCCACCGCCCGGGCCGTCTACGAGGACGAGGCCGCCGTCTGGCACTTCGACCCGGCCGACCTGCACATGGTCTGCTCGCCGATGTACCACACGGTCTCGATCCGCTTCTCGACCAACACCCTGCTCGCCGGGGGCTCCCTCGCGATCCTGCGCCGCTTCGACGCCGGCACCGCACTCGAGACGCTCCGCCGCCTCCGCCCGACCACCGCCTTCCTCGTCCCGACGCACCTGCAGCGGATCTTGCAGCACCCCGGCCTCGGCGACGACGAGATGTTCGACTCGTTGCGCCTGCTCGCCCACGCCGGCGCGCCCTGCCCCGAGTCGCTCAAGCGGGCGGTGATGGCCCGTGCCCGTCCCGGCGTGGTCTGGGAGTTCTACGGCTCGACCGAGGCCCAGTACACCGTCTGTCCGCCCGACGACTGGCTCGAGCACCCCGGCACGGTCGGGCGGGCCCGTCCCGGGCGCCGGCTCTCCGTCGCGCCCCGCTCGACGAGGCCGGCGACCGACCTCAGAGAGGTCGCGCATCTGGTGCGACCAGCCCGACTTCGCTCGATTCACGCTACTGGCGCGACCCCGAGGCCACCGCCCGGGCCTGGCGCGGGTCGGCCTGCACCGTCGGCGACCTGGGCCACCTCGATCCGGATGGATTCCTCTACCTGACCGGACGCCGCCACGACCTCATCATCAGCGGCGGCGTCAACGTGTACCCGGCCGAGGTGGAGAACGTGCTCGCCGCGGTGCCCGGGGTCCGCGAGGTCGCCGTGTTCGGGCTGCCCGACGAGCAGTGGGGCCAACGGGTCTGCGCCGCCTATGTCGCCGACGCCTCCGCCAGTTCCGCCGTGGCCACCGAGCAGGCCCTGCGGGCCGCCGCGTCGTCCCGCCTCGCCCCGTACAAGCGGCCCAAGTCGTACATCGCCGCCCGCGACCTGCCCCACACCGCCACGGGCAAGCTGATGCGCCGGGCCGTGCCCGAGCACCTGGGGCTCCGAGAGGCTCCGGGCGGCTGACGCCGCGGCGGTCCCGGGTAAGACTGGGACATGGCTTTTGCGACCATCAACCCCAGCACCGGGAAGACGGAAAAAGAGTTCCCGACCATGACCCCCGCCGAGGTCGATGCGATCCTCGACCGGGCGGTCGCCGCCTTCGCCGACTACCGGACCACGACGTACGCCGAGCGGGCCCGCCACCTGATCACCGCCGCCGAGCTGCTCGAGGGCGAGGTGCCCGATGTGGCCCGCATCCTGACCACCGAGATGGGCAAGACATTCGCCGCCGCCAAGGGCGAGGTCTCCAAGTGCGCCGTCGGGTTGCGCTGGTTCGCCGACAACGCCGAGCGCCTGCTGGCCGACGAGACCATCCCGATCGAAGGCGACGAAGTCCTACGTGCACTACCAGCCCATCGGCGCCGTGCTCGCCGTCATGCCGTGGAACTTCCCGATGTGGCAGGTGATCCGCTTTGCCGCCCCGGCCTTGATGGTCGGCAACGTCGGCCTTTTGAAGCACGCGTCCAACGTGCCGCAGACCGCCCTGGCCATCGAGGACCTGTTCCGGCGGGCGGGCCTGCCCGAGGGCGTGTTCACCAACTTGTTCGTGGAGTCCAAGGATGTCGCCGCGTTGATCGAGGACCCCCGCATTGCCGCGGTGACGCTCACCGGCAGCGAGCGCGCCGGCATTTCGGTGGCCTCGGCCGCCGGCCGCTCGCTGAAGAAGAGCGTGCTCGAGCTCGGGGGTTCAGACCCCTTCATCGTGCTGCCCTCGGCCGACCTCGATACTTGCGTGCGCACCGCCGTCAACGCCCGCGTACAGAACAACGGCCAGTCGTGCATCGCGGCCAAGCGCTTCATCGTGGTGGACGAGATCGCCGACGAGTTCCTGAGCCGCTTCACGGAGGCGATGGACGCGCTCGTGGTGGGTGACCCCTTCGATCCGGGGACCGACATCGGTCCCATCGTGACCGAAGCCCAACGAGCCGAGCTGTTGAACCAGATCGAGGCGGCGCGCAGCCAAGGGGCCACGGTCCACGCCGGAGCGAAGATCCCCTCCGGTGATGGCTGGTACCTCGCCCCGACCGTGCTCTCGGGAATCACGTCCGACATGCCGGTGGCGCAGGAGGAGATCTTCGGGCCCGTGGCGCTCGTGCTGCGGGTGCCCGACCTCACCGCCGCGATCGCGGCGGCCAACGAGACGACCTTCGGCCTGGGCTCGAGCGTGTGGAGCAGTGACGCCGCCGAGATCGCGCGCTGCATCGAGGAGGTCGAGGCCGGCCAGGTCTTTGTGAATGCCATGGTCGTCTCGACGCCCGAGCTCCCCTTCGGTGGGATCAAGCGTTCGGGTTACGGCCGTGAGCTGTCCGAGCTCGGATTGAAGGAGTTCACGAACCCGAAGACGGTATGGATCGCCTGACGCCACGTGGCGTCGCCGGGCCATGAGCGGCGCGATCACCTACCTCGACCACGCGGCCACCACCGAGCTCCGGCCCGAGGTCGCCGCAGCCATGGCGTCGGTCCACGAGCGGCATCTCGGCAACCCGACGGGCAGCCATCCGCCGGCGCAGCGCGCCCGGGCCCTGCTCGAAGACGCCCGCGACGTCGTCGCCCACGCCCTGGGCCGCGACCCCGGCGAGATCGTCTTCACCTCGGGCGGCACCGAAGCGGCCAACCTCGCGATCCTCGGCACCGCGGAGGCGGCGCTCGGCGCGCGCGGCGAGGCCGTCGTGCTGGCCTCGGCCGTCGAGCACCCGGCGGTCCGCGAGTCGGCCCAGGCGGCCGCCCGGCTCGGGGCGGACGTGCGGGAGTTGCCCGTGGACGACGGCGGGGTGATCGACGGTGACGCACTGGCCCGTGCGCTCTCGTCGCGCTGCACGGTGATCGCGGTCATGACGGCCAACAACGAGACGGGCGTCATCCAGCCCATAGCCGACGTCGTCGAGTCGGTGCGCCTCCGCGCGCCGAATGCCTCCGTGTTCACCGACGCGGTGCAGGCCGCGCCCTTCGTGGACCTTGCCGGGCTGACGGCCGGTGCCGACCTGGTGGGGCTCAGCGCGCACAAGTTCGGTGGTCCCGTCGGGACGGGCGCGCTGGCGATCAGCCCGCGGGTGGTCCTGACACCGCGCCAGCACGGGGGCGGACAGGAGCGTGAGCGTCGCAGCGGCACGCAGGATGTCGCCGGCGCCGTGGGGATGGCAACGGCGCTCGAGCTGGTGGCCAAGGAGCGTGCGGCGGCGTCGACTCGGGTCTCCGCCCTCCGCGACCGGTTGGCCGACGGCCTGCTCGCGGCGGTGCCGTGGGCCACGCGCACGGTGCCCGACGGGTGTCCCGGTGCTGCCCGGGCACCTGCACCTCTGCCTGCGCGGGGTCGACCGCGAGGAGTTGTTGGTGGCGCTCGGCCGCGAGGGCATCTGTGTGTCGGGTGGTTCCTCCTGTGCCAGCGGCGCCCTGGAGCCCAGCCCCGTGCTCGCCGCCATGGGCGTCCCGGCCGAACTGGCCCTCGGGGCCGTCCGCTTCACGCTGGGGTATGAAACCTCCGGGGCCGACGTCGACCGCGCGCTTGCCGTGGTGCCCCGGGTGGCCGCGACGCTGCGTCGAGACGTCTGAGCGCGGTGGCACACTGTGGCCATGCGGGTGCTCGTTGCCATGTCCGGGGGGGTCGATTCCTCCGTCGCGGCCGCGCTCCTGGTGGAGCAGGGTCATGAGGTGGTGGGCGCCACGCTCAAGCTGTGGGGCGGCGAGTCGGACTCGGGCTGTTGCTCCGTCGCCGACGTCGAGGACGCCCGGCGGGTGGCCCAGCAGCTGGGCGTCGTCCACCACGTCTTCAACCTGACCGAGGAGTTCGACCGCCACGTCGTGGCCCCCTACGTCGGAGCGCACGCCGCCGGACGGACGCCCAATCCGTGCATCGAGTGCAACCGGACGATGAAGTTCGACCGGTTGTTGCACCGCTCCGACCGGCTGGGCTTCGACCGGTTGGCCACCGGCCACCACGCCCGGGTCGCGACCGGGACGAGTGGGCGGCCGTTGGAGTTGCGCCGAGGCGTCGATGCCGCCAAGGACCAGTCCTACGTGCTGTCGATGCTCGGCCAGGACGAGCTCTCCCGCGTCGTGTTCCCGGTCGGGGAGATGACCAAGGACGAGGTGCGGGCGCACGCGCTCCGACTCGGGTTGCGCACGGCACTGAAGCCGGACAGCCAGGACGTCTGCTTCATCAGCAGTGCGGAGGGCCGGCAGGGCTTCTTGGAGGGCCGGCTGGAGATGCACCCTGGCGAGGTCGTCGATGCCGAAGGCAATCCCGCGGGCACCGTCGAGGCGGTGGAGTTGGTGACGGTCGGACAGCGGCGCGGCATGGGCCACGGCGGCGACGGGAAGAGGCGATACGTCACCCATGTGGACGTCGCGACTCGACGGGTCACCGTCGGTGGTGTCGACGCGGTCGCGCGTTCGTCGGTGTTCTTGCCCGGAGTCTTCGCTCACCTGGGTGGACCGGCCGCTCGTCAGCGGGGCCCGCGCCGTGGCGCAGGTGAGCGCGCACGGGCGCCCGCTCCCGTGCACCGTCGAGGCGGACGCCGATGGCGGCCTGGTGGTCCGGTTCGACCTTCCGCAGCGGCCGGTGGCACCGGGCCAGACGGTCGCCTTCTACGACGCCAGCGACCCCGACGTCGTGGTCGGCGCAGGGATCGCCGCCTGACCATGGCGGGCAAGCAGGGCACCAAGACGCTGCCGGACGCGGCGGCCCGGGTCGAGGAGCTGCGGGCGCTCATCCGGCACAACAACGAGCTGTACAACGTGCTGGACGCGCCCGAGATCCCCGACGCCGAGTACGACCTCCTGGTCGTCGAGCTGCGCCAGCTCGAATCGGACCATCCCGAGCTCGCGACGCCCGACTCGCCGACGAACACCGTGGGCGCCGCGCCCTCCGGTCTCTTCCAAGAGGTCCGGCACCGGGTCCCGATGATGAGCCTCGACAACGCGTTCGACGAAGCGGAGCTGCGCGCGTGGGCGGAACGCCTCCGCCGCGGCGTCCCCGATCTCGACCTCGCTGCGCTGGCGTTCTCGACGGAGCCGAAGGTCGACGGCGTCGCCATGTCGCTCACCTACGAGCGCGGCAGGTTCGTCCAGGCCGCGACGCGGGGTGACGGCGTGACGGGCGAGGACGTGACGGCCAACGTCGCCACCGTCGGCGACGTGCCGCACGAGCTGGCCAAGGCCGGCGGCCCGTATCCCGACGTACTGGAGGTGCGCGGGGAGATCTACATGCCGGTCGCAGAGTTCGAGGCGATGAACAAGCGCCAAGCCGACGCCGGCGACCGGCTCTTCGTCAACCCGCGGAACTCGGCCGCCGGCGCGCTCCGCCAGAAGGATGCCGCGGTCACCGCGACGCGGCCGCTGCACTTCTGGGCCTATGCGGTCGGCGTCGTGGAGGGGGCCCCGGCCAAGAGCAAGTGGCCCGCTGTCACGCAGAGCCGGACGCTGGCCCAGCTGGCCAAGGCGGGCTTCCCGGTGAGCCCCGACGCCCGCCGGGTGGAGGGCGTGGCGGTGGTCGAGGCGCGGTGCCGGGAGTTGGAGGCGGTCCGGCACTCGCTCGCCTACGAGATCGACGGCGTCGTCACCAAGGTCGACGACTTCGCGCTGCAGAAGGTGCTCGGCGCCACCTCGCGGGCCCCACGCTGGGCCATCGCCTTCAAGTTCCCGCCCGAAGAGCGCACGACGAGGCTGGTCGACATCATGGTCTCCATCGGGCGGACCGGCCGGGCGACGCCGTTCGCCCGGCTCGAGCCCGTCTTCGTGGGCGGATCCACCGTGGGCGTGGCGACGCTGCACAACGAGGATCAGGTGGCCGCGAAGGACGTGCGCCCCGGCGACCTCGTCATCGTGCGCAAGGCGGGCGACGTGATCCCCGAGGTGGTCGGCCCGGTGAAGGACGGGCCGGGCGTGCCGGCCCGCCGCAAGCCGAAGTGGAAGTTCCCGACGAAGTGCCCGTCCTGCGGCGAGCCGCTGGTGCGGCTGCCCGGGGAGAGCGACACGTTCTGCACCAACATCGACTGTCCCTCGCAGCGGGTGCAGCGGATCGCGCACTACGCGTCGCGCGGGGCGATGGACATCGAGGGCCTGGGCGAGGAGCGCGTGTTCCAACTCGTCGGTGCCGGACTGATCAACGACCCGCCCGACCTCTACGAGCTGACCGTCGAGCAGCTGGTGCAGCTCGAACGCTTTGCCACGATCTCGGCGTCGAACCTGGTGGCGGCGATCGAGGCGTCGAAGACGCAGCCGCTGAGCCGGCTGCTCGTGGCGTTGGGGATCCGCCACCTCGGGCCGACCGGGGCACGGGCGTTGGCGCGCGCGTTCGGGAGCCTCGAGGGGATCGAGGCCGCGAGCGTGGAGGCGCTGGGAGCGGTCGACGGGGTGGGCGGCGTGATCGCCGCGAGCGTCGCTGAGTTCCTGGGCCAGAACGAGGCCGTGCTCGGGCGGCTCCGCGCCGCCGGGGTCAACACGGAGAGCCGGGCGCCGCCGGGACGACGGGCGGCGGAGCCGGGGCGGCCGATGGCCTGGAGCAGACGCTGGAGGGCAAGACGGTGGTGGTCACCGGAGGGGTGCCGGGCTACACGCGGGAAGGGGCCGAGGAGGCGATCATGGCGCGGGGTGGCAAGTCGCCCGGGAGCGTGTCGAAGAAGACGTTCGTGCTCGTGGTGGGCGACGCGCCGGGGGCGAGCAAGACCAAGAAGGCCGAGGAGCTCGGGGTCCCGACGATGGACGCGTCGGGGTTCGACGCGCTGTTGCAGACGGGCGCGTTGCCGGCGTGAAGGCCGTGGCCGGCAAGGGGCGTGCTGGTCGGGGGGTGTCCACCGGACGGGTGCAAGATGTCGGTAGCCTGAAATTCGCCCGATGCCCCTGATCTCTGATTCCATCGGCCGGGTCCTTGGGAAGCGGTACCGGCTGCTCTCCGCACTGGGCACTGGCGCTTCCGCTCACGTCTTCCTGGCCGAGGACGTGTCGCTGCAGCGCCATGTCGCGGTCAAGGTGTTGCAGGCGGGGCTGCGCCACGGACGAGGCGTTCCTGAAGCGCTTCCGGGCCGAGGCGCGGTCGGTCGCCTCGCTCAACCACCCCCACGTGCTGCGGGTGTTCGACTGGGGCGAGGAGGCCGACGAGCCGTACCTGGTGATGGAGTATCTCGGCGGGGGGTCGTTGCGGGACCTCCTGGACCGGGACGTGCGGCTCTCGCACCCGCAGGCGGCGCAGCTGGGGGCCGAGGTGGCGCAGGGTCTCGCCTATGCGCACGTGCGGGGGCTGGTGCACCGGGACATCAAGCCGGCGAACCTGTTGTTCGACGAGGAGGGGCGCGTGCGGATCGCCGACTTCGGCGTGGCCCGTGCCCTGGCGGAGGCCGCGTGGACCGAGCCGGCGGGCGCGATGGTGGGGACGGCCCGGTACATCTCGCCGGAGGCGGCGGAGGGCAAGCCGGTGGACGGGCGCGCCGACGTCTACTCGCTCGCGCTCGTCTTGTACGAGGCCGTGACGGGCACGGTGCCCTTCGTCACCGACACGACGATGGGGACGCTGGCGGCCCGGATCGGCCAGACCTTGCCGCACGACCCTTTGTTGGGCCCGCTCGACGACGTGTTGGCCCGAGCGGCCGCACCCGACGTGGCGGCACGCCTGGACGCGGCGGGGCTGTCGGCGCGACTGGGCGCGCTGGCCTCGGCGTTGCCGACGCCGGCACCGCTGCCGCTGGTGTTCGCGCACGTCGAGCGGTCGGCCCCGATCGCCGGGTTCACCGCGCCGGGCGTCAACGAGCTGACCGAGACCAAGGTGGCGGCGGATGGGCGCGGCCGCCGCGGTGGCCGCCGTCGGGACCAAGGCCGGGCCGGGGGAGATCTTCGACGCCGAGCCCTACAGCAACTCGGCGACGGCGACGGCGGCCGGGACGGCGACTGCGGCGGGCGTCGGCACGGGCACCATGGCGGGGAACGTCATGCCGGGGGCACCGGTCGTGGCGCCGACGCGGCGCCGCCGGTTCCGGGGCTGGGGTGGCGGGGGCGGTCGGCGGCGGACCTGGATCATCGCGGCGGCCGTGGTCGCGGTCGTCCTGCTGGCGGCGGGCCTGGCGGTGGCCTTCGGGACGAATGTGTTCACGGCGTCGCACCCGACGCCGACGCTCGAGAACCTGACGGTGGCGCAGGCCCGGACGGCCTTGGCCAAGGTGCACATGAACCTGGCCGAGGGAAGGCCGATCAAGTCGATCACGGTGGGGTCGGGTGACATCGTGTCGCAGGACCCGAAGGCCGGCGTGTCGATGAAAGAGGGCACGACCGTGACGGTGGTGGTGTCGGACGGACCGCCCAACGTGTCGGTGCCGAACCTGACCAACATGACGTGCGCGCAGGCGGCGAGCGCGCTGGAGGCGGCGCACTTCAAGTCGGTGTGCGCACCGGGGACGTACAACAACAACATCGCAGCGGGGGTGCTCGACCTGTGGTCGATCGGCGCCACGCGCGAACCCGACCAAGGCGCCGTACGGGAGCACCATCACGCTCGTGCCCTCGCTGGGGCACGAACCGGCGACGGTCCCGAACATCCCGACGAGCTACACGTTCGCCCAGGCCCAGGCGGCGCTGCAGGCGGTCGGGCTGACGGCGACGCAGAACCCCGAGTCCAGTCCCACCGTGCCGAACGGGCAGGTGATCTCGACGTCGCCGGCGAGCGGGGCGCAGGCGCCCTACGGCTCCGCGGTGACGGTGAACGTCTCGACCGGACCTCCCACCACGACCGTGCCCAACGTGAAGGACGACACCGTGCAGCAGGCGACGACGATGCTGGCGGGCTCGGGCTTGGGCGTGTCCGGCGTCAACGGGAATCCGTCGAACAAGGTCAGCGGGACGCAACCCTCCATCGGATCCACCGTGCCGACGGGCTCGTCGGTCCAGCTGATCACGCACTGATCACCCGCGTGGCCCTTCCGTTCGACCCGAGCTGTGACCTCTGCGAGGCGGCGCGCCTCTCGGAATGGCACCACGAGGACGACGTGTGCTGGGTGGCGGACTGCGAGGTGTGCGGCGTGCCGATGGTGGTGTGGAAGCAGCACGGGCCGACCCCGCCCGACGGCGACGTCGAGCACATGCTGGCCCAACTGACACCGCGTGGCCGACGCGCGTTTCGGATCCGGTGAGTGGTCGGTCGACCGCGTCATGCGCCAGATCCCGAACCACTTCCACGCGCACGGCCGGGACCCGAACTGGTGGTTCCGCCTGCGCGGGCTGCGTTGACGACCACGAACGCCTGAGCAGGGCCTGGGCCGGCTCCGGCCCGGAAATTGCCCACCGGTAGGGTGTCGCCAATGGAGGCAACACCGGTCGAGCGCTCCGACGCGCTCCTCGACCCGGTCGCCGACCCGGGTGGGGCGGCCATGGGGACCCTGGGGGATGGGTCGGTCGAGACGAACTGGTTCGTCCTGCTGCGCCGGCGGGTCACGGACCGGGCGGTCCAGAGCCCGCGGTACCAGTGGTGGGCGTTGGTGGCGCTGTTGGCCGGGCTGCTGTCGCTCAACATCACGTTCACGGTGTTCGTCGTGGCGCTGCCGACGGTCAAGGCCGACTTCCACACGAACTTCTCGGTGCTCGCGTGGGCCTCGACCGGTCCGCTGCTCGCCTTCGGCGTGGCGGCGCCGTTCTTCGGCAAGGCGGGCGACCTGTTCGGTCACCGCCGCCTCTACCAGTTCGGCCTGCTGGGGGCGATGGTCAGCGCCGTCCTCACGGCCACGGCGCCCGACGTCGGGATGCTCCTGTTCGCCCGCGCCCTCGACGGTGTCCAGGGCGCGGCCACGGGCACCGCGTCGATGGCGATCATCCTCGAGTTGTTCGCGCCCCAGGACCGGGTGAAGGCTCTGGGCTGGTGGTCCTTGGTCGGCGCCGGCGGGCCGGTCCTCGGGGTCACGCTCGGCTCACCGATCATCCAGTACTTCGGCTGGCGGACCCTGTTCTGGGGCCAGCTCGTCCTCCTCGTCATCGCGTCGGTGGTGGTGGCGGTGCTCCTCCCGACGCGGCGGAAGGCACGCCGCGACGCCCCGGCGGAGGCCCCGGCCTTGGCGGACGGCGAGAAACGGCCGAGCGTGTGGGCGGGCATGGACTGGGTCGGGAGCTGGAGCCTGGCCGGCGGCGTCACCGCCGCCATGCTCGTCCTGAGCATCGGGCCCATCGCCGGCTGGACCTCTGTCGGGGTGATCGTGTCGGGCGTCGTCGCGGTCGGCCTGGGCGTCGTGTTCATCTGGCGGGAGACGACGTTCGCCACCCCGCTCATCCCCACGACCTACTGGCGTCGGCGCAACTTCATGTTCCCGATGGGGACCAAGGCGTTCACGAGCTTCGCCTACTTCGGGGCCTTCTTCCTGTTCCCGCTGCTCATGGAGCAGGTCTATGGCTACAGCGTGTCCCAGGTCGGCTTCTTGTCCGTGGCACGTCCGTTGGTCTTCGCCATCAGCGCGCCCATCGCCGGCTACATGACGGTGCGGACGGGGGAGCGCAACGCGACGCTCTTCGGGACGATCGCGCTGCTGCTCTCGATGGTGCTGTTCGCGACGCTCGGCGCCTCGTCGGAGATCATCGTCGTGGTGGCGGCGCTGGCGCTCTCGGGGCTCGGGATGGGCGTCTCCATGCCGGCGACCTCGGCCACCATGTCCAACCAGGTGGCCGAGTCCGAGTACGGCGTGATGAGTGCGGCCCAGCTGCTGGCCGCGCAGGTGGGCGAGGTGGCGGGGATCCAGATCGTCCTGACGATCCAGGAGACCATCGCCAAGAACGACGGGTTGGCCAACGTGCACCACAGCACGGCGCTGCTGCACAGCTTCAGCGTGCCGTTCTGGGTCGGCGCGGTCGTCGCCGCGCTGGCCGTGGTGTGCGCCTGCTTCATCAAACCCCTGCCGCGCCCGGCCGGGGCGCCCGCGTTGGTGGCCGACGCCGCCTGACGCGACGGCTCGGCGGCTCGGGGCTACTCGGTGATGTCGCGCAGACGGGTGGCCATCTCGGCGGCGTTGGGGTCCGCCGCGGCGGGCGTGGCCTGGAGCGCCATCAGCTTGGCCATGTCGCCCTCCACCCGGACCTTGCCGGCCATGAACGCCTGCATGCCGGCCTGCGGGTTCCCCTCGATGAGGATGGCCTTCGCCGTGTCGTAGTCGACCGTCACCTTGAGGTCCTGCGTCTCGAGGTGACCGGTGTCGAGGACCATCTCGCCGCTGGAGGTGTCCATGTGGGCGAGGATGTCCTCTTCGGAGAAGGGGACCGCCGTCACGACGAGATTCATGCGGACGGTGTGGGCGATCGGCGGGGTCTTGCCTTCGTACTCGGCGCGGATCTTGCGCGCCTCTTCCAGCCATTCGTCGCTGAGGAACGGGTACGACGGCATGTGGGTCTGCTCCTTGGTCTTCGGTCTCGGTCGCGGTCGCGGGTGGGACCTCGTTCGCCCCGCCCCGGAGCCATGTGGCCGCCGGAACCATACTCGTCCCGCCGGTAGGCTGCCGATCCGTGACCCACCCCATCATCCCCGGTGCAGAGCCCTATTCGGCCACCGGCGACGCCCGCGGCGCGCTGGTTCTCCACGGCTTCACCGGCAACCCCCAGTCGATGCGCGGGTTGGCCCTCGCGCTCGCCGATGCGGGGTTCACGGTCGAGATGCCGCTGCTGCCCGGACACGGGACGGACATCTCCGACATGGTGCCGACGCGCTGGAAGGACTGGTGCGAGACGGCGGTCGACGCGTTCACCGAGCTGTCGGCGCGCTGTGACGCCGTGGCCGTCGTCGGGTTGTCGATGGGCGGGAGCCTGGCCGTCTGGCTGGCCGAGCACCATCCCGAGGTGGCGGCGCTGTCGCTCGTGAACCCGCTGGTGACACCGCCCGACCAGGCGACGACCGGGTTCCTCGAGGCGATGGTCGAGGGCGGCGACGAGGTCGCGCCCGGCATCGGCTCGGACATCGCCCTGGAGGGCGCGGTCGAGTCCGCCTATCCCGAGCTGCCGTTGCAGGCGGCGCTCTCCCTCTTCGAGGGCGTCGAGGAAGTGGAGGCGCTCCTGGGCTCGGTGACCTGCCCCGTGCTCTTGTTCACCAGCACGCAGGACCACGTCGTCGATCCCACGTCGAGCGCCGTGCTCGTCGAGCGGGCCAAAGGCCCGGTCGAGCAGGTGATGCTCGAGCGGAGCTACCACGTCGCCACGCTCGACTACGACAAGGACGAGATCGAGGCCCGCACCGTGGAGTTCCTGAGCGGCGTCGTGGTCGTGCCGCTCCCGTGAGCGCCACCGGGGACGAGGAGCGGGCCCCGAGCACGCTGAGCCGGCGAGGACGTGGTCCACGTCGCCCGACTGGCCCGGCTCAACCTGAGCGAGGAGGAGGTCGACCTCTTCACCGCCCAGTTGCGCACCGTGCTGGACCACGCCGCCGACGTGGCCTCGCTCGACCTCTCCCACCTGGCGCCCTCGTCACACCCGATCGCCCTCCAGAACGTGCTGCGGCCCGACCAGCATCGTCCCAGCCTCGACCGCGAGGAGGTGTTGGCGGCCGCTCCGGCCGTCGAGGACCATCGCTTCCGGGTGCCGCGGATCGGAGCAGAAGGACCGTGACCGCGGTGTCCGTGGCCGCCGAGGTGCGGTCGGGGGCCCGCACGGCTCTCGAGGTGACGGAGGAGGCGCTGGCGGCGGTGGCCGCCGAGGACGGCCGCTTCCACGCGTTCCTCACCGTGCTCGAGGACGAGGCGCGGGCCCAGGCCCGGGCCGTCGACGCCGCGGTGGCAGCCGGAAGCGACCCGGGGCCGCTGGCCGGCGTGCCGGTCGCGCTCAAGGACAACCTGTGCACGCGGGGCCACGCCACGACCTGCGGGTCGCGGATCCTCGAGGGGTGGCGACCGCCCTATGACGCCACCGTGGTGGAGGCGTTACGGCGGGCCGGCGCCGTCGCGCTGGGCAAGACGAACATGGACGAGTTCGCCATGGGGTCGTCCACGGAGAACTCCGCCTTCGGCCCGACGCGCAACCCACGCAGCACCGAGAAGGTCCCCGGCGGCAGCAGCGGCGGCTCGGCCGCTGCGGTGGCGGCCGGGTTCGCCCCGCTCGGGTTGGGCTCCGACACCGGCGGCTCCATCCGCCAGCCGGCGGCGCTGTGCGGCGTCGTCGGGATGAAGCCCACCTACGGCCGGGTGTCGCGTTACGGGCTGGTCGCCTTCGCAAGCTCGCTCGACCAGATCGGGCCGTTCGCCACCACGGTGCGCGACGCGGCGCTCCTGTTCGACGTCATCGCCGGCCACGACCCGCTCGACAGCACCTCGCTGCCAGCGGCGCCCGAGCCGACCCTGCCGGGCGTGGACGAGGGCGTGGAGGGACTGCGCGTCGGCGTGTGCCGCGACCTGGTCGACGGGTGCGCGCCGGACGTGGCGGCGCGGGTGCAGGAGGCGGCCGACGCCCTGGCCGGGGCCGGGGCGAAGGTGGAGGAGGTCTCCGTGCCCGAGTTCACCTACGGGCTCTCCGCCTACTACCTGATCGCGCCGGCGGAGGCGTCGTCCAACCTCGCCCGCTACGACGGCGTGCGCTACGGGCTCCGCATCGATGGCGACGACGTCGAGGCGATGAACACGGCGACGCGGACGGCCGGCTTCGGGGCCGAGGTCAAGCGGCGCGTCATGCTCGGGACCTACGCGCTGTCCGCGGGGTACTACGACGCTTACTACGCCCAGGCCCAGCGCGTGCGCACGCTCGTCATGCAGGCATTCGACCGCGCCTACGAATCGTACGACGTGCTGCTCGGCGCCACGGCTCCGACGACTGCCTTCGACCTGGGGGCGAAGGTCGACGACCCCATGGCGATGTACATGAACGACGTCTGCACCATCCCCTCCAACCTCTCAGGACATCCGGCGATCTCGGTGCCCTTCGGCACCGGCGACGACGGCCTGCCCGTCGGTGTCCAGGTGCTGGCCCCGGCGCTGGGCGAGGCCACGTTGTTCCGGGTGGCCCAGGTGGTCGAGGTGCACGCGCCATGAGCGAGTGGGAGACCGTCATCGGGCTCGAGGTGCACTGCGAGCTCCAGACGGCGACGAAGATGTTCTGCGGGTGCCGCAACACGTTCGGCGACGAGCCCAACATCAACATCTGCCCGACCTGCCTCGGGCTCCCCGGTTCGCTCCCGGTGCTCAACGAGCAGGCGGTCGAGTTGGCCATGCGCATCGGCGCGGCCCTCCATTGCGAGATCCGCCCGTCCGTGTTCGCCCGCAAGAACTACTTCTATCCCGACCAGGCGAAGGACTATCAGATCAGCCAGTACGACCTGCCGTTGAACGCCGAGGGGTGGTTGGACCTGCCCGACGGCTTCCGCGTGGGCGTGACGCGGGCGCACATGGAGGAGGACACGGGGAAGCTCACCCACATCGGCGCGAGCGGCCGGATCAATGCCGCGCTGCACGCGCTCGTGGACTACAACCGCTCGGGGGTGCCGCTGGTCGAAATCGTCAGCGAGCCCGACATGCGGACTTCGGCGCAGGCCCGGGCCTACGCGTCGGAACTGCGCGGGATCCTCGTGGCCACGGGGGCGTCGGACGGACGGATGGAGGAGGGCTCCATGCGGGTCGACGCCAACGTGTCGGTCCGGCCGGCCGGGAGCAGCGAGTTCGGCACCCGGTGCGAGATCAAGAACCTCAACTCGCTGCGCTCGCTCGGCCGGGCGATCGACTACGAGGTGGCCCGGCAGATCGCGGTGATCGAGAGTGGCGAAAAGGTGGCCCAGGAGACCCGCCACTGGGACGAGTCGGCCGGGCGCACCGAGGCGCTGCGGTCCAAGGAAGAAGCCAACGACTACCGCTACTTCCCCGAGCCGGACCTGGTGCCGCTGGCGCCGGACGCGTCGTGGCGCGGGCGCGTGGAGGCGGCACTCGGGCCGATGCCGGCCGACCGGCGGGCCGCACTGGCGGACGCGCTCGGCGGCCACCCCAGCGGCGCGGAGACGGATCAGATCAACGCGGTCGTCGACCTCGGCCTCGATCGGCTCGTCACCGCGGCGGCCGGGGCGGGCGCGCCCACCGCGCTCGCGCTGGTGCGTGCCGCGAACGAGGTTGCCGCGCAGGTCGACGCCGGATTGCGCCTCGACGCCGGTGCGTTCGCCTCGCTGCTGGCGCTCGAGGCCGGTGGACAGCTGTCCGCCACCCAGTCCAAGACGGTGCTGTCGGCGCTCCTCGAGCGCGGCGGCGGCGACCCGGCGGCCGTGGCCAAGGAGATGGGGTTCGAGGCCATGGCCTCCGACACGCTGGCGGCGGCGGTCGACGAGGTGATCAGCGCCAACGCAGACGAGTGGTCGCGCTTCGTCGGCGGCGACGACAAGCTGATGGGCTTCTTCACCGGCAAGGTGATGGAGGCAACGGCCAAGAAGGCCAACGGCAAGGACGTGGCGGCCGAATTGCGCCGTCGCCGCGGCTAGGAGCTGAGCGGTTCGGTGGCGTAGCGATCGAGCGTCGGGCCGACCCAGCGCCCGATCTGCCGGGGTGACGCCGTGGACATGGGCGGCACCCGCAGGAGATAGCGGGCGAACGCCAGGCCCATCAGCTGGGAGGAGACCATGGCGGTCCGCCTTTTCTTCAGCGCCTCGCTCTCGCCCTCGTTGGTGGGGAGCACGCTCCACACCCGCTCGTTCACGAACTCGCGCATGGCGTCGGCCACGTTGGTCGAGGCGGCCATGGCGGACATGCACGAGGCGAACGAGGACCCCGACCCCTCGGCGCGGTCCCACATGGTCAAGAAGGACTCGATCGTCCGGGCGCCCGAGTACTCCGACGTGGCGGCGTGCTCCTTGACCTGCCGGGGGTCGAAGGGGAGCGCCATGGCGGCGACGAAGAGGCTGGCCTTGCCGTCGAAGTAGTGGTGGACCAGCGCCGGGTCCACGCCCGCGTCCCGCGCCACGGCGCGCAGGCTGGTGCCGTCGTAGCCCTTGGCGGCGAAGACGCGCTTCGCCGCCTCGACGATCTCGCCCCGGGTGTCGGCGTTGCCCGGTCGGCGCCCGACCGGGTTCACCGTCGGGCCGGCGCAAATTGGCGGCTCAGCGGGTATTCACCAGCGGGGAATTCTGTGTTACAACTCATCAGTGATGAATCATACGATGGTGACGAGGTGAGTGGCATGGACACGCTGGCGCAGACCCCGGGCGGGAGCGGAGACCGAGACGACCGCCCTGGGCCGGCTGGCCGGCCATTGCTACGACCGCCGGCGGCTCGTCCTCGTGCTCTGGATCGTCGCCATCATCGGCATCACCGTCGTCGCCCAGGTGGTGGGCACCGACTTCAAGAACAAGTTCACCGCGGGCAACACCCCGTCCCAGCAGGCCCAGAACATCCTCCAGCAGCGCTTTCCCTCCAAGTCGGGCGACACGGCCGACATCGTCTTCCGCACCGCCACGCCCGTCCCGGCCAACGAGGCCGCCATCGCCAAGGTCGTCGACAGCGTGCGGTCGCTGCCCTACGTCCGGGGCGTGACGAGCCCGTTCTCGTCGGCGGGGGCCCATCAGATCGCGCCGAAGGGCAACATCGCCTACGCCGAGGTGCAGTTCACGACCGACACGGCGGACATCCCGACGGGGGCGGTGAAGAAGGTCATCGCGGCCGCCCAGGGCGCGGCGACCCCCGGGGTCCAGGTCGAGCTGGGCGGCAATCCGATCTCGTCCGCGGCGACGGCCGCGCCCGGGCCGAGCGAGGGCATCGGCATCACGGCTGCGCTCATCATCATGCTGCTGGCCTTCGGGTCGGTCGTCGCCATGGGGCTGCCGGTGATCACCGCGCTGGCGGGGCTCGGCATCGGCGTCGCCCTGCTGGAGCTGATCACGCACGTCCTCACCGTCCCGAACTTCTCGCCCGAGATGGCGGCGATGATCGGCATCGGTGTCGGCATCGACTACGCCCTATTCATCGTCACGCGTTACCGACAGGGCATCTTCGAGGGCCGGACGCCGCGCGACGCGGTGATGACGTCCCACATGACGGCGGGCCGCTCCGTCCTCTTCGCCGGCAGCACGGTGGTGATCTCGCTGTTCGGGCTCTATCTGATCGGCCAGCCCTACATGATCGGCCTGGCGACGGCGTGCATCGCGGCGGTGCTCATGGTGCTCATCGCGGCGCTGACCCTGCTGCCGGCCATGCTCGGCTTCGCCGGCAACGCCATCGACAAGCTGCACGTGCCGGGCCTGCTGCAGAACGGTGGGCCCCCACCCGAGAACGGCTTCTGGCACCGCTGGAGCCGGTTCGTGCAACGGCACGCCTGGTTCACCGGCATCGCGGCGGTGCTCGTCCTCGTCGCGCTCGCGATCCCCACGTTCAGCATGCACCTCGAGTTCACCGACGCCGGGAACGACCCCACCACCCTGACGACCCGGCAGGCCTACGACCTCCTGGCCCAGGGGTTCGGCCCCGGCTTCAACGGTCCGCTCGTCGTGGCCGTCGCCATGAGCGGGCCGGCGGACACCTCGACCGTGCAGCACCTCGACCGGGCGCTGTCGTCCGGCGTCCCCGGCGTCGCGTTCACCGCGCCGGCGCAGTTCAACCGCGACGAGACCGGGGCCGTCATTGCCGTCATCCCCACGACGTCACCGCAGTCGTCGCAGACGGTCGACCTGGTGAACCGCCTGCGGTCCGACGTGATTGCGCCGGTCGTGCGCGGGACCAACGTCGACGCCCAGGTCGGCGGCGAGACGGCGTCCTCCATCGACGCCGCCAACTTCCTGGGCCACCGGCTCTTCATCGTGATCGGCGCCGTGCTCGTCCTGTCCTTCCTGCTGCTCATGGTCGTGTTCCGGTCCCTCGTCCTGCCGCTCAAGGCGGTGATCATGAACCTGCTCAGTGTCGGTGCCGCCTACGGCGTGATGGTGGCGGTGTTCCAGTGGGGCTGGGCCGGCAGCGTGATCGGCATCGGCGAGAAGGGGCCGATCGACCCGTGGATCCCCGTGGCCATGTTCGTCATCCTCTTCGGGCTCTCCATGGACTACGAGGTCTTCCTGCTCTCGCGCATCCGTGAGGAGTGGCTGCGCACCCGCGAGAACTCGACGGCGGTGGCGGACGGTCTGGCCGTCACCGGGCGCATCATCACGGCCGCCGCCGCCATCATGTTCTGCGTCTTCGGCTCCTTCATCATCAAGGACCCGTTGCACATCTTGAAGGTGTTCGGGCTCGGGCTGGCGACGGCCGTGCTGGTCGACGCGACGTTGGTCCGGATGGCGCTCGTCCCGTCGATCATGGAGATCCTCGGTCCGGCCAACTGGTGGCTGCCCGCGCTGGATGGACCGTTCGATGCCGAGGATCGGGATCGAGGTCACCCCGACCTCGACCCCGGCACCCCAGCCGACGCCCGCCTGACCGGCGCAGGGGCGACCGTATGCTTGGCGCCCATGAGCAGCGAGCAACCGGTGTCCACGTTCGTGTCGCTGAACCCGGGGCGCGACGTCCAGCGGGTCGGCACGGCTGCCTTCCTCGGTGAGGACGTCGGCAAGATCCACGACCCGGTGTGGGCGGTGATCGGCAACCTCGGCGACAGCCAGTGCTATCTGGGCGTCCCGGAAAAGGTGCAGGCCGTGCAGGCCGTGCTCTCCCGCCGGATCGCCGAGGACGACCTGGCGGTCCGGTTGATTCCGCCCGCGTTCACCCTCGGGGTCTCGGACGGCCAGCTCAACGGCACGCCGCAGATGCGCTTCTCCCTGGTCGGGCGCGAGCTCGTCCACGACGTCGCCGACGTGCACCTCGCCGCCAACGGCGTCGCCGGCCTCGTCGCGGTCGTGGCGTGCGACAAGCCGCCGGTCGGGACGCTGGCCGCCATCCTCGAGAACGACACGCCCGCCGTCATCCTCTCCGACGGGCCCATCCATCCGGGGACCGATCCGGCGACCGGTGCCCGGATCGACCTGGTGTCCGCCTTCCAGGTGGCGGACCAGGACGCCGAGGTCCGGGCCCGGTACGCCCTGCACGCCTGCCCGGGCCAGGGCAGCTGCGGCGGCATGTTCACGTACAACACGATGCAGACGTTCATCGCCGTGCTCGGCCTCGAGCCGCTGCACATGGTCGCACCGGCATCGGACGACCCGCGCCGGGTGACCGAGTTCCCCGATCAGATCGTCGACTGCCTGCTCGCGATGACGAGCCGGGGCATCCGGCCGCGTGACATCGTGACGCCCGCGTCGCTGCGCAATGCGCTGACGGTGGCGATCGCCATGGGTGGCTCCACCAACGTGGTGCTGCACAGCGTCGAGATCGCCCGGGCCGCAGGGATCGACCTGTGGGGCGAGGCACTGAGCCAGGAGGAGTTCAACCGCCTGGCCCGGCGCTTGCCGGTGCTGGTCAACATGCGGCCGTTCGGTGACTACTCCATGGTCGACGTCGAGGCCAAGGGAGGGCTCCAGGTCATCGTCGCCGAGCTGCTCGAGGGCGGCTTCCTCGACGGCGACGCGCTCGACCTGTACGGGCGAGACGCTGGCCGAGCAGGTTCGCCGGCTCGACCCGCCCGCTCCGGACCAGGACGTGATCTATTCGGTCGACAAGCCGTTCAAGGACACGGGCGGACTCCGTCTGCTCCGGGGCAACCTCGCGCCCGACGGCGGTGCCATCCTCAAGGTCGCCGGTGTCGAAGGCGGCGTGAAGGACGGCGTGTTCACCGGGCGGGCCCGCGTGTTCAACGGCGAGCGCTCGCTCGTCGAGGCGCTCGACCAGCATCCGGACAGCTTCGAGGACAACGACATGGTGGTCATCCGCTACGAGGGCCCCCGGGGTGCGCCGGGCATGCCCGAGCTGCTCGACCCGACCTCGCGGATCACGGCGCTCTGTCGCCAGCGTGGCATCACCATCGCGCTCGATGACCGACGCGCGCTTCTCGGGGGGATCGGTCGGCCTGGTGATCGGCCACGTCGCGCCCGAGGCCTTCCTCGGGGGACCGATCGCGCTGGTCGAGGACGGGGACACCATCGTGGTCGATGTCACCCACGACCGCATCGACTGCGTGCAACTCGACGAATCCGCCGTCGCGGCGGGGCGAGCCGCGGCGTGGCGGGCCGAGGTCGAGCGCAACGGCGGCGTCCATCCCGATGCCACGACGGTGACGGACCGGGTGCTGGCGCGCATGCGAGCGACCGCACTGCCGGCCCTCCTGGGCGGGGGCATGGCGACGCCGTGAGGCGGTCGGGCGGCTCGGCTGGGCACCCCGGGGCCGGTGAGGGCGGAAGGGCGGGGTTGTCCCCGCTGCCGCTGCGTGGCACAATGATCGGGTCATGAGCGCGCGCCTCGCCCGTACCGAGATTCTGGTAGTCGTAACGTAGAGGCGCGCCCCGACACCGCAGCGCGCGCCTCTCGACCTCCCGCTCCGGGGGGTCTTTTCAATTCCCGGACCGTACGAGACAATGACCACAGGAACAGAGGAACCGACCATGAAGATGACAGGAGCACAGGCGCTCATCAAGAGCCTCGAGATGCAGGGGGTCGACGTGATGTTCGGCCTGCCCGGTGGCGCCATCCTGCCGGTCTACGACCCGATCATCGACTCGTCGATCCGCCACATCCTGGTCCGTCACGAGCAGGGCGCCGGTCACATGGCCGAGGGCTACGCCATGGTGACGGGCAAGCCCGGCGTGGCGATGGTGACCAGCGGGCCCGGCGCCACGAACATCGTGACCCCGCTGGCCAACGCGTACATGGACTCGACGCCGCTCATCGTCGTCTCCGGACAGGTGGCCACGCCCGCCATCGGCACCGACGCCTTCCAGGAGTGCGACATCACCGGCGTCACCATGGGCATCACCAAGCACAACTGGCTCATCAAGGACGTCGACGACATCCCGAGGGTGGTGGCCGCCGCGTTCCACGTTGCGACCACCGGGCGGCCGGGACCGGTGCTGATCGACCTGCCCAAGGACATCTCGAACCAGACCATGGAGTGGTACTGGCCGTCCTCGGTCGACGAGCTCGACCTGCCGGGGTACCACCCGGTGACGTTCGGCGACCCGGTGCTGGTCGGTGCGGCGGCCGAGCTGATCGCCCAGTCACACCGGCCCGTCCTCTACGTGGGCGGCGGCGTGCTCAAGGCGCATGCGGCCGAGGCGTTGCGGGCGCTGGCCGAGCGCACGGGCATCCCGGTGGTGACGACGCTGATGGCGCGGGGCGCCTTCCCCGATTCGCATCCCCAGGCGCTCGGCATGCCGGGCATGCACGGGCACTACACCGCGGTCACCGCGTTGCAGCGCAGCGATCTGCTGATCAACCTCGGGGCGCGCTTCGACGACCGGGTCACCGGCAAGATCAGCGCGTTCGCCCCCGAGGCGAAGGTGATCCACGTCGACATCGACCCGGCCGAGCTCGGCAAGGTGCGCAAGCCCGACGTCGGCATCGCCGGGGACTGCCGCCAGGTCATCGGCGAGCTGCTGCTGGCGATGGACGCCCGGGACGGGGACGGTCCGGTGGTGCAGGACCTCGAGCCGTGGTGGCGCCAGATCCACGAGTGGCAGGAGCGCTTCCCGCTCTATTACGCCGAGGTCGACGGCGGGGCGATCAAGCCGCAGAACGTGGTCGAGCAGCTGCGTGACGCGGCGCCCGAGGACACCATCGTCGTGGCCGGCGTCGGCCAGCACCAGATGTGGGCGTCGCAGTACTGGAACTTCGAGCACCCCTACACCTGGGTCAACTCCGGCGGCGCCGGGACGATGGGCTTCGCCGTGCCCGCCTGCATCGGGGCCAAGGTGGGACGGCCGGACCGCACGGTGTGGGCCATCGACGGCGACGGCTGCTTCCAGATGACGGCCCAGGAGCTCGTCACCGCCAGCTCGGAGCAGATCCCGGTGAAGATCGCGATCTTGAACAACGCGTATCTCGGCATGGTGCGCCAGTGGCAGGAGATGTTCTACGGCGAGCGCTACTCCGAGGTCTACCTGTCGCCCGACCTGCCCGACTACGTCAAGTGGGCCGAGGCCATGGGATGCGTCGGCATCCGGGCCGAGTCGCCCGAGGACGTGGGCCCCGCCATCGACAAGGCCAACTCCGTCGACGACCGCCCGGTCGTGGTCGACTTCCGCACCGACGCCTTCGAGAAGGTGTTCCCGATGGTGGCGGCCGGCGCGTCCAACGACGACATCGTGGTCCACCCCGACCAGGCGGCGGCTCGATGAGCCCGGCGAACCTGACGGCGCTGTCGGGCGGGAAGGCGGCGACGCCCCGGCACCACATCTTGTCGGTGCTGGTCGAGAACAAGGCGGGCGTGCTGGCCCGGGTGGCCGGGCTCTTCAGCCGGCGCGGCTTCAACATCTACTCGCTGGCCGTGGCCCCCACCGACGAGGACGAGCACTTCAGCCGCATCACCATCGTCGTCGACGTGGAGTCGGCCCCCCTCGATCAGATCGTCATGCAGCTCGACAAGCTGGTCAACGTCGTGTCGATCGACGAGCTGTCGCCGGCCGAGGCGGTGGAACGGGAACTGGTCCTGGTGACGGTGGCGGCGGGGCCGACGGAGCGCTCGCAGGTGATCCAGCTGGTGGGCGTGTTCGGCGGCGAGGTCATCAACGTCGGGACGGACCGCCTCACCGTCATGCTGGCGGGCCGGCCCGAGAAGATCGACGACTTCGAGGGCCTCCTCGAGCAGTACCACGTCGATGGAGCTCCAGCGGACGGGCCGAGTCGCCCTGCCTAAGCTGGAACGCCACTGACCACCAGGGACAAAGGAAAGAGCAGACGCCATGGCCACGCTGTATTACGAATCCGACGCCGACCCCACGCTGATCGCAGGGCGCAAGGTCGCCATCCTCGGCTTCGGGTCGCAGGGGCACGCCCACGCGCAGAACCTCATGGAGTCGGGCGTCGACGTGCGCGTCGCCCTGCGCGAGGGGAGCTCGAGCAAGGCCAAGGCAGAGGAGGCGGGGCTGCGCGTGCTGTCGCTGGCCGACGCCGCCGCCGAGGCGGACGTCATCATGATCTTGCTGCCCGACACCGAGCAGAAGGCGGCCTACGACGAGTTCGTCGCGCCGAACCTGAGCGACGGCGACATGCTCATGTTCGCCCACGGCTTCAACATCCGCTTCGGCCTGATCGTCCCTCCGGCGGGTGTCGACGTCACCATGGTGGCCCCCAAGGGGCCGGGCCACCTCGTCCGCCGCACCTACACCGAGGGCGGAGGCGTCCCGTCGCTCGTCGCCGTGCATCAGGACGCCACCGGCAAGGCCCGTGACCTGGCGCTGTCCTACGCGCACGCCATCGGGGCCACCCGGGCCGGCGTGCTCGACACGACCTTCGACGAGGAGACCGAGACCGACCTCTTCGGCGAGCAGGTCGTGCTGTGCGGCGGGCTGACCGCGCTGGTGACGGCCGGCTTCGAGACTCTGGTCAAGGCGGGCTACCAGCCCGAGTCGGCCTACTTCGAGTGCCTGCACGAGCTGAAGCTGATCGTCGACCTCATGTACGAGCAGGGCATCGCCGGCATGCGCTACTCCATCTCGGACACGGCCGAGTACGGCGACCTGACCCGGGGCCCTCGGGTCATCAACGAGGCCGTCCGGGCCGAGATGCAGACCATCCTCGACGACATCCGCAGCGGCGCCTTCGCCGAGGAGTGGATCGCCGAGAACAAGGCGGGCCGGCCCAACTTCGACGCGCTGCGGGCGGCCGGCAAGGCAGCACCAGATCGAGTCGGTCGGCGCCGAGCTGCGGGACATGATGCCCTTCATCTCGGCCGGCAAGACCCGGGTGCAGGACGCCTCAGGCGGCTGACCAGGGGATCCTCGACCTCGGGGAGGTTGACCTGACATCAAAGTGATGTCACAGTGACATCATGAAGATGTCACTGGTGGTGGACGGGCTGCGCTCCGACGTCACCAGCGTCGGCGAGCTCGGCGACGACACCGTGGCCGAGGTGGCCGAGCGCATCGCCGAGCTGCTGGGCCGCTCCGTGCCGGGCCGCATCCTCGACCTCCTCTCCGACGTGGCGGCCGAGGTGTCGGCCGAGCTGCCGGACGGGCGCGTCGAGATCCGGGTGGCCGGCGACGACGTCGACCTGGCCTACGTCGAGGACGCCCGTGGCCCGGCCGCCGGCGACAGTGACGGCGACCGCGACCTGTCGGCCCGCATCAGCCTGCGCCTGAGCGAGAGCCTCAAGGCACGGGTCGAGGAGGGCGCGACGCGCGAGGGCATCTCGGTCAACGCCTTCATCGTGCGCACGCTCGAACGCGGCGCGTGGACCGGTCAAAAGCGGAGCAGTTACGCCGGCAACCGCTTGCGCGGGTACGGCACCACCTGAGAGGAGCACACCGATGGAAGAAAGATTCGACACCCCGGGGAGCGTGCGGCTCTTCGTGCAGAACGAGGTCGGCCTCGTGTCCATCACCGCCGGCCAGCCGGGCGAGACGGTGGTGCGTCTGGAACCGCACACGCCGGGCGCCGAGGAGCTCATCGATCAGGCCCTCGTCGAGTGCCGGGCGCACGGGGGCCGTGACCTGGTGGTGGTGAAGATCCCCAAGCAGGGAATGCGGTTCCTCCGGCGCAACGCGGTCACGGTGCGGGTCGACGTTCCGGTGGGCAGCGACGTCACGGTGGTCGCCGGATCGGCCGACGTCGAGGTCACCGGCCCGATCGGCGCGGCCGACTTCACGACATCGAGCGGGGACGTCTCGGCGGACGACGTGGCGGCGGACTTCATCGCCAAGTCGGCGAGCGGCGACTTCACGATCGGCGCGGTGGGCGGGAACCTGAAGGCCCAGACCGCCTCGGGCGACGTGCGCTGCTCGAGCGTCGCCGGCCGCGCCGTCTTCACCACGGCGTCGGGTGACCTCGAGGTGGGCGCGGCCGCGAAGCAGGTCGAGGTCAAGGCGACCTCGGGCGACGTCCGCCTCGGCGAGTTGGCCCACGGGGCCCGGGTCACCAACGTCTCGGGCGACGTCCGGGTGCTCGCCCTCGACGAGGGCACCCTGCACGTGCGCTCGGTGTCGGGCAACGTCTCGGTGGGCGTGGTCACGGGGGTCGACCTGCACGTCGACGTGGAGACCCTGTCGGGCGAGATCCGCTCCGACATCCCGCTCGACGACACGCCCGGGTCCCGGCGTCGGGACGCCTCGGTCGAGTTGAGCGTGCGCAGCGTCTCGGGCGACGTTGCGATCGAGCGGGCCCTCGAGCACGTGGCCTGACATGCCCTTCCTTCGTCCCTCCGACATGCTGGCCGGGACGCCGCTTCCGGGCTGGAGCGGCCGTTTCCTGCATTCGGCCAACATGACCTTCGCCCATTACGACATCGCCGCCGGCGCGGCCCCCCTGCACGAGCATCAGCACGAGCAGGAGGAGGTGTGGCACATCGTCGACGGCGAGGTGGCACTCACGATCGCCGGCGAAGAACAGGTGCTGACGGCCGGTTGCGTCGCCGTGGTGCCGCCCGAGACGCCGCACTCGGTGCGACCCCTCGGCGCCGCCCGGGCGATCATCGCCGACTACCCGCTGCGTCCCAACCTGCCCGGCCTGTCCCGCGCGGACTAGCCACCGGAGCGCGACCACGTCCTGAGCACCGCCGTCGGGCCCCGGCTCTAGGGTGCAGTGCATGTGCCGGAACATCACCACCCTGCGCGGGCTCCAGCCCGTCGCAACCCCCGACGAGATCGAGGCGGCGGCGCGGCAGTACGTCCGCAAGGTCAGCGGCGTGCAGTCGACGTCGCCCCAGACCGAGAAGGCGTTCGAGCGCGCCGTGCGCCAGGTCACCAGGGCGACGACCGAGCTCCTGGCCGGACTGCCCGACCGCCGCCAGCCTCCGCCGACCCTGCCGCCCCTGCGCCGGATCGCCGCCAAGAAGGCGGCTGCGGCCTCCTGAGACTGCCCAATCTCCAGGGTTTATGCCTTGACGGTTATATACCTAGAGGGTCATACTGGCTGAGTGGTCGCGACGTTCGAGGTGCTGGCGGAGCAGAGTCGCCGCCGCATCCTCGACGCGCTGCTGGACGAGGAGCGGCCGGTCGGTGAGCTCGTCGAGCTCCTGGACCTGAGCCAGCCGTCGGTCTCCAAGCATCTCAAGGTGCTGCGCGACGCCGGCCTGGTCGAGGCCCGCACGGAGGCGCAGCGACGGATCTACCGGGTGCGGCCCGAGCCGCTGCGCGAGATCGACACCTGGCTCGAGCCGTATCGACGCCAGTGGGCCGCGCACCTCACGGCCTTGGAGCGCCACCTGGAGATCATGGACGACGAGCGAGGAGGAGCCATGGGCGTGAAGACGCAGACGGCAGGAAACGAGGGCGACGGGAACGACAACGCAGTCGGCGAGCTCGGCGTCCTCGAACGTGCGGCCGACGGGCAATCCGTGCTGCGCTACCGTCGGCACCTGGCCCATCCACCACAGAAGGTGTGGCGAGCGCTCACCGAGGACGCCCACCTGGAAGCCTGGTTCCCCACGACGATCGAAGGGGCGCGCCGAGCGGGGGCGCCACTGCACTTCGCCTTTCGGAAGGGTGAGGCCGATGCGTTCGACGGCGAGATGCTCGCTTTCGAACCGCCGGCGCTCATGGAGCTGCGCTGGGCCGACGATGTCCTGCGCTTCGAGGTCGAGCCGGATGGCACGGGCAGCGTGGTGCTCCTGACCGTCACCTTCCCCGAGCACGGCAAGGCCGCCCGCGACGGGGCCGGCTGGCATGTGTGCCTGGAGCACCTGGAGCACGTGTGGGACGGGACCCCTCCGTCACCCGATCGTTGGCGGGTCGTCCACCCGCACTACGTCGACGCACTCGGGCCGGAGGCATCGACCATCGGTCCCCCCGGGTAGGCGGGCGGCAGCTCAGGACACGCGGAGCGGGAGGTCCAGCAGCCCGCGCAGCGTGAAGCTGGGGCGCCAGTTCGGCTGCTCGTCGACGAGCTCGATCTTCGGGAAGCGGGCGAGCAGCGCGTTGAAGGCGATGGCGCCCTCCATCCGGGCGAGCCCGGCCCCGATGCAGTGGTGGATGCCCCAGCCGAAGCTGAGCGGGGCGTTGCCCTCACGCCGGAGGTCCAGCTCGTCCGGGCGCTCGAAGCGGGCCGGGTCCCGGTTGGCCGCGCCCTGCAGGATCACGATGCGGTCGCCGCGCTCGAGCGGCTCGCCGAGCAGGTCGGCCGGCTCGAGGGCCGTGCGGAGGTTGAACTGCACCGGGCTGTCGAAGCGCAGCAGCTCCTCGACGGCGGACGGGGCAATTTCCGGATGCGCCCGTCCAGTCGTCCCGCTGCTCGGGGTGCGTGAGCAAGGCCAGAAGGCCGTTGCCCAGCAGGTTGGTCGTGGTCTCGAAGCCGGCGGCGAAGAGCAGGATGGCCGTCGACGCCACCTCCTCGTCGGTGAGCCGGTCGTCGTTCTCCCACGCCTCGACCAGCGAGCTCAGGAGGTCGTCGCGCGGATGGTGACGTCGCTCCTCGAGCAAGGAGAGGAAGTACTCGCCGAGCGTGCCGATCGCCTCGATGGCCGCCTCGGTCTCCTCTTCGCTCAGCGTCGGCTCGATCCCCTTCGCGGCGGCGCGGACCTGAGGCTGCAGGGCCTCGCGGTCGGACGCGGGCACCCCCACCAGCTCACCGATGACGGCCATCGGGAGGGGCAGCGCGAAGTCCGTCATGAACTCGACCTGCTCGGCCTCGGCCATCCGGTCGAGCAGGTCGTCGACCAACTTCTGGACCGCGGGGCGCAGGCGATCGACCTGGCTCGGCGTGAACGAGCGTGAGACCAGACGGCGCAGGCGGGTGTGGTCGGGGGGATCGGCCAGGAGCATGTTGTTCTTCGACATCTCGAGGAACTCGATCCGTCGCGTGCCCGAGTCGCTGAAGATGCCGGTCGAGTTGTCCTCGATCCCGATGCCCCGCCCGAGCCGCGGGTCGCGCAGGACGGCCTGGCACTCCTCGTAGCCGTTGACGCAGTAGGGCCCGAACATCGTCCGGCTGACCCGGGCTTCTTCTCGCATGAGCGAGTAATAGGGGTAGGGATTGGCCTGCCCCTCGGGCGTGACGAGCACCTGCAGCAGGTGCCCGTCCAGGGTCGGGCTGGTTGCGATGCTCATGAGTCGGTTCCCGCCGCACGCATGCGGGGACAGGCTACGTCGGCCGGCGGTAACCCGACAGCCGAGCTCCGGCCAAGGTGGCTTCGATTGCGGCCTCCCTAGACTGCTCGCACTCGGCGAGGGCCACGCCCGGACCGTTCGTTCCGGGAAGGGGCTCGCGCGTGAGCATGCAAGGCAAGGTCGTCGTGATCACGGGATCCAACGTGGGCATCGGCCTCGAGACGGCAGTAGGTGTGGCCGAGCGTGGGGCCACCACCGTCCTCGCCTGCCGCAACCAGGCCAAGGCGGAGGCGGCGGCCAAAGAGGTCACGCAGCGGACCTGGAACGACGACGTCTACGTGGTCGCGCTCGACCTGGCCGACCTGGCGTCGGTGCGCAAGGCCGCCGACGACATCCTGACCCGATGGGGTCGCCTCGATGTCCTGGTGAACAACGCGGGCGGGACCTGGACGCAACGCCAGCACACGGCGCAGGGCATCGAATACACCTTCGGGGTGAACCACCTGGGCCACTTCTACCTGACGAGCCTGCTCCTGGCACGGCTGCGTGCCCACGCCCCGTCCCGCGTCGTCAACCTCACCTCGGTCGGCCACCACGCCGCGTTCGGTGGCATGCGGTTCGACGACCTGCAGAGCGAAAAGAGCTACGAGGCGATGGAGGTCTACTGCCGGTCGAAGTTGGCCAACGTCCTCTTTACGCGCCAACTGGCCAAGCGGCTGGGCGGCAGCGGGGTCACGGCCAACGCCGTCCACCCGGGACCCGTGCGCAGCGGCTTCGGCATGGACGGCGACCTGACGGGGTTCATGGGCTTCGGCATGCGACTGGTGCGGCCGTTCGAGATCAGCCCGCGCCGGGGCGCGAAGACCTCCGTCTATCTGGCCACTTCGCCGGAGGTCGCCGAGAAGACCGGCCTGTACTGGGTGCGCTCCAAGCCGGGCCATATGAGCCGGCACGCCCGGGACGACGCGGCGGCGGAGCGTCTGTGGGAAGAGAGCGAGCGGCTCCTGGCGTCGGCCGGCTTCCCGCCGGGCTGAGACGCGTCAGTTCGCCAGCGCCCCCACCACGTGGGTGATGCACGCGCACAGCGATGCGATGTCGTCGGGCTCGATCGCCGGGAACATGGCGATGCGCAGTTGGTTGCGCCCGAGCTTGCGGTACGGCTCGGTGTCCACGATCCCGTTGGCCCGCAGCACGGCCGCGATCACCGACGCGTCGATCGCATCGACGAAGTCGATGGTGCCGACGACGTGACTGCGGTCGGCCGGGTTCTCCACGAAGGGGCGGGCGAAGCCCGACTGCTCGGCCCAGGTGTAGAGGATCTCGGCCGAACGGTCACAACGTGACGCCGTCCACTCCAGTCCGCCGTTGGCGTTCATCCAGTCGAGCTGCTCGGCCAGGAGGTAGATCGTCGCCAGCGCGGGGGTGTTGTAGGTCTGGTCCAGCTTGGAGTTGTCGACCGCCGTCTTGAGGTCGAGGAACGTCGGGATCCAGCGCCCCGACCCGGCGATGCGCTCGATCCGCTCGAGCGCGGCGGGCGACAGCAGTGCGAGCCACAGGCCGCCGTCGCTGGCGAAGCACTTCTGCGGCGCCAGGTAGTAGGCGTCGAATTCGGCCGGGTCGACCCGCAGGCCCCCGGCACCGGAGGTGCCGTCGACCGCCACGAGCCCGCCGCCCTCGGCCGGAGCGGTCGCCCCGGCCGGGCGCCGGATCGTCATGGCCACCCCGGTCGAGGTTTCGTTGTGGGTCAGGGCGTACAGGTCGACCGACGCGTCCGCCGAGGGCAGCGGGTGGGTGCCCACCTCGGACTCGATCACCTGGGGGTCCTTGAGGTGCGGGGCCGCCTTCACCGCGGCGGCGAACTTCGAGGAGAACTCGCCGAAGCTCAGGTGCTGGCTCTGCACTTCGATCAGCCCGAACGTCGCGGCATCCCAGAAGCAGGTGGTGCCCCCGTTGCCGAGCACGACCTCGTAGTCGCCGGGGAGGGAGAAGAGCTGCCGCAATCCGGCTCGCACCCTTCCGACCTGTGCCTTGACCGTCTTCTGGCGGTGGCTGGTACCGAGGTACGTCGTGGCGACCGACGCCAGCGCGTCCACCTGCGCGGGCCGGACCTTGGAGGGCCCGGAACCGAAACGGCCGTCGGAGGGCAGCAGCGAAGAGGGGATCGTGATGTCGGGGGTCTCTGGCACGTATGAGATCATGGCATCCGTGACGACCACCCCCTCCACGACTGAGCTCCGCCGCATCTCGCGCCGGGCCGCCGCTGTGGCGCCCTCGGCCACCCTGGCCGTGGATGCGAAGGCGAAGGCACTCAAGGCGGCGGGCGAGCACGTGATCGGCTTCGGCGCCGGCGAACCCGACTTCCCGACACCGGCGCACATCGTGGAAGCTGCGGCCGCCGCCTGCTACGACGCGGCGAACCATCACTACACGCCGACGTCCGGCATCCCGGCGCTGCGTGAAGCCATCGCCGCGAAGACGAAGCGCGACTCGGGCCTCGAGATCACCGCCGCACAGGTCCTCGTGACCAACGGCGGCAAGCAGGCCGTGGCGAACGCGTTCGCCGTCCTGTGCGACCCCGGCGACGAGGTCATCGTGCTCGCCCCCTATTGGACGACATACCCCGAGTCGATCGCGCTGGCCGGCGGGACGCCGGTCTACGTCAGTTCGGACGAGACGACCGGCTTCCGCAGCTCCGTCGACGACCTCGAGGCGGCGTGGACGCCCAACACCAAGGCGCTGCTGTTCGTGTCGCCGTCCAACCCGACGGGCGCCGTCTACCGGCGCGACGAGATCGAGGCCATCGGCCGGTGGGCGCTGGCCAAGGGCATCTGGGTCATCACCGACGAGATCTACGAGCACCTCGTCTACGGCGGGGTCGAGCACCACTCCATGCCGGTGCTCGTGCCCGAGCTGGCCGAACGCTGCATCGTGGTCAACGGCGTGGCCAAGACCTACGCCATGACCGGGTGGCGGGTGGGCTGGATGATCGGCCCGAACGACGCCGTGACCGCCGCCACCAACATCCAGAGCCACGAGACCTCGAACGTGTCGAACGTGGCGCAGCGCGCCGCGCTCGCGGCGGTGTCCGGTGGCCTCGAGGACGTCGCCGCCATGCGCCAGGCGTTCGACCACCGCCGCCAGACGATCGTCAAGATGCTCAACGACATCGAAGGGGTCGTCTGCGTCGAGCCCGAGGGCGCGTTCTACGCGTTCCCCTCGGTCAAGGGGCTGCTCGGGCGCTCCCTCCGCGGCCTTCGTCCGGCGACGAGCGCGGAGCTGGCTGAGCTCTGCATCAACGAGGCGAAGGTGGCGGTCGTGCCCGGAGAGGCGTTCGGCGCGCCGGGCTTCTTCCGCATGTCCTACGCCATGGCGGACCACGACATGGTCGAAGGCGTGTCCCGGTTGG
Source organism: uncultured Acidimicrobiaceae bacterium (assembly GCA_963769095.1). Taxonomy (GTDB): domain Bacteria; phylum Actinomycetota; class Acidimicrobiia; order Acidimicrobiales; family RAAP-2; genus Bog-473. The sequence goes on from CAVYKO010000005.1 coordinate 176,510, forward strand.
CCGCGCTGTTCGCCGAGGCGCAAGACTGAGCCGAATGCACCGCCCCGAAGGGCTGCACCACACGAGGCGGGGGGAGCGAGGAGAACCACCGCGGTGGCACGGGTACTGGTAACGGAGAAGATCGCGCAGAGCGGGCTCGACCTGCTCGCCCGCGCCGGCCACGAGGTGGACGTCCGGGAGGGGCTGAGCCCCACCGAACTGCTCGGGGCGATCGTGGGCGCACACGCGCTCATCATCCGCTCGTCCACCCAGGTCACGGCCGAGGTGCTGGCGGCCGGCACGTCGCTCCAGGTCGTCGGCCGGGCCGGGGTCGGCCTCGACAACGTCGACGTCTCGGCGGCGACCGAGCGCGGGGTCATGGTCGTGAACGCGCCGACGTCGAACATCCTCTCGGTGGCCGAGCAGGCCATGGCGCTCTTGCTGGCGCAGGCGCGCAACATCCCGCAGGCCCACGCCGCGTTGACCGCAGGGCGCTGGGAGCGTTCGAAGTGGGAGGGCGTCGAGTTGCACGGCAAGGTGCTCGGCGTCGTCGGGCTCGGCCGGGCCGGCTCGCTCGTGGCGCAGCGCGCGCACGCCTTCGGCATGGAGCTCATCGGGTACGACCCGTTCGTCTCGCAGGAGCGGGCGCGCGCCATGGGGGTGCGGCTCGTCAGCATCGAGGAGCTCGTCGCGGAGGCCGACTTCGTCTCCATCCACACGCCCAAGACGCCCGAGACGGTCGGCCTCTTCGGGCGCGACCTGCTGGCCAAGGCCAAGCCCGGCATCCGGATCATCAACACGGCGCGGGGCGGCATCGTCGACGAGGAGGCGCTGGCCGACGCCATCCGTGACGGCATCGTGGCCGGCGCCGGGCTCGACGTCTTCGCCAAGGAGCCCGTCACGGAGTCGCCGCTCTTCGAGCTGCCGAGCGTGGTCGTGTCGCCGCATCTCGGCGCGTCGACCGAGGAGGCGCAGGACAAGGCCGGGGTCACCATCGCGGAGCAGCTGCTGCTTGCGTTGGCCGGCGACTTCGTGCCCTACGCCGTGAACGTGGCGGCCCGCGACGTCACCGACACCGTGCGCACCTTCATGGGGCTGGCCGAGCAGCTCGGGCGGTTCTTCGTGGGGCTGCACGACGGGCTGCCGGACTCGATCGACATCGAGTTCGAGGGTGAGCTGGCGGGGGAGAGCACGGGCATCCTCACGCTGTCGGTGCTGAAGGGCATCTTCGGCGGCTCGACCGAGGAGCCCGTCTCCTACGTCAACGCGCCGCAGCTGGCCGAGCAGCGGGGGCTCAAGGTTCGCGAGTCGTCGACCGCGACGTCGCAGGACTACAAGTCGCTCATCACGTTGCGCTCGGGCTCACACTCGGTGGCCGGGACGCTGATCACCGCCGGCCTGCGCACCGAGCCGCGCATCGTCATCGTGGACGAGCACATGGTGGAGGTGCCGCCATCCGAGCACATGCTCGTCGTGCGCAACGACGATCGTCCCGGCGTGATCGGCATCGTGGGCACGGCACTCGGCGCGGCCGGCGTGTCCATCTCGTCGATGGCGGTGGGGCCGAGCCCCGAGACATCCACGGCGATGATGGTCATCTCGACGACGACGCCGGCGACCGACGCCGTGATCGAACAGATGCGCGGGGACGAGGGCATCCTCGACGTGCACCGCGTCACCCTCTGACGGCTCCCTTCGCGCGGAGCCCGGCCTCTCCCTCAGGCCGCCGGTGGCTTGCGGGGGACCGCGGGCCACGTGTCGAGGCTGCCGATGATGGGCTCGTCCCCGTGGAGCGCCCGCCGGGGTGCCCGGTCGATCAGCACCGAGCGCACGATCGCGACGAGCGCCAATCACGAGGGCCGCACGCATCAGGGTCCACAGGAGTCGGCGCATCCGTCCACGGTAGCGTCGCCGGACATGGCCACCTTGCAGAGCGCCGCCCCGATCTTCCCCACCACCGACCTCGAAACGATGCGCGCCCACTACGAGGCCCTGGGGTTCGAGGTGCACGTCCACGACGGCGGCTACGCCACGGCAGCCCGGGACGCCGTGCGCATTCACTTCCGCCAGGCACCCGAGGCCGGTCCCGACGCCGAGCTCGCATCCGGAGCCCGGCCGGAGGCGCCCGATCGGGGCGCCGCCTACCTGGCGGTCGACGACGCCGACGCCCTGCACGCCGAATGGCGCCGGGCGGGTGTGGGTGAGACCACGGACCTCTTCGACCCCGGTTTCGGGGTCTGGGAGGCGGCCCATACCGACCCCGACGGCAATCTCCTGCGCTTCGGCTCGCCGATCAAGCGAGCCTGATCCGACCCGCTTGACGCCCCACGCCCGAAATTGGGTGCAATTGAAGGGAAATGAAGGTGAAGCCCTCGACCTCCGACCTGCTGCTTACCTGACGGCGAACGCCACATCGCGTTCGCTGACGACCTCCTGAGCCGAAAGGCCAGGAGGTTTTTTGTTGGGCCGCCACGTTCGGGTTCGAGACGATCCTGCACCAGCAACGAGCACCACGAAGCACGAGACATCAGACAAGCGAGAAGGGACAAGCACCGTGACGACCGAGGCACAGAAAGGGAGTGGTGGCGACGTGAGCAGGGATCGGGGTCACCTGGCCCTGCCCTGTGACCCGATGGCGTCGCCCATGCCGTGGGGCAAGTACCGCTCGCACGTCCCGCTCGTGCTGCGCGACCGCACGTGGCCGGACCGCCAGTTCACGAAAGCGCCCCGCTGGGCCAGCGTCGACCTGCGCGACGGCAACCAGGCCCTCATCGACCCGATGGACTCCGAGCGCAAGCTCGCGCTGTTCCAGACGCTGGTCGACGTCGGCTTCAAGGAGATCGAGGTCGGGTTCCCCTCGGCCAGTCAGACCGATTTCGACTTCCAGCGGCTCATCATCGAGGAGGGCCTCGTCCCCGAAGATGTCGAGATCCAGGTGCTCACCCAGTGCCGCGACGAGCTGATCGAGCGCACCTACGAGTCGCTCGCCGGTGCGCACCGCGCCTGCGTGCACTTCTACAACTCGGTCTCCGAGCTGCAGCGCCGCGTCGTCTTCGGGCTCGACAGGGCCGGCATCATCGACATCGCCGTCAAGGCCGCCGAGCTGTGCAAGAAGCAGGAGTCCCACCTCACGGACAACGGGACCATCCTGCGCTACGAATACTCGCCCGAGAGCTTCACCGGCACCGAGCCCGACTTCGCCGTCGAGATCTGCGAAGCGGTCATGGACGTGATCGGGCCGACGCCCGAGAACCCCATGATCCTCAACCTCCCGGCCACGGTCGAGATGTACAGCCCCAACGTCTACGCGGACGTGATCGAGTGGTTCTGCCGCACCATCAAGCAACCGTGACGCCGTCATCCTCAGCCTGCACCCGCACAACGACCGTGGCACCGCCGTCGCGGCCGCGGAGCTGGCCGTGCTGGCGGGCGCGGACCGCATCGAGGGCACGCTGTTCGGCAACGGCGAGCGCACCGGCAACGTCGACGTGGTGACCTTGGCCATGAACCTGTTCTCGCAGGGCATCGACCCCGCGCTCGATTTCTCCGACATCGAGAAGGTGCGCCGCACCGCCGAGTACGCGACCCGGCTGCCCGTCCACCCGCGCCACCCCTACGCGGGGGACCTCGTGTACACCGCGTTCAGCGGCTCGCACCAAGATGCGATCAAGAAGGGCATGGCCGCCATCGGCACGGACTACGACGAGTGGGAGGTCCCGTACCTCCCCATCGACCCGAAGCACACCGGCCGCACCTACGAGGCCATCATCCAGGTCAACAGCCAGTCCGGCAAGGGCGGCGTGGCCTACGTGATGGACACCGACCACGGGCTCGACCTGCCGCGGCGACTGCAGATCGAGTTCTCCAAGCGCGTGCAGGAGATCACCGAGGCAAGCGGCACGGTCATCGGCTCGGGACAGATGCGCGATGTCTTCGAGGAGATCTACCTGCCTGAGGATGCGGGGCTGCGTCTCATGACGAGCGAGGTCTCGACCGGCAAGGGGCGCACGGTCGTCACGGCCCAGTTGCTCGTCGACGGCCAGCATCGCACCGTGACCGGCGAGGGGAACGGGCCCATCGACGCGTTGGTCGCCGCGCTGAAGGCCGACCTCGGTATCCTGCTCGAGGTGAAGGACTACTCCGAGCACGCCCTCACCGAGGGCTCGGGTGCCTCGGCGGTGGCGTACGTGGAATGCGCCGGCCCCGACGGCACGACGTGGTGGGGCGTCGGCCGCGACTCGTCCATTCTCGATGCGTCGCTCAGCGCCATCGTCTCCGCCGCGAACAGGGCACGCACGGGGTGATCCGCCCGGCGGTCGAGGCGGACGTCCCCGAGTTGGTCGCGATGATCCATGAGCTGGCGGAGTTCGAGCACCTCTCCGATCTGGTCACGATCACCGACGACGACCTGTCGCGCACGCTCTTCGGTCCCGAGGCCGTCATCAGTGACTCGGTGATCGAGGACGGCGACGGCCGCGTGGCCGGCCACGCGTCTGTGGTACCGCACGTTCTCGACGTTCCTCGGCAAGACCGGCATCTGGCTCGAGGACATCTACGTGCGACCCGAGCACCGCCGCAAGGGCTACGCCTCGGCGCTGCTGCGCCACCTGCGCGAGGAGACCGACGGCCGCCTCGAGTGGGAGGTGCTCGAGTGGAACCAGCCGGCCATGGACTTCTACCAACGGCTCGGCGCGCGGCCCATGGCGGGCTGGACGCGGTATCGCTGGTACGAGGGGTAGCCGACCGCGCCCGTCCCGCCGGACCCGTCCCGGCGGCCTCACCGCCCCCGCTCGACCCCTTGACGGACCGGGCTTCGGTAAGTTAGAACTTACGGTAAGTGAAGACTTACCCCGCCCCCCACGTCCTCGACGCCCTCGGCGACCCGACCCGGCGCGCCATCTTCGAGCAGCTCGGCGAGCGCCCCTCGGCCGTCGTCGACCTGGCCGCGCGCCTGCCCGTCAGCCGGCCCGCCGTGTCCCAGCACCTCAAGGTGCTGAAGGAGGCCGGCCTCGTGCGAGACGAGCAGGTGGGGACGCGGCGTGTCTACAGCCTCGACCCCGATGGGCTCGAGGAGTTGCGGGACTATCTCGAGCGCTTCTGGAACACGGCGCTGCAGTCCTTCAAGAGACGAGTCGAAGCGGACAACGAAAAAGAGAACAGACAAGGAGAGCAGCATGACTGACGTCCAGACCGCCGTGAGCACGTCGATCGTCGTCGACGCCCCGATCGACCGCGCCTTTGCCGTGTTCACCGAGGACATGGGCAGCTGGTGGCCGCCGGAGCACCACATCCTTCAGGCGCCGCTCGCCCGGATGGTGCTGGAGCCAAAGGAGGGCGGTCGCATCTACGACGTCGGCACCGACGGCAGCGAGTGCCAATGGTCTCGTGTGCTGGCCTACGACCCTCCGCACCATTTCGCGTTCTCCTGGGACATCACGCCGCAATTCACGTTGGAACCGGACCGGTCCAAGGCCAGCGAGGTGCATGTGCGTTTCACGGCCCAGGACGCTGGTCGCACCCAGGTCGACATCGAACACCGGCACCTCGACCGACACGGGGAAGGTTGGGAGGGCTTGCGCGAAGCGGTGGGATCGGACGGGGGATGGAAGGTCGGCTTGCGCGCCTTCGCGCAACGCCTCGCCGAGGAAGAGGTCGCTCAGGGCGCCTGATATCGGGATCGCCGACTGGAGTTGATCAGGCGTCCCGCGTTGCCATGCGCCACGCCCCGAGGCCCGTCCATCCGACGATCCAACCGACGATCACGGTGATCATCGCCCACGTCGGCATGGGGGGAATGCCGAGTGAGCCGCGTCCGCCGAGGGCCCTGCCGGGTCCGTGGCCAGAGCTTGCACTGAACAGGGCCGCCGGCCTCAGTTGCTCCATCGCCACGCCCACTACGAGGCGCTGACCGTCGAGGAAGTGCGGGACCACGTTCATGGCCAGAATCGGGGTCACGATGATCTGCAGCGCGATCAGAATGATCACCGACACCGTTCGTTGGCCGGTGAGTGAGCCCAATCCCAGACCGACGATGAAGCCCAGGGCCACCTGGAGCTCGATCCACAGGCCGATCTTCACCATCTCGTTCGGCGGCGGATTGAGGTCGGTGGCCTTGGCGTCCAGGTAATCCTGGTAGAGGTTGCTGAAGTTGGACCGGACGAACTGTTGCGGGCTGATCCCAGGTGAGGGGACGACCCTCTCCACGCCGCCGGGTCCCTTGATTCCACCGAACGGCCCGAACTCTGACGCGTGGTGGAGCGCGAAGTTCTGCGAGCCCGCTTTCGCTCAGGTTCAACGGGACGTTGACGCCCTGCACGTTGACTGATGTCGGCTGCGGCGACCCTTCGAACGCCGTGACGAGGCACAGCATCGTAAAACCGATCGCGACGAGCGGCAGCAGGATGGCCAGACCCGAAGGAATGCGCGACAAATAGAGGGCCACGCGGGAACGGCCGGTGATGACCAAGTGTCGGAACATGCCTTCACCGAGGTCGGTCGCGCCGGCCGTGGCCCCGAGGGCGGCCGCGATGATGAACCCGAACTGGGCGAGCGGGTCACAGAGCCCTTCGAAGACGCTGGGGCTGCCCGCCGGCCCGTAGCTCTGCGGGTCGATGGCGTGGAAGAGCAGGCGCAGCCCGAGCACGAGGACCGGGAGTGCCAGGGTGAGGAGGACCACGGCGATCATCAGCCCGCGGCGCTTGCGCAATTCGAGGAACTTGGTCGAGATCAGCGGCCAAGTCGGCAGCCACGAGCCGCGACCGTCGGCGACAAGGTTCGTGGCCGGCCGAGCTTCGGCGGTAGCGGTCGTGCTCATTGCGGGGCCTCACCCAACCGGCTGGTGACCGAGAGGAACCAGTCCTCCAGGCTCGTCTGGACCTCTTGGAGCCCGTAGACGGCGACGCCGCCGTCGACCAGCCGCCGGTTCAACTCGGCGATGGTGTCGCGACTCGCTCCCGGACGAAGTGTGACCGACAGTCCGTTCTCGTTCGCCTCGGTCTTCTCGGCCAGCCCCGAGGTACTGAGCAGCGAGGTCGCGGTGGCGGGTTCGCTGCACTCGATCCGCACCACCGAATTGGCCGAGCGGATCAACTCTTGGATGGGCCCCTGCCGGATCACCTTCCCGCGGTCGACGATGGCCACCGCGTGGCAGGTGCGTTCGACCTCGTCGAGCAGGTGCGAGGAAAGCATCACCGTGCGACCCTCCGCGACCAGGCTCTCGATCATCTCGCGCATCTCGTGCATGCCGGCGGGGTCGAGACCGTTCATGGGCTCGTCGAGGATCAACAGTTCGGGGTCTCCCAGCAGGCACGCCGCGACGCCGAGGCGCTGGCGCATGCCCATCGAGTAGCCACTGACCTTGTCGTCGGCCCGCTCGGCGAGCCGAACCCGCTCCAACGCGGGCCCGATACGCCCGTCGGCACCCGCGCCGCGGGCGGCGGCGAGGATGCGGAGGTTGTCGCGGCCGCTGATATGGCCGTGGAAGCGAGGCTCGTCCACGATGGCGCCAACCCGGGCCAGGGCGACGGCCCGCCGGCGCGGGACCGGGACGCCGAGCAGCGCCATCGTGCCGCTGTCAGCGTGAGTGAGTCCGAGCAGCGTGCGGATCAGCGTCGTCTTGCCGGCGCCGTTCGGTCCGAGGTAACCGAACGCGCAGCCGCGTGGAACGAGGAGCTCGACGTCGTTGACCGCGACCTGGGGTCCGAAGCGTTTGGTCAATCCGTGCGTCTCGACCGCCCACTCGCTCTCCGCGCCGGCAGGCGGATCTGCAACAAGGGTCACGCCCGGTCCCGCCGGAGCCTCAGGAGCATACTGAGTAGAGTAAGTGGGCCGAAGGGCGGTATCCAGTCAGGAATGTCCCCGACTCGCTCAGGGATTTCCCCTACGCGACGCGCGACCCGCCGCCTCGCTCGACGTGTTAGCCGTACCCGCCGCTCGGGATGTACGGACTGGGTGGGCCGTCCATGCCTCGCACCATCACTGGTCCGTAGGGTTGCAGCTCGATGCCGGCGTCCACGATCACGCGGATGGCCCACTGCTGGGCCGACGTGAGCCAGTTGATCTCGATTGTCTCGCCCGGTGGTGCCTCGGCCAGCATGGTTTTCAGCACCAATGTCGCTGACTCTTCGTGACGCGCGCCCAGCGCGATGATCCGATCGTCCTTCGCGACGGCGTAACCCTGATCGGCGTGCAACAGGAGGCGGTGGCCGGGTTGCTCGAGCATCGAGACGATGTCAATGGTGCGCGCCGAGCCGCGCACCTTGCGGTCGATGTCGGTCACCGCCTGGAGCTCCCGCTCGGTGACCTGTTCAGGCTCGTGGCGCACGACCTCGGCCGGCCGATCCACGGCACCCGGGCGCATCGCACCCCAGGCCGCCACCACGGGGTGCAGGACGAAACCGAAGTTCGTGTACAGCGCCATCGCCTTGGGGTCTCGCGAGCACTGGATGGTGCCCGGGCTGTCGGGGTCTCCGTGGGTCAAGGCCAGCCGCAGGAGCTCTCGCCCCACGCCACGCCCCTGGCGCCCGGGCAACATGCCCAATTGGGAGAGTGTCCAGTAGTCCTCTCGCACGAAGGACTGCGACATCCCGATGACGGCGCCCCCGTCCTCGGCCACCCATGATCCGTCCGGGTCGGTCCGGAGGAAGTGGCGAGTGCGATCCTGGCGCCTGCGCTCGTCCTGAATCGTGTTCCCCGTCACGGGCAGGGCGTGGCGGGTCAGCATCGCGAGAAAGCCGCTGTCGAACGCTGCGACCGCCGCCGGGACGTCAGCCTCGGTCATCGGACGAAACGTCACCATGGTGCGCGAGGGGGCGTGAGCTAGGCCGACGGCAGGAAGGCGGGGCGGCGTCGCTCGTAGGCGGTGATGTCCGACTCGTAGCGAAGCGAGAGCCCGATGTCGTCCCACCCGTTGAGCAATCGCTCCCGGGTGAACTCGTCGAGAGGGAAGGTGCCGGTCAGGCCCGCCGCCGGCACTTCGATGGTCCCCCGAGCGACGTCGATCGTGATCTCGAGGGTGGGGTCCTTCTCGATCGCGTCGAGCAGCTGCCGGTCGAGCTCCTCGGAGACCTGCACCGGGAGCAGTCCCTGCTTGGTGCAGTTGTTCCGGAAGATGTCGGCAAAGCGAGATGAGACGACCGCCTGGAACCCGTAGTCCATCAGCGCCCACACGGCGTGCTCGCGCGAAGACCCGGTCCCGAAGTTGTGACCGGCCACCAGGATGGTCGCCCCGACGAACTCGGGGTTGTTGAGGACGAAGTCGCGGTCGTCGCGCCATTCCGAGAACAGGCCGGCGCCGAATCCCGTCCGCTCGACCCGCTTGAGCCAGTCCGAGGGGATGATCTGGTCGGTGTCCACGTCGGTGCGGTCGAGCGGCACCGCCCGGCCGGTCACGATGACGACGGCTTCCATCAGTCGAGATCCTCCGGGGTCGCGAACGTCCCGGCCACGGCGGTCGCTGCCGCGACCCGTGGGGAGACGAGGTGGGTGCGGCCGCCCCTGCCCTGGCGACCCTCGAAATTGCGGTTCGACGTCGAGGCACACCGCTCGCCGACCGCGAGCTTGTCGGGGTTCATGGCCAGGCACATGGAGCAGCCCGGCTCGCGCCACTCGAAGCCGGCCGCTTTGAACACGTCGTCGAGACCTTCTGCCTCCGCCTGCACCTTCACCCGGTGCGAGCCCGGCACGGCCAGCGCGCGGAGGCCGCTGTGCACCCGCCGGCCGCGCAGCACGGCCGCGGCGGCCCGGAAGTCCTCGATGCGCGCGTTGGTACAGCTGCCCAGGAAGACCGTGTCGACCGCGATCTCACGCATGGGAGTCCCTGCCGTGAGGCCCATGTAGGCGAGGGCCCGCTCGGCCGCCTCGCGGTCGCCCGCGTCGCTCGAACGCGGCGGGGTCCGGCACCGACCCGCTGATGGGCGTGACCTGGGCCGGGTTCGTGCCCCAGGTGACGTGCGGCGTGATGGCGGCGGCATCGATCACCACCTCCTTGTCGAAGGTGGCTCCGTCGTCGGTCGGCAGGGTGCGCCAGTACGCCACGGCGTCGTCCCAGGCCTGACCGGTGGGCGCACGGTCGCGGCCCTTCACATACTCGAACGTCGTTTCGTCGGGGGCCACCAGGCCCGCCCGGGCCCCGCCCTCGATCGACATGTTGCACAGCGTCATCCGGCCTTCCATGGAGAGGCCCCGGATGGCCGAGCCGCGGTACTCGATCACGTGGCCCATGCCGCCCCCGGTGCCGATGGTGCCGATGACGGCCAGTGCGACGTCCTTTGCCGTGACGCCGGGCGCCAGCTCGCCGTCGACCGTGACCGCCATGGTCTTGGGACGTACCTGCGGCAGGGACTGGGTGGCCAGCACGTGCTCCACCTCGCTGGTGCCGATACCGAAGGCAAGCGCACCGAACGCGCCGTGGGTCGACGTGTGGCTGTCGCCGCAGACGATGGTCATGCCCGGCTGGGTCCAACCCTGCTCGGGCCCGATGATGTGGACGATGCCCTGGTTGGCGTTCCCCATCGGGTAGCAGGTGATGCCGAACTCCGCCGCGTTGTCGTTGAGGACCTTCAGCTGCTGGGCCGAGATGGCATCGGCGACCGGCTTGTCGATGTCGGTCGTCGGGACATTGTGGTCGGCCGTCGCCACCGTGAGGTCCGGACGCCGCACCGTGCGCCCGGCCAGACGCAGGCCGTCGAAGGCCTGGGGCGAGGTGACCTCGTGGATGAGGTGCAGGTCGATGAAGAGGAGATCTGGTTCGCCCTCGGCCGAGTGCACGACATGGGCGTCCCAGAGCTTCTCGCTGAGCGTGCGCGGCGCCATCAGCGTTCGACCGAGACGATGTGCACCTTCAGCATCCCGCCGGGCGCCCGGTACTCGACGGCGTCGCCGGCGCGTTGCCCGATCAGGACCTGACCGAGGGGGGAGCTGGGCGAGACGACCGGCAGGTCTCCCTGCCGCTCCTCGATCGAGCCCACGAAGAAGCGCTGGGTGTCGTCCTCGTCGTCGCCCTCGTAGCGGAGCGTCACGGTGCTGCCGAGCGAGACCGACCCGTCGTCGGACCCCGACTCGTCGACGATCTCGACCTCCTTGAGCATCGCCTGCAACTGGCGGACGCGCGATTCCATCTTGCCCTGGAAGTCCTTGGCGGCGTGGTAGTCGCCGTTCTCGCTCAGGTCACCCAGGGCCCGGGCCGCCTCGATCTGCTGGGCGATCTCGACCCGTCCGCGGGTGGTCAGATCCTCGAGCTCGGCCACCAGCCTGTCGTAGGTGGCCTGGGTCAATTTGGCCGTTTCGGTCTGGTTGGTGGGAGCGTTCGTCACGGCATGTCCTTCGGGAGGCGGGTGCGCAGGCGGTGCGAGGTCGAGCACGGCGCCTGCAAGTACCAGGCTAACGCTCCCCAGCCGACCCTCGTTTCGCCGTGCAGCCTGTGTTGACGAGGCACCTCGACTGCGAGAGACTGGGGTGGCTATGCATCGTTCCGAGCTCTTCGTAGGCATTATTCACTAGGCGCGCTCTCTACCCCGCGCGCCGTCGAACCGTCCACTGAGTGGGCGGTTTTTCAATTCCCGGCGCCTTCGGACGACCAGGAGCGAGACGAGGAAGAAAAGGAAAGGACAACCAGGACAGTGGGCACCGCCACCACCAGGCATCGAGTCGCCGTCATCGGCGGCGACGGCATCGGGCCGGAGGTCTGCGCCGAGGCGCTCAAGGTCGTCTCGGCCGCAGGCGTCGACCTCGACACCACCGAGTTCGACCTGGGTGCCGCCCGCTACCTGCGCGACGGTGTCGTCCTGCCCGACGAGACCCTGGCGGAGCTGCGGGGCTTCGACGCCATCCTGCTCGGTGCCATCGGTCCGCCGGTGGGCGACACCACGGTGCCACCCGGCACCTTGGAGCGGGGCATGTTGCTCCGGCTGCGCTTCGACCTCGACCTCTACGTAAACCTGCGTCCCTTCGCGGGTGTGCCGGGCTCGGTCGCCGCCGGCGCCGACTTCGTCGTCGTGCGCGAGAACACGGAAGGCACCTACGCCGGGGAGGGCGGCTTCCTGCGCAAGGGCACCCCGAACGAGGTGGCCACCCAGGGCTCGGTCAACACGCGGCACGGAGTCGAGCGGTGCGTGCGCTTCGCCTTCGACCTGGCGGCCGGCCGGCCGGCCCACCACCTGACCGTTGTGCACAAGACGAACGTGCTGACCTTCGCCGGCGACCTGTGGCACCGCACGGTGCGCGAGGTCTCGGCCGACTACCCCGGCATCGACTGGGATTACAACCACGTCGACGCCGCCTGCATCTACCTGGTCGAGGACCCGAAGCGCTACGACGTCATCGTCACCGACAACCTGTTCGGCGACATCCTGACCGACCTGGCCGGTGCGGTCGCCGGCGGGATCGGCTTTGCGGCCTCGGCCAACTTGAACCCCGCCCGCACCGGACCGTCGCTGTTCGAGCCGGTACACGGCGCCGCCCACGACATCGCCGGGAAGGGGATCGCCAACCCGTTGGCCGCTATCCACTCGGCGGCACTCATGCTCGAGCACCTGGGCGAGGCCGACGCCGCCACCCGCATCAAGAAGGCCGTTGCCGAGCAGACCAATGCCATGTCGAACCCCGACCTCCCAACCTCCAACGAGCTGCTGTCCACCTCGGCCGTGGGCGACGCAATCGCAGAAAGGCTGTAGCCAAATGCCCATCACCACGACCGAGAAGATCTGGATGGACGGCGAACTCGTCGACTGGGCCGACGCCACGGTGCACGTGCTGACCCACACCATGCACTACGGCTCCGGCGTCTTCGAAGGCATTCGCGCCTACCCCACGAGCCGGGGCGTTGCCGTCTTCCGCCTGGGTGAGCACATCCGGCGGCTGTTCGCCTCCGCCAAGGTGTTCATGATCGACGTGCCGTTCACGGTCGACCAGATCATCGACGCCTGCCGGCTGGTCGTCCGGGTCAACGGCATGCACGACGGCTGCTACATCAGGCCGCTCGTCTTCCTCGGATACGGGGAAATGGGTTTGAACCCGCTGCCCTGCCCGGTCAACGTGTCCGTCGCCTGCTGGCCGTGGGGCACCTACCTGGGCGACGAGGGCGTCGCCAACGGCGTCACGGCCAAGATCAGCTCGTGGCGCCGCCACGACCCCAACGCGGTGCCGACGGCGGCGAAGGGGACGGGCATGTACGTCAACTCGTCGCTGGCCAAGGTGGAGGCCCTCAAGGCGGGCTACGACGAGGCCATCCTGCTCGCGCCGAACGGCAAGGTGAGCGAGTGCACCGGTGAGAACCTGTTCATCGTCCGCGACGGTGTGATTGTCACGCCGCCGACCTCGGACGCCGGCGCGCTGGCCGGCATCACTCAGAACTCGGTCGAGACGATCGCCCGCGACCTGGGCTACGAGGTGCAGCACGACCACATCGTCCGCACCGACCTGTACCTGGCCGACGAGGTCTTCCTGACCGGGACGGCGGCCGAGGTCGTGCCGATCCGCGCCGTCGACGACCGCCAGATCGGCTCGGGGCACCCGGGCAAGATCACCAAGGAGATCCAGCAGACGTACTTCGCCACCGTCCGCGGCGAGGTGGACCAGTACAAGGAATGGCTGGACTATGTCGACTGAACGAGCAGGAGACGACCAGTCTGGTGAGCCCGGCCGTAGGCGGCCAGACCCACAGCCACGGCGGGCAGTCGCACTCGCACGCGCACGGCCACAGCGCGGACGCGCACGACTTCGCCGTGCCCGAGCTGCCCGAGTCGGTCGACATCTTCGACACCATCCTCCGGGACGGCAGCCAGCAGGAGGGACTGTCCCTCACCGTTGACGACAAGCTTCGGGTGGCCGAGCAGCTCGATCACCTCGGCGTCACGTTCATCGAGGGTGGCTGGCCGGGCGCCAACCCCAAGGACATCGAGTTCTTCGAGCGGGCCAAGAAGGAGCTCTCCCTGGACACGGCCACACTCGTCGCCTTCGGCTCGACGCGGCGCGCCGGCGTCAAGGCGGAGAAGGACGCGGTCCTCGCCAACCTGATCGACGCCGGCGCCCCGGTCGCCTGCATCGTGGCCAAGTCGTGGGACCGCCACGTGGCCGAGGCCCTGCGCACCTCGCTCGACGAAGCGGTGGCCATGGTGGCCGACTCCGTGCGCTACCTGCGCGAGCACGAGCTGCGCGTCTTCCTCGATGCGGAGCACTTCTTCGACGGATTCCGAAACAATCCGGAGTTCGCGCTCTCCGTGCTGACGGCGGCCGAAGAGGCGGGAGCAGAGGCACTCGTGCTCTGCGACACGAACGGCGGATCCCTGCCCGATGACGTCGGAGCGGCCGTCGCTGTGGTGCGGTCTCGGACCAGCGCCCAGCTCGGCATCCACTGTCACAACGACGCCGGCTGCGCCGTGGCCAATTCGCTCGTCGCCGTGCAGGCCGGGGCGACGCAGGTGCAGGGCTGCATCAACGGCTACGGCGAGCGAGCGGGCAACACCGACCTCTCGGCGGCCATCCCCAACCTGTCGCTGAAGCTTCGCATCCGCACCATCCCGACCGATCGCTTGGAGCGGCTGACACCGGTGGCTCACCACATCGCCGAGCTGGTGAACATCGCGCCGAATCCACAGCAGCCATACGTCGGCAACTCGGTGTTCGCGCACAAGGGCGGCCTGCATGCAAGCGCAGTGGCCCGGAGCGCCGATCTCTACGAGCACGTCGAGCCGAACACCGTCGGCAACGGCACGAGGGTCGTGGTCTCGGAGATGGCCGGACGATCGACCTTGGCGATGAAGGCGGACGAACTCGGATTGGAACTCGACGGCGAGGTCATCGGGCGCGTCCTCGATGAGCTCAAACACCTGGAGCACGAGGGGTATCACTTCGAGGTCGCCGACGGTTCGCTGGAGCTCTTGCTGCGACGGGCGTCCGGGTGGGTGTCGGACTACTTCACCGTCGAGTCGTTCCGGGTCATCACCGATCACGGCACCCGCCAAGAGACCGAGGAGCCCGCGACGTCGTCGCCCGCGACCGTCCCGGGCTTGATGACGGAGGCGACGGTGAAGGTGCACATCGGGTCGGAGCGGGTCGTCGCCACGGCGGAGGGCAACGGGCCCGTCAACGCGCTGGACGGGGCGCTGCGCGGCGCCATCGGCCGGAAGTTCCCGGCGCTCGATCACATCCATCTCACCGACTACCGCGTGCGTGTGCTCGACACCGGCCGGGGCACCGGTGCCGTGACCCGGGTCTTGGTCGACTCGACCGACGGCGAACGGACGTGGACGACGATCGGCGTATCGGAGAACATCATTGAGGCCAGTTGGCAGGCCCTCTACGATTCGATCGTCTTCGGCCTGCTCCACGCCGCATAGGGCGGCCGCAGGCGCCATCGGGGAATACAGGGGGTCGGGACGAAGGTGTCGAGCTTCGGGGAGCGCATCGCATGACGGTCTGGAGCCGCCTGGCCGCGAAGCTCGTCAAGCTGCCGCCGCCGCAGACGACCGCGGTCTCCGTCGAGCGGGACCTCGCCGCGAAGATGCCCGACGGCGCCGTGCTCCTGGCGGACCGGTGGTACCCGACGGAAGATGTCGGGAGGACGGCCGACCGTGTTGGTCCGCACGCCGTACGGGCGGACCCTGATGGGACCGCTGGGCCGTCTGTACGCGGAGCGCGGGTACCAGATGGTGATCCAGAGCTGCCGCGGCACGTTCGGCTCGGAAGGCGAGTGGGCGCCCGTCCGCCACGAGCAGAGCGACGGGCGCGCCACGCTCGAATGGGTGGCGTCCCAGCCCTGGTTCGACGGCCGGCTCGTCATGTGGGGTGCCAGCTATCTGGGGATGACGCAGTGGGCGATCGCCGAGGACCCGCCGGACTTCGTGAAAGCGCTCAACCTTCAAGTCACGGCAGCGAATTTCCGCGACGCCGTCATCTATCCGGGCGGAGCGTTCGCTCTCGAGATGGCGCTCGCGTGGATCTACGAGATCAAGCACCAGGAGCTGAGTCTCCCGACCGTTCTCCGTACCCGGCTTCGGGCCAACCGTGTGTTGACCGCGGAGCACCAACGTGCTGCCGTTGGGAAAGTGCGATGTCGCCACCCTCGGCGAGCTCTCGCCGGCTTTCCAGGACTGGCTCGAGCACAGCGCCCCCGGCGACCCCTGGTGGGAGGAACTCGATTTCGGACGACGGCACGACAAGGTCCCGCCGGCCAGCCTCGTCGGCGGGTGGTACGACCTCTTCTTGGCTGGGCAGGTCGCCGACTACGAGGCTCTGCGCAAGGCCGGGCGCTCGGCGCGCCTCACCATCGGACCGTGGACGCACACCAGTCCCGGCCTCTTCGGCGAGTCGATCCGGGACGGTCTCGATTGGTTCGACAAGCAACTGAGCGAGCGGCGGGGCAAGGCGCAACGGGCCGCCGTGCGGGTCTTCGTCATGGGATCGCGGACGTGGCAGGAGTTCTCGCTGTGGCCTCCCGCCGGTGAGCCGCAACGCTGGTATCTGGGGCGCTGGGGCACCCTGGGCATCGAGCCACCGGTCGTCAGTGGACGCGACCATTTCCACTACAACCCGCACGATCCGACGCCGGCCGTCGGCGGTGCCGGGCTGAACTTCGTCACGGCGGGGAGGAAGGACCAACGCCGCCGGGAGCACCGCCACGACGTCCTCACTTACACGAGTCCGGTCATGAACGAGGACGTCACGATCGTCGGCCCCGTGACGGCCACCCTCTACCTCCGCTCGTCGCTCGAACACACCGATTTCGTCGTCCGGCTGTGCGACGTGTCCGAGCAGGGGCAAGTCCGTCAACCTGAGCGACGGCATCATCCGCCTGACACCGGGGTCGGTCGAAAAGGACGAAGACGGCGTCTTTCGATTGGAGCTCTCCATGTGGCCCACCGCCAACACGTTCCGGGCCGGCCACCGCATCCGGCTCCAGGTTTCGAGCGGCGCGCATCCGCTGTACAGCGCGCAATCCCGGCACCGGCGAGCCGATGGCGACCGGGTCCAATCTCCGCTCGGCCGACCAGGAAGTGTTCCACGACGCCAAGCGGCCGTCCTGCATCACGCTCCCCCTCGTACGCCTCATGGCGGAGGAGCCGCTCTCGTAGTCGCATTGTCCGGCCCGTCCGAACGGGCTGGGAAGGGGGTCGCCGCGACCCCCTCGGCTAGTGTCCGGCGCATGACGCAGCCCACCTTCGTGCCCATCGCGGAAGCCGATCAGGTCCGGCCGGCCCGCCACATGCACGTCCCGGGATCGTGGACCGCATCTCGGCCGGCCGAGATCGTCGTGCCCGAGCGGCTGCGCGGCCGATCGCTGGGCACGCCCGGTCCGGACTCGGGCTTTGCCTTGCGGCTGGCTCGGCGGTTCGAACACGAGCTGCGGCTCGACGCAGGGCGAGTCCGAGCACGACGTCCTGCTCGGCGTCGCGTTGGTCGCATCCAAGCGTGCGGCCCTCCTCGGACGTGCCCCCTCGGTCTACGACGTTCGTCTCGCCCTGAACCTCTGGGGCTTCCTCGACGATGCGCCCACCGAGTTGCGCGCGGCGCGCCGAGCCGCGTTCTCGTCCATCTCCCACGACTACGTCGCCCAGCGGCACCTGGTCGACTCGGTGGGAGAGGACATCATTCGACTGACCCCCGAGGAAGGCCGCTTCAGGGGCGGGACCGCTACCGCCTAGGACGCGGACCAATGGCGACCGTGGACGCTCCCCGGGCCATCGACCGGCTCGAGATCGAAGCCGGCGGGTTTACGTTCACCGGCCGGGCCTGTGGCCCCCGCGCCGGCCGTCGCGTTCTGCTCCTGCACGGTTTCCCCCAGACCTCGTGGAGCTGGCGTGACCAATTGTGGGCACTCGGCCACGAGGGGTACCGGGCCGTGGCGCCCGACCAGCGCGGCTACTGCTGCGGTGCGCGGCCGACCGCCACGGGCGACTACGCCACCGAGCACCTCATCGGCGACGTCATCGCGTTGGCCGACTGCATGGAAATGGACCGCTTCGACCTCGTCGGGCATGACTGGGGCGGATTGCTCGCCTGGATCGTGGCCTCCCGTCACCCGAGTCGCGGTCCGATCGCTCAGCGTCGTCTCCACGCCGCACCCGGTTGCGCTGCAGCACGCGCTGTTGGGTGGCGACGCCGACCAGATTGCGCACGCCGAAGCGGTGACATCCTTCCAAGAGCCGAACGAACCCGAGCGGCTTCTGGCGGGACCGGAGGGAGAGGGGAGCGGGCTGCGGCGGCTCCTCACCGAGAGCGGACTCGACGCCGAAGACGCCGCGGTCTACGTCGCCGCGCTCAGCGAGCCTGGCGCGCTGACCGCGGCACTGAACTGGTACCGCGCCATGGACCGCGGCGCGTTGGAGGGTCTGGAGCCGGTGCGCGTCCCCACGCTGTACGTGTGGTCGAGCGGAGACGGGGCGTTTGGCCGGGCGGCCGCGGAGGACACCAGGGAATGCGTGGAGGCGCCCTACACCTTCGAGGTGCTCGAGGGCGTGTCGCATTGGATTCCCGAGACGGCGCCCGAGCGCCTGTCCGATCTGTTGGTCCGGCACCTGGCCGCGACCTGACGCAGGGTCAGATCCGACGGCGGCTCTCGGCTGCATCCGGGGTGCAAAAGATGGAGCGTGCCCTTCGTGGTGCCGGAACGCTGCTGCCCCCCGAACGCTCGTCCGGCGTGTCGCCGGCTCTGCGAGAATGGGCCACGTGAGTGATTCCACCTTCGCCCTGACCGAAGTCCAGCAAGAGTTCCGCGCCAGCCTCCGGGCTTTTGCCGAGGAGAAGGTGGCGCCGAATGCGGCCGAGGCCGACCGCAACGCCGAGTTCCCCTGGAAGTCGTTCGAGGCGTGCAAGGAGATGGAGCTGCCCGCCCTCGGCATTCCCGAGGCCTACGGGGGAGCGGGCGCCGATTCGATCACCCAGGCCATTGCCGATCGAGGAGCTCTCCCGGGTCTGCGCGTCGACGGCGCTCATTCTGATCATCAACAAGCTCTCGATGATCCCGGTGATGAACTGGGGCAGCGAGGAGCTCAAGCGGGCGTACCTGCCTCGGATCGCCAGCGGGGAGATCCAGGGCAGCTACTGCCTGTCCGAGCCGGACGCGGGCAGCGACGCTGGCCGCCCTGCGTACCCGGGCCGTGCGCGACGGCGAGGACTACATCCTGACCGGGACGAAGTACTGGATCAGCAACGCCGGGGTCTCGGACGTCTACATCGTCTTCGCCAAGACCGACCCCGACGCCGGCGCACGGGGCGTGTCCTGCTTCCTCGTCGAAAAGGAGTGGGGCGTGCACGTCCCCAAGCTCGAGGACAAACTCGGCATGCGGGGCAGCCCGACGGGTGAGGTCACGTTGGACGAAGTGCGGGTGCCCGCATCACACCGGATCGGTGAGGAGGGCCAGGGCTTCACCATCGCCATGCACACCCTGGACAGGAGCCGTCCGGGCATCGGGGCGCAGGCGGTCGGCATCGCCCAGGGCGCCATCGACGTCGCCGGGGCCTATATGAAGCAGCGCAAGGCGTTCGGCGGACCCATCGCCGACCTGCAGGGGCTGCGCTTCATGCTGGCCGACATGGCCATGCGCAACGAGGCGGCGCGGGCGCTCATCTACCGCGCCTGCGCCATGATCGACGACGACCCGACGCGGCGAGCTCACCAAGTTCGGCGCCATGGCCAAGGCCTTCGCGTCCGATGCCGCGATGGGCATCACCGTCGACGCCGTGCAGCTCCTGGGCGGCTACGGCTACGTCAAAGAGTTCCCGGTCGAGCGCTTCATGCGCGACGCCAAGGTCACCCAGATCTACGAGGGGACCAACCAGGTCCAGCGCGTGGTGATCGCCCGCGAGGTGCTCAAGGACCTGTAGGCCCGGTCTGGCGGAACCGAAGTTGGCACCCCGGGACCCGGCCAAGGCAGACTTCGGGGGGCCGGTGCTAAAGTTAGAACAGGTTCTAGAAATCGCCCAAGCGGGGCAGCCGGCCCGAGGCCGGGAGTCGTAGGAGGAACGTCCGTCATGGCGCAGCCGGTAATCATCGAGGCCGTCCGCACACCGATCGGGAAGCGCAACGGGTGGCTCTCGGGCCTCCGGGCGGCCGACATCCTCGGCGCCGCGCAGACCGAAGTCGTCAAGCGCGCGGGCATCGACCCGGCGACCGTCGACCAGGTGTTCGGCGGCTGCGTGACGCAGGCGGGCGAGCAGGGCTTCAACGTGACTCGCACGTCGTGGCTGCTGGCCGGGCTGCCCTACGACGTGGCGGCGACGACGATGGACTGCCAGTGCGGGTCGTCGCAACAGGCCAACCACATGGCCAACAACCTCATCGCCGCCGGTGGGGCCGACACGACCATCGGGTGCGGCGTGGAGACGATGAGCCGTATCCCGCTCGGTGCGAACGCGTCGGCGCCCGGCGTCGGACGGGCCATGCCCGAGGATCTGCCCTACGACATGCCGAGCCAGTTCGAAGCGGCGGAGCGCATCGCCAAGAAGCACGGCATCAGCCGTGAGGACGTGGACGCGTTCGGGCTCGCGTCACAGGAGAAGGCGGCTCGTGCCGTCGCCGAGGACCGGTTTGCCCGCGAGATCTTCGCCGTCGAGGCTCCGATCGTGGGCGAGGAGGGGCCGCGGGGCGAGCACAGCGGCGACAAGATCGTCGTCAGCAAGGACCAGGGGCCGCGCGACACGACGCTCGAGGGTCTGACCAAGCTGAAGCCGGTGCTGCCCGAGGGCATCCACACGGCGGGGACCTCGTCGCAGATCAGCGACGGGGCGGCCGCGGTGCTGTGGATGTCCGAGGAGCGGGCCAAGGCCGAGGGCTTCAAGCCTCGGGCCCGGATCGTGGCGCAGGTGCTCGCGGGGTCCGACCCCTACTACCACCTCGACGGGCCGATCGTCGCCACCGAGAGGGTGCTGGCGAAGGCCGGCATGACGATGCAGGACATCGATCTGTACGAGGTGAACGAGGCCTTCGCGTCGATCGTGCTCAGTTGGGCCAAGGTGCACGGCGCCGACATGGACAAGCTGAACGTGAACGGCGGGGCGATCGCGTTGGGCCACCCGGTCGGCGCCACCGGGCGCGCGACTGATCACCACGATCCTGCACGAGCTCGAGCGGACCGACTCGACCTACGGGTTGGTGTCGATGTGCTGTGGCGGCGCGGTGGCGACGGGCACGATCATCGAGCGGCTCTAAGACCGTCCAGCGCTCACGGCGGGGAATCGCCCGCGGGCGGCGAGGCGGCACACATCATCAACTCACATCGGCGCCTACCTCTGGAGGGGACCGTGGCAGACATTTCGACCGAGCACCTGACGTTCGAGCGCGACGGCGCGACGGCGATCGTCACCATGAACCGGCCCGAGGCGAAGAACGCGCTCAGCCTGCCGATGCTGGTGGGCATGAAGGACGCCTGGGAGGAGATCGACGGCAACGACGACATCCGTTGCGCGATCCTGACCGGCGCCGGCGGCACGTTCTGCGCCGGCATGGACCTCAAGGCGATGGGCAGTCCCGAGGCCGAGAAGTACCAGCCCCGCATGGCCGAGGATCCGGACCTGCACTGGAAGGCCCTGCTGCGCCACTACGACGTGAAGAAGCCGCTCATCGCGGCGGTCGAGGGCTGGGCCGTGGCGGGCGGGACCGAGATCCTGCAGGCGACCCACATCCGGGTGGCGGGGGAGAGCGCGGTGTTCGGCGTCTTCGAGGCCAAGCGCGGCCTGTTCCCCCTGGGCGGCTCGACGGTGCGCCTGCGCCGCCAGATCCCCTACACGCTGGCCATGGAGCTGCTGCTGACGGCGCGTGAGGTGCCGGCCGAGGAGGCCCTGCGCATCGGGCTCATCGGCCACGTCGTGCCGGACGGCAAGGCGCTGGAGCGGGCGCTCGAGATCGCGGCGGTCATCGGCGCCAACGGGCCGCTGGCGGTCGAGGCGATCCTGCGCAGCGTGCGCGAGACCGAGGGCATGTCCGAGGTCGACGGCCTGGCCCGCGAGCTCGAGATCGGCTGGCCCGTGTTCTCGAGCAACGACGCCACCGAGGGCCAGAAAGCCTTCGCCGAGAAGCGGCCGCCGAACTACACGCGCACGTGAGCGCCGAGAGGTCGAGCGGCGACCGCGTCGCCCCCGCCGGCCAGAACCTGGACCCCGGACCGGGCGGCGGCTTCCCGGGCGTCGACGGCGAGCGCGATCACGGCGGCGGCCGACCTCCCCATCAACCAGGTCGCCGCGGCCCTGCGCCGCATCGGCGCGGTGACCATCGGCCAGCCGCTCGAGGACGACGACCTCGCCCAGGCGGGCGTGGCGCTCGCCGAGGTGGCGGACCGGCTCGAGACGGCGGCGGCGACCTCGAAGAGGCCACGCAACACGCCGGGACCCAACGGGTTCCCCGGTGTCCATCCCCAGGACCATTTCCCGACCAGCCCGATGATCGGCTTCGCCAACCCCATCGCGCCGCCCGTCGAGGTCTGGGCCGTGCACGGTCCCGACGGCCAGCGTGAGCTCCGCGGCCGCGCCACGTTCGACTATCCCTACGAGGGGCCGCCCACGTGTGTCCACGGCGGCGTCATCGCCGAAGTCTTCGACGAGCTGCTCGGCCTGTCCAACATCCTCGCCGGGTTGGGCGCCATGACCGGCACGCTGACGATCCGCTACCGGCGCCCGACGCCGTTGCTCGCGCCCATTGAGCTGGCGGCGCGCCACTCGGGGACGGAGGGCCGCAAGGTCTTCGCCTGGGGCGGCATGTACCACGAGGGCCAGCTCACGGCCGAGGCGGAGGGCATCTTCATCCTGGTCGACCCGCAGCGGATGCTCGACATCGTGACCGGCAACGCGCACGGCGCCCACAGCGCGGAGGGACCGTTGGTCGACGCGGACTGGCAACGCATGATGGCCAAGGCGGCGGAGCGGGAGAAGAGCGGCGAATAGTCGAGCTGACGCGCAGTCGGCTGGATAGGGCCACTGGGCCTGCTGAACACGCTTGGCCGCTCCCTATCTACACCTCGACGCTGATTTCGATGCGAGGTGGGCCGCTCACGCCAGCTCGAGCCATCGCCTCCTTCAGTTCGGGGTCGTCGGCGAACGCGTGGGCCTGGTCGACCGAAGAGAACCAATGCAGCCCCGTGATCTCATTCGGATCGTCGGCATTCCGAAAGACGGTGGCGTCGGTAACCCCGTGCCTGTCACGTATCGGCTGCGCCTTGTCGTATTCGATCCGCCACGCGTCGTAGTCCTTCACCGGATGCTGCACAACCATCAATACCCTTGCCATCTGACGTTCCTCAATGTCTTGATCGACCGGTCGATGTCTTCACATCCGAGAGTACTCGCCGGCCTCTCGCCGCTATCCGGGCGCACTCGAACAATCGCTCCCGGCACTTGACGTCGAGCGTGCGAACCGACCAGCGCACCAGGGAAAAGGGGGAAAGGGGAGAGGCACCGACCGCTTCGCGACAACGTGAGCCCACGAAGTGCACTCGGCATACGCCGCATCATGTTCGCCGTCGAAGACATCGACGACACCGTTGCTCGCCGAGAGGCCCATGGCGCCGAACTCGTCGGTGAGGTGGCGCAGTACTGCTACCGGCGCGGACCCAGAGGGCATCCTCGTGGCGCTCGCCGAAGCGCTCGGCTGAGGGGAGCCGGTCCGTCGCTCCACGGCTGGCGAGGAGGAAGGGCAAAGGGTCGGCGGTGTCGCGCTGACTTCCGGAGCCTCGCCGGAGTGGGCTTGCGTCATTGGTAACCTTTTGGTTACCGTAACAAGAGTGTTACCGAAAGCGGATCCGTTCGAGGCGCTGGGCGACGCGGACCGCAGGGAGATCTTGCGCCTGCTCAGCGAAGGGGACCTCGCCGTGGGCCAACTGGCAGATTCCATGCCGATCAGTCGCCCCGCGGTCTCTCGACACCTGCGTCTGCTCAAGACGGCTGGCATGGTGGCCGAACGGGCCGAGGGAACGCGGCGCATCTATCACCTTCAACATGAAGGCGCAGAGGCAATCCGGGCGTACCTGGAGACCGTGTGGGGGGCTGCGGCAACGCGGTTCCGCATCGTGGCGGAGAACAAGAAGCCGTGATGAGTGACCCGGTGCGGATCGCCTTCGAAGTTGCTTGCCCCATCGAACACGCCTTTGCGGTCTGGACAGAGCGGATCGGCACCTGGTGGCCGCCGGACCACACCATCAGCGGCGGGCCCACGGCTGTGGTGTTCGAAGGTCGCGTCGGCGGGCGCATCTACGAGCGCACCGGGCAAGGGGGAGAGCTCGATTGGGGGGTGGTCACTGATTGGCGTCCGCCCGATCAGCTCGCGTATCGCTGGCATCTCGGTGTCGGGCCGGAAGCCGCCACGGACGTCGAGGTCAGGTTCATTCCCCTCGACGGCGCCCGCACCAAGGTGGAGATCGAGCAGTCGGGCTGGGAGCGCCTTGGGGAGCGAGGGATTGAACTGCAGACCCGCAATCGGGCTGGGTGGGAGTCCCTCGTGCCCCATGTACGAGTCGCAATGGAAAAAGGAGCGTGACGTGGCAAAAGGAACCAAGGACGACCCGTGGGAGCTCAAGACGCCGCCCGGGTCCTCGCAGTACACGATCTACCGGGACGAGGGGGCGGACCCGCCACAGTTGGTCTGCCAGGTCGGCTCCACCAAATTGACCTATCAGTTGCGGGCGATTGACGATCTGCATGCGTGGCTCGAGGAGGCTGGTGACTGGGTGTCGCTCGGAGCGGCCGACGAACAGAAGCCAGCGGCGGAAGGAACCGTCGAGGCGTGGGGTCGCTCACCGGACAATCCTGTTGGGGGCTGGTACGGATTGAAGAAGGGCTATCGAGGACGGTTCGGCATGTACCTGCCACCGTTGCTCGAGCAGCTCGGACTGGCCGAGGTGACCCACGACGCCCGCAACAACAAGATGCGAGCGAAGTGATGAGCCGAACGGTGGTCGTGCGCTACAGGGTCAAGCCGGAATCGTTGGACGAGAACATCCGGCTTGTCCGCGCCGTCTACGAAGAGCTCGCAGCGACCGGCCCCGACGGGCTGCGCTACAGCACGAGCCGGGTGGACGATCGAACCTTCGTCCACGTGGCGGTGATCGAAGGTGCACAGAACCCTCTCGACAAGATCGAGGCCTTCCGCGCCTTTGCCGAAGGAGTTGCCGAGCGGTGCGAAGACGGCCCGCACGCGTTAGGCGGCGAACTCGTGGGCATGTACCCCGCACTGTGAGGAACGACGCCCTCGGAAGGCCGTCCCCCGGCGTGCGCGACTGCGTCAGGTGCGTGGCTGCCTCGGCGCGATGGCCTTGACCATCTGGAGCGCGGGATTCTCCGGCTGCCAGAGGTCGGGGAACTCCTCGAGCGGCCGGAAGCCGCAGGCCATGTAGAAGGCCCGGGTCTTGACGTACCCGGGGTCGGGGTGGCGGGGGCTGAGCGTTTTCACCTGGAGGAACTCGATGTCGCGCCCTCGGAGCCAGGTCTCGGCGAACTCCACCATCTGGCGCCCGATGCCCTCACGGTGGCGCTCGGGCACCACGCCCATGACGTAGATCTCGGCGGCGTAGGGGGTGTGCGTCACGAGGGTCAGGATCCCGACGTCCTCACCGTGGATCGTCGTGATCAGGGTGGGATTCGTATCGGCCTTGGCGACGTAGTCCTCGACGGACTCGGGGATGCCGAACCACGTCGGCAACGTGGCGAGCACGCGCCGGCAGGTCTCGCCGGCACCCTCGGACTGGACCCGGAGCTGGAAGTCCGGCGTGGTGACCACGTCTCCAGCCTGCCTCGGTGCGGTGGGGGCGCGCTCAGAGCGCGCGTTGCACGCCCTCCCAGTAGGGGTCGCGCAGCTTGCGCTTGTAGAGCTTGCCGTTCGGGTCCCGGGGCATCTCGTTGGTGAAGTCGATCGTCTTGGGCATCTTGAACTTGGCCAGCTTGTCGCTGCAGAAGGCGAGGATCTCCTCGGCCAGCTCGTCACCGGGTTCGATGCCCTCGGCCGGCTCGATCACCGCCTTCACTTCTTCGCCCCAGTCGTCGTTGGGAATGCCGAACACGGCGGCGTCGCCGACCTTGGGGTACGAGAGGAGCACGTTCTCGATCTCGGCGGGGTAGATGTTGGCGCCACCCGAGATGATCATGTCGATCTTGCGGTCGCGGAGGAACAGGAACCCGTCCTCGTCGATGAGGCCGACATCGCCCACGGTGAAGAAGGAACCGATCCGGTTCTTCTTCGTCTTCTCCTTGTCGCCGTGGTACTCGAAGCTGGCCGTCCCCATCGACATGTAGACCGTGCCGATGACGTTCGGCTCCTCGATACGGTTGCCCTCGTCGTCGAAGATGGCGATCTCGCTGATCGGCCACGGCTTGCCCACTGTGCCGGGCTTCTGGAGCCACTCCTCCGCCGTGACGAGCGTGCCGCCACCCTCGCTGGCGGCGTAGTACTCGTCGACGGCGTTGCCCCACCAGGCGATCATCTTGTGTTTGACGTCGATGGGGCACGGTGCGGCCGCGTGGATCATGTGGCGCAGCGACGACATGTCGTACTTGGCGCGCACGTCCTCGGGCAGGGCGAGCAAACGGTGGAACTGCGTCGGGACCATGTGCGACGTGGTCACCCTTTGCTCTTCGATGAGGCGGAGCATGTCCTCGGGAATCCACTTGTCCATGACCACCACGGTGTGACCGAGGTGCAACGACGCGCTGCCGAAGCGCAGCACGGCCGTGTGGTACAGCGGCGAGCCGATGATGTGGACGTTGTCGTCCTGCGGCTGGATCCCGAAGAGGAAGAGCAGCCCCGCCAATCCGAGTGCGGCCTGCTCCGGGGTGACACCCATGAGCGGGCGGTAGATCCCCTTCGGGTTGCCCGTCGTGCCCGAGGTGTAGTTCATGACGTCGCCCACGGTCCGGTCCTCGGGCAGCGTGGTGGGCTGCGCGTCGCGGAAGGCGGCGTACGGCGTGAAGCCGGCGATGTCGCCCACGCCGAGCCGGCCCGATGCCTCGATCCCCGCCTCGTCGGCGGCCGCGACGGCAATGTCGGCGAAGCGCTCGTGCGCCACAAAGGCCTTGGCGCCCGAGTCCTTGAGGATGTACGCCACCTCAGGAGCGACGAGGTGGAAGTTGATGGGCACCAGGTACCAGCCGGCCTGGAGGGCGGCCAGGTAGACCTCGATCATCTCCGCACCGTTGGGGAGCAGGGTCGCGATGACGTCCCCTGTCGCGAAGCCTTGGGCCCGCAGTGCGTGGACCACCTGGTTGGCCCGGCCCAACAGCTCCCCGGCCTTCACCTCGTCGCCGTCGGGCGTCACGAGGGCCAGGTCGTCGGGGTTTTCCTGGGCCAGCGCCCAGAAGCCGAGGTCACCCATCTGCAGTCTCCTTGGAGGTCTCGCGAGGTGGAGGTGCAAATGGCAGCCCCCGCCACCCGCAGGCTAGAACGTGTTCTAACTTACGGCAATTTGTGCGCCCGGAGGCCCGGGCATTGAGAGATCTGGAGATTTCACCATGGCAGGGTTCCTCGAGGGCAAGGTCGTCGCGGTCACGGGTGGTGGTGGCGGGATCGGGCGGGCGGTCGCTCTCGCGTCCGCCGCAGCGGGGGCCAAGGTGCTGGTCGCCGACTACGGCGTCGGCATGGCGGGGGAGGACCCCAGCAGCGAGGTGGCCGATGCCGTCGTCGCCGAGATCACGGGGGCCGGCGGGGAGGCGCTCGCCGTGGCCGACGACATCTCCAAGATGGAGTCGGGCGAGCGGTTGATCGCCACGGCGGTGGAGACGTACGGCCGGATCGACGGGGTGGTAGCCGTCGCCGGGATCCTGCGGGAACGGATGCTCTTCAACATGTCCGAGGACGAGTGGGACGCCGTCATCGCGACCCACCTGAAGGGTCACTTCACCGTCTTCCGGGCCGCCGCGGCGGTGATGCGCAAGCAGGAGGGCGGCGGTGCCCTCATCGGGTTCACGTCCGGGGCCTTCTCGGGCAGCGTGGCCCAGGCCAACTATGCGGCCGCCAAGGGCGGCATCGTGTCGCTCGTGCGCTCCGCCGCCGCAGGGCTGTACCGATACGGCGTGACCGCGAATGCCATCGCGCCGGTGGCGCGGACGCGCATGTCCGCCAACGTGCCGATGGAGCTGGCCGAGATGGGTGACGCCGAGGACGTGGCGCCGATGGTCGTCTACCTGCTGAGTGATCAGGCCAAGCACGTCACCGGCCAGGTGTACACGGTGGTCGGCTCGAAGATCGCCGTGTGGAACCAACCGATCGAGCTGCGGGCCATGTGGGCCGAGGGGCGCTGGACGCCCGAGCAGATCGCCGAGCGCCTCGACTCGAACGTCGGCCAGGAGCGCATGGGCCTCATCGACCGCCTGGAGGAGATCCGCCAGGCCGCCGCGTCGGCGGACACGCCGAACGCCTGACGCCTGAGCGTCGCGGCGCGTCGGCGCGCTCGGTCGGACGCGTCGGCGTTCAGGTAATCGAGCGCAGCGTCGGTCGGGGTCGGACGCTGCTGTGGACCTCGAGGGAGTTCCCCTCGTGATGGGCAGCGACCACCGCGGCAGCGCCATTGTCCCGGTCGGCGAAGACGCGGGTCATGTGCTGACCCCACGCCACGGCGGAGCGGGCGATGTGACGGTCCGGTTGCTCCCACGGCGGGATGCACAACTCAATCTGGTACATGGGCTCGAAGGTAACGACATGGGTGGCGTCGCCGTCGTGAGCGGCGAACCACTCACGCTTCTCTTCGTCGCTCCAGTTCCTCTCGTCCATGTGCTCGCTCGTGGTCGGTATCCAGGGCTGGACTATGGCCATTGTTCGTGCCCCCTCTCTCCCGCCGCTTCGCTTCCATCCGAAGAAGCGCCGAGAGGGCCGGGACTTGCGCATCGGTCATGCAATTTCCGATTTTGACCTGGTCATATGGGATACGGCGCGTGGAAGGTCGGGGATTGCGCAACAGCGTTGCGGCATCGGCCCTCTGTGAACGGCAGCCGACCATTGCGCGACGCGGGCCTGATGGTCCACCACATCCGCGTCGGTGTTTCCTAATTTCAGCGAGCGGCGTAAGAAGCGGGCGCCGAACGCAGTTCCCCCCATGAGGGCGGGTCGGAACGTCGAGGAAAGGGGACGCAATCGTGAGCACACGAATCGATGAAGCCGTGTCGCACAGTCCCGAGCACTCCGAGGCCATTCCCGAGATCCGCCCGTGGCGCGAGGTGGGCTGGATCTTCAGGGACGGCGGTGCACTGGCGATTGAGCGCCAGGGCGACCGCATACGCGCCCGCAGTGCCCGGTTCTCGCACTTGCGCGAAGAGTAGCGACCGAGCCCTGCGCGGGCTCAGGTCGGTTGGCCGGCCTCCCCACGCGCCGCCGAGCGCGTCCCGTGTCAACGGGGTCGGAGTCGTCTCGGTCGGGTCGCCGGCATGATGCGTCGACAACCACGCGCGCCAGCGCGTGCGCGTCCGCACGAGGATGACCGCGCCGGCGACGACGAGCAGGACACCCGCCAGTTGGACGAGGTCCGAACCGAGGCGGCCGTCTTCGCCGAGCCACAGATGCTCGTCGAGGGAGCGCTCGATGCCCCAGAGGATCATCGCGGTGCCGAGCACGAGCCCGGGCGGGTAGCCGACGCGGCGCGTGCCGTCGGGCCAGCGGTTGAGGTGCCGCTCGATCGCGATGAGGATCAGGTAGACGGCGAAGTCCTCCAGCGCCTGGATGATCGGCACGGGCAGGCGTTTGCCGACCTGGTCGGCGTAGTACATCCCGAACCACTGGTGCGTCGGGTGCCCACCGCCGGCGACCATGAGCTGAGGGCCGAGCAGGCGACCCATGGCCCAGCAGGCCATGAGGACGGGTGCGGCCAGATCGAGGGCGCGGCCGAGCGGGAGCTCGGGGCAGCGGCGCCGGGTGAGGATGATCCCGGTGGGCACAGCGAAGAGCAAGCCGCCGAAGGACGAGAGCCCGCCCTGCCAGATGGCGAAGATGTCGCCGGGATTGTCCGCGTAGTAGCTGGGATGGGTGAGGACGTGGAGGACGCGGGCACCGACGACGGCGGCCAGGATGATCCAGAGGAAGACCGGCACGAACCAGTCGGTCCGGTAGCCGGCGCGCTTGAGCCGCCGCTCGAAGTAGGTGAACCCGAACCAGAAGGTGAGCGCGAGGCCGATGCCGTAGGTGTGGACCTCCAGGGGCCCGATGTGGAAAGCAACAGGGATCGGTCTCATCGCAACGGCTCAGTCCAGGTTACGGCCGCAGCGTGGAGCGGAGCGGCCGGGGGAGGCGGAGACGGGCGGAGAGGGAGCGGAGGGCGGAGGAAGCCGGCCAGGGACCGGGCTAGGGCCGGCCGGCGCCCACGAAGCCGTCACCCAGGCGCAGGGCGGTGATCCACACGGAGGCCCCGGTGTAGGGCGCCTCGATCATCGAGCCCCCGCCCACGTACATGGCCACGTGCTCCGAGCCACCGGGCCCGTAGAACAGGAGGTCGCCCGGCTGCAGGTCACTGACCGGCACGGGGGCCGAGTCGGCCATCTGGGCGCCCGAGTAGTGCGGCAGGCCCACACCGACCTGGCCCCACGCCCAGGCGGTCAGGCCCGAGCAGTCGAAGCCGACGCCGGGCGTCTCGCCACCCCAGACGTAGGGGACGCCGATCTGGCTCTCGGCGGCCTGCACGGCCCCGGCCCCACCCGCTGCGGTCGGCGGCGGCGGCGCCTGCGAGAGTCCGGCCAGCTGCGACGAACCACCCGAGTGTGTCGGGACGGCTGCGGCGGCTGCGGCGGCCTGGCGCTGCTGGGCGGCCTTGGCGGCGGCTGCGGCCTCGGCGTCCTGCTGCTGCTTCACGAGGGTGGCGATCTGACCCTGCTCCTGGGACAGCGCGTTCTTCTGGCTGGCGATCGCCTGCTCGTTGGCGGAGACCGCAGCCTGCTCGGCGTTGACCTGCGTCTGGGCCTGGCCCTGCTCGCTCGTCAACTGCGTCTCTTGGGCGTTCAGCTGGTTCTCGGCCGTGTGCAGCTTGTCGACGGCCAGCGAGATGTCGCCCTGGGCGATCGTGTTGTACTCCGTCGTCGCACCCAGGGTCGCCTGGTTGCCGCTGAAGATCGGGTTCTGCGCCGCCGCGGAGCCGTTGGAGATGTAGTTGGCGATGGCCGCCTTGGACAGGGTGGCCTTGTCCTTCGCCACCTGGGCCTGCGCGGCGGCGATGTTCGACTTGGTGGTCTGGATGTTCGTGTTGATCTGCGACAGGTGGTACTTCGCCGCGTCGTACTGCTGGCTCAAGGCGGACATCTGGTTCTGCGCCTGGCTCAGTTGGGCCTCGATGGCGGCCGCCTTGGCCTTCGCGTCGCCGATCTGGTCACCGGCGACCGGGCGCGCGAAACCAAGCACAGTGCTCGACAACACTGTGACGACGGTCAACGCGGGGACACCGACCCGCTGGAACAGCCTTGTGTTCCTCGAAGACCGCGGCGTGGAGTGGGGTAAGTCCCGCTCGACGTCAGTCACGATGGGCCACATGTTTAGTGGAACCCCCTTGTGGTTTCAAACACCCTTGGTATGTAATCCCTGTTTACAGTCGTACTGGAGGTGCGAACTTGCTGGTGGCGGTCGAAAAACAATTTCTTCGAAGTTCGCGTCCTTGAGAGCAGAGAACGAAAAACGAGCGGGCGAACTACGGTCGGACGCATGGCTGAAACTGGACAAATGATCGAATTTCCGAGCAATGGCTCGACCGCCGGCGGCTATTTGGCGGTTCCAGGGAGCGGGAGCGGGCCGGGTGTGGTGGTGATCCAGGAGTGGTGGGGACTCGTCGACCACATCAAGGACGTGTGCGACCGCTTCGCGTCGGCCGGCTACGTCGCGCTGGCGCCCGATCTGTACCACGGGCAAAAGGTGGCGCCGGGCGAGCCCGACGAGGCGGGCAAGGCGATGATGGCCATGAAGATGGACCAGGCCGGGCGCGACATGAGCGGCGCCGTCGACGAGGTGCTGCGACACAGCGCGGGCGACAAGGTCGGCGTGATCGGCTTCTGCATGGGTGGCGGCCTGGCGCTCGTGCTGGCGACGCAGCGACCCGATGCCGTGGCCGCGGTCGTGCCGTGTTACGGGATCGTGCCGTGGCCCGACGTACAGCCGGACTACGCGGCGATGTCGGCGGCCGTGCTCGGCCACTACGCGGAGAAGGATGAGTACTTCACGCCGGAGAAGGCGAACGAGCTGGCCGCGCAGTTGCGCGGGTTGGGCAAGTCGGTCGAGATCTTCGTGTACCCGGGCGCCGATCACGCGTTCTTCAACGACACGCGGCCCGAGGTCTACGACGCCGAAGCGTCGCGCGCGCTGTGGGACCGCACGCTTGCGTTCTTCGCCGAACAGCTGAAGTAACGCGCGCCGCCCTCGGGGTGCGGTGCGGAGCGGAACCGTGCCGGGCCGAGCGGGAGAGCCGGCGCGGGCCGGTTTGTTACCATCGGGTCATGTCCGCTCGTTCCCGTGACCTGCCCCGTCGTTCCTGCCTGTCCACCCCCGGTTCGAACGAGAAGTTCCTGGCCAAGGCCCCTACCGTCCCCGCCGACATGACCTTCCTCGACCTCGAGGATGCCGTCGCGCCGCTCGAGAAGGAGAGCGCGCGGCCCAAGGTGGTCGACGCCATCAAGAACCTGCCCTGGGACGACCGCGTGCTCTGCGTGCGGGTCAACGCCTGGGACACCGAGTGGACCTATGGCGACGTGATCGAGGTCGTCGGCAACGCCGGCGAGCGCCTCGACGAGGTCATGTTGCCCAAGGTGCAGTCCGCGGCCGAGGTCGTTGCGCTCGACCTCCTGCTGACGCAGGTGGAGAAGAAGTCGGGCCTGCCGGTCGGGCACATCGGGATCGAGGCGCAGATCGAGACCGCACGCGGCCTGATCAACGTCGACGAGATCTGCGCCGCCTCGCCCCGCCTCGAGACCATCATCTTCGGCCCGGCGGACTTCGCGGCGAGTGTGGAGATGCCCGTGCTCACCGGCGGCATCGACATCCCCGAGTACCCGGGCGACCACTTCCACTACGTGTTCAGCCGGATCCTCATGGCCGGACGCGCCAACGGGTTGCAGGTGATCGACGGCCCCTTCCTCAAGGTGCGCGAGCTCGATGCCCTGCGCGAGTACGCCATGCGCACCCGCATGCTCGGCTACGACGGCAAGTGGGCGCTCACCCCGGACCAGGTGACGGTGATGAACGAGGTCTACTCGCCGACGCAGGAGCAGTTCGACCGCGCCTACGACATCCTCGAGGCCTACCGGCAGGCGACCGAGGTCGATCGCAAGGGTGCGGTGATGTTCGGCGACGAGATGATCGACGAGGCGAGCCGCAAGATCGCGCTCAAGTTCGTCAGCCGCGGCGAGCGCGCCGGGCTGTCACGCAGCGCCAGCTAAGAACCCCGAGCCTCGCGTCGCGATGCATATGCGCTCTTAAGTTCTGCTCGTTCAAATTAAGGGCGCATATGCACATGAGTCGACCACGGGGTTGGCCCACATGCGTATATCAGTCGCCGATCAACCGCCGGGCGATCACCTTCAGCGCCAACGTCTCGTCGGCACCCTCGAAGATCGACAACACCCGCGCGTCCACGAAGTAGCGCGACACGGGAAACTCCTCCGCGTACCCCATGCCGCCGTGGATCTGCATGGCCTCGCGCGTCACCCACTCGGCGGCGCGGCACACGTACGCCTTGACCATCGACGCCTCGAGCGCGCCCTCGCCCCCGCGCCATCAACCGCGCCACGTGGTACGAGCTCTGGCGCGTCGCCTGGATGATCACCGCCATGCGGCCGAGCTTCGCCTGCGTCAACTGGTAGTCGATGATCGGCGAGCCGAACACCTTGCGGTCCGTGGCGTAGGACAACGCGGCCTCGTACGCCGCCTGCATGACACCCAGCGCACGCGCCGCCGTCTGCAGGCGCCCGTTCTCGAAGCCCTGCATCTGGAGGTAGAAGCCCTTCCCCAACCCCTCCTCGCCGCCGACCAGGTTCGCCGCCGGCACGAACCAGTTCTCGAACGCGAGCTCGTAGGAGTGCATGCCCCGGTACCCGAGCGTGTCGATCGGTCGGCCCTCCAGGCGCCCGGGCTCCAGGTCCGCCGGCCGGTCGGCCACGTCGTCGGCGCCCTGGGTGAAGACGAAGCCGTGGCCGTCGCCGCGGGGCTTCTCGACCACGAACATGGAGATCCCTCGATGCGCCAGCGACCGGTCCGGGTCCGTCCGCGCCAGCAGCATGAGCACGTCGGCCCGCGCCGCGAAGGTGCACCACGTCTTGACGCCGTTGACGACCCAGCCCCCGTCGACCCGCGTGGCCGACGTCACGATGTTGGCCACGTCGGAGCCGTAGTCGGGCTCGGTCACCGCCACGGCGGCCAGGACCTCGGCCGAGGCGAGCTTGGGCAGCCAGTGCTTCTTCTGCTCCTCGGTGCCGCCGTAGACGAGCGCCCGGGTCAGGATCTCGGGCCGCGTGATGAGCGAGCCGCCCACGCCGAGCGAGCCCCAACTGAGCTCCTCGGTGGCGACGACCATGCCCATGTAGTCGCTCTCGCCGCCCGACGCGAAGCCGCCGTACTCCTCGGGCACCGAGAGGCCGAAGCCGCCGAGCTCGGCCAGCCCCTCGATCACCTCCTCGGGGATGTCGGCGTTCGTGCGGTGGACGTGCTCGGCGTGCGGCCGCACCTTCTCCTCGGCGAAGCGGTGGAACGTCTCGCGCACGAGCTCGAAGTCCTCGCCCAGGTGCCGCGGGCCCTCGACCGACGCCAGCCCGGCCAGCACCGACGGCTCGCGTTGCGCCTCCAAGAAGGAGGCCACGGGCGTCACCCAGCCGGGCTCGACCCCCCACAGCGCCTCGCGGCCCGCCACCTTGCCCGCGAGGTCGGCCACCACGTCGGCCACGAAGGCAGCGGCGACGGCCGCCTCGACGTTCCCCTGCTCGCCGTACTGGAGGGCGGCCCGGGCCGTGCCCACCGCGGCCGCGGCGTGCGCGACGTCGTAGGCGACGACCTGGTTGGCGTCGATCCCCCCGCGGCCCCGGACGGCGGCGCAGGCCGCTTCGACGAGTTCTGAGGCCAGGTCGACCGCGGCAGCGGCGCCGGCCAGGTCGGCGGTGGCGGGCGAAGTCATGGGCCGCGACCCTAATGGCTGCCCCCGGGGCCTCTTTTGGCCCAGCGTCAGGCGCGCCGTCCGATCACCGTCACCAACGGCGGCAACACGACCGGGTCGTCGCCCGGATCGACGCCGGTCAGCGACCCCAGGTACTCCGACACCGGTCCCGGGCCGACGCCCGCCGGCGCCTCGGCCCACGCGTCGACGACCTCGAGCGACGCGTCGCGGACGAGCGCGGGCAGCAGCGCGCCGACATCGGGGTGCCGTGCGTCGGGCATCGACAGGGCTGACCCGGCGATGCGCCCCGCCGACGTGATCGGCTCCTGCGCGACGACCCAGCCGCCGGGGCGGACCGAGCCCGCCATCTTGGCGACGACGACTGCCGGGTCGATCACGTGCAGGAGGAGGAAGCGGCAGAACGCGAGGTCGACCTCCTCGGGCAGCGACAGGTCCTCGCCGGCCTGCGTGAGGGCGATGACCTGGGCGTGGGCGGCGGCGGCCCGGGCCACCTCGTCGCGCGTCAGCGGATCGCTGTCGACGGCGTAGACGCGGCCGTCGCGGCCCACCATCTCGGCGAGGGCGACCGACACGTCGCCGCCGCCCGCGCCGACGTCGACGCAGCGCCAACCCGCACCGAGGCCGAGACGGTCCAGTGCCGTCGCCAGCGGGCGGCGATAGACGTCGTCGCGCAACCCTGTGAGCTCACTCACCGCACCGCTCCGCACGCTCCGGCACCACCATGGACCAGCACTCTAGGAGTCGTGAGGCTGCCGTGAGCCCCGAACATCCCACCGCCAAACGGGTGCCCGCTCCGGGGACCGGTAACCTCCACTCCCGTGAAAGTGACGATGTTGCTCTGCGACGCAGCCCAGGTGTCCGACGGCAAGCTCTACATCCTCGGCGGCGGATGGAGCATGACGGGGCCCGATCCCGTCCCCTCGGCGGTCGCGCTGAAGATCGACGTGGACTGGCACGAAGCCGAGACGTCGCACCACTGGGAGCTCTTCTTGGAGGACGCGGACGGCCGGCCCGTGCTCATGGAGACGGCGGACGGGACCCAGCCCGTCGAGGTGCGGGGCGAGTTCACGGTGAGCCAGCCCCAGGGGATCCCCGAAGGCTCGCCGATCGACGTGGCGCTGGCCGTGAACCTCGGGCCGATCCCGCTGGCACCCGGCACACGCTTCGCCTGGCGCCTCACCATCGACGGCGAGGCGCTCCCCGGCGCGTCGCTCGGCTTCACGACTCGACCGCGCCAGGCCGACGCCGAGCAGTGACGGTCTACGACCGGCCCTTCGGCCGCTACCTCGAGGACTTCGTCCCCGGTGACATCTACCGGCACTGGCCGGGCAAGACGATCACCGAATACGACGACCATCTCTTCTGCATGATCACGATGAACCACCACCCGCTCCACACCAACGCGTGGTTCGCCGAGCACGAGACGGTGCAGGGAAAGAACGTCGTCGTCGGCAACCTCGTGTACTCCCTCGCGCTCGGCATGAGCGTTCCCGACGTGAGCGGCTCGTGCATCGCCAACCTCGAGGTGGAGTCGCTCCTCCACCGTTCACCGACGTTCCACGGCGACACGATCTACGCCGAGACGCGGGTGCTCGAGGCCACGCCGTCGAAGTCCAAGGACGACCGGGGGATCGTGACCGTCGAGACGAAGGCCTTCAACCAGCGCGGCGACGAGGTCTGCTACTTCCGCCGCAAGCTCATGGTCTGGAAGACGGCCAACGCGCCGGCCCGCCAGCGCCCCTACGGCGACGACGTCTGGGACTGAGGCCGTCGCGCTCGCGCCCGACCGGGCGCGCCGCTTCCGTCAGCGCCTCCTCGGCTGGGGCGCCGAACACCGCCGCGACCTGCCCTGGCGCCGCACCCGCGACCCGTGGCGGATCCTCGTCTCCGAGGTGATGCTGCAACAGACCCAGGTGGATCGTGTCGTCCCGCACTACGAGCGCTTCGTCGAGGCCTTCCCGACCGCCGCCGCGTGTGCCGCCGCCGGCCCGGCCGAGGTGGTGCGCCGCTGGTCCGGGCTCGGCTACAACCGCCGGGCGCTCAACCTCCAGCGGGCGGCCACCGACATCGTCGACCGGCACCGTGGCCGCGTGCCGTCGGACGACGCCGCCCTGCGCACCCTCCCCGGCGTCGGGCCCTACACGGCGCGGGCGGTCCGGTCGTTCGGGTTCGGCCACGACGTCGCGGCCGTCGACACCAACGGCGTGCGGGTGCTGGCCCGTGCCGTCGCCGGCGCGCCGCTGACGGCCACCGCCGCCTTCGCTCTGGGGGACCGGCTCGTCGCCGCCCGGGGGCTCGTGGGACTTCAACCAGTCGATGTTCGACCTCGGTGCGACCGTGTGCACCGCGCGGCGCCCCGACTGCACGCGTTGCCCCCTCCGGCGTCAGTGCGCCTGGCGTCGCCTCGGCGGGGACGACCCGTGGCGCGCCAGCCCGGCGGCGCGAGGCCAGAGCGCGTTCGCCGGTTCCGACCGCCAGGGCCGGGGCCGCGCTCCTCGAGGCCCTGCGGCGCGGCGAGGTGCGAGGCGACAGCGATCGCCGAGGTCTGCGGCTGGCCCGACGACGTCGCCCGGGCCGACCGGGTCGCCGCCGCGCTGGTGCACGAGGGCTTCGCCCGTTGGTCCGGCGGCGCCGGCCGTGTGCTCCGGCTCCGATGACAGGGCGGCCACCCTGGTCAGCCCAAGCTGACGACGAGTCGCACCCCAAGGCCGCTGACCGATCAGGCTGCGGTCAGGAACTTGACGATGCGCGCGTTGACGACGTCGGGTTGCTCCACATGGAGGAAGTGGCCCGTGCCGTCGACGATCTGCATCTCGGAGCCCTCGGCCAGGAAGTCGAGCGGCGAGCCGATCGACGAGAGCAACATGCAGCCGTCGTCCCGGCCGTGGAGATAGAGCGTCGGTTTCGGCGTCGGCTGCAGCGCCGCCGCCTGCTCGTCCGCCAGCTCGGGTGACTGGCGCGCCGGGTCGAACATGGCGCGGTAGTAGCTGATGGCGGCGACGATGTGCTCGGGGTCCCCGATCGATTCCTTCACCCGGGCCACGTCCCAGGCGCCGTCGTAACCGGGGGACCAGTCGCGCCACAAGTGGTCGATGAAGGAGTAGTCCTCGAGCGGCAGCGCGCTCTCGGCCATGGCCGAGAGGAAGAAGAACATGTACCAGCTCCGCTGCAGTTGCGCGTAGGTGAGCAGGTTCATGCCCACGGACAACGTCGGCGGGACGGCGGCGGTGACGGCGCGGCGCCAGCGGTCCGGTTGATGCGCCACCGCCCCGTAGGTGGCGAGCGCCCCCCAGTCGTGCCCGATGATGACGGCGTCGGGCGTGCCACCGAGCGCGTCGTGCAACGCGTTGGCGTCTCGCACCAGGGCCCCGATCTGGTAGTGGCCGTCGGCCGGGACGGGAGATGGGGCGTAGCCGCGCAGGAACGGGGCGACGGCCCGGAAGCCCGCCCCCGCCAACTCGGGCAGCAGGTAGCGCCACGTGTGCGCCGTGTCGGGGAATCCGTGCAGGCACAGGGCGAGCGGCCCGTCCGTCGGCCCGTCGGTGAGGCAGGCAAACTCCAGCCCGTTGGCGGTGATCATCTCCTGTTGTCCCATGGCGACAGAACGTACCGGCCCTCGGGAGGTAGGGTCGGGAGCGGTGAACGTCACGTTCTATGGCGTGCGGGGGTCATGCCCGTGCTCGGGGGATCGCTACCGGCGGTATGGGGGGAACACCTCGTGCCTCGTCATCGACATCGACGGGGACGAGCCGCTCATCGTCGACCTGGGGACCGGTCTGCGCGCGTTGGGTGACACGCTGCAGAAGGAGGTGCGGGCTCTGGGGACGCCGCTCCATGCGACCGCGTTGCTCACCCACCTCCACTTCGACCACATCTTGGGCATCCCCTTCTTCGGACCGCTGCACGACCCGGGGGCCCGGCTCACGGTCTACGGCCCGGCCCAACCGAAGGGGACCCTGAAGGACGCGCTCCACGCCGCGGTGCAGCCGCCGGTGTTCCCCATTCACATGGAGCAGTTCCGGGGCGAGCTCATCACGGTCGACGTCGGCGCCGAGGACTTCTCCATCGGCTCGGCCAAGGTCATGGCCCGCCCGATCCCGCATGCCGGCGTGACGCTGGGCTTCAGGATCGAGGCGGAGGGGCGATCGGTCGCCTACATGTCGGACCACCAGGCGCCGCTCGACCGCCGCGCCATTCCCGATGCCGTGATGGAGCTCTGCCAGGACGTGGACCTGTTGATCCACGACGGCCAGTACACCGACGACGAATTCTCCTCGAAGGCCGACTGGGGCCACTCGACGGCGGCCTACGCGGTGCACGTGGCCGCCGAGGCCGGCGTGAAGCGGTTGCTGCTGTCGCATCACGACCCCTCGCACACGGATCGCGAGCTGGACCGGATCCTCAGCCAGGCCCGCCGGCTGCCCGAGGCCAAGAACGTGGAGGACGTGTCCTCGGCGCACGAGTCCCAGTCGATCGACCTCGGCAAGGCATAGGTCGTCCATGTCGGGCCTGGACCAGGCCCGGTTCCGCGAGGTGCTCGGCCACTTCGCCACCGGCATCACGGTCGTCACCGCTCTCGAAGAGGGCGAGCCGGTCGGCTTCACCTGCCAGTCCTTTGCCGCGTTGTCCCTCGATCCGCCGATGGTGATCCTCGCCCCGGCGAGGAGCTCGACCAGCTGGCCGCGCATCCGCGAAGCGGGCGCCTTCTGCGTGAACATCTTGGAGGAGCACCAAGAAGCGCTGTGCCGCACGTTCGCGGTGTCGGGCGGGGACAAGTTCGACGGCGTCGGTTGGTCGCCCGGGCTCACCGGATCGCCGGTGCTCAAGGGATCACTCGCCGTCGTCGAATGCCGGTTGGGTGACATCTTCGACGGCGGCGATCACGAGTTGGTGACGGGTCACGTGGTGGCCATCGAGGTGGGGGAGGGCAGCCCGTTGCTGTTCTACCGCTCGGGGTTCGGCCGTTTCGCCCCCTGAGCGACCGTCCGGCTACCGTTCCGGCGATGCCAGAGATCATCCCGTCGTCCGTCGATCGATGACGTCGTGCTCGTCCGTCCCGACGTGCACGGCGACCTCCGCGGGAGGTTCGTCGAGACCTACCGGCGCAGCTGGTTCCCCGATGGTCGCGAGATGGTGCAGGGCAACCGTTCCGAGAAGCAGGCTGGCGCCTTGGTCGGGTTGCACTTCCACCGCTTCCAGGCCGACTACTGGTACCTGCTCCGCGGCCGGGTCCGGGTCATCCTCCACGATCTGCGCGTCGGCTCGGCGACCGACGGCAAGACCGAGGTGATCGAGCTCGACGAGGCGACGTCGACCAAGGCGTCTACATCCCGCCCGGCGTCGCGCACGGCTTCGCCGCCCACACCGACATCCTGTTGACCTACCTGGTGGACAACTACTACGACCCGGCGGACGAGTTGGGCCTGGCCTGGGACGACCCCGAGGTCGGCGCCGACTGGGGGGTCAGCGACCCGATCCTGTCGGCTCGCGACCAGGGCAACCCGCGCCGCAGCGAAATCCCCGACGACGTCCGGCCCCGACTGGCGAAATAGGTCGGCGAGGCGGGGGCCGGGGGGCACATGCGGTTCGGCATCTTCTACGAGCACCAGCTGCCGCGGCCCTGGGAGGCGGGGGCGGAGCACAAGCTCCTGAAGGACGCGCTGGAGCAGATCGAGCTGGCCGACCGGCTGGGCTTCGACTACCTCTGGGAGGTCGAGCACCACTTCCTCGAGGAGTACTCGCACTCCTCGGCGCCCGAGGTGTTCCTGGCCGCGGCCACCCAACGGACCTCGCGCATCCGGATCGGGCACGGCATCGTCCAGCTGCCCTTCGGGTTCAACCACCCGGCCCGGGTCGCCGAGCGCATCGCCACGCTCGACCTCATCTCCGACGGGCGGGTCGACTTCGGCACGGGCGAGTCCAGCTCCGAAATGGAGCTGGGCGGGTTCGGCGTCGAGCGGGCGCGCAAGCGCGCCGAGTGGGCCGAGGCGCTCGACGTCGTCACGCGCCTGATGGTCGAAGAGCCCTTCGCCGGCCACGACGGACCGGGCATGACGATGCCGCCGCGCAACGTGGTGCCCAAGCCGTTGCAGAAGCCGCACCCCCCGCTCTGGGTGGCCTGCTCCCGCCGCGACACCATCCACCTGGCGGCGACGAAGGGCATCGGCGCCCTGTCCTTCGCCTTCATCGAGGCCGACGAGGCCCGGATGTGGGTGGACGACTACTACGCCACCATCGCCTCGGAGGACTGCGTCCCGGGCGGCTTCGCCGTCAATGCCAACGTCGCCTGCGTGCTGCCCTTCATGTGCCACCAGGACGAGGAGACCGCGATCGCCCGGGGCCTCGACGGCGGGCACTTCTTCGGCTATTCGCTGGCCCACTACTACGCCTTCGGGCGGCACCGCCTCGGCGAGACCAACGTGTGGGAAGAGTTCGAGCGCAACCGCTCGGCCTTCGGGTTCGACCGCCGGGTGGCGGCCCAGCAGGGCCAGGTCCTCGGGGCCAAGCTGCTCGAAGAGGGCCTCGGCGCGCTCCGGGGCGCGATCGGGACCCCGGAGCAGATACGCGACCTCATCCGGCGCTACGAGGAGGTCGGGGTGGATCAGCTGATCTTCGTCAGCCAGGCGGGGCGCAACCGGCACGAGGACATCTGCGAGTCGATGGAGCTCTTCGCGCGGGAGGTGCTGCCCGAGTTCGCCGAGCGGGCCGAGGCCACCGAGGCCGCGAAGGAAGACCGGTTGCGCGAGGCCAAGGCGGCGGCGTTGGCCCGGCGTCCCCCGCCGCGCACGCTCCCCGAGCCCTTCGAGGTCCCGGCCCTTCCCGCCCCGTAGCCATCCGGGCCGCGTGAGCGGCGGGTTCGGGCCGCGGCCCGGCCCCCCCTGCAAATCCGATTGAATAAGGGGCGGTGCTGGTCGGTGGGATCTTGGCAGCCGTGGTCGTCGTGGGCTTGGTCGCGGCCGCGGTGTGGCGCCGTCGCTCGCAGGACGACGAGCACTCCGTCGAGCACTATCACCGCCAGCTGCACACGCTCGAGGAGATCCGCGCGCACCCGACCGGCGAAGCAGCCGAAGGTGCGGCCAACGGCC
The DNA here is from genome assembly GCA_963769095.1 of uncultured Acidimicrobiaceae bacterium. Lineage (GTDB taxonomy): Bacteria > Actinomycetota > Acidimicrobiia > Acidimicrobiales > RAAP-2 > Bog-473. Next base: position 218,610 of record CAVYKO010000005.1, read on the forward strand.
ATGGCGACGCCGCCTACCCGGCCAGCGCGTTCCGGGTGTCGGGCACGTCGACGGTACGACTGACCGAACCCGGCCACACCATCGTCCCGCCCGTCCCGCCACCGCCGGTCCCGAACCCGGCGGAGCCGGTGCGGTTCGAGGACGCGCACGCCGACTCGCCGAAGTCAGCGTTGACGACGGGACTCGACGAGAAGGCCATGCACTCCATCGAGCACCGGCCGCGCCGCCTCGGCGGTCCGGCCGCGGCGGTCGCGGCCGTGACCGTGCTCATCGTGGTCCTCATCGTGACGGGCCTGCACTCCAACACGCCGTCGAAGCACGCGAAGTCGTCGGGCACCGCCACCACGGTGACGACGTCGCCGGCGCGCTCGCACCCGCGCAACGCCGGCGCCGAGACGAGTCATCCGAAGAAGAAGACGACGACCACGACCACGCCGCCGCCGGCCGTGTCCGCGCCGACCGCGACGTCACGCAACGGCGCCACGTACCAGGTCGCCGACGCCAGCTACTCGCTCGCGCTGTCGGCGAAGACGGGGGAGTGTTGGATCTCGGCCACGGACACCGGCAGCGGCAACGTGCTGTTCACCGGGGTCCTCACGTCGGGCCAGTCGCACACGGTCACCGCCAGCGGTCCCGTCACCGTCGTCGCGGGTGCACCGGCGGCCTTTGCGGCAACGATCAACGGGGTGCCCGTCGAGTTGCCGTTCGGCTTCCAGGCGCCCTTCACGTTGACGTTCATGACGCCCGGTGGGACCGGGACGACGACACCGACGACCGGCAGCGGCGCCGCGTCGAACAGCGGGTCGACGGGCTGAGTCAGCCCGCTGCCGCCGGGCCGGCGCCGGCGGCCAGCCCGAGGGCGTCGAGCAGGAACGCCAGGACCAGGGCTTCTTCCCGCCACGCGTCGTAGCGTCCCGAGGGCCCGCCGTGCCCGGCGCCCAGTTCGGTGCGCAGCAGGACCCGGGTGCTCGGTGAGAGTCGGCGCGGATCTTGGCCACCCATTTGGCCGGCTCCCAATAGGCGACCCGGGGGTCGGTGAGGCCCGCCGTGACGAAGAGGTCGGGATAGGTGCGGTCACTCCCGTCAGGGTTGGTGCCGCTGACATTGTCGTAGGGGGAGTAGGTCAGCATGCGGCGGTAGGCGGACTCGTCGGCCAGCGGGTTGCCCCACTCCTCCCACTCGCCGACGGTGAGCGGGAGCTCGTCGTCGAGCATGGTGGTGACGCAGTCGACGAAGGGGACCTGGGCGACGAGCGCGCGGAACAGATCGGGCGCCTGGTTGGCCACGGCGCCGATGAGCAAGCCGCCGGCCGAGGCGCCGCGCCCCGCGAGCGCTCCGGGGCGAGCGAGACCGCGCGCGACGAGGTGACGTCCGCAGGCGACGAAGTCCGAGAAGGTGTTGGCCTTGTGCTCCATGCGCCCGTCCTCGTACCAGGCCCGGCCCATCTCGCCGCCGCCGCGCACGTGCGCGATGGCGAAGACGGCGCCGCGGTCGAGGAGCGAGAGGCGGTGGTGTGAGAACGACGGGTCGATCGACATCTCGTAGGCGCCGTAGCCGTAGAGCACGCACGGTGCCGGCAGCGCCAGATCGCGGCGGTGGACCACCGAGATCGGGACCCGCGCCGCCGTCGGGCGCGACGGCCCACTCCCGCGACGTCTCGTAGCGGTCCGGGTCGAAGTCGCCGAGGACCGGCTCCTGCTTGAGCAACGTCTCCGCCCGATCGCCGAGTCCGATCTGGAGGACGCTCGACGGGGTGATCATGGTCGTGCGCCCGATCCGCAGCACGTGGGCGTCGGGCTCCGCGTTCGCGCCGAGCCACGTCGTCGCCGGGCTGGCGGGCGAGGGGACCACCCATCCCGTGGCGAGCAGGTCCTCGCCGTTCCCGAACGGCGTCGACGAGCCCGACGGCTCGGCCGCCGCGGGGAGCGGCAGCACCCGCACCCTGGTCTCCGCCTCGGCGCGTTCGCTCAGGACGAGGGCCCCGGCGAAGGCGTCGACGTCCTCGACGCGGACACCCGGGCGGTGCGGGACGATCTCGCGCCAGGAGGTCGCCGCCTCCGCGCCCAGGGCAACGTCGGGTGCGGCGAGGACGCGGAAGTCCCGGGCACCGTCGTTGGTCGAGCGTCACGAACCATCCACCGGCTCCGGCCGGCCGCCGGCGTGAGGTGGTCCACCGAGTACTCGACGCCCTCGCGGCGGGCCATGAGCGTCGCCGGCGCCGCGAGCGGCTCGCCCGAGGGGATGGCGCGCCACTCGCTCGTGTTCGTGCTGTGCAGCCCGACCAGGACGAAGGCGGTGTCGCGGGTCGAACCGGTCCCGAGGGAGAACCGCCGGTCCGTCTCCTCGTAGACCAGCTCGTCGGCCGCCGGGTCGGTGCCCAGCCGGTGGCGCCACAGCTGGTGGGGGCGCTGGGCCTCGTCCATGCGCACGTAGAAGACGATCTCCGCGCCGGCCGACCACGCCAGGCCGTAGCTCGTCTCGGGCACCACCTCGGGGGCGGCATCGGGGGGGTGCGCGTCGTCGAGGGGCCGGAAGCGCAGTTCGTACTTCTCGTCGCCGGCCCGGTCGGTGGAGTAGGCCAGCCAGTGGTGGTCGTGGCTCACGGCCGCGCCCCCGACGGCGAAGTACTCCGAGCCTTCGGCCTCCACGTTCTCGTCGAGCAGGACCTGCTCCTCCTCACCGGGCTCGCCCGCCGGCGGGAGCTCGTCCCGCCCACCGGCCGGCCGTCGGCAGTGGATGGCGTAGCTCTTCCCCTCCTCGGTCCTCGAGTAGTACCACCACGGGCCCCGGCGGACCGGGACCGACATGTCGGTCTCCTTGATGCGGGCCTTCATCTCCTCGAACAGGCCCTCCCGGAAGGCGGCCAACGGCGCCGTCTCGGCCTCGGTGAACGCGTTCTCCGCCTCCAGGTAGGCCCGGACCTCGGGGTCCTCGCGCTCGCGCAACCAGAACCAGGGGTCCTGACGGTCGTCACCGTGGGCGGTGAGGACGTGGGGGCGGCGCGGGGCGACTGGTGGGTGAGCCATACGCAGAGGAGCCTGCCACGGCTGGCGACACGGCCGTGGCCCGCCCGATGTGGGCGTTTCGGCAGGCCGGGGTAGTTGTTACTATCTACGTAGGGGAAATTCCCCCTCCCCGACCCGAGGAGCCGCATGGCGACAACGGATCTCGACCTCGGTCGCTATCAGCTCGGATGGAGCGACGCCGAGGACTACGTCTTCAAGCCCAAGAAGGGCTTGAACGAGTCCATCGTGCGCGAGATGTCGGAGATGAAGAACGAGCCCGAGTGGATGCGCAAGTTCCGCCTGCGCGCCCTCAAGAACTTCGAGCGCAAGCCGATGGCGCCCTGGTTCGCCACCCAGATGCCGAAGCTCGACTTCGACGACATCTACTACTACATCAAGCCCACGGGCGGGCAGGTCGACAAGTGGGAGGACCTGCCCGACGCGATCAAGAACACGTACGAGAAGCTCGGGATCCCCGAGGCGGAGCGCAAGTACCTGTCTGGCGTGACCGCGCAGTACGAGTCCGAAGTCGTCTTCCACCGCAACCGTGAGGACCTCGAGGCGCAGGGCATCCTTTTCACCGACATGGACACCGCGGTGCGCGAGTACCCCGAGATCGTCCAGAAGTGGTTCGGCAAGATCATCCCGCCCAACGACAACAAGTTCGCCGCGCTCAACTCGGCGGTGTGGTCGGGCGGGTCGTTCATCTACGTGCCGCCGGGTGTCAAGGTGGACATGCCGCTGCAGGCCTACTTCCGCATCAACGCGGAGAACATGGGCCAGTTCGAGCGGACGCTCATCATCGCCGACGAGGGCGCGCAGGTGCACTACATCGAGGGCTGCTCGGCCCCGGTGTACTCGACCGACTCGCTGCACTCGGCGGTGGTCGAGCTCGTCGCGCTCCCGGGCTCGCGCATCACCTACACGACGATCCAGAACTGGTCGTCGAACGTCTACAACCTCGTGACCAAGCGGGCCCGGGCCGAGGCCGAGGCGCACGTCGAGTGGATCGACGGCAACATCGGGTCGCGCCTGACGATGAAGTACCCCTCGGTGTACCTGATGGGCCCGAAGGCGAGTGGCGAGGTGCTGTCGGTTGCCTACGCCGGCGCGGGCCAGCACCAGGACGCCGGCGCCAAGATGTACCACGTGGCTCCCGAGACGACCTCGACCATCGTGTCCAAGTCGATCTCCAAGGACGGTGGCATCACGACGTACCGGGGCAAGGTGCACGTCGACAAGGAGGCGTACGGGGCCAAGTCCTTCGTGCGCTGCGACGCGCTGCTGCTCGACGAGGAGTCGACGTCGGAGACCAAGCCCTACATGGAGGTCGGCGAGCGCAGCGCCCGGATCGGCCACGAGGCGACGGTCTCAAAGGTCGGAGACGACCAGCTCTTCTACCTCATGAGCCGCGGCCTCACCGAGCAGCAGGCGATGGGCATGATCGTGAACGGGTTCATCGAGCCGGTGACCCGCACACTGCCGATGGAGTACGCGGTGGAGTGGAGCCGCCTCATCGAACTGCAGATGGAGGGGTCGGTCGGCTGAGGCCGACGCGCCGCAACCCCGTCTGCAACGTGGCACCATAGAACCGTGCCGATGCGTGAGGAATGCATCCACTTCCAGAGCCGGACCTACGCCTCGGGCGAGGCGGCGCGGTTCTGCCGCTGGATCTGGCGCCCGAGGCGCCGTGGCGCTGCCCGGAGAACTGCCCCTCGTTCCGACCGCGCATGGCGGACGTGGGCTGGGTGCACGGCAGCCTGGTGGAGCCGGCCATCGAGGAGGAGCCCGAGGACGCCGGCGAGGACATCGCTGCGTTGCTCGACTCGGCCGAGGACATCGTCAACGACGTCGCGCCCGGCGTGCTCGAGGAGGTCCGGGCCGAGGACGCCCGCAAGGAGCGCTCCGCCAGCCGCTGGTGGCGCCGGAAGCGCTGAAGCGGGCGGGTCAGCGCCCGGTGAACTTGGGCGTGCGCTTCTCCATGAAGGCGGTCATCGCCTCGACCAGGTCGTCGGAAGCCAGCATGCCGGCGTTCCACGTCGCCACGTAGTCGAGACCCTCGGCGACGGTCCGCCCCTCGTTGGCGGCCAGGACGGCCTTGGTGCCCTGCACGGCGATGGGGGAGTTGGCCGCGATCTCCGCCGCCAGGGCGCGGGCCGCCTTGAGCACGCCCTCGGCGTCGGTGGCCACGTCGTTGACCAGGCCGATCTCCTTGGCCCGCTCGGCCGGGATGTCCTTGCCGGTGAAAGCCAGCTCGGCCAGGTGCCCGGCGTTGATGATCGTCGGCAGCCGCTGCAGGCTGCCCAGGTCGGCGACGATCGCCACCTTGGCCTCGCGCACCGAGAAGATGGCGTCGGCGGACGCCAGGCGGATGTCACACGCGGCGATGAGATCCACGCCCCCACCGATGCAGTACCCGTGCACCGCGGCGATGACGGGCTTGGGGCAACGCGCCACGGCGCTGACGGAGTCCTGCAGGCGCAGCACCTCGGCGCGGCCGCCCCGGGCCCGGGCCGCCATGGACGCCGGTCGCGCGTCACCACCTGCACCGCCGTCACCCCCACCCGACAGCAGGTTGCCCATCGCCTTGAGGTCGAGGCCGACCGAGAAATGGGGACCCTTGGCGGCGATCACGACGACCCGCACCGAGTTGTCGGCGGACAACGCCTCCATCGCCCGCGGGAGGTCCCGCCACAGGTCCATGCCCATGGCGTTGCGAGCCTCGGGCCGGTCCAGCCACAGCGTGGCCACGTCCTCGTCGCGTTCGATGCTCAGTACCGGCGACTCGAACCCTGCAATTCCTGCGCTCTCACCCATGTCCAGAAGGCTAACCGCCTGGTGGGGACCCTGGTAAGGGCCACTAGAGTGCATGGGCTGCATTCGCATCGAGCAATCGCATCGAGAGAGGTCTGATCCTGCCCACATTCAGCGCTGAGGCGTCCGCGAGCCTGGGCGGTCCCGACTGGCTGCGCCGGCGCCGCGCCGCCGGATTCGAGGCCTTCTCGTCGACCCCGCTGCCCAGCGAGGGCGAAGAGGTCTGGCGCTACTCGCCCATCGACGAGTTGTCCCTCGAGGACTTCACGCCCGACGTCGACGGGGTGGCCGACCGGCGGCACGGCCGCCGGCGGCGAACTGTTCGAGTCGCTGCTCGACGCGCTCGGTCACACCTCCGGCAGCGTCCTGGTGCACGGTGGCCGTCCCGTCGAGGCGACCTGGGCCGGTGTCGACGGCAACGGTGCGGGCGAGGAAGCCGCGTTCTCCTTCGGCACCGCCGACCGAGGTCGCCGCGTCCGCCGACATGTTGGGGTCGGTCCAGCACGGCGGGGACGCCCTGGTGCGACTGAACGACGCCTTCACGCCGGATCCGGTCTTTGTCGACGTGCCCGCCGGCGTCACGGTCGACGGTCCGGTGCTCGTCGTGCACTGGTGCGAGCCCGGCGCCGCGTTCCCTCGTACCTGCGTGCGCGCCGGAGAGGGCGCGGCGATCGCCGTCGTCGAGGTCTTCGCCGGTCCCGCCGGGACCGACGGCGCCACCCCGTCCCTCGTCGTGCCGGTCACCGAGCTGGCGGCCGCCGAGGGCGCATCGGTGTCCTACGTGTCCCTGCAGGTGCTCGACGGCAACGCCTGGTCGATCGCGCGGCTGTCCGCCCGGGGCGGGCGCGACTCGTCACTGCGGACCTTCACGGTGGGGCTGGGCGCGGCCTACGACCGGGTCCGCACCGACGTGACGGCCGACGGGAAGGACGCCCGCAGCGAGATCCTCTCGACCTATCTCGGCGAGGGCACCCAGGTGCACGACATCCGCACGCTGCAGGACCACGCGGCGCCCAGGACCACGAGCGAGCTCCTCTGCCAGGGGGCGGTCGCGGGCCGGTCGCGTTCGGTCTACAGCGGGCTCATCCGGGTGCACCGCGGCGCCGTGCGCAGCGATGCCCGCCAGACGAACCACAACCTGGTCCTCGACGAGGGGGCGCACGCCGACTCGGTGCCGAACCTCGACATCCTCGAGAACGACGTCCGGTGCTCCCACGCCTCCACCGTCGGCCCGGTGGACGAGGACCAGCGCTACTACATCGAGTCCCGTGGTGTGGCGCCCGAGGTGGCCGAGGGCCTCATCGTGCGGGGCTTCTTCGACGCCATCATCGATCGCGGCCCGGTGCCCGAGGCGACCCCGCTGCTCGAGCGCGAGGTGCACGTGCGTCTCGACGCCGCACTGCGCGGGCGGAGCGTGGACGCCGGTGTCTGAGACCGTGACGCTTTGTGCGACCGACGAGTTGGCGTCGGGCGAGGCCAGGCGCTTCGACGTCGCGGGCCGGCGCATCGCCCTGGTCCGCATCGGCGACGAGTTCCACGCCGTCGACGACGAGTGCAGCCACGAGGACTACTCGCTGTCCGAGGGCGAGGTCTGGGCGGAGGATTGCCAGATCGAGTGCCCCAAGCACGGCAGCATGTTCGACCTCCTGACCGGTGAACCGTGCTCGCTGCCGGCGACGCAGCCCGTCGCGGTGTACCAGGTCGAGGTGGACGGCGACAGCGTCTCGGTGGTGCTGCCGTGAGCGGCGAGCACGTGCTCGAGGTGCGCGGGCTGCACGCATCGGCCGGCGGTCGGGAGGTGCTGCACGGGATCGACCTCACGGTGCGCAGCGGCGAGGTCCACGTGGTCATGGGGCCCAACGGCTCGGGCAAGAGCACGCTGGCCCACACGTTGATGGGACGTCCCGGCACCGAGGTCACCGCGGGCTCCATCAAGATCGACGGCCAGGAGCTGGCCCACGAGCCGGCGTGGAAGCGGGCGCGGGCCGGCTTGTTCCTCGCGCTCCAGCATCCGGTGGAGGTGCCGGGTGTCAGCCTCCACTCGTTGCTCGACGCGGCACTGGGTCCCGACGCCGCCGGCACGATCGACGGGCGCATGATCGACGAGGCAAAGGCGGTGGGGCTCGACGCACGGCTCCTGCGCCGGCCGCTCAACGTCGACCTCTCCGGCGGTGAGCGCAAGCGCACCGAGATGGTCCAACTCGGCGTGCTGCGCCCGGCCATCAGCGTCCTCGACGAGGTGGACTCCGGGCTCGATGTCGACGCGTTGGGTGAGGTGGCGCGGCGCCTGCAGCTCGCCACGACGGAGTGGGAGGTGGGGATCCTCGCCATCACCCACTTCAACCGGTTCCTGGTGCAGCTCGAGGCGGACCTGGTGCACGTGCTCGTGGGTGGGCGCATCGTTGCGACGGGCGATGCAGCCCTGGCGTTGCAGCTCGAGCAGACCGGGTACGCCGGTTACCAGGGCACCGACACCTGACGGCGCGCGTAAAGCGCCCTGTGAGCTGAGGCGACACTTCTCGGCGCCCGCCAGCTGCCCCCAATTGCGCAACGCCGCTTGGTACCGTACTTCGCCATGGCGAACGGTCGTCCGACGGGCGACGAGTCGGATCGCTCCTCCCGACGGTCTCGCGGCGGCAGCGCGAACGAAGAGGGACTCGCCGCGCTCGGTCGCGAGATGCGCGGGGGCGATCCCGGGCAGGTGGCCAACGAGTCCGGGCTGAAGGACCTCGGTGCGCGCATCGACGCGTCGAGCTCGAAGGTGCGCCGCAGCGGAAAGCCGAAGTGGAGCGCCGGCAAGAAGACCGTGGTGGCGCTCGTGGCGGTGATCGTCCTGTTGGCGGCGTCGGTCGGTGGCGTCTACGGCTACCTGTGGTACCGCTACAACCAGATCAGCAAGATCCACGTCGCCGACGAGGTGGCCGTCCAGGGCGGAGGGCCCTTCACGATCCTCGTCATCGGCTCCGACACACGGGTCGGCGACACCGGATCGGCGGTCCAATCCTTCGGCTCCTCGTCGGTGGTCACGGGCCAGCGGAGCGACGTGGTGCAGTTGTGGCGGGTCACGCCCTCGACCAAGCAGATCCAGATCGTCTCGATCCCGCGCGACACGGTCGTCACCATGCTGCCGCCCGACGATCAGCAGTACGGGACGTACAACCGCATCAACTCCTCCTACAACTCGGGCCCCAACCAGCTGGTGAAGACGATCACCGCCAACTTCGGCATCCCGATCAACCACGTCGTCCAGGTCGACTTCGCCGGCTTCCAGGACGCGGTGAACGCGCTGGGCGGCATCTACCTGAACTTCCCGTATCCCGGCCAAGGACGCGTATTCGGGCCTGAACATCACCACACCGGGGTGCCAGCTGCTGGGCGGCTTCCAGGCGCTGGCGGTGGCCCGTTCACGCCACTACCAGTACTACGAGAACGGGTACTGGCACTACGACGGGACGAGCGACTTCGGGCGGATCCAACGCCAGGACGTGTTCATCAAGACGATGATGGACGCCGCCAAGTCCAAGGTGAACCCGCTGACCGTCAACGCGTTCATCGGCTCCATCCACGAAGGGCTGACCATCGACGACGGCTTCTCGCTCAACCAGCTGATCGGCCTGGCCCTGACCTACCACTCGTTCAACCCGGCCGCGCTGCAGGGCGAGACCCTGCCGACGGAGGCGTCCAACGCGTTCTCCGGCCTCGGTGACGTCCTGACGGTCGACCAGCCGGCCGCCCAGCAGATGCTGGTCAACATCTTCGGTTCGGACCTGCAGTCGCCGACCGACCCGCCGCCGAACGTGAACGGCGTCCCGGAACCCCCGCCGGACGTCACGCCGACGACGGTGGCACCGACGACGGCGCCGAGCGCGACCGCCGGGAGCACGGCGGCTGCCCCCACGACGACGACCACCACCCCGCCGGCGCCGTACAACCCGACGACCTGTAGTCCCAGCTAGGCAGCCGTCCGAGGCGGTCGGGCGCCCCGCCGGCTCAGGCCCCGGCCGCCACCTCGTCGAGGCCCTGGGCCAGCGCGTTCCACGACAGGGTCGCGCACTTGATCCGCACCGGGAACTTCACGACACCCTGCAGCGCCGCCAGCTCGCCGAGCTTGTCGAGGTCGACCTCCTCGGGCTCGCCGGCCAGCACCTCGGCGCCGTTCGACTCGCCCCCGTGACCGTCGCCCTCGAGCGACGCCTCGTGGATCGACATCATCCCCTTGAAGGTGCTGATGAGCCGGCGCACCTCGCCCACCGGCTTGCCCTTCACGGCGCCGGACATCAGCGAGGCGGAGGACTGGCTGATGGAGCAGCCCGAACCGGCGATCTTCAGGTCGGCCAGCTTGCCGTCCTCGACGACCATGGACACCACGACCTCGTCGCCGCACAGGGGATTGAAGCCCTCGACGCGGTGCGCAGGCGGCGACTCCAGCTCGCCCCGGTTCCGGGGGGAGCGGTAGTGATCGAGGATGATCTCGCGGTACAAGTCGTCCAGGTCGCCCATCACCCGAACAACCTACCGGCTTCCGCTAATCCCTCTATCAGCACCTCGATGTCGTGCTCGTCGCTGAACAACGACAACGAGGCCCGGGCGGTGGCCTGCACGCCGAGCTTGCGCATCAAGGGCTTGGCGCAGTGGTGGCCGGGCCGCACACAGACGCCGAACTGGTCGAGCACCTGGGCCAGATCGTGCGCGTGGACGTCGCGATAGGCCAGCGAGATGACGCCGCCCCGGTCCGGGCCCGCCGGCGGCCCGAACACCTGCACGTCCGAGCCGAGCTTCTCGTCCAGGCGGGCCAGCGCGTGGTTGGTGAGCGCCAGTTCGTGGGCACGGATGCGGTCCATCCCGATCTCGCCCAGGTACCGCAGCGCGGCCGTCAGCCCGACCGCCTCGGCGATCGGCGGCGTGCCGGCCTCGAAGCGGGCCGGGGGCGGGGCCGCCCGGAACCCATCGAGCTTGACGTCGAGGATCATCCCGCCGCCCCCCAGGAACGGCGCCATGGCGTCGAGCAGCTCGGCCCGGCCCCACAGGACCCCGAGGCCGGTCGGGCCCATCGTCTTGTGGGCGGAGAAGGCGAGGAAGTCCGCCCCGAGCGCGGTCACGTCGACCGGCGCGTGCGGCACCAGCTGCGCGCCGTCGGCCACCACCACCGCACCCTCGCGGTGGGCCACCTCGGCGATCGCCGCCACCGGGTTGATCGTCCCGAGGACGTTCGACATGGCGGACACCGCCACGACCTTCACCCCGGACACCAGGCGGTCCAGGTCGGAGAGGTCCAGCCGTCCCTCTCCGTCGACCGGGATGTAGCGGAGGTCGAGCCCGCCGAGCTCTTCGGAGAGCAGCATCCACGGCACGATGTTGGAGTGGTGCTCCATCTCGGTCAGCAGCACGGCGTCGCCCGCCCGCAGGTTCCCCCGGCCCCACGACTGCGCGACCAGGTTCAAGGACTCGGTGGTGTTCTTGGTGAACACGACCTCGTGGGCCGGGTCCGGTGCTCCGAGGAAGCGCCCCGCGACCATGCGCGCCCGCTCGTACTCGGCCGTCGCCTCCTCGGCCGTGGCGTACACGCCTCGATGCACGTTGGAGTGGGTCGTCTCGTAGTAGTGCGTCATGGCGCTGATCACCGACTGCGGCTGCAGCGCCGAGGCCGCGGCGTCGAGGTAGACGATCGGCCGCCCGTTCACCTTGCGCGCCAGGAGCGGGAAGTCCTTGCGGAGGGCCTCGGTGTTCAGAGGCGCCGGCGTGCCCGGCGGCACGGTCATCGAAACGCCTCGTAACCCGACGTCTCGATCTGCGCCGCCAACTCGGGACCGCCGCTCGCGACGACCCGCCCGTCCATCAAGATGTGGACGACGTCGGGCACCATCTCAATCAGGAGCCGCTCGTAGTGGGTGATGGCGAGCACACCGAGCGACGGCTGCGCCTCACGCACAGCGTGCACGCCGCGCCCCACCACACGTAACGCGTCGATATCGAGACCCGAGTCGGTCTCGTCCAAGATGGCGACGAGCGGTTCGAGCAGCGCCATCTGCAAGATCTCGTTGCGCTTCTTCTCGCCGCCCGAGAACCCCTGGTTGAGGTGGCGGCTGGCGAAGGACGAGTCCATGCCGAGGCGCTCCATCCACTCGGTCATGAGCACCCGGACCTCCAGGACGGACACCTCCTCGTTGCCTTTGCGCGCCGCCATCGCCTGGCGCAGGAACTGGGTCACCGACACGCCCTCGATGGCCTCGGGGTACTGGAAGGCCAGGAACATGCCGGCCTTGGCCCGCACGTCGGTGGGCCAGCCGGTGACGTCCTCGCCGTTGAGCGAGATGCTGCCCTGCGTCACCCGGTAGGCCGGATGCCCGAGCAGGGCGCCCGCCAGCGTCGACTTGCCGGCGCCGTTGGGGCCCATGAGCGCGTGCACCTCGCCGGCGCCGACGGTGAGGTCGACGCCCTGGAGGATGGCGCCGTCCTCGGCCGAGACGTGCAGGTCCGTGATCTCGAGCAGCGGGGGGGTCGCCGGCATGCCTAAAAGCTTACCTTTTTGGTCAGGTTTTCCGATACGGCCGGCCGCCCCGGCCCGCCGGACCCGGTCCCGGCGGTCGTCGCCCGGCTGCTCACCAACCTCGATCGACCCATTCCTGCAGGTGGGGGGCCTCGTTCCCGACCGTGGTGGTGTCGCCGTGCCCCGGCAGCACCCAGGTGTCGGCGTCGAAATTGGCGAAGATGCGGCGCTCGATCGACTCGAGAATGGTCGGGAAGCTGCCCCCCTCGAACGACGTGTTGCCCGGCCCGCCCGGGAAGAGGGTGTCCCCGGTGAAGAGGAGGTCGGTGCTCTCGACGGCGAAGCAGATGGAGCCCGGGGTGTGGCCCGGCGTGGCCAGGGTCTTGATGCGCAGGTCGCCCACCCGCAGCACCTCGTCGTCTTCGATGATCAGGTCGTAGCTCGGCAGCATCCCCGCGTCGGCGCTGGTCACGGCGACCGAGATCCCGGCCTCGCGCACGGCGGGCACGGCCTGGATGTGGTCCCAGTGCCCGTGCGTCTCGACGACCTGGTTGACCCCGAGCTCCCGGCAGATCGCCAGCAGCTCCTCGTGCTCGTTGGCCGCGTCGATCAGCATGGCCTCGCCCGTGCGGCGGCACCGCAGGATGTAGACGTTGTTGTCCATCGGGCCCACCACGATCTGGTGCACCTCGGCGGCCCCGTCGCTCCAGATTTTCTCCAGTTGTCCCATGGCGCCAGCGTAAGACACACCGGCGCCCTTCTGGTCGCCGGCGGGCCTGGTCTGGTAAACACCGGGTTACCAAGCGACGCACCGCCGGCGGGGCTGCCGGGGGGGAGAAGCAAGAGGAGCCCTCGCATGAATTTCGCCTTCAGTGACGAGCAGGAGGAGCTGCGCACCGCCGTGCGCCGGTTCCTGGCCGAGAAGTCACCCGAGACCGAGGTCCGCCGGCTCATGGACACCACCGAGGGCTACGACCCCGCCGTGTGGAGCCAGATGGCGGACCAGCTCGGCCTGCAGTCGTTGACCATCCCCGAGGAGTTCGGCGGCTCGGGCTTCACCTATGTCGAGCTCCTCGTCGTCCTCGAGGAGATGGGCGCCGCGCTCCTCTGTGCGCCGTTCTTCTCCTCCGTGGTCCTGGCCGCCAACGCGTTGTTGACGTCGGGCGACGACGAGGCCAAGAAGAGCTACCTGCCGGGCATCGCCTCGGGCGAGACGATCGCCACCCTCGCCATCACCGAGGACAACGGCAAGTGGGACTTCGACGGCATCGAGTGCAAGGCCGAGAAGAAGGGCGACGGCTGGGTGCTCGACGGCCACAAGATGTTCGTCCTCGACGGGCACGTCGCCAACCTCATCATCGTGGCCGCCCGCACGGCCAAGGGCGTCTCGCTCTTCGCCGTGCCGGGTGACGCAGCGGGGCTCACGCGCACGGCACTCCCGACGATGGACCAGACGCGCAAGCAGGCCCGCCTCGAGTTCTCCGGCACGCCCGCGGCTCTCATCGGCGCCGACGGCGGTGCCGAGGCCGGGCTGGCGAAGACGCTCGACCTCGCTGCGGTGGCGCTGGCGGCCGAGCAGGTCGGCGGTGCGCAGCACGTGCTCGACGCGTCGGTCGAGTACGCGAAGACGCGCATCCAGTTCGGCCGCCCGATCGGCAGCTTCCAGGCCATCAAGCACAAGTGCGCCGACATGCTGCTCGAGGTCGAGTCGGCCAAGTCGGCCGCGTACTACGCCGCCTGGGCCGCGGCCGAGGACTCCGACGAGCTGCCCGTCGTCGCCAGCCTGGCCAAGTCGTACTGCTCCGAGGCCTACTTCCACGCCGCGGCGGAGAACATCCAGATCCACGGCGGGATCGGCTTCACCTGGGAGCACCCGGCCCACCTGTACTTCAAGCGGGCCAAGTCGTCCGAGCTGTTCCTGGGCGATCCGTCGTACCACCGGGAGCTGCTGGCGCAACGCATCGGGATCTGAGGTGCCGGGGCCATTCCGGCTCCGGCCCGGGCCCGCGGGCGACCTGTGGACGTACGCCAGCGCGACCAGCCCGGGCGCGCCCATACGCGGCCACGTCGTCCTCTGCCACGACCTGCCCCGTCCGCAGGGCGCCGCGGCCGACGCCGCGCTGACCTATCCGGCGCTGGCCGACCGCCTGGCGCGCGAGACCGGCTGGCAGGTCGTCACGGCGGCGTTGCGCGGCGTCGGCGAGTCGGCCGGCGACTTCTCCGCCCTGGGCTGGCTCGACGACCTGAGGTTCCTCGCCGAGAGCGAGATCCCCGAGGAGTCGACCCGCGTCGTCGTGGGCTTCGGCTTCGGGGGTGTGCTGGCGCTGCATCTCGCCGCCGGCGACGAGCGGGTCGCCGGCGTGGCCTGCCTCGGCACACCGGCCGAGGTGGTGCAGCTGACCGGGGGGACGGCGGAGTTCCTGGCCCGCTGCCGCCGCACCGGGGTGATCAAGACGCCGGGGTTTCCCGCCTCGCTCGAGGCCTGGTCCAAGGAGCTCTCCGTCCTGCACCCGGCGGAGGACGCGGCGCAGCTGCTGGGCCGGCCGCTGCTGATGGTCCACGGCTCGGACGATCCCGACGTCCCGCTGGCCGGCGCCCGCGCCCTCGCCGACGCGGCGACCGGGCCCTCGGAGCTGCACGTCGTGCCCGGCGCCGGCCATTGGTTGCGCGCCGACCCCCGGGTCATTGCCCTGCTGGTGGGCTGGCTCGAACGGCGCCACTGACGCCTGGGCGCCTCGATCGGCGCCTTCGGCGTACGCAGGGTGTCCGGTCCGGGCCACGATCCGAGAGGGCGGTCGTCTACGCTTGGGTCCCGGCCGGCCCCCCAGGGCCCCAGCCATCCGACCTTCTCGTCGCGGGTCCACCGCATGGAGATCCCACATCGAATGCCCATTGGTCCGTGCATCGGACGAGCCGCCGGCCTGCCGGGCCCGCACTGTCTCGTGATGTCCTCGCCACCTCTCGGGGGGCGCGGATGACCTCGGCCGACCGCCTCACGAACGAGAACCCCGACCGGGACTGGAAGCCGAGCGCCGCCAGCCCTCCGACGGCCGCGTGGCGCCACAGCACCCCGTGGCTCCTCGTGCGGGCGATGCGGCCCCGGCAGTGGACCAAGAACGTCCTGATCTTCGCCGCACCGGCGGCGGCCAGCGTGCTCGACCACTGGTCGATCCTCTGGCGCGTGGTGGCCGCCTTCTTCATCTTCTGCGCCGCGGCCTCGGGGCACTACCTCATCAACGACGTGCTCGACGCGGAGCAGGATCGGCATCACCCGACGAAGCGCATGCGGCCGGTGGCGAGCGGGGAACTCCCGGCGCCCGTCGCCCTGGGTGCGGGCATCGGGCTGATCGCCATCGCGTTGGCGGGCGCCGCCGTGCTCGGACCGTGGAGCTTCGTGCTCGTCCTGGCGACCTACCTCGTGCTGACCGTCGCCTACAGCCTGTGGCTGAAGCGCCAGCCCGTCATGGAGCTGGCGCTCGTCGCGTCGGGCTTCGTGTTGCGGGCGGTGGCCGGTGGCGTGGTCGCCCACGTCTACCTCTCCACCTGGTTCCTGGTCTTCACCTCGTTCGCCGCGCTCTTCGTCGTCACGGGGAAGCGCTACGCCGAGCACGCGCGGCTCGGCGACAACCGGGGCTTCCACCGCAGCGTCCTCGACGAGTACACCGAGTCGTTCCTGCGTTCGACGCTCACCATTTGCGCCAGCGTCACCGTCGCCACGTACTGCCTGTGGGCCTTCGACCGCACGGGCCTCCTGGCCCACTCGGGCCGCCACCCGGTGTGGATCGAGTTGACCGTCGTGCCGCTCGTCCTCGCGGTCCTGCACATCTTCCGGCTGTTGGACGCGGGCAAGGGCGGCGAGCCCGAGCGGTTGGCCCTGCACGATCACGTGCTGCAGGCCTATGGGTTGATGTGGGTGGCCTTGATGGTCATCGGCCTCTACGCGTGACGGAGGTCAGCGCACGGCCGGAGGCGGCTGCCCTCGAGGCCAGCGACCAAGCGCTCAGCGGCTGGGGGCGCACCGCACCGTCGCGGGCGTCCGTGGCGAGCCCGGCGGACGAGGACGCCATCGCGGACCTGCTGGGACGGGCGCGCCATCCGGTCATCGCCCGCGGCCTCGGCCGGAGCTACGGCGACGCGGCGCAAAGCAGTGGGGGCCTCGTCGTCGAGACGTCACACCTCGCGCACGTCGGTGCGCTCGACGAGGAGACCGGCTGCATCGAGGTGGGGGGTGGCGTCAGCCTCCACCACCTCATGCAGGAGGTCATCCCGCGAGGCTGGTTCGTCGCGGTCACGCCGGGAACGCGGCACGTGTCGGTCGGCGGTGCCATCGCGTCGGACATCCACGGCAAGAACCACCACTGCGACGGGAGCTTCACCCGCCATGTGACGAGCATGACACTGGCCACGCCGACGGGGGTGCGGGTCGTGACGCCGCACGACGACCCCGAGCTGTTCTGGGCGACGGCGGGCGGCATGGGCCTGACCGGCATCGTCCTGCGCGCCACGCTTCGCCTGATCCCGATCGAGACGTCGTGGATGCAGGTGGAGAACCGGCGCTTCACCACGCTCGACGGGCTCATGTCGGTCATGGAGGAGTCGGACGACGGACATCGCTACAGCGTGGCGTGGCTCGACTGCCTTCCGAACCGGGGTGGCCGGCGCCGGTCCATCCTGACCTTGGGTGACCATGCCGCCCTGGCCGCGCTGCCGGCGCGCCTGAAGGAACGCCGCCGCGAGTCCCCGGCGGAGCCCCGGCTCCGGGTACCCCTCGCCCCGCCGCTGCGGATGGCCAACCGGGCGTCGGTGCGCGTGCTGAACGAGGGCTGGTTCCGCGTCTCCTCGCACGGGTCCCTGGTCCCGTTGACGACCTACTTCCATCCCCTCGACGGCATCGCGGGGTGGAACGTCCTCTACGGCCCCGACGGCTTCGTGCAGTATCAGTTCGCCGTCCCTCCGGAGCGGGGCGACGTGGTGGAGGACGCCGTCGAGGCGATCGCCGGGTCGGGCCTGCCGTCGTTCCTCGCGGTGCTGAAGCGGTTCGGTCCGGGCACACCCGGCCCGTTGTCGTTCGCGCAGCAGGGATGGACCCTGGCCCTCGACTTCCCGGTCGGGCCCAAGGGTCTGGCCTCCTTGCTCGATGCGCTCGACGAGAAGGTCGCCGCCGCGGGCGGGCGGGTCTACCTCGCCAAGGACGCGCGCCTGCGACCCGAGCTGGTGCCGTTGATGTACCCGCGGCTGGACGAGATGCTGGCCACGTGCCGGCGGGTGGATCCCAAGGGCGTGCTCGCCTCGGACCTGTCCCAGCGGCTCACCTTGTCGTGACCCTCCGGGGCCGGGACGGGAACTGAGGCTCAGGCGGCCGAATCGGAACGCACCGCGGCATCGATCGCGGTGCGCAGGGCCCGGGCCGCGCCCTGGGGATCGCCGGCCTCGGTGAGGTAGCGCACCACCACGAAGTGGCGCACGCCGGCGGCCGCCAAGGCCGGCACCTTGTCGGGGGTGACGCCTCCGGTCACGAAGACGGGGACGCCGGAGCACGACGCCGCCTCGGAGGCGTAGCCCAGCCCCGTGCCCGGGTCGTCCGGGTTTCGTCGGCGTCTCCTCCACCGGACCGGCGGAGATGTAGGTCACGTCCTCATCCTTGGCGGCGGCCAGGTCCTCCCGCGAGTGGGTGGAGAGGCCGACGATGGCCTCGGGGCCCAGGATGCGGCGGGCCAGCGCCACGGGGACATCGTCCTGGCCCACGTGGACGCCGTCGGCTCCGGCGGCGAGCGCGAGGTCGGGCCGGTCGTTCAGCACGAACGGCACCGCGTGGGCGCGGCACACGTCCGCCACGATCTGTGCCCGCGCCAGCAGCGCCCGTGCCTCGAGATGTTTCTCCCGCAACTGGACGACGTCCACGCCGCCGGCGATGCACTGCTCGACGAAGGTGGCGAGATCCCGACGGTCCGGAGTGCACAGGTAGAGGCGTCGGCCGGCCAGGTCCGGGCCGGCCGTCACTTCTTCGGGTGCGCCTTGGCCTTGAGTGCCCGCTTGTTCGCCCGCACCTTCTCGAGGCTCTCGGTGGAGGTGATGTCGGCCACCGACAGGAACGCATCGTCGTCGCTGTAGGGGGTACTGGCCTCTCGCCAGCCGGTCGGCCGCACACCCAATTGCTTGCCGAGCAGCGCGGCGAAGATCTTGGCCTTCTGCACGCCGAAACCGGGCAGGGACTGCAGCCGGCCCATCAGCTCCTCGCCGCTCTCGACGTCCTTCCAGATGCGGTCGGCGGCGTCGCCGTAGTCCGCCGCGACGACCCGGCAGACCTCCTGGACGCGTCCGGCCATGGAAGCGGGGTAACGGTGCAGCGCGGGGCGCTGCCTGAACACCTCGCTGAGCTCGTCGAGCGGCATGGACGCGATGGCCGCCGCATCGAGAGGGCCGCCGAGCCGGCGGGCCAACTCGGCGGGCGAACTGAAGGCCTTCTCGATCGTCACTTGCTGGTCGAGGACCATGCCGATGAGCAGGGCGAGGGGACTCTCGGACAGCAGCTCGTCCGACTCGGGATCCTGTGACAGGCGGAGCGCAACCATCAGACGAAGGTTACCCAACGTCGCCTGCGGCACCCCGACGCCGACCCGGGGGATCCGGGCACCAGCTGTTACCATTCGACATCCCAAGCTTGCGTCACCACAGCGCCGCCGCGCCGTGTCCCGGGAGCGGCTGATGCTGGATTTTGGGGTCGACCGCTGCGAGCCCTCAGCCCACCATGGACTCCTTCCACGCCCCCACGACGTCCCCGCGACGGTTGCCATGATCCGACCGTGACCGGCACGACCGTCGCCCCGCCCGACCAGGCGCTGCCGTCCCCACGCGGGGAGCGTCCGCGAGTCGCCCCTTTTGGGCCCGGCCCTGGTTCCCCATCGTGTTCGTCACCTTGGCGTATGTGCTCGTGTCGCTCATCGCCAACTGGGGCACCTGGGCCCACGGTGTCTCTCACACCGTGCAGACCTCGGGTGGCCAGGACCCCGCGATGGAGATCTACTTCCTGGCCCAGACGCCGTGGATGATCCTGCACGGGCACAACCCCTTTGCGAACGATTTCTTGAACGCCCCGATGGGCCTGAACGTGTTGGACAGCACGTCAGTCACGTTCCTGGGCGTGTTGGGTGCGCCGATCACGTTTCTCTTCGGCGCGATCGCGACCTACAACGTGATGCTGAACGTCGCGTTGGCTGGTTCGGCCCTTGCCTTCTATTTCATGGCCCGACGCTTCGTCGCGTGGTGGCCCGCCGCGTTCGTCGGCGGACTGGTCTACGGATTCTCTCCCTTCGCTTATGCGCAGGGACTTTCGCATCTGGTTTGGACCTTCAATGTCATTCCGCCTCTGCTGATCCTGTTCTTGGACCGGTTCTTCAGGAAGACGGCGGCGCCGTCTCCCTGGCTGACCGGACTGGCGGTCGGCGCCTGTTTTGTCGTGGAGTTCTACATTTCGGCCGAGGGTTTTGCGACGCTCGTCGTGTTCACCGCGATCGCCGCGGTGATCCTGGGTCTGTACTGGTGGAGGCGACGCCCACACGTCGACGTCCAGCGGCTCGTTCGCATGGGCGCGTGTGCAGGGCTCGTCACCCTGCTCGGCGTCAGCTTCGGGGCCTGGAGTGCGCTGCACGGCCCCGAACACGTCAACGGGCCCGAGCAGACCGTGCAGGCACTCGCGGGGCTGGCCACGGACCCGGTCGGGCTCGTCGTGCCGACGCTGAACCAACACTTCACGTTCGGTGGCGCGGACTTCGGGGACAAGCTGGTGGCCGCGCGCAATGCCAACTGGCAGATCAGCTTCGAGGCTCCCACCGAGAACGGGACCTATCTCGGCGTCCCGCTGCTTGTCGTCCTGATCGCCGGAGCGGTCGTCCTGCGGCGCCGGAGGATCGTGCAATTTTCGGTGCTGATGGCCGCGGCCGCCCTCGTCCTCTCCATGGGGTCCCGCCTGCAATTGGCGGGGCATCGCACGGCCATTCCGCTCCCGTTCGACTTCTTCACGCACTTGCCCCTCCTGAAGAGCCTGACCGCCGTGCGGCTGATGGAGTACTTCTGGCTCTTCGGTGGCCTCCTGCTGGCGCTGATCGTGGAGGCCGTCTATGCGACGGTCGCGGCGCGCCAGGGCGATCGGCGCCTTTGGGTCGCATGGGGGGCCAGCGGACTGCTCGTCGTCGTCGTCCTGCTGCCGTTGGTTCCCGCGTGGCCGTACCAGACGGGACCGGCGAACGTGCCGGCATGGTTCACCCACGACGCCCGTTCGTTGCCGGTCGGGACCGACGTCGTGGTGTACCCGCTCGCCGACCCGCTGAACGCGTCGGCGATGATCTGGCAGGCCGAGGCGGACGTGACCTTCAAGATGCCGGGTGGCTATGCGATCTTCGCGTCCCCCAGGGCGGCGCGGCGACCTTCTACGGTCCACCCTCACCGCTGCAGGCGACACTGGCCTCGTGTGCGTCGAGCGGGACGGGCACCCTGCCCCCCGCCGACGTGCGCGCGCAGCTCCGGGCTTGGGGCACGAAGGACGTCGTCGTCCCCCCGGACGCACCGGGGGCGGCGTGTGCGGAGCGGGTCTTCGTCGGGGCGCTCGGGGCGCCGCAGCACCGAGAAGGCGTGCTCCTGTGGAAGGTGCCCTGATCGGCGGCCCGGGTCGCAACCGCAGTTGAGACAGCGAGATGGCAACGCAGCCCCCGGGTGTCCGCCCGCTTCACGCTGCGCCCGGCAGACCAAACGTGCCCGTACACGGCCGCTCAGGCAGACTCTCGCCATGCACATCCCGGCCAAGGTGGACTACGGCATCCGTGCGCTGCTGGCCCTGGCGGCGGCCGGCACGCCACAGACGGCCGAGTTCCTGGCCGGGGAACAGGGGCTGCCACCCCGCTTCCTCGGCGCGATCCTGGCCGACCTGCGCCGGGCCGGCATCGTGGCGAGCCAGCGCGGCGCCGAGGGCGGCTACCGGCTGGCCCGCGATTCGGACGCCATCACCATTGCGGACGTGATCCGGGCGCTCGACGGCCCGTTGGCCGAGGTGCGCGGTTTCCGTCCGGAGGCGACCAACTACGACGGGGCCGCCGAGAACCTCCAGCAGGTGTGGGTGGCCGTGCGCGCCAGCCTGCGCACGGTCCTCGAAAAGGTCACCCTGACCGATGTGATCACGGGGAATCTGCCGACGCACGTACAAAAGCTCGTGACCGACCCCGATGCCTGGGTCGCGCACTGAGCGACCACCGCCGTCGGCCACGCATCCCGTGGCGGTCGCACCGGTGGACTACCTGTGGTTCGCCGACCTCGCACTGGACGGGATGGCGGGCATCGTGGAGGACCTCGGCGACGAGCTCGCCAACCGCCGGCCTTCGTTCCCCGGGGCCAACTCGCCCTACGCCATCCTGACCCACTGCCTCGGCGTCATGGAGTACTGGGCCGGCGCGACGGTGGCGGCGCGTTCGATCGAGCGTGACCGTGCGGCCGAATTCACCGCGCGTGGGCCCCTGGCGCCGTTGCTGGCGCGGCTCGCCGAGAGCCGCCAACGGCTGGCCGACGACCTGGCCGGGCTCGACGCTTGGGCCGAGCCCCAGAATGTGCACCGCGACCCGACGGATCCGGTGCCCTACACCGAGACGAAGGGGGCCGTCATGCTCCACATCCTCGAGGAGTTGTTCCAACATCTCGGCCAGATGGAGATCACGCGTGACGCGCTCAAGGCGCAATCGTGAGCGCCGATCCCTGCGCCGACGCGCCGATCGCCTGCAATCTCGACGCCGGGGCGTTGGCCGACCGGGTCGGGGAATGGCGTGCGCTGGTGGCAGCGTCCGTCGTCTCGATTGTGTCCGAGCCCACCGCCGTGCACCTGGTGCTGCAGCGGTCCGACGAGGCGCTCGTTGCCGCCGTGACCCTCGCCCAGCGGGAGAAGCAGTGTTGCCCCTTCTTCGGCGTCTCGGTCGACGTCGGAGCGGATGACCGGACCCTGTCGCTCAGGGTGCCCGCGGGAGCGGAGGAGGCGATGGCCACCTTCGTGGCCGCGCTCACACCCTGAACGGCGCGTCGCGTTCGGCGTCGATCCCCAGCTCGGCGATGGCGTCGGCCACCACGGACTGCTGCACCCGACCGTCGAGTGAGAGTTGCTGCAGGACCGCCACCACGAGATGGGCCGCGTCGACCTCGAAGAACCCGCGCAACGCGTCGCGGGCGTCGGAACGGCCGAACCCGTCGGTCCCGAGGGACACGTAGGGCCGGTCGACGAAGCGGGCCACCTGATCAGGCACGGCGCGCATGTAGTCGGTGATGGCCACCACGGGGTCGCGACCGCTCCCCAAGGCGGCGGTGATGTGCGGCACCCGGGGCTCGGACTCGGGGTGGAGCCGGTTCCAGCGCTCCACCTCGAGCGCATCGGTGCGCAGGCGTGTCCACGACGTCACCGCCCACGCGTCGGCGCGCACCCCGTAGCGCTCGGCCAGGATGCGCTGGGCGGCCATGGCGACGCTCCACATCGGCCCGGAGAAGCACAGGGTTGCGGTCAGGTCGCCTGAGGCGTCCGGCCGCTCGGCGAACCGGTAGGCCCCGTCGATGATGCCCTGCCGGATGGCCGATCCTTGCGCACCCTCGGGCAACGGCGGCATGGGATAGGTCTCGTTGTAGAGCGTGAGATACCAGAAGCGGTCCGCCGGGTGTGCCCCGAGCATCTCGGTCACCGCCGCCTCCATGATCACGGCGACCTCGTAGGCGAACGACGCGTCGTAGACCATGGCCGCCGGGTTCGTGGAAGCGAGGAGGGGCGACTGCCCGTCGTCGTGCTGCAGCCCCTCACCCATGAGCGTCGTCCGCCCGGCCGTGCAGCCGGCCAGGATGCCCCGGCCGCGCATGTCGCCCAGGGCCCAGGCCAGGTCGCCCACCCGCTGGAACCCGAACATCGAATAGAAGAGGTACACCGGGACCATGGGCTGGCCCAAGGTGGCGTACGACGTGGCCAGGGCGGTGAAGGTGGCGAGCGCACCCGCTTCGGTGATGCCCTCTTGGAGCACCTGGCCCGAGGTGCTCTCGGCGTAGTTGAGGGGCAGGTCGGCGTCGACGGGCACGTAGTTCTGCCCCTCGGGGGCATAGATCTTGGCCTCGGCGATGAGCGGCTCGAGCCCGAAGGTGCGGGCTTCGTCGGAGACGATCGGCGCCACGAGAGGGCCCACCGACGGATCCCGGACGAGGTTGCGCAGCAGACGCGCGAACGCCATGGTGGTCGACACCGACTGGGACCGCGACCCGGCCCAGAACTCCTCGAAGACCTTGGCGTCGGGCCGCAGGGCGGGAACGGGCCGCACGACTCGCACGGGCAACGGGCCGTCGAGGACGCGTCCCCGAGCCCGCAGGTACTGCATGGCGTCGGATCCTTCGGCCGGGCGGATGTACGGCGGGTCTCCTTCCAGCGCCGCTTCGGGGATGTCGTCGGTCAGGTAGAGGCGGTCGCGCAGCGTGCGCACTTGGGCCTTGCTCATCTTCTTGATCTGATGCGTCGCGTTGCGGGCCTCGATCTCCGGCCCGAGCGTCCATCCCTTGATCGTCTTGGCCAAGATGACGGTGGGAGCGCCCCGCTGTTCGGTCGCCAGCTTGTAGGCGGCGTAGAGCTTGCGGTAGTCGTGGCCGCCGCGGGGCAGCGAGACCAGCTCGTCGTCGCTGAGGTCCTCCACCATCTTGCGGAGCCGGGGATCGGGGCCGAAGAAGTGCTCACGGATGTAGGCGCCGGACTCCACGGCCAGCTTTTGATACTCGCCGTCGAGCGTCGTGTTCATGCGGTCGAGGAGGACACCGTCGACGTCCTGCGCCAGCAACGCGTCCCAGCGCGAGCCCCAGATGACCTTGATGACGTTCCAACCGGCGCCGCGGAAGACCGCTTCGAGCTCCTGGATGATCTTCCCATTCCCGCGGACCGGGCCATCGAGTCGCTGCAGGTTGCAGTTGACGACGAAGATCAGGTTGTCGAGGTGCTCGCGGCCCGCGACGCCGAGCGCTCCGATCGACTCGGGCTCGTCCATCTCCCCGTCTCCCACGAAGCACCACACCCGGCTCGCGCTGGTGTCGACGAGCCGGCGCAGGTGGAGGTAGCGATTGACGTGGGCCTGATAGATGGCGGAGATCGGGCCGAGGCCCATGGACACCGTGGGGAACTCCCAGAAGTCGGGCAGCGAGCGCGGATGCGGGTAACTCGGCAGGCCGTTCCCACCGACCTCGTGGCGGAAGTTGTCGAGCTCGGCCTCGGTCAACCGGCCCTCCACAAAGGCGCGGGCATAGATGCCGGGCGACGCGTGGCCCTGGAAGAAGACCTGGTCCCCCAAGCCCCCGTCCGACTTGCCGCGGAAGAAGTGGTTGAAACCGACCTCGTAGAGCGCGGCCGAGCTGGCGTAGGTGGAGAGGTGCCCGCCGATGCCCTCGGTCCGCGTGTTGGCCCTCGTCACCATGGCGGCCGCGTTCCAGCGGATGTAGGCGCGGATCCGGCGCTCCTGGTACTCGTCGCCGGGGAACCATGGTTCGGCGTCAGCCGGGATGGTGTTGACGTAGGGCGTCGAGACCGTGGCAGGGAAGTCGACCTGTTTCGTGCGGGCCCGCTCGAGGAGCTTCATGAGCAGATACCGCGCCCGGGAGCGACCCCGAGCGTCGACGACGGCATCGAAGGAGTCGAGCCATTCTTCTGTTTCCCCCGGGTCCGTATCGGGAACTTGGTGGCTGATCCCGTCGAACAGCATGGCCCCACGGTACCGGGAGCCGCCTGCGCCGCGTGACCGCCGGTCGCGGGTGTTACACATTTGTCATGTCAGAGGACGGAGCCCCGCTGGTCGTGTACACCGACGGCGCGTGCCGGGGCAATCCCGGGCCCGGCGGTTGGGCCTGGGCGGTGCCGGGTGGCCGCTACGCGAGCGGAGCCGAGCCGCACACCACGAACCAACGGATGGAGATCAGCGCCGTGCTCGAGGCCCTCCGGTTCCTCACGCCGGAACGGCCCGCTGGGATCGAGGTGGTGAGCGACTCCACCTATGTCGTCAATTGCTTCCGGGACGGTTGGTGGAAGGGCTGGCTGCAGCGCGACTGGAAGAACTCACAGCGCAAGCCGGTGGCCAATCGGGACCTCTGGGAGCCCCTCTTGGAGCTCGCCCTCTCGGACGACGTCACGGTGACCTTCCGATGGGTGAAGGGTCATTCCGGAGACACGTGGAACGACCGGGTCGACGAGCTCGCGACCGCGGCGGCCGACAGCGGCCGCGGCGAGAGCGGCGGCCCATCGGACGGCTAGCCGCAGGCCGCGCCGAGCCTGGCGTCCCGACTCGGGGCCGGGGGGCGAGCGGTAGGCTGCCGGTCAGGGCACGCGCAGAGTCGAAGAAGACGACTCGGGCCGCTGCGATCGGGATGTTCCGGGGGGCCGGAAGCGCGGGCCGGGCGTCATCGGAACGAGAAGAGGACGGGCGATGGCCACCGAGGAAGAGTTCGACATCGTCGTGATCGGCGGCGGGCCGGGCGGCTACGCCACGGCGCTCTACGGCGCTGCGGCCGGGCTGTCCGTCGCCATTGTCGAGCGCGACAAGGTGGGCGGCACCTGCTTGCATCGCGGCTGTATCCCGGCCAAGGAGTTCCTCGAGACGGCGGCCGTCAGCCGGACGATCGAGGGGTCGAAGGAGTTCGGCATCGACGTCTCGGGCGTGACCCTCGACTTCGCCCGCAGTCAACAGCGCAAGCAGGCCGTGGTGGACAAGCTCTTCAAGGGCCTGGCCGGGCTGCTCAAGGGGCGCAAGGTCACGACCCTCACGGGCACGGGCACGCTCAAGGAAGGGCGCCGCGTCGAGGTCCTCGACGGCCCCGACGCCGGACGGGTCGTCACGGGTCGCAACGTCGTGCTGGCCTCCGGGTCCGTGCCCCACGGCCTTCCGGGCTTCGAGATCGACGGCCGTTGGGTGATGAGCTCGGACGAGTTCTTGGACCTCGAGAAGCTGCCGGCCTCGGTCGTCGTGATCGGCGGGGGGGTGGTGGGATGCGAGTTCGCGTCACTGCTGGCCGACCTCGGGTCCAAGGTGACCATCCTCGAGGCGCTCGACGCGATCTTGCCCGGGTGCGACGACGACATCGTCCGCCTCGTCGTGCGCTCGTTCAAGAAGCGGGGCATCGACGTCGTGACCGGCGCCAAGGTGGAGTCGCACACGCCGTCGGACGACGGCACGGTGACGACGGTCAAGGCCGGCGACCAGTCGTGGGATGTCGAAGCCATCGTCGTGTCGGTGGGTCGACGCCCCCGGACCGAAGGGTTGGTGGCCGACGGGGTCGGCGTCTCCATCAACGAACGCGGCTTCGTCGTGGTCGACGAATACCAACGCACGGGCGTCGGACGGCGTCTGGGCCGTCGGTGACATCGTGGCCGCCACGCCGCAGCTCGCCCACGTCGGATTCGCCGAGGCCATCGTCGCCGTGAAGGGCATGCTGGGCGAGCCGGTCGTGCCGGTCGACAACGGCAAGGTGCCGTGGGCCATCTACTGCCACCCCGAGGTCGCGTTCTGCGGCATGACCGAGGCCCAGGCGAAGGCGGCGGGCATCGACGTGCATGACGAAGAAGGACCCGTTCGGTGGGAACAGCCGCGCCCAGATCATCGGCGACACCGAGGGCCTGGTGAAGATCGTCGCCGAGAAGCGGCCGGACGGGACGGCGGGGACGATCCTGGGCGTGCACATGTGCGGGCCGTGGGTCACCGAGCAGCTGAGCGGCGGGTATCTCGCCGTCAACTGGGAGGCCTTCCCCGACGAGGTCGCACAGTTCATCCAGCCGCATCCGTCCCTTTCGGAGACGTTCGGCGAGACCATGTTGGCGCTGACCGGAAGGGGACTGCACGTTGGCTGACGTCATGATGCCGCAGCTCGGTGAGACGGTGACCGAGGGGACGATCACGAAATGGATGAAGGCCGTCGGCGACGAGGTCGCGCGCGACGAGCCGCTGTTCGAGGTGTCGACGGACAAGGTCGACTCGGAGGTGCCGTCGCCCGCCGCCGGCGTGCTCAGCGAGATCCTGGTCCCCGAGGGCGAGACGGTCGAGGTCGGCGTGAAGCTGGCGGTGATCGGCGACGGCGCGGGTGCGAGCGGCGGTGGCGGCGCGCCCGCCACCGAGACGGTCGACGCGCCGCCACCGCCCCGCGGCCGCGGCGCCTCCGGCCGCCGCACCGGAGCAGCCGGCGCCTCCGCCACCTGCCCCCGCCGGCCCCGCGCCCCCCTCCCCACCTCCCAGCGCGGTACGGCACGCCCGAGGTGGTCGCCCCGGCGGACGGCAACGGCAGCGCCGCCGGCGCGCAGGTGCTGTCGCCGATGGTGCGCCGCATCCTCTCGGAGAACGGGATCGACGAATCCGAGGTGATCGGCAGCGGGGCCGGAGGCCGGATCACGCGGGACGACGCGCTGCGGGCGGCCGACGCGCGCCGGTCAGCCGGCGCCGCCGTGACGCCCGCACCGGCGACCGCCGACGCAAGCCGTGCCCGCACCGCGGCCCCGCCGGCCCGCGTCGGCACCGGCCTCCCCGCCGGTCACCATGGCGCCGTTCCGCACGGCGGGCGACCAGGTCGTGCCGTTCTCCAACATGCGGCGCCGGACGGCCGAACACATGGTGCGGTCCAAGGCGACCTCGCCGCACGCGTTCATCGCCAACGAGGTGGACTTCGAGGCGGTCGAGCGCGTGCGCACCGCGTGGGGCGACCGCTTCAGGGCCGAGGAGGGCTTCACGCCTGACGTATCTCCCCTTCGTGGCGCGGGCGGCCGTCGAGGCGCTGCGCGACTTCCCTCTGCTCAACGCGTCAGTGGTGGAGGATTCGCTCGTCGTGCACTCGGAGGTCAACCTGGGCATCGCGATCGACCTCTCGCACGAGGGGCTGATCGTGCCGGTCATCCACCGGGCCGAGGAGGTCACGCTTGCGCGGCGTGGCCCGGCGGATTCGCGACCTCGCCGAACGGGCCCGCGGCCGGCAGCTGAACGCCGACGACATCGCGGGTGGCACGTTCTCCATCACCAACGACGGCCCGTTCGGGACGTATTTCACCGTCCCGATCATCAACCAGCCCCAGGTGGCCATCCTCGCGACGGACGGCATCGCCGCGCCGTCCGGTGGTGGTCACCCAGCCCGACGGGTCCGAGTCCATTGCCATCCACTCGACGGGCATCCTCGGGGTCAGCTGGGATCATCGGGCCGTCGACGGCGCCTACGTCTCGTTGTTCCTGGCCCGGGTGGCCGAGCTGCTCGGCACCCGCGACTGGGCCGCCGAGCTCTGAGGTCGGCGCCGGTGCTGCGTATCCGGTCGCTCGGGACGGTGCCGTATCACGAGGCCACCGTGTTGCAGCACGCGCTGGCGCGCAGGGCCGACGACGACTACCTCCTCCTGCTGCAGCACCCGCACGTCTACACGCTCGGCGCGCACGCCGACGACCGCCACGTGCTCGTCGACCCGACCTCGGTGGGGGCCACCCTCGCCCGCACCGACCGCGGCGGCGACGTCACCTATCACGGTCCCGGTCAGCTGGTCGCGTACCCGATCATCAGTGTGCCCGACCACCCCTCGGCCGGCCCGGCGCACGTGCATCGCCTGGAGCGCCTCGTCATCGACACGCTCGCCGATCTCGGTCTGCCCGGGTGCACGAGCGACGAGGCGTACCCGGGCGTGTGGGTCGATCTGACGGGGGCGCGGCCACGCAAGATCGCGGCCATCGGCGTGCGGGCGCTGCGCGTGGCGCCCGGGCGCCGGCGCACCGTGCACGGCGTGGCCATCAACGTGACCACGGACCTCGCCATGTTCGGCCACATCGTGCCCTGCGGGATCGAGGGCCGCGGGGTGACGTCGCTGGCGGCGGAGGGGATCGACGTCGGCATGGACGAGGTGATCGAAGCCGTGGCGGCGCGGGCGACCCTCGCGTTCGGGGACGGGGATGCCGAGCGAGCCGACGTCATGACCGGTCCGGCCGCGTGGCGGCTTGTCGACGGCACCGGTGAGCGCCCGCTGTTGCGCCGCCTGCGCCAGGCCGGCGTGGCCCCCGAAGACGGTCTCGACATTTCGGAGCGCAAGCCGCCCTGGGTGAGGGTGCCCGTGCGCATCGGCAAGGGCTACCGCCAACTCGGCTCGACGATCCACGACCTCGGCCTCGTGACGGTGTGCGAGGAGGCCGGGTGTCCCAACATCTACGAGTGCTGGGCGGACGGCACGGCGACGTTCATGATCAACGGCGAGCGCTGCACGCGGGCCTGTGGGTTCTGCCAGGTCGACACCAGGCATCCGTTGCCGCTCTCGCCCGACGAGCCTGGCCGCGTAGCCGAGGCGGTGGCTCGCATGGGACTGGGGCACGCGGTGGTGACGTGTGTCGCCCGCGACGACCTGGCCGACGGCGGCGCCGGTGCCATGGCCGCGACGATCCGCGCCATCCGCGAGCGCTCGGCCGCGACGACGGTCGAGGTGCTGATCTCGGACTGCCGAGGTGATGCGGCGTCGCTCGACGCGATCTTCGAGGCGCGTCCGGACGTGTTGAACCACAACATCGAGACGGTGGCCCGCTTGCAGCGGGCGGTCCGCCCCTCGGCCGGCTACGCCCGCAGCCTGGGCGTGCTGGCGCGAGCCGGCGCGGCCGGCCTGGTGACCAAGTCCGGGCTCATGGTCGGGCTGGGTGAGCGCGAGGACGAAGTCCTCGCCACCATGGCCGACCTCCGCGGGGTCGGGGTCTCCATCGTCACCGTCGGGCAGTACCTCCGCCCGAGCCGAGACCATCTGCCCGTGGCGCGCTACTGGACGCCCGAAGAGTTCGACCGCTTGCGCGTCGCGGGTGCCGCCCTGGGCCTGGCGCACGTCGAAGCATCTCCGCTCACGCGATCGAGCTACCACGCCCGGGAGGCGGCCTCGGCGGCCGGCCAGGTCGGTGCGTGGGCCGGCGACCCGTCACCCCCGCTCGATTTGGTCTCGCCGGCGGGCTGACCGCGAGGGACGCGCCGGTCCGCAAGGTGGTGCGCCGAGGCTGCCATGATCTGACGGTGTTGCCACCCTCGCGTCGCTGTCGAGGCGCACGATGACCAGGTCTGATACCGCGGGAAGCTCCGAGGTGCAGTCGGTTGACGCCGCTATTTCCGACGAGCCAGGCGCGGTTGCTCCTTCGACCGGATCGTCCCGCGCCACGTCACGAAAGCAGCGGGCCCGGTCGAAATGGGTGACCTTGCTGGTGCCGCCGTTCGCCGGGCTGCTGCTCGCCGAGATCTTGCTGTACATCGCCGCCGTCCGTGACCGGTCGACCGGAGACTTCTTTTCCCCGACGCACTGGGGCCGCTGGGATTCGGGGGTCTACCTGTCGATCGCGGCGCATGGCTATACGAACGTTCCTTGCCGGGGCGCACTGTTCCCGCCCCACTCGGTCTGTGGCAGCGTGGGCTGGGCGCCCCTGTACCCCTGGTTGATCTCGTTGCTCGGGCACCTCGGCTTGACGCTTCCCGGTGCGGCGGTGACGTTGTCGATCACGTTCTCGTTCTTGACGTTGCTCGCCGTGTGGGTGCTGATCGGTCCGGCCTGGTCCTTCTCGAAGCTGAGCTGCCTGGCCCTCGCCGCCTTCTTTCCGGGGATGATCTACTACTACGCCGTCTTCCCGGTCTCGCTTCTCACCTGTCTCGCCGCACTGTGTCTGATCTTGTTCATCCGCAAGCACTACGTGTTGGCCGGAATCGTCGGCGCCCTTTGTTCGTGGGCGTTCTATTCGGGCCCTTTGATCTGCGTCGTGCTGGTCGTGGCCGCGATCCTCGTCGATCGGGGCCCGCGGCTCTGGCGGGTCCTCGCGCAGTCTGCGGGCATCGCGTTCGGAGGATTCGCGCTCCTGCTCCTGGCAAACCGTTTGTGGGTCGGGAGCTGGACGGCGTACATCGACGCGCAGGCCAAATACGGAAACGGGGTGCACAACCCGGTCGGCACGTTCCTGGCGTCGTTCACGGGAGGCCCGGCCGCAAAGTACCTGATTCAGGATCCGAACGTGGGCTACACCCACGTGATCCCGAAGGCCCAGACCGCGTTCGTCGCGCTCCTTGTCCTCGGGCTGGTCGCGTGGACCATCGGCCGCCGGCCCGTGAGCCGAGCCGATTGGGTGGTCCTGAGCTACACCGTCCTGGTGTGGCTGACGCCGCTTGTCGACGGCACGAGCCTCTCGCGGTACCGGATCGAGGCCCTTCTCGTTCCGTGCGTCGCCCTCGGCACACGGCTTCCCCGTGTTGTCCTGGTGGCCCTGGTGGCCACCGCGGCCGTGCTCGCCGTGGGCCTCACCTCACTGTTCACGAAGGCCATCCTCACCTGATCCGAGTGGAGTGACCCGGACGCGCCTCCGGGCGCGGTTGCGCAGCACCATCGGGGTCACCACGGCACCGGCGAGCACGACCACCACCAAGAGGGCCCACAGTCCGTCGCTGGCCGTTGCCCCCGGCTTCGCCGACTGGACCGGGGAGGTCCCGCCGGCTGCGGTGACCACTTCGGCATGTTGGGCGACCGCCACCCGGGCAGCGTCGCGGGGACTGACCGGGTGGGGGTTGTTGGCCGAGGCCGAGAAGAAAGTCAGGACCGCGACGTAGATGCCGGCGCGCATGGTGATGGCTTCGCCGACGCCCGGTGCGGCGGTACCGAAGTAGGTCACCCGCCGGGCGCCGGGCACCGCGGGAAGCGTGCCGTTGCTCGCGAGCCCCGCCGCGGCCAGGTCACGCTGGGCCGCGCCCAGGAAGGCGTCAGCCCTGGTGGCGGACGAGAACCGGACGAGGAGGACCTGCACCTGGTTGCGGCCTCCGTCGGCCCGCCAGGTCCGCTCGTAGGTGCCGGTCGACCCGGCCAGGGCGGAAAGGGCGTCGCCGGTCCCGGCGGGGTCGGGAGAGGCTGCGGCGAAGGCGGAGGGATCGAGCGCGCCCTGCGCCGTGACGACGTATCCCGGTCCTACGTGCGCGAGGACGAGGGCGCGCAGCGCCGGGAGAGCCGAATTGCGGCGACCGCCGCACCGGCGGGGACGACCAGCACGGCGAGGACGCTGCACGACCAGGCGAGACCCCACAACCTCGCCGTCACACGGCCGGAGGGGTTCAAAGCTTCGGTGTCATCTCACGCCGACCTTTCGAGCGGCGAGCGCGCCGCCGCTCACGCGACGAAGTACTTGGCCTCCGGGTGGTGACAGATGATGGCGTCGGTCGTCTGCTCGGGCTCCATCTGGAACCCTTCGCTCACCGTGACACCGATGCGGTCCCCTCCAAGAAGCTCCACGACCTTGGCGTTGTCATCGAGATCCGGGCAGGCTGGATACCCCCACGAATAGCGGCCGCCCCGGTACTGCTGGCGGAACAGTCCGGTCAGCGTGGGCCCGTCCTCGTCCGCGTACCCGAGCTCCTCGCGGATGCGCCGGTGCCAGTACTCGGCGGTCGCCTCGGCCATCTCCACGCTGAGACCGTGTAAGAACAGGTAGTCCTGATAGTGGTTCTCGGCCCGCAGGCGGTTCGCCTCCTCCGACGCCTGCGACCCGATCGTGCACAGCATGAAGGACGCGAAGTCCTCGTCGCCCGAGTCTGCCGGGCGGAAGAAGTCGCTGATGCACAGCCACGGCTCCTTGCGCTGGCGCGGGAACGTGAAGCGCATCCACTCCGACGAGCGCGACTCGTCCTTCCAGACGACCAGGTCGTTGCCCTCCGCGTTGGCGGCGAAGTGGCCGTAGGCGACCTGGGGCACGAGGATGTCGGCCTCCCTCGCCTTGGCCAGCTGTTCGCGGAGCGTCGCCTTGACCCGCTCCTTGAACGCCGGGTCGTCCTCGCCGTCCTGTGGGCGGAAGCCCCACTGGTTGCGGAACAGCGCCGTCAGGTTCAGGTACTCGGCCACGTCGTCGAGCGGGATCCCCTTGGCGATCCGGCTTCCGACGAACGGCGGCGGGAAGAGCGGGTTGTCGGCCGCCACATCCGAGCGGGCCGGCTGGCCCTCCACCGGACCGGTGTCCTTGTTCTCGAAGCGTCGCGGCACGTTGCGCTCGGAGATCTCGCGCCCGAAGAGCGGGTCCTCTTCGCCGCTGCGCTTCAGCTCGACCAGGCGGTCCATGGTGCGCAGCCCTTCGAACGCGTCGCGCCCGTAGAAGAGCCGGCCGTCGTACACCTCGCGCAGGTCCCGCTCGACGTACGTGCGGGTCAGGGCCGCTCCGCCCAGGAGGATGGGGATCTTCGAGAGCG
Organism: uncultured Acidimicrobiaceae bacterium; assembly: GCA_963769095.1. Taxonomy (GTDB): domain Bacteria; phylum Actinomycetota; class Acidimicrobiia; order Acidimicrobiales; family RAAP-2; genus Bog-473. The sequence goes on from CAVYKO010000005.1 coordinate 252,138, forward strand.
AGCGATCGTTGAGCTCGACCAGGTTCTCGCGCATGATCAGCGTCGACTTCACGAGCAGGCCGCTCATGCCGATGGCGTCCGCCTCGTGCTCCTCGACGGCCGCCACCATCTCGTTGATGCCGACCTTGATGCCGAGGTTCACTACGAGGTAGCCGTTGTTGGTCAAGATGATGTCGACCAGGTTCTTGCCGATGTCGTGCACATCCCCCTTGACCGTGGCCAGCACGACGGTGCCCTTGCCGCCCTGGTCGGCCTTCTCCATGTGTGGCTCGAGGAAGGCCACGGCCGACTTCATCGTCTCGGCGGACTGGAGCACGAAGGGGAGCTGCATCTCGCCCGAGGCGAAGCGGTCGCCGACCACCTTCATACCGGCCAGGAGGATGTCGTTGACGATCTCGAGTGCCCCGAGGCCCGACTCCAGCGCCTCGGCCAGGTCGCCCTCGAGGCCGTTGCGGTTGCCGTCGATGATGCGCTGGCTCAACCGCCGGTCGAGGGGCCAGTCCAGGTGCTCGTCCGCGTCGTCCGCCCCGACCTTGACGCCCTCGAACAGGGCCAGCAGCTCCTGCAACGGGTCGTAGTCGTCGGTGCGCCGGTTGTAGACGAGGTCGAGGCAGATCTCCTTGGCCCGCTCCTCGATACGCGAGAGCGGGAGGATCTTCGACGCGTGCACGATGGCCGAGTCGAGGCCGGCCTCCACGCACTCGTGCAAGAAGACCGAGTTGAGGACCTGCCTCGCCGCCGGGTTCAGGCCGAACGAGACGTTGGAAAGCCCGAGGATGGTGGACACGCCGGGCAGCTCGGTCTTGATCGCCCGGATGCCCTCGATCGTCTCGATCCCGTCCTCGCGGCTCTCTTCCATGCCCGTCGACAACGGCAGCGCCAGCGGGTCGAACAACAGGTCCTCGGGCTCGAGCCCGTAGCGCTCGACGGCGATGTCGCGAATGTTGCGCGCCGCTCGCAGCTTCCACTCGGCCGTGCGGGCCTGCCCCTCCTCGTCGATGCAGGTGCACACCACGGCGGCACCGAACTCGCGGGCCAGCCGCAGGAAGGTGTCGAGCCGGGTTCCGGGCTCGTCGCCTTCCTCGAGGTTGACCGAGTTGAGGATGGGGCGCCCGCCGATCCATTCGAGCGCGGCACGGACGACCGGGCCCTCGGTGGAGTCGACCATCATCGGCACCGTCGACTGCGTGCAGAGCCGGCTTGCGACCTCGGTCATGTCGGCCACGCCGTCGGCGCCGGTGTAGTCGACACACACATCGATCAGATGGGAGCCCTCCTTCACCTGGTCCTGCGCCATGGCGACACAGGTGTCCCAGTCGGCGGCCAGCATCGCCTCGCGGAACGCCTTGGAGCCGTTGGCGTTGGTGCGCTCGCCGACGACGAGGAAGGAGGTGTCCTGCTTGAAGGGCACCGAGGTGTAGATGGACGCCGCCGCCGGCTCGTAGACCGGCGTGCCGCGCGGCAACGGTGGCGCCGGCGCACTGCTCGACGACCGCAGCCAGGTGGGCGGGCGTGGTGCCGCAACAGCCACCGATGGCGGAGACGCCGAACTCGGTGACGAACCGGTGCAAGTGGTCGGCCAGGCCTTGCGGGGTCAGGTCGTAGTGCATCTGCCCGTCGACCACCGATGGGAGCCCTGCATTGGGGACACAGGCGATCGGGACGCGGCTGGCGCCCGACAGGTGGCGCAGCGCCTCGCTCATCTCGACCGGACCGGTGGCGCAGTTGAGGCCGACGACGTCGACCTGCATGGCGTCGAGCACCGTCAGCGCCGCGCCGATCTCTGTGCCCGGCAGCATGCGACCGGTGAGCTCGATCGTCACCTGCGCCTGCAGGGGCACGATGCGGTCCAGCGCCACCATGGCCCGGCGGGCGCCGTTAATGGCCGCCTTGACCGAGAGCATGTCGAACTGGGTCTCGATGAGCAGGAAGTCGACTCCGCCCTCGAGCAGACCGAGCGCCTGTTCCTCGTAGGCGTCGCGGAAGTCGGCGTAGGAGATCTGGCCCAGCGTGGGGAACTTCGTCCCCGGGCCCATCGAACCGGCCACCCAGCGCGGGCGCTCGGGCGAGGTGAACTCGTCGCGTACCGAGCAGGCGAGCTCGGCTGCCATGCGGGTCAGCTCCCGCGCCCGGTCGGCCAGGCCGTACTCGGCCAGCACGACCGAGGTCGACCCGAACGTGTCGGTCTCGACGACGTCGCAGCCGACCTCGTAGAACGAGCGGTGGACCTGGGCCACGAGGTCCGGCCGCGTCTCGACCAGGACCTCGTTGCAGCCCTCGAGGTCGGGCCCGCCGAAGTCCTCCGGCTCCAGCCCAAGCAGCTGGAGGTTCGTGCCCATGGCCCCGTCGAAGATGACGACGCGCTCGCGCAGCGCCTGCAGGTAGGAGGACGCCGCCGGGTCGAGACGGCCCAGGAGTTCGGGGGAGGGTGCCATGAGGCCTCCAGATTACCGGTGCCTTCGGAGTGCCCGGGAACGGCGCCGGTAGCATCCCGCCTGGTGATACCGAAGATCTACACCAAGAAGGGCGACGACGGGACCACCGGACTGCTCTACGGCGGCCGGGTGCGTAAGGACTCCTGGCGAATCGAGCTCAACGGCGCCGTCGATGAGGCGCAGGCCGCCATGGGGCTCGCCCGGGCCGAGACGGCCGTCGGCTCCGAGGCCAATGTGCGCCTGACGGCCCTGGCGCGCGACCTCTACGTGTTGATGGCGGAGGTGGCCACCGCCCCCGAGAACCGCCGCAAGCTCACGGCGGGGTCGACCCTGGTCACCCCCGAGATGGTGGACGCGCTCGAGGCGGGCATCGACGACCTGCTCCAGCGCTTCGACATGCCGAGCGACTTCACCATCCCCGGCGAGAACCGGGTCGCGGCCGCGCTGGACCTTGCCCGCACGATTGTGCGTCGCGCCGAGCGGATCGCCGCGAGCGAGCCGGCGGGTGACTCGCTGGTCCCGATGTACCTCAACCGGCTTTCGGACCTGTTGTGGGCGATGGCGCGCTGGCAGGAAGGACCCGAGCACCCGCTGTCGAAGACCAGCGAGTAGTCGGTCCTCGTCGACCGGTCAGTTCCACACGCACGCGCGATGGGGTGACCTCTTCACACACCGCCACAATGAGACCCCGCCGAGGCGGCGCGGCCGGGCTCCGAGGGTGGCCACCAGCACGGATCGGGCCAGGTTTGCGTGTGGCTCGCCGTTGTCCGCGATGACGGAGGTCACGTGCAGTTGGCGAAGAGTGTCCCGAAGCTGTGACGGGTCGCAGTACCGGGTGGAGGCGCTCGTAAACACGTAGAGCAGGCAGTACTCGATCGGGTTCGGGCTGCTGAAGAACGTTCCGGCTCCGGTCTCGTCGGGGCCGATCGCGTAGCCCCCGAGCATGCGGTAGCGCATGTCGGTATCGGCCTGCCAGACCATCGGCCAGGCCATCGCCGTCAGCGGATACGGATAGGTCACGGCGATCGACTCCGGGGGCACGACACGGACGTCACCATTCGTGAAGAAGGACGGGACGTCCGCCGGCACTTGCGCGAACGGCCAATCGGGAACAAGCGGGAGCAGCACCGCGATCCCGAGAACAGCGACGAAGACACCGGGCCAGAATCGCCCGGCGGTCGGTGCATGCCGCGCTGGGCGCCCGCGTGCTCCAGCCGCCCGCGCCGGGTCCCCACCTCTCGCGGGCCCATGTCCTTGCTCCGTCGAGGCCGATCGCGAAGATCACGGCGATCCCGAACCACATCCCCACCGCGTAGCGAGAGGGAATGATGTCGCCGAGAATCGGCAGGTGGGCAAGGACGTCGCCCGGAAGTCGGAGTCCCGTCTTGTGACCGTCGAACAGGAGCTGTGGGCCCATCGAACAAAGGAACGCGATCGCGGTGGTGAGCGCAAAGATCCGGATCAGCGTCGCTCGCCGGAGCACCACAGCGGTGATCAGCACGAAGAGGAGCAGGGGGAGGCCGACGTAGGTCGTAACCTCGGAGGAAGGCGCAGCCGAGAAGTGTGCGTACAGCTGATCGGCCCAGCCGGGGGTGAGCCATTGCGGCGACCCCGGCGTGATCAGGCTCAAGCCGTCGGAGCTGGCCGTTGCCAGCTGCGCGAGTGGCTCCGGTGGACCGGTGATCCGTGCGGGTCCGCGGAACTGCACGTAGAGGGGGTAGCCGCTCAGCAGGAGGAACGTGATCCCGGCTGCCACCACGGAGGTGATCGCGGCGACCCGTTGTTGCCACACCTCGCGCCGGTGGATCAGCCCAAGGCCAAGGAGCATGACTCCGGTCAGCGCGGCGAAGATGAGAAGGATCTCCTCGGAGATGAACAGCTGCAGCGTGAGGAGGAGGCCCAGAACCACGCCGGCGACCCGTGGGGTCCATTCCTTTCGGATCAGCTTGTCGAGCACAATGACGATCAACGGGAGGACCGCATCGAAGACCAGGTTCAACCTGCCCTGGTTCGTTTCGACCATCGCCAGCGTCGAGAACCCGTACACGAGCCCGCCGAGCCATGCCGCCAGCGCCCAAGTCGTCCATCGACGCAACAACGCATACATCGCGGCCGCCGAGAGCGCGAGGGACAACGTGAGAAGGATGGAGAACGTGTGGACGACGCCGATGGTCTGCGTGAGTGGCGCGAAAATTGTCCCGAGGGCGATCACCGACGCGTTCCACATCAGGTTGATCCCGCCCGGCACGTAGATGTGATTGGTGTAGAGCACTGAGTGTCCGTGAGAGAGCGCAACCGCGACCCATTGCACGTACCACTCCTGCTGGATCTGATCCCAGCAGTTGCAGCCGTTCATGTTGGAGGACCAATGCGCCCACACGGGCCAGAAGCCGAGGGCGGCCAAGGGCAAATAGCCACAAGTCCCCAGGAACGACGCCATCGAACGCCGCTGCCGAAAAGCGCGCGGGCCACCCACTCCCTCGGGTGGCGTTGTCCGGTCGCCAGGACTCGGCGGTTCTAGGAGCGTGGTCGGTAAACCCTCACCAACTAGATCGGCCAGACCCGGCTCCTTTGGTGGCCACCGTCCACCGTTGAACCATACTGCTCATTTCGATGTGAGTTGCCGTAGGAATTGAGAGTGAAGCGATAGAATCTCGCGGATGTCCCAGTGGGCGAGAGTGCCTCATCGAGCTCGCCCCGCCCTTGGAATCGCAATCCTCTTCATTGTGTCAAGGGTCTTGTATTACGCGGCTGGCGTACGCTTCGACCAGAGCATGCTGAGCGGCAGGCTCGGGTCCTCCGCATGGCAACAGCTGGACCTGAACCAGCTCCACCACAACTTCCTGCAAAGCATCTGGAACCTGCAGAGCCAGCCACCGCTGTACAACGTCGCCACCGCGGTGCTGGTGCGACTTCCATACGGACTGGCCCATTTTGTGCTCGTTATTGGCGCACTCCTCCTCGGCCTCGGGATCGCGTTGTGCGCGTTTTGGCTACTGATCGAACTGGGCGTCCCGCGCTCGGGCGCCTTCGGCGTCGCGGTGCTCGTGGTGCTCGACCCGTCCGCGGTCCTCTATGAGAATTGGTACTTCTACACCTATCCGACCGCCTTCTTGGTCGTCTTGGCCGCACTGAGCCTCACGAAGTATCTCAAGAGGCAGCAGCCTTTGTGGGGTGTCTGCTTCTTTTCCTCCGTGTCACTTGTCGTGCTCCTCAACAGCACGTTCCAATGGCCATGGCTCCTCGTAGTGATCGGCGCCGTGGTGGTTCTCCTGCGACACCGATGGCGCGCCGTACTTGCGGTAGGGCTCGTTCCAGTCGCACTGGTGGCCTTCTGGTACGGGAAGAATGCGGTGTTATTTCACACCACGACGACCAGTAGCTGGACCGGCATGAATCTCGCTCGCATCACGACTGAGCAAGCCTCGACTTCGGAGCTCCAGAGCCTGCTTAAGGCCGGGAAGATCACCTCCGCATCGACGATCATTCCGTTCACGGCGCCGCCTTCGGCCTATGGGCCGCGGCTCTCACATCATGCCCGCACCGGTGTCGCAGTGTTGGACGATCCAAACAAGGGCGATGGCTCAATAAATTTCAACAACATCAGATTCATCGCCATCTCGGATCAGTATCTGCACAACGACCTTCATTTCATCGAGGCGTACCCCGGTTTGTATGCACGCTCGGTCATGAAGGCATCCACCGTATTTCTGCTGCCGAGTGATCAGTACATCTTCGTCGCGTCGAATCAAAGCAAGATCTCGACTTACGCCCGTGTATATGACTTGGTGGTGAACTGGCAGGTCCTCGGAACAAGTCCAACCTCAACTACCTCATTCGCATCAGGACACGGGCCATCCTTCCTGGAGACGGCGTGGGGAGTGGTGATGGTTTACGGACTGGCGTTAATCGGGGCGCCCTGGGTTGCTTGGCGCCGCCGCCAGGACCATGCCTTCGCCCTGACAATGGCCTTCATGTGGTTGACCACTTTGTACGTCGCCGTCCTCACCAATCTCGTCGAGATCGGGGAGAACAATCGGTTCCGAGTGGACCTCGGTCCCGTTGTCCTCGTCATGGCTGCGGTCGTCATCGACGCGCTGGCGCGGGAGATTCGGCAACAGAAATCGCCGGGCCTGGGCCACGACGAACTCCGTGGCCCGACCGAAACCAGCGCGGTCGAAACGGTCGGGGCTCGCTGACTTCGCGAGTTGATGGCTGAGATGGGTGTCACCATCCTCCCCAGTGGACGCGGTCAGCGCGTGGCGGGATCAGCCTGTTGAGGGATTCTGATCGTCGAGGGTTGGCTTCCGGTCGACCCAACGCGACGGCGCAGAACAGACGCCAACCGTTGGGAACGTGAAGGGCGACGGCCAACTCCGATTCGCCGCGAAATGCACCGAGCACGCACCCACCCAGTCCTGCGTCGACCGCGGACAACAGCGCGCACATCACTCCGAATGCCGCATCCCCATACCAATACGGGACTGGCCAGCGGTCCGCCGCAGCTCCGAGTTCTGGATCTGCCTTGTCCGGCTCGCTGTAGCGTGCCACGTACGCGTCAGGCGAGGCGTAGGCCAGGAGCAGCACCGGGGCACGGCGCAACCCGGCTGCCCAGTCGTTGTTCCGCGTCCTCCATTCGTCGTCGGTGGTGGCGTCCCAATAGCGATCCGTCTGGTCCGGGCCTTCGAGAACCAGCCAGGAGGTACCCCGGGTGTTCCCCGCGGTCGGCGACCGGAGGGCGGCATCGAGGATGCGCTCGAGGACCGCAGGCTCGACGGGATCGTCCGAGAAACTCCGGCACATTGCGCGCCGACGGATCGCCTCGTGGAGTTCCATCGCCCGCAGTCTCCCAGGCCGTCAAAAGACCCGGTGGAGAACCGGGAATGTTGACCCCACTGGTAGTGTTTTACGGATCGTACGGGCGAACCAGGTCGCTGGTTGGCCGCGTGAAGAGGAGCAAAGTGCCCACGCCACGAGACCTATTGAACGAAGCCAAGGCGTCCATCCGGGAGGTCGATCCTGCCGCCGCGCAAGCCCTTTTGGAGGGCGGCGGCGTCACCTTCCTCGACGTCCGCGAGCCTGACGAGTACGAGCAGGGCGCGCTTCCCCACGCCGTCCACCTCGTGCGGGGCCACCTGGAATTCCAGGTCGAGGGCAAGCTGCCCGACAAATCGGCGCCGGTCGTCGTGTACTGCGCCAGTGGCGTGCGCTCGGTCTTCGCGGCCAAGACGATGGCTGACCTCGGCTACGCCGACGTGCAGTCGATGTCGGGCGGGTTCAACAAGTGGAAGGACGACGGCCGGCCGTGGGCGGCACCCAGGACGCTCACCCCGGCTCAGCGGAACCGCTATCAGCGCCACCTGCTGCTGCCCGAGGTGGGCGAGGTCGGTCAGTTGCAGTTGCTCGACTCGAAGGTGCTGCTGCTCGGTGCGGGTGGGCTCGGGTCACCGGCGGCGCTCTACCTGGCCGCGGCAGGTGTCGGCACGCTCGGCGTGATCGACATGGACGAGGTGGACGAGTCGAATCTCCAACGCCAGATCCTCCACAACATCGACCGCATCGGTGAGCGCAAGGTCGACTCCGCCAAGAAGACGCTCACGATGCTCAACCCGGACGTCAACGTCGTCACCTACGACGTGCGTCTGGGCGCGGACAACATCCTCGACATCATTGACGGCTACGACGCCATCCTCGACGGCACGGACAACTTCCCGACGCGGTACCTCGTCAACGACGCCGCCCTGCTGAAGCGCATCCCGGTGATCCACGGATCCATCTTCCGCTTCGAGGGACAGGTCACCGTATTCGACCCCTACAACGGCCCGTGCTACCGCTGCCTCATCCCCGAACCGCCCCCCGCCGAACTCGCTCCGTCGTGCGCCGAAGCCGGGGTGCTCGGCGTGCTGCCCGGGATCATCGGCTCCATCCAGGCGATCGAGACCATCAAGGTGCTGCTCCGACTCGGTGACCCGCTCATCGGCCGGCTGATGGCCTACGACGCGATGGAAGCGTCGTTCCGCACGTTCAAGGTGCGCCGCGACCCGGCCTGCCCGGCTTGTGGGCCCGACGCCGGCGAGATCATCATCGCCGAGTACGACGACCTCTGCATGCCGCACCGCCACTGAGGGCCACCCGGGACACGGTCCCGCCCCGAGCGGTCGGCGCCGTCAGCCACTAGACAGGGCGCATGACACCGACCGCCGCGCAGACCGTCGCCGTACAAGGCGTCGAGCTCGCTTGGTCCGAGCGCGGCTCGGGCCCTTCGGGCACGCCGACCCTCGTCCTCGTGCACGGCTTCACCGGTTCCGCGCTCGACTTCGCACTGGTGGCGGACGACTTGGCGGTGGACCGGCGGGTCGTCATGCTCGACCAGCGCGGCCACGGTCACTCGACCAAGACAGGCAGCGTCGAGGGCTACACGATCGATCAGCTCGTCGCCGACCTCACCGCATTCCTCGAAGCCGTGGGGGATGGCCCCGTCGACCTGCTCGGTCACTCAATGGGGGGGCGTGTCGTCATGGGTCTCGTCCTGAGCCGCCCCGACCTGGTCAGCTCGCTCGTGCTCATGGACACCAGCGCATGGTCGTTCATGCCGCCCGACGAGGGCATCCGCGAGCTGGTTCACGCCTGGATCGATGCGTTCGACCCGTCGCGGGGCATGCCCGAGACGATAGGCCTCGGGGGACCCGAGGACGCGTTGATCGAGGAGCGGATGCCGCCTTCGTGGCAGGAGGAGAAGGCCGCCGTCTTCGCGGGCATGGACGCCTACGCCGTGAAGGCCTTCGGGATGGCACTGCTGGCCGACGTGGCCGACGGAAAGGTCTCGCTGAAGGCGGAGTTGCCGTCGATCAGCTGCCCGACGACGGTCATTGCCGGCGAGCACGATCATCCGCTGATCGACCAGGCGCCCGAGTTGGCGGGGTCGGTGGCGGACGGTCGCCTGTCCGTCATCGACGGCGCCTACCACTCGCCGCAGCTGACCCATCCCGAAGAGTGGAAGGACGCCGTCGGGGCCCACCTGGCGTGGGCCGAGACGCGCCGGGTCGGGCGATGACGGGCGCGGCACCACCGCAGGCCAGTGACCGCATCACGCTGTCGGGGTCCGACGTCGCCATCCCGCCTCTCGGAGTCGGCACCTGGGCCTGGGGTGACAAAAGCGTCTGGGGCATGGGCGGCTATGACCAGTCGCTCACCGAGTCGACGATCCGCGAGGCCTGGGAGGCCAGCATCGAGGCCGGTGTCGTCCTCTTCGACACCGCAGAGGTCTACGGACACGGTGAGAGCGAGCGCATCATCGGCCGCCTGCTGGCCGCAGATCCCACCGCGCGTCAGCGCGTCGTCATCGCGACCAAGTTCATGCCGAGCCCCTGGAAGGTGAACGTGCACGGCGCACTGCTCACCGCGGCGCGGCAATCGCTTGAGCGGCTGGGCTGTGCGTCCATCGACCTCTACCAAATTCACGGGCCGGTCTCGCTGCGCTCGCACGACGCCCTGGCCGAGGCGCTCGCCGCCGCGCAGGCCGAGGGGCTGGTGCGGGCCGTCGGCGTCTCCAACTACTCGGCCAAGGAGACGCGCGCGATCGACACGGCGTTGCGCAAGCGCGGGCTGCGCCTGGCCACCAACCAGATCGAGTTCTCTCTCCTGCGCACCATGCCGCAGCGCGTCGGATTGCTCGACTGCTGCCGGGAGCTCGGTGTGCTCCCTCTGGCCTACTCGCCGATCGGGCAGGGGCGGCTGACCGGGAAGTATTCGACGGCGAACCCGCCGCCGGGCGGACGTTCGTTCTCGGCCCACCCGATGGAGCTGGTCGAGGCCGTCGTGGCCGAGCTCCGTCGCATCGGCGAGAACCACGGTGGGCGGACTCCGAGCCAGGTCGCGCTCGCCTGGCTGATCGCACAGGGTGCCGTCCCGATCCCGGGTGCGAAGAACCGATCCCAGGCCGAGCAGAACGCCGGCGCTGTGGGGTGGCAGATGAGCGACGAAGAGATGGCCAGGCTCGATGCGGCCGCCCTCTACGGCAAACGCGGCATCCGCGAGCGCGTCTGGCAACACGGCTGAAGGCGGCGGTAGCGTCTAGAGGTGATCGCCGCGCTCCTCGACGCGGGGCTCCCGCCTCTGCGGGGGTCACAGCTCTTCTCCACCCAGTTCGACTTCGTCCCGGTGGCCATGATCGTGGCCGCCCTGGCCCTGTACCTGTGGGGGGTCAGGCGCAACAACACCCTCCACCCGCGCCATCCGTGGTCGGTGGGAAAAACCGTCGCCTGGATCGGTGCGCTCTTGACGACGAGCGTGTCGATCTTCACCTTCATCGGCGTCTACGACGGCGAGCTCTTCTGGGACCACATGGTCCAGCACCTGGTGCTCATCATGGTTGCGGCGCCGTTGTTCGCCATTGCATCTCCACTGGAACTGGCCTGGAGGTGCACCACCGGCACGGCTCACGTCGTCGTGACCGAAGGCCTGCGATCTGGGGTGGCCAAGTTCCTCGGGCACTGGGCGGTCGCCTTCGTGCTCTATGCCGTGTTGATCCCCGTGAGCCATCTGACGAGCTGGTACAACCTCACGCTGCAACACGAGAGCCTGCACAACGCGGAGCACCTGGCCTTCCTCGTCGTCGGCTATATGTTCTGGCGCCAGATCTTCGGGAACGATCCGAATTGCTACCGGCTCCATCCGGCCATGCAGTTCTTCTATCTCTTCATGGCGATCCCGATCGACACCTTCACCGGGCTTTCGCTCGCCGGCGCGACCAAGGAAATGTTCCCGGCGTACTTCGCGACACACCGCGCCTGGGGCCCGTCCTACGTCGACGATCTGCACATCGGTGGCTCGCTCATGTGGGTCGTGGGTGACACCCTGATGCTGTGGCCGATGATCCCGGTCGCCCTGCGTTGGATGCACCTCGAGGAGCGCAAGGCGGTGCGCATCGACCGCGAGCTCGACGCCCAGGCCCTGGCCGAGCTGGGCGACACCTCTCAGCCGAGGTCCATCAGCTCGACGCGCACCCCGTCCGGATCGGTGCAGTAGACGAAGTCGAGGGACGTTCCTCCGAGGTCGATCGTCGTCCGGCTGGACTCCACGATGGCGCCACCGAACTGGACGACCAGCGCCGCGGTGGCCGCGACATCGTGGACCCGGAACGACAGGTGGGTGAGCCCCAACTGGTTGACCGCCCGCCTCGTCCGATCACCGAACGGGCTTGGTTCGTGGAAGGCAAGGAGCTCTATGCCGGTCGGTCCCCGGCGGATGAATTGCGAGGTGACCGACACATCCGGGAGGTCCATCAGCCGGGCGAATTCCGTGCCGATCTCGTGCGATTCGGCCTTGTCGAAGCCGAGCGCGCCGCAGTAGAACGCCAGCGATCGTTCCAGGTCGCTCACGCAGATGCCGAAATGGGAGAAAGCGGGTCCGGTGTCGTCCACGGTCGTAGTCTGCCTCCTGCGATGCCTGCGTCAGGTGCCCGTATGGCCCTCCTGCCCCGATCCTCCGTAGTCTCGTGAGCGTGACACCGAAAAACCAGGACACCCAGGGCGCGGCCGAGCGCCACACCGACTCCGGCATCACCATCAATCCCGTCTACCGCTCCGACGACCTGGCGGCCTGGGACCCGGAGACCCAGCTCGGCGAACCGGGATCGTTCCCGTACACCCGGGGCGTCCACCGCGACATGTACCGCTCGAAGCTGTGGACCATGCGCCAGTACGCCGGCTTCGGCTCGGCCGAGTCGACGAACCAGCGCTTCAAGTTCCTTCTCGACGCCGGCCAGACCGGCCTGTCGTGCGCCTTCGACCTGCCGACCCAGATGGGTTACGACTCGGACCACCCGCGCGCCGAGGGCGAGGTCGGCAAGGTCGGCGTGGCCATCGACTCGCTGGCCGACATGCGCCTCCTGATGGCGGACCTGCCCATGGACAAAGTCACGACCTCCATGACCATCAACGCCACGGGCGCCATCCTCTTGCTGCTCTACCAATTGGTCGCCGACGAGCAGGGTGTGCCAGGTGACAAGATCCGCGGCACCATCCAGAACGACATCTTGAAGGAGTACATCGCTCGCGGCACCTACATCTACCCGCCTCGCCCATCGATGCGCCTGATCGTCGACACCTTCGGCTACTGCGCGGAGCATCTTCCCAACTGGAACACGATCTCGATTTCGGGCTACCACATCCGAGAAGCCGGCTCGACGGCAGTGCAGGAGATCGCGTTCACTTTGGCTAACGGCATCGCCTATGTCGAGGCAGCCATGGCAGCCGGAATGGACGTGGATTCCTTCGCACCTCGGCTGTCCTTCTTCTGGAACGCCCACAACAACCTCTTCGAGGAGATCGCCAAGTACCGCGCCGCGCGGCGCATGTGGGCCCGCATCATGACGGAGCGCTTCGGAGCCAAGGATGACCGCTCAAAGATGCTGCGCTTCCACACCCAAACGGGCGGATCGACACTCACGGCCCAGCAGCCCGAGAACAACATCGTCCGGGTCACCGTCCAGACGTTGGCCGCCGCGCTCGGGGGCACGCAGAGCCTCCACACGAACGGTTTCGACGAGGCCCTCGGCTTGCCGACCACGCGAGCGGCCAAGATCGCGCTGCGAACGCAACAGATCGTCGGCTTCGAGTCCGGTGTGGCCGACACGGTCGATCCGCTGGCCGGTTCGTACTACGTCGAAACGCTCACCGACCAGGTGGAAGAGGGGGCGACCGCCTACCTGGATCGCATCGAGCAGTTGGGCGGCGCGGTGGCGGCGATCGAGGCCCGCTTCATGCAGGAAGAGATCGAGGCGGCCGCGTACAGCTTCGCCAAGTCGGTGGACGACGGCGAGAAGGTCGTCGTCGGGGTGAACCGATTCACCGACGCCGAAGCTGAGGCCGCCGAGGTGTTTCCGATCGATATCAAGCTGCAGCAGCTGCAGGTGGACCGCACGCGCTCGGTGCGCGAGGCGCGGGACCAGGCGGCGGTGGACCGGGCGCTCGCCGATGTCGCCGAGACGGCCAGGGGAGAAGGCAACTTGCTCGTGCCCATGAAGGCCGCCCTCAAGGAGATGGCAACCCTCGGCGAGGTCTCCGACGTCCTACGCAACGAGTTCGGCGTCTATCAGCCCGGCGGCTGAGCACGTGGAGGGCTCGGGCGAGGACGACAGCGCCTCGCTCATTGAGATCGCCGGTCTCGACGGCGGCCGCAACCGGCGGGTCGAGCCCGCGAACCCGAGTCGATGAAGGCGACCGCGCACGACTCCGATGCGGCGATCGCGCCGGGCCAGGCGCCCCGCACTGCCGCCCACGCGCCGCCGCCCAGGATCAGCCGTCTCGGGGCACAGATGCACCCCGTCGTGGCCTTGGTGCTGGTGGCCGCGGCGTTGGCCCTCGTGTACGGGGTGCTCCTGCGGGTCTGGCTCCTCGTGCAGCTCCCCATCTGGGGCGACGAGGCGATTGTCGGGCTCATGGCCCGGGCCATCGACGGGGGCCACTTCACGGCCTTTTACTGGGGTCAGCACTACGGCGGCCTCGAGCCGTACCTCGTGGCGGCGGGCCTCAAGATCGGAGGAGGCGGCGAGGCGGCGATGAACGCCACGCCCGCGCTGCTCTCGGCGCTCGCGGCGGCCCTCGTGGGCGCCCTCACCTTCGCGGCCGCACGGAGCCGGCCCCTCGCGGTCGCCGCTGCCGGCGCCGTCTGGGTGTGGCCCTATGTCGTGGTCTGGCAGTCGGTCCGTGAAGGCGGCTTTCGCGAGGCCACGTTGTGTTGCGGGCTGGCGGCGATCGTGTGCTGCGTCCGGGTTTACGGGCGCCGCGCCGGCCCGCTCACGTTCCTGATCTTCGGTGTCGCCGTCGGACTCGGGTGGTGGGCCTCACCCGAGATCGGCTACTTCGCCCTGCCCTGCCTCGTGCTCCTCGCCTCGTGGTGGTGGTCGGTGTCGCACGCGTCGCCCAAAGGCGTCATGTTCGAACGAGAACCCACGCGCTGGCTGGCGCTCGCGCTGGCGGCGGCCGGCGCGCTCGTGGGCTCGCTCCCGTGGTGGTACGCCAACGCGCACAGCGGGTTCGCCTCCGTACAACGCAGCTCGCTCCCGGCCAACGGCGGGGCAACCTACGGGGAGCGGCTCTCCGTCTTCTTCCACGACACGCTGCCGATGCAGCTCGGCGTCCGTACGGTGTTGAGTGGCCGGTGGGTCGGTGGGCCGGCCATCGGCAAGCTGCTCTACGTCGTCCCTCTGGTGCTGATCGCAGGAGCCGTGGTCGGCGCGGTGTCGGTCGCGGCCCGCCGACGGGGCACGCTCGTGCCATTGGCCCTGGCCGCCGGCGTCGTTGCCTTCCCGTTTCTCTACGCGGCCGCTCCGGGCACCGCGTACTGGAACGACGGTCGCTACGGCATCTATCTCCCCGCGCTCATCGTTGCGCTCGTCGCAACGGTGCTCGCGAACCTGGACGTCCTCGCCGGACGGCTCGGCGACGAATCACCCCGGGTCGGCCACGGCGCCCTCGCACTCGCGGCCGTGGGTGTGCTCGGTGCCCTGTGCCTGACCGTGGCCGGCGCGCGCACCGCCGGGGTCCCCGCCGACTTCTTCACCAGCTGGCGGAGCGGCGACGCGCCGATGGAACAGGTGCTGACCGCGATGCGTGCCCACCACATCACCGCGGCCTACGGCGACTATTGGACCGCGTATGACCTCGACTTCCTCAGCCGAGGACGTCCGGCGGTCAGTCCCTCGCCGCTCGACGTGAACCGGGCGACGGCACTGGCGGCCGAGGTGGCGTCCGCCAAGAACCCGGCCTGGCTCTTCTTCGCCCCGAACGCCTCGGCGGAGGCGGCGACCGTGTTCCTCAACCCCCAGCCGGGCCCGGGGCCCTACACCGAGCAGACGTTCGAGGCCCACCTCGCCCAACTCGGGATCCCCTACCGGGTGGTCAAGCTCGGGATCCTCGACGCGGTGCTGCCGGCGCGCCGGCCGCCGATCCCGTAGACCCAGCCGGTTCAGGCGGTGACGACCGCCTCGAAGTGCTCGACCACCGGGAACGGGTCGTAGAAGTGGTGCAGTGCGGCCCGCCATTCGCCGTACGCCGGAGAGCCGCGGAAGCCCTCGGTGTGGTCCTCGAGGCGCTCCCAGTCGACGAGGAGCAGGAAGCAGTTCGGGCGCTCCACGCAGCGCTCGACCCGGAGCGAGACGAAACCCGGGCTGGCCGCGATGAGCGGACTTCGCCTGCTCCATCGCGGCCACGAACTCGAGCTCGCGGCCGGGCACGACCTCGAGCAAGGCGTGCTCGGTGATCACGCGGCCGGCCAGCAGCCGCGCCCGCAGCGCCGGGTCGGTGGCCGCGTCGATGGCCGTCCAGGCCAGGGCGACGGCGCCGTCGCGCACCGCCGCGTCGGCCGAGGGCGTCACGCAGGCGGCGGCGAACTCGCGCTGGTGGTTGACCGCGCCGCCGGCCTCGATCCCGATCAGCGGGATGGATCGTGGGCACGGCGAGCGACACGTTGGCCATGTCGGTCGAGAGCGTCGGCGGCGGCGTGCCCGACGTCGTCCGCCTCGAAGCGCCGGCCGAGAGCCTCGGCGTTGGCCCGGTAGGCGCCGAGCAGCGCCGGGTCGGCCTCCATGTGCGAGTACACGGGCGAGAGCTCCTCGTAGTCGAGCGGTGCAGCCGGTGGCCAGCGCGCCCGCCTCGAAGCAGGCCTCGATCCGCGGGCCGCAGCGCGGCCAGCCCGGCGGCCGTGCGGGAGCGCACCATGTAGCGGGCGGTGATGGCGCCCGGGATCACGTTCGCGGCGCCCGGGCTCTTGGTGACCACGCCGTGGACCTGGTCCCCGGGCGGCAGCTGCTGGCGCAGCAGGCCGATCGCCACCTGGGCGACGGTCAACGCGTCCTGCGCGTTGACGCCCTCCCACGGCGCGGCCGAGGCGTGCGCCTCGTGGCCCCGGTAGTGGACGTCGAAGTGCGCGACGGCGAGGCAGGTCGCCGTCAGCCGCTCGACCGGCCAGGGGTGCACCATCATCGCGGCGTGGACGCCGCCGAAGGCGCCCCGCTCGAGCATGAGAACCTTGCCGCCGCCGCCCTCTTCGGCCGGCGTGCCGAGGACCCGCACGGTCAGGCCGAGGTCGTCGGCCACCGCGGCGAGGGCCAGGCCGGCGCCGACGGCGGTGGCGGCGATGATGTTGTGGCCGCAGGCGTGGCCGACCTCGGGCAGCGCGTCGTACTCGGCGCACACCGCGACGACCAGGTCACCCGTGCCGGCACGGCGACTCGAGCGCGGTCTGCAGGTCGTAGACGCCCTCCTCGCACCTCCATCCCGCCGGCCCGCAGCGCCTCGGCCACGGCGGCGACGAGACGGTCTCGCCGTAGCAGAGCTCGGGGTGCTCGTGGACGAAATGGCTCAGCGCGACCAGTTCGTCGAGGTGACGGTCGACGACCGCAGCCGCCGCACTCTTGGCCTCGCGGCGCCGGCCGGCTCGGCGGGCACCTACTCGATGACCGCCACGATGTCGCCCGCGCCGACGGAGTCACCGGCACCGACGCGGACTTCCTTGACCACCCCGTCCTTCTCGGCGGCCACGGCATTCTCCATCTTCATCGCCTCGAGCAGGCAGATGGTCTGGCCCGCCTCGACGACGTCGCCCACCGCGACGAGCACCTTGACGATGGTGCCCTGCATGGGGACCACGACCTGCCCCGAGCCCGTGCCGGCGACCGCGGAGGCGGCGGCACGCTTGGGCCGGCCCGCCGGGCGTCCGGACGCGGCGACGGGGCCCAGGTCGGGCACCCACAGCCGCACCGAGTAGCGGCGGCCGTCGACCTCGGCGGTGACGTCGCGTTCGACTGTCGGCACCTCCTCGTCGCCGGCCGGCTGCGGCGCGCCGGGCGCCTCGGCGACCAGCCCGCTCAGGTCGAGCGTCTCCTCGACCCACTTCGTCGAGTGCGTCGCCGCCGCGAAGTCGGGGTGGCTGAGGATGGCCTCGTGGGCGGGCAGCGTGGTGGCCACGCCGGTGATCCGGGTCTCGGAGATGGCCCGGAGCATGCGGCGACGGGCCGCCTCGCGGTCGGGCGCCCAGACGATGAGCTTCGCGATGAGGTTGTCGTAGTACTGCGAGACCGTGTCGCCCGCCTCGTAGCCGGCGTCGAGCCGGACGCCGGGTCCGGAGGGCTCGTGGAACGAGGTCAGGGTGCCCGGCGAGGGGGAGAAGCGCCCGCCGCTCGGGTCCTCCGCGTTGATGCGCACCTCGATGGCGTGCCCGTTGCGGGCGATGTCGTCCTGGGTGAAGTCGAGCGACTCGCCCGAGGCGATGCGGATCTGCCAGGCGACCAGGTCGA
The DNA here is from genome assembly GCA_963769095.1 of uncultured Acidimicrobiaceae bacterium. Classification (GTDB taxonomy): domain Bacteria; phylum Actinomycetota; class Acidimicrobiia; order Acidimicrobiales; family RAAP-2; genus Bog-473. Next base: position 269,871 of record CAVYKO010000005.1, read on the forward strand.
GGCCGGTGACCAGCTCCGTGACGGGGTGCTCGACCTGGAGGCGGGTGTTCATCTCCAGGAAGTAGAACTCGCCGTCCTGGTAGAGGAACTCGACGGTGCCGGCGTTGTAGTAGCCGCACGCCTCGGACACCTTGACCGCCGCGGCGCCCATCGCCTGGCGGATGTCGTCGGGGAATTCGGGCGCCGGGCTCTCCTCGACCAGCTTCTGGTGTCGCCGCTGGGCCGAGCAGTCGCGCTCGCCGAGCCACAGCGTGTGGCCGTGCTGGTCGGCCAGCGACCTGCATCTCCACGTGACGCGGCCAGCCGAGGTAGCGCTCGAGGTAGATCTCGGGCCGGCCGAAGTAGGCCTGCGCCTCGCGGGCCGCCGACTCCATGGCCTCCGCCGCCTCGGCCGCCGACGTCGACGACCTTCATGCCGCGTCCGCCGCCGCCGTAGGCGGCCTTGATCGCCACGGGCCAGCCGTGCTCCTCGCCGAAGGCCACGACCTCGTCGGGGGAGGTGAGCGGCTCGGAGCGGCCCGGCACCCCGGCCACGCCCGCCTTCTCGGCGGCCAGGCGCGAGCTGATCTTGTCGCCCATGACTTCGATCGCCTCGGGCGGCGGCCCGATGAAGGTGACGCCGCGCTCGGTGATCGCCCGGGCGAAGTCGGTGTTCTCGGAGAAGAACCCGTACCCCGGGTGCACGCCGTCGGCCCCGCTCTGCTCGATGGCCTTCAAGATGGCCTCGGTGTTGAGGTAGCTCTCGGCCGCCGTGTCGCCGCCCAGCGCGTAGGCCTCGTCGGCCATGCGCACGTGCAGAGCGTCACGGTCGAGGTTGGAATACACGGCGACGGTGCCGATGCCCATCTCGCGGCACGTCCGTATGACGCGGACGGCGATCTCGCCGCGGTTGGCAATGAGGATCTTGTCGAGCACGCTGGGTTTTTTCCTCCGTGGGCGGGTCCCTCACAATTGCACGCCCCGTAGGGTGTGTGCCATGTGGGCCGGGGAGTGGGAGATCCGCCGGTTCGACGAGATCGACTCCACCAACACCTACGTCCGTGACCAGGCTCGGCAGGGTGCCGCGGAGGGCCTGGTGGCCGTGGCGGAGCACCAGACGGCGGGCCGGGGACGCCTCGACCGGCGCTGGGAGTCCCCTCCGGGTGCCAACCTGCTGGCGTCGGTCCTCCTGCGGCCGTCCTGCGGGGCGGCCGACGTCCATCTCTGTACCGCCGCGGTCGCCCTGGCGGCGGCCGACGCCTGCGCCGAGGTGGCCGGCGTCGAGCCGGTGCTCAAGTGGCCCAACGACCTCCTGGTGCGGACGGCGAAGCTGGCGGGGGTCCTCGCCGAGGCCGAGTTCGCGGCCGGCCGGCTGGCGGCGGTGGTGGTCGGGATCGGGCTGAACGTGGCGTGGCCGGGCCCGGCGGAGGCGGCGGGCACCTGCCTGGACGACGCCGGCGGATCGGCGCAGCCGGTCGACAAGGCCGTCCTGCTGGACCGGCTGCTCGACGGGCTGTCCGCCCGGCGGCCGCTCCTCGACGACGGGGCGGGAAGGCGACAGCTGGCCGACGAGGTGCGGCGCCGTTGCGCCACGCTGGGCCAGCGCGTCCTCGTGACCCTGCCGAACGGGGATCTCACCGGGGTCGCCGCGGCCATCGACGACGCCGGCCGCCTGGTCGTCGAGACCGCCTCGGGCCCCCAGCTGGTCAGCGCCGGCGACGTCGTCCACCTGCGGCCGGGCTGACCCCGTCGGCCCTTCCGGGGGGCCGGCCAGCTCAGGGGAGGGGTATCTGGGCTGGGCTAACATGTCGCGCACTATGCGCCTTCTCGTTACGGGAGGTGCCGGTTTCATCGGGTCGAACTTCGCCCGCTACTGGGTCGAACGGCACCCCGAGGACCATGTCGTCGTCTACGACGTGCTCACCTATGCCGGCAACCGACCCAACCTGTCCGACATCGAGGACCGGATCGTGTTCGTCCAGGGGGACATCTGCGACCCCGACGCCGCCGAGAAGGCGTTGCGGGGCGAGGAGATCGACACGATCGTGCACTTCGCCGCCGAGTCGCACAACTCCCTCGCCGTCCTGAATCCCGGTCTGTTCTTCCGCACCAACGTGCTGGGGACCCAGACCATGCTCGAGGCGGCCCGCCAGGTCGGGGTGGCCCGCTTCCACCACGTCTCGACCTGCGAGGTCTACGGGGACCTGCCCCTCGACACCGACGAGGCGTTCACCGAGGACTCGCCCTACCGGCCGCGGACCCCCTACAACGCGTCGAAGGCGGGGGCCGACCACGCCGTGCGCGCGTACGCCGAGACGTACGAGCTGCCGATCACGATCACCAACTGCGCCAACAACTACGGCGCCTTCCAGTTCCCCGAGAAGCTGATCCCGCACTTCTGCGCACTCGCCCTCGACGACAAGCCCCTGACGCTCTACGCCAGCACCGAGAACCGGCGCGAGTGGCTGCACGTCATCGACCACTGCACCGCCATCGACGCCGTGCTGGCCCGCGGCAAGGTGGGCGAGACCTACCACGTGGGCAGCGGCGTCGAGGCCTCCATCATGGAGGTGGCCGACCGCATCCTGGCCGCGCTGGGCAAGCCGGAGTCGCTCAAGACGATCGTGCCCGACCGGCCCGGTCACGACCGCCGCTACGTCCTCGATGCGTCGAAGCTGCGGCGCGAGCTGGACTGGGCCCCGTCGGTCGAATGGGAGCAGGGCCTGGCCGACACCGTGGCCTGGTACGCCTCGAACCGGGACTGGTGGGAGCCCCTGATCGCCCGGGCCCCCGTGGCCGAAGGAGCCTGGGGAACCGGAGCGGGCTGACCGGTGCGGATCCTGATCACCGGCGCCTACGGGCAGCTCGGGCGCGACCTCGTCGACGCCCTGGCCGGACGGGTGCCCGATGGTGGCGTGCGCTGCGCGCTGCTCGGGCCGGAGGGCCCGCGCCCGGGGCTCACCCATGAGGTGCTCGGGACCGACATCGACACCATGCCGGTGGACGACCGCGACGCGGTGCAGCACACCTTCGCCGACTTCCGGCCCGAGCTCGTCCTGCACGGCGGGGCCTTCACCGCGGTCGACCTGTGCGAGACGCGAGGTGGACACGGCGTACTCGGTCAACCAGATCGGCACGCGCCACGTCGCCGAGGCGGCGGCGTCGGTCGGGGCCCACATGGTCTACGTGTCGACCGACTACGCCTTCGACGGGACGGGCACCCGCCCGTACCGCGAGTCCGACCCGCCCTGCCCCACGTCCGTCTACGGCATGTCGAAGCTGGCGGGGGAGCGCGAGTGCCGCCCGGGCACGACCATCGTGCGCACCAGCTGGCTCTGCGGCGCCCACGGGAAGAACATCGTGAAGACCGTGTTGCGATTGGCCGACGGCGACGGCGAGTTGCGCTTCGTCGACGACCAGCACGGCTCGCCGACGTTCACCGCCGACCTGGCGCCCGCCATCGTCACCCTGGGTCTCGACCGCCGTCCCGGCATCTTCCACGTGACCAACAGCGGGGCGACCACCTGGTGGGGCCTCGCCCGTGCGGTGCTCGAGGCGGCCGGAGCCGACCCGGAGCGGGTGAAGCCCGTCACCACCGCCGAGCAGCGGGACGCGTATCCGGCGCCCCGCCCGGCCTACTCGGTGCTCGACAACATGGCGCTGCGCCTGAGCGGCCTCCCGGCGCTGCCGGACTGGGAGGAGAGCCTGGCCCGACTCGTCCCGGTGCTGCGCTCGGAGCTCGAGCGAGAACAGGCACCGGCATGACCCCGCCCGACGGACGCGACCCGCGCCGGGCCCGGCGCACGATTGCCGTCATCGGCGCCGGCTACGTCGGCCTGCCGACCGCCGCCACCCTCGCCCATTTCGGCCACCGCGTCGTGCTGGCCGAGCGCGAGCCGAGCCGCCTCACCTCGCTGCGCTCGGGCCGCATGCCCATCGTCGAGGTGGGGCTCGACGACCTCGTGGCCGAGGGCGTGGCGGCCGGGAACCTGTCCTTCGTCGAGTCGTCGGTCGACGCCGTCGGGGGCGCCGAGTTCGTGTTCCTGTGCGTGGCGACCCCCCAGAGCGCCGACGGGTCGGCCGACCTGTCCCACGTCGAGGCGGCGGCCAAGGAGATCGGCCCGCACCTGCGGCCGGGCGCCATCGTGGTCAACAAGTCGACCGTGCCGGTGGGCTCGGCCACCATGGTCGAGCAGGTCATCGGCCGCCCGGACATCGGCGTGGTCTCGAACCCCGAATTCCTCCGCGAGGGAACGGCGGTCCTCGACAGCCTCAACCCGGACCGGATCGTCGTGGGGGCGGACGATGCCCAGGCGGCGGCCAAGGTGGGGGAGCTCTTCGCGTCGACGGGCGCCCCGCTCATCGTGACCGACGCCACCACCTCGGAGACGATCAAGTACGCGTCGAATGCGTTCCTGGCCACCAAGCTGAGCTTCGTCAACGCGTTGGCCGGCCTGTGCGAGGAGGTCGGCGCCGACGCCCGCGACGTGCTGCTGGGCCTCGGCTACGACAAGCGCATCGGGTTCGAGTTCCTCCGGCCCGGCCCGGGCTGGGGCGGCTCCTGCCTGCCCAAGGACACGCGGGCCCTGCTCCACATCGCCCGCGAGGCGGGCTACGACTTCTCGCTCCTGGCCGGGGCGATCGCGTCGAACGACGAGCAGCTCGACCGGGTGGTCGCCAAGGTCGAGGCCGCCTGCGGCGGCACCGTCGGCGGCGCGACCGTCGCGGTGTGGGGGCTCACCTTCAAGGCCAACACCGACGACCGGCGCGACTCGCCCAGCCTCCAGATCAGCCACCGGCTGGCCGACCTCGGTGCGGTGGTGCAGGCCTTCGACCCGACGGTCGACGCCGTGGCGGAGGGCCCGGACGACCTGCGCGGCCTGCAGCTGCGCGGCGACCCGTACGACGCGGCCGTCGGGGCCCAGGCGCTCGTGGTGCTCACGGAGTGGGACGAGTTCCGTTGGTTGGACTTCTCCCGCGTGCTCGCGGTGATGGCGGAGCCGAACATCGTCGACGCCCGCAACCTGCTCGATCCGGCCGCCGTCCGGCGCATGGGCTTCACGTACACCGGGATCGGCCGCCAGTGAGCCGCGTCGTGGTGGCCGGCGGCGCCGGGTTCCTCGGCTCGCACCTGTGCGACCGGCTGATCGAGCGGGGCGACACCGTGGTGTGCCTCGACGACCTCTCGACCGGGTCGAAGGAGAACGTGGCCCACCTCCTCGAGCACGACCGCTTCCGGCTCATCGTGACCAACGTGAGCGAGAAGGTGGAGCTGGCCGACGACAGCAAGGTCGATGCCGTGTGCAACCTCGCGTCACCGGCTTCGCCGCCGGCCTACCTGGCCCGACCCTTCGACACGCTCGCGGTGGGCAGCGAGGGCACCCGTCGGCTCGCTCGAGCTGGCCCGCGCCCACGACGCGCGGTTCTTGATGGCGAGCACGAGCGAGGTCTACGGCGACCCCGAGGTGCATCCCCAGGTCGAGTCGTACCGGGGCAACGTGGATCCCACCGGGCCGCGCAGCGTCTACGACGAGGCCAAGCGGTTCTCCGAGAGCCTGACGATGGCGATGCACCGCACCCACGGGCTGAACGTGGGCATCGTGCGCATCTTCAACACCTACGGGCCCCGTCTGTCACCCGGCGACGGCCGCGTCGTGTCGAACTTCATCGTCCAGGCGCTGCGGGGCGAGCCGCTCACGGTCTACGGCGACGGCAGCCAGACCCGGAGCCTGTGCTTCGTCGACGACGAGATCGGGGGCCTGGTGGCGTTGCTCGACTCCGCGCTCACCGGTCCGGTCAACATCGGCAATCCCGACGAGCGCTCCATGCTGGAGCTCGCCCACTTCGTGCTGGAGGTGACCGGGTCGTCGTCGGACCTCACGTTCGAGCCGCTGCCCACGGACGACCCGACCAGGCGGTGCCCCGACATCACGCTGGCCCGGACGGCGCTGGGCTGGGAGCCCACCACCGGGCTGGCCGAGGGGATCGAGCGCACGATCGAGTACTTCGCACGGAAGGTGAGGCAGGAGACCCCATGACCGACGTCGACCTGTCCGAGCTGCCCCCGCCACGCACCTACCGCACGTTGACGGTGATCGTGCCGGTCTTCAACGAGCGGACGACGGTGGCCGAGGTCATCCGCCGCATGCGGGCGGTCGAGCTGCCCGTCCTGCTCCAGATCATCGTGGTCGACGACGGGTCGAGCGACGGCTCCGACAAGGTGCTGGGTGCGCTGGAGGACTCCACCGTCCGCGTCCTGCGCCACCAGAAGAACCAGGGCAAGGGCGCGGCCATCCGCACCGGCCTGGCCGAGGCCAGGGGTGACCTGGTGTTGATCCAGGACGCCGACCTCGAGTACGACCCCAACGACTGGCCCAAGCTGCTGGACCCCATCCTGCGGGGGAAGGCGCGGGTCGTCTACGGCAGCCGCTTCACCGGCGAGCGCAAGAACATGCTGCCGTTGCACTGGATGGGCAACCGCCTGCTGTCACTCGTGACCAACATCTTGTACAGCTCGACGCTGTCGGACATGGAGACCTGCTACAAGATGTTCGACGCCCAGGTCCTCGACGGCCTGACGGTGGTGTCGAACCGCTTCGACTTCGAGCCCGAGATCACGGCCAAGGTGCTGCGCCGCGGGCACCGGATCTACGAGGTGCCGATCTCCTATGCCGGTCGCGAGCACGACGAGGGCAAGAAGATCACCTGGCGTGACGGCTTCAGCGCCCTGCGGGCGTTGGTCAAGTTCCGCTTCACCAAGGAGTACTGAGCCGCTGGAACCCGGCCCGATCGCCGCCGTCGTGGTCGATCACGACGCCGGGCCGCTGCTCGGGGGTTGCGTGCGGTCGCTCCTCGACGACGGCGCCGCTTCCGTGGTGGTCGTGGAGAACGGCGCCCCTCGGAGCGCCGAGGCCGCGCTGAGCCAGCTGCTCGACGAGCCACCCGATGCCCGCGTCGCGCGTGGTGCGCCCGGGGCGCAACCTCGGCTTCGGGGCCGGGGCCAACCGGGGCCTGGCCGCGCTGGCCGCCGAATCGCCGCCACCCGAGTGGGTCCTCGTCTCGAACCCGGACCTCGAGGTGCACCCCGGCACGCTGGACGCGTTGCGCGCCGCGCTCGAGGCACACCCCGCCTGGGCGATCGTCGGCCCGCGGATCTTCGCCGACACGGGCGAGGTCTACCCCTCGGTACGGGCCTTCCCCTCCTTCACCGACGCGGCGGGCCACGCGCTGCTGGCGCTGTTCAAGCCCGACAACCCCTTCACCAAGCGCTACAACCCGGGCGCGCCCGAGGGCGACGTGGTGACGGGGGCCGGCTGGGTCTCGGGTTCGTGCTTCCTGGCGCGCCGCGCCGCACTCGAGGAGCTGGGCGGCTTCGACGAGGCCTATTTCATGTACCTCGAGGACACGGACCTGTGCTGGCGGGCCCATCACGCGGGCTGGGGCGTCGGCTTCGCCGGCACGGCGTCGGTCACCCACGTCCAGGGCGTGAGCACGGCGCGCCATCCCTATCGCATGATGCTGGCGCACCACCGCTCGGCGCTGCGCTTCACGATCCGCACGACCACGGGCTGGCGCCGCCTGGCGCTCCCGCTGGCCGTGGGCGTCCTCGGCGTGCGCATGGCCATGGCGACCGTGCGCATCGCGCTGGCGAGGTAGGGCATGGCGGTGCGCCGGACCGGGCACACCACCCGCGGCGCGGGCGCGCTGGTCGCACGCTGCTCGGGCTGGCGCTCGCCGCCTGCGGGGGCGGCAGCGGCGGCGGCGGCGCGTCGGCCTCCCGGGTCCACGTCGAGCCCGAGGTGACCTTCGCCCTGCCGCCGTCGGCCGACGGCTGTGGCGCCGCGACGGCGTTGCCCGGCGGGGGCATCCGGGTGCCGATGAAGGTGAGCACCGTGGCGGGCCAGGTGGCCGAGCTGGTCAACGTGTGCATCGGGGGCCACGGCCCGTTCCCCTTCGTGCTCGACTCGGGCGCCGGGCAGTCGACCATCGACGCCGGTCTGGCGAAGCGGCTCCACCTGGCCTCGGCCGGGGCGGCGACGCTCTTCGCCGGGCGTCGGCTGCACCGGCACGGCCCGGCCGGTCTCGGTCGGCCAATGGTCGCTCGAGGGGGTGGACCTGGCACCGCAGCAGCTGACGTCGGCCTCCCTGCCCGAGATCGGGGGCAAGGGCGAGCCGGTGGGGCTGCTCGGCTCCGACGTCCTGGGCCGCTTCGGTGCGGTGCGCATCGACTTCGCCGCCGGCGAGCTGGTGCTGCCCGGGCCGCAGGGGCCCGCGCTGGCCGACGCTGCGCCCTACACGGGCCCGGTCGGCCCGGCGCCGGCGGCGGTCCTGACCCAAGGTGGCGGCACCACCGTCCCGCTGACGGTGACGTCGGCGCCCGGCAACGTGTCGCTCAGCGTGGCCGTCCGCTTCGGCACCGGGCCGCGCCGCAACTTCGTCGTGGACACCGGATCGTCGCAGAGCGTCGTGGCCAGCGCGGTGGCCAAGGCGCAGAGGCTGGCGCCCACCAACCTGGCCCAGCGCCAGGCCACGGTGTGCTCGGTGATCACCGTCCCGCTCGTGCACAGCGGGCCGTGGGCGGTCCCGGGCCAGCCGCTCTACCCCCAACTGGTGGGGAACACGTCGTTCGGCACGATCGGCCTCGGTGGCACGCAGGGCCTGCTGGGCTCCGACCAGCTCAAGCGCTACGGCTGGGTCGTGTTCGACTACGCCGGGGGCCGGCTGGTGCTCGGATAAGAGAGGGCCGGGGGCCGGGACTACCCGACGGAGTCGTCAGCCCCGAGCGACAAGGCGACGACGGTCGCCGACTCGGGTGCCTCCGTCCCGGCGAGTTCCAGCGGCACGTCCATCTGCTCGAACTCGCGGTGCAACGGTTTTCGGTGCAGACGATGCACGATCACCTCCACGGTCGAGACGATGCCGATCGCGGCGAGGACGGCGAGCGCCGGCAGCGCCAATGCGAGGAAGCGGGTCGACCCGTAGAACAGGGCGGCATTGAGCGTCACGGCGAGTAATGGCGCGAGGAGCACGAAGAACCTCCCCCTCGACCGACGGCCGATCACGACCGCACCGATGAGCTCGAAGGCGAGGAGCACACGGCCGAGCTCAAGCCCGAACCGTTCGAACGACGAGATGTTCCCCTCGATCTGCGCGACGTAGGACTGTTGGTTGGTTCGCGCCAGCCCCAAGTGTTCTCCACCCGCGCCCAGGCAACGGCGGGCAGCACGCTGAGATGGCCTCGGATGTAGGACTCCGTCGCATTCGTGAGGGCGTTACTGACGGTCACCTCGTTCCACGACCGGGTGCCGGCCGGCGGCGGCGCCTTGTCGATCACATAGGCGGCGGCAGCCTCGGCGCACGTGCCATCGAATCCTCCGTACTCTCCGGAGCTGGACCTCATGGTCGGCGGGCAGTACGAGCCGGCGAGGGTGCTCCCCTGATTGTCAGAGAGAGCCAGCCCACCGAGCTGCACTTCGTTCCGTAGCAGCCACGGGCCCAGCACCAGCGCCAGTCCGGCGAGGATGCAGCGGGCCAGCGCCAGACGTTGACGCGCGGAACGCGTTGCATAGAGCACCACCGGTACGCAAAGAAAGAGCACGAGGGGCACCGCACGCTGCGGGTCAGCACCGCCAACCCGATGCCGGCCCCGAGCAGGACGAACCTCCAGCGGCTCGCCCGGTCCAGGCACCGGAGGGCCAACAGGAGCACCGCGGAGACGACCAAGAGATAGATGCTTTCGCTCATCAGCGCGGCGCTGGGCTGGAACCAGAGCGGGTCCAGCGCCGCGATGCCCGCTGCGACCAGGCCCGCCGACGGGCCCGCGACCCGGTGGCCCACGAGCCCGATGAGGAACACGGCGATCGACGCGACGACGCCCAACAGGACCCGCTGGGCGTCGACCGAGTGGAAGCCCAAGAGATCGAAACCCGCCAACACGGAGGAAAAGAGCGGGGGGTGCTGCGCGGTCGGCAGCACCCGGTGGGGAGGCACGAGCGAGGTCGTCGCGTAGCCATGTCCTGCCGCCAGGGAGGCAGCCGCCTGGTGGAAGAACGTTGCGTCGCCGAACAATGGGCGGCCGATTGTCCATCCGGCTGCGAATGCGATGCGCACTGCGACGGCTATCACCACGATGACAAGAAGACCGGGGAGGAACCAGCGGGTTGCGAACGACGCCCGCCAAGACCGCCACTTCGTGGTGACTGCCGAGAGACGCCACGCCGTGGGAGGACCCGGGGTCTGTTCGTCGGCGCTGAATGGCGCACGGGACGCTGGTCGGTTGCTGGGCCCGCCGCGTTCGAAGTCGCGGACACCACAGTCTTTCTCCGGGTCAGCAGGTTTGCGTATTCCAGGATCGGTTGTTCGAACCCCAGATAGCTCAAGGTGGCCACGAAGGTGGCGGCGCACAGGACGGCGATAAACAGGACCCAGAAAGGAACCGCGAACTCAGGCTTGCCGGTGACGCGGAAGAACTCGGCGATCAGGGCCGCATGCCAGATGTAGATGCCGTAGGAAACGACGCCCAGCCACGCAACGGGGGAGAGCCGCAGCAGACGTCGGATAGCGCCCTCTCCTTGGGGCCCGAACACAGCCGGAGCCACGAGGAAGAGCGCGAAGAGTCCGTAGAGCGACTGCTTGAGGATGGTGATCTCTGGCGTCGCGCCGACATCCGGTTGCGGAGAGATCCCGAGGTGCGACACGCTCCAGAAGGCCACGGCCGCGAGACCCCAGCTGACCCACGGCATGGAGCGATGGCGAAGCAACATCGGCTCGCCATCGCGTTGCGTGAACCACACGCTCATCACGGCCAGGAACATGCCGAGCGAGAGGTCGAGAAACGCCGGCAACCATGTGCCCATGATCGACGTGACAGCGGGGCTAGTCAGGCAATGGGTGCCGCAGGTGGGGTGATGGCTGAGCACCCAGGAGCGATAGGCGAAGCTGATCGCGATCATCGAGAGCAGCCCACAAAGCTCTCTTCGCAACCGCCCGTCGAGGCCGCGGCTCCGGTAGGTGACGGCCCACGCATACAGCGGCAGGACGAGGTAGAAGCTCATCTCCACACACAGCGTCCAGGCTCCGTCGATGCCGTAGAAGTACGTAGTGGGGAAGTAGATCTGGAGGAACAGATATTGGGCGGCAGTGCCCCGCCAACCCTCTGAGAGGGTCACCAAGTGCAGCACGTAGGCGAGCACGGTCAACGGAGACCAGTAGGCCGGGACGATGCGGAACACTCGCCGTATCCAGAACTTGGAGGCCTTGGGCGCGGGCTGGTCCTTCAAGTTTGCGACGACGAAGGGGCGGTAGAGGAGAAAACCGGAGATGACGAAGAACACGGACACCCCGATCTCGAGGCGCGACGTGTAATTCCCTAGGCCCGAATGCAGGGAGAAACCTGAGAAGAAAGCCGTGTGCACGGCCACGACCGAGACGGCAGCGAACGCCCGCAAGCCGTCGAAGGCGGGGAACCGCTTCAGGTCCCCGATCGGTCTGGAGACCCCGTCGGTGGGAAAGCGTCCCTCGAAGTCCCTCCGCTTCCACAACTGCACCGGCCAGCCACCCTCCGAACTCCCCGAAACGTCACCAGTGCCCGCCGTGGAGTACATTTCCCAGCATTACGGGCTGCATGTGTCCGTCGGGATTGCCTGGCAACCAGTCCTATCAGGAAAAGTTCCAGCAGGATCGCCAAGACGGCCATCAGGATGCGAAGCGGGGTGCAATGCCCGGGGGGCAACCAAAACGTATTCTTGTGGGACCGGAGGGGTGGGGGAAGTGATAACTGGACGCGAGACGCAGCGGATTGGGGTGGTGGTCGTCGCCTACAACGCAGCGTCGACCCTGGCGCAGGTCCTCGATCGAATCCCCGAAGGGCTCCGCGAGCGCTTGGACTCGGTCCTCGTCTGTGACGATCACAGCCAGGACGACACCTACGAGGTCGCGCTCGCGCTACCAAGAGGCAACGCCCGAACTGACCGGTCGTGGTCGTCCGCCGAGGTATGAACCTCGGCTACGGCGGCAACCAGAAGGTCGCCTACCGATGGGCGATCGACCGAGGGCTGGACATCGTGGTGCTGCTCCACGGAGACGGCCAGTATGCACCCGAGCATATGTCCGCCCTCATCGACCCGCTGCTCGCCGGCGACTGCGATGCGGTCCTCGGGTCTCGCATGATGACGCCGGGTGCGGCGCGCCGTGGTGGCATGCCGGCGTACAAACGCGTCGGCAATCGGATCTTGACGACGATCGCCAATCGCGCCGTCGGGCTGGAACTCTCGGAATGGCATTCGGGTTATCGGGCGTACGCGGTTGAGGCTCTCAAGTCCGTGCCCTATGAGTCGAATTCAGACGGGTTCGACTTCGACACCCAGATCATCGTGCAGTTCCACGAATCGGATCGCCGGATAATGGAGCAACCGATCCCGACGTACTACGGGAACGAGATCTGTTACGTGAACGGCATGAAGTACGCCCGCGACGTCGTGCGTGACGTCGTGCGCTACCGCCTCCACAAGATGGGTTTCGGCAGCGGCACCCTCGCCTTCGCCGAGTCGGAGTACGCGGTCAAGGTCCAGGAGGACTCGTCCCACCTGCGCATCCTGTCGTGGCTCTCGGATCGGTCCCCGAAGAAGGTGCTCGATCTCGGATGCTCCGACGGGCGCGCTCGGGGCTCTGCTTCGAAAGCAAGGTCATCACGTGACCGGCCTCGACGTCAACGTGGCCGCGGGGGTGGACGAATCGCTTGACGTGTTCATCTCCGCCGACCTGGAAGACGGCCTCGAGAACCAGATCGCCGCCGTCTACGAGGTCGTCATTGCCGCCGACGTCCTGGAGCACGTTCGCCGACCTGACGTACTCCTCACCGAGATCGACGGATGTCTCGGACCCGACGGAACGCTGATCGCGAGCATCCCGAACTTTGCCCACTGGTACCCGCGGCTGCGCGTGATGGCTGGACGATTCGACTACGACCGGCGTGGGATCCTCGACCGGACCCACCTTCGCTTCTTCACGCGCCGCAGCTTCGATCGCCTCGCTCACGAGGCAGGCTTCAAGATCGTGCGCTGCGAGGCGGTCGGTGTACCGTTCGAAGTCGTCAAACGGGGGGGCGGGCCGGGGGAGCAGAGCGGTCTCCGGCCGGGTAGGCCGTTGCTCGCTCGGATGCTGGCCGGGGTGAACGAGTGGACCGCGAGAAAGTGGCCGAGCCTCTTTGCCTATCAATACGTCTACGAGCTTGTCCCGAAGCGCCACATCTGAGACTGCCAGTGCGGCGCCGCTGGTTGACGAACCCGGTGCGGCGGAACTCGTCGAGACACCTCGGGCGGCGCGCCACGCCAAACGGGAGGAAAACGACCGGCGGCGGTTCACATTGGCCATGCTGGTGGGCCTCGGCGCGGCGTCCGTACCGTACGTTTGGGTCCTCTGGGGCGGCAGCCTAAATCCGCTCCGGACGGACTTTCCCGGGAACGCATTCTCGAATTTCTACGACTTGCAAACCCGGGCACTCTTCCACGGCCATTGGTGGGTGCCGAAGGGGTTTCTGGGGATCGAGTCGTTCGTCGTCCACGGGCGTAGTTACACCTACTTCATGCCCCTACCCGCCTTGCTTCGCATGCCGGTGCTGCTCTTCACATCGAGCCTGGACGGTCGACTCACTGCATTGTCGATGCTGGTGGCCTGGGTCGTGACGGGTGTTTTCGCGTCGCTGCTCCTCTGGCGCGCCCGTCATCTCGTCCGCGGCGACGCTCCGCTCGGTCGATCCGAGGCGATGGCCTACGGGTTCACGGTTGCGGCCCTCATGGCCGGCACGGTCCTCGTGTACCTGGCTTCCGCTCCGTACGTCTACAACGAGGACTTCAGTTGGGGCGTCGCCACGAGCGTGGGGGCACTCTTCGCGCTGCTGGGGGTGCTGGGGCACCCGACCGCGCCGCCGGTTCGTCCTGCTCGCCATCTTGATGGTGGCGGTGAACCTGGCGCGCCTCACCGTCGCCTGGGGCTGCGACATCGGTGTCCTCCTCGCCGCCGGGTGGTTCGCCTCCGGGCGTGGCGGTTACGACAGCCGAAAATGGGCGTGGCCGACGCTGGGTGTCGCACTGGCCCCGTTCGCATTGGGCTGCTACGTCACCTGGGCCAAGTTCGGCTACCCCGTCGGGCTTCCGATGGCCGACCAGGTCTGGACACAGATCGACCAGCACCGACAACAATTCCTGGCCGCCAACGGCGGTAAGGCGTACAGCCCGACGTTCATCCCGACGACCGCCCTGACCTACCTGCGCCCGGACGGCCTTCGCCTCACGGACGTCTTCCCGTACGTCACCTTGCCCGCCCGGGCCCCTTCCGTCGTCGGCGGGGTCGTCATGGACATGACGTATCGGACGTCCAGCGCGCCCGCGTCGATGCCGCTGGTGTTCCTCCTCGGCGTCTGGGGTGCCATAACCTCGTTCCGGCGCACGCCAATCGGTCGGGCCGCCCTGGTCCGCATCCCGATGCTGGCCGCCGCCGCGGCCACCGTTGGGGTCTTCGTATGGGGATATGTCTCCAACCGCTACCTCTCTGACCTGTTGCCCCTGTTGTTCGTGGCGTGCGCAGTCGGCATCGCCGACATCTGGCGGAGGCTCGAAGGGCGCCCGGCGCGGGTGCGGAGAGCCTGGGCTTCGGGCTTTGCGGTTCTCGCCGTGGTGAGCGTCGTGATCAACGTGGCCGTCGCCAGCACGCCGCAAGATGTCGGCGCCTGGCAGGGCTCCATGGTGCAGTCGTATGTCCAGACCCAGGAGGACCTCGGCGCCATCTCCGGCAACTCCATCGCCTCCAACGCGGTCGGAGGGTCGACGCTTCCTGCCGGTGCTCCGGCCGACACGCTCTTCGTCCTCGACAACTGCAGCGCGCTCTACCTCTCCAACGGGGAGCGGTACGCCCCGTGGATACCCGTGTCGTTGGCGTCGCCGTTCAGCCAGGACTTCTCCGTCAGGTTCACTCGGCGGACGCAGACGCTGCAACAGGTCGCGCTGGTACAGATGGGCCGGGATGTCCAAAGCGCCGTCTACCTCGACTACGACGGCTCAAAAATGAGGGTCGTCCTCTCGGATCCGCTCTTCTTCACGACGGGAATCTGGACCCCGGTCACACTCGGGAACCGTTACGACATCAAGGTCGTCGCCGACCTCCCCCGGCAGAGTCTGACCGTCGACATCAACGGGCATCGGGCGCTGCAGAGCTTGGTGTCGAGCGGCGAGCTCGCGATCACCCGGTACTCCGAATCGGCCCTCCACGCGACGGGCGGAGGCTTCCGGATCACGAGCCGGCCCGTCGCCAAATCGCCGTTGTGCACGCACCTCATCGCCCTGAAACCCAGCCTGTCGGCCGCTCCGGCGGCGCCGCAGAAACCATGAGGCCGGCAAGCGCAGGCGCGCTAGTTGGTGCCGCTCCGCCGTTGCGAGTGGAAGCGACGAAGGAACTTGTCCATCCACAGCGTCGGAGATGCCGAGCCGCCGCTTGGCGCGGTCGTACAACCGCAAGGCCTGCTTGTCGATGTAGATCAAGATGCCGCGGAGGCCCTCTCCCGGCCGAGCGCGGTACTCGGTGGAGCGAACCATGGGGTCGGACTCGACGGTGAAGTAGTAGAGCGCAAGCGACTTGCGGGACGCGCCGGGCGGGCATTGCATCGGATCGGGATGACCGTGGAAGGAGTCGCTCTCCGTGTTGAAGATCACGGCAGCGGTTCCCACGGGGCTCGATCGTGACGACGCGCCTGCTCATGTCGGTGCTCCACAACTCCAGCGCACCGCCGTATGCGGCGGGCCACTCGTCGTTGAAGTAGAGCAGCAGGTTCACCCTGCGCCGCCACGTCGGATGGAGCGGGTGAACCGTGTAGTCGGCGTGGACGTTGAGGAAGCCGTCCCGCAGCGACTGATGAAGTCCACCACCTTCCATTCCCTCGTCTGCGATGAGCCCGTCGATTCCGGTGAGCTCGGAGAGCATCTGTACGAACTCGGGGGAGTTGAGCGTTTGGGCCACGGATCGCAGCGTGGGACCCCACGAGTCGATGTTGGGGTTACTGAACTTCTTCTCGTTGAAATGGACATACCCGATCCAGTCCGACGAGTGGACGTCGCCGAATTCGCGGGCAGCCTGAGCCAGGCGGTCCGGCTCGAGGAAGTCGTCGAGCACGATGTGAGGGAAGGGCTGCGCGGACGCATACTCGTCCCTGCGTCCCGCCAACGATCGCTTCAGCCGGACCAGGTCCACGCCGGCGAAAAGAGTTGGATCTGATGTCAACGGTGCACTCCCCCTTGCCACGAAGTGACTCCACGCTAGGTCACCGGGATTCCTCCGGGGGATCCAGACGGGCGCAGGGCCGTCGTCGGGTGAGCGTCCGCGGATTCGCTGCACTGGCGCTGACCGCCGCGACGTGGCTCTGCGTGTCGGCGCTCCCCGCCGCGGCCGCGGCGCCCGGCCAGTGCGGGGCGTGCCAGGGTGGCGGCCCGATTGCCGCGCTCGAGGGGCGCATTGCGGCCTTCCATGACCCCACGCTGTGTCAGATCAGCGACATCTCACCCGAGAACCAGGGGGGAGCCTCGACTGTCGAGATCATGAGCTTCAGCCGGACGAAGCGATGCGACGCCGGATCCACAGTACGACAGGGCGCGCTGTACCTCGTACAGGCGCAGAGCCCGGCCGCGGCCCGCTACCTCCTCGCCCTCGCCGGCGTGACGCCCTCCTTCGTGGATGGCTGGCAAACCGGCAAGGTGGCCGTCCTGTTCGGGACGCGGCACGTCGGTTCTTCATCAGCTCCAGGTGTACCAGGCGCTGAAGGGACATTCCCGCTTCGTCTTCGGGGGCCACAACGCGCCCTGAGATGGGGACCCTCTAGGGAGTTGTTTCTCTTCCGCACGTCTCAGCGACGCTGAGCACACGTTCCTCGTCTCGGCGACGGCCAAAGGGTCGGCACGTCAAGGAGTCACTGCAAAAAGCGGGCCGCAGCGGCCGTCGGCCCCCCGTCGGACAGCCCGCCGTAATGGAGGCGCCTACTCGGGACCCGACAACCCCAGCATGTCGGTCACGCCGTGGTCCCGGCCCGCCGTGTAGCCGCCGTCGACGGGCAGCGCGTGGCCGGTGACGAAGGACGCGTCGTCGGACAGGAGAAAGGCGGCCGCCGCCGCGATCTCCTCGGGCCGCCCCATGCGCCGCCCCAGCTTGTGCTCGCGGAGGATGTCGGCGCGGGCCGCCTCCATGCCCGGCCCGAAGATCATCTCGGTCATCGGCGTCTCGATGAAGCCCGGGCAGATCGAGTTCACCCGGATGCCCCGCCCGGCGTAGTCGATGGCCATGTTCTTGGTCAGGATGACGACACCGCCCTTCGACGCGCTGTAGGCGCTGCCGCCGGCTGTGCCCTCGAGCCCCTCGATGCTGGCGATGGTCACGACCGAGCCGCGCTGGCCGTCGGCCCGAGCCGGCTGGCCCAGCATCTGGGCGATGACGTGCTTCGCGGTCAGGAACGTGCCGGTGAGGTTGACCGCGAGCACCCGGTCCCACTCGCCGGCGGGCAGCAGGTGGACGGGCCCGCCGCCGGCGACCCCCGCCGCGTTGACCAGGCCGTCGACCTCACCGCCCGAGCGCGACCGCGCGCGCGCACGAGCGCCTCCACCGCCGCCTCGTCGGTCACGTCGGTGCGGGCGAAGTCCCATCGGCCGCCATCGCCGGTCGACGGCGTTCCCACCTCGTCGGTCACGTCCGCCCCCATGACGTTGGCGCCCTCGTCGAGGAGGCGGGCGGCGGTAGCCCGGCCGATGCCCGAGGCGGCCCCCGTCACGATGTAGGTCCGGCCGTCCAGTCCACGCATGGCACCTCCACCTTTCGGCTGCCCTCCCGCCCTTGGTTGCGCCCGGGTCAGCCGGGCTGATAGGAGCAGGGCACAAGTTCTAGCCCGGGCCGTCTCCCGGGACCACCGTCCTCCGGGGGGAGCCACGCCATGAAGTTCGCGCTGTTCTACGAGATCCCGGTCCCGCGCCCGTGGGAGCCCGACAGCGAGCTCGTGGCGTACCGCAACACGCTCGAGCAGGCCATCGCGGGCGACCGCTTCGGCTGGCACGCCTTCTGGACGGTCGAGCACCACTTCTTGCAGGAGTACTCGCACTGCTCGAACCCCGAGGTGCTCTACGGCGCCATCGCGGCGCGCACGGAGCGCATCCGGCTCGGCTACGGCGTGCGCCTCATGCCCAAGCCGTACAACCACCCGGTGCGCACGGCCGAGTCGGTGGCGGTCCTCGACCTGCTCTCCGGCGGCCGGGTCGACCTGGGCACGGGCCGTTCGGCCACGCGGGCCGAGCTCGAGGGCTTCGGCATCGACCCGGCGGAGAGCCGCCGCATGTGGCAGGAGGCCATCGGCCACGTCGTCGGCTGCTGGACCAACGAGGAGTACGAGTTCGAGGGCGAGTACTGGCAGATGCCCAAGCGCCGCGTGCAGCCCAAGCCGTGGCAGAAGCCGCACCCGCCGCTGTGGGGCGCCACCACCAGCGACGAGGGGCACGCGCAGATGGGCGAGCTGGGCCTCGGGCTGTGCTCGTTCGCCGTCGGGCTCCCGCCGAGCGAGGTCCAGCGCAAGATCGACATCTACCGCGAGGCCGTCGCCGGCTGCACGAACCCGATCGGCGCGTTCGTGCACAACCAGGCCGCCACGTTCACGATGGCCATCTGCGCGCCCGACCGCGAGAAGGCGATCGCCGACGCCCGCGAGTCCTTCGAGTGGTATCCCAAGACGGGCGCCCGCCAGATCGCGACCCTCACCGACATGATGGCCGAGCGCAACGAGTCGCTCGGCACCTACGCCTACGCGGCCGACATGAAGAAGACCGACGACTCGGGCATGCTCGACCTGCTCAGCCTCGAGTACCTGACCGACTCGAACGCGTGCGTGCTCGGCACGCCGGCCGAGTGCCTCGAGGCGTGCAAGGCCTACGAGGCGGCGGGCGTCGACCTGCTGCTGTGCCTGGTCAACCCGTACAAGATCTCGCACGAGTCGGTCATGCAGACGATCGAGCTCATGGGGACCGAGGTCATCCCCGCCTTCGCGGACTGACCCGCGCCCAATCGACCCGTATCCATGGGGCAGGCTGGAAGGATGGCGATGCGACCCTCAAGATGGGCCCCGGTCCTGGCTGCCGCCGCGCCGGCGGCGTGTGCCCTCGTCCTGGCGGCCCTCGTCCTGCCCGCCGGACCGGCCGGGGCCAAGGCCACGACGACGACGACGCACCACTCCGCGGCCCCCAAGACGGCCCAGCTCGGTCACGTGAAGTTCTGGGAGTGCCCGGCCAAGACGACGCAGATGCTGGTGGCCGTCAACACCCTCACCCTGCACCCCGGCTCGACGCTCACGGTCAGCTTCACCATCAAGAACGGGGGCAGCTCCTCGTGCAACTACACGGCGCCCTACGCAAGCGTCGCCCCCGGGCCGACCTCGACCACCTTGTCGGCCGGGCCCTGCGGGTCGATCGGCTTCGAGATCGTCGGCCCCCACGGCAAAGAGGTGTGGCCGGGACCGCAGCTGCTCAACTGCCCCGCCCTCGGCTTCGCGCAGTTGGCGTCCAATACGACGGTGTCGGGGACGGGGACGTGGAACCAGGACAAGCCCAACGGCACCCAGCGGGTGCCGGCCGGCCGGTACACGCTGATCGTCGACAACAAGCACTTCACCTTCCCGCTGCGCGTCTCGGCGACGTAGGCCGCCCCTCCTCTCGGCGCTCGCTCACCTCGGCTCCACGGTCGGGCCGCACCGTCGCAACGATCGTCGCGGCGAGCGCCATCCGATGGTCCTTCGTCCACGGCGGCCCGAGCGCCGCCCGCGGACCGTGCAGCACCTCGTCGGCCCGCGCACCGAGGATGCGGACGGCCTCGCTCTCGACCTCCTTGGCGTCGTAGAGGTCGACGACCCAGCCGCGGGAGCGGGCGACCTCGGCGAGGACCTGGCAGTACATGACGGAGTCGGCGCGGCTCTCGTAGGGCACGCGACGTTGGACGGCGATGGCCGAGGGGAAGTCAGCCGGCCACGCCCGGAGCGACATGGAGACGATCGGTTTCGGCAACGACGCCGCGAGCTCGTCCAGCGCCGCCGCCGTGGCCCGGACCACCGAGGCCCGCACCTCGGCGACCAACGACGCCAGCGCGCCGTCATCGAGCGGCTTCGCCGGTCGATGCATCGGATGGGGGCCGCCCTCGTGGTGGATCGGCGCCGCCGGCAGGCCGGGCTCGATCAGCTCGATTCTCCGTCGGTCCACCACGGTGTGGTCGGTTGTGGCCGTGACGGCCACCGCCCAGCCGAAGTGGTGCGCGATACCGAGCCGCATGCCAACGATTCTGCCTCCGACCGTGACGCTGCTGCCGACCCTCAACGTTGAGAGAGCTGCCTGGTGAGTTGGATCTGCCCCACGTGCTCCCGCGCGTGGCCGTAGTTGCCGACAAGCCACGACAGCCCCGGACGCACATCGTCCGCCGGAAGCGATGGGAGCGCGAACTCAGCCGCCAGTCGGGTTTGGTCGATGCAAGGCTCGAGCTCCGCAATGAGCTCGTCGGCCCCGTCGAGGAGCTCGAGCACGTCCCGCTTCGTCAGCGTTGCTGCGGTGAATTCTGCATCTCGGTCCCGCTCGCTCGTCACTCCGGCGACGCAACGAAGGGTCTCGGCTTCAGATCCAACCAGGTGGATGACGATGGTGGCGATGGAGTTCGCTCCAGGTGTTGGTATCCAGTTGAGGGCATCGTCGTCGAGATCGCTCAGTTCGTCGCGGAGCTGCGCGTGGACCTGGTGGAAGAGCGCGAGATACATGGATGCAGCTCCACCGTTCATCGGGACACGCGATGATCAAGAATCCGTGGCGCCTACGACCGCGTCGTCTACGACCAGTCGTCGACGACCGTGAGGTCCGTGAACTCTGGAGCGCCTTCGAAGATCTCCATCATGGTCGCCCGCGCCGCCTCAATCCCTTCCTGGCGGCGGGGGTCGCTCTCCCGTTCCCGCGCCTTCTCCTCGCTCTCGAAGACGACGAACATGATGCATTGGCTCGGGTCCTTCGAGTCCAACGTTGCCGTCGAGTGCACGAGACCCGAGCCGGGCTGCTCCGCTGCCTTCAGCTGGGCGACCAACTTCGCCATCCCGGCTTCCTTGCCCGGCTTCACTCGCGTCCTGATCATTTGGGCCCACATCTCACCCACCTCCTTGCCGGGTGCGGACACTAACCAAGACCGCCCGAGGTCCGCCGCTCACGGAATGAGGGCGATCTTCCCGATCACCCGTCGCCCCAGCAGGTCGTCGAGCGCGCGGGCCACCTCGTCGAGCGGGTACTCGTTGGGCGCCACCGGGTCGATGTGCCCGCCGGCGACCATGGCCAACAGATCGTGCAACAGACCCCGCTGCTCGTCGGCGTGCTGCATGGCCCAGATGCCCCAGTCGATGCCCACCACGGTCCGGTTGCGCAGGAGCACCTGGTTGAGCGGGATCGACGGGATGTCGCCGGCGGCGAACCCGATGACGCAGTAGCGGCCGCGGTCGCCCAGGGCGCGCAGCGACGGCTCCGCCAGCGTGCCCCCAACTGGGTCGATGACCACGTCGACGCCGGTGCCGCCCGCCCACGAGCGCGCCGCCTCCTTCACCGGCTCGGCCGCCGGGTCGATCACCGCCTCGGCGCCCGCCCGCAGCGCCGTCGTCCGCTTCTCCTCGGTCGACGCCACGCCGGCGACCCGGCAACCGAGCGCCCGCGCCACGCCGATGGCGGCCAGGCCGACGCCACCACCTGCGCCGAGCACGAGGACCGCCTCGCCGGGCTGCACCTGGGCCCGGTCCCGTAACGCGTACAGGCAGGTGCTGTAGCTCTGCGTGAACGTCGCCGCCCGCGGGGCGTCGAGGACGTCGGGCACCACGGTGACCGCCGACGCCGCTGCCGCCACCTTGGTGGCGAAGCCGCCCAGGCCGGCTGAGACCAGGACCCGTTGGCCCACGCGCAGCCCGTCGACCGAGTCGCCCACCGCCGACACGGTCCCGGCGCACTCGGTCCCGGGCACGAAGGGCACCGCCGGCTTGATCTGGTACTGGCCCGCCACGAACAGCGCATCGACGTAGTTCACACCGGCCGCCTCCACGTCGACGACGACCTGTCCCGGACGCGGTTCGGGATCGGGACGCTCCTCGACCCGGAGCAGTGACGGAGGACCGAGCTCGTTGCAGACGACGGCGCGCATGGGCCGTCACGCTACCGTCGGCGCGGTGGACGCCGAGGATTCGATCCGGCCGGTCCGCCCCGACGAGCTGGCGCTGCTGCCCGCCCTCGAGGCGGCCGCCGACGCCATGTTCGCTCCGTTCGACCGGGGCCCCTTTCCCGGTCCGGGGACGCCTGAGGAGTTCGACGCCGCGCTGGTGGTCCTCGTAACGGGCGTCCCGCCGGTCGGGCTGTGCCGCATCGACAAGCTGGGCGACGGCGCCCACCTCGAGCAGCTGTCGGTCCATCCCGATCACGGCCGCCACGGCATCGGACGCGCCCTGTTGCGCGCCGGCCTCGAGTGGGCAGCCGCCCGCGACTACCCCGAGCTCACGCTGACCACCTTCCGCGACGTGCCGTGGAACGGACCGTTCTACCGCTCCGAGGGATTCGTCGAGTTAGGGCCGGCGGACGACTGGCTCGTGGCGCACGGGCTCGCACCCGAGGACCCCGTCATGGCGCGCTACGGCACCCGCATCGTCATGGCGCGGACCCTGTGAGCTCCGCATAGCGGAAGCAGCGCACCAGGTGGTCGTTCACCAGCCCGGCCGCTTGCAGGTGGGCGTAACAGACCGTGGGGCCGACGAAGCCGAAGCCGCGGCGCTTCAGGTCCTTGCTCAGCGCCTCCGACTCCGCCGAGGTCGGTGGCAGCTGTGCGGTGCGCCGCCACTTGTTGACCACGGGCCGGCCGCCGACGAACCCCCAGATGTAGGCGTCGAAGGAACCGAACTCCTCTTGGACGGCGAGGAAGGCGCGCGCGTTGCGCACGGTCGCCTCCACCTTGGCCCGGTTGCGGATGATGCCCGGGTCCGTCAGCAATTTGTCCACCTTGGCCGGCGTGAAGCGCGCCACCTTGACCGGGTCGAAGCCGGCGAAGGCCTTGCGGTAGCCGCCACGCCGCTTCAAGATGGTCGACCAGCTCAAGCCGGCCTGCGCGCCCTCGAGCACGATGAACTCGAAGTGGACGGCGTCGTCGTGCACCGGCACGCCCCATTCGGTGTCGTGGTACGCCACCATCTCGGGGTCCGAGCCCGCCCAGTCGCAACGCGGCACGTCGTCGGTCGCCGGGGCCTTCGGGCTCATGGCGCCACCGTAGGGCCGTCCTGTGACGCACGGCCCGCCCTGTCCGCCGGCGCCGTCGCCCGGTAGAGCACGTGGCGGCGCAGGGGACTGCCCTCGGGCACCGAGGGGTGGTCGAAGTCGCCGGCGGCGTCGCGCCGCATGCCGATGCGCTCCATGACGGCCTGGGAGCGTGTGTTCAGCGTCGTGGTGAAGGCGACGATCTCGGTCAGCCCGGCCTCGTCGAAGCCGAACCGGAGCGAGGCGGCCGCCGCCTCGGTGGCGTAGCCGTGGCCCCAGGAGTCGGGGTGGAGCCGCCAGCCGATCTCCACCGCCGGGGCGCACGGCAGCTCGGGCCGCACCCGGTGCAGGCCGACCATGCCGACGAGGGGCGCCGCTGTGGGGGCCGAGCCGGTCCCCGCCTCCACCACCGCCCACAGGCCCCAGCCCTCGCGGTCCATCTCGGCCGAGAAACGATCGATCATGGCGTCGCTCTCCGCCCGGGTGGGCGACGAGCCCAGCGACTCGACCACCAGCGGGTGCGTGTTCAGCGCGAAGAACGGAGCCCGGTCCATGTCGTCGAACGGTCGCAGCACGAGCCGCGCCGTCGCGACAACCGGTCCGGCCGGTGCGGGCACGGCCGGGCCTACGCCTCCTTGACGGCGGTCTCGGCCGCCCAGCGGTAGTCCGCCTTGCCCGAGGGCGAGCGCTGGATCCGCTCGACGAACACCACCTGCTTGGGCAGCTTGTAGCGGGCGATGTGGGCGGAGGCGTGCTCCACGATGGAACCCTCGTCCCCCGTGGTGCCCTCGGCGAGCTGCACCACGGCCACCACCTCGGACCCCCAGCGCTCCGACGGGCGGCCAGTCACCACGACGTCGGCGACCGACGGGTGGCCGGCGATGGCCCGCTCGACCTCTTCGACGAAGATCTTCTCGCCGCCCGAGTTCACCGTCACCGAGTCGCGTCCCAACAGCTCGATCGGGCCGTCGGCCAGATGACGGGCCCGGTCCCCGGGGATGGAGTAGCGGACGCCGTCGATGACCGGGAAGGTGCGCGCCGTCTTGGCCTCGTCGCCGAGATACCCGAGGGGCACGTTCCCGGTCTGGGCCAGCCAGCCGATGCCCTCGTGGCCCGGCGCCAGCACGTGCTCGAGCGTCTCGTCGACGACCACGGTGCCCGGCCCGGGCAGGAACTTGCCGACGTCGACGGCGTCGACGGAGGTGACGTGCATCTGCGCGCCCGTCTCCGAAGACCCGGCCGAGTCGGAGATCACGAGATTGGGCAGGCGCTCGAGCGCCATGGCGCGCACGGCCGGCGTGAGCGGCGCGCCGCCGTTGCCGACGGCGAAGAAGGAGGAGAGGTCGTAGCTCTTCTTGTCCAGCTGCAACACCAGCGGGCGCAAGATGGCGTCGCCCACGATCGTCATGGTGTTGGCCTTCTCGCGCTCGACGGTCGACCACACGTCGTCGGGGTCGACCCGGCGCGGGTCGTCGGGGAACACGAGCGTCGCTCCCTGCGCCATGAGCATGAAGCAGGCCCACTGCGCTGCACCGTGCATGAGCGGCGGCAGCACGAGGAGCTTGAGCGGGAAGCTCTCCGCCAGCCGCTCGGTCAACCCCTCGTAGCTCGTCACGACCTCCCAGGTGCCCACCTTCCGGCCGCCCATGGCGGCCATGAAGATGTCGTGCTGGCGCCACAGCACGCCCTTGGGCATGCCCGTGGTGCCCCCGGTGTAGAGGATGTAGAGGTCGTCGGGGGTGGGCTCGACCGGTGCGCCGTCGGGCGAGGACGTGGCCAACGCCTCCTCGTACCATTCCGCCCCGGGGAGGAGGTCGGCGTCAGACTCGTCGGCGACCTGGAGCAGCACGTCGGGCGGCTCCTTCAATGTGGGCAGCACCTCGGCGAACGTCGCTGCGAGCGACGAATGCAAGATCAGCGCGCGGGGCCGGGCGTCGTCGAGGAGGTAGCGCAGCTCCTCGCCCACGTAGCGATAGTTGACGTTGAACGGCGCCAGGCGGGCGCCGTAGCAGCCGAGCATCCCCTCGAGGTACTCGTTGCCGTTGTAGAGCGCGAGCGCCACGTGGTCCTGCCCCGACTCCCAGCCGCGCAGCTCCGCCCGCTCCTGGTGCACCGTGAGGCCCCGGCCGTGCAGGTACGACGCCAGCCGGCGGGAGCGCTCGGCCACCTGCGCGTAGGTGAGGCGGCGGTCGCGCCAGACGATGCACTCGCGGTCGGCCAGGGTCTCGACCAGCGTGTCGAATGCCTTGGCCAGGTTGAACTGGACGGTGGTGGGCGGTGCGGCGGGCTCGGGCACGGTCCCGCACACTATCGGCGCCGCCGCGACGGCGGCCCGGGGCGAATCGTCGGGCCGGCGCCCGGACATCGGCAAAGATCCTCCCCGTGGACGTGCGCAACCCCGCCACCGGCGAGGTGATCGAGACGGGTGCCGGGCCTGACTGCGGCGGAGGCCGACGCCGCCATCGCACGCGCCGCCGCCGCCTTCCCGGCCTGGCGTGCCGTGGCCCCGGGCGACCGGGCTCGCCTGCTGCGGCGCTTCGCCGCCGCGGTGGACGAGCACCTCGAGGAGCTGGCCGCGCTCGAGGTGGCCAACGCCGGGCACGTGATCGCCAACGCCCGCTGGGAGGCGGGCAACGTGCGCGACGTGCTCGAGTTCTACGCCGGCGCCCCCGAGCGCCACAGCGGCCGGCAGATCCCCGTGCCCGGGGGGATCGACATCACGTTCTCCGAGCCGCTCGGCGTCGTGGGCGTGATCGTGCCGTGGAACTTCCCGATGGCGATCGCGGGGTGGGGCCTCGCGCCGGCGCTGGCCGCCGGCAACACCGTGGTGCTCAAGCCGGCCGAGCTCACACCGCTGAGCGCCCGGCGCCTCGGCGAGCTCGCCCTCGAGGCCGGGTTGCCACCCGACGTCCTCCAGATCCTGCCCGGGAAGGGGAGCGTGGTCGGCGAGCGCTTCGTCGCCCACCCCGCCGTGCGCAAGGTCTGCTTCACCGGTTCGACCGAGGTCGGCCGCGCCGTCATGGCGGGGTGCGCGGCGCAGATCAAGCGGGTGACGCTCGAGCTGGGCGGCAAGTCCGCCAACATCGTCTTCGCCGACGCCGACCTCGAGCTGGCGGCCGCCCGGGCCCCGTACGGCGTCTTCGACAACGCGGGGCAGGACTGTTGCGCCCGCTCGCGCATCCTGGTCGAGCGCACGGTCTACGACCGGTTCATGGAGCTGCTGGAGCCGGCGGTGCGGGGTGTCGCGGTCGGTGACCCGGCCGACGAGTCGAGCGAGATGGGGCCACTCATCTCGGCCGAACACCTCGCCCGGGTGGCGTCGTTCGTGCCCGACGACGCGCCGGTGGCGGTGCGCGGGTCGTGCCCCGACGGCGCCGGGAACTGGTTCGCCCCGACCGTGCTGGCGCCCGTGGCGCCCGACGCACCGGCCGCCGTCGAGGAGATCTTCGGGCCCGTGGTCGTCGTGATCCCCTTCGACGACGAGGCGGACGCGGTGCGCCTGGCCAACGACACGCCGTACGGGCTGTCGGGCTCGTTGTGGACCCGCGACATCGGGCGCGCGCTGCGCGTGGCGCGTGCGGTCGAGACCGGCACGCTGTCGGTGAACTCGCACTCGTCGGTGCGGTACTGGACACCGTTCGGCGGGATGAAGCAGTCGGGCATCGGGCGTGAGCTCGGTCCCGACGCGCTCGACGCCTTCAGCGACGTGAAGAACGTCTTCATCAGTTCGGAGTAACGGGCGCCCGGCCCGGACCGCCTACAGCGCCCAGCAAGGAGAGACATGAGCGAGACCGTCCCCTATGCCCGTCGCCTGGTCGGCAAGCGTGGCCGTCGTCACCGGCGGCGCCAGCGGCATCGGCCGCGCCATGTGCGAGCGCTTCGCGGCCGAGGGGGCCACGGTCGCCGTGGTCGACCTGGACGAGGCCGGCGGGCGGTGCGGTCGCGGCCGCGGTGGACGGCATGTTCGTGCGGGCCGACGTGACGTCCTCGGACGAGGTCGAGGCCCTGTACGGCGAGGTGGCCGCCCGCTACGGCGGCATCGACATCTGCTGCAACAACGCCGGCATCAGCCCGCCCGACGATGACTCCATTCTCGAGACCGGCCTCGAGGCCTGGGACCGGGTGCAGCGGGTGAACCTCACCTCGGTGTATCTGTGCTGCAAGCACGCGCTGCCGCACCTGCTGGCCCGCGGCAAGGGGTCGATCATCAACACCGCGTCGTTCGTCGCCGTGATGGGCGCGGCGACGAGCCAGATCAGCTACACAGCGTCAGCAAGGGCGGCGTGCTCGCGATGTCACGCGAGCTCGGCGTGCAGTTCGCCGCGCCAGGGCGTGCGGGTCAACGCGCTCTGCCCCGGCCCTGTGAACACGCCGCTGCTCGCCGAGCTCTTCGCCAACGGATCCCGAGCGGGCGGCGCCGGCGCCTGGTGCACATCCCGATGGGCCGCTTCGGCGAGGCGTCGGAGATTGCCGCCGCGGCGGCGTTCCTGGCCAGCGACGACTCCTCGTTCATGACGGCGTCGACCTTCCTCGTCGACGGTGGGATCTCGGCGGCCTACGTCACCCCGCTGTAGGCGGTTGCGGCGACGGGCGGGTCAGCCCGATCGGCGCGCGGCGCGGGATTGCGACGCGTCCTGGGTGACGCGTCTGGAGCGGCGCGGCCAGGTACGGTCCGTCGGGCCCGAATCCGAGGTGGGCGAGCGCCACCGGACGCGGCGGTCCGGCGCCGGAAAGGTTGGCGAACCAGGGGGAGTAGATCATCCAGGTCCCGGCGTTGTTGGTGAAGACCGACTCCTCCCCGGGTCCCCAGCCCTGCAGGTTGGATCCCAGTAGCGGTGTCGCGGTCGTGTCATGACAGGGCCCGAGCGGGCCGGCGCAGCGGGCCACGCCGATGGCGTAGCTGGGCTCGAAGAAGTGGCCGCCCGAATAGAAGAGGTAGTAGGTCCCGTTCTCCAGCACGAGCTGGGGCGCCTCGGCCACCGTCTGCTGCCACGCCTCGTCGGGGACGAAGATCGAGTGGGTGAGCCCAGAAGGTGCATGCCGTCCGCGCTCAGCGGCTGGCTCCAGATCTGGCTCGGCCCGCCGTCGGGGATCGCGTTCTGGTCGCTCTTCCAGACCATGTAGGGCTGGCCGTTGCTGTCGACGAACACCGCGGGTCGATGGAGCCGCCCATCGAACGCTGACAGATGAACGGGACGGGTGAAGGGATGTACGGCCCGGCGGGGCTCGTGCTGATGGCGTCGCCGATGCACTTGGTGCCGTCGGCGACGTTCTGTTGCTGCGACGTGAAGTACAGCATGTAGTGGTTGCCGAACGGGGCGACGTCAGGCGCCCACATGACGTCCGGCGCCGCCCACGCGGGCGGGTCGGGAAGCGCGTCCCTTGGCGCGCTCCACTGACCGAAGGC
Source organism: uncultured Acidimicrobiaceae bacterium (assembly GCA_963769095.1). Lineage (GTDB taxonomy): Bacteria > Actinomycetota > Acidimicrobiia > Acidimicrobiales > RAAP-2 > Bog-473. Next base: position 298,572 of record CAVYKO010000005.1, read on the forward strand.
CGGGCCCGAGCGCACCGGCACGTTCTGTGCATCGCTGCTCTGCGACGTGAAGAGGTAGTACGAGCCGCCCTGGAGCAAGACGAAGGGGTCGGGCTCGTCCCAGCCCGTGTGGTTGATGATCGCGGGCGCGGACGGATCGGCGACCGCCAGCGGTTGGGAGGAGGCCTGGAGTCCGGACGCTGTCGCGCCGAGGCCGGGCGTGGGGGTCAGGGAGGACCGCCCCAGGTGCGCCACGTGGCGCACGCCGGCCTCACGGGCGGACCTGGCCCCGGCGTCCGGTGCGTGCAGGGCGAAGAGGGCGGCCACCGCCGAGCGCGAGGGCGAGCACGGTGGCGGCGAGGCCGGCCACGAGGGTCGTCGGGCGGTGCGCTGGCGGCGGCGTGCGCGGGGCTCAACATGGGGAAGAGTTGGGGATGGCGAAGGCGGCTCTTGGGGATGAAGTGAAGAAAGGTGGGGAGAACGTCTGGATTTCGCGAATCGGCATTGACCTTGTGTGACGGGAAGCGCAATCTGTCCTCAGTTCGGAGACGAAAGCCCGCCGAACCTCAAGCAACCACCGCAAGGTGGAAGCGAGGGAAGCCCAAAGGGAAGCCGCAAGGCGGAACGGCGGGAAGCCGAGAGAACGCTGCAAGGCGGGATCGAGGGATGGGAGCGAGCCCCGCAAGGGGAGCGTGACCGGAGTGGGCTGGAAGCTCCGTTCTGAGATGGTCCGTGGTGCGTCACGGTGACTTCCCTGGAGTCGCCGAGGCCGGCTCGGACGGGGGTTGTCCGACACGACCACCGTCTGTGGCCAGCGGGTCATCGTGGACGCGACCCCGAGGAGCACGGGAGGCTTCGGCCGAACGGTTACTCGGGGTTGCGTCGCGTCCGGGCCCCGATGCCCTTTCCGTTCCCCATGTAGCGGTAACGCCGGTGACGCCCCTTCCCCGCGCCGGAAGGTCGGGGAAGTCCGAACGCAGCCCGGGACTGCCCCGGGCCGGGTGGCTCGGCCGGCTCAGCGCAGCGAGGGCCAGAGGGCGGCGGGCCGTTCCCCGGCTGCGACCTGGCGGTTCAGCTCGGCCTGCACGAGGGCCAGATCATCGGGGTGGGTGACGCCGACACAGCGGCCCTCGGCCGGCAGCACGGCGAAGGAGCTGGTCCCGAGCGACTCGGCCACCACCTCGGGCAGCAGGACCTCCTTCTCCTCCGAGGCGTCGACGGCCGCCTCCATGGCGGCCTGGAGGATCTTGTGGAAGTCGGGGGTGAAGCCCCACAGGTTCATGGACACCCGGGCCTCAGGGGCGAGCGTCGCCGGCTCGCGGCCGTCGCCCGCCACGAAGCCGCCCTCGGGAAGCGCGCGGACCTGGCGCCGCTCGTCGACGCCGAGCAGCCGGCCGTCCGCCCCGACCCGGCAGATGCCGCGGGTCACCGGGGCGAAGCCGATGATCGGCATCGGCCAGGCGGTAGCCGACCAGCGCGTTGGCGTCGGCGTTCGCCCGCAGGTGTTCGGCCAGGAGCGTGCAGCCGGTGATCCCGTAGACGTCGTCGGCATTGCACACGCCGTAGGGGGCGTCGCCCACGAATTCGGCGGCGCTCAGGACCGCGTCCACCGTGCCGCGCGGCTCGGGCTGCGAGCGCGAAGCGCACGTCGGCCGCACCGGGCCAGGTGCGCTCCACGTGATAGCGGATGGCGGGACCCGGTGCTCGGCCCGAGCACCAGCACGACGGCGGAGAACCCGGCGGCCAGGGCATCGGAGGCCACCAGGTCGATGACCGCCTCGCCGTGCGGGCCGACCGGCGCCAGCGGCTTGCACCCGCCATATCGTTTGGCGCGCCCGGCGGCCAGGATGACGAGGACCGGGTCCGCGCCGCCCGTCCCGCTCATGTGGTCCAGCGCAGTACCGCGCTGGCCCACGTCATCCCCCCGCCGAATCCCGTCAGCAGGAGGTGGTCGCCCTCGTGCACGCGGCCGTGCTCGATGGCGTCGTTGAGGGCGAGGGGTATGGAGGCGGAGGACGTGTTGCCGTAGCGGTCGATCACGATCGCCGTCCGCTCTTCGGGGATGCCGAGACGCTGGCCGGCCGCCTGGATGATGCGGATGTTGGCCTGGTGCGGCACCATCAGGGAGATGTCGTCGGGGCCGAGCCCGGCCTCGGCCATGGCCCGCTCGGCCGATTCGACGATGACCCGGACGGCCCGTCGGAAGACCTCCTTGCCGTCCATGTAGAGGGTGGCGCCGTGGTCGCACTTGAGCAGGTGCCGGAGCGAGCCGTCGGAGTTCAGGTTCCAGCTGAGCAGGGCGCCGGGGCCGTCCACCGGCTCGACCACGACCGCGCCGGCGCCGTCGCCGACCAGGATGGCGATCTTGCGGTCGTCCATGTCCGTGATGCGGGTGAGCGTCTCGGAACCGATGAGGAGGACCGGCCCCGACCCCATGGCGATGAGGCCGGCCACGGCGACGAGGCCGTAGACGAAGCCCGAGCACGCCGCGTTGAGGTCGACCGCCCCGCCGCGCATGCCGATGCCGTGCTGCACCGTCGGGGCCGAGCCCGGGACGAGGCCGTCGGGTGTCGTGGTGGCCAGCACCAGGTTGTCGATCTCGTCCGCCGTGCGCCCCGCCGACGCGATGGCCGCCTGCGCGGCCTCGATGGCGAGGCCGCTCGTGGTCCCGCCGACGCGGCGTTCGCGGATCCCGGTGCGCTCGACGATCCACTCGTCGCTGGTGTCGAGCCGGACGGCGAGGTCGTCGTTCGTGACCACCTTGTCAGGAACCGCGATGCCCCAACCGGTGAACCGGATGCCCCTCACGCGTCCGTCCCGGCGCGGACTCCGTGGATGCCGACGAACCCGGCATCCCCGTAGATGATCCCGCCCGTGTTGATCGCGACGCCCAGCCGTGGCGCGGCCACCTGGCGGTCGCCGGCGCGGCCACGCATCTGGGTGGCCAGCTCGACGACCTGGGCCAGGCCGGTGGCGCCCAGCGGGTGCCCCCGGCCGACCAGCCCGCCGCTCGAGTTCACGACCAGGCCGGGCGAGTCCACGCGGGTGGCGCCGGTCTCGGTGGCCGGCCCGGCCTCGCCGCGGTCCGAAGAAGCCGAGCGACTCGAGGGCGAAGAGCTCCTCGGCCGCCGTGGCGTCGTGCAGTTCGACGAGGTCGACGTCGCCGGCGCCCCACCCGAAGACCTCCCAGGCCGCCTCCGCGGTCTGGGTCAGCCGGTCGTGGTAGTCGATGAGGCCGTTCCCCGATCGGGCCACCGACCCCACGATGCGCGGGGCCGAAGCGGGCGACGCCAGGGACGGTCCCGCCAGGATGATCGCCGCCGCACCGTCGGTGAACGAGCTGCACATGAGCCGGGTGAGGACGCCGGCCACCTGGGGAGACTCGAGGACGTCCTCGACCGTCACCGAGCGCTGGCACTGGGCGAGCGGGTTGCGGGCCGCGTGGTCGAACGCCTTGACCGCCGCCGACGCGATCTGGCGCAGCGTCGTGCCCGTCTCCTCCATCAGCTGGAGGGCCCATCGGTTGTTGAGGCCCATGAGGATGCTGCCGGCGGGATTGTCCTCCGTCTGACGCTGCGCATGCAGGTCGAGGCGGTACTCGGTCGGCAGCCCGTCCTCGATCCCGGCGATCGTCTCGGCGCGGTTGCCCGTCCACATCTTCTCGACGCCGAGCGCGAGCACCGGGCGGTCCTGCACGCCCGCGGCCATCGTGCCCAGGTGCAGCGCCGAGCTGCCGCCGGCACACGAGTTGTCCACGTTGATGATGGCGGCGTCGCCGAATCCGAGCTTGCGCAGCCAGGTCTGGCCCCGTACGCAGCCCTGGTCGTTGAGCCGCCCGCCCATGGCGTTGCCCATGATCACCAGGCCGAGGTCGGACGGCGAGAGGCCGGCGTCGGCCAGCGCCGCGCCGACCGCCTGCTCGGTCATGACCTCAGGATCGAGGTCGCGCCGGCTCATGTCGGTCATGCCCGTGCCGAGGATCGCGACCTCCGTCGGATGCCCGCTCATGACCGAGATCCTGCCAGCACGCGCTCTTCGGGGGCGAAGGCGGCCCGCAGCTGCCGCGAAGTGCTCGACCGCCGGCGAGCCGGCCACCATGACGACGATATGGCGGGCGCCGGCCTCGGCGTAGCAGTGGAGCCGCTCGGCGCACGCGTCGGGTGAGCCGGCGGCGAGGTGGCGGGCGAAGGCCTTGGGCGGGAGCCGGTACATGTCGGAGAGCCAGTCGGCGCCGTCGACCGGCGCGCGTCATCGTCACCGACGCAGGCGAACACGACGACGCCTGCTGTCACGGCGTCGGGGTCACGGCCGGCTTCCTCGGTCTCGCGCCGCAGCGTCGCCAGGGCAATGGCGTAGTCGTCCGGCGTGAGGAACAGCGGGATCCAGCCGTCGCCCCTGGCGGCCGCCCGGCGGCGGGCGGCATCGCTCGCGCCGCCGAACCAGATCGGCACCGGTGCCGACGCCGGCGTCATGACGTAGTCCGATGTCCCATCGGTCGCCCAGGCCTCGCGGACCTTGTCGACGCCCTCGTCCATCAGGCGGCCCCGGCGGTGGTAGTCGATGTCGGCCCGCTGGTACTCGCCCTCGTGGATCCCCACCCCCACACCCAGGACGAACCGCCCGCCCGAGAGGAGCTGGAGGGACGGTGGCCTGCTTGGCCACGGCCGAGGGACGGCGCAGGGGCAGCTGGAGGACGCAGGTGCCGAGCATTGGACGGGTGGTCGCCGCGGCCGCCACGGCCAGCGTGGTGAGCGGCTCGCTGATCGGGTGCGGCCAGTAGAGGTGGTCCACCGCCCAGAGCGAGTCGGCGCCAGTGGCCTCGGCGCGCCGACACAGCTCGGAGACCTCCGCGGCGCTGTCGGTAGTACTCATAGTAGTACCGTCGTTCGCGAGGAGTTCTCCCTGCGTAGTGGGCGGGAGGATCAGGCCCAGGGACGGGCGAATGGCTCGACTTCCCACCTGAGTCACACCGACATAGTACGCCGGTGCCGACCGCCTGACTATTCCCGCGTGCCTGGATCGGTCACCACACCGGCCGCACCGCCAGGTGCGCCGAGCACGGCCAGGCTGCAGCGGGACTCGCAGATGGCCCGCCCGTCGTCATCGGTCAGGACGATTCGCCAGACCTGGATCGTCCGGCCCACCCGCACCGGCGTGGCCTCGGCGGTGAGATGACCGTCGCGCAGTGAGCGCAGGTGGCTGGCGCTCAGCTCGATCCCCACGACGCTGCGGTCGGGCCCGGCGGCGAGCGCGGCGCCGAAGCTGGCGGCCGACTCGGCCAGCAGCGCGGAGACGCCGCCGTGCAGGATCCCGTAGGGCTGGTGCACCCGCCAGTCGACCGGGAGCCGCATGACGACTCGTTCGGGACCGGCCTCGACGACCTCCACGCCGAGCAGCTCGTGAATGCTGTGCTGCCCGCTCGGCACGCTCAGGCGCGTCGGGACCGGACGAAGAGGGAGGGGTGACCATCGCAGCAGGATAACGGGGCGCCGTTAACCTGACCGCGTGAGCGACCGCTCCGCGGCACCCGACGTGGTGGACCTCCGCAGCGACACGGTGACGCGCCCGACGCCGGCCATGCGCCGCGCCATGGCCGACGCCGCGGTGGGGGACGACGACTACGGCGAGGACCCGACCGTGCGCGCGCTCGAAGAGGAATTCTGCGACGCGGCTGGGCAAGCCGGCGGCCCTGTTCGTGCCCTCGGGTGTCATGGCGAACCAGATCGCGCTCCGTGTGCTGTGCAGCCCCGGGACGGCCGTCGTGGCCGGCCGGCGCCAGCACGTCGTTGCCTACGAGTTCGGCGCGGCGGCGATGAATGCGGGCATTCAGTTCATCGAGCTCGACGACGGCGACGGGATGCTCGACGCCGGCGAGGTGCGCCGGGCGCGCCGAGTCGGCGGAGCACCACCAGCCCGCGGTGTCGTTGGTCGCGATCGAGAACACCCACATGGCCGCGTCGGGCGTCGCCGTGGAGCGAGGACGCGCTGCGCGCGCTCGCCGAAGCGGCCGGGGACGTGCCCATCCACATGGACGGGGCGCGGCTGTTCAACGCGGAGGTGGCGACCGGTGTGCCCGCGGCGCGCTGGGCGGCCGCGGCGACCACGGTGATGTGCTGCCTGTCCAAGGGACTGTGTGCGCCGGTGGGCTCTCTCCTCGCCGGGCCCGAGGACGTGATCGCCGAGGGCCGGCTGGCCCGAAAGCGCCTGGGTGGGGGCATGCGCCAGGCGGGCGTGCTCGCCGCGCCCGGGCTGGTGGCGCTGCGCGAGATGGTCGGGCGACTCGGAGAGGATCACGTGCGGGCGGCGCGCCTGGCCGACGCCGTGGCCCGGCGGTGGCCCGGCGCACTCGATCCGGACCGTGTGCGCACGAACATCGTGACGTGCACCGTCGCCGAAGCGGACAAGGTGCTGGCCCACCTGGAGGGCCACGGGGTGCTGGCTCACGCCATCGCGCCCGAGACGCGTGCGCTTCGTGACCCATCGCGACGTGGACGACGACGGGATCGACCGCGCCGTCGCCGCACTGGCGGACGCGCCGGGAGCGGCGGCGTGAAGGTGCGGATCGGAATCAGTGGCGGCGGCGAGAGCGCCGGGCCCGACGTGCTGGTCGGCCTCGCCCGCGCCATCGGCGAGACCGGTTTTGACTCGCTGTGGCTGCCCGAGGTGCTGACGAGACCCGGCCCGGACCCGCTCGTCGGGCTGGCCTGGGTGGCGGGCGCGTGCCCGGGGCTCAAGCTCGGGACCACCATGCTCCTGCCGGGACGCAACCTGGTCTGGCTGGCCAAGGCGGCGGGGACCCTCGACCAGCTTTCCGGCGGCCGCTTCCTGCTCACCTTCGTCCCCGGCCTGGGAATCGGCGGGGAGCGCTCTGCCATCGGCATCCCGACCGCGGCGCGGGCCGCGCTGATGGAGGACGCGCTGCCGGTGTTGCGGCGGCTCTGGTCCGGGGAGGTGGTGAGCCACGACGGCATCTCGGGGTCGTTCAGCGACGTCTCGGTGTCACCCCGCCCGGTGCAGGACCCCTTCGACGTGTGGCTGGGGGGCAATGTGCCCGCCGCCCTGGAGCGGTGTGGCCGACTGGCCGACGGTTGGCTCCCGGCGTTCTGCACGCCCGCCGATGCCGCGTCAGGCAAAGCAGTGATCGACCGGGTGGCCGCCGAGCACGGCCGGGCGATCAGCCCCGAGCACTTCGGGGTGAGCCTGGCCTACGCGCCCGAGGGGGCGGACCTCGCGCCGTTGGCCTCGACGCCGCTGGCCCGTCGCGCCCGCGGCCGCCCGCTCGAGGACATCATCCCGGTCGGGATGGCGGGTTTGCGGGCCATGCTCGAGCGCTTCTTGGAGGTGGGTTTCTCAAAGTTCATCGTGCGTCCTCTGGGACCGCCGGACGAGTGGCGGGCCGAGCTCGAGACGCTGGCCGGCGCGGTGGGCGACCTGCAGACGTGATGGGGGGAGGCCGCGGCCCCCTACGCTGCGAGGCATGCCCGCGCCGCACCTCACCCTCATGGCCGTCCATGCCCATCCCGACGACGAGGCCATCGGGACGGGGGGGATCCTGGCCCGCTACGCCGACGAGGGCGTCGATGTGGTCCTGGTGACCTGCACCAACGGCGAGCTCGGTGACGCGCCGGGTGGGTTGAAGCCCGGCGATCCCGGCCACGACGAGCAGGTCGTCGTCCCGCTGCGCCGCGACGAGCTCGAGGCCAGCTGCAAGGTCCTCGGTGTCTCACACCTGGAACTGCTCGGATACCACGACTCGGGCATGGACGGATGGCCACAGAACGATGCGCCCGGGGTCCTTTTGGCGGACGCCTATTGAGGAACCGGCCGCCCGGTTGGCCGCGCTGATGCGCCAGTACAAGCCGCAGGTCGTGGTGACCTATGACGAGAACGGCTTCTACGGCCATCCCGACCACATCCAGGCGAACCGCGTCACGCACGCCGCCTTCGAAGAGAGCGGCATTCCCGCCAAGCTGTACTACACCGCGCTGCCGCGCTCCGCGCTCGCAGGTTTCCGTGAGGTGCTGGAGGAGGCGGGCATCGAGGGGCCCGGCGAGGTGGCGGAGAACCCCGACTTCGGGACGCCCGACGAACTGATCACGACGAGGATCGACGTCAGCGCGGTGACGGGTCGCAAGTACGCGTCGCTGGCCGCCCACGCCAGCCAGAGCGACAACATCTTCTTCCTCGAGATGGGCGAAGAGATGTTCTCGCGGCTCATGGGCGCGGAGTATTTCGTGCGTGTCCTCGACACGACCGACGCACCCGTGCCCGAGGAGGACCTGTTCGCCGGGCTGCGCTGAGTGCAGCCGGGCCGGGCCGGCGCCCAACCGGGAGAAAGGACGCAGGCCCGGCCCGGGGAGTGGTCCCTACGTCGCGGGGCCGGCGGGGGTGACGCCGGTGCGAGCGCGGGAAGTCGATCCGATGAAGCAGAGGCACGCGGCCGCGATGAGCACGACCAGCGCGGACAGCTCGATCCCGAAGGCCTGCTGCGCGAAGGGCGCCAGCCAGGACTCCTTGAAGCCGAAGAGGCCATTGGTCACCGAGATCAGGAAGCCGGCCAGGGTGGAGAGGACGAAACCGATGCCGACGAGGGCCGCCCAGAGACGGCGGACCGCCACCACGCCGAGGCCGATGACCAGCCCGGCCACCGATTGGAGGAGGAAGAGCGGTCCGATCGTGGCGATCGAGCGGTAGCCGTCCGTCTCCCCCCAGAGGTGGAAATGGATGAAGGCCGACCAGAGCAGCAGGAGGGCGCCGACCACGAACAACGCCGTCGTCGCGAGGTCCGTCGGGCGCCGCGACCGGCCGGGACCGAGGGCCAGGAGGTTCCATCGCACCTGCACACCTTGTATCCGGAGGGTGGCCGGCTGGTGGATGTCGGGAGCGGCCGTGGGCACGTGGGGGATACGAGCGAGGCGGGTGGCGGGATTGCGCCCCGGGTTGGGATGTGGCAATCCCGTTCACGGCACGGGCCGTATACCCAGGTGATGAGAGAATCTGCCGTGGCCGAGGGCGAGCTTTCCGACGAGGGCCTCCTCGCCGGCATGGCCCTGGGCGAACAGGCCGCCGCGGTCGCGTTCGTCCGCCGCTACCAGCGCAGGGTCTTCGGGCTGGCCTATTCCATGACCAGCGACGCCGGGGTGGCCGAGGACGTGGCCCAGGAGGCGATGGTCCGGGTGTGGAAGCACGCGCCGGTGTTCGATCCCCGACGTGGATCGGTCGCCTCGTGGGTCCTGACCATCACGCGCAACCTGGCCATCGACGCGTTGCGCCTCCGGCGCGCCGTGCCGACCGACCCCGACGATTTCGCCGCCGCGGCCATGCGGAGCAACGAGCACAACCCCGAGGACTCCGTCCGGCGGGGCGACGTGCGGCGCACGGTGCGCGACGCGCTGGAATTGCTTCCGCCCGAACAGCGGCGCGCGGTCGTGCTCGCCTCCGTCTACGGCCGCACCGCGCTGGAGATCAGCGAGTCAGAGGGCATTCCGCTCGGCACGGCCAAGACGCGCATCCGCACGGCGCTCATCCGGATGCGGACAGCGATCGAACACTCGGAGGGGGTGAGCGATGAGCGATGACATGAGAGAACACGGCTGCGCGGCGCACCAGGACGACCTGTCGGAGCTCGCGCTCGGTGTGCTGACCGGGCGCGACCGGGCGCGGGTACTCGTCCACGTGGAGTCCTGTCCGGGCTGCGCGGAGGAGTTGGAACACCTCTCCCGCGCCGCCGACGCGGTGGTGCAGGTCGCACCGGAGGTGGAGCCTCCGATGGGGTTCGAGGTACGGCTGTTCGAGCGGATGGGCGTCGCTGACGTCCGCCGCCGGCGCCGGGCCCGGCCGCCCCGCTGGGCCGTCGGCGCATTCGCCGCCGCCGCGGCGATCGCCGCGCTGGCGGTGGGGCTCAGCCTGAGTCTGTCCTCGTCATCGCCGTCGAGCCAGAGTGCCTCGCAGGCGCCCGGTGTCGCCACGGCCAACCTGGTCGAGAACGGCGGGGTGGTGGGCCGTGTCGCGACCCACGGCGGGGACAAGCCATGGATGTTGATGATGTTGTTCGACTCGAGCGTGCACGGCCCGGTCAACTGCGTCGTCGTGACGGAGGACGGCGTCAGCCATCACGTCGGGACGTTCGTGGCGAAGGAGGGCTACGGCGCCTGGAGCGTCCCCCTGAGCGTGAAGACGCAGGACATCCGCAGCGCCGAGGTCGTCTCGCCCAGCGGGACGGTGATCGCCACCGCCGCGCTGGGCTGACGCCCCGCTTAGTACCGGTAGGTGTCGGGCTTGTAGGGGCCCTCGACCGGCACGCCGATGTAGTCGGCCTGCTCCTGGCTGAGAATCGTGAGTTTCACGCCCAGCGCGTCGAGGTGTAGCCGCGCCACCTTCTCGTCGAGGTGCTTGGGGAGCACGTAGACGTCGTTGACGTACTGCCCCGTCTGGGTGAACAGCTCGAGCTGCGCCATGGTCTGGTTGGTGAACGAGTTCGACATCACGAAGCTCGGGTGCCCCGTGGCGTTCCCCAGGTTCAGGAGCCGACCCTCGGACAAGATGATGATGGCGTGCCCGTCGGGGAAGACCCATTTGTCGACCTGCGGCTTGATGTTCACCCTCTCGATGCCGGGTGTCTTGGTCAGGCCGGCCATGTCGATCTCGTTGTCGAAGTGGCCGATGTTGCCGACGATGGCCTGGTGCTTCATGGCCGCCATGTGCTTCGCCGTGATGATGTCCTTGTTCCCCGTCGTGGTGATGATGATGTCGGCGAGGGGCAGGATGTCCTCGAGCGTGGTGACCTGGAAGCCCTCCATGGAGGCCTGGAGTGCGCAGATCGGGTCGACCTCGGTGACCACGACGCGGGCACCCTGGCCGGCCAGCGACTGCGCGCAGCCCTTGCCCACGTCGCCGTAGCCGCACACCACTGCGACCTTGCCGCCGATGAGCACGTCGGTCGCGCGGTTGATGCCGTCCACCAGCGAGTGGCGGCAGCCGTACTTGTTGTCGAACTTCGACTTGGTGACCGAGTCGTTGACGTTGATCGCCGGGAAGAGCAGCTCGCCCTTCTTGGCCATCTCGACCAGCCGGTGGACGCCGGTGGTGGTCTCCTCGGTCACGCCCTTGATGCCGTTGGCGATGGACGTCCAGCGGCCCGGGTCCTCCGACAGGCTGCGGCCGAGCAGGGACAGCACCACTGCGAACTCCTCGGAGTCCGCTGTCGAGGGATCGGGGACGGTGCCGGCCTTCTCGAAGTCGACGCCCTTGTGCACGAGCAGGGTGGCATCACCGCCGTCGTCGAGGATCATGTTGGGGCCACCCTCACCCGGCCACAGCAGCGCCTGCTCGGTGCACCACCAGTACTCCTCGAGCGTCTCACCCTTCCATGCGAACACCGGCACGCCCTTGGGGTCGTCGGCTGTGCCGTCGGGGCCGACGGCGACCGCGGCGGCGGCATGGTCCTGCGTGGAGAAGATGTTGCAGCTGGCCCAGCGCACCCGTGCGCCGAGCGCCGTGAGCGTCTCGATGAGCACGGCGGTCTGCACCGTCATGTGCAGCGAGCCGGTGATGCGGGCGCCGGCCAGAGGCTGGCTGGCCGCATACTCGGCCCGCATGGCCATGAGGCCGGGCATCTCGTGTTCGGCCAGCTCGATCTCCTTGCGGCCGAACTCGGCCTCGGAGAGATCGGCCACCTTGTAGGGCAGGGCAGTGGCAGGTGTCGTCATGACAGCTCCTTCGGATCGGTGTGAACGTGCGCAGGCGCGCGAAACAACTTGTGGCGGGCCTGACGGCGGAAGCGCAACGCACGTGCTCCGACCTCTGTCGGAGGCCGCGTACCCTGCAGAAAGGATACGCCGTCGTGGGGGCAGACTCCACAATCCCCTCAATGGGCACTCACGGAATCATCACAACCGCTCTCTACGCTCCCTCTCGGACAGAGGGAGATCCAGCATGCGGGACATGGTGATGCAGATGAGCGGGTCCGAACGGGGTGCTCTCGGTGCCCGACGAGCACCTGCCCGGCCTCATCGCATTGGTGCTGCTCGGGCCGGTGATCTGGCTCGCGCTGGCCGGCCTGCGCGCCCTCGACGCCCGCCAGGTGGGCTGGGCGCAGCGGGCGCAGCGCCGCTTGGACGCCCTGCCCTTCGCGGGCAAGATCGTGCTGCTCGGCACCCTGGTCGGTGCGCTCGTCCACGCGGTGATCGTGCCGACCCACTGGGGCGACGCGCGCGTCACGGCGATCCTCTTCGTCGTCGACACCGTCGGTTTCGTCATCGCGTTCTGGTGGACCTTCACCGCCCGGCGTCACTGGCAGCTCGTCTCGGTGGCGATGCTCGGTGGGACGGCCTGCTTCTACGGGCTCTACATCCTCACCGGCTGGGAGACCATGGACCTGGTGGGGCTCGTCACCACCACGGTGGAGGCCGCCGCGGCCCTGGTCGTCCTCTCACCGGAGGCCACTGGAGCCACGACGTCGGCGCGCCAGCACGCCGTCGCGCTCGCAGCGGTCCCGGTCGCGCTGATCTCGCTCCTCGGCACGAACCTCATCGCCGGCACCACGGCGGCGACCGCGAGCACCGACGCCACTCCCGCTCCCGCGCAGCAGGCGCCGCCGGCCTCGACGAGCGGCACCATGTCGGGCATGTCGGGCATGTCGGGCGCGGCAGCCGACGACACCACACTCTCACTCCCGACCTCGTCTCCGGCGGGCAACATCGAGTGGCCCGACGACATGGCGTCCATGGCGGCGGGGATGAAGATGGCCGAACCCAATTGCACGGCGCAGCCAACGGCGGCACAGCAGCAGGCTGCTGTCAGCCTGGTCAACCAGACGGTTGCGGCGGCACAGAAGTACACGAGCCTCGCCACGGCCAAGGCCGCGGGGTACGTGCCCGTCACGCCCAGCGGGAAGCGCATCGTCCACTACATCAATCCCGCCTACTACCGCTCGGGTGATGCCCTCAATCCGGACGAGATCCCGGCGCTCGTCTACGTGAACACCGCCCACGGCGCGGTCCTCTCGGCCGCGATGTACCTGATGCCGAAGAACGAGACACCGCCGCAGCCCGGCGGCTGCCTCACGCAGTGGCACATCCACACCGACCTGTGCTTCAGCAGTGGCGGCGGCCAGGTCGTCGGCACTGACAGCAGCGGTTCGTGCTCCGCCGGCACGGTGAACAAGGCGACCGCGCCCATGATGCACGTGTGGATGACCCCCGTGTCGGGCGGTCCGCTGGCCCCCGATCCCCCCGCCCTCTCCGAGGTGGAGGCGGCCGCGACGACGCCCGTCCTCAATCCGCAGAACGGCACCGCCTGAGCGGCGGGGCGGCATGGTCGGCCGAGTGGCCCCGACGCCGCAGGTCTATCCTGATGCCGCGCCGGCATCGCGTTCGGTGCAGTGTCCGCCCCCGTAGCTCAGGGGATAGAGCATCGGTTTCCTAAACCGTGTGCGAAGGTTCGATTCCTTCCGGGGGCGCTCGAAGTAACCGGTCGACACGCCGAGCCGGGGGCCTCTACGTTGGGCCGTGACGTTGGGCGCAGGTCTGCAGCGACGCGACCGAGGACCGGCGAGTCTTGTCGAGGACGTTCGATGCATCGGCGCCACTCCAGGGCGCCAGCGGTTGTCAAGGGCCACCAACGCGGCGGGGCCGATTCGTGCAGCCAAGGCTCGCGCCGAAGCAGGGTCGGTGCTCGAGAGCCGCACGCTTTCGCCGCCCGAGGCGAGGAGACGGGCAATCACCGACCCAAGCCCACCGGTGCCGATGATCGCGGTGGTCATGGACGAAACCTCCTGGGCGTGGCGGCTGCTCGAGTCACATCGGACCCTGCACAACTCATCTTGGCGATTTAGCTTCCTCCCTGCAGGAGCGCCTTGAGCATGTGGAAAGTCCGGTAGACACGCCGAGCCAGGGGCTTTACGTTGGGCCGTGACGTTGGGCGCAGGTCTGCAGCGACGGTCCAGGCCGGTGAGTCTTGTCGGGACGTTCGATGCATTGCGCCACTGCCTCCAGCCCAATCGTCAGTGAGCCAGAAGTCCCGATGAGTGGAGGTGCCAGATGGCCGAGTCAGCGTCGCCCCCGGAGAGAATCGTCCTGACCCACTTCATCGTCTCGGACGACGTCGAGCGCTCAAAGCGCTTCTACACCGACGTGCTGGGCGGCAGGCTGGCCTTCTCGGGGCCCGGAGGCTTGACGTATGTCGAACTCGCCAACACCTGGATCATCATCAATGTCGGGGGTGGCCCGACCGACGACAAGCCCGAGGTCACCTTGGAGACGCCTCGCGACCCCAATCGTGTCAGCAGCTTCCTGAACATCCGCGTGGCGGACGTCCACGCCGTGTACGCGGAGTCGGAGCGCCGCGGGGTGCGCAGTTCCTTACGGAGCCGAAGCGGCATCAGTACGAGATCCGTTGCTACATCCGCGATCCCGACGGTTACCTGATCGAAGTGGGGCAGACCACGGACACGAACGGAGATTGGGTACCCGCCCACTGGCCATCCGACCTGGCCAACTAGGAATCCCTCCCATGCGTCCTGACATCAAACCCGGCGGAGTGTTCGCCCAATTCGAGGCTTAGACGTGATACAGCAGGATGCCCGCCTCTTCGCGGCGCTGCAGTGCGCCCGAGGCCCGCAGGTGCTCCAGGTGGGCGAAGGTCTCCGCCTCGGCCATGGACCCCCAGGACCGGGGTGCGAACAGCTCGTGTGACACGTCGACGACGTTGGCCCAGCCCGCGGCGTCACAGATCTCGAGCAATCGCTCCAGTCGTTCGTCGTGGTGCCGCTTGATCTCGGCGGCCCGTCCCGCCAGATCGTGGAACGGTTGGCCGTGCGCCGGCAGCACGGTCGAAACGCCGGGCAGCCCGGACAGACGATCCAGCGACTCGATGTACGAGAGGAGCGGGTTCCCCGGGATCAGCCCGGAAATGTGCGGGGTGATGGTGGGCAACACCTGGTCGCCGGCCAGTAGCACCCCGCCCTCCTCGTCGTAGAGACACAGATGGTCATCGGTATGCCCCGGGGTGAAGAGGCCGACCCAATCCCGGCCACCCAACGCGATGTGATCGCCATCCGGCACGCGCCGCGACGGGCGGGGCGGCTTGAACCACCTGAAGAACTGTTCCCGGTGGGCCAGCATCTTGGCTCGCGCCTCGGGTGGTGGTCCGATGATCGACCCACCCCACGGTGCGGGCCGCTCGATGCGGATGCTGGGGATCGGGCTCTCGTCCGGATCGATGTCGTCAGCCGCCTCGAGCTCGCGATCGTCGATGTCCTCGGGGTCGAAGAACGTTCGGAAGCGGTCGGAAGCCACAATGGCGCCACCGCTCTCCTCGGCCAAGAGCCCCGCGCCGCCGAAGTGATCCGGGTGCGAATGCGTCACCACGATGGTGTGGACTCGTTGCAGCGGGATACCCGCCGCGTCCATGCGACCCCTGAGCGCGTTCCACGACTCCTCGCCCGGGAGGCCCGGATCGACCAGCGTGAAGCCCTTGGCGTCTTCGAGCGCGTACGTGTTGACATGGCCCAGGCCGGTGAAATCGATGGGGAGCTGCAGGCGCAGGATGCCAGGCACCACCTCGACGATGTCCGGCGAGGCATCCATCTGTTCCTGTTTCAGGACGCGAGGGGCAGGCGTCTCGATCGATTCGGATGTCGTCACGATGCCAAGATCATCGCACGCCGTCCCGGGTCCGCAACACTCTCGCTCCGGCTAACGTCAGCACAACCATCCGCTCCGTCCTTGGCGAGTCCCACATGGCCCGCAAACACAGCAACTACGCCGTCACCTTCGCGGTCCTCGCCACTGCGGCCTTGGCCTTCAGCCTGCTGCAATCGCTGATCATTCCGGCCATTCCGCCAGCTGGAGACCACGTTGCACACCTCGGAGAGCGCGGCGAGCTGGCTGCTCACCGCGTACCTCCTCAGTGCTGCGATCGCCACGCCGATCCTGGGCCGCGTCGGCGACATGATCGGCAAGGAGCGGGTCATCGTTGCCGTGCTCATCGCCCTCTCCGTCGGTTCGCTGATCAGCGCGCTGGCGACGACCCTCCCGCTCATGCTGGTCGGCCGGGTCATTCAAGGGGCGGGCGGCGCCGTGTTCCCTCTCTCCTTCGGGATCATCCGCGACGAGTTCCCACCCGAGCGAGTCGCCGGCGCCATCGGGGTCATGTCGGCCATCCTCGGCGCCGGCGCCGGTGCGGGCATCGTGTTGGCCGGCCCGATCCTGGTCCACCTCGACTATCACTGGCTGTTCTGGATCCCGCTGGTCATGTCCGTTGCCGCGACGATCGCCACCTTCATCTTCGTGCCCGAGTCACCGGTGCGGGCCCCGGGCCGCATCAACTGGATCGGCGCCCTCTTGATGTCCGGCTGGTTGGTCACCGGGCTCCTCGCCATTTCGTATGCGCCGACGTGGGGGTGGGGCAGCAGGTCCGTGCTCGGCGCTGTTCGGCGCCACCGTCGTCCTGCTCGCCCTGTGGGTGATGTCGGAGAACCGTTCTGCCTCTCCGCTGGTCGACATGAAGATGATGCGGATTCCGGCCGTGTGGAGCACGAACCTCGCGGCCCTGCTCTTCGGGTTCGGCATGTTCGCGATGTTCATCGTGCTGCCGCAGTTCACGCAGACGCCGCCGCACGCGGGCTACGGCTTCGGTGCTTCGGTGACCGCTTCAGGGCTCTACCTGGCGCCCTTCGCCGTGATGATGGTGATCGTGGCACCGATGACCGGCCGCCTGACGGTCCTGGTGGGATCGAAGATGGTGCTCGTGGCGGGCTCACTGTTTGCCGCCTCGAGCTACCTGGTCCTGGTCGTGGCCCACAGCGAGGAGTGGATCGTCTACGTCGCCACGGCGTTGCTCGGGATCGGGATCGCCCTCGGCTTCGCCAGCATGGCGAACCTCATCATCGAAGCCGTGCCGGCCGAACAGACCGGTGTCGCCACGGGCATGAACACCAACATCCGGAATATCGGTGCGGCCCTCGGCAGCGGGATCGCGACCAGCTTCGTCATCAGTGGGCTCCAGCCGAACGGCTACCCGAAGGAGGAGGGCTACGTCCTGGCGTTCGTCGTCAGCGGCGTCGGGTTGGTCGTGGCGGCCCTCGTCGCCCTCCTCATCCCCGGACGGCAGACACCGTCGGCGGCGCGACGCCTGCCGCATCCGGCGCTGACGGCAGAGGCGGAGGTGATCGTCGGCGCCATCGCGCTCGGCCCCGAAGACCTCGCCTGAACACCGTCGCTGCGAACGCCCTCAGTCCAGGTCGGCGTGCTCGCGCTCGCGTGCCCCGTAGAGCTCGACGCGGACCGTGATCTCCGGGTAGACGCGGATCATGAGCATGCTCGGTGGTTTCATCCCGAACTCGCGGAGGTCGAACACGTAGTCACCGGTGAGCGAGACCTCGTCCTCCCCGAGCTGAATGTCCATCTCGTGTTCGAACGAGCGGGTCTTGCCGTGGAACACGATGTCGCCCGCAACGCTGTAGTGGGGGTGCGCGCCGTCGGTCGAGATCCGCGTGACCCGCCCTTGGATGGTCGGGAATCGCCGCGCGTCGATTCGGCGCCGCAGCTCGTGGTCGTAGAGCTGGTTGCCGGACGTGAGCTTCTCCACGGCGAGCTGGAGCTCGCCCGCCGGCGGCTGTTCGAGGTCCAGCGAGCCGTCGTCTCGCACGCTCGCCTCGAACCACCCGGTGATGCCCCGGGTCTCCGTGTTGATCGGGTGCAAACTGGAACGGCCGCTTACCCAGACACACGATCGCATCGAATCGAAGTTGTAGCGAGCAGGTTGCATTCCTGCCTCTCCTCTTCCCGAGCGCGCGCACGTCTCGGACGCACCGCACGCCAAGGCGAATACTGACATAAAGTCGGGCCGTGGCCCGCCTCGACATCCCAGCCGGCGAGGGTGGGGACGCCGTGCAGATCTGGTCGTTACAGCCTGCGCTCGGATCGGCCGCCATGCGCCTCGTCGACGCCGCCTACAACAAGAGCATTCTGCCCGTGCGGGTGCGCGAGGCGGCCCGCATGCGGATCGCCCAGCTCAACGAATGCACCGTCTGCCTCACCTTCAGGGCCGACAAGGTGAAGGAGCAAGGGCTCGGCGAAGACTTCTATTGCGCCGTCGGCGCTCCCGACCCCCACGAGCTCGACGAGCAGGAGCGACTGGCCGTGGCCTACGCCGAGCGGTTCGCCCTCGACCACACGAGCATCGATGACGCATTCATCGAGCAGTTGCGGGGTGCCTTTACCGATCCCGAGATCCTCGATCTGACGATCTGTCTCTCCGCCTTTCTCGGCCTGGGCCGGACCCTTCGCGCGCTCGGGATCACCGAGACGTCGCTGACCGACGTCTAGGTCTGGTCGGCCCGCGGCTCGAACGCCGCGTCCCGCTCGCGAACCGCCTGCCGCAGGCCCACCTCCCCGATCTTCTCGTTGAAGGCGAGCGCCTCGGGCGCGCGATGCCCGATCGCATCGTTGAGGGCGGCGAACCGCTGGAGCTGGGAGCGGCCCATCAGCTCGACGCCGGCGTTGACCACCCGCTTGTTCGCCACGAGCAGGTCGCGGCCGATCAGCGCCATGCGCTGTGCGAGGTCGAGCACCACACCGTCGAGCGCGTCGGCCGGGGCCGTGGCCACGACGAGCCCGACGTCCCGCGCCTCGGTCCCGCTGAGCGTGTCGCCCGTGAAGAGGAGCCGCTTCGTCCACTGCGGCCCGAGGTGGTAGAGCCACATGTTGGTGGGCGGCACGCCCATCGAGCGGACCGGTGGGAACCCGATACGGGCGTCGTCGGCCGCCACGACCAGGTCGCAGTGGAGGGCGAGGTCCGTCCCGCCGGCCAGGCAATTGCCCTGGACCTGCGCCAGGACCGGGATGGGGCAGTCCCACACCCGCGCCCAATTCGCGGCCAGCGCGAGCATGGCGGACACGTCGCCCTCGATCGCCTCGTGCACCGGAAAGTCGCCGGGCTCGGTGTCCTCGGCGATGAACCCGTAGCCCGACGAGAACGAACGCCCCGTGCTGCGGACGATGATCACGCTGGCCGACGGGTCCGATCCCGCCTGATCGACCGCGGCCAGGATGTCCCGGATGCAGCGCGGGGTCAGCGGGTTGTGATGATCCGGGCGGTTGAGCGTGACGCGGCGGATTCGCCCGATCTCTTCGTAGGTCAGCGTGGAGTAGGTCGGGCTCACGGTGCGCTCCTCGGTTGGGCTTGCTGCACGAGATGGGACTTGAGAACCTTGCCGCTCTCGTTGCGCGGGAGGGCGTCGAGCACGGTGATGCGTCGGGGCACCTTGAAGTCGGCCAGTCGCTCCAACAGGAAGGCACGCAGGAGCTCGGGGTCGACCGGCTCGCGCAGCACGACCCAGGCGGCGACGTCTTCTCCGAGCACGGGGTGCGGGATCCCGGCGACGGCGGCCTCGGACACCGCCGGGTGCTCGAAGAGCGCCGCCTCCACCTCTCCGGGCACCACGTTGTGGCCGCCCCGGATGACCATCTCCTTTTCGCGGCCCACGATCCAGAGAAAGCCGTCGCCGTCGAGGTAGCCGAGATCGCCGCTCCGCAGCCAGCCCTCGACCCAGGTGCGTGCCGTCCCGGCCCGATCCTCGAGGTACGAACGCGGCGGGCGCGCCCCGCCGATGGCGACGTGGCCCACCGCCCCCGCCGGCAATTCCGTCCCTTCGCCGTCGACGATGCGGACCGTCACTCCCGGGAGGGGAACGCCCACCGAGCCGGTGTGCCGTCCGCCGTCGCCCATCGGCATCGCCGTGACCGCTCCGAACTCCGTCATGCCGTACCCGCATAGGACCTCGGCGCCTCCGAGTCCGGCGCCGAAGCGGCGGAGCGTCGCCGCGGCGATCGGCGCGCTGCCCACGTTCACCACGGCGAGGCTCGAGAGATCCGCCCGGGCGAAGCGCGGCGACCCGACGATCAGCTCCACCATCGCCGGGACCAGGAAGCCGGCCACCGGCCGGTCGCGCTCGACCGCGTCGATCCACCGGTCGGGCTCGAAGCGGGGCAGGAACCAACCGCTCAGCCCTCCACGTAGTGGTCCGCACACCAGGAGTGAGCCGCTGGTCGTGGCGAACGGGGAGGACGACAGGAACCCGAGCCCGAGCCAGGTTTCGGGCATCCGGTCCACGGTGGAGAGACCGCCGTGGCGGACCACGACCCCCTTGGGCACTCCGGTGGTCCCCGAGGTGTACATCACATCGGCGACGTCGTCGGGGCCGAGCGCCGTGGGGCGCGGCGAGCTCGTCGGACGCCAGCAGCCCGCTCCAACGCTCCGGCTCGCGCCCCGATGTCGAGAACACCTTCGGCACCGCGCCATGCAGGGTACGGGGATCCCCGCTGCACAGTGCGATCGACGCATCAGCGCGGCGCAGGATCCGGGTCACCTCGCCCGGGCCGAGACGTGAGAGCAGTGGGACCGCCACGCCGCCCGCCTTGTGGATGCCCATGTAGGAGACGAGCCACTCGAGGGGCTCGTGATCCCCGATCATGAGCGCGACCCGGTCGCCCTTGGCGAGGCCGGTGTCCTGCAGCCCGCGGGCCAGCCGGTCCGAGCGCTCGTGCCACTGACCGAGGGTCAGGGCGGAGCCGTCCGCGAGATTCCGCCAGGCGACACCATCGGGAAACGCCGCCGCCAGCTCGGCGAGCAGTTCGGGCTGGAGCAGCGTCATGCGAACCGCAGCGGACGGCGCATCAGTACGGACTGCCGCCCTCGAGGATCCGGCGCGGGTTGTCCACGAGCATCGTGGTGATGTCGTCCTCGCCGATGCCGCGCGCCCGCATCTCCGGCAGCACCACGTCCGAGATGTACGTCCACCGCCACGTCTGGGTTGCATCCATCACCGAGCGTGGGAACCAGTCGACGAAGCACATCGCGTCATGGGACAGCACCATCCGCTCTGCATAGCCGCGCGCACACAGGCGAGCCACGGCGTCGACGCGCTCCTCGAGCGTGATGCCGGGCAGCCCGAAGTGGTCGAAACCGAGATACGACCCGTTCTCGATCAGGCTCAGGTGATAGTCGGTGTTGGTGGTCCCGCCACTGTGGCCGATGACCACCCGGGACAGGTCCACCCCTTCCTCCTTGAAGACCCGCTGCTGCTCGAGGCCCGAGGGTTCGGGTGGCGTCGGGGTGTGGGTGGTGATCGGCACCCCGGTGGCGCGGTGGGCCTGCGCCACCGCGCGCAGCACGCGCTCGACGCCGGGGGTGAGGCCGGGGCGGTCCGAGGCGCACTTCAAGATGCCGGCCCGGACGCCCGTCTCGCCGACCCCTTCGCGGATCTCGCGGACGAACAGGTCCACCATCGGTTCGGGCCCGCCCAGGATCGTCCCCGGCCCCTGGAAGTGGAAGTACATGGGCACGTCGTTGTACGTGTAGACCCCGGTGGCGACCACGACGTTGATCTCGGGCACCCGGGCCGCGATCTCGACGATGCGGGGGAGGTAGCGGCCGAGACCGATGACGGTGAGGTCGACGAGGGTGTCGATCCCGTGCTCCTTCAGTTCGCGCAGCTTGTCGACGGCGCGCGCCACCTGGGCGGCTTCGTCCCATTCCTCCGAGGTCTTCTCGATTTCGGGGCTCAGGACGAAGATGTGCTCGTGCATCAGGGTGCGGCCCAATCGTGCCCCGTCGATGGGCCCGCCTACCGTGTTGACCTGGGTCATCGCCCTCCCTCGCCAGCTCCCGGTCGTCGGCCGGGCGCCGGGTGATCGTAGCGGCGGTCCGACGATTTCTGGCGGGGAGCCGGGCCGAATGCCACAGCCGAGCCACAGCTGGCCCTGCGTCCGTATCGAGACCGGCGTGGTCGGATGAGGCTGTGCCGCAGGACGGGTCCACCAACGAGATGTCGGGCCGGCGTCGCGCCGAGCCCGCCGGCGACGAGGGAGCAGGTTGCGGCGCGGCTGCGGGGCGTCACCCGGGCCGCCGCGCTGACCGCCGTCGGGGCGACCGCCGGCATCGGCATCCTCGTGGCGCACCAACATTCCGGTGCCGCGAGCCAGCACACCGCGACGACGTCCTCGAGCGGCTCGAACGCCACGTCGACCGGCAGCGACGAGGGGAGCTCGTCCTCGGGATCCACCGGGACCACCGGCACGACGGGCAACACGGGCGGCGGGTCGACGGCGCCGAGCATCAGCTCGAACAGGCCCAGCGTGACTTCGGGGGGCACGTCGCGATGACCGCAGGCGCCGACCCCGGCGAGCACGGGTTGACCTCGCGGTCCTTCCGAGCCATCGGAACGACGGCGACCGTCGTGGTCCAGGACGCTGCGGCGGCCGACGCGGCGGCGCGTCTCCTGGCCACCGAGCTCGAGGAGCTCGACCTGGCCTGCAGCCGGTTCCGCGACGACTCGGAGCTCCAGGCGGTGCACGCATCGGCGGGCCGCCCCGTGGCGGTAGGCGAGCTGTTGTTCGAGGCCCTGTGCGTCGCGGTCGGCGCCGCCGAGCGCACCGGCGGCGCCGTCGACCCGACCGTCGGCAACGCGATCGCCGCCCTCGGCTACGACGCCGACCTCGACGAGGTCCGGGCGCGTCCGCCGGCGCCGCCGGCCGCCCTCGGCCCCGTGGCCGGGTACGCCCACGTGCAGCTCAATCCGTCCGCCCGCACCGTCCGCATCCCTCGGGGCGTCCGGCTCGACCTGGGCTCGACGGCCAAGGCGCTGGCCGCCGACCGAGCCGCCGCCCGGATTGCGGGCCAACTCGGCAGCGGTGTGCTCGTGAGCCTCGGTGGCGACGTGGCCGTGGCCGGCACGCCGCCCGCCGGAGGCTGGGCCGTCGGCATCGCCCGCGAGTCCGCCACGCCGGCGGACGAGGTCGATCAGGTCGTCGCCGTCACCCGCGGGGGCTTGGCCAGCTCGGCCACCGCAGTCAGGACCTGGAAGTCGGGGGACCGCGACGTGCATCACATCCTCGATCCGCGCACCGGCGACGCCGCCGCGCCGTACTGGGTGCTCGTGTCGGCCACCGGATCCAGCTGTGTCGACGCCAACCTGGTGACGACCGCGGCCATCGTGTGGGGCCCCGAGGCGCTCGCCCGTCTGGCGGGCTTCGAGCAGTCCGTCCGGCTGGTGCGGGCCGACGGCGAGGTCTTTTCGGTCAACGGCTGGCCGCTCGAGCGTGCGGCATGAGCTCGACCGCCCTGTGGTACGCCACCCGCGCCAGCGGGTTGATGGCCTTGATCCTGCTCACGCTGACCATGGTGCTCGGCCTCGTCACCAGCAGCCGGGCGCGGGCCCGGCACTGGCCGGGGTTCGCGCAGCAGGAGATGCACCGGCGGATCTCCATCCTGGCCGTCGTCTTCTTGGGCCTCCACGTGCTCACGAGCGTCGCGGACAGCTACGTGGACATCGGCTGGACGGCCATCGTGATCCCGTTCACCTCGCGGTACTCGGGATTCTGGGTGGGCGTCGGCGCCGTCGCGCTCGACCTGATGGTCGCGGTCTTCGTCACCAGCCTGCTCCGCGGCCGCATGCGTCCCGGCACCTGGCGCGCCGTGCACTGGCTGGCCTACCTCAGCTGGCCGATCGCACTGGCGCACACCTTCGGGATGGGGACCGACTCGCGTGAGCAATGGGTGATCGTTCTGGCCGTCGTCTGCGTGCTCGCGGTCGCCGCCGCGCTCGGGTGGCGGCTGTGGTCGTCCTCGCGCCAACGCGCCGATCGCACCGCACGGGCAGCGGTCCCGGGACCGCCGACCAAGCACCTCGCGCTGAGCGGCCGTCATCGGCCGGGGTCGCATCGTGCCTAACGCCAGCGGCACGCTGCCCGAGACCGCGCGCTACCGGGTTCTCGGCCATCCCTCCGATCTGGCGGGCCACGTCTCGGCGCTCGGCCCGGTTCCGCTGCCGTCGTCACCCGGGGGCGGCTGGCGCGAGCGCTTCGTCTCGATGCTCGAAACGTCCGGCCTCGCCGGGCGTGGCGGTGCCGGGTTCCCGGCCTCCATCAAGCTGGCCGTCGCGTGCGCGGCGGGAGGAGGCGGCACCATCGTCGTCAACGCCATGGAGGGGGAGCCGGCCAGCGACAAGGACAAGTTGTTGCTCCTGCGCTCGCCCCACCTGGTGCTCGACGGGGCGCAGCTCCTCGCCGCGGCGTGCGGCGCGCGCCTCGTCACGGTCTGCGTGCCCGAGGGCCGCGACCACGTCGCTGGCGCCGCCGCGGTGGCCCTGTCCGAGCGGTCCGGCACCGGCATGGCGCCGGTGCCCGAGACGCTGGCGCGCCCGCCCGACCGCTTCGTGGCCGGCGAGGAATCGGCGCTGGTCGGCTGGCTGGAGTCGGGTGTCTCGCTGCCGTCGTTCCGGCCCGACAAGGGAACGGCGCTGCGCATCGGCCGGCGCGGCGCGCTGGTGCACAACGCGGAGACGCTGGCCCACGTGGCCATGATCGCCCGGACCGGGCCGGACGCGTTCCGTTCCCACGGGCTCGTCGAGGATCCGGGCACGTGCCTGATCACGATCTCCGGTGCGGTCGAGCAGCCAGGGGTGGTGGAGGTCGACCGGGGCACGCCCCTCGTGCATGTCGCCGGCCGCGCCGCACCGCTCGGCTCGCCGCAGGCGTTGCTCGTCGGGGGCTACGGCGGCGCCTGGGTGGGGCCGGAGCACTTCATGACGCCCTACGCCTCGTTGTCGCTGCGCGCCGTCGGCGCCAGTGCCGGCGTCGGGGTCGTCGTGGCGCTCGGGACGGAGGCCTGCGGGCTCATGGAGTCGGCCCGGATCGCGCATTACCTGGCCGCCCAGAGTTCCGGCCAGTGCGGCCCGTGCGTCTACGGCCTCCCGGCCATCGCGGACGATCTGACCCGGCTGGCCCATGGCCGGTGCGACGCCGGGCTCGTCCCCCGGCTGGAGCGGCGGCTGCGCGAAGTCGACGGGCGCGGGGCATGCCGCCATCCCGACGGCGCCGTCAACCTCGTCCGCAGCGCCCTGACCGTCTTCGCCGCCGACGTGCACGCGCACGCCAACGGCGCGCCCTGCCGCGAGCGCGACCGCCCGACGCAGCTCCGCTTCCCGGCCGCGCCGCGAGGACCGCGCCGATGATTCGCCTCGTGATCGACCCCGTCGCCTGTGACGCCTACGGCTTCTGTGCCGAGCTGTTGCCCGAGGCCGTCTCACTCGACGAGTGGGGCTACCCGATTGTCGACGGCGCACCCTTGCCGGCGGAGCTCGTGGAGGTGGCCCGACGCGCCGCACGGGACTGCCCTCGCCGGGCCATCACCCTCCGCGAGCGCAAGGCCGTGGGCTGATTCCCTTCCCAAAGCGCCGGCGAACCGCAGCGGCACCCTTGCCTCGGGCAACGTAACCATGTAATCTCGTAACTATGGAGAACGACGAGACACACGGAGGCAGGAGAGGACCGTCCCGCGGCCGGCGCCGGAGCGCGACCGCGCCGCCGTCCGGCCCGGAGCAGGAACGCCTGATCGGAGCCTGGTTCGCCGGCCGGGTGCCCGACGGCTGGTACGACGGGGTCCCCACCATCGAGATCGACGGCGACGAGATCCAGGTCGTGGGCGCCCTGGCGCCGCCCGCGCTGCCCACGGGCACCCCCGACGACGAGGTCAAGGTGGCCGAGCAGGCCCGCATCGCCGGCTTCCGTGAGGAGACCCGCGGCGCCCGCATGCGCATCGCCGACGAGGCGCAGCCGGCCTTCCGCCGGGCCGTGTCCTGGGGGGCGGAGTGCGGCGGCACCACCGTCCTGTTCACGACGACCGGGGTCCCGGTGATGACCCGGCTGCGCATGGACGATCGCCGGGTCCTCGACACGCTGATCGACGCCGGGGTGGCGCGCAGCCGCAGCGAGGCGCTGGCCTGGTGCGTGCGGCTCGTCGCCCAGCACGAGCGGGACTGGATCGAGGAGCTGCGCACCGCCATGACGGCGGTGGAGGAGGTCCGCAACCGCGGTCCCCGGTCTGCCGGGAGCGGCGGCTGAGGCAGCCCGCGTGCCAGCATGCGGCATGGAGCACGCGCCCTACCACCAGATCCAAGAGGACCTCCGCCTCCCGTACCGCTCGCTGCGCGAGGCGATCCCCGAGGTGATGACGGCCTACCACGCGCTCGGCACGGCGGCCATGGCCGACGGCACGCTGCCGGCGCAGACCAAGGAGCTCATCGCGCTCGCCGTTTCCATCACCCGCGAGTGCGACGGCTGCATCGTCGCCCACGCGCGTGGCGCGGTGCGGCGCGGGGCGACGCGTCAGCAGGTGGCCGAGGCGATCGGCGTCGCCATCAACATGAACGGCGGCCCCGGCACGGTCTGGGGCCCGCGGGCCCTGGCCGCGTACGACGAGTTCGCCCAGAGCCCGCCCGACGAGCCCGCCCCGAAGAGCTGAGCCGGGAGCGGGCGGCCCGCCGGCCGTGCCGTTCAGCCGGGCCGGTTCAGCCGGCGGGCGCCGGCGTGAACTTGCAGTCGAGGTGCTTGATGCCGTTGATGAACGGCGACAGCAGCCGGTCGGGTTCGCCCACGGCCTCGATGTCGGGCAGCCGCTCGAACAACTGGCGGAACATCACCGAGATCTCCTGGCGCGCCAGGTGGGCGCCGAGGCAGAAGTGCGGCCCCGCGGCGCCGAAGCCGATGTGCGGGTTGGGGTCGCGCCGCACGTCGAAGGTGAAGGGGTCCTCGAACACGTCTTCGTCGCGGTTGGCCGAGTTGTAGAACATGATCACCTTGTCGCCCTCGGCCAGTTCGGTCCCGCCCAGGACGGTGTCGGCGCCGACGGTGCGGCGCATCCAGATCACCGGCGAGCCCCACCGCACGATCTCGTCCACGCCGGTGGCGGCGATCCCCACCGGGTCGGCCTGCCAGAGCGCCCGCTGGTCGGGGTACTGGGTCATGGCGAGCAGCCCGTGGCTGATCGCGTTACGCGTGGTCTCGTTGCCCGCCACCACGAGCAAGATGAAGAAGGCGGCGATCTCGGTGTCGGTCAGCGCCTCGCCGTCGACGTTCGTGTTGACGAGCGCCGAGGTCACATCCTCGGTCGGGTGCTCCTTGCGATGGGCGGCCAGGTCCAGCATCAGCATGTTGAGCTGCTGCGCCGCCGTCATGAAGGCCACCATCGGGTCGGTCCCCTCGGGCACGTATTCGGGGTCCCCGTTGGAGAGAATGACGTTCGAGGCGCTGAACACGGTGTCGTAGTCGGCCGCCGCGATGCCCATCATGTCGCAGATGATCTCGAGGGGGAGGCGGGCCGCGACCTCGACCACGAAGTCGCACCCGCCCTGGTCGGCCACGCGGTTGATGACGTCGTTGGCCTGGAGCTCGATGCGATCCTCGATCGACTTGATCATGCGCGGGTTGAACGCGGCGGAGACGATGCGGCGAAGGCGGGCGTGGCGCGGGTTGTCCATGTTGATCATGGAGCCGAAGAAGTCGAGCATTTCCTCCGGCAGGTCGATCATGGACGTGGCGCCCTGCTGCGACTGGAAGATCTCGGGATGCCGGCTCGCCTCCGAGATGTCCGCGTGGCGGGTCAACCCGTAGTACCCCGGGCCCTTGGGGACCATGAAGGAGAGCGCCTCGGGGATCTCGGGCTCTTCGAAGTGGGGCATCGGGCGCTCCCGGCGCAACGTCTGGAACGCGCCCTCGCGCTCGTCCCAGGGCCGGGCCCAGAACTCCATGTCCGACAAATTGATCTCGTCCACTGAGAGGACCGCGCGTGGCTCCATGTGGCCCACCCTACCCACCTCCCTACACTGCGATCATGTGCGACACCCTGTGTGCACGGGGCCAGTCGGGCATGGTGTTCGCCAAGAACTCGGACCGCCCGCCGGGCGAGGCCCAGCTTGTGTGGCCGTTCGGCCGCCGCTCGTCGGCGGGCTGCTCGCTCCGCACGCAGTACCTGCGCATCGGCGATGTCGGCGCGCACGCCGCGCTCCTCTCCTGCCCGACCTGGCTGTGGGGCGCCGAGCACGGCGTCAACGAGTACGGCGTGGCCATCGGCAACGAGCGGGTGGCGACGACCCACGATGCGGCCGCGGCGGCGCCCGCGCTGATCGGCATGGACCTGGTGCGCCTGGGCCTCGAGCGAGCCCGGACGGCCGCCGACGCCGTCGAGGTCATGGGATCGCTCCTCGAGGACCTGGGACAGGGCGGCATCGCCGACGCCACGCACGGCGAGGCCTACGACTCCTCGTTCCTCGTCGCCGATCCGAACGAGGCGTTCGTCTTCGAGACCGCGGGCCGCGACTTCGCCGCCGCGCCCTTCCCCGCCGGGGCCGCCATCTCCAACCGTCTCACCCTCGGGACCGAGTGGACGCGCGCGTCGGGCCGGCTCGGTCCGGGCGACGACTTCGGGCGCTTCCGCGACCTCGCCGAGCCCACCGGCCATGCCGATGTCCGCCTGGCGGCCAGCCGCCGTTTTCTCGAGTCGATCCGTCCCGGCGGGCTCACTCCGGCGGCCACGGTCGCGCACCTGCGTGACCACGGGGCGGGCCCGTGGGGCGCACCGGGCTCGCCCGGCCCGGTCGTGCCCGTCCCGCGCCGGGTCGGGGACGACTTCCGCGGCGCGAGCGTGTGCATGCACGTCCGCGGCGCCTACGTCACCGCCGCCTCCATGATCGCCGAGCTCCCGACCGGTGTGGCCGACGGTGCACCTCTCCGAGTCTGGGTTGCGCCTGGGAGCCCGTGCGCCAGCGTGTACGTGCCGGCCTTCCCGCGCAGCGTGCACGGCCCGCCACCGTTCGTGCCGTTCGAGCTCTCGAGCGAGGAGCTGTGGCAGGCGGCCGACGCCGTGCGCCGGCGGGTCGAGGACGACCCCGACGCGCTGGGCGAGGTGCGCGCCACCCTCGGCCCGCTCGAAGGGGAGCTGTGGGCCGAGGCCGACGACGTGCTCGAGCGCCCGGACCGGTGGTCGACCGTGGGGGCGTCGTGGGGCGGTCGTGTGCTGCATGCGTTGCGGGGCTGCATCCACTGATCACGACAACCCCCGCTGTACGCTGCGCGATGGCGTAGGCACTCCTACTCGCCAAGGAGGGACGTTATGACGTACGCACTCACCGAAGACGACATCGCGGTTGGTGACGCGGTCAGTACGCAGCTCGAGAAGATGTGGGGCTGGTACCTGGCCGGCGGCATCGCCGCCATGATCTTCGGCTTCTTCGTGATCAGCTGGCGCCACGCGACCGTGTATGCCGTCGTCTACTTCGCGAGCGGCTTCTTCATCGTCGGGGGCGCCTTCGAGATCGTCGGGTCGATCAGGATGGCGCGCCAGCGCTGGATGCACCTGATCTTCGGCGTGCTCTGGGTCGGCGCCGGCATCGTGGGGTTCGTGTGGCCGCACATCACGATCTTCATCGTCGCCGTCCTCATCGGCTGGTCGTTCCTGGTGCTCGGCATCTTCGACATCATCTCGTCCATCCGCTTCCACCATCTGCCGTACTGGTGGGCGTACCTGATCCGGGGCATCGTGGCGGTCGCCGTGGGCTTCCTCTGCATCCGCCACCCCGGCGCACCGCTGACCGCCCTGGTCGTCCTCATGGGGATCCTGGCCATCGTGTTCGGTGCGGTCGAGGTCGTCGGCGCCCTGGTCGCCCGTCACGCCACCAAGGACTGGGACAAGTACAAGCTCGAGAACCGCTAAGTCCTCCGCAGGCGGTCGGCCATGTCGGCCATCACCTGCAGGGCGAAGTTCGGGGTCTCGCCCACCAGGAAGAGGAAACGCCGGCGGTCGACGACGGCCAGCGTGGTGTCCTGGGTGGCGA
The DNA here is from genome assembly GCA_963769095.1 of uncultured Acidimicrobiaceae bacterium. Taxonomy (GTDB): domain Bacteria; phylum Actinomycetota; class Acidimicrobiia; order Acidimicrobiales; family RAAP-2; genus Bog-473. Next base: position 328,222 of record CAVYKO010000005.1, read on the forward strand.
CCGCAGCCGCGCTGCGCGGCGACCTGTCCACCACGGCCATCTCCCCGAAGCTGTCGTCGGGGCCGAGCTCGATGACGCGGCCGTCGGGCAGTCGCAGCTCGACCGTGCCCTCGATGATGCCGAACATCTCTTCGCCGGCGTCGCCGGCCTCGAAGATGACGAAGCCCGCGGGGACCTGGCGGGTCTCGTTGGCGCCCCTGAACACTCCCTGGATCTTCACGGCGAGCCCCTCGCGTGTGGCGCTGGGTGATCTCCTGCCCGGACCGCCGGAATGTTAACCGTCCGGATCGCCGCGAGGCCTTCGTTTTCCCTGGTCCCAGCCGGATCGCCTGGGCCGATGATCGGCCCCGGGCGCCGGCACGGCAGACTGGTGGGGTGACCGAGGCGACAACCGAACTCAGCGACGCCGAGAGGGCCGAACGCCTGGACAAGCTCCAGGGGATCATGGACCTCATGCGGCCGGCCGTGCAGGCCGACGGGGGCGATCTCGTCCTGGTGCGGGCCGACGTCGAGTCCGGCGTGGTCGAGGTGCAGCTGCAGGGCGCCTGCAGCTCGTGTGCCATCAGCGAGGCCACGCTCTCGGGCGGGGTCGAGCGGATCTTGCGTGAGCGGCTGCCCTGGGTGACCGAAGTGGTCGGTGGCCTCGACGATTCCATCGACCTCGACGAGAGCGCCGCCCTCGGCGCCGGCGGCTACGTCCCCCGCCTCTGAGCCGACCGTCCCGCCCGGCCCCAAACTGCCTGCTGCTCGAGCACCGCAGCCGCCAACGGGATCCATTGATTAGTTAGCGCAACTAACTACTAGACTGGTGGCATGCCCGCCCGCCCCGTCACCGGTCAGCCGACCATGACCATGACGCAAGAGGACGTGGCGGGCCGGCTGCGGATCGCGATCAACCGTCTCCAGCGGCGGCTGCGCCAGGAGTCGCTCGGCGGGCTCTCACCCGCCCAGGCCTCGGCGCTGGGCTCGGTCAGCCGGCACGGCAACCCCACCTTGGGCGAGCTCGCCGGGCTCGAGCAGGTGCAGCCCCCCACCATGACGCGAATCGTGGCCGGCCTGGCCGAGGCCGGCATGGTGACCCGGGTCGCCGACGTCAAGGACCGGCGCAGCGCGCGGGTCCGCACCACGCCGGCGGGGAGCGCGCGCTCGAGCAGATCCGCACCCGCAAGAACGCGTTCCTGCTGCGCCGGCTGGACCAGCTGGGCGCGGACGAGCAACACCACGCGGCCGAGCTGGTCGCGCTGCTCGAGCACCTGCTGGAGCAGCCGTGAGGCGCAAGTTCCGCGAGGCGGGCCGCCGCACGTTCCGTGCCATCTCGGTGCGCAACTACCGGCTGTACTTCACCGGGCAGGTGATCTCGGTCTCGGGCACCTGGATGCAGACGGTGGCGCAGGCCTATCTCATCCTCTACATCCTGCACGGCACCGGCATCGACGTGGCCATCGCGACCAGCCTGCAGTTCCTGCCCCTGCTCCTGCTTCGGCCCGTTCGGGGGCTTGCTGGCGGACCGGCTCGACAAGCGCAAGGTCCTCTACGCCACCCAGGGCGCGGCGGGGGTGCTCGCGCTGATCTTCGGCCTGCTCGTGGCCACCCACTCGGCGACGCTGGCCGAGGTGTACGTCCTTGGCCGCCGGTCTCGGGGTGGTCAACCTGTTCGACAACCCGGCCCGGCAGACCTTCGTGTCCGAGATGGTCGGCCTCGACCTGCTGCCCAACGCGGTGAGCCTCAACAGCGTGGTGATGAACTCGGCCCGCGTGATCGGCCCGGCCATCGGCGGCGTGCTGATCCTGACCGTGGGCGTCGGCACCTGCTTCTTCTTGAATGCGGCGTCCTACGCCGCGGTGATCGTCGCGCTCGCCATGATGCGAGCCTCCGAGCTCTACCAGCGACCGGGCGTCCAGCGCGCCAAGGGTCAGGTGCGTGAGGGCCTGCGCTACGTCTGGGGGACCCCCGACCTCCGACGTCCCGCTGGTCTCCATGGCGATCGTCGGCGTGTTCGCGTTCAACTTCACGGTGACGCTGCCCCTCCTGGCCAAGTTCACCTTCCACGGGGGGCCCGGGCTCTACAGCTGGTTCATGGTCGCCATGGGCGCCGGCGCGGTCCTCGGCGGTCTGGCCACGGCCTTCCGCAGCCGGCCGTCGACGCGGCTGCTCGCCGTCATCGGCGTGCTGTTCGGATGCGCCATCTTGGCCGTCGCGCTCGCACCCACCGAGGCGCTCGCGCCTGGTGCTGGTCGTGCCGATGGGGGCGGCCAGCATCGCGTTCGTCGCCACCAACAACGCCACGCTCCAACTCCGGGCCGATCCCGCGATGCGCGGCCGGGTGATGGCGCTCAACGCCATTGCCTTCCTCGGCAGCACGCCCATCGGCGCGCCGTTGCTCGGTTACGTCAGTGACGTCACGAGCCCGCGCGTGGCGCTGGCCCTGGGCGGCGTGGCGACGTTGCTCGCGTGCATCCCGCTGTTCGCCCTCGCCGCCCGCCGTCGGGCGCTCGGGCAAGAGGAGCCGGCCGCCGACGAGGTCGTCACCGCGGTCGCCGAGGCCGAGGCGGCCAACGTGGTGCCGCTCCCGACGGTGGCGGATCCCCTGACCCTCATGGACGAGCGTGTCCGCTCGAGCGGGAGACGCACCGGGTAGGTGATCTGCGTTCCCTGTCGGCCCGCTCCGGCGGCGCCGGCCGAACGGGGACCGCGAGGTACGGCGTCAGGCGAACCCGCCGCCGTCGGTCGGCGCGTCATCGCCGTCCTCGCTCTCTTCCGTGTCCGCATCGAGCAGGCCGCGCCGGCGAGCCACGGCCAACAACTCGAGCTGGTTGTGGACGCCGAGCTTTGAGTAGAGGTTCTTGACGTACCCGCGGGCCGTGTTGACGGTGATCCCGAGTCGGGTGGCCGCGGTCTGGGGATCGACGCCGGCCACGAGGAGTTCGAGGATGTCGCGCTCGCGGCGGGTGAGCGCACCGGGTCGGGACTCCGCCGCCCGCTGGCGGCCCCGATCCGGATTGCACAGCGAGCGCACCGTCTCGTTGTCGAGCGTGAAGCATTCGTCGGAGAGCCTGCTGATCGTGGCGACCACCGCACCGAGGCTCACGACCTTCGGCAGGAAGGCCGACGCGCCCGCGTCGAGGGACTCCTTGACCAGCGCCGCGCTCGGGGCCCGCCCGGTGAGGATGAGGACGCGCAGGCCCGGGTGGCCCTTCAGCAGGTCCCGGGTGAGCGAGATCCCATCCCCGCCCGCCAGGGCGAGATCGACAACGGCGGCGGTCGGACGCTTCTGGTCCGCGAGAGCCAATGCCTCCTCCGCCACCGCCGCCACGCCGGCACAGGACAGGTCGGGCTGGGCGTCGATGGCGAGCGCGAGGGCTTCCGCGAAGACCTCGTGATCGTCGACGATGAGGACGCTCGTGGGTTCGTCGGACCCGGTGCGCTGGTCCCCTTCGAGATTGCGCCGCCGGACCGCCACCTGTCTCGGCATAGTGCATGCTGTGCCAGGATATCCGCAGGGCAACTTCGGTTCCTCTGGCCCCGCAGTTCGCCGGGCCGACCAGGCAGGAGCGGTCACCGTGTCCATGGAGCCTTCCCCCCGACGGGGACAGGCCGTCGAGAGCAACGACGGTTTCGACATCGTCCTGATGGCTGCGTCGGCCGGCGGCCTCGCCGCCCTCAGCAGCGTCCTGGGCGTCCTCCCGCAGGAGTTCCCGTTGCCCGTCGTAGTGGTCCAGCATCTCGACCCGCGGCACCGCAGCCTGATGGCGGAGATCCTCGAGCGCCGGACCCCGCTGCGCGTCGAGGAGGCCGACGAGGGCATGAAGCTGCTGCCCTCGACCGTCTACATCGCTCCCCCCAACGAGCACCTCCTCGTCGTCTCGGACGGGTCGTTGACCCTCTCGCATTCCGAGCTGGTGCACTTCGTGCGACCGTCGGCCGACCTGCTGTTCGAGTCGGGGGCGGCGGCGTACCCCGGGCGTACGATCGGTGTGGTGCTCACCGGGACGGGCAGCGACGGCAACATGGGGGTTCGGGCCATTGCGCAGACCGGGGGCACCGTGATCGCGCAGGATCCGCAGACGGCCCAATTCGCGGCCATGCCGCAGGCGGCGATCGACACCGGTGGCGTCAATTTCGTCCTGCGATCTCGACGAGATCGGGCCGGCCCTCGCGGCTCTCGCCGGGGACACTCCGCTGGCGTGACCGAGCAGGAGCATGACGTGGACGCGGAGCAGGACACCGCTGGTGGGTTGGCGACCGAGCCCGAGGATCTCGCCGCGTCGGCGTTCCTGTCGGACCCGGCGGTGGACGAAGATCTCGAAGCCCTCCTGGGCTTCATCCGCGACGCGCGGGGCTTCGACTTCACCGGGTACAAGCGCTCTTCGGTGGGTCGGCGGGTGCGGCGCCGCATGCAGGAGCTGGGGTACGAGTCGATCGCCGAGTACCAGGATTTCCTCGAGGCGGACGCCGACGAGTTCACGGCCCTCTTCAACACCATCCTGATCAATCTGACCGGGTTCTTCCGCGACGCCGGCAGCGTGGAAGTATCTCGAGTCGCACATCGTGCCCGAGATCGTCGCGCGCCATGCCGAGGATGGTCCGATCCGGGTCTGGAGCGCGGGCTGTGCGACCGGCGAGGAGGCCTACACGTTGGCCATGATCTTCGCCAACGTGCTCGGCGTCGCGGACACGGCGCGCCGCGTCAAGATCTACGCCACCGACATCGACCTCGACGCTCTGGCGCGGGCGCGCCAAGGCGTCTACTCGGAGCAATCGATCTCCGATGTGCCCGAGCAGGCTCGGAACTCCTTCTTCACGGCCGACCTCCAGGGCGCGTGGCTGGGCGATCATTCCGCCCCTGCGCCGCACCGTCGTGTTCGGCCGGCTCGATCTGACCAGCGATCCACCGATCTCCCGTGTCGACCTGCTGGCGTGCCGGAACATGCTGATGTACCTGAACGCGGAGACCCAGGCCTTCGTGATCCCACGGCTGCACTACGCACTGCGCGAAGGCGGGTACCTGTTGCTCGGGCGGGCGGAAATGGTCCTGCGGGGAGGTGCCGGTCGGTTCAGCCCGGTGAGTCTCAAGCACCGGATCTTCGTGACACCGCCCGACACGATCCCGCCCTACGAGCTCGCACCGTCCTTGACGATCCGCGACCCGTTCGACATCCCGTCGCTCGATGGCACGGAGCCGTCCTACCCCCGCGACCTGGCGCGTGCTGGCGAGCGACGACTTCGGCGACACGTTGGCCGAGGTGCTCGTGGACGGGCAGGGCATCGTCGTCGAGCGCCAACGATTTCGCCAAAGACGCCTTCGGAGTGACCGCCGCCGATGTCCATCGGCCCTTCGCCGAGCTACCGATCGCGACGTCGCCGCGTGGACCTGCTCGGGCCCGTGGCCAGCGCGCTCACCGAGGTCCGCTCGGCTGATCTCGGTGCCGTCGTCTACTCGCCACCCCGACGGCCGATCCTTCGAGTTCGAGATCCGGATCGTTCCGGTGCTCGACGGAGACGGTCACGCGACGGGCGCCTCGGTGACCTTCGCGGACGTGCGCACGACCTCGAAGCTCCGCGAGGGATATCGCCTGTTGCACGAAGAGCTCGAGACCGCGTACGAGGAGCTGCAGTCGACCAACGAGGAGCTCGTGACGAGCAACGAGGAGCTCCAGTCGAGCTACGAGGAGCTGGAAACCAGCAACGAGGAGCTCCAGTCCGCCAACGAGGAGCTCGAGACGACCAACGAGGAGCTCCGATCGTCGAACGACGAGCTCGAGTCCACCAACGTGGACCTCAAGACGACGGGTGAAGCCGTGGAGCAGCTCAACGACGACCCTCGTCGACGCGAACCGCGAGCTGCTGCACTCCAGCGGTTTCCATCGGCAGGTCATGGACAATTTCCCGGGCGCCATCGTCGTGCTGAATTCCCACCTCCTCATTGAGGAGTGGAATCGAGCGGCGGCGGACCTCTGGGGGTTGACGGAGGGCGAAGTCGTGGGTGAGCCGTTCTTCGGGGTGGACTTCGGCCTGCCGCTCGAAGCGCTGCAGGACCCGGTCCGCGCCACCCGGGCGCCGGGAGCGACAGCCGGTGACGCTCGAGCTCTCGGCCGTCAACTCGGCGGGGGAGCGGTTCACGTGTCGCGTCCAGGTGATTCCGATCTCGGCTGCGCAGCCCGGGTCGACCGCCATGCTCATCATGGAGGCCGTGAAGGACGGCGGCCCGTGAGGTCCGGTGAGGACGAGGGTCTCGGAGAGGCCGGAGCCGACAAGCGGTTCGAGAAGATGCACGAACGCTTCGTCGAGCTCGGAGCGCGGGTCGCGCGCGAAGGCAACGCGTCACCGGATCAGCTGCTCGCTCGACCTCTTCCAAGAGCTCTCGACCGCCTTCGAGGAGCTCGAGGTCAACATCGAGGAGATCTACGCGCAGAACGAGGCGTTGGAGGCCGCGCAGCTGAGCATGGATCGTGAGGCGCGGCGCTACCGCGAGCTCTTCGAACAGGCTCCCGACGGCTACCTCGTCACCGACGACGGGGGCCTCATCTTGGAGGCGAACCAAGCGGTCTCCGATCTGCTGGCGACGTCCCCGCGGCACCTCTACTCGAAGCCGGTCATTGTTTTCGTCGACAGCCGGGACCGACGCCGTGTCCTCACCTCGTTGCACGAGGTGCTCAACAGCGATGCCTCGGTTGCGGATTGCCAGGTCACCTTTGCGCCGCCCAATGCGAAGGCCTTCCCCGCGTCGGTGCGCATCGCGGCATCAGACGCCCGCGACGGCGAACCGCGCACCCTGCGCTGGCTGGTGCGCGACGTGTCCCTCCGCGTGGAGGCGGAGCAGGCGCTTTCTGAAGAGCAGGCTCGGTACCGCCTCGTCGCGGACAGCTTCTCCGATGTCGTGCTCACGACTGACGAGGCCGGGCGGATCACCTATGTCTCACCCTCCTCGGAGCGCACGCTCGGGTACCGGGACGAGGACCTTGAAGGCCGCGAGATCACCCAGATCGTGCACCCCGACGATTGGGGAGCGCTGGCCGCCTTGGAGGATGATGCTGACCGCGAGGGAGCGCCACCGTCGGGCCTCCTCAACGTCTTCTCCCACTCGCACGAGATCCTGCCCATGGACGTCATGGTCGTGCGTACGACCGAGGGCCCCGGTCTTTCGATCGGCCGTTGCTACACCATGCGGGACGTGCACGAGCGCGAGGAGTCCTGGCAGGCCCTCAGTCGGGAGCGGCAGGCCGCCATTGCGCTGCGCCAGGCGGATGCCGCGAAGGACGCACTGTTGCTGGCCGCGTCCCACGACCTCAGCAGTCCGGTGGCCGCGATGGCAGGTTTGGCCCAGCAGCTCGTCCGGCATCCCGATCTTCCCGAAGGAGACCTGCGGCGGATCGCCCAGGGTCTCGCGACCGCCGGGTCGCAGCTGCGGGCGATCCTCGCCAACCTGCTCGATGCCGAACGAGTGCTCGGCGGACACGTCCACGTCCGCAGCCAGCCGACCGATCTCCACCCGATGGTGGAGGCTGCGCTCCACAAACATGGCCTGCCCCCGTCGTGCCTGCGGAACGACCAAAGGGCGGTGCTGGCGGAGATCGACCCCGGGCTCACTGCCCGCATCGTGGACAACATCGTCGGCAACGCGCTCCGCCACACCCCGGCCGGGACGCCGGTCCGGGTCACCCTCGATGTGGTCGGCAACGAGGTGATCCTCAGCGTGGCCGACCACGGACCCGGCATCCCCGACGAGGCGAAGGAACTGGTCTTCGAGGCCTTCCACCGCCAGGGCGGCCAGAGCGCCGGGCTCGGCTTGGGCCTCTTCGTGGTGCGGCGCTTCGCCGAGCTGCAGGGGGGGCGGGCCTGGGTGACCGACACCGCGGGCGGGGGGGCGACGGTCATGGTGGCCTTCGCCTCGGTCGGCCCCGGCGGCTGAAGCGGGCGGGCGCCGGCTCTCAGGCCGGCTTCGGCTCCTTCGGCAGCCCGAGCGCCCGCTCGCCGACGATGTTGCGCTGGATCTCCGCCGCCCCGCCCCAGATGGTCTCCGAGCGCGAGAAGAAGAACAGCGACTGGATGTTGTCGACCGGATAGCCGGCCTTGGCGCGGCGGGCGCCGGGCAACACGGTGTCCTGGGTCTCGTTGCCCCCGAGGACCTGACCCTCCATGCCGAGGACGTCGATGGCGAGGTCCATCGTGGCCTGGTGCGCCTCGGACCAGAACATCTTGTTGCACGCGCCGAGCTTGGCCGTCGTGTGTGTGCCGTTGAGCGCGTCGGTCAGGGTCCGCCAGCCGTTGATCTGCATGATCTTGATGTTCGACCACGACTTGGCCAGGCGCTGACGGATCAGCGGGTCCCGGTCCTTGCCCCGGTCGCGCGCTGATTGCAGGATCTCGTCGAATTCCTTCTGGAAGCGGCGGTGCCCCGTGGTGGCCGAGGTCCCACGCTCGAACCCGAGCGTCGTCATGGCCACCTTCCATCCGTTGTTCACCCCGCCGATGACGTTGTCCTTGGGGCAGCGCACGTTGGTGAAGAAGACCTCGTTGAACTCGGCCGAGCCGTCGACCTGCTCGATCGGCCGCACCTCGACGCCGGGCTGCTGCATCGGGACGAGGAGGTAGGAGATGCCCGCATGCTTGGGCGCGTCGGGGTCGGTCCGCGCCAGCAGGAAGATGTAGTCGGCGTACTGCGCCTGGGTGGTCCACACCTTCTGCCCGTTGATCACCCACTCGTCGCCGTCGAGCTCGGCCCTCGTCTTGAGGCCGGCGAGGTCAGATCCCGCGTCTGGTTCGCTGAACCCCTGGCACCAGGCGATCTCGCCCTTCAGGATGCCGGGGATGAATTGCTGCTTCTGCTCCTCGGTGCCCCATTGCAGGATCGTCGGCCCGACGAGCGTGTCGCCGAAGAAGTCGCCGCGCAGCGGCGCGCCGGCGCGGGCGAACTCCTCGTTCAGCACGACCTGCTGCAGGAGGCTGAGGCCCTTGCCCCCGTACTCGGCCGGCCAGCTGGCGCAGATCCAGCCGCCGCCGAACAGCTTGGCCGTCCACTCGTCGTTGAACCTCCTGCGCTCCTCGGGCGTCATGGAGAACCCCTGCTCTCCCCAGCCCGCGGGCAGGTTGTCCTTCAGCCAGCCGGCGATCTCGGCCCGGAATTCCTCCGCTTCGGGCGGGTACGCGAGGTCCATGTGGGTCACGGTACCCGTCTGCGCCGGAGGGTTCCGACGCCGTCTGCCCGGGCTTGTCTCCGTTCTTCGCTGTTGGTCCAGGTAGGATCGTCGCGGCCTTTGGTGGATTCCCCCGCGAAGGGGGCGATCGAGAAGGAGGTGTGGCCATGACAAAGGGCGAACCCCCCAGTAGTACCTCCGGCGCACCTCCCTTGCGCAGCCTGGGCTGAACCGGGGTGCCGCGTCCACCGCCCCCCATCGCGGGCGGGACGGACGGCCGCCCTGCGGGTATCGCAGCGGGAGAGGGCGCTGGTCGCTGAAACCACCCGGCGCGCGCCGCGTCGGGCCGTCCGATCCGACCGATCCCCCGAGGACCGCAGAGGAGGTACCCCCGATGGCAACGCCACCGCCGACCAGCACGCCGAGCCGACCTCGGCTGCTGCCCGGGCGCACCCGCGATCCGGAGCGTCTGCCGCACCAGCGGCGCCGCCGCACCCGCCGCATCCTGGCCCAAGAAGGCGTCTTCGACGCCATCGTGTCGCTGGCCGGCGTGCTCGGCCGACCCGTCCGCAACCAGCAAGGTCAGGAGATCGGGCGCCTCGAGGACGTCGTGGCGCGCTGGGCCGACGGGCAGGTCTACCCGCCGGTGAGCGGGCTCGTCATCCGCGTCGGCCGCCGCGTCGCCTTCGTCCCCGCATCCGCCATCGACCGCGTCGGGCACGCCGAGGTCCTGCTGCGTTCGTCGCGCCTCGACCTGCGCGACGTCGTGCGCCGTCCCGGCGAGGTCCTCCTCGCCCGCGACGTCCTCGACCACCAGTTGGTCGACGTCGAGGGCGTCCAGGTGATCCGGGCGGCCGACCTGTACCTGGCCGAAGTCCTCGGCCGCATCCGCCTGGTCGGCGCGGACGTCTCGACGGCGACGCTCCTGCGCCGGCTCGGCCCGCGCCGTTGGCGTCCGCGCCCCACGCCCGACCGCGTCATCGACTGGGCCGCCATCCAGCCCTTCAACGAGCCGGCGGACCCGGACAACCCGACCACCGGCGTGCGGATGAAGACGACCAACGAAGGCCTGCACCGGCTGCGCCCGGGCGAACTGGCCGACCTGCTCGAGGACCTGCGCCGCGACGAGCGCCGCGAGCTCCTGGCCGCGCTCAGCCCGGACGAGGCGGCGGACGCCCTCGAGGAGATGCAGCCCGAGGACCTGGAGCAGCTCTTGCGCGAGGCGGATCCGGTGGAGGCAGCGCGCCTGCTCGCCGCCATGGAGCCCGACGAGGCGGTCGACGCGCTGCGCGACCTGCCGCTGGTCGTGCGGGCCGAGGTGCTCCGGCACATCCCGCCCAGCACGGCGCTCGGGCTGCGCGAACTCCTCGGCTACGAGGAGGACGAGGCCGGCGGCATCATGACCATCGCGCTGGTCACGGCGAAGTCGGGCGACAAGGTGAAGAAGGTCGCCGACCGGCTCTCCGAGTCGCGCAGCCACGACGTCGACCTCGATGCGGTGGCGGTCCTCGACAGCGACGGGCGCCTCGTCGGCGACGTGACCGTCCTCGACCTCTTGCTCGCTCTGCGCGCCGACTCGGACACCCGGATGTCCGCCCTGCTCGGCGACGAGGACGTGGTCACGGTGTCGCCGCACACGTCGGCCGGCGAGGTGGCCGGGCGGCTCATCGAAACGAGGCGCCTGTCCATGGTCGTGGTCGACGACGACGGTCGGCCCCTCGGGCGCATCCTGGCCGACGACGTCCTCGATGCGCTCGTGCCCACCAAGGGCCGCTTCCACTTTCCGCGCCTTTTGTCATGAGGCCGCAAGCCTCAAGGCGGTGGCTGATCTACGTCGCCGCGGCCGGACCCGGGCTCATCGCGGCGGCGGCCGGCAACGACGCCGGTGGTGTGGTCACGTACTCCTCGGCCGGGGCGCAATTCGTCTACCGCACCCTCTTCCTCATGGTGCTGATCACGATCGGCTACGTGATCGTCCAAGAGATGGTGGCCCGGCTGGCCGTCCACACGGGCAAGGGCTTGGCCGCGCTCATCCGCGAGGAGTTCGACCTGCGGCTCACCGCGTTTGCCATCACGGCGTTCGCCATCGCCAACATCGGGCTGATGGTCACCGAGTTCGGCGGCATCGCTACGGCTTTCGAGTTGTTCGGTGTTTCCCGCTACATCTCGGTGCCAATCGCGGCGGTTGCCATCTGGTCGCTCGTGCTCTTCGGCTCCTACCGCTACGCCGAGCGTGTCTTCCTGCTTCTCACCCTCGTGTTCATCTCCTATCCCATTGCAGCGGTGCTGGCCCATCCCGACTGGAAAGCCGTGGCGGCCAACACGGTGTGGCCCCACTTCATCGCCTCGAAGTCGTTCCTCTTGTTGTCGGTCGCGCTGATCGGCACGACGATTACCCCCTACATCCAGCTCTACGAGGCCGGCGCGGTCGTCGACAAGGGCGTCAAGCCGTCCGAGTACCGCTTCCAGCGCGTTGATGCCATCACCGGCGCCGCGCTCGCCGCGTTCGTGGCCATGTCGATCATCGTGGCGACCGGGGCCACTATCGGCGGCACCGGGCCGCTGACCTCCGCCACCACGGCGGCCAAAGGTCTCGAGCCCGTCGCCGGTGCCTTCGCGTCGACGCTGTTCGGCCTCGGCCTCCTCGGCGCGTCCGCCCTGGCCGCGGCGGTGGTGCCGCTGTCGACCTCCTATGCCGTGGCCGAGGCCATCGGTGTCGAGCGGTCGGTGTCGTCGAGCTTCCGCCAGGCCCCCGTCTTCTTGGGGATCTTCACCTTCCAGATCGTGATCGGGGCGGCCGTGGTGCTCCTTCCGGGCAACCTCATCACGCTGATCTTGAACACCCAGGTGCTCGAGGGCGTCATCACGCCGATGACGTTGATCCTGATCTTGATCCTGGCCAACCGGCGATCGCTGCTCGGGTCAGCGGCCAACGGCACTTTTGCCCGCACGGTGGGCGGACTGGCCATCGTGTCGATCGCCATCGTGGCTGGCGCCTACGTGGTGCTCACCGTTCTCAGCTGGGTCGGTCTCGCTTGACCAGGCCTTCCGGGCCAGGCGGGCGCCGCCGCGCCGCCGCGCCGTTTGCACAGGACCAGGGCATTCGGGGAGGCTGTGCCGTCATGTCGGGCCGAGTCGGGACATCCATTGCCTAAGACTCCCCGCCAGAAGTGGATCGAGACCAGGGAATCGTGGGAGCGGTCGCTCCATATCGAGGTGCCCGCCCCGCTGCCCGCCGCCCCACCTCGTCCCGGGGGCCTGCGCGTCGCCTACCTGACCTATCGGGGCAACCCGCGCTGCGGTGGCCAGGGCGTCTACACCCGCCACCTGACCAGGGAGTTGGTCGCCCTCGGGCACTCGGTCGAGGTGTTCTCCGGGCCGCCGTGGCCCGAGCTCGACCCCGGCGTGGGCTTCACGCCGGTCCCGGGGCTCGACCTCTACCGCGACCCGGATCCCTTCCGGGTCCCGCACCGGCGCGAGTTCTCCTCGCGGGAGGACTGGCTCGAGTTCGGCATCATGTGCACGGCCGGCTTCGGCGAGCCGCGGGCCTACGCCCGCCGGGCCCGCCAGCTCCTGGCCCAACGCCGTGACGACTTCGACGTCGTCCACGACAACCAGTGCCTGGGCACGCGGCATGCTCGGCATGGTCGAGGACGGCTGGCCTCTGCTCACCACCCTGCACCACCCCATCACGGTCGACCGGCAGCTGGCGCTGTCGCACACCACGAACCCGTGGCAGCGCTTCACGACCAAGCGCTGGTTCGGCTTCCTGGGCATGCAGGTCCGCGTGGCACGCGGCGCTGCCCGCGGTGGTGACGGTGTCGCAGAACTCCCGCCAGGACATCGCGGCCCAGATGGGGGTCGCACCCGAGCGCATGACCGTCGTCCCGGTGGGGGTGGACCACACGGTCTTTCGCCCGCGCGAGGACGTGACGCCCATGCCCGGGCGCATCATGGTCACCTCGAGCAGCGACGTGCCGATGAAGGGCCTGGTGCCCCTGCTCGAGGCGGTGGCCAAGCTGCGCACCGAGCGCGACGTCGAGCTCACGGTCATCGGACGCCCCACCGAGGGTGGCCGGGTCGACCGGGCCATCACCCGCCTCGGACTGTCCGACGCGGTGCGGTGTGTCAGCGGGATCAGCGACGACGAGCTGGCCCGCCTCTACGGCGAGGCCGAGGTGGCCGTCGTGCCGTCCCTCTACGAGGGGTTCTCGCTGCCGGCGATCGAGGCCATGGCCTGCGGCGTCTCCGTCGTGGCGACGACGGGTGGCGCCCTGCCCGAGGTCGTCGGCAACGACGGCGAGACCGGCCTGCTCGTCCCGCCGGACGACCCCGGCGCGCTGGCCGGCGCCATCGGCCGCCTGCTCGACGACCCGGCGCTGCGCGCCCGGCTCGGCGCGGCCGGCCGGGAGCGGGTCGTGCGCCGCTTCACCTGGCAGGTGACCGCAGCCGGCACGGCCGACTGCTACCAGGCGATGCTCGAGGGCCGCCCGCTGCCCGGGCGCCCCGTCGTCGGCCGAGACGATCGCCGAGGCGGTGATCCCGTGCTGACCGTCGACTACGACCGGCTCGGCGTGGGGCCGGGCGACCTGGTGCTCGATCTCGGCTGCGGCTTCGGTCGCCACGCCTTCGAGGCGGCCCGCCGCGGCGCCTCGGTGATCGCGCTCGACGCCGGTCCCGACGAGGTGGCGCAGGTGCGCGCCACGCTCGGCGCCATGGTCGATGCGGGCGAGCTGGCGCCGGACCACCCGGCGACGGCGGTGCAGGGCGACGCGCTCGCCCTGCCGTTTGCCGACGGGACGTTCGATCGGGTCATCGCGTCGGAGGTGCTCGAGCACATCCCCGATGACGTCGCGGCCATGCGGCGAGCTGGCCCGCGTCCTCAAGCCCGGCGGCGCCATGGCGGTGACCGTGCCGCGCTGCATGCCCGAGGCGGTCAACTGGGCCCTCTCCGACGAGTACCACGACACGCCCGGCGGCCACGTCCGCATCTACCGGCGTTCCACGCTCGAGCGCCGCCTCGGCTCCACCGGCCTCGTGCCCACCGGCCACCACCACGCCCACGGCCTGCATTCGCCCTACTGGTGGCTGCGCTGCCTCGTCGGCCCGTCCAACGACTGCGCATCCGGCGGTGGCCGCGTACCACAAGGTGCTGGTGTGGGACATCGTCAAAGGACCGGTCGTGACGCGCACGGCCGACCGGGTCCTCAGCCCGCTGATCGGCAAGAGCCTCGTCCTCTACCTCTCCAAGCCCGCGGTCACGGTGGCGGGTCTGCCCGACGCGCGCCCGAACCTGCCGCGTGGCGTCCCGGGACGGCGCGGGCCGACGACGCCGACCCAGGGGGCGGCGGCGTGACGACCGAGGAGATCCGCTCCGCCCACGTCACCGTTCCCCGAGGTGCCCGGCATCCTCTCCAGCTCCGACGTCCTGGCGACGGCCCACGCCATCGCCGAGGTCCAGCGCCACGACGGCATGATCCCGTGGTTCGAGGACGGCCACTGCGATCCGTGGAACCACGTCGAAGCGGCCATGGCGCTGACCGTGTGCGGCCTGGTCGACGAGGCCATGGCCGCCTACCGCTGGCTGGTCGAGCGCCAGCTGCCCGACGGGAGCTGGTTCAACTACTACCGGCGCGACGCGGTGAAGGACGCCGCGGCTCGACACCAACGTCTGCGCGTACCTCGCCGCCGGCGCGTGGCACCACCACCTGATCACGGGTGACGTCGAGTTCCTGGGCGAGCTGTGGCCCGCGATCGAGGGCGGCATCGACTTCATCCTGCGCTGGCAGCAGCCCGACGGCTCGGTGCGGTGGTCGCTCGACTCGACCGGCCGGCCCGAGGGCTACGCGCTCCTCACGGGTTCGTCGTCGATCTACCACTCGCTGCGCTGCGCCGTCGCCGTCGCCGAGTGCCTGGCCAAGGACCGTCCCGACTGGGAGCTGGCGGCCGGCCGCCTCGGCCACGCGGTGGCGCACCACCCCGGTGCCTTCGCGCCGAAGGTGGAGTTCGCGATGGACTGGTACTACCCCATGCTCTCGGGCGCGCTGGAGGGCGAGGCGGGACGGCGACGTCTCGCCGAGGGTTGGTCCACCTTCGTCATGGAGGGCCTCGGCGTGCGCTGCGTGTCGACCGGGGACTGGGTGACCGCGGCCGAGACGGCCGAATGCGTGCTGGCCCTCGACGCCCTGGGCTTCGACCACCACGCCCGTGAGCTGTTCACCGCCGGACAGAACCTCCGGCTGCCCGACGGCTCGTATTGGACCGGGATGGTCTACCCCGAAGAGGAGACGTTCCCCAAGCACGAGCGCACGACGTACACCTTCGCGGCCATGGTCCTGGCCGCCGATGCGCTGTCCGACACGACGCCTGCCGCCGGCCTCTTCCGGGGCGAGTGCCTGCCGGCTGCGCTCGACCTGGCCGAACCGCACTGCGGCGACGCCGCCGAGGGCTGCACCGTCTTGGAATTCTCGGAGCGCTCCCCCCGGAACTGAACGGGCGGCGCCCGACGGGCCGACGCCGACCTCCGAGGCTGGTTCAGCGCGGCGCCGGCGCGACGCGGCGCAGGACGCGCAGGCTGCCGCAGGCGGTCTCCTCGACGAACTCGCCCGACTCGAGCGCAGCGCAGAAGAGCTCATAGGGCGGGCGCCCGCCGTCGGCCGGGTTCGGGAAGACGTCGTGGATGGCCAGCCAGCCCCCCACGGCCACGTGCGGCGACCAGCCGCGGTAGTCCGCCCAGGCCGGCTCCTCGCCGTGGCCGCCGTCGATGAAACAGAACGCCAGCGGTCGGTCCCAGCGCGACGCCACCGTGGGTGAGTCACCCACGATGCCCACGACGGACGCCTCGAGCCCCGCCGAGGAGATCGTGCGGCGCCAATGCAACAAGGTGTCGATGCGCCCGGCGTCGGGGTCCACGAGGTCGGCCTCGTGGTACTCCCAGCCCGGTTGGTTCTCCTCTGACCCGCGGTGATGGTCCACGGACAGCAGCACGGCTGCGGTCGCCTCGGCCGCCGCGCCGAGATAGACGGTCGACTTGCCGCACCAGGCGCCGATCTCGACGAAGGTCGCGGGCTTCGCGGCCGGGACGTCCGCCTGGCCGGCCCGCAGCGCCGCCTCGAACAGGGCGTGACCTTCGTCGTCGGGCATGAAGCCGCGGGCGCGCCGTGCGGTCTCGAGGAGGGTCTCGATGCGGGCGGATGCGGCCTCGCGGGCGGAGGTTCCGGGTGCGTCCACGAGGCTCAGGTCGCGGCCGCGAAGGCGTGGGCCATCTCGCCCCGCTCTCTGGCCGCGAAGGCGATGTTGACCTGGAGCCGTTCGATCGACTGCGCGACGCGACGCGGGCCCATCGCCATGGGGTGGTCGGCGAGGAACGCCACGGCGCCCTCGGCGAAGTCGGAGTCGGCGCACAGCGCCGGCAGCGACTCGAGGATGCGCACCGGTGCGTTCTTCGGGAACCGCTCGAGGATCTGGTCCCACTTCTCGGTGAGGCGCGTCCAGACGGCCTGGCAGCCGACCGGGTTGGCCAGCAGCGCGCCGAGGACGGCGAAGCCGTTCTGGCTCCGGACCTCGGTCAGGGCCAGGTCGAACGTGCGGAGGCACAGCTCGACGTCGGGGAACGCGGCGAGGGCACCGAGGGATCGCATCTCCTCTTGTGGCGTCGTCGCCGATCGGTAGCGCGCCAGCACGGTGTCGTAGTCCCCCGGCCGCAGCAGCTGCGCCACGACGGAGAGGACCGCCGTCTCGATGTCGGGCGGAATCGGCCGTCGACCCGCCGGCAATCGGCGAGGCGTCGAACCGCCGCGCCGCCTCGGCGCGTACGGCCTGGTCCGCCCCGACCGTCCCGAGCACGTTGATGGCCAGGGCCCGCAGGGTAGGGGTGCGCTCGCCTTCGCCCGGGTTGGCCTCGAAGCCGAGTCGTTGGTGGAGTGGGCCGACGAGCGCGTCCACACCGAGCTTGGAGTGCGGCGCGGTCCTCCGCACGCACAATTCGGTTGCACAGCACGAGCGCGCTGGCGACGGGTGACCACGGTGCCGGGTCGGTCTCGACGCCCAGCTGCGCCGCCACGCGCAGGAACTCCTCGAGGCGGGTGTGCCCGGCCAAGGTGGTGGCCCAGCTGTCGCCGAGCAGGTTGGCCCGTTCGAGCGGCGTGAGCGCGAGGAGGTGTTCGGCCAGGGCCAGTCGGTGTTCGGTCGCGTACCCCACGCGGAACACGCCCCAGCCATCGGCGTTGACCACCACGCGGCCCTCTCCGACTTCTGGGACGGGCGCCGGTTCCGTTTCGAGCACGAGGCGTCGCACCGGCGCGCCGTTGCGGCCGTCGTCGGGCAGGGCACGCACTGCCACCGGCACGTTCCACCGCGTGCCGATGGCCGACTCGGTACCGGGCGGAACAGGTCCGTAAGAGAAGGGCTGCTGGCGCAGCTCGTCGCCCTCGAGCGTCACGAGCGGATGACCGCCCTGGAGAATGAACGTGTCCATGACGTCGCGCACCGGGCGCTCCGCTCGCGTCCTCGAGCGCGTCCCACAGGTCGGCCGTGACCGTGTTCCGCGTAGGCGTGCGCCTTCAGGTAGGTGCGCACCCCGTCCCGGAAGACCTCGGCGCCGATGTGCTGTTCGAGCATGCGGAGCACACCGCAGCCCTTCTCGTAGGTCAGGAGGTCGAACATGCCCTCGGCCTCCTTGGGCGGGCCGACGGGGTACTCGATCGGGCGGGTGGAGTGGACCCCGTCGACGGCCAGGGCCGCCTCGCGCGAGGGGGCGAACCCCACCCAGCGGTCCCAGGCAGGCCGGAAGGCGTCGACGCAGAGCATCTCCATGAAGGTGGCGAAGGCCTCGTTGAGCCAGATGCCCTCCCACCAGCCCATCGTCACCAGGTCGCCGAACCACATGTGGGCGAGCTCGTGCGAGATGACGTCCGCCACGCGCTCGAGCTCGGCCCGCGCCGCCTCGGCCGGGTTCACCAGGAGCGCGGTGTCGCGGAACGTGATGCAGCCGAGGTTCTCCATCGCTCCGGCGGCGAAGTCGGGGATGGCAACGAGGTCCACCTTCTCACCCGGATACGGGATGTTGAAGTAGTCGGTGAAGAAGCGCAGCGCGAACGCCCCGACCTCGAGGGCGTACTGGCCCAGATCGGCCTTGCCGGGCGTGCACACCACCCGGAGCGGGACGCCGTCGACGTCGACCGTCTCGGTGGTCTCGAGCTTGCCCACGACGAACGCCACCAGATACGTCGACATCTTCATGGTGGGCGAGAACCGGATCCGGCGCTTCGTCGCCGACCGGCTCGACCGCGACGACGGGGGAGTTCGAGATGGCGTCGAGGTCCTGGTCCACAATGAGGGCGACGTCGAAGACGGCCTTGCGATCCGGCTCGTCGAAACAGGGGAAGCAGCGCCGGGCGTCGACCGACTCGAACTGGGTGGTGGCGATCGTCTGGGTCTCGCCGTCGGGTCCGGTGTAGGTGGAGCGGTAGAAGCCGCGCAGCTTGTCGTTGAGGGTGCCGGTGAAGCGACAGCTCAGCGTGCACGGGCCGGGCGGCAGTTCCGACGGGGCGCTGAACGTGACCCATTCGAGCTCGTCGTTGAAGGTCACGGTGCACGAGATGGTGGTGCCGTCGGAGGCTCGGACCTCGAAATCGCTGACCGCGAGCTCTGCCGCGTTGAGCACGATCTCCCGGATCGGTTCGTGGATGATGGCGTCGATGGCCAGCGTGCCCGAGAAGGTGGCCAAGGCGATGTCGGGTTCGATCTCGATGCGATAGGTCTCGGGCTCGACCGTGCGGGGCAGGCGGAACGCCGCGTTTTCCGTGCCGTCCGCCGTCGTCGCGGTGGGTGGGTGCATCCGGGGAAGGCTACCTGCCACGCTCCGAGTAGGTTCTCGCTCCGTGCCCGCACCAGAGACGACCGACGACGGATCCGCTCCATCCCCCGTGCCAGGTGATGGCGGCACGGGGGATCTCGACGTGGTGGCGATCGGGTCGCCGCTGCTCGACGTGATCGAGCTGGCGCAGCGGCGAGCAACTGGCCCGATCCGGACTGGCCAAGGGGTCGATGACGCTGATCGACCTGGAAAAAGCGACGGAATTGCAGGCGCTGATGGCGGCGCCCCGCTTCGTGTCGGGAGGCTCGGTGGCCAACACGACGGCCGGGATCGCCGAATTGGGCGGCACCGCCGGTTTCGTGGGGACCGTGGCCGACGACGAGGTCGGCGTGACCTACGCGCGAGAACCTGCGCGCCGCCGGCGTCGAGTTCGAGCCGCACTACAGCGAGACGGCCGCGGGAGACGGCCTCGGCACCGGGCGGTGTGTCGTCCTCATCTCCGACGACGCCGACCGCACGATGGGCACCTACCTCGGCGCCGCGTCGACCATGACGCCGGCCGGCGTGCCCGAGGAGTTCGTCGCACGGGCGTCCATCGTGCTGCTCGAGGGCTACCTCTGGGACGTGCCGGCCGCCAAGGAGGCGATGCGCCACGCCGCCGCAACGGCCCACACGCACAACGGCTCGGTCGCGCTGTCCCTGTCGGACCCCTTTTGCGTGAGCCGGCACCAGCGCGAGTTCCTCGAGTTGCTGCTCGACGACGTGGACATCCTGCTCGGCAACGAGGAGGAGGTCACCATGCTCTTCGGGCGCGACTCCGCCGACGCCGCCCTCGGCGCCGCGGAGGAAACGGGGCTGCTGGTGGTGATGACCCGCGGCGCCCAGGGTGCGGTCGTGCTGACCGCACAGGGCCCCGTCGAGGTGCCGGCGGCGGCGGTGGAGCGCGTCGTCGACACGACCGGGGCGGGCGATCTCTTCGCCGCCGGCTTCCTGTTCGGCCTGACCCACGGCATGGGACCGGAGCAGAGCACGCGACTCGGCGGGCTGTGCGCGGCGGAGGTGATCTCCCACACCGGAGCTCGCCCCGAGGCCGATCTCAAGGCGCTCGCCAAGGGCGCCGGACTCCTCACCGGGTGAGCGGCGCGTGAGCCTGTCGATCGGCATCGTCGGGTTGCCGAACGTCGGCAAGTCGACCCTCTTCAACGCCTTGACCCAGAACGACGTGCTGGCGGCGAACTACCCGTTCGCCACCATCGAGCCGAACGTCGGTGTCGTGGCGGTGCCCGACCCGCGTCTGCAACGGCTCGCCGCGCTGTACGAGGGTGCGCCGGTGGTCCCGGCCACGGTGACGTTCGTGGACATCGCCGGGCTGGTGCGCGGGGCGTCGCAGGGGGAGGGACTGGGCAACCAGTTCCTGGCCGCCATCCGCGAGACGGACGCGATCTGTCAGGTGGTGCGCGCGTTCCACGACGACGACGTCGTGCATGTCGACGCGCGGGTCGACCCGGCGGGCGACATCGAGACGGTCAACACCGAGCTGATCCTCGCCGACCTCCAGACCGTCGAGAACCGGCTGCCCCGGCTGGAGAAGGAGGCCCGCGCCACCCCGTCGCTCAAACCGGTGGCCGAGGGGGTCGCCGTGGCGGGTCGGGTCCTGGGCGAGGGTCGGACGATCTCGAGCGCCGCCGCGGCGGGCGAGCTGGACGTCGCCCTCCTGCGTGAGCTGCACCTCCTGACGGCGAAGCCCTTCATCTACGTCTTCAACGTCGACGAGAGCGCGCTGGGGGATGCGGCACTGGCCGAAGAGCTGGCCGCCCGGGTGCGTCCGGCCCCGGCCGTCGTGCTGTGCGCCCAGATCGAGGCCGAGGTGGCCGGCCTCGATCTCGAGGACGCCAAGGAGCTGTTGCGCAGCTACGGCCAGGAGGAATCGGGGCTGGAGCAGCTCGTGCACGTCGGCTTCGACACGCTGGGGCTCCAGACGTTCCTCACCGCCGGGCCCAAGGAGGCCCGGGCCTGGACCATCCACGCGGGCGACACCGCACCCAAGGCGGCCGGCGTGATCCACACCGACTTCGAGCGCGGCTTCATCAAGGCGGAGGTGATCGGCTTCGACGACCTGCTCGCCGCCGGGTCGGTGGCCGCGGCGCGCACCGCCGGCAAGGCCCGCATCGAGGGGAAGGACTACGTGATGCGCGACGGCGACGTGGTGGAGTTCCGCTTCAACACCTGAGCGCGGCCGACGGCGAGGCGGCCTCAGCCGTTCTGGTTCGGGCTCTGCACCGAGAACGCCTTGGTGATCTCCTTGCCCTCGGCGTTGATCACGTACCACGGCCCGCCGTCCTGGTCGATGGCCTGGCCCGTCACCATGCCCGGCGTCACGTCGAGGTTGTAGGTGTAGAGCGGATGCCCCCCGTAGGACACCTGGGTCGAGCCGTCGGGCCGGGTGAGCGTGCCGACGAGTGACGGCGTCGAGACCCTTGCCGGTGCGCACGGGCCCGCGGACGACGAGCGGCGGCCACTGGAAGACGCAGCCGTCGTTGAGGCAGGCGCTGTGCGTCGGGGTGTCGGGGACGAAGTCGTAGAGGACGGCGCCGCCCCCGGTGGCGAGGATCGGCCCGACCGGGGAGTCCTGGAGGGTCAGCGTGAGGGAGGCGTCGGTCGTGGGCGGGGCCGGACAGCGTGGTCACGTCGCCGCCACCGCCGCAGGCGGCGAAGCCCAGGGTGGGAAGGAGCAGGACTGCCGGGACGACGAAGGCGGCGTGGCGCAGCCGGCGCCGCGTGACGATCACGACGCGGCGGGGACGTTCGTGCCGAGCACCCAGCTGATGGCGGCGAGCGCATTGGCGACCGTCCAGTTGGTCGGCTGGGGGTGCGCCAGGTCGTTGAGCCCGCCGGCGTCGAGCAGCGCCTTGAGCTTGGGCGAGAGGCTCGGGAGGTCCGGCGCACTGGCGTTGACGAAACGTTCGCGGCCGGCGGCGTCGATCAGGATGTACCCGTCGGTGTGGTCCACGTCGTAGGTCAGCGGCTGGCCCGTCCACCAGTCGGTCTTGGCCGGCTGCTCCTCGGGGACGGTCTGGTAGCTGACGCCGAACGGCTTCCAGAACGCGGCGATCTGGGCCGGGGTGCCCGTCCACAGGTCCCAGTCGGCGCCGAACTCCTTCTCGTACGCGGCGAGGCGGGCGACGCTGTCGCGACCGGGGTCGACGGTCGCCTCCACGAAGGCGACGCGACCGGAGAGGCCGGCGGCGCGCACGTCGTGCTGGAGCGAGGTGTAGGCGGCGGTGATCAGCGGGCACTCGTCCTGGCAGAGCGAGAGGAACGGCGCCAGCACGACGACCTTGCCGCGCAGCGACGCCAGCGAGACCGGCCGGCCCTGCTGGTTCTGCAGCTGCACGTGTTGGGGCGTGGGCCGGTTGATCACGAGGCCGTCGTTGGCCGGCGGCGCGGCGGGCGCGGACGACCCGCAGGCGGCCGCGAGGACGCCGAGGGTGACGAGGACGGGGACGAGGGCGCGGCGGGGGGACGGACGCCTCAGTCGTCGTCCTCCCCGGGCGGCAGGAACGTGAAGGGCAGGTCGGCCAGGGTGATCAGCGTCGAGGCGATCCAGCGGGTGAGGCCGTCGAAGACGGACGCGATCGTCACGGGCTCGTCGAGCTGTTGTTCGGTGAAGCGGACCGAGCCCTCGTAGGTGGCCTCGGCGGCCCAGCGCGTGCCGCCGGGCCTCCGTCGCCGCCGGACGTGGCGTCGGGGCGCACCTGCTCGATGGTGGTGGCCGTGCGCACCAGGTCGATCGGGCCCCCGACGGGGCCGGTCGGCGGCAGCGCGGCCATCACCTTCTCGGTATCGGGGGCCTCCGCCATGCGCTGGACCCGCAGCGCCACCTCGATGACGACCTCGGGCATCTCGTCGGGCGGCTCGCCGATCGACCAGCTGCGGTACGCCGTCTGGCTCCAGGTGGGCCAGTCGACCGAGACGTCGGCCCGCACCCGGGGCGGTTGCTCCTCGCCCGGCAGGCTGTAGGAGGTCTCCCAGGAGACATCGCCCAGGAAGACGTCGACCTGGAAGCGCTCCTCGACGGCCTGGCGCTGGAGCAGCGCGCGGTCGAAGGAGGCGCGCATGGTGCCGATGACGTCGACGAGCAGGTGGTCGAGCACGCCGGACGAGGATAGGCGGCGTGGCGCGGGGCCCGACCTCGCCCCCCGCCGAGGCGCCCCGGATCGGGCACGTCGGCTGTTACCGTCGGGCCGGTGAGCGAGGGGTCCGTGTGGTTGGAGCGCCGGGTGATCGCCTACGCCCACCAGGGGGGTGCGTGGGAGTCGCCGTCGTCGACGCTGCATGCGATCGCGCACACGCTGGCGGCAGGGGCGACGGCGATCGAGCTCGACGTCCACGCCACGGCCGACGGTGAGCTGGTCGTGTGCCACGACGCCACGGTGGACCGCACGACCGCCGGGACCGGCACCATCGCCTCCTTCACGTTGGCCCAGCTGCGCGAGATGGACTTCTCGTACTGGTGGATCCCCGGGGCCGACGTCACGCCGGGACGGCCGGCCGACGAGTACCCGTTCCGCGGTCGGGCGCCGGGGGATCCCGCCTTCGGCATCGCCACGTTGCGCGAGGTCCTCGAGCGGTTCCCGGGCGTGGTGCTGAACCTCGACATCAAGCAGACGGCGCCGGTGGTGGCGCCCTACGAGGAGGCGCTGGCGCGCCTCCTGGCCGAGTACGAGCGCACCGACGACGTGATCGTGGCGTCGTTCCTCGACCCGGCGACGGACGCCTTCCGGGGGGCCGCGCCGCACATCCCCACCTCCGCCGGCACGATCGCCACGGCCGACGCCTGGCGGGCGGTGCAAGAAGGCGAGCGGATGCCGGACATCCCGGCCGTCGCCTACCAGGTGCCCGAGCGCCAGGGTGACCTGGTCGTGGTGGACGAGCGGTTCGTGGTGGCCGCCCACGCGGCCGGCAAGGCGGTCCATGTGTGGACCGTGAACGACACCGAATCGATGGAGCGCCTGGTCGACCTGGGTGTCGACGGGATCATCTCGGACGTGCCGACCACGCTGTGCCGCGTGCTGGCGGCGCGGGGAGTGGCCTGGGCCGGACGCTGAGGCCCGGTGCGTGTCAGCCGCGGCCGCAGTTCGGCTTCTTGCCGTGGTTGGCCTTCTTCTTCGTCCGGAGCTTGCGCTTGACGGTTCTTTTCGACATAAGGGGGAGATGCTAGCCGGAGGAACAGGGGCGATCCGGTAGCCTCCCGAACGTGCGGTCCGGCTGGCTGCTGCGTGACGGGGACGTCCTGTGCGCATTGGATATGGCGGACTCCTCCGCCGAACGGCGCCACGGCCTACGCGGCCGCTCCGGGTGCGAAGGGGCGCTGCATCTCGACAGCACCCGGGCCGTGCACACCCTCGGCGTGGGGTTCCCGATCGACGTCGCCTTCCTGTCGTCCGACCTGACCGTCCTGCGGGTGACGCGGCTCAAGCCCTGGCGCATGGCGCTCGGGGGGCCCGCCGCCCGCAGCGTGGTCCAGGCCGAGGCGGGCTCGCTCGAGCGCTGGGGCGTGCGGGTCGGGGACCAGCTCGAGGTGCGCGAGGCCGAGTGAGCATGTCGCGCGCCCCGGGCGGCCAGCAGTGAGCGCCGCCGGGCGCGGGGAGCTCGTCCTCGTGGCGACGCCGATCGGGAACCTGGGCGACCTCTCGCCGCGGGCGCAGTCCGTCCTGGCGCAGGCCGACCTGATCTGCTGCGAGGACACGCGCCGCACGCGGGCGCTGCTCACGGCGTGCGGGATCCGCGGTGGCAACCGCCTGCTCTCGCTGCACGGCCACAACGAGACGGAGCGGCTCGCACGCGTCGCGGCGTGCGTGGCGGACGGCGGCACGGTGGCGGTGGTCAGCGACGCCGGCACGCCCGGCATCTCGGACCCGGGCGCCTGGCTGGCCGCCCAACTCGCGGCGGCGGGCGAGACGGTCACCACCGTGCCGGGTGCCTCGTCGGTGATCGCCGCGCTGGTCGTGAGCGGGCTGCCGACCGACCGCTTCTGCGTCGAGGGTTTCCTGCCGCGCAAAGGCGCCGAGCGCCGGCGCCGCGTCGCCGCGCTGATGGCCGACGAGCGCACGAGCGTCGTGCTCGAGGCGCCCGGGCGGGTGGCCGGCACCCTGGCGGAGCTCGCCGTCGTGGACCCCGAGCGCCCGGTGGCCGTCGTGCGCGAACTGACGAAGGTCCACGAGGAGGTGTGGCGGGGCACCCTGGCGGGGGCGGCCGAGTCGTTCTCGGCCGAACCGCGGCGCGGGGAGGTCGTCGTGGTCGTCGGCGGCGCCCCGCCGGGCGCGCCGGCCGAAGAAGGCGACGTGGAGGATGCGGTGCGGGCGGAGCTGGACAGCGACCCCGGGGCCGGGCCGCGTCAGGTGGCCGATCGCGTCGCCGCCAGCCTCGGCGTGCCGAAGCGGCGCGCGTACGAGGCGGCGCTGCGAATCCGCGACGGCGACGGCGCCGCCCGCTGACGTCAGGCGCCGGCTGGGCGCGCCGGTACGCTACCGGCGGTGCCGCCCTACTACCTGACCACGCCGATCTACTACGTGAACGACGCGCCGCACGTCGGGACGGCGTACACGACGGTGAACGCCGACGCGCTGGCGCGTTGGCACCGCCTGCTGGGGGACGACGTCTGGTTCATGACCGGCACGGACGAGCACGGGGCGAAGATCGTCGAAGCGGCCGAGGCCAACGGCATGACGCCCAAGGAATGGACGGATCGCACGTCGGAGCGATTCGTCGAGACCTGGCGGGCGCTCAACCTGTCCTACGACGACTTCATCCGGACGACGGAGCCCCGGCACTACAAGGTCGTGCAGGAGTTCCTGCAGCGGATCTACGACAACGGGTTCATCGAGCTCGGCCAGTACACGGGTCTGTACTGCGTGTCGTGTGAGGACTACTACACCGAGGACCAGCTCGTCGACGGCAAGTGCCCCATCCACGGGCGCCCGGTGATCGAGATGCAGGAGGACAATTACTTCTTCAAGCTGAGCGCGTTCGAGCAACGCCTGCTCGAGTACTACGACGCGCACACCGACTTCGTCCGGCCGGTCTCCAAACGGAACGAGGCCCTCGGGTTCATCCGGGGCGGCCTGCGCGACGTCTCCATCACCCGGACCTCGTTCTCCTGGGGCGTGCCGGTGCCGTGGGACAGCGGCCACGTCTTCTACGTGTGGTACGACGCGCTCATCAACTACCTCACCGTGGCCGGCTTCGGCGCCGACGAGGCCACGTTCGCCGCGCGCTGGGGCGCGGCGCACCATCTCATCGGCAAGGACATCTTGAAGTTCCACTGCGTGTGGTGGCCGGCCATGTGCATGGCCGCGGGCATCGAGCCACCCGCAGAGATCTTCGTGCACGGCTTCCTCCTGATGGGCGGGCAGAAGCTGGGCAAGACGATGATCGCGTCGGGCGTGGCCGGCTCGGGAGACGACGCCACGCCGCTCAGCATCACCGATGTCTCGCCGCTCGCCCTGGCGGCGGACTTCGGGGTGGACGCGCTGCGCTACCACCTCCTGCGCGACGTCCCGCTGGGCAGCGACGGTGACTTCTCCTACGAGGGCATCGTGGCGCGGTACAACGCGGACCTGGCGAACAACCTGGGCAACCTCGTCTCGCGGGTCACGACCGTCGTGCACTCGAAGTGCGGCGGCGTGGGGCCTGCCTGCAACCCGGCCAGCGAACTGGGCGCGGTCGCGTCGGCGGTGCTCGGGGCGGCGACGGCGGCCTGGGCCCGTTGGGCGCCGCACGAGGCACTGGAGGAGACGTGGCGGCTCATCGGCGCCGCCAACGCCGAGCTCGAGGCGGCCGAGCCGTGGAAGATGGATCCCGGTCCGGCCGTCGAGGCGGTCCTGGGCGACGCCCTCGAGGTGCTGCGCATCGTCGCCATCCTCGTCGCGCCGGCGATGCCGTCGACGGCGGCCGAGGTGTGGCGGCGGATCGGCCTGGAGGGCGACCCCGGCCGGGCCAGCCTGCCGGGGGCGGCGTCGTGGGGTGGCTACGCGGGGGGTGTCGCCGTCGTCAAGGGCGACCCGTTGTTCCCGCGGCGCAAGGCCTGACGTGGGGGGCTGGTTCGACTCGCACTGCCATGTGCAGGAGGAATACCTGGTCGGGGGCGAATCGGGCGGGTCCGGGCCGGCCGACGCCGAGCCGGTGCTGGCCCGGGCCGCCGAGGCCGGGGTGGACCGGCTGATCTGCGTCGGGACGGGCGCGGCGACCTCGGAGCAGGCGCTCGCACTGGCGCGGGCCACGGCGCGGCGCGGCGGACCGCCGCGGGCGTGGGCCACGGTCGGCCTCCATCCGCACGAGGCCAGCGAGGGTGTCGACGCGGTGGCCGCGCTCTTGGCGCGCGCGGTGCGGCGAAGGGGACGACGCGCTGGTCGCGGTGGGAGAGTGCGGCTTGGACTACTACTACGAGCACTCACCGCGCGACGCCCAGCGCGCCGCGTTCGCCGCGCAGATCGCGCTGGCGCAGTCGCACGACCTCGCGTTGGTCATCCATGCGCGCGATGCCTGGGACGACCTCTTCGACGTGCTGGAGGCCGAGGGCGTTCCCGCGCGCACGGTGTTGCACTGCTTCACCGGAGGCCCGGACGAAGTGGACCGTTGCTTGCGCGCCGGCATGTACGTCTCGTTCAGCGGCATCGTCACCTTCAAGAACGCCGCCGATGTGCGCGCCGCCGCGGCTCGGTGCCCGCTGGAGCGGATGCTGGTCGAAACGGACAGCCCGTTCCTCGCGCCGGTGCCGCATCGGGGTCGGACCAACGAGCCGTCGTACGTCTCGCTGGTCGGCGAAGCCATCGCCGCCGTCAAGGGGTGCGCGGTCGACGAGATCAGAGAGCGCACCGCGCTGTCCACAGCCATGGTGTTTTCCACAGGCAGCTAATTCTCCTGTTCCTGTGTGTAATACGAGAACCTTCTGACCAGGAATTTTAGGCTTGAATTTGGGCAAAAAGGCGATCTGAGCAGGGAGTTCACCGAAAATATCGCGTGCGGAACGCCATGTGACCTGCGGAAATAAGAGCCAAAAATTTCTTCGACTTTTCTGGTTTGCACAGCCGGCGATTGGTTATCTAACTTCTTCAAAACCCCTCGCCACCCGTGTGTCGGCGCGGGTGCACTGTGTCCCCGGAGAAGGGTGGAGCCCTGCGGAACCAGAGCACTGGGGGGAGGCGCCTCGGCGTTGCTGCAGTCATTTGCGGCGCGCTCTTCGTCGCGCCTCTCCTGCTGTTGCATAGCAATGCGGCGCACGCGTCGCGGTCTGAGGCCGCGGCGCGTGACGTGCACCCATCGCACAAGTCGGTGGTGTACCCGGCGTCGCATCTCGACGCGGTCAAGTTGCCGTCGCACCTCGTTGCCTACCAGGCGCCGGGGTCGACGACCACGACGAGCGCGCCCGTGACCACGACGACGGTGCCGGCACCCGTGACGACGACGACCGCGCCCAGGCCGGTGACGACGACCACGGTGCCGCCGACGACGACCACGACGGCACGACCGGCGGCAACCAACCACGAGGTGGGTGAGGCCACCTGGTACTCGGAGGCACCGGCCGGCATGTGCGCCAGCACGACGCTTGCCGTTCGGCACGGTGCTGACCGTCGTCAACAACGCAACGGGCGCGTCCACCGTGTGCACGGTCGACGACCGTGAGGATTCGGCCTACCCCCGGGTGGTGGACCTCTCGCCCGAGGGCTTCTCACAGATCGCCGACATGAGTCAGGGAGTGGTGCAAGTCACAATCTCCTGGTGACCCTCTCCGGCGCCGACATCGCCCAGCTGCTGTCGGCGCACGGATTGCGGCCGAGCCGTGCCCTGGGCCAGAACTTCGTGGCCGACCCCAACACCGTGCGCCGGATCGCCCGGCTGGCCGGCCTCTCGCCGGGCGACCGGGTGCTCGAGATCGGCGCCGGGCTGGGCTCACTCACCCTGGCCCTGGCCGAGACGGGGGCCCAGGTGGTGGCGGTGGAGACGGATCGCCACGTGGTCCCGGTCCTGCGCTCGGTGGTCGAGCCGGTCGGCGCCGAGGTGGTGGAGGGCGACGCCCTGACCCTCGACCTCGCCGCGCTGCTCGGCGAGCGAGCGGACGGCCCGTGGAGCCTGGTGGCCAACCTGCCCTACAACGTGGCCACGCCGCTCGTCATGCGCACGCTGACCGACGTGCCCGCGGTCACGCGCCAGCTGGTGATGGTGCAGCGCGAGGTGGGTGAGCGGATGGCCGCTGCGGCCGGTCAGCCCGGCTACGGGTCGGTGTCGGTCCGGATCGCGTACTTCGCGCGGGCCGAGGTCGTCGGGCGGGTGCCGGCGTCGGTGTTCATCCCGCGCCCGCGGGTGGAGTCGGTGCTCGTGCGGCTCGTGCGGCGCCCGGCTCCCGCCGTGGACCCGGCGCTCGTCACCTACGAGCGGCTCGACGCCGTGGTGCGGGCCGGCTTCGCGCAGCGGCGCAAGATGCTGCGTCGCTCCCTGGCGGGTGTGGTCGAGCCGGACGCGTTCGCCCGCGCCGGCGTCCGGCCGGAGGCCCGGGCCGAGGAGCTCGACGTGGCGGCCTGGGGCAGGCTGGCGGCGTGGTGAGGATGCTACGCGCCGGCCAAGCTCACGGTGTCGCTGCGCGTGACCGGCGTGCGGCCCGACGGCTACCACGAGCTGGAGGCCGAGATGGTGACGCTCAGCCTGGCCGACGAGCTCGTCCTCGACGAAGGGGGCACCGGCCTGAGCGTCGAGGCCGAGCCGTGGACCCGGGCGGCGGGGCTCCCCCCGCTCTCCGCCAACCTGATCGGCCGCGCGCTCGAGGCCTGCGGGCGCCGGGCCGCGGTCCGGCTGCGCAAGCGCATCCCGGTCGGGGCCGGGCTCGGGGGCGGCTCGGCGGACGCGGCGGCGGTCCTGCGTTGGGCGGGCGCCGCCGACGTCGCGGGGGCGGCCGGGCTCGGGGCGGACGTCCCCTTTTGCCTCGTGGGGGGCCGGGCCCGGGTCGGCGGCATCGGCGAGCTGGTCAGCCCGCTCGAGTTCGAGCACCGTGACTATTTGTTGTTGCTGCCCCCGTTCGGCGTCGACACCGCCGCCGTCTACCGGGCCTGGGACGCCGAGCCGAGCCACGGCGGGCCCAACGAGCTGGTCGGCGGCCGCCATGGCCACCGAGCCCAGGCTGGCCCGTTGGCGCGACGCGCTCGGGGACCTGGCGGGCGACGAGCCCCGCCTGGCCGGGAGCGGCTCCACGTGGTTCGTCGAGGGGGGACCGCCCGGGGCCGGCACGGAGGACGCGCCGGAGCTGGCGCTCAAGGGGGAGACGGCCCGCCTGGTGCGCGTGCGCACCGTCCCGGCGGGGTGGGAAGGGGACTGAGGGGGACTGACCGGCTGGGGAGGCGCTACTTGCCCGCTCGGCGTTGCCAGCGGGTGGCCTTCAGCATCTTCTTGTGCTTCTTCTTGCGCATCCTCTTGCGACGCTTCTTGATCAGTGATCCCATGTCGTGCGGCAGGCTAGCGGTCCCGGTGCCCGACTGCCAGGTCGCGCGGGCATCGGGGAGGCCGGAGGAGACAGCCATGGGCTTCGAGATCGTGCGGCTGGACCACGTGCAGCTGGCGATGCCGCCGGGCCACGAAGCGGAGGCGGAGGCCTTCTATTCGGGCGTGCTGGGTCTGGCGCGTGTCCCGAAGCCGGCGCCGCTGGCGGTCCGGGGCGGGTGCTGGTTCCGCCACGCCGACGTGGCGGTCCACCTCGGCGTGGAGGAGGACTTCCGGCCGGCGCGCAAGGCCCACCCCGCCTTCGTCGTCGAGGACCTGGCGGCGTTGGAGGCCGCCTGCGCGGCCGCCGGCGTGGCCGTGCGGCCGAATCCGGACCGCGCTCCGGGGCAGGGCGCCTACGTGGACGATCCCTTCGGCAACCGGATCGAGCTCATCGCGGCGGACTGAGAGGAGGAGGCGCCGGCAGGGACGGTGCGGATCCGTCCCCGCCGGCGACACCGGTGGCGGAGTGGCGGAAACTCCCCACCGGCGGGTACTTCCAAGTGTGCGGAAGGGACCTTGGGTCGGGGTGGGGATCCCATAAGAAGGATCGAAGAATCTAGGCAGGCCCGTCGTCGCCGGGGATCGCGTCCTCGGGCCCGGTCACGGTGGGCAACCGCAGTGACATCCTGGCCCCGCCGGCGGGGTCGTTGTCGGCGACGACGGTCCCGCCCTCGGCCTTCGCGACCTGCGCCACGATCGCCAGCCCGAGGCCCGAGCCGGGCAGGCCGCGCGCGGCGGGGGAGCGGTAGAAGCGGTCGAAGATGTGCGGCAGGTCGGCCTCCGCGATGCCGGGGCCGCGGTCGTGCACCACGACGGAGCCCTCCCGGCATTCGACCGACACCGTCTGGCCCGGCGGGCTCCACTTGCGCGCGTTGTCGAGCAGATTGCCCACGGCCCGCTCGAGCCGGGCGGGGTGGCCCTCGACCCAGCAGGGCTCGGCGGTGAGGTCGAAGGTGACGTCCTTGGCCCGGCCGTGGGTCGTCTGCACGCTCACGGCGTCGCGCACGAGCAGGTCGAGGCGCAGCGGCTCGCGGGCGGCCGGTTGCTGGTCGCCCCGGGCCAGCTCGGCCAGGTCGCCGACCAGGTCGGTGAGCTCCTGGAGCTGGACCAGGACGTCGTCGACGAGGACCGAGCGATCTTCGGCGCTCAGCTCGTCGACCCGGCGGATCACCTCGAGGTTCGTCCGCAGGCTGGTGAGCGGGGTGCGCAGCTCGTGCGACGCGTCGAGCACCAATTGGCTCTGTGCACGGCGTGACGACTCGAGGGCTTCGAGCAGCCGGTTGAAGGTGCGCCGGAGCCGGCCCAGCTCGTCGGAGCCGCCGGGGGACAGCCGGCGCGACACGTCGGTCGTCTCGGCGACGTCCTCGACGGCGTCGGTGAGCGAGTTCAGCGGGACGAGGGCGGTGCGCGCCACCAGCCATCCGAAGATGACCGCGAGGAGCACGCCGATCAACGCGACGACGCCGAGCAGGACCGCCAGGGTCTTGAGCTCCGCGTTCGCGTTGAACAGCGTGGCGATCTGCAACGCGCCGCCGTTGAAGAGGATGCCCGAGTCGATCTGGGTGCCGGCCGGGAGGTGCTCGACCAGCTCGCGCATCTGGTTCCCGTCCACCGTGACGGTGGTGAAGTAGGTGGGCGCCAAGTTGACGGCGACCAGGCGCACTTCGCCGGTGACGGGGAGACCGCCGCCGGAGACGACGGCGCCCGTGGAGTCGATCACCTGACCCAGGGTCGCCGTGGTCGCGCCGATCTCCTGGCCCGCCACGATCCTCTGCGCCGCGGTGGTGAGCGAGTTGTCGGCCGCTTGCAGCAGCGTGTTGCGCGACACGAGAAAGGCGGCGCTCGAGGCGGCGAGGACGGCGACGACGACGGCGACCGTGGTCGCCAGCACGAGCCGGGTGCGGAAGGTCACGCGTCCCGCAGCACGTAGCCCACCCCGCGCACGGTCTGGATGCAGCGGGGCTCGCCCCCTTCCTCGAGCTTGCGGCGCAGGTACCCGACGTAGACGGCGAGCGAGTTGGTCCCCGAGTCGAAGTCGAAACCCCATACCCGGTTGAGCAGGACGTCGCGGGTGAGCACCTGGCGCGGGTGGCGCAGGAACATCTCCAAGAGGTCGAATTCGATCCGCGTGAGCGTGAAGGCCCGTTCCCCGCGCTGACCCTCGCGGGTCGAGAGGTCCAGCGTGAGGTCGCCGACGCGCAGCAGGCCCCCCTCGCCCTCGAAGCGGCGCCGCAGCAGGGCCCGCAGGCGCGCCAGGAGTTCGGCCAGCGCGAACGGCTTGACGAGGTAGTCGTCCGCCCCGGCGTCGAGGCCCTGCACGCGATCGTCGATCGCGTCGCGCGCCGTGAGCATGAGGACCGGGGTGTCGTCACCCGCCGATCCGCATGCGTCGGCAGACCGTGAGGCCGTCGAGGTCGGGCAATCCCAGATCGAGGATCAGCGCATCGGGCGGCGTCTGGGCCAGCTCCTCGAGCGCCTCGCCGCCCGAGGGGACCGTCACCACCTCGTAGCCCTCGAGGCGCAGGGCGCGGTCGATCGACCGGCGGACGGCGAGATCGTCGTCCACCACCAGGATGCGCACGGAGGCGAGGTTACGCCGCCGACTCCGCGGTGAACGTCCGCCGCGGCGCGCCGGCCGCCGCCGTCGTGCCTAACCTCTCGCTGAGACGCTCCACCCAGTCCGGGGTAGTTCAATCGGCAGAACGTCGGCCTTTGGAGCCGGATGTTGGAGGTTCGAGCCCTCCCCCCGGAGCGTCCCGCCGGTCAGCGATCGGCCGCCCGGTCCTGTTCGGCCAGGCGGGCCAGGTAGTCGTTGTAGGCCGCCAGCTCCGCGTCCTCCTGCGCCGTCGCCGCCGCGGGGGCTCCCGAGCTCGTCGCGGCGGGGGCGTGGCCGTTCTCGCTCGTCACCGGCTCGGACGGGTCGGGCTTCTCGTGCAGGAAGCGCCACCACATGTAGACCGCGTACGCCGCGAACAGCGGCCACTCGAACACGTAGGCCCAACTGAGGCTGTTGCCGTCCAGGGCGCGCTGCACCTGCCAGATGCACAACGCCATGAAGGCGGGGACCACGAGAAGGATCACCGCGTGCAACTTCAGGGCACGCCGCGAGAGCCACACGTCCTTGTCCATCATCCGTCCGGGTAGAAGAACTCGGACAAGATGGCGGCCAGTTCGAGCGGACGGTCGCCCTGGATGCTGTGGCCGGCCCCCTCGACGCCGACCACCCGGGCGCCGGGCTGGCGCCGGAGCAGCTCGGCCACGTCCCGCGTCGTCGACGACGGACCAGGCGAGGCCGCGCACCAGCAGGACCGGCACGGTGAGCGCCGAGACCGCCTCCCACCAGTCCCCGAATTCGGGGTGGGCGGCGGAAGGTTCTGTGCGGAACCGCGCGTAGCGCCAGACCCAGCTGCCGTCCTCCAACTGCACCGCGTTGTGCAGGATGCCGCGCCGCAAGGACGACTCGCTGCGGCCCGGGTTGTGCGCAACGGTTCGGGCGAGGATTTCGTCGAAGCTGGCGAAGCTGGCCGGTCCGTTGACGAAGTTGGTGACCGGCGCCGCCTTCTCCGCGGTGACACCCGGCGTGATGTCCACCAGCACGAGGGAGCGCACCAGCTCGGGCGCGTGGGCGGCGAGGGCGATGGACGACATGCCGCCGAGCGACATCCCGACGACCCCGCGGGCGCCGGGCGCGAGCTCCCGCACGACGGCCGCCAGGTCCCGGCCGTTGCTGCCGGCCGAGACCGCGCCCTCCGGCCCGCCGTCGGAGTGGCCGTGGCCCGGCAGGTCGACGGCGAGGAGCGGCCGGCCGAGGGCCAGGGCGACGGTGTCCCAGGTGTGCGCGTTCTGGGCGCCGCCGTGGACGAGGACCAGCTCGGGGGGGCCGACCTCCGCGCCCCAGAGCAGGCTCGAGACCCGCCGACCGGGCGCCACCTCCACGTCGACCCGCCGCACGTCAGGGGGGCCGTCGAAGGGGAGGTCGTACTCGGCTGCGTTCTCGTGGAACAGCCCGAACTCGTCGTAGCGGATCCGCTCCGGCACCCCAGCAGTGTCCCATACGCACGCCCGGCGGCCCGGCGGGCTAAGAATGCGGCGATGCCCGAACGCCGCCGCCTTTCCGCCGTCGTCCTGGCCGCCGGTGAGGGCACGCGGATGCGATCCGAGCGCCCCAAGCCGCTGCACCTGCTGTGCGGGCGACCCATGATCCTCCACGTCCTCGACGCCATGGCGGAGATCGACGTCCGCCGGGTGGTCGTCGTCGTCGGCCACCGCGGCGAGTGGGTCACCAAGACCCTGGTGCAGCACGCACCTCCGACGATGGAGATCGAGTTCGTCGAGCAGCTCACCCGGTCGGGCACCGGTGACGCCCTGGCCGTCGGGCTGACGGGCCTCCCGGACGACGACGACGAATTGGAGGACGTCGTCGTGCTCCCGGGGGACACACCGCTCCTGCGGCCACAGACGCTCGCCGCACTGGTGCGCGCCCACCGGACCGAGGACGCGGGTGCCACGCTGCTCACGGCCGTGGTCGAGAACCCCTCCGGCTACGGCCGCGTCGTGCACGGCAAGGAAGGCGACGTGACCCGGGTGGTGGAGGAGGCCGACGCCACGGAGGAGGAGCGGGCCATCGACGAGGTCAACACCTCGATCTACTGCTTCCGGCGCAGCATCCTGGCTCCGACCCTGCGCCGGCTCAGCCCGGCCAACGCGCAGGGCGAGTACTACCTGACCGACGCCGTCGCCGTCCTGAGCAGCGCCGGCTACCCCGTGCGCTCGCTCGTGCTGCCCGACTCCATGGAGGCGGCCGGGCGTCAACGACCGGGCGCAGTTGGCGGTCGCCGAGGCGGAGTTGCGCGACCGGATCAACGAGCGCTGGATGCGGCGTGGCGTGACCATGTGGGACCCCGAGCGCACCTACGTGGACGCCGAGGCGGAGCTCGAGGCCGACGTCTCCTTGCTGCCCGGGGTGATCCTGCGGGGCGCCTGCCGCGTGGGCGCCGGCTCCGAGATCGGCCCCAACAGCGTGCTCACCGAAACGACCGTGGGCCAGGGAGCGGTGGTCGAAGCGAGCACCTGCACCTGGGCGACCATCGGCGACGGGGCCCGGGTGGGTCCCTACAGCGTGCTCGAGCCGGGCGCCGAGGTGGCGGCCGGCGACGTGGTGGTGCCGTACTCGGTGCTCTCGGGGCCCGAGGGCTGACGACGCCGGGTCCCACGATTCCCCCCGCCCGCCCCCAGCCCGGCTCCGTGAGTTCCGCCACCGCCGACCCGCCGCACGGCGGGACGATAGCGTTGGCCCGTGGAGCTGATCCCGCGTCGAAGGCTCGAGATGGTTTCGGGCCGCGCCCACCCGACCCTGGCGCGGGACATCGCGGCCCATCTCGGTGTCGAGCTCGGGCAGGCCAACCTGCGAGAGTTCGCCAACGGCGAGATCTACTGCAAGTACGACATCTCCATTCGCGGCTGCGACGTCTTCATCATCCAGACCCATGCCAGCCCGGTCAACGACTCGCTCATGGAGCAGCTGATCATGATCGACGCGGCCAAGCGCGCGTCGGCCAAGCGCATCACTGCGGTGTGTCCCTACTACGGCTACTCGCGCCAGGACCGTAAGTCGACCGGGCGTGAGCCCATCACCGCCAAGCTGGTGGCCGACATGCTCTCGGCCGCCGGTGCCGACCGTGTGGTGAGCGTCGACCTGCACTCGGGACAGATCCAGGGTTTCTTCGACACGCCGTTCGACCATCTGGTGGCGGCGCCGGTGCTCGAGGCCTACATGCGCGAGCACTTCGGCGACGACGTCGTCGTCGTGGCGCCCGACGCCGGAAGGGTCAAGGTGGCCGAGCGCTACAGCCAGCACCTGGGCTGCGACCTGGCCTTGATCCACAAGACCCGGCCGCGCGGCACCTACAACGAGGTCCAGGCCCGCCACGTCATCGGTGAGGTCGAGGGTCGCCACTGCGTCCTGATCGACGACATGATCGACACCGCCGGGACCATCTGCGCCGCGGCGGAGCTGCTGGCCGAGGCCGGGGCGTCGGAGATCTGCGCCATGGCCACCCACGGCGTGCTCTCGGACCCGGCGATCGACCGGCTGAAGGTGGCCCCGATCTCCCGGGTGGTGGTCACGGACACCCTGCCCGTCGCCGAGGAGCGCACCTTCGACAAGCTCGAGGTGCTCTCGGTCGCCAAGATCATCGCCGACGCCATTGACGCCGTGTTCGAGGACACCTCGGTGTCCGAGCTTTTTGGCGGCGACAACCTGGTCTGAACCGGGGCGGCGGCCCTGGTGGTGGGGACGTCGACACCGCGG
Organism: uncultured Acidimicrobiaceae bacterium; assembly: GCA_963769095.1. Classification (GTDB taxonomy): domain Bacteria; phylum Actinomycetota; class Acidimicrobiia; order Acidimicrobiales; family RAAP-2; genus Bog-473. Next base: position 365,016 of record CAVYKO010000005.1, read on the forward strand.
CTACGCTGGTGGGCCGTTCGCCGGGCCGGTCCGACCGCCCGTGCACGCCGCTCTTGCCGTCCCGAGGAGATCCGTCATGGCCGAAGTCGTTCTTGCCGCCGAGATTGGGCGCCCGCTTGGCTCACGCGCCGTGCGCCGCCTGCGCCGCGAGGGGAAGATCCCCGGTGTGATCTACGGCCACGGCACCGATCCGCTGCCGGTCGCCGTCGGGGCGCGGGAATTACGGATCGCGTTGAACAGCGAGGCCGGCGCGAACCAACTGCTGTCACTCGATACGGGTTCGGGCACCTATCTGGCGCTCGCCCGTGAGATGCAGCGTCACCCCGTCGCCCAGACCGTCACCCACGTCGACTTCGTGATCGTGCGGCGCGACGAGGTGATCAGCGCCGACGTGCCGATCACGCTCGTCGGCGAGGCCCTCGAGGTCCATCACGGTGACGGCCTGGTCGAACAGCAGATGTTCACCTTGGCCATCAACGCGCTGCCCTCCGCCATCCCGACCGGCATCGACGCCGACATCAGCGGGCTCGTCATCGGGGGCCAGGTGCGTGTCTCCGACCTCGCGCTGCCCTCGGGCGTCACCACCGACGTCGACCCCGAGACGGCCGTCGCGATCGGCCAGCCGCCCCGGGTCACAGTGGAGGAGGAAGAGGCCGCCGCCGCCGAGGGCGAGGCCGAGGAAGGCGTGGCCGAAGAGGGCGCCGAGCCCACCGGCGAGGCGCAGGGGTCGGATTCCGGTTCCGAAGAGGGCTAGGCCCTGCGCCGCCCCTTCGCCCGGCCGGAACGCCGGGGCACCCCGGCCGACCTGTTGGTCGTCGGGCTGGGGAATCCGGGAGCCGAATACGCCGGCAGCCTGCACAACGCCGGGTCCGATGCCGTCGAGCTCGTGGGGAGTCGGCACGGCGCCTCGCTGCGGGCGGAGAAGGGCGTCCAGGCGCGGGTGGCCACGGCGACCGTCGGCGGCCGCCGCGTCGCGCTGGCCGTGCCGACGACGTTCATGAACGACTCCGGCGTGGCCGTGCGCGCCCTGGCCCGGCGATTCGGGGTCGACGACCCGGCGGCCATCGTCGTCGTGCACGACGAGCTCGACCTGCCGCCCGGCACCGTGCGCCTCAAGTCCGGTGGTGGGTTGGCCGGGCACAACGGCCTGCGCTCCATCGCATCGCACCTGCACTCGCAGGACTTCCTGCGGGTGCGCATCGGGGTCGGCAAGCCCCCGAGCGCGGCCCAGGGCGCGTCGCACGTGCTGCGACGTCCGCCGCGTGCGGTGCGTGAGCTGCTGGACACCGCGGTGCAGACGGCGGCGGACTCCGTCGAGCACATCGCCGCCGACGGCATCGACGCGGCCATGCTCTGGTGCCACTCGCTGCCGGGCTAGCCCGCGATGTCCGCCCCCCACCCCATCCCCCCGACGCCGGCGGCCGGCAGCCTGTCCGCCGTCCCGCGCCTGCTGCGGACCGACCCGGTGCTGGCCGTGCTGCTCGGCGCGGCCGACGCAACGGCCGCCGTGCCCGAGGCGGCACAGGCGGTCGTGGCCGCTGCGCTGGCGGCGTTCACCGGGCGGACGCCGCTGCTCGTGGTCACCGCGACCGGCCTCGACGCCGAGCGGTTGGCCGACGACCTGAGCTGCCTGCTGGCACCCGACGCCGGCGCGGCGGGCGAGGACGGCGGGGGACCCGGGGTGCTCGGCGGTGCGGTGACCGTCCTGCCGGCCTGGGAGACCCTGCCCTTCGAGCGGGTGAGCCCCGAGACCGAGACGATGGGCCGGCGACTGGCCGTGCTCCACGCACTGAGCCGGCCCTCCGACGGGGCGGGGACGCCGGGCCCCAGGGTCATCGTCAGCCCGGTGCGGGCGCTGCTCCAGCGCCTCGCGCCGCTCGAGGCGGCGACGCCGCTGGTGGTGACCCGCCGCCAACAGGTCGACTCCGACGCCCTCCTGCGCCAGCTCGTCGACCTGGGGTACCGCCGCGAGCACCAGGTCGAGCACCGCGGCGAGTTCGCCGTGCGCGGCGGGATCGTCGACGTCTTCCCCTCCACCGCCGACGCGCCGGTGCGCATCGACCTGTGGGGTGACGAGGTCGACCGCCTCACGACGTTCGCGGTGAGCGACCAGCGCTCCTCGGGCGACATCGAGTCGGTAACCCTGTACGGCTGCCGCGAGCTGGTGGCGACGGCCGCGGTGCGCGAGACGGCCGGGGCGCTCGTGGCGCAGCGCCCCTGGGGCGCCTCCATGTGGGAGCGCCTCGAGCGCGGGGAGCAGTTCGACGGCATGGAGTCGTGGCTTCCCTTCCTCGACGGCGAGGCCCGCGTGCTGCCGGACCTGCTCCCGGCGGGGGCCCAGGTCGTCCTCGTCGAGCCGCGGCGCATCCGCGACCGGGCGGTCCAGCTGCTCGACGAGGAGGCGGCCCTGGCCGAGACCCTGGCCGCCACCTGGGGCGCGAAGGCGGGCGACGAGGATCCCTTCCCGCGCCTCCACGTTCCCTTCGAGCGTCTCCTCCGCGACTGCGACGCCGGCGTCGTCTCGCTGCCCCCGGTGCCCGACGGGCCGGCGACCGCGGCGCTGCGGGTCGGGCGCATGGACCCGGTGGCGGGCGACCCCGAGCGCCTGGCCGGCGGGGTGTCGCGGCTGGTGGGCGAGGGCTACACGGTGACGCTCTGCGCAGCCACGGTCCCGGGCGCGGCCCGCCTGTCGGCCACGCTGGCGACCCACGGCGTGCACGCGCCGGTCCTCGATGCCGCCGAGCGCGGCGCCGGGCGCCGCCGTGGTAGTGGCGCCGATCACGAGCGGGTTTGTCCTCCCCGACTCTTCGGTCGCGGTCCTCTCCGAGACCGACGTCACCGGCCGCCGGATGCCGCACCGGCGCGCCCGTCCCGCGCCCGCGCCGCCGACGGGTTCTTCGACGACCTCGAGGCCGGCAGCTTCGTCGTGCATCGCCAGCACGGCGTCGCGCGCTTCGAGGGGGTGACCACGCGGACCATGGGCGGGACCACGCGTGACTACCTGATCCTCCAGTACCGCGGTTCGGACCGTCTCTATCTCCCGGTCGAGCAGATCGAGGCGATCACCCCCTACTCGGGTGGGGAGTCGCCGACGCTGTCAAAGATGGGGGGCGCCGACTGGCAGCGCACGCGGGCGAAGGCACGCGCCGCCGCAGGCGAGGTGGCGGCCGAACTGGTCCAGCTGTACCGGCGACGCCTGGCCGTCGAGGGTCATGCCTTCGCCGACGACACGCCGTGGCAGGCGGAGATGGAGTCGTCGTTCGGCTTCGTGGAGACCGAGGATCAGCTCAAGGCGATCGCCGACGTCAAGGCCGACATGGAGGACACGCGACCCATGGACCGCCTGGTGTGCGGCGACGTGGGGTTCGGCAAGACGGAGGTCGCCTTGCGGGGCGTGTTCAAGGCGGTGCAGGACGGCACCCAGGCGGCGGTGCTCGTCCCCACGACGCTGCTGGCGAGCCAACACGCGCAGACCTTCGCCGATCGCTTCGCCCCGTACCCCGTGCGGGTCGAACTGCTCAGCCGCTTCCTCTCACCGGCTCAGCAGCGCGAGGTCGTGCACGGCCTGTCGGACGGCAGCGTCGACGTCGTGATCGGGACCCACCGGCTGCTCGCCCAAGACGTGCGGTTCAAACAGCTCGGGCTGCTGGTGGTGGACGAGGAGCAGCGCTTCGGCGTCACCCACAAGGAGGCCGTGAAACGCATGGCCGAGGGCGTCGACGTGTTGACCCTCACCGCGAGCCCCATCCCGCGGACGCTGGAGATGGCCCTGACCGGTATCCGCGACCTGTCCATGGTCAACACGCCGCCGGCCGACCGCCGGCCGATCCTCACCTACGTGGGCGAGCAGGACGAGTCCGCGGTGAGCGAGGCGCTCCGTCGCGAGCTGTTGCGCGAAGGGCAGGTGTTCTACGTGCACAACCGCGTGTCGGACATCGACCGCGTCGCGCGCGATCTCCGCAACCTGGTGCCCGAGGCGCGGGTGGCGGTGGCGCACGGACAGATGGACGAGGGCAGCCTCGAGACGGTGGTGCTCGATTTCTGGGAGCAGCGCTATGACGTCCTCGTCTGCACGACGATCATCGAGTCCGGCATCGACATGCCCTCGGTCAACACCCTCATCGTCGACCGGGCCGACCTCCTCGGGCTGGGGCAGCTCCATCAGATCCGCGGCCGGGTCGGTCGGGGGGGCCAGCGGGCCTACGCCTACTTGTTCCACCCGGCCGACCGCGTCCTCTCCGAGCAGGCGTACGAGCGGCTGCGGACGATCGGGGAGCACACGGAGCTGGGGTCGGGATTCAAGATCGCCATGCGGGACCTCGAGATCCGGGGGGCGGGCAACCTCTTGGGGTCCGACCAGTCGGGGCACATCGCCGCCGTGGGCTACGACCTCTACGTGCAGCTGGTGGCCGAAGCGGTGGCCGAGGCCCGCGGGGAGGCCCGGCCCGAGCCGCCTTCGGTCTCGATCGACCTCCCCGGCGACGCCCACCTGCCCAAGGACTACGTCGCGGCCGAGGACGCACGGCTCGAGGCCTACCGCCGTCTCGCCGCCGCCGTGTCGCTCGACGACGTCGACGACATCGGCGCCGAGTGGGTGGACCGCTACGGACCGCTGCCGGTGCCCGCCCAGGGGTTGCTGGCGCTGGGCCGCCTGCGCGCCAGCGCGTTGGCCCGGGGCATCGGCGAGGTCGTGATGAGCTCCGTCCGTCCGGGTGGCACGCGGCGTCCCGTCGTCCGGCTGGCGCCGGTCACCCTGCCCGCAAGTGCGCAGGTTCGGCTCCGGCGCCTGGTGCCCCAGGCCACGTACCGGGACGACCTCGCGCAATTGCTGGTACCGCTCCCCGACGGCGCGCCGCCGGCCGAGGACGTGCGCCGACTGATCGAAGAGCTCGTACCCACCCAGGGCGATTCCAACCCCGACGAGGGCACCTTGTAGCATGCGCGGCGCGTGAAGTGGCTCCTCGTCCTCCTCATCCTTCTCGGCGGCGGTGTGGCCGCCGCCGCGCTCGCGGTGCCCACGAACGCCGCCGTCGTCAACGGCAGCGCGATCAGCCAGGACACACTCAACTCCGACGTCTCGGCCATCGCGGGGAGCCCCGAGTACCAGTGCTACCTGAACTCGCAGGCCTACCTGTCGTCGAACGGCAGCAGCCAGGAGCTGCCCCCGGTGACCGGAGCAGGGAAGGGCCAAAACGAAGGGGACAACCCGACCGCCAACAGCGCGTTCGTTGCTTCGTACCTCGACACCGTGATCGGTCACCAACTCGTGCTGCAGCTCGCGGCCACCCACCACGTTTCCGTGACGCAGGCGCAGCTCACCGACGCGCGAGCAAGCCTGGTCAACCAGATCTCGAGCGTCATGACGGAGGTGTCGCAGACGGCGCAGGGCCAGAACCCTCTCTACAGCTGCGGAGCCGTCACCGCCCCGCTCACCGGTGAGCAGGTGCTGTCCACCATGCCGGCCTCCTTCGTCGACGCCCAGGTGCAGTTCGTCGCCACCGCGAGCGCACTCCAGGAGGACTTGGCGGGTGTCGGATCGAGTGAGGGCCAGCTGGCCGCCTACTACCAACGCCACCGCTCGGAGTTCGACACCGTCTGCTACAACGCGGCGGCCTTCACGAGCGAGGCGTCCGCCAGCCAGGCGCAGGCCGCGGTGGACTTCGGCACGCCGTTCACCCAAGTGGCCGCCGGAGCGGCGCAGAGCGGGACCATTCCGTGCACCGAGCTCGTGGCCGTCGCCGGCGAACTCGGCGTGGACATCTCCAAATTGGCGGACGTTGCCGTCGGAAAGGCCGCTGCGCCCATCAACGTGAACGGGAACTATGTCGTCCTCGAGTTGTCCAAGCGGACGCCGACGCCTTATACCAACGCCAAGTCGATCGTGTCGCAGGCGGTGCAGGAGGTTGGTGCACAGGCGACGCAGACCGCGATCACGCACGCCGAACGCCACGCCACAGTGAACGTGGACCCGCGCTACGGGACGTGGCATCAGCTCAACGCGCAGGTCCTCGCGCCGTTGCTCCCGCCCACCACGGACGTGCTCAACGCGCCGGCCAACGAGGCCACGGTCCCCGTCGCGAAGAGTCCCTTCAGCGGCTGAGCGTGGCACCTCGCCCCCACGTCGTCGTGGTGGGCCTCGGGCCCGCGGGCGAGGGCCTCGTCGGCCTCGGCACGAGGGAGCTCCTCGGTGCCCCGGGCCGCGTGTGGCTGCGGACGAGCCGCCACCCGGCGGCGTCGCTCGTCGGCGCAGCCAGCACGTTCGACGACGTCTACGAGGCCACCGGCACGTTCGAAGAGGTCTATGCGGCCATCGTCGAGCGCCTGGTGGCGGAGGCCGGCACCGCGGCGCCCGAACCGGTCGTCTACGCCGTGCCGGGATCGCCGCTCGTGGCCGAGCGCACCGTCGAACTGCTGCGGGCGGACGACCGGGTCGAGGTCGACGATCGTGCCCGCCCTTTCGTTTCTGGACTTGGCATGGGCGGCCCTCGGCATCGATCCGGTGGCCGAGGGTGTGCGCCTCGTCGATGCGACGGAGTTCGCGGCCGCCGCCGCCTCCGGGCGTGGGCCTTGCCTCGTCGCCCAGTGTTGGTCGCGTCACCTGCTGTCGGAGATCAAGTTGGCGGTGACCGACGAGTCAGCGTCCGGACCGGCTCGCCCGGTCCTCTTGCACCACCTCGGCCTCGAGGACGAAGTCGTGACGGAGGTGGACTGGTGGGACCTGGACCGGACCATTGCGCCGGACCACCTGACGTCGCTCTACGTGCCGGGGGTTCCCGACCCGCCGGGCTCTGCGGCCGGCGCAGAGGTGGCGCGCCTCGTCGCGCTCATGGACACGCTGCGCGCCGAGTGCCCGTGGGACCGCGCCCAGGACCACGCGTCGCTGATGCCGCACCTCGTCGAGGAGAGCTACGAGGTGCTCGATGCGTTGTCGGCCCTCACCGCTGCGCCGTCCTCGGAGGTCGCGGCGGCTTCGGCTCATCTCGAGGAGGAGCTGGGCGACCTCCTGTTCCAGATCGTCTTTCACGCGCGCCTGGCCGCCGAGGATGGCGCGTTCGACATGGCCGGTGTCGCCCGGAGCGTGCACGACAAGCTGGTGCATCGTCATCCTCACGTCTTCGCCGACGTGGTGGCCGACGATGCCGGCCAGGTCGTGGCGAACTGGGAGGAGATCAAGAAGAGCGAGAAGGGACGGGTGAGCGTCACCGAGGGCATTCCGTCCGCGCTGCCGGCCCTGGTGTTCACGAGCAAGCTGGCCCGCAAGGCGCGGGCGGTCGGCGTCGATCCCTCTGACGCGGCCGACGCAGCCCACGCCGCGGCCGACCTCGGCGAGTTGGCGCGCCTGGCTGCGCACGCGACTCCGCATTCCGACGACCCGCTCGCCCGCGGCGCCCGTGATCTCGAGCGGCTGGTGGGTGACCTGCTCTTCGCCGTGGTGAGTCTCGCTCAGACCGTCGGCGTCGACGCGGAACAGGCACTGCGGGACCGCGCGCTCGACGTTGCGCGCGGCGATCTTGCGCGCCGAGGGCGTCCCCAATGCTCAGGGGGGCAACCGCTAGTCTGGTGGACCGGTGTCCCACCAGGGCGGGCGCCGAAGGAGTGACGTCGTGAGCACCATTGAGCACGTGATCGGGCGCGAGGTCCTCGACTCTCGCGGCAACCCGACCGTCGAGGCCGAGGTGTTGCTCGACTCCGGTGCGCGCGGGCGGGCGATCGCCCCGTCCGGCGCCTCGACCGGCATCCGCGAGGCGGTCGAGTTGCGCGACGGAGGGGACCGCTACGGCGGAAAGGGCGTGCAGCACGCCGTCGCGCACGTCAACGGCGAGATCGCCGCCGGCGTCAGCGGGCTCGACGCTCTGGACCAGCGTGCGGTGGACCACGCGCTCATCGAACTGGACGGCACGCCCGACAAGGGCAGGTTGGGCGCCAACGCCTTGTTGGCCGTGTCGCTGGCCAGTGCCAAGGCCGTGGCTGACGACTTGGAGGTCCCGCTCTACCGCTCCATCGGCGGCGCCAACACCCACGCGCTGCCGGTGCCCATGCTCAACGTGCTGAACGGGGGCGCCCACGCCAAGAACTCCATCGATTTCCAGGAGTTCATGCTCATGCCGGTCGGCGCGGCGTCATTCGGTGAGGCGTTGCGCTGGGGGACCGAGACCTATCACACGCTGCGCTCGGTCCTGGCCGATCGTGGCCTCTCGACGGCCGTGGGGGACGAGGGCGGCTTCGCCCCGGACCTGCCGAGGAACGAGGACGCGGTGACGTTGCTCATGGAGGCCATCGAACTGGCCGGCCGAGTTCCGGGCGAGGAGATCGCGTTGGCGCTCGATCCCGCCACGAGCGAGCTCTGGCACGACGGCGACGTACGTCCTCGCCGGGGAGGGGCGCACGCTGTCGCCGGCCGAGCTCGTCGACTATTGGGTGGACCTGGTCGACCGCTACCCGATCGTGTCGATCGAGGACGGCATGGCGGAGGAGGACTGGGAGGGCTGGTCCGCGCACACCAAGGCCCTGGGCGGACGGATCCAGCTGGTCGGCGACGACATCTTCGTGACGAACGCCGAGATCCTCGAGCGCGGCATCCGTGACGGCGTGGCGAATGCCATCTTGATCAAGCTCAACCAGATCGGGACGCTCACCGAGACGCTCGACACGGTGGCGCTGGCCAACCGGTCCTCCTATCGTCCCGTGATCTCGCATCGCTCGGGCGAGACGGAGGACACCACCATCGCCGACCTGGCCGTCGGGGTGAATGCGGGGCAGATCAAGACCGGCGCGCCCGCCCGGTCCGACCGCGTGGCCAAGTACAACCAGCTGCTGCGCATCGAGGAGGACCTGGGCGAGTCGGCCACCTTCCCCGGTCGTGCCGCGTTGGCGGGCGGAGGGACCGGGCGTGGCGGCGCCTAAGCCAGGCGACACGCCCGGGCCCGCGGGCGCGCGGCGCGGCGCGGCATCGCCGGGCGGCGGTCGCACCCGCCTCCTGTTCCTGGGCGCGCTCGTCGTCTCCGCCGTCGTGCTCTTCGCCTGGTTCCCCGCCACCTCGCTCCTCCACCAGCGATCGGACCTCTCGAGTGCGCAGAGCCAATGTCGGCGCTCCACAAGCAGGACGCCGCACTGGCCCAGGAGAAGAAGAACCTCTCTGATCCCGGCGAGATCGGGCGCATCGCCCGCGAGCAGTACCAACTCGTCAACCCCGGCCAACAGGCCTACGAGGTGCTGCCGCCCTCGGGTGCCGCCGCGGCCGGCACGCCCTACGCCGGTGACCCCGGGTCGGCCGGCCCGGCCACCCCGTCGGCCACGCCGGAACTGCCACCGGGGGGCGTGACGACCACGACCAGCCCGACCGGCCACTCCGCACACCCCGCCGCGCCCGGTCCGCCTCCGGGCTCGAGTCTGCATGGCGCGCATGCTGCACGCTCTCGAATTCTGGCGCTGAACCCCGAGGACGCTGGTGGATGACGACACGGCCGTCGCGGCGCTGCTTGGGCCGTGATCCCGGCGGCAACTACACCGTCGTCGTCCGTCGGCCGGACGGGACGCCGATGGTGATTGAGAACGAGCCGTTCCTCCGGGACGGGACGCCCATGCCGACCCGCTACTGGCTCGTCGACCCCGGGCTGCGGGCCGCGGTCGGTCGCCTCGAGGCAGGCGGTGGGGTCCGCGAGGCGGAACGCGAGGTGGACGGAGCCGCCCTGGCCGAGTGCCACCGGCGCTATGCGGCCGAGCGTGACGCGTTGATCCCGTCGGACTGGACGGGGCCGCGTCCGAGCGGCGGCGTGGGCGGCACGCGCGAAGGGGTCAAGTGCCTCCACGCCCATGTGGCCTGGTGGATGGCGGGTGGGTCCGACCCGGTCGGCGCGTGGGCGGCCGATCGGCTGGGGCTCTCGCGCCCCGGACGAGTGAGGGCCGCCCCGCTGTGCTAGTCCAGCGGGATGACGCGAGTTCACCGCCGTGGCCGCCGTCGACTGCGGGACGAATTCCACCCGTCTGCTGGTGGTCGGATCGTCGGGCGAGGTCGTCGCCCGCGAGATGCGGATTACGAGGCTGGGAGCCGGCGTGGACGCCGACCACCGTCTCCAGCCGGACGCCATCGCACGCACCGTCGACGTGCTCAAGGAGTACCGCACGATCATGGACACCGCACGCGTCGACGCAGGCCCGGCTCGTGGCCACCTCCGCGGTGCGCGACGCCGTGAACCGCGAGGCGTTCCTCCAGCCGGCGTCCGCAGAGGTCGGGGTGCGGGCCGAGGTGCTGCGCGGCGAAGAGGAGGGGCGGCTCTCCTACGCGGGGGCGACCGCCGACCTCCGTCCCATCGGCGGGCAGACCGTGGTCATCGACATCGGCGGAGGCTCCACCGAGATCGTCACGATCGTCGCCGGCGAGGTCGCCGCGGCCTCCCTCGACATGGGTTGCGTCCGCCTGAGCGAACGTTTCCTCCGTGACGACCCACCGTCGGAGGAGCAGGTGGCGGCGGCGGTGCGCGCCATCGGGCACGAGCTCGACGGGGCGACGCGCGACATCCCCGCCTCGCCACGCTCAGCGCACGCGACCGTCTCGTGGGTCTGGCGGGCACCGTGTCGACGCTCGCCTCCTTGGAGTTGGGCCTCACCGACTACGACCGCGAGCGGATCCACCACTCGGTCCTGTCGCGTCGATGCGGTGGAGAAATGGTGCGACGTCCTCGGGACGGAGAAGGTCGGGGAGCGGGCTCGGCGAACGGCCATCCCGGAGGGCCGGGAGGACGTGATCTTCGGCGGCGCGCTCGTCCTTCGGGAGTGCATGTCCCGCCTCGGCTTTGCGGAGTGCATCGCCTCCGAGGCCGACATCCTCGACGGCCTCGTGTTGTCGATCAGCTCGCACCCAGGCTCGGACCAGCCGGACCCGGGATAGAGTGAGGCGAACGCCGAGCGGGAATTCCCCTGCTCGGCCGGCAAGGATCTCGATGACGTCGGTGCACAAGGACAGACGGGTATGGATTTCGTTTACGACCTGACCATCGACCCGGACGCAGAGAACAACACCCACGCGTTCGCCCTCGCCATGATCGGACACAACAAGACGGTGCTCGAGGTCGGCTGCGCGACCGGCTACTTCACCAAGGTGTTGGCCGAGCGAGGGTGCAAGGTCATCGGCATGGAGCTCGATGCGGGAGCGGCCTCGGAGGCCGAGAACTGGGCCGATCGGGTCATCGTCGGCAACGCCGGCGACGAGGATCTGTGGGACCAGGTCGACGACGAGTCGATCGACGCCATCACGTTCGGCGATGTGCTCGAGCACCTCCGTGATCCGCTGGCCGTCTTGCGCCTGGCGCAGGCGCAAGCTCAAGCCCTCGGGATTCGTCGTGACCTCGCTTCCCAACATCGCACACGGCGACGTCCGGCTCTCCCTCTTGCACGGGACGTTCCGCTACCGCGACATCGGCCTCCTCGACCGGACCCATCTTCGCTTTTTCACGGTCGAGAGCATCCGTGAGCTTTTGCACGAGGCCGGACTGACGGTGGTGGACACCAAGCGGGTGGTCGTGCCGCTCTTCGCCACCGAGCTGGAGGTGAAGAAGGCAGACTTCCCGGAGGCCGTGATCGAGGAGATCAGGGCCAACTCCGAGTACGAGACCTATCAGTTCGTCACGAAGTCGGTCATCGACGACGGCTCACAGGCGGTGGCGGAGATGGCCGACCGGCTCCAGGAGGAGTCTGACCGGGCGCACGTGTTCGAGGAACGGGCGCGGATGCTCGAAGCGCACATCAACGAACAGAACGAGCGGCTGACCGCATTGGTCGAAGAACGGGCGCAGCTGGGGGACCTCCTGGCATGGCGTGACCACGCCAACGAGCTCGACCAACGGGTGAAGCAGCTCGAGGAGGAGCTGGCCACCATGACGGAACGCGCCGAGGAGTACGGCACCACGGCGCACCGGCTCAAGGCAGCGCTCGACGCCAGCGAACAGCAGTACTACATGATCAAGCACTCCACGTCGTTCCGGGTGACGGCGCCGCTCCGGCGGTTCCAGGCCATCGTGCGCGGTCACGGGGAGGGATCGGGCAGGAAAGCGGCCGAGTGAGCGAAGCGCTCGGGGTCAACGACAACAGCGACGTCTACTACACGGGGACGTACTGGAACGATTTCGAGGCGGTGCGCCGGCGCATCAACACCCGCATCTCGGGTCTCCCGAACCTCAAGTGGCACGAGCACTTCGCGCACAGGACGGGTCGAAAGTTCCGGCGGGCTCTCATCTTGAACTGTGGCAACGGCTGGGTCGAGCGAGAGCTCGTCGAGCACGGCCTGATCGCCGAGGGTGTCGGCATCGACTACTCGCAGGCCCTGCTCGACGAGGCGGACGATGCGGCCCGCCAAGGTAGGTTCCCTTTGACCTACCGGCAGGGGAACATCAACACTGACGCGTTCCCGCCCGGTGAATTCGACCTCGTCGTCAATCACGCGGCAGCGCATCACATTGCCGCCATCGATCGGGTCTTTCGGCAGATCTGCCAGGCCCTGCCCGAAGATGGATGGTTCGTCTCTTTCGACTATGTGGGTCCCCATCGGAACCAGTACGGGCTCCCGGCGTGGGAGGAGGCGTGGAGGGTCAACGCGCTGCTCCCGCCGTCGTTACGCCAGGAGATGGCGTATGCGCCGATCCCCGTCATGCTGCAGGTCGACCCGACTGAGGCCGTCCACTCCGAGCTGATCGTGCGCACGTTCGAGCGCTACTTCACGGCCCACGAGCTGGTACCGCTCGGAGGAGCTGTCGCCTACCCGTTGCTCACGCACAACGCCAACATGTTCGAGGCCGAGGACACGCCGGAGCGTGACAAGTGGATCGAGCAGATCCTGGCGGCGGACGACCGGTTTCTGTCTTCGCATCCGGGGTCGGAGCTCTTCGCGTACTTCGCCGGCACGCCGAAGAAGTCGGTCCTCGGGCAGCCTGACCTGCTGGCGCGCTGGGAGGAGGAGGAGACCCAACGCGAGCAGCATGCAGTGGAGCACGGCGGGGAGTACTACCCGCGGGGCCCCCTCTCCGCGACGCTGATCGCGCTGGACGAACAGCGGGCTCGTAAGGCCTCGGCCGAAGCCGAGTCCCGAACGCTGCAGGCCGAGCTCGATGCCATGCGGTCGAGGTTCGCCTACGCGCACGCCCGGCGGCTGCTCGATTCGAAGTGGGTGGGCGCGTTGCGCCACCGCCCGACGGTGGCCGCGCTCGAGCGGCGCGCCCGGCGCGTCGTCCGAGGCTAGGGCCGCGGCGCCAGATCGCGCCGCAGGTCGTACCAGACGTTGACGCCTTGGCGCTGCACCGGTGTCCGGCCGACCACCCATGACACGAACCGTCGAGCGGACGCTTCATGAGGGCTCGGTCCCATGATGAAGGTCTGGGCGTCCCAGCCTCGCCATTGCGCCCGCAGCTGATGGCGGAGCGCCGCCGTCCGCGGGACGCCATACCCCGCCGCGATGGCGCCGAACATATTGCTGGTCAGCGTCGGGGTGCCCCATTGCGACCGCATGGCGCCCGGAGCCGGCACCAGCGCGTACGCCCCTGGGATTTTGAAGCGCATGCCGGACGAGGCCTGCCAGAGCGTGGGGTCGGCGTTGTACGCGGCTCGTGGTCGGATAGACGACGGCGACCGAACCGGCCGGCACCGAATCGACGGCTGAGGAAGTGAAGAAGGCGGGGATGGTGATCGGGACCTCGGTATAGGGCAACGCCGGCAGCAACGGGAACAACACGGCCCCCGCCACCACGACCGCGGCCGCCGAGCCGACTCGTGGATCGGAGAAGCCGCGCCAGCGGCGCACCTTCTCGAGCGCCACGCCAAGCACCAGGGTCGAGAACAGGATGACGTAGACGGAGAACCGGGCGATCACCGCTCCCTGGAGCAACGGAAGGTGGTGCAGGATCGCTCCCGGCAGGTGGAGGGCGTCGACGTAGTGGTTGTCCACGAGCAGTGGCGACCCGAGCGAAAGCAGAAAGGCGCCGCACGCGGCCAGAAACGCGATGACGACGACCTTGGAACGGCGACAGACGACGGCGGCGGAAACCAGCAACACCACGAGAGGAATGCCGAGGTACGAGCCGTTCTCCGACCCGTTGCTGGCGAAATGACGGGAGATGGCAGTGGCTCGCATGGGGCGCGATCAGCTGATTCGGCGTGGGGAGCACGGGGCTCAGGAGGTCCGCCTGGTAGCCGGGGGCGATGGTCAGGGTGTAGTGCAGCGGCCCGAACTGTGAGTAGAGGATCGGGTAGGCGAGCAGGACGACGGCGATGGCGAGCGCGATGCCGACGGCGGGAAGGGCGCGGACGAGATGATCTCGGACGCTCCGCCGGTTGAAGAGGCCGACAAGGATGGCGACGATCGCCGCCATGATGGCGGTCGAGGCGAGCATTTCGCTGGAGATGAAGTACTGCGCGACGACCAGGAGGCCCAGGACCAGGCCGAGGAGACGGGGGGAGTAGCGCTGCCGCACGAGGATCTCGTCGAGGACGATGAAGATGAAGGGGACCAAGGCCACGAACATCGTGTGGATGTGGGCGGTGCCCTCGGACACGACGTAGGGGGAGAACCCGTAGAGCAGGCCGCCGACGAAGGCGGCGGGTCGCCACGTCGTCCAGTGCCGCACGAAGCAGTAGCCCCCCACGCAGCACGCGAAGAAGGCCAACGACGTGAGGAAATTGACGCCGGCCACGGGGCCCCAGATGGCCGTGATCGGGCTGACGATCAAGGACAACAGCGGAATGGCCACGTTCGCCGCATAGTTGGCCCCGAGGGGAACGTTGACCCAATGACTGAAGAGCGGGTTGATGCCGTGCGAGATCGCGAAGGGTGTCCAGCTCAGATACCAGGCGTCGAGCTTCGGGTCCTGGGAGGGCTGGAGTGCTCGGGTCGGCCCGATCGTCCAGGCGTTCCAGTTGGCCAGCATGGCCAACACGGCGTAGGCGGCCAGGGCGACCGTCGTGCCGACCCAGGCCTTCGTGCGGGTGCGCTCGGCCGCGCCGGGAGCGGCCGGGCGGGGGGCCGAATCCGTCTGGATCTCCGTCACGGTGCTGGTCATCGACGTCCGCGGGCCCCGGTGGGCCGGACCGCAGGAGTTCTCGCACATTGCTCGTCGCCCCGGTGGTCCTGCTGCATGATCGTGAGAAATCTACTCGGAGCGCCGCCGGACGAGGGGGCACGAAGAGGCCTCCGACCTGGACAAGTGGGCCGCCAAGGACCCGGCGTCGAGCGGGACCGGCGGGAGGCGTTGGTTACACTCGTGTGCTCGACGGATTCCCGTCACCCGCTCGCGTCATGTCCGATCTTCACGTAAACGAGAACAGCGACGTCTATTACCAGGGCGGATACTGGAACGACTTCGAGTTGGTCCGACGACGTCTCAACACACGGGTCTCCGGCGACCCCCTGCACACGTGGAGAGACCGCTTCGCCGCCGCCTCCGGCCGGACCTTCCAACGAGCACTGATCCTCAATTGCGGCAACGGTTGGGTCGAGCGCGATCTGGTGCGTGAAGGACTCATTGTCGAAGCCGTGGGAATCGACTACTCCGAACAGTTGCTCACAGAGGCACGAGCCTCCGCTGACGGGCTTCCCCTCCGCTACGAAAGGTGCGACGTCAATTCAGCGCCGTTGCCGGCCGAATCCTTCGACCTGGTCGTCAATCATGCGGCCGCCCATCACATCGCGGCGATCGACCACGTTTTCCGCGAGATCTGTCGACTCCTGCCCGACGACGGATGGTTCGTGTCGTCCGACTACGTCGGCCCCCATCGAAATCAGTACACGCCCGAAGCGTGGGATGAAGTCTGGAGGGTGAACCAGGGCCTGCCGGCGTCGTTGCGCCAGGACCTCCAGTACCCGCACCTGCCGACGATGTTGGCCGTCGACCCGACCGAGGCGATCCATTCCGAGCTGATCATGGAGACCTTCCGCCGCTACTTCACGGTGGAGGACCATGCGCCGCTCGGAGGCGCGATCGCGTACCCGCTCTTGACCCACAACCAGCGGTTGCTCGAGGCGATGCAGAAGGCGGACCAGTCGAAATGGGTGGAGTGGATCCTCGAAGCCGACGATCGGTTCCTGGCCGCCCATCCGGGGGCGTCCCTCTTTGCCTACTTCGCGGGCCGACCCAACAAGGCGGTGCTGCAACAGACCGAGCAATTGTCTCGGTGGGAGGGCGAGGAAGCAGAGCGGGAGCGCCGCGCCCGGAGAACCGGTGGCGAGTACTACCCGCGTGGCGCGCTGGTGACGGCGGTCATCGAACTGGAGATCGCGCAGCGCGAGGGCGATGCGGCCGTGGCCCGCGTCGATGCGCTGCGATCAGAAATCGCAACGGTGAAATCGAGTGTGCTCTACCGGTGCATCCACCGCGTGTTCGATGCGCGTGTCGTGCGCCTGGCGCGTCGCAACCGTTCGGTGAGGAACGTGGGACGAAAAGCCCGGGCTCTCGCTCGGGCGCGCACCTAGAGGACGTCGAGCTCCCGCAACGAATCGCGCACCCCGTCGTGATACGCCTCGGCCGACCACTGGCGAGAGCTGCTGATCAGGTGTGCGCTCAATTCGGTTGAGCCGGCCGGATCGTCCAGCAGAGCGGAGACGATGTGTGCGCACTCCTCGACGGTGGTGAACGCGGTGTCACAGCCGAGCTTCCGCACCACCTCGAGCGGTCCGCCGGCGCCATAGACCACCGGGATGCAGCCGAAGCTGGCGGCTTCGATCGGGGTGATCCCGAAATGCTCCAGTCGCTCGGGGAACTCGTCGGGGTCGACGCCGAAGCCTGCGGCATGGACCAGCACGGCGGCTCGTTCGTACAGGCTCGCCAAGTCGGCCCGTCCGACGTTGGGGTAGAACGTGCAGTTGAGACCGTCTGCCATCCGCTGGAGCTCGTGGAAACGGTTCCTTCCCTCAGGGCTGGGGTGGATTGCTCCTGCGAGCGCGAGCTCGAGGCCGTCCGCGTCGTCGTCGACGAGTCGGCGGAAGGCGTCGATGACCACGTCCTGACGCTTGTTGTGCCCACCGGTGAAGAAGCGACCGACCGTGAGGATCGTCCGACGGTCGGACCACGGGACGTTCAGCTTCGGGTCGGGCCAGATGGCGTGGGGGGAGAGCAGCCGGATCGGCGGGGCCGGCAGCTGGTAGTGGCGGATCAAGCCGTTGACGTTGCGGCGGACGAACTCTGAGTACACCCAAATCTCGTCGTAGTCGCCTAGCCACTTGCCCCGGGCTTCTACCTGGTCGTCGGGGACCCAGAACGGGAACTGGATGTGGTACACGCTGCGGCGACCGAAGGCCTGCACGGGTGGGACGATCGAGTTGCCGATCACGGCCGCCAATTCGCACCGGCTCTCGTCCAGTTCCTCCCACGGCACTGCGGTGCCGACGACGTCGTCGAATCCGAAGGTCGCTTCGATCTGCCTGATGCGCAGGCTGCTGTAGCGCTGGGGCGACGCAAAGACCACATGCTCCGTCCCCACCAGAGACGACAATGCCGACGCCAATTCGAACAGCATCCGTTCGCCACCGCCCGGGACCAGCTGGTACGGCGAGTAGAGGACGAACTGTGCGGCGGGGTCCCGGCGCCGGGCGACCGGGAGGTCGAGGGCCACGCCTTCGGGCGTCGTCTCGGCGGCCTCGGGAGGCTTGGCCGACCCGAGGGGCGCGACCTGGCGGGCCTCCAGCCACGGACCCCACTTCTTGACAAAGCGGGCACGGTTGATCTCGGAGATGTCGTGGAGCTGCAGTCGGCGATCCGACGTGGTCTTGCTCTCGATGTGCACCACCGTCGCGTTCGGGTTCACCATCACCTTGCCGCACTGCGTCCACAGCTTCAGGCACAAGTCGGTGTCCTCGTAGTACGCAGGTTCCCATTCGAGGCCGAAGCCTCCGACGTGGAGGAAGTCCGATCGTCGGAGCATCAGGCACGCGGCAGAGCAGTAGTCCACCACGCAGGGCGTGTCGAAATGGTCGGGGCCCCACACCGTCCCCTTGCCGATCTGCACCACGTCGCCGGTGGCTACCGCGACGCCGCCCACCTCCTGCACCCGGCCGTCGGGATAGAGGAACATGGGCCCGACCGCCGCCACCGTGGGGTCGTCCCGCATGGTCGAACTCAGGGCTTCGATCCAGCCGGGCTGGACGAAGGCGTCGTTGTTGAGGAACACGATGTACTCGCCGCTGGCGAAGTCGACGCCGATGTTGTTCCCTTCACCGAAGAACCGGTTCACCCCGACCTCGACCAGGGTGAAGTCGCCTCGGCGATGGCGCCGGCGCAAGATCCCGAGCTCATCGGGCGTCGATCCGTTGTCGACGACGATGATTTCCCTGATGCACGAGCTGCTCGCCCGCTCCAACGCGTCGAGACACTCGAGTGTCGTCTCTGCTTGGTTGTAGTTGAGGACGATGACCGAGACGTTGTCGAGAAAGGGGTCTGACTCCGTGACCAATGGAATGCCCGAGGTCTAGTTGCCCGACGTGACGCGGCGCGCCAGCAGCCGGGAGAACAGGCGTACCGGCGCGGTCAGGCGCCACGAGGTGGATCGACGCATGTCGTCGAGCTCGTTGCGGGCATTGGCGGCGAGTCCGGCGTATGCCTCGACCCTCCGCTCGTCGTTCTCGATGATCGCGTCCTTCTCGTCGAGCTCTGCGGCGTAGCGGGCGGCCGACGTGGAGACCTTCGCCGAGAGTTGGTCGACCCGGTCCAGGAACTCGTCGATCAGGTGTTCGCGTTCGGCACGGGAGGCCTGGAGCTGCGTGCTCAGCTCGGCCCGGGCCTGCGACGCCTCCAGCGTGAGCCGGGCCGTCTCTTCCTTGTAGACGCGCAGAGCGGCGAGGAACGTCTCGCGCTCGGCCTGCTGTTGTTCCATCATGCGACCGATGAAGGCGACGATGGCGGTCGGAAGCTCGGATTCGCGGCCCAGCTCGAGGCGCAACAATTCCTCGACCGTGGCGTCCTCCACCGCCTCGACGCTGGCCGCCGCGACCACGGTCTTGCCCGCCGGGGTGGCCCGGTCCGCCGTCACGAGTCCCCGCTCGAGGTCTGCGGTGCCACCGTCGTGCCCGCGGCCGAAGAAAGGGGGATTGAACAGGACATTTCGTACTTGGAAGGGGTCATGGGCTCACCAACGTCTTGAGCCCGTCCCAGCACCGTCTCATCTTAGTGAATGCAGGTCGAGCGGCCGAGACCGGTGTCATCCGAGGGGTTGGCGCAGCCGCCGGGTCAGCCGGTCGACGAAGGCTGCGGGCTCTCCGAACCACGCATCGGCGTAGCCGCGGCCGCGCACGACCGCCGGTGCTCGGTTGGCCTCGTTGACGAACTTGTCCGTCGCCTCGAGCAGTCCCGCTGCGTCCGCGAAGGTGGACCCGCCGCCAGCCTGCGCATGGAGCGCCGCGGCGGCAGCGTCCTCGGGCACGATGATCGGAGTCCCGAGCCGGAGCGCTTCGACGCACTCCCGGGCGACGAGCGAACCCGGGGCGAGGTCGATGCACGTCGCAGCGTGGGCCATCAGGCGCCAGAGGTCCATCCGGGTGTCCACGGTGGTCGTGCCCCGCAACGCCCGGCCCTTCCACGCCGACGCCATGGCGTCCTCGACGACGACGACCTCGAGGTTATGGAAGGCCGAGGTGAGCCACGCCACGGCCGGCGGCGGCTCCTCGCGGCGCTGCGTCCGGTCGGTGAGGACGAGCACGTAGCCCGTAAAGCCGAACCCGTGGTGTCGATGCTGCGTGGCCTGGGGATTGACCGGGACGAACAGTCCGACCGGCCGTTCGCCGTCCCCCTCCACGAAGCGGATTCTCTGCCACGCGCCGCCGCCGTCGGCACCCGTCGGTCCCGACAGGAAGAGGCCGCCCCGCCGCAGGGCGTGCACATCGGGCGTCAGCTCGTCGACGATGACCACTTCGTCGCCGGGCAGGTCGAGCGGCCAGGCGAGGGAGCCGTCCTCGCCGATTCCTTGCAGGTCGAACGCACCGTCCGCCTCGCGTGCGCCGACGGGCCCCGGCACCAGGACCGCCACGGTCCCCGCGCGCGATGCGGCGCCGGCAATGGAGCGAGCCACGAAGGCCAGCTCGTTTCCGGCGCGCCAGTGCCGGGCCACGACGACGGTCGGGTGCTCAACCATCAGCGCCCGGAGCCGGGGAAATGGTGCGCGTCCGCAGGTGGAGCACCTCAGCCCTCAGGCGGGCGAGCTCTTCTCCCAACGTCGCCGCGACGTCCTCGGTCACCTCTTCGTTCGCCATCACGCGATCCCTCAACCGATCGCACTGTTCGGCCAGTGCCACCGTCGCCGTGCCCAGCGCGAGGAGGAAACGGCGGCGCGAGCGCCCCGAGATCCGACCCGCCCAGTAACGGGCCGAACGGCGCGGCCTCTGTTGCGCGGACAGCTCGCGCCGCAACACGTCGAGTGGTCCGGAGTCTCCGATGCGCTCGAGCGGCGGCGGCGCGTCGCTGGGACGGTGGAACAGCCGTGGTGCCGGCGGTGGCTCACCAGCGTGTGTCACCTCGCGATGAGGGTCGAGTGCCATCGACTCCACGCCTCCTTCTCGTCGGGCCCCGCCAGGGCGCAGGAGGCATCCTCCCGGGTGAGATGCGGGTTGAGGTAGGGATCCCGGGCGTCAATGTACTGCCGCCAACGGGTGACGAAATTGACGATGTCGCCGACTCCGCCGGCGGTGCCCCGGCTGGGTGACTCGTAGTGGATGAGCTCCGCGCCCGGTTCGTACACGACCCGATACCCGTCCTGCCGGGCGCGCAGGCAGTAGTCGACGTCATTGAGGTCGACGCCGAGCGCCTCGTCGAATCCACCCATGCGCTCGAAGACCACCCTTCGGGTCGCCAGGCAGGCACCGGTGACGGCCGAGCACTCCCGCGTGACGGTCGCCATGTGCAGGTAGCCATCGCTGGTCTCGTCCAGCCCGGCCAAGGGATGTCCGGCCGCACCGGTCAGGCCGACGACGATGCCGCAGTGCTGCACCCGTCGATCGGGGTAGAGCAGCCGTGCGCCGACCGCCCCCACGTCGGGCCGCAGGGCCTGGGCACAGAGGGCGCCCAGCCATCCCTCTCGATGCGCCTCGATGTCGTTGTTGAGGAAGACCAACACGTCCCCTCGCGCCTGGCGGGCCGCAGCATTGTTCAGCGCGGCCCAGTTGAACGGGCGCGGATCGGTGAGGGTGCGAACTTCGGCGTGGGCCGCCAGCACCTCGAGCAGCGTCGCCGTCTCCGGTTCGCTCGACCCGTTGTCGACCAGCAGCACTTCGAGGTCGATCTCGAGGGCGGTGCGTCGCACCGAGTCGACACAGGTGCGCAAGAAACGGGGTTCGTCGCGAAAGGGAATGATGACGCTGACGCTGCTCCGGGCGGGAGCGGACCGCACGATGCGGAAGGTGCCGGGCGTCCGTCCCGGCTGCACGGCCGACTCGTCCTGGCGTCGGCGCAACGCAGCCCGGATGTGCGTCACGTCGCGCGGGGGCATTGGCGGCGCACCGGTGCGGTGGCAGAGCACCTCGGGAACATGGGCGACGGATTCGGCCGCTTCGCACGCGGCGAGTGCACACTCGTGCTCCAGCTCCTCGACATTGGCCGACGCGAACGCCATGTCCCCCACGAGCCGGGCGCGGAAGGCGAGCGGCCGCCCGACGTAGGCGGACGCCATCAGGAAATCGGGTGAGTAGGCCGGCTTGAGCACGGGATCGAGGTGCCGGGCCCCCGCATCGATCCTGTCCTCGTCTGCGTAGGCCACGTCGTGCTCACCGAGCGCGGCGCGCAGCAGCGCGACGGCGCCCGGAGCCCAGAGGTCCCCCGGGAAGATCAGGGCGACCGCCGCGTCCTCCTCGGCGGGGAGCCCGAGCCGGAGGAGGTCGCGCGGAAGGGAGCCGTCGGGAGCAGCGACCGTGGTCACCCGACCGCGCCGTCCTCCCGATCCGGCGAGTGCCGCGCCGGCGGCGGCCCACTGCTCGGGTGCCGCCACCGTCAAGGTCCAGGAGGGGTCGGACTGGGCGCGCAAGCCGTCCACGGTGTGCTGCAGGTGGTCGCTCGGGGGAGACGTGAGCATCATCAGGAGTTGGAGCGGCGTCGCAGCTCGTCGTCGGGGCCGCCGGCGACGGCGGGCGTCCTCGCGCGTGCGAACCCAGGTGTCGTACGGCCCTGGATCTTGCGAGACGTCGGGACGGAGGGGTGGCAGCTCCCGGGGAGCGAAGAGCACCCGTTCCACACGGGCAATCTACCGGACCCGCGCGGCACCATCTGGCGCGTTGGCGCAGCTGAGCGTGGACCTGTCACGATGCGCCGGTGGGGATGACCGAACGCTTGCTGATGGGGCCGGGACCCTCGAACCCGTACCCCGAAGTGTCGATGGCGCTCGCCGGCCCGGTGGTCGGGCACCTCGACCCGCAGTTCCTCGCCCTGCTCGACAGCACCAACGAACGCCTCCGTCGCGTCTTCGCCACCTCCAACCCACTGACCCTGCCGATCAGCGCGACGGGGTCGGGCGGCATGGAGACCTCCTTCGTCAATTTCGTCCGGCCCGGCGACCCCGTCGTCGTCGGGGTGAACGGGGTGTTCGGTGAGCGCATGTGCGAGGTGGCCGCCCGCCTGGGTGCCGACGTGGTCCCGGTCGAGGCGACCTGGGGCGAGGCCATCGACCCGGATCGCCTCCTCGCCGCCCACCCGTCGCCCTCGATCATCGCGGTCGTGCATGCCGAGACCTCGACCGGGGTCCGGAACGACATCGAAGCGCTCGGCCGGCGCAAGGGTGACGCGCTCCTCCTGGTCGACATGGTCACGTCGCTTGGGGGGCATCGAGGTCGCGGTGGACGACTGGTCCGTCGATATTGCGTACAGCGGGACACAGAAGTGCCTCGGTGTCCCGCCAGGCCTTTCTCCTTTGACGGTCTCACCGCGCGCCCTCGATCGGCTGCTCGAACGTCCGCCGAGTTGGTATTTCGACCTGAACCTGCTGGCGCGCTACGTGCAGGACGGCGCCGGCGGTGGTCGCGTCTACCACCACACGGCGCCGGTCTCCATGGTGGCCGCTCTCCACGCCGGGCTCGGGGTGCTGCTCGACGAGGGTTTGACCGAGGTGCAGCAGCGCCATGCCGAGTGCGGGAAGGAGCTGCAGACCGGGCCTCGAGGCTCTGGGCCTCGACCTGTTGGTCGAGCCCGGACACCGGCTGCCGCAGCTGACCACCGTCAAGGTGCCCGAAGGGGTGGACGATGCGGCGTGTCGGCGGCGACTGCTGTCGGAGTACGGGATTGAGATCGGGGCCGGCGCCGGCCGGCTGGCGGGAGAGATCTGGCGCATCGGCTGCATGGGGAACACGGCACGCCGGCGCAACGTCGTGACCCTCCTCGCCGCGCTCGCCGAGGTGCTGGGTCGGTGAGCGCGGCGAGGGCGGTCCGGCACGCGCCCTTGGAATTGCGCGGGAGGCGGGTGCTGCTGCGCTCCCTCACCGAGGACGACTTCCCGGCGTGGCACGAGGTGCGGACCCGCTGTGCCGACTGGCTGCTGCGCTGGGAGCCCCGGCCCAAGGGCGCGCCGGTCCCTTCGGAGGATCGCCCCAGCTTTGCCGCCCGCTGTGGGATCAGAGAGCGCGAACGGCATCTCGGTACCGGGTACGGCTTCGGGATCTTCGTGGGCGAGCGGTTCGCCGGCGAGGTGACCTTGTCGTCGATTCAGCGCGGACCTTTCCAGAGCGCATTCGTCGGGTACTGGATCGACGAGGCGCTCGCCGGCCGCGGGCTCGTCCCCGAGGCGGTGGTCGTCACGCTCCGGTTCGCGTTCGAGGCCATCTCGCTGCACCGGGTGGAGATCTCCATCATTCCGCGCAACCTGGCCAGCCGGCGCGTGGTCGAGAAGCTCGGCATCCGTGAGGAGGGCGTCGCACAGCGCTTCCTCGAGATCGACGGCGTCTGGGAGGATCACGTGCGATACACGATCACGGCCGAGGAATGGTCAGCGCGGGAACCGAGCCTCGTGGCCGAATGGCTGGCCGCCTGAGTCAGGCCTCCCCGGTGCCGACGATCGAGGGGGAGTGCCGGAAGAACTGCTCAATGTCGTGCTCGTAGGTGTACGAGCGCGGCTGACGCCCGGACTGCCGGCGCAACCGTACGGCCCGGATGAACTTCTGCACGGCGCCCGCGCTGGTTGCGTTGTACGAGAAGCCGGTCGCCGCGAAGCGCCGCGTGTCGACCCCACGTCCGTACCGCAGCAGATCCTCAAGCTCGGCGGGAAGGTCGAAGAGGCGGGCCAGCGGGCGGATCTTGAACGGGCTCAACGGCGAGAGAGGGACGAGGCGGGTTCCGCAGATGCTGGCCACCTCGCTCCACGGAAGCCGCCCGTCGGCGGCGACGTTGTAGAGGCCGGGGATGCCTCCACGCGTGACGTGCACCAGGGCCCGGACGACGTCATCTTCCTCGACGAACTGCAGCAGCGGGTCGAACCCGAAGATGGCCGGACAGAGTGGCCGGGCCAGGTTGCGACTGATCGGGGTGGTCAGGTGGGTGCCGAGGACGTTGCCGAACCGGAGCACCGTCACCTTGGTCGCAGGATTGTCCTCGGCGAAGTCACGAACCAATCCTTCGGCCTCGACCAGCGCGCGCTCGACGCTGTTCTTGACAGGGCTCTTGCGGGGCGTGTCCTCCAGGAAGGTGTTCGGGTCGCTCGCCGCCGACCCGTAGACCAGCGTGGAGGACTTGACGACCACGTGACGCACGGAAGAACCGGCGGTACCCGCGGCCGCGAGGAGGTTCATGGTCCCGATCACGTTGATCTCGTGCATGGCGCGAGTGGGCACGGTCGTGGAGTTCGTGATCATGAACGTGTGCAGGATGGTGTCGACCTGCGTGGCCTTCACGATGCGGTTCAGGATGGAGTAGTTCTGGTCGGATCGGACGAACTCGGCCCGTTCGAAGGGCACCGACGGCGCGTGGGTTCCCATGCCGAGGATGACGTCGATGCTCGGATCGGTCTCGAGAGCCTGGATCATGCGGCCGCCCCAGAAGGTGTCGGCTCCGGTCACCAGGACGCGGCGACTCATCCGAACCAGACGCTGCGACGGTCCCGCAGCATGTCGTACACCGCCTCTTGGAGGTGGCTGCGGATCCGCTCGGACTCCTCCATGATCCGGCTCTTCGAGTAGCGATCCTGATCGGGAGGGACGTCGAAGTACACGGGGTCGAGCACCTGCAGCTTGAACTTCGCCGGGAACGGCAGCACGGCACCGAGCGGACCGAGGGCGAGCAGGTTGGCCGTCACGGGGAAGTAGGGCACGCCGAGCGCCTTGGCCAGTGTCGGGACGCGGAACACGATCGGCATCGCTTCCTCCGATCCCACGACGGCGATCGGGATGACGGGGACGCCGGCGCGCATCGCGATCTCGATGAAGCCACCGCGCCCGAACCGGCGCAGCTGGTAGCGGTCGGTGTACGACTTGGAGGGGCCCTTCGTCCCCTCCGGGAACACCAGGGCGAGCTGGCGCTGTTCCTTGAGCAGCCGATAGGCGTTGGCGGGCCGTGCCGACACGCCACCGGCGCGAGCCCACAGCGTGCCGACGACGGGGACGGTGCGAAAGAAGTAGTCGGCCAATCCGTACACGGGACGGTCGAGCTCCTTCTCGATCCCGTGCATGATCACGGGGGCATCGGAGGGGATGGCTCCGGCGTGGTTGGCGACGAGGAGTGCGCCACCGTCGGCCGGGATCTTCTCCAGGCCTTCCCACTCGGTGCGGAACCACTTGGAGTAGAAGGGCTCGTAGAGGGCACGGGCCACCGCACGCGTGCGCTCCGAGCGGCCCCACTCGTCCACGTCGGACAGACGGGGGTCCTCGATCTCCTCGGGGTTCTCGGTGTTGACCCGGAGCGGCACGATCGCCGTAGTCCGGTTCTTTTCGCCGACGACCTGGCGCCCACTCGCCATCGGATCATCGTACCGAGCTGTGGGATGGGCCCCGCCGGGGTCCCTCGGCCGCGTCAGGGCCGGGCGGCTCCGATGAGGCCTTCGGTGAAGATCGGCGAGTAGGACACGGTGCTGCCGGTGAAGGGCGCCTGGATCACGGTGTCCGTGCCGTAGGGCCCCGAGCCCGTGTACATGACCACGTGGTCGACCTGGTTGTCGCCGTCGAGGTTGTAATAGAAGAGCAGGTCACCGGGCTGCAAGGCGCTCAGCGGGACATGGGGCAGCGCCGGCCACTGCGTCTCGGTGGTCCGCGGGATCGACACCCCCGCCTGGCCCCAGGCCCACTGCACCAGCCCGGAACAGTCGAAGCCAACTCCGGGTTGCTCGCCGCCGAAGACGTAGGGCACGCCGAGCTGCGACTGCGCCGCCTGGACCGCGGCCAGCTCCTGTCCGTCCCCCGACCCCGAGCCGCCGACGGGTCCGACATTGCCGGCTGCCTGGTTGGCGGCGTCCGTCGCCGCCGCGCCGCTGCCCGCCCCACCGACCGCGCCGGCGACCGTCGCCGCGGCCTGAGCGGCCGCCGCCGCCTGTTGCTGTGCCGCCGCGCTCGCCGCGCGCGCCGCAGCCGCCGCCTGCTGCTGCGCCTCGACGATGGCGGCCTGCGCCACCTGTTGCGCCAGCTGTCCCTGGACCTGGTTGAGCGTCGCTCTCGTCGCAGCCGCGACCTGCTCGTTGGCTTGTGCGAGCGACTTGGCCTGCGCGGCAACGGTCTGCGCCTGCGTCGCAACGGCCTGCTGTTGCGTCTCCTCGGTTTGGAGATGCGTCTCGGAGTTCTGCAGCGCATCCTCGTCCCGGGTCAGGTTGCCCACGATCTGGCTGGTGTACTGGTTGCGCGCCTGGTTCAACGTGGCGGACGAAGTGAAGTACGACGTGAAGCCGGTCTCGGGTGTTCCATAGACGTACGCGGCCACGGCGTCGGTTGCCACCAGTTTCTTGTCGGCCGCAACCTCCGACTTGGCGCGGATGAGTGCGGCCGCGAGCGACTGCAACTGGTTCTGCGCGTTTTGGAGGTTTTGTTCGGCGGTGTTGTACTTGTCGTCAAGGATGGAGGTCTGCTGCTCCTCGTGGGTGAGGGTGGACTCGATCTGTGCCACCTTCGATTGCGTCGCGTTGATCTGGGCCTGGTTCGGGGCCGGTCCGGGAAGCGTGGTGGGGGTGGCACCGGCCTCCGAGGCAACGAGCGGAGCAACCAACGCACCGAGCATCCCCGCGACGATTGCCACACGCGTGGCAGGGGTGACCCTGCGGACAGTGGTCCGACACCTCACTGTTCCCACTCGGTAAATGGTAACGGCTCTGACGTGGCAATTTCGGCACCCTGGGCGTGGCCGTCGGGTTGCGACCCCAGTTCGCCGCGCCGTTCACCTTCCCGTCGATTGCGTCCTTGCGCACCCGTCCCTATGGTCACCGTGCATGGAGGGAGTCGTGACCGTTGCCCAAGGCCGGTTGCGCGGGGTGTGGCGGAACGACCTCTGGTCGTTCTCGGGCGTGCCCTACGCGCGGGCTCCGGTCGGTCCGCTGCGCTGGCGTGCGCCGCTGCCACCCGAGTCATGGGACACGATCCGGGACGCCTCGACGTTCGGGCCGATTGCGCCCCAGGCCGTCGCTGCTGCCGGAGTCACCAGCCCGTCGGACCCCGATGCGTCCGAACCGCAGAGCGAGGACTGCCTGTTCCTCAACGTGTGGACGCCCGATCTCGACCAAGAGGCCAAGCGCCCGGTCCTGGTCTTCATCCACGGGGGCGGCTTCACGTCGGGCAGCGGCTCGGTGTTCCTCTATCGGGGCGGCAACCTCGTGCGCAACGGCGACGCCGTGGTGGTCACAATCAATTACCGCCTCGGAGCCCTCGGCTTCCTCGGGCACCGGCAGCTCGCCGATCCGGACGGTCCGATCGGCAACTGGGGGATCCAGGACCAGGTGGCCGCCCTGGCCTGGGTGCGTGCGCACATCGCAGCGTTCGGCGGCGATCCGTCCAACGTCACCGTCTTCGGCGAGTCAGCCGGAGGTTTCAGCGTCGCCACGCTGTTGGGCTGTCCGGCGGCGGCGGGTCTCTTCGGTCGTGCCATCGTCGAGAGCGGCGGCGTCCACGTGCACTCGGTGGAGGAAGCCGAGCGCGCCGGCGATCGGCTTGCCGCGACGCTGGGTGTCCCGTCGTGCGAGCGCGCCGTGCTCGAAGGCGTCCCGGTGACCGAGCTGGTGGCGGCGACCGCGGCGCTCGGCCAGCGGCGCCCCGACCCGGGCCTCGTCCCGCTGCCGTTCCTGCCCGTGGTCGACGGGGTCTTCCTGCCCGAGCACCCGTTGGCCGCCGTTGCCGACGGTGCCGCCGCCGCCGTCGACCTCATGGTGGGCACCAACCGCGACGAGCTCACGTTGTTCGGACTCGGGAACCCGGCCCTCCTCGCCATGGACGAGACGGGCCTCGAGCGGTGGATGACGAACTCCGTGCCCGACATGCCGGCGCTCGAGGTGATCGAGACCTACCGGGGGGCGCGTCAAGCGCGGTCCGAGGGGGTCGAGGTCAGGGACGTGTGGGTGGCCGCGGGAACCGACATCGTCTTCCGTTGGCCCAGCCTGCAACTGGCGGCCGCCCACGGCAACGAACGCTCGCAGACGTACGTGTACCTCTTCGACTGGGAGTCGCCGGCGTTCGACGGAGTGCTCGGTTCGACCCACGCGCTCGAGCTGCCTTTCGTGTTCGGCGCGGTGCACATCCCGGTGGTGCAGGTGTTCTCGGGCGGTGGGCCCGCCGCCGACACCCTCTCCCGCCAGATGCAGATGGCCTGGCTGACGTTCGCCGCGCGCGGGAACCCGTCGCATGAAGGCATCGGCGAGTGGCGCCCGTGGGAGCGGTCCCGTCGCGCCACCATGGTCTTCGGCGCCCACACCGGACTGGTCGAAGCACCCCGCGACCAAGAGCTCGCCGTCCTCGAACGTCATCGCCCCCTGCCCGCCTCCGCTCCTGACAGAGGATGATGCGTTCCATGGCGAATGCATACGGCGCCACGCCCATCCTGATCAACTGCCGGGACCGGGTCAGCTCGTTGCGCGATCTCGTTTCGTGGCTGGAGCGGGCCGGCCACGAGCGCATCGTCATGGTCGACAACGACTCCACGTACGAACCGTTGCTCGAGTACTACGACACGACGCCCCATTTGGTTGTCCGATTGGGCATGAATGTGGGCCCCACGGCGATCTGGGAGACCGGCATCCTCGAGTCGCTCGGGTGCGAGGACGGCTACGTCGTCACCGACAGCGACATCGTGCCGGACGACGCCACCCCGTTCGACGCGCTGCCGCGCTTCGCGGAGCTCTTGGCGCGCCATCCGGAAGTCGACAAGGTGGGTTTCGGGCTTCGGCTCGACGACATCCCGGCGGGCTATCGCTTTCATGATGACGTCCTCGCGTGGGAGGCCAAATTCTGGTCCGACGAGATCGAGCCGGGCGTGTTCCGGGCCGAGATCGACACGACGTTCGCCCTCTACCGGCCGACGGTGCGGTCGCACGGCTATAGCGCACTGCGGACCGGTCCACCGTATGTGGCCCGCCATGTGCCGTGGTACGCCGACTCGTCGGATCCCTCCGAGGAAGAGGACTACTACCAACGCCGGGCGGTGCGCGGCATGACCAATTGGTCCGCCGACGAGCTTCCCGCTGATCTGCGGGCAAAGATCGACGCCATCCGGGCCAAGAGCGCCCGCTGATCAGGCGGCGACGCGCCCCACCCCGGGACATCCTCACGTGGGACCCGTCTTGGGTCAAGAATGGGTCCGCGGGGGCGTAGCCCAACGGGCAGAGGCAAGGCGCTTAAACCGTCTCCAGTGAGGGTTCGAATCCCTCCGCCCCCACGCAGAGGCCACAGTGTGATCTGCCCAATCCTTGATTGGGACAAAATGACGACCATGACCGTCGGGGCCCCCACGCTCAGGGTGCAGACGGTGCTCTATCGCCCGACGTCCGGAGACATCGACCGTCTGACGCGGGGGTTCACCGCGGCGGCGCGCTTCGCACGGGCCCGAGGCACCTTCGGCGTCATCACGTTGGCGATCGGGGATGCATCGCCGCAGCCGGTCATTGGACCCGCACTCGAGCAGGCTCTGGTCGTCGCATGCCGCGAAGCCGGCATCGACGACCTGCAGTACGTCTTCTATGACGAGAACCAAGGGTCGGCGAAAGGGCAGAACACCCTGTTCGAACTCCGTGATCCCGGGACCGACTTCGTCTTCGTCGTGAATCCCGATCTCTATCTCTGCCCAGACGTCTTGTGTGAGCTCCTGATTCCTTTCGACAATCCGGAGGTCGGCATCGTCGAAGCGCGACAGCTGCCCCTCGAACATCCGAAAGACTTCGATCCTGTCGATGGGACGACCAGCTGGGCATCAGGCGCCTGCATGATGGTCCGGGCGGAGGTAGTGGAAGAGATCGTCGGCTTCGATGCAGAGTCCTTCTTTCTCTACTGTGACGATGTCGACTTCAGCTGGCGGGCACGACTTGCGGGTTATCGGATCGTCCATCGTCCTTCGGCGCGCGTCTTTCATGACAAACGAATGTCTGCCAACGGCAGGTTGGAGGTCAGTGAGACTGAGCGCTACTACGCGGCCGAGTCGTCACTTTTGATGGCCTGGAAGTACTCGAGGCTGGATCTCGTCACTGAGTGGACCGAAGAGCTCTTGGCCTCTTCCCACCCAGAACATCCAAAAGCCGCGCGCACATTTGTAGAACGCCTCCGTGCGGGACGTTTGCCCACACAAATTGATCCAGCACATTCGGTGGCCGAGTTCATTGGTCACTACTACGGGCCGTACCGGTTCGGTGTCGATGTCTGACGCCATCCGAACGTCGTCCAGCGAACCATCCGTGTATTCGCACGCTATGGAACTGGTTCGTCAGCACAAGACTTCCGGCGCAGTGGTCCTGGACGTCGGGAACCGCTGTGGCGCCATCGCTGCCCCGATCCGTGATCTTGGTCTGTCGTATGTCGCGCTGGACTCGGACGGTTCGAGCGTTTCGGACTTGACGAATCGCGGCTTCGAGGCGGTTCAGACGGATCTGGGTGACCCTCGACACCTGCGCTCGCTCGTCGAGGAGATCCTGGCGGGAAGAACGTTGGCGGCCATCACCGTTCTGGGTTTCCTCGAACACGTCGCCAACGGCCCGGAACTGATCGAGTCGCTGCACGGGCTCTCGAGAGCTTGCGGGCACCCGCCACTGGTTGTCTCGACTCCGAACATCACTCATATCGACATCGCGGCAGAGTTGCTCATCGGGCGGTTCGACCCCGGTCTGCTCGACGCGACCTACGTGGCCTTCTACTCTCCGGCGCGTCTGCACGAGGTCATGTCGCAGGCCGGCTGGGTAGAGGTGGGACGGCGCGACCATGAGGTGAACCGGTCAGGCGAAAGTCTCTCGGCGGACGTCGCCGTGCTGGCGCCCGGCACGCCGCTGCGCAGTCTCCTTTTCGGCGTACGGGAGCAGGCGGCCGAGGGCGCGACGGTGAGTCAATTCGTTCGTTGCTACCTGGCGCGCGAACAACCGCAGCCCGGGCCGAGCCAGGGCACAGCCACGCCGCCCTTTCTCAGCGTCCTGCTTCGGACCCAAGGTCGTCGAGCTTCGACCCTGGTCGAGACGCTGTTGTCGCTCGCGGGTCAGACCTCGCAGGACTTCGAGGTATTGCTCCTCGCCCACGACGTGACCGCGGACGAAGCGGAGGGCCTCAAAGAGACCGTGGAGGCGTTCGACGCGGACTTTGTCCGAAGAATCCGTATCCTGAGGGTCGAAGGGGGTGGACGCGCCCATCCGCTCAACGTCGGACTCAACGAAGCCCGCGGTGACTACATCGCGGTGTTGGATGATGACGACGTTGCGTTCGCGCACTGGGTGGAGGCGTTTCAGCAGGCCGCCTCGGCGAACCCTGGTCTCGCCGTTCGGGCTGTCGTTGCGGTCCAGCCGATCGAGTCGGTGCCCTGGGGCGAGGTCCCCGGCTACACGGCACGTGGTGCGGCGAAGATCCCGTATTCGGTGGAGTTCGACCTGTTGGAACACTTCTTCGAGAACCAGACGCCCTTCTGCGGGTTCGCGTTCCCCCGTACGAGCTATACCCACATGGGTCTTCGGTTCGACGAATCACTTCCCGTGGTCGAAGACTGGGACTTGCTGCTCCGCGTGGCAATGCACTGCGGTGTGACGAGCAGTCAAGAAGTGACGTCCATCTATCGTCGGTGGCAGAGCCAGCACTCGTCGTACCAGATCCACGGCACGGACGAGTGGAAGAGGTCGGGCGAACAGGTGCTCGCCCGACTCAACCGGCAGACCATCGCGTTGCCACCGGGAACGATCAGCGAACTCTGGGGCCTCTACGACGACGCAAGGACGTGTCGTGCGGACGCGGAGCGTCTCGCCGCGGAGAGGGATACGGCCAGAGACGAGGCCAAGCGGCACGTCGACCGAATCGATGAACTGCTGGGCGAGCTGCACGTCACCAGGATCGAGAGAAACACTGCCCTCGACCAGGCGGAGCGGACCGAGCTCGAGGTGGTGCGCACCCGCGAGACCTTGAGTTGGAAGATCACCGGGCCGATCCGGGCCCTGCGATCCGTTGGCCGTCGGGGCCCGAAGCGCGCGTCTGACTGAAGCGACCCCCGGTCGCGTCTCAGCGGCCGGCCGGGATCCCCGCGCCCCGTCGAGGCGGGAGGGGACCGTTCGCCTGAGTGCAGCGAACCCCCGTCGAGGTGGCCGTGCTGGGACCGGTCCTGGTCAACAACGCCGCCCAGGTCTTCCACCGCACCGCGGCAAAGGAGCTCGTCGTCTACCTGGCCTGTCGGCGCGGCGGTGCGTCGAACGGCGAATGGGCGGAAGCACTTTGGCCAACGCGCCCCGTGTCGCCCGGGACGGTGCATTCGACCGCGTCCGACGCGCGCCGCGCCCTGGGCCCAGGTGTCGATGGCGTACCCCTGCTGCGTCGGTCGGATGGGCGGCTGGTGCTGGGTGAATCGGTGACCACGGACGCTCGGCGCTTCGGCGAGCTCGCCGCCTCGGTCGAGCCGGGCGATTGGCTGCGGGCCATGGGACTCGTCCGCGGTGTTCCCTTCAGCGGGCTTCGGAGCGGCGATTGGGCGGTCTTCGAAGGAGTGAAGGCCCGGGTCGAGCGGATGGTCTCCACCGCGGCCCAGCGCATCTGTGCGCAGTTGATTACCGAGAATCGGGGAGACGATGCCGAATGGGTCGTCCGCCAGGGTCTCATCGCCTGTCCGTACGACGAACTGCTGTACCGGTCATTGCTGCGGGCAACGGCGGCTCAGGGAAACCGGGTCGGGCTCCGGGCGGCGATGGTGCACGTGCTGACGCTGGCCGGTGAATCCGAGCGTGCCATGTGGGGTCCGCCGCGGCATCGAACAGCCGTCCCCCCGCTCACCCAGCTCGATCCCGACACGGTCTGCCTCTATCGGGACCTTCTTGGGGGCCGGCCCGCGGCGGGAGGGGCACCGGCGAGGCTGTAGGGTGGCGTCCCGCCATGGCGAGAAGCTCTTCAGGGAAATCGGTCGCCCGCGCCGCCGCGACGGGTGGCGGCGCCACCTATCGCGGGCAGATGCCTGTCAACTGGTACGCCGCGCTGGTGGTGATCGTCCTCGTCGGGTTGGCCTCGGTCGCCGTCGCCAAGTACCACTACAACCAGTCCCCGAGCACGGTGGAGCCGGTCGTCGGCACCACGTGGCACGCCGCGATCGCCTTCGACATCTGCGGCACGATGCAGCCGGCCCTCGCTGCATCTCCCAGCACCGCGTCCACGGGCCTCACGACGACCGGTGACGGCGTGCTCTTGATCGCGCCCAAGACGGCGAGCGAAGCCGGCAGCCAACGCCACCGTGGGCAAGTTCGCCAGCGGCTATACGGGCCTCACCCTGACCAACACCACGCTGAAGTACCCCGCCGCCAAGATCCCCGAGTACAAGAACGGTGAGAAGTGCGCGGCCGGGACGCCTGACGCCGGCAAGGTCGGGCGAGGTGCAGGCCCGCTGGTCGGTCATCACCACCCAGACCAAGAACAACCAGCAGGTGGAGACGAAGGCCGTCAAGAGCGTGCAGCCGGCCTCCCTGAAGTTGCTGAACCGCCAGCTGATCACCGTCGGCTTCGTCCCGTCGAACACGACGTTGCCCAAGCCCCCGGGCACGACGATCACGCGCGCTGTTGCAGGTCCTGTCGGGCAGCCAGCCGGTCGCCACGACGACCACCACGGCGCCGGGCGCGCCGACCACGACGGCGCCCACCGCCACGAGCACCACCGCGGTGCCGGCCACGACCACGACCACGGCGCCGACGACCACCACGACGAAACCGTCGTCCACCACGACGACGAAGTAATGAAGGCGGTCGTCCTTGTCGGCGGCGAGGGGACGAGGTTGCGTCCCCTCACGCTCACGTCTCCCAAGCAGATGCTGCCCATCGTCGGCGTGCCGATGATCGAGCGCGTCCTCGGCCAGCTCGCAGCCCACGGTGTGGACGAGGCGGTCCTCTCGCTCGGCTACCTCCCGGACGCCTTCATGGAGGCCTACCCCGACGGTCGGGCCGCCGGCGTGCAACTGGCCTATGCCGTGGAGCCCGAGCCCCTCGACACGGCAGGAGCAGTGCGCTTCGCGGCGACGTTCGCCGGCATCGCCGAGACGTTCGTCGTGGTGAACGGGGACGTCCTCACGGATCTGGACCTCACGAGCCTCGTGGCGTTTCACCGCGACCGCGGGGCGGAGGGGACGATCGCCCTCCACCCCGTGGCGGATCCCTCGGCGTTCGGCGTGGTGCCGACCGACTCGGAGGGCCGGGTGACCGCCTTCGTCGAGAAGCCGCCCCGCGACGAGGCGCCCACCAACGAGATCAACGCCGGGACCTATGTGCTCGAGCCCTCGGTGCTCGACCGGATCCCCGAGGGCGGGCGGGTCTCCATCGAGCGGGAGACCTTTCCCGCCATGGTGCGCGACGGCAGGCTGTTTGCCCGTTCGGACGACTCGTACTGGCTCGACACGGGGACGCCCTCAGCCTTCCTCGATGCCAACTTCGACTACGTGGAGGGCAAACGGGGCCCGGTCGTCGCCCCGGAGCTCGCGGACATCGGCCGCGGCGTGCTCGTCGAAGGCGAGAGTGAAATGTCGGGTGAGGTCGTCGGACCGTCCGTCATCTTCTCCGGCTGCGTGGTCGAGCCGGGCGCCCGGGTCGAGCACTGCATCCTCGGACACGGGACGGTGATCTCCGCCGGCGCCGTCGTCCGCGACTCGGTGGTGATGGACGCCTGCCACGTGGCGGGTGATGCGAAGGTGACCGGCTCGGTGATGGGGCCGCGTTCGGTCGTGGGGCAGCGGGCCGACGTCCGCGCCGTGTCGGTGCTCGGAGCCGATGCGGTCGTCTCGTCGGGAACGCTGGTCGACGGCGAGCGGGTGGCGGGCTAAGAAGGCGGGACATGCGCACCCTGGTCACCGGCGGCGCGGGCTTCATCGGTTCGAACCTGGTCGACCGGTTGCTGGCCGAGGGCCACGAGGTCGACGTGGTCGACGACTTCTCCACCGGATCGCTCTCCAACCTGTCCGAGGCCAGGGGCAGCGCGGGGCGGGCGCTCACCATCCACCATCTCGACATCACGGCGCCGGCGGTGGTGGAGCTGATGGCCCGCCGCCGGCCTGAGCTCGTCTTCCATCTGGCGGCGCAGGCTGACGTCAGGGTCTCGGTGGCGCGGCCCACCCACGACGCCGCGGTCAACATCATCGGCTCGCTGTACATCCTCGAAGGGGCGCGCCAGGCCGGGACCGCACGCGTCGTGTTCGCCGCCAGCGGCGGGACGCTCTACGGCGAGCCCGCGCCCGAGGAGCTGCCGGTCCGGGAGTCCCACCCCCACCAGCCCTTGTCGCCGTACGGGGTCTCCAAGAAGTCGGTGATCGACTACCTCGTCGCCTACCGCGAGCTGCACACGCTCGAGTTCTGCGCGTTGGCGCTCGGCAACGTCTACGGCCCCCGGCAGGACCCGCACGGTGAGGCCGGCGTCGTCGCGATCTTCGCCGAGCGGATCGTGCGGGGAGAGCCCATCACGATCTTCGGCGACGGCGAGCAGACGCGGGACTTCGTCTTTGTCGACGATGTCGTCGACGCTTTCGTGCGCGCCGCCTCGCGCGGCGGCGGCCTCGTGTGCAACATCGGCACGGGGAAGGAGACGTCGGTCAACCTGCTGCTGTCGACGATGGCTGCCCAGGCCGGGCTCGAGATCACCCCCGTCTACGCGCCGTTGCGGCCGGGCGAGCTGCTGCGGTCCAGCCTCGACATCGAACGGGCGGCGATTCAGCTGGGCTGGCGTCCCTGGACCGAGTTGCCCGACGGCACCACGGCGGTGCTCGAGTTCGTGCGCACACGTCCGGCCTGAGCCCGCCTCACCGGAACAGGTCCTCCTCGGGCGGGCGCACGATCTCGGCCCGCACCGAGGCCGGCCGGAGCCACGCCGCCGGGACGCCCCGCACGATGGCGACCGGGATGCCGCGGTCCTTGCCCATCACCAGGTCGGCGGCACCGGCGATCTCGTCGGCGACGCAGATCTCGGTGGCCATCAGCTCTCGCCCGCCCGCGTCGAGCGTGCCCTTCAGGTCGACGACCGCCGCGACACCGGCGCACCCGATGGCCACGTCGGTGACGCCGCGGCGCCAGGCTCGCCCGAACGTGTCCGAGACGATCACCCCGACTTCGACGCCCAGGGCGTGTCCCAGGGCGGCCCGGATGCGCCGCGCCGAGCGGTCGGAATCCTCCGGGAGCAGCGCCGCCGTGCCGTCGCCCACGTTGGAGAGGTCGATGCCCGCGTTGGCGCAGACGAACCCGTGGCGGGTCTCGCTGATCACGAGCTCGCCGCGTCGCCGCAGGATCCGCACCGACTCCCGCTCCACCAGGGCGACCTTGGCCGCCGGGTCGCCATGTTCGAGCTCGACCAGTCGCCCCTCCGCCTTCGACACGATCTTCTGCGTCACCACCAGCACGTCGCGGTCACGAAGCTCCGGGCCGCCCGGCTGGGCCGGGGCACACGCCGCTGCGATCACCCGGCCGAGGTCGGCGCCGGGACGCACCTCGCCGATGCCGGCGACCCCGATGACGGTCAGGC
The DNA here is from genome assembly GCA_963769095.1 of uncultured Acidimicrobiaceae bacterium. Classification (GTDB taxonomy): domain Bacteria; phylum Actinomycetota; class Acidimicrobiia; order Acidimicrobiales; family RAAP-2; genus Bog-473. The sequence goes on from CAVYKO010000005.1 coordinate 402,065, forward strand.
TCTCAGCGTCCGGCACCGAGCACCACCCTGGCCAGGTCGGCCGCCCGCTCGGGCGAGCTCATGACGGTGGGAGCGACCACGCAGCGCACCCCTTCGGCCTCGACCGCCGCTAGAGAATTCGGCGTCCGCCTCGTCGATCACGAGCGTGCCCGTCCACGACGCGTAGAGCCGGGCCACCCCGACCACGGACGGCTCGGTCCCGAGCTCGCGCAGCAGACGGTCGGCCGGTCCTTTCAACGCGGCCCCGGCCACGATGGGAGAGACGGCCACGACGTCGTTGCGGCGCGCCCGAACGGCCTCGAAGACTCCGGGGACCGCGAGCACCGGTCCGATCGAGACCACCGGGTTGGACGGGCACACCACGATCTGGCGGGCCTCGGCCAGTGACGCCATGACTCCCGGCGCGGGAGCGGCGTCGGCCGCCCCGTCGAAGCGCACGCGGCGCACCGGCACGGCGTGGGCGAGTCGGACGAAGTAGTCCTGGAAGCCGACCTCGGTGCCGGCCGGGCCCAGGGCGGTCTCGGCGTCCATCGTGACCCGGGTGCGCAGCGGGTCGTCCGTCACCGGCAGCAGCCGCACCGCGATGCCCCGCCGCTGCGCAGAGGGCGGCCGTCACCGCGCTCAGGGGCTCGCCCGAGGCCAGGCGCCCCGTGCGGAAGAGGTGGGTGGCCAGGTCGCGGTCGCCCAGCCGGAACCAGTCCTCACCGCCCAGCCGGGTCAGTTCGTCCATCACCGCCCAGCTCTCCCCGGCCAGGCCCCACCCCGTCTCCCGGTTGTCCAGGCCGGCCAAGGTGTAGGTCACGGTGTCGAGGTCGGGACTGATGGACAACCCGTGCAGGACCATGTCGTCGCCGACGTTCACGATGGCCGTGATCTCGTCGTCCGGCATGACGCGCACGAGCCCGGAGAGCATCCGGGCGGCCCCGACGCCGCCGCACAGGGCCACCAGCACGCAGCGAGCATAGGAGTGCGGCGGGGGAGGCCCGTTCGGTGCCCCTGGTACCATCGCCGCCCGCCATGCCCACCGCCATCCCGCCGGAACGGCACGCGACGGCCGTGTCCGTCCTGCGAGAGGCGGCCCAGGTCAACGGCGACGTCGAGGCCTACGTCGAGCCAGCGGGACCGGGGCCGCGCCGCTCGCTGACGTTCGCCGAATGGAACCGGGCCGCCGACGGCGTCGCGGGCTACCTGGACGATCGCGGCGTCGGCAAGGGCGACGTGGTGTGCCTCGTCCTGCCGTCGTGCCTCGACTACGCCGTGCTGTACGCCGCGCTGCAGCGCCTGGGCGCCATCACGTCGGGCATCAACCCCCGGATGGGCGCGCGGGAGGTGGCCTCCATCCTCGACCGCGCCGCCCCCGTCCTGGTGGTCGTCGACCCCGAGGCGGCCTCGCCACCGGAGGCGCCGGGCGTGGCGCAAGTGACGCGCCGCGACGTCGCGGCGGCCTGGGCCGGCGACGGGCCCCGTTCCTGGCCCGGGCTCGGCCCCGCGGACCCGGTTGCCGTCGTGTGGACGAGCGGCACGACCGGCCGGCCCAAGGGCGCCGTATTCGACCACGCCAACCTCGCCGCCGTGGCCCGCGGCACCGACGTCCTCAGCCAGCCCGGCGACCGCCGCCTGTCGCCCCTCCCGTTCGCGCACGTCGGGTACATGACGCGCACCTGGGACGAGATCGCGCACGGCGTCACGACCGTCATCACCCCGACGCCCTGGCGCGCCGACGATGCGGTCCGCATCATGGCGGAGGAGCGGATCACGGTCGGCCAGGGGGTGCCCACGCAATGGGCGCTCATGTTGGCCTCGGTGGAGCTGCCCGGCGCCGACCTGAGCTCGCTGCGGGTTGTCGGGACCGGCGCGGCCCGCATGAGTGCCGCCATGGTGGCCGAGGTGCGGCGGCGCTTCGGTGCCCCCGTCGTCGTCCGCTACACCTCCACGGAGGCCTCGCTCGGGACGGGCACCACCGCGACGTCCACCGACGACGAGGTCGCGACGACGGTGGGCCGCCCCGTGCCGGGCGTGGAGCTCGCGATCGTCGACGACGAGGGCGCGCCCGTGGCCACCGGGTCGGTCGGCCGGGTCATGCTGCGCTCGCCGGCCGCCATGCGCGGCTACTGGGGCCACGGGCCGGGTCGTGGGCGCGCGCTCGTCGAGCTGATCGATGCCGAGGCGACCGCGGCGGTGCTCGCTCCCGACGGCTGGCTCACGACGGGTGATTTCGGGCAGGTCACGCCGGGGGGGAACCTGCGGCTGGCCGGTCGCGCCCACGAGCGCTATATCCGCGGTGGCTACAACGTGTATCCGGCCGAGGTCGAGGAGGCCCTGGCCGCACACCCAACGGTGGCCCGGGCTGCCGTGGTCGGGGCGCCCGACGACATCCTCGGCGAGATCGGGGTCGCCGTCGTGGTCGCCGCACCGGGTCTTCGTCCCGAGCTGGCCTCGCTGCGCGCGCACTGTGGCGCGCTGCTCGCCGACTACAAGGCGCCGGACGCGCTGGTCGTGGTCGACGAGCTCCCCTTGACCCCGATGATGAAGGTGGACCCGGTTCGCCTGGGCGCCCTCGCCGCGCGGGCGGCCGAGGAGCGCCGGTCGGCGCGGGCCCGGGATCATGGCGGCGACGCCGGGATGGTAGGCAGTGGCGACACCGTGGAGGCCGACGCGGCCGACGAGAAGGAGCGTGCATGAGCCCCACCAAGAGAGTCGGGGAGTCCGACCCCAACCGGGGGACGGCCCCCGAGGCGATCACCCCCGGCCGCTACACGGGCCAGGTCGCGATCGTCACCGGAGCCGGTTCGGGCATCGGGCGGGCCACGGCGCGTCGCCTGGCCGCCGAAGGGGCCGGCGTTGCCTGCCTCGACCTGGCCGAGGACGCCATCGCGGCCGTGGCGGCCGAAATCAACCAGGAGTCGGCCGAGGCCGGCGGGCGGGCCATTGCCCTGCGCTGCGACGTCACCGACGAAGGCGCGGTCGCCGATGCGGTAGCGCGTTCGGGCGCCGAGCTCGGCGAGATCACCAACCTGTGCAACATCGCCGGCATCGGCGGGTTCGCCCACACCCCCGAGCAGTCCCTGAGTGGGTGGGACAAGATCATCGCGGTCAACCTGACGGGCACCTTCCTCATGTGCCGGGCCGTCCTGCCCGGCATGATCGAGCACGGCGGCGCCATCGTGAACACCGTCTCGACGGCCGGCGTCATCGGGCAGCCCTACTCGGCCGCCTACTGCGCGTCGAAGGGCGGGGTCAAGATGCTCACCAAGGCGCTCGCGGTCGAGTACATGGCCCGCGGCGTCCGGGTCAACGGCGTGGCGCCGGGTGGCGTCGACACGCCGATCATCCACAACTTCGGCCCGCCCGAGGACGCGGACTGGAACCTCATCCAGCGGCTGATGACGCCGATCGGCTTCGCCTATCCGCACGAGATCGCGGGCGCGTTCGCCTACCTGGGGTCGCACGAGGCGGACTACGTCACGGGTGCGATCCTCTCCATCGACGGGGCGATCACGACCTGAGCGACGCCCCCCCACCGCCGGGCGCGCCACCGTCGCGCCTGCGGGTCGCCCTCGACGCGACACCGCTCCTCGGGCTCCCTACCGGCATCGGCGCCTTCTGCCAGGGTGCGCTCGCCGCGCTGTCCGTCCGGCCCGGGGTGGCGGTGCAGGCCTACGCGGTGAGCTGGCGCCGCCGGTCCTGGCTCGACGGCCATGTGCCCGACGGCGTTTCGGCCAGGCAGCGCCCGATGCCGGCGCGTCCGCTCCATGCCCTCTGGGCGCGGGGCGACCGCCCACCGGTGGAATGGTTCATCGGCGCCGCCGACGTCGTCCACGGGACGAACTTCGTCGTGCCGCCCACCCGCCGCGCCGCGGCCGTGGTGTCGGTGCACGATCTGACCCCGTTGCACCACCCCGAGCTGTGTGACGAGGCGACGCTGGCGTACCCCGGGCTCATCCGCCGCGCCCTAGCCCGTGGCGCCTGGGTGCATGCCGACTCGGGCTTCGTCGCCGGCGAAGTGGTCGAGGCGTTCGGCGCCGATCCGACCCGCGTCCGCGTCGTCAACCCCGGGGTGCCGGCCCTGCCGGACCTCACCGACGCCGAGGTGGCCGGCGCGCTGCGGCGCCTCTTGCCCGCCGGGATCGGCCGGTACTGCCTCGCCGTGGGCACGGCGGAGCCGCGCAAGGACCTGCCCGGCCTGGTGCACGCCTTCGGTGAGGTGGCGCGGCGCCATCCCGGCGTCTCCTTGGTGCTCGCCGGCCCGCCGGGGTGGGGCGAGGAGGCCCTGGAGGCGGCCGTCACGGCCTCGCCGGCGCGGGAGCGGATCGTGCGCACGGGCTGGGTCGAGGACCCCGACCTGGCGGCGCTGCTGCAGGGCGCCGCCCTCCTGGCGTTCCCCTCGCTCTACGAGGGGTTCGGCTTCCCTCCCTTGCAGGCGATGCGGGCGGGCGTGCCCGTGGTGGCCACCCGGGCCGGGTCGCTCCCCGAGGTCCTCGGGGACGCGGCGCGCCTCGTGGACCCGGGCGACCGCGACGCCTTGGCCGCCGCGCTGGACGAGTGCCTGGACGACGACGCCGTGCGACGGGACATGGTGGCCGCGGGAGCCGATCGGGTCGCCCGCTTCTCCTGGACGTCCTGCGGCGAGGGGCTCGAGCGGTTGTACCGCGACGCGGCCGGAGAACGACATGGGTGAGGTGGCGCCCGCGCCGCGGGTCCTGATGGCCGTCGAGCAGCTGCGGCGACCGGTGCCCGGCGGCATCGGCGCCTACGCGAGAGGGCTCCTGGCCGGCCTGGCGCGTTGCACGGCGGAGGCTCACGGGGTCGAGGTCACCCTGTTGGCCAGCCGGCCGCCGCGCGGCCGCGCCGACCCGCTCGGCGCGTTCGGACATCCGATCGACGCCTCGCCGTTCCCGGGCCGGCTGATGACGCGCGGCGTGGGACCACTCGTGGCTCCGCGCCCCCGAAGGCTTCGACGTGGTCCATTCGGTCTCGCTGGCGGCGCCCATGCTCCGGCCCGGGAGCGACAGCCGCCTCACGGTCACGGTCCACGATGTGGCGTGGCGTCGGCATCCCGAGGCGACCACGCGGCGGGGCCGGCGCTGGCACGAGGCGGCGCTGCACCGCGCCCGCGACTGCGGCGCGACCCTCGTCGTCCCCTCGCGCCTCGTGGCGGCCGACCTCGGCGAGTTCGGCGTCGACGAGGCACGGATCACGATCGTGCGCGGCGGCACCGACCACCTGGCGCCGCCCGACGAGGAGGCCACGGCCGCCCTACTGCGGACGGGTGGGCGTCACCGGGGAGTACCTCCTCACCGTGGGCACGCTCGAGCCGCGCAAGAACCTCGAGCGTCTGGTGCAGGCGTTCAGCCAGGTCCGCCCGTCGCTGCCCGAGCGTTGGCCGCTGGTCATCGTCGGCCCGACCGGGTGGGGACGACGGGCGCGCCCGCCCGACACCGACGGCGTCGTCTTCACGGGATCGGTCTCCGATCCCGTCCTGTCGGGGCTCTACGGGCACGCCCGCGCCTTCGCGTACGTGCCGCTGACCGAGGGCTACGGGCTTCCCCCGCTCGAGGCCATGCGCCTGGGGACGCCCTCGGTCGTCTCGGCCGAGGTGCCGAGCGTCAACGATCTCGGCGAGCACGCCGCGGCGGCCCGCATCGTCGACCCGCTCGACGTCGACGACGTCGCGGCAGGCCTGGGCGAGGTGCTCACCGACGACGTGTTGCGCGCCGACCTGGCCGCCCGCGGGTCCGAGCTGGCGGTGTCGCGCACCTGGCACGGCGCGGCCCGAGAGCACGTGGCCCTGTGGGAGCGGTTGCGGTGACCGGCGCCGCACCACTCGAGCTCTCGCTCGACGTCTCGGCCGTGCCGGCCCGTCCCGGGGGGGCCGGTCAGTACACGCTGGCGCTGGCGCGGGGCCTGGCGTCGGACCCGGACGTCGCGCTGACGCTCGCGGCGCGGCGGGGCGACGCCGGCCGTTGGGACCAGCTCGGCGCGGCCACCGTGCGCGCCGAGGTCCCGTCGTCGCGCGCCGGCCGTCTCGTCTTCGAGCAGATCGGACTGCCCGCGCTCCTCCGCTCGGCCGGGGTGGCGGTGCACCACGGGCCGCATTACACGATGCCGGCACGATCGCCGGTGCCGTGCGCGGTGACCATTCACGACTGCACCTTCTTCGACCACCCCGAGTGGCACGTCCGGTCCAAGGCCGCCTTCTTCCGGCGGGCCATCCGTCGGGCGGCCCTGCACGCCGGCGCACTGATCTGCGTGAGCAAGGTGACGGCCGAGCGGCTGCACGCCAACGTGCCGGTCCGGGCGCCCGTCGTCGTGGCGCCGCACGGCGTGGACCACTCCCGGTTCTCGCCCGCCGAGCCCTACGCCGGCGCGGACCTCGCCGCGCTCGCGGCGCTGGGCGTCCCGGCCGACCGGCCGATCCTCGCCTTCGTGGGGACGCTCGAGCCGCGCAAGGGGGTTGCCCCGCTGGTCGCCGCGTTCGACGTGTTGGCGGCTGCACGTCCGGAGCTGGTGCTGGTGCTCGGGGGCCAGACCGGCTGGGGCATGGCGGAGACCGAGCGAGCGCTGGCCGCGGCGCGGCACGCCGACAGGATCGTGCGGACCGGCTACCTGCCCGACGCGGCGGTGCCGGCGCTCCTGCGACAGGCCGCCGCCGTGGCCTACCCGGCCCTGGAGGAGGGCTTCGGCCTCCCCGCCCTCGAAGCGCTGGCCTGTGGCACCCCGCTGGTGACGACGGAGGGAACGGCCATGGCGGAGCTGGCCGGCGGCGCCGCCCTGCTCGCACCGCCGGGAGCCGTGCGGCCCCTGGCCGAGGCCCTCGACACGGCCCTCGAGCAGGGCCGGGGGACGGAGCGCCGGGCGCTCGGCCTGGCCGTGGCCGCCGAGCGGACGTGGGAGGCGAGCGTGGCCGAACACATCCGTGCGTACGCGCTGGCCAGGTCGGCCCCGCTGTAGGGTTCGGCGAATGCGCGCGCTGATCACGGGGGGAAAGGGCTTCGTAGGGCAGTGGCTCGCCGCGCACCTGAAGGACCACGGGGACGAGGTCGCCGTCATCGATCTCGAGACGGACGTCGCCGACGGCCCGGCGGTGCAGCGGGTCATGCGCGACGTGGAACCCGACGCCGTCTACCACCTGGCGGCGATGACCCACGTCGGAGAGAGCTGGGAGGACCCCAGTCAGGTGCTCCGCGTCAACGTCCTCGGGACGGCCGAGATCCTCGCCGCCGCCCGGACCGTGGTGCCCGGGTCACGGGTCCTGGTCGTCAGCTCGGCGGAGGTCTACGGGGTGGTCAGTCCCGAACAGCTCCCGCTCACCGAGTCGGCGCCCACGGCCCCGGCCAGCCCCTACGCGGCCAGCAAGCTGGCGGCCGAGGCGGTGGCGCTCCAGGCCTGGCGCGGCTTCGGGCAACCCGTCATCGTCGTCCGCCCGTTCAACCACATCGGACCGGGTCAGTCGCCGAATTTCTTCGTGCCCGCGCTGGCCAAGCGGATGGTCGAGGCGCGGCGGTCGGGTGCGGGCTCCTTGCGGGTGGGCACCCTCACGACGAGGCGCGACTTCACCGACGTGCGCGACGTCGTCACCGCGTATCGCCTGCTCATCTCCAACGGCGCGCCCGGAGAGGTCTACAACGTGTGCTCGGGCCGCGATGTGGCGATGTCCGAGGTGGCCGCGCAACTGCTGGCGCTGGCCGGCGCGGATCTCACGCTCGAGACGGACCCCGACCTGGTGCGGCCCGTCGACGTGCCCGTCCTGCGCGGGGATGCGGGACGGCTGCGGGCGGCCACCGGATGGCAGCCGGCGATCCCGCTCGCGACGACGCTCGCCGACGTCCTGGCCTCGTGGGAGGCGGACTGAGGGCGAGCGTCGTCAGCGGGGTGGGGGAGGATCCGCTCAGGCGCTCACGCGCTGGCGGATCTGGATGCGCACCTCACGCGCCTGCTCGCGCGCCTTGGAGGTGATCTGCGTCACCGAGGCGGGGAGCCGGTCCTCGAAGGGCTGGAGCGTCGACTCGACGAACTGCACGGCCGACTCGGCCAGGTCGTCGATCTGCTGATAGCCCTTCGCCACGCCCTGGCGGACGTCGCCGATGCGCTGATCGATGGGCAGGTCCTTGGACAGGCGCTTCTGGAGCTCGACTCGCTGTACCTGGGCCCGCTGGTAAGCCAGCACGCCGAGGCCGACGGCGACGTACGCCGCGTCCCGGGCCAGGTCGGTGACACCCTTCGAGAGGGTGCTGATGTTGGTGGTCACGTCAGGCATGGGGCCTCCTGTGTTGTCGTTTCACGGTGACGATCTGCTCGCAGTGGCCTGCTTTTCGGCCCGCTCCGATCGGGTACTACAGTATCATGTTTGTTAAACAGTAGCAAGCATCAGGCACGAATTCCGTGCCTGAGGGCCTTCTCGCCGAACAGATAGCCTCTGGCACCTGATGGACGCCCAAGTGCCGGCCGTGGTCGCCGTCATGGTGAGCACCGACCCCGGGCCGTGGTTCGACGAGGCGCTCACCTCGCTCGCGTCGCAGGACTACCACGAGCTGTCGGTCCTGGTCCTCTCGGCCGGCGACGAGACGCCCGAGGTCACCGAACGCGTCGGCCGAGTGCTCCCGGACGCGTTCGTCCGCCACCTGCCCGGGCATCCCGGCTACGGCGCCGCCACCAACGAGGTGCTGGACATGGTGGAGGGCGCCGCCTTCTACCTGCTGCTCCACGACGACGTGGCGCTGGACCACGACGCCGTGCACCAGCTGGTCGAGGAATCGTTCCGCTCCAACGCCGGAGTCGTCACGCCGAAATTCGTCAACTGGGACGACCCCCGGGTCCTGCTCCACGTCGGCATGAGCTGCGACAAGACCGGCGCCGTGGTCGACCGGATCCTCGAGGGCGAAGTCGACCACGGGCAGCACGACGCCGTGCGTGACGTGTTCGTCGCCCCGGGTGGCTGCATCCTGATCCGGGCCGACCTGTTCCGTGAGCTCAAGGGGTTCGACCCCGGGATCGTGGCGATGGGGGAGGACCTCGACCTCTCGTGGCGGTGCCAGGTGGCCGGCTCGCGCGTGGTCGTGGCGCCCGACGCCCGCGTGCGGCACCGCGAGGCGGTGGCCGGCGGGCTGGAACCCCTCACGTTGGGCCGGGCCTCCCGAGGCCGCCACCCGGTCACCATGCAGTCGCTGCAGCGCCGCCACGAGTTGCGCGCCGTCTTGAAGTGCTACACCCGCATCCACCTGGTGCGGGTCCTGCCGCAGGCGGCGTTGCTCGCGATCGGCGAATGGCTGGTCGCGCTCCTGGCCCGAGACGGCGCCCGGGCGCGGGCCGTCTTCGGGGCCTGGACCTGGAACGCCCGCCGCCTGACCGAGATCTCACTCCTGCGCGGCGAGTTGGCCGAGCACCGCTTGTTCCCCGACGCCGAGGTGCGCCGGCTGCAGCTGCGCGGCAGTGCGCGCCTGTCTCGCTACCTGAGCCGCCTCTCCCATCAGGGCCTCGAAGCCGCCAACTCGGTGGCCGTCACGCGCGGGCGCACGGCGCGGGACGAAGAGCGGGCCGGCGTGGCGGTCCTCACCGGGAGCGTGGGGTCCGTCTTCAGCGAAGACGCCGACTTCGACGAGCTCGACGATCTGGGACGCCGCGCCGGGCGTGACCGGTTCGGCCGGCGGGTCCGCGCCGCCCCGTTGGGCACGGGGCGCCAGCGCCTGATCGCCGTGCTCGTGGCGCTGTTCGTGATCGTGCTCGGGACGCGCGAGCTCTTCTTCGGCACCCTCCCACTGGTCGGGCAGCTGGCGCCGCTGCCCTCGTGGTCGACGACCTGGCACCACTTCTTCTCGGGCTGGCAGTCCAGCGGCGTCGGCACGACGGCGCCGGCGTCGCCGGCCTTCGGGATCTTCGGCCTCGCGGGCACGCTGGCCTTCGGTGCCATGGGCACGCTCCAGCGCGTCCTGCTCCTGGGCTGCATCCCGCTCGGCGCCCTCGGCGTGTCGCAGTTCATGCGGCCGCTCGTCTCGCCCCGGGCGCGGGTCGTCGCCGTCATCTGCTACCTCGGCCTGCCCTTGCCCTACGGCTCCCTCGGCGCGGGCCGGTGGGACGGCCTCATCGCCTACGCCATCTTTCCGTTCATCGCGTTGCGGCTGGCGCGGGTCGCCGGGCTGGAGCCGTTCGCGGTGGACCCCGGCCCCCGCTGGCGGCACAAGCCGGCGGGACAGGTCGCGATCCTGGGCGCCCTCATCGCGGCGGGTGCCTCGTTCGCTCCCGCCGTGGCGCCGCTCGTGCTGGTCGCTGCGCTGGCGTGGTGGGTGGGCTCGCTGCTGGTCGGCGGCCGCGAGGCGGGGTGGCGCGTGCTGGTGGTCGCGCTCGAGGCGCTGGGGGTGGCCCTCGTGCTGGCCTTGCCCTGGGTGGTGGGAACGGCCCTGGCCGGCAAGGGCGCCGTCGCCATCTTCGGCCTGCCCATCGCCGGTGCGACCGCGCCGGACTGGGGCGAGGTCATCCGCTTCGCCGTCGGGCCCGTGGCGCGCTCGCCCCTCGTGTGGCTGCTCGTGGCCGGAGCCGTCCTCCCGCTCGCCCTCGGGCGCGGCATCCGGCTGCTCTGGGCGGCGCGCCTGTGGATCATGGCGTGCGGCTCGTGGGCGCTGGCGCTTGGCCGCCGTGCGCGGCGACATGGGTTCGTTCGCCCCCTCCGAAACGGTCGTGTTGGCACCCGCGGCACTGGCGATCGCCGCCTGCGTGGGCCTGGGCATCTCCTCCTTCGAGAACGACCTCACGGGTCGTGAGTTCGGTTGGCGCCAACTGGTCAGCGTCACGGCGCTCGCCTTCGTCGCGATCGGCCTGCTGCCCGTCGCCGCGGGAGCCGTGGGCGGCCGCTGGGGTCTGCCGTCGCAGGGCGTCGAACAGCCGCTCTCCTTCCTGGCCCATCCCGCGCCGACGGACGTCTCGCGGGTCCTGTGGCTCGGTGACCCGCGGGCGGTCCCCGTCGGGGGCTTCTCGGTCGAGCCCGGCCTCGCGTACGCACTGACGCCGGAGAATCTCCCGGACACGTCGCAGGTCCTCACCCCGGCCGGTCCCGGCCCGGCCATCCTGGTGGCCGACGCGGTGCGGCTCGCGACCTCGGGCGGCACGGTGCACCTGGGCCGGCTCCTGGCGTCCGCCGGGGTCCACTATGTCGTCCTCGTCCAGGGCCTGGCGCCCTCGACGGTCGGCTCGCTCCCCCCGTCGGTCGACGCGCCGCCGCCGCCCGGGGTCGAGACCCATCTCCTCAATCAGGACGACCTGCACGTCGTTCCCGGGGAGGTCGGGGTGCAGGTGTTCGAGAACGACGAGGCCATGACGGTCACCGCCCAGCGCGCCGCGCCGTTGCCCGTGGTGCGATCGTGGAGCTATCCGAGCGCGGGCGACGTGGTCGGCTGGCAGCCGGTGCTCACGTCCCTGGCGGGTTCGTCGCCCGCCGCCGGCACCGTGCAGCCGGGTGTGCTCTACGCGGGGTACGCCCCCGCGGGGAGCTTCGCCCTGAGCATCGACGGCCACTCGGTCGGCCAGCGGCCCGCGTTCGGATGGGCGGCCCAGTACACGACGGTCAAGGGACGCGCCGAGCTCACGCTGTCGCAATTCCCGCTCGTGCCGCTGGCCGTGCTGGCCGAGATCGCGGTGTGGGTCGTCTTGCTCGCCGCGCTCGTGGACCGCCGCCGCGTCCGATCCCGGCCGGGCCATCGGAGCGCATCGTGAGCCCGCCGCAGCACGGCCGGACGGCGCACCACAACCGGGATCGGCGGTGGCCGGTGCTGGTCGTCGTGGCGGCCGTCATCGCCGTCGTCGGCATCGTGGCCGGGTCGAGGAGCTCGTCCACCCCGGCCAGCGCCCAGGCCGTTCCGGCCTCGCTCGTGAGCCCCACCGACGCCGAGTCGTCCGCCTGGTACTGCACCGGGCAGACGACGGCGTCGGGCCTCGCCCCGGGCTTCCTCGTCCTGTCCAACACGACGTCGCGCGCGGTGCCGGCCGACATCACCTCCACCTCCGACTCGGGAGCGACGGTGCACTCCGCCGTCTCGGTGCCGCCGCAGGGCGTGATCGCCCCGTCCCTGCCGAGCCTCCCCTCGGGCACGTGGGAGGCGGCCACCGTGACGACGGCCGGCGGGGGCGTGGCGGTGTCGCAGGCCGTGCACGGGTCCACGGGCTGGTCCGAGGCGCCCTGCCAGAGCACGACGTCGGCCCAGTGGTACTTCCCGGGGGGCTCGACGGCCGAGTCCAACGCGCTCTACATCACGCTGCTCAACCCGACCTCGTCGCCCGTGGTCGTCGACCTCGGCTTCATGACGCCCACCGGCGCGGTGCACCCGATCAACTACCAGGGGGTGGTGCTGAGCCCGGGAGCGGTGCTGGCCGAGGACGTCGCCTCCGAGGTGCAGAACGCGACGCAGGTGAGCACGGTGGTCACGGCGCGCACGGGCCGGGTCGTGGCCTCCGAGCTCCAGACCTACGTGGGTGCGAGCGCCGGGCTCTCGGTCGTGCCCGGCCTCCCGCGTCCCGAGACCCATTGGGCGATCCCCCAGGCCGAGGAGGCGACGGGGGGCATCTCGGAGATCGACGTGTTCAATCCCGGGCTCCGTGCCCGAGAAGGTCACGGTGCACCTCCGGCTGGGCTCGGGACCTCTGGCGCCGCTGACGAGCACGGTGGCGCCGGGATCGACGTGGGCCCTCGCCACGAACCAGCAGACGCGTATCCCCGTCGGTGCGCCCTACTCCGCCGCGGTCGACGCGTCCGGTGGGAGCGGTGTCGTCGTGAGCCGAGCCGTCGGCAACTCCTCTTCGGTCCCGGCGCCGCAGGCGGGTCTGGCCACCGCAGTCGACGGCCTCACCACGGCGACGCCGACGAGCGAGTGGCTGGTGCCGCCGCCCGGGACCAGCGAGAACCCGGCCGTCAGCGGCGCGGCCCCGCGCACGCTGGCCCTGGTCAACATGAGCAGCTCGCCCGAGACGTTCAGCGCCTCCGCCGTGACGTCGGGTCGCGAGCACGTGCTGGCGACGGGCACGCTGGAGCCGGGCGCGACCGAGACGGTGTCGGGCTCGACGCTCTCCGACGCGGCGTTCGACCCCATCGTCGTGCGCGGCGGTGGCCCCATGGCGGTCAGCGAGGACCTCGTCCCCAGTGGGACGGTCGGTGCGGTCACCATGCCGGGCATCCCCCTCGCCGCCGCCATCGGCCTGTGACGTGGTCAGAGGCGGTGCCGTTGGGAGCGGCGCCACAGCGTCCGGCCACCGGCCGCCACCACGGCGAGGCACAGCAGCGCGAACAGGAGCGGGCCGGCCAGGCGGACGGTTCCCTCCACGCCGGCAACGAATCCGCCCACGCCGTCGTGCCAGGCCTGGACCAGCCCTGACTCGGGGAGCCGGCCCGGCCGGGGCGGGGCCCCTCCTTCGCCGACCGTCGCCGTGACGGTCGAGTAGGACGTCTCGCTGCTCAGGACCTGGAGCTGCCCCTGCAGCTGCTCGATCTGGGACTGGATGCCGTCGAGCTGCTCCTGTACGGCCAGGATGTCACCGATGTTGGTCGCCTTGGCCAGGATCGTGAGGTACTGCTGGCGGCTCACCTCGAGTGCCGCCAGCCGCGCCTGGAGGTCGACGTAGCGGCCCGTCACGTCGGTGGCCTTGGTCGAGACGTTCGACGCCTTCCCGTAGTGCTCCGCCTGGGCGAGCACGGCGGGGAAGCTGTCGACGGGCACCTGCAGCGTGATGGTGCCGTAGGCCGCGCCGCCCGATCCGCGTTGGCTCTGCGAGTTGGCCACGAAGCCGCCGACCGAGGTGGCCAGGCTGCGCAGTCGGGACAGGGTCCGGGCCAGGTCGCCCCGGCCCACCGTCAGGCCCAGCGAGCCCGTCTGCTCGATCTTGGTCGACTGCCCGACCGCGTCCTGGGGGAGCGACGGCGCGTTCGGTGGTCGCGTGCGCCGCCTGCGGACTCCCGGCCGCCGTACTCGACGACCCCGCCGCGCCGCTTGGCGCCGAACGTCGGTCCGGCCGCCGCGTGGCCACCGGGCACGCTCGTCGCGGTCGCGCGGTTGCTGGCCGCTCGACGGTGGCGCCGCGTGCGCCACCGTCAGCCCCGAGGTGACCGTCGGGCCGGTGGACGACCGCACCACCGCGCCGATCGTGCCGGCCACCACCAGCGCCACGACGAGGCAGGCGGCGACCGAGAGGATCCGGTGCTTGCCGGCGGCCGCCACGACGCGCCGCCGCCGGCCGGGACCGGCGAACACCGCCGCGTCGTCCGCGTCCGCGTCCTCCGATTCGTCGGACTCGCCGTCGCCCTCGCCGCCTGCCCGCGCGCGGCGATCGCGCTCGGGCCCGACGTGGGTACCTCGAACACCGCCGCCGCGTGGCCGAGGAGCGCAGTCAGGCGGTCGTCGTCGAGCATGGTCATGATCCGGCCTCCTCGGCGGGTGCCTCGTCGCTGTCGTCGTCCTCGAGGGCGAGCGCGCCGAGTGCGGGGTCGGCCGCCAGCCTGCGGCGCGCCTCGTGCAGGCGGGACTTGACGGTGCCCTGGCGCCGGCCGATGGCGCGCGCGATGTCGCGCTCGCTCAGGTCGGCGTAGTACCGCAGCACCACCGGCACCCGCAACGACAGCGGGAGCCGCGCCAACGCGGCCAGCACGGCGACGGCCACCTCGCCCTGCTCCGCGCTGGCCTCGGGGTCCGCGCCTTGGGCCGGGAGGTGGGCCAGGGGCTCGTCACCGGCGCGCCGGTCGCGGTGGGGGATCTCCCGGCGGAGCTTGGAGTAGCAGGCGTTGACCACGACCCGGTAGAGCCAGGGCCGGATGCTCGGCACCGACGACAGCGAGTTGCGGAAGCGCCAGGCCCGGAGGAATGCCTCCTGCACCGCCTCTTCGGCGTCAGCCGGATTCCCCAGGATCAGGCACGCGGTGCGGAAGGAGGGCACGTACCCCTCCTCCAGCCACTCGGCCAGCTGCGCGTCCACCATCCCCCTTCATGACTCCACCCGCCCCGCGGTTCGGTTCGGTGAACGCCGTGCAGCAGCACGATCGCCCGGCGCGATGCCGGGCCGGATCGTCGGGGACGAGAGCTAGCTCCCGGCGGATCCCTCGGGCGTTCCCTGCGCCGGGTCGGCCGGCGGCCAGGGCGGTGGGGGCCAGGCCTCCGCCTTCGGGCGACCCGGTCGCGGTGGGGACCGCCGGCGTGGGGACCGAGACGGGCCCGTCGTCGGCCGCGTTGGCGTCGTCCAGCGCTCCGAGGCCGTGTGGTCGCCCCGGCCCCGTTTGCCGCGTCCGCGGCGCCGTTCGCCCCGTTCGTCGCCGTGCCGTCCACGGGCGCGCTGATGGCGGCCTCGTGGAAGTGGGGCACCGACTTGGCCCCCTCGGTGTGCACCGGCGACCCGTGGGCCTCGTCGACCAGGCGGGCCACCTCGGCGCCGTCGATGATCTCGTTGTCGAGCAACGCGCGGGCGATGGCGTTGAGCCCGCCCCGGTGCTTGCTCAACACGTCCATCGCCCGCTGTTCCTCCGAGCGCAAGATCCTCTCGACTTCCTCGTCGATGACCTTGGAGGTGTCCTCGGAGTAGTCCCGCGTGTGCATGAGGTCCTCGCCGAGGAAGACCTGGCCCTGCGAGCCCCACGCCATGGGGCCGATGGAATCGCTCATGCCCCATTCACGCACCATCTTGCGCGCCAGCTCGGTGTTGCCGACGAGGTCGTTGGCGGCACCGGTCGACAGGTCGCCGTAGACCAGCAGCTCGGCGCAGCGGCCGCCCATGCGGACGCACAGCGAGTCCTCGATGTAGTTGCGCGGGTGGATGTGGCGCTCCTCCATCGGGAGCTGGTGGGTGACGCCGAGCGCCATGCCGGTCGGCAGGATGGTGACCTTGTGCACGGGTCGGCGTGCTCGAGCACGTAGGCCAGCACGGCGTGGCCGCCCTCGTGGTAGGCGATCCGCTCCTTCTCGTCCTCGGAGAGGACCATCGACTCGCGGCGCTGGCCCAGCAGCACCCGGTCGCGCGCCGTCTCGAAGTCGGCCATCGCGATCTGGGCGCTGCCGCGCCGCACGGCGTGCAGCGCCGCCTCGTTGACCAGGTTGGCCAGGTCGGCGCCGGACATGCCGGGCGTCCCGCGGGCCACGACGCTGAGGTCGACGTCGTCGGCCATCCGCTTGCCCTTGCAGTGCACCTGCAGGATGGGGAGGCGCTCCTCGAGGTCGGGCAGTGGCACCACGATCTGGCGGTCGAAGCGACCCGGGCGCAGCAGCGCCGGGTCCAAGATGTCGGGCCGGTTCGTCGCCGCGATCATCACGACGCCCTCGGCCGTGTCGAAGCCGTCCATCTCCGAGAGCATCTGGTTGAGCGTCTGCTCCCGCTCGTCGTGGCCGCCGCCGAGGCCGGCGCCGCGCTTGCGGCCGATCGAGTCGATCTCGTCGACGAAGACGATGGCGGGCGCCTGCTTGCGCGCCGTCTGGAACAGGTCGCGCACCCGGCTGGCGCCGACGCCCACGAACATCTCCATGAAGTCGGACCCGCTGACCGACATGAAGGGCACGCCGGCCTCGCCGGCGACCGCCCGGGCGATCAGCGTCTTGCCGGTGCCCGGGCGGGCCGACCAGCAGCACGCCCTTGGGGATCTTGGCCCCGATCTCCTTGAAGCGGGCCGGGGTCTTCAAGAAGTCGACGACCTCGCTGATCTCCTGCTTGACGCCCGTGTAGCCCGCGACGTCCTCGAAGGTGGTGGACGGGCGGTCGCTGCTGAACTGCTTCGCCTTGGACCGGCCGATCGACATGATCCCGGACATCTGGCCCCGGGTCTGGCGGCCGATGAAGTAGATGAAGGCGGCGCCGATGGCGACGATGAAGACGTAGGGGAGGATGTCGCTGAGCAGGTTGGACGACGGGGTGGGGAAGCTGACCTCGACGCCGTTGTTGCGCATGGTGGTGACGTCGTTGGGCAGCGACGGGGTCGGGCCCTGGACCTGGTAGGTGGTGCCGTCCTTGAGGGTCCCGCTGATCTCGCCGGTGGAGTTGGAGATCTTGGCCGTCGAGACCTCCTTGGACGTCACCTCCTGGAGGAACTTGGTGTAGGTGATGGTCTTGGCGTTGTTCGTCTTGATCGTGCCGACGGCCAGGAGGATGGCCACGATGCCGATGGCGAGCACCCCCCACAGCCAGCGCCAGCTCTGCCCGCTCGGCGCCCCGGGTTGGGGCGGGCCGCCGCCTTCGGGGCCATTCGGCGCGTTCGGCCGGTTCGCGGGCTTGTCGGCGCGCTGTGGAGTCACCCCTGCCATGCTAGGCGCCGACCTCGTGGAACGGTGACCGCCCCTCACCAGGTTCGATGCGCCCGGACCTGCAGGTCCTCGGGCCGCGGCACGCCAGTATCGTCTTTCGATGACCGACCCCGAGACCGGCGCGCCCGCCATCGGCCCGCCGGCCCGGCCCCCGGGGCCCGTCCCGTCCGGCTACGTGCCCCGCGAGCGGCTCCAAGCCGGGGGGACAGCCGTTGCCGGCGCCGCCCGATTCCCGCTCCCGGCAGCGTCGGCCGCGGCCGTCCCCCGCCTACGGGGGCGCCGTCGCCCGGCACGCCGGACGCACGCGAGGGGGAGGTGCCGTTCCTCGATACGCCCGGGGTCCCCCCGCGGACCACCCGCCAGGCGTGGATGTGGCTGGTCTACGCCGTCGTCGGCTTCCTCGTCGGCCAGATCGGCGCCACCGTCTTCGCGCTGATCTCGGGCGCCATCGCCGGCAAGACCTCCGCGCAGATGCAGTCCATCGCGACGTCCACGGTGCCGCCCGAGTGGTACGTCGTGTCGACGCTGATCGGCCTGTGGGTCGGCTTCATCGGTGCGCCCTGGTTGGCCAGCCGCACCCAGGGCACCGGCAACTTCGTCCGCGACCTCGGGCTGCGCTTCAGGGTCGTCGACCTGGTCGGCATCGCCATCGGACTGGGCGGCCAGTTCCTGATCGCGGTCATGTACGCGCCCTTCCAGCACGACATCCACAACTTCAACGGGCCCTCCCAGCGCCTCACCGGGGCGTCGCACGGCGCCGGGTTCGTCGTCATCGCCATCGCGACCGTGCTCTTCGCACCCGCCGTCGAGGAGCTGTTCTTCCGTGGGCTCTTGCTGAAGGCGCTCGTCCGGCTGTTCACACCGATGCGGGTGGCCGGCGGCGCCCGTGCCGCCGGAGTCGTCCTGGCCGTGATCGCCGACGGGCTCCTCTTCGGCGCCGCGCACGGCGAGTGGGTGCAGTTCGCCGGCCTCGCCGCGTTCGGCATCGTGCTGGCCGCGGTCTCCTACCGCACGGGGCGTCTCGGCATGAACATGGTGGCGCACGCGACGTTCAACCTGGTCGCCATCATCGCCATCGCGACCGGGAGCGGCGTCATCCATTGACGCGCGGCCGGCGGAACGTCCGTGCGGAGGGCCTGCGGACCGCACCCTATGGTGGGGCCCCGTGAGCCGGATGGACCAGGTTTTCAAGGCGTACGACGTCCGCGGCACGGTGCCCGATCAGCTCGACGCCGACATGTGCCTCGCCATCGGCCGCGCCATGGCGCGCTTCGTCGGCGCACCCGAGATCCTGGTGGCGCGGGACATGCGCCAGTCCGGGCGTGGAGTTGTCGCGCGCCTTCTCCGACGGCGTGCGCGCCGAGGGGGTGGACGTCACCGACCTCGGGCTCGCCTCCACCGACTTCCTCTACTTCGCCTGCCGGCCACCTCGACGCGCCCGGCGCCATGTTCACCGCATCCCACAACCCGGCGCAGTACAACGGCATGAAGCTGTGCTTCTCCGGGCGCGCGCCCGATCGGCCGCGACACCGGGCTGGCCGACATCGCCGCCGAGGCCGAGAAGCTCCTCGGCGAACCCGTCCCGGCCCTCACCGGGGGACGCCGCGAGCTGGACCTGCTCGGCGAATGGGCCGACCACGTCATCTCGTTCGTCGACGTCGCGTCGCTCCGACCGCTCAAGGTCGTGGCCGACACCGCCAACGGCATGGGCGGGCTCGTGGTGCCCATCGTCTTCGACCGGCTGCCCTTCGACGTGGAGATCCTCTTCCCCGAGCTCGACGGCTCGTTCCCCAACCACCCGGCCGACCCGATCCAGCCCGAGAACCTGGTCGACCTGAAGAAGGCGGTGCTCGATCGGGGCGCCGACATCGGCCTCGCCTTCGACGGTGACGCCGACCGCGTCTTCCTCGTCGACGAGCGGGCCGAACCCGTGTCCGGCTCGCTCACCACGGCGCTCGTCGCGGCCTCGATGCTCACGAAGCATCCGGGTGAGACGGTCCTCTACAACCTCATCTGCTCGCACGTCGTGCCCGAGGTCGTCACGCGAGATGGGCGGCACCGCCGTGCGGACCCAGGTCGGTCACTCCATCATCAAGAAGGTCATGGAAGAGACCGGCGCCGTCTTCGGCGGAGAGCACTCCGGGCACTACTACTACCGGGACAACTTCCGGGCGGACTCGGGCATCATCACGGCGGTGCTCGTGCTCGAACTGCTCAGCCAGAGCAGCGAGCCGCTCTCCGCCATGCTCGAGCCGTATCAGCGCTACGCCGACTCGGGAGAGATCAACACCGAGGTGGCCAGCCCCGCCGCCACGGTGGCGGCCATCGCGGAGGCCGAGCGCGCCGCCGGGGCCTCGGTCGACCTGCTCGACGGGCTGACGGTGGACCACGGCGACTGGTGGTACAACGTCCGTCCGTCCAACACCGAGCCCCTCCTTCGCCTGAACGTCGAGGCCCGAACCCCCGAACTGTGTGCCGACCACGTCGCCGAGGTACAGGAACTGATCGCCGCCCACGCCGGCTCGCCGGCCAACCCCAAGTGAGGAGTTCGCCATGAGCCTCGACCCATTGCTGCTCGACGTCCTGGCCTGCCCGGTCGACAAAGGCCCGCTGCTGTGGTTCGAGGACGAGGACGTCCTCTACAACCCGCGGCTCAAGAAGAGCTACCGCGTCGAGGACGGTGTCCCCGTGATGCTGGTGGACGAGGCGGCCGACGTCGGCGAGGCCGAGCACGAACGGCTGACGGCCAAGGCGGAGAAGGACGGGGTACGGGCCACCGGGCCGGCCGAGGGGTGAGCCACCCGCCCCGCCTCGACACGGCGGGGATGTGGGCGGCGGCGTCGGCTCTCCCCGAGCAGCTGCCAGGGGCGCTGGCGACGGCGCGTCAGGTCTTCGCACCGTCGACCGAAGCGTCCGGCGCACCGATCCGCGCCGTCGTCGCGTTGGGGCTCGGCACGGCGGGCACGGCGTGCGACGCGACGGTCGCCATCGCCGCACCGCAGCTCTCGGTGCCCTTCGTCGTCAGCCGCGGGACCGAACTGCCGGCGCTGGTGGGGCCGGGCTGCCTCGTCCTGGCCGTGTCGTGTGGTGACGACAGCGCCGGAAACGGTGGACGTGACGGCCGCGGCCGTGGCGCGTGGCGCCCGTGTCGTCGGCGTGGGGACCGAGGGGACGCTGGCGCGGTTCGCCGCGGACGCCGGGATCACGTGGTGCCCGACGGGGCCCGCCGGCCCGGCGGGGCGCGCTGCGCTCGGTGCGGCGACGGTGTCGCTGCTCTGCGCACTCCACCGCGACGGTCTGCTGCCCGACTGCGCGCCGTCGGTCACCGCCGCCGCGGCCTCCTTGCAGAAACGTCGCGACACCTGGGCGGCCGACAAGGGCCCGGCGAGCGAGCTGGCCCGCCGGATCGGCCGGACCATTCCGCTCGTCTACGGCTCGGGTGGCGTCGGCGCGGTGGCGGCGCGGTGGTGGAAGTCCTGCGTCAACCTCAACGCCAAATCGCCCGCCTTCGCCGGCGAGGTGCCCGCGCTCGTGTACGACGAGCTGGCCGGTTGGGGCCAGGGGGGCGACATCACGCGCCAGACCATGACGCTCGTGCTGTTGCGACACGGGGGCGAACGGGCGCCCGTGGCCGGGCTGTTCCAGGCGGTGCGCAACGCGACCGAGGAGGTGATGGCCGACGTCGTCGAGGTGTGGGCCGAGGGCGACGACGACCTCGGGCGCTTCTTCGACCTCGCGCTCTTGGGGGAGCTCGTCTCGCTCGAGCTGGCGGCTCGTGAGGGCGTGGACCCCGGTCCGGTTCCGGCCGTCGACGAGGCCCATACCCACCGGTCATAGACCGCGGATCGAGCCGGGTGCACTACTGTCTGCGGGCCTCATGACCCAACGCGGGCGGAACGCGGGATGGCGGCGGTGCACGTGGTCGCCCTTGAGCTGAACCGGCACTTCGTCGTCGCGTTGGTGACGATCCCGTTGTTCACCGGGGCCATCGGGTACATCACCAACTGGACGGGCGTGATCATGCTCTTCCGGCCCATCCGCTTCCGCGGGACGCGGCTGCCGGGTCTCAAGCTGCTCTACCCGTACCTGCCCCGGCGCGTGCAGGTCATCCCCGCCATCTCGCGGGACGGGCGCTTCGGCTGGCAGGGCATCGTGCCGTCACGGGTGGACAAGATGGCCAGCATCTCGGTGGACAAGGCGCTGGCCAAGGTCGGCAGCATCTCGGACTTCTACCACCAGCTCGAGCCGGACAAGATCGCCGATCACCTGGTGGCCACCGCACAGCCCGAGATCCGCCAGGCGGTCGAGCGCATCATTCTGCGTGAGCACCCCCAGCTGTGGCGCGACCTCCCGCCGTCGGTCAAGGAAGCAGTGTTCGTGCGCGTCGAACAGGAGATGCCGTCACTTGCCCGCGTCATCACGACCGAAGTCGGAGAGCACATCGACCAACTGATCGACGCCAAGTTGATGGTCATCGCCTACTTCGAGCGTCACCCCGAGATGATGAACCAGATGCTCCAGGAGGTCGGGCACAAGGAACTGCGGTTCATGCAGAACTTCGGGTTCTACCTCGGCGTGCCCCTCGGCGTGATCCTCGTCTTCGTCGTGCAGGCCTTTCCCTACTGGTGGGTGCTCCCCATCGGCGGTGTCGTCATCGGCTACCTGGTCAATTACCTCGGGATCACCATGATCTTCGAGCCTGTCCACCCGCGACAGCTCGGGCCGTTTCGGGTGCAGGGCCTCTTTCTGAAACGCCAGCCCGAGGTGAGTGACGTCTTCGCCCGGCTCATCGCGGATGAGGTCATCAACCTGCGCAACGTGGGCCACGAGCTGCTCTACGGGCCCCGCTCGGATCGCACCCGCCAGATGCTCGAGGACACCATCCGGCCGGCCGTGGACAAGGCGGTCGGTCGCGCCCAGGGCGCGCTGCGCGTCGCCATCGGCCCCCGCGAGTACGACCGCATCAGCGCTTCGGTCGCCCTCGAGGCGACGGACTTCGCCACCGCGTTCGACGACGAGGAGTTCGGGCGCGCCCAGGCGAAGAAGATCTATGACTTCGTGGCGCGCCAAATGCGCCGACTGCCGGCCGACGAGTTCAGCGAGCTGCTGCGCTCCGCGATCAAGCAGGACGAATGGTTACTGTTCCTCCACGGCGCCGTACTCGGTTTCGGCGCCGGACTGCTGCATCTGGCCATCTTCGGGGTGTGAGTTGAGCGATCCGGGTACCGACGACGATCCGACGGCCGCACCGGCATCGCCATCGCCTCAGGTCCCTGCCCCGGCCCCGGCACTCGACCTTGAGGGCCCGATCACGGTCGAGCGGGTGATCCGGGCTGCGCCCGGCATGATGCGCCTGGCCGCTCGCTCGTGGTGGCACCTGACCGAGTGGACGGCGCGCACGACCGTCGACACGGGCCGCGACGTCGTGGCCGCGCTGGCCGCTGGAACGCGGCCCTCCGAGGCGGTGCGTGAAGCGACGGCGGACCTCCGCCGGCTCGGTCGCCAGGCCGTGGGCGCGCCGGAGCCCGAGGTGGTCCACTTCCAACCCACCGGCGCGACCACCGAAGAGCTGCATGCCCGCGGCGCCGAGCTTCTCTCCCGCTCGGCCGACGTCTGGTTCGCCTCGGACATCCACCCGGCCTACGAGCGGATCCTCGACGAGCTGGCCCCCGACGAGGCGCGCATCCTGCGCTTCCTGGCCACCGAGGGCCCGCAGCCGTCGGTCGACGTCCGCACCGGGCGGCCATTCGGGATCGGATCGGAGCTCGTGGCCAGCGGCCTTTCCATGGTCGGCCTGCGCTCGGGGGTGCGCGACCTGGCGCGCACGAACGCGTACCAGAACAACCTCTTTCGGCTCGGCCTCATCTGGTTCTCGCGCGAGGAGGTGGACCCGGCGCGTTACCAGGTGGTCGAGGTGCAGCCCGATGTCGCTTCGGCCATCAAGCGGGCGGGGCGCATGCCGCGGATCGTGCGACGCAGCATCCACCTCACGCCTTTCGGCGAGGATTTCTGCCGGACGTGCCTGCCGATCGACGAGGTCCGCCTTCTGGACGGGTCCCGAACCGGCGCGCTGAGCCGGTCCGCCCGCCGCGAGCGGTGGGTCAGGAGGTGCGGCGCAGCCACAAGGCTGCGCCGGCCCCGGGCGCCATCGCCGGGATCTCGCGTTCGAGCGCCTCGTGGCGTTCGTGCATGAGCCAGTCGTTGAAGAGGACGATCTCGAAGGACGGGTTGAAGAGCAGGAACGCGTGGAGCAGATAGGCCTCGCTCCAGGCCCGGCCCTCGTAGACCCAGTCCTTCGGGTATTCGAAGGCCCAGAAGATGTCGTGGATGTGGATGTAGACGCCGACCGGCACGACCGGCAGGACCCGCGTCACGAGATGGTGCGCGTCGCTGCCCGTCTTGACCACGTGGGAGCAGTCGATGAAGAGGACGTCGCCGGGCGCCAGCTCCGTGAAGCGGTCGAGCTCCACATCCTGCACGGCTCGCACGAGCACCTCGACGTCGTCGTCGGGCCGCAGGAGCCGCTTGAGGTTCTTGGGGTACGGCTCGATACAGGTGACCCGCATCGATCCGTCCAACCATTTGTCGTTGGTGTCGAGGGCCAGGGCGGTGGACCAGCCCGACCCGATCTCGAGATAGCGCCGGGGCCGGAGGTGGCGTAACAGTGCCTGCAGGACGAGCGCGTCCCCCGTCCCGTAGCCCGGATTGTTGGTGTAGAAGCGGTCGCCGGACTGCCGGTAGGAGTTGAAGGAGACGCCGTCGCACAGCGGCGCCAATGTCCGCAGCAGGGACAGTTGGGCGTCCTCGTTGAGGTCGATCCCCTCGAGGTGGTCGGGAGCCCCGAAGATGCGTTCCTCGTTGCTCTTGATCTCCTTCATGTTGGGCACCGGAGAGTAGAAATGCCCGGGTAGCATCCGCACCAGGAACGGCTCGGCGTCGACCCCGCGCAGTCGCGCCAGGTGATCTTGGAGCCCCGCGATCTCGTCGCTGCGCCGGAGCTTGCGCAACAGGCGATCGACCAACGGGACGTGGCCGGCGGCCTGACGCCAGCGACTCCCCTCGGTTTCGGCCACGGCTCCTCCGGTGTCAGCTGGTACGACGCGCACAATCAGGACGCATACCCCGTTGACGCCGCGATGACTCTACGGACGGCGACTGAACCTACCCTGAGCGCGGCCGCCCGGAGTCGACGCTGTCCCCGGGGTGGGATGGTCAGCTCAGGCGCTCGACGATCATGGCCATGCCCTGACCGCCACCGACACACATCGATTCGAGGCCGAAGGTCTTCCCCGAGTCCTCCAGCCCGTTGAGCAATGTCGTCATGATGCGGGCGCCGGTCTGGCCGAACGGGTGGCCGAGGGCGATCGCGCCCCCATGGACGTTGAGCTTGTCCCAACTGATGCCCAGGTGCTTGGCCGACGGGATCACCTGCGCCGCGAAGGCCTCGTTGATCTCCACGAGGTCGATGTCGTCGATGGTCATGTTCGCCCGGGCGAGCACCTGGCGGCACGCATCGATCGGGCCGAGGCCCATGATCTCGGGGTTGAGGCCGGACACCCCGCTGGCGACGATCCGCGCCAGGGGGGTGATGCCGAGCTCCTTGGCCTTCGTGTCGCTCATGACGATCACTGCGGCGGCTCCGTCGTTGAGCGGGCAGGCGTTGCCGGCCGTGACGGTGCCGCCCTCGCGGAAGACCGGCTGCAGGTTCGACAGGCCCTCGAGGGTGGTGTTGGCCCGCGGGCCGTCGTCCTTGCTCACCACCGTGCCGTCCGCCAGGGTCACCGGGATGATCTCGCGCTCGAAGAAGCCGTTCTGCTGCGACTCGACGGCCCGCATCTGCGACATCAGCGCGAACTCGTCCATCTCCTGGCGGCCGACCTTCTCGTACTCCGCGACGTTCTCGGCCGTCTGGCCCATCGCGATGTAGACGTCGGGCAGGCCGGCCGGGGGCGCCCAGGCCTCGGTGACCGCCGGCGTGCGCACCTTGGTGCGCTGCTCCGCATCGGCGAAGGCCGCGTTGTGCGGACCGGTGTCCGACGCGCCGTGCATGTAGCGGCTCACGGTCTCGACCCCGGCGGCCACGAACACGTCGCCTTCGCCGGCCCGGATGGCATGCGCCGCCATGCGGATCGTCTGGAGCGACGACGAGCAGTAGCGATTGACGGTGACGCCGGGAACGTCCGGCAGCCCGGCCAGGATGGCGGCGACGCGCGCCACGTTGTAGCCGGCCTCGCCTGCAGGCTGTCCGCAGCCGAGGATCACGTCCTCGACCGTCTGCGGGTCGAGCTGGGGCACCTTGTCGAGCACCGCCTTGATGACGAGGGCGCTCAGGTCGTCGGGCCGGCACTCCACCAGTGAGCCCTTGTTGGCCCGTCCGATCGGCGTGCGGCCGGTGGCGACGATGACGGCTTCAGGCATGGTGACGGGCTCCTCTTCGATCTGGGCCTGGGCTCCCGCCCGTGGACGACGTGCAGGTTACCCGTCGGTAGGAGCGGTGCCGCCGGGCCGACATTGGCCGCCTCGGCAGGCCGGACTGTAACGTGTTCTACCGCGCCGAGCCCAGCGATCCGGCCGGCGACGACGTGGCGTTGACGTGGGGTGATGCCCCACGCCATCCCGGGAGGGACACCGATGGAGATTGCCTACACCGAGGAGCAGCAGGCGCTGAAGAGCGAGCTGCGCGCCTACTACGAGAACCTCTTGACCCCCGAGGTCGAACAAGGGTTGTCGCAGGCGCACGGCATCGGGCCGGTGGTGCGCCGGGTCGTCCGCCAAATGGGCGAGGACGGCTGGCTCGGCATCGGCTGGCCCAAGGAATGGGGCGGCCAGGGTCGCTCGGCCATCGAGCAGTTCATCTTCTTCGACGAGTCGATGCGGAGCGGCGCGCCGGTCCCCATGCTGACGATCAACACGGTCGGTCCGACCATCATGAACTTCGGCACCCAGGAGCAGAAGGAGTTCTTCCTGCCCAAGATCCTGGCGGGGGAGATCCACTTCTGCATCGGCTACACCGAGCCCAACGCGGGCACCGACCTCGCGTCGCTGACGACCCGGGCGGTACGTGACGGCGACGAGTACGTCATCAACGGCGCCAAGGTCTTCACCAGCCTGGCCGGGGACGCCGACTACATCTGGCTGGCCACGCGCACCGACCCCAACGTGGCCAAGCACAAGGGGATCTCCATGTTCGTCATACCGATGAACACCCCGGGCATCCGGGTCGTCCCCATGAAGCTGCTCGGTGACCACAACATCAACTACACGTTCTACGAGGACGTGCGCGTCCCGGCCTCGAGCCTGGTCGGCGGGGAGAACCAGGGCTGGAACCTGATCACGAACCAGCTGAACCACGAGCGGGTCACCCTGTGTTCGCCCGGGATCATCGAGCGCGTGCTCACCGACGTGCGGGCCTGGGCCCAGGCGACCAAGCTGCCCGACGGGCGACGCGTCATCGACCAGGAATGGGTGCAGGAACACCTGGCTCGCGTGCACGCCGAGCTCGAGTTCCTGCGCCTGATCAACTGGAAGGTGGCCTGGCAGGGGACCCAGGGGCACCTCGACGTCGCCGACGCGTCGTCGATCAAGGTGTTCGGCACCGAGTTCTACCTGCGGGCCTTCCGTGCGCTGATGGAGATCATCGGCCAGGCCGGCTACCTGACCCGCGGGTCGCCGGCGGCGGTGATCGCCGGACGCCTCGAGATGTACGCCCGCTCCATGATCATCCTCACCTTCGGTGGTGGCACCAACGAGATCCAGCGCGACCTGATCGCGATCTTCGGTCTCGGTATGCCGCGGTCGCTGCGCTGAGCCGTTCGAACCAGGAGACCCGATGGACTTCACCTACAGCGAAGAGCAGGAGGCCGTGCGAGAGCTCGCCGGTCAGATCTTTGGCGAGCGTGCGACGCACGAGCGCCTGAAGCAGATCGAGGCCGAGGCGGGCGACGAAGGGCCCATCGACCGCGACCTGTGGCGCGAGCTCTCGAGCGCGGGCCTGCTCGGCATCCACCTGGGGGAGGACGTCGGTGGCGCCGGGCTCGACTTCGTTGCCGCGTGCCTCGTGGTGGAGGCGGCCGGGCGCACGGCGGCCTACGTCCCGGTCGTCGAGACGATGGTCTACGGCGCCATCGCGATCGAGCGGTTCGGCACCGACGCCCAGCGCAAAGAATGGCTGGCCGGGGTGGCCACCGGCGAGACCGTCCTCACCGCCGCGCTCTCCGAGCTGAACGGCGAGGTCATCCTGCCCGGCGGCACCGAGCCCGCGACCACCGCGACCGCCGGGCCCGACGGCTCGTGGTCGCTGCGGGGCACCAAGGCGTGCGTCCCGGCCGCCTTCGTCGCCGACGCGATCCTGGTCCCGGCGCAGGGCAAGACGGCGGAAGGTGCCCTGACCGGTGTCGGGGTGTTCATCGTCGACCCGCACGCACCTGGCGTCACCATGACGCGCCAGACCACGACCACTGGGCGCCCCGAGGCGATCATCGAATTGGCGGACGTGCCGGTGCCCGCCGACCGGCGGCTGGGCGGCGACCACGCCGACGGCGCCGCCATCGTGCAGCTCATCACGGAGTCCGCCACCACGGCGCTGTGTGTGCTCGAGGCCGGCGCCTGTGCCACCGCCCTGGACCTCACGGCCGAGTACACGAAGACGCGGCAGCAGTTCGACAAGCCGATCGCCACCTTTCAGGCCGTGGGCCAGCGGGCGGCGGACGCCTACGTGGACACCGAGGCCATCCGGCTCACCGCCTGGCAAGCGGCCTCGCGGCTGGCCGCCGGACTGCCGGCCGCCTCGGAGATCGCAGTGGCCAAGTACTGGGCGGCCGAAGGCGGCCAGCGCGTGGTGCACGCCGCCTCGCACCTGCACGGGGGCGTCGGCGTCGACCGCGACTACCCGCTGCACCGCTATTTCCTGCTGACGCGCCAGGTCGAGTTGACGCTCGGAGGGGCGAACGAGAGTTTGCGCCGGCTGGGCCGCATCCTGGCGGACGAGCCGGTCTGATCCCGCGCCCGGCGTGCCCGGCACGCTGGGAAATGTTTTGCCGGCGGGCTGCCCGGTGCGATACTCGTCGCCGATGGCGGAAGGTGCGGGCGGGTCTGATCGGCGCGGCGGTCACCATGGCGGTGGACCGCGTGACCGAGGAGGTCGTCGCCGCGTTCAACGGGGCCCGCGTCGCCTCGGTGTTACTGAAGGGACCGTCGATCGCCCAGTGGCTCTATCCGAAGGCGGGCGGAGCTACGGCGACACCGATCTTCTCGTGAGCCCCGAAGACTTCGCCCGGGCCACCGAGGTGCTCCAGTCGATCGGCTTCGGAGAGCCGTCCCATGCGCTGGTGGACCACGCGCACACCTACGGCGTGGACTCGGGTGGGTACGCACAGACCGTGGACCTCCACCGCACGTTGCCGTACGTCGCCGCCGCCCCCTCCGAGGCGTGGCGCGTCCTGAGCACCTTGCGGGCGACGATCACCCTCGGCGAGCTCGACGTCGACGTGCTGGGCGTGCCGCAGCGTTGCCTCCACATGGCCATGCACGCGCTGCAGCACGCGTTCGAGGCGCGGGGGCCGTTCGAGGACCTGCGTCGTGCCGATCGCCGCCGCCCCCTTCGAGGAGTGGACGGCGGCGACGGCGGTCAGCCGGGAGCTCGGGGCCGAGGATGCCATGGCGGCCGGGCTCTGCCTCATTCCCGAAGGTGCGGAGCTGTCGACACAGCTCGGCCTGACGGCGGATCGCCGCGGCATCGTCCGCATCGCCGCCACGGTCGACCGCCAGGTTCCCGCCTATCAGGTCCAGCGTTTTCTCGATGCCGAGAGCTTCGGTGAGCGCCTTCGGCTCCTCGTCAACCCGATCGTCTTGTCCCCGGCCAACTTGCGCCAGGTGTCACCGCTGGCGCGACGCGGCCGACTCGGCCTTGGTCTCGCCTACGTCGCCCGCCCCTTCGTCGTCGTCAGCCGCACGGGATCGGCCATGGTGTCGCGTCGACGTATCCTCAAGGCCTGATGACGGACCAGATCGTCGCTCGTTCGGCGGATCTCGAGGCCCGCGCCGTCGACGACGAGATCGTCCTGCTCGACCTGCGCACGCAGACCTACCTGAGCCTCAACCCGACCGGGCGCGGCTGTGGCCGCTGATTGCCGCCGGCACCGACCGGGCGGCGCTGGTCGATGCGCTGCAGGCGCGCCACGACGTCCCCCTCGAGGTGGCCGGGCGCGACGTCGATGCGCTGGTGGCGCAGCTCCGGGAGGCCGACCTGCTGCTGCCGGCGGAGGGTCATGCGGGCGCCGACGCCTGACGACCTGCGCGCCGGCATCTGGACCCTGCGCTGCCTCGCCCGATGCCGCCACCTTGACGAGCACGACGTGCGCACGGTGGCGTTCCCGACCTCGGCGCGCATCGGAGGCGCTGGTGCGCGTGCCGTCACCCGCATGCTGCGTGACCGGGAGGACAAGTGCCTGAGCAACGCCTTGGTCGCCCAGGCCTGGCGCGCCGACCATGGTGACCCCGTCGACGTGGTGATCGGTGTCACCGCCCCGTCGTCGGGGTTCACGGCGCACGCCTGGCTGGCCGATGCGCCGGAGGCGGCGCGGGGGAGCCACCAGGAGATCCACCGGATCCCGCCGAAGGTCGGCGCGTCCTCTCGCCGTGCCTGACCTCGGCGCCGGTATCGCCGGGGCGCACGCGCCCGTGCTCACCCGGCTCGAGCGCGCCGCCGGTGTGGCGCTCGGGGCACAGTCGATCGCGCCGCTCCCGGACGGATCGACGGGGACCGCCCGCCAGGCGCTCGAGCGGGTGATCGGGCGTCTCCTCGAGCGCACGCCGTGTGTCGTGAGCTTTTCGGGCGGACGCGACTCGTCGGCCGTGCTCGCCGTCGCCACCCACGTGGCGCGCCGCGAAGGACTGCCGCTGCCGATCCCGTTCACGTTCCGCTTCCCGGGCAAGCCGCTCACCGAGGAGACCGACTGGCAGGAGCACGTCATCCGGCATCTCGGCCTCGAAGAATGGCAGCACGTGGATCTGCACGACGAGCTCGACCTGCTGGGTGACATCGCGCGGCGATGCCTGACCGAGATCGGGTTGATGTGGCCGGCCAACGCCTACCTCCATGTGCCGGTCTTCCGGGCCGCCCGCGGCGGCACGGTGCTCACCGGCCTCGACGGGGACGGCCTCTTCGGCGACTGGCGCTTTGGCCACGCGGAGGCGGTGCTCCACCGCCGGACGGCGCCGCGGCCACGCGACCTCGTGCGGGTGGCGTTTGCCTTCTCGCCGTCCCCTGTCCGCCGGGCCGCGTACCGCCGGCGCGGCGTCTTCGTCCCCGGCTGGCTCTCGCCTGCCGCGGGGGCCGAGTACGCCACCACGATGCTCGACCGGTCGCCGGTGAGCCGCGCCGCTGGGACCGGCGCGTCGCCTGGCACTCCGGCGCGCGCGCCTTGTACCTGGCGCAGCGCAACCTCGAGCTGATCGGCGCGCTCGACGACGTGCGGGTCGGGCACCCGTTGCTGCATCCCGAGTTCCTGGCCGCGCTGGCCGACGAGGGCGGCCCGGCCGGTTTCGGGGACAGGACGCAGGCGATGCGCCATTTGGTCGGCGATCTCCTGCCGACCGAGACGGTGGAGCGGGTCAGCAAGGCCGCCTTCGCCGACGCGGTCTGGCTCGACCAGGCCCGCGGGTTCGTCGATGAGTGGGACGGGTCCGGGCTCGACGCCGCGTTGGTCGACCCCGAGCCGCTCCGGACGGCCTGGCGGGCCGAGTACCCGGTGTTCCACAGCTGGACGATGCTCCACGCCGCGTGGCTGGGGTCGCGCCACGGCACCGCGGGTGAGCCCGCCTCGTCGGGGGAGGCTCGGGAGGCTCAGGAGAAGTAGTCGACCAAGGTGCGGCAGAACGGTGCCAGGCCGCCGGGGTCGCGGGGTCGGACAGCCCGGATCATCGGCACGCTGGCGAGCTCCAACATCACGGTCGCGTTCGACGGCACCGTCGGGAACGTCCGCTGTTGGGCGATCAGCTGCATGCGGCCGGCGAAGCCGACGGGTGCCAGCTCCACGGCGGGCCCCCAGTCGAGGACGACCAGGCCGGCCAGCGGCAACGACGGGGGTGCTGCCTCGAGCCGCACGCGGTGGCGCTCGCCGGATCGGACCAGCTGCTCGGACACGCCGGGCAGGCTGCCCTCGACGCGCAGGTCGATGCTGCGCGGGCCGACGAGCACGTCGTGTCCGTCGAGCACGGCCAGGTCGTCGGACAGGACCGCGGTGCCTTCCTGGGTCGCCAGCCAGGCGAGCGTCGTGCTCTTGCCGGCCTCCTTGTCGCCGAGCATCAAGACGGCGCCGCCCCCGGCCTCGAAGACGCCGGCATGAATGGCCTCTCGCCCCGACCACTGCCAGAACAGGGCGGCTGCCGGCGCCAGATAGGGGTGCAGGAGATCCTCGTCGGACGGGCGTGCCCCGAGGTGGAAGTGTGCCTCGGGCCGGTTCCGCTCCTGGCGGAGCCTGCCCCCGCCGAGAAGCGGGAAGTCGGCGCGGTGCTCGGTCAGAACGGGTTCGGAGGTGTCCTCGGCGGCCTCGTCGACATGGACGTGGAGGGCGAAGGAGGGGGCCGATGGCAATTGGGGCTGCATCCAGGGGTCGGCACCGGGAATACCGTCCACCACCAGGCCATACGCGCCCAACGAGCGGGCGCAAGATGGGAGATCGCTGGGCCGAAGGCACGCCGAGACCTTAGGCAGGAGCGTTTCGCAACAAAAGCGCAAGGGTCGGTGATCTGTTGCGTTTCACCATTGCAATGCAGGTGCAAGCACCCGTATTGTGTGGTCAGGCGAACTCACCGAAAGGAGCTTCACCAGTGGCGGAGAAGGCGGAAGAGTACGAGGCCCCGACCCTCACCAAGCTCGGGACGCTCTCCGAGCTCACGATGGGCGGCAGCGGGATCATCCACGGCGACGTCTTGCTGAGCATCGGGTCGCTGTTGAGCATCGGCGTCAAGCTCGGCCTGTAGATCGGCGCCTCGCTGGTCTCCGACCGGCGGACAGGAGCAATGGTTTTCCCCAACCGGCTCGCCTCGTGCGGGCCGGTTGCGTTTCCGCCCACCACTCCCGTGCGGGCCTCGCGGCCCCGCAGGAGGCCGGTCTGACGGCGCGTCAGGCCGAAGCGGCGAACTGGGCCATGTAGAGCTCGAAGTAGCTGCCCCGCTGCGCGAGGAGCTCGTCGTGGGTCCCCCGCTCGACGATCCGCCCGTGGTCGAGCACCAGGATCACGTCGGCCCGCCTGATCGTGGACAGTCGGTGCGCAATCACGAGGGACGTACGCCCGGACAGGGCTGCCTCGAGCGCGCGCTGGACCGCCTGTTCCGTCGCCGTGTCCAGCGACGCCGTGGCCTCGTCCAGCACGACGACCGCGGGCGTGCCCAGCATCATCCGGGCCAGGGCCAGCCGCTGCTTCTCACCACCCGACAGGCGGAAGCCGCGGTCGCCGACGACGGTGTCGAGCCCGTCGGGCAGGTGCTCCACCGTCGAGAGCAGCTGGGCCTCGCCGAGGACACGGCGCAGGTCCTCGTCCGACGCATCCGGCCGGGCGTAGAGAAGGTTGGCCCGGATGGAGTCGTGGAAGAGGTGCACGTCCTGGGTGACCATGCCGATGCGGTCCTGGAGCGAGCGCGCCGTCGTGTCGCGCACGTCGATGCCGTTGATGGACACCGACCCGGACGAGACGTCGTAGAGACGGCGGATCAGGTAGGTGACCGTGGTCTTGCCGGCGCCGGTGTGGCCGAGCAGCGCGACGAGTTGGCCGGGCTGGATCACGAAGGACACGTCGGAGAGGACGGGCGGCTCGACCTCGGCCTCGGGCCGGGTGGCGTTCTCGAGCGACGGGATCGAGTTCCGCTGCGGCCCGGTAGGTGAACCCGACGTCGTCGACCACGACGGTCGCCGGTCCGGCCGGGATCTCGACGGCGTCCGTCTCGCTCGCTGAGCCCGACGGGCACGTCGAGGACCTCGAAGAGCCGCTCGAACGAGACGAGCGCGTTCACGACGTCGACCGGCAGGCCGCCCAGTGAGATCAGGGGGCCGTAGATGCGCCCCAGGTAGGTGGCGAGGGCCACGACCGTGCCCGCCTTGATCGTGCCGTCGGCCGCCAGGACTCCGCCCCATCCGAAGATGAGCGCGGTGATCAGACCGGAGACGACGAGCAGGATGGCCGAGAAGGTGCGGGCGTAGACCGCCATCTTCACCTGGACGTCGCGGACCTCTCCCGAGAGGCGGTCGAACTTCTGCGCTTCTTCGTTGCGTCGTCCGAAGAGGGTCACGAGTAGCGCACCGCCGACGTTGAAGCGCTCGCTCATGTGCGTGCTCATGTGCGAGAGCGCCTGCAGGTTGGCCCAGGACAGTCCCGCCACACGCGTGCGGGCAAACCGCACAATCAAGCCACCGACCGGCAGCGCCACCAGGGTCAGGAGGGCGAACGGCCACGAGAGGGCGAACATGATGGCGAACGACGCAATCAGGATGAGCGCGTTGCTGACGACGATCGAGGTCAGGTCGGTGAAGGCCTGTTGTGCGCCGGCCACGTCGTTGTCGAGGCGACTCATCAACGCGCCGGTCGGGGTGCGGGTGAAGAACGCGAGGGAAGCTTCTGGATGTGCTGATAGACCACCGAGCGCAGGTCGAAGGTGATCCCCTGGCCGATGCGCGCCGAGAGGTAGGCCGCCGTCAACCCGAACAGCTGGTCCACGACGGCAACAGCGGCGAGCCCCAGCGCGAGGCCGACGATCAGGCCGTGGTTCTTGGCGACGATGGCGTTGACGATGAGCCCGAAGAAGAGCGGGACCGAGGCGGCCAGCAATGCATCGAGGACGACGATGGTCAAGAGGAAGCCGAGGCGTCCCCGGTACGGGCGGGCGAAGCGCACGGCCCGCCGAGCCGTCCCGCGGGCCACCCCGTGCTGGAGCATGGGGGGCAAGTTGAAGATCTTCACCGGGGCCGTCCCGCCAGTCGGCCCTCAAGATGCGCCTAACGATAGGGCGGCCCGGCGGGGCGGCCCCGCCTTTGCCGCCGGCGTCTCAGGGCGTGCGCGGCGTGGAGAGGCCCAGGCCGTAGCCGGCCAGGAACACCCCGGCTTCCTGGTGACGCGGGAACGCGTCGGCCAGGCGGTGGAAGTCGGCCGAGTGGTCGGGATAGGTGAGGTGCGCCAGCTCGTGCACGAGGACCGAGTCGAGCACCCAATCGGGGACGACGCGCAACCGGTGCGAGAGGCGGATCTCACCCGAGTAGTACGAGCACGAGCCCCAGCGCGCCCTCTGGTTGGTGACCCAGCGCACCGAGGAAGGCCGGGCCCCGACGAGGTAGCGCTCGCTGAGGGCGACGGCGCGCGCGAGGAGGTCGTCGTCGCTCAGCACCGACGCCAGCCGGTGCTTCGTCAGCAACCGCTCGACGAGCCAGTCGACCGTGGACTGGCGCGACGCCACGTCGAGATGCGCCGGCAACGACACCACGATGCGGTCGCCCTCCCATCGCGCCTCGGAGGTCTTCTTTCGCCGCGCGCTGATCCTGACTTCGACGTGGGGGGCCTCCCCCCGCAGTCCCTCGACCCCGCCCGGCGCGACCGGTGCCGGTCGGCCGGCGAGGACCGGCTCGTCCGCCAAGGAATCGAGCTCGGGACCGGCCTCGGGCTCGGGGTCCGTCCGGTCAAAGCCGGAGGCGTCGAAGAGGGTCACTCCGGCATTGTGGCGGATGCGTGTGACCGTCCAGGGAATGCCTGGTCAGCATCGCTGCATCCCCGCATGCAGGAGCCTACGATCGGCTCTGACCCCCGGGGCGCGGGGAGCGACAGGGGAGGTCTGACGTGGCTGCAGCGGTGTTGGCATTGTCCTCGGGGGCCGGCGTGGGGATCGCCGTCGGCGGAGTCCTCTATGTCGCGGTCGTCATTTTCGAGCTCGCTGCGTTGTGGAAGGTGTTCACGCAAGGCCGGAAATCGGGGCTGGAAAGCGATCATTCCCATCTGGAACACCCTGGTCCTCTTGAAGATCGTGGGTCGCCACTGGTGGTGGATCATCCTTTTCCTCATCCCGGTCGTGAACATCATCGTCTACGTCATCGTGTACTACGAGCTGGCGAAGTCGTTCGCCAAGGGAGGCGGGTTCGCGGTCGGGACGGTCCTGCTGCCGTTCATCTTCCTGCCGATCCTCGGCTTCGGGGCGTCCCGCTACGACGGCCCTTACGCGGCGGGGGCGCGGGCCATCTGACAACGGTGCGGATTCGTGTGAGCGTTCTGTGAATGCCTGCTCAGCATCGCTGCGCTGAGGAACGCGACCGGCTCAGCCGAGGACGAGCTCGGCCATCGTCCGCAGCGTCGCCAGGTCACCGTTGACGAGCATCGTCGTGGCCCGCGACTCGCGCCAGGCCTCGAGGTCGTCGCGGATCTTCTCGACCGGGCCGACCAGCGCGATGTCCTCCACCATGGAGGTCGGGACGGCCGCCGCCGCGTCGTCCTTGCGCCCGTCGAGGTACGCGTCCTGGATCTTGTGGGCCGCCTCCTCGTAGCCCATGCGCGCGAAGACGTCGAAATGGAAGTTCATCTCCTTCGCCCCCATGCCGCCGATGTAGAGCGCGAGATACGGCCGGAACCCGTCCGCCGCCGCATCCGTGTCGTCGTTGATGACCGTCGGCGCGAAGGCGAGGATCTCGAAGTCCGCCGCGC
This sequence comes from uncultured Acidimicrobiaceae bacterium, assembly GCA_963769095.1. GTDB lineage: Bacteria > Actinomycetota > Acidimicrobiia > Acidimicrobiales > RAAP-2 > Bog-473. Next base: position 437,994 of record CAVYKO010000005.1, read on the forward strand.
TGCGCCGGGCGCCCGGCCGGGCGAAGCCCTCGTCGAGCGACGCCTCGAAGGAGGACATCGCCTTGGGGGAGAAGAAGATGGGGAACCAGCCGTCGGCGATCTCCGCCGCGAGCGCCACGTTCTTGGGCCCCTCTGCGCCCAAGATGATCGGCACGTCGGCGCGCAACGGGTGCACGATCGGCTTGAGCGGCTTGCCCAGGCCGGTGCCGCCGGGGTACGGCAGTGGGTAGTGCGGACCGTCGTTGGTGACCGGCGTCCTCGCGCGCCAGCACCTGGCGCACCACGTCGACGTATTCGCGGGTGCGGGCCAGCGGCGCCGGGAAGGGCTGGCCGTACCAGCCCTCGACGACCTGGGGGCCCGACACGCCGAGCCCGAGCACGAAGCGCCCGCCCGAGAGGTGGTCGAGCGTCATCGCGGCCATGCCCATGGCGGTCGGCGTGCGCGCCGACAGCTGGCACAGCGACGTGCCGAGGCGCACCCGCTCGGTGCGTGAGCCCCACCACGACAGCGGCGTGAGGCGCGTCAGAGCCGTAGGACTCCGCCGTCCAGACCGAGTCGTAGCCGAGGCGGTCGGCCTCCATCACCAGCTCGAGCGCACCGGCCGGCGGCCCCGAGCCCCAGTACCCCATCTGCAGGCCGATCTTCATGGACTTCACGTGCCGCTCCTCTCAGACCTTGGCGATGATCTCGTCGGCGAACCAGCGCACCGCGCCCAGGCGGGACGCCAGCGCCTCGTCGTCGGGCGTGCCCGGTGGGACGTCGACGAACATCCAGGGCGCGCACACGATGTCGGTCACGCCCGCCTCCCCGAAGCGCCGGTACAGGTCCGGGATCCGGGCGCTCGTTCAGCGACAGGTAGATGGTGAAGTCCTCGTCCTCGCGGCCCGCCTTCTTCAACGCCTCGCGCAGGTTGGCGAGGTGCATCCAGGCGTCGTCCTCGCGATAGGCGCCTGCCGCGATCCAGCCGTCGCACAGCGCGGCCGCCCGGCGCAGGGCGGCGGGGGAGTGGCCACCGCCGATGATCGGGACCGGCTGACTGGGCGCAGGGAGCATCTGGCACTCCGGGACGTCGTAGTACTCGCCGTGGAACTCGACCCAGCCGTCGTGCCAGAGCGCGCGCAACGCGACGATCATCTCGTCGAGGCGCTTGCCGCGGGTCGCGAAGTCCTGCCCGGTCTGGTCGAACTCCTCCTTGCACCAGCCGACGCCGACGCCGAGGCGCACCCGGTTGTCCGACACGACCGCCGCCGTGGCCACCGACTTGGCCACCGTGAGCAGGTCGCGGGCGGGCGCGATGTAGACGCCCGTGGTGAACATCAGCTGCTCCGCGACCGTCGCCATCCCCGCGATGAGGGTCATCGGGTCGGGCCACGGCGTCTCCGCCTCCCAGCCCGGGTGCCCGTCTTCGCGTTCGGAGTATGTGTACCGCGAGGCCAGTGCCCGCGGGTTGAAGAGGTGGTCCGAGACGTACATGCCGGCGTAGCCGAGCTCGTTGGACGCCTTGGCCAGCGGCACGGCCTGGCGGGTGGGCAGGAAGCTGACAGCCTGGTGGAAGTTCACGTCAGCGGGCCCGAGCGGGCAGCGCGGTGCCCCCGACCGGCGCCGACGGCGCGAACGCAATCGGGATGTGCTTGGTGCCGTTGATGAAGTTCGACTGCAGCCGCTGGACCTCGCCGTCGAGGCGCATGTCGGGCATGCGCTCGAGCAGGCGGTCGAACATCACCATGATCTCCATGCGGGCCAGGTTGGCCCCGAGGCAGAAGTGCGGGCCGCCGCCGCCGAACGCGATGTGATTGTTGGGCGAGCGGGTGACGTCGAAGTCGTCGGCGTGCTCGAACGCTTCCTCGTCGCGGTTGGCCGAGGTGTGCCAGAAGACGATCTTGTCGCCCTCCTTGATCTCCTGGCCGCGCAGCTCGAAGTCGCCGGTCGCCGTGCGCCGGAAGTGCATGACCGGCGTGACGTAGCGCAGCATCTCCTCGACGGCGCCGGGCAGCAGCGAGCGGTCCTTGCGCAGCAGCTCCCACTGGTCGGGGTGGTCGAAGAAGGCGGTCATGGCTCCCGACATGAGATTCCGCGTCGTCTCGTTGCCGGCCACGATGAGGAGCAGGAAGAAGAGGTCGAGCTCGAGCTGATCGAGCTTCTCGCCCTCGACCTCGGCGTCGATGAGCACCGACACCAGGTCGGCCTTGGGCGCCAGCCGCCGCTGCGACGCCAGCTCCTCGGCGTAGCTGTAGACCGCCATGGCCGACTCGCCGGGGTCGGCGCCCGGGATCTGGTACTCGGGGTCCTCGGCGCCGATCATGCGGTTCGACCAGTCGAAGACCATGCGCCGGTCCTCCTGGGGCACGCCGAGCAGCTCGGCGATGACCAGGAGCGGGAGCTCGGCCGAGATCTCCTCGACGAAGTCGGCCGTGCCGCGCTCGCACACGGCGTCGATGATCCCGTCGGCGTACCCGACGATGCTCGCCTCCAGGTCGCGCACCATCTTCGGCGTGAAGCCCTTGTTCACCAGCCGCCGATACCGCGTGTGCATCGTCGGGTCCATGTTGACCATCATCAGCTGCTGCTGGGCCAGCTGGTCGTCGTCCATCTCGTGGAACAGCGAGCCACGCCGCGCCGAGGAGTAGGTCTCCCAGTCCCGATTCACTTGGACGCAGTCGTCGTAGCGGGTGACGGCCCAGAAGCCGCCCCGCGGCGCCACCTCCTCGGGATGCCAGAAGACGGGGGCTTCCCGTCGCAACTCGGCGAACCAGTGGTGCGGGACCCCGGCCACGAAGTTCCGTCCGTCGATGAGGTCGATCTCGTCGAGGCTCATGGACCCCCCTTTCGCTTGCCCTCGCCCGGCGCCAGCCGCCGCGTTGCCGCCGCTCGGGGCCAGGCCTTTCCCGTTCATTTTTAGAACGTGTGTCAGTTGATCATAGGCACGCCGCGCGTCGGCCAACCGGGGGCCGGGCCGCCGCCCCGGCTGCCCCTGCCGCCGCCCCGGCGGCCTCCCGTCCCCCGCCCGACCGCCGCCCGACCGCTGCGGCGAAACGAGAACGTGTTACAGTTTTGCCCGAGCGCGGCCTTGACCTGGCAGGGACCGCCGAGTGCACGCGAGGCTGCCCCACGATGTTCCTCGAAGAGAGCCCCGAGCAGCAGGAACTGCGTGCCGAGCTGCGTCGCTACTACGCCGAATTGTTGACCGACGAGGTGCGGGCCGGCCTGGCCGAGGGCGGCGAGGCCGGCGACGCCTGGCGCGACGTCGTCCGCCAGATCGGCAAGGACGGCTGGCTCGGCATCGGCTGGCCCACCGAGTTCGGCGGGCAGGGGCGCCCGGCCACCGATCAGTTCATCTTCTTCGACGAGACCCGGCGCGCCGGCGCCCCGTTCCCGTTCGTCACGATCAACACGGTCGGCCCGACGATCATGCGTTTCGGCACCGAGGAGCAGAAGTCCTTCTTCCTGCCCAAGATCCTCGCCGGCGAGGTCAACTTCGCCATCGGCTACACCGAGCCCGAGGCCGGCACCGACCTGGCCTCGCTGCGCACCCGCGCCGTGCGCGACGGCGAGGAGTACGTCGTCAACGGCGCCAAGATCTTCACCTCCGGCGCCGACGGGGCCGACTACATCTGGCTCGCCACCCGCACCAACCCCGACGCGCCGAAGCACAAGGGCATCTCGATCCTGTGCGTGCCGACCACCGCCGCCGGCTTCGAGTGGTCGATCATCAACACGGTCGGCGGGCTGACCACGACGCAGACCTTCTACGACAACGTGCGCGTGCCGCTGGCCAACCGGGTCGGCGAGGAGAACGAGGGCTGGCGCATGATCACGAACCAGCTCAACCACGAGCGCGTCGGCCTGGCCGCCTGGAGCGGGCTCGCGCTGTCGCTCTACGAGGACGTGGTGGCGTGGGCGGCGGCGACGCCGACGGACGAGGGCCACGTGGTGATCGAGCAGCCGTGGGTGCAGATGGACCTGGCCAAGTGCAAGGCCGAGCTCGAGGCCATGTGGCTGTTGAACTGGCGCATGGCGGTGCACGTCGCCGACGGCGAGCTGACGGGGGCCGAGTCGTCGTCGATCAAGGTGTTCGGCACCGAGCGGATCCTCGAGGTCGCGCGCCTGCTGTCCGGCGTCGTCGGCGCGGCCGGCTACCTGACGCCGGGCTCACCCGGCGCGCTGCTCCGCGGCCGCCTCGAGGCGACCGGGCGCCAGGCCCAGGTCAACACGTTCGGCGGCGGCGTCAACGAGGTGCAGCGCGAGATCGTCGCCACCGCCGGCCTCGGCATGACGCGGGGGGCCCGGTGAGCGCCGCGCCGGCGTCCTCCAACGGGTCCACCGAGGCGTCCTCGAACGGGTCGGCGGGGCGCTTCGAGGAGCTGGCGCCGTTCCCGGACCGCAGCGCCGATCTCGCCGCGCTGGTCGGCCAGTCGTCCGGCCCGCCCAACCTCTCGCCCCACCCCGTCAACGTCCCCATGATCCGCCACTGGGTCGAGGCGATGGACGACCACAACCCCGTCTACGTCTCCGACGAGGCCGCCCGCGCCGCCGGCTACGACCAGCTGATCGCGCCGCCGACCATGCTCCAGGCCTGGATCATGCGCGGCCTGCGGGCGTCCATGTTGATCGACGCCGCCCGCGAGTCCGGGGCCTCGCAGGGCGACGGGCCGAGCGACCGCATGATGGCGCTGCTCGACGAGGAGGGCCTGACCTCGGTCGTGGCCACCAACTGCGAGCAGCAGTACGGCCGCCCCCTCGTCGTGGGCGATCGCCTGCTGGTGCGCTCGGTGATTGAGGCGATCTCGGACCCCAAGCGCACCGGGCTCGGCACGGGCCGCTTCCTCACCACCCGCCTCGACTTCGTCGCCGTCCCCGACGCCGACGTGCCCGCCGGCACCCCCGACCCGGCCGAGGTGCAGGCGCTCTACGACGCCGGCGAGCCGGTCGCCACCATGCGCTTCCGCATCCTCAAGTTCTTGCCGCCGCAGCGCACCGCGCCGCGCCCGCCCCGTCCGCACCCGGCCCTGACCCAGGACAACGCGTTCTGGTTCGAGGGCGCCCGGGCGCACCAGCTGCTGATCCAGCGCTGCACGGCGTGCGGCACGCTGCGCCACCCGCCGCTGCCGGCGTGCGCCAACTGCGGCTCGCTCGAGTGGGACACCGTCACCTCCCGTGGCCGGGGCACCCTGTACTCCTTCGTGGTCGTCCACTACCCGCAGGTGCCGTCGTTCGAATACCCGCTCCCGATCGGCCTCGTCGAGCTGGAGGAGGGGACGCGAGTGGTGGCCAACCTGCGTGGCGTCGAGCACGACGCCATCACGATCGGCATGCCGCTGCGGGCCGAGTTCGTGGACCACGACGAGGAGTTGTCGCTGCCGGTGTTCGTGCCGGCGGGTGCGGGGGAGGAACGCTGATGGACTTCGCCTTCACCGACGAGCAGCTCGCCGTGGCCGAGGCCGCGACGGGACTGTTCAACGGTCTGGTCGACCCCGAGCGGGTCAGCGCCACGGAACACACCGACGACCGCGTCGACCGCGACCTGTGGCAGGCGCTGGCCGGCGCCGACCTGCTCGGCCTCGCCGTGCCCGAGTCCGACGGCGGCGGAGGCTACGGCCTGCTCGAGCTGTGCCTCCTGCTCGAGGCACAGGGTCAGGCCGTGGCGCCGGTGCCGCTGTGGGCGACGCTCGTGCTCGGCGCCCTGCCACTGGCGCGCTTTGGCTCGCCCGCCCAGCGGGCGCGCTGGCTGCCCGGTGTCGTGGCCGGCGACACCTTCCTCACCGCCGCGCTGACCGGGTCCACGTCGAGCCCGACGTCGACGCCCCCGGTGTGGGCCGAGGCGTCCGGCGACGGCTGGGTGCTCGAGGGCACCGAGCTGGTCGTGCCCCAGGCGCACCTGGCCGCGCGCATCCTCGTTCCCGCCTCCGTCGGCGGCGAGGTGCTGGTGGCGCTCGTCGATCCGCACGCCGACGGCGTGACGCTCGAGCGCACCGTGACGACCAACCGCGAGATCCACCCGCATGTCCACCTTCGTGGCGTGCGCGTCGACGCCGCCGACGTGCTGGCGGCCCCGTCGGCCGGGCGCGCCGTCCTCGATGACCTCTTGACGACGGCCACCATCGGCCTCTGCGCGCTGCAGGTCGGCGTTTGCGAGTCGGCGCTGACGCAGACGGCGGCCTACCTCAACACCCGCCAGCAGTTCGGCCGCCCGCTCAGCACCTTCCAGGGCACAATGCTGAAGGCCGCCGATGCCGCCATCGACATCGAGGCCATGCGGGTGACGTGGCAGAACGCCGCCTGGTGCTACGACACGGGCCGCGAGGCCGCCGAGTCGGCGCGGGTGGCCAAGTGGCAGGCCTCCGAGCGCGGCCAGCGGGCCGTGCACGCGACGCAGCACCTGCACGGCGGCATGGGCGCCGACATCACCTATCCGATCCACCGCTATTTCCTGTGGGGCAAGCAGATCGAGCTGATGCTCGGCGGCCCCGAGCGCGCAGCTGTCCAAGCTCGGCGCGGCGATCGCCGCGCGCGCCCTGGCGGCCGCGTCGACCTCGGCGGGGGCCGCCCGATGAGCACCGTCGACGCCGGCCCGACCTTCTTCGACGTCGCCGTGGGCGACGCGCTGCCGACGCTCGAGCTGCCGATCACGCGGACGCTCATCGTCTCGGGCGCGCTGGCCAGCCGGGACTACCAGGACGTGCACCACGACCAGGAGCTGGCCCAGGCGCGCGGCTCGAAGGACATCTTCATGAACATCCTCACCACCAACGGCCTCGTCGGGCGCTACGTCACCGACTGGTCCGGGCCGCGCAGCCGCCTGGTCGACGTGAGCATCCGCCTCGGCGCGCCGAACTATCCCGACTGCGTCATGACCCTCACGGGTTCCGTGACGGACAAGGGCCCGTTGGGCGACGACGGCTCGACCGGCGTGGTCACCGTCGCCATCCGCGGGGCCAACGACCTCGGCGACCACGTGACCGGCACGGTGCAGGTGGTCCTGCCGCTGGCCGACGGAAACGGACAGGCCTGATGCAGCACTCCTTTTCCGGCATCACCGCCGTCGCCGGCATCGGTGCCACCGAATTCTCCAAGGACTCCGGCCGCTCGGAACTGCGCCTCGCCGTGGAGGCAGTGGCGGCAGCACTCGACGAGGCCGGCCTCGCGCCGGCTGAGGTGCAGGGGATGGTGACGTTCAGCTCGGACACCAACCCCGACATCGACATCGCCCGCAGCCTCGGTATCGGTGACCTGACCTTCTTCAGCCGGATCCACTACGGCGGCGGGGCGGCCTGCGCGACCATCCAGCAGGCGGCGCTCGCCGTCGCCTCCGGCGTGGCCGACGTCGTCGTCTGCTACCGCGCCTTCAACGAGCGCTCCGGCAACCGGTTCGGGGCCGGCGTCCAGGGCCGCCCGCCGCTCCCCAACGCGGAGAACGCGCACATGGCCTCCTACCTGCCGGTCGGATTGCTCACGCCGGCCTCATGGGTGGCGATGGCGGCGCAGCGCTACCTCCACGTGACCGGAGCGACGAGCGAGGACCTCGGTCGCGTCGCCGTCGCCGATCGCAAACACGCGGCGACCAACCCGAAGGCGTGGTTCTACGAGCAGCCGATCACCCTCGAGGAGCACCAGGCGAGCCGTTGGATCGTCGAGCCGCTGCACCTGCTCGACTGCTGCCAGGAGACCGACGGCGGGCAGGCGCTCGTCGTCACCTCGCTGGAGCGGGCGCGCGACCTCAAGACGACGCCGGTCGTCATCCGAGCCGCCGCCCAGGGCTCGGGCGCCGGACAGGACATGATGACGAGCTACTACCGCGACGACCTGCTCGGCCTCCCCGAGATGAGCGTCGTGGCCCGCCAGCTGTGGGAGACCTCGGGTCTCGGTCCGGACGACATGCAGGCGGCGATTCTCTACGACCACTTCACGCCCTACGTGCTCTACCAACTCGAGGAGCTCGGTTTCTGCAAGAAGGGCGAGGCGAAGGACTTCGTCCGCGACGGCCGCATCGAGCTCGGTGGGGCGTTGCCGATCAACACCCACGGTGGACAGCTCGGTGAGGCCTATCTCCATGGCATGAACGGGATCGCCGAGGGCGTGCGCCTGGTGCGGGGGACCTCGGTCAATCAGGTCAGCGGCCTCGAGAACGTCGTCGTGACGGCGGGCACCGGGGTGCCGACGAGCGGGCTCGTCCTCGGCGTCGATCGCTGACCGCCCGCTCCGATCGCTTTGAGCGATAGGTCCCGGACCAGCGTGCCCAGGGCCTCGCCGATCCGTCGGGCGTCGTTCTTGGGTGTATATGGCGTGCACCGGGGTTGCTCGGGGCCGCGTATGCACTCCGGCGCGGCACGATAATTGCGGCATATACACCCGCGGGCGACGCGCCCGGTCCCGACGTGCCGCAGGAAAGTGGGGTTGGCCGCCGCCTCTGCCTATCGCTTCGAGCGATAGGTGCGACGGCAGATCAGAGCACGCGACCGACCACCGACTCCTCGAGCGCACGCGGCCTCGTCGGCCGACAGCGGCCGGTAGGGCCCGCCCTTCTCGGGCTGCCACAGGACCGGCTCCGCGCTGTTCCAGCGCTCGGCCCGCAGCGCCCGCTTGAGCACCTTGTTCGTCGCGGTGATGGGGAGCGACGCGCTCGTGCGCACGAAGCGGGGCGCCCACTTGGTGCCGAGGTCGCCCTGGGCGGCCAGGAAGTCGGCCAGGGCGCCGGGGTCGAGCGCGTCGACGCCGGGGCGGAGCTGCACCGCCGCCATGACCTGGTCGCCGACGACGGGGTCGGGCACGGCGTAGACCGACGCCAGCACGACGTCGGGGTGGCGCTGGAGGATCCGTTCGATCGGGGCGGAGGCGAAGTTCTCGCCGTCCACCCGGAGCCAGTCGTGGTCGCGGCCCGCGAAGTAGAAGAAGCCGGCCTCGTCGCGGTAGGCCAGGTCGCCGGTCCAGTACCAGCCCTCGCGCAGCCGGGCCCGCTCGGCCTCGTCGTTGCGCCAGTAGCCCTCGAAGCCGGCGCCGCCGGCCTTGGACACCAGCTCGCCGATGGCCTCCTCCGCGTTCAACAGCCGGCCCTGCGCGTCGAAGCGGGCGAGCGGGCACTCGTCGCCGGTGGCCGGATCGAGCACGACGGTGCCCTCCGGAGCGCGGCCCGAGCGCACCCGGCGGGGTGTCGGGCGTGCGCGCCACCGTGGCGCCGCCCTCGGTCGACCCGTAGGAATCCGTGACCGCGACGGCGAATCGCTCGGCGAAGCGGGCGACGTCGTCGGCCGAGCCCTCGTTGCCGAACGCGCGCACCAGCGGGTTGTCGGCGTCGTCGGGCTGCTCGGGCGTGGCCAAGATGTAGGCCAGCGGCTTCCCGACGTAGTTGAAGTACGTGGCGCCGGACGCCCGCACGTCGGGCAGGAAGCCCGACGCCGAGAAGCGTCCCGCCGAGGGGAGCGCGAAGGCCGAACCCGCCATCAGTGCGGGGCCCCAGCCCGCCATCAGGGCGTTGGAGTGGAACAGCGGCATGGAGAGATAGCAGACGTCCTCGCGCCCCAACGAGAACATCTGCGCCACGATCGCGCCGATGCGGGCCAGGCGGCCCTGCGTGCACAGGCAGGCCTTGGGCGCGCCCGACGTGCCCGAGGTGAACAACAGATAGCCCAGGCTCTCGGGCGTCACGCCCGGGTCCGCCACCTCCGACGGCCGCGGCGCCATCGAACCCGGCGAGCACCGCCTGCGCCGGCGGCGCGTCCACCACGAGCACGCGCGGGTTGTCGGGCCCCACCACGCCGAGGCCGTCGCCCACCCGGGCCCCCTCGAGCAGCGGCAGCGACGCCGTGTCGGTCACCAGGAATTGGCACTCGGTATGGGTCAGGTCGCGCACCAGCTCGTCGCCCCGGTGGGTCGGGTTGGCCCCCACCACGACGGCACCGGTCAGCGCGGCGGCCTCGAGCCAGAAGACGAACTCGGGGACGTTGTCGAGCAGGACGGCGACGTGGAAGGGCACGGCGCCCCGCCCGGGCCCACGCCCACGCTCCGCCCGCAGCCAGGCGCCCCGGGCCGCGGCGGCCGCGACCACCTCGGCGTGGCTCAGGCGCAGGTCGCCCGCCCACAGTCCCAAGGCGGGGTCGTCGGCCCGTGCCAGGACGCCGCCGGCGACGGTCTCGGGGGGCGCGGCCGGGTCGGCGGCACCGCCGGGCGCGTCAGCTGGGCTCATGGCATCTCCAAATCCAAAGTGCTCTGACCTGGGCGGGAACTCTCATTATTGGAACACGTTGCATTTTAGTCCCCCGAGTGTTAGCGTCGCAGAAGCGCCTGCGGAACGGACCGCGGCCCCAGCGGAGGACGGGCACACCCCATGGAATTCGGGATCTTCAACGCCGCGTGCGTGCTGCCGAGATACGAAGAGCGGCACGGTAGCTCGGCCGAGCACGACCGCATCATGGACGAGGTCGCGTTCATCGTGGCGGCGGACAAGGCGGGCTTCAAGTACACGTGGGCGTCCGAGCACCACTTCCTCACGACCTACTCGCACCTCTCCGCGTCCGAGTCCTTCCTCGCCTACTGCGCCGCCAAGACCAACAACATCCACATCGGTTCGGGCATCTTCAACATCACGCCCCCGGTGAACCACCCGGCCCGGATCGCCGAGCGGGTGGCCATGCTCGACCACCTGAGCGAGGGCCGCTTCGAGTTCGGGACCGGCCGGGGCTCGTCGACGACCGAGCAGCGCGGCTTCGGCATCAACGACCCCGACCTCACCCGCGAGATGGTGGCCGAGACCCTGCCCCAGATCGTGCGCATGTGGCGCGACGAGGAGTTCAGCTACGACGGCAAGTTCTTCTCCATGCCGCCCCGCAACGTGCTGCCCAAGCCGTACTCCAAGCCCCACCCGCCGATCTGGATGGCGGCCGGCAGCCCCTCCACCTTCGACCTGGCGGCCGAGATGGGCGTCGGCGTCCTGTGCTTCGGCTTCTCCACGCCCGACCAGCTCACCCCGCTCGTCGCGCGTTACAAGGAGAAGATCGAGGACTGCAAGAACCCGGTCGGTGAGTTCGTGAACAACAACGTGATGATCACGACGCAGATGATCTGCATGGAGGACGGCGCCAAGGCCCGCAAGACGTTCCTCGATGCGGACTCGAACTACCACCTGAGCCTCGTGTTCCGCTATCTCGACACGTTCCCCAAGCCCCCCGGGATCCCCGAGTGGCCTGCGATCATCCCGGGCATGGACGCCGACGCGCTCGACGCCGTCATCGCCTCGGGGGACATCGCCGTGGGCACGCCCGACGAGGTGGGCAAGGCGATCGAGCGCTACAGCACCACCGGCGCCGACCAGCTCGCCTTCGGCATGCTGTCGACCTCCATGGAGATCGAGCTGTGCCAGGAGGCCGTCGAGACCTTCGGCAAGCACGTGCTGAAGGACTTCGACAAGGACCCCGAGCACCTGACGACGAAGCAGCGGAAGGCCGCCGCGTCGGTGGCCAAGTAGCCGCTACAGGCGGAACTCGCCGGCTCCGAGCCGGCGGTCGATCTCTTCGGCGATCGCACCCGGAGTGCGGTCACCCGCATCCACCCGGTGGCGCTCCTCGACACCGTGGCGCTCGAACTGCGCCCACAGGTCCTCCACCACACCTGGCATCGGCGAGCGCGGCGAAATGTTCGGGCTCGGATCGCCGGTCCTGCACGCGTTGCTGAACGACGTCGATCGGCGCCCGCAGGACGGCGTAGTGGAGCTCGATCCCGTGCGCTGCGCACGCCTCGGCGAAGAGGTCGACCATCGGGGGGTACAAGATGCCCTCGGCGACGGTGACGTAGCCGCCCGCGGCGAACGTGGCCACCGCCTCGGCAGCCGCACGCAGCACGACCCGGTTCTGCGCGTGCGACTCGGGCCGCCACGGCTCGACGTACCCCCGCCGCACCTTGGCGAAGAACCAGTCGAGATCAAGGCAGGCCGACGGCTCGTGGCGGTCGGCCACCAGCGGCGCCACCGTGGTCTTGCCGCAGCCCGGGGAGCCGGTCAGGAGGAGGACGGGGGCGCCGGCCATCCCGGCATCAGCTGGCCGAGGCGATGCCCACGACCGGCTTGTTCAGGGCCGTGCCACCCATGGACCCGGCGAACCCGGCGTCGCCGTAATTGAAGATGCCGCCGTCCGACGCGGCGATCCAGTAGCCCCCGCCATCGGGCGTCGCGGCCAGGCCGACCGCGGGGCGGTTGAGCGGCATGCCACCGGCCGAACCGGCGAAGCGAGCGTCACCGAAGCTGAAGATGCCGCCGTCGGTGGCGACCAGCCAGTAGCCGAGCCCGTCGGGCGTGGCCGCCATCCCGACGACCGGTTTGTTCAACGGGGTGCCACCCATCGACCCGTGGAAGGCCGCGTCGCCGTAGCTGAAGATGCCGCCGTCGGACGCCACGAGCCAGTAGCCGAGCCCGTCGTGGGTCGTCGCCATGCCCACGATGGGCTTGTTGAGCGGCTTGCCGCCCTGCGAGCCGAAGAACTGGGCGTCGCCGTAGCTGAAGATGCCGCCGTCGGACGCCACGAGCCAGTACCCGCCACCGTCGGGCGTGGCGGCCATGCCCACGATCGGCGCGTTGAGCGGCATCCCGCCGGTCGAACCGAAGAAGCCGGCCCCGCCGTAGTTGAAGATGCCGCCGTCGGACGCCACGAGCCAGTAGCCGTTGTCCGACGCCGTGGGCGCCATCCCGACGACCGGCTTGTTGAGCGGCGTCCCGCCCGTCGAGCCGAAGAACTTGCGCACCGCCGAACGAGAAGATCCCCCCGTCGGACGCGACCAACCAGTACGACGCGTTGCGGCGGGGAGCGGCGAGGGCGGGCCCGGGAGCACCGGCCGAGCCGGAGAACGCGACGACCTGGTCGGTCGTGGGCGCGAGCAGCAGCCCGTCGCCCACCGACGGCGTGGGGAAGTGGTTGGCCTGGCTGCCGAGCGAAACCTGTTGGGCCACCGCACCGGTCGTCGGGTTCAGCCCGTAGAGGTTCCCGTTCCCGATGGACCACACCAGGCCGCCGGCGACGATCGGCGGCCCGTGGGCACCGCTGGCCGTCTGCCAGAGGGCGCCCAGGGGGCTCGTGTCGATGGCCTGCACGCCGTTGCCGCAGGGCACATAGACCACATTCCCGATGACGGCGTCTCCGCCGTCGGAGTCGCTCCCGCACGCCGCGATGTGCGGCGGGTTGCTGATCCCGCCCAGCGCGGACTGGTTCACGAGGTAGGCGATGGACGACTTGCCGACCTGCAGGGCCGTCCCGTTCGAGAGCAGTGCCGGCGGACTCGATCCGAGGTCGAAGTCGCTCTGGTTGTCGCTCTGCCACGTCGTCGGGGCGAACAGCTGCGTCCGCTGGAGGCCCGGCGACAGCTCGATCACCGAGTCGCTGTTGTCGTAGGTGCTCGAGTGGGTGCCGTTGCCCGTCGTCACCCAGATGTTGCCCGCTGCGTCCACCTCGGGAGCGGCGCCGCCCATCCACACCGCCCCGTCGTTACCGATCGGCACCGCCTGGTAGAAGCTGGGTGGTCCGCCACCCTCGGGCACGGCGCCGACCCAGCCGCTGTAGGTCGAGCAGTCGCCGGCGTTGCCGCCGTAGCCGAACACCACGTTGCCGCCGCTCAGGTTCAACCCGGTGCGCTGCAGGATGGCCGTCGTCGGCTGGCCCGGCGGGTCGACGTCCTGACTGAGCTGTTGGGCGCCCGAGAAGATGTTCAGGCCAACGAGGAAGTGGGCGGCTGCGTTCCCGTTCACGAGCTCGTCGGCCACGGCGAAGATCTCGCCGCGCGCCGGGTCGACGACGGGCGTGCCCGTAATGCCCATCAGCGGGCCAATGTCCCCACAGGGAAGGTCGCTCGAGGGCACCGGCGTCCCCACGTGGTTCGACCACAGGATCGAGCCGCTGTCCGCGGCCAGCGCGTAGATCGTGTCGTTCTCCGTCGCCACGAAGACGCGCCCGCCCGTCACGAGCGGCTCGCCGTACAACTGGCCGTCGAGGACCGGCGACGTCCAGGCGTGGTTGGGCGGTGAGAACGTCACGCCCGAGGTGTCGAAGCCCGAGCCGAGCGCGTTGCCGTGGTACACGGTCCACGACGAACTGGCGTCCACGCGGGCGACCGAGCTCGCGCCGGCGCTCGACGCCGGCGGCACCGTGCCGAGCAGCGCCATCAACCCCAGCGCGAGCCCAGCGCCAGCGCGCGAACACCGGCGCCATCGCGCCAGGCGCCGCTGCATTCGAATCGATGTGGTCGTCGTTCCCCGAGTGATCGGCGCACGCTAACGCGCCATCCGCCCCCCCTGTCGACGCCCCGGCTCAGGGCGCCGTTCCCACCTCCGTTGCGTTCACGATCGCGGCCGCCCAGGTGTAGTCGGGCTTCCCGCTCGGCGAGCGCTCGACGGCGTCGACGACGTGCAGGCGCCGCGGCAGCTTGTACCCGGCGATCGTCGACCGGCAGTGCTCCTGCAGCGCCTCGAGCGAGGGCGCCGCGTGCCCGACCCGGGGCTGGATGATCGCGGCCACCGTCTGGCCCCAGCGCTCGTCCGGCGCGCCGCACACGATGGCGTCCATGACGTCGGGGTGCGAGCGCACGGCCGACTCCACCTCCTCGGGGAAGATCTTCTCGCCGCCCGAGTTGATGACGATCGACCCCCGGCCGAGCAGCGTGATCGAGCCGTCGGCCTCGACGGTGGCGTAGTCGCCGGGCATCACATAGCGGCGGCCCCGCACCTCGAGGAACACCTCGGCCGTCTTCTTGGGGTCGTTGTAGTAGCCGAGGGGGATGTCGCCCGAACGGGCGATCTTGCCGATGGTGCCCGAGCCGGGCTCGACCGGCTCGAGGTCCTCGTCGAACACGACCGTCTCGCCCAGGAGGTGCACGGTCGGGCCGCTCTTCATCGCCGTGTTCCCCGCCGTCACGACCGTCATCCCGTTGTTGCCGCCCTCGGACGACCCGATGGCGTCGGTGATCACGAGGTTGGGCAAGCGTTCGAAGAACTCGTCCTTGACCGGTGCCGAGAAGAGGGCGGCCGAGGACACGACCGCGAGCAGCGACGAGAGGTCGTAGTCGGCGTCGGGCTCACTCAGGCGCTCGACGAGCGGCTTGCCCATGGCGTCGCCCGTGATCATGACCGAGTTGACCCGTTCTCTCGCCGACCAGCTGCCAGACGTCGTGCGGGTCGAACTTGGCCATCAGCACGATCTTGGAGCCCACGAAGCTCTGCCCCATGACGCACCACTGGGTCGCCCCGTGCATCAGCGGCGCCACGGGCAGGTGCACCATGCCACCGCCCGCGCCCTTCTCCACCATGGCCGCCGGGTCGGTCGCCCGCGTGTTGGTGACCGGGTCGGTCCCGCCGCCGAGCGCGTAGAAGACGTCTTCGTGGCGCCAGACGACGCCCTTGGGCATGCCGGTCGTGCCGCCGGTGTAGAGGATGTAGAGGTCGTCGCCCGAGCGGGGCCCGAAGTCACGCGTCGGCGACTGTCCCGCCAGCGCGGCCTCGTAGGCGACCGAGCCCGGCGCCAGCTCGGCGTCGGACGCCGTCCTCGATCACCAGACAGGTGGCGCAGCTCGGGCAGCTCGCCCAGCAGCGAGGCCACGAGCGGGGAGAACTCGCGCTGGTAGACGAGCGCCTGCAGGTCCGCGTTGCTCAGCAGGTAGCGCAGCTCGTCCTTGACGTAGCGGTAGTTGATGTTGATCCAGATCGCCCGGAGCTTGAAGACGGCCCACGCGGTCTCGACCCACTCGACGGAGTTGTAGGCGTAGATCCCGACGTGGTCCCCCGGCCCGATGCCCTGCGCCGCGAGATGGTGGGCCAACTGGTTGGCCCGGGCCTCCATCTCGGCGTACGTGCGCCGCTTGCCGTCGGCGACCAGGTACTCCCGCTCGGGGTAGGCGTCGACGGCCGCCTCGAACAGGTCGGCGAGGTTGAACTCCATCGGCCGGAGATTAGAACACGTTCCTGTTCTGCGGGCAATCGCCCGACTCAGGCCGTCCGGCCTCGGGCCTCAGGCCGCCACGCGCTCCTTGACGAACCCGGACCAGGCGGCGACCCACTCCCGCCAGACGGCCGGCGGGTAGTCGTGGCCCATGCCGTCGATCTCCAGGTAGCGCGCGCCGGGGATGAGCTCCGCGGTGCGCCGGCCGCCGCTCGGGGCGATCAAGGTGTCCCGGCTGCCGTGGATGACCAGCGTCGGGCAGACGGACGTTCCGCAGCTGGTCGGTCCGCGATCCGTCATGCCCGACGGCCCGCATCTGGCGGCCGATGCCCTTCGGGCAGAAGCACCGGTCATAGGCCGCGGCGGCCCGGGCCGCGATGGCATCGTCGTCGAGCCATTCGGGCTTGGACCCGTAGATGTGGATGCGCGGCGACGTGACTGTCGATGTAGGCCTCGCGATGGACGGCGCCGGCGGTGCCATCAAGACGGCCAAGGCCTCCTCCGAGCTCTCGCCGTACCCGGGCTCGCCCGTCCTCGACATCACCGACGTCATGGAGAGCAGGCGATCGGGGTGGTCGATGGCCAGGCGCTGCACGATCATCCCGCCCATGGAGCACCCCATGACGTGGGCCCGGTCGACGCCCACCGCGTCGAGCACCGCAATGGCGTCCGCCGCCATGTCGGCCATCGAGTAGTCGACGCCGTCGAGCTTCGTCGAGAGCCCGACGTCGCGGTTGTCGAACCGGATCACCTGGAACCCTTCCGCGCAGAACAGCTCGCACCATTCGACCGCGTAGTTGATGCACTGCGATCCCAGGCCGTTCACCAACAGGAGCGTCGGTTGTGCCGGGTCGCCGAAGGTTTCGTAGTAGATCTCGACGTCACCGTTGCGTGCCATGGCCATGAGCGCCTCCCCTTTTCCCCGTGATGGTAACGGCAGCGGGCTGCGCAGACCCGCTGGCGGAAACGTCGTGGCCGGCGCGCCCCAAGTAGTGTGCCGCCATGGCCTACCCCACCGCCGCCTCCCGC